>NZ_CP096431.1:0-3610954 GCF_054161285.1 Arthrobacter sp. D2-10 | reverse complement strand
TTCTGCGACCAGGGCAACGCGGCGAACTGCTTCGACGAGCTGGCTGGTCTCCACAGTCGCATGGATTGGCGTATTTTCCGGGAAGAGAGAACGGATTTTGGGGTAGTCACCGTCGACCAGCAGCGATGTTGTGCGCCGGCCGCCGCTTTCAAAGCCGATCAGCTCGCTGTTGTCGGAGAGTGCGATCTTGAGATCTCCCGCACCACCAAGCGTCTTGGCTACCTCACTCAACGTTTTTGCCTTCACCAGAGCACTGGTTGAGATTCCCGGGTTGGTGGGCTTCCAGGACAGTTCGCGGAGAGCAAGCCTGTACCGGTCGGTGGCGAGGAACGTGATGAGGTCTTCCTCGATCTCCATACGGACACCGGTCAGAATCGGCAGAGTGTCGTCACGGCTTGCTGCAATGATGACCTGTGACACGGCTTCGGCGAATGCATCTCCGTCGACAACACCGCTGACATCAGGGAGGGCCGGAAGTTCGGGGTACTCCGCTTCGGGCATGGTTGCGAGGTTGAAGCGGCTGTTCCGGCAGGTCAACGTGACCTTTGAGCCATCCGTTTCCACCTCGACCGGCGCAGACGGCAAGCTGCGGCAGATATCGGCGAGCAGCCGTCCGGAAACGAGGATTGTGCCCTCTTCCGCTATATCCGCAGGGATTTCAAGACGGGCCGATATCTCATAATCGAAGCTCGCGAGGCTGAGGCTGCCGGCGCCGGCCTTGATCAACAAACCCGAAAGCACAGGCACGGGAGGCCGCGGTGACAGGGAACGAGCCGTCCACGTTACGGCCTCGGCCAGGACATCGCGCTCGACTCGGAATTTCACTGAAGGGTGCCGCCTTTCGCGAGGTACATCGGGGGAAGTCACACATCCTCGACCCTTCCGGCAAGGAGGACGGGTGAGCGAAGGTCAACTCTACTGAGTCACAGCTTAGCGCGACACAGTGGGGTGGCTTGCCGGGGCGGACGAAGGGGAAATGTTATTTGGACAAGATCGGGGTTTAAGGATCAGTAGTGTTAATAACTCCTGTGGATACTGTGGATAACCGGAAGGATCGGTGCGGTTCCGGGAGTTTTCCCTGTTGACAGGTTGTGCACTCAGGACGCCGGCTGCGTCTGCACGGTGTGTACGACATCCTTGTGATTCAGCGGGTCCACAGCCTCGACGGTGCTTGTCCTCATTAACGTCCACCACAAACAAAGGGTTATCCACAATTCTTTCCACAGCTGTTAATTCAGCTCGCTGCGGCGCTTGAGGTCACCTACGCATCCTTGCGGTGATGCTTGATTCGGTTCGTAAGCTCGGTCACCTGGTTATAGATGGCGCGGCGTTCGGCCATGAGTTCGCGGATCTTACGGTCAGCGTGGATGACCGTCGTATGGTCCCGGCCGCCGAGTTCGGCTCCGATTTTGGGAAGAGACATATCGGTCAACTCCCGGCAGAGGTACATCGCGATCTGTCGAGCCGTAACGAGGGTCCTTGTCCGTGATTTGCTGCATAGGTCATCCAGCGTGATGTTGAAGTACTCGGCCGTCTGAGCCATGATCAGCGCCGATGTGATCTCCTGGGCGCCGTCGTCGGTGATGAGGTCCTTGAGTACGATTTCTGCCAGATTCTCGTCGACTGCCTGGCGATTCAGGCTCGCGAACGCCGTAACCCGGATGAGGGCGCCTTCCAGCTCGCGGATATTGGTGGAAATCTTCGACGCTATGTATTCGAGAACCTCGTCCGGGGCACTCAACCCTTCGCTGATTGCCTTTTTGCGAAGGATGGCGATTCGCGTCTCGAGTTCGGGCGGCTGGATATCAGTCAGAAGTCCCCACTCGAAGCGGGAGCGCATTCTCTCTTCAAACCCGGACAACTGCTTGGGCGGCAGGTCGGATGTGATCACTACCTGCTTGTTGTGGTTGTGGAGGGCATTGAAGGTGTGGAAGAACTCCTCCTGGGTCCTGTCCTTGCCGGAGAGGAACTGGATGTCGTCGATGAGGAGAATGTCGACGTTCCGGTAGGTCTGCTTAAAGCTCGTCCCTTCGTCATCCCTGATTGAGTTGATGAAGTCGTTGGTGAACTCCTCTGAATTCACGTACCGAACGCGAATACCCGTATAGAGGTGCCTGGCATAGTGCCCGATGGCGTGCAGCAGGTGGGTCTTCCCAAGTCCCGAGTCACCGTAAATGAACAGGGGGTTGTACGCCTTGGCAGGTGCCTCGGCTACAGCGACCGCCGCCGCGTGGGCAAATCGGTTCGATGAACCGATCACGAAGGTATCGAAGATGTACTTCGGATTGAGACGCCCGAACTCGTGAGAATTGCTCGGCGGTGTGGGTGAAGGAGCCTGATCGCGCTGCGCAATCTCCTCCGGAACCTCTTCTGGCTCCTCCTCGATGATCGGAGTGAGGTCCGGGTCGATGACGAAGGCGCACTGAATCTCTTCGCGGAAAACGTCACGCAATGCGTCATTGAGCGGGCTCTTGAGCTGACTCTGGAGCACTTCACGTGTGAGTTCATTAGGAACGGCGACGAGAAGCGTTGTGCCAATCAGTCCCTGCGCCTGTGCGAGGACCACAAATCCGCGCTGGCGCGGCGAAATCCGATCATCCTGTTCAAGGGTACGAATCACCTTGCGCCAGGAGCTGCCTACATCGTTGATCTCGTCGGTACTCACTCGCGTCCTCAGTTGGAAGTTCAGCCAGCCCATCCAGGCCCCTACACAGGCACCAATCCACAGACTTATGCACAGCCCGTGGATAAATACGCCACCCGGCAACACTAGACGATGAAAATTACAACGGATAGCTGGCGGAAATCCTGTGGATAAGATCACGTGAACTGCTACCGAGAGCCGGCGGGAAAGGCGCTTGAAGCCACGGTTGTCCACATGCCCCGCCCTACTATGGGGACAGGAGCCATCACTGAGTCGGTTTGACCCTGCTGTGCCCGGTGCCCTAACGTTATGTAGTCCTTTATGTCTGCATTTCGCATGCCCCCATACCAACGGCTGATCGCTGAGCAGTATGTCGTGGGCAGGCAAGGCAGATGTACTACAACTTCATTGCGCCGGTCCGTTCTTCCCCCTTGTTGCAACGGCAGCGCATGCCAAGAACGTTCTGGAGTATCACAGTGAGCAAGCGGACCTTTCAGCCGAATAACCGCCGTCGTGCCAAGAAGCACGGTTTCCGCCTTCGCATGCGTACCCGCGCCGGCCGCGCCATCCTGGCTGCGCGTCGTGGCAAGGGACGTACCGAGCTTTCGGCTTAGTATCAGTTAATTCACCCACCGGCGCTGGTCCTCTGACAGCGCCCTGACCGTCCCGGAGCTCCAGGTGCTCTCTACCGCCCACAGAGTGCGGACGGCCACAGATTTTTCATATACCGTTCGTTCCGGTGCCCGATCAGGGTGCCGGAACTTGGTGTTATATGCGGTTGGAACCGATACGGACGCACCCTCCAGGTTCGGATTCATTGTGTCGAAGAATGTTGGGAACGCCGTCACAAGGAACCTCGTTAAGAGGAGACTGAGAGAAGCAGCGGCATCTGCTCTGGTTCAACGACCGGAGGGGATCGATGTTGTTGTGCGCGCACTGCCCCCGGCAGCGTCAGCGAATTGGTCCGACCTCAGGGCCGACTTCGAGCGGTGTCTGGCATCAAGCGTGAAGCGGTTCAGCAAGGACGGCGGCAGAAAGGGAGACGGCAAATGACAGCGGATCATTCGCCGTCGAGTCTCTCCCGGTGGGCACTTATGCCCCGCGCCGTTCTGGCCGGTATTCTGATGGTGTACCGCAAGTCGATTTCGCCTCTTTACGGTCCGGTGTGCCGATTCTTTCCTTCCTGCTCGGCATATGCGCTTGAAGCAGTGACAGTTCACGGCGCTCTGAAAGGTTCGTGGTTCGCCGCTAAGCGACTGTGTCGCTGTCATCCCTGGAACGACGGTGGTGTTGATCATGTGCCGGTCGGAGGAAGACGTTTTGCACCGGGCGAAGAGCCACAGATTGTAGTGCTGAATCACCCGGTGATTCCTGCAGATGAGGAAAGCCGCCCCGCGGCCTGAGGAGCAATAGATTATGGATTTCTTCGAGACGATTCTCCTGCCCTTCCGGTGGCTGGTGTCCTGGGTGATGTGGGCTTTCCACGAAGGATTCACCTTCCTTGGTATGGACGCAGCGTCGGGGTGGACCTGGACTCTGTCCATTGTTGGTCTCGTTGTCGTAATCCGTGCGGCGCTGATTCCGGTCTTCGTCAAGCAGATCAAGGCCCAGCGCGGGATGCAGGCACTTCAGCCTGATCTTCGGAAACTGCAGCAGAAGTACAAGGGCAAAACGGATCAGCTCTCGCGTCAGGCCATGACGCAGGAGCAGATGGCGCTCTACAAGAAGCACGGAACCAATCCGTTCGCCGCATGTCTGCCGATCCTCATCCAGATGCCGTTCTTCTTTGCGCTCTTCACGGTTCTGAACGGCGTGTCGACCGCCAGTGACAGAGGTGAAGGCATCGGTGCCCTCACCGTCGAGGATGTTCGCCAGTTCGATTCGGCTGAGATCTTCGGAGCACCACTCTCCTCTTCATTGCTTCACGGGTTCGGTACCGAAGGTCATACATCGGTCGTGGTCCTGTCCATCATCATGATTCTGGCGATGACGGCTTCGCAGTTTATTACGCAGAAGCAGATCATGGCCAAGAACATGTCGGAAGAGGCCATGCAGAGCCCCTTCATGCGTCAGCAGAAGATCATGCTTTACATCCTTCCGCTGGTCTTTGGCGTAGGCGGCATCAACTTCCCGATCGGTGTACTCATCTACTGGACCACCACCAACCTGTGGACCATGGTGCAGCAGTTCTATGTGATTCGTCGGATGCCCACTCCAGGTTCCCCAGCTGCGAAGGCCCTGGCGGAGCGCCGCGCGAAGAAGGGGCTGCCGATGGTGCCGCTACTCGGCGAAAAGAAGGCCGAACCCGCTGTTGAGGTAGTAGCGCAGCCCAAAGCTCAACGAGTACAGCCGCAGCGCAAGAACAGGAAACGCAAATGAGCACTGACAACATGCAGGACGAGACTCTCGAAACCGTTGACGAGCAAGCAGCTGTCCAGGACGGTGGGGGCTCCGCGGAAGATGAAGGTGACATCGCTGCGGATTACCTCGAGGAACTCCTGGATATCGCCGACATAGACGGAGACATCGACATCGAGGTGCGCAACGGGCGTACGTACATCTCTATCGTGTCCGAAGACAATGACGCCCAGGGCTTGCAGGCCCTGGTGGGACACGACGGAGAGGTCCTCGAAGCTCTGCAGGAACTGGCCCGGCTCTCCGTGCTTACCTCGACCGAGCATCGCTCACGACTCGTCCTCGACATTGACGGTTTCCGTGACGCGCGCAACAAGGAGCTTCGCGAGATTGCCGAAGAAGCTGTTGGCAAGGTCAAGGAAACTGGCGAAGAGGTCGCGTTGGCCCCGATGTCTGCTTACGAGCGGAAGATCGTCCATGACATCGTTGCCGATCTTGGCATGGTCAGTGAGTCTGAGGGCGAGGGCTCCCGGCGCCATATTGTAGTCTCGGCCGGCTCCTGAGCTCGGCTGTCTTTTCCTAGGAGGGCTCGCGCTTGACGATCGAGATCGGTAGCAAGGAATTAGAGGCAGCTCGCAGCATATTCGGGGATCGATTCACGCTCGCCGAGCGCTTTGTGGAACACCTGGCCACCTCGGGAATCGAACGGGGACTTCTGGGCCCGCGTGAATTGCCGCGGCTATGGGACCGCCACGTATTGAACTGTGCAGTGGTTGGAGAGCTGATCCCGGCAGAAGCGGCAGTGGCCGACGTCGGTAGTGGAGCTGGTTTGCCAGGGCTGGCTCTGGCGATTGCGCGCCCTGATGCGTCCTTTGTTCTGATTGAGCCGCTCGAACGCAGGGTCAATTGGCTGCGGGAAGTGACAGATGACCTTGGCCTCACCAACGTGGAGATTTTTCGGGGGCGTGCTGAGCAGGCCGTGGGCAAGTTCGAGGTAAACGTCGTCACTGCGCGCGCAGTATCAGCTTTGTCCGGCCTGGCCACCTTGACGATGCCGCTCCTGAAGCGTTCCGGAGAGGTGCTCGCTATCAAGGGTCGAAGCGCGGCCGAAGAGGTGGAAAAGGCAGCCAAGGTCATTCGTCGCCTGGGCGGGAAGAGCACGAGTGTAGAAACGGCCGGCAGCGCACTGCTGGACGAACCGACGACTGTGGTCCGCATCGTCGTCGTCCGCTGATCCTGTCAGCGATCCGGAACTTCGGCATACTGCGGGTTGCCTGCCGAGGTAATGGGGCTATACCAGATAACCTAGAGTGGACCCACCCGGCACCTGAAAGTGAGCGAGAAGCTTGTGACGAAAGATTCTGCCACGCGGCGTGAGCAGCCTACGTCGACGATGGGCACATCTCTGGCTATCACAATCGCTGATATTCAACCAGAAGTGTTTTCCAATCCGGTCAACACTGGCATCGTTTCACGTGAAACAGGTGTCGCAGACATTTCGAGCAACTCAGGCTCGAACGTCAGCGCGAAATCGAACAGTACGAAGAATGTGATCGACGTCCTGGACGACAGCACTCCGCTAGCCCGGGAGCTCGCTTCCGAAACACGGCGCCGTGAGAAGCTGTCTGGACGTAAGCTCCCTCGCCCGGCCGAGACCCGGGTGCTCACCGTGAGCAATCAGAAGGGCGGAGTGGGTAAGACCACCACAACGGTCAATCTCGCGGCAGCTTTGGCGTCCGCTGGGTTGAACGTGTTGGTCATCGATATTGACCCACAGGGCAACGCTTCTACCGCCCTTGGCATTGAGCACCACGCCGAAGTCGACAGCATCTACGACGTACTGATCGATGACCTCCCCCTATCCAGCGTTGTGGCGCCCTGCCCGGATGTTCCCAATCTGATCTGTGCGCCTGCCACCATCCATCTGGCTGGTGCGGAGATCGAGCTGGTGTCGCTGGTAGCTCGTGAACAGCGTCTCCGTCGCGCGATTGAACTGTATGCGAAGGATCGCAAGGAGAACGGGCAGGAGCGGCTGGATTACATCTTCATCGATTGTCCGCCG
This sequence comes from Arthrobacter sp. D2-10, assembly GCF_054161285.1. NCBI lineage: Bacteria > Bacillati > Actinomycetota > Actinomycetes > Micrococcales > Micrococcaceae > Arthrobacter > Arthrobacter sp. D2-10. The sequence continues at coordinate 3,603,893 of NZ_CP096431.1, read as the reverse complement.
AGCCTCGGGCTGCTGACGGTGAACGCATTCGTTGCTGCCCGCGAGGTGCTGATTCCGATTCAGTGCGAGTATTACGCGCTTGAAGGGCTAAGCCAGCTGCTGAAGAACATAGAGATGATTCAGAAGCACCTCAACGCGGACCTGGTTGTGTCAACCATTCTGCTCACGATGTATGACGGTCGCACTAACCTTGCTGCTCAGGTAGCGGCCGAGGTTCGTGAGCACTTCCCGCATCAGGTATTGAAGGCCGTAGTCCCTCGATCAGTGCGCATATCCGAGGCTCCAAGCTACCAACAGACCGTACTTACGTACGATCCATCCTCCAGCGGCGCGTTGTCATACCTGGAGGCAGCGGCAGAAATCGCCGAGCGCGCCTAGAGCGCCTGCGCTGATAAGCAGGGCGATCACAGTAGACTGGACGCGATATCAATCGCTGCAGTTTGTCTGCTCTCCTTTGAGAGGAACCGTTTCATGCCTGAGAAGCGTAGGGGTCTAGGTCGGGGACTGGGTGCTCTCATTCCGAGCAGCGCAGAGCAGCAAGATGGCTCAGCATCGAACGGTGGCACCAGGGTAGCCGAACGGGGTCGGCCGGTTGACCTCTTCTTTCCCTCGCCTGAGCCGAAAGAGTCGGCTGAGAACGATGATTCTGGCACGCAGGGTGCCCGTGCGCGTACCGCGCCAGGCCGTACTTCCATCAATAAGGATGCGCTGACGGCGCCATCCAAGAGGACCAGTGGACGCGCGCAGGCAGCAGTGAAGCGCGGGCCAGCAACCAAGCCAGCGAAGCACAAGGCCGGCGCAAGCGTCAAAACCGGCGGGAAGACCGCGGCCGATAACGTGCAGGAGGACTCGACAGTAGCGGACGCTGCGGTTCACGAGGTTGCGACTGAACCTGCTGATGATCGTACGCCGTCTACCGCCTCTGTAGAGCTGGCTGCAGATACTCAGACGACACTGGCTGCAGCGTCCGGAGAAGCTACTGACAGCGAAGCAGCACAGGTTTCCGTCGGAGATTCTGGAGGTTCCGTAGACGAGAAGAACGACTCCATCGCGGACGTCTCGGGTGTCGACGTTCCACGTGAAACGCTCAGGGAGGTGCCCGGTGCGCGCTTCGCTGAGCTTCCGATTGACTCGATTCATCCCAACCGGAAGCAGCCGCGTACCGTCTTCGATGAAGACGAGATGGCTGAACTTGTTCACTCTGTTCGAGAGATTGGCGTGCTCCAGCCAGTCGTGGTCCGTGCCTCCTCAGAGGGTGGGGAACATGCCTACGAACTGGTGATGGGTGAGCGTCGTTGGCGCGCGTCGAAGGAAGCTGGCCTGAAAACAGTTCCGGCGATCATTCGAGATACGACTGACGATGACTTGCTTCGCGACGCGCTTCTCGAGAACCTGCACCGCAGTCAACTGAACCCGCTTGAGGAAGCGGCTGCATACCAGCAGCTACTCGAGGATTTTGGATGTTCGCAGGAGGAGCTGGCCGTTCGCATCGGGCGCTCACGCCCTCAGATTTCCAACACGCTGCGTCTCATGAAGCTGCCCCCCCTTGTACAGCGTCGCCTTGCTGCGGGTGTGCTGAGCGCGGGACACGCTCGTGCGCTCCTGGGTCTCTCAGATTCGGCTGAAATGGAGAAGCTTGCGCAGCGCATAGTTGCTGAAGGGTTATCGGTGCGGTCGACGGAAGAGATCGTTGCAATGAGCGACGGCCTCCGGCGTCCGACCAAGCCCTCGAACCCGCGGGCGGGTGCTCGACATGAGCGCCTCGATTACCTCGCCACCTCACTTTCGGACCGGCTCGACACCAACGTGAAGATCACCCTAGGTGCCAAGAAGGGCCGCGTCAGTATCGAGTTCGCAAGTGTTGATGACCTCAATCGCATCATGGGCGTTCTTACTCCCACCTCATAGGCAATGTGGAAAGGCACCGTTTCACGTGAAACGGTGCCTTTCGCTAGATGACCGGGGTAGCAACGTCGCCGGGCCGGTTAGCACAGTCGTCTGATTCATTGCCAGGCCCGACCACACGTCCGAACGAGGCATGCTGTTTGTGGGGTGAAGCTGATCTGGGCGCTACTCCATCGGTCCTTCTTCGATCCGCAAGCGTGGCTGTTCATATGACGCTGTAAGTCCCCCCACCACGAACTCTCTCCAACCGGGAGCACCCGATCTCACAGGCTCGCTGATCGTCCGTCTCAGAGTGTTAGTCAACTGGTGATCCCCTACGCCGAGCGCAATCGAGGCCTGTTTCACGTGAAACGGCCTGTGCGTACTATGTGGGTCGTGTCTGGGGTAAGATTTCGCCAGCCTGTCATAGTCCTCAAGGGGGGATTCCACCAGGCTGTTCATAGGGAGCCGGGAAACGCTCGGCCAGCGCTTGTTTGCTTTCCTAGTTCCTGATCCGCAGCATAGCCGGATGGCACTTCAACCGCGCCTGGACTGAAACAATAGCGGAACGGATGTCGCGCCACTGAGATCCCGCACTTTCATTCACCCTCCAACCGGGGACCCAGGCGCTCGGTGACACGACAGTTCCGGCAGTAGCTCAAGGCGTTTCACGTGAAACGATCGGCGGGCCCAGCACCGTCTCATGGAGGCGCGGTCGCGGTTTGCGCATCGACGTGGTGAGCATTGCAGCGGCGCCAGGACGGCACTGGGCGGGACCCGCCCGATCTCTCGGATCCCCTATCGGCAAGGGCAGTAGCTTTCGTGCGGTCTCTGCGGCTACGTTCAGTACCGGCTCCTCCGCAGCGTTACCTAGTCCTATGTTGGGCCTAGCATGGCCGCACGCTGTAAGTGCCGCCATTATGGGCTCCAGCTCAACTTATAGGTGAGGTTGGTCTGCGAGACTGAAGCGGGCAGCGCACAGGCGCTGCGACCGAGCTTCTGCTTCGCCTCGTTCTAGGTGCTTCACGTGAAACAGCGAACGCCTGCCGCGCACACTTCTGTTAAGCTCCGAGTGCCTTTGAAAAGAAGGGAAAAGAACGAACCAAAGCGCGCTTGAACTAGGGCGGATGCCTGCGTACGGTGCCAACAACCGAGAACAGCGGTTTTCCACTACGTTCCTGCGTGCTGAGGGCCCCCTGCCCATACGCCAGCCAGTGGAGTATCAGCTCGGAGACTGCCGATCAGCTCGTTCTTCGGCACAGGCTGGCTTTCGCCCTTGCTGTTAGCGGTGAAACGCACGTCATATCCGGACTCGCTACCTTAGTACGGTGGAACTACGATACCGGCCCCTCATGTGGCAGGAAGGATTGCTCCTTAGAGCTTAGAGCTTAGAGCTAAGGGTGAAGAGGGAAGAGCGTTCACGTGAAACACCGTGGGGAAAGTAGCAGAGCGCGATCATTCCTGACTGATCAGACAACGCTAATAGAAGTACATAACAACCCGCACTGCGCCGGCTCTTGTGGTCGAGCGTGGTTTCGGAAGGTCGAGCCGTGTACGGAGCGCGCCGTGATCCTCTATGCGCCCACTGGTGACCATTCCTCTCAAGGTGATGTTCAATTTGAGCAGAGGGCTACCTGAACGGTCGGCTCGCTCTTCTCTGGTGTTGATCCTCAGATCGAGCACGTCGCATCAGCGTCCCAACGGTGGTGTTTGCTCGCGCCGGCTTGGCTTTCGGTGTAGTCACACGAACCGCGCCGTCGGCATACAGCCAACATACGGCGTCCCCTTCCAACCGGTGCACAACGTATAGCCCACCCTATGGGCAGCTGTTCTCGTGGACAGTTTCACGTGAAACATCGATAGGGTGGCCCAGGCCTGAGTCACCTACCGCCGGTCCGATGCTTGACGCCAAGCGCCTAGGCATCATCGCTTTGAACCGCTTCCCCGTGACCCAGAGCGCGGACAGGGATTGATCTCGTAACCTGGAGACGACTGGCGGGCACGGGCAAACGTGACCGCACGCCGCCAGTGTCTTCGCGTAACGTCGGCAGTCGTGACCCTCGGGCTGTACCCTTTTCGGGCCTGCCAGCACCGATCAGATTCGGACATCCTAGGAGTAGGATCGCCAGGCTCCGCCTGACACGGAACGAGCCTCCGCCGGGTTCTGAACGCACCTAATGAACGTCCGTAATGTCGGTATTCCCCGCCGTGATCGTCACCTTGTTCCGCGTTGCTTGCATCTAGGGAAGGGCTGCGTGAGGAAGACTTCGTCGATCAGCCCGCCGTAGGCAGGCGTGCTTGTGGGCTCCGGTCGTTTCACGTGGAACGCACTCTTCGGTAGGAGCTTCCTAAACTTCAAGCCTAGTGGCTAACTACTGCGGCAGTGGCAGCAATTTGGATTAGGAAATCCAAAACGCATACGGATCGATGCAGTTCTCTTGCGGACTCTCAGACCGAACGCGCCCACGGCTGTCTTTCACGAGTACTAGAAAACTCGTTCTGGCGTCATTTCTGTATGACCAACGGCCCTTCGTCGAACTCGGCAGCGATCGCTCGTCCTGCAACCCGGCTCGGAGAGCAAGGAGCGTCCTGATGTTTCACGTGAAACCGCACGAAAGGCCGATGAGCACTCATTCCCACACGCGGTACACAAAAGCCGGGTCTCCCAATGGGGGACCCGGCTAATGGAGTAGTCGAAACCTATTTCTACAGGAACTGCGCGAACTCCTGCTCCAGCACCTGCTTCGGCTTCGCACCGATCGAGGTGGCTGCAACTTGGCCATCCTTGAAGACGAACACAGCAGGAATCGACGTAATGCCGTATTTCGCCGCAGTCGCAGGATTGTCATCGACGTTCAGTTTGACGACTTCGATCTTCTCAGCGTGTTCCGCAGCGATATCGTCAAGGATGGGAGAGAGTTTGCGGCAGGGACCGCACCATTCTGCCCAGAAATCAACCAGAACTGGTTTAGCAGCGTTGATAACGTCCGCTTCGAACGATGAATCTGTTACTTCTTTAGCGTTGCTCATACTCTCTACTCCTTCTCGAGGGTTAGACGGTAGCCTTTTCAGACACCTGTTCAGCCAGGGGGGTCGGGACTTCCGCGGCGGTCTCCACAGAATCGCCAAGATCGGCAAGATAATGCTCGACGTCGATGGCCGCGACACATCCCGAACCGGAGGCTGTGATCGCCTGGCGGTAGGTGGGATCAATGACGTCCCCCGCTGCGAAGACGCCCGGGAGTGACGTCTTCGAGGTGCGGCCGAGCACGGCGATGGTGCCCTCCTCGGTCAGCTTCAGCTGATCCTTGACGAGGTCGATTCTGGGATCGTTGCCGATAGCGACAAACACGCCCGTGACAGCGAGTTCGCGGGTCGAGTCATCCACAGTACTGGACAGCGTCAATCCGGTGACCTTGTCGGCGCCGTGAATCGCGGTTACTTCAGCATTCCACTCGAACCGGATCTTTTCGTGAGCCAACGCTCGGTCTTGCATGATGCGGGAGGCCCGAAGTGAATCACGACGGTGTACGACGGTGACCGACCGGGCGAACTTGGTGAGGAAGAGTGCTTCCTCCATAGCGGAGTCGCCGCCTCCGATAACCGCGATGTCCTGGTTCTTGAAGAAGAATCCGTCACACGTTGCGCACCAACTGACGCCGTGTCCGGAGAGCCGCTTCTCGTCTTCGAGTCCAAGCTCCCGGTAGGCCGACCCAGTGGAGATGATGACAGCGCGTGCCCGGAAGGTTTCTCCGGTGCCGATAGTCACGGTCTTGATATCGCCCGAGAGGTCAACCGAGGTGACGTCCTCGAACAGGATTTCAGTTCCGAAGCGGGCTGCCTGCTTCTCAAAGTTCTCCATGAGGTCTGGTCCCATTACCCCCTCAGGGAACCCGGGGTAGTTCTCCACATCGGTCGTGTTCATCAGCTCTCCACCGGCGGTGACTGAACTGGCGATCAGCAGAGGTGAAAGGTTCGCCCGGGCGGTGTATACGGCGGCTGTGTAGCCAGCGGGACCGGATCCGACGATGATGACTTCGCGGATGTCGTCGGACGCTTTACTTCCGACTTGTGTCTCGGTGCTCACGGAATGAAGGAACCTTTCTATCGGTCAGAACGACCAAACCTGATAGTCCGATCGCGATCACTTGCATCAACGACACTCCGACCTGCGTTATTCCGCGAGATCGAAGAGCCAGGCGCAGGCGCTAGGAGATATTGATCTCTGCGATGCGCATACCCCAGGGGTACTGTGCCTGGACGTTTGAGAGGCGGGGCAGCTGCGTGAAGTTCACGATTACATACTGAGCTGTAGGCGGTACACCGTCGACATCCGGCACACTGAAGGTTGCTGATGGACTGGTGAACCCCGACTGTGCCACCTGGGTAGCGCCGTCCAGCGTAGGTTCGTCATTCAGCAACACGGTAAAGCTGCCGCCCGAACTGTTTAGCTGTTCAATCACGATTTCGGAGACGTTTGACGGCTCCTCCAGCTCAACTACCAGCGCCATATTCTGGGCCAGTCCACCGAAGGTCTCGTTCGCATAGACCAGGGTGCCCCAGAAGCTTGCGGGGTTGTCGTCGATGATTGCGGGAAGATCGGCGTCTGTCTGCGAGTTGAGTTCGGGATTGTCCGGTACAAGACGGGTGACATTCACTGCTACCGGCTCCACCAGTTCAGGCTCAGGAGTGGCTGAACTGGACGCAGGAGGCGTTGCGTTCTCACTGGCGGAGGCTTCCGGGCTGCTCTCTGCAGTTCCACTTTCGTTCGCGACCGGTGGGTCGAAGACAGGCCGAAGCTGAGTTACCGCAAGTATGACGGCGGCGACAATGACAATAGCGAGGACGATACCGACCAGCAGCCTGGTGAAGCGTGGATTGTTCTCGCGGTCCTCATCGTCGGCGTAGTCCTCGTACGCGTCGTCGTCGTCGTACTGGGTTGCGCCGGCGGCAGCACCACCGGCCGCAGCCCCCGCGGGAAAGCGGGACGGCGGCCGCCGGGAGGAAGCTTCCTCTGTGCGGTCCTGTTCGTCTTCAGACCAGAGGGAGACCTTCGGGCGCTGATTCTGCTCGTCCGCCGCAATCACACGGGGAGGCGCGCTCGGCGGCGGGGGCACACTGGCGCCGCCGGCGGGGCGGGATGCCGATATGTTCTGGGGAGCGGTGCCAGGCTCTGAGCGAGTTGACCCAGCCGCCGCAGCACCTGCAGCGGCGCCACCTGCCGCTGCACGCCCGAAGCGCGGCATTCTGGCCTTGGGGAGGCGTGAAGGGCGACGCTCCTCCTCGTGGTCATAATGATCGTCGTCGTCGTACGTTTCCGGCTCCGTGGAGCGGGCCACGCCAAAGATCTCCGAACCGAGCGTGTCCGTGAAGAACGGCTCGATGTAGGGTGCGTCCTGCTGGATCACGAGGTCCAGCAGGTCCGCAGCAGGAGCGCGGTTGGTGACGAGGTACGTGCCGGCGTCGGTGATTCCAAGATCGAGCACCTGAATGTTTCCTGGCCGCTCGCCGGTGGCAACTTCTCGCGCACTGGTAGCAACCTGGCCGGCATTGGAGGGCGATGCCACGAGTATGCTTACCGGCCGATTCAATACCTGATCGACGCCGTCCAACACCAGGTCCTTCTCAGCAGAGGACAGTACGTAAGCGGTGACCTTATAGCGGCCGCCCAGTACTGAACCAACATCTACTGCTTCTGGCACGTGTTCCTCCCGGATGTGGATACTTTGTACCAATGCTACCGGTGACTCCCGGGCCGATTTGCGTCTATGCCCCGGTGTCGCCCCCTAGCGCCGTTTGAAGCGAGACAGGAGCGGAGCAAGGAAGTCACTCAGCTCTGTGACTCGCAGGACCTTCAGCATGGTTACGTATACGGCCACCATCAGGGGACCTGCCACCAGAAGTACGACGGCGGCACTGCCGACAGACTGCCACACGAATCCATTGGGCTGGTAGCCACCGAAGAGCCAGAGGATGCCGGCGCCGACAGCGGCTGATACCAGCCCGGCGATGCTAAGCCGCACGTGGACGTCGTAGATGTGTCCGGCCCCGTAGCTCCCGATCTGCCGCACAAGGAAAAAATGACTGACGATGACGGCGATGATGTTGCCGACCGTGAAGCTCAGGGCAAGCATCGGGACGATCAGGGCTGGTTCGAACAGGCTCGCCGTGAGAGCCAGGGCTACCCCTGCCACAGAGAGAATGAGCTGGACCTTGAGCGGGGTGATCGCATCTTCAGCTGCGTAGAACACCCGGTTCATGAAGAAGTTGGCACTGAGGAAGGGTGCACCAACGGCAAGAAGGGTGATGATCAAGGCGTTGAGGGCACCGCCTTCGCGGATGCCTCCGGAGAAGACCATGCCGAGGGGCGCTGCCAGTGCCAGAAGGGCTGCGGCACCGAAGACAGTCGCAACGCCGATGGTCCGCAGGCCAAGCGAAAGAGTTTCCTTCGTGGTTTGCAGATCGTTCTCGGCATGCGCGGCGGCGAGGCGGTTGAACATGACGGTGGCCAGGGAAAGAGCGATCACCGAATGCGGCAGGACGTAGACAAGCGAACCGATATCCAGGTTGGTGAGGCCGGCGATGTAGGTGTCGTCGGGGAGGTCGGTTCGTGCCTCGGTAGCGATGGTGGCAACCCACTGGTTGACCATGTACAGGCCGTTGCCGATCAGCATCGTCACGATGGTGATGGAAGCCAGGCGGCCGGTTTTCCCCAGCCCGACACCGCGCCACCTGAACCTGGGCCGGAGGCCGAGGCGCAGGCGGCGCAGCGGCACGATGAGCACGAGCGCCTGGACGATGATTCCGAGGGTGGTTCCTCCCGCGAGGAGCAGGGTATGCGTGGGCGTCCACGTGTCCGGGGTGTGGCCCGTAGTCCGTTCAGCGCCCATCAGGGTGATGAAGGCGATGAGGAACCCGATGGAGACGATGTTGTTCACCACAGGAGCCCACATGTAGGGACCGAAGGATCCGTTGGCGTTGAGGACCTGTCCGATGATCGAGTACAGGCCGTAGAAGAAAATCTGTGGCAGACACCAGTAGGCAAAGACCGTCGTCAAGGCCAGCGCATCCCCGGATACATTCGTCAGCAGATCCGCAAGGAAGGGCGCCGCCAGTGTGATGAGTACCGTCAGGACGAACAGGACGATGACCGAGAGCGTCATGAGCCGGCTTACGAAGTCCGCTCCACGGTCCTCCTGCTGGCTGGCACGGATGATCTGCGGCACCAGCACCGCATTGAACACACCGCCTGCGATCATCAGGAAGATATAGGTCGGCAGGTTGTTGGCCGCGGGAAAGAGGTCCGACACCGCACCGGCTGTGCCGATCGCCGTTGCGAGGAGCGCCACCCGAACGAGGCCGAGTATGCGCGACACCAGCGTGCCTGCAGCCATGATTGCGCTGGAGCGTGCGGTTGAATCGGTGGGCGGAACTTCGCCCGCCGGGGTGGGACGGCGGCTGGGAACCACGCCCGCATCCTGGACGGGTATTGAGGCGGTGTTGGTATCAGACATCGTTACTCATCGTCTCACCAATACGCTCCCACGCCGGTCACCCGCCGTCGGTGCCCGGGAGGCAACCCACTTACAGGTACTGCGGAAGCACCTCTCGGGCAAGGTCGGCGATCCGACGCTCATTCGGGAACGAGAGCTTGCGGCCAAGATCCGCGAGGGGAACCCACGCCACATCCACGGCCTCATGATCGGGATCGTTCTCGATGGTGAGGTGTCCACCGGTCGAGACCAGCAGGAAGTGATGAACCGTCTTGTGAACGCGGTGCCCGCTGACGGTGAACCAGTAGTCGATGCTGCCCAGCGCTGCAAGGACACGGCCGCGAATGCCTGTTTCCTCTTCGATCTCACGCACCGCTGCCTGCTCGTTGTTCTCCTGGTTTTCCGGGTGCCCCTTGGGCAGGCACCACTCGAGGCGTCCACCCCGGTTCAGACGGGCGATGATCGCGACATTGAGCAGGTCGGTTGACGTGTCGACGACGATTCCGCCGGCCGATACTTCCTCCACTGTCGGAAGCGTCTGGTGGATCATAGGCGCGCTCGTCCGGCCCATTGACGCTGTCAATGGGGTGCGCTTGGGGGCGCTGGGAACGGGTCGGTCCATGTCCCCACTCTAACGACCTTTGCGGGGCGATGATGACGTGACGCCCGGGGCGGACGCGGCGGCGCGGAACGTGCGGCGTGTTGCCGTGCGCGAGCCGACGATTGGGGACGGATGCCCATCCTTGCTTCCCCGTAATGGTGTTTGGGCTGATCTCTGGCACGCTTAAACCACTATGGTGCACCTGTTGGAAAACTCCCCGCTGACCGCCCCGCTTCCGGCGGTGGTCACCGAGCTCGGTCGTCTCTTCGCCGACGCCGGCCACGAACTCTCTCTGGTGGGCGGCCCAGTCCGCGACCTTTTCCTTGGCCGCTCCTCGCCGGACCTGGATTTCACAACGGACGCCGACCCGGACCAGACCATCGCTGTCATTCGCCGCTGGGCTGACGCTTTCTGGGAGATCGGCCGGGAATTCGGCACGATCGGCCTTCGCAAGGACTCGTTCACGATCGAGGTCACCACCTACCGGGCGGAAGCCTACGATCCATCCTCCCGCAAACCCGTGGTGGCGTTCGGTACGAACCTGGAGGATGACCTTCTCCGCCGGGACTTCACGATCAACGCCATGGCGCTCCGGCTTCCCTCGTTGGAACTCGTGGATCCCTACGGCGGCGTCAAGGACCTCCACGCCGGCCTGCTGCGCACCCCGGGTGCGCCGTCGTCGTCGTTCTCTGATGATCCGCTTCGGATGATGCGCGCGGCGAGGTTCGCATCCCAGCTGGGAGTGGAAGTTGCTCCGGAGGTGCGCGAAGCCATGACGGCAATGGCCGATCGCATCACCATCATTTCCGCGGAGCGGGTGCGTGACGAGCTGACGAAGCTAATCAACGGGGCGCACCCCCGCCGCGGGATCGACATCATGGTGACCACCGGGCTGGCCGATCACGTTCTGCCGGAGGTGCCCGCCCTTCGCCTCGAGATGGACGAGCACCACAGGCACAAGGACGTCTACCAGCACTCCCTGACCGTGCTGGAGCAGGCCTGTGAGCTGGAAACCGACGATGACGGTGCGGTGCCGGCTCCCGACTTCGTGCTGCGGTTCGCTGCACTGATGCACGACGTCGGCAAGCCGGCTACGCGGCGCTTCGAATCGTCAGGTGCGGTGAGCTTCCGCCACCACGACGTCGTCGGAGCGAAGCTGACGGCGAAGCGGATGAAGGCGCTTCGCTTCGACAATGACACGATCAAGGCTGTGGCCCGCCTCGTGGAACTGCACATGAGGTTCTACGGATATGGCGAGGCGGGCTGGACTGACTCAGCGGTCCGCCGCTACGTCTCCGACGCCGGCCCCCACCTTGAGCGGCTGCACCGGCTGACGCGCTCGGACGTGACAACCCGCAACCGCCGAAAGGCTGAGCGGCTCGCGTTCGCGTATGACGACCTCGAGGTACGCATTGCTGCGCTCGCCGAGCAGGAAGAACTGGCGGCCATACGGCCAGACCTGGACGGAGAACAGATCATGGCCCTTCTAGGCATCCGGCCGGGTCCCGTCGTGGGGCGGGCCTACCGCTACCTGCTGGAGGAGCGAATGGAGCACGGCCCGCACACCCCGGACGAGGCTGAGGCGAAATTGCGCACCTGGTGGTCCAGCCAGCCCGAAGCCGCCGGGGATGAGTCGTGAGCCAGCCGGGCGCCGCTGCCGCCGACCTCACGCCCGCCGGCACGCCGCTGCCGAACCTTTGGCTCCTGCGACACGGCGAGACCGAGTGGTCGCGGGACGGCAACTACACGGGACTCACGGACCTTCCGCTGACCGAGGGCGGGGAGCAGCAGGCCCGCGACGCCGCCGGCCGGCTGACCGGCGTCGACTTCGACGTGGTCTTCACGTCGCCGCTGCAGCGTGCCCGGCGGACAGCAGAGCTGGCAGGCTTCCCGAACGCGGAAGTACTGCCGCACGCTCATGAATGGGACTACGGCGACAACGAAGGCCGCAACAGCGTGAAGGTGCGCGAGGAGAATCCCGGGTACCTCATCTGGAAGGACGGCGCGCCGAACGGCGAGACGCTCGCCGAGGTGGGAGCTCGCGCCGACAGAATCATCTCCCGCGTCCAGGCGGGCTGCGGAACGCCCGCGGATCAGGATCCGAACGCCGTTCCCGTCCGCAACGCACTTCTGGTCGCGCACGGGCACTTTCTTCGCATTCTCACCGCGCGCTGGCTGGAGTTCGACGCCGTTGAAGGACGGCGCTTCATCCTCGGTACCGCTGCGGTCTGCGCCCTCGGCTGGGACAAGCACACGCCGGCCATCCTGCGTTGGAACATCTAATTCCGCACAGCCTGTGCCCTGCGCGCGCCGTAAGTGATGTGGCGCATCAGCCACTCCATCGGACCCACTGAGACCCGTGAGAGCAGGATCCGGCTGAAAACCAGCTGGGCTGCATAAATAACGACGGCGATGCCTGCGACCGCGGCGGCGGGCAGCTGGTCCGATAGACGCAGCCCGTAGGCCGTGAAGAGGAAGGCCATGATCAGCGATTGCATCAGGTAGTTGGTGAGCGCGATGCGGCCGGCGGGGGCGAGGAAGTCACGGAACCTGCCTCCCGTCGTCGTGCGGAAGAACAGCAGGAGGAGGCTGACATATCCGGCCGTCAGCAAGGGCGCGGTGAGCGTCGAGATCCCGACCGCTAGAACGCTGAACTGCTCAGCGTCCACATAGTTGGTGAGGTAGGCCTGGATCGCCCCGGCGGTGAGGCCAACCGGGAGGGCTACTGACGCCGTCGTCGTGAGAGCGCGGCGGGAAAGCTGCCCTGAGAGGAGTCCAACCCTTCCGGCTGCGAGACCGAGGTAGAACATCGCCAGGGAGAGGGGGCCCTGGAACAGCACGACTCCGGCAACGTTGTTCAGGAAATTGTCGACGTTGGCGAAGAATGCGGAGCCTGGGCTCTGCACGAGCGCGTCTGCGTCGACATCGAAACCCACCGGCGGGAGGCCTACCGAGGCTACGGCGACGAAAAGTCCCACCACCAGAATGGCCGATCCGATGATTCCGATCAGGGCACTGCCCGCGATGACGGCTGTGGATGTCCGGATGGAGTACGTCGCCAGCAGAATGAAGCCCATCAGCGCGTACGTGAGCAGGATGTCTCCGAAGAACAGAAAAGTCCCGTGCAGCAAACCGAGGACAAGCAAGGCGGTCAATCGGCGCGACATCCGCTGAACCGGGGAGGCGGACGCAGCAACGGCCGCTTGCCACTGCAAGACGAAGCTGTATCCGAACAGGAAAGAAAAGAGCAGATAGAACTTTGCTTCGAACAGCGCTGCGACGGTGAACCGAACCGTCACATCGGCAGGAGAGTCGTGAGCGGGGCTGATTTCGCCGGCGAGGGTGAACGGGTCGGCGAAGTACCAGATGTTGACCATGAGGATGCCACCAAGCGCGAAGCTGCGCAGCGCATCCACCTCGCGAAGGCGCTTGGACTCCATCCGTTTGCTCCTCTCGACCCCCAATCAGCCTAACGTTGCGGCATTCTTTGGGGCGCAAAGCGCGGCTTATTCCTGATGGTGAAACTTTTTCAGATAATTCCCAGAAAGAGCTAGGCGAAGGGCCTTCCTTTGCGGTAACTTTGAGAAGTGCCATTGGGAGATCTCAATCTTCCGGTTTTTGCACAGTCCAGGTAAGCGCTAGATAGAAGTGGAGGTGGGATTCGGTGATTAACTTTCTCGGCGGCATGATGGCCGCGCGAACCCGCCCAGCCTCCACCGTCGCTGCGCACTGATTTCCTGCTGAAACTGGCACTTCTCTCCTAATTACTTCTGCGAGAAGTTTCTTTCACTACTTGTGTGCCAGGCGTAGTCCGCCTCTTTTTTCGTGCCCCCTTTACGGGATGTGCTTTTACGCGCCATTTCCACTTCATGCACCACAATTCCAGGAGATATCCATGCCTGCGTCTCAGGTCCTATCTGTCCCCATTTCCACAGAACGCACCGCGACCCAGGTCGACGAACAGCCGCGTTCGCAGGGGGAATTCATCATGTCAGGCAATCTCACCCGCCTCGACGGCAGGGCAGGCGATCCCAGCCCTGAAGCGATCGATTCTGCAGCGGTGATGCCCGACTTCATGCAGCGAAAGGAGGTGTACCTCATGATCAAGAAACTCCGCGAAAGTGTTTCCTTCTGGAAGCGAATACAGGAATTGTCGGTCGATAGCGCCTGGGACAACGCCCAGTCCTACGCCCTGCCACAGCATCACCTGTTCATCAAGTAGCAGCGTCCATGCGGCCGTGTAGCTGCGTCCTGTCGATCCGCGAAGGAGGGTCCGATGCAAGTCATCGATCCCATTCCAGGAGAAGCCCGCGCTTCCCAGCGCGGGCTTCCGCCTTTAACGGAGCTGCAGCCCCAATTCACCGCACCTGTCACGGAATGTAGCGGCTGTTGTGCGCGTTATATGGTCAGAGGTGGTTAGCGGGCAAGAGCAGGTGTGCCCTTAAGTGACGGTGAAGGGAGGGTGCGTGGCCCCCGTGAAGCGCGTTGCGATGCTGTCGCTTCACACATCGCCCTTCGACCAGCCCGGTGGCGGAGACGCCGGCGGGATGAATGTCTATGTCCGGTCAGTGGCGCTCGAACTTGCGAAGGTCGGCATCAACGTCGAAATCTTCACGCGTGCAGCCGCCGACGGGCAGCCCCACATTGAGGAACTTGGCCCGGGTGTCCTGGTGCGCCACCTCATTGCCGGGCCTACTCGACGGGTGCCCAAGGAAGTGCTGCCCCAGCTGTCCGATGACCTAGCGGACGCTATAGCGGACGCCACGGACCTCCTTGCCGACGGGCACTTCGACGTTATCCACTCGCACTATTGGGTGTCCGGGATGGTGGGCCTTACCGTTGCGAAATCACTCAAGTTGCCGCTGGTGCACTCGATGCACACCATGGCAAAGGTAAAGAACCTCAGGCTCCATGCCGGCGGCGTGATGGAACCCGAGTCCCGTATCGCCGGTGAGCACTCCATTGTCGACGGCGCCGACCGCCTCATCGCCAACACGAGTACGGAGGCTGCCGAACTCGAGTCCCTCTACGGAGCCGCCGCCGAAAAGGTCGATATTGTCGCTCCGGGCGTCGACCTCGATGTCTTCCACGCACTGCATCGCCCCGCTTCCCGGGAGCGTCTCCAGTTCCCGGCCGAGGCGTTCCACGTGGTCTTCGCCGGCAGGATTCAGAAACTGAAAGGTCCGCACCTGCTCGTGGAGGCTGCCGCGGATCTGCTCGCGAGGCGCCCTGACATTCCGCTGCAGGTCAGCATTATCGGCTCGGGCAGCGGGCCGGAGGCGCTGGAACTCCAGCCGCTGATCGACCGGCTTGGACTGCACGACGTCGTCCGGCTCTACCCTCCCGTCCTGCCCGCCCAGCTTGCGCACTGGTTCCGTGCAGCCGATGTCGTGGCCATGCCCTCCTACAGCGAGTCCTTTGGTCTGGTTGCCCTGGAAGCCCAGGCCTGCGGTACGCCCGTGCTCGCAGCCAACGTGGGCGGGCTGCCCCAGGCGATCAGCGATGGACGCACCGGCATCCTGGTGGACGGTCACGGTGTCGCCTTGTGGTCGGCCGCCCTGGAGCTCCTGCACGACGACGGCGACATGCGCCGCACGCTCGGCGCCCACGCTGCGGTACACGCGCTTGCCTTCGGGTGGCAGCGCACAGCACTGTTCACAGCGCAGAGTTACCGCACCGCCGTCGAGCAGTATGAGGCCGCTCCCGCCCTCTGAATCGCGAAGGCAGCCCACGTGCGCCGGGTGTGCCTACGATGGAGTGGTGAATGCCGCCGAAGAACTCGCCAGTTATCTCGACTCTGTAGGTATCACCGGTAAGGTTGCCACGCCCCGACAGGACAACCTGCGGCACATGCGGCTGTTCCTTGAGGGCAATGAGCACCTCGAGTTCGGCGTGCGGCTCACACGTGAGTGGACGTTCGACGAGGTGTTCGACCTGATGCACGAGCGCGTCGGCACCAGCGCCGACCCTGCGCTGCTCGAGGGTCAGGACACCATCGACGCCGGTAAGTGCGTTGCGGCGCTCGACCGTTTCGCGGACCGGTTGGGGGATGCTGTTCGCGCGAAGGATCGCATTCTGTTCGCTACCGGCCATCCCGCCGGCCTGCTGCCCGTTCATGCTGCGCTCGCTTCCGCCGCTGAGCGGGGCGGAGCCACAGTGGTGCGGGTGCCGGAAGGCCAACCGTTCCGGGACGGTGACATTCGGCAGCTCTTCGGCGTCCTGGCATGGCACCAGTACGGCGGACTCGTCCACACCCATTACCCGGAGCCGATGAGGCTCAGCCTCGAATTGTTGGCCTCGCAGGGTGCGCTGCCGCCACAGCTGGTGGTGGCCGATCACGGCTGGGCCGGACATGCCGCGTCCGAAGGAATACCGACCCTGGGGTTTGCCGACTGCAACGATCCCGGCCTGTTTGTCTCCGAAGCGCAGGGACAGCTCGAGGTTGCGGTTCCCCTGGACGACAATCTGTGTCCAGGGCTCTATGAGCCGATGACCCGATACATTCTCGAGCGGGCGGGATTGTCCTGACTGATGGCGACGAACGCATGTGATGCGCGGCATAACCGTCGCTCGCCCCGCTGGTAGATTGGTCGTGAGCTCACACCCGAGCCGCCCATAGTCCTGCCAGCACCCCGGAAGGATTCAGACGATGACGTCTATCCACGCCCCAGTGTCCGACCTCGACATTGCACGAGCCGCCCGCATGCGCCCCATCGAGGACATTGCAGCGACGGCGGGTATTCCTGCTGAGGCGTTGGAGTTGTACGGGCGGTACAAGGCGAAGATCGATCCCGCGCGATTACCTCTCGTCCCGGGCAAGGCGCCGGGGAGGGTGGTGCTGGTGAGCGCCATGAGCCCCACGCCAGCCGGGGAGGGCAAGTCCACCTGCACGGTGGGACTAGCTGACTCCCTGGCGAGGGCAGGTCAACGCGTGATGGTTGCGCTCCGTGAACCTTCCCTGGGTCCGGTGATGGGTATGAAGGGCGGCGCCACCGGGGGCGGCTACTCGCAGGTCCTGCCGATGGAGGACATCAACCTCCACTTCACCGGCGACTTTCACGCAATCACCAGTGCCAACAACACCCTGATGGCTCTGGTGGACAACTCGATCTACCAGGGCAATCCCCTCAATATCGATCCCCGCAGAATCACGTTCAAACGCGTGCTCGATGTCAACGACCGCGCGCTGCGGGAGGTGGTGATCGGACTCGGGGGTCCCGCGCAGGGGATCCCGCGCCAGGACGGGTTCGACATCACGGTGGCCTCCGAGGTCATGGCAGTGTTCTGTCTCGCGACCGACCTTGCCGACCTGAAGCGACGGCTCGCCGCGATGACTGTCGGCTACACGTATGACAGGAAACCCGTGACCGTGGCGGACCTCGGGGTTGAGGGTGCCCTGGCGCTCCTGCTGAAAGACGCGATCAAACCAAACCTCGTGCAAACAATCGCCGGCACGCCCGCGCTGGTACACGGTGGGCCGTTCGCCAACATTGCGCACGGCTGCAACTCGGTCATTGCCACCCGGACAGCCCGGGAGATGGCGGACGTTGTCGTAACCGAGGCCGGGTTCGGTGCTGACCTTGGCGCTGAGAAGTTCATGGATATCAAGGCGAGGTCGGCGGATGTGGCGCCGGACGCCGTCGTACTTGTGGCGACCATCCGCGCGCTGAAGATGCACGGAGGCGTGGCGAAGGATGATCTACGGGCGCCGAATGTCCCGGCGCTTGAGCGCGGAGTGGTCAACCTGCAGCGGCATGTGACGAACGTGCTGAAGTTCGGAATCACGCCCGTGGTGGCGATCAACAAGTTCGCTACGGACTCCGATGAGGAACTGGCCTGGCTGTTGCAGTGGTGTGCCGGCAAAGGTATCAGTGCTGCCGTTGCGGACATCTGGGGTGAGGGCGGCGGCGGTCCCGGCGGAGATGAGCTCGCCGCGAAAGTCCTGGAGGCCCTGGAGGCCCCCCGGTCGTTCCGTCACCTCTATCCTTTGGACCTTCCGGTGGACCAGAAGATCCGCACGGTGGCCCAGGAAATCTACGGGGCCTGTGACGTTGAATTCGCTCCTGCAGCGTTGCGCCGCCTGGCGGAGATCCGCGCCAACGGGTGGGACCGGCTGCCGGTCTGCATGGCGAAGACGCAGTACTCCTTCTCCGATGACGCCACTCTGCTGGGTGCGCCCGAGGGCTTCACTCTCCATGTGCGCGACCTGATGCCGAAGACCGGCGCCGGGTTCATCGTGGCCCTCACGGGCGCCGTCATGACCATGCCCGGACTGCCCAGGGAGCCGGGCGCCCTGCGCATGGACGTCGACGACGACGGCGGCGCAGTAGGTCTGTTCTGAGTAGCACCGTCTCCGGCTCCATCCCGTCGGTACCTCACCGCGCGAACCTGACGAAAGGACTTTGAGTGAAGGCGCTCTATAAAGCCGGTTCCCAGGCCGGTTTTGACCTCGTCGACAGACCGGAGCCCGTCCCCGGTATCGGGGAGGTGAAGATCCGCGTGCTGACCACGGGAATCTGCGGAACAGACCTTCACATCGAGTCATGGGACGCGTGGGCGGCTGGGATCATCCGGGCACCGCTGATTCCGGGTCATGAGTTTTACGGCGAGGTGGTTGAGCTTGGTGACGGTGTCCACGATGTGCGGGTGGGAGACCGGGTATCCGGTGAGGGCCACATTGTGTGCGGTATCTGCCGCAACTGCCGGGCCGGACGCCGTCAGATGTGTATCAGGACCGTCAGCGTCGGTGTGCAGCGTGACGGCGCCTTTGCTGAATTCGTGGTCCTTCCCGAAACCAACGTCTGGGTGCACCACGACGGCGTGACGCCCGAGTTGGGTGCGGTTTTCGACCCGTTTGGGAACGCTGTTCACACCGCGTTGAGCTTCCCCCTGGTCGGCGAGGACATTCTCATCACCGGCGCAGGACCCATCGGGCTGATGGCCATTGCCGTAGCCCGTCATGCGGGTGCCCGCAATATCGCGATCACGGACGTCTCTGCGCCGCGCCTTGATCTCGCCAGATCCATTGGGGTCGATCTCGCCGTCGATGTGAGCAGGATGAGGATCACGGAGGCGCAGCGGGAACTGCACATGGTGGAAGGCTTCGACGTCGGGCTTGAGATGTCCGGACACCCCACTGCATTGCCCGAGATGATCGACAACATGAACCACGGCGGCCGGATTGCGATGCTTGGGCTGCCCGCGCAGGACATCACCATCGACTGGGGGAAGGTCGTCACGCACATGCTCACCCTGAAGGGCGTGTACGGGCGGGAGATGTTCGAAACCTGGTATGCGATGAGCGCCATGCTGCAGTCCAATCATCGGCTGCGTGATGCTGTGGCGAGTGTAGTGACGGACGTGCTGCCGGCGTCGGACTGGCAGAAAGGTTTCACGATCGCGCGCAATGGGCGCAGCGGCAAAGTCGTACTCGACTGGTCGTCAATTTAGGGAGTTGGGAATGTTTGCTTCAGTCAAGGATCAGTTGCAGTCAGAGCTGCAGGAGATTCGGGATGCCGGTCTGTACAAGCGGGAAAGGACCATCTCGTCTCCGCAGTCCAGCGCGATCCGAGCCGCCCTCGGGAACGGTGAAGGAGCGCGGGTTCTGAACTTTTGCGCCAACAACTACCTCGGCCTTGCCGATCACCCCTCGATCATCGAATCCGCGAAAGGCGCGCTCGACGACCGCGGCTTCGGCATGGCGTCGGTGCGTTTCATCTGTGGAACCCAGGACCTGCACCTGGCGCTCGAACAGCGGGTCTCCCGGTTCCTCGGGACCGATGACACCATTCTCTTCAGTTCCTGCTTCGATGCGAACGGCGGAGTGTTCGAATCACTGCTGGGCGCTGACGACGCCGTGATCTCCGATGCCCTGAACCACGCCTCAATCATCGACGGGATCCGGCTGAGCAAGGCGCAGCGGTTCCGCTACGCGAACCGCGATATGGCGGATCTGGAAGCGAAGCTGCAGGAAGCCTCCGGCGCCCGCCGCCGGCTCGTCGTCACCGACGGTGTCTTCTCGATGGACGGTTACCTTGCTCCGCTGCAGGAGATCTGCGACCTCGCAGAGCGGTACGACGCCATGGTGATGGTGGACGACTCACACGCCGTCGGATTCATGGGCACCACCGGCGCCGGAACACCCGAGCATGCCGGTGTATCCGATCGCGTCGACATCTATACCGGTACCTTCGGTAAAGCCCTCGGTGGAGCATCAGGCGGCTATGTGTCCGGACGCCGCGAGATCGTTGAACTGCTCCGGCAGCGAGCGCGGCCGTACCTGTTCTCCAACTCGCTCGCCCCGTCGATTGTCGCAGCCACTCTGACGGCGCTGGACCTGGTGCAAAACAGCGCGGATCTTCGCGCGCTGCTGAGCGAGAACGCGGCGCTGTTCCGGAGGCGGATGACCGAGGAGGGCTTCGACCTGCTGGAGGGCGAGCATCCCATCATCCCGGTCATGTTCGGTGACGCGGCTGTGGCCGCCCGGGTGGCCGACAACATGCTGGAGCATGGTGTCTACGTGGTCGCGTTCAGCTACCCGGTGGTACCCAGGGGCGCGGCGCGTATTCGCGTCCAACTTTCGGCCGCACACAGCGCCGAGGATGTTGAGGCGTGTGTTTCGGCCTTTGTGACGGCCCGTCAGGCGGTGGTCCAGCGGTAACGTCGTGAACGTCCTTCCAACAGACGCCCCGGGGCGACACACTTCAGTGGGTGACGTCATACATCGCTGCGGAGATGGTCAATGCCTACACTGACGAGGATCACCCAGCCTGAAGGAGTCCTATGCCGTTCGACGCGGGCCGCCGAGCCTTCATTCTGGCCGGTCTTGGTATGACGCTGGCGGGATGCGCGGCAAAGGCGCCGCAGACCCTGCCGACCGAGAGCACGTCCCCCGCACTGACGCCCTCTACGGCGCCGTCACCGACACCACGACCCACACTCACGAGTCCGCCGCCGAAGCCGGAGCCGGCGCTGCCTACACGGGACGAGATCATCTCTACTTTCTCAGGTCTCGCTCCCCAGCACTGGGGGCTGGATGTCCCCGGAGTGGCCAGTCGTCTGCCCACAACTGCCGGAGGCGCTGCTCTGACCCTCGATTACTGCGGAGGGCCGGGAGGAAGCCAGACAGACCATACGATCCTGGATCTCCTGCGCCAACACCAGGTACCGGCCACACTGTTCCTCAACGCTCGGTGGATTGCCGGTAACCCGGGTCTGGCGAAGGAGCTGGCGGGCGATCCGCTGTTCGAAATCGCCAACCATGGCACGCAACATCTTCCGTTGAGCGTGAACGGACAGAGCGCCTACGGCATACCCGGTACAACCGGACCGGGCGAGGTATACGACGAGATCATGCAGAACACCGAGGTAATCTCCGAACTCGCCGGCAAGCCGCCGCGCTTCTTTCGGTCCGGGACCGCCCATTTGGACGACGTAGCCTCCCAGATCTGCCTTGCCCTCGGCCAGACTCCGACCGGATTCAGCATCAACGGCGATGCGGGAGCGACGCTTTCGGCGCAGGCGGTCACGCAGGAAGTGACCAGGGCTCAACAGGGTGACATCATCATCGCTCACGGCAACCAGCCGGCGGCGGGCACGGGCGCAGGGCTCGCGGCGGCAATCCAGTTCCTTCAGACCGAGTTCGTTGCACTGGAGTCGCTCAAACACCCGGTGTAGGCCACTTCATTCGCCCGCCGGTGACAATGGACGGGAAGTGCCTATGCCGGCGTCTTACGTGGCCGAACGAGGACCTTCGGTGCCTTTGACCGAGGTCGGACTGCGAGATACAGGGCGCCCGCGGTCAGGAGTACCAGGGCAGCGACGACGACCGCGGTGGCCGGGTCATCAGCCAATAGCAGTGGTATTGCGCGCCCGGGCACGGTGGCCGCGAAGACGAAGGCAACAGCGATCCCGATATAGCTGCCGATCATGTTCGCCCGGTGGGCCACGATGTTGCGGCGGATGGCGGATACCAGACCGAGCGTCACGGTGACGATGGTGAACGCAGAGAGGCCGTGTAGCCAGCTGAACTGCCCGTCGGAGACGATCCAGAAGCTGCTGATGCAGACGAAGTACATCGCGGCTATCCACGTATATCCGATGATTCGATGTGTCCGGTCGCGGCGTCGCCGGAAGATATTGATCGGCCCGAGCACCAGTACGTAAAGCGCCGCGATCACGTGGGCGGTTATCAGCGGGCTCCAGTCCATGCCTATAAGATAGGCGCACTATCCTATGAATGTATATCTGGATAGTTGCTGCCGATCTACTATCCGGTGAGGAGCACCCGATGCAGCTGAACGAACTGAGCGCCGCAACGGGTGTCAGCACGGCAAGCATCAAGTTCTACCTCCGCGAAGGTCTCCTGCCCCGCGGAGACGAGATTCATCCCACCCGAGCCGAGTATGGCCCCAGGCACACCGAACGTCTTGAGTTGATCACCGGGCTTCGATCGGTCGTGGGGCTTCGGATTGACCAAATCCGGTCCCTGATCGGGCTGATCGACGATCCTGCCGTCACCCGGCTCGAACTGCTCGGCAGGACCCAGGCAATGGTATTGGGAGCACCGCCGCAGACCCTGCCCGATCTTCCGCTCGTCAGGGAACTGCTGGACGCATATTCCTGGCCGGACGTACCAACTGACGCACGCGCGGTGCTCAATGGAACGCTTCGCGAAATGGAGGCGATGGGACTGTCGGTGAGCGCCGACGTCGTACTGGGTTACGCACGCGCAGCAGATCAGGTGGCGAAGCAGGACCTGGGAGTGGTGTTCGACGAGAAGTCCCGGGACAGGACGGTGCTCGCCGTGGCGGTGGGTGTGCGTGCCTATGGCAAGTTGCTGCTGAGTCTGGTGGCACTGGCGCAGGCGTCGCGCAGCATTCAGCGTCTCGGCGGTGAGGAATCCACATGACCCTACGCGGGCTGTTCAGGGTCGCGGCGCCGCCACCATTACGGTACCGGTCAGAGACACCGCAAGGATGACCCCGGTCGCGAGCAGGCCAAGCAGAACCGGTCGGTGGCCCACTCGCAGCAGGCTCCGCAAGTGCACGCCGACACCGAGCGCGAACATCGCTGCGGCGAGCATGAACGTCTGCACAAGCTGCGCCAGTTCCAGAGCACCTGGAGGAAGGGCGCTGACGCTGCGCATCAGCATTGCCCCGACAAATCCCAGTATGAACAGGGGGACTACGGGCGGCAGCGAAGCACCGGTCCGCGGGTCCGTCCGGCGCTGGTACATCGTGATTCCGGCGATGATCGGGGCCAGCGTCAGCACCCGGGCGAGCTTGACCGTGACGGCTACGGCCAGTGCCGTGCCGCCAACAGCTTCGCCCGCCGCGACTACCTGCGCTACCTCGTGGGTCGACGCACCTATCCAGATCCCGAGAGCCCTGTCGGATAGTCCCAGAAGTTCCCCGAGGAAGGGGACGGCGGGGATCATGAGGGTCCCGAAGAGTACTACGAGCCCGATGGCGGTCGCGACGTCTGTTTTGCGGGCTCCGGCCGCGCTCTCCGTCGCCGATACGGCGGCCGCGCCGCAGATTGAGAATCCGGACGCGATCAGTAGGCGCTGGGAAGGCGCGACCCCCAGAAGCTTGCCGAACCAGACGGTAGCTGCGAAGGTCACCCCAACCGATGCGAGAACGATCAACAGCACACCCGGGCCAAGCCCGAGAACCGCCGAGAACGGTAGCTGGAGTCCCAGCAGCACGATGCCGCCCCGCAGAAGGTGTTTGGCGCTTACGGCGATTCCCTGGAAGAAGATCGCCGGCATGGGTAGGACATTGCCCAGTACTGCGCCGAGCAGGATGGCTATCAGGAGGGGGCTGGCACCCGGGATCACGTTGCTTCCCAGCCACGACAGGGCAGCAGCGGCAAGGCAGAATGCGAGGCCGGGAAGTATGGGCAGCAGACGCCCCGAGCGATTGCTCATGTCAACAATCTCTCACGCATCGCGGGCCGCACTAGCCAAATCCTCCTGTGAACACGAAACGCTCCCGGCATGACCGGGAGCGTTTCGTCGAAGGAGCGTCGTTTAGCGCTCAACCTCGCCGCGGATGAAGGCTTCAACCTTCTCGCGGGCGATGTCATCGTTGTACTGCTCCGGCGGCGACTTCATAAAGTAGCTCGACGCCGACAGGATGGGGCCGCCGATCCCGCGGTCTGCGGCAATCTTCGCTGCGCGGATTGCATCGATGATCACGCCGGCCGAGTTCGGGGAATCCCAAACTTCCAGCTTGTACTCGAGCGACACCGGAGCGTCTCCGAAGTTGCGACCTTCAAGCCGGACGAAAGCCCACTTGCGGTCGTCGAGCCAGGCGACGTAATCGGATGGACCGATGTGGACGTCGTCGGCGTGAAGTTCGGCTTCCACATTGGAGGTGACAGCCTGCGTCTTGGAAATCTTCTTGGACTCGAGGCGATCCCGCTCAAGCATGTTCTTGAAGTCCATGTTGCCGCCGACGTTGAGCTGGTATGTGCGGTCCAGCGTCACTCCACGGTCTTCGAAAAGCTTCGCCATGACGCGGTGCGTAATGGTTGCGCCGATCTGGCTCTTGATGTCATCGCCCACGATGGGGACACCGGCTTCGGTGAACTTATCGGCCCACTCCTTGGTGCCGGCGATGAAGACCGGCAGGGCGTTGACGAATGCGACACCGGCATCGATGGCGCACTGGGCGTAGAACTTCGCAGCCGCTTCGGATCCAACAGGGAGGTAGCACACCATGACGTCGACCTGCGAAGCCTTGAGCTCGGCCACAACGTCAACAGGCTCGGCGTCGGACTCCACGATGGTCTCGCGGTAGTACTTGCCCAGACCGTCCAGGGTGTGGCCGCGCTGCACCTTGACGCCCGTTGCCGGCACATCCGCGATCTTGATGGTGTTGTTTTCACTGGCACCGATCGCATCAGCAAGATCCAGGCCGACCTTCTTGCCATCAACATCGAAGGCAGAGACGAACTGGACGTCGCCGACGTGGTACTTGCCGAATTCCACGTGCATCAAGCCCGGGATGGTGGCCGTTGCATCCGCATCCTTGTAATACTGCACACCCTGTACAAGTGATGCCGCACAGTTTCCGACACCGACAATTGCTACCCGAATGGGGTTAGTTCCCACTGTTCTCCTCTTTACGCGCATTCTGAACCGCTCAGACTGAGGTTATGTTGCCTTTGCCCGCGGCGAAATCCACAGCTCACACAGTCTACTTGTTATTGCCAACACGCGTTGTGGCTCGCGCATTCCGTCGCTGTCCAATGGGAACGGGCGAAGCGGCACATCGCGGGGAGGCGCCGTCGTCGTAGCGGTTCGCTAGGCTTCGGTACATGGAGCACGAGGAGAGCCCGCGCCGCCCGGTGAGCATCTCGGTGCCCTCCCGTAAAGATCCCCTCTTGAGGCAGCTCACCGAGTCCGTCGGGGGACCGCTGGGCAAGCATGCCGCGCCCGGCCGCGTACGGCCGGCAATCTTCACTGTCGAGCGGGTTCTCATTCTCATGACGACGGCGGCGGCCCTCCTTGCGGTGTTGGTCAAGGTGCCCTGCCGAACGGATGGTTGGGCACGTCCGGAACAGTTCTACCGCGCCTGCTATTCGGACTGGACCGAAGCGTTCAGGTTCCAGGGCATCGGGAGCGGACTGTCTCCGTTCGCGGAAGGATCCGCCTTCGATGGCCCATTGCTGGTCGGGGTGGTTGCGGGACTGACGGCTCTGCTGGTTCCGACGTCTGCGGATGGAATAGTGCAGACGCAGTCAGTGGTGCAGTACTTCGATGTGAACGCTGTGGTGATTGCAGCGGCGTGGCTGGGGATCGTTGTTGCGACGATGCGGCTGGCCAGCAGGCGGCCCTGGGATGCAGCGATTGTGGCCGTTGCGCCGATCGCCGTTCTGACCGCGACCTCGAGCTGGGTGCTGCTGTCGGTTCTTCTGAGCATCCTGGCTGTCAGGGCGTTCGCCCGGCACCACTACGCGGTGGCAGGAATACTGCTCGGATTCGGTGCCGGATTCAGCGTTCACGTTGTGCTTGTTCTTGCGGCGGTGGTTCTTCTGGCCGCACGTACCGGGCGGTTCAGGGGAGCGCTGGTAACCGCAGGTGCCCTTGCCGCGGTCTGGATTATTACCGTTCTCCCATTCGGCCCTTCGCAGGCGCTCGCCCTTCCATGGGAGTACGACCCCCCGCACCTGGGTATCTCGTCCTCCGTGTGGGGGGCGTATAACCTCCTTTCGGATCGGCTGGGACTGCCTCCCATGCCGCCCGGTGCGTTGGGGGTCGCAGGATCCGTCGGCTTCGTAGTGCTGGCGGCGCTCATTGTGCTGCTGGTGCTGCGCGCTCCGCGGCGCCCCCGGCTCCCACAAGTGATATTCCTCCTCATTGGCGCCCTGGTGCTCATCATTCCCGACTATGGTCCTGAGCTCAGCCTCTGGCTACTGCCCTTTCTTGCGCTCTCCTATGTCGACTGGAGAATACTTCTTGTCTGGCAAGTGGCGGAAGTGCTGCACTGGTGGGTGCACTGGATGTTCGCCGCGCGAGAGGCCTCCGCTGGAGCTGTAGCCAACAATATCGATCCGCTATACGTGGCATTGGCCGTCCTCACGCGGCTACTGGTCACCGGCTATCTGATGTGCCGGGTTGCCCAACATATACTTGAACCCGAATATGACCCGGTTCGCACACTCGGAATCGACGATCCGGCGGGCGGCCCCTTCGACGGCGCTTCGGATCGGATTCACCATGCTCGGGTAGGCTTGAGGGCGTCCGCTCAGGACCCGCCGATTCCCGCACCGAAAGACCCACAGTGACACGTTCCGTCTTCCGC
The DNA here is from genome assembly GCF_054161285.1 of Arthrobacter sp. D2-10. Classification (NCBI taxonomy): domain Bacteria; kingdom Bacillati; phylum Actinomycetota; class Actinomycetes; order Micrococcales; family Micrococcaceae; genus Arthrobacter; species Arthrobacter sp. D2-10. The sequence continues at coordinate 3,577,104 of NZ_CP096431.1, read as the reverse complement.
AGCGAACGCCTGACGCCTGAAGCTTTCGAGATGATTGCATCGGCTCACCCAGGCGTCGTCATCCCCCTGGAGCAGACCCCGCAGTGGGCTGACTTTGAGCGGAGCCTCGGCCGGGAACCGTATGGGCTGTGGGCTTACTACGACGACGACGGCGCGCCGGCCGTGTTGATGAGCCTGCTCCGGGTGCGGCGGCGATTCCGCGAATCCCTGGTGGCCATCAACGGCCCCGTCTGGTTGGGGGACCGCTCGCCGGACGCGGAGCTTCGCCTCATGCGGACGGTCCAGGCGCAGTTCGACGAGGACGTCGATACCGATCCCCTCTACGTCCGGATGCAGGTCAAGCATCCCCAGGCTCCTGCTGACGGCCCGATCGAGCACGGCTGGTACGAGCGCGAGATCGTGGTGGACCTCACGCCCAGTGAGGACGCCATCTTCAAGTCCTTCCGACCAAACGCACGCAACAGCATCAGGCGGGCTGAGCGTTCGGGTGTCGAGATACGGACTATCGAGCGGCCCGAGTGGGTCGATGTGTTCCGGCGGGACCTTTATCCGATCCTGCAGGAGACAGCTGAACGGGACGGCTTCGCAAGCTTCGGTGCTGAATACTACGAGAGGCTTCTGGATCAACTGGGCGACTATCTGCGCCTTATGGTGGCGTACGTCGAAGGCCGCGCGGTGAGTTGGCTGATCACCACCGAGTACCGTGGCTACTCGGTGTATTACTTCGCGGGCAGCACGCACGATGCCCGGAAGACGTTCGCCCCCTACCTGCTCCTGTGGGAGGCGTTCAAGCAGCTCAAGGCTGCCGGCAACACCGCATGCGGCCTCACCGGGATCGTGAGCGAGAACTATCCCCAGCTGATTAATGTGACCACCTTCAAGCGGAATTTCTCGAAGAACGTGGTCGAAATTCCCACCACCTACGACATCCCCCTCAACCCGGGAAAATACCGGGTAGTTGCAGGGCTGCTGACGTTCCGCAGGACAGCACCGGCGAAGGGTCGCGCGCTGCTGATGGGGGCGGCGGCGTCGTTGTCCAGGCTGCGGACAGACCGCTCCGAGGCAAGGAACTAACCATGACTGACGTCGCGATTGTCGGTGCCGGACCCAACGGGCTGGCGGCCGGCGTCGTGATGGCACGGGCGGGACTCAGTGTCGAGGTGTTCGAGGCTGAGCATGCTATCGGCGGCGGCTCCCGCTCCATGGAGCTGCTCGAACCGGATCATCGCCATGATGTCTGTTCAGCGGTGCACCCGATGGCGTTGGCATCGCCCTTCTTCCGTGATTTCGCCCTCTCTGACCGCGTTCCCTTCGTTGTGCCGGCGCTGTCATATGCCAACCCGCTCGACGGCGGAAGGGCGGGGCTCGCGTATCGGGACCTCGGACGCACCGCCATGGGGCTGGGCAAGGACGGGCAATCCTGGCGGCGTCTGATGCGCCCGCTCGTGCAGCACATAGAGGGCGTGGTGGACACGGGCCTTAATTCGTTCCTGCGTGTTCCACGGAATCCTGTGGCCGCGGCCTTTCTGGGCCGGGCGACGCTTGAGCAGGGAACACCCCTGTGGGGCTTACGTTTTTCAACCGAAGAGGCAGCGGCATTGTTCACCGGCGTGGCCGCCCACGCCGTCTCCCCCCTTCCCACCCTCGCGGCCGCCGGAGCCGGCCTCACCCTGGGAGCGTTGGCGCACACGGTGGGTTGGCCGATCCCGGTGGGTGGGTCGCAGGCGCTGGTGGATGCCATGGCGGAAGATATCCGTGCGCACGGAGGGAGAATCCACACGGGCCGCCCGATCACATCGGTGAGCGAGTTCGACGGCGCACGCGCGGTCCTGCTCGACGTTTCACCCCGGGTTGCGGCCGATCTGGCCCGAGCCCGGCTGCCTCAGCGCTACCTTTCCGCGCTGGAGGGCTTCCGATACGGCGACGGAGCGTGCAAGGTCGACTTCATCCTCTCTGGTCCAGTGCCATGGGCAAATGAAGAAGTACGATCGGCCGGAACCGTCCATGCAGGCGGCAGCCGCCGGGAGGTTGCGGCGTCCGAGGCTGACGTCGCTTCCGGCCGACATCCGGAGAAGCCCTATGTCCTGGTATCGCAGCCCTCTGTATTCGACTCCACCCGCGCTCCGCACGGACGCCAGATCCTCTGGACTTACTGCCACGTCCCCAACGGATCGACGCGGGATATGACTGAGGCCATCGTGCGGCAGATCGAACGTTTCGCACCGGGGTTCCGCGACGTCGTCGTCCGTTCGCACGTGATGACAGCGGCGGATCTGGAACAGTACAACGCCAATTACGTGGGCGGGGATTTCAGCGGCGGGGCGGTCACCATCCCGCAACTGCTCGCGCGCCCCTCCTTCGGACCCAACCCATGGCGCATGCCGGTTGACGGTCTGTACCTGTGCTCTGCGTCGACACCTCCGGGGCCCGGTGTTCACGGAATGGGCGGGTACCACGCGGCCAGATTGGCGTTGAAGGACGTCTTCGGGCTGCCGGTGCCAGAGTTGGGGATGCTCCGTTGAACTGGTCCTGACCGGACCATTTCCGGCTCAGGAAGCGCAAGAGTAAGCTTGATCACGATCGCAACTAAATAACGCCCTTGACCCGCAGCGGGAGAGTTCTGCCGTTGACTTCACACACCGGTAGGCGCCGTAGGAGCAAACCCTCCCCAGGAATCTCTCAGGCCCAGCACCGCAGCGGAAAGGCAACTCTGGAAAGCAGGACAGCCGAGCCCGGCTGTCCTCACCGACGGTGCAATGCGAACCTCGCGTTCGCGGAATCTCTCAGGTCCAATACAGAGTGGGGAGGAACTCGACCCTGGTTCGCGCATATCGCGCACACTGATCTACGGAGTTCCCATGACCCACCTGACGGAATCAACCTTCTCCGACCGACACATCGGACCCCGCTCCGATGGTGCTGAGCAGATGCTGAAGGTTCTCGGCTATCCCTCCCTGGACAAGCTCGTTGATGTCGCGGTGCCGGCGAGCATCCGCATCGACGAGGGTTTGGACCTTCCCTCCGCGCTCAGCGAGCCGGAAGTTCTGGCCGAACTGCGCCGCATCGCGTCGAAGAACAAGACCGCCGTCCAGATGATCGGGCAGGGCTACTACGACACCGTGACACCACCGGTGATCCGCCGTAATGTTCTTGAGTCGCCGGCCTGGTACACCGCGTACACGCCCTACCAGCCGGAGATCTCCCAGGGCCGCCTCGAAGCGCTCCTGAACTTCCAGACCATGGTGCAGGACCTCACCGCGCTGCCCATCGCCAACGCCTCACTGCTCGATGAAGCGTCCGCGGTTGCCGAGGCCGTCCTGCTCATGCGCCGGTCGGGCAAGAACAAGGGCAGGACAGTGGTGGATGCGGATTGCCTGCCGCAGACCATCGCCGTTGTCAGGGGTCGCGCGGAAGCGCTCGGCTTCGAGGTGGAGATCGCGGACCTGTCCGAGGGTCTTCCTGACGGTGACATCAACGGCGTGGTGCTGCAGCAGCCCGGTGCTTCCGGCGCGCTGTGTGACCACACCGGCATCATCGCCACGGCGCACGACAATGGTGCGCTGGTGACGGTTGCCGCTGACCTTCTGGCGCTGACCCTGATCACTCCTCCCGGTGAGCAGGGTGCGGATATCGCCGTCGGCTCTGCACAGCGCTTTGGCGTTCCGCTCTTCTTCGGCGGACCGCATGCCGCGTACATGGCTGTCCGCAAGGGTCTCGAGCGGATGCTCCCCGGCCGGCTGGTCGGCGTGTCCAAAGATTCCGACGGCGCTCCCGCGTACCGCCTCGCGCTCCAGACACGCGAGCAGCACATCCGCCGCGAGAAGGCGACTTCCAACATCTGTACCGCCCAGGCACTACTCGCCATCGTCGCGAGCATGTACGGCGTCTACCACGGACCTGACGGGCTGAAGGCAATTGCAGAGCGCGTGCACGGGAAGGCCGCGAAACTTGCCAGGGCACTGCCCGGAACTGTTCACACCTCCTTCTTCGACACCCTCCTCGTGAAGGTCGACGGCGGCGCCAAAGACATCGTCACCAAGGCGGAAGAACGCGGGATCAACCTGCGCTTCGTCGATACCGACCATGTCGGTATCTCCTGCGACGAGACCACCACGAATGCACACCTGGAGATCCTCGCCGGAGTGTTCGGCGCGGACCTTCCGGATGGAGCCGAGGGAACCATTCCCGCGGAACTGAAGCGGACGTCGTCGTACATGACCCACCCGGTGTTTTCGCTTCACCGCTCCGAGACGCAGATGCTCCGCTACCTGCGCGGTCTCTCCGATCGGGACCTCGCGCTTGACCGCACCATGATCCCCCTCGGTTCCTGCACCATGAAGCTGAACGCGACGGTCGAAATGGAGCCGATCTCCTGGCCCGAGTTCGCAACCATCCACCCGTTCGCGCCGGAGCACCAGACCGAAGGCTGGCGTGAGCTCATCGGTGACCTCGAAGCGCGTCTCGCAGAGATCACCGGCTACGCCGGGGTGTCCATCCAGCCCAACGCAGGATCGCAGGGAGAGCTGGCCGGACTCCTGGCCATCCGGAACTATCATCTGTCCCGCGGTGATGAAGCCCGTAACGTCTGCCTCATCCCGTCGTCGGCGCATGGAACAAACGCAGCGTCCGCTGTGCTCGCCGGCATGAAGGTGGTGGTGGTCAAGACAGCGCAGAACGGCAACATTGACCACGACGACCTCCAGGCAAAGATCGAAGCGAACAGCGATTCCCTGTCCGCGATCATGATCACCTACCCCTCAACGCACGGCGTCTTCGAGGAGGACGTGCGCTGGGTGTGCGACCAGGTGCACGCCGCCGGTGGCCAGGTCTACATCGACGGTGCCAACCTGAACGCCCTCGTCGGTCTTGCCAAGCCCGGTGAATTCGGCGGCGACGTCTCCCACCTCAACCTGCACAAGACCTTCTGTATCCCGCATGGAGGCGGGGGACCGGGCGTCGGTCCGGTAGCCGTAGCGGAGCACCTCGTGCCGTTCCTGCCCGGAGACCCGAACAGCACGCAAAGTGCAGCGGGCGTTCCCATCTCCGCCTCACGGTTCGGTTCGGCAGGCGTGCTCCCCATCTCCTGGGCCTACATCGCCCTGATGGGCAGTGAGGGACTGACTGCTGCCACCAAATCCGCCCTCCTCGCGGCCAACTACGTTGCCGCCCGCCTGAACGAACACTTCCCGGTGCTCTACTCGGGTGAGAACGGCCTGGTTGCGCACGAGTGCATCCTTGACCTCCGGGAACTGACGGCCAAGACCGGCGTCACCGCAGAAGACGTCGCGAAGCGCCTCATCGACTACGGCTTCCACGCGCCGACCCTGAGCTTCCCCGTTGCCGGCACGCTCATGGTCGAGCCCACGGAGTCAGAGGACCTCGCAGAGCTCGATCGTTTTGTGGACGCGATGATCGCGATCAAGGGGGAGATCGACCGCGTAGCAACGGGCGAATGGCAGCTCGAGGAGAGCCCGCTCCGCCAGGCGCCGCACACCGCGCAGGCACTCATCAGCGACGACTGGGCCCAGGTCTACTCGCGTGAAGAGGCAGCATTCCCGCTGCGGTCCCTGCGCCATGACAAGTACTTCCCGCCGGTCCGTCGTGTCGACGGCGCCCATGGAGACCGGAACCTCGTGTGCTCGTGCCCGCCCCTCGAAGCTTTCGAGGACAACGCCGAGTCCCTTCACGAGAACACCGGAAACTAAGGAAGTCTCATGACCAAGCAGACAGCGCTCTACGCGCAGCATCAAGAACTCGGCGCCGCCTTCACCGACTTCGGTGGCTGGCAAATGCCCCTGAAGTACCGGAGCGAGCTGGAGGAACACCATACGGTGCGGCGTGCGGCGGGCATCTTCGACCTTTCACACATGGGCGAGGTGAAGGTGAGCGGAGCGCAGGCGGTACAGTTCCTCAACTACGCACTCGTCGGCAACTTCGCAGTCATGCCGGTAGGCAAGGCCAAATACTCCCTGATCTGCACTGAGGACGGCGGAGTCATCGACGATCTCATCGTGTACCGCCTGGAGGAGGACGAGTTCCTGGTTGTTCCGAACGCCTCGAACTCCGACACCGTCGCCGCGGAGCTGCAGCGCCGGGCGGCTGACTTCGAGGTGAAAGTTCAGGACCAGTCGGAAGATACAGCCCTGATCGCGGTACAGGGGCCTAACGCCGAGGCGATCCTGCTCGGTATGGCCGGCGCAGCAGACGCCGAGGCGATCACTTCACTGAAGTACTACGCCGCCGTCACAGTGGAGCTGGCAGGGCTCACGGTTCTCCTCGCCCGGACCGGTTATACCGGCGAAGACGGGTTTGAGCTCTTCATCGAGAACGGGCAGGCGCTGCAGTTGTGGAAGGCCGTGACCGAGGCCGGCGCTGAACACGGCCTTGCGCCCTGTGGGCTGGCTTCGCGGGACTCGCTCCGGCTGGAGGCAGGCATGCCGTTGTACGGACACGAGCTGGGGCTGGATACCAACCCCTTCGAGGCCGGCCTCGGCGGCGTCGTCAGCTTCAAGAAGACCGAGGACTTCGTGGGCCGCGCCGTGCTCGAACCACTCAAGGGCGGAACTCCCAGCCGGAAGCTCGTGGGTCTCCGTGGATCCGGAAGGCGTTCTGCCCGCGCCGGGTACGGCGTCGTTCAGGACGGACGCACGGTTGGAACAGTGACGTCCGGCCTGCCAAGCCCGACGCTCGGCTACCCGGTGGCGCTCGCCTACGTGAATTCCGAGCTGAGTGAACCCGGTACGGAACTGGAGGTGGACCTGCGCGGCCGCCCGGAAGGTTTCACCGTGGTGGAGTTGCCCTTCTACAAGCGTCCGGACCGCTCGTGACCATCAGCGCCTTCGACCTGTTCAAGATCGGGATAGGACCGTCGAGCTCGCATACCGGTGGACCGATGACCGCGGCATACCTGTTCACCAGGCTGCTGGCGGAGCAGGAGCTGATGGGGCAAGTCACGCGGATCTCGGCTGAACTGTTCGGTTCCCTTGGTGTCACCGGTCATGGCCATGGGACAGTCAAGGCCGTTCTGCTCGGCCTTGAGGGTGAGCAGCCTCATCTCACCGATTCCGAGCGCGCGGAACCGCGGGTCGGCGAAATCGATTCGTCCAGGACACTGCGGCTCGGCGGGGTTCGGGATATCAGCTTCGACCCGGAAGCTGACCTCGTCCTGCACCGCAGGCAGCGCCTGGATTACCACACCAACGGCATGCGTTTCACGGCATATAACGCTTCCGGAATGTCTTTGCTGGCCCGCGAGTACTACTCAGTCGGCGGCGGTTTCGTCCTGGACGAGGATGAAATCAACTCGGACGTATCCGTCGGCTCGACTGTTCCTCTGCCCTACCCCTTCGAATCGGGGGCCCAGTTGCTGGACATTGCGGCAGCAACAGGTAAGCCCTTCTCCGGCATCGTCCTTGCCAACGAATTGGTCTCCCGGTCCGAGGAGGAGGTCCGAAGCGGCTTGCTCGAGATCTGGGACGTCATGCAGGACACCATCCGCCGGGGGTCCTCGACCAGCGGTATCCTTCCAGGTGGGCTGCATGTCCGACGCAGGGCGGCACGGCAGCTGGAACTGCTCCGTAAGGAAGCGGACCCGAACGATCATCTCAGCACCATGGAATGGGTCACCCTGTTTGCGCTTGCGGTGAATGAGGAGAACGCGGCGGGCGGCCGCGTAGTCACCGCACCCACCAACGGTGCCGCCGGCATCATTCCCGCCGTTCTGAAGTACTACACCGATTTCGTCCCGGGAGCCGACGACGACGGCGTCATCCGCTTCCTGCTTGCCGCCACTGCCGTCGGCGTTCTCTTCAAGAAGAATGCGTCTATCTCCGGCGCAGAGGTGGGCTGTCAGGGGGAGGTCGGCTCCGCTTGTGCAATGGCGGCGGCAGGGCTCGCGGAAGTGCTCGGAGGCACTCCCGAACAGGTGGAGAACGCTGCCGAGATCGGCATCGAACACAATTTGGGACTCACGTGTGATCCGGTGGGTGGACTGGTGCAGATTCCGTGCATCGAGCGAAACGCGGTCGGTGCGATGAAGGCGATCACCGCCGCACGCATGGCCGTGCGCGGGGACGGTCAGCATTTCGTGTCGCTCGACGCCGCCATCAAGACGATGCGCGAAACGGGTGCGGACATGATGGACAAATACAAGGAAACGGCCCGCGGGGGGCTGGCCCTCAACGTGGTGGAATGCTGAATGGCGCTACCGACGCGGGTCGAGATCGTCCCTGGGGGCGGCGTCGTCGACCGTCTGCAGGGACTTGTTGCTCCTCCGGCAACGATCACGGTCACCTGCCTTCCACACCATGGTCCGGAGGAGACCGTTGGCCTCGCCGTGGAGCTTTCGGGTCTCGGCTATCGCGCGGTGCCGCATCTCGCAGCCCGTACGCTCACGTCCCGTCGGCAGCTCATGCACTTCACGACGCGCCTCGCTGACGCCGGGGTGCGGGATATTTTCGTCATCGCCGGCGATGCCAAGGACCCGGAGGGACCCTACGGCTGGAGCGTGCCGGTCATGGAGGAGATCGCGGAGGTCGGCGGGTTCGATACCGGTTTCGCGGCCTACCCCGAAGGTCATCCCTCAATCCCTGAACCGGAATTGACCCAGTTGCTGCTGAAGAAGCAGCAGCTGGGCAGCTGGGCCGTCACCCAGATGTGTTTCTCGGGCGATGTCCTGAACCGGTATGTCGCCCGACTGAGGTCCGACGGTGTGACCGTGCCGGTATGGGCAGGGGTTCCCGGGCGCGTGCGGCGGACCCGGCTCATTGCGTTGGCCGGTCGAATCGGCGTCGGTCCGTCACTGAAGTTCGCCAAGCGCAGCGGATCGCTGCTCCGTTCTGTGCTGGCGCCGTCGTCGTACGATCCGGCGCCGTTGGTTCGGTCCATCGAACGCAGCAACGCGTTTGCCGGGTTGCATGTCTACAGCTTCAACGACTTCTCGGGGATTCCCCGGGCCTGAGCCAGGAGTCAGTCGCCTTTTACGTTCACAATCTGGCGGAGGGTATGCCGGATACGGACCAGGTGCCGGGCGTCCTCCATCACCACGTCGATGTCCTTGTACGCCGCCGGAATCTCATCAATGAAGGCATCTGTATCGCGGTATTCGATGCCTCGCATGGCTTTCCTCAGCTCCTCACGGGAAAAGGTGCGACGCGCGGCGCTTCGGCTGTATTCGCGGCCCGCACCGTGCGGAGCGGAATTCAGGGCCGGTGCGAAACCGAGGCCTTCCACCACGTAGGACGCAGTGCCCATGGACCCTGGAATGAGCCCGGGGCGGCCGGGGGAGGCATCGATCGCACCCTTGCGGCTCAGCCAAACCTGCTTGCCGTAGTGCGTTTCCTGGGCGGTGTAGTTGTGGTGACAGTTGATGCGCTCAAGTTCCCGCACTTCACCGTCGGTCCATCGGGCGAAGCACCCAATGACGCGGTCCATCATTTCCTCGCGGTTCAGCAGGGCGAAGTCCTGGGCCCACCGAAGCTGGCGGATGTATTCCTCGAACTCTTCATCACCTTCCGTGAGATAGGCCAGATCGTTGTCCGGCAGGGAGATGCGGCGCTTGTCGCACAGATCCAGGGCGACCCTGATGTGCCGCTGGGCGATCCGGTTTCCCACACCGCGTGATCCACTGTGCAGGAAAAGCCACACATTGTCGTTCTCATCGAGGCTGACCTCGATGAAGTGGTTGCCCGATCCCAGCGACCCGAGCTGCAATGCCCACTGCTTTGAATACGACGCCGGATCGAAGCCCGCGCGCTCAGCGTCCCGTGCCAGCCGATCGACACGCGGCTGCGCGGAGTCAAGCACGCGCTTATTGCTGTGACCGGCGGAGAGCGGAATGGCCCGCTCGATGGACTGACGAAGTACCTTGCGGTCCAGCCTGGCCAGGTCTTCAAGGGTGAATTGGGTTCGTACAGCGATCATCCCGCAGCCGATGTCCACGCCCACCGCAGCTGGAATGATCGCGCCCAGGGTGGGGATGACCGAACCTACGGCGGCGCCCTTCCCGAGATGTGCGTCCGGCATGCTCGCCAGATGCGGGTAGATGAACGGCATAGAGGCCGTTTTCAGGTTCTGCGCCCGAGTCTGGTCATCGAGGATGCTGGCGAAGTTCACGTACGTGGGGCTGACGTTTTCCATGATCGTCCCATCGTCCTTCACCTGCACCAGAGCTTCAACCAACCTTTCCCCAAGGCCTGCGGGAAATCATGAAGCTTTCCTTCCCAGTGGCGGCTGGGAAGACCCGTCCGCAGGAGGATTCATGGATATTGAGATAGTCGGCGCCCTGGCGATCATGGCCGTGGCAGCCGCCGTCGGCCTGGCAGCCCGCCTTGCAGCGATGAGCCAGCGCCGGATTGCCCCTGAACCTGCAGAGCTGTCCTCTGCCGACCGCCGCCTGCTCCCCTACCTCAATCTCACTCCGGCGCAGTGGTTATCGCTCACGGACTTCCAGCGTGCCAACCTGCGCGAGAGGGCTCACCGGACGATGAGCTAGCGGATCGGTTCGGGAAATCGGCGCCAGCCACACCGCCCGGTTCTCCTCAGCTGTCGTCGATGCGCTAGCGGGTCCCATCCTACAAAAGACACTACAAATAGTAAGCCTGCTTGCTATCTGGGAAGACATCTGTCTAAGGTCGTAAGGCACGCCGGGATTAGAACCCCAAACTCTAATCGAAGGAGTACAACCATGAATACGAAGCGCACTATCGCCACAGTAGCCGTAACCGGAGCCCTCGCTTTCGGTGGAGCCGGTATGGCACAGGCTGCACCCCTTGAGAGTGTCGGTGTAGTCGGCGGACAGAACGCAGGGGCAATCGGCGGGCTGGTAGCAGCAGCCGTGAACCTCGACCGCACCGTCGACGTGGACCAGATCCAGTTGGTCAACGTAGAGGGCGATGTCCTGAGTGATATCGACGTGGACGTGGAAAACAACAACGTGCTGAACGGTCTCACCGTTCAGGCATTGAACGAGAATGACATCGATGTACAGGATGTTGTGGACGTGAACATCGTCGACAACGTTCTAGTTGTTGTGGTGGACGCTCTATAAACGGAGTGCTGGAGCAGGGCCGTCCCAATTGGGGCGGCCCTGCTCCCATTAACGGCGGAACTCAGACGGGTGGAACACTGGGACTGTGGCACACCTTGACGTTTCCAACATCGATTACTTCCTCTCCGACGGCCGCCAGCTGCTCAACGGCGTCTCCTTCAAAGTGGGCGAGGGCCACAAGACTGCGCTCATCGGCCCCAACGGAACGGGAAAGACCACCCTCCTGCGTATCGTTGCCGGTGACATCACCGCCGATGAGGGGGCCGTGACGAGGTCCGGCAGCATGGGCATCATGCGTCAGTTCGTTGGCCAGGTCCGCGACGACACCACCGTCCGTGACCTTCTGGTTTCGGCCGCCCCGCCGGTGCTCGCCGCAGCTGCCAAGCGGATCGATGACGCCGAGCTGGCCATGATGGAGCACGACGACGAACCCACCCAGATGCGCTACGCCCAGGCAATCGCCGACTGGGGAGACGCCGGCGGGTATGAGCTCGAGACGACCTGGGACGAAGTCACGATGGCGGCCCTGGGTGTGCCCTATGATCGCGCCCAATACCGTGCAGCGTCGTCGCTGTCGGGCGGTGAGCAGAAACGGCTGGTGTTGGAGGCCCTCTTCGCCGGACCGGATGAGTTGCTTCTCCTGGACGAACCCGACAACTATCTCGACGTACCCGGCAAACGCTGGCTCGAAGCAAAACTGAATGAGTCGAGCAAGTCCGTGCTCTTCGTCAGCCACGACCGCGAACTGCTCGACAATGCGGCGACGCGCATTGTGACGCTGGAGCCCGGGGCCCTAGGTGCTTCCAGTTGGGTGCACGGCGGCGGCTTCAGCACGTATCTCCAGGCGAGGGCCGATCGCAACGCACGGTTCGAGGAACTCCGGCGTCGCTGGGATGAGGAGCACATCAAGCTCAAAGAGCTCGTGAACATGTACAAGAACAAGGCAGCGTTCCGCTCGGACATGGCCAACCGGTACCACGCCGCCCAAACGAGGCTGGCGAAGTTCCTTGAGGCCGGCCCGCCGGAAGCGATCCCCATCGAGCAGAACGTCAACATGCGGCTCAAGGGCGGACGCACTGCCAAGCGGGCGGTGGTGGCACAAAAGCTCGAACTGACCGGGCTGATGAAACCGTTCAGCACGGAGATCTGGTTCGGTGACCGCGTCGGCGTCCTCGGTTCCAACGGCTCCGGCAAATCACACTTTCTGCGGTTGCTTGCAGCAGGCGGAAGCGATCCCGACAAAGAACATGAGCCGGTCTCCGAGGTGAGCATCGCTCCGGTGCCGCACACCGGCGTCGTGAAGCTGGGAGCACGCATCCGGCCGGGGTTCTTCGCCCAAACCCACGTCCGTCCGGACCTCCTGGGGCGCACCCTGCTCGACATACTGCACCGCGGCGACGATCACCGGTCCGGGCTGGGGCGCGAAGCCGCTTCCGCAGTATTGGACCGCTACGGGCTCGCAGGGCAGTCGGAGCAGTTGTATGACTCCCTGTCCGGCGGACAGCAGGCGCGATTGCAGATCCTGCTGCTTGAGCTCTCCGGTGCCACCCTTCTGCTCCTCGATGAGCCTACGGATAACCTCGACCTCCATTCGGCCGAGGCGCTGGAACGGGCTATCGACGCCTTCGAGGGAACCGTGCTCGCAGTGACGCACGACCGCTGGTTCGCCCGCGGTTTCGACCGGTTCCTGGTGTTCGGCGAAGACGGCAAGGTGTACGAGTCCGAGACCCCGGTGTGGGACGAGGGCAGGGTGCAGCGCGCCCGGTAGGTGCATGGGCAGTTAGGTCCTGATACGCCGTGCTGTGTGTAGACCGACCCGGTCACGGCACATAGGGTTTATGGGTGCAGAACAACGTCAACCCCGCCATGTGGGCAACCTTTGCAATCTTCGGACTCAACGGCCTGGTCTTCGCCAGCTGGGCGGCGCGAATTCCGGCCGCCTCCGACGTCCTCGGACTGAGTGACGGTGCTACGGGTGCGCTGCTTCTGGTCGCCGCCATCGGTTCAATGATTTCCCTCCCACTGTCCGGGGGAATCGCGGCCCGGATCGGAACCGCCAACACCGTGAGGGTCGGCGGAGTAGCCGCAACCATTGCGGCCTCAACGATCGCCGCAGGACTGATCGCGGAGTCGGTTCCCCTCGCAGCAACCGGCCTCTTCATCTTCGGCCTCGGTATCGGCTTGTGGGATGTCGCGCAGAACCTTGAGGGAGCCGACGTCGAACGCCGGCTCATGCGCACCATCATGCCCAAATTCCATGCAGCCTTCAGCGGTGGTGCCTTCATCGGTGCGCTCGCCGGTGCCGGGCTCGCTGCCGCCGGCGTGGAACTATCCACACATCTTGTGGGCGTTGCGGTTCTGGTGCTGATCATCTCGCTGTGGATTCCGCGCTACTTCCTGCCGGAGCACTCCCACGAGGAAAAGCACGACGACGGGGCCTCCCGCCGCAGCGGACTCACAGCCTGGAGGGAGCCGCGCACGCTTCTCATTGGTTTGGTGGTGTTGGGTGCCGCGCTGACGGAGGGTGCCGCGAACGATTGGGTAGCGAAGGCCACGGTCGACGGGCTGGGCGCGGATGAGGCTGTCGGTGCCCTGATGTTCGGCGTCTTCGTCGCGTCCATGACCCTGTTCCGATTCATCGGTGGAGGGTTCATCGACCGGTTCGGCAGGGTCCGGGTGCTGCAGGTCAGCCTGGCATCGTCACTGGCCGGCCTGGTGCTTTTTGTTTTCGCACCGAACGTGATTCTCGCCGGACTTGGGGCCGTTCTCTGGGGAACCGGTGCCGCCCTCGGCTTCCCGATGGGTATGTCCGCCGCCGCCGATGAGCCGCGGCTTGCGGCCGCTCGGGTCTCCGTCGTGTCGACCATCGGCTACATGGCATTCCTGGCAGGGCCGCCCCTGCTTGGGTTCCTCGGCGACCAGGTGGGCATCCGTAATGCGCTGCTGGCAGTCGGCGTGGCCGTCCTGGCCTCATTCCTCGTGGCTCCCGCGGCGGCCGAGCGCAAGGCCGGGGAACCGGAAGGAAGCCGCATTCCGTCCTGATGCGGCCGCCGTCGTACTGAGGATATGACTCCAGATATGCGGAAGGGCGGGCTGCTTAGCGCAACCCGCCCTTTTCCCTAATGGCGTCCGGGACGGCCTTGATCGGCGTCGTTCCGGCGGTCGTTGTCCCGGCGCGCGTCGTCGTTCCCCACCAGGGGATCGATTTCATCTGCGTGGCGGGCGCGATCTTCGGTTTCGCGGCGTAGTCCCTGTGCGTCCGCCTGGCGCTGTTCTGCCTCCTGGCGCAACCGCTCAGCGTCGACCTCGGCCTGCTGGGCCTCAGCGGCCGCACGGGTAGCGTGGGCCTCACGCTCGCGCGCCTCGAGGTCCTTGACCTGTGCTTCTTCACGAATCTGGTTGGCACGCTCGTGATCCTTCCGGCGCTTCTCCTGATCGTGTTGCTGCTTGCGCTTGCGTCCAAGGAAAACGATCAATCCGATGATGAGGAGCACTACGAGGATCCCGATGATGATCCACACCCATGTCATTGCGTCCATTGCCTTCGCCTTCCTGATGAATGGCTGCCACGCCGGGCCAGCCAGTATGCGGGGCGCCCGATAGGGACGTCTAGTAGTAACTCTTGACCTGTACTTGAGGGTCGTCAAGGGGTGGCTGTTATGCCGCCGTCTGGCCGCCGCCGAAGAGATCCTCCCTGAGGACGACGCCGGCAGCCGGCGTCGTGGCTATGCTCAGAAACGCTGCCCTCATCCGGGCACGGTAAAGCGTGAAGGAAGAGCAAGTGGAGCACAGTGCATCGATCGAGAAGTTCTCGGTAACGCAGAAGATCACGATGATGGTGAACCGGTACGAAGTGCGTTCGGTGGACCCGAGCGGCAATCCCGGTCAGCTCATGGCCCTCGCGCAACAGAAACGCGCCGCCTTCAAGGAGGAAGTCCGCTTCTTCGCCGACGAGTCACGGCAGACGGTGTTGTTTTCCTTCAAGGCGCGCCAGCGGCTGGACCTGGGCGCCACCTATGACGTGCTGGACGCGCAGGGGAACCCCATCGGCAGCTTCCGCAAGAACTTCGGGGCGTCTCTGCTTCGTTCCACGTGGCAGCTTGATGCACCTGGTATCCAGGCCGTCGGGAGTGAGCGCAGCCAGGGAGTTGCCATAGCGCGCAGGGTGTGGGAGATCGTTCCATTCCTTGACGCCATTCCGGCGCCCTTCCTGTTCCATTTTGACTTCCGTGACCCATCTGGGCAGCTGGTCCTCACCTCGGAGCGGCGCGCCTCCCTCCGGGACCGTTACGACGTGACGGTTCCGGGCGGTCGTTTGGACTGGCGGGTAGCGGCCGCGATGGCGGTCGCGTTGGACGCATTGCAGTCCCGTTAAGGACAGTCCAATTCGAATAGCGGACAGAAGCTGTCCGTGATGCGCTTCACCCTCCCTTGCCCCGAACTTAGGTTTGACCCATGACAATCATCCAGGCCGAAGGTCTGAAGAAAACGTATAAATCAAAGAGCGGACCGGTGCATGCACTCGCCGGTCTCAACCTTTCAGTTCCCCAGGGAACGGTGAAGGCTCTGCTCGGTCCTAACGGGGCAGGAAAGACCACCGCGGTCAAGGTGCTGACCACCCTCATCAAGCCCGATGAGGGGTCCGCGCACATTGACGGCATCGATGTCGTCCGCAATCCGAAGGCGGCTCGGAGAATCATTGGAGCATCCGGCCAGTATGCGGCGGTCGATGAAAACCTCACGGGGTTTGAGAACCTGGAAATGGTGGGCAGGCTGTATCACCTGGGGGCCAAAACCGCGCGGAAGCGGGCACAGGAACTCATCGAGCAGTTCGAGTTGACCGAGGCGGGAAACCGTCCGGTCAAAGGCTTCTCCGGTGGTATGCGCCGTCGGATTGACCTTGCCGGTGCCCTGGTTATCAATCCGAAGATCCTGTTCCTTGACGAGCCGACCACGGGTTTGGACCCGCGCAGCCGGCTCGCGCTGTGGGAAATCATCACGAAGCTCGTCAATGACGGCACCACCCTCCTGCTGACCACCCAGTATCTGGAGGAGGCCGACCACCTGTCGGACGACATCGCGGTGATCGACGGCGGCAAGGTCATTGCCGAGGGCACGTCGGACGAGCTGAAGGCCCAGATCGGCGGTCACAGGGTAGTGGTAACTCTTGTCGACGAGGCCGACGCCGGAGCCGCACGCGACATCTTGGCACGCCACGGCGACGGCACGCCCCTCGTGAACGACCGCACAGTGGAGGTGTCCGTCGTCGAGGGCCCACGCGCGCTGCAGTACGTGCTGTCCGATCTGGGGCAGGCGAACATCAGGCTGCATGATGCCGGGATGCGCAGACCCACACTAGACGACGTCTTCCTCACGCTCACCGGCCACAAAGCCGAAGACGAGAAGACCCGGAAGATTGACGCTGAATTGGAGAATGCACAATGACCGCGGTCACCCAACCCGCCTATGGGAGCGTAGGGTCTCCATTGACTCAGCTGATCTCTGATGGGTGGATCGCCACCCGCAGGAACCTGATCAAGATCAAGCGGGTCCCGGAGATCCTCGTCTTCACCATTCTCCAGCCGATCATGTTCGTTCTGCTGTTCAGCCAGGTGTACGCCGGAGCCATGAACGTGCCTGACTACGTGAACTTCCTGATGGCGGGTATCTTCGCGCAGACCGTTATCTTCGGTTCCACCTTCTCTGGTGCTGCCATGGCTCAGGACCTGAAGGACGGCATCATCGACCGCTTCCGGACGCTGCCCATGAGCCCTGCTGCGGTACTGATCGGCAGGACCAACGG
This sequence comes from Arthrobacter sp. D2-10, assembly GCF_054161285.1. NCBI lineage: Bacteria > Bacillati > Actinomycetota > Actinomycetes > Micrococcales > Micrococcaceae > Arthrobacter > Arthrobacter sp. D2-10. The sequence goes on along the minus strand of NZ_CP096431.1, from coordinate 3,560,254 downwards.
AGACCTCGTCATCAACAGCATCTCCATGCTGATCATGATGGGAACGGGCTGGCTGGTTGGATGGCGCGTGACCACGTCTTTCTGGGGCTTCCTGGGCGGCGTCGCGATCCTCCTCCTCTTCTCCTATTCCTTCAGTTGGGTCATGGCACTCCTGGGAATGAGTGTGCGCAGCCCGGAGGTCATCAACAACGCGTCCTTCATGATCCTGTTCCCGCTGACTTTCATTTCCAACGCCTTCGTTCCGATCCACACCATGCCGGAGGTACTGAAGAACATTGCGGAATGGAACCCCGTATCCGCCCTTGTCGAGTCGGCGCGGATGCTGTTTGGGAACACTAACCCGGAATTCCCCGAGCCCACCGCGTGGACCCTCCAGAACCCGATCATCACTGTGATCGTCGGAATTGTCGTGATGCTCACCATCTTCGTCCCGCTCTCGGTGAAGAAGTTCAAGTCGATCAGTTCCCGCTAGGACCTAGGCACGACGACGGCGGCATCCACGTGTCGCCGTCGTCGTTTCCCGGCGGCACATCTCAGGGACGGTGCCGCACCCAACCGCGGCGGCCCGCTTCCGCGATGGCAGCAGAGCGGGTCTCCACACCCAGCTTGCGGTAGATGTGCAGGAGATGGGTCTTGACCGTGGTTTCGCTGACGTAGAGCTTCCGGCCCAACTCACGGTTGCTCAGCCCTGCGGCCAACAGTTCCAGGATCTCCGCTTCTCGCGGAGTCAATGCGCCTTCGGGTTGTTGCATCCGCTTCAGAAGGACGGACGCCACCGGCGCGGACAGCGCTGCCTGACCCTGGGCGGCAGCCCGGATTGCGGCGTACAGTTCCTCCGGCGTCGAATCCTTGAGCAGATAACCCGTGGCGCCGGCGTCGATGACGCGGACAATGTCGGCGTCAGAGTCATAGGTGGTGAAGACGAGGATACGTATGGCGGGAGCGTCGGCTGTTATTCGCCGCGTTGCTTCGATGCCGTCCATTCCTGCACCGATGGCGAGATCCATGAGGACCACGTCGGGCTGCAGGGCCAGGGCCTGGCGTACGCCGTCTGCTCCGTTGGCGGCTTCGCCCACTACTTCGATATCGGACTGCGTCCCGAGGATGGCGCGTAGTCCGGCGCGCACAACGTCGTGATCGTCGATCAGCAGAATCCTCATGAGGGGTCATCCTGCCGCGGCAGCCACGCTGTGATCACTGTGCCGTCGCCGGGTGAACTCTCCACCGAAAACGTGCCGTTGAGTTGCTCCGCACGCTGGCGCATCGCGCGTAGTCCGTAGCCGTGGTGTTCAGCGGCCGGATCAAAGCCCCTGCCGTTATCGAACAAATCGAGGCTGATACCGTCCGGAACATACGTCAGGGTGAGTACCGCCGTGTCGGCGCCCGAGTGCAGCCTCACGTTCGCCGCTGCGCTCTGGGCTATGCGGAGGAGGGCATGATTGATCTCCGGGCGGAGGTCATACTCCTCTCCCGTGACGGTGACCTGAAGACCCGGCACCTCAGCTGTAGCGGACCGCAGCGCCTCGGCAAGCGTCCGGTTACTGAGTTGCGGGGAGGTGAGGTTGTGTACCAGGCTGCGTGCCTCCATCAGACTGCCGCGGACGGATGCCGTGGCCTTTCCCAGATGTGACCGCGACGACGACGGCGCGACGTCCCACAGCTGGTCTGCTGCTTCCAGAAGCAGCACCGACTGGGTCAGATCCTGAGTGACTGTGTCGTGGATTTCGCGGGCGAGCCGTTCACGTTCGGCCAGTGCGCCCTCGCGCTGCTTGCTGGTGCTGAGTTCCGCCTGCGCCTCGGTGAGCTCATCGAGAAGTTTCTTTCGTGCGAGGCTTTCCTGCTCAACCCTGTTGTACACGGCCAGCATGAGTACAGCCACAGCCACCGGCCCGACGATGAGGGTGATGTCCAGGCCGCCGGTGAGGCGTGCCAGAGCGATCATCATCACCGCGACAACCACTATCAGGGAGAGACGGGCCGCCCATCCCTTGAGGAGATGCCGGCACACGAAGAACAGGGGAAAGGCGCACCAGAGGAAGCTCGGTGCGATATAGGCGACGATTCCCCACAACAGCAACACCGCGAAAAGCCAGCCAACGGCCGTTCGACCCGTCGATAGAAAAATGCTCCCTGCGGCATATAGAACAACGAGGAGAACGGACAGGGCCAGCAGAACCACCCACTCGCCGTCCAGCCCGTGTGACAGCAGGTACCGCACCGCGGACGTTATCAGGAGCAGGTAGAAACCGGCATGCATCCACATCAGAACGGTGGCCCTGCCGGGCAACTGCAAGGTCATGGGGGGCCGATCGGTAGCGGGAACTTCTTGGATTTTAGCCTGAGGAGAATTCAACTGCCCTCGTCCAAAGGTAGGAGACGGACCTGACTGTAGGTCGTACCCAAAGGTGGTCAAACAGGGGATGTACCGATGTGTCCAGCAGCGGGACACTGGAGGTCCAGTCAGCGTCCCGACCAGTCAAGGAGTGTCATGTCCAATACTCATCTTCCCCGCGCGTCCTTCGCCTTCCTCTCGGCGGCGGCGCTTGCCGCAGCCCTCGTCTCGTGTTCGTCACCCGACACGGACACCGCCGAGCCGGCCGCAGAGGTGACCTCGGAGTCTGCAGCTCCTGCAACCGAGTCTGCTCCCGCCGAGTCCGCACCGGCTGAGTCGTCCGGTGAGGCCGTGCTCACCATGCCGCGGCTTAGCATTCAGGCAGCCACGGAAGCCGCTCAGGCTGCTCTCGCGCAGTGCCAGGAGGACAATCTCGGATTCGTATCAGTCGCGGTAGTCGACCGGTTCGGTCAGGTACAGGCCATGCTGCGGGGAGACAACGCCGGTGAGCACACCATGGAATCGGCACGGTTGAAGGGTTATACCGCCGCAGCCTTCGGCTCGAATACCTCCGAACTCACGGAACGCGCTGCAGGAGACGGTGCCACGATCCGCGACATTCCGGGCACCCTGTTCCTTGCGGGGGGCGTGAGCGTGAAGGCCGGGGAGGCGTCCATCGCCGGCATTGGAGTCGGCGGTGCCCCGTCGGGCGAGGCGGATGAGGCATGCGCCCAAGCGGGTCTTGATGCCATCGCGGACTCCCTTGCAGGCTAGGTTTGCCGGGCTGGCCTGGACGGCGTTCCTGCTGCTCAGTGTCGGCTGCACCGGCCCGGCGCCCCCCGGGCCGCCACCAACGACGACGCCGGTCGCCTCCCCAACCGCGTCGCCTACTTCGCCCGTGTCACCGTCGTCCGCAGCGTCACCGTCGTCCGCAGCGTCACCGTCGTCTGCAGCGTCACCGCCGGCGCCAGCGACGACTGACGGGCCTGAAGAGGCGCCACCGGAGCCGTCGATCGTGCTTGCAACCCAGGCATCGGGAGACTCCCTCGCCTTCGTGGACCCGGCCGATCCCGCGAATCCTCTCGTGGCAAGTGTCGTGGTCGGGCAGGCACCGTGGGACGTGTTCGTCGCGGGGGGACAGGCGTTCGTCTCCACAGCGGAAGGCGTGGCGGTAGTCGATCTGGACGATCGGCGTCGTACTGGGTTGATCCCGTACGCAAACCCGGCGGGCCGTATCGAGTATGGGGAGTACCGGGCCGGCGGTACCGGCCTCGTAGCCAGCGCCGACGGCGCGTTTGTCTACGTGGCCGTGCTGCGGGCGGACGGTACCTCCGTGCTGGAGAAGATGGATGTCACGGCCAGCAGGACCGTGGATTCAGTGGAGGTGGGGCTGCGTCCTTTCGACGTCCTGCTATCGGGGGACGGTGCCCAGTTGTACACAATCGACCATGATTCCTTCTCCGTACACGTGGTCGACGCCGAGTCCCTCGCAGCACGCCGGATCGAGGTGGCGCCGTTCGGGATTCAAGGCGGATTAGCCTCCTGGGAGAAGCCCCACTACGCGGCCATCGACGACGCGGGCCGCCTTCTCCTGCCGTACCAGGGCGTTGCGCTCGCCGTCGTCAATCCCGCTTCGGGCGCCGTGACGGTGAAGGAGATGACCGCGAACTCCCATCAGCACGGCACGGCCATTGTGGAGGACACGCTGCTGGTGATTGGGACGGGAGCGTTCGGCAACTCGACAGGCACGCCGAATCTCACCGTGCGTGACCTCGCGACGGATGCCGAAGAGATAGTGCCGCTAAAGCGTCTGCACGAAACAGTAGCGCCGTGGGTTCATCCGGAGACCGGCAGGCGTTATGCACTCCTCTCCGGCGGCTACACACGGGACGGGTTTTGGGACGGCATCACCGTCATCGACCTGGAGACATTCGAGCAGCAGGAGCTTGCAGTGCCGGGCAGGCCGCAGGCGCTCGCCGTCGTGCCCTCCGGACAGCCCTAGCAGGGGTCATCCTTTCGACGTAGTGGGTTCGGCGCAGAATCATCCCCCCGGTCGGCGCCGCGAACGGCAAAGCTTCGTAGGGTTGAAGTAGTCCAGAAATCCCCCCTTCCCCAAGGATGCCCATCATGATTGAGGCAGCAGAACTGTCCAAACGCTACGGCGCCAAGACAGCAGTAGACGGTATTTCCTTCAGCGTTAAGCCGGGACAAGTGACAGGTTTCCTCGGACCCAACGGCGCCGGCAAGTCAACGACCATGCGCATGATTGTCGGGCTCGACAACCCGTCGGGCGGCGACGTACGGGTCAACGGAAAGCACTACGCACAGCACTCAGCGCCGCTGCGTGAGGTCGGCGCGCTGCTCGACGCCAAGGCTGTCCACACCAAGCGCACCGCGTATAACCACCTCCGTGCCATGGCGGCTACCCACGGCATTCCGAACAGCCGGGTCAAGGAGGTCATCGAAATGACCGGCCTGGGTCCCGTTGCGAAGAAGCGAGTAGGCGGGTTCTCCCTGGGCATGGGCCAGCGGCTTGGTATCGCTTGCGCCCTCCTCGGGGATCCGCATACGGTCATCCTCGACGAACCCGTCAACGGGCTGGATCCGGAAGGCGTCCAGTGGGTTCGTCACCTGGCGAAGGGGCTCGCCTCCGAAGGCCGCACGGTGTTCCTCTCGTCCCACCTGATGTCGGAGATGGCGCTCACCGCAGACCACCTCATCGTGATCGGCCGGGGCCGGATCATTGCGGATGCCCCGATCAAGGAAATCCTGGCCGGCCACGGTCAGACCCGCTCACGTGTCCGCACCGACCGCCCGGCGGACCTTATCCGGGCGCTTGCCGCGGACGGCGTTTCGAGCCAGCAGTTCGAATCTGACCTTCTGGAGATCACCGGGGCCGACTCCCGCCGCATCGCTGAGGTCGCCCTCAACCATCAGATCCTCGTCTACGAACTGACGCCGCTTCAGGCCTCGCTCGAGGACGCGTATATGCAGCTCACCTCCGACGAGGTCGAGTACCACTCACACACTCTTCCGCAGGCCGGCGTCACTGCCGGTGGCGGAGCCGGCCTTCAGGAAGGCAAGTAGCCATGGCACACACCGCCACCGCACCGAGCCCGCAGGGGACCACCAGCCACCGCCGACCGACTTCAGGATCCGGCGTCAATTTCGCTCGCGTCCTCAAGTCCGAGTGGATCAAGGTGACCACAGTTCCGTCCACGATGATCCTGCTATCCATCACGCTGGTCGTGATGATCGGACTGTCCGCGCTCTTCGCATGGTCAATGGCAACAAGTCAGGCCTCCGCTGAGTCATTCACGTCTTCCGACCCGGAAATCGCGGCTCAGCTCGCCGCGACCGACTACGGCGAGATGGCGCTGACCGCACCCAGTGCCGGCATCATCTTCGGCCAGCTCCTGATTGCCTCGCTCGCCGTTGTGCTGATCGCATCGGAATGGGGGACGGGGATGATCCGGTCGACGATGGTCGCCGTGCCCAAGCGAATTCCGGCCCTGCTCGCGAAGAACCTCATCATCGCCGCCATCGCCTTCGTGGTGGGCGCAGGTGCAGCCTTCATCTCCTACTTCGTGGCGCAGCCGCTCCTCGCACCCGAGGACATCGACTTCGCAATCACCACCGACGGCGTCCTGCTCAGCATCGTCAACACCGGTTCCGTACTCGCGCTGATGGCCGTAATCGCCATGTCAATCGGCGCCCTCCTGCGCAACACCGCCGGCGGCGTCGTGACGGCAATCGGCCTGTTGATGGTGCTGCCCATCATCGTCCAGATCTTCTCCGGCCTCGCGGACTGGATCCCCGACGCAGCCCGGTTCCTGCCCAGCAGCGCCGGTGAGGCGATGGTGGCCGTCACCACCGTGGAAGACGGCCTGACTCAGTGGCAGGGCGCTCTGGTGCTCGGCGGCTGGGCCCTTGTACTCCTGGTCCTCTCGCTCATCGTCACCAAGAAGCGGGACGTCTAGCGGGCTGAAGAAGCACACCCAATAAGCTCACTCCATGAGTGAAAAAGCCTTGGTGAAGGAGACGTCGGAGCGAACGGCCGCCGTCTCCTTCACCGAGATCAATGCACGACGACTCGGACCCATCCGCCGGTACTTCCGGTCGCATCCGCGGATGATGGACGCCGTCGTCGTTTTCCTGTTTCTCCTGGCCAGCCTGCCCAATGTCGTCCTGCCTGTTGAAGGCGCCCCGGGTTGGTGGGCCGCCCTACCCATTTGTGCAGCAGCACTCGTCCTGTTCTTCCGCCGCATCATGCCGCGGACAGTACTGGTAGCACTGTGCGTCATCGAACCGGTCGCCCTGCTCTACTCGGATGCCCGCTCCACCGTCGGCATCGGAATCTGGTTTGCGTTATATGCCGTCTCGGTTGCGTTTCAGCTGCGCACGGCGATCGGGGCCTTTGCCCTCGCGCTTGTCGCCTCGGTTCTGCCGCTCGCCTTCATCCCCGACATCGTCCCCGGAGAAGCTCCCTACCTGGTGTGGGTCATCATGGGCTTCGCTGTCATGTGGTACGTCGTGGCCGTTGGCGTCGGTGTGACCATCCGCCGGGAAAGGCTCCATGAGAATGAACTGCGTGAGTGGGCGGAGCGGAACGCCGAACTCGCCTCCGCCAATGAACGGAACCGGATTGCCCGGGAGATGCATGACGTGGTTGCCCACTCGCTTTCCGTGATGATTGCACTGTCCGACGGCGCCGCCGTCGTCATGAAGCGCGATCAAGACCGTGCGCGCGACGTGCTGAGCGAACTCTCGGCCACGGGGCGTACCGCGCTCGCGGACATGCGGAGGGTCCTCGGCGTCCTTCGGGAAGGACCCGACTCCGCGCCGTTGGCACCGTTGCCCGCGGGCGGTTCAGTGGCGGGGCTTCTCGAGGGATTCCGCGCCGCCGGGCTGCCCATCCGCGTGCAACTCAGCGGACCCGGGCTGCCGGAAGATGCTGCGTTCCAGATGACCATCCACCGAATCATCCAGGAGTCGCTCACCAATGTGCTGCGCTACGCCAAGGCCGTGACAACGGTTGACGTGCTGATCGCGCGGTTGGGCTCCACCGTGAGGGTGCGCGTCTCCGATGACGGCCGGGGTGCCATGGAGCCTGTGCCGTCGGTCGGCACCGGTCAGGGAATCGCCGGCATGCGGGAACGGGCGGCCATCTACGGCGGGACGGTAACCTGCGGGCCCGGACCGTCCGGCGGCTGGATCGTCACCGCTGAACTACAGATTCCACAAGAGAACCGTCAGGAGAAGTCTGCGTGAGTGAACCGATAAGAGTCCTCCTGGTGGACGACCAGCCGCTCCTCCGAATGGGTTTCCGGCTCATCCTTGAGGGCGAGGAGGACATGCATATCGTCGGGGAAGCGTCCGACGGCGCCGAGGGGGTGCGGTTGACCGAGCGGCTGCAGCCCGACGTCGTCCTCATGGACGTGCGGATGCCAACTATGGACGGCATCGAGGCGACCAGACGCATCACTGACTCGGGCAGCTTTGCCCGGATCATCATCCTGACGACCTTCGATCTTGACGAGTACGCGTTCGCCGGCCTGCGGGCCGGGGCCTCGGCCTTTCTTCTCAAGGACGTTGCACCGAACGAGCTCGTGCACGCAGTGCGGGTGGTTGCCAGCGGGGACGCCGTCGTCGCGCCCAGGGTCACCCAGCGCCTCCTCGAGGAATATGTGCGCTCCCAGCCGAGCGCGCCGAAAACTCCGCGGGACCCGTTGCTGCAGGATCTGACCCCGCGTGAGCTCGAGGTCCTCGGCGCAATTGCCGAGGGCCTGTCCAATGCCGAGCTGGCGCACCGGTTCTTCCTCTCGGAAGCCACCGTGAAGACACACGTCCGCCGGATCCTCACCAAACTGCACCTGCGCGACCGCGTCCAGGCCGTGGTCTACGCCTACGAGACCGGCCTGGTGACGCCGAGCCAGGGACTCGATTTCTGACCCGCTGCGGCTTGTAGGCTTGCAGTCATGACTGCCGCTCATGCTCACATTGCCGATCTTGGCGCCTACGTCAGCGCTTCGCCGTCGAGTTTCCACGCAGCTTATGAAGGCGGTGCCCGACTGCGGACTGCCGGATTCACCCAACTGCACGAGGGTGATGCCTGGGACGGTGGACCGGGCCGGTATTTCGTCGTCCGTGACGGCGCCCTGATCGCATGGGTTGTTCCGTCGACGGCAACCGAGACCACCGGGTTCCACATACTGGGAGCACACACTGACTCGCCCTCTTTCAAGCTGAAGCCGAAGCCGACCACCGGACGCCACGGTTGGCTGCAGGCCGGCGTCGAAATCTACGGCGGTCCGCTGCTCAACTCGTGGCTGGACCGCGAGTTGGCACTCGCCGGGCGGCTCGTGACGCACGACGGCGTCGAGCACCTCGTGCACACCGGACCGCTCCTGCGCTTCCCCCAGCTCGCCATACACCTCGACCGTGCCGTCAATGATGGCCTGAAGCTGGACAAGCAGCAGCACATGAACCCCGTGTGGGGCCTTGGCGATCCCGGGCGGGCTGACCTCCTGCAGCTCCTGGCCGTGGACGCCGACGTGGAGGCAGCGGATGTCGGCGGGTTCGACGTCGTCATCGCCGACACCCAGCAACCGCGGGTGTTCGGCGCGGAAGGCGAGTTCTTCGCCTCCGGTCGGCTCGATAACCTCTCCTCGGTACACGTCGGGCTCACCGCACTCATCCACGCCACGAAGGACGACGCCGGGAACGCACCGATCGCGGTGCTGGCCGCCTTCGATCACGAGGAGGTGGGCAGCGGTTCGCGCTCGGGGGCGAGCGGGCCGTTCCTGGAGGACATCCTGCACCGGATCTCGGCGGGGCTGGGCGCAAGTGAAGAGCAGCGGCGGCGCTCTTTCGCGGCCTCATTCTGTGTCTCCGCTGACGCGGGCCACGCCGTCCATCCCAATTACGCCGAACGCCACGACCCCGCAAATCATCCCGTCCTGAACGGTGGACCGCTGCTGAAGATCAACGCTAACCAGCGGTACACCACTGATGCTCCCGGCGCAGCCTATTGGGCTCGGTTGTGCCGCGACGCAGATGCTCCGTACCAGGAGTTTGTGTCCAACAACGTGATGCCATGCGGGTCGACCATCGGACCGCTGACAGCGACCCGACTGGGGATCCGGACGGTCGACGTCGGAGTTCCGTTGCTGTCGATGCACTCCGCCCGCGAACTGTGCGGCGTGGAGGATCCCTACCACCTGACCCGCGTTGCGCGGCGCTTCTTCACTGTTGCCTAAGCTGTAGTGCTTATCCACAGGCGGTTCGGTGACCCGTTTACAGTCCGGTAGTATTGATAAGTCCGTGCCGACGTGGAGCCGCTGGAAGTAAAGCGGTAACAGCTGCACGGGTCAACGCAAAAGAACCTCCTGTTGCGGAAGGACCGCGACCGTTTAGCCCAGAGGAGGTGGGTTCACAATGCGTGCATATGAACTGATGGTAATCATCGACCCCGATGTCGAGGAACGTACCGTTGAGCCAACACTTGAGAAGTTCCTGAACGTTGTACGCAACGGCGAAGGCACTGTAGACAAGGTGGACATCTGGGGACGTCGCCGCTTGGCCTACGACATCAAGAAGAAGTCCGAGGGCATTTACGCCGTCGTCAACTTCACCGCTACCCCGGCTATCGCAGCTGAACTTGACCGCCAGCTTGGTCTGAACGAGACCATCATGCGCACCAAGATCATCCGCCCCGAGGAGCAGAAGGTTTCTGCCGAGTAGTTTCGGCTTTCAACCACGTCCACCCCGGTGGACCAGTGACCGTAGGAGGCACCATGGCAGGCGAGACCACAATCACGGTCGTCGGTAATCTCACCAGCGACCCGGAACTTCGTTTCACCCCGTCAGGCTCCGCAGTGGCTAATTTCACCATTGCATCGACGCCGCGGACCTTCGACCGTCAGTCCAACGAATGGAAGGACGGCGAAACGCTGTTCCTCCGGGCGTCGGTCTGGCGTGAAGCGGCTGAGAACGTCGCGGAGACCCTCACCAAGGGAACCCGCGTTGTTGCACAGGGCCGCCTCAAGTCACGCTCGTATGAAACCAAGGAAGGCGAGAAGCGCACCGTCATGGAGCTGGAGGTGGACGAAATCGGTCCATCCCTGCGCTACGCATCCGCCAAGGTAAGCCGTACCCAGCGCTCCGGCGGTGGCGGCGGCTTCGGTGGGGGAGACAGCGGCGGCTTCGGCGGCGGCGGCGGCTCCAACCAGGGTTGGGGAGGCGGCGGCCAGCAGAGCCAGCCGGCTCAGGACCCCTGGGGTGCACCGGCCGGCGGTAACTCGTCCGGTTGGGGCAGCGGCCCGGATTCCTCCGAACCGCCCTTCTAGACCTTCCACGAAGCGTCGCCGCAGCGGCGTCGTCTTCACCACGTAATTCCCATCCCGCAGAACCGTTCTGCGGGCTCCACCAGACATAAGGAGCACCACGATGGCTAAGGCTGAACTTCGTAAGCCCAAACCAAAGTCCAACCCCTTGAAGGCCGCTGACGTCACCGTCATCGACTACAAGGACGTAGCACTGCTGCGTAAGTTCATTTCCGACCGCGGAAAGATCCGTGCGCGCCGCGTTACCGGCGTGACCGTGCAGGAACAGCGCAAAATCGCCCAGGCAATCAAGAACGCCCGCGAAGTTGCACTCCTGCCTTACTCCGGCGCAGGCCGCGGCTAAGGAAAGGAACACACCATGGCAAAGCTTATTCTGACCCAGGAAGTCACCGGTCTCGGAACCGCAGGCGACGTCGTCGAGGTGAAGAACGGTTACGCACGTAACTACCTTCTGCCCCGCGGCTTCGCTCTGACCTGGACCAAGGGTGGCGAGAAGCAGGTGGAGTCCATCAAGGCTGCACGTACTGCTCGCGAGCACGCATCCCTCGAGGACGCCCAGCGCCAGGCTGCTGCCCTCCAGGCAAAGCCGGTCAAGCTGACCGTCAAGGCCGGCGAGTCCGGCCGCCTCTTTGGAACCGTTAAGGCCGAAGATGTCGCAAAGGCTGTCGAGGCCGCTGGCCTCGGCTCCATCGACAAGCGCAAGGTCGAACTGCCGGCCCACATCAAGTCGACCGGCAGCTACCAGGCGAACGTCCGTCTCCACGAGGATGTTGCCGCTGTTATCGACCTGGATGTCGTAGCCAGCTAGATCAGTTTCGCTCAGGGAAGGCCCTGCTCCTTTGGAGCGGGGCCTTTCGCGTGTACTGATGCCGAAGGGCGCATCGGTGCGCATGCCAGTCCCCGTATATGTCCGGGCCACCATCAGGGCCTGAGAATAAACGGCCGTCACGTCGCTGCCCGCCCATCCCCCGCACATATACCCAGCTAGCTGTGGAGTTGTGGATATTGGGTGCATAAAGGGCCGGCCGTAGGGCCAAATTCACCTTCTGTCAACACGGAACCAGCGGGTGAATGTTGGGCTCAGAAAGTTTTTCTCCACAGGCTGTTCGGAACGTTTCGCCTAGTCAAACCGCTATTGTGAGTGGGCGACGGAGTAAATCCACATAGATATCCCCAGCCTCTACACACAACACGCCGAACAATTACCCACTTATGCACACCCCCTGTGGATAACTTGCTTGGCAGGGTGGCGCTTGGGCACTAGCGTTACGGGGTATCCCATCCCGCGCAAGGCTGTCGGTGGCGGCTGGTACCTATGGTTATTCAGCTCGGATCCATCGTCCCCCAAGGGCTTGGGAGCGGGGTTTGGGGAAGTTTCGGGAAGGAAGGCCGCACTAGTGTCTTTGACTCATGCGGATACATCAGAAGATACGCGCTCCCCGGAATTCTCACGGACACCACCGCAGGACCTGGTAGCGGAGCAGTCCGTCCTCGGCGGCATGATGCTTTCCAAAGACGCCATCGCAGACTGCGTCGAGGTACTGCGTGGAGTGGACTTCTACCGCCCGGCCCACGAGAGCATCTACGAGGCCATCATTGACCTGTATGGTCGCGGGGAGCCGGCTGACGCCGTCACCGTCTCGGATGAGCTGACCAAACGAGGCGAGATTTCGCGGATCGGCGGCCCGGCCTACCTGCACACCCTGATCCAGTCTGTTCCCACCGCAGCCAACGCGGGCTTCTACGCGGAGATCGTCCGTGAGCGCGCCGTTCTGCGTCGCCTGGTGGACGCCGGGACCAAGATTGTTCAGCTCGGCTACTCCAATGACGGGGAGGTCGATGACATCGTCAACGCTGCCCAGGCTGAGGTTTATGCGGTCGCCGAGCGGCGTACGGCTGAAGACTATGTGCCCCTGAAGGACATCATTGAGGGCACGGTGGATGAGATCGAATCTGCCGGCCATCGCGGGGAGGGGATGACCGGCGTACCCACGGGGTTCTACGAATTCGACGAGCTCACCCAGGGGCTTCACGGCGGGCAGATGATCGTCATAGCTGCGCGACCAGCCATGGGTAAGTCAACCTTCGCACTGGACTGGGCCCGGTCGGCTGCGATCAAGCACAACATGACCACAGTGTTCTTCTCCCTCGAAATGGGCCGAAATGAGATCGCTATGCGCCTGTTGTCCGCCGAGGCCACGATCGGGCTGCAGGACCTCCGTAAGGGCACGGTCAAGGACGAGCAGTGGGGCAAGATCGCCACCACCATGGGCCGCATGAACGACGCTCCGCTCTTCATCGATGACAGCCCGAACATGTCCCTCATGGAGATTCGTGCCAAGTGCCGTCGCCTGAAGCAGAGGCACGATCTCAAGCTGGTTGTCCTTGATTACCTGCAACTGATGTCCTCAGGTAAGCGCGTTGAGTCGAGGCAGCAGGAAGTCTCCGAGTTCTCACGCGCCCTGAAACTGCTGGCCAAGGAACTGAACGTCCCCGTCGTCGCCCTGTCACAGCTGAACCGTGGCTCGGAGCAGCGTACTGACAAGCGGCCCATGGTGTCTGACCTTCGTGAATCCGGATCGATCGAGCAGGACGCCGACATGGTCATCCTGCTCCACCGTGACGACGTCTACGACAAGGAGTCGCCACGCGCCGGTGAGGCGGATGTCATCGTTGCTAAGCACCGTAACGGACCTACCAAGACGCTTGTGGTCGGATTCCAGGGGCACTATTCGCGCTTCAACAACATGGCGGCTGACACCGGCGGGTTCTAACCAATTCAGTCCGTCAGGGCAATCGGCTCGGTTTGAGGCGGTGCGGCACGCCAGCCTGTGCCGGAACGAGTTCTACGGGGCTCACGAGCACGGCCGCGCCAGTATGCAAGGAACCGGTGGAGAGCGGCTGACATCGAACGCCACCGCGCCCGCGCATTGCCGCATGTGCTCCGGGGGCGAGCATCCTATCCATCCATACACACGGGTGGGCCGGCCTGCCACACCTCAAAGTGACGCTGTCTCCGCCGGACTCCAGTGCGAACTCCTGCCCGATGAGCGGTGCCAGGTGTGCACCCCTCAGAATCACATTGCGGCGCGTCAGCAGGGGATCGAAGGGACCGGCTCCCAGTTCCGCTGCGATAGCCTCCAGGGCTTCGACCGGGAACAGGGTTACGGCCGCGTCCATGTGTGCGGCCTTTCCGAAGAACCTGTCACCCACGATGCCCTTGCCCGCTACTACATCGGCTTTGTCGGCGTCGAGGGTGCTGACCTCGGCAGCGCCGTCGCGGGCCCTGCCGAAGTAGGCGTGCTGCGGCGACACCAGCAGATGAAGTATTTCGACGTTGTACCGGTACTCGGACATGTACACAAACTAGCGGTTCACCGGGAGGAGGACCGCCATGGGGATCGGGCAGCCTCTGCAGCAAGCCGCTGCGGAGACGGAAGCAACGTGCATGATGGACTCATGAGCGTCGAGGCGTCTGCAGCAGACCCCGCGGACACACCCTACGACACCGCAGGGAATGCACTCGGCCGTCGATCAGTGGAGTTGGTCCGACGCGTCCAGGATGATTCGGCCCGCTGGATCATCAGGCTGATGCTCGCCGGGCAGCACCATGAGGTGACTTTCGCCGGCCTGAAATCGCGGCCCCTGGATCTCCCGGTTGCCCTATCGCGTCACCTTGTCGGCTTCACCGGCGGTGAGGAGCTCGCACCGGTGCGACCGAGCGGCAGCTCGGGAGCTGCCGGCAGTACATCCCTCGCACAGCGCGCAGGAGCACCTGTGGCGTTGTCGGCCATGCTCCGGCATCTCTCGGACCAACTCCTCGTGGGAGACCTCGCCGTCCGGCTTGAACTGCCCGATGCCATTCACCAGCTACGCGTGACCTGCCGATCCCTGCGGGCCCTGCTGAAGGCCGCGGCACCGTTCCTGGAGCGCAGCCGCAGGCGGGAAGCTAGTCAGCGGCTGAAGACTCTCGCCAGGGTATGCGCACCGGCGCGTGATGCTGAGATCACGGCACAGTTGCTCACCATGGGCCTAGATTCACTTACCCCTGTGAACGAGGACCTGATCACCCATCTGCAGGAGCTTGCCTTCGCTCAATACACCGAGGGGTCCCGCGCTGTCAGGCAGGTCCTGCAGCAGAAAGAACACCATGATCTGTTGACGGAGATGAGCGCCTTCGCGCTGAATCCGCCGCTGACCGACAAGGTGACCGGCCTGACCGCCCGTCAACTTGCCAACAAACTCCTCCGACGAAGCCTGCGGGGCGTCCTGGAAAGCGCGGCTGAGCCGCCGGACCACGCCCTGTCTTCGGATGAGGCGGTGCTACAGCGCGCACACAACGTCCGCAAAGCCGCCAAAGCGGTCCGTTATGTTGCCTCGGTGCTGCACGGCGCGGGAATCAAGCCGCAGAAGGACCTCCACAGGGCGGCGAAGACCAGCAAGCGGTACCAGCGTGAACTCGGCGCCATCATCGACTCCTGGGTGGTGCTCAGGTGGCTCTCGAGCACCGCAGACCGCCAGGCCGGTGAGGGTGATCGCTACGACCTGGGTTTGATCCAGGGAGTCGCGGCCGCCCGGTACCGGGACAGCCTCCGGCATTCCGGGGAACTGATCGACGAATTCCTCTCGCAACTGGCCGACGGCTCACCAGCGTCCTAGCCGCCGGCGACGGACTGGATGATCATCACCTCTGATCCGGGGGTGACGGATGTGGCAAGCCCGTCCACCCGGCGGACGTCCTCGCCGTCGACGTAGACGTTCACGTACCGGCGCAGTGCGCCTGTCTCGTCGCGGATGCGTCGCGCCAACACGGGCCTGCCCTCTGAGAGGGCGTCGAGTACGGCGGACACCGTCGCCGGTGCGTCGACCGGAACCTCGACGGCCGACCGGTCCTCGACCAGTGGCCGCAACAGCGTCGGGATGAGCACCGTCACTGCGCTCATGGCGAGGGGACAGGTGCAGTAGCCCCGACGACGACGGCGGCACGTACGCACAGTACGTCCGGCAGGTGCGCTGCCACTTCCGTGAAGGTCTGGCCCTCGTCAGCGCTGGCGTAGACCGTTCCGCCGCGGGTGCCAAAGTAGACGCCGACTGGTTCTGCTGTGTCCACGCCTGCGGCGTCGCGCAACACGGCGTTGTATTCGCTGGCGGGCAGGCCGTTGTCGAGGCGGGTCCAGGTGGCTCCGGCGTCGTCTGTGCGGTGAACGGCAAGGCGCGCATCCGGTGGGATGCGCTCGCCGTCGGCCTTGAGCGGGATTACCCACGCTGTACCACCGCGCCGCGGGTGGGAGAGCATCACGAATCCGAAGTCCGCGGGCAGTCCGTCGGCGATCGATTCCCACGTTTCCGCACCGTCATCGGACCGGTAGACACCGTGGTGGTTCTGGGCATAGAGCCGCTCCGGGTTTTCCGAGTCGCGGGCGATCTTGTGAACGCACTGGCCGAACTCCGGATTCGGGTCAGGCATGAAGTAGGCCGAGATGCCCTTGTTGCGGGGTTCCCAGGACTGACCGCCGTCGATGGAGCGGTAGACGCCGCCGGTGCTCATGGCCACGTGGACGGTGTCGTCCACCGGGTGCGGTATGACGGTGTGAGCTGCCGCGCCGCCGAAACCGGCTCCCCATTCCGAGCGATGCGGGTGGTCCCATAGCCCCCGGTTGAGCTCGAAGTGCTGCCCGCCGTCGGTGGATTTCCACACCGAGATCGGTTCGCAGCCGGCCCAGACAACGCCGGGGCGGTCTTCCGAGTCCGGCTGCAACTGCCAGACCCGGCCAAGGGCGGTTTCGTCTGATTCGGCGAACTTGATGGCACCCTGCTCGGGTTCGGACCAGGTGGAGCCGAGATCGTCGGTGTAGACAACAGTTGGCCCCCAGTGCCAGTCCATCATCCCGACGAGGATCCTCGTCCTCCCGCCGCGCGTATCGATACCGATGCTCGGGATCTCCGACATCAGGTGATGAGGCTGGGACAGGGTCCAGTTCTGCCGGTCCGTGCTGGTAGCCAGCCACAAACCCTTTTTGGTGCCGATGGCAATGACGGTGGTTTCCATGAGTACTCGATTCACCGGAAGAGGAGTACGCGGCCGCCGTGGACACACCATCACATGACCGACCGCATGTGGACACTGTAAACAATGGCACAGCCGCCTTGGGCTGTACAGAGGTTTTTGAAGGAGAGGTCCCCTACAGTCCGGGCGCCGCTCGCCGGAACCGTAGGCCGATAAGCTTCTGCCCATGGCCGTGTACATTGATCCTCCCCTCTGGCCTGCGCACGGAACCGTTTTTTCCCACCTGATCTCGGATGCCTCGCTGGAGGAACTGCATGCTTTCGCAGCGGAAGCCGGCATCCCGGAGCGGGCCTTTGATATTGACCACTACGACGTGCCCGCCCGCCGGTACCGCCAACTCGTCACGCTCGGCGCACGGGAGGTCGACGGCGGCGCCCTGGTTCGTATCCTCATCGCGAGCGGATTGCGGGTTCCCGCACGACGAAGGCCTGCCAAAATCCAGCAAGCCCTGCAGGCTCGCTGGGAGCAAACCCTGCCCGGTGCGCAGCGGCTGGGGTCAGAGCTCCTGAGCCGGTGGTCTGAGCCGCACCGTCGCTATCACACGCCCGAGCACCTGCTCGATGTGCTGGAAGCGCTGGACCTCCTCTTCACCGAGAACGACGACGCCGACACCCGGCTTCAGGTCCGGCTCGCCGCCTGGTTCCACGACGCAGTGTATGCGGGCGAGGCCGGGAGGGACGAGGAAGCGTCCGCCGCACTCGCGGAGGCCCGCCTTGCACGCCACCTCGAGCAGCCCGCCGAGGTTCAACGGCTGGTGTTACTCACCGCCACCCACGCGCCAGGCCAAGGGGACCGGCCCGGGGAACTGCTGTGCGACGCTGATCTCTCCGTGCTGGGCCGCCCGCCGGGCGGATACCGGCGCTACCTGTCAGCCGTCCGCCAGGAGTACGCCCATGTGCCGGACGACGACTTCGCCCGCGGCAGGGCCGCCGTCGTCGACCGTCTCCGGTGCCTTGACCCGCTGTACCGGACAGGGGAGGGGCAGCGGCTATGGGCGGACCAGGCCCAGCAGAACCTGCGGGCTGAGGCCCTTACGCTGCGCTGAGGGGAGGCAGGGTGCAGCGGTAGCGTAAACGTCCGGGCCATCTCGGGTCGGGAGGGGCGGTCTCGACGGTGAAGCCGAGCCGGTGGTAGAAGCCGGCGGCGTCATCGTCGGTTTCCGCGATGAGGGGCATCCCGGGATCCTCGGCCCTGATGAACCGGATGAGAGCAGTTCCCGCGCCGCGTCCGCGGTGGGAAGCACGGACCGCAAGGTACTCCAGCATATTCGCCCTACCGTGAGCACGGTAGCTTGCGAATGCGACAGGTTCCGCGTCCTCAAGCACGCCTATGGTCGCCATCACCGGAAGAACGTCTGCAATCAAACGGTGCAGCTCCTGATCCTCCTGCCCGGCCGCGTCCCGCAGTAGGGCGACGAATGCCCTGGTGCGCAGGGAATCGTCAGGAAGAGCTTCGATCCGGTGCATGAGATCATGGTGGCACATCTTGTTTACAGTGTTTACATTCGGTGGGAGCTGCACAGTTTGGCCGCCGAGCAGCAAGGAGGTGGGGTGTCGCACCGGAAGCGCAATACCTATCGTCACGGCGACCTTCACCGCGCGCTGGTAGCAGCTGGCACTGACCTTGCCCGGGAAGGCGGGCCGTCCGCCGTCGTACTTCGTGAAGTGACGCGCCGCACCGGGGTGACACCGAATGCTGCCTACCGGCACTTCGCCGACAAGCGGGCCCTCCTGCATGCGGTGTCGATGGCAGCGCAGGCCGAGCTGGCGCGCTCGATCGAGGCTGAGCAGTCGAAAATCCTTCAGTCCGACGACGACGACGGCGCCACCGCGAAGGCCCGTCTACGGGCCGTCGGTGCCGGGTACCTGCGGTTCGCGCAGACCCAGCCCGGGCTTTTCCGGACCGCGTTCTTTGAACACGTTGACTTGCGTGACGCCGGTACGGCGGACTCGGCGGGGGACAACGGCCTGACGCCGTTTCAACTGTTATCGCTAGCGCTCGACGGACTGGTTGAAGCGGGCGTCCTGCCCCCGGAACGCCGCCTCGGCGCCGAGTTCCTTGCCTGGTCCTCGGTGCACGGGCTTGCAATGCTGGTCATCGATGGACCTTTGCAGGGTCTCGACGTGGAACAGCGGACGTTTGCCGCGAGCCGGCTGCTCGATATGGTCGAAAAGGGCCTATGACGCTCCGGTCGCAACAGTTTTATCTGGTGCCGCGCATCCGAGCCCTGTAGCGCAGGACGTGCCCGCGGGCGAACAGCGCGATCGCGGCCACCACCAGGACAGCGCCGATGGCGAGGAGCACTCCCGACATCGCCTGCACGGGTTCACCGAAAGCTGCAGACCTCGCAAATCCGGACATCCCTTCCGGAATGAAGAGAGTACTCAGAAGAATGAGCACACCACCGGCAATGAAGTGCTTCACTCCAACTTTCACGTTTCTCCTTCGCAGAGGCCTGAAGACCAAGCCTAGCGAGTGGAAAGGGAAGACACCTCGCCCGCTTTGTCGGGAGCGGCGCCTAGGCTTGGTTTCGTGACAGCCACCGTCCCCGACCGGCGCCAGCTCAGCCGTTCCATCCTCAGGCTCGCCGTACCCGCGCTTGGCGCGCTCATCGCCGAGCCTCTTTTCCTTCTGGCCGACTCCGCAATCGTGGGGCACCTTGGTGTGGAAGAGCTGGCAGGGGTGGGGCTGGCCTCAACGGTTCTGCAGACCGCTGTCGGCCTCATGGTCTTCCTCGCGTACTCAACCACCCCTGCGGTAGCCCGTTTCCTGGGCGCCGGCCGTATGCCGGACGCCGTCGCTGCAGGGCGCGACGGCGTCGGTCTGGCTTTTGTGCTCGGCGTTGTCCTCTCGGTCCTCGGCTGGGTTCTCGCGCCTGCGCTTGCATCCGCAATGGGTGCGGAAGGGCAGGTTCACCAATTCGCCGTGGACTACCTCCGCTATTCGATGCCCGGTCTCACGGCCATGCTGGTTGTCCTCGCAGCCACGGGCGTGCTCAGGGGGCTCCAGGACACCCGGACACCGCTGGTCGTAGCGGGAGCAGGGTTTGGGGCGAATATCGTGCTGAACTTCCTGCTGGTCTATGGAGCGGGGCTCTCCGTTGCCGGTTCGGCGCTGGGGACCAGCATCGCGCAATGGGGTATGGCAACCGTCTATCTCGTCATCATCGTTCGTTTCTCCCGCAGGAACTCCGTTGCGCTGCGCCCCACCTGGCTGGGGGTGCGTGCTACCGCCCGGGTGGGCTCCTGGCTGATGCTGCGCACCGCGAGCCTGCGCATCGCAATTCTGGCAACGGTGTTCGTCGCTACGGCACAAGGGTCTGTTTCGCTCGCGGCACATCAGTTGGTGATGACAATTTTCACCCTCCTCGCGTTCGCGCTGGATGCCCTGGCAATCGCCGCCCAAGCGCTCATTGGCAAGGAACTGGGAGCAGGCAACCGCCCGCTCGCCCACGCCCTGACCCGCACCATGGTTCGCTGGGGTGTGGCGTTCGGCTTCCTGACCGGGATCCTGCTTGCCGCCGTCGCACCATTCCTCGACTGGATCTTTACATCCGATGAAGGCGTGCGAACGGCCTTTACCGTCGGTCTCTGGGTCTTGGCCGCGGCGCAACCCATCTGCGGCTATGTCTTCGTGTTGGATGGCGTGCTCATCGGAGCAGGGGATGCTCGGTATCTGGCGCTCGCCGGCGTCGTCAATCTCGTCCTGTACATTCCATTGCTGGTTCTGGTGTTCGCAGCGGACCTCAGCGGGCCCGCGGGAATCGCCTGGCTGTGGGCTGCCTTCGGTGTGGGTTTCATGCTGGCCCGTGCACTGACCCTTGGCTGGCGTGTCCGCGATGATCGCTGGATGGTTACTGGCGTGGCCTAGGACTAAACTTGCAACGTCCAACCGCCCAGAGGAAGGCCTCGATGAGCGAGGAATCGGCTGACAAGTCCGCATCTCCCGCGCTGTGGCGCGCCTTTTTGCTGCACGCGGCGGTTGCCGGGGCCTTCGGACTGCTGACAATTTTCTGGAGCCAGCCCTCCGTGCACGTGATGTCTGTCGCGGGAGGCCTGTACTTTCTGGGGCTGGCTGTAGCCGTTCACCTCACGGAGAGGAGCCTCAGGGCACAGGACGCAGTGCCCCTGTGGCTCACCCGGACGGTGCCGGTCTTCCTGGCCGTTGCGGGGCTGCTTAATCTGTGGGTCCACTCGGACCGCATGTTCAGCGGAACCGGCGCCCTCGCCCTCGTCCTGATGGGCATCGTTTACCTGGTGGTATGGGGCAGGAACCGCGGCACGCATCTGGCCGCCCGGGATTTCCTCCTGACCGGCACTGTCTCCGTGCTGACAGGCGGATTGCTTCCGGTGTTCGAGGCCCTCGGGGCACACGCCCTGCTCGGTGTGGCGGGAGGCGGTGCGGTGATCACCGCCGTCGTGCTCGCTCTTGCCGCGCTCAGCTACCGGCACGATCTCAGTGCGGCTGCCGGTTCGGCCACCCGCACCAACCCCGTAAACTAGATTTCTACTATTCGTAGAAAATATTGAGGAGAAGGCACCGTGTCCAAGCAGGTTAAGGGCGTCAAGGGTCCGCTCATCTTCTCTGCCGTTCTCGCTGCGGTGGCCGGTGCTGCCACCATGGTCTTTGCAACCGGCGGTGGTACCCGCGAACCGCGCATAGACCTCGGTCTGACCGCCGCGGGCATAGCGTTCATCGCCTCGCTCGTTATCAGCGCCCTCCTGCTGATGACTGAGAAGCCCAACGACGATCACCTGGGCAAGGGAACCGGCATCAACCGCTCGTCCTCCAAGATCAGGGGCGGTGCGGCGAATCTCGATGAGCACGGCAATCCCCGCGGGACCAACCCCCACAACGGCGACAACGCCGGTTAGGAAAAGGAGCGTCCGTGGCTGTTCCCGAGATCAACGTCCTCGCTGTCATTATTGCCACCCTCTCCACCATGGTGGTGGGCACCATCTGGTACACACCGAGGGTGTTCGGCAACTACTGGATGCGGCTCGCCAAGGTGAATCCCAGCGGAGACGCAAAGGACGCCGTCAAGCCGATCCTCATCACTTTGGTAGTGAGCTTCATCAGCGCCTGGGTTCTGGCGGGCAGCGCCGCGATTGCCCAGGAGTTCTACGGCGGCAACTTCCTGATGAACACACTCGTTACCGCCGTCATCCTGTGGGCCGGTTTCACCGCCTCCCGATTCATCACCCATGACGCCTTCGAGGGACGGCCAGCCGGACTCACGGTGCTCAACTGTGCGCATGAGCTGGTGACCTTCGTTGTCATGGCTCTCGTCATCGGTCTCATGGGGATCAGCGGAGCCTAGGCGCAGCAGCACGCTCTGTTGCCTGAAAAGGTGAACTCTGGTTCACTGTTTGTACGGAGGGGAGTATCCCCCAACCAGTCCATCGTCATTACGGCGGCCCCAGCGCCTCCCGGTGGACGGGCCCGCCACCGGCCGGGAGAGACCTCCAGTTAGTACCAACTGACTGGAAGTGGGTTTCCCATGAATGTGCCCCTGTGGCTCTGGTTCGCCGTCATCGGTCTGATTCTTCTCATGCTGACCATCGACCTCGTCGCGCATCGGCGCGCTCACATCATCTCCGTCCGTGAAGCAGCCGCCTGGTCGGCGGTCTGGGTTCTCATGGGTGTCGCGTTCGGCGGCGTAGTATGGCTCGGCTATGGCGCGGAATTCGGACAGCAGTACTTTGCCGGATATGTGATCGAGAAGTCGCTGGCCGTGGACAACGTCTTTGTCTGGGCGATCATCTTCGCGTTCTTCGGAGTTCCCCGCGAATATCAGCACCGGGTTCTCTTCCTCGGCGTCCTGGGAGCCCTCGTATTCCGTGGGATCTTTATTGCTGCCGGCTCCGCCATCATCTCGGGTGCGGAGTGGGTGCTCTACCTGTTCGCTGCCTTCCTGATCTTCACCGGCTACAGAATGCTCAAACAGCGTGACGAGCACATCGATCCAGAGCGGTCACGGACGCTTAAGCTCTTTCGACGCTTCGTGCCCATGACCGACAGCTTCTATGGTCAGCGACTCCTCGTGCGCAAGGGCGGCGTGCTGCTGGCTACTCCGTTGCTGGCGGTCCTGGTGATGGTTGAGGTGACAGATATCGTTTTCGCCGTCGATTCCATCCCCGCGATCTTCGCCGTGACCGATGAGGTTTTCCTCGTATTCACCGCCAACGCGTTCGCGATCCTGGGCCTGCGTGCCATGTACTTCCTTCTGGCGGACCTGATTCACCGGTTCATCTACCTGAAGGTGGGGCTGGCTCTGGTGCTTGTCTGGGTGGGAATCAAGATGATGCTCAAGGTCGACCTCTACTACATTCCGACGACTGTCTCCCTCACGGTGATCATCACCATTCTGGCGGTCGCCATTGCAGCGAGCCTGGTGGCAACGCGGGGACAGGGACGGCGCGGGTTGTCCTCGCCGTCGGGCTCTCCCTTCCGGAAGGCAACAGAAGAAGAAATGGCTGAAATCCAGCCGCTCCGGGGTAAGAATGGCTTGGTGGCCGGATCGAGTTCCGGCAGCGGGCCCAACAGCGATTAAGGAGGCGGTATGTCGGGTGAGGCGGGGGACCCGACATCAGATGGGGAGCCTTCATCCACGAGGGGCGGCAGCCGCCGTCCCTCGTGGACGATTCTGACCAACCATGGTCACGTGCTGCTTGCTGTAGCCGCGGAACCGCACATCCGCGTTGAAGAGATAGCTCACCGCGTGGGCATCACGCGCCGCGCCACACTCAGCATCTTGAAGGATCTCGAGGAGGCCGGGTATATACAGCGGTTGAGGGAGGGGCGCCGAACGACTTATCGGGTGGATGGCGACCGGCCCTTCAGGCATCCGGCAGAATCCGACCATGAGATCGGCGCGCTACTGCGGATCTTCTCGGAAGCCCCGGGCTATGGGAGAACGGACGACGACGGCGATCGCTAGCATGGAGCAATGGCTCCACACGTGAATATCACCGGGGACAGCACGGCCGATGAGTTGCTGTCCAACGACCCGCTTGCCCTTCTGGTGGGCATGCTCCTCGACCAGCAGGTCGCGATGGAAACGGCCTTCGCCGGTCCGGCGAAAATCAAGGAACGGCTCGGTTCGTTCGATGCCGCCGCCATCGCTGATCACGAGGCGGAGAGTTTCATTGAACTGTGCCGCACTCCTCCGGCGGTCCATCGCTATCCCGGGAATATGGCCGCACGCATCCAGTCGCTGTGTCGAACCGTGGTTGGTGAATGGGACGGCAACGCCGCAGCAATCTGGACGCGCGGTGAACCGGACGGCCCGGAGGTGCTGCGCAGACTGAAGGACCTCCCCGGGTTCGGTGATCAGAAGGCGAAGATCTTCCTCGCGCTTCTGGGGAAACGCTACGGATACGCCGGGCAAGGTTGGCGAGAATCAGCCGGCTCCTACGGTGATGAAGGCAGCTATCGTTCCGTAGCCGACATCGTCGATCCTGAATCCCTGGCGAAGGTACGGGAAACCAAGCGGGCAGCGAAGGCGGCGGCCAAGAAGACTTCGTGACGTCATGGGTGTAATTGCGCTTGACTCATGACGAACCCGGCGTCTACCGTCATCACCATAGATTTGTTTTGGTTATGACGCCCTGAGGAGAGCAATGAGAAGCGGTACCGCCACCGGACTATGGTTCGCGTTGATGTCCGCCGCTTCATTCGGGGTATCCGGACCTTTCGCGAAGTCCCTCCTGGAGATCGGCTGGAGCCCTGGCGCCGCCGTCGGAATTCGCATCGGCGGTGCCGCCCTGGTGCTGGCCATCCCGGTGATCATTGCCCTGCGCGGACGCTGGGGCACCCTCCGCGGCAATGCCCTGACCCTGATCATTTACGGAGCGACCGCGATCGCCCTGTGTCAGTTCTTCTATTTCAGTGCGGTTCAGCGCATGTCTGTGGGCGTCTCCCTGCTGTTGGAGTATCTTGCACCGGTACTCATCGTTGGATGGTTGTGGCTGCGCTCCGGGCGTGCTCCCAGCAGGTTGACGGTGAGCGGGTCCGTTGCGGCTATGCTCGGGCTCCTGCTCGTCCTCGACCTCACGGGCGACCAGCGCCTCGACCCCGTCGGGGTGCTCTACGGGTTGGGCGCAGCTGTATGCCTGGCGGTTTTCTTCGTGATGTCCGCGAAGGCTGACGATGACCTGCCGCCTCTCGTCATGGCCGGCGGCGGCATGGTAGTCGGCGCACTCACTATTCTGATTCTCGGCCTCGTCGGCGTTATGCCCTTCGCCTTCGAATTCCGCGACGTCAGTCTTGCCGGCTGGCAGACTTCCTGGCTGGTTCCGGTTCTGGCGCTTGTCCTCATCGCCACCGTATTCTCCTACGTCACGGGCATTTTCGCTGCGCGCCGCCTGGGCTCGAAGGTGGCGTCTTTTGTCGGGCTCACTGAGGTTATGTTTGCGGTTCTTACGTCCTGGTTGATTCTGGGTGAACTCCCGTCGCTGGTTCAGTTGCTCGGCGGCGCACTCATTGTGGGCGGAGTGATTCTGGTGCGGATCGACGAACTGCGTCGAAACCCGGACGCAGCGGACCCGCTCGACCAGCCCAACGTCGTCGAGGCCGTGCCCACTGTTCCGGGTGGCTGAACCGGTCCGAGCGGCCTGAAGCGGACAGGTTCCGTCCCTATGCACCGTGTGTACTCCTCACCGCGGGCGATCGGCCGGGTGGGCTGGATGTAACGCGGAAGCGCCTTCAAGGAAACTTCACTGAAATGCCGGGCACCTACCGTTTTTCAAGCTGCCCAAGTTGGACCGCCTGAAGAGCCCTGGAGCCTGCCGCTATGTCTTATGTGAAGCCTAGTGACCTGATCACGACCATGATCGACGTCGGTGCGTCGAAGGTATTCATGTCCACCCGCGACACCGTAGTGCGCGCGGCAATGGCCGGTGCGCTGTTGTCCCTGGCTGCGGCGTTCGCCGTCACGGTGAGCGTCACCACCGGCATCCCACTGGCGGGAGCGGTTCTCTTTCCGGTCGGGTTCATACTCCTGTATTTGCTCGGCTACGACCTGCTGACCGGGGTATTCGTCCTGACGCCCCTTGCCTTGCTCGATAAGCGACCGGGCGTGACGGTGCGCGGTGTCCTTCGCAACTGGGGGCTGGTGTTCGTCGGAAACTTCATCGGAGCGTTCACCGTGGCCGTGCTGATGGCGGTAGTCGTCACCTACGGTTTCGCCATCCCACAGAACGAAGTCGGTGTCGCCATCGGCCACATCGGTGAGGGACGCACCCTCGGCTATGCCGAGCACGGCGCCTCCGGGATGCTGACACTGTTCGTCCGTGGAATGTTGTGCAACTGGATGGTTTCGATCGGCGTGGTCGGTGCCATGATCGCCAAGGATGTTCCCGGGAAAGTGATCGTCATGTGGATGCCGATCATGCTGTTCTTTTTCATGGGCTTCGAGCATTCGATCGTCAACATGTTCCTCTTCCCATCAGGTCTGTTGCTTGGCGGCCAGTTCACCGTTCTCGACTATCTGGTGTGGAATGAGATCCCGACGGTGCTCGGTAACCTCGTCGGCGGCCTGCTGTTCACTGCGCTTCCCCTCTACATCACGCACGCGCGGACAAAGGCGCCGTCCAACGCTGTCGAGAACCTTGAACTCACGAGGGTGGAGGACGTCGCACGCGCCGAAACCGGGATCAGCCACTAGCACGTCATCCGCCGAGCCGCCCTTGTAGCGCGCGTTCTTGTCCGTTCATGACAGGTGCCTTTTGGAGTCGGGCGGGCCGGCCCGCGATGATGGGGGAAGCCTCTCCTGTGGGTGCTCGGCCTGTGGCCGGGGAGGGGGCGTGCCTGCGTCACCGGTGGATTTAGAGCCCTAAGCCACACCATCCAGAGCAGCTGAGAGACCTGCCTCCGTGACGCTGCAGCTTCCCCCGGATTCCTGTCCGAAAGGGTGCTAATGGCAGGACCGATGGAAGGAACAGCACCAATGACGATCGATCGTATTCACACCAGTCACTCGGGATCCCTGCCGCGCACTCCGGAACTGATTGCCGCGAACGCCGCCAGAACCCTGGCCGATGACGGCTTCACCCTGGAGCGCACCACGGAGTTCGAGAGTCTGCTCGCCTCCTCCGTGGTCGACCTCGTTCAGTGGCAGAAGGACGCCGGAATCACTATTCCCGGCGATGGCGAGTACGGCAAAGCCATGTCGAATTCCGTGGACTACGGCGCATGGTGGACCTACAGCTTTCAGCGCACCGCCGGTCTTGAGCTGACCGACTTCAATCCGATCCTCGCCGACGCCGTGATCAGCGAACCCGGCGCGATCAAGCTGACATCGTTCGCCAACCGGCGCGACTGGACACGCTTCGCGGACGCCTATCAGGACCCCGAGAGCGGGATTCAACTGGGCAAGAACGCCACTGCGTTCCCGTCAGCGACCGGCCCCATTTCCTACATTGGACAGGAAGCGCTCGCTTCGGACATCGCCAACCTCAAGGCCGGACTGAACGCGGCGGATGTGCAGACGGGTTTCATCACTGCCCTCTCGCCGGGGTCGGCGAGCAGGATCGGCAACGATTACTACGGCACAGAGGAAGAGTTCATCTACGCGTGGGCGGACGTGCTCCGTGAGGAGTACCGGGCCATCGTTGACGCGGGTCTCATCGTTCAGGTTGATGACCCGTCACTGGCCGAGAACTGGGACCAGATCACCCCGGAGCCGAGCATCGAGGACTACCGGCGTTTCACCCAGATCCGGATCGAGGCGCTCAACTATGCGCTCCAAGGACTGCCGGAGGACCAGGTCCGAGTGCACGTGTGCTGGGGATCCTGGCACGGGCCGCACACCACCGACCTCGAATTCCGGCACATCGTCGACCTCGTGCTGGGCATCAACGCAGGGTCGTACTCCTTCGAAGCTGCCAATGCCCGCCACGAACATGAGTGGGCCATCTGGCAGGACGTCACACTGCCGGAGGGCAAAATCATCGTTCCCGGTGTGGTGTCCCATGCGACGAACGTGGTCGAGCATCCTGAGCTGGTCGCGCAGCGCATCGAACGTTTCGCGAGCCTGGTCGGGCGGGAAAACGTGATCGCTTCCACCGACTGTGGCCTCGGAGGCCGCCTGCATCCCCAGATTGCCACGGCGAAGCTGGAGGCCCTGGGCTCCGGAGCACGAATCGCATCGAACCGGTTGTTCGAGAATTCTGCGTCGCTGATCTAGCCGGGTGAAAGGAAGGACCGCACATCCTTCGATGTGCGGTCCTTCCTGGATACGGTTTCCCGCGCCCGGAATCTACTTCCCGAACCGGCGCAGCCGGAGCGAATTCGCAACGACCAGAACCGAGCTCGCCGCCATGGCCGCGCCCGCCACCATGGGGTTGAGCAGTCCCAGAGCCGCGACCGGAATGCCGATCGTGTTGTAGAAGAACGCCCAGAACAGGTTGCTCTTGATGGTGCCGAGCGTCTTCCGGGACAGCTCGATCGCCTGGGCCACCTGCTCGAGACTGTTGCCCATCACGGTCAGGTCAGCGGCTTCGATTGCGACATCGGTACCGGAACCCATCGCGATTCCCAGGTCCGCCTGGGCCAGGGCCGCGGCATCGTTGACGCCGTCACCGGCCATCGCCACGGTAGCTCCCTGTGCCTGAAGCCGCTTCACAGCGTCGACCTTCCCCTCGGGGAGTACGTCAGCCATGACATCCTCCGGGGCGATGCCGACCTCAGCAGCGATCTTTCGGGCGACGGCGGCGTTGTCTCCAGTCAGCAGCATCGGGCGCAGGCCCAGCTCCTTCAAGCGCGCAATCGCCGCTGCCGAGGACTCCTTGACGGTGTCCTTCAGGCTCACCAGGCCCGCAACCTCACCGTCAACCGCAACCCAGATGGCCGTGGATCCGGCCTCCTGTTCCGCCGCCAAAGCTGAACGGTGTGCGTCGGTGATAACGACGTCGTTTTCCTCCAGCCAGCCTGCACGCCCGGCGAGCACCGTGGAACCGTCAACCGTGCCGCGCACCCCGCCGCCGGCGGAACTCGTGAAGTCCGTCACCGCCGGGTGCCCGGGGCTTGCAGCTGCGATTGCCTGGGCGATCGGGTGCTCGCTGGCGGACTCGACGGCGGCGGCGAGCGACAGCACATCCTCTCGGCTGCGCGAACCGAGTACGACGACGTCCGTCACCGACAGGCGACCGCTTGTCACGGTGCCGGTCTTGTCCAGAACGATGGTGTCGACGGTGCGGGTGTCCTCGAGTACCTGCGGGCCGCGAATCAGGATGCCGAGCTGCGCACCACGGCCTGTTCCCGTGAGCAGGGCCGTCGGAGTGGCGAGGCCGAGCGCACACGGGCACGCGATCACGAGCACTGCAACGGCGGCGGTAAATGCAGCCTGCACATCTCCGCTGAGCAGCATCCAAGCGACGAAGGTGAGCACCGCGATGACGAGGACCACCGGAACAAACACAGCACTGATGCGGTCCGCCAGCCGGGCGATCGGCGCCTTACCGCTCTGGGCCTGACTGACCAGCCGGCCCATCTGGGCGAGCGTCGTCTCGCTGCCCACGCGGGTGGCACGGACAATCAGGCGCCCGGAGGTGTTGATGGTTGCACCTGTGACAGTGCTGTCCGGACCGACGTCGACGGGAAGTGACTCACCGGTGATGAGCGAGGTGTCCACGGCGCTGCGACCCTCAATGACGAACCCGTCGGTTGCAATCTTCTCGCCCGGCCGGACAACGAACTCATCCCCATGCACCAATGACGACGCCGGCACCTTCACTTCGACCCTCTTGCCGTGCTGCTCGCGCAGCACAGTTGCATCCTTCGCCCCGAGATTGAGGAGCGACTTCAGCGCGTCGCCTGCCCGCTGCTTCGCGTTCGCTTCCAGGTACCGGCCGAGGAGTAGGAAGGTCACGACGACGGCGGCAACCTCGAAGTAGAGCCCGTGCCCGCCCATGTCCATGCCCACGTGCTCGGTGAGCATCGGGTCGGCGAGGAGTTGGCTGAGTGAGAACAGGTAAGCCGCGGTAACGCCGATGGACACCAGGGTGTCCATCGTGGACGAGAAGTGCCGGGCGTTGATCGCGGCTGCCTTGTGGAATGACCAGGCTGACCACGTGACCACTGGCGTACTCAGCGCCAGGACCACCCAACCCCAGTGGGGAAACTGCAGCGCCGAGATCATTGAGATGAGAAACACGGGCACGGTCAGGATGGCAGCGGTGACCAGGCGCGGCCGCAACTGTGATGCAGTCCCGCCGTGTGCCATGTGGTCGTGTGAATCGTGATCGAGCCCATCGGCCGCCGGTTCCCCCTCCGAGGAGGGCCCCGGTTGGTGATGCGGCTTCTTCACCTGCGCGGTGTAGCCGGTGGCGTTGACCGTGTTGACGATGTCCTCGTCAGAGATATGTGCGGGTACGGTGACCACCGCCGATTCCAGCGGCAGGTTCACGCTCGCCTCAACGCCGTCGAGCTTGCCCAACTTGCGCTCCACCCGCCCCACGCACGAGGCACAGGTCATGCCCTGGATGTCGAGTTCAACGGTCCGGGTAGCGGTAGCGGTGGCGGTCCGGGTGATGCCGGGTTCGGTGGTCATGATGGTCCTTCCAGGCCGGCTTGCTGCCGGCAGCCTGTCGGCGTGTTGCTATGCGTCGTTTGAGACGACGACGTAACCGGCTTCAGCGACTGCCTCACCGATCTGCTCTGGTTCGATGTCGCGCTCTGAGGTGACGGTTGCGGTTGAGATTCCGCCCTTGTTCAGGTCAACTTCAACGTTCTGTACGCCTTCGATGGCAGAGATTTCCTCGGTGACGGAGTCCACGCAGTGGCCGCAGGTCATTCCCGAGATGCTGACGGTTGTAGTGCTCATGATTTCTCCTGATGGTTCAGGCAGTCAGCGCAACAGGCGGCTGATGGCCGCCGAGGCTTCCTGCACCTTTTCGTTGACAGCCCGGGGATCCCCGGATGTCTGGGATTCGTTGGCTGCACCCACAACGCAGTGGGCGATGTGTTCTTCGAGGAGCCCGATGCTGACGGCGTGCAAAGCCTTGTTCACCGCGGACACCTGGGTGAGGACGTCGATGCAGTATTTGTCCTCCTCAACCATTCGCGCTATCCCGCGTACCTGTCCTTCGATGCGCTTGAGACGGCGGAGGTAGGCCTCCTTGTCGGCGGTATAACCGTGTTCCGTAGTTGTCTGTGTCATGGTTCCTCCTTGGCTGCCTCATCGAATATATACCCATAGGGGGTATCGGCGCAACTACCCCCCGGGGGTATGTTTTGGGAACGCTCAGACGGGTGCTCTACGTTAGAGGGGAAGACATGAAAGGCAATCCCTTATGACCCTCAACCTTGAGGCGTGGCAGAAGCGCGCCCTCCTTGTCCTCGGCCTCATTGCCGTTGCAGGTCTGTTCGCTCTTGCCTTCACGGCAGGAAGGGTGGCGGCCGCACCGCAGCACCCCGGCAACAGCAGCCCTGACGCAGGCTTCGCCCGCGATATGCAGGTTCACCACTCACAGGCCGTGGAGATGTCGCGCATCGTCCGGGACCAGACGGACGACATCGTAATCCGCACCATCGCCTATGACATCGCGATGACCCAGCAGCACCAGGTGGGCCAGATGTACGCCTGGCTAAAGGAATGGGGCCTGCCCCAGAGCGACGGCGCTGAGCGCATGGCGTGGATGTCGGGCAGCAGTCATGCCCACACCGAGAACGACGGCGGGAGTGGCTCCGGTGCGATCGGCGCGGACGGGCTGATGCCCGGCATGGCGACGGACGAAGAATTGGCACAGCTCGCAGAAGCCACGGGTGAGGACGCAGAACGGCTCTACCTGGAGCTCATGATCGACCACCACGAGGCGGGCGCGGAGATGGCCCTGGCTGCAGTGGACCTCGTCCAGGAGCCCGACGTCCGCGAACTCGCCCGCAAGATGGCGGAGGGGCAGACCATTGAAATCGCGGAGATGGAAAAGCTCCTGGCACAGCTCTAGGCCGGCCGCCCGGTACATTTAGACCCGAACCCCTTGAAAGAACAGAAGGAATCAGCGCGTTGAACAAGAAGCGAGCTCAGGAGAATGCGGACCGCCAGGCGCGGTTGGCTGCAATCCAGTCACAGCAGCGGGCCAGCGAACGGAAGCGGAACAGCCTGATTTTCGGCGGTATTGCTCTGGTGATCGTGGCGATCATCGTGGCCGTAACGATCGTGATCGTGCAGCAGGTCCGGGAGAATGACCGCCTGGACGCGCTCGCTGAACAGGATATCGAGGGTGTTGAGACCATCGAGGTGAGCTCGTTCGAGCATGTCCCCGGGCCGGTCGAGTACGAGCAGGCTCCTCCCGTTGGAGGCGACCACAACGCTCTCTGGACCAACTGCGGCATCTACACCGAGCCGATTCCGAACGAGAACACGGTCCACTCCCTGGAGCACGGTGCCGTCTGGATCACCTACCAGCCGGACCTCGCGCAGTCGGAGATCGACGCCCTGACCGAGCTGGTCGGCGACCGCAGCTACGTTCTTCTCAGCCCGTACGAGGGTCAGGAATCTCCGGTCATGGCCAGCGCCTGGGGCTTGCAGCTCGGTGTCGATTCGGCTGACGACGAGCGCCTCGTCGCCTTCCTTGCGAAGTACGTTCAGGGCGAGCAGACCCGCGAGCCCGGTGCGGCCTGCAGCGGAGCCTTGGATCCCTCCGCGTAAACCTCCATCAATGGTCAGGACACGCCCCTTATCCCGCGGGATAAGGGGCGTGTCCTGCTGTATGAGCATTATGCGGACGGCTTGCGAAGGCTCCAGAAAGCCAGTCCGGCGGCCGCAACCATGAGCGCAGCGCCGATGCCGGAGGTAATCACGACGCCGCTGTCGAACGCGTGGAATGCGGACTCAAGCAGGGCAGACCCGGAGCCGGCGGGCAGTTCCGACGCAACGTTGATCGCGCCGCCCAGCGTCTCTGCCGCCGTCGTGCCCTGTGCGGCGGTGAGGCCGGCGGGAAGCACGAGGTGCTCCTGGTAAGAGGCCAGCAGGACGCTGCCAAGGAGCGCCGTGCCGAAGACGGAGCCTACTTCGTAGGCCGTCTCGGAAATCGCCGACGCGGCTCCGGCCTTCGCGGCGGGCACGCTGGACAGGATGAGGTCATTGGATACCGTCTCCGATGCCCCCACTCCGGCGCCGAGCAGGACGAAGGCTGCGAGCAGCAGCCCCACCGATCCGTCCTGGCTTGCGACCGCCACCACCACGTAGGCGCTCGCGGAGAGCAGCAGCGCGGTCGGGACGACCACGTGCGGCGAAATATGGCGGACCACCGGAACCACTGTGAGCCCCGCGATGATCGTTGTGATCAGGCCGGGCATCAGCACTATGCCGGCGTCCAGCGGGCTGAGTCCCACGACCAGCTGCAGATGCTGGGAAACAAAGTAGAGGAAGCCAACCAGCGAGAAGATCGCGAGCAGATTCACCAGGACAGCGCCCGTAAAAGGCCGGACGGTGAAGAGCCGCACGTCCAGCATCGGATTTCCGCGCTTCAGCTGCCGCCGCACGAAGGTGACGCCGGCTGCAAAACCAACGACGACGGCGGCAGCCGCTACCGCAGTGAACCCATCTTTGGCGAATGACTTGATGGCAAAGACGATGGGCAGCATGGCGCCGATGGACAGCGCGATACTGACGTAGTCCACCCGTCCGGGGTTGGGGTCAGCAGACTCGGGCACCAGCAGCGGGGTGACTGCGAGCAGGACCATCAGCACGGGGACAGCGAGCAGGAAGACCGATCCCCACCAGAAGTGCTCGAGCAGGATACCACCGACGAGCGGTCCCAGCGCTGCACCGGCAGAGAAGCCCGCGGCCCACACCGCAACGGCAAGGCGCCGCTGGTTGCGGTCGAGGAAGATGTTGCGGATCAGGGAAAGCGTCGAGGGCATCAGCATTGCGCCGAAGACACCCAACCCGACGCGGGCCGCCACGAGCAGTTCGGCAGTCGGCGCAAAGGCCGCAGCTACGGAGAACACCGCAAAGCCGGTCGCGCCGATCATGAGGAGGCGGCGACGTCCGAATCGATCACCGAAGCTGCCCATCGCGACCAGCAGGCCGGCCAGAACCAACGGGTAGCTGTCGATGATCCATAGCAGGGTTGTACCGCTCGTATTGAAGGCCAGCGAGATCTCCGGCATGGCGAAGCTCAATACGGTATTGTCCACGGCCACCAGCAGGACCGGCAGCATGAGCGCGGCAAGGGCAAGCCACTCCCGGCGTCCGGCGTGAGGGGATTCGACCGTTGGGGAAGCAACCGTCGAGGCAGGGGTGTACTGGGTCATGGGTTCCACGCTATACCGTCCAGCCGGTACAGTAAAGCTCCCAGGGTTCAGTATGATGAACGTCATGGCAACTGCCCGCGAGCGCATTCTCGACAGCTTCGAACACATCCTCATCATCGAAGGTGAGCGCAGCGCCACGATGGAATCGGTGGCTGCTGCCGCCGACGTTTCCAAGGGCGGCCTGCTCTATCACTTCCGGTCCAAGGAAGCCTTGGTCGATGGACTGGCCGACCGGCTTGTCGGACTTGTCGCACGTGACCGGGAGGCGATGGCCGCCGATCCGGAGGGGCCCGCGCGCTATTACGTCCGCACCTCGATGTATGAAAACAGCCCCTTGGACCGGGCCCTGATTGCGATGGCCCGCCTGGCCCAGCAGGGACACGCCAAGGCGCAGGCCACCTTCACGCTCATTCAGGAGCAGTGGCTCGGGGCGCTTGAGGCGGAGCTCGGCAGTCGGGGTGTCGCGCGCGCAGTGAAGCTGCTCGGCGACGGTCTGTATTACGACGCCGCCTTTTTCGCGGGTGCGAGCTCCGAGAAACAAAGCGGCGAGGAGCTGCAGGATGTTCTCGCGATCGTGGACTTAATCGTCCGCGAGGGTGCACAGGCGCAGCGGAAGGGCTGATTTCCGGAATTACAGGGTCCCGATTGCTTGGCCCCGGGTCTACGATGCTGCCATGACTCAGCGGGAGTGGTCCGGGCATGTATTCATTGGAATGAGCGTCGACGGCATGATCGCCAGGGCTGACGACAGCCTCGACTGGCTGATGGGCGAATCCGCCGGCGGGGCTGACGACCCCAGCGACTCGGGCTTCAACGAGTTCATGGCTTCGGTCGACCACCTGGTCATGGGAAGAAGCACGTATGACGTGGTCCGGGGGATGGGCGAATGGTTCTACGGTGAAACCCCTGTGTTCGTGCTGAGTACGACCCTGCAGGCAGAGGACCCGCGTATCCGTGTCGCGCGTTCCCTCGAGGAAGTCACCGCAATGCTTGACGACGACGGCGCCCGTAACGTCTATGTCGACGGCGGCAGGACTGTGCGCTCTTTCCTGGCTGCCGGCATGATCAGCACCCTCACGCTCACGCGGCTCCCGATACTCATCGGTGAAGGCAAGCCGCTCTTCGGTGCGGTGCCCTCCGATGTGCGCCTGCGGCTTGACGACGTGAAGACCTTCGACGGCGGCGCGGTGCAGACCCGCTACACGGTGCTCTAAACCGCCGTCGACATACCTCTTGACGAGGTCATGGCCCGGGGGTAATCTACAACCAAATGGTTGTAGATCAGCTTTCAGAATCCGAAGTGGACCTCCTGTTCCACGCCCTCGCGGACAGCACTCGCCGCAGCATTGTGGTCCGTGCCATCGGCGAGGAGCATTCCGTTTCGGCCCTGGCTGCCCACTACGCCATGAGCTTCGCGGCAGTACAGAAACACGTAGCGGTGCTCGAGCGCGCAGCGTTGGTCACCAAGGAG
Source organism: Arthrobacter sp. D2-10 (assembly GCF_054161285.1). NCBI lineage: Bacteria > Bacillati > Actinomycetota > Actinomycetes > Micrococcales > Micrococcaceae > Arthrobacter > Arthrobacter sp. D2-10. The sequence goes on along the minus strand of NZ_CP096431.1, from coordinate 3,524,777 downwards.
AAACGTGGAAGGGAGCAAATCGTGCGGGCTAACCCGGAAGCTATCAGGAGAGCCCGTCAACTGCTGGACGAGTACGAAAAGATCTGGCGTCAGCGGGTCGACCGGATAGCAGACATCCTCGCAGAGGACTAGAAGCCAACTCAGGAAAGGGCAACATCATGGGCATCATCAGCACCGACAGGGACCTTGAGGCTCTCAGCTTCACGCTCGTCGCGGAGTTCAACGCCGCCGTCGAACGCGTCTGGGAGATCTGGGAAGATCCCCGCCAGCTCGAGCGCTGGTGGGGTCCGCCCACCTGGCCGGCCACGTTCGAGAAGCATGACTTCCGCCAGGGAGGTTCGGCGAGCTACTACATGACCGGTCCCGAAGGTGAGGTCAGCAGGGGCTGGTGGAAGTTCACCGCCGTGGAAGCGCCCAGCCGCCTTGAATTTGACGACGGCTTCGCGGACGAGTCGGGAGCGCCGGTGGACGCGATGGGCGAGACCCATGCCGTTGTCACCCTGCAGGAGGTGGAGGCCGGCCGCACCCGGATGACCGTCACATCGAGCTTCGAGAGCGCCGACCAGCTCCAGCAGATGCTTGAGATGGGCATGGAAGAGGGCATGAAGCAGGCGATGGGCCAGATCGACGGCATCCTCGCCGAGCGGGCCAGCGTCTAGCGAACCCTGTCTCCCAAGCAACAACGCAGTCCCGCAGGCAACGACGCCGCCTCACACACGGGCAGTAAGGAGGCCCCCGGCATGTCGGTCAGGACACACCGGGGGCCCCTCTGCGTGCGCGGTCAGACCTGCACGTCACCGAGCCGGGGAATGCTCAGCCCTTCACGGCCAGCACGTTGCACGCCGCGCCGAGCAGGATCGACTGTGCGGTCGATCCCATGATGAGCTTGCCGACAGGAGTGCGGTGACGCAGCCCGATGACGATCAGTTCAGCCGCATTGCGTTCTGCCGCCTCGAGCACGTCCTCGGCCGCGGTGTCCTTGGAGGTGCCGTGATGGACGGTGAAGTCCACACCGGATTCCTGGAGCGTGACCTGCAGGCGTGACATGTCGTCGTCGTCGGCGAAGGCCGGATCCACAAGGCGGTCGGCACGGGTGGTATTGACCACCACCAGCTTCGCTCCACGCTGACGGGCTTCGCGCACCGCAGCGTTCGCTGCGGCGTCGCCCAACGCGTTCGGGACGTAACCCAGCACTACGGCACTCATTTTCCGCCTTCTTTCTGTTCAACGACTGCTACCGGTGTGGGGTCGACCACCTCGGACTCCATGGCTTTCTGGCGCTTCTTGAGCCAGAAGGAAAGGGCGAAGATGACGATCAGGACAATGTAGATCGTCGCAGCTATCGGCGTGCTCACCAGGGCAATCGGATCACCCTGCGAGATGGCCAGCGAGCGTCGCAGCTGGTCCTCGAAGATCGGGCCGAGAATGATGCCGACCACCAGTGGGGCAATCGGGTAGCCGTAGCGGCGCATGAAGAACCCCAGAACGCCGACCACGAGCAGCACGAACACATCCACCGGAGTGAAGTTCACCGAGAAGGCGCCCATCGCGGCGAACACGAGGATTCCGGAGTAGAGGTAGGGCCGGGGAATCTGCAGGATCTTCACCCAGATGCCGACGAGCGGCAGGTTCAGGACCAACAGCATCAGGTTGCCTACGTACAGACTCGCGATCAGCGCCCACACCAGTGCGCCCTCAACCTCGAACAGGAGGGGTCCGGGCTGGATGTTGTAACGCTGGAAAGCGACGAGCATCATGGCGGCGGTTGCCGTCGTCGGAATGCCGAGGGTCAGCAGCGGGACGAGGACGCCGGCTGCGGCTGCGTTGTTGGCCGACTCAGGACCGGCGACACCCTCGATCGCTCCCTTGCCGAACTGCTTCCGCCGCTCACCCTTCGCGAGTTTCCGCTCGGAGGCGTAGGAAAGGAATGTCGCGACGTCGGCGCCGCCGGCGGGGATGGTTCCCACCGGGAAACCGATGAAGGTGCCGCGAAGCCACGGCTTCCACGAACGCTTCCAGTCCTCCTTGCGCATCCAGCTCGTCCAGCGTCCGGCCACCGGGATGACCTTCACGGGACCGTGACGGAGCCGGGAGGCCACGTACAGCGCCTCGCCCACGGCGAAGAGCGCCACTGCAACGAGCACCACGTCGATACCGTCCGCAAGGAACGGGTTCCCGAAGGTGTACCGCTGCTGTGCGGTGAGTGCATCGACGCCGATCAGGGCGATGAAGAGACCAAGCCCAAGCGACGCGAGGCCACGCAGTACCGAGGAACCCAGGAGCGCGCCGACAGTCAGGAACGCGACAATCATCAGCGCCACGTATTCGGTGGGGCCGATCTGGACGGCGAATTCCGCGACGTAGGGTGCAACGAAGCTCAGCAGCACAGTGGCTACCGTGCCGGCGATGAAGGAGCCGATTGCCGCCGTCGCCAGCGCCGCCGCACCCCGGCCGGCCTTCGCCATCTTGTTGCCCTCGAGGGCCGTGACAATGGACGCCGATTCACCGGGAGTGTTCAGGAGGATGGAAGTTGTTGAACCGCCGTACATGCCGCCGTAGTAGATGCCCGCGAAGACGATGATCGCCGCCGTCGGGTCCAGGCTGTAGGTGATCGGCATGAGCAACGCCACGGTCATGGCGGGGCCGATGCCCGGCAGGACGCCGACGGCGGTGCCGACGAGCACGCCGCCCAACGCGTACAGCAGGTAGATTGGCTGCATCGCGACGCTGAAGCCTTCCATCAGCGCGAGGAAGTTATCCATTGAAGATCTCCACCCCTTCCAGGAGGAATCCCGGCGGCAGCGAGACTCCCAGGAGTCCCGCGAACACGAACTGAAGGATCAGCGCAAGAACGATCGCGATGATTGCGTTGCGCCACCACGGCTTCGCACCGAGCGACCAGGCAGATCCGAAGAACAGCACCGCTGCCGCGACTGGCCAGCCGAGGGGGACGATGAGCGCGATGTGAACAGCAAGGAAGCCGACGAGCTTGCCGACGGTCAGCCAGTCGGTCTTGACGTCGGGATCAATGTCCTCGCCTTCCTCGGCTGCGCCGGTGTGACCGCGGAGCAGCTGGATGATCAGGCCGATCCCGATCGCCACCATGATCCCCGAGACGAGGTAGGGGAAGACCCGGGGGCCGACGACGCCGGCCGATGGTGGGATCGGAATGCCGGCGCCGGCAACGAAACCGACAATGCCGATGCAGACGATGAGTCCGGCGAAGACCAGTTCGCCGACGGGCCGGGAGGGCGCGGCGTTGGTACCGCGCCCTCCCGACGTCCCGTTGAGTGAAGTGCTCATCGCTGTTACAGCAGACCGATCTCGGTGAGCGTGGTCTTGACGGCTGCGATGTCTTCGGTCAGGAAGGCCTCGAATTCCTCACCGGCGAGGAAGGCGTCGGACCAGGCGTTCGTTTCCAGCGTGGTCTTCCAGGCTTCCGTTTCCGCCATCTCGGTCACGAGTTCGGTGAGCTCGGCGGCCTTGGCCTCATCGATGTTGCCCGGTGCCACGACGCCGCGCCAGTTGGTCAGCACGAGGTCGACGCCCTCATCCGTCAGGGTCGGAACGTCGGGCAGCTGGGTAGCGGGCTCCTCGCCCGAAACGGCCAGCGCGCGCAGTTCGCCCGCCTTGACCTGCTCGGCGTACTCGCCGACACCGGAGATGCCTGCGGACACCTTGTTGCCGAGCAGCGCCGCGAGGGATTCACCGCCGCCGGAGTACGGGATGTAGTTGAGGTTGTCGGGGCTGATGCCGGCTTCCTTCAGCATCTGACCCGCGAGGATGTGATCCGCGCCGCCAGCTGAACCGCCGGTCATGGAAACTCCCTGGCCGTCCTTCTCGATCGCGGAAAGGAGGTCATCGATGGTCTGGAAAGGTGAGTCCGCCGGTACGACGACGACCAGAGGCTCCTCCGTCAGCCGTGCAATGGGTGTGGTGTCCTCAATGCGGGTCTGGGCAGCGTTGGTCTCGACCGCGCCAACCATGACGTAGCCCATGACCATCAGCGTGTCCGGGTTCTGCTCGGTGGCAAGCTGGGCGAGCCCATTGGTGCCACCGGCGCCGCCCACGTTGACGACCGATGCGTTGCCCACGAGGTCGTTCTCCTGGAGATCCTTCTGCATCGCGCGGCCGGTCTGGTCCCAGCCGCCGCCCGGGTCAGCAGGAACGATGATGTTGAGGCGGTCGATGCCTGCCTCTGCCTCTCCTCCGCCGGACGTGCTGCCGCAGGCGGACAGGGCAAGAACCGATGCGACGCCGATGACGCCTACAGTCGACAAGCGCCTCATTGTGCTTTCGAGCTTCATGGATTTTTCCTTCCTCAAGTGTGATGCGCCTCACCACACGTTTCCGGTTCATCGTAGGTTCGGGCAGGTGTGACGGAAATAATGCGGTCACAACGTGCGTAGTGGTCTTTGTGGTCACAGTGGAGGCGGGGGTCATTACACCCGATCGTGGGAGAATGAAAGCATGATCCGGTCAATGTCGCTTAGATCACAACTGTTCTTCCTGCAGTTGCTGATTGTGCTGATCATCGTCCTGGTCGCGGGAACGGTGGCCGTGCGGATGCAGGAGCAGCAGATCCGCGACGCCTACCAGGGCCGCATGGTCGGCGTGGCCCAGTCCATCGCACAACTGCCATCCGTCGTCGACGCGTTCGACGACGAGGACCCCAGCGCGGTCATCCAGCCGATTGCTGAGCTCACCACACAGGCCACGGGAGTCACCTACGTCGTGGTGACAGACGACGTCGGCATACGCTACTCCCACCCGAATCCGGACATGATCGGCCGCATGGTATCCACTGATCCCTCCGTACCCCTTTCGGGCGAAACGTTCATCGGCACCCAGACCGGAACGCTCGGGGAGTCCTGGCGCGTGAAGGTGCCCATCCGCGGTGCGGATGGCTCCGTCATCGGCACCGCCTCCGTCGGCACGCTGGAATCGACGCTCGCCGCCGACCTGCAGGAGGACCTGCCCGTGCTGCTCGCCTGGCTGGTGGCGGCCGCGCTCGTCGGAACCGCCGGTTCAATCTGGATTTCCCGGCTCATCTGGCGCCGTATCTACCGCCTGGAACCTGAGGAAATCGCTGTGCTCCTCGAAACCCGTGATGCAATGCTTCACGGAATCGGCGAAGGGGTAGTGGCGGTCGACGAACGTGGACGGTTGGCCGTGCTCAATGACGAGGCAAAGCGATTGCTCGACCTTGGGGATGAAGCGATCGGCAGCCCTGCCGACTCCGTACTCGAACCGGCTCTGGCGCAGATGTTCGGAGCCGCCGGTGATGCCGATGAAACCGTCCTTGTGGGAGAACGGGTGCTGCTCGCCCGCTCAAGTGACGCCGTCGTCGATGGGCGGCGGGTCGGCAGCGTCCTGGTGTTGCGCGACCGCACGGAACTGCACCAGCTCCTGCTGGATCTCGACGGCGCACGGGATGTCACGCAGGCGCTTCGCAGCCAGGCGCACGAGTTCGCCAACAAGATGCATGTTATTTCAGGTCTTCTGGAGCTTGGCCGTACGGAGAAGGCGGTCGACTTCATTTCCCGATCCGGCCACGGCGGCTCGGTGGTATCCGGCGATGTGTCACCGGGCGTCAGCGACCCGGATACCGCTAGCCTTCTGATGGCCAAGACCACAATCTGCGCGGAGAAGGGCATTTCACTGATCGTCGATGAATCGTCAACTTTCGAACCAGACGGCACCACTGATCCGGTGACGGTACTGGGCAATCTCATCGACAACGCGGTTGACGCAGTGGGCTCCAACGGAACCATTCACGTCGAACTGACCTCTCACGCCAAGGGCTGCATCATTGCCGTGTCCGATGACGGCCCGGGCATCCCCGAAAGTCTTCGGGCGCAGGTCTTCACTTCCGGGTTTTCCACCAAGGAGTCCGCGGGGGCCGCGTCACGCGGGTTCGGCCTCGCACTGGTGCAGAGAGTGGCGGAGCGCCGTGCAGGATCGGTGACGGTCGACGAGTCGGTGCTGGGCGGAGCCCACGTCCTTGTGACCCTCGGCCCAGTGTCTGCTCCGTTCGACGGGGCACAGCGGCAGGGGTCCCACGGGGTGCTGACCCCGTGAACCTCATTCGTACGCTGGTCGTCGACGACGATCACGAGATCGCCGGTGTGCACTCAGGGTTCCTCCTCGCGCACGGAGGGTTCGACGTCGTCGGCGTAGCGAAGTCAGGGGGCGAGGCGCTCGAGATGGTCCGGGAGCTGAGGCCGGAACTGATGCTGCTCGACATTCACCTGCCCGATATGTCCGGCATCGAGGTACTCCGTGCCGCTCGCAACCTGCCCGGGGATCCGGTGGACATCATCGCGATCACCGCCGCCAGGGAACTGGAAACGGTCCGTGCCGCAATGGCGGGCGGAGTACTGCATTACCTCGTGAAGCCCTTCAATTCGAAGGTCCTGATGCAGCGCCTGGACGACTACGTCCGCCACCGCGCGAACATTGTGGAACACAGCTCGATCTCAGCCGGCCCTCTCAATCAGGAGCACATCGACCGCCTGCTTGCGACGGCGCCGCGCGGAGCCGGCTCCGGCGTTTCGCCGGCCGTCCTGACCGCCACGCTGCCCAAGGGCCTCTCCCAGCCCACCCTCGAGGCCGTGGTTGGTGCGCTCCGCTCGTCCGGCGTCGGCTTCTCCGCGTCGGAGGTGGCGGCACAACTGGGCCTCGCCAGGGTGAGCGCCCGCAGGTATCTCGAATATCTCGTGACAAAGGGCAACGCCCGGATTGTCCCGAAGTATGGGGCGGCGGGCAGGCCGGAGAAGTTCTATGTCTGGACGGGCAACTGACGGGGTGCCGTGAGGCACAGGTACCGCTGGGGCCCCGTTACGGTAACCGTTCCCGACAGGAGTACTACTGTGTGCACATGCACGCCCAGCTGATCTTTCCGCACCAGCTTTTCGAGGAGCACCTCGCCGCCCCGGCCTCGCGGTGCTTCATCCTGGTGGAGGACGACCTCTTCTTCCGCCAGTACCGATTCCATGTGCAGAAGCTTGTCCTGCATCGGGCGAGCATGCGGGCGTTCGCGCGGCGTCTCCGGGAATCCGGGCGAGCAGTCGAGTATGTGGAGACGGATGCTTCCGGGTCCAGCCAGGCGGCGCTCGCAGAGGTGCTGGAGCGGATCGGTGCGACGTCCTGCAGCTATTACGACGTCGTCGATGACTGGCTGTCGCAACGTCTCACCCGGACTCTCGGACGATTATCGATCGAGGCGACCGTCGAGGACACGCCGGCGTTCCTGTGCACCAGGGCGGACCTGAGTCAGTACTTCACCCAGAGCGGGTGGCGGATGCAGAGCTTCTACGAATGGCAAAGGAAGCGGCTGGGCATCCTCCTTGACGCCTACGGTGGACCGACCGGCGGCCGGTGGAGCTTTGACACGGACAATCGGAAGAAACTGCCGAAGAAGCTGATGGTCCCTGCCCTCCCCACCTTCAACCACGCGAACGACGACGACGTCACCTCCGCCCGCAGCTGGGTGCGCACGGCCTTCCCCGACAATCCCGGCAGTGCCGACGGGTTCAACTGGCCGGTCACGCACCGTGACGCCGCCGACGCCCTGGAGACCTTCCTGACCGAGCGCTTCGAGCTGTTCGGACCCTACGAGGACGCCATAGCGGAGAATCAGTCCTTCCTCTTCCACTCCGCGCTCAGCTCCAGTCTGAACACCGGGCTGCTGAAGCCGGCCGACGTCGTCGACATTGTTCTTGATTTCGCGGAGCGGCACGGCACGCCGATCGCCAGCGTTGAGGGGTTCATCCGCCAGATCATCGGATGGCGTGAATACATGCGGGCTTCGTACGTCGTGCATGGCAGACGCGTAAGAGGCAGCAACTATCTTGGGGTGTCCCGGCGGATGGAGCGCTCCTGGTATGACGGCAGTACGGGGATTGAACCGTTGGACACCGTCATCCGCCGCGTCCTCGCCACCGGTTACGCCCACCATATCGAGCGGCTGATGGTGCTTGGGAACGCCGCTCTACTGCTCCGCCTGCATCCCGATGACGTGTACGAGTGGTTCATGACCATGTTCATCGACGCCTACGACTGGGTCATGGTGCCCAATGTATACGCGATGAGCCAGTTCGCTGCAGGCAACGCAATCATCACCAAGCCCTACGTCAGCGGCAGCAATTACCTGCGGAAGATGAGTGATCTGCGGCCGGGAGGGTGGGAAGCGGTGTGGAACGCGCTGTATTGGCAGTTCGTCGCCGATTACCGTGAGCTGCTGATCAGGAACCCGCGGTCCAGCATGAGCGTGCGGTTGCTGGATCGCATGGACGATGCCCGCCGCGAGGAGCTTGCCCTTGAGGCGCAGAGGTGGCTGGCCTGACGGAGACGGTCCCGGCGAACGGGTTCACAGCGGGGGGTGGAACGATTAGGCTCAGGGTTGTCAGGTCAGGCGGGTAGAGGGCGCCGGACAGAGTCGAATAAGTACAAGGAATTCGCCATGTCTGAGAACACCTCTGTTGAAAACAACCGCAGCATCCGCGACTGGGCCGACCTCGCTGAGGAGATGTGGTCCTATCTCACCGGTAAAGGCGCAGCCGTCAACTACAGCTTCATCGATATGACCATCGAGGTCCCCCGGGACATCGGACCGGATGCGCCGCGCGCAACCTGGAAGTTGAACGGCACCGTGCGGGTCACCACTAGTGACAACGACGCGCCGGGCTCCGACACCCACCGGCGCTGATCGTGGCACAGCGTGTCCGTCTGGACATCGACCTGACCTTTTCCCGCTCCCAGAACGACGACGACGGCACGCCGCAGGCGCTCAACGGCACCGTGAGTGCCGCCGGGTCAGAGGTCACCATCTACTGTGACGATCCAGCCGCAGCAGGAGGCGGCCGGGGTTTTCCCTCACTGGACGGCGTGCGGCAACTGGCAGCGAGCCTTGCAGACCAGGGTTTGACGGTGACGATCGCCGGGCCCAGCGGAAGGCTGGTCAGTATCGGGAAGGTGGAAACCTCCATGGCCCAGCGCCTCATGACGCGATCGCCGCATATCCGCGCGGGATCCATCGCGGCGCTGGCGCCCCTCATCAGGGGAGCGAACTGGCAGCAGGGATCGAGCGCGCCGCTGCTGCCGCCGTCGACCCCGTTTCCCCTGGTGCCCACCGTGAACCGCCGCATCCGACGGCAGGTGACCACCACCCACCACACGCCGGGCAGCGGACGGCCACGGCTCATTTTCGTTCAGGATTCCGACACCTGGAACGGCCAGATTCCGCGGGAGGTTAACCTGGTCGGGGAGAAGCTGGTCATCGGCGGTTCACCGGAGGCGGATCTGGTGCTCGACGGGCTCGAACCCGTTCATGCCACAGTGGAACACAACGCCGACGACGAGTACGTCCTGATCCCGCACGGACCGGTGCGCGGCAGCGTCCAGCCCGACGGGCCATCGATTCTGAGGACCGGCGCGCGCGTGCAGCTTGGCGGCTGGTGCCTCGCCTTCTTCCGCGAGGAATATGCCGACCACGGCAGGCCTTTCGGGGGACGCAGCGGGGGCGAGTTGGCCTATCAGCGACCGCAGTACGACCCCCGGACGGGCACTGTGGAGGAAGACGGCTCAATGGGTATCGGTGACTACCGGCAGAATCCGCACTAACCATGGACAGCGTGGAGCTCCTCCTCGATGATCCCGGGGAGGAGCACCTCCTCTCCGACTGGGACGTGCTCAGGCGTGCCGGCCTTCCATCACAGGCCAGCCACACCGCCACGTCAAACCGCCCTCACATCACCCTGCTCGCCGCTCCACGCATCCCGGGCGAGCACGACACCGCCCTGGCCTCAATCGCCCAGGCGTTGCCGCTGCCCATCCACATCGCGGGGCTCGTGCTTTTTCGAACCGGGCGCGGGCAGGTGCTGGCGCGCCTCGGCGTCGTGAGCGGCGCACTTCTGGAACTGCATAGGGCAGTGCATCACACCCTCATGGACATCCCGGGTGTTGCCGGAAACTGTGTGCCTGACCGGTGGGTACCGCACATCACGCTCGCTCGGGGAATGGACGCGGGCCAGGTCGCCCAGGCGACTGACCTTTTACCTGCCCTCAACGGACAGCTCCTGCTCACCACACTGCGGCGCTGGGACAGCCACGAAAAGACGACGACGGAGCTGGCCTTACGCCAGTAGCGCGGTCACGATGATGAGCGAGGGGACCGCCAGCGCGGAGGTCAGCACCACTACGTCGCGCGCGATCGGGACTCCGCGGTTGTAGCGGCTGGCGAAGAGGAACGTGTTCTGCGCGGTGGGCAGGGCGGACATGACGACTGCCCCGAAGAGCAGCTCGTCCTCCAGGCCGAAGGCGAAGCGGGCCAGCACGTAGGTGATGACCGGCATGAACGCGGTTTTGATGAGCGTAGCCACGATGACTTCGGTCCGTACTCCCCGCGCCCCGAGGGGGCGGCTTCCACGCAGGGACATACCGAACGCGAGCAGGACCAACGGCACTGCCGCTCCGCCGAGGAGGACGAGCGGTTCATAGACCGGCTCCGGAATGTCCAAACCGGTAAGCGCAACCAGCACCCCGAGGATGGACGCGATGATCATCGGGTTTCGCACCGGTTGGCTGGCGATTCGGGCGAAGGACGCCTTGCCGCCCGAGGAGATGTCCAGAAACGCGAGGTAGAAGGGAACGAGGATGAGCAGCTGCACCAGGAGGACAGGCGCTACGGGCGTGGCATCTCCGAGGGCGTAGACGGCTATGGGGATGCCGATGTTATTTGCATTGACGAATGACCCGGTCATCGCGCCGACCGCCGTTTCTGCTGCCCTCCGCCGGAACCAAAGCCGGCTCAGCAGGACGTAGAGCAGGGCAGAGGCCACCGAAGCCAGCAGGGCGACCGGCGCGTAAGCCGAGAACACGGCCTGCAAGTCAGCCGTCGCGAGGATGGTGAAGAGCAGTGCCGGGTTGGTGATGAAGAACGCCGTCCGGCTGAGTACCTGGCCGGCGTCGCGTCCTGCAAGTTCGTACCTCCCGGCAAGATAGCCGACAAAAATGACCACGCCCACGATGGCGAAGCCGATCAACACCCCCGCCATCGCCGGCCCCTATCCCTGAGTAAGACTGTTTAGCGGAGGTGATCCACGAGGGCATCCGCGATGCCTGTGTAGGTTCCCGGGGTCAGTGCCAGTAGGCGTTCCTGTGCTTCAGCGGAGAGACCGAGCCCAAGCACGAACTCACGCATCCGCTCCGCATCCACGCGCTGCCCGCGCGTGAGGTCCTTCAACCGCTCGTAGGGGTCTTCCATGCCGGGGGTCCCGGCGATTGCCTCTGCCCGCATCACCATCTGGATTGCTTCACCCAGTACCTCCCAGTTGGTGTCGAGGTCCGCGGCCAGGACCGGTTCCGCGACATCCAATCGCTCAAGGCCCTTCACCACATTGGAGATGGCCAGCAGTGAATGGCCGAAGGCCACACCGATGTTCCGTTGGGACGAGGAGTCGGTCAGGTCACGCTGCCACCGGGAGGTCACGAGGGTGGACGCCAGGACATCAAGGAGCGAGCAGGAGATTTCCAGGTTGGCTTCGGCGTTCTCGAACCGGATGGGGTTCACCTTGTGCGGCATGGTTGAGGACCCGGTGGCTCCCGCCACCGGCACCTGCGCAAAGTATCCGATCGAGATGTAACTCCACACGTCCGTGCAGAAGTTGTGGAGGACGCGGTTGAACCGCGCGACGTCGGCGTACAGCTCCGCCTGCCAGTCGTGGGACTCGATCTGGGTGGTGAGGGGGTTCCAGGTCAGGCCCAGTCCCTCCACAAACTCCCGGGCGATGCTCTGCCAGTCGGCGCCGGGTACCGAGGCAACGTGTGCGGCGAACGTACCGGTAGCACCATTGATCTTGCCCAGGTACTCGGTGCGGCGGATGCGCTCAAGCTGCCGCTCCAGACGGTGCGCCACAACCGCCAATTCCTTGCCCAGAGTTGTGGGGGTAGCCGGCTGCCCATGGGTGCGCGAGAGCATCGGGACGGACCGGGATTCCTCAGCCATCGCTTTGACCTGCTGCACGAGGGAGGCGGCGGCCGGAAGCCAGATGTCCTCCACAGCGCCTTTCACACCGAGCGCGTAGGACAGGTTGTTGATGTCCTCCGAGGTGCACCCGAAGTGGACCAGCGGCTTGAGGCGGGCGATGCCGATGCCTTCGAGTCGGCTCCCGATGAAGTACTCCACGGCCTTGACGTCATGGACTGTGACCCGCTCGATCTCCGCAAGTTCACTGACTGCGCTTCCGTCGAACGTGCTGACGATTTCCCGCAGCGCTGCTTCCTGTTCGCCGGTGAGCGGAGCTGCGCCCGGCAGCACGCTCTTGCGGGTGAGGTGAATCAGCCACTCCACCTCCACGTGCACGCGGTCCCGGTTCAGCGCCGCCTCGGAGAGATAGTCGACCAACGGAGCAACGGCTGGACGGTACCGTCCGTCAAGCGGTCCCAGTGCGATGGGGACCTGGCTGTCTCCCTGGTGGATTGAAACGGACGCAAGGGTGACCCGGGATGAAGGAGTGTGCGGCATGTAGCCAATCATTCCATGAGCGGGGACTTCCGCCCCATGCGTGACGACCCTCCACAACGGCCGGATGCAGGCGAGATGTCCACATACCGCCTGTGCGGTGGGCGGAGGCAGTCCGGCTGAACCTACCGTTTTGGGCAGTACATCAAACTCAAGGAGGGGAAGGCATGTATCGGAGCCCGACGTCGGGGCTCGCTCATGAGCAGGAGCCTTCGGAGGTGGTTCGCGACTTGGCGAGACAGTTACGCGTGCAGGCGGAAGCCATTGACCTGGTGCTGAGACGGCTGAGGGCAGCAGAACACCTCGATTGGGAGTCTCCGGCCGGCCGTAACTTCCGGTCCTTTCTTGGGGAGCGCACCACCTCCCTCGTTGTGACAACTGCTCGCTTGCGTGAGGCTGCGGTATCGATGGACGCCTACGGAAGCGCACTGCAGCTGGTTCTGAACGGCTCCCAGGTATGACCGCGGGGCACAACCTTGCACCGGTTCACAACCCGCCCGATGTCGACGGCGTTGCCAAGGTGATCGGAGGGGTGGGCGGCATCCGATTCCAGTGGGAGGAGCTGGAAGCCGGCGCGCGGATCGTCGCTGACGCAGCCAAGGACCTGGAGGGAGTGTGGAGCGATATCAAACAGGTGGAGTTGGGGCTGTCGGTCGCACGAATGAGCAATGACGTCATGTCACCCGGTATACCTGCTGCACTTGGCGCTTCTGCCGCGGAGGAGATTCAGACGGTCCTTCAAAAGCTCGCAGAGGGCAGCTCCAACTTGGAGGAAACTGCAGGCAGAATCAGAAGGAGCCGGCTGGCTTATGAGTTGGCTGAAATCGCCACGAGGGACTACCTAAGCCACGCGGCCGCCCAGCTTCTTCCCTCCGCATCGTACGTATCAACGCCGCTGACCCTGCAGCGGACGGGGAGCGATTCGGTCGTGTTGCAAGGATCGGTCGAGGGTTTGCTGTCGCAGGTTCCTCATGCCGCGGCTGAGCCCGGGTCTGCCTTCGAAGTCCTGGAAGTGCAAGGAAAATCTGAACCGACGTATGTCGTGGTCATTCCGGGGACGGAGATGCGGGATCCCGAACTTCCCTTCGGTCCGGGGGGAGTCGTTGAATCAAAGTTGGCGGACAGCGAATACGTGGGTGCTGCTGTCGCGAGCGCGCTTGAGGAAGTTGGTGCCGAGGAAGGCGCCCATGTAGTGCTTGTCGGTTACAGCCAGGGAGGAATGCATGCTGTGAATCTGGCGAACAGCGGGCGAGTGGGAGACCACTACTCGGTTGAGTTTGTTCTGACGGCGGGCTCACCCATTGCTGAGGAGGACGTGCCGACGGGGACCACCTTCCTTCACCTGGCTCACGAGAAGGATCACATTCCGGCTCTCAATCTGGTTCCCGTCGCGGACAGGCCCAACCAGGTGTCGGTGGTGCTCGACCACCAGCTGAAGCACGGGGAAGGCGCGCACAAAATCGACAGTTACCGGCAGGGTGCGCAGGCCGTGGACCTGAGCTCCCACCCGTCCATCGCTCCGGTCACGGCTACCCTCGGCACTGTTGTGGCGGGAGGGGTTGCCAAGCGACACGTCTTCCAGCTGACCCGTTCACCGTTCACCGGCGCGCAGCCGGCTTCACCGAAGGAGCCTGTCAGCGAACCCCGGATGAGGGAAGGCTCAGCGCCTCGTGCCGGTGATCGTCCCGGCCACAAGTGAGACCAGACTGATGATGATCGCTCCCAGTACGGCGGTCCAGAAGAAGTCATCGACGACGAAATCAATCGGGGTGAGCGAGGTAAGCCACGAGGTCAGCATGAGCATGCCCGCGTTGATGATGATCGTGAACAGGCCGAGGGTGATGATCGTCAGCGGAAGCGAGAGAAGCGAAACCACCGGCCGAACGAGCGCATTGACCAGACCGAACACCAGACCCACGAAGAGATAGGACACAACACTTGTCACGGTGCCGTTGCCGGACACCTCAGAGCTGGCTTCAGCACCCAGTTCTATGCCGGGAAGTAACCACGCTGCCACCCACAGAGCGAGCGCATTGATAAGGACTCTCACGATGAACCTGAGCATTTACTCATGCTGTCATACGAGGTGCCCAAATCCCGTGGTCGAATGAAAGTTCCCGCTGCTCAGGTCCGGCCCCTGTGCGACTGCCTCCCAGTACGCTTGTGCACATGAGCGCACCAGAAAACCAGGCCGATGTTGCCGCGGAAGAGGTAACACGCATTCACCCCCGGCGCGTACTGGGCCGTCTTCCCCGTTACGCAGCCGGCAAACCGCCGGTAGTCGTGGAAGGCCTGGAGAGCTACAAGCTCTCCTCGAACGAGAACCCTCTGCCGCCGCTGCCCGCGGTGCTGGAAGCCATCTCCGGGCAAACGCAGGTGAACCGTTACCCGGACCCCATGACAACAACCCTCCGCACCGAACTCGGCGGGTTCCTTGGGGTTCCGCCTGAAGACATTGTGACCGGGGCAGGAAGCCTCGGCGCGCTCAACCAGATACTCGCTGCCTTCGCGGGCCAAAATGACTACGACGCTCCCGACGAGGTCATCTACCCATGGCGATCCTTCGAGGCTTACCCCATCTGTGTGGGGCTGGCTGGAGCCATGAGTGTCCGGGTTCCACTACTCCCGGACTCTTCGCACGACCTTGACGCCATGGCAGCTGCAATCACAGACCGAACCCGGGTCATCCTGCTCTGCACGCCCAACAATCCGACAGGCCCCGCGCTCACGGAACAAGAAGTACGGAGTTTCCTCGAGCGCGTTCCGTCAAACGTCGTCGTGGTTCTGGATGAGGCGTACGTGGAGTTCGTCCGGAAAGCCGGAGCAGTTGATGGAATTCAGCTGTACCGCGACTATCCCAACGTCATTGTCCTTCGTACGTTCTCCAAGGCCCACGGCCTGGCGGGGCTGCGCGTGGGGTATTCCATCTCCCAGCCGGAGCTCACGGAGCACCTCCGTGTCAGCGCTACGCCCTTCGCAGTTTCGCAGATCGCCGAGCACGCAGCGGTCACCTCGCTACGCCACATCGATGAGGTCAGGGAGCGGGTGCAGGCCCTCGTCGACGAGCGAACCCGCGTAACCTCACGGTTGAAGGAGCTGGGGTGGCACATTCCGGAAGCGGAAGGTAACTTCCTCTGGCTCGCACTGGGCGAACAGACCCCGGAGTTCGCTGCGCTCGCTGAACAGCATGCGCTCTCCGTTCGAGCTTTCGGGACCGAAGGCATCCGGGTGAGCATCGGAGAACCCGAGGCAAACTCGCGGTTCCTGGAGCTCTGTGCCGGATATCCCAGCGGTCCGCGTGCCCTGACCGTTCATAAATAGGCGGCAGGCGTTGTCATCGTTACTCTAGGTAGACTGCGCATGCACTGTAGTGCATGAACATGCCGAAAGTATACTGCCCACGGAATATTACCTGCGAGGAACCAGAGTATGGCAACACCCCGCCTGCCTGCAGCCGAGTTCGATGCAGAGGATCAGCTCGACGCGCGCCACCTCCCCGAGCACCCGACCGACCCGTCAGGGATGGTCCAGATGCTCACGCCCGAAGGCGAGCTGAAAGACTCTCCTTTCCGAGGCTATGCGCCTGCGGACGATGAACTGGCTGCCCTTTACCGGGACATGTACCTGATCCGTCGCTTTGATCAGGAAGCAACTGCGCTGCAGCGCCAGGGCGAGCTTGCCCTCTGGGTACCCATGCGTGGCCAGGAGGGCGCGCAGATTGGTTCGGCCCGAGCCATGCAATCGCAGGATTACGCCTTCCCGACCTACCGCGAGCATGGCGTTGCCGTCGCACGCGGGGTTGCGCTCGCGGATCTGCTCAAACTGTTCAGGGGTGTCACCAATGGAGGCTGGGATCCGAAGGACTCCAACTTCCACCTCTACACCCTGGTGCTTGCCGCCCAATGTCTGCATGCGGTCGGCTACGCGATGGGAATGCAGCGGGACCAACTCGTGGATCAGGCCCTCCCCAAGGCAGCTACGGTTGCCTACTTCGGGGACGGTGCAAGCTCCGAGGGAGACGTCCATGAATCGATGGTTTTCGCAGCGTCGTTCAATGCACCGGTGGTCTTCTTCTGCCAGAACAACCACTGGGCGATCTCCGTGCCGACCGAGGTTCAATCGCGTGTACCGCTTGCTCACCGCGCGCATGGGTACGGCTTCCCCGGGATCCGCGTGGATGGGAATGACGTCCTGGCGGTGCAGGCGGTGACCCGATGGGCGCTCGACCGCGCCCGTAACGGGGGAGGACCCGTCCTGATCGAGGCCTTCACCTACCGAATGAGCGCACACACCACGGCGGATGACCCAACCAAGTACCGGCTCGCCGCCGAGGAAGAGCAGTGGGTGGCGCGCGATCCGCTGACCCGCGTCGAGGAACGCCTGCGCGCTACGGGCACGGGAGACGATTTCTTCAAGGAGCTCGAGGAGGAAGCGAAAGGTCTCGCCGGAAAGCTCCGGGCGGCCGTCCTGTCCATGGAAGCACCCGGGCTGGAACACCGCTTCGCCACTACCTACGCGGAAGCGCACCCGCTCATCCAGGAGGAACTGCAGGCCTGGAAGGACTATGAAGCCGGATTCGACGTCGAGGGAGGTTCACGCTGATGCCCGTCATGACCATAGCTAAGGCAATCAACGAGGGTCTTCGAGCCGCGCTTGGCGCCCACCCCACTTCACTGTTGATGGGCGAGGACATCGGTGACCTCGGGGGCGTCTATCGCGTCACCGAGGGCCTGAAGGCGCAGTTCGGGCCGGACCGCGTTGTGGATACCCCGCTCGCCGAATCCGGGATCATTGGGACGGCCATCGGGCTTGCGCTGCGTGGCTACCGCCCAATCTGCGAGATCCAGTTCGACGGGTTTGTCTTCCCGGCCTTCAACCAGATCACCACGCAGCTTGCCAAGATCCACGCTCGCAGCGATGGTCTCCTCACGGCGCCGGTCGTCATCCGAATTCCTTACGGCGGCGGTATCGGCAGCGTTGAGCACCACTCCGAGTCGCCCGAAGCCCTTTTCGCACACACCGCGGGCCTCCGAATCATCACACCGTCCAACCCACACGACGCGTACTGGATGATCCAGCAGGCGGTCACCTGTGCGGATCCAGTGATCGTCCTTGAACCCAAGCGCCGCTACTGGCTGAAGGGTGAAGTGGACGTGTCGGCCGTGCCGGCGAGTCCATTCCAGGCCGAGGTCCTCCGTGAGGGAACCGACGCCACCATCGTCGCCTACGGCCCTCTGGTTCCCGTTGCCCTCGCCGCAGCCAACGCCGCCGCCGAGGACGGCTCGAGCATTGAGGTCATCGACCTGCGGTCTATCTCGCCGATTGACTTCGACACGGTGACAGCGTCCGTGCTCAAGACCGGCCGGCTGCTGATCGCGCATGAAGCGCCGACCTTCGGCGGCATCGGCGGAGAGATCGCAGCCCGGATCACCGAGCGTGCCTTCCTGTCCCTCGAAGCGCCGGTCACGCGGGTCGGTGGCTTCCACCTGCCCTATCCCACGGCGCGCACCGAAGAGCACTACCTGCCGGATCTCGACCGTATCCTGCATTCGCTCGACACAGTCCTCGCCTACTAGAAGGATTCCCATGACGCTGAACACCTTCAACCTCCCCGATGTGGGCGAGGGTCTGACGGAAGCCGAAATTGTCCGCTGGCAGGTCCAGCCCGGCGCAACTGTTGCCGTCAATGACGTGATCGTGGAGATCGAAACCGCCAAGTCGCTGGTTGAGCTTCCCTCTCCTTACGCCGGTGTGGTCGCTGAACTCCTTGTTCAGGAGGGGGAGACCGTTGAGGTGGGAACCCCCATCATCTCGGTCTCCGACGTTCCGCTGGAGAATTCCGGCAAGACGGGAGAGCCACCATCCGCCGCACATGTGCCCGGCGAGCTCGTCACGCCGCCCGCGGCGCCGGCAACATCGACGGATACCAGCGCGCCGCTGGTGGGAACCGGGCCGAAGGCCGACTCCTCCCGACGCAGGCCCCGCGCCGGCCGTCCCAGCCCTGTTGCCGCCCAGACAACGACGACGGCGCCCGCTCCCGCTCCAGCGCAGGTTCCCGCTGCGCAGCCGGCCTCCGCTCCGCCGACGACCTCGGGCGCAGTGCGTCGGGCGCTCGCGAAGCCGCCCGTGCGCAAGGCCGCCCGCGACCTCGGCATCGACCTGGCCGATGTGCCCGCCACCGGCGGGTCCGGCGAAGTCACCAAGCAGGACCTCCTCAGCTATCAGGCGCAACGGGATGCCGAGCAGGACCACGCGCCGTCGTTCTGGGGTGCAGCCAGCCGCCCGCAGGACGAGCGGGTGGAACGGATTCCAGTGAAGGGCGTACGCAAGGCCACCGCCCGCGCGATGGTGGAGAGTGCCTTCTCCGCACCGCACGTGAGCATCTTCGTGGATGTCGACGCCTCCCGGACCATGGAGTTTGTGAAGCGACTCAAGGCTTCGCGCGACTTCGAGGGCATCAAGGTATCGCCGCTGCTGATCCTCGCGAAGGCCGTGATCTGGGCAGCAGCGCGTAATCCGTCAGTCAATGCCACCTGGACTGATCAGGAGATCCTGGTCAAGCACTTCATGAACCTCGGCATCGCGGCCGCCACACCGCGCGGGCTCATGGTGCCCAACATCAAGGACGCCCAGGACCTCTCGCTCAAGGAGTTGGCCGTAGCGCTCAACGAGCTCGCCCTGCGCGCCCGCGCAGGAAAGACTCAACCCGCGGAAATGCAGGGCGGAACGCTCACCGTCACCAACATCGGCGCGCTGGGCATCGATACCGGAACCCCGATCATCAACCCGGGTGAGGTGGCGATTGTGGCGTTCGGAACCATCAAGCAGAAGCCCTGGGTGCTCGACGGCGAGGTCATACCTCGCTGGATCACCACCCTCGGCGGCTCCTTCGATCACCGCGTGGTCGATGGTGACCTGAGCGCGCGGTTCATGGCCGACGTCGCCTCCATCCTTGAGGAACCGGCCCTGCTGCTCGACTGACGTGCACGGCCGGCAGCACCGGCGGACCGGATCGGCCGCTGGTGCTCAGGCCTTGACGGAGTTGCTTTCGATCGCAGCCTTCAGGATCGGGGCCAGGCGGCGTATGCCCTCCTCGATCTCCTCCGGAGAGACTGCGCTGAAGGCGAGGCGCAGTTCGTTGGACGGTTCGTCCGACGGCGTGAATGCGGCGCCCGGAATGAAGACGACGCCGGCGTCGATCGCCTGGTAGAGCAGCGGGTAGGTGTCTACTCCTTCGGGAAGGGTGACCCACACGAAGAAGCCTCCGTCCGGCGTCGTCCAACTGACGCCCTCCGGGAGGTGCTCGGCGAGGGCCTTCAGCATGGTGGAGCACCGCTCACTGTAGAGGGAGCGGGTGGTGGAGAGGTGCCCTTGCCAGTCGTAGTCGCTCAGGTAAGCGGAGACAAGCATCTGGGTCAACGGCGCCGGACAGAGCACCACTGCCTCACACGCCAGGTAGAACCGCCGGTGCAGGTGGCGCGGAACAAGCGCCCAGCCAAGGCGTACCCCGGGCGCGAAGATCTTCGAGAATGAACCGAGGTAGATGACGTCGTCGGGGTTGTCCGCCCGCATTGGCGGCAGGGGATGACCATCGAAGCGGAGCAGGCCGTAGGGGTTGTCTTCGAGAATGAGGATGTTGTTGGCCCTGCAGATCTCGACGATGCGTTGACGCCGGTCTGCAGCGAGCGTGATGCCGCTGGGATTGTTGAAGCTGGGGATGGTGTACAGCAGCTTGATGCGACGACCCTCGGCGAGGAGATCCGCGATGCGCTGCTCCAGCTTCTCCGGCACCAGCCCCTGGTCATCCATCTCGATGGCCTGCACGTCCACCTGGTAAGCCTCGAAGGTGTTGAGCGCGCCCACGTAGGTGGGGTCTTCACAGAGGATCACGTCACCGGGATCACAGAAGACCTTGGCGGCGACGTCCTGGGCAGACTGGGAGCCGGTTGTCACGACGATGTCGGCCGGGTCCGCGTCCATGATCCCTTCCGCGGCCATCACGTCGCAGATGTGCTGCCGGAGCTGCTCCATCCCCTGACCGCCGCCGTACTGCAGGGCCTCAAGTCCGTGCTCGGAAATGATCCGCCCGGCCGTCTTGCCCAGGTCATCCAGGGGCAGCGACTTCAGGTAGGGGCTGCCGCCGGCGAGTGAGACCAGCCCTGGACGGATGGAGATATCGAAGACGTCGCGGACCGCGGACTGCTTGATGTTGGCGGCTCGTTCCGAGAATAGGTGCTCGTGCCGGTGAGCCGATTCGACCGCCCGTTCGAGGGCTACCTCCGTTTCGGCGGGCAGCAGCGTCGAGTTCAGTTCATCCTGGGAAGTCACGCGTCGAGTCTAGAGGACCCGTTCACCGTTAGGCAACGGAAGTTGACTAAATCCACCCCGCCTGGTGAGCCTTGATGCCCGCCTGGAAGCGGCTGTCCGCCTGCAGGGTCTCCAGCATCCAGGCGATATGGCGCCGGCAGGTGCGAACGTTGATGTCCAGGCGTCGGGCTATCACCTCGTCGGAGTAGCCCGCGGCCAGACCCTTCAGGATGGCCTGCTGGGTGTTGTTCAGCGGGGATGGATTCGGGTCATCGATGAGGAACGGCTCGCTGAGCTCCCACGCGAACTCGAACAGTTGCGTGAAGATGTGAATCAGGTGCGGATCCCGAACCACCAGGGCTGCTTTGTCATCATGCCTGAGCTGACGCGCTACAAGCGCGAGCTTCCGGTCGAAGATGAGCATGCGCAAGGGAACCCGGGGTAGCGCGCCGAACTGTCCGCCGCCGGCGCTGATCGCCGCGACCGCCTTGCGGGTTGGCACGTGGTCCCGGGTGCTGATGTCGTACAGCGTCTTCCGCTCCACGCCCTTGCTGAGAAGCTCAAGATCCTTACGGACGTTCTCCTCGTGCACATCAGCCGTGGAGCCCTGACCGGGCTGGGCAATCAGCACCTTCTCCGTGACGTCCCTGCCATAGTCGATCAGGACCCTATGGATGAGGTGCGGATCCTCGAGCGTCTCTACGGATGAGCTCGTGATGACGCCCTTTCGGGCATCGAGGTACGTCGGCACCAACGTGGAAAGCTCACGACGCCGGGCACTGATCCTTGACCGCAGGTCCTGCACCGCACGCTCGTCAGCATCGACAAGATCTGCCAGGGCGACGTCCGGTGAGACGGCGACATAGGCGTGGGAAGAACCGTTCTGCTCGCTGAGCAACCGGCGCTCCACGAGCACTTCCATGGCCGAGTCGATCTCCCGTAGGGTGTACCCCAGTGCGTCTGAGGCTGCGGACCTCGTCCATCCGGGGTTGCCAACTGCATAGCGGTACAGCTCAATCGATATGCCGTCGAGCATCCCCGGTTCCCCTTTCCGACGTGACCGAGTTCTTATGGGTAGCCTACAGACCCGGTGTTCGAGTGCGATCCTCCGTTTGTTGCACCGACCGTAGCGCAGAGGCCGAAACCGCTCGTGAAAAAACATGACATGTCAGTTTAATGACATGTAAGGGAAACCTCGCCACAAAACCGTGCACATGGCCTTGGATCCGCGGGTTCAGGCGTCATTGCGGCGCCCTGGGGGCGTCTGTGAGAGTGGCGACCAAGGCTCAAATGTCCTCATCAGGTCATGTCCTGAATAGGGTGCCCTCCCAAGTGGACAACCGTCAGCCGTGGCACACATGCTGGGATCTACCGGCTCGACGGCGAGCGGGATCGCGTCACACGCAACCTTGACGGAAGGGAACGTCCAGTGAAGAAGATTATCGGCGCGGCCGCAGGCATCCTCGTAGCAGCCGCGGCTCTGGCACCGGCAACCCCGGCAGTTGGAGCAGCAAGCTGGGATTGGCCAAAGACCGTAACCGCAAGCTGGGACTGGCCAAAATAAGTCCATCCTCAAAGAGTTCCTGGCCTTCAACGCTGAAGCCGGAACACCCACAGACTCGCCCCAGCGGGGGTAACCATTAGCCCAAAGGAGGATGCCATGAGTCAGCTGACAGCAGTTCGAACCGCCTCACGAACAGCACCCAGCGCTCAATGGTGGCATCTCTCCACACAAGCAGGCGGCTTCGATGTAGCGGACGGCATCATTGGAGACCTGGTTACCCCGCTGGCGGCGCAGGCACAAGTACTGCGAGCTGGAAGATGGTTCTACACGCGGAGTGTAGAACCATCTTCTGTTCAGGTTCGGCTACACATCCTTGCTCAGCCCGGCACCATCGAGCGGTTGCAGGCAGTGCACCAGGTTCTCGTGAAGCGCAACAGCAGCACATTGGCCCCCCTGCCTTACCGCCAGTCCATCTCAACGCCTGCTACCAGCGGTTACTACCTCCGTGGAGCCGAGGACGCTGACCCTCAGCTCGAAGCAGAGCTCTTCAAGTACGGCGGCGTCGAGGGCCTTCAGTTGGCGGAGGAAGTCTTCGAGCTGTCCTCGGAGCTCGCAGCCTGGGGAACGCAACGGTTCTCAAGAATGCACAGCCGTTCGGCTTTCGCCGCACTTATCCTTTTCGATTCCGCTCGGAGCATGATGAAGGGTTCACGGTCCGCGAGCTGGGCCGATCGCCGTCGGATTTCCTGGGATTACTACTGGGACAGCCATCTCAAGACCTGCACACCCGACCTCGGTACACGCGGATCTGCTGTCCGCGAGGCAATGGCCAACCAGGTGAGCGCCAAAGCCCCGGCTTTCCAGAGCCTCATGGCCGCAACCGCTGCCGAATCAGCCGTTCACAACTGGCGACGCCGCTGGTTCCGAGCAGTAGACAACTACCTCTACCGGGCAGACAAGGCGCGCGTAAGCCGCAGCGCCCAGCACCTGACCGTTCACCAGGCGCACATGACCCTGAACCGTCTGGGTTTCAACTCCCGTGAGGAAGCAGTTCTGGGCTTGTATGCCCGCACGTGGAGCGCGGACCGTGAACGAGCCCTGTTCAACCGGAACTGACCACTCCTGCTCGATCGTCGCCACCTAGACGAGAAAGGAAAGTGCAGCATGGCCCACCACAAAGATGTCATCCTCGCCGCTGACGCACACGACCTGAGTAAAGCATTGGGATGCTCCCCCGACACCGTGGAGGATCTCCGCGGAATGGGTGTCATTGCTTCCCAGGGAGAGCTTTGGGAAGTCGGAGCGGCGCGCGACTACCTCCGCGACGCGGTGTGGGCAGACAATCTTTGGCACTGACCTCCGCAGACGTTCCACCAAAACTTCGTAAACATCCCCTAAAAGCAGCAGCCCGGACCCCCAGGGTCCGGGCTGCTGCTTCAGTTTGCTAGCCGTGAGGCTGCTCCACGGCGATGTCCTCCAGCGGCCTCTTACTTGGCGTCAAGCACTCCGCCGTCACGAAGCCGGCTGATCAGGGAGCTGAGTTCCAGGCGAAGCGTTGTGCTCGTCTCGGCAAAAAGCGCGTCCTCCAAGGTGCGCGCGTCGGCGAGGGTGCTGGCTCCTGCGTCGGTGATCCTATGAACACCCTGCTGCGTCTCGACGAATCCAAGCTGGGTAAGTTCAATGAGGGAGCGTTCACTGACCGACTCCGAGAGGAGGCACTGCTCGGCGATTTCCCGCGCCGTAGCTTCGCGCAGCTCTGCCAAGCCACTGAGCACAGAGAGGTCGAGCGGAGTGAGTCCCAACTCAGCCAGCTGGGAGTGCAGGTGCTGCTGCACAAAGTGGGCTGCTGTGGTGAGCATGAGGCGAGTGGAGTGTGTGTCCGTGGGGGCGCCGTCGTCGTGGGTAGTCTCGATGGGCGCAGAGGAAGCCGGCAGATCACTGCCGAGGTCTGTAGAAATTTGAGCGCTGGGCTCCGGTGCGGTGGCCATAGGGTCCCTTGGTACGAGGAATTCCGTGGCCACTGCTTGACCGATCAACGATCCTAGTACGGCTTCGCTCAGCCCGTAAACTCGGAGTCTGAATGCCGCGTCATGCCGAAGGCGGACTGCGGCCCTAGGGTTGGGGCATGGACACAATCAGGACTGCCCTCATTGGATTCGGTCTGGGAGGGCGTGTTTTCCACGCTCCCTTCATCAACGCGAACAGCCGCTACTCGCTCGATGTTGTTGTGACCTCCAACGAGGACCGGATCGCGCAGGTGCAGGAACAGTACCCGTCGGCCCGGATCGTGCACACAGTCGATGAGCTATGGCAGCAGATGGATCATCTGGACCTCGTCGTCGTGAGTACACCGCCGGCCACCCACGCCCCGCTCGCGGAGCGGGCGCTGCGGGAGGGCGCAGCCGTCGTCGTCGATAAGCCGTTCGTGGTGAACTCGGCCGATGGTGAGCGGCTCATCGACATCGCCCGGGAGGAGGGACAGTTGCTCACCGTCTTCCAGAACCGGCGGTGGGACGGCGACTTCCTGACGGTGCGGAAGCTCCTCGAGGAAGGCAAGCTCGGCACGGTGCGGCGGTTCGAATCCCGGATGGAGACGTACAAGCCTCTGGTTACCAAACCATGGAAGGCCGCGAGCCGCAGTGAAGACGGCGGCGGCATCCTCTACGACCTTGGGCCCCACCTGATCGACCAGGCACTGCAGCTGTTCGGGGAGGCCGAGCTCGCACACGTTGAGCGCGCTGCGCACCGTGAGGCCGAGGGGCCCGACGACGACGTCTTCCTCGCCCTGCGGCATTCTTCCGGCGTCATCAGCCACCTCTGGATGAACGCGCTGGCACCTCAGGCGGCGCCGCGCTTCCGGATCACCGGTTCGGAATCGGCGTACACCAAGTGGGGAGTTGACGTGCAGGAAGCCGCTGTCGATGCGGGCATGCTGCCCACCGATCCTGGGTACGGCGTGGAGGACCGGCTCGCATGGGGCCTGCTCGGCTTCGACCATGAGGCCACGCGTTTGCCTACGGAGAAAGGCACCTATCCCACGTTCTACGAGCTCCTCGCGGCGGCCCTGCAGGATGGGGGCGAAGTGCCTGTGGATCCGGCGGACAGCCTGCGTGCCCACCGGATCATTGAGGTGGCCCACACCTTCTAGACCAGCCGGCGCCAGTCCTCGGTGAGCTCAAGACCGTGCGCTACCGACACGGAATGGTGGGCAACGGCGCCGTCGGCAATGTTCAGGCCGTGCGCCAGTGCGGGAATCGCCTCGAATGCGCCGCGCACACCCTTGTCAGCCAGTGCAACGGCATAGCGGAGGGTGACGTTGGTCAGCGCGTAGGTGGACGTGTTCGGGACGGCGCCGGGCATGTTGCCCACGCAGTAGAACAGCGACTGATGCACCGTGAACGTCGGATCCTCGTGCGTGGTGACGTGGGAGTCCTCGAAACAGCCGCCCTGATCCACCGCGATGTCCACAAGGACGCTGCCCGGCTTCATGCGGGAGACCATGTCATTGGTGACCAGCTTCGGTGCCTTCGCTCCCGGGATGAGAACGGAGCCGATCACGAGGTCTGCATCGAGCACGGCGCGCTCGATCTCGAACGCATTGGACACAATGGTCCGGATTCGTCCGGCGTACTGCGCGTCGAGTTCCCGCAACCGCGCGATGTTGATGTCCATGACCGTGACGTCAGCACCGGTTCCAACAGCCATCGCCGTGGCGTTGGTACCGGCCACGCCGGCGCCCAGCACAACCACCTTCGCCGGACGCACGCCCGGTACGCCGCCCAGCAGCAGCCCGGGACCTCCCGCAGGCGCCGTCATGACCTGCGCGCCAACCTGTACGGAGAGGCGACCGGCGACCTCGGACATCGGCGCAAGCAGGGGAAGCGCCCGACCGTCCTGAACGGTTTCGTAGGCGATCGCGGTCACGCCGGATTCCATCAAAGCGTGGGTCAGCTTCGGTTCAGCAGCGAGGTGCAGGTACGTGAACAGGATCAGGCCCTTGCGGAAGCGGTGGTACTCCTCGGCGACGGGCTCCTTCACCTTCATCACCATGTCCGCGCGCGCCCAGACGTCATCGGCGTCGTCGACGATTTCTGCGCCCGCTGCAACGTATTCATCGTCAGTGATGTTGGAACCAACGCCCGCGGATCGCTCCACCAGGACCGTGTGGCCGTGCGTGCGGAACTCGTGCACTCCCGATGCCGTAATGGCTACGCGAAACTCGTTGTTCTTCACTTCTTTGGGGACGCCGATGATCACGGGATTCTCCGTCTGCTGTCAGGGTTCTGAAGTTGGGCAGGAGCTTGTGACGCCTGCAACTACAGGATACGAGCGGCGCTGCCGCGCGGACAGGGGCGGAACAACCGGCTTTCAGGCACCGGAACGACGACGGCGGGTGCGGGGGGCGTCGTCCGGTCCTACTGCTCCGCACACGCAAGCGGAAGGGAAGGAAATGTGATCGGGACCACTAACATGGGACCCGCACGTCCTCCAGTCGACAATTGTCGAGTTGTGGAGCGCCAAGTGTCGTCGCCGCGCTTCTACGATGGGGGAATGCAAACAACGCAGGTCGAGCTCGAGGTGGAGCGGATAGCCGAACGGCTGGGCCGCGGGCTCTCCCTGGAGGACCTTGACGGCATACTCATCGCGTACAGCAGCCAGCAGTCGTCGGCCGACCGCGTTCGCGTCAACTTCCTGCTGAGCAAGAAGGTTCCTGATGACGTCAACGCCTGGCAGCGGCAGCACGGCATTACGACGGCGGTGCGTCCCGTGGCCGTTCCGGCCAACCCGGAGCTGGGGATGCTTGGGCGGGTATGCGTCCCCCTGCTGGTGAGGGGCTTTCGCGTTGGGTACCTGTGGGTGCAGCAGGACGCCAGTGAGGACACAGCAACGCACATCCTCAAGCAGCTGCCGGCAGTGCGCGAGGACATTGATCGGCTCGCCGCGCTGCTGCTCGAGGACAACACCGCAGGCTCCGAGCACCGAACCCGCCGGGAGAGGATCTTCCTTGGGGCTGTTTCCGGAGACGGCCAGTCGTTGGAGGAGTGTGCGGGGTGGCGGGAACTCGACGGCACGTCACCGTGGCAGCTCGCAGTGTTGCTCGACCGTCCGACGGGTGCCCGCGAAGGGGTGGTGGACTCCCACGACGCCACCCTGGCCCGGCGTACGGCGGCGCTGCAGGCTACGGTGGGCGCCGACGTCGTCGTTTTCAGTGCAGGCGAGGCGTCGCACTCTGTCCTGCTGCTTCGCTACCCTGCCGGCCGTACCGATCTGGCGACGGTGCGCGGTCGTTACGGGAAGCGGCTGGCGGCCTTGACGGGAATGGACGCTTCGCTGACCAGCGGGTTCAGCGAATACTTCTCAGCGCCAGATGGTCTGGCGGGTGCCTATGCCCAGGCAAGGTCCTCAGTTCAGGCCGCCTCAGTTGATCCGCAATTGGGGGACGCGGTCGATTACCGCTCGATCGGTGTGTACCAGTTC
Organism: Arthrobacter sp. D2-10; assembly: GCF_054161285.1. Taxonomy (NCBI): domain Bacteria; kingdom Bacillati; phylum Actinomycetota; class Actinomycetes; order Micrococcales; family Micrococcaceae; genus Arthrobacter; species Arthrobacter sp. D2-10. Next base: position 3,496,965 of record NZ_CP096431.1, on the reverse strand, counting down.
CTGGCCGGTGGCGGTTGGCAGGCTTCTGCGCCGCGGTCGGTCTACTTCGCGGAACTCGAGGATGCGGACCGGGCCAATGAACTCCTCCCGCTGCTGGAGCTTCTGTATGACAAAAACGGTTCAGTGCAGGACGTCGCCCGGCAATTGCATCTGCATCGGAGCAGTGTCTACAACCGGCTGTCACGGGTCCGGTCAATCGTCGGTGCAGATCCATTGAGCGGGCCTGTCCGGCTCGAGCTTCATCTGGCGCTCAAGGCGCGTCGGTGGTCACGTCGGCCTCGCATCTGACTTCTTCTGTGAGGCCAGCCAGGCATCGATGGCGTCCCGTCTGATGCGACGGTGAGTTCCCCGGTATTCGACCGGGATGACCCCGGCGTCGGTCAGGTTGCGCAGGTAGGTGTGGGATATTCCCGCCGCCTCAGCTGCCTGGGACGTGGTCATCGTCTCCGCGATTGAGGAAACCGTGACGGAATCGCCCGCCGCCAGCCGTTGCAGGAGGTCGACGACGGCGTCCCTCGCCTCCCCTGGAAGCTTGACGGCTGTGCCGTCCACAAACACGGTGACATCGTTGTTCTCGGCCAGGGTTCGCGCCAGCGAACGGCGCGCCGCGTTTGGGAGGGCGGGGGCGATGCGGGAGCGGGGCCGGGTCATCCTCCTATTTTGCCCGTACAGCCGGTTATTACTTAGAGGAACTTCCTAAATTTGTGCACAAACGGTATCGTTATTAAACCTTAACTAAGCGAGCTTAGTTGTTGCTTCCGAAAATCATTGCTGTTGGATGGTGACAAACGATGACAATAATTGATCCGGAGCGTCGGAGTACCACGCTGCCCTCAACGGGCCAGCTTGCGGAGCGCGATGGGGCGCTTCCGTGGTGTGATCGATGCCGAACCGACGAATTCCTCATTTACGAGGACTTTGTACCCGCGCGAGTCTCCTCCGAAGGGCGCGACCTCCTTCCCGCCAGTGTCAGCTATTCCTGTTCCCTCTGCGGTTCCTTCAATGGACACCAGGTTCCTCCGATGTGGAGCCCGCCGCGTTGGTTCTGGTACAGCTGACCGTCCCTCAACATTCGTGAAAGCCCTCCGGAACTTACCCGGGGGGCTTTCGTTCGCCGGGGGTTGTCAGCCGCGTCCAATAAAGGGCATGCCGCTGGCCGTGATGATGACGGTGCCAATACTGGCCGACGCCGGTAGCTCCGCCATGTGCAGCACCGTGCGTGCTGCTTCTTCCACCGGGAAGGTGGGTTCGACCCGGCGGGAACCGTCCGCTTGCAGCGCCCCAACACCCACTCCGAGCGTTGTCATGAGCTCGGTATGCGTATTTCCGATGTCGATCTGGCCGCACGTGATGCCGTAGGCACGTCCGTCGAGTTCGATCGACTTGGTCAGTCCGGTCATCGCGTGCTTGGTCGCGGTGTAGGCAACCGATCGAGGCCGGGGAGAGTGCGCGGCTATCGAGCCGTTATTGATGATGCGGCCACCCTGCGGGTCCTGGTTCTTCATGCTCCGGAATGCTTCTGCGGCGCAGAGGAACGATCCGGTCAGGTTGGTCGCCACGGTGGCCGTCCAGTCCTCCACGCTGATTTCATCGATCGCACCTGCGGGACCGTAGGTCCCGGCGTTGTTGAAGAGCAGGTCGAGTCTGCCCCAGTGTTCGCGGACCTGCGCGAAGAGATGGGTGACGTCGTCGGGCCGGGTGATGTCGGTTGGAACCACTGAGGCAAGATCCCAGCCGGCGGCGGTTTCCTCCAGCGCTTCCCGACGGCGTCCCGCCAGGGCGACTGCCCAGCCTGCATCCAGGAGGGCGTGCGCCACAGCACGTCCGATGCCTGAACCCGCGCCGGTGACGACGGCGGTGCCTGGGCGGGGATGGAGTGGCTCGTTCATCGCGTCTCTGTCAGCCCTTCTGGTCGGCATTCTCATCTTCACACGGAATGACTCTATAGTAATGGAATAATAATTCCGTCTAGTGAAAACAGGTTTGGCATGGTTGCTGATCAGGGGATTGTGGGTACGGGTACCGGTGGGGACTCGGATCCGGAGGAGACGGCTGAGTGGGTTGAGTCCTTTGATCAGTTGGTCGACGTGCGGGGTTCCGAACGTGCGCGCGAGGTTCTGGGGCGTCTGTTGGCTCGGGCGGGTGGGCGGTCTGTGGGTCTTCCCAGTGTTGTGACCACCGATTATGTGAACACGATCCCGGTTGATGAGGAGCCGGAGTTTCCTGGGGATGAGGAAACCGAGCGGAAGTACCGGGCGTGGATGCGTTGGAATGCCGCGGTCATGGTGCACCGTGCGCAGCGTCCGGGAATCGGCGTCGGCGGCCACATTTCCACGTATGCGGGGGCTGCGACCCTGTACGAGGTCGGGTTCAACCATTTCTTCAAGGGTAAGGATCACCCCTCGGGTGGGGATCAGGTGTTCTTCCAGGGCCACGCCTCCCCGGGCATGTATGCGCGCGCGTTCCTTGAGGGCCGGTTGAGCGAGGAGGATCTTGACGGGTTCCGGCAGGAGAAGTCCAAGGAAGGCCACGCCCTGTCGTCCTACCCGCATCCGCGGTTGATGCCGGAGTTCTGGGAATTCCCGACCGTGTCGATGGGTATCGGGCCGATGAACGCGATCTACCAGGCGCAGAACAACCGTTACCTGCATAACCGGGGGCTTAAGGACACCAGTGATCAGCAGGTGTGGGCGTTCCTTGGTGACGGTGAGATGGACGAACCCGAATCACGCGGTCTGCTGCAGTTGGCGGCCAATGACGGCCTGGACAACCTGAACTTCGTGATCAACTGCAACCTGCAGCGCCTTGACGGGCCGGTGCGCGGTAACGGGAAGATAATGCAGGAACTCGAAGCGTTCTTCCGCGGCGCCGGCTGGAACGTCATCAAGGTCGTGTGGGGCCGGGAGTGGGATGATCTGCTGGCCAGGGACACCACCGGTGAACTCGTGAAGATCATGAACGAGACCGCTGACGGTGACTACCAGACCTACAAGGCCGAGTCCGGTGGGTTCGTCCGTGATCATTTCTTCGGCAAGACACCGCAGACCAAGGCCATGGTTGAAGACCTTTCCGCCGCGGAGATCTGGAACCTCAAGCGCGGCGGGCACGACTACCGCAAGGTCTACGCGGCGTACAAGGCCGCCACCGAGTTCAAGGGCAAGCCCACCGTCATCCTGGCCAAGACCGTGAAGGGCTACGGCCTCGGACCGCACTTCGAGGGCCGCAACGCGACCCACCAGATGAAGAAACTCACGCTTCAGGATCTGAAAGAGTTCAGGGACTATCTCCGTATCCCGATCTCGGATGAGGCGTTGGAAGCCGATCCGTATTGTCCTCCCTACTACCATCCGGGAACCGATGCGAGGGAGATTCAGTACCTGCTGGACCGGCGTCGGGCTCTTGGCGGATTTGTTCCGGAGCGTCGTTCCCATGCGGCGGCGCTGCAGCTGCCCGGAGACAAGGCCTATGAGGTTGCCAACCGCGGATCCGGGAAGCAGCAGGCAGCCACCACCATGGCGTTCGTACGGCTGCTGAAGGACCTCATGAGGGACAAGGGCGTGGGTTCGCGGATCGTCCCGATTGTGCCGGACGAATCACGGACCTTCGGGATGGACGCCTTTTTCCCCACGGCGAAGATCTACAACCCGAACGGCCAGAACTACCTCTCAGTGGACCGTGACCTGGTGCTCGCATACAAGGAGTCCCCGGCCGGAGCGATACTTCACCCGGGCATCAACGAGGCCGGCGCCGTTGCTGCATTCACCGCGGCCGGCACCGCCTACGCCACACAGGGTGAGCCGCTGATCCCGATCTACGTGTTCTATTCGATGTTCGGGTTCCAGCGCACCGGCGACTCCTTCTGGGCCGCCGGTGACCAGATGACCCGCGGTTTCATCATCGGTGCCACCGCCGGACGCACCACCCTCACCGGTGAAGGTCTCCAGCATGCTGACGGCCACTCACCTATCCTCGCCTCCACCAACCCCGCCGTCATCACGTATGACCCGGCGTACGGCTATGAACTGGGCATCATCATGAGGGCGGGACTCGAGCGGATGTATGGACAGGGGTCAGAGGAGGCCCCTGCTGATCGAAACGTCATGTACTACCTCACCGTGTACAACGAGCCGATCATCCAGCCGCCCTTGCCGGACGGCTTGGACGCCGATGCGGTGGTCCGCGGCATGTATCAGTTGAAGCAGGGCAATGATGACGACGGGGGCAGGCCGAAAGCCCAGATCCTCGCCTCCGGCGTGGCTGTGCCGTGGGCGCTCGAAGCGCAGGATCTTCTTGTCGAGCACTGGGGCGTGTCGGCGGACGTCTGGTCGGTGACTTCCTGGAATGAACTCCGGCGTGACGCCCTCGCCGCCGAGGAGGAAGGCTTCCTCAACCCCGGCGCCGAGACGCGCGTACCGTTCGTCACGCAGCAACTGGGCAACGCTCCGGGACCCATCGTGGCAGTCACGGACTACATGAAGGCAGTGCCGGACCAGATCCGCCAGTTCGTGCCGCAGGAATTCGCCACGCTCGGTGCGGACGGTTTCGGTTTCTCCGACACGCGTGCCGCTGCACGGCGATTCTTCAAGATCGATTCCCACTCCGTCGTCGTACGCACCCTTGAGCTTCTGGCTAAGCGGGGCGAAGTCGACCCAGAGGCACCACGCCAGGCCATCGAGAAGTACTCACTTCTCAGCATCCCCTGATGTTGACTTGCAGGACATGCCCCTCGTGCCGCGGCCAATGGGGTGTGTCCTGCGCATCGAACCAGGATGACCTGAGCTCAGGAGCGTGCCCAGGTGAGCAGCTTGTCCAACGGCCAGGTGGTGATGATGCGATCAGCGGGGACGCCGTTGGCTTCGGCTCGCTCTGCGCCGTACTGGAGGAAATCGAGCTGGCCTGGCGCATGGGCGTCGCTGTCGATGCTGAACAGGCAGCCTGCGTCGAGCGCCACCTGGATCAGGTCATCAGGAGGATCCTGACGCTCGGGTCGGGAGTTGATTTCAACGGCGACGTTGTTTTCGGCGCAGGCCGCGAAGACCCTCTGTGCGTCGAATTCGGATTGTGGGCGCTGCCCCCGCGAACCCTGTACGAGGCGCCCGGTGCAGTGCCCGAGGACATTGGTGTGGGGGTCGCGGATACCGCCGAGCATGCGCGCCGTCATGGTGCGGCGGTCCGAACGCAGCTTGGAGTGGACACTGGCTACGACGATGTCCAGCTGCCCGAGCATCTCCGGTGACTGGTCAAGCGTGCCGTCCTCAAGGATGTCCACCTCAATTCCCTTCAGCAGGCGGAAGCCGTCACCGCCGTCGTTGTTGATCTGTTCAACGATCCCGAGTTGCTCGGTGAGACGCTCGGCAGTGAGGCCGTTGGCGATCTTCAGGTTGGGGGAGTGGTCGGTGAGGGCAAGGTATTCGTGCTTGAGGGCGCGCGCCGCCTCGACCATTAGCGGAATGGGGCTGCCGCCGTCGGACCAGTCGCTGTGGCTGTGCAGGTCGCCCCGCAGGAGGGAACGCAGTTCCGAGCCGCCGTCGGCGAGGGCTGTCTGCGAGCGCTCGCGAAGATCGGTGAGATAGGTCGGGATCTCACCGGAAATCGCCTGGGTGATGACCTCAAAGGAGCGCGCGCCGATCCCCTTCATACGCTTGAGCCGGCCGTCGCGGGCACTCTGCGCGAGCTCCTCGGCGTCGAGGTCCGCAATCGCGGCGGCGGCCTTCCGGAACGCCTGGACCTTGAAGCTCGGAGCCAGTTCCCGTTCCAGCCAGAAGGCGATCTCGTTCAGGGCATCGGTGGCATTCATAGGCCCATCTTCTCCTATTCACGCATCGGTAGCCCGCTGCGTGACTGCAGATCTATGATGTGATCCGGATAACTCTTGACAACAACCGTGTGACGCGGACTACAATCAAATCGGAAACAAACTTCCACAATATAGAAATTCTCTGGTTTCTAACTATCGCCGGAACATCGAGTCAAATCGAATTTATTCGAGGGTAAGGGTGTTCAGCGCCGGTGATAGCGCTCTAACGAAAGCTGACACCCATGCGCCTTGAAACCCTCAATACCTGCTCCCCTGCAGAAGCCGCCGCGCAGCTAGCTCCCTGCGTCGATGTCCCCCGATGGATCGATGCCATTGTTGACGCGCGGCCCTTCTCCTCCGAAGCAGAGTTAATCGCGTTCGCCGAAACAGCAGCGCACCCGTGGACGGAAACCGAGATCGACGGCGCACTGGCGCACCACCCGCGCATCGGGGAGCGGGCGCGGGGCAACACCACTGAAGCCACCATGTCCCGCGGTGAGCAGGCCGGCGTCAGCACCGCCGTCGAAACCCAAAACGCACTCCTCGAAGGAAATCGCGCCTACGAGGAGAAGTTCGGCCGGGTCTTCCTGATCCGGGCCGCAGGACGGAGCGCCGATGACATCCTCACCGCGCTGAACCAGCGCCTGCACAATACGCCCGAGCAGGAGTTGGTCATCATCTCCCAGCAACTGCGCGAAATCGCCGTCCTTCGACTCAAGGGGGTCCTTGCCGCATGAACCGCAGCCACATCACCACCCACGTGCTCGACACCGGAACCGGCCGTCCGGCCGTCGGCGTAGCCGCCCGGCTGGACAGGCACACGCCGGACGGCTGGTGGGAAGTCGCCAGAGGAATCACCGACGACGACGGCCGCATCACCTCCCTGGGCCCGGAGGCGGTGGAGGCTGGAACCTATCGGATCGATTTTGAAACCGGCCGCTACTTCGCTGCCGCCGGAACCGAAACCTTCTTTCCGTCCGTCTCCTTGATCTTTGAACTCACCGACCCGGCACAGCACTACCACGTGCCGCTTTTGATTAGTCCCTTCGCCTATTCCACCTACCGAGGAAGCTGACAATGACGACACCGACCATCGAATCAAACACCCCCGCAACCACGGCCTCAGGAGAGTCCGCAGCCGGTACCGGCCGCATCGTCCTGGGCCGTAACCAGTACGGGAAGGCCGAATGCCGACTCGTCAAGATCACGCGGGACACCGCACGGCACTCGATCGAGGACCTCAACGTCACCTCGCAGCTGCACGGGGACTTTGAGTCCGCTCACACCGAGGGCGATAACTCGAAGGTTGTTGCCACCGACACCCAGAAGAACACCGTGTACGCCTTCGCCCGTGATGGCATCGGATCACCGGAGCAGTTCCTGCTGCGCCTCGGCAAGCACTTCACCGAGAGCTTTGACTGGGTCACGGGAGGGCGCTGGCAGGCGGAGCAGTATTTCTGGGTGCGCATCAACGATCACGATCACGCGTTCGCCCGGAACAAGTCGGAAACCCGCACCGCCGTCCTGCTCATCGAAAAAGGTGTACGGCACATCGTTGCCGGCATCCAGGACCTTACGGTCCTGAAGTCGACCGGTTCCGAGTTCCACGGCTTCCCGCGTGACCGGTACACCACGCTGCAGGAAACCACGGATCGCATCCTGGCCACCGACGTTACCGCCCGCTGGCGGTACACGCCGGATGCAACGACTGCTGATTTCAATGCCATCTACGCGAGTGTCCGCGGGATCCTCCTTGACGCGTTTGCCCAGACCCACTCCCTGGCACTGCAGCAGACGATGTACCAGATGGGCAAGCAGGTGCTCGAAGCACACCCCGAGATCGAGGAGATCAAGCTTTCCCTGCCGAACAACCATCACTTCCTCGTGGACCTCGAGCCATTCGGTCTCGACAACCCCGGCGAAGTGTTCTTTGCGGCCGACCGGCCGTACGGGCTCATCGAGGCAACCGTCGAACGCGAGCGGGACGGTGCCTCCTCCAGCGAGGCAGCAATCTGGGCAAACATCCCCGGATTCTGCTGAGAACGGTTGGGGCGGAAACCTGACAACGCCGCCCTAAACGCGAACGGCCGGACACCTGCACGTGTCCGGCCGTTCAACCAACTACTCATGTGAGACAAGGAAGTCATACTCATGAAAGCAGTCAGTTCCATGAAACACCAAGCCAAGTCCCAGCGCCGCCCCGAGGACGAAAGGTTGCCGCTTGGTCGATCATTCGCCTACGGGTTTCAGCACGTCCTCACCATGTACGGCGGAATTATCGCGGTACCGCTCATTGTCGGCACCGCAGCGGGCGTCTCGCAGGACGACATCGCCGTCCTGATCGCCTCCTGCCTCTTCGTCGGTGGAGCCGCCACCATCCTGCAAAGCTACGGCGTCAAGTTCTTCGGCTCGCAGCTTCCGCTGGTTCAGGGCGTCTCCTTCGCCGGCGTCGCCACCATGACCGCGATCATCAGCGGTGGCGGAGGCCTGCCGACGGTGTTCGGCGCGGTCCTCGTAGCAGCGGCGATCGGTCTCGTCCTCGCACCATTCTTTGCGAAGATCATTCGGTTCTTCCCGCCGGTTGTTACCGGCGTCATCATCACCACTATCGGGCTCACGCTCATGCCCGTTGCGGCCAACTGGGCCATGGGAGGAAACCGGAACGCTGACAACTATGGCAGCCTCACCAACATTGCGCTGGCCGCCGGAACCCTCGCCCTGGTGCTTCTCCTCAGCAAGCTGGGAAACGCAGCCATTTCCCGCCTCTCGATCCTGCTTGCCATCGTGGCCGGCACGATCATCGCCGCACTGTTTGGGCTCGCTGACTTCTCGAACGTCGGCAACGGCGCGATCTTCGCTTTCCCGCAGCCTTTTGCCTTCGGCTGGCCGGTGTTCGATGTCGCTGCGATCATCTCGATGACCATCGTGATCCTGGTCTGCATGACGGAGACGACGGCGGACATCCTCGCCGTGGGTGAAATCGCCCGGACGAAGGTTGATTCCCGCCGCATCGCCGACGGCCTGCGGGCCGACATGCTTTCGAGCGCGCTCGCCCCCGTCTTCAACTCCTTCCCGCAGACCGCTTTCGCCCAGAACGTGGGTCTGGTAGCCATCACGGGGATTCGCAGCCGCTATGTAGTCGCCGCGGGCGGTCTGATCATGGTTGTCCTCGGACTCCTGCCTATTCTGGGGCGCCTGGTTGCGGCAGTTCCGACCCCGGTGCTCGGCGGTGCGGGAATCGTCCTGTTCGGCACAGTGGCAGCGAGCGGGATCCGCACGCTGGCTAAGGTCGACTACGAGGGCAACATGAATCTGGTGATCGTTGCCGTAGCGCTCGCCTTCGGCACAATCCCCGTGGTCGCCCCCACCTTCTACGACGCCTTCCCCACCTGGTTCGGCATCATCTTCCACTCGGGCATCAGCTCCGCGGCAATCATGGCCGTACTGATGAACCTGCTCTTCAACCACCTGAAGGCTGGAAACCCGGAGCGCGCCTCCGTCTTCGTCGCCAGCCCGCCGCGCATGGTGCGGGAGGATGAACTCGCCGCGCTGCAGGACGGCGACAGCTTCCAGGGTGGCAAGCTGGTCGCTGCGGACGGCACGGAGATCCCCGTGGTGACCGCCGCCCAGTACCTTGTAGTCAAGGAGAAGCTGGACAAGGGCGAGATCAGCTGCGTCGACGACATCCGGAAGATCTGCGACGAGCCGCCCGGCCACCAGCACTAAAATCTCCTGCCTGCATCTACCAGGAGGCAGGCAGGGATCCCTACCTGGATCAGCAGACAGGACCACTGAGCTGACGGCACACGCCGCCGTCGTCTCGGTGGTCCTGTGCCGTTTCGCCTTCACAAAGGAGAACGCAATGTCTGTACGAATCTGGATCCGAAACCCGTTGGCTATCTTCACGGCAAACGAAGACGACGCCGGCGGAGGGCTGGTGATCGAGGGCTCCACCATCGTGGAGCTTGTCGGTCAAGGAGCGAGCCCCACGGTCCCGTACGATTCAGTCTTCGAGGCGAGGGATCATGCAGTGCTTCCCGGCCTCATCAACACGCACCACCACTTCTATCAAACGCTCACGCGGGCCTGGGCTCCGGTGGTCAATGTGCCGCTGTTCCCGTGGCTGGTGAATCTCTACCCGGTCTGGGCGCGCCTCACTCCACGGGACCTGGAGCTGGCCACTACGGCGGCGCTCGCCGAACTGCTGCTCTCAGGGTGCACCACTGCCGCCGATCACCATTATCTGTTCCCTACCGGCATGGAGGACTCGATCGACGTCCAGGTGTCAGTCGTCCGGCGTCTCGGGATGCGCGCCACCCTGACCCGCGGGTCGATGTCTCTCGGCGAGGACGACGGCGGTCTCCCGCCGCAGCGGACAGTACAGGAGGCGGAGGTGATTCTGGCCGACAGCGAGCGGCTGATTTCCCGGTACCACGAGCGGGGAAACGGGGCACAGATCCAGATCGCGCTCGCGCCATGTTCGCCGTTCTCGGTCACTACGGACATCATGAAGGCAAGTGCGGCGCTGGCGGATCTGCATGACGTCCGGCTCCACACACATCTTGCCGAGACCCTGGATGAAGAAGAGTTCTGCCGGGAGCGATTCGGTTTTCGCACGGTCGACTACCTCGAGAGCGTGGGGTGGTTAGGGCCGCGAACCTGGCTGGCTCATGGGATCCATTTCGATGACGATGAGGTGTCCAGGCTGGGTGCAGCCGGCGTCGGTGTGGCACACTGCCCGACGTCGAATATGCGCCTGGCTTCCGGGATCTGCCGCGCCGTGGAGCTGGAGGAAGCAGGGGTTCCGGTAGGGCTGGGAGTCGATGGATCGGCCTCGAATGACGGGTCGAATCTCATGATGGAGGCCCGTCAGGCCCTTTATCTTCAGCGGTTGCGATACGGCGCGGAGCAAGTGACCCCGGAGCGGGTGCTGGGGTGGGCCACCCGAGGATCGGCGACGGCCCTGGGGCGTGCCGATATCGGCCGGATTGCGGTGGGGAAACAGGCAGATTTGGCGATGTACCGCCTCGATGATCTCCGATTTTCCGGGAGCCACGACCCTCTGTCCGCGTTACTCCTGTGCGGTGCGGACCGCGCCGACCGGGTGATGGTGGGCGGGCAGTGGCGGGTAGAAGACGGCGCCGTCGTCGGGCTCGATCTCGAAGCGCTGATCGCCGAGCACTCGGCGGCCGCTCGACGGTTGGTGGGCTGAGGGGTCGTCTCAGGACTGACAACAGGCGGAAGACTGAGGGGACCCACAACAAGCCGGAGGTAGCATGAAGCTGCAGCTTTCAGCGACTGTGCTGGATTCGCCCGACGCCCGGATGCTTGCCGACTTCTATAGACGCCTGCTCAACTGGGAGACCAGCTTCGAGGACGACAACTGGGTGATGCTCAAAGCGCCCGACGGCGGGGCCGGGCTGTCCTTCCAGACCGAATCCCGGTATGTGCGGCCGGTCTGGCCGGCCGGCGAGGGCGACCCGCAGATGATGATGCATCTTGATATTCGCGTGGACGACCTCGAGGCCGCAGGGCTTCACGCACTGGAGCAGGGCGCCGAGTTGGCGTCATTTCAGCCCCAGGAAGATGTGCGGGTCTACCTCGACCCCGCCGGCCATCCGTTCTGCCTCTTCATCGATTGAGCACTGCCTCGGGCGGAGGTCACGGGCGTGATTCGTTGACCGTACTCCCTCTGGGGGTGCGCTTCTGGATGCTGCGGACAAGGCGTGCGTGCGCGTCGTCGGTCAGCGAATACCATCTCATGACGCCCACCGCGAGCAGGAGTATGACGGCGGGAGCGAGGCCGGCGGCCACACGGATGCCGACTTCCGCCGTCGTGCTCTGAGCTGTCGCCCCTGAGACGTAGCCGCCCCAGGCGAGTGCGAAGGCCGCCAGCCCACCCCGAACGCCATTCCGACCTTCCGCGTTGCGGCCAGCAGCGCATAGTTGATTCCATCGGTGCGGTGCCCTGTCCTCCACTCACCGTATTCGACGGTGTCCGCTACGAGCGCCCACAACAGAATGCTGACGGCGGCGGCTCCCGCCAGGGAGCAAAACATCCCTGCCATCGCAAGCCAGACGAGATCCTCCGGAGCGACGAACACCAGAACGCCGCCCACAGCACCGATGAGGCCGCCCGAAACATAGACGGACCGCTTTCCCCAGCGCTGTACAAGTCGCGGCGTGACGAGAGCGAGAGCAAGTGTTATCACCACCTGGGCCCCGGTTACGAACGCGAATAGCTCCAGCCGGCCAAGGACGTCCCTGAGGTAGAACAGTTTCGCGGTGTTTGTGACCACATTGGCTGTCATGAAGAACAGCGAGCTCAGGCACAGGACCTGCAGCGGCGCATTTCGAGCGAGCGTCACACGTGCCTGTCGCAGCGACAGCTTCGGTGCCGCTGGGGGAAGCTGCTCCCGTGTTGCCAGTGCGGTGAACAGGTACAGGAAAGTTCCGATGACGGCGAATGCCACGGTCAGGGTGGTCAGGACGGTTTGGATGTCGGCGCCACTCTCGAACTGCGGCGCGATGAGGATGCCGAGGAAGGCTGTGGTCGCCAGTCCTCCCATCGTTCTGGCACTTGCGAGTCTGGCGCGGTCGCGAGGATCTCGTGTGAGAGTGCCTGCCAGCGCTCCGTACGGCACGTTCACCAGGCTGTAAGTGAGGCAGTATGCGAAGTAGGAGATGTAGGCGAACACTGGGGGGTTCCCGGTGCCGAGTGCGTGAATGTGAAACATGACCACGCACAAGCTCAGCGGGACAGCTCCAAGGAGGAGGAACGGGCGGAACTTTCCGAGCCGGCGATGATGGTTCCGGTCAGCGATTCTCCCGGCAAGTATGTCGGCCACTGCGTTGAAGAGGCCGCCCAGTAGGAGCACGGTCCCGGCGGCGGCCGCTGGGATTCCGGCGACATCCGTGTAGTACACGAGCAGGAACATGCCTACGGTGGAAAAGGTCATGCTGTTAGCGATGTCGCCGGCCCCGTAGGCAGCCACGCTGATCGACGGAAGGCGAGCGGACACCGTGGTTTCTGCCACGCGGTTTGTCATGGGTCCCCGCTTCTGAGCTGCACGAGCCGTGGATTCGGCTAAGAAAACGTTTTCTCAAAGCATAGCGCCTCTTCGGCGGGCTTGGGGAGCACGGGCGGATGTTGTGAAGGCCTCACAGAGTTAGCAACGGGACTCAGCCGATCAGGTTGCCCCATGCCGCACATGGCGAGCCGCCGTCTCAATCCGTTCCCAGTGCTCAGCCCATTCTTCAGCACTGCGCTGGGGGATGTTCGGATCATCCGGGCCGCGGCCGGTAGCGCCGTCGATCAATTCACGCAGGATGTCCGCATGGCCGAGATGCTGTGCGGTTTCCACGCACATGTGGACCAATATCTGGTGAAGGGTGACTCTGCGTCTGCCCGGTGACCACCAGGGCACTTCACCGACGGCATCAAGCGGAAGTGCTTCGATGGTCGCATCAGTGTGGGCAGCGGAGAACTGGTGCAGCTCGATAATCTGCTCCCGTGTTTCCTCAGCGGGGAGCCACATGTCCGCCTCGGGGGCGGCGTCGTCGTTCAACCAGGGGAGGTCCCGCCCTGCGGGCCTGCCGAAAACCTCGCCGAAGTAGCCCAGCTGTACGCTTGCAACGTGCTTCACCAGCCCGAGCAGATTGGTCCCGGTTGGAGTGAGCGGCCTGCGGGAATCGTATTCGCTCAGGCCGTCCACCTTGGCGAGCAGGTCAGCGCGTCGGAGACGCAGGTAGTAGTGCAGTGCCTCTTTGTCATCCATGGTGGCACTCTACTGGCTGGTTCCGACAGGAACTATGAGGCCGCAAGGTCGCGGCGCATGATCCACCGGGTGCGGCCGGCGCTGGTCGCCTTGGTTTCCGCTATGCGCTCGAAACCGGCCTTCTCGAAGAGCGCCGTGGTGCCGACGAAGGCCAGCGTTGTGTTGATGCGGGAACCCTCAGCATCGACGGGATAGCCCTCAATCACCGGAGCACCACGGGAAGCAGCGAAGGCCACGGCCTCTTGCAGCAGTCGGGTAGCAACACCACGACGCCGATGACCAGCCTTCACGACGAAGCAGATGACGCTCCACACCGGCAGGTCGTCCACCTGCTGGATGGTGCGCGAACGGGTGAGCCGGCCCATGCTGGCGCGTGGGCCGACAGCGCACCATCCGACGGGTTCCCCCTCCAGATAGGCGAGGAGCCCAGGCGGGGGATCCTCCCCGCAGAGTTGCCGCATTCGCCCAGGTCTTCCTTCTGCCCCCAGGCTGCTGAGTTCGGAAGAAGCGAGACGGGGAGAAAGGCACCAGCAAGCCCCAGCGCCGGGTGTCTTCGGCGCAAGGAGGGACGCGACGTCGTCGAACCGGTCAGCCGTGGCGGGATGGATGTCGACCGTCATGGACGGCATCATACGCCGCGTCGGGAGGACCTAGCTCGCGAGGTTGAGATCGTCGGAGATCGCCTGCGCGGCAGAACGGAGCAGGGGAACTGCCTTGTCGGCGAAGCCCTCGTCCACGCGGGAGATCGGGCCCGAGACCGAGATAGCCGTGGGGGTGGGAGCGTTGGGTACCGCCATGGCGAAGCACCGGACGCCGAGCTCCTGTTCCTGCTCGTCGATGGAGTACCCGCGCTCGCGGATCTGGTTCAGTTCCTCGAGGAGCTGATCCACCGAGCGGATGCTCTTTTCCGTGGGAGTGGGCATCCCCGCCCGGGCCACTATGCTGCGCACCGTTTCATTGTCGAGCTGCGCAAGGATGGCCTTCCCGACCCCGGTGTCGTGGGTGTGGGCCCGGCGGCCCACTTCGGTGAACATGCGCATCGAGTGTGACGACGGCACCTGGGCGATGTAGACGACCATGTCGGAATCGAGTACCGCCATGTTCGAGGTTTCGCCGAGCTTGTCCACCAGCATCTTCAACTGCGGACGCGCCAGGGCACCGAGTTGCTTGTTCGCTCCCTCTCCGAGGCGGATCAGGCGGGGGCCGAGGGCATACCGGCGGTTCGGGAGCTGGCGGGCATACCCCTTCATGACCAGGGTGCGCAGGAGGCGGTGAATCGTGGGCAGCGGAAGGTCGGTGGAGGACGACAGCTCGCTCAGTGTCACTTCGCCGCCGGCGTCTGTGATCAGCTCCAGCAATTCGAAGACGCGCTCAACGGACTGGACACCGCCACCTGTAGCTTTCTCTGCCATTGGTTCCCTCACGATTCTCAGCTTGCCCACGTGCGGCGGTTGTGCTCGCTCGGGGTATCACTAACTCTATCGTGATTCCGCCTGATGGAAACTAGTTTTCTCTTGCCGATCTTGTGCTCGTGTGTCTAAGGCCAGCCCAACGCAATTCGTCCTGAACTGGGTAAAATATTCTATGGTCCGCAGCAATCGTCAGCCTCCCCCGGTCGAAGCTGTTTCCAACCCGGTGCACCACATGTCCGATCTGTTGCAGGACTTGGTTCTGGAGAGTCAGGATGTGAAGGATTTCCTGACCGATCTCGCGCATGTGAGCGTCTCGGAATTCTCCAAACCAGGTCTTGAGTTGTGGTGTGGGATCACTCTGCTGCGAGACCGGCGGGTCGCGACCGTGGCCAGCAGCAGCGCGCACGCACGCATGATGGACGAAATTCAGTATGACTTCAATGAGGGTCCCTGCCTGAGTGCGGCACGCTCCGGCGAAACCGTTCATGTCCGGGACTTTCTCGACGAATATCGCTGGTCGGAGTACCGGGCAGCAGCCGCGGGCCATAACATCCGTTCGGTGCTTTGCGTTCCCATCCCATTGGAGGCCACGTCCCGATGCGCATTGAACCTGTACTGCACCACACCGGAAGCATTCACCGATGACACGGTGACTGAGGTGGAGCGTTTCGCCCAGGAAGCCTCAAAATCCCTGCGGCTGGCGGTGCGTGTGGCCCGTTTGACCGACGTTACCCGCGACCTGAAGGCGGCGATGCAGTCCAGAACTGTGATTGACCTCGCCGCAGGCATCATCATGGCGCAAAACCGATGTAGTCAGGAAACCGCAATCACCATCCTGAAGGCGGCCTCAAGCGCCCGGAATATCAGGTTGCGTGATGTCGCAGCCGCCGTCGTCGCCTCATTGACGAAGGAAACCTCCCACACTCACTTCGATCGGTAAAGCAGACGCGCCAAGTCGCCGCCACCAGGGCGTTCTATCGCCTGGCGTCATCGTCGGGGTGGTCAGAGTACGTCTTGTCCCTGGCATCGGAGGCCGGCTCTTCGTTGTCGAGGTCAGAACTGTAGGGTGCCCGTGGTGGCGGTGGGATCATGTCGATCAATTCGTTGACGGCATGGGCAAGCAAGTCCCGCTCGATGGCAGGGAGTGAGAATGACGCGTTGAGATAAGCCTCGACCTCGTATTCCCCGGCGGAACCGCCGATGCTGAAGTAATAGAGCCACAGCTCACTAATGTCAAGGCGGGAATGGCTGACCGCTGCGTTGAGCAGACGCCGCTGTGTATCTTCCCGGTCCCGTTCCTTCGGGGAATGATCTGCTGCTTCGGGGGAGTGTTCGGCCATGCCAGGATCGCCTTCAGCCGGTATGTCCAACAGATGCTGTTATCTGTTCGGCCACCTCGCGTAATGGCATACTGTTCGCCCTGGATGTTCTCAGCATGGCAGCGGTGGCCGCCAATTCATCCAGCTGTTCCCTTTCCATCAGGATGCCTCGAGCCAGGTTGATGACATCACGGCTGCTGAGCGCCGCTGTCAGGGTCTCACTGAGTTTTCGGGGCGCGTCGGTTGTGTGAACGTGCGCGAGCAGCGCGGCGGCCGGAGCAGCGAATTTCTCCAGCAGACGCTCGGTGGTGATGGTGAAAGCACGAGGAGTCGGCGAATACACCTTCAAGGCGCCGAATGGCTGGCCCCGGTTCATCAGCGGCGTACTGAGCGTCGACTGAACAGGCAGACTTGAAACCGCCGCTGCCCAGACCGGCCACCGCTGGTCGGTGGCCACTTCATCGATGCGGACTGTTTTCGCGCTGGCCCAGGCACTCAGACAGGGCCCTTGGCCGGTCTGATATTGAAGGTCGTCGGCCTGTCTCACCACCATATCGGTGGCGCCGGTGCTGATTTTGCGCCCGGCCGGATCGATCAACGTCACACCGGCACCGATACTGCCGATGATGGTCTCTTTCGCGGCCTGCGCAAGTAATTCAACCGCGTTATCCACGGTTTCCTGGCTGAGCAGCAGACCCTTCACACGGGCAAACAGGATGGAAAGTTCATCGAGCGGTAGTTCGGTCACCATGATGGGCCTCGAGTCTTGCTGAGCAGCATACGAAAATCAAGATCCTGAAGACCCGGTGAAGAGTAGAAATCCGGCACTGCGGTTGTATACATCCAGCGTACTACCGAAATGACACCGGCTCCTGAAACACCGGGGTGCATCAGCGAGAGGTAGAATTCCTACAGTGTCTACCTGGGGCTATTCCGGTTCCCCAGTGTGTTTTCAAGAGCACGGACACTAACCGCTTCCCGGTCAGACGCATAAGTAGGCCTCCGTGACGGAGCAAACTCAAAGACAGAGCACCTTGCTGGCAGCCCGCGACGCAGACATCAGCGTCAATGAGCTCTGGCTGCATTACTACAGTGTGGGCGGAAATCTAACGGCGTTCGAGGTCGACGCCTACTTGCATGGGGTGCATCCGCTGCCGGTCGGCGAGCGAAACACCATCGCTTGGGCGCTCAATGAACTCATCGCTGATCTCCCCCTATTGGGCTGCTCACCTGTACGTCGCACTGCCGAACTTACGAACCATCACAGGCAGGATTAGTTGTAGCCGTCAGAACCGGTGCAAATCAGATCCGGTGCAATTCATTGCCTCTCATGTGGAAGCACGCTGATTCTGCATGACGGTCGTGTAGCGAGCCGTGACGCACGTTGGTGAGGAAGACAGCATCCTTCACGACTTCCGCCAGGCTGCCCGTCCGCGCATATATGGCACGCTGCCGGTTACAACCCGTTCCTCGGATGAGCGTTTGGCGAAGGAGCGACTCCACGAGGAGATCTTCATCCTGCTCCTTCAGGACCGGCTGCACATACCTGAACAGCCCCCAGACAGCCTGCCGTCCATCGACGAGCGAATTCACTTGTGGGTCAAGCAGTTCACCGTCCAGACCGTACCGGCTAGCCCTCCATGCGGCGAGTCGCAGCTGCGCTGCCGGCATGGGAGGAGGCGGGATGCCTTGCGCCCACTCCCTTGCCGCCGTCTCCACGAGGGCGCGGGTCAGGGCTGCCTGCAGGACGGCGTCGTCCGGTTGCAGGCACACATCCGCCACACGGACTTCTACGGTGGGGTAGTGGCTGCTGAGGCGGGCGTCGAAGTAGATCTGCCCTTCATCGATCGGCACTTCACTGCTGATCAGGGCTCCCACGAGGTCGTGGTAGGCGGCGGCCGAACCGAAGATGTCGCATATCCCCGCGGTCGGCCAACGGCTCCACGCCTGGCTTCGATAGCTCGAGTATTCGGAATCTTCGCTGTTCCAGAATGGCGAGTTCGCACTTAGGGCCGACAGTATGGGAAGCCAGACCCGTATCCGATCGAGGACTCCAACGCCCTCTTCGTCCGACTCCACCGCGACATGCACATGGCAGCCGCACGTGAGCTGATCGCGCAGAGTCGACCCGAACCGCTCCTGCATCTTCAGGTACCGTGGCTCCGCGGTGAGAATCGTGCCAGTCACCATAGGTGAGGTGGCCAATGCCGCAATCCGGACGCCGACCCGCGTAGCAGCCTCGTCGGCGATTGCGCGCTGTCGAAGGATGTCGGAGCTCAACTCCTCCAACGACGTTTGCGGGGCCGTGCCGGTTTCAATTTGTTCCTGCTTGCACTCCCGCGTGACTCCACCACGGCCGGCGGCAAGCCAAACGGCGTCGGCTGCTGGCTCAGGGCAAAGAAATTGAGGATTGATCAGAAGAAATTCTTCCTCCACACCAACAGTTCGCATCGTGACCACCTACGTACTAATTCCCTGACGAAAATACGCGGCTCACTGCTGAACTACAGTCAGGATAGACAAAAGACAGACTGCTTATCAACAGAGTCTCGCTTCCTGAACGGCGAGCATCGTAAGGATCCGTCGCCTATTCCCCCAAAACTACGGATCGCAACATGCTCCGAATGGTGCCGCGAAGTTCTTTGTGCGGCGGTTCAAGTACCGCTGGTGATGAAGGTGGCGATTTCACGCATCGCCCTCCCCGTGCCCGCCGGGTCAGCTGCGCCTCTTCAGATGCTCGGGCAGACCGACGCCGGCAGGGTCAAGCTCCGGGCGCGGTCTGAGGTAGCGCAGGGCATGACGGAACGAGGAACCGGAAAATGCAGTATCGGCGGATACCTCGACCACCAGCGGTTCGACGAGGGTCAGGACCGTTATGGAACTGGTGCTATTGAACCGATCGATTGCGCCTGACTTCACTTCTACCGGCCAGGGATGGTTTGCCTTCGCGGGTGCCAGATGGACGGCCAGAGACTTCGACGCGGCGGTTTTCAGTAGGGAACTGCGCCCCACGATCCGCAGCTCGCCGTCGATGTGCAGGCCGACCACGACCATTTCCGGGCGGCTGATGGGTCCGATGACTGCCGCGCACACGACGTCGAGGGTGGTGCGATGCTTGACCTTCAGCCACTGCCGTTCATTGCCTTGGTACTCCTGCCCTGCTCCCTTGATGACGAGTCCTTCGATGCCGGTTGCGGGCATCGTGTCAAACCACCGGATTGCTTCTTCCAGATGTGTGGTGGTCGGGGAGAGGCCCAAGGGCGGCTCCCACCATAAAGCGAGTTCCTCCAACAGCTCCCGCCGATGCCTCAGCGGGAGGTGCCGGGTATTCCTGCCGGCTGCCTGCAGGAGGTCGAACGCCACAAAAGATACGGGACGCTCACGTACCGCAGCAGGAAGGTTCTTCCTGGAGGTGACGAGTCTTTTCTGCAGCGCCTCGAAGTTGAGCCGTTCATCGGTCCAAACGACTGCTTCGCCGTCGACGATGAAGCCGGGCGGGATGTGGTCCTCAGCGGCGGCCGCAAGGTCGGGAAAGAATCGGGTGAGATTCTTGCCCTGGCGCGACCATAGCTCGGTTGAGTCCTCGGCCCGGACGATCCCGAGACGGTAACCATCCCACTTCGGTTCATACATGCACCCGCCAGGCAAGGCATCCGGTGCAGGGAGTGTCGGCACCGCCCGGGCCAAAGCCAGCATTGGCGGTGCTCCCGGTTCGAGCGGCACGCTCCTCATCGACTCATTATGATCCTGTACCTAGAACTGCCGTATTGAGGTTTCCCCTTTGCCCAAGGTCGTCCCATAGGTGGGCAATTGTCGCGGCGCCGGCTCGAAGGACGTCCATCCGGATGCTTTCATCACTGTCATGCCAGTTGTCTTCCACCAGCCCGGTGCCGAAGAAGACCACCGGAGCGTCCAGGGCCGATGCCAGCAGGTCTGCCGGTCCTCCGCCGGCGTTGCCCATCCTGCCAGCCTTCTCGACACCGAATCCTCGCGCCATTGCCCGGGATAACGCCTCCACGACGGGGTGTTCCGGGGTCCGATAGAACTCCTGGGCTGTCTCGGTGGAAAGGGACAAGGTGTAGTCGTAGCGGTTGCCGACGTTTTGTTTGGCCCACTGTTGCAGCTGTTCAGCAACATTTGCGACTTTTTGTCCCGCGGAGGTGCGGATGCTTAGGTCCGCAGATGCCATGGATGGCACTGCGGCACGCGCGACGCCGACGGGGTCGCCGGCGACCAGGGCGATAATCTCCACCGCGGGACGTTCCCAGAGTCGTTCCAGGACGGTGTAGCCTTCCTCTCCTCCGATGCTGCGGGTGTGGGATCGGGTGACCCAGTCTTGTTCGTCGAAGGGAAGGGCGGCCAGTTCAGCTCTGCGGTCAGCCGATATCTTCTCGGCGTCGTCGTAGAAGCCGGGCACTGTGATTCTGCCCTTGTCGTCGTGTAGTTGTCCCAGGAGTCTGCTCAGTTCGAAGGCTGGGTTCGGTGCTGTCCCGGAGACTGCGCCGCTGTGGATGTCGGTGAGGGGTCCGTATATTTCCAGGTGCGCACCGAGCATCCCGCGAACGCTCGTGCAGAGCGCAGGATGGTCAGCCCGCCAGAGCAGGGTGTCGGAGAAGATGATGACGTCCGCGTCCAGTTGGCCGCGGTGCGCGTCGAGCAGGTGGGCCAGCCCGGGAGAGCCTGCTTCTTCTTCCCCTTCCACCAGGAACTTCAGATTCACTGCCGGAGCTTTCCGTCCGGTCGTCGCCAGGTGTGCGCGTATGGCCCACAGGTGTGCCATGATCTGGCCCTTCGCGTCGGAGCTGCCCCGCCCGTACAGCCGTCCGTCACGGAACACAGGACCGAACGGGGCTGTCTGCTCCCAGTTTTCTTCCTTGACCGCGCGCACGTCATGGTGGCTGTAAACCAACACGGTGGGTGCACCCGGTGCTTCGGACCACTCCGCGAACACGGCTGGACCCTCAACTTCTGACCAGACTTCCGTCGTCGGAAATCCGATGGCGCGCAGTTCTGCCGCTAACCAATGCGCCGAATGGACAAGGTGGCGCGCCCGCTCAGGGACGCCGGCAACCGAGGGGATGCGGACCCACTCGGAAAGCCGATCAAGGATTCCGCGCTCATTACTTTGAAGGTAGTCCGCGACCTCTTGTTCAATGCTCACTCGATGCTGCCTTCCGGTTCCGGCGGTTGGCTCCGCCGTGGTCCGTTCACGTCTGATTCGCGTCCTGATGAACTCGGGAGAGGTGTCGGTTGCCCTTTCCTTCGTATCCCTGCACGCGCCGGCCGTTGCTGCACGCCAGAATAAACAGCATATTGTAAGCTCGCTTATTGTTGGTGATTTGCTCTTGGGAAAGGGTTGGCAACCATGCGTGCAGTGTTCATCTCGTATATGGTTTTCATCTTCTTCGGCCTGATGTACATGGCGGCCGTCGGGCTGTTGGGCAGGTGACCGGTATGAGAATCCTGCGAAACAATGGAATCAGCATCTTCTTCGGTCTGATATTCCTACTAGCACTCACGGGTCAGGCGTTGACTGGTCACGCGCTGGAAAATGAGGAGAAACTGGCGGAAGGGCAAGTGCCGGTAGGGTTCCTCGAGTACATTTCGTCATCGACTTTCGCGGTCGATGTTTCAGAAAACTGGCAGTCCGAGTACTTGCAGTTCCTGCTCTACATCCTCGCTACCGTCTGGTTCGTTCAGAAGGGATCACCAGAGTCGAAATCTCTGGAGGATGTAGGACGCGAAACGGATCAGGAACAGCGCGTGGGGGAATACGCAGACGAGGACTCGCCGCGATGGGCGAAAGCTAAGGGATGGCGGCTGGCCGTGTACTCTTCCTCGCTCGGCTTGGTCATGGGTGTGATCTTCCTCCTGTCGTGGGCAGTGCAATTCATCACTGGGCGGGTCGCCTATAACGAAGAGCGAATTACTCAGGGAGAGCCGCCCCTGGATGTGTGGGGGTACTTGGGTGCCCCTGAGTTTTGGAACCGCACCTTCCAGAACTGGCAGTCAGAATTCCTTGCGGTGGGCAGCATGGCAGTTCTGGCTATTTATTTGCGCCAAAGAGGATCGGCCGAATCCAAACCCGTCGGCGCGCCGCACCAGGAAACCTCTGCCGAAGGGTGATGGATGGCGTCGGATCATCAGGCCTCCCGCTGCCGCAGTTCATCACAGGCTTCCTCATAATCAACCAGGAGACACTCTGGAGGGTTCAACTGGTCCAGTCGCGTGAAGTATTCATTGCAGATGCGTTTGAGTTCCTTCGTGCTCAATGAGGCCATACCCGAGTGCGCGGGCGGAAGGTTCTCCACCATCACTGGAAGTCCGAGACAGCCCATGCGGCTCATGATGCGGCGGCCATATCGGGCGCGGAGGGAACGTTCGCGAGTAGTCCACAGGGTGGATACACATTCGGCAGTTGCATGGTTACAACACCCGCTTGGTGATCGTGCGCTTCCGGATTGATCGTGTCCGTCAGTGCTTCTACTGCAGCACCATCGATGTGTATGGCGTCGCGGAGGTCAACGACAATGGCCAGTCCCTTCACGAGTGCACTGGCCCGCCGGATGACGGGAAGTAAGGCTCGATAACTCTCGATGGTCAGGCAGCCGTTCACGGCGAGTACTGCAGAATTGCGGTCGATGTCCAGCCGAACCAGAATGCGAAGCTTGTGATCCATGGGAGTTCCTCAAGATGAAGTAACTGCGCCCATTGCTCAAGCTGAAGTGATGTTAGCAACAACCCGACTGGTTGCTCAATCGATGGGTGCAACAGAACAGAGCTCACCTGCCTACGCGTCGCTTTCACGCCGACGGAATTCCGCGCCCTCTGGGCCTAAAATCTTAGGTTGGAGATTAATCGGGAAGGATCCAATGGAAAGCACAGGCACATCGCTGAAACCCGTCATCGGACTCACGACATACCTGGAACAGGCTGGCACTGATGGCTGCGGCACGGTGGATGCGGCCTTCCTTCCGGAGTCTTACCTTGCGCCTGTGACCGCGGCCGGAGGGATTCCTGTCCTGCTACCGCCGCAGCCTGTTCTTCCAGGGGTTGTCGAACTCCTGGTCAGCAGGCTTGACGGTCTGGTTATTCCCGGCGGCTGGGACGTCGACCCTGTCCTCTATGGTCAGGAGCCGCACGAGAAGACCGATCAGCCGCGACCGGAGCGGGACGCCTGGGAGCAGGAGCTCATCCGGGAAGCGCTCCGCCAGGACCTTCCTCTGCTGTGTATCTGTCGTGGAATGCAGCTGCTGAACGTGACTCTGGGCGGCACCCTGCACCAGCACCTCCCGGACGTTGTGGGCAACGGGCGATATCAGCTGGGCGGCTACCGCTTCAACCTGATCCCAGTGGAGGTGCAGCCGGAATCCACCATTGCGAGGTGGATAGGTCCTCGTCTCGGGGCCGTCCCGGTGGCCCATCACCAGGCCGTGGACAAGCTCGGCGACGGGCTCGTGGCTGTGGCATGGAGCGACGACCAGGTGGTCGAGGCCATTGAATACCCAGCTAGCCACTTCACGGTGGGTGTGCAGTGGCACCCGGAGGAGCTTTCGGGGGAGTCCGGCTTGTTCCGAGGGTTCGTGGAATCAGCCCGTGCGAAGTTCCTTTCCCGGATGGTTCCCGCTGCGCCGTCGTCTGTAGCAAGGGAATTCGGCTCGGCGTTGGACGGGCTGCCGTCCCTTGTGTCGGGCGAGGGGCTTCCCCGGTAACCGCGTCCCTGAACACGGCATCCCTGAACATAGGAGAAGGAAAAGGCGTAGCTTGCCGAAAGAACTAAGCATGCTTACCATGTAGTTAGTCCTAGTGGTTATGCAGTCAGCCCGCGGTCCTACCGAGGAGCTACTGTGACCAATCGAATTACAGTCGACCATCAGTCTCTATCAGGCCAGGAGCCGAGTGCGCTGTGCCGCACGTTCAGAGGCGGTCTCTGATGCGGCGACTGGGTGTCGAGGAAGAATTTCTCATCATCGACTGCGCCGATGGCCATGCCGTAGCCCTCGGGGAGGTCCTGGCCAGCCTGAGCGCCGATGACGGCCTCAGCAGCGAGATGAAGCAGGAACAGATCGAGGTCTGCACGCTTCCCCGGTTATCGCTGCATGACCTGGCACAGGACATCGCCATGAGGCGCAGCAGCGCGGATGCCGCTGCCCTCTCCGTAGGCGCCCGCGCTGTAGCTCTTGGCACATCCCCGCTGCCCGTCAAAAGCACCACCACTCCCGGCCTCCGGTACGAAAGGATGACCGAGCGATTTGGCCTGACGGCGGTGGAGCAGTTGACCTGCGGCTGCCACGTGCATGTGGAGGTAGCGTCGGACGAGGAGGGCGTGGCCATCCTTGACCGCATACGGACCTGGCTCCCCGTGCTGCTGGCCATCAGCTCCAACTCCCCGTTCTGGAACTCGATGGACTCCGGTTACGCAAGTTACCGCGCCCAGGCCTGGAACCGCTGGCCAACGGCCGGTCCCTGCGAGGTGTTCGGATCCGCGGCGGCCTACCACGAGCAAGTCAAGGACATTCTGGCTTCGGGCGTTCTGCTGGACAAAGGACAAATCTACTTCGACGCCCGGCTCAGCCACCGGCACCCCACCGTTGAAGTGCGGGTCGGGGATGTGTGCCTCTTCGCCGACGACGCAGTCCTGCTTGCCGCGTTGGTGCGCGGGCTTGTGGAAACCGCTGCGAGGCAATGGCGCGAAGGCGTTCCTGCGGTACAGGTCTCCGCCGCCCAGTTGAGGCTCGCCTCCTGGCAGGCAAGTCGGTTCGGCCTGGACGCCGAACTGAACCACCCCCTGTCAGGGGAGCCGGCCCCCGCCTTCGACGTTGTGATGGCCCTGCTGGACCACATAGAGCCGGTCTTGGCCGATCAGGGGGAGCTACAGCCGGTGGAGAACCTGCTGTTCCAGCTGTTGATGCGGGGTACGGGCGCCACACGGCAGCGCCGAACCTTCGCCGCGACCGGCAGTCTCCGCGACGTCATTGTGGACGCAGCCCAGACCTGCAGTCTCCCGCCCACAATGCTCAACACGCTCCACGAGCAGGGAGTCAACAGTCCCGGGCTGCGGCTCCCCGGCGAGCTGTTGCCTAGCGAATAGAACTCTCAACCCACCAGGAGAAATCGTGGACCAGAACCAGGCACCAGTGCTGGAAGCATTGGCGGAACACCAGAAACTGAAACGCTACGGCTTCACCCCGCCGGCCCACCGCCAGGGCCGCAGCGTCGATCCCCGCGTCCTGGAGGTGCTGGGCGAACAAAGTTTCAAGGCCGACGTCGTTGCTTCCTCAGGGCTTGACGATCGAAAGTCCTCCAACGGCTACCTTTCCCAGGCTGAGGATCTCTTGGCCGAGGCGGTGGGTGCGGACATGGCCTTCTTCAGCACCTGCGGTAGTTCGCTGTCAGTCAAGGCAGCCATGCTCGCGGTGACCCGGGGTGAAGGCGAACTGCTGATCAGCCGGGATGCGCACAAGTCCGTTTCGTCCGGGCTGGTGCTCTCCGGGCTGCAGCCGCGGTGGATCCGGCCTCAGTGGGACGATGACCTGAAGTTGTCGCACCCGCCCTCACCTGAGACGGTGGAGGAGATGTGGCAGCGGTACCCCGATGCCTCCGCTGCGCTCGTTGTCAGCCCCACTCCTTACGGCACCTGCGCCGATCTGGAAGCTATCGCGGACATCTGCCACCGGCGTGGAAAGCCCCTGATAGTGGACGAGGCCTGGGGTGCCCAGTTGCCCTTCCACCCGGACACCCCCACCTGGGCCATGTCCGCCGGCGCGGACATCTGCGTGGTGAGTGTCCACAAGATGGGACTGGGCTTCGAACAGGGCTCCATCTTCCACCTCCAGGGCAATCTGGTGGATCCGGTCCGTCTGAGCCAGTGCGCCGACATCCTCTCCACCACGAGCGCCAACGTCCCCATCTATGCCGCCATGGACGGCTGGCGGCGGCAGATGGTGCAGGAGGGCAAGGCCATGATCGATCATGCGTTGGAGATCTGCCGAGGACTACGTGCTGACATCGAGGGCATCCCAGGGTTGCACGTGCTGGAGGACGAACTGGTCCACGCCGAGGCCTCACACGACCTGGACATCCTGCACATTCTGATCGACGTCTCCCAACTCGAGATAAGCGGCTACCAGGCAACCGACTGGCTCCGGGAAAACTGCCGGTTGGACATAGGAACCAATGACCACCGGCGTATAGAAGCAGTCATATCGGTCGCTGATGACAAGGACACTGCGGACCGTCTGCTGGCCGGCTTGCGCGCCCTCTCCACCGCGGCCGCAGACCTTCCCCGGCCCTCCGCCGTCGTCATTCCCAGCGAGGCGGACCTCTACCTCGAGACGGTGATGCTGCCGCGCGATGCCTTCTTTGGCCCGGTGGAGAACGTTCCCGTGGAAGAGGCAGCAGGTCGTATCGCCGCGGAGATGGCTACCCCCTACCCGCCAGGTGTCCCGCTCCTGCTGCCGGGGGAACGGATCAACCAGGCGGCCATCGACTATCTCAGGAGCGGTGTGGAGGCAGGCATGGTTCTGCCCGATCCTTCCGACCCCAGCCTCAAGACCATCCGCGTGGTTCGGGAAGAACCACACTCACGGCGCCAGAGCGCCCCGGCCTAACCGGGCCGTGACGAAACGAGGAGTCACAATGTGCGGAATCGCCGGCGAGATAGCCTTCCACGGCAGACGCGCCTCCAAGGAGCCGGTCTTGGACATGATGAATGCCATGAGGTCCCGCGGTCCCGACGGCCGCGGTACCTGGGATGCGGGCTGGGTGGCGCTGGGGCACCAACGCCTCAGCATCATCGACCTCTCCCAGGCGGGCGCGCAGCCCATGGAGGACGAGGGCGGCATAGCAGTCACGTTCAACGGCTGCATCTACAACTACCGGCAACTGCGCCGAGAACTGGAGCCCGAGTTCACGTTCCGCTCCACCTCCGACACCGAAGTGATTCTCAAGGCGTACCGAAAGTGGGGGAGGGATTTTGTGCACCACCTGGTGGGGATGTTCGCCATTGCCATCGCTGACCCCCGGCAGTGCGAGGTGCTCCTGATACGGGACCGGCTGGGTATCAAACCCCTCTATGTATCCCACGTCCAGGGGCGTATGCGGTTCGCCTCCACACTGCCGGCGCTTCTGGCCGCCGGCGGGGTGGACAGCTCCGTGGACGAGGTTGCGCTGCACCACTACCTCAGCTGGCACTCGATTGTCCCTGCCCCCCGGACCATCCTCACGGGGGTGCAGAAGGTCCCGGCGGCGACCATCCGCACTGTCCGCACGGACGGCACCTGGCAGGATCACGAGTACTGGAAGCCCACATACACCCGTAAGGAGCAGTACGCCGGCTGGTCCGCCGAGGACTGGCAGGACGCCGTGGCGGAGAGATTGCAGGTGGCAGTACGACGGCGGATGGTCGCCGATGTGCCCGTTGGAGTCCTTCTGTCCGGCGGACTTGATTCAAGCCTGCTGGTGGCGCTCCTCGCCGAGGAGGGCCAGCACGGGCTTTCCACATTCAGCATCGGCTTCGACGGTGCGGGCGGGGACGAGGGCGACGAATTCGTGTACTCGGACCGCGTTGCGGAGACCTTCGGGACCAGGCACGAGCGGATCCACCTCAGCACGGCCGATTTCGCTCCCTCCATCCCCGCGGCGGTCGCCGCCATGTCCGAACCCATGGCCAGCCACGATGTCACCGCGTTCCATCTGCTCTCCGAAACTGTTTCCCAGCACGTCAAAGTGGTTCAATGCGGCCAGGGGGCGGATGAGGTCTTCGCCGGTTACGGCTACCACCAGCCGCTGGCCTCCGTGCCGCGGTCGGAGGCGCTGGATATTTTCACAGGGTCGTTCGTGGATTACAGCAACGAGGAGCTCGCCGCGGTCCTGGAGCCGGAGTGGTGGTCGGGGCGAGACGTCAGCCGTCGAATTCTGGCCGCAAGCCTGGCACAGCCCGGCGCGGACTCCGCCCTGGACGCGGTCCTGAGGCTGGACACGCACCTGCTCATGGTCGACGATCCGGTCAAACGGCTCGACAACATGTCCATGGCTTGCGGCATTGAGGCACGCGTCCCGTTCCTGGACCACGAGCTCGTGGAACTTGCCGCGGCCTGCCCGCCTGAATTCAAGTCATCCCAGGGCGGCAAGGGCATCCTCAAAGATCTGGGCAGGCGGTTGCTTCCCACGGAAGTGGTGGACCGGCCCAAGGGATACTTTCCCGTTCCCGCCCTGCGGCATTTGGAAGAACCCTTCCTGACCATGGTTCGTGATGCCCTGCATGCCCCCGAAGCAAAGCAGCGCGGGTTGTTCCAGTCAGACTTCGTCGAAGGGCTTCTGGCTGATCCCAATGAACGCCGCACCCCCGTGAACAGCAACGTGCTGTGGCAGGTGGCGCTCCTCGAAATGTGGCTCCAGAGCCATGGCGTGGGCTGATGTCCGTGATCGAGGAGCTGCGTCGGGCAGTGACGGAGGACTTCCCAGCAACGGTGGAGCAGCTTTCCGGGCTGGTCCGGATTCCCGCCATGGCCTGGGACGCCTTCGACCCAGCCGACCTGGACATTGCCGCCGGGTACGTATCCGAACTGGTACAGGAAGCGGGGATGGCCGACGTCGTACTTCTCCGGGCACCACGGCCCGACGGCAGGCCCGGGGCGCCGGCCGTAGTGGCGCGCAGGCCGGCGCGTCCCGGCAAGGACACAATTCTGCTTTACGCGCACTATGACGTGCAGCCCCCCGGTGACCCCTCGCTCTGGCTGAGTCCTCCCTTCGAAGCCGTGGAGCGCGACGGTCGACTCTGGGGAAGAGGGGCCGCGGACAACAAAGCGGGCGTGCTTCTGCATGTGGCGGCTCTCCGCTCCGTCCTACGCGTGCTCGGCGACGAACTCGGCCTGGGCGTCACTCTCTTCATTGACGGCGAGGAGGAAGCCGGCTCACCCAGCCTGCCGTTGCTGCTGGAGGAGCACCCCGCCTTACTCAAGGCTGACGTTATGGTGGTTGCTGATTCCGGCAACTGGCAGGTGGGCGTCCCAGCCCTCACCACGAGTCTGCGAGGTTTGATTCTGGGAAACATCGAAGTGAGGGTCCTGGAACACGCTCTGCATGCGGGCACCTATGGCGGGCCGCTGTTGGATGCAGTGACGGTCCTGTCGCGGTTGATCGCCACCTTGCATCACGCTGACGGCAGTGTGGCTGTTGCGGGCTTGTCGGCCTTTGAGGCTGACTCCGCCGCGGATACCGTACCGGAGTTCGACGAAGTGCTATTCCGGGCGGACGCCCGGGTACCGCCGGGCATGCAGCTTGCCGGTAGCGGCACCTTGGCGTCCCGGCTATGGCACAAACCCGCGCTCGCCATCATCGGGATGGACGTGCCCGCCGTGGCCCACTCCTCAGACACCCTGCTGCCCGTGGCACGAGCACGGTTCAGCCTCAGCCTGGCGCCGGGAGCCAACACTGCCGAGGCCATGGAGTCGGTCCGGCGACATGTCGAATCCCATGCTCCCCTCGGTGCAGAGGTCCGGTTCATTCCCGGTGGGCGGACCGAGGGGTTCGCCGGTCACGCGTCCTCGGCAGCTGCGCGGACCATGCTTCAGGCCATGGGGGAGGCCTGGGGGGTTCCGGCCGTTTGCATGGGGGTGGGCGGCTCAATCCCCGTGGTTGATACCCTGGCCAGGCTTTGTCCGGAGGCGGATATCCTGATCACCGGCGCCGAGGACCCCGATTCCAGGGCACACGGGGCCAACGAATCGGTTCGCCTGGGAGATTTCGAGAAAGCAATCCTTGCCGAGACGCTACTCCTGGCCCAGCTCAACTCCCCAACTCCGTGACATTGGATCTGCCAGCTGCCACGTGGACCCCTTTTTGAGCTTCGGATCGACAAGTACTCATTCGTCGAAGTGGGTTCGGAGTGGCGCATCAGTTGAAATGGACTCTATTACTGCGGCCGCTATGTCGTGGAGTTTGATATTACGGAAGCTGGAGGCCTTCCTGAGTATCGTCATGGCGGCGTCCTGGCTGCATCGGTTTTGCGCCATGATAACCCCGACGGCGACGTCGATAGCTGTTCGGGACTTCATTGCTGCTTCGAGGTTGTGCTTTGCGTCCTGGAGCCGGGCCAGTCGAAGCTCCAATCGGAGGGTCTTGGCCGATTGTTCGCCGAATAGCTCGGCTCGGGCAATGTCTTCTCCGCTTATTCCGTACGGCCGCGAGGAGTAGATGTTGAGAGCCGCAGTGGATTCTCCTTCGAGCGGCAAGGGAACACCCAGGATCGATTGGACGCCCTCCTGGGCTACGGCGCGGGTATATTCGGGCCAACGGTGTTCCGTCGATACGTCAGGGACGTACACGGTGGTCCCGGTACGCATCGCTGTGAGGCAGGGCCCGTCACCAAATGCATATTGGAGCTCATCCATGGCCCTGGCCCTGACGTCGCTGCAGGCGACAGTGATGGGCTTTTTCCTGCGCACTACGGTGACGTTGCAGTGAACCTCCGACTCCGGCGGTGAGAGAAGCGCGGCGGAAAAGACGGCAAGTTCCTGGAAAAACTCTTCGGCGTCGGAAGTTTCCAGGACCATGTCCTGAAGCCGCGAGGCAACTCCCTCGTGAAGTTCTGAAGAGAGAGGCAGAGCGTTCATGTCAGGTCCTTAGGAAGTATCTTCCACCGTGCAGCATCCTGCGCGGCGTGAAGGCGCCTACCTCTAGACGGTTCATTCTCAGCCTACTCCACAACCTTGGTGTTGCCGTGATATGAACAACCCCATGTAGTCGTCTAGGCGTCCTCGAGTGACATGGTGGAGGACAGCTCGCGGTGGGCGTCGACCTGCTCAAGGAGCAACCGGGCTTTCTGCTCGACGCCCGCGACGGCATCCGCTCCGGCGACGAAGCGCAGCGGCGGTGTGTCCAGGGCAGCGATCGTTACCAGGGCAGCGCCAAGCTTGGCCGGATCTCCTCCTTGCTGGCCATTCATGCTCTTCCACGCCGTGATGGTCCGGGCGGTCCGCTCGGCGTAGTCCTCGATGGAGAGCTCAGACCAGATCGAGGAGGATCCCTCGACAAGGAGTTCGGTGCGGAAGAAGCCGGGCTCAACGATGGTGGTGTGGATGCCGTATTGCTCCACGTCGTTTCGCACGACAGACTCCAGCTCCTCGGTAACTGGGTAGCAACCCACGGACCTTTGCGGCAGGAGCGTTCGTAGCTGATACCCCGAAGAGGGTTGGACCTCTAGAGGGCTATCACGATTTTTCCGCGCACCTTGCCTGACTCGAGATAGCGAATCGCGTCTGCCGCTTCATCGAGTGCGAAGCTTCGCTCAAGGGCTGGGGTCACCCTGCCCGCTTCGATGAGCCCGGTGAGTTGCTCGAGGTCGGTTGCGCGAACCATCCCGAGGAACATGGTGAGCCGCTGGCTGAGGAAGCGCGACACGACCAACGCTCCCAGCTGCCGCCCAATGCCGCCGGTCAGGCGCCCGCCTTCCTCTCCACCGGTGATGACGGCGGTGCCTTGCGGTGTAAGCGCACGGCGGAGGTGAGCGATCGAGGGGTTGCCTGCGATGTCCAGGATGAGGTCATAGGAGCCGGTGCCGTCCGCCAAGTCTTCTGCTGCGTAATCGATGACGTGATCCGCACCGAGGGACCGAACAAACTCGAGCTTGGATGCACTGCACATGCCGGTCACTTCAGCCCCGAAGGCTTTGGCGAGCTGTACCGCGTAGCTGCCAACTCCTCCCGAGGCGCCGGTGATCAACACCCTGTCCCCCTGCTTGATCCGCCCGGAATCGCGCAACCCCTGCAGTGCAGTCACCGCTGATACAGGGACGGAGGCTGCCTGCTCGAAGTTGAGGCTGGAGGGCTTGAGGGCAAGCTTGTCCTCAGTTGCGACGGCGAACGCGGCAAAGGATCCGCGCCCGCTGCCATAGACCTCGTCTCCCAGCGAGAAGCGGGTCACCGCCGACCCCACGGACACGACGGTTCCGGCGAGATCCATGCCAGGCACCCTGTTGCGCGGCTTGCGAAGCCCGAAGGCCAGGCGACCGAGATACGGGGTGCCCGTTATCATGTGCCACACACCCCGGTCGACACCGGCCGCCCTCACCTGAATGAGTACCGCCTTTGGCCCCGGGGCAGGAATCGGCGTCCGGTCAGGCCGAAGCACCTCCGCCGCACCGTAGATGTCCTGAACCACCGCGCGCATGGTGGTGTCATCTCCGAGCGTTTCGGATGTTTGATCTGAGAGGTGCTTCCGAGCTTCCATGACGGATTCCTTCCGGGAACTATGCGTTTAGTACGCTGTACGAAGAGGGTATCGTACGATGTACGACATGGATAGAGGCAGGACTGCAGATTCTGACAAGGACGGCGAGGGCACGCAGACCCGAGGCCGGCTCAGCAGGGACGGGGTGCTGACAGCAGCCCTCGCGCTCGCCGACCGGGTTGGCATCGGCAAGCTGTCCATCCGCTCGCTCGCCCAGGACATGGGAACCAAGCCGATGTCGCTGTACTACTACGTGGCCAACAAGGAGGAGATCCTGGATGGCCTCGTGGATCAGGTGTTCGCGGAAATTGATCTGCCGAGGCCGGGGGAGCATTGGAAGGAAGAGATGCGACTCCGGGGCCATTCCGTCCGCGACGCGCTGCAACGGCACCCCTGGGCCGTAGGGCTTCTCGAATCGCGAAAGGCTCCGGGGGTCGCGACGCTTGCGCATCACGAGGCTACGCTGGCCACCCTGCGTGCCGGCGGGTTCTCAGTCCGGCAGGCGGCACACGCCTATTCCCTGCTCGACAGCTACATCTACGGCTTCGCACTTCAGGAGGCGGCCCTGCCCGTAGCTGGAGACGGTGCCGCTGCTGACGTAGCCGGGCCCATCATGGAGCGGTTTTCCGGTGGCCAGTACCCGTACATGGTTGAAATTGCCACCGAAGTGGTCCTCCAGCCCGGTTACGACTACGGCAGCGAGTTCGGCTACGGGCTCGAACTGATCCTTGACGCCCTGGAAGGCACTCTCCTCTAGCGGGCCCACCTGCCCCGCGAGCTTGTGTTTCCATCAGACAGATAATAATATCCATATTACGGAAACAATGAAGCGGCCGGGAACGGCCATAACCAGAAGGATCTTCAATGGCGAGTCCTAGCCCCGGTTACTCCATCACCCTGCGCGTCCAGGCGCCGTCGAGCTTTACCGCTACCGCAGAGCTGGCCGCTGCCGTCGGCTCTGCCGGTGCGTCCATCACGGCACTCGACGTCACCGAGTCCCATCACGACAGCATCGTCGTCGACGTCAGCTGCAACACCACGGACGCCGCGCACGGCGAACGCGTCCGGG
This sequence comes from Arthrobacter sp. D2-10, assembly GCF_054161285.1. NCBI lineage: Bacteria > Bacillati > Actinomycetota > Actinomycetes > Micrococcales > Micrococcaceae > Arthrobacter > Arthrobacter sp. D2-10. Next base: position 3,463,360 of record NZ_CP096431.1, on the reverse strand, counting down.
ACGCGTTGAACGCCCTCGACGGCGTCAACGTCAAAAAGCTGAGCGACCGTACGTTCCTGATGCACCTCGGCGGGAAGCTGGAGGTTGTCCCCAAGGTTCCGCTGCGCAACCGCGACGACCTTTCCCGGGCCTACACTCCCGGCGTCGCACGCGTCTGTCTTGCGATCGCTGAAAACCCCGACGACGCCCGCCGCCTCACGGTCAAGCGCAACACCATTGCGGTGGTCACCGACGGCTCGGCCGTACTTGGGCTGGGGAACATCGGGCCGGCCGCCGCGCTGCCCGTCATGGAGGGCAAGGCCGCGCTGTTCAAGCAGTTCGCCAACGTCGACGCCTGGCCCGTCTGCCTCGATACGCAGGACACCGAGGAGATCATCAGCATCGTCAAGGCCCTCGCACCGGTCTACGGGGGAGTCAACCTCGAGGACATCGCTGCACCCCGTTGCTTCGAGATCGAGAACCGGCTCCGTGAGGAACTGGATATCCCGGTGTTCCACGATGACCAGCACGGCACCGCGATCGTCACCCTGGCAGCCCTGACCAACGCTCTCCGCGTCGTCGACAAGCAGATCGAGAACGTGCGGATTGTCGTCTCGGGTGTCGGCGCCGCCGGCTCCGCGATCATCCAGCTGCTGCAGGCGCAGGGCGCGAAAAACATTGTCGCGTGCGACCGCAAGGGTGCGATCCACAGCGGGCAGACCCACACTGACGAGCATCGCCGCTGGATCGCCGAGAACACCAACCACGACGCCTTCGCGGGATCGCTGCATGATGCACTGGTTGGTGCGGACGTCTTCATCGGCGTGAGCGGCCCCAACATTCTCGGCGAGGAACAGGTTGCGTCGATGGCGGACCAGGCAATCGTCTTCGCCATGGCAAATCCGGATCCCGAGATCGATCCGATCATTGCCGCCCGTCACGCTGCCGTGGTGGCCACCGGCCGCAGCGACTTCCCGAACCAGATCAACAACGTCCTCGCCTTCCCGGGCTTCTTCCGCGGATTACTCGACGCCGGCGCCTCCGACATCACGCCTGAAATGTTGGTCGCGGCAGCTGATGCAATCGCCGCTCGCGTGGACGATGATGAACTCAACGCCAGCTTCATCATTCCCAGCGTCTTTGATCCGCACGTGGCGAGCGACGTCGCTGCAGCGGTTGCCGCCGCAGCCCACGCTGCGACGGCATCCCAGCATCCCGCCACAGCATCAGCAGAGTAGGAGCAGGACATGTCCATTGAGCTCACAGGTACGACGGCGGTCGCCGGCTCGGAAACGATCCTCACCCCCGAGGCACTCCAGTTCCTGGAGAAACTTCACCAGACCTTCCGCGCAACCCGTGACGAGCGGTTGGCCGCGCGCGCGGTGAGGCGGGAAGAAGTGGCGCAGACCGGCAGACTCGACTTCCTTCCGGAGACCGCCGAGATCCGGAACGGTAACTGGACCGTAGCCGAGGCCCCCGCGCAACTGCAGGACCGCCGCGTGGAGATGACTGGACCGGCGTCACCGGCGAAGATGGCCATCAACGCCCTCAACTCCGGTGCGAAGGTATGGCTGGCGGACCTTGAGGATGCAAGCGCTCCCACCTGGCACAACGTTCTTGATTCCCAGGTAAACCTCTACGGGGCCGCCCGCGGTTCGCTGAGCTTCACCTCCCCCGAGGGCAAGGAGTATGCCCTTCGGGCGGACGCGCCGCTCGCCGTCGTCGTCGCACGTCCGCGCGGCTGGCACCTGCCGGAGAAGAACATCATCATCGACGGGCAGCCGGCCGTTGGTGCCCTGGTCGACTTCGGGCTGCACTTTTTCCACAATGCAAAGCACCTGCTGGAGACCGGAAGCGGTCCGTACTACTACCTGCCCAAGCTGGAGAGCCATCTCGAGGCCCGGTTGTGGAACGACGTTTTTGTGTTTGCCCAGGACTACGTGGGAGTGCCGCAGGGCTCGGTCAGGGCCACCGTCCTGATCGAGACGATCCCCGCCGCCTTCGAGATGGACGAGATCCTCTACGAACTGCGCGAGCATGCTTCCGGCCTGAACGCCGGCCGCTGGGATTACCTCTTCAGCATCATCAAGTACTTCCGCGACGGCGGTGAATCCTTCATCCTTCCTGACCGCGCCTCCGTGGTGATGACCGCACCGTTCATGCGTGCGTACACCGAACTTCTGGTCAAGACCTGCCACCGTCGCGGTGCCTTCGCGATGGGCGGCATGGCGGCGTTCATCCCGAACCGCCGTGAGCCCGAAGTGACGGCCCAGGCCATCGAGAAGGTCCGAGCGGACAAGACCCGCGAGGCCAACGACGGCTTCGACGGCTCCTGGGTTGCCCACCCCGATCTGGTGCCCGTCTGTCAGGAGGTGTTCGACGCCGTCCTCGGCGACAAACCGAACCAGCTTGACCGGCAGCGGCCCGACGTTGAGGTGACCGCGGAGCAGTTGCTCGACGTCGAGTCCGCCGACGGCGACGTGACCGAGGTGGGCCTGCGCGCCAACCTCTATGTCGCCGTCGCGTACGTCGCCGTCTGGCTCTCCGGGAACGGTGCCGTGGCCATTCACAACCTCATGGAAGACGCGGCGACGGCAGAGATCTCCCGTTCACAGGTGTGGCAGCAGATCCGGAACAAGGTGGTGCTCGCGGATACCGGCAATACGGTGACGCCGGAGCTTGTGAACACCATCCTCGCCGAGGAAACCGAGCGGCTGCACGGCGAGGTCGGGGATGAGGCGTTCGAGAAGTTCTACGAACCGGCCAGCCGGCTGATCGCGGACATCTGTGTTTCTGAGGACTACACCGACTTTCTCACCCTTCCCGCGTATGAGTTGGTGAGCTGAATGGAGTTCGCGCTCGGTTTCGACGACTACGCCGCAATCGACTCGAAGCTGACGGACACCGACAGGCTCCTCCGCACCGGGTACCCGGGCGACAGCGGAACGCGCCAGCCCGTCCACACCGTGTACGTGCCCGCAGACCGCTACCAGCCGTCGCTCCCCGGTGACTGGGGGCGGGAGGCAGTTGCCGCCGTCGAATGTGCCGGCGGGATGGGCGCGTTGTGCGCGGCGCTTGGCGTGAACGACGACGTCGGCACGCTGGTGGGCGCGAAGCTCACCACAGAGCCGATCGAGGACCTGCGCCTCGACTTCGAGGATGGATACGGAAACCGGCCCGACGATGAAGAGGATGCCGACGCCGCCCGTGCCGCCATCGCGGTGGCACGGGCGGTACGGGACGGCATCGCGCCCCCGTTCATCGGAATCCGTTTCAAGTGCTTCGAGGAGCCGACCCGCCGTCGTGCGCTGAGGACGCTGGACCTCTTTGTCGGCGGACTGCTTGCAGAGGGACCGCTGCCTGAGGGACTGGTGCTGACGCTTCCCAAGGTCTCCACGGTGGCGCAGGTAGAGGCCATGGTGTTCGCGTGCCAGCGGCTCGAGGCGGTGCACGGGCTGCCTTCGGGAAGGCTTCGGTTCGAGGTGCAGATGGAAACGCCGCAGCTCATCCTGGCCGCTGATGGCACAGTGCCCGTTGCGCAACTGCTCCACCGGGCGGAGGGCCGGGTGTCCGCACTGCACTACGGCACGTACGACTACAGTGATTCCCTGCAGATCGCCGCCGCATACCAGTCGATGGAGCATCCCGCCGCGGACTACGCGAAGCAGGTCATGCAGGTGGCGGTTGCCGGTACGGGGGTCCGGCTGTCGGACGGGTCCACGAACATCCTTCCGGTCGGTAGCGACGACCAGGTGTCTGCGGCGTGGGCGCTGCACGCCCGGTTGGTCAGGCGCTCGCTGGAGCGCGGTTACTACCAGGGCTGGGATCTGCACCCTGCGCAGCTGCCGAGCCGCTTCATCGCCACGTACGCGTTCTACCGCGAAGGGCTTTCCGCCGCGGCTACGCGGCTTCGCAACTATGTGCACAGGATCGAGAGCTCGATCCTCGACGAACCTGCAACGGCCCGCGCGTTGGCGCGGTTCGTCCACCGCGGCGTGCTGTGCGGCGCTGTGACCGAGGCAGAAGTCAATGAACTTGCTGGGATTTCCCTGCCTGACCTGGAAGCGCTCGCGCACCCGCGGAAACTTCCTGAAACAGCTGAAAACATCTAAGGACCGAACTTTGAGCAATTACTTCGCACCCGAATCCGTCCTGCCGCCGCAGACGGACCTGCTGACAGGACGCGCCGTCGTCACCGAGGCCTACACCGTGATCCCGCGCGGGGTTCTTCGCGACATTGTGGTCAGCGAACTCCCCGAATGGACCGGAACCCGCACCTGGATCCTGAACCGGCCGGTTGCCGGCGGCGCGACGACGTTCGCCCAGTACCTCGTTGAGGTGTCACAGGGCGGCGGCTCGACCAACCCCGAGCCCGAAGCCGGTGTCGAATCCTTCGTGTTCCTTCTTGAGGGAGCTTTGACCGTCAAGCTCGAGGGTGAACTCCACGATCTGACGCCCGGCGGTTTTGCTTTCATCCCCCCAGGAGCCGAATGGGAAGTATCCAACTCTGCACCGGAGCCCGCGAAGTTCCAGTGGATCCGGAAGGCGTACCAGCCGCTTGCAGGGCACACGCCCAAGGCCCGCGTCGGTAACGAGCAGGACATTGAGCCCGGCGCCATGCCCGGGACGGAGAACAAGTGGCGCACCACCCGCATGCTGCCCACGGATGACATGGCGTACGACATGCATGTCAACGTCGTCACCTTCGAACCCGGCGCCGTTATTCCCTTCGCTGAAACGCACGTCATGGAGCACGGGCTCTATGTGCTCGAAGGCAAGGCCGTGTACCGGCTGAACCAGGACTGGGTGGAGGTCCAGGAGGGCGACTACATGTCACTTCGCGCCTTCTGCCCCCAGGCCTGCTATGCGGGTGGACCGTCGAACTTCCGCTACCTCCTGTACAAGGACGTGAACCGCCAGATCAAGCTGACCTAGGAGTATCAGCGGCGGCTGCCGTCAAACATCAGCCTGAAGGAGCGGCAGCCGCACCCGGAATACCGTCCTGCCCGGCTCGGAATCGACGTCGATTGCTCCGCCATGCCGTTCGACAACGATTCGTCGGGCGATGTCCAAGCCAAGGCCGGTCCCTTTGCCGACGTCCTTGGTTGTATAGAACGCCTCGAAAGCACGTTTGGCTACTGACGGAGCAAGGCCGGGACCAGTGTCACCTATTTCAACCGTCACGCCGCTTTCGTTCCGAAGGGTGGCGACGCGCAAGGTCCCGACCCCTTCCATCGCGTCCACTGCGTTATCGATGAGGTTGGTCCACACCTGGTTCAATTCGCCGGGGTAAGCGTCGATGGAGGGGAGGTCATCGCTGTACTCACGCACAACCTCCACACCATCACGGAGCTTGTGCCCAAGCATGACCAGCGTGCTTTCGAGGCCTTCGACCACGTCGATATTCTGGCGCGAACCCCTGTCCATCTGCGAGTAGGACTTCACCGCCGCGACGAGTTCCGAGACCCGCCGCGTGGATTCCCTTACTTCTGAGAGCAGCTTTTCCATGGACAGGGCAGCGGCTACCCATTCCAGTGCCGGTTCCAGGGCAGGTCCTGCCAACAAGGATTCTGCGCGCTCGCACCACTCCAGATCCACCCCGGCAGCGGCGAGAGTCGGCCCGATAACCCAGTCACGTTCCACCCCCCGGTCGGAGAGCCATTCGATCAGGAGGTCTTCCTGATCGGCGAGCGTCAGCGCATCCGGTACGACCGCCGTCGTCGTGATTTCGGCACGGAGGGTTTCCAGAGCGGCGAACTGGGCCGGTGTTATCCCTGTGCGGGTGAGGCTGCCCACGGAGGCGAACATCGTCCGCGAGGCATCCTCCAGAGCCTCCACCGCGCGGGTTGCTGCCGCGGCCGGATTGTTGATCTCGTGGGCGAGTCCGGCTGAAAGCGTGCCGAGCGTCGCGAGCGCTTCGCGCTGCCGGATGGTCGATTCGACCCGGCGTACCGTCCCGTACAAGCCCTCGATGAAGTGCACCGCGAAGGGGAACCACTCGGCGAAGAGCACACGCAATCCGGACGCTGGCACCCGGAGGACCCGGCCTGCCTCGCTTCCTCGACCGGTGGCCAGGTAGACGCTGCTTTCATCCCAGGCCCGGAATCCGCCGGCCCAACGTCCAGGCACGTCCATTTTCCCGACGACGGTGTCTTCGCGTCCTACGTGGCGAAGCAGTTCGAGGGCGCCGTCAACGAGGACCCACCAACAATCTGCAGGCTCACCTTCGTTCCACAGGATGACGCCGGGTTCAATGCGGACCTCGGTGCCCGTTTCCACGAGATCGGAAATTTGTTGATCGCTGAGGCCCTTGAAGAGACTGATTCCCCGGAGCTCGCTGGCCTGCATCAGATCGTTCCCAGGTAGCGGTGCACGAGGTAAACAGCCATCGCGCCCTCACCCACCGCTGACGCCACACGCTTCATGGAGTCAAGCCGGACATCACCGGCGGCGAAGACACCGGGCACGCTCGTCTCCAACGCGAATGGTGCCCGGGTCAGCGGCCAGGGTATGGGATTACCGGAATTCACCAGGTCGTGGCCGGTGACGATGAAACCGAACTTGTCACGGACAATCTCCTCGCCCAGCCAGTCGGTCCGAGGAGATGCACCAATGAAGATGAAGAGCCAACTGGCCGCCACTTCCTCCGTCAGTCCCGTGTCCCGGTCGGCAAGTTCAAGGAACTCGAGGTGTCCATCTCCGCGGGCGGCTACAACCTCGCTCCGATAGCGGACCTCGATCACGGGTGTTGCGAGGATCCGCTGCACGAGGTACTGGGACATGGTGGTCTCGAGCGTGCCTGACCGCACGAGGAGTATCACCCGCTTTGCGAAACGCGAGAAGTTGATGGCGGCCTGACCTGCCGAGTTGGCGGCTCCGACGATGTAGACATCATCGCCCGCGCACTGGTTCGCTTCGCTGGCGTTGGCACCGTAGTAGATTCCCCGGCCGCTGAAGGTATCCACGCCTTCAGCCTCCAACCTCCGGTAGGAAACGCCGGTGGCGATAATGATGGCCCGTGCCTCCAACGCGCCCGAGCCGAAGAGCACTGCCCGCACCGGGCCTCGCGACTCGAAGCCCACCACATCGTTCGCGAGGATCACCTCTGCGCCGAAGCGTGACACCTGTGCCATGGCGCGCTGCGTCAGATCGGAGCCGCTCAGGCCCTTCGGGAAGCCGAGGTAATTCTCGATGGCGGCGCTCTGACCTGCCTGTCCGCCCGGTGCCTCGCGCTCGACGACGACGGTGCTGAGCCCCTCGGACGCTGCGTAAACGGCCGCGGCCATACCGGCGGGTCCACCTCCTACGATGCAGACATCGTAGAGAGGGCGCTCAGCAACGGTGCGCAGACCCAGGGCGGAGGCCAGATCAAGGGTCGACGGCGATGAGAGCACGGACCCGTCCGGGAGGATCACCACGGGCATATCGGCCGTACTTGCTGCCGCAAGATCCAGCAGGCGCGCGGCCTCAGGGTCCCTTTCGACGTCGTGCCAGCGGTAGGGCACATAATTGCGGGCCAGGAACGTCTTGATCTCGTGGCTACGGTCCGACCAGCGGGCACCGATCACCCGCACGTCGGAGGTGTGATCGGGGTTAGCCCGGCGCCAGTCATCGAGCAGGTCGTCCACCACCGGATACAGCCGCTCAGCGGGCGGATCCCAGGGTTTGAGCAGATAGTGATCGAGCCCGATGTCGTTGATCGCCCTGATTGCGACGTCGGTGTCCGCGTAAGCCGTCAGAAGGAGGAGTTTCGCGCCTGGTGCATGCGGCCGCGCGCGCTCCATCAACTCGATCCCGGTCATCTGGGGCATTCTTTGGTCCGCCGCGATCAGCGCAATCTCCTGATCCCGCAGTGCCAGCTTTGCCAGGACGTCCATGGCCTCGACACCGGAGGTTGCGCGGAGGATCCTGAATTCCGACCCATATCTGTTACGAAGGTCGCGGGCAACCGCCGCCGAGACCTGGGGGTCATCGTCGACCGTCAGGATGTTCGGCTTTGTCATGACCGGATGTCCCTGGTTACAGCCATGTGGCACGACCCATCTGCTCAGGAGACCTAGCGGAAAGCCTATCCAGAGCGGGTCAGCGAGTCCATGGGTCCGCCGAATCGGTCGGCGGACCCTGGATCGAATCAGACGGACTGGTACACGGGGTAGTCCGTGTAGCCCTCGGCACCGCTGGTGTAGAAGGTGGCCATGTCCGGCTCGTTTTCGGGCAGGTTTTCCTTCCAGCGGCGCACCAGGTCGGGATTCGCGATGGCTGGACGGCCGACGACGACGGCGTCCGCCAGGTCGTTCTCGACCAGTGAGATCGCCTCGTCGCGGGTGGTCATGACGCTGAACCCTGTGTTCAGCAAAAATGCACCGTCGAACTGCTCGCGGAGCTCGCGGACAAGCTCGCCCGAAGGGTCGTTGTGCAGCACGCTCAGGAAAGCCAGGCCCAGAGGCGAGATCGCCCGGGTCAGGGCGGAGTAGGTGCGGCGGAGGTCGTCCTGATCAGGCTCGATCGCTCCCTGCACATTGTGCTCCGGCGAGATCCGGATACCCACGCGCTCGGCTCCGATAGCCTCGGTAACCGCCTCCACGACCTCAATGACGAACCGGGCGCGGTTCTCAGGGGAGCCGCCGTACTGGTCCTCGCGCTGGTTGGCGGCGGGGGAAAGGAACTCATGCAGGAGGTAACCGTTGGCGCCGTGCAGCTCAACGCCGTCGAACCCGGCTTTGATCGCATTCAGCGATCCCTGGACGAACTCCTCGATGACGCCCGGGAGCTCATCTTCGGTGAGAGCATGGGGCACGGGGTAGGGCTGCTTGCCCTTGTAGGTGCGGGTCATGCCCTCGATCGCGATGGCGCTGGGGCCGACGACGGTGCGGCCGCCGTTGGTGTCCTCGTGGGTGACGCGACCGGCGTGCATCACCTGGGCAAAGATCCGCCCACCTTCGGCGTGGACCGCGTCGGTGACCTTGGACCAGCCGTCGATCTGCTCGTCGGTCACGAGGCCGGGTTGGCCGGGGAAGCCCTGACCGGCGTGGCTTGGGTACGTGCCCTCACTGACGATCAGGCCAAGCGAGGCGCGCTGGCGGTAATGCTCGACGACGATGAGGCCGGGAACGCCGTCCTCACCGGAACGGCAGCGGGTCAGCGGCGCCATCACGAGGCGGTTCGGCAGTTTCAGCTCACCAAGGGTGATCGGGGAGAAGAGCATGAGGGAGGTCCTTTCGCGGAGGCTTCCCTGCGTACAGCGTTGTTGCTCGAGCAACTATTCCGCGTGGGACGGGAATCACAGCTTCAGCCCGATGTGAGTCTTCACCCTGGAACCGAGCGCACCACTCGAGCGGGCGAACCCACGACGATGGAATCGGCTGGGACGTCTTTCGTGACCACCGACGCCGCTGCGACCACGGCGTTGTCACCGATGGTTACTCCCGGCAGGATGGTGGCGTTGGAACCGATCCAGACGTTCCGGCCAATGACGACGGGAGCCGGGTGCATGTCCGCCCGCCGGCTGGGCGCGAGGTCATGGTTCAGGGTTGCGATTACCGTGTTGTGTCCGATGAGGCAGTCATCGCCGATGACTACGCCTCCCTGGTCCTGGAATTTGCACCCCGAGTTGATGAAGACTCGCTCGCCGAGCGTGATGTTCTTGCCGAAATCGGAATAGAAGGGCGGGAAGACCGTCGTCGAATCGGCAATGGGTCTGCCAGTCAGTTGAGACAATAATTCGCGTACGCGCGCCGGTTCGTGATAGCTCCCGTTGAGTTCTGCGGTGATGCGCAATGCTTCCTGACTGGTCCGGTGCATGACCTCATGGAACGGTGAGTTTCCGGTGATGGTTTCGCCGCGGTTCAGCGCGTCGAGAAGGTCATGCAGTTCCATAGTTATTGCCTTTGGAGGTAGTTCTGGGGGTTGCGGCAAGGCGTTGTACCAAGTGTCATCGAAGGTCCAGGCGCATCACCACTCGAGGAAACCCGCCTGAGACGGCCTGCGTCTGAGCGGCGAGGGTGAAGCCTGCCTTCTCGAACAGTGAGCGGGTACCCACGTAGGCCATCGTGAGGTCTACTTTTTCGCCATTGTTGTCTACAGGGTAGCCCTCTACTGCAGGTGCTCCATTCGATCGGACGTACTCCACGGCGCCATCCAGCAGGGCATGGGCGATCCCCATCCCACGGTGACCTGGACGTACCCGGATGCACCAGACCGACCAGACCGGCAGGTCGTCGACATGCGGAATCTTCGTGGATCGGGCGAACGGCAGTTCCGACCGCGGCGCCGCAGCTGCCCATCCGACGACGTCGCCGCCGTCGTCGTAGGCGAGCACACCGGGCGCGACCTCCCGATCGCACAGTGCTCGCACGTACTCGCCTCGTGCAGGCCCCACCAGGGCGCGGTTGGTCTTCGAGTCGAGGCGATGGCTGAGACACCAGCACACGGAGGACGACGGGTTTTTGGGCCCCAGCATCGTCGCGACGTCGTCGAAACGGGCTGCTGAAGCGGGCTGCACCTGGATAGTCCCGTGATTACGCTACTCCCGGCGGTGGACGACGCGGCTAGCGAGCGGAAGAATCCACATCGTGGAAACAATTTTCCGTGCGATGGGTGTACGCTAGATCACACCGAAACTACGTAACGAACACTCTGGCACAGGCCTTCCACGCGGCCCGGGATGTCCAGAAGTTCGGTTGGCGCGTCGGTCCGGTTCGTACGGGAGCGTGAATGATGGACGGAATCAAGGTAACCGTCAACGGCAAAGTCCGGGACTGCAACGGAACAAATCCCCACACTCGATTACTCGACTGGTTGCGGGACGAGGGGCTTACCGGCTCCAAGGAGGGTTGCGCGGAGGGCGAGTGCGGCGCCTGCGCGGTACTCGTAGCCCGCCCCGACGGAGCAGACCGCAGCCGCTGGACCTCGGTCAACGCGTGCCTTCCACCGGCTCTCGCCTTCGACGGCCAGGAGATCATCACAGCCGAGGGCCTCGGCAACGTCTCTGACGCCTGCACTCCCGAGGATCTTCACCCTGTTCAGCGCGAGATGGCGGACCGCGGCGGTTCACAGTGCGGCTATTGCACGCCAGGATTCATCTGCTCGATGGCGGCCGAGTACTACCGGCCCGAGCGCTCGCCAGCGCAGGAAGACAAGGAGACGGGCACCGCCGTCGTCGGTGAGGAACACGCAACCGATCACGAGTGCGGCCCCAACGGATTCGACTTGCACGCACTCAGCGGCAACCTGTGCCGCTGCACCGGCTACCGGCCGATCCGGGACGCGGCCTACGCGCTCGACATTCCTTCGGAGGCAGATCCGCTCCTTGAACGGCAGAACCGGCCCGCGCCCGCCGCCCGGCATACCCGCGTGAGCGGAGATGCGGAGTTCATCCGGCCGCAGTCCCTCGACGAGGTACTGGAGACACTCCGGGCCGGCTCGGATGTGAAGCTGGTTGCCGGTGCCACGGACCTCGGTGTTGAAGTTAATCTCCGCCACTCACGTCCGCCGCTGGTGCTGGCAATCGACCGTCTCGAGGAGCTCCGTGCGCTCACGTTTAGCGCCGACTCCATCGAAATCGGTGCCGCCCTGACACTGTCCGAGGTGGAGCGGGCCCTCGATGGAAGGGTTCCGCTGCTGGGTCATCTCTTCCCGCAGTTCGCCTCGCGCCTGATCCGCAATGCCGCAACATTCGGTGGAAACCTCTCGACCGGATCACCCATCGGTGATTCCGCGCCGGTCTTCCTGGCGCTCGATGCGAGGGTTGTCCTCTCCTCCACTGACGGCGACCGGGAAGTCCCTCTGGCCGAGTACTACACCGGCTACCGCCAGAGCGTCCGCAAGCCCCACGAGATGCTCCGCGCCATCCGGATCCCGCTCCCGCTCGCCGAGAGCACCGCGTTCTACAAGATCGCCAAACGGCGGTTTGACGACATCTCCAGCGTGTCCGTGGCCATCGCGCTCCAGCTCAGCGACGGCGTCGTAAGCTCCATCCGCATTGGACTCGGCGGCGTGGCGGCCACGCCTATTCGCGCGCTGGCCACGGAAGAGGCACTGGTGGGGCAGCCCTGGACGTCCGACTCAGTGGCGGCGGCCGCCGTCGTGATGGCGGGGGAGGGAACCCCGATCGATGACATGCGGGCCAGTTCGCTCTACCGTTCGGCGATGCTGAGACAGGCACTGCTGAAGTTCCACGCCGAAAACGCACCAGCTGTGGAGGTGGCCCAGTGAAGTCCCTGGCAGATCGTCCCGTGAATCCAGTGGTCGGTGTTCCCGTATCCCACGAAAGCGCCGCAGCGCATGTGACCGGAACAGCGCTCTACACCGACGACCTCGTGGTCCGCAGCTCCAACGCCCTGCATGCCTGGCCGGTCCAGGCGCCCCATGCGCACGCCCGGATCACCGGCATGCGCACCGAACCGGCACTTGCGGTGCCGGGTGTGGTGAGGGTGCTGACGGCGTCGGACGTTCCGGGCGTCAACGACGCCGGCATCAAGCACGACGAACCCCTCTTCCCGAATGAGGTCATGTTCTACGGGCATGCTGTGTGCTGGGTGTTGGGGGAGTCGCTGGAAGCCGCCCGCCTCGGCGCGGAAGCAGTCGAGGTCGACTACGAGCCGCTGCCGTCCCTGATCACTCTTGAGGAAGCCATCGAAGCCGAGAGCTTCCAGGGGAATCGGCCGACCGTTGCACGCGGTGAGCCGGATAAGGCGCTCGAAAACGCGGCCCATCGCTTCACCGGCGAATTCGAGTTCAGCGGCCAGGAGCACTTCTACCTCGAGACGCACGCCTCCTTCGCGTACATCGACGAAACCGGGCAGGTGTTCGTCCAGTGCAGCACGCAGCATCCGTCGGAGACGCAGGAGATCGTGGCGCACGTCCTGAACCTGTCCAACCACGACGTCACGGTGCAGTGCCTGCGGATGGGCGGCGGGTTCGGCGGTAAGGAGATGCAGCCGCACGGCTTCGCGGCCATCGCGGCCCTCGGTGCCACGCTCACCGGGCGCCCGGTCCGGTTGCGCCTCAACCGCACCCAGGACATCACGATGTCCGGTAAGCGGCACCCGTTCCACGCGCGCTGGGACGCAGGGTTCGACGACGACGGACGCCTCCTCGCGCTGAAAGCAACCCTCACGAGTGACGGCGGCTGGAGCCTGGACCTTTCCGAACCGGTTCTCGCCCGGGCACTGTGCCACATCGACAATGCGTACTACATCCCGAACATCGAGGTGCACGGCCGGATCGCCAAGACCAACAAGACGTCGCAGACGGCGTTCCGCGGCTTCGGCGGGCCACAGGGCATGCTCATCATCGAGGACCTGATGGGCCGGTGCGCACCGCTGTTGGGGCTCGATCCAAGCGAGCTCCGCCGTCGTAATTTCTATGAGCCCGGGCAGAGCACACCGTACGGGCAGCCGGTGCGCCACGCCGAGCGGCTCCAGGCGGTCTGGCAGTCGCTGGAGGACCGATCCGACATCGCCCGGCGCCGGCAGGAGGTCGCGGAGTTCAACGCCTCGCACCCGAACACCAAGCGGGCGATCGGCATGACGCCGGTCAAGTTCGGCATCTCCTTTAACCTGACCGCGTTCAACCAGGCCGGTGCGCTCGTGCACGTCTACAAGGACGGCTCGGTGCTCATCAACCACGGCGGCACCGAGATGGGCCAGGGACTGCACACCAAGATGCGGCAGGTCGCGGCCACGGCTCTTGGTATCCCGCTGTCCTCCGTGCGGCTGGCGCCGACGCGGACGGACAAGGTTCCCAACACCTCGGCCACCGCGGCGAGCTCCGGTGCGGACCTCAATGGCGGCGCAATCAAGAACGCCTGCGAGCAGATCAGCGCGCGGCTGGCCGAAGTGGCCGCCCGCAAGCTGAATATCCACCCCGACGACGTCCGGTTCGACGACGGTAAGGTCACCGGCATCGGCTTCCACGACTCCACGCTCACGTTCGCCGAGCTGGCCCGCGACGCGTACTTCCAGCGGGTCTCGCTCTGGGCAGCGGGGTACTACCGGACGGAAGGCCTGCACTGGGATAGCTCTCGGATGCAGGGCGAACCGTTCAAGTACTTCAGCTACGGCGCCGCGGTCACCGAAGTTGAAGTTGACCGCTTCACCGGTGCCTACCGGCAGCTGCGTACGGACATCGTGCACGACGTCGGCGACAGCCTCTCGCCGATGATCGACGTCGGGCAGATCGAGGGAGGGTTCGTCCAGGGAGCCGGGTGGCTGACCCTGGAGGACCTGCGCTGGGATGCATCCGACGGCGCGAACCGTGGCCGGATCACTACGCAGTCCGCCAGCACGTACAAGCTGCCGAGCTTCTCCGAAATGCCGGAGGAGTTCAACGTGCACCTGTTCGAACGGGCGACTGAGAGTGGTGTGGTTTACGGTTCCAAGGCGGTCGGTGAGCCGCCGTTGATGCTGGCGTTCAGCGTCCGCGAGGCCCTGCGCGAGGCGGTTGCCGCCTTCGGCCCGGGGGATATCGCTGTCGAGCTCGCGAGCCCGGCCACTCCGGAAGCAGTGTTCTGGGCGATCGAGCGGGTGTCGGCGCCGTCGTCGTCGTTGTCTTCTTCCTCGTCCTCCGACGCGGGCGTCCTGACGTCCGCTACGAGCTCGGCGCAGTGACATGGACTGGCTGGAGGCGCTGCAGCACCTGAGGTCTTCGGGTCTCCCGGGTGTGCTGGCGACTGTGTCGGAGGTGCGTGGACATTCGCCGCGGGAAGCTGGGGCGAAGATGCTTGTCGGAGCGTCCGCCACCTGGGGAACTGTAGGGGGCGGGAACCTCGAGGCGACAGTCATCGACCGGGCGCGGGAGATGATCGCCGGTGGGGTTGGGGCCGCCGAGAACGTTGAATTCTCCTTGAACGAGCACGCAGTGACCCAGCACGGCCGGCAATGCTGTGGAGGGAAAGTGCGGGTGTTGCTTGAGCCCTTCTTGTCCCTGCCCACGGTGGCGGTGTTCGGCGTCGGGCATGTCGGGTACGAACTCGGCAGAGTACTCTCGCGGCTGCCGATGAATCTGTACCTGGTGGACAGCCGCGCCGAGCAGTTGTTGCCCGAGCGGCTGGCGGATGTGACTTCCGGCGTTGCTTTGGTGCGCGCGGTGCACACCCCGGTGCCGGACTCGTTTTTGGGCGAGTTACCCGCCGGCGCTCATGTGTTCATCATGAGCCACGATCACTCCGAGGATTTCCTGTTGTGTGATGCTGCGCTGCGCCGCAGCGATCTGGGGAGTGTTGGATTGATTGGGTCGAAGGCGAAGTGGTCGCGGTTTCGGGGGAAGCTTGCCGCAGAGGGGTACGCCGAGGCGGAGATTGCGCGCATTCAGTGCCCGATCGGGTTGCCGGACGTTGGCGGGAAGGCGCCGGCGGTCATCGCGGTGAGTGCGGCGGCGGACCTGTTGCGGCGGCTCTCTTCGGGATCCAGTCGGTAGGTACTCAAGGAGAAATGGCTGACCAGCCGCGGCAGGGGTGTTCCATCAGAAGGCGCCCACGTATTCCTCAGTGGGTGGTACTGGCAGGTTCGGCGGTTAGCGGAAGATTTCCCGCGCCGCCTCAGGGTGCAGCACGAATTCGGGGCTTCCGTTCGCATCAGCGGTTCCCGAAGACACGTAGTAGCCATGCCCCATCGCATCCCCTCCAGCCACTCGGTCCAGAGCCCTCAAAGCTGCCTCGGACAGAACAGCGTTGGGAGATGCGGGCCGAATTTCCTCCCTTTCCTCCGGAGTCAGTTTTGCGGCCAGCCCGACGAAATCCTTCATGATTTCTCCTCAGCACAAACAGTAGGTGCGGCTAGAGTAGCCGATTCCAGATCGCGAAGGGGTGCTGCAAAGTCCGCATGAGCCGGGCGCCAATGGGGGCCGAAGCGTTGAAGCGAAGGCCTTCATATTTGTCCGTTGCTCTTGACAACCGATTGGGACTGGAAGCAAAATGAAACGGTTCAAGAAAACGTTTTCCCGTTGCGGAAGGCTACTGGCTTGCTTCTGCACCAGGACATCAAGGGAGATGGTTATGGTTTCGTTCGTCCATCCACGAAGGTCACGACGAGCATTAGGGGCGGCAGCAGCAGCAGCTGTCGCTGCTGCAACGCTTGTAAGTATGCCGGCAGTTGCGGCGCCCGAGAGTACGCCGATCCGGCAGGTGGAATACCTCGACCGAGCCCCGGTCGCTGTGACAACCGAGGGCGGAGTCTACGTTGGCTGGCGCATGCTCGGCCTCGACGCCGATTCGATCGGCTTCCACGTCTACCGCGACGGTGTTCGCATCACTGAAACTCCGATCACCGGCAGTACCAACCTGCTCGATGCGGAGGGAACCGGAGCCTCGGTCTACCGCGTGACCGCGTTGATCGACCAACGCGAAGTGACGGTCACGGACGAGTTCACGCCGTGGGGGGAACAGTCCCTCGACATCCCGCTTCAGCGACCGGCAGGCGGCACCACTCCAACGGGCGAGGCCTACGAGTACGAGGCCAACGATGCGTCGGTCGGCGATCTTGACGGTGACGGAGAGTACGAGATCGTGCTCAAGTGGAATCCGACGAACGCGAAAGACAACTCGCGTTCCGGCTATACGGGAAACGTGTACCTCGACGCCTACAAGCTTGACGGCACCCGGCTGTGGCAGATTGACCTCGGCCGCAACATTCGTGCGGGAGCGCACTACACCCAGTTCCAGGTGTTCGACTACGACGGTGACGGTCGAGCTGAGGTTGCAATGAAGACCGCAGACGCCACGGTCGACGGCGCCGGCACGGTCATCGGTGACGCGGCAGCGGATCATCGCAACACAAGCGGCTACATTCTGACCGGGCCCGAGTACCTGACCGTCTTCGAGGGCGCGACCGGTGCGGCGCTCGACAGTGTCGACTACGTACCGGCGCGTGGAACGCTGTCATCGTGGGGTGACACCTACGGCAACCGGATGGACCGCTTCCTCGCCGGCACCGCTTACCTCGACGGCGAAAACCCCAGCATGATCTTCAGTCGTGGGTACTACTCAAAGACCTACATCGCCGCGTTCGACCTCGTTGACGGCAAGATCGAAGAGCGCTGGTTGTTCGACTCGACCAAGGCCGGCAACCAGTTCGCAGGACAGGGCAATCACAACCTCTCGATCGCGGATGTAGACGCGGACGGCGCTGATGAGATCGTCTTCGGGTCGATGACCATCGATCATGACGGTACGCCGCTTTACAACACCCGTCTCGGCCACGGTGACGCGATGCACCTCACCGACCACATCCCCTCGCGTGACGGACTCGAAGTGTTCGCGGTGCATGAGAGTATGCCCAGCAGCGGTCAGCGTGCAGCGACGATGCGCGACGCGGCTACGGGTGAGATCCTCTGGTCGATACCCGGTACCCGTGACACCGGCCGCGGCGCGGCAGGCGACATCGACCCGACGCACGCGGGCAATGAGGCGTGGGCAATCGGAGGCACGTACAAGTTCTACTCGAAGGTCGGATCGCTCCGCGCAGCAGATGGCACGGACCTCGGTACGAGCATCCCCGCGGCGAACTTCCTCACCTGGTGGGACGGGGACCTGCTGCGTGAGATCACCGATCACGACTACACCGACCCGGCCGAACTTGCCACCGGTGCGACGCCGACCATATCGAAGTGGAACTGGGACACCAAGACAGAAGAACGGCTGCTCACGCTGGACGGCACCCTCACCGGTAACGGCACCAAGGGCAACCCGGCACTCCAGGCCGACCTGTTCGGCGACTGGCGCGAGGAACTCGTCTACCGCAGCGCCGACCACTCGTCGCTGAAGATCTTCACCACCACCGATGTCACTGAGCACCGCATCCGCACCCTGATGCATGATCCGGTGTATCGGCTGGGCGTAGCGTGGCAGAACACCTCCTACAACCAGCCCCCTCACACGAGCTTCTTCCTCGGTGAGGGAATGACCACGCCTCCCGCTCCGAGCATCGCCTACGTGAACGCCCCGGCACCCGACGAGACAGCACCAGTCGTGACCGAGATCAAGGACACCAAAGTAGGTGCCAAGCGCGGGCTCGTCGTCGACGTTCGAGCAGAAGACGTTGAGTCGGGTGTCCGCTCACTCACCGTCACCTTCAACGGACAAGAGGTCACCGGAGTGGACGGCCGCTACGAGCTCCCCGTCGAAGGCCTCAAAGGCAGCTTCGAGCTCAGCGTCGCCGCGGTCAACCACGCCGGTCTCGAAACAACCGCTACTGCCGAAATCACCGTGCGACCAGGCAACGGCAAGCCCGAGTAGCACGACAAGAGAAGTAGTCAGGTAACCGCAGATACGGGAGGTGGGGCTAACGCTCCACCTCCCGTATCGCGTCTCAACTAGCTTAGTTTTTGAGCCCCACCAGGGGCGGAGTGTGGTCCGATTCGGCGTCCGTCAGATGAGGGCCCTGACCTCGTAGGTATGGCCTGCCGCGCGCAGCCTCTCAATCAGGATGTCGCCGAGGGCGGTGGCCGGGGTTAGGGATCCGGCAGCTGACGGCAGGCGGTCGCCGTCGAGGGCAAGCGAGAGCGCTGTCTCGCCGGCCATGACGGCGGTGGCGGCATATCCCGGGTCGCCGGGCCCGGCTACGACGGCCCGGTATCGCCGGCCGCTCTCTGTGGAAGCAGTCACCTGGGACCGGAACCAGCCTGAGCGCCGTGCGGCCTCGCTCGGACCTGCACCGGGCGACGGAAGGAAGCGGCCCAGTAGCTTCCTCGTGAGAGGTAGGGCCAGCATGGCTCCGAACACCCGTAGTCCGAGTGCCGTCGCTCCGGCGGTGACGGCGCCGGCGAACCCCCGCCCAATACCCATCACCTCGCCGTACCGCAGAGAGCGGCCATAGGCCCAACCTTGCAGGGCATTGCTGCGGCGCACCATCCGTGTGTTCACTGACGCCATGACGAAGGGCGCGGTCCACACGCCGTCCTCCGCACGGCCGACCCACGCCAGGTCCGCCGGCTGCCAGGTCGCGGGCTCCGCCGTCCTGTCTGGACTGAGGGAGTAGGGATCGCCCGCGAGCGATCGCAGCACAGGGTCCGACCGCATGCCGTCGAGTTGCCCACGCATCGACTCGATAGTGCCGCCGCTGAAGCCACCCTTCGCCCTGGCGACGAGCTGCACCTCGGTCAGTCCACCCGCGCCGTCGGCCTCCACGGCGCGGTGTAGGAGGAGCACCGCGAGGTCCGACGGGACGGAGTCGTAGCCGCACGCATGGACGATTCGTGCACCGGTAGTCCTTGCCAGGGTGTCGCAACGGTCAATTGCCTCACGGACGAAGGACACCTCGCCCGTCAGGTCCCCGTAGTGCGTCCCAGCGCTGGCACACGCCTCGACGACGGGCAACCCGTACTTCGCGTAGGGACCCACCGTGGTGAACAGAACCCTGGTACCTGCGGCCAACGCAGCGAGCGAGTCAGGGTGATCCGAGTCGGCCTCGATGAGGGCCCAGTCGTGTGCGGCGACGGGCAGCCTCGACCGTACGGCCTCGAGCTTCACTCTCGATCTTCCGGCGAGCGCCATGCGCAGGTCCGGCGGAGCGTGGCCCGCAAGATATCCGGCGATCAGTTCACCGACGAAGCCGGTCGCACCGAAGAGGACGAGGTCGTGGTCGCGCGTTGGGGCTTCCATGCCAGCAGTCTTCCACGGCAGCGGCTAGACCGAGGCGGAGAAGTGCGTAACTCTCCTATGGGCGTGGTGTTCTTTCGCATACTTCGGTTTTGTTCACCTGATCGAGAGACACACTTAATCGGAGTGTCGTCTTAGCCTCGGACCCTTGTGCGGATACCCATTCTGTCGAGGAGACTTCCTGATGCCCGTTCGCTCGCCCGCTTCCCGCCGCCAGTTCCTACAGCTCTCTGGGTTTAGCGCCCTGGCAGCCGCTTTCGGTTCCGCGGTCGCTAATCCCAGCCCGGTGTGGGCGGCACCGCGATTTTCGGCCAATCCCTTCACGTTGGGAGTGGCGTCCGGAGAACCTCTGCCTGACGGTGTTGTCTTGTGGACGAGATTGGCGCCGGATCCGCTTCGGTTAGACGGCACCGGCGGGATGCCTGAGATGCAGGTTCCGGTGTCATGGCAAGTCTCCGAAGACCCCTCCATGCGGAAGGTGGTACGCGCAGGTGCTGCTCACGCGCAACCCCAGCTTGGGCACTCCGTCCACGTTGAGGTTGGCGGACTGAGACCGGACCGGCAGTACTACTACCGTTTTCGTGCTGGCGAAACGCTCAGTCCGATTGGCCGGACACGTACCGCAGCGGCACCTGGTGCTGCGCTGAACTCGTTCTCGTTCGCCTTCGCGAGCTGCCAAAACTATCCCGCGGGCTTTTACACAGCTCATAAGCACATGTCGCAGGAGGATCTCGACCTGGTCGTTTTCCTCGGGGACTACATCTACGAAGGTGGCGGTCAGGGCACGATCGGTCGAGGCTGGGCACCGGCGAAGGAAGCAACCACTCTGGCTGACTACCGCGTCCGGCATGCCCAGGTTAAGACGGACGCCGACCTGCAGGCATCACATGGTGCTTTCCCTTGGTTGGTCACTTTCGATGATCACGAGGTGGATAACAACTGGGCGGGGGAGGACTCTGACCCGAACACTCCAGTCGATCAGTTCCTGGTCCGTCGTGCCGAAGCGTTTCAGGCGTACTACGAAAATATGCCGCTTCGGCTGGCCCAGCGCCCGGAAGGCTCGAAGCTTAGCCTGCATCGCCGTCGTACCTTCGGTGACCTGGTTGACTTCTACATGCTCGACACCCGTCAATACCGTGATGATCAGACCGGCTCCGAGTCCGGGCGGCTCGATCCCGCCCGCACCATTCTCGGCAATGAGCAGGAAGATTGGCTGCGGAAATCGCTAGCCGGCCCGACTGCACGCTGGAACACGCTGGCGCAGCAGGTTGTCTTCTCACAGCGTGACTTCCAGGTCGGCCCCGAGCAGGGCCTCAATGAGGACTCCTGGGACAACTACCCTGTCGCCCGGGATCGAATGAGTGCGTACTTCGCCGAACTGGGAGCCGGTAAGAATCCGGTCATCGTCACCGGAGATGTGCACATGAACTACGTATGCGACATCAGAACGGATTTCAACAACCCGGCAGCCCCAGTAGTGGGAACGGAACTTGTCGGAACCTCCATCACTTCTGGCGGGGACGACACTGGGAATCCGGCCGGCGATGCCCGTCAGCTTGAGGAGAACCCGCACATTCGCTTCATCAACCGCGAACGCGGGTACGTAAGGAATACCATTACGCCGTCCGAGTGGACCGCGGACTTCCGCGTCGTCGACTATGTGACCCGCCCGGGAGCTCCAGTCCGCACCCGGGCTAGCTTCGTCATCGAGGAAGGCAAACCCGGAGCCGAACCATCCCTCTAACCAAAATCATGCTGCCGGACCGGTGACGGGCGGCCTCATCCAGTAGCTGCTCAAGCGGGCATCTTCTCGATCGTGGAGATTGGTGGCGCTCGATGCTGGGCCGAACAGTTGCCGAGTGAAGGGCGAGAGGGAATAATCCCAAGCATGCTTACTAGAAGGATGCCCTCATTGCCCGGATCCCTCGTGCGTGGAGCCGGAGCCGGCGTCGCCGCGACCGGGGTGATGACAGCATTCCAGAAGTTGGTGGAAATGCCTCTGACAGGACGGGAAGCAAGCTACGCACCAGCGGACCTTGCGGAGAAAGTGTTGCGGGTACACCCAGCTACTGAGCAGGGCCGGCGCCAGCTGAACTGGGCTACCCACTTCGCTCTGGGCACGATGTGGGGAACGGCCCACGCAACCGCCGTACGAAAGGGACTGCGTGGACCGAAGGCGATCGCTGCCGTGTTCATCACCGTCTATACCGGTGATGTTCTGCTCAACACCGCCCTCGGGCTATACAAGCCTGGCAGCTGGTCACCTCAGGACTGGGCCGTGGACATCGCCGACAAACTTGTCCAGGCTGCAGCAACTGGCCTGCTCTACGAGAATGTGTTTGATCACCAGCGCACCTGACTGCAGTGAAAGGTAATCACCTGAGCTTTAGAGCCCATGTGATTAGGGAGCTTGCAATGACCGATGATTTTCCTATTACCCGTGCAACGGTGGAAGTGGATGGGACCCGGTTGTCCTACCTCCAGTCCGGTAGTGCGAACAATCCCCCCGTGCTGTTGTTGCACGGTACTTTCTGGAGCCGCGTCTGGGAACCGGTGCTTCCTGCGCTGGCCCCTGAACTGCGTTGCTTTGCATTGGACTTCCCAGGATTCGGGCACAGTGAGGGCGAGTTGGAGGTTAGCGGCGCTACTATCCCAGCCTTGGCGAAGATTGTGCTGGACACGGCGGACGCCTTGGGCCTGGAATCGTTTGCGGTTGCGGCGCACGATATCGGTGGAGGGGTCGCCCAGCATTTGGCTGCCTACTCGGGACGGGTGTCGAAGATGGTGTTGGTCAACGCCGTCATGTTCGACTCCTGGCCGGTACCAGCCGTGGCGAGGTTTCGAGACCCGGCTGTACGAGCAGAAACCAGCCAGAGCGAACTGCTGGCGGCAAGGACCAAATCAATGCCGCTCATGGTGGAACGTTCCCTCAGCCCTGCCGAGCTTGATTGCTATGTTTCTCCTTGGCGAAGCCCGGCCCGGACCCGGTCCTGGATGGCGCTAGCGGGAGCCGCGGACTCCCGGTACACCCTTGACCTGCTTCCACTACTGAAGGCAGCGGCCGTGCCGACGAGACTCGTTTGGGGCAGGGACGACGAATTTCAGAAGTTGAGCTACGCCAGACGCTACGTCAACGAGATTCCTTCGAGTGACTTGGTGGAGGTGGCTGGCAGGCACATTCCTATGGAAGATTCGGCGCCCAAAATAGCGGCGGCGATTTTGGAGCACCTGCGGGGCAGGTAAGTGGTGAGCCGCCCCCGAACGGACGTGCGCGACCAGCTCCGCTCCAAAGTGGACGATCAGAGCGTGGTCGCGGGAGGGGCCCTTGTGTGGTTGTCTGGGCCTTCCGTAGCGTCGGCCATGACGCCATCCGCCGGTGGCTTCACGGTTAGTCAGTGAGCATTACCCCACCAGGACCGGAGGACATGTCGATGACTCGCAAGGACCGGATAGCTGAACCGTGGGGTACGCGAACCCCTTACGCGTCGGGCGAGGCCTGGCCCGTCCGGGTGGATATGCACCTGGAAGAGGGCCTTCAGGGGAACAACGTCGAAAAGAAAAGGACAACGTGTTCGGGCAGGGAGCACGGACAACCGTGGCTATCCTCATCGCCGTAAAGAATTCCGCTGACGTGGGAAACTGCCGTATTCACTACCGTGACATCGGCGACTATCTCACACGGGAACAAAAGCTGGACGCTGTTCAGCAGGCTACTCTGGCAGACGCTGAATGGGAACTTATAGAACCTAACGAAGCTGGTGATTGGACGAGCCAGCGGGACACTGCCTTTGCCACGTTCACGCCTTTAGGAGACAAAAAATCTAAGTCCGAAAAGACCGTCTTCAAGACTTACAGTCTTGGGCTTTCGACGAGCCGTGATGCTTGGTGCTACAACTACTCAGAGGCGATTGTCGAGGCAAATGTACGGCGGATGATCGACGTCTATAACAAGCAGGTAGACCGAATAGAAGCCGGGGACGCGCAATCGGATGATGTCGAGTCAGACCCTCGGCTTATCAATTGGAGCCGAGGGCTCCGCAAAGATCTGTCCCTTCGCAAAAGGCATTCCTTCAATCCGACCGGGAAGCGCATCGCTACGTACAGGCCATTTTCGAAGCAACATGTCTATTTTGACCGCAGCCTCAACGAGACGGTCCTGCTGATGCCATCGATGTTCCCAACTCCATATCACCAGAACTACGGATTTTACGTGGTGGGGTCTGGCTCAGCAGTTCCCTTCTCCGTGTTCATGCTTGATGAGATTCCAAACCTGCACGTTACCGGTGCTGGTAGTGGCGGACAGTTTTTGCGTGGTCAAGAATCCCAGAGGGGCGACCATCTTGGTTGATGTCCCCGCGGACAGCGTCATCGTAGTCCGTCACCAGCAGCATGAAGTCCCACTCCGAGCGCATGTCTGCAAACTGCCGATTGGAGACGACCGCCCTGGCGTACTTCTTAAGGTTCGGTGGTCCTGATGGGATCTGGTCCGCTGAAATCGTTGCGATTCGGAACTGTGGCTGAGATTTCGCACTGGAAGCGTGCGCCAGCCGTGTCGTCAGCAACAGATCTCCAACGGATCGCCGTGCCAAGTGCGAAGGCGCGAAGACGCCCTTGCCCCCGCTTCCCATGCAGCGGACGAGCCTCGTAGCCCTTTGTGGTCTGAGCGTTTCGCTTCCATGAGTTTCCCACCCACTTGAAAGTGGTGCCCAGTTCATCGGTGCTGATGCCATGACCATCATCCTCGACGGTTACTCCTACGACCCCACTCGCTTCGTTACGAAGAAGGCTGACGGTGACATTGTTCGCTTCCGCGTCAAGGCTGTTCCAAACCAGTTCAATGACGGCTCGAACCGGATTCCGCTCATGAGCGAGATCCTGAACGTGATCCGCTCCCGCTTCCAACTGAATACGCATGACACCACCTTGCCATTAGAGCCGCCGATGCCGGTGACGGACCGCTGTAGGGGTCTGCCGGGTTAGCGATCTGGGTACTTCTGGTTTGATTTTGGCGATAAGAGAGGGTGGCACAAAAGACCCATTATGGGACCGGTTGGGTCGGTCAGTTCTCAGGCGTGGACTACTCAGCCATAACGCAAGAGCGAAATCCTAGTCCGGAAATTTTGTGCTGGTACGGATTGTGGTCCTCATGCAGCGGCTCGTTGTCGGGAATTGCCGGGCCTGTTTCTTCGGGGCGTATTGGGGGTGCTTCCAGGCTGCGGCATGCACCTTATGCGGTGTCGGATGCAGTTCGAGCAGGCCGAAACAAGGTGATGAAACGTTGCTGAATCATTCTTTTTACGGGAGCGACATCTCTGCCCTACTTTCGGTGACTGCCTGAAATATAGGCTCCGTAGGGTCTGGTTCATGCACACGACAATGTATACATCCTGGGATGCAGATCCGGTTCGCTGGAAGAGGGACGCTTCGCCTTCCCGCCGATCGAGTGCCGAGATCTACGGTGCCCTTCAAGGGGAATTGCGTTCTGGTCGTGTCACAGGCTGGGACCGGCTCTCCGAGGAGCCTCTGGCTGAAAGATTTGGGGTTTCCCGCACACCAGTGCGTGAGGCGCTCACCCGGTTGGTATCGGAGGGAGTTCTGGAGAGGCGAAATGGTGGCCTCTACATGGCTCTACCCACCTTCGAAGAGTTGGCGGGCCTGTATGAGCTCCGGGTGACGTTAGAACTGCGCGGTATCGGCAGGGCTTTGGAAGAAAGCTCCAACCTGCACGACGCTGACGCACTGGAGCGCGAACTTCAGCGTTGGTCGAATCTGGCACAGAACCAGCCGAAACCCACCCCCCGGTTCGTTGCAGAAGACGAGCAATTCCACGTAGCGCTTCTCGCATCAGCCGGCAACCCAGCTTTGGCTGCAGCCCTCATAACTGTCAACGACAGAATCAGAGCATTGCGGATGTACGACTACCTGACGGTAGACCGGATCCACTCCACCATTCAGGAACACATCAACATCCTGGAATTGCTCCTTCAACGCAAGCTATCCCCGGCCTATGAGGCGTTGCGGGATCACATAGGCGCCTCCCAGAGCGTGGTCATGGAACGCGCGTCCCAGGCCTTCGCCAATCTCGCCCTGATCAATATGTCACGAGAGGATAATCGATGACCTTCCAACTGCCTCCACTCACCGTTGATCCGGTCGAACGTGTCAGACAGGCTTACCGCAACATCCGTGACGCTGACCGTCCCGAGGTCTGGATTCATCTTCGCCCGGAATCAGAAGTCATAGCCGAAGCCGAACGGCTGCAGGAAAGATGCTCGAGTACAAAGCCGCCCCTTTTCGGTGTACTTGTAGCTGTCAAGGACAATATTGACGTCGCGGGGACGCCTACCACGGCTGCGTGCCCGAGTTACTCGTATAACCCTCGCACGAACGGCCTTGCGGTACAGCGTCTGCTGGACGCCGGAGCAATCGTGCTGGGCAAAACAAATCTCGACCAATTCGCAACCGGTCTGGTCGGTACGCGAAGCCCATACGGTCCGGTCCGCAACGCCCATGATCCGCAACTGGTATCGGGCGGCTCCAGTTCGGGATCGGCCGTAGCTGTAGCACTCGGCCTGGTCGATGCGGCACTTGGCACCGATACCGCCGGGTCAGGTCGGATCCCGGCAGCGTTCAACAGGATCTACAGCATCAAGGCCACGGTAGGCTACGCGCCCATGGATGGGGTGGTGCCCGCCTGCCCGTCCTACGACTGCCTCAATGTTTTCGCTCGAACCCTCAGCCTGGCTGGTGCCCTCACCTCGGTGATGGGCCACTCTTACTCGGAAGCCGTGAGGCGGATGCCCGCCACGTCCGCTCTTGCATCAGGCGGCAGTCCGGTCGTCGCTGTTGCTTCGCTAGCTCAGATGCCTCAACTGCAGCCCCATTGGCAGGATGAGTACCGCGCAGCAATCGCCAGAATTGAAGCGCTGGGATGGACAACTCGTACGGTGGACATCACGAGGATGCTCGAGGCAGGTGCGCTCCTTTATTCAGGAGCATTGGTGGCGGAAAGGCACGCGGCAGTCGGTGCCTTCATCGACGGCGGTGCACCTGACCTAGATCCTACGGTTGCTCAAATCATCATCGAAGCAGGCAGGCACAGTGCTTCCGCTTTAGCCTCGGATCAGACCAAAGTCCGAGAGTACAAGAAGCAAGCCTCGGACCTGCTAGCTGGCACCGATGCTCTGCTTCTGCCGACCGCCCCTTTTCATCCCAGCATCGCCGCAGTCGAGGCTGACCCTATGGCTGTCAACAGCCGCATCGGGGTGTTCACCACCTTCCTGAATGTCCTTGATATGGCTGCGGTGGCCTTCCCCTCGCCTCATGACGACTCATTCGGCTTGTCCTTCATCGGCCAGGCATTTAAAGATGAATCACTCCTCGATCTCACGAGCAGGTTCACGGAACAACCTGCCCCGTCCGTGTCTATGTATCCGACCTACGAGGTCGCTGTCTTCGGTGCACATATGCGGGGGGAACCGTTCAACGAGCAGTTGGTTGGCCTCGGCGCCAGGTATGCAGGTGATATTCGGACCGCCCCCGCATATCGTCTGCTGACAATTCCCGGGGACCACGCAGTGACGAAGGTGGCACTTACCCCATCCGGTGATGGGCAGCAGTTGGACGGAGAATTGTGGCGCCTCAGCGCAGCCGCCTTGGGTCAACTTCTTGATGCCGTCAAACGACCGCAGTCATTAGGGAAGATCCTCACCGAGCAAGGCGATGAGGTCCTCGCATTTCTTTGCGACAGCACACTGGACGGCACCGACATCTCAGAATTTGGCGGGTGGAGAGCCTTTGCTAGCTCCCTCCTGGTCAGCAACTAGTACTCCCACTCCTGAAAGGAACACCTTCATGCCACAGGTACGTTTTTTCAAGCAGGTCGTAGCTGCTTCGTCGGTATGCTTCGTTTTTGCTCTCACCGGCTGCACTGGGGAAGCATCGGCCCAGGGTGGGGATGGGGAGGTCATTCAGATCGCAACCCTGCGCCAGCCGCACCTTTTCGCCCCCTACGTGTACGAGGACTTCGCTCCGGAGGGCACCACCATCGAGGTAGTACCGATGACCGACTCGACCGCAATCAAGAATGCAGTTGTAAACGGTGATGTCGAGTTCGGAGTCCTCGGCGTCCCATCGGTCCTTGCAGGTATTTCCCAAGAGGAAGACATCAAAATCATCGCCTCCGCGGCAGACGGGGGAACAGGAATTGTCGGCAACGAGGGAATTGAAGGGGTCGAGGGGCTGGCCGGGAAAAAGGTGGGCTACGTCCCCGGATCATCCCAGGAAATCCTGCTGCGCCAAACGCTCGCCCAGGCCGGAATGGACGCCGACATCGACATTGAGCTGGTGAACATCGGCTTCGCGGACATGCCCGACGCCCTGGAACGAGGTGACATCGATGCGTTCTCCAGCGCGGAGGTAGGACCGTCCATAGCCATCCTCAATGGTGCCCACAGCATCGTCTCGCCCTACGAGACCCCCATCGGGAAGGTCAATATCAGTCTGGCCACCACGGGTGCCCTGATTGAATCAGACCCCGAACTCGTGCAGCGCATTGTGGACACGCACGTCCTGGCCACCAATCACCTCATCGAGGACAAAGAAGCGTGGGCCTCCGGTGTCCAGTCCAACTTCAGCTTCGATGACGACGTGCTTGCACAAGCTTTGAACAATATCTGGCTGCGCACTGAGATCGGCGAAGACTACATCAGCCAGGTCACCGAACTAGGGGGCCAAATGCTGGACCTTGGCACTCTGGAAGCGGAACCGGATGCCAGCAACATTTTCGACACCACCTTCATCGAAGCCAGCGAAGAGAAGTAGCCATGACTGTCACTTCACAAACTATCCCGCCGGCTGACGAAGCAGGAACCACCCGCTCAGGTCCGAGCTCCGTCCAGTCCTCCGAAACCTCCAACGGCAAGAAGATGTCCCGGATGGTTCGCAAGTTTCTTCTGGGTCTTCCGGTTCCCCTGCTCATCATCTTGTTCTGGGACCTAGGCGTGCGGCAAGGATGGACCCTTCCCTTCGATATCAGAATGTCGCAGGTGCCAGCACCACTTGAGGTCGGCCGCCGGCTGATCGACATCGCCATCGGTGGGATTATCAACGACCCATTCTCAGCTCAATTGGCAAGACATACCTGGGCGAGTTCGGTACGAGTTCTCACAGGTTTTGTCATCGCGGCCGCCGTAGCCATCCCCCTCGGTGTCCTTATGGGCAGGTCAAAGCTGCTTTCTTCCCTGCTGGATCCCACCGTCAACCTGGTACGGCCCATCCCGGTAACCGCCTGGGTTCCGCTGGCCCTCATCATCATCGGAATCGGCGACCGATCGACCATCTTCCTGGTCTTCCTCGCCGCATTCTTCCCCACCCTGCTCAACACCATTTCCGCAGTTCACCAGGTCCCCAACCGGCTCCTCGAGGCGGCCGCCATGCTGGGTACCAGGCCGGGCCACGAACTGTACAAAATCGTCATTCCCGCGGCCGCGCCAGGCATCATCAGCGGGTTGCGTATCGCGCTAGGGCTGTCCTGGGTCATTCTCGTAGTGGGAGAAACCACCGGCATCCGAATTGGGCTCGGGGCCATGATCAACGAAGCACAGGAAGTATCGAAAACCGACCTCATCGTCGCCGGGATGATCTTCATCGGCTTCATGGGCTTCCTCACGGACCGGATCCTCGTAGGACTCGTTAAAATCACCTCCGGTCGACGCCCCCTCTTCGCCGCGCACGCCTAGCAACGCGCACACCGACTCAAGGAACAAACATGCGAATCGAATCCGTCCCCCACACAGCACGAGCAGGATCCATTTCCATAAGCGCACTCGGCAAAAACTACGGCCAAAGCGTTGCAGCGATGAATGACGTCAATCTCGACATTGCATCCGGTGAATTCGTTGCGATCGTCGGCGCTAGTGGCTGCGGCAAAAGCACTCTTCTGCGGATCCTCGCCGGTTTCGAAAAACCAACCACCGGGGAAGTGCTTGTCGAAAGCCAGCCGGTCGAGGGACCGGGCCCGGATAGAGGGGTCGTCTTCCAAGACTATGGGCTCTTTCCGTGGCTGACCGTGCGGGAAAACATCGCCTACGGGCCGAAACAACAGCGCTACCCCTCCGCGATCATCAAGGAAAGGACCGACGAATTCACCAATGTCGTAGGGCTAACCCGTTTCGCTGACAAGTTTCCCCATGAACTCTCAGGTGGCATGCAACAAAGGGTCGCCATCGCACGAGTCCTGGCCAACCAGCCCTCCGTGCTGCTGATGGACGAACCCTTCGGAGCACTGGATGCCCTTACCCGGTCCCAGCTCCAATCAGAGCTGTCCCGTATCCACCGTCAGGTAGGAACCACTGTTGTCTTCATCACGCACAGCATTGAGGAAGCGGTGTTCCTGGCAGACCGTGTGGTTGTAATGGCCGGAGGCGCTTCCCATGGAGTGCCAGGGCATATCAAATCCATCGTCGATATCCCACTCCCTGAAGACCGCGACGTAAGTTCTGCAGAATTCAACAAGCTCAAACGGGAGATATCCGAACTGGTCCATGAAGGCGTGCAAGAAGACGCAGCATGAGCCGTCCCAAACCCAGCAGGCCAAGAGAATCAACGCCAAGTTGGACAAAGCTGTTAGCCACGATCACAAGGCAAGAAGCCCCACTCTATGAGGCTGCAAAAACAACGTTGAAGGAAGTAGGGAGGCGCTTCCGAAGCTACTTCACCCTTATCTCAGCCGAAACCGAGCCAACACCCCAGCACTCGTGGTTACTTCCCGGAGATCTCATCTGTCCACCGACAGCTTCATCGCGCGTGAACAGCAGTCAGACGCTAACCCAAGGTCACCCTTAGGAGGATGCACCGTTGCAATGGGGTACGCCCTAAGCAGCCAATCTGTGGCAAGAGGTCAAGACCCAATACCGCCGCGAGGTTGTGCCTGGGTATTATCCGGCAGGCTATCGGAGTGTCTCGAAGGGTTTGCGCTCTTCCCCCTGTTGCACCCTCACTGCGTTCTGTAGCGGACCGCTGACACGAGGGCCACGGCGGATGACGTATTCGGCCACAGCGATGTTGATGATCCACGCCGCTCCTGTAACCATGCTTTGAGCCCGAGTGTCCGGCAGGCTCGTAAGAATTTCCCGTCCGATGACGATGAGAGCCTCAGTGCCGGCGGTTACGCCAATCGCGTATGCACGGGTCGTCCATGCAACGTGGCGGGCAGGGTTGGCTTGGCGAATCGCGTAGTACAAGCCCAGCGCGATGCTCAAGATCATTGAGAAGCCGATGATTAACCGCAAAATGAGCAGGGTGACATCGGTATCGCCTGGGTGATCGTAGAAGATGGCCATCCACACCCCAGATAACGCGGCCACCAGCCCGGCGGGAACCAGTATGCGTCCAGCGACCCGGTGCCAGTTCCGCCTGCGTAGTGAGGGGACGAACTGTAACGCGCCCAGTAGCGAATACACGGTCCCACTGATGATGTGAAGGAACACCGGGACAGGAGAGTCGAAGAACCGCTCATTCTGCGGTGTGATTTCCGCACCACCTGCCAACTCGGTGAGACGAACTGACCCGCCCAGTATGGGGATGAGGCTGAGCAGTATCAGCCCGGTGGGAACAAGCCAAACCGTAGGCTTGCGCCTCGTTTGAGGGCGGTTGGTTTCGGATGTTACCGGTCCGGTGCTGCGTTTCTGGACAGGTCGCCTGGGCCAGCTCATAGCGGGCCAGGCATCGTGTCGGGCTGAGCATAGGGGCGACGGTCGTCGGCGAGCCTGAGTCCTTGGATGGTGGCAGAAAAGTCACTAAGTGACCTGCACATCCAATCGAGTGCGTCGAGGTCGTCCTTGTCGTGCACTGCGTCCTG
Source organism: Arthrobacter sp. D2-10 (assembly GCF_054161285.1). NCBI lineage: Bacteria > Bacillati > Actinomycetota > Actinomycetes > Micrococcales > Micrococcaceae > Arthrobacter > Arthrobacter sp. D2-10. The sequence goes on along the minus strand of NZ_CP096431.1, from coordinate 3,431,927 downwards.
ACATATCCGTTCGAGCGTCACTAGGGCATTGTCGACGCAATGAGCGACCGATCGAAGAGCGCCAAAGTGCTGGTCATTATTCCCGCTCCGAACCGTCCGGGTACTTGTTGGTCGCCACAAGTGGTCCGCGGCGGAGCTCGCAGCGGCGATGTGAACGCTCACCGGGTTGTAGGCACTTATCACGACACGCTCCCTAATGTCCCCGTGCGAGGAGGCGACCGCGGAGGCGGTGAAGGTGCGGCATGATGCCGTAGATCACGATGGGCACCGCGACCGTGGCCAGGACGAAGGTACGCAGGACAGGGTGCAGCATTTCCAGCCAGTGCCCGAAGGCGAGGTTGATGACTGTCAGTGTGGGGAAGACCGCCATCCAGATCATCAGGGCCAGTTGGTGTTTGGTCGGCGGTGTAGGACGGTGGATCGCGGTGGGGGTGGACATTAGTACTCCTGGACGGTCTATGGGCGGCGGGTAGAAGAGGTGGGCAAAGAATCGAAAACTTCCCGGATCAGATGCCCCGATTGAAGTTGCGGACGGCGACATGGACATCTGTCTCGACTAGGTCAGCGTTGATGGCCATGGCGGCAGCGGATCCTTCACCGGCGGCAGTGATGACCTGCGCACGCGGATTAGCCACGTTCCCCGCTACCCAGAGGCCGGGGACAGTGGTGAGACCGGTGCTGTCCTTGACGGGCCAACCCGCTTCGTCAGCCTCGCAACCGATGCCAGTCAGGAGGCTGTTGTTCGGAACGAAGCGTGGAGGCACGAACAACACATCACGGCGGATGACGCGGCCATCATCAAGTTCGACCCCGAGCAGGCGGTCATTCTCTGTGACAACCCGTTTCACGGTTCCTTCGACGATCCCGATGGCCCGGGCCACCAGTTGGGAGCGCTGGAGAACAGTGAGGGACCCAACCGGAGCGAACAAGACCAGATCATGAGTCCACTGACGAACGATCTGTGCGTAGCGCACCGCGTCAGGGGAACCGCCCAGAACCCCAAGCTGCTGGTCGCGGACCTCATAGCCGTGGCAGTAGGGGCAATGCAGCACATCACGCGCCCACCGGGCGGCGAGACCCTCAACCTCAGGCAGTTCATCGCGCAAGCCGGTAGACACAAGCAGGCGCCGTGCAGAAACACGCCGGCCGCCGGAGAGCAGTACCTGGAACCCGTCTTGACCACACCGGACCAATTCCGTGGCAGTTGCCTCGAGGATTTCTCCACCGTATCCCTTCACCTCGGCGCGACCCGATGCCAGGAGTTCGGCTGGCGGCAAACCGTCTTGCGATAGGAATCCGTGCATGTGTGAAGCCGGGGCATTCCTCGGCGCACCGGAATCCACCACGAGAACCCTACGGCGAGCTCTGGCTAGAACCAATGCTGCCGACAGTCCGGCGGCGCTGCCACCGATGATCACTACGTCATAATTGCTCATAGCTCCAGAGTGCCCACGCACTCCGGGTCCGCCAACGAACGTTGCTGTTTCCGGGAAATGCAGGGTCCGATGGACGCTGTGGGTGATTGGATGGCTCTGTGGATGACCAAACAATGGCGATTGCGGCGACGCTTGATCACATCGGCGCCCGCCTGAAACAACTGCGTACCCGGCGCGGTGTAACCCTGACCAGTCTTGCGGCAGCCACCGGTATATCCAAGAGCACGCTCTCGCGGCTGGAGACAGGGCAACGGCGGGCGAACCTGGAACTGCTCCTTCCCTTGGCCTTAGCGTTCCATGTTCCACTGGATGAGTTGGTCGGTGCACCGGAGGTCGGAGACCCGCGCATTCGGCTAAAACCTGCGAATGCGAATGGGCGCACTGTGATCCCGCTGACCCGCCAGCCAGGAGGCATGCAGGCATGGAAAATCATCATTCCGACCTCCAAGTCCACCCCGGAACTGAAAAGCCATGAAGGCTATGAATGGCTGTACGTCCTCTCGGGCCGCATGCGGCTTGTCCTCGGCGATCATGACCTGGTCCTGGGGTCGGGAGAGGTAGCTGAATTCGACACTCACGTACCTCACTGGTTCGGCAGCACCGGTGAACGGCCGGCGGAGGTTCTCAGCGTGTTCGGCGGACAGGGTGAGCGGATGCACGTCCGCGCAAAGTCCACTAAAGAACAACCCCAGTAACGCGGAGGTCGGCGGCAGGCCGCTCGTTAAGATTCGGGAGCAACGCGGGACCCCAGCGAACGCCATCTTCGAATGTAGAAGCCAGATCGCCCCTGTCGCTTGCGATAGCGCCCAGCTATCGAGCCCGCCCGTATTCCCGCATGGCCCTTAGTTGCTCGCGTTGGATCAACACTTACGACCCCTCGAGCATGGAAGACGTTGGCCGCCTCAAGGCCCGCGGTGAATCGCCCGGCGGGGATTACTGGCGACGACGCCCACAGAGCATTACCAACAACTATCCGAATGTGAGCATCGGGTCTTGCCGTCCCAGTTTCAGCAACAAAACTCACCCACGTCTTCCAGGGAGCGCACCCTCTCTATAGGAGCTCACACCTGCGCAGCTCCCAGAACTAGGAGAACGCGATGAGATCCCCTGCAGCAACTGAGCCCAACCCAAACCCGGCAAACGTCACGTCGACCAGCCAAACGGTTTCCCTTCCCAGTCTCTACCTCATGCGGGCCGGCTACCTATTCATGGCTCTCGGACTGGCAATTACCCGGTGGCCGATCCTCATCGGACACGATACGTTCTTGGCTCCGATGGAAGGCGTGGTGTTGTGCATGCTTTTTGCGCAGTCCCTGCTGTTCTTCCTCGGCGTCCGCTACCCGCTGCAAATGATCCCGATCTTGCTGTTCGAGCTGGCGTGGAAGGTGATCTGGCTCAGCACTGTGGCACTGCCACTCTGGCTCGCCGGTGACTTAAACGGCGCCAACGCCAGTATCGCAATCAACTGCTCCTTGCTCGTGATCGTCCTCATCATCCTTCCCTGGCCTCACCTGGTCCGGCAGTACGTGACCAAGCGCGGCGACCGATGGCTGCCCGCCCGTCCGCTGACCCCGGTCCCACCAACTCGCTAGGAGCCAGTCATGACATCCACTGAACCACCAAACCGGAAGCGCCGTCCCATGGAAGCTCACCGGAAAACCTCCCTGTCCGCAGGCGTCCTCTACCTGATCACGTTCGCCTCCATCCCGACCCTTTTTCTCTATGAGGGTGTGAAGACCGACGCCGCCTACATTGCAGGAGCTGGACCCGACACCGCGGTTGTCTTCGGCGGCCTGCTGGAGGTCATTGTCGCTCTGGCGTGTATCGGTACGGGCGTCGCTCTGTACCCGATGGTCAAGCGGCAGAACGAAGGAGTCGCGCTCGGTTTCGTCGGCGCGCGAATCCTGGAAGCCGCCGCCATTTCCGCCGGTGTTGTGGCCCTCATGTCGATCGTCAGCCTTCGGCAAACCGGTGTAGGAGACGAAGCGCTGGTTACCGGTCAGGCACTGCTTGCGCAGCACATTTGGACCACTCTTCTTGGTCAAGGTTTGATTCCCGCATTCAACGCGCTGCTACTCGGCTCGCTCATGTACAGGTCCCGATTGCTGCCCAGGGCGCTACCCATCTTCGGGTTCATTGGAGCACCACTGCTCAGCGGCGCTGACCGGGTAATCGACTACACCGAGGAGGACTTCACCCGCACGACGGAACAGTACGACGTTGTCATGGACTGCGTCGGCAACGTAGCGTTCAACCAACTGCAGACAGCGATCAAGCCCGGGGGGGCGCTGCTGTCAGTCATCACCGATCTTCACGGGGCCATCACTGCTGGGCGACGCTCCCGCCGGACAGGTAAGCACGTCATCGCTGGTAACGTCCCCTTCGTTGCAGCTGACCTCGCGCATGTCGCGCGGCTCTCAGAAGCGGGGTAATTTCGCCCGGTCATTGACCGAACCTTCGACCTCTCCGACATCGTCGACGCGCACCGCTACGTCGACACTGGACGGAAGAAGGGCAACGTCGTCCTTCACATCGCGACTTAGATCCAACATAAGGACACACCACGGGGTCCTGTTCCTTCCCATGGGCTGAATCGTCATTGCGGTCATGTGCCCGCAGCCGATCAATGGACGCGTCGTTGCCGGGTCGCAGTAGCAATCGAGGCCGACTAGGAGAAAGTGACTGCCAGGCCGAGGCGAGATGTAGCGCTGAGGTACACCCATACGCACCAGGCAGTACCAGTAAGTTTCGCGGCGCGTTAGGGCCGGTTTCCGGTCTTTTGCAATGGATGCGTGCAGAGGTCTAGACATGAGGCACCAGACAGCTGCGGAGGCGTCCTCATTCCCTGGGAAGCGTGGCGATCCATTGTTGTGCGTCGAGGTTGGCGATGCGGCGGTACAGGGTGGCTCTGGACATGCCGAGGTCACGGGCGACGTGGGAGGCGGGTTGGCCTTGTTCGATGAGTCGGCGGGCGTTGGCGATCTGGCTGTCGCTAAAGATCGGTCGTCGTCCGCCGAGGTCGAGGCCGGCGGTGCGGCGTTTGGCGTTGGAGTCGTTGACGCGTTCGCGTTTGATCTCGAGCTCCATCTGCGCAAGGGCAGCCATGACGGTGAAGACCATCGAGCCCATGGGAGTGCCGGTGTCTACGTTCCCGCCGCCGAGGTTCAGGACGCGCAGGTTCACTTTCTGAGCTCGAAGTTCATCGGCCAGGGCGAGCATCTTGGAAGTGGAGCGGCCGAGACGGTCGAGGGTGGTGACGATCAGGGTGTCACCTTGATGCAGTGCGTTGAGGGCTTCGTTGAACTGGGGCCGCTGAGCGTGAGCACCGCTGACGCTGTGGTCGATGTACAGGTCATCGCGGCGGACGCCGGCGGCGAGTAGGTCGACGACCTGCCGGTCGGTGTCCTGGACGCGAGTTGATACCCGCGCGTATCCGATGAGCTTGCCCATGCGGCTCCTCTATGTGGATTGGTCCCAAATTGTCTCGCAACCAACTTCTCAGTCGCGAAATGACATCCCTGCTTATGAGACAGGGTAGCAAGACATGGAGGGAGTAGCAGTGGCGGGGATGCGGGCTGTCTCGGCCTGGTGTGTTGCAACCCTAGCGTTGCAAGACAAGGACCAGTTTTCTGTCGCGGTTCCTTATATCTAAGGGACGAGCCGGACCTCGCCCTTAGGTAACGCCATCACCATGGTTTCCACAAGGGAGATTGTGCAGAGTTCAATAGAATAACCACAACCATCAGGGGGAACCCGTGAAGAACCGAATCCTACTCGCATCGGTTTCCTCGGTGGTTCTATTGAGTGGATGTTCTGGGGGGAGCCTGAGCGACCAGCCATCCCAAACCCAATCTCCATCCCTGATACCATCGCAGGCCGAGTCGCCGGCGGCCACCACGACAAGCTCGCCCGGTACACCTGGAGTACCAGCATTCAATCGGGATGCACTAGTTGGCACTTGGAGGGGTGAAGTCACGGGGGACAGTAGTAAGTATGAAGTTGTCGCCGTAATATCCAACACAGGCGGACAACTAACTGCGGAGGTTTCATACCCACAAATTTCATGTGAATCGCGGTGGCAAGAGAAAGAAGTCAATCAAAGTGAAGTCCTCCTCGTGGAGGATCTTGTATCCGGTCCCTGCCTTGATGGTTCGGAGGTGGCGCTGAGTGTCGTAGATGACCAATTGTCCGCGGAGTTTCGCTCTCCACAATCGGAGAGTACGCCGACCTCAATCATGATCCCAGAGGTGGAGCGCAACGACCCAGTAATTGGAACTGCGAGATTCGACGTCACTCACCGAGATGGTTACGAGATGTCGTTCGATGTCGCATGGCATCAAGCAATGGATACCCCTGGGGAGGAACTGAACGCAATCACAAGTTCGGACTGCTTGGGTGAGCGCTTGTTCATCACGAACCCCGAAGGATTCTCATTCAAAACGGTGCGCATATCGGTGGAGATTGACCGCCCAGAGGTGAACGGCTTCCAATGGCCTGCGGGAGCCGTTCCCAATCTGAACCTACACAATGGTCAGCGAGGAATGACCTGCGGGTTTGGGGCTACGGGGGAACATAGCCCTTCTGCTACGGCGGTACCTGGAGAGACGGTGCAGGTGTTTTGGGCCCAAAAAACCCCGAACAATCCCGAGGGTTTCATAGACTTCGACCTTTCTACCCTCTCAGTATCCGTTGGAGGTACTCCTGGAACATCAGTAACAAAATGCGTCGTATCAGGTGCGGAAGACATTCCCGAAGCGCTTGGCGGGGACTCAATCTGCCATGTGGCATATCCAGGGTGACCCGGCACATCAGATAAGGCATGACACCACAAACAAGGGATCCTCACCGTTCAGTTGGCACCTGCACCGAGTTGTTAGAACTAGGGCGTGATTACCTGAGACTCGAACCGGGACTGCGTGCAACTCGTCGTCCGCCTTCAGCGCAGCTGCGGCATGCTTGCCTCTAGAGCTTTTCTGAACCGGTCATTTGCTGTGCGCACGAGGTTGATGTGCTCTTCGTGAACTTTCCGCTCGTTTCGCAACCAGCCAGTTCGTGCATGACTGCCACGACATCTCGCGCATCGAAAAGTGCCTGCGTGGTTGACGGTGCTACATTGTTGACCGGCCTGTTGGGCAACCACGAGTTCAGCCCGTCTCGTACTATCGTCTTGCATCCCATAGACTTGCAAGACTATCGAACGTTGCAGACGCCGGACCTGCATCTTGTACCTTCTCGGGCAGGTCGTACGGTAATCTGCGCACTACCGCTGCCCTTCCTACACTCACCGCACCGTACTGAGCTTGAGGCCGCCAATTCTAGATCCTCAAGACTATGAAGGGGGACCATGAGGGCAGGCGCTGCCTGACTGAACGACCGCGCTCAGCCAGCCAGGAGGCGTTGATATAGATCAGACTGCTCCGGGCGGGCAACTATCCGGGCCTCCGGCGAAGTGCAGGTGATGGACGAGGTAATCAGTGCCGCTTTATGACTTCGTTTACATCATCCAATACAGCTTTGGAATCGTGCTGAGGGCATAGTTCTTGGAGCGCATAGACGATGGCCCACCTTCGAAGCCATAAGTGCTCCGGGAGCGAAAAGTAGAGCTCACGCAGGTAGGTGATGCGCTCCGGTTGGGGTAGGCCAGCCAGATGGCAACCTTCGGCACCGTACTGCAGAAGATCCGCGTCGCTGGTACCCTCTTCGCCCTTGGCTTGATTGTAGTCGTAGTCGAGGTGTACTAGTTCCAAGAAAGCCAGTTGCTGTTCGGGCGTGTACTGAGAGATATCAAACTCTGCATACGGTGGTGCCTCAAGCGGAATACTCGTCGGCCCAGACTCGGCGTTTAGGTCATAGACCGAGTAGAAAATTGCTTGGCCAAATATCGCGAAGCTCACCTCGTACTGTTCATTGGTGAACTGGTTCTGCCCCGTCTCGGTGAAGCCCGCGGAGAGCAGAGCGCCCCTCGCCTCCGTAGTACTTTGCGCCGCGATCTCGTCGAGCGACCCCTCTGTGAGAGGACTAATCATCTTGACCGTCCATTGTCGTTCAATCGGACGGGCCGCTTCGATATCCATCGCGTCGTGATCCACCGTTCCAATCAACGGGATGTTCGCGGGGAAGCCCGGCGGAAGCCCGTCGGGCGAACCCGTGACCTCTGTTGTCACAATGTCTGCACCCGGCTTAGCGGGCGCCGATGTTGATGCGCTGGTCGGAGCTGAGGATGAGGATGCTGGGCTTGCCGTTGGCGTAGCCTCCGCACTGTTTGAATCCGAAACAGCACAGCCGGGGAGTAAGCCAACCGATAAGACAAGTAGTGATGTGGTCGCCGCACGTCGCATGGCATCTCCCGGTTAGTGATATGTGCACCGCTGCACGATGTGTGTGGCACTTTTCCATATGCGCAATGGGGCACCGTGGTGGGTACTGAGGCAGACGATGTTTCCTCACTGCAGCCTAGATCAAAACAGCCTTCTGAAGTGCTGCCAATGGCCCGCGATGACCCATAGAAACCTCCGCGGTACCTGCAGCCGTTGCCTCAAGCGGAAACCCTCCGGGAGGGCGCTTCGTTGCTTCACAAGAAACTTCCGCGCGCGGCGCGGCGCCCGTTGGGGTGCCGAGGTATGCACGACGTCCTATTTAGATAGAGCGTTTCGAACGTGGTCAGAGAACTTTTTCAGAGGAGGGTATCCAGCCGAATCTTTTGGACCTAGAGGTATGAACAGGAAGGTTGCCTGCGATGTTAAGTATTGGCCAGGGACAAGCAGGACGGTGTTTTGAGCCTCTTCAGTCTCGTTGAATACCAGTCCAAAGGTTATGACGGTGAGGAAACCGGCTCTTTTGACGGTGTATTGGATGGAATGATGCTCATCAACTTCATTTTCAGTTACCTTGGTGATGCCCCCTGAAGCCGCGGACGCTGCCTCAAGCCCGATAGCTCGTACTTGCGCGAACGATTTCGGTGTATGTAGGACTAGTTTCGTTGCCTGGATTTTCTCGTCGATGGACGCCATGACGTCACCTTTCATTTGGGTTTGGTTGTTCGTTCCGGCTTTGTTCAGAGCCGTTCCATGGAGTAGAGCAAAGACCCAGATTGGTCGTACACGGTGACTTGGTCGTTGCCGTTGAACTCGACTTGATACGAGGCTTGATTGGGCGGTTGAGAGACGACAAGCGAGTAGCGTCCGTTCGGGCCCTCTTCGTCTGAGAGGGAGCATGACATTCCTCCTCCGATGTCCAATGGCTCCCCGCCGGAGTAGAACATGCCCTGGCATGCGCCTCCTTCGGTGATGACCTTGACACCCGTCCCATCATCGGCGGACCAATTGCCCGTGAGGTCCGGTGCTCCACCGCATGCGGTCAAGGATGCGATGAGAACGGAGAGAACCATGCCTTGACGAATCGGCTTTCGAGATTTCAGTGACGTTTGCATGCGCTGCGGCCTTCCGAATGCGAGGGCTGATTGTGAACCCGATCCTGACGTTATGCATGACCTTGGAGTACGACCAGAGAATCTTCCTACTACTTGGATGTTTGTCACCGAAACTGGGGACACATCTCTGCTCTTCGACCCTGACCGATGTGTAACGCGTCACAATTGGTGCCTAGGATGCCGGAACCCAGAATGGTGTAATCAACTCACCGAGATGTACGAGCAAGGGGGCTGCTGCATGGACACGGTGCGTGCTGGAATCATCGATGATCACGAAGCCGTGCGAATCGGTTTTGCAGTGTCGGCTTCACGGCAGATGAATATCAAGCCTCGGGTAATGGTGATCGGACTGGCGCCGACGGTGGACGCTTTCCTAAGCGCCGGTGCTGGGATCTGCGACGTAGTTGCACTCGATCTATCCTTGGCCGACGGTTCTCGACCCGGGGATAACGTCGCACGTTTGACGGATGAGGGCTACAAAGTTCTTGTCTTCACGCTTGGAGACAACGTGTCCCACATTCAAGACGCCTTGGCTAACGGCGCCATGGGGGTGTCATTGAAGTCGGAACCAGTGTCAGAAACTTTCGCAAAGATTCGCCGGGTTTCGACGGGGGAGACAATCGACAGCCAAGAGTTGGCTGCAGCGATCGAGGTGGACACCAGTTTCGTGGATGCGAATCTGTCAGATCGAGAGCGCGAATGCATTGCCCTCTACGCTGCAGGGCTGGGTCAGTACCAAGTTTCTCGACGTATGGGAGTTGCGGAAAGCACAGTGAAGAAGAACATCGACCGCATTCGGGAAAAATACGAGGCCGCAGGGAGGCCCGCGAATACCAAGATCGATCTTTATCGGCGGGCGGTCGAAGACGGCCTTCTGCCGCCGCTCTTGCCCTTACAGAAGGGCTGAGGATGTTCGCGCCCCGACTCACCGGTATCTCCTCCCGAGATACACATCGCCTGATGGGTCGAGGTATCACCGCGTTTTCTCTGTTATTGCTGTTGCAAGCCGGCGGGTCGATTGCGGCTCAGACACCTTACGCATCGCATTGGTGGAACGCACTGTTCCTTTGGTTCTTCTTAACCGTGGTCGCCGGCTCCGCCGCCGCTTCGATCAGGGGCCGCGGTCTCTTCTGGATCGCACGTATTTCGGCGGCGCTCATTTTGTCAGGGCTGGCACTATGGCCGCTCGCTGTCCCGCCAGGAGTGCCAGGAAGTTTTGGCACGCCGTGGATGTGGGCAATGATCAACGTCGGTGCGGCGTGGTGTGCCTTTGGCTTCGGAGCACGAATGGGCTGCCTTTACGCGTTGTTAATCGGGGTCATCTTCACTTATGTCCGTACGACTCCTCAGGGAGGGGCAGCGCCCTTAAGTCTTGCTCTCCAGGATGCATTGTTCGCAACTGTTCTTGGACTCATAATCTGCGTAACCATCGGCATTCTGCGGCATGCTGCAGAGCTCACTGACGCGGCTGCTGAAGAAGCCATCGAACGCTACCGCGATGCTGCAACTGTGAGTGCCCTCAGCCAAGAACGCCTCCGAGTGGACGCCCTGCTCCACGACAGCGTGATGACTTCCCTTTTGACGGCCGCTCAGGCCAGCTCCCCGGAGGAACGGGCGGCTAGCGCCAAGCTGGCATTCAACGCTCTCGACCGGCTTCAGCAGGAGTGTGGCGGCACAGTGGAAGCGACACCAGCGACCCTATCTGAAATTGCCGCACGCATCCGCTTTGCTGTTGGGGGCAACGCGACGCACCCGGTTGTGACCGTCACAAGCGATTCTGGCGAAGATTTCTTACTTCCTGCAGAGGTCGTCGAAGCGGTATTCGAAGCGGCAACTGAAGCGGTTAAGAACTCCAAACGCCATTCTAGGGCCAGTCGATGCGAGGTCCGTCTCAAGGGGCATCGCACCGCCGATACTAAGAAGATCAGCGTTACTGTCAGGGACAACGGTGCAGGGTTCGACTACGCTCAGGTCTCGGATCGGCGTCTTGGCATTCGCATCTCCATTGTCGGACGTATAGAAGCCGCAGGTGGCTCAGCAAAGGTTCATACTGCCCCGGGTATAGGGACAGAGGTTCGAATGGACTGGGAATGGATTGATCCATGATTCGAGCCATATCGACGAGGATCATGTCGTTCTTGTGCTTGACGTTCAGCGCGATCCATGTCGCTCTGGGTCTCTTGAATCTGAATCTTGTCTCGGCGACCTGGCCTGTCTACATTGCCATGGTGATATATTGCGCCGCCGCAGTCCTCACCCTCAGGCCAAGCCCGGGCCGACTACCGCTGGGCTACGGAATCGCTTCACTATGCGCGGTTGTTCTCATGAATCTACTTGTCTGCGGCGTACTGCCTTTGGACACATGGCCAGGTTATGCCTCGTGGCAGTTGGCGGCGACCTACACATTGCTAGTGATCATGAATATCCGGGGCAGAGTATTGCTCTCTTGGGTCGGCGTGATCTGTTCCGTCATAATCACCACTCTCTGGGCATCCGGTGCCTCGATGGGAGTCCTTGGGGGTCTGATGCTGAATGTGGCTACTGTCGGGTGGGTCTTAGTGAGCACCGGCGTCGGTCACCTGCTGCGCAGCAACGACCGGAAAGTCGCCCAGTACAGAGCCGACGCACAAGCGGCTGCAGATTGGTATGCCGCCGACCGTGCTCTCCATCTGGCTCGCACTCGATGGCTGGATCACGTGACAGAAATCGCGGGCGGCCCACTGTCTCTAATCGCTGACCCCGCACATGAGATCACGGACAACGAACGACAGGAATTGCGGCTGGCAGAAGCCCAGTTCCGCGATGAAATCCGCGGTCGAGTCCTGGCAACCTCAGAGGTCGTTGAAGCGGCCCGGAGAGCCCGCGAACGCGGCATCACGGTACAGCTTCTGGATGACCGGCGGCAAGACCTTGCCCCGCGCGTGCTGGCTGCCGCGTCTGAACGGGTCGTAAGCATCCTCAACGATGCACGCTCCGGTACAGTCACAGCCCGGGCGAGACCACAAGGCAGCAAACTCGCAGTGACGATTTTTGCCTCAACCCCCGAGTCATCTGAAGAGGCGACATTTGTGGAATTCCCGGATCAGTCCGACGGGCAGTAAGTAGGATGACGCCCACAGATTGCGATCGTACGCCCTTCTGGGGACATTTCAGCGGCGGCACCGCAAACCTCCTAGACCGCTCTATTCCAGAATGCCTACGATCCACCATGGACTGGAATTGAAGCCGGGCCCAGTACGAAGGTCTCCCGCTTCGCAGGAAAGGAAAGCCCATGCTGATCGGCCTCATCTCGACGACAGGTCAGGTCGACGGTGCGGCCAGCTTCGTAATGAGTATCCACCGCTCACTCCAGTAACTCCGCATCGAAGGGTTTCTCATGAACGCAAAAAAAATACTCACCGCCATCGGTCTCGTACTGATCGGCATCGGGATCATAAAGGTCTCCATCATTGGCTACTATCCGCGCGAAATGCCGTTCTTCATCGGCGTTCTTATTGTTGGAGCTGCCTGCACCCTCATCGGGCAGAAGCTCCCCACAAAATAGGCCCCGAATCCCCACGCAGCCCTGAGGAATTTCAATGCAAAAGTATCTGCCGCATAACCGACCGTCGCACGCTGTAGCTCTCATCGTGCTGGTCACAGCATCCATAGGTCTCACAGGATGCTCAAACCCAGGGGCTACAACCTGTGACGAGTACGCGGCACAGTCCCTCAACGAACGGTCAGAAACACAAGAAGCGCTTCTCATTGCCCACGACCTGGAACCCAACGCGATGGGTAACGCGCTCGGAATTGCAGAGGCAATCAACTCCTTCTGCGGATTGAACGGAATATCGGCCGAGGAATCTGCAGCTGGGCAAAACGGCAGCAGCCCTATTGAAAACGCTGCTGATTGGTCAGCCCCGACCTGGTGAACATGGCGCCGAGCTAGTTCAGACCCAGTTAACTTTCTGACTTCTCTGCTCGGGAATGGCGACGGGCGCTTAGCCTCAAGCTACGCGCTGCTACCCGAGGGCGAATCTTCCTCTAAGCACAAACTCCCATGAACAGGAATGAAGATGAGCAATGATTCACCGTACCCATCACCCGAGCGTCCGCCAACACAGGTTGCGGGGTCCTATACGTTCACCAGCGATACGCCACCAGTGATACCGCCCAGCAAAGCTGGTTTGTACAGGCCCCCCATAGCACCGTCGTCGACTCCGGAACTTGCACCCTCTGAGGACAAGCAATGGGCGACCATCGCCCACCTTGGCGGAGTCGCCGGCTTTATTCCTTCCTTGGTGATCTACTTGATCTACGGCAAACGCGGACGCTTCGCAAGGCAGGAGTCTGCAGAAGCGCTCAATTTTCACCTCACCATTTTCGCTGCATACATCGTCTGTGCCATTTTTTCCTTGATCCCAATAGTCGGACTGTTGTTCAGCCTTTGCATCTTCGGGCTGTGGATAGCAAATATCGTGCTGTCCATTTTAGCGGGCATGTCCGCTAATCGCGGTGAACCGTTCAGGTATCCCTTGCCCGTGCGAACAATAACTTAGAAATTTCCTTCCTCGGAACGACACCAAGAATCACAATAGGAAGGCCAGAGATGGAGAAGCCATCGAGGGTTCAGGACGACGGAGGTCCGACCGAAACGCAGGCGCCACCTGAGCGAACGGGAAAGTCCCGCAGTGCCCCGCGCTGGCTGCGCCTCAGTTCGGCGATCCTCCTGCTTTGCATCGCCTCAGGTTCCATAGGACTCATCTTGGGATGGGTCGCCCGAGGGGCAATCATTCCGGAACCGCTAACGGTGACCGACTCTCCGTCTCCACCTAGCCTCAGCGACGCATCAGCAGGAACCCTTCCAATGCCTGACGTCCGAGGGCTGAACGAAGCCGACGCACGTCAGGTCCTGGCCGACGCGGGTTACAGCCCAACGGTGGTGGAAATTGATGAAATTCCATCCGTGTTGGCTGCTGGAACTGTTGCGGCTCAAAGCCCTGTTGCCGGTACGACGAAACCCGAATCCATCATCCTGTCCCTTCCATCCCCTGCAAAGATGCCCGACTTGACGGGGGAGACCCTCGAAGAGGCGACGCGCATACTGGCTGCCATGGGAGCGCAACCAGTGGTGGAACGAACATATGACGGTAGTGCTGATGCCGGAACAATACTCAAGACCGATCCCGCCACCGGAGCAGTTCTCATCCCAACGCCTATGCTTATAGTCGCCAGTGCTCCAGCAAGCGAGTCACTGTCCTCATTGGAGGGCGACGGGGACTGCAATGCAGTTGCTTCCGCCAGCGTTAACGGAACCACTATCACTGATGGAGTTAGCTGCAGAGTTGGAGAGGAGATGTCCAAAACCTTCTGGCTACTCGGGCGGGATCTAGCTGGGCTCAAGGCGATCGTTGGGATAGAGGATGGTGCAGATCCGGGAAGTCGAGCCAAAGTGAAAATATCCGCCGACGAAGCCGTCCTCCTCGATCAAGAACTCGCTTACGGGCAAAGTGTCGAACTAGACGCCGACATCACCGGTGCGCTCCGTCTCGAGGTAGAAGTTTCCCGAACTGCTGACACGGCCGGAAACTTGAGCAGATACTCGGTCCTATTGGGGGACGCTGTCGTAGTCGGCTCCGCGGAAGCGATTGCAGGGCTAGAGGTCACCCCATGAGTAAAGCCCATCATTCAATCGTTGCTGTACTGGGTGCGATCGCCATTTGCATCGGATTATCATCACCGTCCGTCGCAACAACCGGAACACTCGCCCCCGACGCTGAGTCCGCGGGAAGTCTTACAGCACCATTCCAACCCAAAGGCTCTGATGTCCTGATTCTCCTTGACACTTCTGGCTCCATGGCGGACGAGGACAGTCAAGGGATAGTGAAGATTGACGCTGCCAGGAGTGCCATCCTTCAACAGACCCAGGAACTTCCTGTCTCGACGAGGCTGGGCTTGATGACATACCCGGCTGGTAGTTCAAACGAAAGAGGGTGTCAGTCAGGGCATCTACAGCTCCCTGTCAGTAGCTCGTCCGCAACTAACGTGGGTACGACGCTGACCACGCTTCCCGAGCCGGACGGCGACACACCAACGAGCGATGCGATGCTCGAAGGTGCCGATTACCTCAAAAGTGAGGGCTCATCCCAAGCGACAATAGTCCTCGTTTCCGACGGTGAATCCAACTGCGGCGACGATCCGTGTGAAACCGCGAAGAAGCTCAAGGCCGAAAACATCAACGTCACAGTAAACACAGTCGGTTTCGACATCTCCGCGTCGGGCGCTGCGGAGCTTGAATGCGTCGCCGCTGCCTCCGGCGGAGTCTACGTGACAGCTCGGGACGCATCTGAGCTCGCGGAAGCGTTGAAAAGTCAGCTGGGGAATGGACTGGGCGTGAGTGTCACAGCTCCGGCAACCCCAGTCCCAATGTATGAACAAACTTTCGATGTCATGGTTACAGTGTCAGTTGCGCCGGGACACCGCGCTTCCAATGTGATCGTTCAAGTCCGGGACACCGATACGTCGTCCGGATCGTCCGTTCATAGGCCAATCATGATGCTCGGCAATTTGGGATCTGGAACCAAAATTACGACCCGCTGGCTAATCCGACCACCGACTAATCCTGAACTAGATGAGTCGACCTACTCCGTCAGCGTCACCGCTGAAGGGTCTGCCCCAATAACCGAGAATTTTCGAGTTTCCTATACCCACGACTTACCAACCGGTGCGAACCTCAGTGGCAGTCTGAGAAATTTCAAAAACATCGTCGTGCTTGGAGACTCCTACTCCTCCGGTGAAGGGGCCAGCAACGCCGCCCGCCCATATTTCCAGGTAGCGGATCAATCACCCGCCTGTCACCGGACGAAGAACCAGTACGCCAACTGGCTATACAGTCCGGAACAAGTACGTGTTCTCGCCTGCTCCGGTGCCGTCAGCCTCAATATCTACAACTCGGGGCAACACGGGGAGCCAAGCCAGCTCGATCAACTCAGGAAAATGCTCGCGACTGGTTACCGCCCGGACGCCATATTTCTAACCATCACTGGGAACGACATTGGATTCGGCGACATCGCAAACGCCTGCGCGAAGAGTGCTCTCGTTGACCGTGCAGTGACGGAGCGCAGCCCACTCGCTAATTGTCCGGCGAGTGAGGTCTCCGGAGAGGCACATACCGCCGTCCTCGACCTTGTCGAATCGGTCCCGGCATATCTGATGACTGTGCTCGTACGAACCAGTTGGGTCTTCGAGGACCTTGGCATCGAGACTCCTCCTATAATCGTCCTCAAATACCCGCAGATGCTCGCCGTCGACGAAGGGCTCCCGTTGCGTTGCAGCGGGCGGCATGGTTTCCAAATGGCGGCGCTCGGAGCCGCCTTCAAATCGTTCTCGGCCCTTCAAGACAAATTGAACGAGAACATTGACGAAGGCGCAACGCTGGCGCGCGAGGAAGGCGTGACCAGCGTCCACGTGGCCGAGACAGGTCAGGCTATCCCCGCCGCGCACAATCTATGCTCCTCGGACCCATGGTTTGTTCCAGTTACCGCAAACGACGCGGCTGCCGGGTCCCCAGAAATGCTGCATCCAAATATCGCTGGCCATCAAGCAATCGCCGCGAAGCTGAACTCATGGGCAGCCAGCCCAGAAGCAGCGGATTTAGTTCCGGCGACTTCATCAACCGGTGCAGACCCATGGTGGAAGAAGGCAACGATTCAGTGGTGGCCTACGGAGTCCGAAGTGACAGTGCCGCTCAGCCAGCCGATAGGCGTGGGGAAGATCGGGTACGGGACAAACGTAATCCATGTAACCGGTGGAGACCCGCTCACAGGTGTAACCATCTACGTGAAATCAGAGCCCCGTGTCCTCGGTAGCGTCACCTTGAATGAGAAGGGTGAAGCAACTCTGACGGTTAATCTGCAAGCCACCGAACTCCCGCCCGGGAATCATACGGTGAACGCCATGGGCACCATAGAGGGCAGACCCGTGGTTGCTTCAGTACCGGTCACACTAGCGCAACCATTTCCCCTAGCCTTCTGGATCATAGGAACTATCTCGGTCGTCATGCTTGTCAGCGCCTGGCGATTGCTGGCGCGAAAGGTAGGTGGAGCGCGCACATAATCTGTGGGCGGCAGTATCCCGCCTAACTGGACGATGTGCGTCCCGGCCCTCCGAGGGACGAGCCCGTCCCGGGCGCGGCGCCCGACCACCGATGCGCTTTCCGACGAGGCATGATGGGATGACGACGGATTACAACTCGTGCGAAGGGATCGATGCTGAACCCGTACCCTCAGAAGCAGCGCCACCCCCCCCCAGCTCGAGTAGCTGTGGGGGAATATAGCAAGCTGTCTGAATTATGAAGGGGCACCTTAAAAGTCCTAGTCACCGATCGGACTGTCACATAGGACGCATTGGCGCCGCTTGCCGGCAGTGTTCGCCGCAATAACCAGCAGTCCCTCGGGATGGGTATCCCATTTGTCTGCGACCGATGAGCACCAAGCCGGGTGGAAGACTGTGCCGGTGCGCGTTACGTAGACCTGTTCGGTTCCTACGCGCGGGGATCCGTCAACGCGACGACTGGCGGGTTCCATGGGCTGCAGCTCTCCCAGTTCGGCGGCCCGCTGG
Source organism: Arthrobacter sp. D2-10 (assembly GCF_054161285.1). NCBI lineage: Bacteria > Bacillati > Actinomycetota > Actinomycetes > Micrococcales > Micrococcaceae > Arthrobacter > Arthrobacter sp. D2-10. Next base: position 3,414,461 of record NZ_CP096431.1, on the reverse strand, counting down.
TGAGCCTGCCTGCTGTTTCGAACCGTGCCGCGCTTGGGACTCATCGACTGTTCTTTCTGCTCGTTGGGGGTTGGGCCTCTTCGTCCGCCGCTTTCCTCGCCCCGCTGGTTGCGGGGAACGAACTCGGGGTTCGCTGACCTAGGCGTCTTGGCCTCATCCCTTTTGTCGCGATTGGCACTTCTACGCTTGATTATCGTCCAGTTCGGTTCCGTCGCGCTCCTATGGGTCTTGCGCAGGAAGCCCTTGCCGCCCGGCTTCACCGCCCGACAGGGCTCACCCTTGACTGAATAGCAGGTCGTACAGAGCTCTTGATTCTTCTCGAAGACTGGCTGCCTGATTCGAATCATCTTTCCACCCGGGGAACCGCCGGTTGAGCCACTCAATGCCATCTTCGACCTCCATTATCAGGGGGCTGGCGCATACGCCCCATGGACACTGAATCACCGTAGCCGAGCAGAACAACACTCCGTTTGGCGGCTCGCTCGGACGCCCTTGCCAGGTTGATGTGTGCCAAGGAGGCTGTGCACACTCATCACTTGCTCGAGACGAGCTTTTCCGTGCCGATGACGTGGTGAATGTGTGCAGGAGGGCTTCTGCTTCCTGCTGTCCATATGTGTGCAGGAAAGCAGTAGAGCGAAGGGAGCTTTTGTCCTGCCTATGTGAACAGGAGGCGCTTAGCTCGACCGACATCGATTGAGCGCACAGAGAATGGTGAGCGAGCATCGCACTCGTTCGTCGTATGGATTTAGGCAGAAAAAAACCCGGACCAACGAGGGACCGGGTGAGTTATGTACTTAGCTTATTGCACACTGTAAGACAGTGCAACTTGGCACTGTAAGACGGAGTGGTTTTTGCTTTACTACCAGCCTGTAGGCCGAGTAATCGTGCCTATGGTGTCCGGCAGTTGGTTGGAGGTGAAGTGACTGGGTGTCACCTGCCAGTTCCAATCTTTGGATTTTGCGATGATTTTGGCCGGAATCTTCAAGGCTCCTGCTGTGTAGCCGGTGCTCGGGTTGATAACTGCTGTAGGCATCAGCGTGCGGACGTGCTCGACAGGGAAGCGGAGATCGCTGTCATTAGAAATCACTACGGCGGCATCGATCCGTGAGCTGAGGGCATCAATGAGCAGGTGAGATGCGACGTTGACGTCGCTGCCCTTCTCTTCGGTGTGAAGGTAGGACACCAAGAAGTTTGCGTTAGGAACGTCGGCACCCGTGGAGTCTTTGACCATGATCGGCCAGGCTGAGCTAACGAGCTGTGGTTTCCCGTTTTGGCCTCGTACGGCCATGGGCGCGTGTTTAATTTTCTGCTGGTAGTAGCCGCGCTCGACTCGATCAGCAACGCCTGTTTGTAGCAACGCCCTGATGTAGGCGTCCTGATGCTGGAAACCGGTGGGATCGGTCTGTGAACTGATCGGAGCAGTGCAGTACACCAGGCGATCAATCTTCGCGTTGCTCCAGGTAGCGGCCCCGCTCCAGTTCTCCACTGTGGCCTTGTGTAGGTAAGTCCCAATGACGGACTCCGCGAACGCTCGGACATTGAGCCACCGCCACCCAGGAGTGGAGGCACCACAGTGCCCCTTGCCGCCGTAGTACAGGTTGAACCCATCTACGTAGACCCCAACACGCATCGCACAAACCTCTCACCGGTACACCGATCCCAGTGCACCATACGTGCACACGATCCACTCTAGAGCTTGCAGGTGTACTACAGCAAGCGCATACTGTCTTATATGTACTCGCAGAGTTCATGAAAAGGAAAAGAATCAATGGCCACAGTGACTATTCGTTTGGACGACAATCTTCGGGACCGAATTGCTGACGAAGCAGATAAGAGCGGGCTCACAATCAGCACTTATATCCGCAACGCGTTGGAGAACCACCTATCCTTTGCGCAGACCGATGACTTGGAAAGTCCACGGCCGGATGACATGGACGACGTTGATTTGTCGCCCTTTCAGCGCCGTGTCCTCGTACAGTTGCATCGAGCGATTTTGGCGGCTCAGGGTGACTTGAGTGACTCCTACTACGATGCTCGAGAAGAATCGCGGCAGGTCCAGATCCTTGAGCATGGTTACGAAGGCGACTACGGGGAGGAATTTGCGGGCATCAGTTTCCCGATGTCTCGCGCGCAGTGCGCCTTGGTCTGGGACATCCTCGACATGTTCCGCATCCTCAATGCAAGCGTCGATGCTTTGGATAAGAGTGAGCCGGGAGCTGGATGGACCAGACTTGGCATTGATCGCAACTACGGGTCTTTTCAAGGGTTCGATGCGAACCACTCTCTCGAGCACAGGTTGTTGAGCTATACCCGATTCCTAGTTGAGAGCGGTAGGTGGGAGGAACAAGCAGAGTTTCTGAGCAGTCGGGAGAGAGGTAACTCCCACAGTCCGATGGTTCCGGTCTACCGATCAATGCTTAGCGTATTCAAGCCGATATGGAGTAGGGCTTTAAGAACGGGTACCCGCTGGCATCTGTCCGAAAGTGAACTGCGATCAGTATTCACTGCTGTGCCAGAGGCAAGCATTACGGGAGATTAGTTTTGGGAGTCCTGCAAGGAGCGTGAGCCGCCTAGGTCGTTAACGCGCGGCACTCACTCGCGGGTGCTGGGTACGGTGGGAAGAGTATTTCTACCGGCACCAGGGGGACGTCCGATGGCGCGATCGCGCAAGCGCAACCAGATTGATGGTCAGGCAAGTCTCGATGCATTTCTTTTCGCCCCACCAGAGGAGGTTCGTGATGAACAAGTACGGCAAGTTCGCGCAGGAGACGTGGAAGATGACCGCGCCGTCGCAGTACGCCCTGATCCCGGACCCGGAGGAGTTCTTCCGGAGCCTGGGCGAGGAAGCGATGCAGAGGGTGGGGGAGCTGCAGTACGAGCTGGCGGGACCGGATCCGAAGGGCGAGAGCTACCTGGAGAAAGGGGGCAGGCTGAACGCGTCGAGGATGCAGGCCGAGGAGATCGTCAGGGCCGAGATGTTGACCCCGGACGTGATGGAGACCGAGGGCGACGAGACGGACGAGGAAACGGGGATGTCAGCGACCCACGAGTACCTGCAGACGGTGGAACAACTGCGCAGAGAGTTGGCGGAGGGGACAGCGATCGAGGAAGCGGAGTACCAGAAGAAGGTGGACAACAGCTAGGTGACACCGCTCGTCCGGAACGAGTTTCCCGGTTCATTCCTGCACGGCAGGACGATCTAGCCCCCTCTGGTGCCAGGGCCCGCTTCCAGGCGAATGTTGCTGCGTTGCGCGTACTGCGTGAGCTGCAGGAACAGGACCGGATCGCGACAGACGCTGAGCGGAAGGTATTGGCCCGGTGGGGAAGTTGGGGTGCATCCGGTGTTGCGGAGGTATTCGATGAAAGCCGCAGTGAGTACGAAGCCGACCGCGCTGAGTTACGCGAGCTGCTGAGCGAGGACGAGTATCGGGCGGCGAACCGCACCGTCATCAACGCCCACTACACCGATCCGGCTCTCGCAACGGAAATCTGGCAAACCCTCAACACTCTCGGCTTCGACGGGGGACGGGTCCTGGAACCGGGATCCGGCGCTGGAACCTTCATCGGTCTGGCACCCGAATCAGCGACCATGACCGGTGTGGAGCTGGACCCGATCACGGCCGGCATCTCCCAGGCCCTGTACCCGGACGCGGACATCCGGGCCGAGTCATTCGCTGATACCCGCCTGCCAGCCGGCTACTTCGACGCTGCCGTGGGGAATGTCCCGTTCGCCAAGACCAGGCTGCACGACCCGCGCCACAACGCGGGTAGCCACTCGATGCACAACCACTTCATCATCAAGTCACTGGACCTTACACGTCCGGGAGGCGTTGTCGGCGTCATCTCCTCAGCGTTCACCCTCGATGCGCAGAATCCTGCTGCCCGCCGCGAAATCTATGAAACGGCGGACCTGCTCGGAGCCGTCCGGCTCCCCACCGGAGCGCACCGCCGCGCTGCGGGCACCGATGCCCTCACCGACGTGCTGATCTTCCGCAAGCGTCTTCTAGGCGAGGAGCCGCTCAACCCGCAGTGGCTGGAATCGCACGCCCTCCCCATTGAAGATGGTGCTGGTCAGGACCTGGCCCGTATGAACGCCTACTTCATTGACAATCCAGGACGCGTGCTGGGTGAGCCGGTCGTGGGTAATGGCATGTACGGCTCGGCGACTCTCACCGTCCGCAACGAGGACCTGCGATCGGTGCCAGAACAGTTGCACCAACAGTTGCAGGACATTGCCCGCGCCGCCGTCGACGCCGGCAGGGGAGTGGCCGAGCGTCAGCCCGGCCAGATCATTGAATCAGTCGCGATCGTGCCCGTCGGCAGCGAATTGCAGGTCGGGCACATCACCGCGGAGGCAGACGGAACGTTCACCCAGGTCGGCATCGACGGTGCTCTCACCCCGCTCAGCGTTCCCAGGACACAGCAGGCAGAGCTGCGCTCACTGCTTAGCCTGCGGGACCTTGCCCGGTCAGTGCTCTCCCTCGAGGCGGGCAACGTCGAAGACACCGCCGAACTGGACGCAGCACGCGAACAGCTGCGCAACACTTACCGCACCTATGCGAATACCTACGGCCCCATCAACCGGTTCATCGAGCGGCGGACCGGGCGGACCAATGACGCCGGCGAAGACATCATGGCCCGGGTGACACCCAAAGCGGCGGCACTGCTGCGCAATGACCCGTTCGGGCCGCTGGTCCCCGCGCTGGAGAACTTCGACGAGGCCAGCCAGACGGCATCCCCGGCAGCCCTGCAGCGCGAACGTCAGGTGCAGCCCCGCCAGCCCGTGCGCGGCGTGGACACACCTGCAGAAGCCCTGGCTGTCACCCTCGACACCACAGGGGAAGTCGACCTGTCCCAGGTGGCACTCCTGCTGGGCATCGAGGAAGCCGCCGCGAGGGACGCGCTCGGAGACCTCGTGTATGAAGTGCCGGGCGGGGGCGGGATGCTGGAAACACGCGCCGAGTATCTGAGCGGGAACATCCGCGAGAAGATCGACGCGGCGCAGGAAGCCGCAGCCGAAGACCCCCGGTTTGAACGGAACATCGCTGATTTGCAGGCCGTCCTGCCACTGCCGTTGGGTGTGCATGAAATCGAGGCCCGCATCGGGTCGATCTGGATTTCCCCCGAGATCCATGAGGAGTTCCTGCGGAGCATCCTCCGCGACCAGCAGGCCCGCGTGGATCGGGTCAGTGGCGCCAACTGGGACGTGCAGGCGAACCGGCACAGCTTCATGGCCCGTAACGACTGGGGGACCGGTCGCATGTCGGCCGGTGAAATCTTCAAGAACCTGCTGGAGCAGAAGCGGGTCCAGGTCACCGACCCCGATCCCGACAACCCCGAAAGCTCCCGGCGGATCATCAACCCGACCGAGACAACGGCGGCGCAGGAAAAAGCGGAGCTGATGCAGGACCGCTTCAGCGAGTGGGTATGGGAGGACCCGGAACGCGCCGTCGCCCTGACGGATGAGTACAACCGCCGGTTCAACTCCCTGGTGCTGCGGGATTACAGCGTCGAAGGTGAGCGCCTCACGTTCCCCGGACTGGTCAAGGACTGGACTCCACGTCCGCACCAACGCGCTGCCGTGGCACGGATGATTTCCGAACCGTCGGTGGGTCTCTTCCACGAGGTCGGCGCCGGCAAGACCGCTGAAATGGTGATGGGATCGATGGAGCTGCGCCGGCTCGGTATGGCCCGCAAGCCCGCCGTGGTGGTTCCGAACCACATGCTCGATCAGTTCGCCCGCGAGTGGCTGCAGATTTACCCGCAGGCGCAGATCCTCGCCGCCTCGTCGGCGGACCTTGCAGGGGATAAGCGCCGCCACTTCGTCGCCCGTGCGGCCGCGAACGACTGGGATGCGATCATCATGACCCGCACCGCCTTCGAGCGAGTGTCACTGTCCCCCGAAGCAGAGGACCGGTATGTGGCGCGTCAGGAGGAGAGGATGCGAGCCGAGCTGCGCGCCGCCAGCGAACGTGCCGCGGAGCAGGGCCGGCCAAGCGTGACCGTCAAACGCATAGAAGCGAGCTTGCAAGCCGCCGCTGAGAAGCGGAAAGCGAAGATGGACCGTGAAACCGATCCTGGTATAACGTTCGAGCAAACCGGCATCGACTACCTCATCGTGGATGAGCTGCACGATTTCAAGAACCTCGCTACAGCATCCAACATCCGCGATGCAGCCATTGACGGGTCCAAACGTGCCTCCGACCTCCACGCCAAGGTCGAGTACCTGAGGGAAACCCATGGGGACCGGGTCATCACCGGCGCGACGGCCACGCCGATCGCCAACAGCGTGACCGAGATGTACGTGATGCAGCGCTACCTGCGCCCGGACCTGCTGGAGAATGCCGGCATCAACGACTTCGACACCTGGGCAGCGACATTCGGTCAGGTAGTCACCGAAATGGAGATGACCGTCGCCGGCGGGGACACCTTCAAAATGAAGGAACGCTTCGCGAAGTTCCAGAACGTGCCCGAGCTGCTGAAGATGTTCCACACCTTCGCGGACGTGAAAACCGCAGAAGACCTGAAACTTCCAGTGCCTGACCTCGCGCAGCGCGAAGACGGGCAGCGCCTGCCCCGCATGGTCACCGTCGAACCATCCGCGGAGCTGCAGGAGTACATCGCGGACATCGGTGAACGAGCTGAGCGGATCCAACAGCGCCTCGTCGACCCAACCGAGGACAACATGCTGAAGATTTCCAGCGACGGCCGGAAGGCTGCACTGGACATGTGACTTGTCCACCCGGAGCTTGGGTCCCTCATTAGTGAAACGAAGATCAGTGCCACCGCTGACCTGATCGCCCGGGTATACGAGGACACAAAGGACCACACCTACAACGACCCCAAGACCGGCGACCCGCATGCGACACCGGGCGCCCTGCAGATCGTGTTCTGCGACCTGGGCACACCATCGGATACGTGGAACGTGTACGAGCAGCTGCGCGAAGACCTCGTACAGCGGGGGGTGCCCGAGCAGAAGATCCGGTTCATGCACGAAGCCAAGAACGACGCCGAGAAGGGTCGGCTGTTCTCGGCCTGCCGCACCGGCGACGTCGCCGTACTCGTCGGTTCAACGCAGAAGATGGGTGTAGGTACCAACATCCAGGCCCGGGCCGTGCACCTGGTGGACCTGGATGCACCATGGCGGCCAGCCGATGTGTCCCAGAGGCATGGCCGGATCATCCGGCAGGGCAACCAAAACCCGGAGGTCGCGATTTCTCAAATCGTCACCAAGGGATCGTTCGACACTTACATGTGGCAGACGCTGGAACGCAAGAGCAAATTCATTGACCAAATCATGCGTGGCCGGCTCGACGTCCGGGAGATCGAAGACGTCGGGGAGAACACGCTGTCCTTCGCGGAGGTCAAAGCAATTTCCAGCGGGAACCCGCTGATCCTGGAGAAGTCCAAAGCGGATCAGGAACTGTCCCGACTTAGCCGCCTGGAGACTGCGTGGCACCGAAACCAAGCGGCGCTTACACACCGCAAGAACAGCGCACAGAAGCGCGGCGAATCATTGGTGGCCGAGCTGCCCGCACTGCGTGACGCCGCGGCGCGCACCGTCCCCAACTTCGGTGACGCTGCATTCCGTATGACCCTCAACGGGCGCGCCTATGACAAGCGCACCGACGCCGCCGAAGCGCTGCGTGAATGGGCGAGCACGCACGCAGCGGTCCGACCGCCCATCAGCGGGTCCAGGGACCTCGGTGTCATCGGTTCCATCGGCGGGCACAACATCAGGTTCGTGCAGGGCCAGGCGAACATGGTCGACATGGGGGCTTCCCGAATAGAGCTGCAGATTGATGGTGCCCCCGGAGTTGCGGTAGACCTTTCACGCACGGACTCACTGGCTCCCACAGTTGGGGTGATCCAGCGTCTGGAGAACCAGGTGAAGCGCCTCCCCGACGAGGTTAAGAAACAGGAGCAGCGCATCGAGGAAGCCCGCCAGGAGTACCGTGACGCTGCGACTGCCCTGGCGGAGCCGTTCAAGCACGTGGAGGCTCTGGAAGCTGCCCGCTGCGAGGTTGAGAGCATCGCGAAGGCAATGAGGGGAGAAGATTCCGAACAGACCAGTCTCGACCCCGAACTGGAGGTTCTCAAACGCGATATGAGGCTTAGCTATCCGACAGCTCCGCGACCCGGAAAGGTTCCAGCTGCTGCCCTTGCTGAGGTCTCAGGCGCGCGTGCACGAGGGTCCCAGCTGGAGCAGGGCGAGGAGTTGGAGCGCTAACCGGCTTGAGGGAGCGTCTTACTCCGTTGTGCCGGGCGTAGTGTTCGTTTCGGATGATGCTGAACTGGTTGTAGCGGAGCGCTTGCGCCGCTTGGCCGCTGCATTGTTGTCGAGTCCGAGCTTCTTCAGTTCGTCCTCACTCCAGCCTTCTTTGGTGGCGCGCACGTAGGCTCTCTTGTCTTCTCTTTCGGCCTCGGCCAACTGTTCGCGGAGTTCGTTTACGCGTTGCCGGGCGATCACCAGTTCGGAGACCACCTCGATACGCGAGTCGAGTATCTGACGAGCTTGGTTTCGGGTTGCTTCGAGATCGATTGTCGTCATGCATCAACCTTAATCCGTGCCATCGTCAATCGACGGAGACGTGACCATCAGGCACATAATTCACCGCTAGTTCGAACTGGTAGATCGTGCAGGTGCGCGTTGCGTGGATCGTTGAACCAGCTGTCGACGTCGGCCATGTCGTAGCGGATTGCTTTGCGTCCGAAGTTGTAGAACGGGGGACCCATTTCCCGCCGCCTCCATGACGCCAGCTCCATCATGCTGACGCCGTACTTCTCAACCACCTGGCGCGGTGTCACCAACCCATCCATCTTTCGTCTCACTTTCATCTCTCGATCACCGTTCCTTTCCGCAACGCCGTCATCACTTGGCCGCGAAGTGAATTGGCAAGTTGGAGTCGGGGGACCGTGGAATACCGGAGGGAGCGAAGCGAGTGAGGATATGCCGCGAAAGCCGCCGGCGGAGACTTGCCAAGAGAAGGGCGGACAGTACCTTCAACAGCCGAAACGGAACGGCGCAGCCGTGCAGGCCACATGGCGCGAAGCGCCTCCTCAGAAGCTTGAGAACCCCACCCGCCAAAAATCGTCGGGCGACTTAGAGAGCGGAGCACCGGCGGAGCAAGCTATGCGCCTATGTGCCATAAACGCCGATCCGCGCTGGCGCCTTCGGCTGGTCGGTGACACACTGATGGTGTGGGGCCTCCAGGGGAGGGGCGCTGCGCTGGGCCGGTGAAGAGGGGGACGGGCATGGCTGAGAGCGACGAGAACGACGAGCAGGGAACCGCTGCCAAGCCAGCGCGTCGTGTGTGGTCGTCGCGGCGTAAGCGCATCGAGGGTAAGACTCAGTATGTGCGTGTCTCCATGTCTGAGATGGAGCGTGCCAGGCTGTTGAAGCTTGAGGCGCAAACCGGGTTGTCTCCGTCAGCGATTCTGGTTGACGCAGCCCTGGGTACTGGTGACCCTGCTTCTTTGCACTTGCGTAAGCAGGAACTCGCGACTCTTCTGGAGATCCGATACCTCGTTGCCACCGCGGCGAACAACATCAATCAGGTCGCACGTCACCAGAACACAACCGGGGAGATGGCTTCGAACGGACGAGCCGTGGTGCAGGAAGCCCGTGAGGTGATGGCGAAGATTGTTGACGTGCTTGAGGAACTGAAGCCGTGATCCCGAACATCACCAAGGGTGACCGTCCGGTCGGGCTGATGAAGTATCTGGTCGGTCCCGGCAAGCGCAACGAGCACACGGACCCGCATCTGGTCGCAGGCAGTCCCACAATTTTGGCGTGGTTCGATGACGTGCAACTGGACGAGAGTTCGGCTGTCATGGTCGCCAAGGAACTGGACCTGAACCGGCGCACCTTCGACATGGAGATCCCGAACCATGTGTGGCATTGCTCGTTGTCACTGCGGGCCGACGAGCGTCCGGTGACCGAGCAGCAGTGGACTGACATTGCCCAGGAGTTCGTGGACGAGATGGGCTGCACGGAGGCAAGTGGCAAGGCACCGGTGCAGTGGGTCGCCGTTCACCACGGAAAGAGCATCGCTGGGAACGACCACATACACATCGTTGCCTCCCGTGTCCGATCGGACGGCACGAAGTGGCATGACGGAGCCGACTATCCGAAGGCGCAACGAGTGGCCCGCGGCATCGAGAAGAAGTACGGCTTGATGGAGCTGGGACAGTACGCCGAACGCGGCTTCAAACCAGCAGAACAGACGGTTGGCCGCGGGCAGGAGCCGGCACGTTTCCGGATGGAACGTGTCGTCCGTTCAAGCGCTGTCGCATCCCAGTGCGAGGCGGAATTCGTGCGCAGGCTCCGCCGCAGTGGCTTGCTGGTCAGTGCCCGCTTCGCGGACGGCGGGCGAAGCGTCGTCACCGGGTACGCGGTCGCCGAACGGCCACCGAAAGGCATGCGCCCGATCTGGTTCGGCGGAGGCAAACTCGCCAAGGACCTCACCCTCCCTGCGCTGCGGACCGGCTGGCCCGATACTCCGCAGCAAGCACAGGAAGCCGCCGAGGAATGGTGGGCCGCCAAGCGCCACCACAGGATCGCAAACCCGGGCGCCCCAGACATGAAACAAGACTCCCCGGCGACCTCATCGGCGGGTAGAGCATTTGATGAGGACCTGGCACGGAAGTTCGCACTGCAGCTAGCAGAGGCCCGACGAGCGATGACGAAAGTTGCACCGGACGATCATCAAACCTGGGCGCACGTGGCACGCGAAACTTCCGGGCTGCTTGGCGCCTGGTCCAGGGCAACCGAACCAATCCCCGGGCCGCTAGCTGAGGCCGCGCGGGCGATGGCGAGATCCGCTCACCGTAGCGGCATGAAAATCACCGACCCCGTTGACCCGCCGCTGCGAATGGCCGGCACCACTGCTTTCCTGCTAGCGGCGACTACCGCGCCATCCCCGGTTGCCCAGGCGCTGATCATGCAGCAGATGCTGCGCACCTTTGGTGCCATCCGCGCCATGCATGAAGCCGGTAAGGAACTCCGAGAAGCAACCGTTCTGACCCAAACTATCCGGAATCAGCTGGCCGCCGTCGCAGCACCCTTGCCGGACGTTCCCGAACCAAAGCTGCAGCCGGCACATGACGGACCAAGCCGGCAGGTAAGAGCGCTGACCGAAGTAGACGGATACGCAGCACGGCAGCGCCAGCAGGAACAACAAGCCGCACACGATCAAGGAATGGGGAGATAATCGTGAATCACGGACCAGACGGAGCCAACGACCTGCTACGCGGACAAGCACAGGCCGCGCTAGCCGTAGCCGGGCGGCTCGGGGAAGTGCTCGCCCGCCAACGCGCCGAACGGCAGCAGGAACTACAACGCGCAGCCGAGTCCGAGCGCCGCCAACTCCAGGAACGCTTCGAAGCCGAACGCGCAGTCATGCGAACCCAACTCGCCGCAGTACATCAAACGCAATTCTGGGAATCCGCCCGGCCCCAGGACATCGCCACCCACTACGCCCTCGCACAACAGTGGGAGCTCTTCGACGACATGGCACGGCTCTCCCGCGAACACATGCACGATGAAATTAAGGACCGATACAACCTAGCCCCTGAGCAGTTCCTCGACGGGTACGCAGCATCTTCAGAAACTGGAGGCAAGCAAACCACGGGGAGAACATTCGAGAAGCAGGAAGTCCAGCAAGACTCCACTCAAGCCGAACAGCAAGCTGCAGCCATCACTAGGGGAGACATGCAGAACGACTCTGACATGCAGGAGGCCTACGAGGCAGGCAAGGGTTGGTGGGACTCCAGTGACCGCCGCGCACAACTCGCTGAACGGCTCATGGACGTCTTCGGGCACTCCGACGAAGGCAAGGAGGCCGTCTCCGCTGTACTCGCCGCAGACCAAGACCAAGGAACACACCCTGAGGAGAGCGTTCGAACGGGGCACAAGCTTTCGAAGGGCAAGAAGTTCGTCAGTCGAGGCGCAAGCAGGGAACGTCAAGTTGGTTTGGGCTAGAAGAGGGCTGCTTCAGCCCTCAGCGAACAGTCCGTATGGACACCGTCGCCCCTTCGGGTGATCCCTGCATAGACCAATCCCAGAAAGCCGATACAACATACATTTCTGGTTGGGACCGACCACGGCGCCGCGACTCCTGCTGGATGACGCTCGTGGAACACGGTCCTATCTTCAGCACGAACACTCAGAGCCACCATCACCCCTTTCCCGCCCAGCTTCTGATGATGACGGCCGGGTACGTCCCTGTCAGGTGAGCCCGCCCGGCCGTAATCTCTTGCCTCGTTAGTCGTCCGAGACCGTGATGGTGACTTGGACGTTACCGCGGATGGCGTTGCTGTAGGGGCATACTTGGTGAGCTTCATCGGCCATGGCCTGCGCCTGATCTTGTGGCACGTTTGGGATCACAACTTCGAGGGTGACTTCCAGGCCGAAACCCCCGTGATCGTATGATCCAAGGCCGACTTTGGCCCCGACACTGGAGTCACCCAGCTCCGTCTTGGACTGGCGTGCTACTAGCTGCAGTGCGGAATGAAAACAAGCGGCGTAGCCGGCGGCGAAGAGTTGTTCAGGGTTAGCTCCATTGCCTGAGCCGCCGAGAGCAGCCGGAGTCGCCAGTTCAAGGTCAACGTGCCCGTCTGAAGTCCGGGTGCGCCCGTTGCGGCCCGCACCGGTAGCTAGGGCTTCTGCAGTGTAAATGGTATTCACGTGATGTCCTTCAGGTTCAGATTCGAAGGTGCTGGCGGTTGTGCCGGTCAGGGCAACGAAGTTGGAGCGAATGGCGTCACGGAAGCACACGAAAACCGTGGGGTGCTTACCAACCCAGTCGATACGTCCATTTCCAGAGCGACCATCGGCCGGTTGCCGGTAACGGACGCGTTTATTAACCCAGGACGGCGCTCTGCGCCCGCGCTGCTGTGGTTACCGGTACAAGGCGAGTTAGTTGGGTGACGTGCTTGGGTTCCAACTCACCGAGGTGGGAGACGCCGAGCAGGCGCATGGTCCGTTCAATTTCGTCCCGCAGAATCGCAATGGTCTTGTCGACGCCTTGGCGGCCGCCGGCCATCAGTCCGTATAGGTAAGCTCGTCCGATGAGGGTGAACTTCGCGCCGAGGGCGAGGGAGGCCACGATGTCCGCGCCATTCATGATGCCGGTATCGATCATGATGGTGGCATCACGGCCAACTTCGCGAACTACCTGCGGGAGCAGATGGAAGGGGACGGGCGCCCGGTCGAGCTGCCGCCCGCCATGGTTGGACAGGATGATCCCGTCGACTCCCATATCTACCAGGCGGACTGAGTCCTCAACGTTCTGCACGCCCTTGATGAGGATCTTGCCTGGCCATAGGTCGCGGATGATGGCGAGGTCGTCGTAGCTGATGGTGGGGTCCATTGCCGCGTTGAGCAGGTCTCCGACGGTGCCGCCGGTATCGCTCAAGGATGCGAATTCAAGCTTTGGGGTGGTCAGGAAGTCAATCCACCACCATGGGCGCGGGACAGCGTTGAGGATGGTTCCGATCGACAGCTGTGGTGGGATGGAAAAGCCATTGCGCTTGTCACGCAGGCGTGCGCCCGCCACGGGGGTGTCGACGGTGAACATGAGGGTGTCGAAACCGGCTTCACCGGCGCGGCGGACCAGTTCGTAGGAGATTTCCCGTTGCCGCATCACATAGAGCTGAAACCAGTTGCGTCCCTGCGGGTTGGCGGCTTTGACGTCCTCGATCGAGGTGGTGCCGAGGGTGGACAGGGTGAAGGGGATGCCCGCAGCTGCGGCTGCACCGGCACCTGCGGTCTCGCCCTCAGTTTGCATGAGCCGGGTGAAACCGGTCGGTGCGATACCGAACGGCAACGCACTGGGCCCGCCGAGGATCTCTACGGAGGTGTCCACGTGTTCAGCTGGGCGGAGCACCGAGGGATGGAACTCAATGTCCTCGAACGCCTGCCGGGCACGGTTGAGCGACAGCTCTCCCTCCGCACCACCGTCGGTATAGTCGAAGGCCGCCTTTGGGGTGCGGCGCTTGGCGAATGTACGCAGATCCGCGATGGTAAGAGCGGAATCAAGTCGCCGCTTCTTACCGTTCAGCTCGAGCTTCTTGAACTGCATCAACTCGAGCATTTCCGAGGGTACGGGAAGTTGGCGCTTAGTCATGGGATAAGTCCTTCGATAGGGACACTGCCGATTCGGTATTGAGGGGCAACGCAGATGAACGAGGTTCGTAGTGGGTCCGAGCCCTTCCTGCTGCCACCAGGCTTCTCAGGGTGCTCAAATTCCCCTCGATATGGCCGTTGGCGCGGGCTTGAACGAGGATGTTGCCCAACGCTGTGGCTTCAACCGGCCCCGCTATCACCGGTTTACCCGTAGCATCAGCGGTCAACTGACATAGAAGCTGGTTCTGCGATCCCCCTCCTACAATGTGGACTACTTCCGCTTCCACGCCCGTCAGGGTTTCGGCATCGGCAAGGGTCCGGGCGTATCCAACTGCGAGACTGTCGAGGATGCAACGCACTATTGCTGCAGGGTGCTGCAGAAGTGGGGACTGACTATCGCCGACGGCATGCTGGATGCGCTGCGGCATATCACCGGGGGGTACGAAGGCATCCGAGTCCGCATCAATCTGAGGACCACCCGGGGGCAGTGCTGCCGCGGCAGCCAAGAGGGCTTCCAGTGTTTCGTCGGTTCCGTCTTCAGCCCATGAACGCTGGCATTCACTGAGGAGCCATAAGCCCCCAACATTGCGGAGGTACCGGATGGTCCGGTCGACGCCGCGTTCGTTGGTGAAGTTCGCAGTCCGGCTTGCTTCGGTAAGTACTGGGTGCCGTAATTCCATGCCCACGAGTGACCAGGTGCCGGAGGAAATGTAGGCAAAGTTCGGCGACGAGGCGGGAACCGCCGCGACGGCCGAAGCAGTGTCATGAGACCCGACGGCGATGACCTTCGTTGATGCCGGCAGTTTCGTCCGGTCGGCTACCTCAGGCATTAGATTCCCGATCAGTTCGCCCGGACCTATCAAGGGCGGAAACAGATCGGCGGGCAATTCGAGGGCATCGAAGAATTCGGTTGCCCACTCCCCGGCAACAGCATCGAAGAGGCCTGTGGTTGAGGCGTTCGTGACCTCGGTGCGGCGTTGCCCTGTCAGCCGGTAGGCGAGCAGGTCAGGGATGAGTAGGGCTTGCACCTCGTCCAGGTTCCGCTCAGCCGCCAACTGGTAGATGGTGTTGAAGGGGAGAAACTGCAGCCCGGTGGTGCTGTAAAGGCGCGCGTGGTCGACCTTTTCGTGCACCTTCTCGACAGAGCCTTTAACGCGATCATCCCGGTAGCTGAACGGCTGAGCGAGCAGTTCACCTGCAGGGTTGACCAGGCCGTAGTCCACTGCCCACGTGTCGATACCGATACTGGCAATGTGTTCACCTCGAGCGGCTGCAACTGTCGCCGCTTCCCGCAGACCTGTGAGGACTTCCTCGAGAAGCGCATTAAAATTCCACCGAAGGCCACCCTCGGAGGGGGCTGCTCCGTTCGGAAACCGGTGCACTACTTCCATCTGTATCTGCCGATCGGGCGCCGTTTGCTCCGGGCCGTCGGCGCTCATCCGGCCGAGGATGACCCGGCCGGATGAGGCGCCGATATCGATGGCTGCGTAGACCGCAGGCTTCGAACTCATCGACGGAACTTAGCGGAGGAACGCGGCGGCGACGCCGGCGTCGACGGGGACGTGCAGCCCGGTGGTGTGGGACAGTTCGGCGGAGGTGAGTACGACGGCGGCGTTCGCCACGTTCTCCGGAAGCACCTCGCGCTTGAGGAGCGTCCGCTGGGCGTAGTACTCGCCCAGCTTCTCCTCGTCGACGCCGTAGACCGCGGCGCGCTTGGCGCCCCAGCCGCCGGCGAAGATACCGGAGCCGCGGACCACGCCGTCGGGGTTGATGCCGTTGACCCGGACACCGTACTCACCGAGTTCAGCGGCGAGCAGGCGCACCTGGTGGGCCTGGTCTGCCTTGGTGGCCGAGTACGCGATGTTGTTCGGGCCGGCGAAGACGGAGTTCTTCGAGGAGATGTAGATGATGTCCCCGCCCATCTCCTGGTCGATGAGGACCTTCGCGGCGGCCTTCGAGACCAGGAACGAGCCCTTGGCCATCACGTTGTGCTGCAGGTCCCAGTCCTTCTCGGAGGTCTCGAGCAGCGGCTTGGAGATGGACAGGCCGGCGTTGTTGACCACGAGGTCGAGCCCGCCGAAGGCCAGGACGGCTGCGTCGATCGCCTGCTGAACCTGCTCGGGGCTGGTCACGTCGGCCTGCACGCCGATCGCGACGTCGGAGCCGCCGAGTTCGTCGGCTACCTTCTCAGCGTTTTCGAGGTTCAGGTCGGCGATGACCACGCACGCACCCTCAGCGGCCAGGCGGGTGGCGATGGCCTTGCCGATGCCGGAGGCCGCGCCGGTGACCAGCGCGATGCGGGTGGCGTGGGACTTGGGCTTGGGCATCCGCGCGAGCTTTGCCTCTTCCAGCGCCCAGTATTCGATGCGGAACTTCTCCGACTCATCAATCGGTGCGTAGGTCGAGATCGCCTCGGCGCCGCGCATGACGTTGATGGCGTTGATGTAGAACTCGCCTGCGACGCGGGCGGTCTGCTTGTTCGCCCCGTAGGAGAACATTCCGACGCCGGGGATCAGGACGATCGCGGGGTCGGCTCCGCGCATGGCCGGGGAATCAGACTCGGCGTGGCGCTCGTAATAGCCGCGGTAGTCCTCGCGGTACTCCTGATGCAGTTCCTTCAGGCGGGCAACGGAAGCCTCGATGGAAGCATCTGCCGGCAGGTCCAGGACCAGCGGCTTGACCTTGGTGCGCAGGAAGTGGTCCGGGCAGGAAGTGCCCAGGGCTGCCAGCCGTGGATGTTCGGAGGCGCTCAGGAAGTCCAGGACGGCGTCGTCGTCGGTGAAGTGCCCGACCTGCGCCCGGTCGGTGGAAGCCAGGCCGCGGATCACCGGCGCCAGCGCCGCTGCCTTCGCGCGGCGCTCCTCCGGTGCGAGCGCCGCGTAGCCCTCGAGGGGTTCACCGAACGGGTTCGGGCGGCCGTTCTCGGCGATGTAGCGTTCGGCGGTCTCGATGATCCACAGGGAGTTATTCTCGGCCTCTTCGGAGGTCTCGCCCCAGGCGGTAATGCCGTGCCCACCGAGAATGGTGCCCACGGCCTGCGGGTTCTCGGCCTTGATCGCGGCGATGTCCAGGCCGAGCTGGAATCCGGGACGGCGCCAGGGAACCCACACCACCTTGTCGCCGAAGATCTTCTCGGTGAGCGCTTCGCCGTCGACCGCCGTCGCAATCGCGATACCGGAGTCCGGGTGAAGGTGGTCAACGTGCGCGGCGTCGACGAGGCCGTGCATGGCGGTATCGATCGAAGGGGCGGCGCCGCCCTTGCCGTGCAGGGTGTAATCGAACGCGGCGACCATCTCGTCCTCGCGGTCAAGGCCCGGGTAGACG
The DNA here is from genome assembly GCF_054161285.1 of Arthrobacter sp. D2-10. Lineage (NCBI taxonomy): Bacteria > Bacillati > Actinomycetota > Actinomycetes > Micrococcales > Micrococcaceae > Arthrobacter > Arthrobacter sp. D2-10. Next base: position 3,397,009 of record NZ_CP096431.1, on the reverse strand, counting down.
TTGGTCAGGGCGCGCAGGCGGTCCAGGCGCAGCACGGCCAGACCCTGCTCCTTGAGCGTGCCAAGGTCACCACCGGAGCCCTTCACCCACAGCAGCTCGACGTTCTCACCGGTTACCGGGTCGGTGTCGGAGCCCTTCGCGGACGTGTTGCCGCCCGCGTAGTTGGTGTTGCGCTTGTCCGCTCCCAGCCGGTTGGAGCGCTCGATGAGAGCCTGGACTGTGCTGTTTACTGTGCTCACTGCGTTCTCCATCGTTACGCGCCCCATCCTGCCTGCTGCCCGCCCTGGCGGTCTGCATTGATCTTTTCCTGGTAGCCGCTGGCTGCGTAGGCAGCCATCGGGTCCGCGGGGAGGCCGCGGGATTCACGCCACTGCGCGAGCGCCGGACGGACGTCGGTGTAGAAGGCATCCATGAAGAGGGCATGGGCGCCGAGTACGTCGCCGGCCTCCTGCGCCTTGGTCAGCGCGGCGCGGTCGACGAGCAGCGCACGCGCGGCCATCTCCTGGACATTGAGCACCGAGCGGATCTGCCCGGGAATCTTCTCTTCGAGGTTGTGGCACTGGTCCAGCATCAACGCGACGTTGCTGGCGGGATCGAGCGCGCCGCCGCGGACAACTTCGTACATGATGCGGAACAGCTGGAACGGATCTGCCGATCCCACAATGAGGTCGTCGTCGGCGTAGAAGCGGGAATTGAAGTCGAAGGATCCGAGCTTCCCGAGACGGATCAGCTGCGCCACGATGAACTCGATGTTGGTGCCGGGTGCATGGTGGCCGGTGTCCAGGCAGACAAACGCCTTCTCGCCCAGGGCCAGCGTGTGGGCGTAGGAGGTGCCCCAGTCCGGAACGTCGGTGTGGTAGAAAGCCGGCTCGAAGAACTTGTACTCGAGGACCATGCGCTGGTCATCGCCCAGGCGGGCGTAGACCTTCTGCAGGGAGTCATGCAGCCAGTCCTGGCGTGAGCGCATGTCACCCTGCCCGGGGTAGTTGGTACCGTCGGCCAGCCAGATCTTCAGGTCCTGGGAGCCGGTGACATTCATGACGTCAATGCACTCGTACATATGGTCCAGGGCCTTGTTGCGCACGGACGGGTCACTATGGGTCAGGGAACCGAACTTGTAGATGTCGTCCTGGAAGGTGTTGCTGTTGATCGTGCCCAGCTTGATGCCGAGGCCCTGCGCGAAGTCCGACAGCTCCGAGTAGTTCTCGACCTTGTCCCAGGGGATGTGCAGGGCAACAGAGGGAGCCAGGCCGGTCAGTTCGTTAACCTTGGCGGCGTCTGTGATCTTTTCCTGCACAGTGCGCGGGGTGCCCGGTGTCTGGAACACCTTGAAACGGGTTCCGGAATTGCCGTAAGCCCAGGACGGCACCTCGATAGCGAGGTTCTCCAGGGTCGGTGTAATGCCGCTTAAGTCAACCATGTGTGTCTCCATCTGGTGCTGGCGTCCGGGGGTGCTTCGCCATTCTGTTTATGTACTTCTGCTGGGGCAGCGGTGCCACCTGCAGGGATGAACATCGAACTTGAATCGTTTCATTGTAACGTTTCAAAGATACCGGCAGGCCCGATAAGTGTCAATGATCCGCTCGAACGGATGTGATCTCAACGCCAGAAATGAACGTGACTGCCAGGATTGCCCGCGAGGTCGCGGGCTACGCTGTGGGTTATGCCCTGGAAGTGCTGCCCAAGGCATAATCCACAGCGTCGGTGAATCACTTCTGCGGGTCGAGCGGGGAAGCGGCGGATCTTGTCAAGCTGATCGTGGCAGCCTGGGGTAAATCTGTGACGCTCGTACCGATCAGCAGACGATAGTTCCCTTCCTCGTACTGCCAACCGTTGTCCCAGTGGGCAAGGAGACGGGTGGGAACGTCGATATTTACGTTGGCAGTCCCCCCACCGTCAACTTCGATAGCGGTGGATGCAACTAGCCAGCGGATTGGACGATCCACAGCAGAGTCATCCTTTTCGGCGTACACCTGAACTACCTGCTTGCCCCGTCTCGAGCCAGTGTTGGACAAGGTTACCTCCAGCGGCAGCACTTCGCCCGCGGACGCACCCGGGAGTGTTGCGACCGCGTCGATGCTCCATGTGGTGTATCCGAGGCCGTAGCCGAATTCGTAGGCCGGTACGGTGCCGGATTTGAGCCATGCTCGGTACCCGATGTGGATGCCCTCGTCATAGCTGAGTTTCCCTTCGGCGCTGGGAGTCACGTTGATGACCGGGACGTCTTCCTGGGTTGCGGGCCAGGTTGTCGGGAGCCGGCCGCCGGGTTCGGTACGGCCGGTGATGACGTCGGCAATGGCGTTGCCAAATTCTTGTCCGCCGAAGTATCCGATGAGAGTGGCCGCAACCTCATCCCGCCAGGGCAGAAGGACCGGGGCGCCGGAATTCACTACGACGACGGTGCGTGGGTTTGCGGCCGCAACCGCGGATACCAATCGGTCCTGTAGTCCGGGTAACGCCAGTGTGGTGCGGTCGTAGCCTTCTGACTCGACGCGGGAGTTCGTTCCCACCACAACCACGGCGACGTCGGCACCCTTGGCGGCAGCGACTGCTTCGGTGATCAGTACTTCGGGGTCGGTATCGGCCGGTTCGGTTCCCAAGAAGATGCTTAGGGCGCTGGCAAGGGGACCTACCCGGTCATCGGTTTCGAGTTCCACGCGGATGGTCATGGGTTCGTTGGCTGTTGCGGTCACGGGGACCGAGGACGATGGGGGCGCCAGGAAGGCTTCAGCGAAGTCATTGCCGTGCGGCGCGATGGCGACGTCATGGACCATGGTCTCGTCCACGAAAATCCGGCAACGCCCTACCGTAGCGATACCTAGCCGGACGACGCCGGACTCTTGGGGGGTGAATACCGTGTGGAGTTGGAGGGTGGACGATTCAGCGATGGGTGCGTCACCGCCAAACCAGACAAGGGACGTGGAATAGCGGTCTTCGCCGTGCAGCTCGTTCTTGTTGGCGTCCAGGAAGGACACCCGGATGCCCTCCGTGCCTGTGGTCGGGTTTCGCAGCTGCTGGAGGGGCAATTCAGCCACTCCTTCCTGCACCACGGCTCCCAGGCTGTAGCCGACTTCCGCACCACTGAAGGCGTTCCGGAGACCCTCGAGCGGGGAGATGACCTTTTCCGGGACCACGGTGGCCGATCCGCCACCCTGGGTGCGAGCATGCAGGGCGTTGTGTCCAATGACTGCCACCGTGGTTACCGTGGCGGGATCGAGCGGCAGCAGGCCGTCGTTCTTGACCAACACGGTGCCGGCCGCTGAAACTTCCCGTGTAAACGCCACGAGGTCTTCCCGGTCCACCGGCTCGGCGCTGACCGGTTCGAAACCTTCGAGCGCTCCTACCCGGGCAGCGAGCTGCAGGATCCGCAACACCTTACGGTCGATGCTTGCCTCCTCGACCTCGCCTGCCTTCACCGCATCAACCAGAGCCGCACCCCAGGCGCCATAGGGTCCTGGCATAGCCAGGTCCTGCTGATACCGAGCGCTGTTAATGCTCCGCACGGCCGTCCAGTCACTGATGACCACGCCGTCGAAACCCCACTCGCTGTTCAACGGGGTTTCCAGCAGGTCATTTTCACTCGCCGTGGCACCGTTGATCGAGTTGTAGGCGCTCATCACCAGCCACGCCCGCGACTGGACGATCGCCTTCTCGAAGGCCAGAAGGTACAGCTCCCTCAACGGCCGGTCCGCTACCTGCACGTCCACCGTAAATCGATCTGTCTCGGAATCGTTGGCGACGTAGTGTTTGGGAGTTGCGCCCACTCCGTTGCGCTGCACTCCAGCGACGTACGCGGCTGCAAGTTCGCCGGTAAGGACAGGATCTTCGCTGAAGGCCTCGAAGTGCCGTCCGCCCAGGGGCGAACGGTGGAGGTTGATCGTCGGACCTAGGACGACGTCGATGCCTTTACGTCTCGCCTCGACGGCGGACCCGGCTCCGAGACGGTCAGCTATTGCCGGATCCCACGTGGAGCTGATCACTGTGGCGGAGGGGAAGTTCATGGACGGCTGCCGTTCATCCCAGACCTCGCCGCGCACACCCGATGGGCCGTCGGAGAAGACGATGGAGCGAAGCCCAATCTTCTCCAAAGGCCATGTGGACCACAGATCACGTCCGGTCAGGAGCTGGACCTTCTCCTCAAGATCGAGGCGGCTCAGTAGTCCTGTGAGGTGTTCGGTGGTTGCTTGATCAAGAGGTGCCACGGTGTCCATTGGCGTCCTTCTTCCTTCAGTGTTCAGTGCGGGGACCAGAGCGGGTGGGCCCCAGGGGACGAGTTCGGGTGCGACGAAAGCGGATCGACTTTGTCAGACGGGCCGTCAAGGCTCCTAGACCGCGGCGATCATGCTGACCGTGAAGCTGTGCCGGCCCGGGCCGACGGTCTGCTTTGTGCTGTCGGGCAGGACAACGTCAGCTGTGACGCCGTCGGGTACGAGCGCGTCGATCGTCAGGTGATCTCCGTTCAATGCCCAGCCGCATTCGGCGCGACCATAGGGGGTATCCAAGCTTGCCTTGGCGTAGTCGAGGCCTGGGCCGGGGGTAGGCTGTAGCAGCAACCGGGAGTAGCCAGGCTCAGCCGGGCGCAGACCAGCCACTGTTGTGTAAAGCCAGTCCACGACGGCTCCGAGGGCATAGTGGTTGAAGCTGGTCATATCACCGGGGTTGATGGTCCCGTCCTCGAGCATGGAGTCGTAGCGTTCCCAAATCGTGGTTGCACCCATCGTGACGGGATAGAGCCATGACGGGTTGCCAGTCTCCAGGAGCAGCGCGTACGCCTCTTCCACATGGCCGGTCATTGTCAGTGCACGGTTGATGAAAGGAGTGCCGGCGAAGCCTGTCGAGATGCGGTAATTGGAGGCCCGGACGAGTTCGGCGAGCCTGTCACCGGCTGCTTCCACCAGACGCTCGTCCAGCAGGCCGAAGCAGACCGCCAACGTGTAGACGGTGGTGCAATCGGAGGTGATCCTCCCATCAGCGGTGACGTAGGCCTGGTTGAAGGCTGCGCGGGTTTGCTGTGCCAGTTCCCGCCAGCGTTCGGCGTCGCCGTCCTTGCCGAGCAGCCCGGCTGTTTCGGCCGCGAAGATGGCGGAGCGGTACAGGCATGCCGTCGCGACGACGCCTGGATGGGCCTTTGCTTTCCATGGTTCGTCCGGGGCTGCGTCGGGGTCGAGCCAGTCACCGAACTGGAAGCCTTGGTCCCACACGCCATTGTCGGAAAGTCGGGGGAGCACTGACTCGAGGTGGAGCACCATTCCGGGGTAGTGCTCGGCGAGCCGGTCAAGGTTGCCGTAAGAGTGCCAGAGCGCTTCGGGCACCCAGACGGCCGCATCGCCCCAGATGGTCTTGGGCCCGGAGATGAGCTCTTCGAGCTCTGCGTGTTCGGGGGGGTAGTTGGCGTACTTCAGCACGTCAGGGACAACGTGGGGAACCCCGTGCTTGCTGTGACGGGTCTCTTCGGCCAGATCCAACAGCCACTTATGCAGCAGATCGGCGGTCTCGAACTGGTATGTTGCCGTTGCTGCGTAGGCCGCGATGTCACCGGTCCAACCCAAACGCTCGTCGCGCTGTGGGCAGTCAGTGGGCACATCGAGGAAGTTGCCCTTCTGGCTCCAGATTGAGTTGCTGACAAGCTGGTTCACCAGGTCATTAGAGCACTCGAACCAGCCGGTACGGCGCATTTCCGAGTGCACGACCACGGCCTCGATTCCGTCCATGCTCAAGCCCTCGGGCCACCCGTTGATCTCGGCGTACCGGAATCCGTGGAAGGTAAGGGTGGGCTCGAACAGATCCTCTCCACCTGAGAGGATGAACGTATCGGTGGCCTTTGCTCCACGCAGCGGTCGGGTCCCGAGCTCGTCATGTTCGAGGACTTCGGCGTGCCGGATAGTGATCTCGGCCCCCGCCGGTCCCTGAACCTTCACACGCAGCCACCCCACGAGGTTCTGCCCGAAGTCCATCAGCGTTTTACCGCTTGGTGAGGTCCAAATGCGCTGCGCTTTGAGGGTTTCCTGCCGTACTACCGGCGGACCGACCTGCGCGATGAGAGTTGAACGGTCGAAGTCGATGTGCCGCAGGGGCAGCACAGTGCTTTTGCCGCGCCGGCGGGCATCGATTGTCTGTCCGTTGTAGAGGCTAGCCACCGGGCTGTCGCTGGTCCGGGCGTTCCAGGACTGGTCGGTGACTATGCGTTCGGAGCTGCCATCGGCATAGCGCAACTCGAGTTCACCGACGAAACCGATCTCCTCTCCGTAATTGGCGTTGGCGTTCTCGAAGCCTAGATCACCGCGGTACCACCCGTTCGCCAGGAGCACCTCCAACTCCGCACCGTCATGGATAAGGTCGGTGACGTCAAATTCCTGTACCTGGAGGCGCCACTCGTAGGACGTCCAGCCCGGCGAGAGGAGGGCGTCCGAGACGGGATGGCCTCCTATGCGGGCTTCATAAACTCCGTGAGCGGTGGCCCGGAGCGTGGCCGAGACCAACTCAACTCTCTGGCGGAGCTGGACAGTCCGGGCAAGGACGACGGCGGCTTCTCGGTGATCGTCCGCGGTGATCATTGTTGCGGCTTCGAGCATGGTGTTTCCTTTGATAACTCTGGCAGTTGAAGTCAGGCCTGAGGCGTGGGGGAGTATGGACAGGGCTCTGTGCCTGGAGCGCGGCCTGCGCATGGTGGACCAGGCGGGCTGTGTGCACTTTGTGAGTGTGATCGGCAGGCGGAAGCCCTTGATCACCGATCGGGTCAGCCTTTCAGCCCACCGGCGAAGCCTTGCACGATGTACTTCTGCATCAGGAAGTACGCGATCAGAATCGGCAGGATGCTGATGATGATGCCGGCGAAGATCAGGTTCCACTGCGCCCCGTACTGGCCCACGAAGCTGTAGACGGCCACCGGGATGGTCTGCTGGTTCGAACCCGAGAGATAGAGGAGCGGGGTGAGGAAGTCATTCCAGGTAGCGACAGCGGTGAGGATGATGACAGTACCGGTGATCGGTCTGACCAGCGGGAAGACGACGGACCAGAACGTGCGGAAAGGGCTGGCGCCGTCAAGGGCTGCCGCTTCCTCGTAATCCGATGGTAGTGCTCGCATGAATCCTGCGTAGAGGAAGATCGCGAACGGCATGGCCGCGCCTACGGTGACCAAGATGACGCCCGTGAGGGTTCCGAGGAGCCCTAGGTCGCGGACGGTTTGGTACAGGGGCAGCAGACCGAGCTGAACTGGCAGCAGCAGGCCGGCAAGGAATGCGAAGTATGTAAATTTTGACCAGAGAGCGCCGACGCGGGATAGCGGGTAGGCGGCAGCAGCGGAGAGGACCACGATGAATGCAATCGAAGTGATCGTGACGATCGCACTGTTCATCAGCGCACCGCCAAGACCGCCCTGCTGCCAGGCTTGAGAGAAGTTCTGAAGCGTCGGCTGCGAGGGCAAAGCGAACGTGCCGCTTGCATCGTTGGGCGCTTTCAGTGAGAGAACGACGAGGGTGTAGACCGGGAACAGGAACACCAGCCCCACGACGACCATGACAAGTTCGAGAATGGCTGTACGCCACGAGTATCTGAACATCTCAGCTTTCCTTCCGATTCAGAAGCCGGTACTGGATGGCCGAAACGAGGGCAACGAATATCGTCAGCACGACCGCGAGGGCGGCGCCATAGCCGAATCGGCCCAACTGGAACGCGTTCGAATAAATCAGTGTTGAGATGGTGTTCGTCGCGCCGCCAGGACCGCCCTGGGTCATAACGAAGACCTGGTCGAACATCTTCAGGCCGCCGATGATCGACAGCATCACATTGATCGTGATTGCTGGAGCCAGCATGGGGCGGATAACCGACCAGAACCGCCGGATGGGTCCAGCTCCATCGATCGCTGCGGCTTCAAGGAGCTCATCAGGTACTCCCTGAAGGCCCGCGAGGAAAATCACCATGGAATACCCGACGAACTGCCAGATCGCCACGCAGATAATGGCCCAAAGAGCGACATCTGGATTACCCAGCCAGTTCTGGCCCAGGGCACCAAGACCAACGGACTCCAGCGCCTCGTTGATACCTCCGGCAGGGTTGAAAAGGTTCTTCCACAAAAAGCCGACGGCGATGGAGGTGATCACGACGGGGGCGAAAATGGTCACTCGCAGTACGTTGCGAGATTTGATACGCGAGTTCACACCGAGTGCGATGAGGAGTCCGAGCACGTTCTGTATGACGGTGACAGCGACCGCGATGAGCAGTGTGTTCTTGATCGCTGTCACCGCGTTGGGGTCGGAGAGCATCCGGGTGAACTGCTCGAACCCTATCCAGTTGACGGTCGAGGAGATTCCATCCCAATCGGTGAAGGCGTATGCGCTGCCTCTCACGCTCGGTACCACTACCGCGAAGGCATAGAGTGCGGCTGCGGGAAGGATGAACCACCACAGCGAGCTGCCATTACCTCGGCGTCGGCCGCGGGATCGCTGCTGGGCGGATTTCTCGGTGCGGGGTATGGCTGGGGCTACTGCCATGAGGACTCATCCCTCTGTCTCTGCGTCACATTTGGTGGTGGGCAGTGCGATGCCTTAAGTGGGAGGCATCGCACTGCCCGGGTTTAGGTTCTGGCGTGTTACTGGGTGTACGCGGTGTCCATGGCGGCCAGCGCGTCCTCAACGGAAGTCTGGTCTCCCAGCAGCTTCTGCAGTTCGTCGAAGTACACCTGGTTCACAGCGGAGTTCGGCCAGGTCTGGTCAGGGAAAGCGGCAGTCTTGTCGCTCTGTGCCTGTTCTGCGACGCCAGTAAGGGAGGGATCCGGTTCATATCCTTCAACGGGCTGGCTCGGGAAGATTCCCCCTGTTTCCAGGGCGATATTCATTCCCTCCTCGGACATGATGAAGTCCATGAACTTCATCGCCAATTCGACGTTGTCCGACTTAGCGTTGACGCCGTAGCCGGCGCCGAGGCCAACAGGAAGCACTGTTTCCGACGGGTCGTCGGTAGCAGGGAACGGGGCAGTGGAGAACGTCGTGCCGTCGGGAGCTGCCTCCTTAAGGGTGGCGAGGACGTTGCTGACGTTGACAGTGCCGATTGCATCACCGTTGACGATCTGTTCCTGGGCAACCTCGGAGCTGGTGCCCAGGGCATCTGCGGTGAAGCATCCTGCGTCATTCATCTGCTTGTACTGTTCCAATGCGGTCGCCCATTCAGAGTCACTGAATGACGTTTCCCCAGCGGCCTGCTCATTGGCGAAGTCCGGATTAGCCCCATAGACGAGCGTGGCAGTAAGCGCATACGGGATGAAGTGGAAGTTTCCACCGGCCGCCCCCGCCAGCGCATAGGCAACCTTGCCCTCGTCCTGAGCTGAGCTGCAGAGCTCAAGGACCTCCGAGAACGTGGTCGGGGCGGTCGCCCCAAGCGCCTCGAGTGCCTGATCGTTGTAGATGGCCGGGATGATGGTGAAGTTGTTGGCGCCGAAGTAAACCTTCCCGTCCAGGCCCATCACTGATTTGTTCGCCTCATTGAAATTCCCGGTCCAGCTTTGCGACGTGAGGTCTTGGAGGTAGCCGGCTTCAGCCAATGTGTGCACAGCGATCGGGTTACCGGCGCCGGGGAAGACCGTGACGATATCCGAAGCCGTTCCCGAAACCAGTTCCGTGTTGATCTGAGAGAGGATCTGCGGGTAGGGCAGTCCAGTAAACTCGATAGTGGTTCCGGCGTTATTAGCCTCGAACTCCTCAATGAGGGCCGCAGCGACCGGGTCACCGCTGAAGCCGGACCAGGTCAGGGTGTTATCCCCGCTTCCGCCCTCACCCTCCGAAGCAGACTGGGGGCCAGAGGCGCATCCGGCAAGGCTCAAGGCGACAACTCCAGCGGCGGCCACGGCCATGGACGTACGGCGATACAAGGCTCGGCGCATTTGACGAGTCCTTTCTCGTTAAGGCGCGATCAACACGCCGTTGTGGGGGTGGCGCAAATGCGCCGTTGTTAGGGAGGTTCGGCGCAGTAACGCCGAGGTGTAGGTACGACATCGGCATCACGCCGACCCGTTGGATGGATGGATAAGTGAGATCCATCACCACTAAAGTAGCCTCCCGCCACCGTTTCGTCAATCGATTCACAAAAAAAGTTGAAACGATATAAGAGATGAAGCGGATGTACCCGGGAACCCATACAGTAGAAAGAGGCTGTAGGCATAGCAAGAGAGAAGGATCCTCGTGTCATCCGAAGCAAAAGTTCCTGCTACCTCGAGGCGCCGGCCGTCGCTCGCGGATGTAGCAGCCCATGCTGGCGTGTCTCAGGGCGCCGTATCAAAGGTGATCCGTAACGCCTACGGCGTGAGCGCGAGCATGCAGGAGCGAGTCCAGCGGTCCATTGACGACCTGGGGTATCGGCCTCGAACCGGTGCCCGAGGTCTCCGAGGACAGACCTTCACGATCGCTATCGGCTTGACGATTCCGCAGCTGAGCAATGAGTTCTTTTCTCAGGTCGCCTCAGGTGCTGCTCGGAAGTTGGCTGGTAGCGGATATCAACTGATTATTGGCACATCGCTAGACCACAGGGACGATCAAGGAGTTCTTGACGCGCTGATTGACCGACAGGTTGATGGGATCATCGCCATATCGCTTGATATCAGCGCGAAGTGGCTGGAACGATTCGCCCGATATGCTCCCACGGTTCTCATTGGACGCCATGATCAGTCCCAGAACTACGACACCGTCACTGATGATGATCTGGCCGGAGGTTATCTGGCCATGGATCACCTGCTAGGCCTTGGTCATGAGAGGATCGCTTTCCTGACCGTTTGGGGTATCGCTGACCGGCCCGAATCGAGGCCACCGCATGCATTGAGGCAGGAGGCCTACGAGCAGCGAATGGCATCGCGGGCCCTGCAGCCGCAATTCGCCTATGCAATCAGCGAGCAGGAGGCCTATGAAGCGACCCGTAACCTCCTCGACAGTGCTACGCCTCCTACCGCCATCTTCGCAGGAAACGACGCATTGGCGATCGGTACGCTGCGCGCCATCACAGAGCGGGGCCTGACACCGCAAGACGTGTCCGTTGTCGGTTATGACAACATCGGTCTTGCAGGCCACCCCCTCGTTTCCCTGACCACAATCGATCAGTACGGCGAGCAGATAGGCGAAGCTGCAGTAGAACTGCTGTTGGAACGCATAGAACAGACGCGGACTGAACCTCGACACGTCCAACTGGATCCGCAACTCGTTGTCAGGAAGTCGACCTCAACGCCGGCGCCCGTCGGTTAGGAACTCCAACGCCGGCCCAGCTCATCACCCGGCACTTCACGCCGGTGTAGCGGGACGGGCCCCATCCCGCACAGTTGATCATCCACGTAGCTTTTGGCGTCCTGTAAGGAAGAACAGCCGTGGGTTCGGCATCTTTGCAGTAGTCGGCTTTACCGCGCGGCTATAGAAGTTGCGGGCTGGCCGCGGGTGTGGGGCCCGCGGCCAGCTGGGGTGGGGTTATTTCAGGGTGCTGGTGAGTGTGTAGCTGCCGCTTTCGAGTTGGTAGGTGGCGATGCCGTCGGTGAAGCCGAGGAAGGTGACGCCTGGTCGGGTGGCGAGGGGGACCCCGGCTTCTCGGACGGTGTCGGGTGCGGCGGTGGGGATGCGCAGGGTGGCCCGGCTGTTGGCGGGGATGACGGTCCGGTAGCTGAGCGTGTCTGCGGTGACTTTCCAGCCTGCTTCGATTTTTCCGTAGGGGGAGCGGTGGGACCCCGAGGCTTGGGTGATCTTGCCGGTGGGGTCGATCTGGGGTTGCAGCAGGATGTTCTTGAAGCCGGGTTTGGTGGGGTCGGTGGCGATTCCCACCATGGATTTATACATCCATTCACCGATGGCCCCGTAGGCGTAGTGGTTGAAGGAGTTCATTGCCACCGGCCCGAAACCGTCGTCCGTTGAGTACGAATTCCACCGTTCCCAGATGGTGGTGGCGCCGTTCTTCACCGAATACATCCAGGAGGGCATGGCGTCCTGGTGGAGGAGTTTGTAGGCCAGGTCGGGGCGGCCTTGGTCGGTGAGTACCGGTGCGAGCACGTTGACGCCGAGGAAACCGACGGACAGGGTGTCTTCGGCGTATTTGGTGCGCTCACTTGTGGGGTGTGCTTCCTTGAAGGCGGCGCTGTTGCCGATGTTGTCGGCCAGGAGGTTAACGATCTGGCGGCGTTGGGTTTCCGTTTCGTAGAGGCCAAGCTTGAGCACCCACAGCAACCCGGTCTGGGTGTTGTTCTCCGGGGTCTTCGGCGACCCACCGAGCAGAGGCTCAGGGACCGGCGGCGTGCCGAGTCCTGAGCGGACGGTGACTTTGCCGGTGAGTGGGTCGGTGCTGACGTATTTGAGTATGAAGGTGCGCTTGATGTTGTCAAAGAGTTGCTGGTATTTGCGCGCCTCGGCGTTCCGTCCTGTTGCATGGGCCATTTCGGTCAGGAGCTTGGTGGAGTAGGCGTAGTAGACGTCGCTCATGAATTCGGTGGCAGTAGTTTGCGGAGCGAGCCAGTCGCCCCAGAACGCGCCCTGGCCGGCGTAGGTGGCGCCGGTGCGGCTGGTGATCCAGTCGACGTACTTGGTCATCGACGTCCAGCTCCGGTCGATCACGGTGGTGTCACCTGACATCTGCCAGAGCGTCCACGGCACCACCACACCGGCATCGGCCCAACCGCTAACATTCGCGGGCAACGAGAAGGCCCCGCCGGGTGCGGTCATGGGGTACTGTGCGCCGTCCACTCCGTAGGTTTGCTGGGATTCGATCAGGGTGTCCTGGAAGTGGGACAGGAAGTTGACGGCGTCGACGTTGTATAGGCCGGTGTGGGCGAATACTTGGGTGTCTCCGGTCCATCCCTGGCGTTCATCACGCTGGGGGCAGTCGGTGGGGACCCAGAGGTAGTTTCCACGCTGGCCCCAGCGGATGTTGCTGTAAAGCTGGTTGACCAGGGCGTTATCGGTGGTGATTTCGCCGGTTTCATTGATCGCTGATGTGGCGACCTTGCCGGTGAGGTTGTGGATCGTGACCGGGCCGGTACCGTCGGTGATGCGTACGGCGATGTAGCGGAAGCCGTAGAAACTCAGCGAGTCCTGGTGGGTTTCTTCGCCGCCGGCGCCGTGCAGGGTGTAGGTGCTGGTGGCTTTGGCGGATCGGAGGTTGGCGCGGTAGACCGAGCCGGCTGGTCCGTCGGCGCCGGCGCTTTGGTCGTTGAGCATCTCGCCGGGCAGCAGGCTTATCTGGGTGCCTTCCGGGCCGCTGACAGTGTATTGGGGTACGCCGACCATGTTCTGACCGAAGTCGTATATTGCAGTGTCTCCTGGGTGCAAGGTGACTTCGGCGGTGGCAGCCCCTGCGGGGTCGGTGACGGTGCGGGCCGGGTCTGTGACGATTTGGCCCTTGCCGTTGGTGCTGGTGTCCTCACCCGCGACTCCCGTATATACGGTTACGGACTGCGGGTCGCGGTCCCACTTCGACATCAGCCGCGCGGTTTCCCCCGGGTAGGCCACCAACTTTGAGGCCGGGAACTGGGAGGCGAAGCCGTGTTCGGACACCTCGGACCAGCCAGCGGTGTCGTAGTTGTTGGCAGCCCACCCCGGGAGGTCCTGGCGGGCGTCGTAGGTTTGGCCGTCGTAGACGTCGTCGGCGCGGTATGGGCCGGAATCAGTGGCCTTCCATCCCGCATCCGGTTTGGTGACGACGGTCTGCTGGGATCCGTCAGAGTATGAGATGACCAGTTTGGCCTTCAACGCCAGCGGGTTGCCGTCCTTGGAGTAGTACTTGCTCTGGTCAGAAACCCGGGAGTTATACCAGCCGTTGCCCAGCACCGCACCCAGCGTCGCCTGTGGTCCGCTGCCTAGCTCCTTAGTCACGTCATAACTCATGTAGTTAGTGGTGGTGTCGTAATTGGTCCACCCCGGCGCCAATAGCTCCAGCGTTTTAGCGCCGTCCTGCATCACGCCTATCCGCTGGCCATTGAGGTACGCGTCATAAGCGCCCAGAGCAGAGATATAAAGCCGGGCCTGCTGGACCGTTTTGCCCGTGAGCGTGAACTGATGCCGCAGCATTGGTGCACCGGGAGAGTTCGGGGCCTTACCCGCCATGCTGATCCAGCGGGCACCGGACCAGTTCGTAACACCATCGCTGCTCAGCAGGGAGGTCTCGAAACTGGCAGCGGGCGCCTGAGGCAGCAACTTGCCGTCTTTATCCCACACCCGGACAGTCCAGAAATAGCGCGTTGATGGTTCCAGGTTCGTTCCTGCGTAACGAACGGCGACTGAACTCGCGGACGCCACCTGGCCGCTGTTCCACATATTTGCCGCCGAGGGGGTCAACTTCTTGGGATCCGTGGCAACCAGCACCTGATACGCCGACTGCCGCTGCCCGCGCGTGGAAGAGGAAATCTGCCAGCCAAACCGGGGCCGGGCCTGATCTATACCCAACGGTTCCGTTCGGTGCTCCACGGTGAGCCCGCTTACGGATGCCTGGGCCGGCGCTCCAACAGCTGTCGGCGCGACGCCCACCGCCGGGAAGAAAACGACCAACATGCCCAACACAAGCGCCATGACCACGGCACGCACACCCTGGCCGCGCCGGTAGCGTCGCTTACGCGCTACCGACCCCCTCAAGCTCAGAACACGCCATACCGACTGCCTGAACAGCACCCCTCCCGGGGCCGAATACGGAACAAAAAATTTCACAGACCTACTCCTTTGGGGGACAGGACGAAGAGGACAAAGGGATGTTGTTGTGGGAAGAATCTTTGAACGGTGAGATGGCATAGCCGAAGAGACCGCGCTTCCCTCGATGGGGGATAAAGTTACGGTCAGGCGTGGGAGGCCGGTGCTGCTTGGTCACTCAGGCTGGCCGCGGGTGTGGGGGCCCGCGGCCAGCTGGGGTGGGGTTATTTCAGGGTGCTGGTGAGTGTGTAGCTGCCGCTTTCGAGTTGGTAGGTGGCGATGCCGTCGGTGAAGCCGAGGAAGGTGACGCCTGGTCGGGTGGCGAGGGGGACCCCGGCTTCTCGGACGGTGTCGGGTGCGGCGGTGGGGATGCGCAGGGTGGCCCGGCTGTTGGCGGGGATGACGGTCCGGTAGCTGAGCGTGTCTGCGGTGACTTTCCAGCCTGCTTCGATTTTTCCGTAGGGGGAGCGGTGGGACCCCGAGGCTTGGGTGATCTTGCCGGTGGGGTCGATCTGGGGTTGCAGCAGGATGTTCTTGAAGCCGGGTTTGGTGGGGTCGGTGGCGATTCCCACCATGGATTTATACATCCATTCACCGATGGCCCCGTAGGCGTAGTGGTTGAAGGAGTTCATTGCCACCGGCCCGAAACCGTCGTCCGTTGAGTACGAATTCCACCGTTCCCAGATGGTGGTGGCGCCGTTCTTCACCGAATACATCCAGGAGGGCATGGCGTCCTGGTGGAGGAGTTTGTAGGCCAGGTCGGGGCGGCCTTGGTCGGTGAGTACCGGTGCGAGCACGTTGACGCCGAGGAAACCGACGGACAGGGTGTCTTCGGCGTATTTGGTGCGCTCACTTGTGGGGTGTGCTTCCTTGAAGGCGGCGCTGTTGCCGATGTTGTCGGCCAGGAGGTTAACGATCTGGCGGCGTTGGGTTTCCGTTTCGTAGAGGCCAAGCTTGAGCACCCACAGCAACCCGGTCTGGGTGTTGTCCTCCGGGAGCTTTGCCGACTCCGCCACAATCGAGTCAAGAACTGCTGTGCCGAGTCCTGAGCGGACGGTGACTTTGCCGGTGAGTGGGTCGGTGCTGACGTATTTGAGTATGAAGGTGCGCTTGATGTTGTCAAAGAGTTGCTGGTATTTGCGCGCCTCGGCGTTCCGTCCTGTTGCATGGGCCATTTCGGTCAGGAGCTTGGTGGAGTAGGCGTAGTAGACGTCGCTCATGAATTCGGTGGCAGTAGTTTGCGGAGCGAGCCAGTCGCCCCAGAACGCGCCCTGGCCGGCGTAGGTGGCGCCGGTGCGGCTGGTGATCCAGTCGACGTACTTGGTCATCGACGTCCAGCTCCGGTCGATCACGGTGGTGTCACCTGACATCTGCCAGAGCGTCCACGGCACCACCACACCGGCATCGGCCCAACCGCTAACGCCGGAGCCTGGTGGTGGAGGGTACGCACCACCAGGTGCGGTGGCGGTGAATTGTGCGCCGTCCACTCCGTAGGTTTGCTGGGATTCGATCAGGGTGTCCTGGAAGTGGGACAGGAAGTTGACGGCGTCGACGTTGTATAGGCCGGTGTGGGCGAATACTTGGGTGTCTCCGGTCCATCCCTGGCGTTCATCACGCTGGGGGCAGTCGGTGGGGACCCAGAGGTAGTTTCCACGCTGGCCCCAGCGGATGTTGCTGTAAAGCTGGTTGACCAGGGCGTTATCGGTGGTGATTTCGCCGGTTTCATTGATCGCTGATGTGGCGACCTTGCCGGTGAGGTTGTGGATCGTGACCGGGCCGGTACCGTCGGTGATGCGTACGGCGATGTAGCGGAAGCCGTAGAAACTCAGCGAGTCCTGGTGGGTTTCTTCGCCGCCGGCGCCGTGCAGGGTGTAGGTGCTGGTGGCTTTGGCGGATCGGAGGTTGGCGCGGTAGACCGAGCCGGCTGGTCCGTCGGCGCCGGCGCTTTGGTCGTTGAGCATCTCGCCGGGCAGCAGGCTTATCTGGGTGCCTTCCGGGCCGCTGACAGTGTATTGGGGTACGCCGACCATGTTCTGACCGAAGTCGTATATTGCAGTGTCTCCTGGGTGCAAGGTGACTTCGGCGGTGGCAGCCCCTGCGGGGTCGGTGACGGTGCGGGCCGGGTCTGTGACGATTTGGCCCTTGCCGTTGGTGCTGGTGTCCTCACCCGCGACTCCCGTATATACGGTTACGGACTGCGGGTCGCGGTCCCACTTCGACATCAGCCGCGCGGTTTCCCCCGGGTAGGCCACCAACTTTGAGGCCGGGAACTGGGAGGCGAAGCCGTGTTCGGACACCTCGGACCAGCCAGCGGTGTCGTAGTTGTTGGCAGCCCACCCCGGGAGGTCCTGGCGGGCGTCGTAGGTTTGGCCGTCGTAGACGTCGTCGGCGCGGTATGGGCCGGAATCAGTGGCCTTCCATCCCGCATCCGGTTTGGTGACGACGGTCTGCTGGGATCCGTCAGAGTATGAGATGACCAGTTTGGCCTTCAACGCCAGCGGGTTGCCGTCCTTGGAGTAGTACTTGCTCTGGTCAGAAACCCGGGAGTTATACCAGCCGTTGCCCAGCACCGCACCCAGCGTCGCCTGTGGTCCGCTGCCTAGCTCCTTAGTCACGTCATAACTCATGTAGTTAGTGGTGGTGTCGTAATTGGTCCACCCCGGCGCCAATAGCTCCAGCGTTTTAGCGCCGTCCTGCATCACGCCTATCCGCTGGCCATTGAGGTACGCGTCATAAGTGCCCAGAGCAGAGATATAAAGCCGGGCCTGCTGGACCGTTTTGCCCGTGAGCGTGAACTGATGCCGCAGCATTGGTGCACCGGGAGAGTTCGGGGCCTTACCCGCCATGCTGATCCAGCGGGCACCGGACCAGTTCGTAACACCATCGCTGCTCAGCAGGGAGGTCTCGAAACTGGCAGCGGGCGCCTGAGGCAGCAACTTGCCGTCTTTATCCCACACCCGGACAGTCCAGAAATAGCGCGTTGATGGTTCCAGGTTCGTTCCTGCGTAACGAACGGCGACTGAACTCGCGGACGCCACCTGGCCGCTGTTCCACATATTTGCCGCCGAGGGGGTCAACTTCTTGGGATCCGTGGCAACCAGCACCTGATACGCCGACTGCCGCTGCCCGCGCGTGGAAGAGGAAATCTGCCAGCCAAACCGGGGCCGGGCCTGATCTATACCCAACGGTTCCGTTCGGTGCTCCACGGTGAGCCCGCTTACGGATGCCTGGGCCGGCGCTCCAACAGCTGTCGGCGCGACGCCCACCGCCGGGAAGAAAACGACCAACATGCCCAACACAAGCGCCATGACCACGGCACGCACACCCTGGCCGCGCCGGTAGCGTCGCTTACGCGCTACCGACCCCCTCAAGCTCAGAACACGCCATACCGACTGCCTGAACAGCACCCCTCCCGGGGCCGAATACGGAACAAAAAATTTCACAGACCTACTCCTTTGGGGGACAGGACGAAGAGGACAAAGGGAAGCGTGCTTGCGGTGGTGAGCAGCAAGAGCAGTAGCCAAACGGCTCGTCAGGCTTGTGCAGAGTCACCGCCATAGGCCTGTCCAGTTGCCAGGAACTATGCCCCCAACTGAGCTCCTAGGAAAGGCCGAATGGGATCAGGTCCGGTCGCATGAGGTGGCGAAGCGACTTGTTTGAGCCCCGTAGGTTGTGATGCTGCGCCCGGTCTTTATAAGGGCGGTGACGAGGCCCGCAATGTCCGCTGGTCAAGCGGGTGTATGGCCATAGTGCATTTCCGAACGCCGTGCTTTTTTCTTTTCGGGCCGTGAAACGTCGACCTTGCCATGGCCTCTCCTTCGAGGTGGTGTTGTTCAAGAAATGCGTCTATACGAAGTTCCGTATGTGGCCCAGCTCTTCAACTGGGTATGTTTTGACCCAAGCCACAGGCACCGACTGAAAGGTTTCAATTCTCATTAGACAGTGAGCTACCTCACTCCGCAAGTAGGAAGAAGAAGATTACTTGGCCCTGGCCCACCCGCCGAGTGGCGCCAGGACCGGAGGACGCGCGTACCTCAATATGAGTGTCTCGCTTGGATCAGCGCAGCCTGTTTCTTACTCGGTCCCTTTTGTTGAGCTAGGTCACACCTCACTCTTGACCTGTCGCAGTAAACACGCATAGAGTCTGCCTGACTCGTTTGTGAAACGATTCACACAACGAACGACCTCGAGGAGGAGATGTCGTGTCGGTAGGCACTTCGGCCGTCGCGCCGCCCGCGCTCGAACTGACCAGCGTAGCTAAATCGTTTGGTTCTGTAGTGGCGCTGCGCTCAGGCACAATCAAGTTGGAACAAGGATCGATACATGCTCTTATCGGTGAGAATGGCGCGGGCAAGTCGACCCTCGTCAAGATCATTGCCGGCCTGTATCGGCGAGATGCTGGTTCATTCTTTCTGCGTGGTGAAGAGGTTGACTTTCATTCGACCGCGCAATCGAAGGCGGCGGGCATCGCAGTCATTTATCAGGAGCCGACGTTGTTCCCGCATCTGTCGGTCACCGAAAACATCTTCATGGGTCGCCAGCCGACGAACCGCTTCGGAAGAATCGATCGCAAGGCGATGCGGGCGGAAGCCCAGGAAACCTTCGAACGTCTAGGTGTGGCCATCGACCCAGACAGGGTCACAGAAGGTCTCTCGATCGCGGACCAGCAGATCATCGAAATCGCCAAGGCCATCTCGCTGGACGCGCGGGTGCTCATCATGGACGAGCCAACTGCAGCGCTGAGCGGGGTGGAGGTTGAACGGCTTTTCGCGGTTGCACGCAGCTTGCGGGATGAGGGCCGCGCTCTGATGTTTATCTCACACCGCTTTGACGAGGTGTTTGCGCTCTGCGACAAGGTCACGGTTATGCGCGATGGAAGCTACATCGACACCAGTGCCATCAGTGCAACTACGGTCGATGATCTGGTTCGGCAAATGGTCGGGCGTGACGTGGCGGAGCTCTTTCCCAAGCTGCCTGCAGAGATCGGGGAGGAAGTTCTCCGGGTTGAAGGCCTTACCAGCGCCGGTGTTTTCCATGACATCAGCTTCACTGTCCGGGCCGGCGAGATTGTCGGCCTGGCTGGTCTCGTGGGTGCCGGGCGAAGCGAAGTAGCCCGGGCAGTCTTCGGCGTTGACGGTTACGACTCCGGATCGGTGCAGCTGGGTGGGCGGAAACTGCCAAAAAACAACCCCCGCGCCGCCATGGCGCAAGGGCTCGCCCTGGTACCGGAGGATCGCCGCAAGCAGGGTCTGGTCCTGGACGACACTGTTGGTCGCAACATCACGTTGGCCATTCGCGGTTCGCTCACCAAGGCAGGCTTAATCTGGAACTCGAAAGAAAATGCTGCCGCCGCTGACTGGTCAAGCCGGCTCGAGGTGAAAACCGCTGCCCTCGATGCTCAAACGGGGACACTGAGCGGCGGCAACCAGCAGAAAGTCGTGCTCGGCAAATGGCTGGCGACCAACCCGAAACTCTTGATCGTCGACGAACCCACCAGAGGGATTGACGTCGGAACAAAGGCCGAAGTGCACCGCCTTCTCTCAGAGCTGGCCCAGCAGGGCCTGGCCATCATCATGATCTCGTCTGAACTTCCGGAAGTACTCGGAATGGCAGATCGAGTACTGGTGATGAGGGAAGGCCAGCTCACCGGCGAATTCTCCCGGGCAGAAGCCACCCCTGAAGCAGTGATATACGCAGCAACCGCCGAGAAGGAACACGCCCGATGACTGCCACCCTGACCAAGCCTTCCTCTAGGGGCATCGGCCGCGTCGCCAAGAATATCTTCGGCGCACGCGAAACCGGAATTCTCCTCGCGCTCATTGTGATCATCGTGGTGGCCACAGCCAGCAACCCCAACTTCCTGTTCTCTGGGGACGGCTTCCGCGACCTTCTCCTGACGCCGTCGCTCCTCATGCTCATCGCCGTTGGCTCAGCGATAGTGATCATCACCCGCAACGTCGATCTCTCCGTGGGATCGGTAATGGGCCTGACCGCGTATCTGACCGGGCGGCTGTTCATCGACCTGCCGGGCATACCGTCCATCGCGGTGTTCCTGGTTGCCATCGGTACGGGCGCGATCCTCGGCCTCATCAACGGGGCGCTCGTCGCTTTCGCCAAAGTCCCGGCCCTCGTCATCACATTGGGAACCCTGTATATATACCGCGGCATCAACGTCGCGTGGGCGGGCAGCGACCGGATCAATGCATCCGATCTCCCGGCCAGCTTCCGCGGCCTCGGTACAGGTCAGATCTTCGGGATCCCTTATCTGACGCTCCTGGCGGTCGCGGTACTTGTGGCGGCTGCCTGGTACCTCCGGAACGCAAAAGGAGGCAGGGAGCTCTATGCGATCGGCTCTGAACCTTCCGCGGCCCACCTCTACGGCCTGCCTGTCACCCGAAGGGTGCTGATGGCCTTCATCGTCAGCGGAGCACTGGCGGGTCTGGCCGGGGCACTTTACGCCGCGCGTTACGGGACGGTCAGTTCCGGCGCTGGCACCGGCTGGGAGCTGCAGGCAATCGGTGCAGCGGTGATTGGGGGAGTTGCTATCTCCGGCGGAGTTGGCACGCTCTGGGGCGCTGCGATCGGCGCGTACCTGTTGCTAACAATCAACCGTGCTCTTCCGATCCTGGGAATCTCGGACTTCTGGCAGAGGGCAGTTGTTGGCGCTCTGATCATCGGTGCGATCGTTCTCGATCGCGTGCTAGCTCTCAAACAATCTCGAAAGCTCCTGGAAGCCAGGGAGGAAGAACGATGACCACCGTCGCACCTGAAACCAGAATCACTCGCACCTATAAGGCATATGCCGAACCGGGGTGGCGTCGCGCCTTGTTGACCCGGGAGGCGGCCATCATTGGCCTGTTGCTCGCAGTTATAGCGATTGCGCTGGCAACAGTGCCGAACTTCGATAGTCCCCTCACGGCGACCTTCCTGCTCAGAGACATAGCACCGATCTTGCTGATTGCGCTGCCAATGACGCTCATCATCATCACTGAAGAGATTGACCTGTCAGTGGCGAGCATCGTGGGGCTCTCGAGCGTAATGACTGGAGTACTAACCCAGGCTGGTTGGCCGATGGCGGTCGCCGCCGTCGTCGCCATTTTGATTGGCACAATAGCCGGCGCCCTCAACGGGTTCCTGGTAACTGTCGTGGGGCTGCCTTCCCTGGCGGTCACAATCGGCACCCTTGCTTTGTTCCGGGGTATTGCAGTCGGGCTTCTCGGAACGACGGCCATCACCGACTTCCCGGAGTTTTGGACGGACCTTGCCAAGGAGAACATCCCCGGCACGCCGATCCCGGTCATCATGATCCCCTTCATCGTGCTTGCACTGGCGTTCGCAGCACTGTTGCATTTCACGCCGTTCGGCCGCTCGCTCTACGCGATTGGGATGAATAAGGAAGCGGCTGCCTTCTCCGGTATAGACGTGGGCCGCACAAAGTTCATCCTCTTCGTGATGAGTGGAGCCGTCTCAGGTTTCGCTGGCGTCTACTTCACCCTGCTCTATAGCAACGCTCGCGGAGACAACGCCACCGGTATGGAGTTGCAGATCATCGCAGCCGTACTCCTCGGTGGTGTGTCGATCTTCGGAGGCCGCGGCGCTATCCACGGCGTTATCGCTGGAGTACTTCTTATCGGGATCATGGGCAGCGCCCTCCGCCTGGCCGACGTGACCGCTGACCTCATCAACGTCCTTACCGGTGTGCTCCTGGTGTTGTCCGTCGTCTCGGCGAGTGTTCTGGCCTGGTTCCACCGCCGGCGTAAATCACCCGCTGCGTCACCGGCGCAAAAACGCGAATCCTAGCTTCAAATCCATCAAAGCTTCAGCCAAACAATGTCCGGACTCACCCGGATCTGGAAAGGAAAAAAGGATGTTCACATCTAACCGAGGACGCCGATACGGCGGCCTCACCGCCATGGCGCTTGGCGTCTCAATCGTGCTCACCGGCTGCGGAGGCGGTGGGGAACAAGGAGGCGCAGCAGGCGGCGCCGAAGGATCTGACGCCAATCTGGAGATCACGTTCCTCCCGAAGAACCTGGGCAACCCGTACTTCGACACCTCCAACGCAGGCGGCGAAGAGGCGATTGAGGAGTTCGGGGGAACCTTCGCTGAAGTCGGCCCGACCGAAGCGAGCCCAACAGCGCAGGTGAGCTACATTCAAACTGCTGCTCAACAAGGCGTTGGCGCCTTGGTTGTATCGGCGAACGACCCCGAAGCCATTTGTGATGCGCTGAATGAAGCGCGTGATGCTGAGGTCAAGGTCGTCACCTTCGACTCCGACACGAATCCGGAATGCCGCGACCTCTTCATCAATCAGGCAACCGCGGAGGGTATCGCGAAGTCCCAGGTTGACCTCATCGCGGAACAGATCGGTGATGAGGGACAGATCGCCGTTCTCTCGGCGGCAGCCAACGCCACCAACCAGAACGCTTGGATCGAGATCATGAAGGAAGAACTGGCAGCCAACCACCCGAACATCGAGCTGGTCGATGTTGTGTACGGCGATGACGACGACCAGACTTCTTTCGACCGTACCGCTGCCCTGTTGCAGACGTACCCCGAATTGAAGGGCATCGTTTCACCGACCACGGTTGGAATCGCCGCGGCCGCCCGGTACCTCTCGACCTCCGAATATCAGGGGAAAGTTGCCCTGACCGGTCTTGGAACGCCGAACCAGTTGCGTGAATACGTGGAAGACGGCACCATCACTGCCTTCGCCTTGTGGAACCCCGCCGATCTTGGATACCTGAGCGCCTACGCCGCCAAGGCCCTGGTCGAAGGCGAAATCACAGGTGAAGAGGGAGACAGCTTCGAGGCAGGCAAGCTCGGTGAATACGAAGTTGGTGCGGACGGTGTCGTGCTGCTCGGCGAGCCTTTCGTCTTCAACGCTGACAACATCGGCGACTTCGACTTCTAGCCTCTCCGGCACTGGGAGCAGGGTTCTGGCCTTGATAGGGCAGGACCCTGCTTCCATGCTTTTGGCTGGCCACCTGCGTGGTCGGTCGTTCAGCTGTTATCCCATCCTTCTATCCGGGGACATTAGGTGGGTGCTGCCGCGGCGAAAGCTAACTGAATTCTGATAAAAGGGGATAATACGAGATGGTTCGCATCAAGGATGTGGCTGAGCGGGCTCAGGTCGCGGTGGGCACCGTTTCTAATGTGCTCAATAATCCGGAGCGCGTGTCAGACAAGACGCGTGAGCGCGTACTCGACGCCATCGCGGAGCTAGGCTTCGTCCGCAACGACGCCGCCAGGCAGCTGCGGGCGGGAAGCAGCCGGACCATCGGGCTTATTGTGCTCGATGTCAGGAATCCTTTTTTCGCTTCGCTCGCCCTCGCGGCGGAGGATCGCGCAGCCGAATCTGACAGCACCGTGCTGTTGGGGGACAGCGGACACGATGGTGGACGTGAACGAAGGTATCTCGACGTCTTCGAGCAACAGCGCGTAAAGGGCCTGTTGATCTCACCGGTTGGCAAGGTGGACAACCGCTTGAACCAGTTACGAGCGCTCGGGGTCCCAGTGGTATTGGTTGATCGGACTGATCCCGAGCGGCGCATAAGTTCAGTATCTGTCGATGATGTTGCTGGCGGGTACCTTGCAGTCAAACACTTGCTCGATCGGGGACGCCGACGAATCGCGTTCATCGGCGCGTCGCAGGAGATCCAGCAGGTTGCGGACCGCTTGGTCGGGGCCCGCAATGCAGTCGAGCAACAACCCGGGGCACAGCTCGAGGTGTTGGAATCGGATGCGATGACCGTGCTCGCCGGCCGAGCGGTAGGGGAGCGGCTGGCTGCGCGCGGTCGGGGAAGCCTGCCAGACGCAATTTTCTGTGCGAACGACCTCCTAGCCATCGGTGTCATGCAGGCGATCCTGTTGATTCGCGACTTCCGGATTCCTGAGGACCTCGCACTGATCGGCTATGACGACATCGACTTTGCGCAGTCCGCCGTGGTTCCCCTGTCAACCATCCGTCGTCCCACCCAGCTGATGGGGCGTACGGCGATTGAACTTCTTCTAGAGGAAATCGAGGACAAGGAGGCCAAGCACCGTCATGTGCTTTTTCAGCCTGAGCTTGTCGATCGCAGAAGCACGCTCTGAACCCTGCCCTATTGGAGGGCAGAACCTACATTCGGGGAAAGCGGCTGGAGACTACCGGTCGCCTGAAGGTCAGCACAACCGTTAGTTCAGGCCGCCCTAACCGCGTACAGAGTTCTGCCCCAGTGAGCCAGCGTGGGTCGTTGAGTTTCAATCGCGGTAGACGCAACAAGAACGCACGCGTCGCGGGCGGCGCGGATGGTAATCCCACCGCGCTTGAGAACAGGAGTCCTGGAATGGATCCACGTAAAGTCCCTGCTGCTGGATGAAGGATCAGGAACCCGCGCTGGTCTGCGGCCCTGCCGCGGGTTCAGCCGGACAAAGCCATCTCGTGGGTTGGATTCGGGTTTGGCTTGTTTGATTGGGATGCCGGTCTCGGGATACGGACGCCCGAGGTGCGTTCGATCGCATGATCGAGGCGGTCGTCGATGCTTGCTACGAGCCGGACGACGAGGGTCTCGAGTTGTTCGAAGTCTGCGTCGTCCCAGTCGCTGAAGATCGCTTCATACGCTGCGCTTGAGACCCCAACGATGCGCTCGGCGACTTCCTGCCCGGCCGGGGTAAGTCCGACTAAGCTCTGTCTGCCGTCCTCCGGGTCTGGCATCCTGCCCACTAGGCCAGCGATTTCAAGTCGTCGAACAATCTTGCTGACATTGGACCGACCCGTCCCGATCGCGTCAGCCATGTCTGTGGGACGTGCAGTGGTGCGGTAGATCAGCTGATTGAGCAGCAGGAACGCGGGCATATCTCCCGGCAAGGGAAAGTCACTTTCGATCATGATGCTTTCGCGTACTGCCGTGGAATTCATCGCCGTGACAAGCGCCTGCAGGGCAACAGAAAAGTCGGTTCCCTTCCCACGTAGTAGGGGCATCGAGGTGAGCTCCACGTCCCGTAGATCCACACTTTCTTGCGGTCTCCTTGCCATGGACTCATTATGCCGATACAGCGCCCCATTCCAAATGATTGTCTTCAGGACAATCAAGCGGTACAGTGATCTAAGTCTCCCGATTGATTCGTTTCAATTGCGGGTCGACTGAACCCCGGCTCCATCATTTTCTTCAAAGGAGAAGCTCGTGTCCCAGCTCGCATCGGACCGCAGGACCCGCCCCTGGTGGACTGCCATCGTGTCGGGGATGGCCTCGTACATCGACGCGGCCGCCATCGTCAGTTTCGGAACTGCGATGGTTCTCTACCAAGGGGCGATCGGTCTAACCCCCCTTGAAATCGGCCTCGCCTCGGGTGGTCTGACGCTCGGCATCGCGTTCGGCGCCTTGGGCGGCGGGCGGCTGGGCGACCGGTTCGGACGTCGGCCCGTCTTCACCATCACCATGATGCTCATTATCGTCTCCGCAATCGCTCTGGCGCTGGCCGGGTCTTTCCCCGTCATCCTGATCGCGGCACTGATGCTTGGTATCGGAACCGGCGCTGACCTGCCCGTTTCCTTGTCAACGATCGCCGAAGCCGCGTCGGATGAAAACCGTGGGAAACTCATCGGCTTCTCACACCTGTTGTGGTCTGCCGGAATCATCGTCTGCATGTTCCTCAGTGCCGGCGTAGCAAGCCTCGGTCAGCTGGGTGCGCAGATCCTCTTCATCCACATTGCCGTCGTCGCTGCCTTGGTCTTGGTCGGCCGTCTGACTATCCCTGAGTCAGCCACCTGGCTCACTGCACGGGACGAGCGCCGCCGAGGTATCAACACCGTGCGTGCAGACCGGGCCTCCGTCAAGGATCTGCTGCGCGGCTCGTACCGGGCGCCCTTCCTTGGCCTGCTTTTCTTCTACGCGCTCACCAACCTCGCTGCTAACACCGGCGGTCAGTTCGGCTCCCTCATCCTGGTGAATGCCGGGGGCGTGGACCTGCAGACCGCGACCCTGATCGGTTTGCCATTCATCCCACTGGGCATCATTGGCGCCTTGTGGTTCATGAAGATCGCCGACTCCGCGAAGCGGTTCACGTACTTCAAGATCGGTGCGGTCTGCTGGGTTGTCTCGCAACTGGTCTACGTATTCTTCGGTATCAGCGTCACCACCGCGATCGCCGCCGGGCTCATCGGGCTGGTGGGCAGTACCTTCGCGTCCGAGGGAATCATGAAGGTGTGGACCCAGGAACAGTTCCCCACCCTTCTGCGCACCACCGCCCAAGGCACCATCATCGCCGTCGCGCGTCTGTTCGCCGCCGCGCTGGCCACCGTGACCCCGCTGCTGGTCGCGTACAGCCCGACACTGCTTTACACGTTCCTCGCAATCGTCATCGCGGTCGGCTGCGGGACCGCCTGGAAAGTATTCCGAACCCGCGACCGTCACAACGAATTCGACAGCGAAGCACAGCAGGACCTCGAGCCCGTGGCTTCCTAGTCAACGACCTCACCAATCGCCACCCGGACCTTCAGCACACAAAGGGAAGCCAGTGGTCGATTTTTGGGAGCCAAGAATGTGCCACAGCCTGTGGCACATTCGCCGGTCGATAGGGTTGAGGCATGGTGTCTATAGAGATCGAACTGCCAGCGGGCTATCCTGAGCTGCCGGAAGCACTGCAGACCCGGATAGCCGGTACGCGAACCATGCACAACGAACCGTCAATAGATTGGTCATGACCTTCACTGGTCCCTGAGGAAGGACATCATCCCCCAGCAGGCGAGCCAAGCCTGGGGGCTGGCGTCATCAAGAGGCTCGCCGTTGATCTCGCGGCTTCCTTCCCTGATATGAGGGGTCTGTCGTACCGGAATCTGCAGTACATGACCGCCATGGTCCGCGCTTGGGCGAGGCTGAAAACATGCCACAACCTGTGGCACATGTGCCGTGGGGCCACAGCCGCATGATTCTGGACAAGGTATCCACCGGCGAGGAACGTAACTGGTATCCGGCCGCAGCTGTTCAACACCGGTGCTGGGACTGATCCCGCAACCTCCCCGTGGGAAACGTGAAGGTTGGTGTGGGCCTAAGCTTCGACAGCGACGGCCAGTCGATGATAGCCGTGTCCAAGAAAGCCGGTGCCAGCGTCGCGTTTGACCTCGGCCTTGACGCCACAACACCCGTTCTGGATCTCGGAAGCGACCGTGCCGACGCCAGGATCGCCAAACGAGAAAGCATGGAAGCAGTCAGCCTCTCCATATCGCCCAAAGTGCTCACCTACGGGGCAAGAAAGGCCTACGAGGGCTGGTGGTGGACAAAGGAAGTTGGCCCGGTAGACAGGTGGATCGATGAGCACCCAGTAGCCGACGTTGACCTGAACGACGTCCTAAAAACCACATTCAAGTCTTCTGAGCTGAGCCGCGCACCCCTTGATGTCTTCGCGGCCGCGACCGACCACCCTGTCCAGGTCACGCGTCGTGACGGTGAGTCTCTTGTGCTGATGTCCGAGAGCGCCGACAAAGCGCGTGATGCACTGCTGGAGCTGGCCGCACAGTTGGTTGCCGTCTCGACGAGCACCGAGGGGACCCTCGCGAGTCGCATGAGCGACCGCTTCCCTTGGATGCTGGCTCTCAGCCCCGCTGACCAGGAAGCCTGCGCGAATGCCGTACTGGCGGCAGCTCGTGCATCTTTTGCCACCCATCAGCCCCATCTGGCCGTCGCAGAACTCACGTCCTGGCGTGAAACGGCCACCGCCATCGCCGCCGGCTTGGGCAAGGAGCCGGTTGAATGGCTTGACGAATCTGAAGCTGTCGAGCGCCCCTAAAGCATGGCGAAGGAGTCGAAGGTTGAGCGGCCCACAAAAAAGAGCGAATACGACATCCGGTTTGCATCAGTCCAGGCCCGGAAGGGTTGGACGGACCTGGCTGCAACGATCAGGAACCCGCTGGCCGATGCGTGGGACTTCCTGACCCGGACACCTGAGCGTGTAACACCCACCAACTACCGAATGAAGGGTGATCTGGCGCTGGTGACCCGAAACGGCTCCACGCATGACCGCTGGCAGCAAAAGCCGACACTCAAGGGCGACGCCCGCCTCTGGTTCTACATCGAGGGACAGGTGGTCTATCTGGAGCAAGTCCATACCAGCCACCCAAACGAGACGAAGGAGCGCCTGTTCCTGGCTGTCCCAGAGAAGACCCCACCTGATCCGATTTCTCGGCATTGGCGGCGCGAGTCCGGTTAGGAACTCCCTGTCACGAGGAGGACAAGCTTCCAATTTGACTGCCCTGGTGACGCCGAATGGACGGCTATGGGCGCAGCAAAGCAACATCTAAGCCGGGCGGCAGTCAGCAGCGGTCGCTGCGGGAGACCTGCAGAACGACACCGACACCGCGAACGCTGCCGCAGTAACTGAAGATTCATGGGACTCCGGCGATCGTCGCGCGCAGCTCGCCGAGCGGCTCATGGACACGTTCGGGCACACCGACGAAGGGAAGGAAGCCGTCACCGCCGTTCTCGCCGCAGATCGAGACCAAGGCACGCATCCCCGGGAAAGCGTTCGAAGCGGGCACAAGCTCGTGAAGGGGAAGAAGTTCACCCGCCGAGGCGCAGGTCGAGAACGTGAAGTTGGCTTGGGATAGAGACGTACCCAGGTCCTGCTCGTCTGAGCATTGAGCGCTTCTCCTACCCCTCATCGTGCACATCATCGTGCAGGTGAAACGCGCACAACGATTCGTGAATGGTGCTGGAACCGACACGAACACTTTCGTGTCACGTTGAGGGTTTCGGCTTGAGGGCACGGTACGACCCCCTGCCGGTCGGAGGCACACGCCGAAGAGAGCAGTGAAAACACCGCCACTTATCAACGGAAGTCACAGGCGTGCCACCAACCGGCAGCGCTTCGAAGTTCCGAATCGCCAAAAACGACGGTTTTGGGCTGCCCTAAATTTCACGCCGCGCCCATAAAGAACGTCAAACCCCTGCTCACCACCTGGCCGGAAAGGCAGGCGTGCATAATTGCTAGATGATTCCCGCTTTGGACACGACCACGTCGTACCTGCCTCTCGGTCGGTACGCTTGTACGCTCGACGAGTTGAAGCAGCGGTACGTGGACGACCAAGGTTTGGCACCATCCTCGACCAGGGCAGAAATTTTCGAGGACCTTCTTGCCGCGCGGGAAATGTTAGATGATGTATCTAACGATCTAGTTGAGGTGGTGTGGGTAGGTGGAAGCTTCGTCACTGGCGTACTTGATCCTGACGACATCGACTGCACCTTCGTAATCAACGGTCCAGCATTCAAAGCGCTTCCAAGCAACCGCAAACGAAACCAAGTTTTGGACTTCAACAAACGAGGTTGGCTGCGGGGAAAGACCGGGCTGCGTGTTGAGTCTTACATCCTGATACGTGAACCCGTTGCCAATCCGTTCCAGGGTGGAGGGATTCACCCAGACGCAATTAATTACGTCAGTGTTAGAGGGGCATGGGATGACTGGTGGATGCGGGTGCGCACCAACCCGGACAAGACGTCGGCCCCGGTCGTGGAAGATGCGGAACCCAAACGAGGTTACTTGGAGGTGAGTTGGAAATGAGAAGTAAGCGTGATGTGAAGGCGCTTTGGGCCGCCATGGCTAAGGGAGAGCCCGAGGTTGACGAAAGCGTGCTCATCACCTCCTCACACGTGAACCTACAGACTGCCGCCAGGATCGCCGGTCTAAGCGAGCGCCTTGAAGACGTGGACCGCATGAGGCTTCGCTTTTCCGGACAGCCGACGGCGGACCACAGGCTTGGAGTGCGGACCGCGACTAAGGGCCTGCTAGCGATGCAAGAATCTCTTAGTTCCGTTGGTGCCAGCATTGTGGACCACATCGGGAAGGCAGGGCGTTGGCCGGCGCAAATTCTCGCCGCGACTGAGCTCAAATTCACGCCCCGCGTCCTCCCCGGCTCTATCGAATTTTCCCTGGTACATACGCCTCCGGGGAAAGATGGGGATGCCCTATTTGAAGTAGAAGAAGCGCCGCTCTTTGAGCAGTCTCTGAAGGCCCTTCTTACTCTGTTCGCAGACCTGGCGGACGACAGCCTTAGTCAGAAGACTGTCACAGATCAGTTGGCCAATTTCGGACCTCGCACCTCAAAGCATCTTTTCGATCTCGCCCAGGTCTTGATTTCTGAGGGCCTGTCGTTGGAGGTGGAGTGGCAATCTCCGGAGGGCCAGGTGAGCGCTGCTTCCATAGGCCGCCGCTCGGCCGCCTACTTGAAGGAACTGGCAAAGGCGAGTGCTTCGAGCACCTTTGAGCGGGTACTTGTTGGGCAGTTGATTACCGTGAGCGAGGTCGAGAAACAAGGGCTGCTGTTGGATGACGGTTCCAAAATTCCGTTTGAGGCTGACCCTGGCTTTCAAGACGAACTAGCAGCGCTTTACCGCCAGCGAGTTCAAGCCACTGTCGAGGAGACACTTATCGTTAATCTTTCCACCGGTGCAGAAAGCAGAAACTACATCCTGGCCGCACTTACCCCACTAGGAGCGGAATCAGCAGCTGCCCGATCTTCGAATTCCCGGGGACCGACAGCAACGGTGGGCACTGGCGACGCATCGAGTGTGGCGGATGCAGCAGAAGAGGAAGCTGTTCAATCAACGCCAGTAGAGGTGGAAGACGCCGCTGCTGACGCGCCAGCCCAGGAAAATTTGGGGTTGCGTAGGCCGCCCGGCGAGTTGCCTGACGATCCTCGACTTTAACTGCAAAGCCCGCCGATTACCGTGTCTGGACACCACAGGTTCGGCGGGCTTGCTTGTTTGGGGCGCTGGCGCCCTTCTTACATTCCACGTTGCAACCAGCGGTGCGAGAATGCCGCCAAAATACTGCTGAAGGTATCCCTAAGTGCTTGGACAAGAGAAACGGCCGGCCGGGCCTCTCGTGAGAGTTTGGAAGTCCGGTGAGGGATGGGTGACCGTGTTTCGACACTGAGGAGCGCGCGAAAGGAAAAGTTGCTAGCTACTGAGGACCTTAGTAGGTGTTAGCGATATAGACATCGCATGGCGCGTTGTGTGCCACGCTGTTTGCGACGCTCCCGAGAACCCGTCCTATGCCCCGCATTCTCCGGTTGCCAACTACGATCAGCGTGGCGTTCAGTCGGGTAGCTTCTTGTACCAGCGCATCGGCTGGCTTACCTCGCGCAGCGAAGTGAGTAACAGTCAAGTCAGACTCGGAGCTTTTGACGAGCATACCCGCGACCCGTTCGGCGCTGTCTGCTTGCGAGATGACTACCTGATCTGAACCTTCTCCGAGGACTTCTGTGCGATCGTTCTCGTAGGCTGTCACGACGTGAAGGGAAGCGCCTAGTGCTATGGCAAGGGACCGGGCGGTCTCGGCCGCGTTTTTGGCAGTTTCGCTGCTGTCAACTCCAACAACTATGACACCACTCAACTTAACTCCTTCATAGGTCATCTTCAGCGATGGTCAGCTTGACCGTCATCTTTGTTTGGTGGGACTGGGCGGGGACTTCGGCTTCTCCGGGCGCGTGAGATAAGCCCGCGTTGTTGTACGGAGTAGCTACCGGAAAGGGCGCGTGGTGTGCCGAGGATCGTCTCATCGCAAGAGGTGCCTCCCTTTTGCGCAGCGCCTCCGGATTATGGTTCGTACCTCTTGGGGCGTGAGCCCGCTGACAAGGGCAAGATCGAAGCTGTCACATGAGGTCGAGACATAGGCGCTTGCTATGAATACCGCTCGCTCCTCCTCCATGGCAGCCTTCTTGTGCGTCGCAGCAGCGAGCTCTTTTGCCACGGCTTTTAAGTTCGTTATCTGCCATTCCTGATCCAAACGGCTGCGATCAAGGTCCTCGTACGCACGTCCTATCGAGCGGACGGTACGTGCAGTCTCTCCACAGGCCGCAGCTACCCGTTTGTCCTGGATTCCATCGTTCAACGCTTGGGCGATGAGAAAGTTTCGTTGAGCAGTCAGCGTGCGGATGGTGCTCGAAAGATGGGACATCCTCGAACGCTTGTCCTCGAATTCCCTACTCAACTTCTGAGCTTCAGTTTCGGGAGGCCGCGATTTGGTTGCCTCTTTCTGGTTAGCCAGGCCCCCACCTTTGGACCGGTAGACGTACATACGGCAGTCCTTTCTACCTCTCGGGGGACACTCGTCCTCCTCCCCGTTACTCGCGAGGAGGGGTTCCTTTCGACGCTAGAGCACTGTCGGCTGCGGCGGCTAATACGCATTCCCGGTGGGGTCATAGGCGAAAGTTTTGATCAGATCGCAAGCTGGCCGCCCCTCTGCGACTTATAGCGGGCATTTTTGGGGATGTCATAAGAGTGGCTTATCTGCCCACGCACTATTGGTCTTATCCAGACGTAAAGCCAATGCATACGCTCGACTTTGAATCAGCCTGAGAAGGCAGCCGTTCAAGGAGGAAAATTGGCGCACTACGAGCCCGCCCAACGGGTCACTAGAATCAAAGCCTCAGCGAGTGTCGCCGCGGCAGCGCGAGTGCGTGAGCTTCGTGCTGGCGGACGATCAATCGTCGACCTGACTGTGGGTGAACCAGACTTCGACACCCCCGAGCACATCAAGCAGGCGGCGGTGGCTGCGATGGATGCGGGCAAAACGAAGTACACCTCGGTAAACGGCACCCCGGAGCTGCAGGCAGCAATCATCGGACGCCTGGAACGCCACACTGGGATTCACTATCAGCCGAACCAGATCACGATCGGCGGCGGGGCGAAACAGATCATCTACACAGCACTTATGGCTTCTCTCAATACGGGCGACGAAGTTATAGTCCCCGCGCCTTACTGGGTGTCCTACCCTGACATGGTTCTGGCTAATGACGGCACCCCCGTCATAGTGGAATGTGGGGAAGACGCTGGCTTCAAGTTGAGTTCCTCCGCCCTTGAGCAAGCAATCACTCCGCGGACGAAGTGGCTCATTCTGAACAGCCCTTCCAATCCCACGGGAGCGGTGTACGCTGCCACGGAATTGCGGGCTCTCGGCGAGGTCCTCAAGCGGTATCCCCACGTCCACGTCCTCACTGACGAGATCTACGATGAGATCTACTTCGGTCAGGGGCGCCTCACGAGTTTGGTAACGGAGGTCCCGGAGCTTGCTGAGCGCACGTTGCTGGTGAATGGGGTATCGAAGGCGTACGCGATGACTGGGTGGCGCCTTGGCTACGGCGCCGGTCCGGAGCCTGTGGTTGCATCGATCAATAAGCTGCAGTCGCAGGTTTCATCATGCCCGTCGTCAATCAGTCAAGCCGCTGCCGCTGCAGCCCTGGCTGGTGACCAGTCGTTTGTCACCGACAGTGTCAAGGTTTATAGGGAACGCCGCGACGTCGCGGTTGAAGAACTGAATGCGGTACCCGGTTTGTCTTGCGCTGCGGCAGATGGGGCATTCTATCTCTGGGTCAACTGTTCGGGCGTGATCGGCAAGGCGACACCGGACGGATCGATTATCTCCAGTGATCAGGATCTGGTGCTCTATCTGCTTGAAGCTGCGTCAGTGGCAGTCATTCAAGGCTCAGCTTACGGTCTCACACCGTACTTTCGCATGTCCTTCGCCACTTCACTCGAGACCATCAAAGCCGGCACGGCCGCGATAACCGACGCGATCGCAGCCCTAAAATAACCATGAAAGAGATGCCATGATCCATGTGAGAACAAAGTTCGAACGCCCCACGGCAGATGTCGTGGAACGACTCTCCGCCTTCTCCTCAGCGACGATTCATGAGGCTCAGGGCAGGCGCGGCGCGTTGAGCTCCAGAATCAAGCCGATATCGCGGGATATGTCGTTCTGTGGCCCAGTTGTCACCGTCCGGTGCGCTCCACAAGACAACTTGATGCTCCAGGTAGCGATCCACTACGCCCAGCGTGGAGACGTCATTCTGGTCGGCGCCGGTGAGTTCGAGGAAGCCGGCACCTTCGGTGACGTCCTTGGGAATGCTATGAGCGCTAAAGGGATCGCGGCGATGGTGACAGACTCAGGTGTTCGGGACACCGACGACTTGATTGAGCTGGGTCTGCCCGTATTCTCCGGAAGCATCAGCATCAAAGGTACTGTCAAGGAAACTCTTGGGCCGGTGAACCACCCTCTGGTGTTTGGCGACGAGATCATCTACCCAGGCGACATCCTCCGAGGAGATGCTGATGGGGTAGTAGTTGTCCGACGTGAAGAGGCAGAGGAAGTGATCTCCCTTTCCCAAGCCCGAGATGACGCCGAACGAGACCTGATCCGGGCTTACCACGCCGGCGGCACCACGATTGAGCTGTGCAAGCTCACAGAGGTCCTGAAGTCGAAGGGACTTCTCGTCGAGGACTGACCTTCACCTGGAACAGAGAGGGTTCAGCACGCGATGGACAGGGGCCGCTCACCTACGGTGAGCGGCCCCTTTTCCGCTGCAACAGCTCAAATTCGTGGCCACTGTGCCCCAATCGACGCGCCACGCACAAGAACCCATTCGGTGCTGACCCCTTTATGGGCGGGCATGATGCTTCCTTTGAAGATGAAAAGAGGTTCAACGCGGGTGTCGACCGGACGCCATAAACCGTTGCGAGGACAATGGCAACCTGTACGGGATTTCAAATCCTCAGCAATTGAACTACGCTTTTTCATCCTCATTTTCCTCACGCTTATCCCAACTTGATCGTCGGGTATGACAACAGCCGGTTACTTAATGTTATTGGCCCTGCAGCGGTATGAATAAGACGAATGATGACTGCCTTGATAAGAAGAATCTATGGATGAGTCTTACTCGTTCTCACCGTACTGTCTGACCAGTTGGACCTGAAGCATCTCGCGCAAGAGCAGCAGTACGGCAGAAGCGGCCTCAGAAAGCGGCTCGTGATCCGGAGTGCACAGCGCTATACGTACTTGTAGCGCCGGGTCGCGGACCCTTAAGATCTGAAAGTTCTCGTGCGCGAAAAGCGCATCTGCCGCTGATTTTGGCAGGATGGTTGCTCCGACGTTCTGCTCAATCAGGCGAGCAAGAGACGGCACTGACTCCACTTCGCCCGCTAGCTGCAGCTTCAAGTTTTCTTTCTGGAAACCCTCCTCAATGACCTGTCGAAGCGTGTGATTCCGCTCCGGAAGGAACAGAGGGACGTTGGCAGCCTCGTCGAGGGAAATGCTGCCCTCGATAGGTGCGAGGGGTACCTCCGGAGAGCATACGAGGTGCAAGTCTTCGACGATCATCGTTGTGAACCGGACCCCGCGAATAGGGCCGGGCTCGTAGATCAGTGCCATATCCAGGCGGCCGTTTTTTATTGCCTCACTTAGGACACCACCGAATATCTCGGTCAGATGGAGCGTGATGTCCGGGTATCTCTGGCGAACCTCCGTGACGATGGCCGGTGCCAAGCTGGAAGCCATGCTGTAAGGAGCGATGGCGATCGAGACACGACCTGACGGTGTGGCTCCTGAGGACGCCACATCAAGTTTGGCTTGATCGACCAGTCGCAAAATGCTCTGGGCATGTCGGTACAGAGTATTGCCGGCTGCGGTGGGAGTCACTCCCTGTTTACTGCGCACAAGGAGCCGCTGTTTGAGTTCGTTCTCCAGCGAGGACAACTGCTGGCTCAGGGCCGGTTGAGCCACGTGCAGTGCGGCGGCAGCCCGGGTGATGCTACCCGAGTCAACAATCTGGACAAAGTATGCAAGCTTTCGCGTATCCATCTCAAGGCTCCTCAGGGCCCGCGTCGTCATAACCAAACCGTATGTGGGTACACATAACTGATCTTTGTGTGATGACCATCTCAGTCGTAGATTTAGAGCCTGAGCCGGTTATCGATGGTCTAATCATACGGCCGACCGAGAATCCGGGAAATGTTATCGCCCAGAGGCTTGTGAATTACTCTGAATGACTTCGATTGAAGCGATAACGAATGTCCAGATACAGGGCGCCGCAAAGAGGCGGAGATAGAAATCAAGACTCGGTGACTTCACTTAGTGAAAAGGATAGACATGAAGAAAACTTTCAAAGTCGGTATCGCAGCATCGCTGGCTATCGCATCAGGATTTGGGCTCTCTGCGTGTGGTGGTAGCAGTGGGGAAAGCTCAGGCGAGTCGAATTCTGCAACCTCAGGTGAGGTGAGCCTGATCGCTTATTCCGGTATTTGGCAGGACCAGTACATGAAGGCGGTCATCGAACCCTTCGAAGAGAAGTACCCCGACATCGATATCAACTTCGCTTCCAAGCGTTCATCCGCCGAGATGCTCAGTGCCCTCCAAGGCCAGAAAGGCAGCCCCGCAACTGATGTCGCCATCATGGATATCTCCGTATCCGAGAGCGGGAACGACCAGGGCCTGTTTGCGCCGCTGGATGCCTCCGCCGTTCCCAATCTAGAGAACGTTGGAGATGAGTTTCAGAACAAGGACGGATTCGGTCCCGTGGTGATGGCGGACGCTATTGGTCTGCTTTACGACAAGGAGACATTCCCGGAACCGCCGAAGAGCTGGGACGTCCTCTGGGATCCTTCATACGCCGGCAAGATCAACGTCAACGCCCCACCGTCGCTGCTGGGCCTCTCCCTGACTGCCATCACCTCCAAGATGGAGGGTGAGGACTACACGCAGAGCATCGACAAGTCGGTCGCAAAGTTGAAAGAACTAGCTCCTTCAGTGCAAACCTTTGCCCCTAACCCGGATGAGTACCAGAACGTCATCACCGGCCAGACTGTACTGGGTCTGGGACAGAACGCTCGAGGTCAGTACTACAGCGATGAGAGCAACGGAAAGATGGGCGTTACCTTCCCCGAGGAAGGAACCGTCTACCAGATGAACACCATCAACCTTGTGCAGGATGCTCCTAACAGCGAGGCGGCGAGGACTTTCATCGATTACGCGCTGTCACCAGAGGCGCAGTCAGCGTTCGCCGAGGCACTCTTCTACGCACCAACCGTATCCAATGCCGAGCTTTCCCCGGAGGTACAGGAACGCGTGGTGCCGACGGACGGTTCCTTGAACATCATCCCGTTGGACGTTGCCTTCCTTGCCTCGGCGCGAGATGAATGGACCGACGTCTGGAAGCGCGAAATCATCAGCAATTAATCCAGTCGCTATCGCGTCCGCTGCAGGAGACCCAACATTATGAATGCTTCCAAACTGTCCATCGTCGACCTGACCAAGAGGTACGCGCCGGGGATGGAACCAGCCGTCAACCGACTAAACATGCACGTCGAGGAGGGGCACCTCGTTGCGCTGCTTGGCCCGTCGGGCTGCGGAAAAACCACAACCCTGCGAATGGTTGCAGGCCTGATGGATCCAACTGCCGGCTCTATCATCGTTGACGGCAACGACATCACGCACACTCCCGTGAACAAGCGCGGAATGGGCATGGTTTTCCAGTCCTACGCGTTGTTCCCGCACATGGACGTTGCTGAGAACGTCGCGTTCGGCCTACAGATGAGGAAAGTGTCGGGTGCCGAACAGCGCCGACGGGTTGAAGAGGCGCTGGACATGGTCCAGCTCGGCCACCTCGCCAAGCGACGGGTACGAGAACTTTCTGGTGGCCAGCAGCAACGCATAGCCCTGGCGCGTGCGCTTGTTGTGGAGCCCACCCTCCTCCTCCTCGATGAACCTTTGTCCAACCTGGATGCGAAGCTTCGCGAGACCATGCGCAGTGAAATCAGGTCTATCCAGCAGCGGACGCGAGCGACCACGCTTTTCGTTACCCACGATCAGGACGAAGCGTTGGACATGGCGGATCGTATTGCCGTCATGAACGGCGGCCTTATTGAACAATTCGGCTCACCAACCGAAGTCTACGAGCGACCCCACACACGCTTTGTAGCTAATTTCATCGGCCAGGCCAACTTCCTTAAGGCGACAGTGTTGTCCGAGGACGGGCCGGCATCCGACAACGAGCGTTTCTACAAGGTGCAGGTTCCAGGACTCGGCCGGTGCGGCGCTGTCGGCCAGCCCGGGCTAACCGGCACATCCCAGGAGCTGGTCATACGACCGCACCGCCTGAAAGTCGCCCTGCAGGCAAAACCAGAGCACGACCCGTTGGCGGGAACAATAGAGCGCATCAGTTACACCGGTGACATGCTCGGGCTCTCAATCAATCTC
Organism: Arthrobacter sp. D2-10; assembly: GCF_054161285.1. Classification (NCBI taxonomy): domain Bacteria; kingdom Bacillati; phylum Actinomycetota; class Actinomycetes; order Micrococcales; family Micrococcaceae; genus Arthrobacter; species Arthrobacter sp. D2-10. Next base: position 3,358,373 of record NZ_CP096431.1, on the reverse strand, counting down.
GCCGGACAGGTAATTGACGCGCAACTTCTCACCTCAAGCGCCGAGGTTCCGCAGCTCGGTGACTCCGCATATCTGAGCTGGGAGCCGGCTGACGCCTACCTGATCCCGGAGTCTACTGCTGAAGCTGGTGCACAGTGAGCACGTTGGCGCAGGAAAGGAAGGATTTTCGGCCGAAAGGGGAAGGAGAGCTTGAACGGGCAAAAGCTACCCGCGACCGGCGCACCTACCTGATCTTGCTGTTGCCAGCGCTGCTAGGACTGCTAGTAAGTTTCGTATTCCCGCTGGTCTACATGATCCGGATGTCATTCAATAGGGGAGCCCCCGACGGCGTGGTCGAGGAGACTTTTACCCTCGACACTTACGCACAGCCCCTCTCGGATCCTTACTACTGGAACGTGACACTCGATACGTTCCGCATGGGCGTAGTGGTCGGACTCCTCTGCGTGCTCGTCTCGTATCCCATCGCGCTCTTCCTAGCACGGACGACGAGCAAGTGGCGCGGCATCTTGATGGCGATCGCGATCGCACCGTTGCTCACCTCAGCTGTCGTGCGAACCTATGGATGGATGGTGATCCTAGGAACAAACGGTCTGGTGAACTCTTCGTTGCAAGGGCTCGGAGTCATCGAAACACCGTTGAACTTGGCCAACAACATGACCGGGGTAACGATAGGGCTGGTCGAAATATTCATGCCCTACGCGATACTCGCGATGATCTCCGGCTTCGGGCGCCTCAATACGCAGCTTGAAGAGGCCGCCGGGTCACTTGGCGCCAGCCGGTGGAAGGTATTCCTCCGGGTAACGCTGCCTCTGAGCCTTCCGGGTATCCTCACTGCCTTCCTCATGGTCTTCGTACTGTCGATCAGCACGTTCATCACTCCAAGGCTCCTAGGTGGAGGTGTGGTCCAGGTGCTGGCAACGGAGATCTATGACCAAACAACCGGCTTGCTCAACTGGCCATTCGCAGCTGCCCTATCGGTAATCCTGCTAATCCTCTTCGGCGCAATCGTCGCGCTATATCAGCGGGTAACAAAGAAGCTTGGAGACCAGTGATGAGCGAAATTCGCGAATTCAAACCACGAGTCAATCTAGCGAAACCGCTATTCGGGGTCCTGGTATTTTTTCTGTACCTTTTCCTACTAGCTCCGCTGATCATAGTCTTCGTCATTTCATTCGCATCCAACCAGTTTCTGTCGTTCCCACCAGATGGCTTCACCCTGGATTGGTACAAGGCATTGCCCGAACAGCGTGCCTTCACAGAAGGCATGAAGGTCAGCCTCATCGTGGCCGCAGCCGTCACGGTGATAGTCCTTCTAATCGGCGTGCCCGCGGCACTGGCGATAGACAGGTACAAGTTTAAAAGCACCGGCGCAGTACTGTCCTTCTTCCTCTCGCCTCTTCTTGTTCCGAGCATCGTGCTCGGCCTCGGCATGGTGTTACTGTTCAGCCCGCTCGGCTTAACGAATACCTACGCGGGAATCATTATCGGGCACGTCGCAATCACCTTCCCCTTCGTCGTCAGGACCACGTTGATGAGCCTGGCAACCTCAGACACGTCCTGTGAATCGGCTGCTCGAGTGCTCGGGGCCGGCCCTTGGACTGTGTTCCGTCGAGTGACTCTGCCCATTATCCAACCAGGAGTGATTGCTGGCGGCGTCATAGCTTTCATCGTCTCGTTCGACGAGGCTGTGATAGCACTCTTCGTCGCGGAATCCGGGCTGCCTACCCTCCCGGTGCAGGTTCTTCGCTACGTGGAGAACTCGGCGGACGCTGCAGTAGCGGCTCTTTCGGTCATCCTCATCCTCTTTTCCCTCCTTGTTGTAGTGATCGTGGAACGAGTAATGGGCCTGCGAAAAGCTCTATAGAACCGGGCATATCGGATTGCTATCCGGACATATCAAATAGGTCTTTGTCTCCCGATTCAGGCAGTGCAACGATTGATTGTATTATTCGGCCCGAATCGGTTTCCATACAACCTGCCAATAAGTTCTCACCGAACCTCCCGGCTGAGGCGCTCGAAACAATATATATTTCAGGAAGTGGTAACGGTGAATCAAATGATTGACCTGGTAGCCGACCTTGGCGAGGGATTCGGTGCCTACGCGATGGGCAACGACGAGCAGTTGCTAGAGATCGTCTCGAGTGCCAACATCGCATGCGGGTTCCATGCCGGCGATCCGGACATCATGGACAGAACTGTCGCAGAATGTGTGCGTCGAGGCGTTGGGATTGGTGCACACCCGAGCTTCCCGGATCTCAGAGGGTTCGGCAGGCGAACAATGGAGCTCAGCTCCGATGAAGTCCGAACGGATACCACATATCAGGTTGGGGCACTGACGGCTTTTGCCGCTCACCACGGTGGCACGGTTTCGCACGTCGCACCGCATGGCAGGCTAGGGAACCTCGTCGCGGTAAGAGCCGATTACGCGGATTCGGTTGCATGCGCCGTAGCCGGCGTCGATGACAGCATGGTAATCGTTGCGCAGGAAGGTGAGCTTTCGATGGCAGCCCGCCGTCATGGGTTGCGGGTGGCGATTGTCGGCATAGTTGACCGGGCCTATCAGGACGACGGCACTCTCGTGCCACGAAATCAACCCGGTGCAGTCCTGCACGACCCGCGGCACATTGTCGATCGGACCGTCCGGATGGTGTGCGACGGGATGATCGAGAGCGCCTCCGGTGCTGATGTGGAGGTCAACGCTGACAGCATTCTGCTGCACGGAGACAACCCCGGTGCGGTGGACCTCGCCCGGCTGATCCGCAAAGAGCTCGAGGCTGCAGGGGTGCGCATCGCTCCGGTTCGCGACGTCCTGGACGCGAAGTAGAAGGCGGCCCAGAGATGTCACGCGTACGTGCAGAGCATGTCGCAATTCAGGAGTGCGGAGACGCGGCCATCCGGGTCGAAGCGGCGTCCTCCAATACGGAGGACAACTGGTTGACTGTACATGGGTTGGCGAACTGGCTGGAAGAGTGCGGTGCAGAAGGCATCCTCGCAGCGGTGCCCACTTATGACTCGGTGCTGGTGGAGTTTGACCCCTTCGTCATCTCGGCGCGCCAGGTTCGAGCCTTCGTCGGGCTGGGTCTGCGCGATGAACGATCACAGGACGGTACGTCTCCCCGGGAGTTTGTTGTCCCGGTAGTATACGGAGGATCCTTTGGGCCGGACCTCGAGCGAGTCGCCGCCCATCAGGGCATCTCGCCAGAAGAAGTGATTGCACTTCACTCAGGCAAGACCTACACGGTCCGCTGTCTTGGTGCGCCGGCGGGATCACCAATGATGGACGGGCCGGATTTCCCCAAGCCAGTCCCGCGCCTTAAGGATCCCCGGGTCAGTGTGCCCGCTGGAGCGGTATCCGTCGCGGGCCGCCAAGCCGTCATAGCCCCGGCCGTCGCGCCGGGCGGATGGTGTGTCATTGGACAGACTCCTCTGAGGGTGCTGGATATTGAAGGGCCCTCTCTTGTTCCCTACCGGCCCGGTGACCTCCTGCACTTCGAAGCAGTGTCCATTGACGAATACAAGCTGCACGAGGGACGGAAAATGGAGCCGAAAGGATGAGCGGGCAAATCCTAATCACCCAACCCGGGCTTTCGGTGATTACCGACCTCGGCCGCTCCGCTGGACCGAAATTCGGGCTCCCGGTGAACGGCGCGCTCGACCAGTACTCAGCCCGTGCCGCTAACATCCTCGTCGGCAACGTTGATAATGCTCCGCTCATCGAAATCACAGCGCTGGACTTCCGGATGATCCCGCAGACAGACGTCCTGATCGCTGTCACGGGGGCATCCTTGCAACTCATGGTCGGTGGCAGGGCGTGCAAGCAGTGGGAGCCAGTGTCCGCCCGAGCAGGGGATCAGGTTGTCATACGCGGAATACACGCTGGACTCCGCGCTTATCTCGCAATTCACGGCTCCGTAGAAGCTCCCATGCTTCTCGGTAGTTGCGCGCCGGACACGGTGGTGGGATTCGGCATGCAGCTAGGGGAGGGGACCATCCTTGATGCCCGACGCACCGTGCAACCTCTTCGCCACCCGCACTTCGATCTACCGCTGTTCCGGCTCCGCCTGGAACGGCCCAGGATGGACCGGGATCACCTCATTGAAGTTACTGATGGACCAGACAAGTCCGACTTCGGAACATCCGGTGAACTGTTGTTTTCCGGTGTGTACCAAGTGGGAAGTAGAAGCAACCACATCGGGTTGAGGCTTTCCGGAGCTTTACCCGAAAGGCAGAGCTCCGGGGAAGTGCTCTCACGGGGTGTGCCGGTTGGTGCCATAGAAGTGCCTTCACGCGAAGAACTCCTGGTTCTTCACCGAGGCCGAGGGGTTACTGCCGGCTACCCGGTGCTCGCCGTGGTGACCCGTCTGGGGCTTGACTCTCTTGCTCAAGCAAGGCCCGGTGACGCTGTGCGCTTCAAACCCACAACCGTTGCGGCTGCAACGGCAGCTTACCGACGCTCCATGGATCAGCTTGCATCCCTTCGCGCGTCCGTGAACGCGATTTTCGAAGCGCTTGGGATGGCCGACGAGGCGGGACCGGTCGAGGTGCCCTTGCCGGCGTGCGGCTGACACAACCACCTATTACTTCTAAAGTAGAAAAACCGAAGGAAACACATGTCAACGACAACCAGAGCGGCCGACTCTCAAGGGGGCGCCCTGAACGCCAAGCAGACGCGGAAAGTTGTGACTGCTGGCTGTGTGGGCATCTTCGTTGAGCTGTACGACAACGGCATCTTCGCGTTCATGGCAGGGACCCTGGCGCTGGTCTTCCTTGCGCCTGGCAATCCCGACAATGCGCTCCTGTTCGTCTTCGCGGGTTATGCAGTTTCCTTCTTTGTCAGACCGCTGGGCGCCGTTGTATGCGGGTACTTGGGGGATCGAATTGGCAGGCAGAAACTGCTGGTATTCGTCATCATGCTCATCAGTGTGGCAACCGCTGGCATTGGCCTCCTACCTCCCTATGCCGCCATTGGTATCGCTGCTCCGATCCTGCTAGTAGTCCTGCGCCTCCTTCAGGGTTTCTCCGTTGGTGGTGAAGCGGCAGGCGCAATGACCTTCCTGGCTGAGCACGCACCACATGGCAAGCGCGGCATCATCACTTCCTACGCTCAGATCGCTTCATTCGCGGCCCTGCTCACAGGAACACTGGTCGCCTTCGCAATGTCGCCGTGGCTCACAGAAGAAGCCATCAACGGTGGCGGATTCGGGTCCTGGGCGTGGCGCATACCGTTCCTCGTAGCCATACCTATGGGTGTGATCGGGTGGTACATCCGCAAGGCGATCAATGACACACCCAACTTTGAGAAGCTCAAGGAAGAGGGAGGGCTGTCGCAAAACCCCCTGAAAGAGTCTTTCGCCTCGCCGGTGCACCGCCGGGCGATGCTCCTAGCGCTGTTCATTCCGCTGATGAACGGGTCCGGATACTACGTCCTTTTCTCTTACATGCCCACCTTCCTCAAGGGCGAGCAATTGAACTTCACCATCGGAGAAGCGCTAATTGTGACGGCGTGTAGCCTCGTGGTGATCTGTGCCGCGATTCCCTGTATGGGAGCACTGTCGGACAGGATCGGTCGCAAGAAAGTCATTGCCGGCGCTGCCATCGCCATGGCCATCGTAGGCATCCCCTGCTACGCACTCATTGCCACGGGAAGCATGGGCCTTGCCATCCTGGGCGCCTCCATCATGGCCATCGTGTTCGCCGGTCACACAGCTGTGATTCATATCCTTATCGTGGAACTATTTCCCACCCGCGTGAGGTACTCCGCTTACGGGCTCGGCTACAACATCTCATCCGCTCTCTTCGGTGGTACGGCGCCCCTCCTGATGACCTGGCTGATCGGTAGCACAGGAAACATTTATATGCCCGCCTTCTACGCTGTGCTGACTGCGCTTGGCACGCTCGCAGCAGTCAGCACGGTCAAGGACCGGGCACACGAACCCTTACGTGACGCGTAAGTAAAACAAGACCTGCAGGCGCTGCCCGTCATTCCGCCTGAAACTCAACACACTTAGAAGCTAAGGAAACACCATGTCTTTTTCCGATTACCGAACTGCCTTCGTGACCGGCGCATCAACCGGGATGGGAGCCGCGATCGCGGAGCGCCTAAGTAAGCGGGGACTCAGCGTACATGTAGCGGCCCGTAACGAGGAGCGGCTGAAGGAGCTTTCGGATCGTACGGGGGCAATCCCTCACGTCCTCGATATCACCGATTCCACCGCGCTGACTAACGCTGTGGAGGGCCTGGAGATTGATGTACTAGTCAACTGCGCCGGGGTGTCCCGGCCCGGAAACATCCTTGATTCCTCCGAACAGGATCTGGACGAAATTGTGGACGTCAACCTCCGCAGCCTCCTTCAGCTCACCAGATTGGTTTTGCCCGGCATGGTTGACAGGGACCGCGGCCATGTGATCAACATCAGTTCGATTGCGGGTCTGTACAACTTCTACGGTCATACTGCCTATCACGCGACCAAGGCCGCAGTTCATCAAATAAGCCGTCAGCTGCGGAACGATACCGTCGGGAAGAGGATCCGGGTCACGGAGATCTGCCCAGGACGGGTGGAAACAGAAATCTTTGGCCGTAATCTCGGCGGCACACCCGAAGCGATGCAGGAAGCCTGGCAGACGTACTACGAGGGCTATGAGTCGCTCACGACGGATGACATCGTCAATGCTGTTGATTATGCCGTTGAGACCCCACGGCACGTCAACGTCGGTCTGCTCGAACTGATGCCTACTTTCCAGGTGCCCGGCGGCCTTACCTTCGACCGCCGCTCATGAGCGGTCACAGCGGAGCCTTCGATCTAACGGACAATATTGCCCTGGTTACGGGGAGTAGCCGGGGGATCGGAAAGGCGATCGCTTCCGGTCTCCTAGAAGCAGGAGCCAAAGTCGTCCTCAACGGTCGGAACCAGGAAGCCCTCGAAAGAACCCGTGACGGATTTGCGGAGCGCTTCGGATCCGGACGCGTGCATGTCTCTGCCTTCGATGTCACTTCCCCCGACGCTGTAGCAGAAGGGGTGCAGGACATCGAGGATGCAGTTGGCCCCCTGGAGATCCTCGTCAACAATGCGGGCGTCCAACATCGGGTTCCCATGCTGGACCTGGAACTGGCGGACTGGGAACGTGTGCTCGCCACCAACCTGACCAGCGCGTTCCTTGTAGGACGAGAAACTGCTCGCCAGATGATTCCTCGTGGGCGCGGTAAAATCATCAACATCTGTTCCATACAGACCGACCTTGCACGTCCAACGATCGCACCCTACGTAGCCTCAAAGGGCGGGCTAAGAAACCTGACCCGAGCCATGACGGCGGAATGGGCCTCGCACGGCCTGCAGATCAACGGTCTCGCCCCAGGGTACATCCACACGGAAATGACCCAGAGCCTGGTCGACGATGAGCAGTTCAACAAATGGATCCTCGGGCGAACGCCCGCGGCCCGATGGGGAAAAGCCGAGGACCTCATCGGCCCAGCCGTATGGCTGGCTTCCAGCGCCTCCGACTATGTCAACGGACAAACAATTTTTATCGACGGAGGGATGTCAGTTGTCGTCTGAGGCTCCCCTCGCCGGAAGGCAGGCGCGGCCGGTTACACCGGATGCCGCCACCCAAAACGTCCCCATCCAACGGTCCGCCCTTGCCGTGATCGCCCACGGTGCCGGCGACCTTCGCGTAGAACCGATTTCTTTAGCTGCCCCACGGCAGGACGAAGCGACAGTGGAAATCGCCTACGGCGGTGTTTGCGGTTCCGATCTTCACTACTGGATGCACGGGGCAGCAGGTGAATCCATACTACGAGAACCGATGGTGCTTGGTCACGAAGTCGTAGGAACTGTCATCGAAGCCGCAGCCGATGGAACCGGCCCATCCGCCGGGACCCCAGTAGCAGTTCATCCCGCCACTCCTGGCGACGGTTCCGTGAGATACCCACCAAACCGCCCAAACCTGTCGCCGGGATGCACCTACCTCGGCAGCGCGGCGCAGTTCCCGCACACCAATGGAGTGTTCTCCCGCTACGCAGTGTTGCCCACCCGAATGCTCCGGCCGGTGCCACCGGAAGTCCCACTACGCACGGCCGCTCTCATCGAACCCGCCAGCGTTGCACTGCATGCTGTCGGGCGCGCCGGCGACGTCCGAGGGAAAGATGCGCTCGTGGTAGGAAGCGGGCCCATCGGAGCACTCATAGTAGCTGCACTGAAAAGGGCTGGCGCGAGGAACATAACAGCCGTCGACATGTTCGAGAAACCGCTAGAAATAGCCCGAGCGCTCGGCGCGACTCGGACTATTCTCGCAACCGATATCGAAGCCATCGCAGCAACGGAAGCCGACGTGGTTATCGAATCCTCGGGAAACCACCGAGGGCTCTCCTCAGCCATTCGAGGCGCAACGCGCGGCGGAAGGGTTGTCATGGTTGGACTGCTTCCGACAGGCGATCAACCGGTTCCCATGTCCCTGGCAATCACCCGGGAACTCGAACTTGTCGGTTCCTTCCGGTTCAACGAAGAAATCAACGAGGCCATCTCTGCGCTTGCGGACGGCACACTCCAAATCTCGGCAGCGATAACGCATGAATTTCCCGTTGCGCAGGCGTTGGAGGCCTTCTCCATCGCGAAGGACGCCGCTACATCGGGCAAAGTGCTGCTCAGATTTGACACCGCGACCTGACCACGCCGATAACCAATCGTGAATTACCGCTTTCGGAGGCAAAATGAAGCTCGTCAACACAGTAACGCTCCCAGATCAGGAAACCCTCGCCAATCTCGGCCGTACGCCTGAGGGGATCCGCACAGCGGTGTGGGATATGAAGTCGGATCCACAGGGGGTTGATCTGAGCGAGATCCACGGTGTCGTTCTTCCATATCTGAATGCCGGGGAAGTACTTGGATCGTTGAAACAGGTACCGAATCTGAAGTTCGTCCAAGCGCAGTCCACCGGTTTCGACGGGATCAGGGAAGCCGCCGGGAACAACGTCGCCGTCGCCAACGCACAAGGTGTTCATGCCGCAGCCACCGCAGAATTGGCCGTTGGTTTGATCATTGCCAAACTGCGTGGAATTGACGTAGCCGCCCGGGACCGGCTGACCCGAAGGTGGCGCCCGGAGCGACGTCCTTCTCTGGCAGACAGGAAGGTCCTGCTGATAGGAGTCGGAGGAATAGGAAAAGCGATCGCCAGTCGCTTGGCGCCGTTTGAGGTTGAATTGACCAGAGTCGGATCTTCAGCTCGCAACGACGACGCCGGCCACATCCATGGTGCCGAAGAACTGATCCACTTGGCACCTGATCATGACATCCTCCTGGCTGCTACTCCGCTCACAGCCGGAACGAAGCATCTTGTCAATGACCGCCTACTGGCAGCTCTCCCAGACGGGGCGCTCGTCGTAAACGTTGGGCGTGGCGCCGTGATCGATACAGATGCCCTCACAGCTGAAGTGCTCTCTGGCCGACTACATTGCGCACTCGACGTCATGGATCCGGAGCCACTTCCCGCTACGCACCGTCTGTGGCGGGCGAACAACGCACTCATCACTCCCCACGTAGGCGGAAACGCCTCCGCCTTCGAACCGCGCATCCAGAAACTACTGATACGGCAAATCGAAGCACTAGCTGCCGGACGCATCCCCGAGAACCTTGTACAACAAGGCCCTTTCACCAATCCTGATGCGGCACCCCAAGAATTGAACTCACTCTCAACAACCGCCTCTCCTGCAGTGTGAGTTAGCAGGTTCAAGCAGCTAGAAGTTGCCATGGCCAGTGCGTCAGGATCATGGGAAGAGGTGCCCACGGACGTTCATGTTCTCCTAGTGGACACCCACGTCATGGGTAGGGCGGAGATGCTCATACATCAGTTGCGCATCCGTTACGTCTGACGCGACCGCGAAACAGTGTGAAGTCACAATGGACGCACGAGAAAGCGCACGCTGAGGGATCTGGTATCGGTCCGACGGAATCTGCATCGAGGCCGGCCTTACGTCGTTCTGGTTTGGCTGGTTGGATGCGTCCTGAGGTTTGTGCTGCTCAGGGCGCTTCGCGTGGGTGTGCCGGTGTCGGTTAGGAGGAGGTGTCCGGTGTTGTGAGGTTGATGTCAGCGGTCATGGGCAGGTTCCCGACGCTGGTGCCGATGAGCAGACGGTAGGTGCCCACTTCGTATTGCCATCCGTTGTTCCAGTAAGCGAGCAGCCGTGTGGGGACGTCGATCTGTGTCTTCACGGTGGCGCCGGCATCGGCGAGCACGGGGGTGGAAGCGACCAGCCAGCGAACCGGGCGGTCTACGGCGGAATCATGTTTTCCGGCGTATACCTGCAGGACCTGCTTTCCCTGCCTGGATCCGGTGTTGGACACCGTGACCTGCAGAGGCAGGCTGTCTCCGGCGACCACTCCCTCCGGAGCATCGACGGCGTCGATGGTCCATGTGGTGTATCCGAGCCCCGAACCGAATTCGTAGGCCGGTGCGGTGTCGGATTTGAGCCATGCGCGGTACCCGATGTGGATGCCCTCGTCGTAGCTGAGTTTCCCATCGGCGTCGGGGGCCACGTTGATGACCGGGACGTCTTCCTGGGTTGCGGGCCAGGTTGTTGGGAGCCGGCCGCCGGGTTCGGTACGGCCGGTGATGACCCCGGCGATGGCGTTGCCGAATTCTTGTCCGCCGAAGTATCCGATGAGAGTGGCCGCAACCTCATCCCGCCAGGGCAGAAGGACCGGGGCGCCGGAATTCACTACGACGACGGTCCGTGGGTTCGCGGCAGCTACTGCGGACACCAGCCGGTCCTGAAGTCCGGGCAGCGCCAGTGTGGTGCGGTCGTAGCCTTCCGACTCGACGCGCGAGTTCGTTCCCACCACGACGACGGCGACATCGGCACCCTTAGCGGCAGCGACTGCTTCGGCGATCAGTTCTTCCGGGTCGGTATCGGCCGGTTCCGTTCCGAGGAAGATGCTCAGGGCACTGGCAAGGGGGCCGACACGGTCGTGGGTGTCGAGTTCCACGCGGATCGTTAAGGGTTCACCGGCCGTCGCCAGCTACAAAGATCACCGTACTCGGGGATCAAGTTGCGCTTGAGAAGCCTCAAGTTCGCGTTGACCGGGCACAGCCTGGTTTCTGACGTTGGAAAGCGTTCCATGAGAGTTCGCGCCTCAGTTCCGACGACTTAGGTACTCGGAACCCCTTCTGACTAGGGCCTTTATTATGCCGATAATTGTCGTTATGTCAAACCGAAGGGCATGAGGCGCCGCACGTGCAGGCTGAACGTCGAGACAGGATGACCGCGACCACACCTAGCGCCCTATGGGGCACGGTGAGGAATTCTTCCGCCAATTTCAGGCGCAGCGATGACTTTCGTGAAGTCGATCCGTCTATCAAGTATTGAACGACTAATCGGTCGAAAACACGTACAAGCGTCAGGAGTGCTCACCATGGCTGCACCTCTCATCTACATCAACTTTCCCGGAACCGCCGAGGAAGCTCTGAGTTTCTACAGGGACGTTTTCGGGGGCGACTTGTCACTGCACTCCTATGAAGACTTCGGGAGGACCGATGGCCCACCGAGCGCTGTGGCGCACGGCGTCCTCGACGGCGTGGTCGCCCTGGCTGGCTCAGACGCTGCTACCGGAGAGCAGCCGGTACGGGTGGAAGGCCTCACCCTTTCGCTGCTGGGTACAGCTGAACCGGCAGTTCTGCATCAATGGTTCGACAAGTTGTGTGTCGGTGGAACAGCTGTCGACCCCTTGGTGCAACGGCCCTGGGAAGGCTCAGACGGGCAGGTCACGGACCGATACGGCCTCCGCTGGCTCATCGGATACGAGTCAAAAGCGTGAATGATGACTTACTACTGACTCAGCTGGTGAAGGAACGAGCCCACGTACTAAGAGCCGTCACCGGCATATCAGAACCCGCGATGGGTCGGTCTCTGGTCCCGTCTGGCTGGACGATGACACGGATGTTGAACCACCTCGCGTTCGACGACGAGCTGTTTTGGATCTCCGCCGTTCTCGGCGGTGAAACGAGGGCGATCGCCGCTCTTCACAATGGCTGGGCGTCCGAGCCGATGACAGGTGCAGAAGCGATCAGGATGTACCAGCATGAAATCGCGGCCAGCGACGAGGTCCTCGCTCGGACAGACCTGAACGAGCCTCCGCGCTGGTGGCCTCCGGCCAGCGAGTTCAGCGCACCGCCCATGTCCACCGGCCGAGAGGTTCTGTTCCGCGTACTCATCGAGACATCCACCCATGCCGGTCACCTCGATATCGTGCGTGAGCTAAGCGACGGCCCTCGCCGGTGACGTCGAGGGCCACCGGATCCTTGACGCGGGGTGCGGCTCCGGACCCCTGTCCGCGGCGCTGGCCGCGAAAGGCGCTACCGTGACCGGCTTCGACTCCAGTGCCGCCATGCTGGATCTGGCACGACAGCGTTTGGGCCCGACGGCGGGCCTGCGCCTGGCCGATCTCAGCAAGCCGCTTCCTTTCGCTGATGATTCCTTCGACGATGTTGTCTCATCCTTGGTCCTGCATTATTTGGAGGACTGGTCAGCACCACTTGCCGAGCTAAGGCGTGTGCTGAAGCCAGGGGGCCGTTTGATCCTGTCGGTCAACCACCCCACGGTGAGCGTGATCACCCAACCCGACGAGGACTACTTCGCCATCCGGCAGTACTCGGAGGACTACGAGTTCAATGGCCAGCCCGCGGTCCTGACCTTCTGGCACCGACCACTGCACGCGATGATCAATGCCTTCACATCGGCGGGATACCGCATAGTCACCGTGAGCGAACCACCGCCATCCCCAGGCACTCCCCATGAACTCCTGCCACCGCGCATCCTCACCGGCGAGAAGACAGCCTTCTTGTCCTTCATCTTCTTCGTCCTCGGGACTGATGGTGAGGGCGTGTAGACGGACAAGGCTGTCGGACGTCAGAGATCCGCCAGTGCTGACGCCGGGCTCTCGATGGCGTCCGCGACGTGCCGGAGGAAACCGCCCGCAGTTCCGCCGTCGCACACGCGATGGTCGAAGACGAGCGTAAGCTCAACCATTTTGCGGATTGCGAGTTCGCCGTCGACCACCCAGGGCCGGTCGATGATGCGGCCGACACCGAGGATAGCGACCTCGGGGTAGTTGATGATGGCCGCTGATCCGTCCACGCCGAATACTCCGTAGTTGTTCAGCGTGAAAGTGCCGCTGCCCAGCTCCGCGGGAGTGGCCTTCCCTTGCCGGGCGACGCTGCTGAGGCGACGGATCTCGGCATCGAGCTGGCGGGCGCTGAGACGATCGGCGTTACGGATGGACGGAACCACAAGACCACGCTCCGTCTGGGCGGCGAAACCGAGATTGACCCCGTCGAAGCCGATGATCTCCGCCTCCTCGTTCTCCGCCGAGTAACGGGTGTTCAGCTCCGGATACTTCTTCAGACCCGAGAGAACGAAGCGGGCGATGAAAGCGAGCAGCCCCGGCGTGTTCTCCGGGTCCCGCTTCTTCAGATCGGCGCGGAGTTCCACCAATGCGGTGGCATCCACATCCACCCAGACCGTGGCTTCCGGAATTTCCCGGCGGCTTCGGGTCATATTGGCAGCCACTGCCTTGCGCACACCCTTGACCGGAGTCCGTGAAGACACGTCAAGACCGGTCCTTGAGTCCAGATCCGCTGAGCCGCCAGCCGACGCGGGCGTGGTGCTCGCCGAGGCGGGCTGGTCCTGCGAGCTTCGCACGGCGGGCGCGTGCGGCGTGGAGAGGGCTGATTCGACGTCACGGCGGGTGATGAGGCCGGCGGGCCCGGTTCCGTGGAGGGAACCAAGGTCGACGCCGTTGTCCTTCGCGATCCGCCGAACAAGTGGGGAGCTGACAGCCATGCGCTTCCCTTCGCCAGGCGAGACCGTCGTCGTCGTGCTGGCGTTGGCGCCGGCGCTGGCGGGTGCACCGGACCCGGCCCTGCGCGCCCGGCTCCGGCGTGCCTGGCTGTGGCCGCCGGGGGTGCCGTATCCGATCAGGACGTTGCCGGAACCGGCCTTCTCCTCTTCCCGGTAGGCCGTTGCTGCAGCATCGGCTGCCGGTGTGGCGCTCTCATCGGCGAGCGGCTTGCGGGCAACGGCACCGGGAGCTCCGGCAGCTGTCACGGAAATGAGCGGCTTGCCGACGTCGAGAGTCTGCCCGGGCTCTCCGTGGAGAACTGCCACTGTGCCCGCATAGGGCGACGGCACCTCGACCATGGACTTGGCCGTTTCCACCTCGGCGATCGGCTGATCGACTCTGATTTCATCACCAACGGAGACGAGCCACGTGACCAGTTCGGCTTCGGTCAGACCTTCGCCGAGGTCGGGGAGGAGGAATACGTTCGTTTCGTTCATGATTAGTCGTCCCACTGAAGGTCGTCGACGGCGTCGAGGATGCGATCGACGCTGGGCAGGTAGTAGTGCTCAAGTTTTGGCGCGGGGTAGGGGATATCGAAGCCCGTCACCCGCCGGATCGGAGCCGCCAGGTGGTGGAAACAGTTCTCCTGAACCCGGGCCACGATTTCCGAGGCTACGGACGCGAAGCCATGGGCTTCGGCGATGACGACGGCGCGTCCCGTCTTCCGGACGGACTCGTTCACCGTCACGTCATCGAAGGGGACGATGGAGCGGACGTCGATGACCTCGAGGGAGCGGCCTTCCTCCGCGGCCGCGGCAGCTGCGGCTAACGCCGTCGGTACGGACGGCCCGTAGGCGATGAGGGTGGCGTCGGTGCCGGTTCGGGCAACGGCAGCCCGTCCCTCGCTGGCGACGCCAGCTGCCCGATTGGCAACATGTTGTTCGCGCAATGCTTCCAGGTCCACCAGGTCCTTGGACCAGTACAGTTTCTTGGGTTCCATGAAGACCACGGGGTCATCGGAATCGATCGCCTCGCGGAGCATCCGGTAGCCGTCAGCGGCGGTGGCCGGTGCGTACACCTTCAGTCCGGCCGTATGCGCATAGTAGGCCTCGGAGGAGTCACAGTGGTGCTCGACGCCGCCGATGCCTCCGGCGTAGGGGATGCGGATCACGATGGGCAGTTTGACCGCTCCCCGGGTGCGGTTATGCATCTTGGCGACGTGGCTGGCGATCTGCTCGAATGCGGGGTACGCGAAGGCGTCGAACTGCATTTCAATGACCGGCCGCATGCCGTTCATGGCCATGCCCACTGCCATGCCGACGATGCCGGACTCCGCCAGCGGCGTGTCGAAACACCTCTGTTCCCCGAAAGTCTCGGTCAGACCATCGGTGATGCGGAAGACGCCGCCCAGCAGCCCGACATCCTCGCCGAACACAATGACGGCGTCGTTCTCCTGCATGGCGTCGGACATGGCCGTATTGAGCGCCTTGGCGAGGGTGACGGACTCAGGCCCTTTACTGGATTCAGCGGCTCTGGCGGCAGCCGTGGCGGTTGCGGCACTGACGTTGCCGTTTGCCTCGGAGGAAGTGGTGATCGTGGGGCTCATTCTGCGGCCTCTTCCCTGGAGAGCTCATCGGCGAGCAAGGCTGACTGTTCCTTGAGCTGTGGGGTGGGGGTGGAAAACACGTACTTGAAGAGGTTCTGGGGGTCCACCGGGACGTCTTCGCCGAGTCCTTCACGGAGCTGGCCAGCAACTCCTTCAGCCCTGTCCGTTATCCGAGCCTCTACTTGCTCAGTCAGCACACCCTTCTCGGTGAGATAGGTCTTCATCCGTGTCAAGGGATCCTTGGCCTGCCATTCGGCGACTTCACTGTCCTGGCGGTAGCGGGTGGCGTCGTCGGCATTGGTATGGGCCTGCATGCGGTAGGTGTGCGCCTCAACGAGAAGCGGCCCCGACCCTTCGCGGGCGAGTTTCACCGCACGGCCCAGCACAGCGAGCAGAGCGACGAGGTCGTTGCCGTCGACGCGCTCACCTGCCATCCCGTAGCCCACTGCCTTGTGTGCCAGCGACGGAGCAACGGACTGATGCGCGAGGGGGACGGAGATGGCGTACTTGTTGTTCTGTACGAAGAAGATGACGGGGAGCCTGAAGACAGCCGCGAAGTTCAGGGCTTCATGAAAATCGCCCTCGCTGGTGGCTCCGTCGCCGCACATGGCCAGAACGACCGTTTCCTCGCCGCGCAGCTTGGCCGCGTGGGCTACACCCACAGCGTGCAGAAGCTGTGTTGTCAGCGGCGTCGACTGGATTCCGACGTTGCGCTCATAGGGGTCATACCCTCCGTGCCAGTCACCGCGGAAGATGGTCATGACCTTCACGGGATCAACCCCGCGGGTCATGACTGCAACGGAGTCCCGGTACGTCGGGAACATCCAGTCGCCCTCTGCGAGACACAGTGCTGCCGCAACCTGGCAGGCCTCCTGGCCGTGGCTGGACGGGTACACAGCCATGCGTCCCTGACGAACCAGGGCTGAGTTCTGGTCGTTGACCCGCCGTCCGATGACCAGTTCCTCATAGGCTGCCAGCAAGGCTTCATCGCCCGGAAGCGGGTACTCATGTCCGGGCTGGGTTCCCTGTTCGCCGGCGGGCACCAGTTTGCCGTCAGGATTCACCATCTGGATCGGATGGCGTGCGGGGAGGAGGTAATCCTCGACCGTGATGCCGAACTTCCGCACTGATTCAGCGATGGGATCTGCGGCGGGCGCGTTGGCTTCCCCTTGGGGATGAGCGGAGATCATCATTGTTCCGTCCTTGCTGGATCACTATTTCCAACAATTATCCGCCCGGGGCCACCTGTTGGACAGCTTTCCCGAGCAAGCGCGGAACTTTAGTTTCACATGCAATGGTTCAGTGGACGAATTGTCAGTGTGACCCGCATTACTCCGCAACGAGTGGACGGATGGAAATTACTGAGCCGGCGCGGGCCTACCGATTATCCAGATCTTCGAAGATCAGGAAGGTCTGCGTGTCCAGGACACCTGACATCGACTGCAGCTGGTCGAAAATGATGCGGCGCAGGTCGGCATTGTCCGTCCCGCGGACCAGCAGAATCACGTCGAAATCCCCGCCGACCAGCGCAATGTGCTCCACCTCGGGAAGTGCGCGGAGAGCCTCCTTGAGCTCCCGCCACGAGCGCTGTTCCACCTTGAGCGTCACGTACGCCGAGGACTTTCGCCCTACCTTGATCGGGTCCACCAGTGCTGTGAACTTCCTGAGCACACCGTCATTCGTGAGGCGGCTGATCCTCGTGTAGGCGTGGGCGCGGGAGATGTGGACATTCTCAGCAACCTGGCTGACGGACATGCGGCCGTCCCGGGTTAGTTCAGCGAGGATCTCGCGATCGATGCGATCCAGTTCCGTGGGGACGGGCGCTCGCGTTTCCTTCTCGTCGGCCACGCCCGTGCTCCTTCGCTACCCGAACCGGATATCAACGATCAGTACTCGAGCCCCCACTATATGTGGCCTACACGTCATTGAAGTAGGCGAAGAGTCTCCGCCAAGCGCCTGCTCGAAGACCTTCTGCTTAACCCTCACGCATCTATGGAGAGCAGCAGTGTCACCCTGTCGCCGTCGTCAATCCCCTCGTCCTGACGGACGAAGTCCTTGATCGGCACGATGTAGCCGCCGTTCTTCGGGAACATGGCGGTGGTCCAGGTGGTGCCGCCGATGGTCACCGCCGCCGGGATCATTCCCCAGCCGTAGCTGACCACCTTGGACACCGCCCGGACCTCCACGCACTGCTCCTCCGGCACCGTTACAAAATGGAACGGTGCCGGGCCCCGCCAATACCAGATGTCACCCTCGAAGGTCAGCTGCACGGGGCCAGCATATTCCGGGTGCGCCCTCGGGCGTTAGGTCAGCCGCCCATCCAGAGCGTGATGGGCCCACGGGCGAAATAAACAAGGAATCCCGCGGCCACTACCCACAGGAGCGGATGGATTTTGCGGGCCTTGCCCGAAGCCGCGCGGATGATGACCCAGCTGATGAAGCCCGCTCCGATGCCGTTCGCGATCGAGTAGGTCAACGGCATGGTCACGATGGTCAGGAATGCAGGCAGCGCGATCGAAAAGTTCCGGAAGTCGATCTCGCGGATCTGCGCCACCATCATCGCGCCGACGACGACGAGTGCTGCCGCAGCTACCTCCAACGGAACCACCGCAGTCAGCGGAGTGAAAAACATGGCCGCCAGGAAGAGCCCGCCAGTCACCACGGATGCGAGGCCCGTGCGTGCACCCTCGCCGATGCCGGCGGCTGAATCGATGAACACCGTATTGGACGAGGCGGATGTTCCACCGCCGGCAACCGCGCCGACGCCTTCAATCACAAGTGCGGATTTCAGGCGGGGGAAGTTGCCCTGCTTGTTGGTCAGACCTGCCTGCTTCGCGAGCCCCGTCATGGTGCCCATGGCGTCGAAGAAATTCGTGAAGACGAGCGTAAACACCAGCATGGTGGCGGCGAGAGCGCCGATGCGGTCGAACGCCCCGAAGAGATCGAATGCTCCCACGAGACTGAAGTCAGGCAGCGACACGATGTTCGAGGGGATCACCGGAGCGTTGAGGTGCCAGCCGGTGGGATTGTCGGGCCCGCCCGCGCCGAGGCGCATGGACATCTCGACAATGATCGCGATGACGGTGGTCACCACAATGCCGATCAGCAGTCCACCCTGAATCTTGCGAGCGATCAGGATGCCCATGGTCACCAAACCGATGATGAAAACGAGCGTCGGCACGGTGGTGATGGAGCCGCCGTCGCCCATTTGAACCGGCGGACCGCCGGCCGTGCGGGTGACGAAACCGGAATCCACGAAGCCGATGAAGGCAATGAACAGCCCGATTCCGACGGTGATCGCCGCCTTGAGCTGCCGTGGTACAGCGTTGAAGATCGCTGTCCGCGCGCCGGTCACGGCCAACAGCACGATCAGCAGACCGTTGATGACCACGAGGCCCATCGCTTCGGCCCAGGTAACGTCACCCACGACGGAAACGGCGAGGAACGAGTTGATTCCCAAGCCCGCAGCGATGCCGAATGGGAGGTTGGCCACGATCCCGAAGATGATGGTCATGACTCCCGCGGTCAGCCCCGTCACGGCGGCGATCTGGGTGGCTTGAAGCCAGCCTCCCTCGACATCGAGTGCGGCGGCGTCGGGGCTGAAGCCGCCTAGGATCAACGGATTCAGGATGACGATGTAAGCCATGGTGAAGAACGTGACGAAGCCGCCGCGGACTTCCCGGCCCTTGGTCGAACCGCGTTCGCTGATCTTGAAGAACTTGTCGACTGGGCTGAGGGGTGCGGGCTGTAGGGGTTGCGCCGGACGCGTGCCGGAGGGCTCAGGATGGCTGCCGGGTTCGATGAGGATGGCCATGGCCTGCTCCTAGTAGTCCACCCGCGCGGCGAGTGTGCTCCACGCTTCGAAGGGTGCGGTGGCGATGACCTGGGCCGATGACGTCAGGTCGTAGTGGCGGACCGGCATGGACCGGTTCTCCACAGGGGTGGCGAAGTAGTCGTAGAAGACTGCATCATCGAAGCCCGCTTTGGCGGCGTCGTTCCGGTCGGCAGCGAAGACGACGGCGTCCACGCGCGCCCAGAGGGCGGCCGACAGGCAGAGGGGGCACGGCTCGCAACTCGTGTAGAGGGTGCTGCCGGAGAGGTCGAAGGTTTCGAGGGATGCGCACGCATTGCGGATGGCCATGACCTCGGCGTGCGCAGTTGGGTCATTGTTGGCGGTGACCCTGTTGACGCCGTCGAACGTCTTGCCGTCCAGAGTCACGATGAGCGCACCGAACGGGCCGCCCGAGTTGTGTACGTTGTCTGTTGCCAGAGAGATGGCTCTGGAGAGGAACTGCTCTTCTTTGGTGGTGGTAGTCACGGAGATACTCCCGAACGTGGGGCAGCAATCGCTCGCGTCTACGGGCGCCAACAAAGGGAGCGGTGTCATGCGACCAGACTGCTGCGGTATGGGATTTGCAGGTCCACCTGGTAGATAGCTCCAAGAGAAGGAGCCCGCCGTTGGCTTCGTTATCCGACGTTAGCAGTGCGGTGTGACTTACACCATACCTTTCGTGAAATAACTTTCTCATTCAGCGGAAAACTTTTGCTCGACGCGAGGCTTCTCCAGTCACAATCCGACACGACATGCCCGGCGCTTCCCGGGCTCCCCGGCATTGGGAGAGTGCGCTGTCAAAATCGTGGGGGAAGCATAGCTATTTGGAGGTCCACACACATGAGTGCCCAAGACAACACCGCCGGTCGCCTGAAGGCCATTGTCCAGATCCTCGCCGAGCAGCCTGGAGCCGCAGTAAAGGGTGCAGATGTGCTGGCTACGGCTGTTGCGCGCGTGCCGCTCAGCGAGTGGGAGAGCGAAGTCCTCAGCGGCGGCGTCGCCCGCGGCGTGAAGCGGCTCTCGGCTGCGACGGCATCCCTCGTCAAGGAGGGATACATCGTCAAGGGCCGCACCGGCTGGACCATTACCGAGGAAGGCTCGCGCTACGCTACCGCGCCCGACGCCGTCGCACTGGCGGGCAACTTCGGCCACCGCCTGGGTGCCGAGGACTGGGCACCCGCCGGGGAGCAGGTGCAGATGGCCTACAGCCCCGTCTCACAGCGCTGGGAACTGACCGCACAGCTGCCTGCCGGCACCTACGAATACAAGGTCGCCATTGACCGTTCGTGGGAAGAGAACTACGGCGCGTTCGGCGTGCGTAACGGCGCAAACCACGTACTCCAGCACGACGGCGGTGTGGTCACCTTCCGCTATGACCACCGCTCGAAGGACGTCGAAGCAACGGTCCTCGTCGGCGCCCTGGTCTAGCCCTTCACGCTACTTTTCCTCACCCTGAGGTTCCCTGACCGGGTTCTCTCTGCCCAGTTCGTCCCAGTGCCCTGAGTCGTCGGCGGCGTCTTCCGGATTGTCCCCGGGACCGTCGCCTCCCACGTAGGCCGCCGGGACGGCGCCGGCAGCGTGCGTTCCCTGTTCTTCGCGAATGTTGGCTGCGCGCCCTGCCTCTGGCGTGGGTTCGATGACCGCCTCGCGGGGATCGTCGTCGTGCGTGTGGGTGCTCTCGGTGCTGTCGGTCATGCATGCGATCCTTTCATCATCGTTGCGACCGGCGCCAGCGTAGCGTTGTTCGTACCTGCGCATTTCACCCGCATCCGGAGGAGAGTTGTCATGTCTGTGTTGCCCACGGCTGAGCTGCATCTGCACATCGAGGGAACGCTGGAGCCGGAACTGATCTTCGCGCTCGCGGACCGTAACGGCATTGAGCTGCCCTACGCGGACGTGGAGGCGTTGCGACTGCAGTACCGGTTCACGGATCTGCAATCATTCCTGGACCTGTACTACAGCAACATGGCGGTACTTCGGACGGAGCGGGACTTCGCCGACATGACTCGGGCCTACCTGACTCGTGCCGCCGCGGCGGGCATCCGGCACGCTGAGATCATGATGGACCCGCAGGCGCACCTGTCCCGGGGGATATCGCTTGCCACCTGCGTGAACGGGGTTGCGTCGGCCCTGGCTCACAGCGAGGAAGAGTTCGGGATCAGCACCGAACTGATCTCTGCCTTCCTGCGTGATGAGCCCGCCGAGGAGGCGCTCGCAGTCCTTGAGGAGCTGCTGGCGATGAACGCGCCCATCATCGGTATTGGGCTCGATTCGGCGGAGGTGGGGCATCCGCCGAGCAAGTTCACCGGCGTCTTTGAACGAGCGCACGAAGCCGGGCTGAAGTGCATCGCCCACGCCGGAGAAGAAGGACCCCCGGAGTACATCTGGGAGGCGCTCGATGTGTTGAAGGTTTCCAGGATCGACCACGGTATTCGCTGCATGGAGGACGAGGAGTTGGTGGAGCGGCTTGCTGCCGAGCAGACACCGCTTACCGTCTGCCCGTTCTCAAACGTGCGGCTGCGGGCGGTCGACACCCTCGCCGACCACCCGTTGCCGCGCATGCTGGAACGTGGGCTGAATGTGTCGGTGAACTCCGACGACCCGGCGTACTTCGGCGGTTATGTGGATGACAACTTCGCCGAACTCCGCTCCCTTTTTGGGCTTACTGACAACCAGCTGAGGCAGCTCGCCGAGAATTCCGTGCGGTCCGCCTTCGTCACCGATACACGCCGCAGGGAGCTCCTTGCCGAGATAGCGGCCTGGCACTCCGGCCGGTAACGGCCCGTTCCGAACCCCTCAGGCAAGCACGTCCTTGGTGCTGAACCGGCCGTACGCCAGGGCGCCGAACACCACAATATAGCCGGCTTGCAGCAGGGCGTTGGCGGCGAAGGAGTCCCACACAATCGGATCACGCAGCAGGTCGGCGAACCCGAGCCAGTACTGGGTCAGCAGCCAGGGGTGAAGCAACTCCAGTTGCGGGAGTTGCCCCATCACCTGGCTGACTACCGATGCAACCACGGTTGCGGCCATGGCTCCCACCGGAACGTCGGTCAGGGTCGACATGAAGAGCCCGACGGCGCACAACCCCAGCAGGGACAGCGTCACGTAGAGGCATACCAGGGCGATCCGGAGCAGCGCCTCGGGCGGGTCGATGGTGGTTCCCGACAACAGGGTCACCGGTCCGATGGGAAAGAGCAGCGCGCCCATAATGGTGCCCACCACCGCAACGGTGAATGTGGCTGCAAGACAGAAAACGACGGCGCCCACATACTTCACCACGAGAAACCGGCCTCGTGCCACGGGAGACATGAGCAGATAGCGCAGCGTACCCGTGCTTGCCTCCCCGGCGACGGTATCTCCGGCGACCACCCCGACGGTGAGCGGCAGGAACAGCGGAATGGCGACGATGGTCGCGACGACGGCGACGAACAGTCCGTTCTGGCTCACCTGGTCGAGGAACGCCGGACCCCGCCCGCGGGGCGGACCGGAGGACAGCTTCACCGCGACGGCAATGAGCACGGGAATGGCGGCAAGCGCGGCGAGCAAAGCCCAGGTGCGCCGGCGGCGGAAGAGGACGGAAAGTTCGGACCCGAGGAACCGCCACCCCGCCGACCTCCTGACGGGGGCAACCGTCTCCCTGGTGACGGTGACTTCACTGGACAACGTCGAACCCCTCCCCGGTGAGCGCAACAAACAGGTCTTCGAGACCCGCCTGGTCCACGGTAAAGCCGTTCACCCGGACATCCGCTTCGACGAGGCTCCGAACCACCCGGTCCGGAGTCAGTCCTGCCGGAAGCGGCGCGGTGACGCTGTGTGCTCCGGAGGGGGCGCCGTCGTCGTCGGGGGTGGTTCCCAACCGGCGGAGGACGGCGTGAGTCTCCGGCACATCCGGGGTGACCACGCGAAGGCGGGGCTCACCGGAGCGCCGTAACTCGTCGAGGCTGCCCTGCGCCACAAGGGAACCGGCGCTGAGCACTGCAGCGTGCGAGCAGATCTGCTCCACCTCCGTGAGCAGATGGCTGGAGACGAACACCGTAGTGCCCTCCTCCGTCAGCGAGCGGACGAGATGACGGACTTCGCGCGTGCCCTGGGGGTCGAGGCCGTTGGTGGGCTCGTCGAGCACGATGAGTTCGCGGTGGGTCAGAAGGGCGTTCGCAATCCCCAGGCGCTGCTTCATGCCGAGGGAATACCGGCCGACCTTCTTGTTCGCGGCCTGCGAGAGGCCGACACGTTCCAGCGCTCGGTCAACCCGCTGGCGCCGTGTGGAGGGGGAGACGTAGCGGTCCGCGGCGTCGAGCCGGAGCAGGTTCGCGGTCCCGGAGAGGAACGGATAGAAGCCTGGGCCCTCCACCAGCGCACCGATCCGGGGCAGCACGTTCTGAGTGGCACGGGGTATGGATTCACCCAGAACCTTGACGTCCCCCGAGGTCGCCGATGCCAGGCCGAGGAGGATTCGGATGGTGGTGGTCTTCCCCGAACCGTTGGGGCCAAGAAATCCGAATACGGAACCGCGAGGCACAGCGAGGTCAATCCCGTTGACCACGTTTCGTCCGCCCAACCGCTTGGTCAGGCCCGTTGTCTCGATGACGAGGTCCCCGGCCCCGCTCACTGTCCGGCGGCTACTGCCTGCAGGCGTTCAACCGTGACGGAGCCGGCGAGGATCCGGCCGTCGTCGGTGATCAGGACGTTCACCAGCGTGGTGGAGAGGAGCTGACCGCCCTCGACCGGCGTGCTGAGCTGCGTCAGTTCCGGTGGCAGCTCCTGTTGGCCGGCGGGAATAACGACGACGGCGTCCCAGCCTTCGCCGACCACGGTCGGTTTCTCTGCCGCATTCTTATCGACGTGGTCACGCTCGTGGTCGCGTTTGTGGTCGCCCTGGTGCTCACCGGGTTGGATCTCGGTGACGGTCGCTCCGGCCGGCGGAGTGAAGGCGAAGAGGTCGGCGGCCGGTTCCTCGTAACTGATCTCCGTGAATACGGAGCTGAATGCGGGATCGCTGCTGCCGGCGGCCGCGACAGTGACGCCCAGCGGGAGGCCGGTTTCGCCGTCGACCGCGATGGTTACGGACCCGAGCAGTGTCTCTGTGGAACGCGGCGTGAGGATCAGGTCATATACCGGGCGCCCTGCGACCATGCGGTCGGAGCCGACGGTGACTTCCGTGGATGCATCGATCTTCTCGAGGAAGTGGGTAGCGATGTCATCCGGGGCTTGCATTTCGCCGTCGGGCTTTTGATGGTCCTCGAGGGTGGCGTGGATGGCCTCGTTCTCGTCCGAGTTGTAGTACCAGAGGTCGGCACCGTTACGGATGACGTTGCGTTCCTCAAGTTGGTCGAGCACCTGCAGGCGGGCCTGGTCGGGTGCGTTGACGAACACCTGGGCCGTATGGGAGCCGGTGAGAAGTTCCAGGGCGGCGCTCTCCGGTGAGGGCTCGCCGTCGTCGTTGTTTTGACCACCGGGTGGACCACCGGGTGCGGTGAGTCCCGCGAGGTCGGGGAGGCCGAGGTTGGAGGCCTGTTCCACCGTGCCGGAAAATGCGTCGACGTCCTTTTCCTGCACCAGGGCGAGAACTTCGGCGGCCGTTTTGTCGGGGAGGTCAACGGCTGCGTTGGCGGTGAACGGGGCAACG
The DNA here is from genome assembly GCF_054161285.1 of Arthrobacter sp. D2-10. Classification (NCBI taxonomy): domain Bacteria; kingdom Bacillati; phylum Actinomycetota; class Actinomycetes; order Micrococcales; family Micrococcaceae; genus Arthrobacter; species Arthrobacter sp. D2-10. Next base: position 3,333,483 of record NZ_CP096431.1, on the reverse strand, counting down.
AGGGCCGCTGCACCAACCGCCCCGGCTGCTACGGCTGCCGGAGTCCACTGACGCCATGATTTTCGGCCTGTACGAGTCATCACGAACTTCCTCGTTCTGGTGGTGTAGCTGAGATCGGATCCTGTGCGTCACGGTACACCTGCAACCTGAGAATTGAGTCGGAGTTTCCGCCTCTAGGATCGCTTGAAGGTAGCGGGCGAGAATTGCTGCATGGCTCCTCAATTCTTCGGTAACCCGCGGTTCTACGAGCGTCGGGCAGCCGCCTACAACGCAATGGTCAGATCCCCGCTGTACAACAGGGTGGCATGGGGAACTCATCCGGGGCGGTTCGAGGAGTTCGCGGCTCGGGCGGTGGGGTCGGCGTCGGGGCCGTTGCTGGAGGTAGCTGCCGGCACTGCTTCCCCCACCCGGCTGGCGCATATAGCCGGTCGGCGGCAGACCACGCTGGTTGATTCCGCTGCTCCCATGCTTGAGATCGCGGCGAAATCCATCGCGTCGGCAGCCGGCGGCACGGTACCGGACTGGATCACGTTCCAGTGCCGGGATCTGCTCGATGCGGCCCCCGGAGTCCGCTACGAAACTATCCTTGGCATGGGGCTGCTGCATCTGGTGCCGGACGTTCCCACGGTGGTGAACGCCCTTCTCGACCAACTGGAACCAACAGGAACCCTGTACCTCACCAGCCTCATCCGCGGATCGCGGCGATCTTCCTCGTACCTGGATCTGCTGCACCGCTCCGGCGAGGTGGTGGCGCCCCGGACCCTGGACGAGCTGCGTTCTGAGCTGGCACGGTCCAGTGCGAGCCGGGTGCGGGTCTACAACCACGGCAGCATGGCCTACTCGGAACTGTCACGGTAGTCGGAACGGGTTCAGGGTAAGTCACAACCGGTCCGCATAGGGCTCCTTCCGCTACCGTGAAATCCATGGAAACCGGTACGCAACGACGCGTGGAAACCACTGACCGACCAAACCCGCATTCGGTGACCCTGCGGTTTCTCGCGGCTCCCACCGACCTGGGACATAGCGGGTCCGTCGACGCCGGTACGGTGCTCGAGTGGGTCGACAAGGCCGCGTATGCTGCAGCGGTCGGGTGGGCCAAGAGCTACTGCGTCACGGCGTACGTGGGAAACATCCACTTCGCGGACCCGGTGAACGTCGGCGACATGGTCGAGGTTGAAGCGACGCTCGTCTACACCGGAAAGTCTTCCCTCCACATCCGCACCGTTGTCTCTTCGGGGGATGTCAAGGGCGGAGAGGCGACCATGCGCAGCCAGTGTCTGGTGATCTTCGTGGCCGTGGGGCCGGACGGAAGACCCGTGCCGGTGCCGCAGTTCGAGCCCGTGACGCCCGAGGAGATCGAACTGCGGGATCACGCGGTCGCCCGAATTGAAGTGCGCGATGCCATCGTCGCCGCCATGAGCGGCCAGGAATACACCGACGCCGGTACGGCCGAGCGGGTGACCCTCCGCTTCCTTGCCGCACCCACTGATGTGAACTGGGGCGGCAAGGTTCACGGCGGAACGGTCATGGACTGGATCGATGAGGCTGCCTACATCTGCGCCACCCGCTACTGCGGCAAGGAAACGGTGGCGGTTTTCTCCGGGGGCGTCCGCTTTTACCGTCCGCTGCTGATCGGCGACCTCGTCGAGGTGGAAGCACGGCTGGTCTACACCGGCAACAAGGGCATGCACATTGCGGTGCACGTCCGGTCCGGCAGCCCGACGGGCCGCGACATGGAGCTCACCACTTACTGCCTCACCGTGATGGTGGCACGGGACGAAACGGGCACGGCCGTGCCGGTACCGCCGTGGGTTCCGCGCTCGGACGAGGACAAGCGCCTCGCCGCGCACGCCCGCGAACTGCTCGAGATCCGCGGACGTGCGCCGGGAAGCAAGCTCCCGAGCCACCTCGCCGGTTAGTAGCTGATTGCCTGGGGTGCGCCGAGTTGCTTGAGGCCTTCGACGCCGAACTCGAGGCCGTACCCGGAGGTTTTAATGCCACCGAAGGGGACGCGGGGATCGACGGTGCCGTGCTTGTTGATCCATACGCTGCCGGCCTCAATTCGGGCGGCGACCTTCAGCGCGGATTCCTTGTCGGAGGACCATACGGACGCCCCGAGGCCAACATCGAGCCCGTTCGCCATCGCAATCGCTTCGTCAACGTTGGAGTACTTCACGATCGGAAGGGCGGGGCCGAACTGTTCTTCAGTGACGAGGGGGTTGTCGTTATCGATGTCCGCGACCAACGTGGCCGGGTAGAAGTACCCTGGCTGGTCACTCTCGGGGTTGCCGCCGAGCAGGACCCTGCCACCTGATTCACGAGCTGCTTCGACGAGGCTTGCAACGATGTCGTACTGGGACTTGTTTTGCAGTGGACCGAGAACATTGTTCTCATCCAGGCCCACTCCCATGGGCATAGATGCGGCGACCTTGGTGAGCTCCTCACACACCTCGTCGTAGATTTCCTCATGCACGTAAAGGCGCTTCAGGGCCGCGCAGGTCTGACCGGTGTTGATGAACGCACCCCAGAACAGGTTCTCTGCGATGGCCTTCGGGTCAGCATCCGGCAGGACGATCCCGGCGTCGTTGCCGCCCAATTCAAGCGTGAGGCGTTTGACCGTGTCAGCCGAGGATCGGATGATGTCCTGCCCGGCAGCGGTTGATCCGGTGAACATGATTTTGGCGATGTCGGGGTGACTGGTGAGTACGGCGCCGACATCGCGTCGACCCGATACCACGTGCAACAGATCAGCAGGCAGAACGGTGTTGATGACGTGGGCTAGGCCCAGCACCGACAACGGAGTGTTGCCCGAGGGTTTCACAACCACGGTATTGCCCATCCGCAAGGCGGGAGCGAACTGCCACACCGAGATCATCATGGGCCAGTTCCACGGTCCGATCGCTCCCACTACTCCAAGGGGACGGTAGTGCAGTTCGGCGCGGCCTCCGTCGTCGTTGACGAGCACTTCGGGCTCGAGTTCGAAGGCTGCAGTGGCGCGCAGCCACGCGGCGCAGGCGCCGACTTCGAAGCGGGCGTTAGGACCATTCAGAGGCTTGCCCTGCTCACGGGACAGAAGTTGTGCCAGTGCTTCTGCTGACGCCTCGACCGCCTCGGCCGCCTTATTCAAGAACGAAGACCGTTCAGCATGCGAAAGGTCGCCCCAGGCAGGCTGCGCCGCCTTCGCCTTCCGAATTGCATCCTCGAGATCCGAAACTCCGTGCTCCGGCGCCCGGCCCACGGTTCCACCAGTCGCCGGATCCTTGATTTCCCGACCGCCCTCGGCTGGCTGGATGGCGGCAAGCAGCTCATCAAAGGTTGTAGGTGACGCGGTCGCAGTAGGGGCTGTCATGACAGTGTTCTCCTCATTTGGGAATGATCTTGATCTGTTGCAGACGGATGGAAACCGCGTCAGGCTCCAACTGAGAAAGCCTGGACGGCATCTGAGGAGGTGTGCGAACCCATCAGTATGCCTCTCGGTTGCATCAGCGAAACCAGAAGTACGAGGTACTACCCGAAGAAAAGTGACGTGGTGCACTCGACACGTAAACTATGCATCCGCTGAGTTGTGCATGTCAAGGTTCACTAGGTAGCGACGTTCCTCAGTGTGGCTATTACTCCGTGCAACAAATTCGCCGATGGAGCGGAGGCGCTCGGAACACGCAAAGGATGCTAATGGGAGGCCTGCGGGACCCGATCCCGAGCCACTGGTTGCATGAGCTCGCCCAGACGAACAATCGCCTGATGAATCTCCTTCACGTCTGCAACCATCAACTGTTGCAGCATGAGGCCATCGAGTGCAGCAAAGAGTGCCCTCGCGGCAGGCTTGTCGCTGGGGTAGCCGGCATGCTTCAAGAGCTGTTGCATGAGACCGATATAGCTCTCGTACAAATTGCGCGAAATCCGCTGCAACTGCGGGCTTCTCCTTGCTGCAAGGATCATGTAGAACTGGAAAATCTGCAGGTTTGGGTCAGTAAGGGTCATCTTGGTGACCATGTCGGCAAGAGTGTGGTCGATGCCTGATGCGAGAGTAAGATCCGCGAGCTGTTGGGAGCGTTGCACTGCCCATACCGTGGCCTCCTCAAGGAGGATGTCTTTCGACCCGAAGTGATGCGATATCAGCGTGTTGTTCACCCCCGCGCGTAGGGCGATTTTCCGGTAACTGAAGCCATCCAGGCCACCTTCCGCCACCACGTCAATTGCTGCCCTGATGAGCGCTTCCCGCCCCGCCCCGTACTTCAGTGCTCCAATGCTCATGCTTGAAATGGTAGCTCCCGGAGAAGATGGCCCAACATCCACCCTTGACGCGAGAACTAAGCGAGTGCAGAATTGTGAATGGCCACGATGGAGTGACCCGCATCACGCCTCGTGTCACCTGATGGTTTGACCACACACACTTCACGACTTTCACACTAGTTTCCTGCCCGGACAGCTCAGACTGCGGCAGACCCCACTCAAGGAACCCAGATGTCTACTCCGAATACCTCCGGCGCCACGCCGGGGTCGACGTCCACCCCGGCCGCTGCTTCCCATTCAAACGATGGCAACAAACTTCACGCTCGGCTGTCCTGGAAAGATGCTTTCGCGATGGCGATGGCCGTCTCGGGTGGCCTGTACGTTTCCTTCGGCGCAACGGTCGCGGTGGTGGGAGGCCTTTCCGCACTCGTCTTGTGGGCAGTTGCCGCTCTCATCGGCTGGGTGCAGAACAGCCTCTTCGCTGAGATGGCTTCGATTTTTCCGAACAAGCCGGGTGGCGTACCAATCTACGCTCATGAAGCCTGGCGAGAGCGGTTTGCCCCGGCTGGAGCGCTGGCGTCCTTCGGATACTGGTTCGGCTGGTCCGCCGTAATCTCCATTGTGTCCGTTACCGCCGGCGCCGTCATCACAGCCCGCTGGCTGCCAGATGTGACCTGGGTACTCAACCTCGGTTTCGCACAACTCGCCCCTGCCCAGCTGATCGGCATCGGGTTGATCCTGGTGATCATGGTGCCGAACCTCTTCGGAGCTCAACCAGCCGCCTGGGTAAACAAAGTAGTAGGTGTCCTTCTGCTGGCCTCATTCGCTGTCTTCATCATCGCCCCGCTTGCCTCCGGACAATGGGAAGCTCCAAACCTGACCTGGGGCCTGGGCGATATCACCACAGACCCGTGGGGGACGATCCAGCTCGCTCTGGTTTGGCTCTATCTCATAGGGTGGACGGCCTACGGTACCGAGATGTGCGCAGCGTTCCTTCCCGAATACCGCACTAAGAGCGATGCACGCAAAGCACTCTTCTCCTCCGGCGCCTACACGTTCGGTATCTTCCTGCTGGTCCCCTTCGGCGTAGGCGGTCTAATCACCCAGGAGGAGGCAGGAACGGATCCGCTTGGGGTGTTCGTAACAGCATTCACCCGCGTCCTACCGGCAGGGCCCCTGGCCGATGTCATGTTGTTCGCTATTCTGGCCGCCCTGTTGATGGGCGTGAACGCCTCCATGGCGGATGGCTCCAGAGCCCTCTACGGTGCGGCGGTCGATGGATTGGTGCCGAAACAGTTCGAGAAGCTCAATAAGCATGGCGTTCCAGCCCGCGCCATATACGCGGCCGTAATCCTGAACGTCGTGTTGATCATTTTCATCGCGAATCCAATCTCGATCCTCGTCGCGGCGAATCTTGGCTACCTGCTCGCGATCCTGCTCGCACTCTCCGGATTCCTGCTCCTGCGCCGGGATCACCCCGAATTCGCGCGCCCCTTCCGGGTAGGCCGTCATGCTGTGCCCTTGGCCACCGCTCTGGTCATCTACACCGCTGTTGTGCTCGTGGTCGGAGCCTTGTCAAGCGATCTGTCCGGATATGGCGGGCCACTGGAACTGGCGATCGGCATCGCGATTCTCGCCCTCTCGCTGGTGTTCTTCGTATGGCGGCGCCGAGTCCAGGAGCGTCTTCCTCTGCTCCACGATATGAGGACTCCGACCGAAACAGCCTCCGCGGTCGAGCCAGTACCCGGTCACTGACCCAGCTGATATACCCACACCCAACTAGCCCTAAGGAACCCCACCATGTCTGATATGCATGCCTTGGTAATCAACGCCGACTTTGCTTCGCTGCCCGCTGAGCCCTTCGAGGTCGGCACCGTTCGATGGCTGCGCAAGCCCGGTCAGGGCGGGCGCGAAGCGTTGTCGGCCGGCATCTGGGAAGTCACTCCCGAGCAGGCCCCGGAGGCCTTCGACCTCCCCATCCATCAGGACGAGACCATCTACATCATCTCCGGTCATCTGCGCATCGCCGTTGAGGGCGGGGAGACATTCGACCTCGTTGCCGGTTCCATGGCCTCCTTCAACGAAGGGGCGATGACCCGGTGGCAGGTTCTGGAACCGACGACCGAGTTCTTCGTCTACAGCTGACGCTGACGCATATCAAGACCAGATCCGACCGACCGAAAAGGAATCATCATGACCACCTCTGAAAACGACCTGCAGGACTATGTTCCCGTAGACCAGTGGCCCTCGGTATCGACCATGCTCGACGGCTTCGGGGAGCAGACGCTCCCGCCGTCGTCCGCGCTGGCCGGGCAAACCCTCATTCTGGAAGGGGAGGAGAACCGGACGTTCAAGGCGACCTTCCACGACGAGTCCTCGCTGACGTGGACAAGCACGCGAAAAGAGGCTTCAGAATCGGTTGAGGCGTCTTACAAAGCGATTGAAGCTCGGCCGGGGATCTTCATCATCGATTTCGTGCACGGTGAGGGTCACCAGATGCAGGACGTCACGGTCATTCTCAATAAGGACAGCGGAGCAGCAACGCTCGCTGTTTCAACCCTGCGCGAGGAGGAGGGCGTCGTCAAGGGCGGAACCGAGTTCACCCAGGCGCGCGTCGAAGGAACAAACCCTCCCCTTCACCAGCGATCTTCGGGGCTGGTAGGGAAGCGTATCTACTATCGCTACAGCGACGTAGAAACGTACGAACACATCTACCTGACGCCCGGCACCTTCGTATGGCACTGCATACGGGGCGGAGAAAAAGGGCTGGCCGACGTTGATCGCACTCTGGCATTCGAGGTAGCAGAGGACCTCTTCATGTTCTTTTGGACCGAAAGGGTCATGGTCGTGGAGTCGGTCCTGCTGGTGGACCTCCGTGAAGAGCGATCCATTGGCCGGATGTTCGGCTGGGATGACACCATCCAGGAGCCGCTCGTCCTCCCGTTCAACTCCCGTCTCTCCGTGCTCAACACCACCGAGTATCCCGAGGACCACCAGAAGCACTAGCCCACATCCATAGCGGCAACACCGCATTGAGGCCTGGTCCTGGTGCGGGTAGGAGAAACGAATGGAGCCTTCAGCAGGCAACGTGCAGCGCGTAGCGCTCATCACCGGCGGCGGCAGCGGCATCGGTGCGGCCACAGCAGAAACACTCACATCCGCAGGATGGCATGTGGTGATCTGCGGCCGGCGCGCAGACGCCCTTAACCGAGTGTCAGAACGGACGGGGGCGCACCCTGTCGTTACTGACATGACCGATTCGGTCGCCCTTGACCGTCTGACCGAGAGAATCGAAAGGGAGTTCGGCCGACTGGATGGCTTGGTGCTGAACGCAGGAATCGTGCGACCGGGAGCAGTTGGAGACTTGAGCGACACAGACTGGCAAGACCAGATTGACACTAACCTCACGGCTCCTTTCGCTCTCACGCGCGCCGCACTGCCGCTCCTGATGAAGTATTCGGGCGCGGTGGTCGGCGTTTCCTCAGTCAGCGCTCTACGCGCCAGCGGAGCCACAGCCGGATATAACGCGACCAAGGCAGGCCTGAGCATGCTTATGCAATCGGTGGCCGTTGACTATGGGCCCGCGGGGGTGCGTGCAAACGTCGTATGTCCGGGGTGGACGCGCACAGAGATGGCGGACGAGGAAATGGGCGAACTCGGTACGCAACGCGGGATAGGCGTTGAGGAAGCATACGAGCTTGCGACTGCCGTTGTACCAACATCCCGGCCGGCCAGAGCGGCCGAAATCGCCTCCACCATTGCCTGGTTATTGTCTCCGGCGGCCTCCTATATAAACGGCGCGGTACTGCCCGTCGATGGCGGGCTAACAGCGGTTGACGTTGGGGGATTATGTTTCGACCAGCGGGTATCGATCGCCTCCGCCACGCCAAACCGTATCCCCACCGGACGCTAGGAGACGCGCTGTGGATCTTCACCTGTCAGGACGCATAGCGGTAGTGACCGGGGGTGGGTCGGGTATCGGCCTTGCCTGCACGAATGCTCTGATTGCGGAGGGCGCGAGCGTGGTGGTACTCGATAAGGCCCCCGCTACCGCCGGGATAGTCGGTGAGCTGCAGGCACAGGGAAAACCCGTGGATTTCATTCAAACGAATGTTGCAGAAGAACCGAGTCTGCAACACGCTATTGCTGAAATCCTCGCAGCCCATGGACGGATTGACACTGTTATCGGCTGCGCAGGCATCTCAGGTCCGGTAGGGGACCGGGTTACCGAGACAAGCGCCGAGGATTGGGACCACGTAATGGCCGTTAACGTGCGCGGCAACTTCCTGCTGGCTAAGCACACAATTCCCGCGATGGCGGACAGCGATGTTCCCACCATTGTGTTCCTGGCTTCAGACGCAGCACTGGCGGCGTTCGAGGGCATGGCTGCGTACGCGTCATCCAAAGGGGCTGTTCTTATGCTGACGAAGTCCCTATCGGTCGACCACCCGTCGATCCGGGTAAATTGCTTATGCCCGGGAGTGGTCGACACGCAAATGTCGCGGACGGACCTCGGTCGCCCCGGAGGCTTCGAAGGGTCCGGCTTGCCCGTGATGCGCCCCGAGCAAATTGCGCAACACGCAATCTTCCTCGCCTCCCCGGTCAGCGCCCCGATCAACGGAACATCCCTCGTCTCCGACTTCGGTTACCTCGCCCGCTCCTCCGTGCCACCGTTGGACTTCACCGGCGCTGCGCTTTAGCTCCCTATCCCTTCACGGCTCATTCGAGAGAAATTACCTATGAACGAGACACATAAAGACGTTGTTGTTATTGGCGCAGGCTTCGCCGGTCTGACCGCTGCCAGGGAACTGTCCTCGCGTGGTCACACCGTCACCGTACTGGAGGCCCGGGACCGAATTGGAGGACGAACCTGGCTCGACGAACGCCTTGGACGACCACTCGAGCTAGGCGGCACCTGGGTGCACTGGCTCCAACCCTTCGTCTGGGCCGAAATGGGTCGATACGGGATCAAACCTGTCTCCGGACCGGAATTCACCACCGGCTATCACCGGTTCGGCAGCAAAATCGTCAAGAGCGATGCCGAACAGCTACTCGACCTGATGGACGATGCGAATACCCGCCTGTTGGCGCGGTCCCGAGAGGTTTTCCCCCTGCCATGGGAGCCGCTGACCAGCCCGCATTGGGCCGAACTGGACCAGACTTCCCTGGCTGAAGCTATCGACGAACTCGGACTCGAACCCGAGGTGCGAGACCTCGTTCGGGCTTTCTGGGCACTGAACTTCAATGGGTCCCTCGATGAAGCCGCTTACACTCAAGCCCTGCGTTGGGCAGCAACCTCCAACGGGGATTGGAAAGCGATGTTCGAGGTCTGTGCCACCTACAAGATCGAAGGTGGCACGAGGCGCCTTATCGAGGCGATTAGAGACGACGCCGACATTGACTTGCGCCTGAACAGCGTCGTTACCGTGGTTGAGCAAACCGCACAGTACGTGACCGTTAAGACCGCCGACGGGCGGTGCCTCACAGCCTCGGCGGCTATAGTGACACTTCCTTTGGCTGCTCTTCGAACGGTTCAATTCATTCCCGCCTTATCCGCTCCGAAGGCCAGAGCGGCCGAGCGCGGCCAGGCAGGCCGCGGCGCGAAGCTCTGGATCAAAGTCGCCGGCCGGCAAGAACGTTTCGCTGCCTTCGCTACAGCAGAGTCACCGCTGCACTTCGTACAAGCAGAGTACCTGGACGAAGACAGCACCACCCTGGTGGCTTTCGGCCCCGACGGCATGTCCGTACCTACTGATGACGTAGTCGCCGCACAAGCCATGCTCGACCAACTCGTCCCCGGTCTGGAGGTCCTAGAGGTAGCCGGGCACAACTGGGTCGACGACGAATACGCCGGAGAGACGTGGCCGATGCATTACATCGGACACCTCACCGAATCCTTCGAAGACCTGCAGTCCCCCGATGGGCGCATCTTTTTCGCCGGAGCAGACTACGCCCGAGGATGGGGAGGGTTTATCGACGGAGCAATCGAAAGCGGCCTGACCGCAGCCAATCGAGTGAAGCAACTGTTGAGCTCCGCGTCGGATCACCCTGCCAGGGCCATGGGTATCGTTCAGTAACAAAAGAATTCGTTGAACGCCGCGCCACAAGCGCTCAGAGGAGCGAACCTCTGGGAGTCACTGTGGCCCAATCAGCGATCGTAGGGGTCCGCGATGCCGATGTACTGGGTTGTGGTGTACTCCGCGATTCCCTCCGAACCGCCCTCACGGCCCAGCCCGGAGTGTTTCACTCCGCCGAAGGGTGCCGCGGCGTTCGAGATGACACCGGCATTGAAGCCGACCATGCCGAACTCGATCTGCTCCGCCACCCGCAACAGGCGGTTGAAGTCCCTGCTGTACACGTAGGAAGCGAGTCCGTATTCGCTCGCATTCGCAAGCCGGATCGCATCTTCCTCGGTGGCGAACGTGGTTACGGGAGCCACAGGGCCGAAGATTTCCTGACCCAGGATCTCGGCGCCGTTGGGCACATTGCCGAGCACCGTGGGCTGGTAGAAGTAGCCGGCACCCTTCACCGGTGCACCGCCCGTCACAGCCGTAGCACCGGCGTCGACGGCGGCACTGACCAAGGCATGGACGTCATCACGCGCGTCGCCGTCGATCAGGGGGCCCACCTGGGTCCCCGGCTCGGTGCCGCGTCCGGTGGTGAGTGCGCCCATGGCTTCGGCGAACCTCCGGGTGAATTCCGCAGCGACTGATTCCTGGACGAGGAACCGGTTTGCGGCAGTGCAAGCCTCGCCCATGTTCCGCATCTTCGCGGCCATGGCTCCCTCAACGGCCTTGTCCAGGTCGGCGTCGTCGAACACAATAAATGGCGCATTTCCACCCAGTTCCATGGAGGTCCGCAGCACGTTCTGCGCGGCGTCCGCCATCAGGCGCTTTCCTACTGGCGTGGAACCCGTGAAGGAAATTTTGCGAAGCCGGGGATCAGCAAGCAGGGGACCGGAGATGCCGGAGGCGCTGGACGACGAGACGACATTCAGTACTCCGGCGGGGAGGCCGGCGTCGAGCATTGTCTGGGCGAACAGCTGGGCTGTCAGCGGAGTCAGCTTTGCCGGCTTGAGCACCATGGTGCACCCGGCAGCGACGGCAGGAGCAACCTTGCGTGTTGCCATGGCTAGCGGGAAGTTCCAGGGCGTGATGAGCAGGCACGGGCCCACCGGCTTGTGCTGGACCAGGATCTTGTTCTTGCCCTCGGGGGTGGTGAGGTAACGGCCGTGGTCGCGGACCGCTTCCTCTGAGAACCAGCGCAGGAATTCCGCGCCGTACGTTACTTCGCCGCGCGCTTCGGCCAGCGGTTTGCCCATCTCGAGGGTCATCAGCAGCGCGAAGTCCTCTGCGCGCTCGGCCACCAGGTCGAAGGCGCGACGCAGGATCTCGGCGCGATCGCGGGGTGCGGTCCGCGCCCAAGAGGCCTGTACGGCGTCGGCAGCATCGAGCGCGGCGACAGCGTCGTCACTGGTCGCCGAGGCAAGAGTGGCGAGCACTTTTCCGGTGGCGGGATCATGCACGTCGAAAGTGCCGCCGTCGGACGCGTTCCGCCACTCGCCATTGATCAAAAGACCGGTAGGCACAGTCGAGAGGAGCTGCGCTTCGCGCTCAGGCGAGACGGCAGGGGGGAGTGCTGGAGTAACTGTCAAGGGAAGTCCTTCGAGAGGTCAGTAACTGGCGCGGGAATCGCGATCGGATGCAGGTATGAACTGGGCGGCGAGGGCTTCGGAGCCCCTGGCCAGCAGTGCGACGTCGGCGCCCACCAGGATGAAGCCGGCGCCGATGTCCAGGTAGTGACGCGCGGTCTCGGGATTGAAGGCGTTCACACCGGCCGGCTTGCCGGCCTCCTTCGCAGCTACAAGGCAGCGTTCGACGGCGGCGCGCACCTCCGGATGCTCCTGCTGGCCGAGTACGCCCATGGAAGCAGCGAGGTCGGAGGGGCCGACGAAAATGGCGTCCACGCCGTCGACCTTGAGGATGTCCTCCACTGCTTCAACAGCCGCTGTGGACTCGATCTGCACTGTCACGCTGATGGTCTCACTGGCGCGGGTTAGATAGTCGGGCACACGATTCCAGCGAGCGGCACGAGCCAGCGCCGAGCCGACCCCGCGCACACCCTCCGGCGGGTACCGGGTGGCGGCCACAGCGGCCTCGGCCTCTGCCACCGAGTGCACCATCGGGATGAGCAGGTTCTGAACACCGAGATCGAGGTACTGCTTGATCAGCACGGTGTCGTTGACGGGTGGCCGGACCATGGCGTGCACGGGGTAGCCGTGGACCGCCTGGAGCTGTGCGAGGATCGATTCCAGTCCGTTGGGACTGTGCTCGGCATCGACCAGGAGCCAGTCCAGGCCGGCTCCCGCGCAGAGCTCGGCGATCAGCGGGCTGCCCGAGCACACCCACATTCCCGCCAGCGGGCGGCCGGTGTCAGAAAGCGCTTCACGGAACGTGGTCTCTAGTGGAAGTGGCATGTCACAGCTCCGAGTGGTCCGTAATCGGCGTGGACGGTGTCGCCCTTGTGGACCCAGAGGGGGCGGGTGAAGGAACCGGCGAGGATGATGTCACCGGCCTTCAGCGCATCCCCGTGTGGGGCGATTTTGTTCGCCAGCCAGTGGACGCCCGCAGCGGGATGGTCCAGCACACCGGCGGCCACGCCGGTCTCCTCCACGGTCTGGTTCTTGTAGAGAATGGCCGCGACCCAGCGGAGGTCGACGGCGTCGGGCTTCACCGGGCGGCCGCCCACCACCATCGCGCCCATCGCAGCGTTGTCCGAGATGGTGTCCACTATGGTCCGGCCCTCCATTTCGATCCGGGAGTCCAGGATCTCAAGGGCCGGAACCACGTAATCGGTGGCATTCAGGACGTCGAAGATTGTGCAGCCCGGACCCTTCAGCCCGTCCTTCAGAACGAACGCGAGCTCCACCTCTACCCGGGGATGGGTGTACTTGTCCCACTCCACGGAGCAGCCCGTTTCCAGCACCATGTCATCGAAGATGGCACCGTAGTCGGGTTCGGTGATGCCCGTGGCCGCCTGCATCGCTTTCGACGTGAGGCCGATCTTGCGCCCCACCAGGGTGCGCCCGGCTTCCTCATTACGACGACGCCACAACTGTTGGACGGCGTAGGAGTCCTCGACGGTCATCTCCGGATAGCGTGCGGTCAGCCGGGGAACGGGAGTACGCGTTCGTCCGGCTTCCACCAGCTCGTCTGCAATAGCTTCAATCGTCGCGTCATCCAGCATGGTTACAGCTGCGCTCCCAGCTTGAAGCCCTGCTGGGCGGCAGCGCCGTCATCGTCCTGCTTGCGTGTGTAGGAGAAGCCGTCAGCGCCGACGGTGACCGCCATCTCGCTCTTCTCCTCGCGCTCGATGACCGGCTGCGGGTTGCCGTCGAGGTCCAGGACCAGGGACGCCTCGGTGTACCAGGACGGCACAACCGGGTTGCCCCACCAGTCACGGCGCTGGTTGTCATGGACGTCCCAGGTGATCGTGGGGTTGTCCGGGTCGCCGGTGTAGTAGTCCTGCGTGTAGATCTCGATGCGGTGGCCGTCCGGATCCAGGATGTAGAGGTAGAAGGCGTTGGAGACGCCGTGGCGTCCCGGCCCGCGCTCGATCCGGTCGCTGATGCGCAGCGCGCCCATCTTGTCGCAGATCTGGATGATGTTGTGCTTCTCATGGGTGGCGAACGCGACGTGGTGCATCCGCGGGCCGTTGCCGCCGGTGAGGGCAGTGTCATGAACCGTCTGCTTGCGGTGCATCCACGCGGCGTAGGTGACGCCGTCGGAGTCCTTGATGTCTTCGGAGACCCGGAAGCCGAGGTCCTCGAGGTACTTGCGGCCGCGCGGCACGTCGGGTGTGACCTGGTTGAAGTGGTCCAGGCGCACCAGCTCTCCGGCGGAGTAGAGGTCGTACCGCTGGGTGAGGCGCTCGACGTGCTCAACCTCGTAGAAGAACTCGTAGGGGAAGCCGAGCGGATCCTCGACCCGGACGGAATCACCGATGCCCTTGGTGAACCCTTCCGTGCGGCGCTCGGTCCGGCAGCCGAGCTCCTTGTAGTAGGCCTCGGCGGCGTCCACCTCAGCGGGTGACTTCACGCGGTAGGCGAAGGCGGCGACGGCGGCTACCGGTCCCTTGCGCAGCACCAGGTTGTGGTGGATGAACTCCTCCAGGGAGCGCAGGTAGATGTTGTTCTCATCTTCCTCGGTGACGTGAAGGCCGAGGACATCGACGTAGAACTCGCGTGACTTCGCGAGGTCGGTGACCACGATCTCCATGTACGCGCAACGCACAATGTCCGGAGCCGGAGCGGTGGGGGTGGGAACAAAGTCGGTCATGGTGTTCTCTCTTCTTCTTCGAGGAGGTAAAGGAAAGGTGGATTAACCCTCGTTGGCGGCGGAGGCTTCTACGCTGCCGAACTTCGGGGTGTGGACGGTGCCGAGCGTGATGTGCACGGCCTGCTGGTCGGTGTAGAAGTCGATGGAGCGGTAGCCGCCCTCGTGTCCCAGGCCCGAGGCCTTCACTCCGCCGAACGGGGTGCGGAGGTCACGCACATTGTGGCTGTTCAGCCACACCATGCCTGCTTCCACGTTTTGGGAGAAGTTGTGCGCACGGGTGAGGTTCTGCGTCCAGATGTAGGCGGCCAGCCCGTACCTGGTGTTGTTGGCGAGAGCCAGGGCTTCGTCGTCGTTCTCAAACGGGGTGATGGCGACAACTGGTCCGAAGATTTCTTCCTGGAAGATCCGTGCGTCGGGCGCGACGTCGGCAAAAACGGTAGGGGCGATGTAGTTGCCTTCGGGAAGGTGCTCGGGGCGGCCGCCGCCGGCGAGGAGCCGGCCCTCGGACTTGCCGATCTCCACGTACGAGGCCACTTTGTCGTAGTGCTCGGGGTGGACCAGCGCGCCGACCTGGGTCTTGGGATCATGCGGATCGCCGACGACGATGGTCTTTGCGCGGGCAGCGTACTTCTCGCAGAATTCGTCGTAAATTGCCCGCTCCACGAGGATGCGGGAGCCCGCGGTGCAGCGTTCGCCGTTCAGTGAGAAGACGCCGAAGAGGGCGGAGTCGACGGCTGCGTCGAGGTCCGCGTCGGCGAAGACGACGCAGGGGGATTTTCCGCCGAGCTCCATCGAGAGGCCCTTGAGGTTGGCGGCCGCATTGCGGAAGATCGTCTGGCCGGTGGTGGTCTCGCCCGTGAAGGAAATCAATGGAACCTCGGGGTGCTTGACCAGCGCGTCACCGGCTTCCTCGCCGAGGCCGTTGACCAGGTTGAAGACACCGTCCGGCAGTCCCGCGTCCTTGAAGATCTGCGCCCAGAGCGATGCGGAAAGAGGCGTGAACTCGGCAGGCTTCAGAACCACCGTGTTGCCGGTGGCCAGCGCCGGGGCGAGCTTCCAGGATTCGAGCATGAACGGCGTGTTCCACGGGGTGATCAGCCCGGCGACACCGATGGGCTTGCGGTTCACATAGTTGATCTGGGAGCCGGGAACCTTCATGGCGTCGTCGAACTGGGCCACGATGAGGTCAGCGAAGAAGCGGAAATTCTCTGCCGCGCGCAGGGCCTGGCCCTTTGCCTGCGTGATGGGCAGGCCGGTGTCGAACGTCTCCAGCTCGGCGAGCCGGGACTCCTGTGCTTCGACGGCGTCGGCGATCTTGTTCAGCACGCGGGCACGCTCTCGGGGCTTCATCTTCGGCCACGGACCGTTGACGAAGGCTTCCCGCGCAGCGGCGACGGCGAGGTCGATGTCTTCCTTCTGGCCGGCTGCCGCGGTCGCGTAGTTCTTGTTGGACACGGGATCCAGCACATCGAACGTCTTGCCGCCGACCGAGTCGACGAACTTGCCGTTGATGTAGTGCTGAATGTGCGTGGGCAGGTCCTGGGGCACGTAGTGGCTGGTTTCAGGGACGGTAGACGTCATTGTTCTCTTCCTGACTGCTGGGATTTATGTGGTGATGGCGGGCGCTTGCGCGAGGTAAGCGTCGAGGGTGGCGGAGCGGTGCTGCCGGGCAGCGCGCTCGATGGTGTCGGCGTCAGCATTCGATTCAATGAGCTGGAGCAGCGTTTCATGTTCGCGCACTGATTCGCGTGCGCGGCCTGGAACAAACCGAAAAGTCGAGGATCTCAGCGAAGCCAACCGGTTCCAACCCCGGTGAACGAGGTCGAGAATGTGCGGATTGGGGCAGTTCTCAAAGAGGACGCTATGGAAGTCCTGGTTGAGGCTGGTGAAACGAACCGGGTCAAAGTGGTCGAGGCATTCGCGCATCTCGTCGTTGATGGTCCGCGCCCGGGCAATCGCTGCTGAATCGACGAGCGGCGCTGACAGGGCGGTGGCAGCACCCTCCACAATGCTGAGGGTCTGCATCGTATAGAGGTACTCGGTCGGGTCGATTCCCGACACCGTTGCGCCGATGTTACGTTCGAACTTGACGAGTCCTTCGGCTTCCAGCCGCCGGATCGCTTCCCGCACGGGCACCACGCTGAAACCGAGATCCTCGGCAATCTTTGCCAGAACGAGGCGGTAGCCGGGGGAGAAGGTCCCCTCCACGATGCGCGCTTTGATAGAGGTATAGGCCTGCTCGGACTTACTGCCGGTCTTGGTGGCACCGGCTTCCCGCACGACGGCGGAACCTGCGACGGCGGTTTCAGTCACCTGATTTTCCTTCCGCGCTCGTTGCCCACTCCTGGTACTTCGCCTTCCATTCAGCATTCATCGGGAAGAGCCCGTCAACGCTGTGGCCCTGCTCGACCATCTCAAAGATGAAGACCTCTTCCTTCTCCTGCTGGATGCAGTCTTCGGCGACCTCTTCAGCCAGGGCCGGCGGAATGACCAGGATGCCGTCGGAGTCGGCCACGATGATGTCGCCCGGTTGGACGGTTGTTCCACCGCAGGCGATGGTGATGTCTGTATCCCACGGCACATGACGGCGGCCAAGGACAGCCGGATGCGGGTTCGAGAAGTAGGTAGGGATATCGAGGTCGGCAACGGCCGAGTAATCGCGGACACCGCCGTCGGTGATGATGGCGGCCGCACCACGAACCTGCGCACGCAGGGCCAGTACGTCGCCGATTGTCCCGGTGCCTTTTTCACCACGAGCTTCCATGACAATGATCTCGCCCTCATTCACCGAATCGATGACGCGCTTCTGGGCATTGAAGCCACCGCCGTGAGTCTTGAAGAGGTCTTCCCTGTTCGGGACGTAACGAAGAGTACGTGCCAGTCCCACCACGCGGCGATCGGGTCGCGTGCTCTGCAGGCCGTCAATGCTCACGTTGTCCAGCCCCCGCTTCCGCAGCTGTGAAGAGATAGTGGCGGTGGCGACGCCTTCGAGCTTCTTCTTCAGCTCCGGCGAAAGGGCCGGATCCGCCGGAGCCAGGCCGGCAGCCTCACGGGATCCGTATGCTTCCTCGCGCTGGGCATCATCCGGCTTGGGTTTGGCACCGAAGTCGGCGAACGGCATCGTTCCTTCCGCCACCCGCGTGGTGAGCATGCCGCTGGTATAGCCGCCGGACGTGACCTCGATTTCGATGACGTCGCCCGGCTGGGCAACCGAGGCGCCGGCAGGAGTGCCGGTAAGGATGACGTCGCCGGTCTCGAGGGTGAGGAGTTGGGAGAGATCGGCCACGAGTTGGGCGAAGGGGAAGAGCAGGTCCTCGGTGGTGTCGTCCTGGACACGCTCGCCGTTGTGCCAGGTGCGGATACGCAGTGCTGCGGGGTCCACCTGACCGGCGGGGATCAACTGCGGGCCGATGGGTGTAAAGCCGTCGCCTCCCTTGGATCGGACGTTGGATCCCTTGTCGGCGTAACGGAGGTCGTAGACGCCGAGGTCGTTGCTGGCGGTCACCCACTCAACGTGATGCCAGGCTTCGTCAGGTGTCACTCGACGGGCCGGCGTACCGATGATGAGCGCGATCTCCCCTTCGTAACCCAGCAGTTCACAGCCGAGCGGGCGCTCCACGGTGCCCGGTGCATCCGTGGATCCCAACGCGAGCGACGACGGCGGCTTGAGGAAGTAGGACGGCTGTTGCGGCGTGCGGCCCCGCTGCGCGGCGCGGCTCGGGTAGTTGATGTGGACGGCGATGACCTTGCGGGTGCGGGCAAGCAGATCCGCGCCCGCTGCCTGGACTTGAGACTCCATCGTCATGCCGGTTCTCCTTGAACATCAAGTGTAGAAATCAATGTACGAAATCGTATACGATGAGTATGTCGCGTCAGCGAGGCCACGTCAACCCCCTTTCAAGCGGCCCGAAGAGTGGTTGTGTTCCACGTCATGCACGTCGTACAGTTTTGACACCGCCATTCGTTATCTGAACCTTGTGTTCAAATAACGAACACCGTCCGGGTGGGCAACCAAAAAGTTCCACAAAGATGTGAGTGAGGAAAGCCCGTGCAGTTTCACCATCACGGTTATGTATCCGGTGACCCACGGGTCCAGCCAGCTGCCGGAACCGGCATAGACAGGCCTGAGGAGTTACCCGATGAGGTCGATGTCCTCATCGTCGGCAGCGGTCCTGCCGGAATGCTTGCCGCTGCCCAGTTGTCCCAGTTCCCGAGTATCACTACGCGCATCGTGGAGCGCCGTCCCGGAAGACTCGCCATTGGGCAGGCCGACGGGATCCAGGCCCGCAGTGTCGAGACCTTCCAGGCTTTCGGATTCGCTGAGCGCATCACTTCCGAGGCGTATCGCATCACGGAAATGGCGTTCTGGAAGCCGGACCCTGCGGACCCGTCACGCATCGTCCGGACCGCACGGCCGCTCGATGACCCCACCGGCATCAGCGAATTCCCGCACCTCATCGTCAATCAGGCGCGCGTTCTCGATTACTTCGCGGAATTCGCGGCGAACGCACCTACCCGCACCAAGCCGGACTATGGGTACGACTTCCAACACCTCGAGGTGGCCGGCGAGGGCGAGTACCCCGTGACCGTCACGCTGCTTCACACGGCGGGACCGCTTGAGGGTCAGGAGCGCACCGTCCGCGCGAAATACGTCATCGGGGCGGATGGGGCACGCAGCAAAGTCCGCAAGGCAATCGGCTGCACGCTCGCCGGCGATGCAGCCAATCATGCCTGGGGCGTCATGGATGTCCTCGCCGTAACGGACTTCCCCGACATCCGGCTCAAGTGCGCCATCCAGTCGGGCGGGGGCGGAAGCATCCTGCTCATTCCGCGTGAGGGCGGCCATCTCTTCCGGATGTACGTCGATCTCGGTGAAGTTGACGCCCACACGAAGGGCGATATCCGCAGCACCACCATCGATGAGATCATCGAGAAGGCTAATGCGATCCTTTCTCCGTACACCCTCGATGTCCGCAATGTCGCCTGGCACAGCGTGTACGAGGTGGGCCACCGCCTGACGGACAGGTTCGACGACGTCCTTCCGGAGGAGCTCGGAACGCGTACTCCGCGCGTCTTCATTACCGGCGATGCCTGCCATACGCACAGCGCGAAGGCCGGTCAGGGGATGAACGTCTCCATGCAGGACGGTTTCAACATCGCCTGGAAACTGGGCCACGTCCTTGAAGGCCGAAGCCCGGAGAGCCTGCTGTCAACGTACTCCGCTGAACGCCAAGTGGTTGCAAAGAATCTCATCGACTTTGACAAGCAGTGGTCAACGTTGATGGCCAAGAAACCCGAAGAGTTCGAAGACCCCACGGAACTGGAGAACTTCTACGTCCGCACGATGGAGTTCCCCGCCGGCTTCATGACGGAGTACTCGCCGTCGATGATCGTGGGGGAGCCGATACATCAGGAGTTGGCAACCGGGTTCCCGATCGGTAAGCGCTTCAAGTCAGCGCCCGTGATGCGGGTTTGCGACACCAATCCGATCCACCTCGGCCACCACGCCACGGCAGACGGACGATGGCGCATCTACGTCTTCGCGGACGAGCCCCTGCCCGGCAACCCCTCGAAGGTCACCAACTTCGCCGAGTGGCTAATGAAGTCGCCGGAATCGCCGTTGTCGGCCGCGCCTGCGGGCGCGGATCTTGACGCCTGGTTCGATGTAAAGGTGGTCTATCAGCAGGATCACCACTCCATCGATATCAACGCCGTGCCGGAAGTATTCAAGCCTCAGGTCGGGCCGTTCAAGCTGAACTACCTGGAAAAGGTGTTCGGCGTAGACCCGGCCCAGGATATCTTCGAGCTGCGCGGGCTCGATCGAGACGGGGTCGTCGTCGTCGTTCGTCCCGACCAGTACGTAGCCAATGTCCTGCCGCTGACTGCGACGGCGGAACTCGCCGCTTTCTTCGCGGGCATAGAGGCGGGCGCGCGGGTCTGAGCCGGCGCTGAGGATCAGGCGGCCTGCTTCAGCCAGCTCGGGTTGTCTCCGGAAAGCGCAGTACGCGGTCGAGGGTGTCCAGATGCTCTTCGTGGAAGAGTTGCTCTGGCCCGGCAGGAGCAAGACCGTTGAATGGTGACATGTACAGGTGACGCACCTCCTCACACCATGGCGGACAAGATGGATCACGCGACCATTCAGTGTCTTCGACGCAACCGGCCCCTACCAAGTTGGACCTAGAAGAACTGCAAAGGCTGCTGCTCTAAAGTGGCGCCGGCTCGCGTGAGGATCTGGAGCGTGCGGCGTCAGAAGGATTGGGCCACTTTGTGCGGTCGCTGGTGGGGCTCACGCGAAACTGAAAGGGCGGGGGCTTGCCGGGCTCTGTCAGTAGAACGTTGCTGTAACAAAGGACCGGTGTGTCGTTCCGACGCCCCTTACAGCGAAGTTCCTCGCTTAAGCTTGAACGCACCAAAGGGGTGAGGTGGCCGATGCCGTGCACGGCCACCACAAATAAATCAGATTGATGAGGCGGGGGAATGAACGGCGGCAGACACTTGTACAAAATTATCGCTTTCACAGCGATGCTTGTTCTTGGGGCAACGGGATGTGCGAACACAGATGACCTTGGTGCAGGCTCGGAACGGGACCCTGCCCCGTCCCAGTCTGTGACGGCATCGGAAGAGGCTGTTGTGGAGGCCTCAGAAGAGGCTGCGGAGGAACTGGACGCCGACGAATCCGAAGCGTCGGAAGAAGACTGGCGATTCGTGGAGAAGTTCGCTGAACCTTTCGTGTGGGAGGACAGCGGGGTACGGCTATCGATCACCGGCGTCGGCATAACCGATGCAACTTCAAGTGAAGTGCCTGCCGAGGTTAGTCAGGTGCTAGGCGAAGATACCCAGACCGTTGTAGTCCTCGAGATGACGGCGTCGAATGACACCGGTCAGGTCATCAACTTCTTCCCCGGCCAAGGCACAATTCAACTCCTTCGGGAGCAGATAACCTCAGAAATTTTCCTCAGCGACTCAATCGCGGGAAACGACTGGCGTGACGGCGTGGACGGTGACGGTCAGGTTTTCTGGGCGCTTCAAAACACCAGTTTCAGGGAAGCAGTAGATGCGGGTGAACTGACTTTCATCTCAAGCGCCGCATCCTCAACCGAGGATTTCCAAAGCCTGACGGCAGAGGTTGAGATCGCCGTCAGCTGGGGCTAGCGGAAACCAGATTCCATTGGCGGAGGCTGCTGGTGCGTGGTTCCGGGAAGGGGATCACGCGCCGGCTGTTTATTCGAAGTAGTCCTCGTCGAGGTCGACGACGTCGTAGGTTTGATTCACCTGGACGCCTACCCGGTACTTGATCATAAGGTTCACGAGCCGGACGCTGTCGATCAAGATCACGCGGGACGGGATGCTCGCGGCGTAGGTGCGCGCATGGTCGGTGAACCTGCTCGTAGTAATGAAGACGCCCCGCGATGCGCCGGCACCATGGAGGGCGCCGACGAAAGCCTGAATGGTTTCGCGACCCACGTTGTTGCCGTCCCTGTAGCGTTTGGCCTGAATGTAGATTTGGTCAAGCCCGAGTGCGTCTTGATCTATAACGCCGTCGACGCCGCCATCGCCAGTTCCGCCGATCCGCTTGCCACGTTGTTCTGCGCCGCCGTAGCCCATCTTGAGGAGCAGATCGACGACGGCTTGTTCAAAGAATGCGGGATGGCTGTCCCTGAGCCGCTGAAGCAACTCGTCTCCGACTTTGGCGTGAATCTTGTCTACGCTGTCCTCAATTTGCTCGACCGGGTCAAGATCCTCGAGCAATGTGTCATCTGCTTGTTGCTCGCTTCCAGATGATGCCTTCGCGGTCTTTGGCCAGAAAGGCGCGAAGAACGCATGGGCTTGTGAGTAGTCCATGCCGTTGGGGTGAACCGCGTACCACGCACGACCGGCGTCGTTGATCTCGTACTCACCCCGAGTTGGGCGGGAAAGAAGTCCTGCTCTCATGAGATGGCTGAGTACCCACCCCATCCGCTGCTCATATCGCAGATTCCCCTTCTTCAGCCGCTCGGCCCGAGCAGTCTCGCTCAAGCCGGCGACATCGGCCGCCCGGCTAAACAGCTCCCGTCGGTGATAACGCTTACCATCAGACAAGACTTCGAGAACCGGCGCGAGAAGGGCGGGCCAGATGGGAACCTGAGTTGTAGCTGCGTCGGTTACTGGCTCGGTCATCAAAGTTCTCCTTTGGACGCACGGTGCTGAAGAGAGGCGAAGAGGGTTGAGTTATCGCCGCTGGAATCCTTGGTCAGCTCGTCACGTAGGATCGGAAACATGTGCTCGGAGAAAAGAGTGAACTCTTCGTCACGCGAGAAGTCCTTGAACTTGCTCCACCGACGGTCGCTCTGGCTGCGGCCGCGATGATCAGTGCCGTCGGGGAAAATCGAATTCGTGATCTGTTCACCACCCATGCGGTTAGCTTGTCGTCCCAACGCAGTTTGAGCTTCGTCGAGCCGCTTCAAAAACAACAGGTACTTAATCTGTTCAATGACTTCCAATGGGTTCGAGATGCCGCCCGTCCACAAGGTATCCCGAACCTTGTCTACCTGCGCGCGCACTGTCCCGTTGATCACGTGTTCCAGCTTAAGCTGTCAGCGCGTCGGGTCGATGATCGTCATCCCGGCCGGCTTTGCCCGGTCGAACCCGGGCAACAGCACAGCCGCCTCCGCGAGACCCACGGTTCGTTCGATCAACAGATCGGGGCGCAGCGAACCCTGCTCAATGAGGGCCAGCATTCCCGGATAGTCGACGGCCGCCATGCCATGGCTGCCCAGCACATCGAGCTCCCATGCGATCACCCGGGCAATGGGCACCCGGGGATGCCCGCCGATCGGAGGGATCAGTCCAATCTGCACGTGCCTGCCGCGACGCCGGAGGCTCCAAATGGCGTCGGCGGAGGTCTGCTCGCTGCCGACGGCATCGACGGCGACATGGCTCCCGCCGCCCGTGATGTCGCTGACCACAGCAGGAAGGTCGGTCCCGCCGTCGGCAATCAGCGTGTGTTCTGCGCCTAGCCGGGAAGCTACCGACAGCGCCTCGGAGTTCCGGTCAACAGCAATCACCCGGGCGCCCAGCGCCTGGGCAATCATCACCGCACTCAGTCCGACCCCGCCGGCTCCGATTACCGTGACCCACTCATCCGGCTGCACCCTCGCCCGACCAACCAACGCGCGATACGCCGTCGCAAATCTGCAACCCAGACTGGCGGCTGTGGAGAAGTCCACCGCCTCGGGAATGGCCACCAGATTCGTGTCGGCAGCGTGCAAAGCGACGTACTCGGCGAACGATCCCCAGTGGGTGAACCCGGGCTGTTGCTGGTGAGGGCAGACTTGGGCGTCACCGGCGAGGCACCATTCACAACGGCCGCAGCCACACACAAAGGGAACCGTGACGCGGTCGCCAATCTTCCAGCGAACGACGCCTGTTCCGACCTCGATGATGACACCGGCCAGTTCGTGGCCCGGTACGTGGGGGTACGCGATGTCGTCGTGCCCGGCCCAGGCGTGCCAGTCACTGCGGCACAGACCGGTCGCCCTGACTTCGACGACGACGCCGTCGGGCTGCACGGAAGGCGCAGGCACCTCGCGTACCTCCGGCACCCCTTGAACCTCATCAACAACTACTGCGCGCATTGCTGGAGTCTAAGCTGCCGAATACCTTCGATGCGCGTCACCGGCCCTTCCGGCAGCATCCTGTAACCCCTCGTGATTGAAACGTGATTGTAGTGATGCAGATTGCATCGCTACTGATCTTCGGTAAGCTACAAATTCCTTGATGGTGGTTCGTGTCTGTGGAGGAGTTGTAATGAATAGTAAATTCAGATTGACCCCGAGCACCCCGATGCCAGAAAATCTGGAGCTCTTGGAAGATGAAGCTGTGCATGTGCTGCATAGCAGGCTGCGGCGTCAGATGGACGCAGAATACTCCAACGGCTGGTTCTCCTATGAGACCGAAGTGCGCCTGGACGAGGTCCGGGCAGAGCTGGATCGCCGGGAAAGTGGAGAATCTGCCGCAGTAGTTCCCGAGTCCCGAGCAGGCCGGCTCGTCGCAAGCTGACCGCCCCGGCAGTGCAGCCATTTACTCAAGCTCCTACTCCTGGCTGAGGTCCTGAGCCACCGGGGAGTGTTACTGATGCCGCTCATATGCGGCAGTGGGGATGATGATGGATTTTGCCAATTGGCCTACTAACCGGCTTCTCAACACCGCCGCCCGACTGACCGAAAACACCTCGACGGATCTCTTCCGGGGTCTGGGGATCACTCCGGCCGGTTTTGCCGCCCTTCGTGTCCTCTCCCAGGGGCACGAAATGGGTCAGTCCGAGCTGGCTGAGCGGCTTCGTGTGCGGCCTGAGACCCTGGCCAAGGTGATTGATCGGCTCGTGTTGAGTGAGCTGATCGTGCAAAGCGCGAGAACGAGTGACAAGCATGACGTTCAGCTGCGTATCACTCAAGAAGGGCGGAAGCTGATAGCCCGTGCGGACGCGCTTGAAGAGGAGCAGGAGCGCACACTGGGATCCGACGAACAACTGCGAACCGAACTCATCAACCGCATCAGGGCGCTCGGCCTCGACGCCGGTGCTGACCAGAAACGTCCAACCCTGAAGCTGGTACCGAAGATAAGCCCCCAGGAGGGTGACGACGGCGGGTCGCGCTCCGCAGTCGTCTGACGGCGAATCTCGAAATAGAGCTTCGGCCGGATTATGACGGTGTAGCGCTCTCATCTGCAGCCCTTGCCGCCTGCTCGGAAAACGCTTACCGTCGGGTCATGCCCCCTTTGAAGATCACCCACCGCGCCTGGGATGCTCCCGAAACCCGCCCACGGATGGCCAACGACGTGGATCACCGGCCCGGACTTGGACTCACCAACAGGAGCATCCTCCGAAACGGGCAGCCTTGGATACCGGTCACCGGCGAAATGCACTACAGCCGCCAGCCCCGCGAGCGGTGGGCAGAGGCATTGCAGCTCATGAAGGCCGGAGGCGTAACTGTTGTAGCGACCTACATCTTCTGGATTCATCACCAGCCAGGCGAGGATGAACCGAGCTTTGAGGGGAACCTGGACCTGGCAGCTTTCGTGGCACTCTGCGCGGAGACAGGGCTGGAGGTCATCCTTCGGCTGGGACCCTGGTGTCATGGTGAGGTCCGCAACGGTGGTCATCCCGACTGGGTGGTCGACGCCGACTATGCCGAGCGCACGAATGATCCCGCTTATCTGGAGGCCGTCCGGACCTGGTTCGGCTTCATCGGCAGGGAGGTCGCAGAGCTGTGCGGGAGCCACGGACCGGTGATCGGCATCCAGCTCGAGAACGAACTGTACGACCAGCCGGATCACATCCTCGCCCTGAAGGACATCGCGCGTGAGGCGGGGCTGCACGCGCCGCTATGGACGGCGACCGCCTGGGGGAGTGCCGATATTCCGATCGGTGAGGTCTTCCCGCTCTACGGTGGATACTCGGACGGCTTCTGGGTGGACTCCGACCAGGGCTGGGACGAAAGCTTTCAGGCCCACTTCACCTTCTCCCACCAGTGGGACGATCCCGGCATCGGCAAGGACCTCGCAGGCAAGGACTGGACCGGTGTTGTCGGCGCCAAGCACCCCGATTTCCCTGCTGCCACCTGTGAACTCGGTGGAGGTATGGCCACCGCCTACCACCGCCGTCCTGCACCAACCGCCCGCGATATCGCCGCAGTGGCGCTGTGCAAGCTGGGAAGCGGGTCAACCTGGCAGGGCTACTACATGTATGTCGGCGGCACGAACCCCCGGAACGCGCTACAGGAGTCGCACGCTACCGGTTACCCGAACGATCTCCCTGAGTTCAATTACGACTTCGCGGCTCCCATCGGGGCGCACCTCCAAACCCGTGAAAGCTTCCACCGGCTACGGAATCAGCACTCGTTTTTGGACGCTTTCGGATCCCGCCTCGCGGCGATGAACGCCACCATTCCAGACAACGACGGCGGCCTGCGCTGGGCTCTGCGCAGCGACGGCACAAGCGGGTTCGTGTTCATCAACAACCACCGGCCCTTCGAACCGTTGCCTGCCCACGCAGGCACCCAGTTCGAGATCACCCTCGCTGACGGACAAGTCTGCCTCCCGCACCGCCCCGTCACGATCCCGCCGGGGGAGTTCATGTTGTGGCCGGTGCAACTGGAGGTGGGAGGCGTCGTCGTACGTTGGGCAACGCTGAGCGTCCTGACGGTTCTTGAGCCGGAGAACGAGCCTCCCGTCCTGGTACTCGCAACCCATGAGGGTGTCGATGCACACCTCGCGGTACCGGCCGGTTACCGGGTCGACGGTCATCCCGGTGTGGAGAGAGACGGGGAACTGGTGCTTGAGGAGCTTCAGCCTGGCCTCATTCTCCTCACCAGCACCTCCGGCGCCAGGCTGCGCCTGTTGATTCTTTCGGCTGCCCAGGCGTTGGAAGCGTGGACGCCCGTTATCGGGGGTGCCCGAAGACTGGTGCTCTCCCGCAGCGGCATCGTTGAGCAGGACGGCAGTCTGGCCGTGATTGCATCGGAGCCGGCTGAGGTGTCTGTCTTCCCTCCGTTGGGTGGCCCCAATGACAGCGAGTTCTTCTCCCGTCACTCAGTTCGCCTGCCGGAGCAGAAGTTCCAGGTCGTGGTTGAGGAAATTGCTCCCGCCTCTCCGCCGCCGCCTGCAACCATCGGCGTTCCGGGCCGCGCTTCGGCGCCGAGTCCCGAGCAGTTCAGTCGCCACGCCGCGCGGTTCCGGATCACGGTCAAGGGGGAAGCGGCGGCGGGTGTCCGCTCGTTGCTGAGGCTGCAGATCGTCGGCGACGTGGCGTCGTCGTTCTTTGAGGGACGGAAAGAGGACGTTTACTGGAACGGATCAGCCTGGGACATTGACATCACGCCGGGCGAGGCCACGAACCGCCGTGAGGTGAAGGTGCAGATCTACCCGCTGAGCGCTGACACACCCGTTTGGCTTCCCGAGGCCGCTGCCCGCATAAAATCCTCACTGGTTCGGCCGACGGCGGACATTGCCCGTGCCGCTGTTGTCACCGTCGGGACCGTCCAGCTCGCTGGAGGCTCCTGAGCCTGTAGACAGCCGCGCTACTGCCTCTGCCGCCTGGGATGCAGCGAGTCCGGCACTATCGGACTGCGCCCTGGAAAGATGATGGAGCGCTCTATTGACATGTGACGCAGATCATCTGTAGATTGATCGAACTGCTGATGGAGCGCTCTATCAACTCCCGCACCAAGCCGTCCCCGTTGGTCTGACAACGCCCCGAGCGAAGGTCAGTCGGTGCGAACTCCCATGTCCCCTTCCGCTCAAGCACGCACACAAAGGAGTGACCGTGATTCTTTCACGACGCACCAGAATGATCACCGCCCTCACCGGCACCGTAACCCTGGCACTCGTAGCCACCGGCTGCGGCAGTAACAGCGACGAACCGGCCAGCGCCGAGAACCCCGTCGAGCTCACCGTTACCACCTTCGGCAACTTCGGCTACGACGATCTGTACGCCGAGTACGAAGAAGCAAACCCGGGCGTGACCATTGAGGCGACGAACATCGACGGCAGTGCCAATGCCCGCACAGACGCGTTCACCAAACTCGCGGCCGGATCCGGTCTCAGTGACGTCGTGGCAGTTGAAGAGGGCTGGCTCGGCTCCATCATGGAGGTGTCGGACCAGTTCGTAGACCTCAACGAGCACGGTGCACAGGACATCAAAGCCAATTGGGTTGACTGGAAATTCGAGCAGGGCACCGACCCCGATGGCCGCGTGATCGGCTACGGCACCGACATCGGGCCGCAGGCACTGTGCTTCAACCAGGACCTCTTCGAGGAAGCAGGCTTCCCTACTGACCGCGAGGAAGTCGCCGAACTCTTCGGCGGCGACGACGCTACCTGGGAGACCTACTTCGACCTGGGCCGCCAGTATCACGAGGCGACAGGCAAAGCCTGGTACGACCAGTCGTCGTTCGTCTGGAACTCCATGGTGAACCAGATGGAAGAGGGCTACTACACCACCGATGGTGAGCTGAACGTCGAAGGCAACGAGGCGATGCGCGCCAAGTTCGATCTCCTCGCTGCCGGTACGGCGGATGGCCTGTCGGCCAACCAGAAGCAGTTCGACTGGGGGAAGGGCAAGGCCTTCGTCGATGGCTCGTTCGCGGTTCATGTCTGCCCCGCGTGGATGCTCGGCACCATCAAGGAACAACTTGAATCCGCTGGCGGAGGACCCGAGAGTGGCTGGGACGTAGCCGATGTCTTCCCGGGCGGTGCCTCGAATTGGGGCGGAGCGTTCCTTTCCGTCCCCGAAAGCTCCGAGCACCCTGCTGAAGCAGCCAAGCTCGCCGCTTGGCTGACGGCCCCTGAGCAGCAGGTCAAGCAGTCTGCCGCCGCGAACAACTTCCCGAGCACCCTCGAAGCCCAGCAGAAAATCGTTGAGGATGCGGTGCCGAACGAGCTCTTCAACGACGCTCCCTACGGTGCGATCTTCGCCTCGCGTGCCGAAGGCGTCGTCGCCCAGTTCAAGGGCCCGCACGATTCCGTGATCCAGGAGAGCGTCTTCGCGCCCGCGCTGAACATGCTCGATACCGGCACAGGAACCGCCGATGAAGCCTGGGATGAAGCGGTCAAGCTCCTCAACGACCTCGTGGTCAACAACTAGCAGCATCGGCTGTGGGGCCTCCGGCACAACCGGAGGCCCCCTGATGGATCTGGAATCGCCATGACCACGACACTGAATCGCCCCGCAGCGGGCAACCCAGCTGCCAGGAAAACTGCACCAACCTTCCGTCAGCGACTGAACATCCTCGACGTGAAAGCGTCACCCTATCTCTACATAGCCCCGTTCTTCGTCCTGTTCGGCCTCGTGGGGCTCTTCCCCCTTGGCTACACGTTCGTCGTCTCTCTTTTCGACTGGCACCTGTTGAAGGGGCAGGGCGAGTTCGTGGGCCTGCGAAACTTCGGCGAGGTACTCCAGGACAGGTTCTTCTGGAATTCCCTTTTCAATACCGTGAGCATCTTCCTGCTCTCCACCATTCCGCAGCTGGTCGTCGCAACCGCCATTGCTGCGGTTCTGGATCAGAACCTGCGTGCCAAGACCTTCTGGCGCATGAGCATTCTGCTCCCGTACATCGTCACCCCTGTCGCCGTGGCGCTGATCTTCACGAACATGTTCGGCGAACAGTACGGCCTCATCAACAACATCCTGGCAAGCTTCGGCGTCGACCGGGTCATGTGGTTGAACGAAACCCTGCCCAGTCACATCGCGATTGCCACCATGGTGAACTGGCGGTGGACCGGGTACAACGCCCTGATCCTGCTGGCGGCAATGCAGGCCGTGCCGCGGGACATCTATGAATCCGCCGCGATCGACGGCGCCGGGCCGTTCCGCCGCTTCTTCAACATCACACTTCCGAGCATCCGGCCCACCATGATTTTCGTGGTGATCACCGCCACCATCGGTGGCCTCCAGATCTTCACCGAACCGAAGCTCTACGACCCCAGGACAGCGGGTGGAACCGCACGACAGTTCCAGACCACCGTGCTCTACCTGTGGGAGATGGCGTTCCAACGTCAGAACTTCGGAAAGGCCGCAACCATAGCGTGGCTCCTGTTTCTCATCATCGTCCTCTTCGGCTTGGTGAACTGGCTGATCTCGCGACGCATCGCGACCACCGGTGACGGACGTTCGCGCCGTCCCCGGCCCGGGGGCTGGCGTGGGAAAAGCCCTGCGGCTCCCGCCGTCGTACTCCCCGCGATCGGGTCCCAGCCGCCCGCCCCTTCGAGGGAGCAGGAATCATCCGACGGGCAGACGGATACCGCAGGAAACCCGACCACGAGGAGAGGGCAATGACGGCCATCGACAACAGAGCACGGACCGCCGCCGGCGACCGGAGCGCGCGCCCGCCGGTTCTTCGGAGGAAGTTGTTCGGCAATGGACACCGTCCAGGTTTTCTGACCTATGGATTGTTGTTTGCCTTCTTCCTCGCCTCCGCCTATCCGCTCTGGTGGTCCGTCATCATCGGCAGCCGTTCCAACGAAGCGCTGGGGCAAACCTGGCCGCCGCTCTTTCCCGGAGGGAACTTCTGGACCAACGTCGGCGAAGTCTTCGACACCATCCCTTTTTGGCTGGCACTCGGGAACAGCGTCCTGATCTCCGGCATCATCACGGTCTCGGTCGTGGTCTTCTCAACACTGGCAGGCTACGCCTTCGCGAAGCTTCGCTTCAGGGGACGGGACGGCCTGATGGTCGCGGTAATCGCCACCATGGCGATCCCCACACAGCTGGGCATCATTCCGTTGTTCATGATGATGCGTACCCTCGGCTGGACGGGTGAGATCGGCGCCGTCGTGATCCCGACCCTCGTCACCGCGTTCGGCGTGTTCTTCATGCGTCAGTACCTGGTGGATGTCATCCCCGACGAACTCATCGAATCGGCCCGCATGGACGGCGCGTCCATGATTTCCACCTTCTGGCATGTAGCGGTTCCCGCCGCGCGGCCGGCAATGGCGATTCTGGGCTTGTTCACCTTCATGACAGCGTGGACCGACTTCCTCTGGCCACTGCTGGTGCTCGACGCCGGCAACCCAACACTCCAGACCGCGCTCAGCCAGCTCCAAGCAGGCAGGTACGTGGACTATTCGGTAGTCCTCGCGGGAGCCGTTATGGCAACGCTCCCCCTGCTGGTGCTGTTTGTGCTCGCCGGAAAACAACTCATCTCAGGAATTATGCAAGGAGCAGTGAAGGGCTAATGCCGCTTGACGAAACACACCATGAAACATCGGCGGGGAACCTGACAAGGACGTGGCCGAAAGGATTCCTCTGGGGTTCAGCCACGGCGGCCGCGCAGGTCGAAGGAGCCAGCCACGAGGGCGGCAAGGAGGACAGCATCTGGGACGCCTTTGCGCGCGTACCCGGGGCCATCGCCAACGGTGACACCCTCAAGCATGCGGTTCAGCACTATGACCGCATGCCGGAAGACGTCCGAATCATGAAGGAACTGGGCCTTGGCTCCTACCGCTTCTCCACGAGCTGGGCACGGGTCCGTCCGGGTGACCGTGGACCGAACGCCGAAGGACTCGACTTCTACTCCCGGCTGGTGGATGAACTCCTCGAAGCGGGGATACTTCCCTGGCTGACCCTGTACCACTGGGACCTGCCGCAAGCGCTGGAGGAAAAGGGTGGATGGGCCAACCGGGACACCGCCTACCGGTTCGTGGACTATGCCAACGACGTCTACTCGGCGCTAGGTGACCGCGTGCAGCACTGGACCACGTTCAACGAACCGTTCTGCTCCTCCTTGCTCGGTTATGCTGCCGGCGTTCATGCCCCGGGCAGGCAGGAGCCCCGCGCTGCAGTCGCCGCAATCCACCATCAGCATCTTGCACACGGGTTGGCGGTCAACGCACTCCGCTCGCGCGGGGCACAGCACCTGGGCATCACGCTGAACCTCAGCAACTCGATCCCCCGCGATCCCGCAGATCCGGTGGACCTGGATGCGGCCCGCAGATTCGACTCACTCCAGAACCGCATCTTCCTGGACCCCATCCTGCGCGGCGCTTACCCGCAAGACACGCTCACGGACCTCGACCAGTTCGGCATCCAGGAGGTCATCCAGTTCGGTGACCTCGAGATCATCGGAACGCCCCTTGATTTCCTCGGAGTCAACCACTACCACGACGATCTGATCAGCGGTCACCCGGATCACGAAGGTGGGGACGGCCACTCGGGTGGAGCTTCCCGCCAGACGTCGTCGTGCTGGATCGGATCGGAGGATATCGCGTTCCCCACCCGCGGACTGCCGCGCACAGCCATGAACTGGGAGGTGAATCCGGACGGTCTGCGGAAGCTGCTGGTCCGTCTGGGGGAGGAGTACCCCACCCTGCCGCCGCTGTACGTCACGGAGAACGGTGCAGCTTACGACGACGTCGTCAGCGCTGACGGTGATGTGCACGACGCCGAGCGCACCAGCTTTGTCCTCGATCACGTCGCCGCCGTTGGCGAAGCCATCGACGCCGGAGCGGACGTGCGCGGATATTTCGTGTGGTCCCTGCTCGATAACTTCGAGTGGTCCTGGGGCTACGGCAAACGGTTCGGGATAGTGCGAGTGGACTACAACTCTTTCGAGCGGACAATTAAAGACAGCGGCCATGCTTACCGGAAGCTGATCGACACTGCGAGGGCGAACGAGGAGGTGAAACCACTGAAAGGACAGGTCCTGGCGGCGTCCGGGACCTGAGCCGACCTAGAGTGGACCGATAAGTTTCAGCACCACGCACGGAGAGAAATTGTGAAGACAGACGCAAGCCGTACCCGGCCAGTGCCAACGCTTGAGATGGTTGCAGCGCTGGCCGGCGTCTCGCGGTCGACTGTGTCCAGGGTCGTCAACGATGCACCGAACGTGGACCCGGACATCGTGAAATCCGTGCAGAACGCGATTTCCACCCTCAACTACATTCCCAACCGTGCTGCGCGGTCTCTCGCGAGCAGGCGCACCAATTCAGTTGCCGTAGTTGTTCCCGAGTCGACGTCGAAGGTATTCGCCGATCCGTTTTTCGCCACCATCGTCGAAGGCATCGCACAGACGTTGGTGGAGACCAAGTACACGCTCACAATGATCGTTTCGTCTGAAGCTCGTCCTGAAAAGACCAGAAGCTACCTGCTGGGAGGGAACGTTGACGGTGCGCTGGTGGTCTCGCACCACAGTGGGGATCACTCCTGGACCAGAATCAGCGAATCCCTCCCAGTGGTCTTCGCCGGACGCCCCTTCAAGGCCGAACGCGAGAGCTACTTCGTTGAGGTCGACAACTTCGCTGCGGCATCCCGCGCCGCACAACATCTCATCGATGCGGGCCGAACGTCCATCGCGACAATCACCGGCCCACAGGACATGTATGCGGGCATCGACCGGTTGCGGGGCTGGGAAGCGGCGCTGCGCTCCGCCCGGCTCGATACCTCACTCGTTGAGGTCGGAGATTTCACGGAGGCTTCCGGGCAGGAGGCAATGCGCAGACTGCTTGACCGCGGCCAAAAAATCGACGGGCTTTTCGCTGCCAACGACCAGATGGCTGCGGGCGCCTACGCAGTGCTGGCTGAACGTAACATCAGCATCCCGGCGGATATAGCGGTTGTCGGCTTTGATGACGACTCGTTCGCTACATCCCTGACCCCTGCACTG
Source organism: Arthrobacter sp. D2-10 (assembly GCF_054161285.1). Taxonomy (NCBI): domain Bacteria; kingdom Bacillati; phylum Actinomycetota; class Actinomycetes; order Micrococcales; family Micrococcaceae; genus Arthrobacter; species Arthrobacter sp. D2-10. The sequence goes on along the minus strand of NZ_CP096431.1, from coordinate 3,299,777 downwards.
ACTACTATTCACCACCCCATCGTTGAGATGGGACACCGAATGGCTGAGAACCTTCTCTCGTTGATCGAGGGCGGTCCGGCCGAGCGAGCAACCCTGCTGCCTACCTCCCTGGTGGTCCGCGGTTCCGCCTGAGTTCTGAAGGAAGACTATGCGCCAACACCTGTTGCCCGTTCCGCCGTGCGCCGAACCCGGCGTCAACCCCCTGGCTGCTACCGGGGACAGGCTCCGCTGGGGCGTCGTTGCTCCGGGTCAGATAGCCCGCCGCGTCACAGCCGACCTCGCACTGCTTGAGGATTCCGTGTTGCAAGCAGTGAGTTCGCGCAGCGAAGCCAACGCAGCGGGATTCGCGAACGATTTCGGCTTCGAGTCCAGCTACCATGACGCCCAAGGTCTCACCGGGTACGAGCGGCTTTTCGCCGACCCGGACGTCGACGTCGTTTACATCGCGGCCCCTCATGCCCAGCACCGGGAGGTGGCAGAAGCGGCGCTGACTGCCGGCAAGCACGTTTTGTGCGAGAAGCCGTTGACTTTGAACGCTGCAGAGGCCCGCGTACTGGCAGAGGTTGCCCGCACCAACGGCGTCTTCCTGATGGAAGCGGTTTGGACGCGATTTCTCCCGAGCATCAACCGGGCGTGGGACATCATTGCCTCGGGGGAACTCGGAGAGATTCAGTGGGTTCAGGCGGACTTGGGTTTCGTTGCCGCCTATGACCGCCGGTCCCGTCTCTGGGATCCGTCCGCGGGCGGGGGAGCCCTGCTGGACCTGGCGGTCTATCCTCTCACCTGGGCTTTCGGCGCCCTGGGTTTCCCCGCCGAGGTGCTGGCCCAGGCGACTCTCACAGACGACGGCGTGGACATGCGAAATGCACTGACGCTTTCCTATGAAACCGGTGCGACCGCGCAGCTGATCACCTCGATTGTCGCGTCCTGTCCCGGAACCGCGACAGTAAGCGGAACCGCGGGATGGCTGACCGCCTCGACGCCTCAGTGCAACCCGTCCGAGCTCACCATTACAACGAACGACGGCGTTTCACGGGTCGAAGCCTTCGCTCAGATCGGAAGCAATTACGTGTACCAGCTTCGTGAGGTTACACGATGCATTCAGGAGGGAATGGTTGAGAGTCCCACCATGCCGTGGGCGGACTCGATTGCCACCATGGACCTGCTCGATTCTGTCCGGACCCAGGTGGGCATCCAGTACCCCAATGACCAACCGCTCCGTTCAACGGGACGGCGATCTGTGGGGTTGGCACCAACGAGGTAACGCGCGCTCTGTTCAGCAGGGCAGCGGGATGATCCCTTCCGGGCGCGGATCCGTAGCGAGCCTGGCATGCGTTTCGACGTCATAGCGCTCGACGCCGTAGCGGAGTTTGGCCCGCTCGATGCCTTCAGCCCGAAAGCCGGCCCGTGCTGCAACTCTGCAGGACGCGGGATTGTTGACGCGGTGGCCCAGTTCCAACCGGAACAGGCCCTCTGAAAATGCCCATTCCGATGCGGCGGCGAGGCCCCGGGTAATGAGGCCGCGGCCGCGGAACTCGGCGCTCAGCCAATAGGAAACCCAGGCGGTCCCGTGCTCGAACTCCATCGAGGTGATTCCAATGTCGCCCACCGCAGCACCCCCTACGGCGACGGCGAAATGGCGAGCGGATGCGCTCTCCAGTCCGAGCTGGTTCTCGATGTGTTGGCGGCACACTTCGAGGTTTGAGAGGTTCCGTTGTCCCAGTTGAATGCGGAGGTCGTCGCTTGCAGCTTCGGCGCGGCGAAGGGACTCGGCATCGTCGACGGTCCATCGTCGGAGAACTGCGTCCTCGGTGTTCTGCACGGTCAAGCACTCCTCACATCGGTGATTCTGGAGCCCGATCCCAGCGAGTGGGGCGGCCCGGCCGGCACCTCTTCACAACGATAGCAAGCTTGCTTATGATCGTAGGCACAGGTCCCACTCATCTTGCCGGACCTGTGCTGTCCACAAACCATTACGCAGGAGAAGGGACTGATGATGACAACCGCACGCGACATCATGACCGGCGGTGCAGAGTGCATCGGCGAGAACGAAACCCTGGAAGAAGCGGCCCGGAAGATGAAGGACCTGGATGTCGGGTCACTGCCCATCTGTGGGGAGGACAACCGGCTCAAGGGTGTCCTTACGGACCGGGACATCGTGGTCAAGTGCCTTGCCGGCGGGTCCGACCCGCGCGAGGTCAAAGCCGGCGAGCTCGCCGAGGGAAAGCCCGTGACGATCGGTGCGGATGACAGCATCGAGGAAGCCATCAAGACCATGGCCGACCACCAGGTCCGACGGCTACCCGTGATCGACGGACACGACCTCGTCGGCATGCTGAGCCAGGCCGATATTGCCCGGAACTACCCCGAGGACCGGGTAGGTGAACTCGTCGAGTTGATCTCCTACTGAACCATTCCTCCGAGGGGAAGCGGAGGAGCACTTGAGGGTCAAGGAGGATATGCAATGCCCACCGATGCCAAGGACATATTCACCGCCAATGACGCCGACCGGCTTGAACAGCAGCAGGAGGTCACTGACGAAACACCCGACGACGACGGCGACGGACTTCTGGGAGCAACGCCCCGGGAGGCAAACGAAGCCGACGTCGTTGAGCAGGCTCGTTCAGTGACGGGCGACGACGATTACCCCCGCGGACCGATTGACGAAGAGCCCGCCTGACAGTCCCATGCTTCCGTCCGCCCGCCGTGGGCGGGCGGACGCAGGATCACCTGCAGCCGACGTCGTACTGCAGTGCTACTGTGCCGTTCCCAAAGCGGCGGCTGGACTTCAGCCGGAGCTCCAGGGTGAGGTCCGGCGGGAAGATGCTGAGCCCTCCGCCGATGATCACGGGATTCAACATCAGATAGAACTCGTCAACGAGGTCCGCACGGAAGGCAGACGCGGCGAGCGTCGGTCCGGCAATACCGATGTCGGACGAGGAGGATTGTTTCAGGTCCTCCACCGCGGCGGGATCGAACGTCCGTTCAATCCGGGTCCTGGACGTCGAAGCTGACTCGAGGCTTGTGGAGTAGACAATCTTGTCCGCAGCCTGCCAGATGTTCGCGAATTCGACGGACTGCGGCGTGTCGGCCACGGACCCAGGATCAGATCCCCACACCGTCATCAACTCGTAGATTCGTCGCCCGTAGAGGTAGGTGCCGACCGATCGTTCCTGCTCGTTCAGGTATTCGAGGACCTCTTCGTCGGGCTCGGCCCAATCGAAGTTGCCGGAACTGTCCGCGACGTAACCGTCGAGCGAACCGATCATGGAGTAGATTAGCCGCGCCATACGGGACATTCGACACTACCCGCGGGCGAAAGGAAAGGCTCGGCAGAAATAAAGCGTGCGAACCTACCGGCGGGTAACTATTGACGATATGATGAAGTGCTCAAACGCCCCGGCAACCGCCGACGGGCTTCGTAGGGATTGTTCTCGACATCTGTCCAGCCGGTTCCTTGCACGCGAAGGACTCTGATCCTTGGAAACTTTTCCGGGAGCGCACAGACCGCTGTATGAAGTGAAAGCCAACCTGTTCAAAGGTATGGCGCATCCGGTGCGCGTGCGCGTTCTCGAGATCCTTTCGGCTGCACCCGACGTATCGGTAACTGACCTCATCCTGGATATGAACGTTGAGGCCTCGCGTCTTTCACAGCACCTTTCCGTCTTGAAAACACATCACCTCGTTGTGTCGGAGCGCCGTGGCAGCCAGGTGTTCTACAGTCTCGCCTACCCACGGGTCGCCGAACTTCTCGCCACTGCGAAGATGCTGCTGGGAGAGGTTCTGGAGTCGACCCAGCAGCAGTTGCTCGCCAGCGAATGGACTGCCCCCCAGGAGCCTGCGGCCGATACTCGGGGGCCGTCAACAATTACGAGGCAGTAGCGCGCCGCTTCACATGGCGCACGAGCGGCCGTCGGGTAGCGGGCTCCGAATGATCGCGGATGTGCCCCATCGCAGCATTCTCGCGTACCGCGGTGATGGCCGTCACAGCCTCCCGCTTCCGGTTGTAGCCTGAGGACGTTACCAGCACGCACCCATCCTCGTCGATGAGTCGAAAGCGGTATAGCGCGTCATCGTCCCTGAAGATTTCAAAGTTCCCTGCCAAATTTCCTCCCCCGAGGTGCCGGCGCCACGTCGCGCCTGAGGACTTTATGTTTTCATCAAACCGGAACGAAGGGAAGGTGTGTGACGCGCTTTACAAGGAAAACCTAGGAAATGGGGAGACCTGGGTGAGCCCAGCCGTGCCGGTTCAACCACTTGCCGCACAGGGCGGTCCACTCATCCGGGCCGGCTTCGCCCTCTCCCAGGCCGAGCCCATGGGCGCCATGCGGGAAGACATGCACCTCCACCGGCACATTGTTCCGCACGAGTGCACGGGCATAGGCGAAGGTGTTCTCCACGGGAACGGGCTCGTCGTCGGCGGTGTGCCAGAGAAATGCCGGCGGCGTTGTGCTGGTGACGTTCAGTTCCGCCGACATTCGTTGGAGGAGGTCCGACGACGGCGACCCGCCCAGTAGATTGTCGATGCTTCCCTGATGGACTGCATCGATGAACGACACCACCGGGTAGCAGAGGACCGAAAGGTCAGGAATTGCTCCGGTGACGTCCAGATGTGGATCCCCGCAGGGGGTGTCTGTAGAGAGGGTTGCCGCGAGATGCCCACCTGCAGAGAACCCCAGGACTCCGACACGGTTAGCGTCGACGGCTATCCCGTGCTCCCCGCCGCGGATCCACAGCATCGCCTCCTTCGCGTCGGACAACGGTGCCGGGTGCTGATGAGGTGCAACCCGGTACCGGAGCACGAAAGCGTGCACGCCAAGCCCGGCGAGCCATTCAGCGACGGGTTCTCCTTCGTGGGCTGAGGTTTGCCCGTATCCGCCTCCCGGCAGAACAAGTATGGCCGGTCGGGGAGTTTCCTCGCCGTTCCGGGCGGGAATGAACGTCAGGTTCGAAGGGACTGAAATTGGCATAGTTTCACCGTACCCACTCAAGCTGACGGTCAGGCATTACGCGCAATGAACGACACCAGTGCCGGCGCGAGTGACGCGCCGATCTCCTGAGGGCTCCGCCTGGTGCCTTTGACCGCAAAGGAGTGGTCGGCGTCGGGCACTGATTGCAGGGTTGCCCTTCCCTCGAGTTTCGAGATCACGGCGTCCAAAAGGTCCTTCCGGGCGAAGGAGTCATTGCTGCCCTGAAGGAACAGCATGGGAGCTCCGACGCTGTACAGATGCTCATCGCGAATGTTCTCCGGTTTCCCCGGCGGGTGAAGGGGATATCCGAGGAATGCGAGGCCTGCTGCCTCCATACCCTCGGACACGGCCATGGATGCCATGCGCCCGCCGAAGGACTTCCCGCAGGCCCACACCGGTTCGCCGTCGGAGCGCTCTTCGGCGCTGGCCATCACTTCGCGCCAGGCGGCGATCGCTTTCGGAGGCCGGTCCGGGAACCGCTTGCCCTGATCCATGTAGGGGAAGTTGAAGCGCATCGTGGCCAGTCCCGCAGCGTTCAGGGCATCACTGAAGCCGATCAGGAAGGGGTGATCCATGCCGGCGCCGGCCCCGTGTGCGATCGCGACGGTCGCGGTGGCCCCGTCCGGCCGGAAGTACGCGCAGGTGAAATCAGCGCCGTCAACCTGTAGCGTGAAGCGCTCTGAGGAAGCCATCTGCCCATCATGCCGTAGGTTCGGCTTCTGTTCGACGCATACTTGAGCCATGGCAGCGCCGATAACCCGGGACCACCTGATGCAGCTCCGGCTGGCCAGTCACTTTTCCGCCACAAACGACGACGGTTCCGCACCGGGCGCTGTGGATGTGGTCAGCAGACTGCTCGCTGTGCAGGCACAGGAGTTCGGGCAGGCGCTGTGGGCAGTCGGTTTGCGCGTGCCCGGATCCAGTCGGGAGGACATCCTTGCCGTTCTTGACAGCGCCGAGGTAGTGCGTTCTTATCCGATCCGAGGAACCCTGCACTTCGTGCGTCCAGCCGACCTTCGCTGGATGTTGAGCCTGACCGGTGAGCGGATGCTGAGGTCGGCGACGAGGCGCCTGGGTGAGCTGGAGTTGGACCAGCGGACCCTTGAGGGCGCCGGAGACGTAGCGCGTGAGGCGCTCGCAGGGGGCCTCGAACTTCCGCGCGATGAGTTCCTTGAAACCCTGGACCGGGCCGGTATCTCCCCGGCCGGTCAACGCGGATATCACATCATTTGGTACCTCGCGCATACCCAGGTCGTCTGTTGGGGACCTCCCGCCGGAAGCCAGCAAGCCCTGGTGCTCCTCGACGAATGGGCGCCGTCCGAGGGCCTGAAACCGGATCGGGACGAGGCGCTTCGACGGTTTGTCCTCGGCTACTTCACAGGCCATGGTCCTGCAACGCTGCACGACTTCGTCTGGTGGTCCAAGCTCACCGTCGCTGACGCCAAGCAGGGGCTGGCGCTCGCCCGCAGCGAGTTGACGGAGTACGTCTACGACGGCGCGACCTACTGGGCCGCCGCCGAACTGGTGCCGGAATCAAGCCCCCAGCGGGGGCTCCTGCTGCCTGGCTATGACGAATACATTCTCGGTTATCAGGACAGGGCTTTGACGCTTCCCCGCGAATACGCAGCGCGCGTCATGCTGGCCAAGAACGGGGTCTTCAAGCCCACCCTTGTTCTGGAGGGGGAGGCTGTTGGCACGTGGCGTCGAAGCCCCGGCAACTCGACCGCTGATATCTCGCCCTTCCTGGAGAGCGACATCAGTGACCCCCATGTGTTTGACGTCGCCATTGCGGCCTACGAGCGCTTCCTCACCTCCTGATACGGTGCCACCGTGCGAAAGCGGTAAGCCCATGGCCGACTTCTATCAACGCGTCGTCGGACCAGGACGCGTGGTGAACCGGCGTCTGTATTCGGTAGGAGTGGTGGAGAAGGCCGCTCCGAAGTTCTGCCGGAAGGTCACGGCATTGCCGAAGCCGCAGTCGGCCGCGATCTGGTCTATGGACAAGTCCGAGGTCTCCAGGAGTCTCCTGGCGGCATCGAGCCGATGGCTGCGAATCCAGCCTGCCGGTGTTGCCCCGGTCTTCGCGCGGAACGCGCGGACGAAGGTTCGGCGGCTCATGTGTGCCTGGTCAGCCAGGCGCTCTACTGTAAGCGGTTCACGAAGATTGGCCAGCGACCATTCAAGTACGCGTGCGATGGGATCGTCACCGGCCCGCTCCGGGACAGGGTGCTCGATGTACTGCGCCTGTCCACCCTCGCGGTGTGGAGCGACGACCAGACTGCGCGCCACCTGATTGGCAGCGTCCGCTCCCAATCGGTCCCGCACGATATGCAGGCATGCGTCCAGCCCCGATGCGGTTCCCGCTGACGTGAGGACGTCGCCGTGGTCGATGTACAGCACGGATTGGTCGAGGGAGATATCCGGGTGCCGGTCAGCCAGGGTCGTGAATGCCTGCCAATGGGTAACGGCACGGCGTCCGGCGAGAAGGCCCGCGTCGGCGACGGCGATCGCTCCGAGGCACAGTCCGAGGACTGCGGTGTTGCGCTCATGAGCGCTCTGCAGCGCTGAACGCAGACCACCGCTGAGCGGGCGGCCGTCGTCGAACCAGGAGGGCACCACCACTACGTCAGCGTCCTCGGCGACCTCGGGTCCCTGCACGCCTCCCAATTCGTAACCCTCGGCAGTGCGGACCGAGCCGGGGCGATCCGAGAAAAGCACTGTGGTCCAGTCGGCGAGCCCCTGCCGGGTGACCTCATCGAACACCATCTGCGGGACGGCGAGATGGAACATCGTCACACCATGGAAGGCGTAAACAGCGATACGCATGTAGGGCTCCATTCTTTGGCCTAAATCCATCGTACATGTGCCGTTGTGCCACTGTCGGCCCTCGGCGCTTGCCGGGACGATTGATTCATGGCCATCAGGCCGGTTACCTCTACCCGGGAGATTGTGAACTATGGCTACTCCGCGCCGCGCCCTCGTCCTCGTTGATGTTCAGCAGCAGTATTTCGGCGGCATCTTTGAGATCCAGTACCCTCCGCATGAAGAATCTCTGCCGCGAGTCGCAGCGGCAATCGACACCGCCACCGCGGCGGGCATGCCAATCGCGGTCATTCAGCACACCGCCGGTGAGGGTGCTCCCGTCTTCGCGCCCGGTTCTCCTGAATTCGAACTGCACCCCGAAGTCGAGAGCCGGCGGACGGGTGAGTGGAAGAGCGTCGTGAAGCAGTACGGCTCTGTGTACGCCGGTACCGACCTGACCGACTGGCTCCGCCAGAACGACGTCGACACAGTCACCCTTGTCGGATACATGACGAATAACTGCATCCTGGGCTCGGCCGTTGAGGCTGAAGCGATTGGGTTCACCACCGAAGTGCTTTCTGACGCCACCGGGGCGATCAACCTCGCCAACGACGCCGGCTTCGTCGATGCGAAGACGGTGCACACCACCCTGCTCACCCTGTTGAATTCGAACTGGGCTCAGGTGGGCACCACCGATGCCTGGATCAGTGCCGTCAACGCGCAGGAAGCGCTGCAGGGAAGCGACCTGGGTAGTTCTGCCGTGGCTGGGGCTGAGCGCGCTTCGTGAACCATACACACTTCTCGGGCACCGCACCTTTCGCGCTGTCCGTCCTCGACAATGCCCTCACCGGTGTGGGCTACTCCGCGGGGGAGACACTCGCCGATGTAGTTGCGTTGGCGAAGCTGGCGGACGAGCGGGGTTACCGACGGTTCTGGATGTCTGAGCACCACGCCATGCCCGGAGCTTCCATTTCGTCACCACAGCTCATGGTGGCGCGCCTCATCGGAGAAACGCAGCGAATAAGACTGGGAGCGGGCGGGATCATGCTTCCCAACCATGTACCGCTGGTCATCGCAGAGCAGGTTGGCATGCTGAGCGCGCTTGCACCCGGGCGGATCGACCTCGGCTTGGGGCGAGCGCCCGGTACGGACGCGGGAACAGCCGCCGCGCTGCGCCGCCACCACGCGGCCAACGATGCGTTCCCTGAACAGATTGCCGAGCTCCTTGGATTTCTGAACAACGACTTCCCGCAGGACCACCCCTACCGGAATGTTCCGGCGGTGCCTGGACCATGGCAGGCCGAGCAGAACCGGCTCCCCGGCGAGACGACTACCGCTGACCTCTGGCTCCTTGGATCCTCAGTCTATTCAGCACGGTTGGCTGCCGAACTCGGTCGACCCTATGCCTTCGCACTTCAATTCGGGCGCGCCGATGTACTCAACGCCCTGCGCATCTACCGGGAGAACTTCCGCCCGTCGAGGTGCCTCGCTGAACCCTATAGCTTGGTCAGCGTCGGAGTGATTGCTGACGAAGACCCAGTCGAGGCGCGCCGCCAATCTGCGACGTTGGCCATGGCGATGCTCAGGATGTTCCAGCGCAAGACCTTTTCCGTGCTTCCCCCTGAGGAAGTCGAACTTTTCCGCGCCAGCACGCAGGAACAAGCGATCCTCGATGAGTACACCGATCAGACGCTGCACGGGACACCGGAGCAGGTGGCAAAAAGCCTCGAGGAGCTCCACGCTCACACTCGCGTCGACGAAATCATGCTTGTCATTCAGGGGCACTCCCGCCGTGCCCAATCACGCACTCTGGAACTGGTGGCCGACCACTACAGCATGAGTACCACCGGGGCGACCAGCCTGTAACCGCATCACCCCGCACCGAGGTTCGTGATGCGCACCAGACGCCAGCCCTCCCATCGCGGGTCGCTGCAGATATCGAAAACAAGGATGGGGGACGCCGGTCCCGTCTGCGCCCGGAAGCGCCAGTACTGCAGCGTCATGACGCTGCCTTGCCCCATTTTTCCGGCCTGGCCCGGTTCCCACCAACTCCGGGAACTGGTCCAGTGCATGGGCTCCCCGAGCACCTGCCAGATGCTCGCCCGCCAGCGAAGCGCCAGGGGTGCGCCCCTGGAGGTGAAACGTACGTCAGCCTCCTCATTGAGGGACCGCGAACCCGGCTGGACCTCTTCGATGTGCTGCGCCGTCATAACCCTTCACCTTCTTCAGTGCCGGGTTTAAAACTAGAACAGATTTTCGATTAAGTCATCCGGGTGAGCCCGCTCAGCCCTCCTGCTCACGGCGGTTCAGCTCGAGGTTGACTTCCTCAAGCCGTGCTTCGGTTTCGGGCTCTGGGAAGCCCTCCGCGTATTCGGCCTCAAGCTCCCGGTGGATCCGGCTGTTGAGCACTTCCACCTCGACGTCGTCCAGGACGGTCAGGTCTTCCGGGAAGGGGTCTTCCGGGGAAATCTTGTGGTTGGTTTCCATGGATCACTTTCGGGGCTGAGCGGTGTTCTTCTCCGAAGTGTAGCCATGCTGTGTTTCCTGCGCGAGAGCGTATGACGGAACCCGCAGTTCCCGAGCCCATGTGTAGGAGCTGAGGCCTGCTGGAGGTTGTCCTATCGGGTCGAACCGGGGGTCCCGGTGTTGATCGTCACACACCCTCAGCCGTAGAGTGCCGGAGCGGGTCCAGGGACCGCGCAGCCGGCTGTAATGCAGGCCCCACTGGAGTTCGCCGTCGTAGGAGCGAAGCTCGGAAAGGGTCCTGAGGTCCGGGCCAGGGCCCTCCCGGCGCACGGCCAGCAAGACTGGCCCGCCGCTTCCGCGGAATGGCATCAGTGAGGTGAACGGTCCGTCCACTACCGAGCGACGCGGAAGGATCATGAAGCGCCCGGGCACCCCGCCTCCGGTCGTGGACAGCAACACATCGGCCTCACCGATACGCAAAGCCAGGCCGACGACGTCGGGCAGGGCATCCGGCAGTCCCACTGAGCGGGAGACGCGCGCAAGAACCTGCTCCTCATCGGAATTGTCCAGCCATTCCTCGCCGCTGAAGACCCGCGAATGGGTAAGGGTGCCCTCGAGCAACACGCCGTGGGAGTGAATCGGCCGGTGCGGCCTGAACACCTTCATCCCGGCGAAGACCGCTTTCAACCCGCGTCCTCCCGCCCTTGATAGCACGGGCAGGGCTTTCACGAGTGCACCTCTTTCAGCAGCTTCTTCTCTTCAACGAGCGGTACGGATAATGACTTGTAGCCGTGCTCCTCGAACAGTACGGTGACGACGTCGTTTTCGTAGCCCATGACCACGCCCTCGCCCCACTCCCCGTGGCGCACGGTGCTCTGCAGCGCGAAGGGCTGGTTTTCGACCTCTTCGTGGTGATCGGCGGAGCGGCCGGTGTCGCAGTTGTCGCAGGCATCGCACAGGCCTTCGCGCTCCTCGCCGAAGTAGCCGAGCAGGAACCGGCGACGGCACCCCCGGTACTCGGCGTACTGCCGCGCCATCTCCACCCGTGAGCGGTCCACCTCCTGCCGCCGCTTGCGATGCTCGACGACGTCGGCAATCACCTGGTCCGCGTCATCTGCTGCAGCCCGATACTTCCCGCTGCGCTCTCGGACAGCCCCCACCTCAAGCAGTTGATTCAGCAGTCCCGACAGCTTCCGCTGAGTCAGTCCGGTTGCTTCCCGGATGCCCGCGGCATCAAGAGAGCCATCGGCCGACCGGAGCGCAGCGAGCAGTTCGCGGAGGCCATCCTCCTGCACGCTCTTGGCTGCGAAGAACCGCCGGATCCCGAGATCCTCCTGGCGATAATGCAGCACGACGTCGGCAGGATCCCCGTCTCGCCCCGCCCGACCCACTTCCTGGTAGTAGCTGTCGAGAGAATCTGGAATGTCGGAATGGATGACGAACCGTACGTCGGGCTTGTCGATGCCCATGCCGAACGCGGTGGTAGCCACCACGACGTCCAGTTCACCGGCGTGGAATGCGTCATGCAATGCCGTTCGCTCAGATTTCTTCCGTCCTGAGTGGTACGCATCAGCACGCAGGCCCGCATCCCTCAGCTCCTGTGCGTATTCGTCCGTCTGCCGGCGCGTGGCGGTGTACAGCAGTCCCTGGCCTTCACGCGAGGTCACCTGCTCAAGGACTGCGTGCTTCTTGTCCCGCTCCGACTCGTGCTGGTGAACGCTGAGGTGCAGGTTCGGTCGATCGAAACCTTCCGCGATGACGAGTGCGTCGTCGAGCTTCAGCCTTTCGAGGATTTCCTGCCGAACAGGGGGTGAGGCTGTTGCGGTCAGTGCGATAACCGGCCGCTTGAGCCGCCGCACGAGGGAACCCAGCTGAAGGTAATCCGGCCGGAAGTCGTGACCCCAGGCGGAGACGCAGTGGGCTTCGTCGATGACGAGGAATGACACGTCCAGGGCCTTGAGCCGCTCGCTTACCTCTTCCCGTGCCAGTTGCTCCGGCGCGAGGAACAGGAACTTGGCGCGACGCTCTTCGTCGGAGTCCTCGGCGGCTGCCCATGCTTCGTCGACCTCGGCGTCGGACGCTGTCGAGTTCAGCACGTACGCGCGAACTTCGCCGAGCGCCTCGTTGATGGCTTCCACCTGGTCCCGCTGCAGCGAGATCAACGGCGAAACGACGACGGCGACTCCCGGAACTGACATGGCCGCCACCTGATAGATGGCCGATTTGCCATAGCCGGTGGGGAGGACGCAGAGGACATTCCTGCCGTCGTCGGCCGCGTTCAGTGCCTTGCGTTGTCCCGGAAGAAGGGAGTCCCAGCCGAAGAGTTCCCGCGCTGTCTGATCGAGTTTCGGATTCATTCTGCAACCGCCGTAATGAGAGCAAGAAGGATTGAGTAGATGATGAGGCCACCAAGGAACCAGGGGAAGCTTGATCCGCGGTTCGACGGCAACTCCTCCCGAAAAACGTTCAGGAGTACCGATCCGCCGAGCAACGCTGTGAGGATGGCAACCACCACTGTGCTTGTCGGCGCAAAGACCGCCGACAACAGCCAACCAAGAAGCAGCGCGCCCGCAAGAACGAGCCGGCCGCTCGACGCGAACCGGTGCGGGTAGTGCTCCTCAAGATGGCGGTCCGTGAGCACGAAGTGGAGACCCATCGCGATGGCAAAAAGGATCGCGAACAGATAACCAGTCTCGACGCGCAGAGCCATCGTGTAGGTGATGAGCGTGTTGTAGAAGGCAAAAGCACCGAGGTGAACCCAGTAGGCTCCTGCGGAATCGCGGCGTCCGCGTCTCCGTCGGGTGGTCGCGAGGCGGTCCAGACCGTAGAAGACAGTAAAGCCGGTGAGAGCCACGACGAAGATCCCCAGGTCGAAAAGCGGGGTGACCTCAATGGTGTCTTCGAGCAGGTCGCCGACCGCCTCGTTGCCCTCGGCGATTTCCGGCAGCAGGTGTAGGAAGACGTAGGCAACCGCGAGTCCTCCCGCAAACGAACCAGTTACACCCTCGGGTACGAGGGGCAGCTTGCGGATCCGTGGAGCGGCCAGGTGCAATCCGGCCAGCACCAGAGCGATGACCAGGGATCCCGTCAAAGCAAGGCCCACAGCTACCGCGTCTCAGCCCGCTGGCCGGCGTTGGTCCGCTTTGAGACGACGGTGCTGATGACGTAGAGGACAACACCTACACCGATCAGAATCGCTGCGCGCAGCCAGATCTCCGCCGACTGCTGGGTGAGGAGCACCAGGCAGGAAGCGACACCCAGGTAGGGGATCACCGTCGGGATGCGGAAATGCTGGTGCTCCACCCGGTCCCGGCGGAGCACCAGGACCGCGACGTTCGTGCTGATGAACACGAAGAGCAGGAGCAGGACGACTGTCTCGGCCAGCGAAGCAAGGTCACCTGTGAGGGTCAGTGCCATGGCGATCGCCGTCGTCGCAATGATGGCCACCCACGGAGTGCGGCGGTTGGGTAGCACCTTACTGAGTACCGAGGGCAGGAGCCCTTCCTCGGCCATGCCGAAGGTCAGCCGGCTCGCCATGATCATGGTCAGCAGTGCGCCGTTGGCGACAGCGACGAGGGCGATCAAACTGAACAGCCACGGCGGGATGCCGAAGCCTGTGGCGTTGACAACGTCGAGGAGGGGCGCGGTGGACCCTGCGAGGTCCTCGGCGGGCAGCGCGGCCGCGGATACCAGGCCGATCAGTAGGTACACGGCGCCTGCGGTGGCGAGGGCTCCGAATAGGGCTTTCGGATACACGCGGGCCGGATTGCGTACTTCCTCCGCGACATTCGCCGACACCTCGAAGCCCACGAAGGAGTAGTAGGCGATGAGAGACGCTCCCAGGACGGCAACTGCCGGATTGGCGTTGGCCGGGAACTGTGAGATTTGCTCGGGATTGCCATTGCCCTGGCCGAGGAAGACAGCCACCAGGACGATGACCAGCACCAGTCCGGAAACCTCGATGACAGTCATCACCACGTTGGAGCGGACTGACTCCTTGATGCCGCGGGCATTCAGCAACGCCAGCAGGACAAGGAAAACGACGGCGGCCCAGGCCGGCGGCACGGCAATGAAGGCGGAGAGGTAATCACCCGTGAAGGCGAGGGCCAGGCCGGCAGCACTGGTGACCCCGGCCGCGAGCATGCAGAACCCCACCAGGAATGAGATGAACGGGGTCTTGTATGCCCGCTGGGCGAAGACCGCCGCACCGCCTGCCTTCGGGTATTTGGTCACGAGCTCCGCGTAGGAACCCGCGGTGAGGAGCGCCAGTGCCAGTGCAACAACCAGTGGCACCCAGATAGCCCCACCAACCTCAGCCGCGATGACACCGACCAGCGCGTAGACGCCGGCGCCGAGTACGTCGCCAAGGATGAACAGGTAGAGCAGCTTGCCGGAGATCCCTTGCCGGAGCTTTGAAGGGGCGGCGGTTTCGGTGGTCATCGTGTGCGTCCTACTCGGTAGTGATCCTGCAGTTTCTAGTGGTGCTCGGCTCAGGTGGGTTCGGATCCGGCCGGCGGCATGTCCGGATTCAACGGCTCCATCCTCGGGTCTTCCGCCGTCCACACCTGCAGGACCGCCCAGGTCACGGCGGCTATCGGCACGGACAGGACGGCGCCGATGATGCCGGCGAGGATGGTTCCGGCGGTCAGGGCCAGCAGGATCACCAGTGCATGAAGCCGCAGCGACTTGCCCATGACGATCGGCTGCAGTAGGTCACCTTCCAACTGGTTGACGGCGATGACGACGCCGACCACTATCAGGGCGACAATCGGGCCGTTGGCCACCAGCGCAACGAGCGCTGCCAGAACGCCGGCGATGGTGGCGCCCACCAACGGGATGAAGGCACCGATGAAGACAATCATCGCGAGCGGTATGGCCAGAGGTACACCGAGGATCAGCAGCGCGATGCCGATAGCAACGGTGTCCACCAGGGCGACGATCGCTGTTCCTCGGACGTAGCTACCGAGTACCTCGAGGGTACGGGCTCCCGAACGACGCAGTTTCTGTTCGCGCTCGCCCTTGAAGGGGCGGAGGAAGAATTCCCAGATCTTCTTGCCGTCTTTCAGGAAGAAGAAGAGGATCACCGCGGTCAGGGTGGCACCGGTAAGGAATTCCGCCACAACGGAGACACCCGAGATCGCACCCGACCGGAACTGCGCGCTCGTCGCGTAGTCGATGATCGCGGTACGTGCCTCGCCGAGTTGCTCCGGGGAGATCGGGAACGGCCCGCTCGTGAGGAAGGCCTGAAGCTCATCCAGGCCTTCGGTGGCGGCGGCGATCAGTTCATCAGCCTGGCTGCGGACCGAAAGCACGATGATCGTAATGATCCCTGAGAGAACGACCAGCAGGGCCAGGAACGCTATGGCTGTGGCGAGTGCGCCGGGCACCCCTCGGCGGCGCAGTAGATTCACGAACGGGCCTATGGCTGCCGCGAGAATCAGCGCGATGATGACGGGAATCACCAGCAGGCGGATCTGCAGCAGCCCGTAGATTGCGACCACCGCCAGAGTGAGAATCAGCAGGATCTGGGCGGCCCGGGAACCAGTGCGTCCCAGGCCGTCAGCCCACGGGCTGGAGCGGGTGCTGTGTAGGTGGGAACCTGCCATGTGTTGCCCTTCCCGAGGAATAAACCTGTATGCCGTCAAACTAATTGCTAAGCATACTGTGTATTTTCCGGGCGGCTGGAGACAGGTTGGTCCGAGCGTCAGTAGTCGATGCGGTCGGGGAGGTGAGCCCAGGCGCGGAACGGTTCGGCGCTCGCTGAGTCAGGAAGCTCCATTTGCCGCACCTGCATGGAGCGTTCTGCAACGGGTGCTTCGAAGAATTCGTAGAACACGGCGTCGTCGAATCCTGCCTTGGCTGCATCATGCCGATCGGCCGCGAAGGAAATGCTCTCGACGCGCGCCCAGAGTGCGGCCGCCAGGCATAGGGGGCACGGCTCGCAACTGGTGTAGAGAGTGCAGCCCGTCAGGTCGAACGTACCGAGGGATGAACACGCGTTCCTGATCGCCATCACTTCGGCGTGGGCGGTTGGATCATTGTTTGCCGTCACCCGGTTGGCGCCCTCGAAAGCACGCCCGTCCGGGGTGACGATGAGGGCACCGAAGGGGCCACCGCCGTCGTACACATTCTGGGTTGCGAGGGCTATGGCGCGGGCGAGGAACTGCTCCTCCATAGTGCTCATGCTGGAACCCTACCCCTGGCTGTTGACCTTGACGCTACGTCAACCTATACGGTGAACAAACAAGGCAGGAGGGCACATGGACCGCTCGATACAGGACGTAGCGAGGCTGGTGGGAACCACGAGCCGCACGCTGCGGCACTATGACCGGCTGGGGCTGTTGCGCCCGTCGCGGGTGGGCAGCAACGGCTACCGCTATTACGACGACGACGCCCTGGTGCGTCTGCAACGGATCCTCCTGCTGCGCGGCCTGGGGTTGGGGCTACCTGCTATCACGAAAGTGCTGAACCGGGAAGCTGAGCCTGCTCGCGCCCTCCGGAAGCACCTGGAGCTGCTGAGACAGGAACAGGAGCGGCTGGCGCGGCAGATCGCGTCGGTTTCACTGACCATCGACCAACTGGAAGGAGGTGAACAACTCATGGCAGAAAACATGTTCGACGGTTTCGACCACACCCGGTACAAGGACGAAGTTGAGGAACGGTGGGGCGCCGAGGCGTATGCGACCGGAGATCGCTGGTGGCGAGGCATGAGCGAGGCTGAACGCACGCAGTACAAGGCGCGTACGGCGCAGCTCGGCGCTGACTGGACTGCCGCCGCGGAACAAGGGATTGCGCCTGACAGTGACGCTGCGCAGGAACTGGCACGCCGGCACTTCGAGTGGCTGTCCGGTGTCCCGGGCCTGCCCTCGTCTGACGGTCGGCCGTCGAAGGAGTACTTCGTGGGCCTCGGCGACATGTACGTCGCTGACGATCGCTTCGCAGCGAACTACGGCGGCCGGAAGGGCGCGGAGTTCGTGCGTGACGCACTGAAGGTCTTCGCTGACCACCGGCTGTAGCGGCTGCCGACGGACGACGACGGTGCTCACCCGGGCACCGCCGTCGTACCTGCCGTGGATAGTGTTCAGGTATGACGATTTCCGCTGGGGCTGACCGCTCCTGGTCCGATGAAGCGATCCGACGCATCGAAGCTGAAGGCAACCGGTCAGCAGACACGCACCTGCTGGCGCTGCCCGTGCCCGAGAGCTGGGGTATCGACGTCTACCTGAAGGACGAGTCGACCCATCGGACCGGAAGCCTGAAGCACCGGCTTGCGCGCTCGCTGTTCCTCTTCGGGCTGGTGAACGGCTGGATCCGGGAAGGAGCCACGATCGTCGAGGCGTCGAGCGGTTCTACCGCCGTGTCCGAGGCCTATTTTGCACAGCTGCTGGGGCTGCCGTTCATCGCGGTGATGACCCGCTCCACGAGTCCCGAGAAGATCACCCTGATCGAGCAGTACGGCGGGACCTGCCACTTCGTCGAGAATGCCTCGGAAGTTTACGACGCTGCAGAGCACATCGCCGCCGAAACGGGCGGACACTACATGGACCAGTTCACCTACGCCGAACGGGCCACGGACTGGCGGGGCAACAACAACATCGCCGAATCGATCTACCGGCAGATGGAGCAGGAGCGGTTCCCCGTCCCGGACTGGGTGGTGGTGGGCGCAGGGACCGGTGGAACCAGTGCCACCATCGGCAGGTACCTTCGGTATAACCGATACCCCACGCGGCTCGCTGTCGTAGACCCCGAGAACTCGGCGTTCTATCCCACCTGGGCAGGTGGGGCCGCAGCCGTCGGGAAGCCCTCGCGCATCGAGGGAATCGGACGACCGAGGCCCGAGCCGAGCTTCGTCCCGTCCGTCATCGACGCGATGATCCAGGTGCCCGATGCCGCATCGGTTGCCGCATCACGCCACCTGCTGGCATTCGCTGGAATCTCCGCTGGTCCCTCCACCGGCACCAACCTGTGGGGAGTGTGGCAGCTTGTTGCGCAGCTGAAGGCTGCCGGCCGGCGTGGGAGCATCGTGTCGCTCCTGTGCGACTCCGGCGATCGGTACGCCTGCTCCTACAACGACGACGGTTGGTTGGCCGAGCGCGGGCTGAACCCCGCCCCTGCGCTCGCCGTGCTGCGCCGATTCTTCGAGACGGGGGAGTGGCCTTCAGGCTGACCGTTGTGGATGTCGCCGGTTGCCGATAGTTTCTGGGTAGCCGCGATGCGGCTGAAGGCAATGAGGAGTCCCACATGAGCCAGCTACTCAGGGTCCAGAACTTCAACGTTTCCAGTGACGGCTTCGGCGCGGGCGAAAACCAAAGCCTGGAGCGACCGTTCGGCCACGCGGACCCCGGAGAAATGTTCGCGTGGGCAGGCGCTACGGCGAGCTGGCCGAACCGGACCGACCCCGGCGGAACGCGCGGCCTCGACGACTACTTCACGCGTGACTTCAAGAACAACATCGGGGCCGAAATCATGGGCCGCAACAAGTTCAGTCCCCACCGCGGCCCCTGGGAGAACGAGGACTGGCGGGGATGGTGGGGTGACGAGCCGCCCTTCCACACTCCGGTGTTCGTGATGACCCACTACGAGCGGCCATCCTTCACCCTCTCGGACACCACGTTCCACTTCATCAACGTCGATCCTGTCGCTGCACTGGGGAAGGCGAAAGAGGCCGCGAACGGCAAGGATGTCCGATTGGGTGGCGGAGCAACGACGATCCGGGAGTTTCTCGACGCGGACCTCGTGGACACGCTGCATGTCGCAGTGTCACCGATGAAGCTCGAATCGGGATCGCGCCTCTGGGGATCACCTGAGGAGCTTCTTGACCGTTTCCACCTCGACGTCGTGCCCAGCTCCAGCGGCGTGACGCATCACCTGTTCTGGCGGCGCTAGTCAGTCGCCTCCGCCCAGCACGTCCACATGCACGTGATCGAGATGGCGCAGGATTTCGTTGCTGGGATCAGGGGCGTCGTAATCGTGCCACTGCGCTCTGGAGAGGTGCGCGCTCCAAAACCGGTCGTCGAAGATGACGTACTGAATGTCGAGGTCCTCGGCGTGAGCGACGAGCCAGTGGGCCAGCATCCAGCCGTCGCGCCGATTGTCCTCCGACACCGGACGGAAGAAGATGTCGATGGCTCGTCCGTCATAGTGCGTCGACGCCGCTCCGTGCCCCTGACTGACGCCACCCGGGGCGTACCCGCCGAGACTCTGTTCGCCGAACACCCCAGTCATCGCCTCGAGCACCTGCTCGGCGCGTGGTGTGAGACCGCTGGCACCCAGCTGCTGTTCCTCCAGGCCGCCGGACGCTGAACCGCGGCATGCCAGGCTGGGTCCGGCGTCTTCGGCGGGCCCGTCGGTCAGCCGCTGTATCACGGCGTCGTCGATATCGGAGGTGTCCGGCGCTTCCAACCCGCGAGCCAGGAGTGCGGCGGCGGTCGTAGCCCGCTTGGCCTCGTCACGGTCGAGTCCAACCTCCCCTTCCGCGGTGTGGACGGTGCATTCCGGAAGCCCCAGTGACAAGCTGCCCCCGCTGGGTAAACCGGACACCACGAGCACTGCAGCCGACGCGAGTACCGCGAGCAGCAGGAGCATCACGAACAACCCGACGCGGCGTCGTCGGCCGCCATTGGGGTTGTCGTTGATCATCAGGAGTGGTCCTTCCAGCAGTAAGAGCGGAGGGGACTGGTGAAAGTTAAAACGACAGCTGGTGCGGTGAGTTCCCCGGTGGGCCCTGTGCCACCCCTGCACTCAGGGTTCGCACCAAGAAACTTCCTGCCGCTGTACCCTGAAATACTCAGGGCACTACAGGAGCGGTGATGTCAACGGACGAGAATTCTCGGGCACGGGAGGCCGCGGACGTCGCGGAAGAGGTGTCGGACCATAAGGCGCTCGACGTCGTCGCCCGCTTCGGGTTCGCTGTTCTCGCTATAGTGCATGTGCTCATCGGAATCATCGCTTTGCAGATCGCGTTCGGGGGAAACGGCGAGGCGGAGCCTACGGGGGCGCTGGAACGCCTGGCTGGGGGGACCCTCGGCCCGTGGACCATGTGGGCGTGCGCCGTCGGCTGTTTCGGGCTGGCTGTCTGGCAGTTCAGCGAGGCTACCCTGCGGGCCCGTCACCTTCCGACCGGGGAACAGATCTCGAAGACAATCTCGTCAGGGTCGCTGAGCATCATCTACGGCAGTATGGCCTTCACCTTCGCGAGATTCGCGTTCGGCGGCAAGGCTGACTCGAGTGAATCCACGCGTGACTTCACTGCGGCGATGATGGGTTCGCCCTTCGGGGTCTTCGTGATCCTCGCGGTGGGCGGGACCGTGTTCGGCATTGGGGTGTACTTCGTTTTCAAGGGGATCCTGCGCAAGTTCCGGCCTGAGCTCCGTCACTTCGAGGACACGCGGCGGGGTGCTCTCATCGAGATACTCGGCGTGATCGGCCACGTTGCAAAGGGCCTCGCTCTCATCCTCGTGGGAGTTTTGTTCGTGGCCGCGGTGGTCACCCATGATCCGGAACGGTCCACCGGGCTGGACGGCAGCCTGAAGGCGTTGACCGATCACCCGTTCGGCATGCCGCTGCTCATCTCGATCGCCGTCGGCCTGATTTGTTACGGTGCTTTCGCGCTGGTGCGCTCGAAGTTCGGGCGGATGTGACGGGAGCGCTACTGCTAGTTACCGCTGGAAACTCCGGCGCCGCGAACCCGCTCTTCGACTTCTTCTGCTGACAGGTGTGTTCCAACCGTGCTGAAAGATCCTAGCGGCGCAACCGAATTGACGATGGTTCCGGGGTAGACATGCACGAGGTTGTGGCCCTGGCCGCCATCCCACCCGCGGGCGCCGCCGTCGGGCACGTGCAGATCCTGGGTGTAGCAGGTTGCCGATGCCACGGAGACCGGGATGCCGGCGAACATCGACGAGGTCGAGACATGAAGGTGTCCGGCAAGGATGAGCCGTACGTCCGACCCTTCAATGACCCGGCGCAGACGGTCCTGGTTCCGCAGCTCCGTCAGCACCGCAAGGTTCTGGATCATCGGGATGGGAGGATGATGCATCGCAAGAATGGTGCCCTCCGGTGCGGGTGTCGCCAGTTCTGCCGCTAGCCAAGCGAGTTGTTCGGAATCGAGCGACCCATAGTGGTACCCGGGCACCGAGGTGTCCAGGGTGATGATCCGCAGTCCACCCAGCAGGTAGCTCCGGTACAACGGGGTGGCCGCAGGTGCTTCCCCCAGAAGACAGGCGCGGAGATTTTCACGGCGATCATGATTGCCCATCAGCCAGATGAGCTGAGCGCCGGTCTCTCGGGCCACCGGTTCGACGACGCTGCGCAGCTTCCGGTACGCCGCCGGCTCACCCCTGTCGGTCAGGTCCCCCGTGAGGATGAGGGCGTCCGGCCGGAGATTCGAAGCCCGGATGCTCCCAAGCAATTGCCGGAGCCGGGCCTCGCTGTCCACGGCTCCGTACAGTGGCTCGCCCCTGCCCAGGATGTGGGTGTCGCTGAGGTGAAGGAGCAGGTGTCCGGGCGGCGGGTACTCGGAGGAGAGATAAGTATCCGCAGCTCTGTTGCCGGCAGCCATGGCAGCTAAGCAGTCGCCTCGGCGGCATCGGCTTCTGAATTGGCGTTCGCAGCCGTGAACACCAGTTTCTCCATGAGCCCCGCAATACGGTCCCAGTGGTGGTGCTTCATAAGCCGCTTCAACTCGGTAGCCCGTGCCTTCCTGCCGGCCTGTCCCTGAAGGTCGACACAGGCCGCCGCAAAACCACGCGCATCATTCCTGAGCTCCACCACGCCCTCGAAATCGGCCACTACGTCGGGTACCCGGGTTGATACAACCGGAAGACCGGCCGCGAGGTACTCAAGCGTCTTCGTGGGGCTGATCGATCTGGTCGATTCGTTCAAGGCAAATGGCATCAGCGCCACATCCAGGTCAGCCATCAGGCGGGGAAGATCCTCGTAGGCCTGCTGACCCAGATAGCTGATGTTCGGCGCTTGCGGGAGATCCGCGGCGTCGATCTTGCAAATGGGGCCGATCATACGGATCTCCCAGTCCGGAAGCCGTTCGGCGAGCTCTGCCACCAGGGCGAGATCAAGTCGTTCGTCGAGGACTCCGACGTACCCGGCAGTTCGTGTGCTGCGGTCCGTGCCGGCCGCGCGGCCGGCCGCGGCGTAGTGCTCCGCAGCTACCCCGCTTGGCACGAGATGTGCGTCCTCTCTGCCCTGTTTGACGACGGACCGGTGGAGCGATCTCCCTCCAGCGAAAACGACGTCGGCTTTCCTCAGGGCCTGCCGCTGGCGCACCAGAAGCTCAGGAGCGGCATCCTTGAAGGCCGCAAGGTCATCCATGATGTCGTACACCAAAGTGGTGGGTTTGAGAGCGAGGGCGGCCTCAAGTGCAAGCGGCGTATAGATCCAGACGACCCGCTCACCCTCGGGCTCGCCGATCAGCTTCGGGAGTTGTTCCACGTAGTCGGGCATCACTTCATCGAAGAAGCCGACGTGCCTGCCCTGCTCGGGGATCTCAAGCCAGACGCGTGTGAGACCGTCGACCTCGTTGCTGTTGAGCCGATTCTCGGTGGTCCCACCCGCAGGAGTGAGCGGCTCCTCCACGAACCATGTCTTGCGCGCCGGCGCTTTGCCGAGCCTCGACACGAGTTGCTGCGGCCGCTGCCAGACCCAATCCCAGCGGAGGTGTGACAGGACAATGAGTTCACTTTGCATCGACGATCCTCAATTCCATACGTGTGGTTGTTCGGGGGAGGCTGGATCCAATATCGGTAGAGGGTGGCTCCTGCCAATTCCAGTGCGACATCTGCGGTAGATAGCCCTTGAGCCAGGCATCCACGGGTTGCTGGAACCGGTAGGCGGGAAGGTCAAGCGCTCGTGCACCGCCGGCGGCCAGCGCATACGAGGTCGCC
This sequence comes from Arthrobacter sp. D2-10, assembly GCF_054161285.1. Lineage (NCBI taxonomy): Bacteria > Bacillati > Actinomycetota > Actinomycetes > Micrococcales > Micrococcaceae > Arthrobacter > Arthrobacter sp. D2-10. The sequence continues at coordinate 3,276,640 of NZ_CP096431.1, read as the reverse complement.
ATGACGGAGCTCCGCCGCTCGAGGTTCTCGTCCAGCCAGTAGACCCCCACGGGGTCAATATGGCCGTCACAGCGGAACAGCAGGGAATCCCAGTCGGTGGAGTCGATGACGGGGAACCAACACAGGCCTTCGAGGGGAACCCCCCGTTCCTGCGCGATCTCGCACTGTTCAAGGACGTACTTGAACCAGGTTGCGCGGTCAGAGGTGTGGCCACGGACGTTCGTCTCGGTGATCATGCAGGGAAGCCCGTAGCGCTCCCAGTACTGCCCGATCTGATCCGCCAGGGGAAGAGGCGTCGGCGTGGGGGTTGATCCTCCCGCTATGGAGAAGTTCCACTGGCAGTGAGCGTAGTAGTCCAGCCCGAGGACATCCACGAAGCCGGGGACCAGGCCCTTCAGGCGCTCGCCGCCCACCGGCTCAAGATCGCGTGCGAGCTGGCCGCCGTCGTCGTAGTCTCTGCCGAGGAAGGCATCGAGCACCAGGAAGCGGCGCTCGTTCGCCATGTCAGCGTAGGACTGGCCCGCTGCGTCCGACCCCGTGTGGAACTCGCAGGTGTCTACCCAAACGTGGCGAGCGTGGGGCAGCAGCGTGCGGTAAAGGCGGCTGGCCTCGGCTACCGCGGGCAGCACGTTCACGATCAGATCGACGAAGCCCTGCAGGCCGGAGTGATACGGCGGCCAGATAGCCTCATGGCCGCTGAGGAACAGGGTGGAGAAGGGTTCATTGAAGAGGGTGTATTCCTCGATCCACGGGTAGCGTCGAGCAAAAGCCTCCGCGTAGCGAAGGTAGGCGTCACCGAACCGTGCATCGGCGAACCCGTCGGAAAGCCAGCGGGGGTAGCTCGTGTGATGGACGAGGTCAACGATGGGGCGGAAGCCCTCGTCCCGGAGGAAGCCGAGAACCTCATCGGTCGTCGACCAGTCATAGCTGCCCTCGGTCTCCTCGACGCGATGCCACCTGACCGGGTATCGCAACCGCACAATGCCGGAGTTGCTCAGTAACCGCAGGTCCTCCCGCCACCGGAGGTCATGTTGGGTGGTTTCGAAGATGTCCCGGTCATGAGCCGGCAGGAACGTGCTTTCAAACCCGCCGATCACTTCGATGGGTCGGTTACAACGTGGCCCGGTCATGGCGGTCTCCCAACTCCTGGTAGACGACGTCGAGCAGTTCGGCTGCGCGCAGGTTCAGCCTGCGTGACTCGTCGAGGTCGGCGTCGAGGCGTGCTACTTCAGCTTTCAGCGCCTGCACTTCCAGCTGGAGGTCCGCCAGCTGGTCCATGACGTCACGGTGCGATGTCCGCTTTCCTACCCGGATCCTCTTCACCTGTTCTCCTTCCGTACGACGACGCGTCTGTGTGTCGAGCCTGCATCTGCCTCGTTCTGTGCAGCTTCTTCCTCGTCCTCGATGCTCAGCTCGTAACGATGGAGCTGCTCCTGGAAGCGATCCCAGTCAACAAGCTGGCAGCCGCTCCACCGGACTGGTTCGCCGGTGCTGCCGGTCCTGATTTCGAACAGTGCGCGACTGCCGCTGTTGTTGAGGAGATGTTTGACCAACATCAGGGTGGTGTCCCAGCCGAGCGGACTCAGCGCGTCGAAAAGGTGATTCCCGTAGACATGTACCGGGTTCGTGAATGCAGTGCACAGCTTCCGCACGTGGAGGGCGGAGCGCGCTGAGTTCAGGTTGGCCGTTTCGAAGTGAGAGGACCCTGTAGCCGGGTCTTGTTGAGCCCGCGCGTACTGGATGGCTGGGCGGCTGTAATCAATTGCCAGAACTCCGAACCCAGAGGCTGCAAGGAATCGAGCATCAGCGCCTAATCCGCACCCGAGTTCCAGGACGGTGGAGCCCTCTCCGAAAACCTGGAGAGCCTTCCGGGCAACGTCTGACTCGGTGTCGGCTGGGCCCGCGGCGATGTCCACCCTGTGGTGATCCTCCCAATTCTCCCGGTCGACATCGAAGTGGTTCAGCCACCAGTAGAACCGGCGGAATGCAGGAGGCGGGGTGACGAAGGTGAAGGTCGGATCAGGCGTCTCCCAGGTGGGCCCATAGATTGCTTCGAGGAGTTGTCCGGGCTCCGCTGGACCGGGGAGCAGGCGCCCGTTAACGGGAAGCGGCTTCAGGGGGAGAATGGTTACGCGCTCGGCACGCTCCCGTGCGTGGAAGGTGCCGTAGAACCATCCGGAACACACGAAGTAACTGAAAATGTCGATGTAAAAGCGGTCAGTGATGCTTCCGCCCGGAAACATCAACTGGAGGTGTCCGCTCGAATGGCGCACCACTTCATACCCGTGGGTTAGCAGTGTTCGTTCTATCGTGAAGCTTTCCAGGGCAACGTCGGACGGATTGCCGTGCGTGCTCAGGTAGGCGAGGTCGGCGTCGTCGTCGTTTGCCATGATTCTGCCGTTGCGGACAGGTCCCAGCAAGGTGCCGCCGGTGACGAAGAGGTCGATCCCCAGTTCGCGGCGGAGGACGCTGATCAGGTGCTCGACCTCGTCGAGGACCTCCTCGACCAGGGCAGCATCCCTTCCTTCGAAGGAGCGGGCAACGCGCCCCCACTTGTTGACCACCTGGGGGAAGCCCGTGCCTGGTTCTGTCAGGTGCAGTTCGTCGGTTGTGCCGTCAAAGGAGACGAGATGCTCTTCCACCACTCGAATACCATTGCGCTCGACGGCGAGGGCTGCGCGTCCGGCCAGCCGTTCAGCCAGTGCAGGTGGCCACTCCACAGACCAGCTGGGCGCCGCCGCAGCTTCGCTCGGCGCCTTGAAGGTCCAGATTCGCCGGCCACCAAGCAGGAGGGAAAGGGGTTCGCCGGCAGGGACGGTCACCTTAGAGACGGTCAGCCGCAGCGTGTCCGCCGTCAAGGACCCGTTCAAAGGACCGATTCCAATTCCGTGAGCAGGGGGTCTGTCTGCGGTAGGCGGACATCGAAGATCTGGCCGGTGGAGTCGGAAGCCAGCACCTGAACACTTGAGGAAGCAACGGTGGCCGCCTGCACCAGCGTGTTCTGGTCCTCCATCCCGAAAGCCTTCTCCCGCATTGGTGTGGCCGTGCGGCTGGGACTGATGCAGTTGACGCGGATGTGATCGCCACTCCATTCATCAGCCAATGCCTGGGTCAGGTTTACCAGTGCAGCCTTGGTAGCGGAGTAGACGGTGTACTTGGCGCGGCCACGGGTGTAGGAGCTGGAGGAGAAGAGCAGGAGCGAGCCCTGCGACTCCCGGAGGTAGGAGTGTGCCTCCTGCGCCACAACGAACGCCGCCATCAGGTTGACTCCGACATCATGCTGCAGCTGCTCGTCTGTCAGGGTGACCAGTTCGCCCACGGTCAGGACGCCGGCGGTGAGCACGATGTGATCTATTTTCCCGAAGCTTGCCGCTGCGGAAGCGAGTGCGCTCCGGACGGACGCCCGGTCTTCCACGAAGGTTCCGCTGCCGGTCCGGCTGTGGCACACGACGTCGGCCCCCGCCTCCTTCAGCTGCCGGGCAAGCTCAGCACCGATGCCCGAGCTTCCTCCGAGCACTACGACGGACGCGCCTCGCAGCGTCGACGTGGGTAGTGGGATCGCCCCGGGGTGCTGGTGCTTGAGCTGGAACAGCTTGTCGGCAAGGTGGATGTCGATGGGATGGGTGAGCTTGATGTTCGCTTCATGTCCGGGGACAACGAAGATCGGCACCTCCGGCTGGTACTTGAGGACCACGCTGCAGTCATCCGTTGCGGCGAAATCCGGGTCCTGCCGGGCCAGTGAGTAGGCCCGCATCAGCACCTCCCATCGGAAAGCCTGCGGTGTCTGGCCACGCCTGAGCGATGCGCGAGGGGGTACGGCCCGGATCAAGTCGTGCTCGTCCACCTCGATGATGGTGTCGGCAGAGGGAATGGCGGTGTCCACGGCAGAATAGGTGTCCAGAGCGTCGACGCAGGACGTGATGATTCCGGCGTCGAGAAGGGGGCGGACGGCGTCGTGGAAGATCACCTTCGCGTGGGGATCGGCGATCTCCTCCAGGGCAAGGAACGACGTTTCATTGCGGTCCCGGCCGCCGGCGAGGATTGCCGTGATTTTGGAGTAGTGCGCCGTCGGCAGTAGCTCTCGCGCCCGGTCGATCCAGTGCGGGTCCATCATCACCAGGACTTCGTCGATGAGCCCACAGTTCTGGAAGATCTCTGTGGTGTGCTCGAGACTCGTTTTCCCCGCGATGGGCACCAGTTGCTTTGGAATATCAAGGCCCATCCGGGTTCCGATTCCACCGGCAAGAATCACTCCGACAGTTCTGGAGCGAGCCGACGTCCGGGCGTGCATGTTCCCGCCGAGCGCTTCATTTCTATCCACCATGGTCCCACCCTGTTCCCGGTCGAGCAGCAGTTTAGTAAGCATACTGACGACCATGATGTTGCACCACGACGTGTTTACTGCCGGTTGGGGTTGAGTTCACCCGGGATTGGTGTCGAATTCATTGCGAACTAGCGGAATGCGGGACCGGTGCATGCCATTTCGCTGGTCCCTGAACTCCAGAAAACTTGCTCAGATCCAGGGGCATAAAGGAGCGTAAACCACTGAATCTGCCGGAAAGTTACGTCGCTTACGCCGTCAAGCCCTGGACACTCCGGCGAGGCGGAGGACAATCCGGAGGCCGTCGTCGTCGCCCTTCCAAAGGCTGGCCACCAGATCAGGGCCGGTCCGCCGGATCACCGCGCGGAGGATGACGGCGACCACAATCACGTCGTCGGCGTAACCGAGGACCGGGATGAAGTCGGGAACGAGATCGATCGGGAGGACGAGGTACACCAGCAAGCCGACAATGAGCATTCGGACGACCGTCGGCACTTCGGGGGTAGTTACCAATGAGCGGAAAAGCCTGAGCAGGTCCGGCAGCAGTCTCATCGCGCTGCGCATGCTCACCGTTTCCGGGTGACGGCGCGCGTAGAGGTAGAGAAGCACGAGCGCCACCGCGTACAGCAGGAGGAGCCCCGCCAGGATTGCGAGCACCGGTTCCCACCACATGCTCCCACTCTAGGCGGCCACATTTCCACGGCGGCTGTGACCAAACGGACGTCGTTACGGGTCAGGGCGCTCCGGCAGGCGTGGGGATCCTGCGCCGCACCGGCACCGTAAGCACGGCAAGGCTCGCGATCACGAGCGCGACGCCGATCCATCCGGCCGCGGGCAGCCTCTCACCCACGATGACGACGGCGAGGATCGCAGCCACCACCGGTTCCGCCAGGGACAGAGTGGTCGCGGTGCTTGCCCTGACCCGGGCGAGGCCGAGCCCGAAGAACACATAACCGAGGAACATCGGGACCAGCGCCATGTAGGCACCGACCGCGAAGTTGTTCCAGGATTCAAGCAGCGGTGCTCCGGTGGCGAGGAGCACCGGCATCAGAAGGACTCCGCCCACTCCGAAGATCGTGCCCATGGCAACCCGCGACGGCACGCCACCCTGCATGGTGCGGTGCGCTGCCCACGAGTACAGCGCGTAGGTGGCCCCTGCCAGCAGTCCAAGCAGGACTCCGACGCCGGCGTTGCCGGCTTCAGCCGCGTGCGCGGGCTCCACGAAGGTCAGGAGCACCACTCCCGCAAGCCCGACGCCGGCACCGCTCACCCAACGCCGCGTCAGCTTGTGCCCGTCAATCACCCGCTCGATGACCGCAGACGCGATGGGTGCCGAGCCGATGGAGATGACCGTGCCGACTGCCACGCCGGCCAGGCGCATCGAGCTGTAGAAGGCGAGAGGGTAGATAGCGACAGAGAGGCCGCCGACGGCGATGGTGAGCCACCGCCGTCGTAATTCCTGACGTGCCTGAGCCAGACCGGGGCTGGCGAGGGCTGCCTGCAGGAGTCCGCCGACCCCCATGGCGGCCGCGCCGATGGCGAGGGGTCCGACGTCGGGAGCGAAGCTGGCAACCGTCCCGGTGGTGCCCCACAGCACCGCGGCGATGAGGACGAAGAGCGCGCCGAGGCCGGCACCCGGATGGTGGGTCACCCGTAGAGCTTATCGAGGTGGAAGGGCGCCCCGTCCGTACGAGCGCGCCGCTGCGAGAGCAACCTGATCCGCAAAAGTGCCGGGCTTGCGCAAAAACGTGGACACTACCCCGCGATCCTGCCACTTATCGGCGCTCTTGCGGCGCCGCATTGGTCAGGGGCGCGGGTTAGGGCCTGTGAGCGTCCCACACCTGAAGCCGCCCGCACATCCCGAAGGCCCGTGGCTCCGGCCGGGGCACGGCGCGCACGACGACGGCATCCCGCAGGTGCGAAGCGTCGCCTTCTGCGAGGGAGGCCAGTTGGGCGCGCGTCGTCTCAACGTCGGCAAGGACGGTGTCCGACCAGAGGGTGGTCCATTCCTCCACACGGGGCTGCACCAACGCCGTGGCAGCTGCGTAAAACTCCTCGAGCGGCCCCCTGTCGCCGTCCTCCAGGGCAGCCAGGAGGAAGCGGTAGCCTTCGATCGCAAGATCGCGCCGCCGTCGTGCTGCGTCTGCCCGCTCGCTTTCGTCCCCCTCGGGCAAGGTGGCCGCCAAGCGATAGCGGTCAGCATCCCGCACGATCTCGAGTGGGAACGTGAGCACCGCATCGCCGGCCTCGGGCAGGCCCGAGTTCTGCATGACCGTCAGGATGTGCAGGTCCCCGGAGTTGATGAGCCGGTGCACGGTGCCCGGACTGAACCACAGCACAGAACCGGCTTTCAGGGAATCCCAAGCGTAACCCTTCGACGAGAGCGTGTGTACTTCCCCGGACCCGCCGACCACCACGTAGCCCTCGTTCGAGACGGTATGCAGATGCGGGGTCCCGCCGTGATGACCGTCTTCGGTCTCCCACTGGTAGACACGCAAATCGCTCATGCCCACGCTGCCGGGGAACAGCGGCGGCGAAGCGCTCACAGGGCCGCCTGTTTGGCCAACCGCTCGACGTCGTCGCGCTCGCAGATCCGGTCCACGAAGACGTACCGGTGCTGCAGCCGCAGTGACTCTCCCGGTGCCAGCGAAATCTCCTCGTCGAACGCGGGGGAGGGGGCCAGCGCCGCGAACGGCTCGCTGCGGACAAACCACTTCAGCGGAACCGACGACGACGACGTCCCCGCCAACGCCACAATGGTGGCACCGCCGTCGAGCTCGTCATTGTCCCCAACCAAGGCAATCCAGGGTGCGGAGGTGCCCATCATCGCTTCCCCGTCGACGCCGTCAGGACCGACGATCGCACAGCCGGTCCAACTGCGGGGACCACGCCAGAAGAACCCGGTATAGCCTGCGTTCGGGCGTCCGTGCGTGGTGGGACTGCCAAGGTCGAGAACGCGGTCGGAGATGTTGGTGAGTTCGGTACTGAAATCCAGCTGCCAGGACTGTTCCTGCAGGTCCACGCTGGAGAACACGGTCTCGCGCTGCTCCGAGATCCACCGCTCGCCGGCGGAGTTGCGCCACGTCAGCTCCTCACCGAGCGCGATGCGGTCCGGGGCTGCGGACACAGCAGGGAACCCGTCGTGCTCGATCGAGCCCAGGTTGTCCCTCCACTGATAGTCGGTCTCCGGAGAGAAGGTGGGCCCGCCCCAGAAGTTCTGTCCGGAAACGTGGGACCACGTCATCTGCAGGCCCTTGTGCCAGCGATGGTCCCAGGGGCGGAAGCCGGTCAGGGGCGCCCCGCTCAGCGTCCGGAGAGGATGCAGATACGGCTTTGGCGCTTCGGACCGGGTGGCAGGTGGAATGAACACGTACGTCGCCAGGTCCACGGAGCCGCAGGAGATCACGAGCTCGCTGTTGTTCGGACGGCTGAGCTGCAGGTCAGGCATTCGCTGTTTCCCCGATCGTTGAGTGTTCACCATTCATGGACCAGTAGAACGGATTGTCGCGGGTCAGCTGGTTGCGCCGCACCCGCCGTCCTGTGATGGCCGACTGGTACAGGCCTGCCACGAGCTCAAGTACCCGGCGTCCGTCGTGACCGGATGCTGCCGGCCGTTCCCCACGTTCGAGGGAGGACACAAGCTCCTCTAGCTGTACGGCATGCGAGCTGGCGAGGTTCCGGGTAGGCGCCCAGGAGCTTACGGTGTCAGGGTTGACGTGTGGCGCCGGCGTCCACTTCCAGTGCGAATTGTCGTAGCCGTACAGGTGCTCGACCTCCACGGTGGCATCGGCGAAGTCGAAGCGCAGGTAGCTGGTTTCCCGGGGAGACAGCACACTGTTCACCACGGACACGATCGCGCCGTTCTCGAACGTGACGTGGGCAAAGGATACGTCCTCGGTTTCGACGTCACGGCCGAGAGTTGCCATGGTGGCGTTGATTTCGGTCCAGTCACCGAGCAGAGAAAGCAACAGGTCCATCTGGTGAATCCCGTGTCCCATGGCAGGACCACCGCCCTCGGTCTCCCACTTGCCCCGCCATGCGACGTCGTAATAGGCCGCGTCCCGGTACCAGAGCGTGTGGCAGATACCGATCAGGGGTTGGCCCAACTCACCGGCTGCGATCTGTGACCGCAGCGTTCGCGCAGCCGAGCCGAACCGGTGCTGGAAGACGTAGGACGCATACGGGCCGTCCTCCCGCTCGTGTTCGAGGATCGCGTCGTACTCGGCGAGCGACAGGGTCGGTGGTTTCTCACACCAGACCGAGGCGCCGGCGTCGAGTGAACGGATCACCGCGTCGGTGTGGGAGCCGGGGGGAGTGCACACCACGACGAGGTCGGGTTGCACCGTTTCGAGCATGTCCGGCACCACCGTGAATGAGTGCGGCGCGCCCCATTCACGGGCCACCTCGGCGGCGCGGTTGCCGTCCATGTCCACGATCGCCGCAATCTCGATCCGGTCGCCGAGCCCCCGCAGCCCGGGCAGATGCTGGCCCTGTGCGATTCCTCCGGCTCCCACGACGGCGGTACGGATGGGTGTGGTGCGAACTGTCACTGTAATCCTTTGCCTTAGCTGTTGGTCAGTGCTGCTTCGACATGCCTTGACGGCTCATAGCTCTGAGTCTGTGCCGTGCTCCTCACAGCCGCTCGGATGTCGGCGAGGGTGGCGCCCTCACCGAGTGCGCCGTCGGCCCGCGCCTGGACCAACACGTTGCCAAGCGCCGTCGCCTCAACCGGACCGGCAACCACGGGCAGGCCCGTAACGTCGGCGGTCAACTGGCACAGCAGCCGGTTCTGCGATCCGCCGCCCACAATGTGGACGACGTCGATCGGTTGTCCGCTGAGGTCGGCGGCTTGGGCAAGCGTGCGAGCGTAGACCTGCGCGAGGCTGTCCATAATGCAGCGGACGACGGCGGCGGGGGACTCAAGCGTGGAACCCGCCGCGGCCCGGATGCGGTCCGGCATAGTATCCGGCGCAATGAAGTCATCCGAATCGGCGTCGATCTGTGGGCCGCCGGGCGGCAGAGCAGCCGCCTCCGTCAGGACGCTCTCAAGCGTGACCGACGGCCCCCATTCACGCAGGCACTCCTGCAGCAGCCACAGGCCGCCGCAGTTGCGCAGGTAGCGGATTGTTCCGTCGACGCCGCGTTCGTTGGTGAAGTTTGCGGCGCGGCTGGCTGCGGTGAGGATCGGTTCGGGAAGCTCGACGCCGACGAGCGACCAGGTGCCGGAGGAAATGTAGGCGAAGTTCGCTTCGCCGGCGGGCACCGCGGCCACGGCGGACGCGGTGTCGTGGGATCCGACGGCGACGACCCGGGTTGCGGCATCCAGTCCGATGCGTTCCGCGATCGACGGCAGCAGGGACCCAAGCGCCTGTCCGGGTTCGATCAGTGTCGGGAAGATCTGGCGCGGAATCTCGAGTGCGTCGAAGAGGTGGCTGGCGAAGTTGCCCGTCCATGCGTCGAGCAGGCCGGTGGTCGAGGCATTCGTCACCTCGGTTCGGCGCTCCCCCGTGAGCCAGAACCCGAGCAGATCCGGAATCAGCAGTGCCTGGACATTCGCGAGGGAGGGCTCGGCCGCCAGCTGGTAGACCGTGTTGAACGGCAGGAACTGCAGCCCGGTTGTTTCGTAAAGCTGCTCGAACGGAACGGTGGCGTGTACCTTTTCCGTCACATCCGCCGTGCGGGAGTCACGGTAACTGTGCGGCTGGGAGGTGAGTTCGCCGTCGTCGTGCACCAGGCCGTAGTCCACGGCCCAGGTGTCGACGCCGATGCTCACCACCCGCTCGCCGGCGGCCTTCGCCCGCTCCCCCGCGAGTGTGAGGCCGTGCAGCACTTCCTCGAAGAGTGCAGCGACATTCCAGCGCAGTGCGCCGTCAAGCTCCTGCACGCCGTTCGGGAACCGGTGCACGACTTCGAGGGACGGGCCGTCGGTGGCCATCCGGCCGAGGATGACCCGGCCGGATGAGGCGCCGATATCGATGGCTGCGTAGACCGCAGGCTTCGAACTCATCGACGGAACTTAGCGGAGGAACGCGGCGGCGACGCCGGCGTCGACGGGGACGTGCAGCCCGGTGGTGTGGGACAGTTCGGCGGAGGTGAGTACGACGGCGGCGTTGGCCACGTTCTCGGGGAGCACCTCGCGCTTGAGGAGGGTCCGCTGGGCGTAGTACTCGCCCAGCTTCTCCTCGTCCACGCCGTAGACCGCGGCGCGCTTGGCGCCCCAGCCGCCGGCGAAGATGCCGGAGCCGCGGACCACACCGTCGGGGTTGATGCCGTTGACCCGGACACCGTACTCACCGAGTTCAGCGGCGAGCAGGCGCACCTGGTGGGCCTGGTCTGCCTTGGTCGCCGAGTACGCGATGTTGTTCGGGCCGGCGAAGACGGAGTTCTTCGAGGAGATGTAAATGATGTCCCCGCCCATTTCCTGGTCGATGAGGACCTTCGCGGCGGCCTTCGAGACCAGGAACGAGCCCTTGGCCATCACGTTGTGCTGCAGGTCCCAGTCCTTCTCGGAGGTTTCCAGCAGCGGCTTGGAGATGGACAGGCCGGCGTTGTTGACCACGAGGTCGAGCCCGCCGAAGGCCAGAACGGCTGCGTCGATCGCCTGCTGAACCTGCTCGGGGCTGGTCACGTCGGCCTGGACGCCGATAGCAACGTCGGAGCCGCCGAGTTCCTCGGCTACTTTCTCAGCGTTTTCGAGGTTCAGGTCGGCGATGACCACGCACGCACCCTCAGCGGCCAGGCGGGTGGCGATGGCCTTGCCGATACCCGAGGCCGCGCCGGTGACCAGTGCGATACGGGTGGCGTGAGACTTGGGCTTGGGCATCCGCGCGAGCTTGGCCTCTTCCAGTGCCCAGTACTCGATGCGGAACTTCTCCGACTCATCGATCGGTGCGTAGGTCGAGATCGCCTCAGCACCGCGCATGACGTTGATGGCGTTGATGTAGAACTCGCCTGCGACGCGGGCGGTCTGCTTGTTCGCCCCGTAGGAGAACATTCCGACGCCGGGGATCAGGACGATCGCGGGGTCGGCTCCGCGCATGGCCGGGGAATCAGACTCGGCATGGCGCTCGTAGTAGCCGCGGTAGTCCTCGCGGTACTCCTGGTGCAGTTCTTTCAGGCGGGCAACGGAAGCCTCGATGGAAGCATCTGCCGGCAGGTCCAGGACCAGCGGCTTGACCTTCGTGCGCAGGAAGTGGTCCGGGCAGGAGGTGCCCAGGGCTGCCAGCCGCGGATGTTCGGAGGCGCTCAGGAAGTCCAGGACAGCGCCGTCATCGGTGAAGTGCCCGACCTGCGCACGGTCGGTGGAAGCCAGGCCGCGGATCACCGGTGCCAGCGCTGCTGCCTTCGCGCGGCGCTCCTCCGGTGCGAGCGCCGCGTAGCCCTCGAGGGGTTCACCGAACGGGTTCGGGCGGCCGTTCTCGGCGATGTAACGCTCAGCGGTCTCGATGATCCACAGGGAGTTGTTCTCGGCCTCTTCGGAGGTCTCGCCCCAGGCGGTGATGCCGTGCCCACCGAGGATGGTGCCCACTGCCTGCGGGTTCTCGGCCTTGATCGCGGCGATGTCCAGGCCGAGCTGGAATCCGGGACGGCGCCAGGGAACCCACACCACCTTGTCACCGAAAATTTTCTCGGTGAGGGCTTCGCCGTCCACGGCGGTGGCGATGGCGATACCGGAGTCCGGGTGGAGGTGGTCAACGTGCGCGGCGTCGACGAGGCCGTGCATGGCGGTATCGATCGAAGGGGCGGCGCCGCCCTTGCCGTGCAGGGTGTAATCGAACGCGGCGACCATCTCGTCCTCGCGGTCAAGGCCCGGGTAGACGTTGGTCAGGGCGCGGAGGCGGTCCAGGCGCAGCACGGCCAGACCCTGCTCCTTGAGCGTGCCGAGGTCACCACCGGAGCCCTTTACCCACAGCAGCTCGACGTTCTCACCGGTTACCGGGTCGGTGGCGGGGCCCTTCGCGGACGTGTTGCCGCCCGCGTAGTTGGTGTTGCGCTTGTCCGCTCCGAGCCGGTTGGAGTGCTCGATGAGAGCCTGGACTGTGCTGTTTACTGTGCTCACTGCGTTCTCCATCGTTACGCGCCCCATCCTGCCTGCTGCCCGCCCTGGCGGTCTGCATTGATCTTTTCCTGGTAGCCGCTGGCTGCGTAGGCAGCCATCGGGTCCGCGGGGAGGCCGCGGGATTCACGCCACTGCGCGAGCGCCGGACGGACGTCGGTGTAGAAGGCATCCATGAAGAGGGCATGGGCGCCGAGTACGTCGCCGGCCTCCTGCGCCTTGGTCAGCGCCGCGCGGTCGACGAGGAGCGCACGCGCGGCCATCTCCTGGACATTGAGCACCGAGCGGATCTGCCCGGGGATCTTCTCTTCGAGGTTGTGGCACTGGTCCAGCATCAACGCGACGTTGCTGGCGGGATCGAGCGCGCCGCCGCGGACAACTTCGTACATGATGCGGAACAGCTGGAACGGATCTGCCGATCCCACAATGAGGTCGTCGTCGGCGTAGAAGCGTGAATTGAAGTCGAAGGATCCGAGCTTCCCGAGACGGATCAGCTGCGCCACGATGAACTCGATGTTGGTGCCGGGTGCATGGTGGCCGGTGTCCAGGCAGACAAACGCCTTCTCGCCCAGGGCCAGCGTGTGGGCGTAGGAGGTGCCCCAGTCCGGAACGTCGGTGTGGTAGAAAGCCGGCTCGAAGAACTTGTACTCGAGGACCATGCGCTGGTCATCGCCCAGGCGGGCGTAGACCTTCTGCAGGGAGTCATGCAGCCAGTCCTGGCGTGAGCGCATGTCACCCTGCCCCGGGTAGTTGGTGCCGTCGGCCAGCCAGATCTTCAGGTCCTGGGAGCCGGTGACGTTCATGACGTCAATGCACTCGTACATATGGTCCAGGGCCTTGTTGCGCACGGACGGGTCACTATGGGTCAGGGAACCGAACTTGTAGATGTCGTCCTGGAAGGTGTTGCTGTTGATCGTGCCCAGCTTGATGCCGAGGCCCTGCGCGAAGTCCGACAGCTCCGAGTAGTTCTCGACCTTGTCCCATGGGATGTGCAGGGCAACAGAGGGAGCCAGACCGGTCAGTTCGGTAACCTTGGCGGCGTCTGTGATCTTTTCCTGCACAGTACGCGGGGTGCCCGGTGTCTGGAACACCTTGAAACGGGTTCCGGAATTGCCGTAAGCCCAGGACGGCACCTCGATAGCGAGGTTCTCCAGGGTTGGCGTGATGCCGCTCAGGTCAACCATTACTTCTCCACATCTACTGCTGCTGGCTACTTGGCCGGCGCGCGTCGTCGTTGTTTTGCGCCGACTCTTCACAGGACCGCTGAGGCTGAGGTGGAGAGTCAGCAAATGAAATCGAATTTGAATCGATTCATTGGCACGATTCAAAGGTATCCTTGGCTCAAAGTGGTGTCAAGCAATCTTTTCGAGACTGCACATTTTTGAACATCACTTGCTCACAGCTACCAATCCCACGAAATGAGGCGTAGCCGCAATGGTCAGTATCAAAGATGTCGCAGACCAGGCGCAGGTCGCTGTTGGAACAGTGTCCAATGTATTGAACAACCCGGACCGCGTCGCGGAAAAAACCCGGGAGCGGGTTCTCGGCGTCATCTCTGAACTGGGCTTCGTGAGGAACGACGCCGCCCGGCAACTGAGAGCCGGAATGAGCCGCACGATCGGCCTCATCGTGCTCGACGTGAGCAACCCGTTCTTCTCCTCCCTCGCTCGCGCCGCCGAGGACCGCGCGGCAGAGTCGGACAGTACGGTGCTGCTGGGGGACAGCGGACACGACGGAGAGCGGGAGAGCCGTTATCTCGACGTGTTCGAGCAGCAACGCGTCAAGGGTGTGTTGATTTCACCGGTGGGAAACGTGGACGAGCGGCTCAAGCAGCTCCGTGCGCACGGAGTTCCGGTGGTCCTGGTCGACCGCGTCGACCCGCAGCGTCGCGTGAGCTCCGTGTCAGTCGACGACGTCGCGGGCGGGTACATGGCCGTGAAGCATATGCTCACGCGCGGGCGGCGGAGGATCGCTTTCGTAGGCGCATCGACGGACATCCAGCAGGTAGCGGATCGCCTTGCCGGAGCGCAGCAAGCAGTCGCTGAGTATCCGGATGCGGAGCTCGAGGTCGTTGAAGCGGCCGCGATGACGGTGCTCGCCGGGCGGGCTGCCGGTGAGCTTCTTGCGGAGCGAGGCCTTGAAGCGCTGCCCGACGGCATCTTCTGTGCGAATGATCTGGTGGCGATTGGCGTCATGCAGGCGGTGCTGCTCATCCGAGGGCTCCGCATCCCGGAGGATCTGGCCCTGATTGGTTACGACGACATCGACTTCGCGCAGTCCGCGGTCGTCCCGCTTTCCACCGTTCGGCGTCCCACCGAGCTGATGGGCAGGACCGCCATCGAACTCCTGCTTGAGGCCATCGACCGGCCCACATCGGAAAGCCGTCAAGTCATTTTCCAGCCGGAGCTGGTCAGCCGCGGGAGCACGCTCTAGCGTCTCCAACGCGCTACTGCTCGGCTTTCTCCGGTGATAGCATCTGCCGTGAAACGATTCACTATGCCACTCGAACAACGCTCAACGAGGAGAATCATGGAACGCGTCTGCTTCCAACTGCAGGTGAAGCCCGACCGCATCGAGGAATACAAGGAGCGCCACGCGGCGGTCTGGCCGGAGATGCTGCGTGCTCTGAAGGACACTGGGTGGAACAACTACTCACTTTTCCTGCGCCCGGACGGTCTCCTGATCGGCTACGTCGAGTCGGATGACTTCGCCGCCGCGCAGAAAGCCATGGCGGAGACCGGCGTCAACGCCCGCTGGCAAGCTGAGATGGGGGAGTTCTTTGTGGCTCTCGAGGGCCGTCCTGATGAGGGATTCCTTCAGCTCGAAGAGGTCTTCAACCTCGAGGACCAGCTCGAGCCGCACTCTAAGTGACCCGCCTCCCCAGGATCGTCACTTGTTCTCAGGACCGTCGCGATCTCTCGACGATCCTGCGGCACACCGACAATTTTGCGCCCTGCACCTAAGGATCCCGAATGACCCCCACCCTCCGTGCCGCCATCCTTGGCACCGGCGCTGTTGCACACCTGCACGCCGAGGCACTTGCAGACATCGCCGGCGTCAACGTCATCGCATCCGCTGACCCCAGCGACGAGCGCGTCCGCGATTTCAACGCCCGGCACGGTATCCCAGCCGGGTACGGCACCCTGGAGGAGCTGCTCGCGGAGGAGGCTGTCGACGTCGTGCATATCTGCACTCCTCCTGCCGGGCACGCGCAGCAGACTGCAGCGGCGTTCGACGCCGGTGCCCACGTCATCGCCGAGAAGCCGCCTGCGCTGTCGCTGGCCGAAGTTGACGCCATGCAGGCGGCCGCCGCCGCAGCTGACCGGCAACTCGCCGTCGTCTTCCAGCAGCGCACCGGTACGGCGGCAACGCACATCCGGAACCTGCTGCAGTCCGGGGAACTCGGCCGGCCGCTGACCGCAGTCTGCCATACGCACTGGTACCGCGGAGCAGAGTATTTCGACGTGCCGTGGCGCGGAACCTGGGAGTCTGAGGGCGGCGGCACCACCCTCAGCCACGGGATCCACCAGATCGATCTGCTCTCCTACCTGCTCGGCGAGTGGAGCTCCGCCTCGGGGCAGCTGTTCCGGTTGGACCGCGATGTGGAGACTGAGGACACCTCCTGCGGCGTCGTCGTGTTTGAGCGCGGCACCGTGGCATCCGTGATGACCACCGTGCTCGCGCCCCGCGAATCGAGTTTGATCCGGATTGACACCGAGCACGCGACCATTGAGCTCGAGCACCTCTACGGCCACCATCATGCGAGCTGGAAGCTGACGCCGGCCCGCCATGTGACATCAGAGCGCGTCGCCTCCTGGGCCTTGCCGGAGGTCGAGGTGCCGAGTGGACACGATGCGCTTCTTTCCGAGGTGTACTCATCGCTCTTCGCCGGTGGCGAGGTGCCGCCGGTCGCCGCGGATCCTGCGCGCGCCATCGAGATCGTCGCGGCGTTGTATGCCTCAGCCGGGCGCGGACGGCCCGTGACCAGAACCGAGTTGGCCGAGCCGGACTTCCGCGGAAGCATGCGCGTACCGGTCCGCGACCTGCGTCCCGGGCAGTGAGCGCGCCGCTGCTGTCCGACCCGCTCGGCGGACCCACCGATCCAACGGTCATCCGGGATGAACAGACCGGGCAGTGGCGGATGTTCTACACCCAGCGGCGCCCCTCGGACCCCGGTCACGGCGTCGAGTGGGTGCACGGCAGCCGGATCGGCATGGCGGTGTCCGACGACGGCGCTCACTGGCATTATCGCGGTGTGGTCGACGGGCTCGACCCGGCGGATGAGCCCGGGTTGAACACCCACTGGGCGCCCGAAGTCGTGTGGGACGGCGGGCAGTACTCCATGTACCTCACGTGGATCCGTGGGGTGGCTTCGACCTGGGCGGGCCACGAGCGCCGTATCGCCCACCTGGTCAGCGACGACCTGGAGAACTGGGAACACCGCGGGTCTCTTGAGCTGAGTTCCAACTACGTCATCGATGCCGCGGTCGCCCGCACCCCTGACGGACTGCTCCGCCTCTGGTATAAGGACGAAGCGGACGGCTCCACCACCTGGGCTGCAGTAAGTCCGGACGGACAGTCGTGGACCGTGGAAGGGCGGGTCATCGACGGGTTGCCGCACGAAGGGCCGAACGTTTTCCCGCTCGCCGGCTGGATGTGGATGATTGTCGACGAGTGGCGGGGCCAGCGCGTCTACCGGTCACATGACGGTGTGCATTGGACCGCTCAGGGTCTCATCCTCGACGCGCCGGGAAAGCACCCCGAGGATCGGCAGGTGGGCAGGCATGCCGACGTCGTCGTCCGTGGCGAGGAAGCCGTCGCGTTCTACTTCACGCATCCGGAGTGGGACGGAAGTAACGACGTCGAGCTTCAGTCCGGCGCACTGCGGCGCTCGGAGGTGCACCGCGCCCGCCTATGGGTTGCGGGCGGGACGTTGATCTGCGACCGCGACGCGCCGGTGGATGCCCTGCGCTGACCGAAGCAGGGCTCTGCGCAACCCGTCTTTTCTTCTGTCGATACGGCGGCGTAATGACACGGTCAGCTCTCCAATCAGGCTGTCCCCGGCGTAGGGCTGCCGGTCCCTTCTCATCAGCAGGGCATTTTCCTCAGCCCGAACTGTAGATTCCTGACGCAATTGGCGCTTTACTTGGAATATGTTGTTCGATCCAACATATTCCGCCGATGAGAGTAGCGGCGCTGAAGGGGACCGGCAGCGTACTTCCCCCGAACCTCCGGCTCAGCCGTCCGCGGCTCGGGAATTCAGCCGTAACAGAAGGAGCGCAATGAAGCGATACATCAGTCAGGCAGCCCTCGGCGTTTTAGGAGCGACGCTCGTCGTTCCCGCGTTGGCGACGGCCCCCGCCCAGGCCGAGCCAGTCTCCACCACAGCCGCTGTGGTCGAGGACTATGACGTTCTTGTGGTGGGAAAGACGACAGGCTTCCGCCATAGCAGCATCGACGAGGCCACAACGGCGATCATCGCCCTCGGTGAAGCGAACGGTTTCAGCGTCGATGTCTGGGATCCGCCGACCTCGTCGAGGAATCTGGGGCAACCGGACCGCACGCTGCCAACCACCCCTTTCACCAGTGCGTCGGATCTGGCCAAGTACGAAACGATCGTTTTCGTATCCACGGTCGACGGCACCAATAACCTCGATCCGGCAAAACCCACGCTGCTCGACGCCAGTGAATTGACAGCATTCCAGGGGTATATCCGAGCCGGCGGCGGATTTGCCGGTGTCCATGCCGCGACAGATTCGATGCACACCGTTCCCTGGTACAGCGAACTAACAGGCGGCGGTGCCCGGTTCGTCAGCCATCCCGCGCAGCAAATCGCCGTTCAGACGGTTGAGGACGGCACCCACCCTTCTACGAAGCATCTGTCAGGATCCTGGACCCGATTTGACGAGTGGTACAACTTCAACCAGAGCCCGCGTGATGCCGTGCGTGTGCTCACAAATCTCGATGAGACAACCTACAACCCCGGCCGTAATGCCATGGGTTCCGATCACCCGCTGTCCTGGTGCCACAACTTTGAGTCAGCACGCTCGTGGTACACGGCCGGAGGGCACACAGAAGCGTCGTACGTGGATCCGGTGTTCCTTGAGCACCTTCTGGGTGGGATCGCATGGTCGGCCGGTGCTGTCGACGGCGGCGGCGACTGCACCACTTGGTACGAGGTGGAATCATTGACCGAAAACCTGCTGGCTGACGGAACGATTTCGCCGAAGGCCGCCGAACAGCTGTCGAAGCAACTGGAGAAGGCCCAGGAGCTGGCGGATGCGGGCCTGCATGCTGACTCTGCAGACAAGCTCAATGCAGCTGTCGCACAGGTACGGGCGCACGTTGACGCTGGTTCCGGAGCGCAGGGCCTGCTGATCGGAAAGGTTCGCGACCTGCAAACCTGGCAGAGCGAGCTGGAGTAAACGTATGGTCGCCGCACTGGCCGCTGCGTCAGGGCCAGTGCGGCGATCTTCCTTAGGCGACCTCAGGTCTCAGGCCGCCTACCCCGATACCTGCTGACGTGCTTGCTTCGCGACGCTTCACACTGCCGTCAAAAGTCGGCAGCGAATGGAGCGTGTGGTAGATCCATCAAAGGTTGTGTTGATCATCGTGAACCGTTTGTCCCGCCGCTGGCGCATAACACTGGTCCTCGCCATGGCTGCAGTTGCCGTGGTGCTCGTCGCTGTCGCCGCTACTGCGCTTGCCGCTGGTCGGGATCCGCGCGGAGAGGAGGCGCCTGAGGTCGCTTCAATTGAAGCGGTCGCTGAGAAACTGGCTGCTGAGCAGGCGCGGGAACGGGCAGAGCTCAACGTCAGCCTTGCTTCCGCCGCCGAAGTGGCGCATGGGCATATGGGGGAGGTCCTGCAGAAGCTCTCCTTCGCTGTGTCGGCGCAGCAAGACGCTACTCCGAACGTCGCAGGCGCCGGTGAGGCGGGTGAGTGGGAGCTGGCGCTGGAGCGCGCGATGTCGTCGTTGGACGCTGTCGGGGAAGGCACAAGCGAGCAGACGGTTGCCAGGGAGGCCTTCATCGGTGCCGCCCACTTGCTCGAGTCGGCTGTGGCGGATTATGGCCACCTTCTCAATGCGCCCCATGAGGAGCGCGAATCGTATGCCGAGGCTGTGATCGAGCGGCGCGATGCGGCGGTTCGCCTCTGGCAGTCCGGAGCAGCGCAGCTCGACACCCTGACCGTTGAGTCAGGGGGAGGACACGTACACCTTTTCCTTGCCCCGGATGGTGATCCGGATGCTGTTCCATTGGAGTTCCAGGAGCCGGACGATCACTGAACGAGTCGCCAGTTAGCAAACCCCATCAACCCCGCTTGTTGCTGATCGAGTCGTGGGGGCCGACTTTACTGGCTGAGACAACATAGCCCCGCGGCGCGGTAAGCGGCCGCGGACGCCACCGAACCTCCTCCGCATCCGGCGGCATCCAAGCCACTCATCTCGACCTTGGAAAAACCTTGACCTGCCTCCGGCACTTCCCCTAGCCTAGAGAAAGCGTTTTCCGTTGAAAGGATTCAAAGATGAACCCGCGCTTTCGCTTGACACCCATACCGGCGACGCTTGCCGTCAGTGCAGCCCTGATTGCGGGAGGCGGCGGCGTTCCCGCCGCAGCTGCTCCCGCCCCCGACGCCCAGATCGGCGTACAGCTCGAACACCTCGACCGCGGCCTGGTCGCGGCCGCCACGACCGAGGGAACCTTCCTCAGCTGGCGTCTCCTGGCTACTGAAGTAACTGGAGCCAACGAAACCGGTCAGACCGGCGCCGACTTCGCCGTCTACCGCAACGGCGAGAAGATCGCCACAGTCACCGACAGCACCAACTACCTCGACACCGGCGCGCCGGCTGATGCAACCTACTCCGTTGCCGCCGTCGTCGGTGGGGTTGAACTGCAGCGCAGCGCAGACGTCAGCCCGTGGGCGCAGGGGTACACCGAGATCCCGCTCCAGAAGCCGGCCGACGGTGTCACCCCCAAGGGTGACAGCTACGCCTACTCGGCGAGTGACATGAGCCTCGGCGATGCGGACGGTGACGGCGACTATGAGTACGTCGTGAAGTGGGAGCCGAACAACTCCAAGGACGTCTCACAGGTCGGCTACACCGGCAACACCTACATCGACACGTACGCGATGGACGGCACACTGCTTCACCGCATCGACCTCGGCGTGAACATCCGTTCCGGCGCGCACTACACGCAGTTCATGGTCTATGACTTCGACGGCGACGGCCGCACCGAGATGATGATGAAGACCGCGCCAGGCACCACGGTCACCAGGTACACGGACGGCGTGGCCGGCGAGCCTGAATACATCACCATGCCGGCGGACGACGTCGCGGCGGGCTACAGCAACACCGATGACTACCGGAAGAGCGCGGCCGATTACTACGAGCACGTCGTCGACATGTTCGCCGGCTGGCACGAGCACCCTGAGGTGGTTGCCGGAAACTGGCCGGCAACCCTCGAGGAAGCGTTCGGAATCGAGCAGCGGTACGAGTACCCGCTCTCCGACGCCGATGCCCGCGCGATGGCGGACTACTTCATCGACGTCTACGCACCCTCACGGAGCACCCGCAACAACCTCCGCGCTTTCGAGGGCTTCATCCTGAGCGGCCCCGAATACCTCACGGTGTTCGACGGTGCCACCGGAGATGAGCTCCAGACCGTGGACTACGAGCCGGGACGTCACGACGACGGCCTCATGTGGGGCGACTACGCCATGAGCCGCATCGAGCCGGGCAACCGTGTGGACCGCTTCCTGGCGGGTGTCGCCTACCTCGACGGCCAGCGTCCGTCGGCCGTCTTCGCCCGCGGCTACTACACCCGCTCCACCCTGGTTGCCTACAACTGGGACGGCAAGAACCTCTCCAAGGTCTGGAACGTGGACAGCGGTTGGACTCCGATGACCAATCCGTTCAACGACGGACCCCATGGACGCCTGGGCACTGATCCCGAGTTCGGTTCCATCACCACTCAGGGCTTCCACTCCCTCAGCGCCGCCGATGTGGACGGCGACGGCAAGCACGAGATCGTTTACGGCGCAGCCACCATCGACGACGACGGCTCGCTCCTCTACAGCTCCTTCGACACCCTGCCGTCGGGCAGCGGCAATCCGGGTGCGGAAGCAGGCCTCGGCCACGGCGACGCAATGCACGTCACCGACATTGATCCGAACCGCCCCGGACTGGAGATCTGGACCGTTCACGAGGGCGGAGCCTGGGCTCCCTATGGCTCGGCCATGCGTGACGCGGCAACCGGCGAAGTGCTTTTCGGCGCGTACTCCGGCCGCGACACCGGCCGCGGCATGATCGGTGATGTGCGCTCCGACGTCGAGGGTATCGAAGTGTGGGCCAGCATGCCTGGCGGCAGCGACGGGTCCGGTCTGCTCAACGCAACCGGCGAGCGGGTTGAGTCCCGCACCCCGGGCACCAACCAGAGCATCAAGTGGGCGGCGGACATGACCACGCAGCTCGTCAACGGTTCCGGCAACGGGACGCCGACCATCGACGACTGGACCCGCGGCCGCCTCGTGACAGCTGAGGGCACCCGGACCAACAACGGCACCAAGGGCAACCCGGCACTGGTGGCGGACGCCTTCGGTGACTGGCGGGAAGAGCTGTTCCTTCGTACCGCAGACAGCTCGGCGATCCGCGTGTACCTCAGCACCGAGGTCACGGACCACAAGCTGACCACGCTGATGCACGACCCGCAGTACCGCGCTGAGGTGGCCCGCCAGAACACCTCCTACAACCAGCCGTCCTACACGAGCTACTACTTTGCCTCGGACATGGACTTCGCAGATGTTCCGGTGCCAGATGCCTGGACTCCGGGGCTCATCGGATACCTGCAGGCCACGCTCGAATCCCTGATCGCCAGCGGCGATGTTGCGGGACCGGTAGCCAAGCAGCTCGAAACCTCGCTGGCCCAGGCGCAGGAGGGTGTTGAGCAGGGCAACATCACCAACGTCGGCAAGGCGATGGACCGGTTCGTGAAGGCGCTCAACCAGGGCAAGAAGCCGGACGTCGTATCCGATGCCGCCCGGGGAATTCTGGACAATGGAGCGCAGACGGTCCTCACTATGGTCCGGTAGCGTTTGGCCCCTACGGATAAAAGAGCAATCCGGACAGGAAGGTGCGAGTCAGCGCCATCCTGTCCGGATTGCTCTTGTTCGCTTCCCGGCAGGACGGCGGCGAGGAGCTAGACGTCGTTTCGGGTGAAGGCCGCGGCACGGACGACGTCGTCGTTCTCCAGCCCCGCGCCGAGCGCACCGCCCACGGTCGCCAACGCGGCGGTCAGCAGGCTGAGCTGCGCATACTCCGCGAGGCCAACGGATTCACCGACGACGGCGGCAAACACCCCCGCGTCGACTAGCAGCACCGCTGCCAGGAAGGACAGGACGAAGAGCGCCGCAAAGAAGGTGACGACACCGATCACCACGGTTGCCGTCGTCGCGAGGTTGAACAGAGCAACCTGTTCCCGCTCGACCCGCCGCCGTGGGCGCTCCCACAGATCCGCACCGATCATGAGCGTCAGCGTGACGGCTCCCACCGCAAGCAGGGTCAGGAGGACCAACCGCCACGGCCCGTAGGCGGTTGCGAGCAGCCAGAGGTCGCTGGTCGCGAGGGTGACGACGCCGGCGGCCGCCGCCGCGGTCAGCGCACGGGAGAGCGTGACGGCGAGCCGCCACGGCCGGTTCGCGAGGATGAGGCCCAGCAGTACGCGGGCGTTTCCCGCGACCACCCGGCCGGTGAACTGAAGAGGGTTCTCGTCGGCGAGGTCGGGCAGGTCGTCGGCCATCTCGTGGGCGCGGCGCGCGCGGTCTACAGGTTCGTCGTCGTCGTCCCATCCCGCCAGAGGGCCGACCAGGCGGCTGACTGCCGTCGTAATGCTTTCCTTGCGTCCCACCGCCCGCAGCGCGGGCAGAGCCACCAGGCCCACCCTGTGAACGGGGCTGATCTGCGTGAGCACGGGCTTCCGCCCGCTGCGCAGCGCCAGATCGCTGACAACGACGGCGAGGTCCCAGTCCTCATCCAGCAGCCGATCCCGCGCGGTTTCCAACAGCTCCGACGGCGCGTGGCCGTCGAGGGTCTCGACTGCAAGGTCCACGCGCCATCCGACTCCCGGATACGACTTGGTGAGCAGCACGGGCAGGGATGCACGCAGGTCCTGCATGGTTGCCGGATCGAGCGACGGAGGGACGACGACGCCGAACCTCAGTTCGGGCACTGCGGTCACGGTGGCGGTCTGCGGCGGAGAAGTATCGGGCACCGCTCAATGATCGCCGGACCGGTGCCGCCGACGGAAATCACCGGGCCGCGGCGCGCAACCGACCGTCCGGGCTCAGACCTAGGCGAAGATCTCCCGTTGGAACCGGATGTGCTCGGCGAGCTGGACCGCTCCGCCGTTTTCGTGTCCGTTGTAGGGGTAGACGTTCATCGATTTCTCGCCTGCGTAGTGGTTGTAGGCGGCGTAGACGCAGGAAGGCGGGCAAACGTCATCGAGCAGACCCACGGAGAAGAGCGCCGGCATGGTGGCGCGGGCTGCGAAGTTCACGCCGTCGAAGTAGCCGAGAGTGTTGAAGATTTCCTCTTCCCGACCCCGCTGTACACCGAGGTAGCGCACCAACTCGCCGTAGGGTGCCGTGTCCACAATCTCGGTCGCGCGCCGGATATGCGAGAGGAACGGAACGTCCACAATTGCGGCCAGCGGGGCCTGTTGCAGGACGGTTGGGGTGAGGGCTGCGGATGCCAGCGCAATCGCCCCGCCCTGGCTTCCCCCGGAGATGATTACACGCGCGGGATCCACGAACGGATGAGCCTGCGCAGCCTCTACAGCGCGCACGGCGTCGGTGAACAGGCGTCTGTAGTAGTAGGTCTCGGGTGAATCGATTCCGAGCGTGAGGTGCCCTCCGAAGTGCGGTCCGCTCACTCCCTGGTCCGGGGTGTCTCCGCTTTTGTGTCCGGACCCCTGGCCACGCAGATCCATGACAAAGTGTGCGACGCCGGTGCTCGGGATGGCTGTCCACTCACCGACCAGACTCCTGCCGCCGCCATAACCGATGTACGTGACGACGGTGGGCAGCGGGCCGGACGCAGACCGGGGCCGCAGCATCCACCCCTTGATCGGGTGCCCTCCGTATCCCGCGAAAGTGACGTCTTCAGTAACGAGCTCGGTATAGCCTGCCTCCACCTCCTCGAAGCGGGCGTCAAGCGAGAACGACGCCGCCTCGGCAAGCGTCTTTTCCCAGAAGGCATCGAAATCAGTGGGCTCAGCCCGCTCCGGCGCGTATTGTTCGAGCTCGCGGAGGGGGAGGTCAAACTGCGGCATCTTCAGGAAATCCTTCGCTTCTTTGGTCTCGGAAGTATCACGGATCACATTATTCTAGAGATAGGCCTTGCGTGTTGAGACGATTCAATTTACTCTCATTGGAGAGCGCTTTCCGTGATGCACACCACTGTAGCAGCGGAACCAAAGAGCTTCACCTCATATCTGAGCCGTTCCCCAGGAGGACAAAGATGTTCAACAAATTCTCACGACGCGCCGGTTCCGGCGTAGCGGTCACGGTCGCGGCAGCTCTCATGCTGACCGCCTGTGGCGGCAATGGCGGCGGCGAAGCCGGCGGCACCCCAGACCCGAACGAGGAAGTCACCCTCAACTTCACCTGGTGGGGCAACGAAGACCGCGCTGAGCGCTACAACGAGGCGATCGCCCTGTTCGAGGAAGAGAACCCGAACATCGACGTCAACGGAACCTTCATGGACTTCCCCGCCTACTGGGAGAAGCGCCAGACCGAAGCCGCGGGCGGCGGACTGCCGGACGTCATGCAGTTCGACTACAGCTACCTGCGCCAGTACGGCCAGAACGGCCTGCTGCTGGATCTCAACGACTATGTCGGCAACGGCCTGACCACCGACACCATCGACGACACCCTGCTGGCTACGGGCAAGCTCGAGGACCAGACCCTCGGTGTGCCCACCGGCTACAACGCCTGGTCGCTGTTCGAGAACCCTGCGCTCATCGAGCAGGCAGGTGTTGAAGGCTACGAAGGCGGAACCTCGTGGGAGGAATACGAGGAGTACATGGCCAGCGTGAGTGACGCCAGCGATGAAGTCTTCGGCGGAACCGACTACACCGGCCGTATCCAGAACTTCGAGCTGCAGCTCCGCCAGGAGGGCCGCGAGCTCTTCACCGAGGACGGCCAGCTGAACTTCACACAGGAAGAGCTTGCTGAATTCTGGAGCAGCACCGCGGATCTTCGCGAAAACGAGACCGTCATCCCAGCGCGCACCCTTGAGGAACTGCTGCCCAAGTCCGGGTTCGGCTCCAACCTCACCGCAAGCGAGATGACCTGGTCCAACTTCATGGGCGGCTACCTCGGTGACACCGGTGCTGAGGACCTGAACATCGTTGCTCCTCCCACGAACGACCCCTCGGTGAAGGACCTCTACCAGAAGCCCTCCATGCTGCACGCTGTATCAGCCGGCACCGAGCACCCTGAAGCTGCTGTGGCGTTCGTCGAGTTCCTGATCAACAGCCCCGAGGTCGGCAAGATCTTCGGAGCATCGCTGGGCGTTCCCGCCTCCGAAACCGCACTCGAAGGCGCGGCACTCGAAGGTCCTGAGCTTGAAGTCAAGGAGTACCTGGATTCGGTCGCTGACCGCATCGGTGAGCCTCCGGCAGCGCCCGTCGTAGGCTACGGCGCACTGGAAAACACCTTCCTCACCCTCGGCACCTCAATCGGCCTGGGTTCAATCTCGCCTGAAGATGCTGCCCAGCAGTTCTTCGACGAGGCCGCGGTAACCCTCGCCGGCTGAACACCGACCTTAGCTATCGCCGCTATTAGGAGCAGTTCATGACAACGGGATCGGCGCACGCGCCAGTAAACACCCGCACTACCGCCGAACCCGGCACCCGTCCGGCGGGCAACCGCCGGACGGGTGGTCAGCCCAAACGCAAGGGCGGCAAGGACAATCTCGCCGGCTACCTTTTCCTCACCCCATGGCTGATCGGGCTCTTCGCCCTCACCCTGGGCCCCATGCTCTTCTCGCTCTACCTCGCCTTCACGGACTACAACCTCTTCACCGCTCCGAAATGGACCGGGCTGGGCAACTTCGAACGGATGGCAGGCGACACCGTTTTCTGGGGTTCTGTCCAGATCACCCTGATCTACGTGCTGGTCGGCACGCCGATCAAGCTGGCCGCGGCGCTTGGCGTCGCGATGCTGCTGAACTTCAAGTCGAAGGGCACCGGCTTCTTCCGGTCGGCGTTCTACGCACCAAGCCTGATCGGAGCATCGGTCAGCATTGCGATCGTCTGGCGGGCAATGTTTTCCACGAATGGTCCGATCGACAACGGCCTGAACCTGTTCGGCATCAACCTCGGCGGCTGGGTCGGAGTACCGGCCCTGGTCATGCCGATGATGATCCTCCTGGCCGTGTGGCAGTTCGGTGCCCCCATGGTCATCTTCCTGGCCGGCCTGAAGCAGATTCCGGGAGAGCTTTACGAAGCAGCATCCGTGGACGGTGCAAAGGCCTGGCGCAAGTTCCTGAGCGTCACCCTGCCGATGCTCTCTCCAGTCATCTTCTTCAACCTGCTGCTTGAGATGATCAACGCCTTCCAGATCTTTGCCTCCGCCTACATCATCGGCTCGGGCAGCGGCGGACCGGCGGGTGCGACGAACTTCTACACCGTCTACCTCTACACCCGCGCCTTCACGAACAACCAGATGGGCTACGCCGCCGCGATGGCCTGGGTTCTCTTGATTGCCGTCGGCATTCTCGCGTTCATTCTTTTCCGCACCTCCAAGAGCTGGGTGCACTACGGAGGTGACACAAAGTGACCACTGCAAATATCGAATCAGCGACTAACTCCGTTGGTTCCCCGGTCCGCCCGGTCCGGAAGCGCCCTCAGACCCCCCGCAAGACTGCAGCGACAGTAGCGTGGATCGTCGGGATCGTCCTGCTTACCGCCGTCGTGCTCTATCCGCTCCTGTGGATGATTTCGGCATCCTTCAAGCCGAACGCCGAGTTCGGCTCGAACCAGAGCCTTCTGCCCGAGAACCCCACCTTCGACAACTTCGTGAAGGTCATGGAGGGCGTGGCAGGCATTCCCACCTGGAAGTTCTTCTGGAACTCGACCATCCTCGGTATCGGCGCGGTGATCGGTACGGTCATCTCCTCGTCGATGGCGGCCTACGCCTTCGCCCGTCTTGATTTCAAGGGCCGCCCGCTGTTCTTCGCGATGATGATCGGAACACTGCTGCTGCCGTTCCACGTGCTGATCATCCCGCAGTACATGATCTTCCGGAACCTGGGCATGGTTGACACGTTCTTCCCCCTGCTGGTCGGCAAGTTCCTGGCAACCGAGGCGTTCTTCGTCTTCCTGATGGTCCAGTTCATCCGTAACCTGCCGAAGGAACTCGACGAAGCTGCCCGCATCGATGGCTGTGGTCACTGGCGGATCTTCTGGTCGATCACCCTCCCGCTCATCAAGCCGGCGCTCATCACCTCCTCGATCTTCGCGTTCATCTGGAGTTGGAACGACTTCCTCGGGCCTCTGCTCTACCTGAACTCGCCCGAGAACTACCCGCTGCCGTTGGCCCTGCGAGTCTTCAATGACCAGTCCAGCGCCTCCGACTACGGGGCCACCGTGGCAATCTCGGTCCTCGCCCTGTTGCCTGTGATGCTGTTCTTCGTGATCTTCCAGCGGTTCCTCGTCGACGGAGTCGCCACCCAGGGTCTGAAGGGATGACACCCCGCGGACAGCGCGAAAGGCGCCAAAGGCGCCCCCTTCCCGACGGCACCCAGCTCAAGTGGCCGGGTGCCGAGGGGAAGTTCGCGCTGTTCGCGGAAGTGCTGTGGATGGGTGTACTGACCGTGGTCGGCGGACTCCTGCTGATCACACTCCCGGCCGCGGTTGCGGCCTCCACCCGGCACCTGCACCGCTACCTGCTGGCGGAACGGTCCACCGTCGGACAGTGGTGGCAGGACTACCTGTCCGCCCTGCGAACCGGCTGGATCGTCGGCGTGGGAGCGGTGGCGCTCGCCGCAGTCCTACTTTTCAACCTGCTCCTCGCCGGCACCCAGGTGCTGCCCGGCTGGCAGGCGGTGTTCGCCGTCGGATTGTTTGGTCTGGCAGCACTTGCGGTCACGTTGCTGCAGTCGGCTGTCCGCTGGAGTCTCGAGAAGGGCTGGCGGCAGGCTGTGCGTGACGGTGTCCAGGCCTTCGTTTCCGACGCCGGAGCGATCCTGCCTCTGCTTGTCGCGCTGGCGCTGACCGTCGTCGTGACCTGGCAGTTGCCGCCGCTGATTGTGCCCGGAATGGGCTGTCTGGTTTTTGCCGTGCTCGTTGTGAAGGAACGCGAGCGCAAGAACGTCACCCGGCGCTAGAACCTTCCCACATCGAAAGGAATATCAACCGTGCACTACGGCGGCGACTACAACCCTGAGCAGTGGCCCGAATCGGTCTGGCCGGAAGACGTCGAGCGGATGCGCGATGCCGGGGTCACGATGGTGAGTCTCGGCATCTTCGCGTGGTCGCGGATCCAGCCCTCGGAGGACGTCTACGACTTCGAGTGGCTTGACCGCATCATCGGCATGCTGCACGAGGCCGGAATCGCCGTCGACCTCGCAACCGCGACGGCGTCACCACCGCCGTGGATGACCGTCGCCTATCCCGACATCCAGGCCGCAGATGAGAACGGCGCACCGTACTGGCATGGCAGCCGCCAGCACTACGCGCCGTCGTCGCCGTCGTACCGGAGGCTTGCCTCCGCACTCGTGCAGCGACTGGCCGAGCGGTACAAGGACCACCCCGCAGTGGTCCTGTGGCATGTGAACAACGAGTACGGGTGTCACCTGAACCTGGACTACTCCGACTCGGCCCGTGATGCATTTCGCGGCTGGCTGAAGCGCAAGTACCGCACCCTCGAAGAGTTGAACGTTGCCTGGGGCACCTGGTTCTGGGCCCAGCACTACGAGTCCTTCGACCACATCTTCCCCCCGCGCAAGGCGCCCTACAGCCACAATCCCGGGCAATTGCTCGACTTCCGCCGATTCACCTCCGACATGCTGCTCGAGTGCTATCGGATGGAGCGGGACATCATCCGCGCCGCCGGAGCCACCCAGCCGGTCACCACCAACTTCATGGGTGCGTTCAAGCCCGCGAATTACTGGGAGTGGGCCGCGGAGATGGATGTCATTTCCGATGACTGCTACCCCGATCCGAACGAGGCCGAGAGCTTCCGCGCCGGGGCGTTCCAGCGCGACCTCATCCGCTCGCTGAAGCCGGAGAAGCCGTGGCTGCTGATGGAACAGTCCACGAACGCGCTGAACTGGCGGCCCACCAACGCACCGAAGGCGCCGGGCCAGATGCAGGCCCTCAGCATGCAGTGCGTCGGGCGCGGCGCCGACGGGATCCTGTTTTTCCAGTGGCGACAGTCCCGCGCAGGCTCCGAGAAGTTCCACTCCGCGATGCTCCCGCATGCCGGCACATCGACCCGTACGTGGCGCGAGGTTGTCCAGTTGGGACAGGAACTCGCCTCCCTGCCGACGCTTCCTGCCGGCTCGCGGGACGCCCGCGTCGCCATCGTCTTCGACTGGGAGAACTGGTGGGCCATCGAGAACCCCGATCACCCGGTTGTCCTGGACTACGTCGAATGCGTCCAGCGCTGGTACAACGCCATCCACCGTCAGCACGTGCAGGTCGACTTCGTGCAGCCGACGTCGGATCTGGCCCAGTACTCCGTGGTCGTCGCGCCGCAGCTCTACCTGCTGACGTCCGACGGCGCCGCGAACCTCACCCGGTTCGTTACGGACGGCGGGCACCTGCTGGTGACCGCGTTCAGCGACGTTGTGGACGAGTATGACCGGTTCCGCGAGGGCGGCTACCTGACCCAGCTCGGGCCGCTGCTCGGCGTGACGCTCGAGGACTTCGGCGCGCTTGTGCCGCCTTCTTCCAGCTCGCCCGGCCAGCAGACCGCGCCGGTTTCCCTTGGCTCCGATTCCTTCGACGGACTGTATCTCGCCGAGGAGATCGCCGCCGTCGACGCGGAGGTGCTTGGCAGCTTCAGCGGCGGCCGGACCGAGGGACTGCCCGCCTTCACCGGCCGCACGGCCGGCGCCGGGCGCGCCTATTACCTCGCAACGGTGCCCGACGACGACGGCGCACGCCAGGTGAGCGCTCACGTGTTCGCAGGTGCCGGCGTCGTGCCCGTACTTGAGGGACTGCCCGAGCTGGTGGAGGTTGCTCAGCGCGGTGACGTGGTAACGCTCATCAACCACGGTGCCGACGCCGTCGCCATCGAGGTGTCAGGAACTGACCTGCTGGGCGGTGACTCCGTGGGCGGTGACTCCGTGGACGGTGACTCCGTGGACAAAGTCCACCTTGAGCCGTTCGGGTATGCGCTCGTGCGCCGGAGCTAGCCGTCCTCAGGACATCAACGGCGTCGACGGTTCCGTTCCGGGCATCGGCGCATCGAGGAACGGGACTACCAGCTCAAGCACCAGCGACGGACGGCTGAGGCCAAAGAAGTGCGTGGTGCCGGGAAGCACGGCGAGCTGGGAGGCAGGTACGCCCTCGAAGTCGCCGTTCACATCACCGCCGCGCAGTTGAAGGAACCGGACAGCGTGCTCGAGGCGCACCATGTCGCAGTCACCGACCGTGATGAGGGTTGGTGCTTCGATGGCCTTGATCTGGTCCTCGCTCCAACCGGAGGCGCCGTCGTCAAAGCGCACCAGCTTGTTCAACAGGTCCTGCAACCTGTCAGGAGTCGGTGACTTCGCGAGGTAGTCCGCTTCCATCGGCGTGCCCGCGATCATGTCCACGGTCATCTCCTCCATAGCGCCCTGGTTCTCCGACCTGTCACCGCTCGGGTCGAACGACACCGAGGAGGTCACGATCCTGCGAACAACCTCGGGGTACTCGACGGCGAGCTGAATGGTCACTGCCCCGCCCACGCTGTAACCGAAAACATCCGCCTGCGGAATGCCCAGATGGCGGAGGAGCCCGACGACGTCGGACGCCAGGCCCGCGCTGGTCAGCGGACGGTCGATGTCGCCTGTCCGTCCGTGTGCCTGGAAGTCCACGGCAATGACTTTGCGTGTCTTCGCCAGATCAGGGATGAGCTGACCGAACTGCAGGTCGATGTTGAACAGTCCGCCGTGGAGGAGGAGAAGCGGAACATCGCCTCCTCCACCGTGGATCTCGTAGTACATGTCCAGCCCGTTGACGGGGGCGTAGCCGGTAACGGGTGCTGAGGTGCCGTTCATCGCAATCTTCCTTTCCTTCGTCCAACCGTTGTGGTTTGCCTTATAGACGCGGGCAAGCCGGCGAAGTCATCGGTGCACCGTGAATCACATACCCTATTCACGACGACACGAAGGAGTGCAGAGGACTATGACGAGCGCGAGTACGCACGTTCCACCCACGGCCGGGGCGCAAAAGCTTCCGGACGAAGGCCATGTATCGGCGGCCGTTGCTGACGCCGTCGCAGAGCGGGCAGGCCATCTCTTCGGGCTGATGGGCAACGGCAACGCCCACTTCATCAGCAGGCTCACACGGAGCGGCTTCCCATTTACCTCAGCCCGTCATGAATCCGCGACCGTCGCCATGGCGGACGCCTATCACCGGGCGACCGGCGGGGTAGCCGCAGCTACCACCACTTACGGTGCGGGTTTCACCAACGCCTATACCACCCTCGCTGAGGCGCGCATCGCCCGGATTCCACTGGTGCTGGTTGTCGGGGATGCGCCTGCCGGTGGCTTCCGGAACTTCGACATTGACCAGCCCAAAGCTGCTAAGGCGGTCGGAGTGACTACGCTCGTAGCTCATCCGGGCAATGCCGCAGCGATCACGCACCGGGCCTTCGACCTGGCGCTGCAGACGGTGCAGCCCGTGATCGTCGCCATCCCATACGACCTTGCCACCGAACCGCTCACCGATGCCGAGCCGCTGGAGCCGTTACCCGCCAAGGCAGCATGGCCCCCGCAGGAAGCCGACCTGGAGCGGGTGGCCGCACTCCTCGCCTCAGCGAAGCGGCCCGTCGTGATTGCCGGCCGCGGCGTGGTCCTCGCCGGTGCCGCTGCCCCGCTGCGGGACATCGGCGACCGGTTGGGTGCGCTGTTCATGACCTCCGTGATGGCGATCAACGCGTTCGAAAGCGAATGGGATCTGGGCGTCGCGGGCGGCTTCACCCGCCGCCACCGCCTCGAGGTGGCGCGGCAGGCCGACGTCGTGCTGGTGGTCGGTGCCAGCATGAACATCTTCCAGACGCGCTACGGAACGCTCTTCCCACCGGAGACGCGGATCATCCGCGTGGACAACGAACCGGACGAGCGCCATCCGATCGTCGTGGACTACATCCGGTCCGACATCCGCCCGTTCGCCGAAGCCCTGCTGCAGCTCGTGCAGCCTGCGGAGAGCACCTGGCGTGAAAGCATCCCGGAAGTCGCGGGGGAGGAGTTCCGCTCATCCGCACCAATCGAAGACCCGGTCGAGTTCGCACCGGACGGCAGGCTCAACCCCCGCGCGGTGGTCGCGGCGCTCGAGCACATACTTCCCCGTGAGCGGTCCGTAGTCATGGACGGCGGACACTTCATCGGCTGGGCCCCGATGTACCTCTCGGTGCCCGATCCGCACGCCATGATCCTGGTGGGCACGGCCTTCCAGTCCATCGGCATGGGCTTCGGGTCCGCCGCCGGCGTCTCGGTCGCCCGACCGGAGCGCACCACCGTCCTGGTCAGCGGCGACGGCGGCGGCCTGATGGGGCTGGCTGACTTCGAGACCTTCCTCCGCGCCACCCGGAGGGGCGTCCTGATCGTGCTGAACGACTCCGCCTACGGCGCTGAACTCCATCAATACGCGGCCAAGGGGCTCCACAACCAGGCGATGCTCATCGATGAAGTGGACTTCGCCGCCGTCGGGCGGGCACTCGGTGCTGAAGGCATCAAGGCGCACTCGCTCGCGGACCTTTCCACACTCGCCGACTGGCTGGCGACCCACGACGACGGCGTGTTCGTCCTCGACGTCGCGATCTCCCAGCAGGTGGTTGCCGAGTTCATGGCGGAGTCGGTGGCGATCAGGAAATAGCGCCGATCAGGGAGATCAACGGACGACGACGGCGCTCACCTTCCCGTCCGCGACTGTCACGTCATAGGAGATCAACGAGCCGTCGGGCGAGGGGATAGCCAGGACCGACCGGTGTCCCTCCGCGGCGAACGCCCTGAACTCGACGTCGGTGGCCCAGTTGTAGTCGGGCCGATTCGAGACGGTGCCCACCGGCAGCACCGTTCCCGGCCGAACAAAGACCGGCGCCTCCATCACCGAGAAGGGACGGCTGTGCCACCGCGGCCCCTCGAAGGTTTCACCTGATTCAAGGTGCGTCCACTCTCCCTCGGGGACGTAGAAGGAGTGCTTTCCACCGGCCTCCAGCACCGGCGCAACCAGGAGGCTGCTTCCGAGCATGTACTGCCGGTCGAGGTGGGCGCACCCCGGGTCGTCCGGGAATTCGAGGAACATCGGCCGCATGAGCGGGGTGCCTGAGGAGTAAGCCTCCTCGGCCGCGCCGGCAAGGTAGGGCATGAGGCGCATTTTCAGTTCGGTGAAGTGGCGCAGTACGTCCACGGACTCTTCATCGACCAGCCACGGGACCCGGTAGGAGTTTGAGCCGTGCAGCCGCGAGTGGGATGACAGCAGCCCGAAGGCGATCCACCGCTTGAACATCTCCGGTTCCGGTGTGCCTTCGAACCCTCCGATGTCGTGGCTCCAGAAGGCGAAGCCCGACGAGGCGAGCGACAGACCGCCGCGGAGGGACTCCGACATGGCAGCGAAGGTGGACTCGCAATCTCCGCCCCAGTGCACGGGGAGCTTCTGGCCGCCGGTAGTCGCGGACCGCGCGAACAGGACCGCTTCACCGACGCCGAGCTCCTTCTCGAGGAGCTGGAACACGGCCTCGTTGTAGAGCTGGGTGTAGTAGTTGTGCATGCGCTGCGGGTCCGAGCCGTCATGCCAGACGACGTCCGTGGGGATGCGCTCGCCGAAGTCGGTCTTGAAGGAGTCAACTCCCTGCCCGAGCAATGCGCGCAGCTTGTCCTGATACCAGAGGACAGCGTCGGGATTGGTGAAGTCGACCAGAGCCATTCCGGCCTGCCAGAGATCCCATTGCCACACTGACCCGTCTGCCTTGCGCACGAGGTAACCGAGTTCCTGCCCCTCCCGGAACAGGTGGGAGCGCTGGGCAATGTACGGGTTGATCCACACGCAGACCTTGAGGCCGCGTTCGTGCAGGCGCTGGAGCATACCCTCCGGGTCCGGGAAAGTCTCCGGGTCCCAGATGAAGTCGCTCCAGTGGAATGCCCGCATCCAGTGGCAGTCGAAGTGGAAGACAGAGAGGGGTAGGTTCCGCTCGGCCATGCCGTCGATGAAGGACATGACCGTCTTCTCGTCATAGTCCGTGGTGAATGAGGTGGAAAGCCACAGGCCATAGGACCAGGCAGGAATTCGAGCGGGGCGGCCCGTCAGTTCCGTGTACCGCCGGAGGATCTCCTTCGGCGAGGGGCCGTAGATCACGAAGTACTGAAGCTTCTGCCCCTCGACGCTGAACTGTGCACGGGAGACCACCTCGGAGCCGATTTCGAACGATACCCGCTCGGGGTGATTCACGAACACGCCATAGCCGGAGTTGGTGAGGAAGAACGGGACGTTCTTGTAGGCCAGATCGCTGGACGTTCCGCCATCCTCGTTCCAGACGTCAATCGACTGGCCGTTCTTCACGAAGGCACCGAACCGCTCGCCCAGGCCGTACACGTTGGTGCCCACACCGAGGGTGAGCTGTTCGTGCACAAAGAAGCGTCCGGCGTCGTCGGTAATGAACCCGACGCTGCGAGGGACAGAACTGGTGAGCGGCTTTCCGTCGCCGGTGAAGTCGACTCCCCAGTCACCGCTGAGGCTGACCGACGCGGTGAGCGCACCCGACGTCAGGGTCGCGTGGGTCTCACCGATGGACACGTCGACGGCGGGATGCGCCTCCTGCAGTTCGAACCGGGGACCGGGATCCAGCGCGCCCTGGAAATGCTCGATGGTCACTCCGATGACACCCTCGAGGGGAGAGCTGAAGGAGACCGTCAGCTGGGGGCAGTTCAACGCGTCTCCACGGGCGTTGATCGGCCGGGTGGGGGCGTAGACCTCCAGGCCGGAATCGGTGGAAACGACGTCGGCAATGTCGCGCGGGTGGAGGGCAGTCAGCCCTTTACGGTACATCCAGTACCCGTCAGTGAATTTCATGCTGTTCCTTTACGTTTCGTGCGGGCAAGAGTGCAGGGCAGTCGAAGCGCTTCGGGTCTTCGAGCCGATCCTCCGCGCTGCTATGGATCGAAGGTCGTCGAAGCTAGGATGGGAAACGTGGCCACCATGAATGATGTCGCTCGGGAAGCGGGCGTCTCGCTGAGCACCGTTTCCTATGTGCTGAGCGGTAAGCGAACCATCTCCGAGGAGACCCGGCTGGCCGTCCAGGATGCCATCCGGAAGCTCAACTACAGCCCGCACTCGGGGGCCCGAGCGCTCGCCTCCAATCGCTCGAACGTGCTCGGCCTGATGGCGCCGCTTCGCGCGGACGTGAACGTCAGCGTCGTCATGCAGTTCGTGGCAGCGGTGGTCACCACTGCGCGCACCTACAACCAGGACGTCCTTCTCCTGACGCAGGACGACGCCGGTGGTCTTGAGCGGGTTACGTCCCAGTCGATGGTGGACGGGCTCCTCATGATGGACATCGAGGCACGCGATCCCCGCATTCCGCTCCTCGCCAAACTGCGGAAGCCCGCAGTTTTGATCGGGTTGCCCGATGACCCGCAGGGGCTCAGCTGTGTTGACTTCGACTTCGCGGGAGCATCCCGTACCGCGGTGCGCCACCTCGTCGAGCTGAACCACCGCAGTATCGGCTTCATCGGTTCCCCGCAGGCTTCCCTTGAGCGTCACGCGACCTACGCCGACCGAGCCCGGAAAGGATTCTCTGAGGCGTGCGAGGCCGCCGGAGTAGCCTCCGTGCTGCGCGCCTGCGAGGCCACCGTCCCGGCTCTCGCCGAAGCGCTCGACGCGCTGATCAACAACGACGGCCGCACTCCGGTCACCTCGCTCGTAGTGCACAACGAGGGGCTGTTGCCGCTCCTGCACGAGGCCCTGGCCTCCCGGGGCCTGCGGATTCCCGAGGACATCTCGGTGGTGGCGATCGCCCCGGAGGACGTGGCGCTCGCCGCAGCGAAGCCGTGGACCGCTGTCTCCATTCCCGCGCACGACATCGGCAGGGCCGCCGTCGAAATGGTGATGGACCGGCTCAACTCGGACAAGCCGGTGGAGGTTCGGCTGATCGTTCCCAAGCTGGTGCAGCGGGAAACCACGAGCGCCCGTTGACCGCGGGCCGGTGTCCCGCGTCATCCCTTCACCGCACCGATCATGACGCCCTTGGTGAAGTGCTTCTGCACGAACGGGTAGACGATGAGGATGGGAACCATCGCGATCACGATGACAGCCATCTGCAGGGCAAGCGAGGGGGCCACGCCCTGGCCAACATCAATCTGCCCGGGTACCGACACGCCCTGCAGCACGTAGGAGCGCAGGACCACCTGTAGCGGGTTCTTGGCGCTGTCATTGATGTAGAGCACCGCGTTGAAGAAAGCGTTCCAGTAGCCGACGCCGTAGAACAGTGCGATGACGGCCGTCACCGCCTTCGACATCGGAAGCACAATCTGGGCAAGGATGCGCCACTCGCTGGCACCGTCAATCCGTGCGCTGTCGAGGATGCCCCGGTCGATGCCCATGAAGAATCCGCGCAGGATGATGATGTTGAAGACCGACACCGCGCTCGGAAGGATCAGTGACCAGTAGGAGTTGATGAGACCCAGTCCTGATACCAGGAGGTAGGACGGAATCATTCCGGCACTGAAGAACATGGTGATGAGCAGGGTGAACAGCAGGGGTGTATGGGCGAAGGAGCCGGGCCTCGAGAGGCCGTAGGCGCACAGGATCGACACCACCATGCTGAGCAGCGTCCCGACGGCGGTGACGCCGACGCTCACCAGCACAGCGCGCGTCACCACTCCGCCGTTGAGGATCTGGCGGTACGCGTCGAAGGAGATCTCTCCCGGGATAAGAACGAGTCCGCCGGCCTGGGTGATGGTGCCCTGCGAGGAGATGCTGGTGAGGACGATGGTGTACAGCGGCCCGAGAACCGCCAGAACCACCAGGAACAGCAGCAACCCCTTGCCTGCCTTCGCCGCGATTCCCGGTTCTTCTTCCCAGGCGGGTCTTGAGGTGCCGGTCCGGCGGGACCGGGCTGGCTTGATGATGGTTGTCATGACTTGGAATACACCCCGTTTTCACCGAAGAGATGCGCCACTTTATTCGCAGCGAGTATGAGACCGAGCGAAATGACGCCCTTGATGAGTCCGGCGGCAGCCGCGTAACTCCAGTCGCCGTTCTGGATGCCCGTGTAGTAGACGAAGGTGTCCAGCACCTCGGCGGCTTCGGCGCCCACGGCGTCGCGCTGCAGGATCATCTGCTCGAACCCGACAGTCAGCGCATCGCCGAGGCGAAGGATCAGTAGCAGGACAATGACCGACCGCAGCCCGGGGAGGGTGACGTGCCACATCCTGCGCCAGCGGTTGGCGCCGTCAACCGCGGCAGCCTCGT
Organism: Arthrobacter sp. D2-10; assembly: GCF_054161285.1. Taxonomy (NCBI): domain Bacteria; kingdom Bacillati; phylum Actinomycetota; class Actinomycetes; order Micrococcales; family Micrococcaceae; genus Arthrobacter; species Arthrobacter sp. D2-10. The sequence goes on along the minus strand of NZ_CP096431.1, from coordinate 3,238,582 downwards.
ACTGCTCCGGGTCGATGGCTGCCAGGGCGGCCAGGAAGACGATGATGCCCCACCCGGCGTCCTTCCAGACCGCCTGCGACGTGATGAGGAAGAGGAAGGTGTCGGGGTTGGTCATGATGTCCATGCCGTTCCACCCGTTGGCCCGCAGCATCTGGCTTAGCAGCCCTGCGCCGCCCAGCAGTTGCTGGAAGACCGAGACCACCAGCACCCACGAGAAGAAGTGCGGGAGGTAGACGATGGCCTGGATCGTTGCCCTCATCGCCGGACGAAGCAGCGAGTTCAGCAGGAGCGCCAGGGCAATCGGCACGGGGAAGAAGAACACCAGCTGGAACCCGGTGATCACGAGCGTGTTCCTGACGGCATTCCAGAAGTTCGGATCCCCGAATACGCGTGCGAAATTCTCCAAACCCACCCAGGGACTGGCTGGGATACCGATGAAGGGCGAGTAGCTCTGGAAGGCGACCACATTGCCGAGGAGCGGCACGTAGGCGAAAACCACCAGAAGGACGACGGCGGGAAGCGCCATCAGAACAAGCGACCGGTCACGCCGGAAGCGGGCCCGCAGTCCTTGCTTTCGGCGGACCGGCAGCGGGGCAGGCGAGCCGGCGCCGTCGTCGTTCGTGTTCGCCGGCGCTTGCTGCCCGCGGCGGGTGAAGTCAGTCGTGGTCATGGCGGTGGAGCTACGCGGTCAGGAACCCGGCATAGAACTCACGAAGTTTCTCGCCGCCGTTCCGCTTCCAGGTTTCGATCTCGGAGTCCAGGTCCTTGAGACCCTTGCGGCCGCGGGCAATGTCCTTGGCAAGATCGTCAAAGGGTGCGCTCAACGATCCGTACTGCGGCGGTTCCTGGATCTGCATTCCGAAGAAGACGTCTTCCTGCACGAACGGCGCCTGCCGCGCTTCCCACTCGGTCTTCGCCTGGACGAACCCGGGGTACTGGACGTGGGAATTGACCGTCGGCGGGCTGACGAGGAATTGGTAGGTGCTGGTGACTTCCTGGCGGCCGAGATCGGTCATCTGCGGGATGCCCTGGGCATCGCGCTCGAAGTGCTTGCCTTCGACGCCGCTGTTGATGAGAAGGTTTTCCTCGGTGCCGAAGGGGGCAGCTATGAAGTTCGCCAGAGCCAGCAACTCTTCGATCTTCGCGGTGTCCTCGGTCTTCTTGATGAAGCTGAAAATGCCGGCGGGCTGGCCGCTGTAGAGTACTGGGTCACCGCCGTCGGGAGCGAAGAAGTCCATGGGCTGCATATCGAAGTCCGGGTTCGTGGGCAGGACGCGGCCGAGGGCCTCATGCCAGCCGCCCACGCCGTCGGTCGTCATCAGAGTGGCCCCGGACTCGAAGCGGGGCTTGGCCTGCTGTGCGTTGCCGGCAACCGCGTCGGGGTGCACTGCACCGGACTTGAAGAGCTTGATGATCCACTCGAGGGCGGCGCGGTATTCCTCGGTCTCGAACTTGTTCACGAGTGTGCCGTCGACGAGCTTCCACTTCGGGACCACCCCGTGCATGAGCTGGGCACCGTTCCAAACGTCCTCGGATCCCCAACGGTTTTTGGAAGGATCGGTGACTTCCTTGGCTATGGCGATGTACTCGTCCGCCGTCTTCGGCTGCTCCAGGCCCATCTCGTCGAACAGGTCGTTGCGGTAGAAGAATGCGTCATTGACCAGCGGGGTGGGCATGGGCAGCCCGTACAGACCGCCCTCGAAGCAGCTGTACTTCCAGGCCGCCGTCGGGATATTCGCGAGGTTGGGATACTTCTTCACCTTGTCCCCGGCGAGGTAAGGCGCCAGGTCAGTGAACAATCCCTTGGCTGCCTGGCCGAAACGGGGCGGAATGTTCCAGGAGGGGATGACCACCCAATCAGGAACGTCACGCGGTGAGGCGAGTACAGTCTGAATCTTGTCGCCGTAGGTGTTGCCGTCGGTTGCCTGGAAATTGATGGTGGCACCGAGCCGCTCGTTGACCGCCTGGTAGTACGCGTTGTCGGGCAAGCCTCGGGGGATGGCCCACCACGCCGGCGACATTGCCGTGTAGGTGCCGCCGCTGCCCGGCACCTTGCTGACAGACTTGACCAGTTCAGTGGGAATGGTGGTGAACCCGGGGGTAGAGCCCTTGACGCCCTGAATGTCCGGCTGCACCAGGTTCATGGGGATGTAGTCGGGCACAAGCTTCGCAACCGATTCAGCCAGACCGCCCGCCGTCGTTGCCTGTGGAGCGGATGTGCCGGTGCTGCAGGCGGTCAGCAGCGTAGGGGAGGCTGCGAAGAAGGCGGCTCCCCCCAGCAGGCCGAGAAAGGACCGGCGGCCCAGCGGCTTGCGGCCCAGCGCAACGCCTTGAAGGTCGGTGCCGTGTGAACTGTTTGGCATGGTGCACTCCTTTGTGTCCAGGCGCGCCTTGGACGGCGCTTGCATGGTTGGTTATCGAACTATGACGTCGGACTACCCGATTCGTCGAAGCGCTTCGATTGATCCAACCGTAGGGCATGTTTCTGTTTCGGACAAGACCGAATTGTGTTGCTTATCACAGCGGTTGATGCCAGCATGGGGGTCGAAGAGCGCTGTGCAAGCGCTTAAACAATCCTCCCCAGTGATCGGAACTTCTTCGTGAGCGAAACCCGTCTTGCCGCCCGCACCGCAGAGAGCATCCTCGCCCTCCTGTCCCAGAGCGAAAAGGTGTCGCTGCTCCATCAGCATTCACCCGCCATTCCAGAGGTTGGCCTGGCGTATTTCCACACGGGTGCGGAGGCGGCGCACGGCGTTGCCTGGCTCGGTGATGCGACGGTTTTCCCGCAGACGGTGGGGCTGGCGGCCACCTGGGACGAGGACCTTCTGCGCAGGGTGGGGCGCGCGGTCGGCCTGGAGATGCGGGCGAAAAAGGCCGGCGACCCGACCGTGAGCCTCAACGTCTGGGCGCCGGTCGTCAACCCGCTTCGGCACCCGCTGTGGGGCAGGAACGAGGAGGGCTTTTCCGAGGACTCCGGGCTCACAGCCCTGCTGGCAACCGCCTACTGTGAAGGCCTGAAGGGCGACCACGCCGAGCAGTGGCTCACCCTTCCCACGCTGAAGCACTTCCTCGGTTACAACAACGAGCGCGACCGCAACGTCACCTCAAGCCAACTGCCGCCGCGTGTACTGAATGAGTACGAGCTCCCCGCCTACCGCCTGCCCGTCGAGTCCGGTGCAGCAGGCGCCGTCATGCTGTCCTACAACCTGGTCAACGGCCGGCCCGCCCACGTTTCGGACCTTGTGGCGGACCAGTTGCGGCGCTGGGGCAACGGCGATTCGGTCGCGATCGTGACCGACGCCGGAGCGCCTTCGTCCCTCTTCACGGCGGAGAAATACTTCGACGACGGACCGTCCGCCTATGCTGCCGCATTGCGGGCAGGCGTAGACAGCTTCACTGACGACGGTGACGATCCTGCGCCCTCGATCGCCTATCTTGAAGAGGCGCTGGCTCGCGGACTGATGTCCATGGACGATGTCGACGCGGCAGTCCTCCGCCTGCTCACCCTGCGTGAACGCACGGGCGAGTTCCTGCCCGACGGCGGTGTGTACGGCGGCATCTCCTCCGAGGCATTACTCACGGACGATCACGCGGAATTGGCCCGGGAGGCCGCGGGCAAGTCCGTGGTTGTGCTTCGCAACGCCCGCGTTCTGTCGAAGGCCTCAGGCGACGGCGGTTCCATTCTCCCGTTGGGGGATTCCCCGGGTACGGTGGCAGTGCTCGGCTCCCTCGGGTCCGACGTGCTCGCCGACTGGTACAGCGGAACCCTGGTGAACCCCGTCAGCGTGGCCGAAGGGCTCGCCGAGCGTTACGGCACAGTCGTGCCGGAGGAAGCGCTTGATCTGGTGGCGCTCCGTAGCATACGGACCAACGCCTACCTGAGCGTTCCCGAAGGAACAGCTGCGGTGACGGCTTGCTCCATGAGGCCGGAGTCTGCCGACACCTTCGTTCTCAAGGACTGGGGCAACGGCGAGTGCACCCTCCGGTCCGCCCTGAATGGCCGCTTCGTCTCCGGGGACAGTGGGTATCTCCGCGCATCCGCTGACCGGGTCGGCGGATGGGTGGTACAGGAAACGTTCGCGCTGCACCACTCGGTCGATGGTTCGGTTGCGCTGCGCCATGTCGCGTCCGGGAAGTGGGTCCGGGTCGAAGAAGGCACAGGCAGCGCCGCGTTGGTCACCGGCACCGAGCAGGACGCCGACCGTTTCATGCCGCGGACCCTTCGTTCAGGAACCGAAGCGGCACGTCAGGCAGCAGCATCGGCGGATGTCGCCGTCGTCGTCGTTGGAAATGATCCGCACCTGGGCGGGCGCGAAACCCTGGACCGCACCACACTGGACCTGCCGCAGAGTGAGCAGGAGCTGATTCGCGTGGTGCGCGAGGCGAACCCCCGAACCGTGCTGCTGATCGTTTCGTCCTATCCCTACGCGCTCGGTGAGCTTGCGGACACACCGGCAGTTGTCTGGTCCTCGCATGGCGGGCAGGAGCTCGGGCGTGGCGTTGCGGACGTGTTGAGCGGAGACCGTGAGCCCTCCGGACGGCTGCCGCAGACGTGGTGGGCGCGGGACGCGGACCTCGCGGACATCCTCGACTACGACATCATCAGCTCACGATCGACCTACCACTACAGCACGGCCGAACCGCTCTATCCGGTAGGGCACGGGCTGGGTTACGCACCTGTGGAGTATGAGTCGGCGGAGCTGATGGACGGCTCCCTGGAGGTCACCGTGCGGAACGCCGGGGACAGGCAGGTTCACGAGCTGGTGCAGGTGTACGCCACTTCAGAGCGGTCGGGTTACCCGCGACGGCGGCTCGTCGCCCATTCCCGGGTGTCCTTGCAGGCGGGAGAGCGGTCGGTCGTCGTGCTTCCCGTGGACGAACAAAAGCTCGCGACCTATAGCCTTACCGCGGAGCGAATGGTGGTGGAACCCGGGTCCTATGACCTGTTGATCGGGCGTTCCGCTGAGGACCTGCCGTTGGCCGTCTCCCTGGAGGTGGACGGTGTGGGCAGCCCACTCCGCAAGCGCGGGACATGGACCCGGGCCGAACTGTTCGACGAATCGGCCAACGCCCTGCTGGTTCCCGAGACTCCGCTACGGGGAACCGCAGTGACCGTCGCCGACCCGGCCCTCCTGCGCGGCACGCTGACCTACCGCGGCTGGGACGGGTCAGCGCCGTCGTCGGTCTCGGTTCGCGTGGTGCGCAGCGGAGGTGGCGTGCTGCGGATTCAGGTGCCCGGGCCCGCGGGTACCTGGCGGGAAGTGGGAGCCGCCGATGTTGCGGCGGGGTACTCCGGTGATGTGGAAGTTCCGCTCACGTGCCGTTCCGGCGCAACGCTTTCGGTGGTTCGGCTAGTGCTTGAGGGGCCAGTCACGGTCGCGGAGCTGCTCGTTCCCTGAGGCCTTACCTGTCCTCAGAGGGCCCGTCGCGGCGTTCCCCGTTGGGTCCGTCGGTGTTTGATTCGTCAGTGCTGGATCCGCCAGTGCTGGATCGGTCAGCACGTTGCCGGAAGAACCGGCGGGCGGGCCCTGCCCAGGAGAGGATCAGGAGGATGGTGAAGAGGTGATTGGCGAGCCCGCCAAGCATCTGGAACGGCACGATCTGCACGAGTGCGGTGACCACCAGGACGCCCAGAAGCACTGTCTTGATGGTTTTCAGCGCCTGCGCGCTCAACGGTCGAGGCCACTCGATGATCGCCGTGACTTCGTCATGCTGGTGCGCGTTTTTCATTGGATCCCCTCTCCTCCTTAAGGCTATCGCGCAGAAGTGGCCGTTGGGCACGGGTTTGCTCGTTCGAATCGGTCGCTTCTGACGCGGAGGGCCACTTCTGGGACGCGCACCGAGCCGGTAAGGGGCGGATTGTGCACATAGCGCGACGTGCGCCTGATCGATGCCGGTGTTGAGCGCACCCTTGAGTCATGGCAGAACCTCCCTGGTTATCAGGCAACGCCCTATGGCTCACGCGCGTGCTCAAGGAACGAGGCTTGTCCACGGCCCAAGTAAGAGAACTGGTTGCCGTCGGGTCACTCGTGCGGCTCCGGAGGGGTTGCTATATCCATCATTCCCGCTGGCACGGCTTGTCGGCCGGAGAGCGCGGGATCCAGATGATCTACGCACACCGACTTGTGACGGCCGCCGCGGCCGTCGCAGAGAGAACCTATAGCCACACGTCAGCGGCGCGACTGCACGGTCTGCACCTGTGGAACGCCGGTTCCCTCATCCATGTGACCCAGCAGGCAGCGCTGTCATCCGCGAGTCGCGCGCCTGACGTTCGGGTGCATCAGGCGCGGCTCTCCGAGGGGGAGGTCGTCGAGATCCGTGGCGTACGGACGACTTCGCTTGAGCGCACAGTTGTCGACTGCTCACGGATCCTTCCGCATAAGTCGGCGCTGGTTCTGGTGGAGCATGGGCTGCAGCTCGGTGCGGATCGGGCCGTGATGGAGAAGGCCGTCCGCGAACGTCCCGGTCACAAAGGGATACACCGCGCCAGGAAGGTGCTGGCGGTTGCCAGTTCACTATCCGAATCCCCTGGGGAGACGCTCGCGCTCCATGCCATGACGGTCATGCGGGTGCCGATGCCGGAGCAGCAACTGGCTGTTCACACCCGCCACGGGGAGTACCGGCTCGACTTCGGGTGGCGCGAGCGGAAAGTCGCTCTCGAATTCGACGGCAAGGTGAAGTACTTCGACTACCGCCCGACCGAGCAGGCAATCTTCGAGGAACGACGCCGGGAGAAGGCGCTGATGGAGGATGGGTGGACGGTCCTTCGGATCGAGTGGAAGGACCTTTTTGACGAGGTGAAGCTCAAGGAACGGATCCTTCGTGCCTTCGCCCGGGCCGCTCGAACCGCCGCCGCCTGATCGGGTGCCGAGCCGCACGTCCCAAATGTGGCCCTGAGGGTCAGCCTTGGCGTTCCGAAGGGGTGGAGGTGACGCTAAGGGCCAATTCTGTCCGCCGGGGTGCTCTGGGACGGTTGACGCGTCTCGCGGTTTAGCCCTACTCTTTCATTAGACAGAAAGTTACTTCCGCATTACGGAATGACCGTTTGGCCAAGCACCCGAGGATCAACGATGACCTACACAGTGAACTGCTCCATCCTTCTCACCGAGCTGCCTCTGCTCGAGCGCCCGGCTGCCGCGAAGAAAGCAGGCTTTGACGCTGTCGAGTTCTGGTGGCCCTTCAGCACCTCCACCCCGTCTGCTTCGGAGGTTGCAGCCTTCGAGAACGCGATCACTGACGCCGACGTCCAGCTCACCGGCCTCAACTTCAACGCCGGCGATATGCCGGGCGGTGACCGTGGCCTGGTGTCCTGGCCCGAACGGCAGGCGGACTTCCAAGCGAACGTCCCCGTCGTCGTCGGAATCGGCGAACGGCTCGGCTGCAAGGCCTTCAACGCGCTGTACGGTAACCGCGTCGCGGGCGTCAGCCCCGAGGAGCAGGACGCCGTGGCCATCGAGAACCTCGCGTTCGCGGCGGATGCTGTTTCACGGATCGGCGGCACCGTCCTCCTGGAACCCGTCAGCGGTGCAGACAGGTATCCGCTGCTGACCGCGCAGGATGCACTCGATGTCATCGAAAAGGTCACAGCGAAAACGGGCAAGAGCAACATCAAGCTCCTTGCCGACTTCTACCATCTCTCGGTCAACGGCGACGATGTCGGCCAGGTCATCGAGAACCACGCCAAAGACTTCGGCCACATCCAGATCGCCGATGCACCCGGCCGTGGAGCTCCCGGAAGCGGCGCCCTGCCGCTGGGGGAGTGGATCGCCCGCAGCCGCGAACTCGGCTACGACGGCCACATCGGACTCGAGTACAAGGAACCGGCGGACGCCGCCTTCAACTGGGCCATCCGCGACCACGCCGCCCGCTCATAACGCTGCCCGCTCATAACAAGGAATGACCATGAAAAACGTAACAGTCATCGGACTCGGCATCATGGGCCTGCCCATGGCCATCAACCTCGTCAAGGCCGGCTACACCGTCACCGGGTTCAACCGCAGCTCGGACAAGATGGACAAGCTCGTCGCCGAAGGCGGGTCAGCAGCAGCCAGCATTGCCGAGGCAGTCAAGCACGCCGACGTCGTCATCACCATGGTGCCCGACTCACCGGACGTCGAGGGCGTCGTAACAGGCGACGACGGCGTCTTCGCCAACGCGAAGCAGGGCGCCCTCTGGGTCGACGCCAGCAGTATCCGACCCGACGTTGCCGTGGAATTGGCCAAGCAGGCGCGTGTTGCCGGGCTCCGCCCGCTGGACGCACCGGTTTCGGGTGGTGAGCAGGGTGCCATCGACGCCGTCCTGTCCATCATGGTGGGCGGCGAGAAGGAAGACTTCGAAGCCGCACAGGACGTGCTTGCCGCAGTCGGCAAGACGATCGTCCATGTCGGCCCGTCCGGCTCAGGCCAGACCGTGAAGGCTGCAAACCAGCTCATCGTCGCCGTCAACATCGGCGTTCTGTCCGAAGCGATCGTTTTCCTCGAGGCCTACGGCGTGGACACCGACGCCGCCCTCAAGGTCCTTGGCGGCGGCCTCGCCGGCTCCAAGGTACTCGACCAGAAGGGCCAGAAGATGCTCGACCGCAACTTCGATCCCGGCTTCCGCCTGGCCCTCCACCACAAGGACCTCGGCATTGTCACCTCAGCCGCCCGTGAAGCCGGCGTCGCCACCCCACTGGGTGCCGTCGTCGCACAGCTGGTTGCCTCGCTCGTCAACACGGGCGACGGCGGCCTGGACCACTCCGGCCTCTTCAAGCTGATCAACCAGCTCTCCGGCAAATAAAACCCAAACTTCCGTGCAGCTTAGGCGAGCCGACGACGTCGCAAGTCGCCTGAGCTGCGCAAAACTTCCCTCAGTAGGAGCACACCATGCCCAAAATGCGCGCTGTCGACGCAGCCGTTGCGATCCTGGAGAAGGAGGGCGCCACCACGGCGTTCGGCCTGCCCGGCGCGGCGATCAACCCCTTCTATTCCGCGATGCGAGCCCACGGCGGCATCCACCATGTCCTCGCCCGCCACGTTGAGGGCGCCTCCCACATGGCCGAGGGATTCACTCGTGCCAAGGTCGGCAACATCGGGATCTGCATCGGCACCTCCGGCCCCGCCGGAACCGACATGATCACAGGCCTCTACTCGGCGTGGGCGGACTCCATCCCGATTCTCTGCATCACCGGCCAGGCTCCCGTGGCGAAGCTGCACAAGGAAGATTTCCAGGCCGTCGATATCTCCTCGATCGCCAAGCCGGTCACCAAAATGGCCATGACTGTCCTGGAAGCTGCGCAGGTTCCGGGCGCGTTCCAGAAGGCGTTCTACGAGATGCGTTCCGGCCGTCCCGGGCCTGTGCTGATCGACCTGCCGATCGACGTCCAGCAGACCGAGATCGAGTTCGATCCTGATACCTACGAACCCCTCCAGGTCCACAAGCCCGCCGCCACGCGTAAGCAGCTTGAGAAGGCGCTGGACATGCTGACCGCCGCTGAACGCCCGCTGATCGTGGCAGGCGGCGGCATCATCAACGCCAACGCCTCCGCGCAGCTTGTGGAACTCGCCGAGCTGCTCAACATCCCGGTGATCCCTACGCTGATGGGCTGGGGTTCCATCCCCGACGACCATGAGCTGATGGCCGGCATGGTCGGCCTGCAGACCTCGCACCGGTATGGCAACGCCACCATGCTCGAGTCTGACTTCGTGATCGGCATCGGCAACCGTTGGGCCAACCGCCACACCGGTGCCCTCGACGTGTACACCAAGGGCCGGAAGTTCGTGCACATCGACATCGAGCCCACGCAGATCGGGCGCGTCTTCGCGCCGGATTTCGGGATCGTGTCCGACGCCGGTGCCGCCCTCAGCGGGCTGGTTGAGATCGCGCGTGAACGCAAGGAGCAGCAGGGGCTGCCGGACTGGAACGCCTGGGTCAAGAACTGCGCACAGCGGAAGTCCACGATGCAGCGCAAGACCAACTTCACCAACGTGCCGGTCAAGCCGCAGCGGGTGTACCAGGAGATGAATCAGGCGTTCGGCCGGGACACCCGGTACGTGTCGACCATCGGGCTGTCCCAGATTGCCGGTGCACAGTTCCTGCACGTCTACGAGGCCCGCAACTGGATCAACTGTGGCCAGGCCGGACCGCTGGGCTGGACCGCGCCGGCCGCCCTCGGTGTGGCGCAGGCAAGCCCGGGGGAAACCGTCGTCGCGCTGTCCGGTGACTACGACTTCCAGTTCATGATCGAAGAACTGGCCGTGGGCGCGCAGTTCCAGCTGCCGTACATCCACGTGGTTGTGAACAACTCGTACCTCGGCCTCATCCGCCAGGCGCAGCGCGGGTTCGAGATGGATTACCACGTGTCGCTCGCATTCGAGAACGTGAATGCGCCCGAGCTCGACGGCTACGGCGTTGACCACGTCAAGGTGGCCGAGGGCCTGGGCTGCAAGGCGATCCGTGTCCGGGAAGCCGATGACCTGCAGGCCGCCTTCGAAAAGGCCCGTGCGCTCATGCAGGAGTACCGCGTGCCGGTGATCGTGGAGGTCATCCTGGAACGGGTCACCAACATCGCCATGGGCGCCGCGGGCATCGACGCGATCAACGAGTTCGAGGACCTCGCCGAATCCGCCGACGACGCCCCCACGGCCATCTCCCTGTTGGTGTAATAGCCACATGCGGATCGTCATCGCGCCGGACAAGTTCAAGGGGTCGCTGACCGCCCCCGAGGTCGCCGCTCACCTGCGGGCAGGGCTGCTTTCGGCAGACCCGGAGCTCGCCGTCGAGGTGGTTCCGATGGCCGACGGCGGCGAGGGCACACTTGATGCTGCCCTCGCCGCCGGGTACAGCCGGCACACCACGACGGTCGCCGGCCCGACCGGGGAGCCGGTGGAGGCGCCGATCGCGGTCCGGGCCGGCACCGCGGTGATAGAGATGGCGCTTGCCTCGGGTCTCGCGGTGCTTCCCGGGGGAGTGCTGAAGGCACGGGAAGCCTCGAGCCGGGGGACCGGGGAACTGATCCGCTTCGCACTCGACCTCGGCTGCACGCACATTGTGCTGGGCGTCGGTGGCAGCGCGAACACAGACGGCGGCGCCGGGATGCTTACCGGCCTCGGCGCCGCTTTCCAGGACGACGGCGGCAACCCGCTTCCTGACGGAGGCGCAGCCCTCGCCGGCCTCGCCCGGATCGACCTGCGCGGCCTTGACCCGCGGCTTGCCACGACTGCGTTCACCCTGGCGTCCGACGTCGACAACCCCCTTCTTGGGCCCAACGGCGCCGCCGCGGTTTTCGGACCCCAGAAGGGAGCAGCGCCCGACGACGTCGCTGACCTTGACGGTGCCCTCGCCCGCTTCGTCGAGGTACTCGGGAAGGAATTGGGCCCCCAAGCTCAACAGCAGGCCGAGGCGCCGGGCGCTGGAGCTGCGGGCGGCGTTGGCTACGCGGCGCTAGCGGTACTGAAGGCTGAGCGGGAGCCGGGCATCGCCGTCGTACTGGAACTGGCGGACCTGCACAAGAAGCTGGACGGGGCCGAACTGGTGATCACCGGTGAAGGCAGCCTCGACGAGCAGAGCCTCGGAGGGAAGACGCCGTTGGGCGTGCTCGAAGCCGCGACGGCGGCAGGGGTACCGGTGATCGCAGTCTGCGGCCGCACCAGCCTCAGCCGCAGACAGGTTCGCGACGCGGGGTTCGCGGGCGTGTACGCCCTGACGGACCTGGAGCCTGATGTAGATGAGTGCATTGCCAACGCGGGCCGGTTGCTGGAAGAGGTGGGGCGCGCCATCGCCGCCTCGATCGGCGTCGGTGTTGGACTGAATGGAGGACTTTGATGAGCAGGGAAACATATGACCTCGTCATCCGCGGCGAACGGATTATGACGACGGCGGGAATCGCGCCGCGCGAAGTCGGCGTCCGCGACGGCGTCATTGTGGCGATCGAGCCGCTTGGCAATGGGCTGGACGGCGCAACAGTAGTGGACCTTGCACCGGACGAGACTTTGATCCCGGGCCTCGTGGACTCCCACGTACACGTCAACGAACCCGGCCGCACGGAGTGGGAGGGCTTCGCGTCCGCCACGAAGGCTGCAGCTGCCGGAGGGGTCACCACCATCATCGATATGCCGCTCAACAGCATCCCGCCGACCGTGACCGTCGACGCACTTGAGCAGAAGCGGGCGGCGGCCGAGACCCAGTCCTTTGTCGACGTCGGCTTCTGGGGCGGCGCCATTCCGGGCAACAAGGCTGATCTTCGCCCGCTTCACGACGAGGGCGTGTTCGGATTCAAGTGCTTCCTGCTTCACTCCGGCGTGGACGAGTTCCCGCATCTGGAAGCCGACGAAATGGAAGCGGACATGGCGGAGCTGAAATCCTTCGACTCCCTGATGATCGTCCACGCCGAAGACTCGCGGGCCATTGACCGCGCCCCTTCCCCCGAAGGCGACCAGTACGCGAAGTTCCTGGCATCAAGGCCCCGTGGTGCCGAGAACGTGGCCATCGCCGAAGTGATCGAGCGTGCCCGCTGGACGGGTGCCAGGGCGCACATCCTGCACCTGTCGTCGTCGGACGCCCTGCCCATGATCGCGACAGCCAGGCGCGACGGGGTGAACCTCACCGTCGAAACCTGCCCGCACTACCTCACCCTGCTCTCGGAGGAAATCCCGGATGGGGCGACCGCGTTCAAGTGCTGCCCTCCCATCCGCGAAGCATCCAACCGGGAGCTGCTGTGGCAGGGCCTGATGGATGGGACGATCGACTGCATCGTGTCGGACCATTCCCCGTCGACCCTCGACTTGAAGGACCTTGAGAACGGCGACTTCGGCGTGGCCTGGGGAGGGGTGTCCTCGCTGCAGCTGGGTCTCTCGCTGATCTGGTCGGAGGCGAGGACGCGGGACATTCCTCTGGAGCAGGTTGTGGAATGGATGTCTGCCCGCCCTGCCGCGATCGCGCGGCTACAGCGGAAGGGCAAGCTCGCTCTCGGGTACGATGCCGACTTCTCGGTCTTCGCCGCGGACGAGACCTTCGTGGTCGACGTGCACAAGCTTCACCACAAGAATCCCATCTCGCCTTACGCCGGCAAGGCGCTCGCCGGCGTCGTCCGCTCCACCTACCTGCGAGGCGAGGTGCTGGACCTCGAAAAGCCCACCGGGCGCCTGCTCCGTCGAGGCGCAGCCTGACCCGCAACCCAAAGACTCCGGAAGGGTGCTAGCACGTCCGTCCGGGAAAGCAGAAGACCCTCCCGCACCCAGTGCAGGAGGGTCTTCTGTCATGCAAGGGTCAGGCGACGTTCAGGGTCTTCCGCAAGCGTGCAACGTGGCCCTGTGCATCGACGCCGTACTCGGCGTGCTGCACAGTTCCGTCCGGTCCCACAACGACCGTGGATCGGATGATGCCGGTGACGATCTTGCCGTTCCGTTCCTTCTCACCGTAGGCGCCCCACGCGATGGCGACGGCATTGTCGGCGTCGGAAAGCAGGGGGAACGCGAGCCCGTGATTGCTCGTGAACGAAGCGAGCTCCTCCGGCGTGTCCGGCGAGATGCCGACAACGCTGAAACCGGCGCTCTGAAGTGAGGCGAGGTTGTCCCGGAAATCGCAGGCCTCGGTGGTGCAGCCCGGGGTCTCGGCCTTGGGGTAGAAGTAGACCACCACGCTGCGGTCCTTGAATTCCGAGAGGCTCACGGGCAGTCCGTCAGCATCGGTGAGGGTGAACGTAGGAGCCGGATCTCCGACCGCGAGTTGCTTGCTCATAGCTGACCACTTTCATATAACGATATTTCGATACTGTATCGTGAAAATCCTATCGACCGCCTTCGTCGGGGTCAAAGGATCTTTTGGTCGTAGTGTTTACCGTCCGGGGGCGTCACCCGGTGGATTACGACGAGGCCGGTTGCGTAAGGTTCTAGGTATGGCCCCCCTTCGTAATAGTCGCGCTGCTGCGCTTCCTGCCAAGCTGTCCCGTTCCTGGCTGCTCGCTTCGGCAGCAACCGAGGCGAACTTCGCGCCGGCGCTGGCTTCCGAGGCCGATTCCGTCGTATTCGACATCGAGGACGCCGTGCCCGCCGACTTCAAGGCTGAAGCACGTGAAAGGGTTGTCGAAGCACTCTCCACCGGCATGACCGCATGGGTGCGGGTCAACGGCATCGAGACTGACTTCTGGGCCGATGACCTCGCCGCCCTCTCCAAGGCGCCCGGTCTCCGCGGCGTCATGCTCGCCATGACCGAGAAGCCCGAGCAGGTCACGCATACGGCCATGCGGCTCCAGGCCGGCACTCCCGTGCTCGCCCTCGTTGAATCCGCGCTCGGCATCGAAAATGCAACGGCGATCGCGAGCGCCCCCGGAACCTTCCGGCTGGCATTCGGGGTCGGCGATTTCCGCCGCGACACGGGTGCCTCCGATGACCCTATGGCCCTTGCCTACGCGCGCGCCAAGCTTGTGGTCGCCTCCCGTGTCGGTCAGCTGCCCGGCCCCATCGACGGGCCTACGGTAGGTGCCCTCGGCGACGATTTGCTCGACGCCTGCAAGGTCACGGCATCCATGGGTATGACCGGAAAGCTGTGCCTGCGCCCGGAAGCGGCAGATACCATCAACAAGGGCCTCTCTCCGAGCGAGTCCGAGATCCAGTGGGCCCACGAGCTCCTCGACGCACACGCGTCCGGCGCCGTCGTCGGCGATGGCTCGTACCTCCCGCGTCTTGCCCGTGCGCAGAAGATTTCCTCACTGGCGGACTCCTACGGGCTCTGGAACGCCTGACGTACGGGCAGTCAATCGCAACAGCGAAGACAGGAAACGACGGCGACCGCTCACCGCTCGGTGAGGGTCGCCGTCGTCGTTTGAAGGGTTTCAGCCGCTGGCTCCGGAACTACCGCCGGCGGTAGCGGTTGACCATGGGGCAGTCGAAGGGGTCGCGGGCTGCGAGTCCCACCCGGTTGAGGTAGGAGACAACTGCGCCGTACGACGCCGCGACACCGACTTCGGTGTAGGGAACCTTGAGTCGCTCACAGTGCTCCCGAACGATGACTGCTGCCTTGCGCAGGTGCGGGCGTGGCATATCCGGGAAGAGGTGGTGCTCAATCTGGAAGTTGAGGCCGCCGAAGGCGTTGTTGATGAAGTTGCCGCCGCGGATGTTGCGTGAGGTGAGGACCTGCTTCTGGAAGAAGTCCAGCTTGCTGTCACGCGGGATGACCGGCATGCCCTTGTGGTTGGGAGCGAAGGAAGCACCCATGTAGATGCCGAAGACCGCCATCTGCACGCCGATGAAAGCGAAAGCCATGCCCACAGGCAGGAACCAGAACAGCACTCCGAGGTACAAGCCGAAGCGGACCGCGAGGAGCGCAAGCTCGACCCAGCGTCCCTGCACTGCGCCGGGGCGGAAGAGAGTGGCAATGGAGCGGGCATGCAGGTTCAGGCCCTCGAGCGTCAGGAGCGGAAAGAACAAGTAACCCTGGCGGCGGGTAATCCACGCCTGGATGCCCTTAGCCTTGGCGGCGTCCTCTTCCAGGAAGGAGATGGTGTCCACCTCGATGTCCGGATCCTTGCCCACAACATTCGGATCGTTGTGGTGACGGGAGTGCTTGTTCATCCACCACTGGTAGCTGATACCGACGACGCCGGCGGCGAGAATCCGTCCCGACCAGTCGTTGGCGCCGCGGGAGGCGAAGATCTGGCGGTGGGACGCCTCATGTGCCAGGAAAGCGATCTGCGTCAGCACGACTCCGAGAACGCCTGCAATCAGCAGCTGGAACCAGGTATCGCCGAGAAGGGCGAAACCCGTCCATGCTGCGCCGAGAGCCAGGCCGAGGAGCGCCATGACTGAAAGGTAGAAGCCGCGCCTGCGTGCGAGCAGGCCTTCCTTGCGCACCTGCTTGAGAAGCGTGGCGTAGGAAGCGACGACGTCGTTCGGCTTGGCAACGCGGACCGTGCGTGCCGGTGAAGTGATGGTCATAAGAATCCCTGAAGTCGAAACCGACTTCCCAGCCGCGGAGGGTCCCCAAGTTCCCGAAGATTCTTAAAGGCTACAGCCGCCACCTGATGGTCGGCTGAAAATATGCAGTTCGCTGACTACTTCCGACACCGAAGCCGTTCGAGGCGTCGTGGAGGTTTGGGGCCTGGCAGGGCACGGCTGCATAACCTTCCCGCAACAGCCCGGGCTGTTGCGTTCCGCGAACACTCCTGCTGTGTGATGCTGTGTTCCAGCGATTGGGCGACGGCGCCCCGTTGGGAAGGGACAGATCGTGCTGGTGGGAGTGAAACGGGAGACCCGTTCGGGTGAGCGACGCGTGGCGGCGACGCCCGCATCCGTCCGCCAACTGACCAAGCTCGGCCTTGACGTCGTCGTGCAATCCGGGGCCGGTGTACAGGCGGGCCATGATGATGCTGCGTACCGCACAGCGGGCGCCGACGTCGTTCCCCAACTCGGCCAGGTCGATCTCCTGTGCCACGTTGCGCCCCTGACTGCGGAAGAAGCGGGGATGTTGCAGCCCGGCACCTTCACGGTCGGCTTCGCAGCTCCCGCCACGGAGCTGAACACGGTCGCCGCCCTCGCACAGGCCGGAGTCACGTCGTTTGCGCTGGAACTCATCCCGCGGATCTCCCGCGCGCAGTCGATGGACGCACTGTCCTCCCAGTCCCTTGTCGCCGGATACCGCGCGGTCCTCGAGGCTGCGATCCGGTTCCCCCGGTTCTTTCCCCTGTACATGACTGCTGCAGGCACGGTGCCACCCGCACGCGTCCTTGTGCTCGGTGCGGGAGTCGCGGGACTGCAGGCCATCGGAACAGCCAAGCGGTTGGGCGCCCGTGTGTCTGCGTACGACGTCCGCCCCTCCTCCGCGGACGAGGTCGCCTCCCTCGGCGGCACATTCATCAACCTCGACCTCGACGCCATCGAAGGCGCCGGCGGCTACGCCCGGGAGATGGGTGAGGACCGGGCCCGGCGGCAGCGCGAGCTCCTCGTCCCGCATGTGGCGGCCTCCGACGTCCTGATCACAACTGCCGCCGTCCCCGGCAGGCCGGCACCGTTGCTCGTGACCACTGACATGGTTCAGGGGATGCAGGGCGGTGCCGTCGTCGTCGACCTTGCCGCCGAAACCGGTGGCAACGTGCAAGGCTCCGTGGCAGGGCAGGACATCCTGGTGTCGGGAGCCGGCGGAACCGTCACCCTGGTGGGGATGAAGGACGCTGCATCCGCGATGGCCGCCGACGCGTCCCGGCTGTTCGCAGCCAATGTCGCGAACCTTGTGGAGCTCATGACCGTGGACGGGCGCGTCGAGCCGGACTTCGACGACGACGTCGTGGCCGGCGCCTGCCTCACCCACGAGGGCAGGGTGGCGCACCAACCCACCGCGGCCGCGCTGAAAGGAACGCGCTAATGGATCTGCCGTCCCTGCTCACCGTTGTAGTGCTCGCCGTGTTCGTCGGTTTCGAAGTGGTGTCCAAAGTGACAAGCACGCTGCACACACCCTTGATGTCCGGTGCCAACGCGATCCACGGAATTATCCTCGTCGGTGCGATCCTGGTGGCGGGTCAGGCCACGGAGCTTCTGCCTCTGGGCCTCGCGCTGGTAGCGGTGCTGCTCGCGACGGTGAATCTGGTCGGAGGGTTCGTGGTGACTGACAGGATGCTCCACATGTTCCGAGGCCGGAATCAACCGGGCCAATCGACCGGACAATCCGCAGGAAAGCTCGACCCATGAACCTTCTAGCGCCGGAAGCCACAGCCCTGCTGTACCTCGTTGTCGCCGTGTGCTTCATCCTCGCACTGAAGGGATTGAGCTCCCCGCGCACTGCCCGCCGCGGCAACCTGATCGGTGCCGGGGGTGCTGCGCTCGCCGTCGTCACTGTCTTCCTCTCCGCCCGGCTGCAAAACCTGCCCGCCATTCTCATCGCCATCGCTGTGGGAGCCGTGATCGCGGCCCCTATCGCACGCCGCGTGCAGATGACCCAGATGCCGCAGCTCGTGGCGCTGTTCAACGGTGTGGGCGGTGGCGCCGCCGCGCTGGTGGCCATTCTCGAACTGGCAGCGCACGACGGCGTGTGGGTACGTGGCGCCGTCGTCTTCACCCTCATGGTGGGGGCAGTGTCTTTCGCAGGCTCGGGGGTCACCGTGGCGAAGCTGCAGGAGCTGATGACTACGCGTCCGGTCATCTTCCGGGGCATGCGCTGGGTGATGTCCGCCGTCGTCATCCTGCTTCTGGTTGCCGCTGTCCTGGTGACGTTGACGGGGAACCAGGTGTGGGCGACGGTCCTGCTGGTGCTCGGTCTCGCCGCGGGCGTCCTGCTGGTGCTACCCGTCGGCGGGGCGGACGTGCCGATTGTCATCTCCCTGCTCAACGCGTTCACCGGTCTCGCGGTTGCGGCGTCCGGCGTGGTGCTCGACAACGTGCTGCTGCTGGTGGCCGGAACACTGGTCGGTGCGAGCGGCACCATCCTGACCCGTGCGATGGCCGCAGCCATGGGTCGCGGCGTGGCAGGAATCCTGTTCGGCGCGTTCCGTGGCGGCTCGACCGCCGGGGCAGGGACGGTCAGTGAGCGGCCGGTTCGGGCATCCGGGCCCGAAGACGTGGCCGTCATGCTTGGATACGCGCAGCAGGTGGTGATTGTCCCGGGCTATGGGCTTGCAGTGTCGCAGGGGCAGCACACCATCGCGGAGCTGGCGGATGTGCTGGAAGCCAGAGGAGTGGAGGTGTCCTTCGCGATCCATCCGGTGGCCGGTCGGATGCCCGGACACATGAACGTGCTGCTTGCGGAGGCGAACGTGCCGTACGAGTCGCTGAGGGAAATGGCCGAAGTGAATCCGGAGTTCCGGAATATGGACGTTGCCCTGGTGGTGGGCGCAAACGACGTCGTGAATCCGGCCGCCAAGACGTCGCCGGGCTCCCCGATCTACGGGATGCCCATCCTCGAGGTGGCCGATGCCGGTCAGGTGGTCTTCCTGAAGCGGTCCATGCGTCCGGGTTTCGCGGGCATCGAGAATGAGTTGCTCTACTCGCCGAAGACAACCCTGCTCTTCGGTGATGCCAAGGATTCGCTGACCCGGGTGCTCGGCGCAGTCAAAGCGCTGTGACCGCGGCGGTGCGTTGCACAATCACGTCGCACAGCCACGTCGCACAGTCACGTCGCACAAAAATGGCCTCCGGGTGCAGAATCGGCCGATTGAGACCGGCAATTCTGCACTCAAGGACCATTTCTGGACGAGGCCGGATGTTCGCTCCCTACGTAGGCCTAGTGGCCACCGCCCAGTTTGCCGGCCATCCGCTCGCGCATGACCACACTGGCATCGTTGAGGCCGATGATCTCGACCTCCTTGCCGTGCGAGTGGTACTTCTCCGTGATGGCGTCAAGGGCGGCGATCGTCGATGCGTCCCAGAGATGGGAGGCGTGCATGTCGATGATGATTTTTCGTGGGTCGTGGGCATATTCGAACTGCGTGTAAAGGTCGTTGGAAGAGGCGAAGAACAGCTCTCCGTCAACAATGTAGGTGGCAACTTCTTCGCCGTTCAGCTCGAGCACCGTTCGTTCCACCGTGACGAAATGGGCCACCCGCCGGGCGAACAGCACCATCGCCGTCAGCACACCGGCGCCCACGCCGATCGCCAGGTTATGGGTGACGACGGTAGCCGCGACGGTGACCACCATGACCAGCGTTTCGCTCTTGGGCATCATCTTCAGCGTCGAGGGCTGGATGCTGTGCCAGTCGAAGGTGGCAATGGAAACGAAGATCATCACCGCAACGAGCGCCGCCATCGGAATGATCGCAACAACATCACCGAGCGCTACCACCAGGATCAGCAGGAACACACCGGCGAGGAAGGTCGAGATACGCGTTCGGGCCCCTGACGCCTTCACGTTGATCATGGTCTGGCCGATCATGGCACAGCCGCCCATCCCGCCGAAGAACCCGGTGATGATGTTCGCGGCGCCCTGTCCCCAGCTTTCGCGTGTCTTGCTCGAGTGCGTATCGGTGATGTCGTCGACCAGCTTGGCGGTCATCAGTGATTCAAGGAGACCAACAAGTGCCACAGCCAACGCGTAAGGGAAGATGACCCGCAGCGTCTCAAGGGTGAGGGGCACGTTCGGGAAAAAGAGGGTCGGCAGGCTGTCCGGCAGTTCGCCCTTGTCGCCCACGGTTGGCACTGCAACTGCCGCGAGGACGGTGATCAGCGTGAGCACAACGATCGCCACCAGCGGTGCAGGGACGGCGTTCGTGAAGCGCGGCAGTCCGAAGACAATCAGTAGTCCGAGCGCCGTCAGCGGGTAGACCAGCCAGGGTACGCCCAGGAGTTCCGGGACCTGGGACATGAAGATCAGGATCGCGAGGGCATTGACGAAGCCCACCATGACCTGGCGCGGGATGAAGCGCATGAGTTTCGCGACTCCGAGCAGCGCAAGCACCACCTGGAAAATGCCACCGAGGATGACGGCGGCGATGAAGTGATCGACCCCGTGACTGGCCACCAGCGGGGCGATGACTAAGGCAATAGCGCCGGTTGCTGCCGAGATCATGGCTGGGCGGCCACCGAGGAAGGCGATCGAGACGGCCATCGTGAAGGAGGCGAACAACCCCAACCGGGGGTCCACGCCAGCGATGATCGAGAAGGCGATGGCTTCCGGAATAAGCGCCATCGCGACCACAAGCCCTGCGAGGACCTCGGTCTTCAGCAGGCGCGGCGACTTCAGGGTCAGCAGGACGGACTGCCGCTGCTCGGGCGTCAGGGTAGGCTTCGAGCCGAGAGTCGATGTGGCCACGAAGGCTCCGTTTCACGTTCGGAAGGCATGCTCGCCTTCATTCATGGGAATGTTGAGGGGCGCTGCAATGCGCTGGGAGAGGCCGGCCGAGAGGTAGTGGGTCCGGGCTATCAACAACTCTAACCTAACGTGAGGGTTGAGCAGTAATGCAACCAGGAAGAATGAGCGACGGTGAGCGGACGAGTAACTGAACAACCGGGCGGACGGGACGTGCGGACAATGCACATCGGGGAGCTCGCGGAGATCACCGGGCTGTCGCTACGGACCATCCGGCACTACGACGAGATGGGGCTGCTTCCGGATACCAAGCGCACCGATGGTGGCTTCCGGCTCTTCACCGAGACGGATCTTGAACGGCTGCTGGTGGTTCGTTCGATGAAGCCGCTTGGTTTCACGCTGGAGCAGATGGCCGAGCTTCTCGAGATTGTCGATCAGCTGTCAGACAAGTCGGGAGACCCGGAGTTGCTGACCAGGCTTGACCGCTACATTGAGGAAGCCGGGGCCAGGCGGGACAAGCTTGAGATGAAGCTGAAGCAGGCTGACGAGTTCATCGCAGGTCTCCGCCGTCGCACGAAGAGCTGACCGCCCCGCTGCCGTGCATACGGCTGTGCATCCGGCTGACAATTTCTGCCGATCGAGGTGAGCCCCTGTCGTTGCGGCACGGCAGTTTGCCGGGGGCGTTAATTTGCCGGGGGCGTTAAACAGCTCAGTCCGGACGATCAGGAGGAAGATTCCCTCCCGAACGTCCGGACTGGGCGGTTCGCCGGGAGAGGCTACCGGCGCACGCTGCGACGACGGCCCGACATGCTTTCGGCGACGCCAATGAGCAGTACCGAAGCAATGACAGCGACGATGAAGCCGAGAATATTCAGCTCGAAGATTCCTCCGGTGTGGAAGAAGCTGGCAACCAGTCCGCCGATTACCGATCCGACAAGTCCGAGCAGCAGGGTCGCGAGCAGCCCGAGGTTCTGCTTGCCCGGCTTGATGAGCCGCGCGAGCGCCCCGATGATCAATCCGGCGATGATAAAGCCAATCATGATGCCTCCTTCAATAGGTGAGTGTTCCTGGCTAGAACACTAAGCCTGCTTCCTAACGTGATGCAACTTGGCCGATGATGCGGCCGGGCGCTAAGCACGGACGGTGGCAGTATCGCTTGCTGTTCCAGCGAGCTGCGGCTGCCACCAGTCTCGACCCCTGAGATAGTGGCTGGCCGTGAAACCCGCAGCCTGGTCATTACCCATTTGAGGGCGATCAGCGGAGTGTGCGGAACCGGGTCCGCTGTTGCGGAATTCGTGGAACCGGGCCTCACGCCATGAGAATCCGCTCATATCGGTCCAGGGGGATTCCTTGATATGCGCTCCGAGGTGACTGTTCCGAACAAGCACCTGGGCGACGGCGGTTGGATCACCGCTCGGATGCCACGGTCGCCCCAGATGAACAGTGCGGCGAGCGGCGCGGGATTCGAAACGGCATTCATCAAAAAGGTAGCCGTAGTGGAACCCCTGATTGATGCTTCCTGCCGTGACGTATCCGTTGTTGGACGAGGAGCCCCTGTCCAAGGACTCAATGGAGCAATGCTGGAACACGGCGGTTGCCCGTCCGAAGATGAAGTCGACGTCTCCTTCGACATGCGTATTGATGAAGAACTGGCGCGACACTGTTTGGGCATTCGGGGTGTTGACGAGAAGCGAGTCCTGATTGCCCAGGATGCGCACGTTCTCGAAAACACAGCGGTCGCCTGTCACATGCAGAGCTACGGCCTGGCGGTTACGGATATGCTCGTTCGCCGCCTCATCGAAATCGTTGCTGAAGGTGAGATTCCTGGCATGAAAGTCAGCGCCGTCAAGTCGTGTCGAGGCGCTTCCACTCGTCCCGTACGGCCCGGACCCGTCCGGCTTCATGGTGCCGGAAGCGTTGTCGTAGACAAGAACGACGTCGGCAGCGGACGCTCCCGTCCCGACGAAACTCACGCGGGTCTTGGCGCGCGGGACGAGGATCAGCTCCCGGTAGTGGCCGGGCGCGATATGGATCTCGTGACGCGTCTGCGCGGAGTCCGGCACAGCGTTTACTGCGGCCTGCACGCTCTGGAACTTCCGCCCGGGGCCCACTTCAAGAACCACCGGCTTGTCCACGGGACGTTCACCCGGCCAGAACATACCTGTCAGGAGGCTCTCGGCAGGTAATTCCATAGTCCGGGGGTTCTGGGGAGCAAGGTCGAGCTCCTGAAGCCCGCGGGCAACCAGGTGCGCGACGGCAAGCGCGCCTTCAGCCCGGAAGTGCGTGTTGTCCTGCACCCCGGACGGATACTGCGGGAACTCGCCCGGTGACGTATACAGGAACATGCGGGTGGTGGCTTCGGGGCCCAGCTGTTGCCAGAGTTCAAGTGAAGAGAGCGTCAGGTCGATCAGCGGTGTCTTGGTCGCCGCTGCCAGTTCCCGCATCGCCGCCGGATATTCGCCGTGCGACTCGCGTGCATTGCCTTGACTGTCGAAGCGCCGCCGCTCGACGGGAGTGACAAGAACTGGTTGTGCTCCCGCCGCCCGGGCGCCGCGGATGAAGCCGGCGAGGTATTCCTTATAGGTGGTTTGCGGGTGTGTTCCGCGAGCGGGGTCCGATGTCTTCTCGTCATTATGGCCGAAGGAAATCAGAAGACAGTCTCCTAGGCGCAGCATGGTCAGGGTTTCCGCGGTGAGCCCGGAGTCTGTGAAGCTCTTCGACGATGCACCGGACAGGGCACGATTGACCACCCGTGTGCCTGAATTCAGGGCGAGCGGGAGCGCTTGTCCCCAGCCTGCCCTCGGCAATTCCCGGTGGGCGTAGGTGGACGCAGTCGAATCTCCCACTACGTAGAGGGTGGGTTGACCTGTGCCGCCGGTACTATCCGGCGTCGAGACCACGCCGGCGGATGAAGCCGCACCCAATGCCATAAATCCGGCAGTACCGGCGATTCCGGTCAGTACTGTTCTGCGGTTGATGTGTCGTTCGAGGATCACCGGCGATCTCCCGCCGTAAATACGGGTCCAACGTTGCCCTTGAGAATCGAGGGAACCGCCTGAGCCGGATGAACCTGTGTGCGAAGTACCGGCCGCCATGAGGTGTCCTCTGCCAGTTGTTTGTCCGCGGGTGCGCTGGCGTTATAGGCGGCGCGGAGATCGACGACGTGCCGATTGACTGTGTTGTCGATCGTGGTGATTGCCGTTCCCTTCTAGTGCGCAATGATCTCCGAAGGGTCGACTTCCGGGGTGAGCGTGAAGGCGTTGGCCTCCGCCCAGATGTGGGACTCCACGCCGGCACCCAGGCTGTATTGGTAAGGAACCCTGGACTGCTCGTTGGTGACGAAGTGGTTGTTGTAGACGTCAACCTGCCCGTAGCGCACGCGCGGCGCGCGCTGCCCGACGTTCACGAACTCGTTGTGGTGCAGAGTTATCCGCAGCTTGCCGGGGTCTCCACGGCCGGGTGAGTCTGTGGATCCGATCAGCATCAGCTTGTCCCGGTCAGCAAAACGGTTATAGGAGATGGTGATCAGGTCGGAACCGTTGGTGACGTCGATAGCGCCGTCGTGTTGCTGGTAGGGCCGCCCGAAGTACTCGGGTGCCTCGTCGTCGAAGTAGGGATCATCGGTGTAGTGGTTGTGGTCCATCCAGACATTCGTGGACCCGTTGATGATTTGCACCATGTCGTATTCGCTGTTCCAGTTCCCGGAACTGCCGTCGGTGGGATCCCACTGCGGGAAACAGTCAATGACTCCCTTGTGGTGAAGGTTCCGCACTATGACGTTGTTCGCACGATTGATGCGCAGCGACAGTCCGTTGAGGGTTGCATCCGGAGAGGCGCCCACTATGGTGGTGTTGCTCGGCACATCGAGGAGAATCGTTGCCCTCTGCTTTTGGGCAGCACGGTTTCGGGCTTCCTCCTGCTCACCCTCGGGCTCCCGGTCCCACCCCCAGGTGGCCGGATCGTATGCCTCAAGGTATGCATCGAGCGAGTAGCCGGTGCCCGAAGCGTACTGGTCGCAGGAGAGCGGATTTCCGGCATCGTCGGCGTTGCCGAGCAGTTCACCGTGGACGCGGATGATCTTGGAATCGTTACCGGCTGCGGCGAAGGCCGCTTTGAGTTCTGCCCGGGATGAGACATCGAAGATACGGTCACCGTCAGCCCCCGCGCCGCCGGTGGTACCCGCACCGTACGAACCCCAGCCCTCATTGGTGGGTAGCGTCTGGTGTTCCAGTGGCGTTGAAGCGGTCTGCGCGGGCGGCGCCGCATGAGATGGAGGTTGGGCGGTAGCGGGGGCGCCGGTTGTTGACACGAGGGTCGCGGCGCAAAGCAGGGTCAGGGCAGGACGAAACAGACTCACTGAGCTTCTCCTCATTGAGATTGAGTGGTGTGTTCGAAAGCTTTCTTGACGGCACCTCGACGAGGGCCGATCCCGGTGCCGCAACCATAGAAAACGTTTTCTCGCATGTCAACCACGCGTGAACGTTTCGCTGTCTAGCGAGTCGCGGGTCCGGTACTCCCGCGCGGCCGAACTTCGGGCTGGAAGGTGGTGTGGGAAGGTTCCGAAGCGGCGTCCCCGAGAAGCCGCCGCATCTCCTGCCACGCCTGCTCGCCGATGTCGTTGATCGGCACGGCAGCCGTGGTGAGGGGTGGGGTGGTGTAGTTCGCAAACGGGATGTCGTCGAACCCGGTTACGGAGATATCCCCCGGCACGTCGACGCCCCGCTCGTGCAGGCCGCTCAGTAGTCCCATGGCAACGAGGTCGTTGAACGCCAGTACGCCGGTTGCTCCCGTTTCGAGAACGGCCTCCGCTGACCCGTGACCAGCCTCGAAGCTGGATCCGCCGGAGAGTACTGTCAGGGTGACCGCGGGATGATCCGTGCGGAACTTCTCGAGTCCCAGAAGGCGTGCCTGGTTGCCGGCACTCCGCTCGGGGCCCGAGAGGAAGGCGAGGTGGGTGTGACCCAGCTTCACCAGGTGCATCGCGAGATCCTGTATACCCTGTCCGTAGTCGACCACGAGGCTGGGTGTCTGGATGTCCGCCGTCGAGCGGTTGACCAGTACCAGCGGACGCAGGGACGGAGCCAGCGCTTCAAGTTCGGCATCATTCATGCGCGGTGCGCAGAGCACGACGCCGTCGCACCGGCGCCGTGCTTCCCCCGCCAGAATGGACTCCTCACTGGAAACCTCGGAGGAGTCGGCTATCAGGACGCGGTAGCCGTCCTGCGCAGCGGCACGGCTCACCCCGCGGAGCATGCCCTGGAAAGTTGGATTGGCAAGGTCAGGAACGACGACGCCGATCGTGTCTGTCTTGCCCAGCGCCAGGCTGCGTCCCACCGCGTTGGGCTGGTAATTCAATTCCGCAGCCGCTGTGCGGACACGGGCGGCGATGTCCGGATCTACGGAGAAGTTGCCGTTCATGACGCGCGAGACCGAGGCGAGCGAGACTCCTGCCCGCTGTGCGACGTCGGTGATGCCTACCCTGCGGTTGGCGGTTTTCCTTGCCATGGGTTCCTCATGAGCTCGGGATCGGCGTGATCACGGTGAATGGTTGACGGGTGAGCCGGTGTATTGATAGAAAGCATATAACGTTTCCAGAAAACGTTTTCTCGCCATCTACGGCGTCGCATCGTTCCTGATGCCGACCAACCAAGGAGCCCCATGAGCACCGCCTCCCACACCCTGTCTGCCGAACCGCAGTCGCAGGATCAGAAGCGCACCCGCGTCGTCCTGATCGGCACCGGGTCCAGGGCCGACATGTACGTCCGTGCAGCACTCGGCGACCACGCTTCCTCAACCGAACTCGTTGCCATCAGTGACACCAATCCCGGCCGTGTCGAGTACTACCTCGCGCTGGCTGCGGAGCTGGCCGGCGGAACAGCGATTGGAAAGTTCGATCCCAAAGACCTGACACAGTTCATCCAGGACAACGGCATAGACCGCGTCATCGTCACCACCCCGGATTACACGCACGCCGACTACATTGTCGAGGCGCTGGAAGCAGGCGCGGACGTCGTCGTCGAGAAACCGTTGACCATCGATGTGGAAGGCTGCCGCCGTATCTGCGACGCCATCGAGCGAACGGGCAGGGACGTCGTCGTCACCTTCAACTACCGGTATTCGCCGCGTAACAGCGCGCTGAAGGAGCTCATTCAGAGCGGCGCGATCGGCACTGTCACATCGATTGACTTCAGCTGGATGCTCGACACCGTGCACGGCGCCGACTACTTCCGCCGCTGGCACAGGCGCAAAGAGAACTCCGGCGGCCTGCTGATCCATAAGGCCTCACATCACTTCGACCTGGTCAACTGGTGGATCGACGACGTCCCCGAGCGCGTGTTCGCCAGTGGGGGGCTTCGCTTCTACGGTGACCGTAACGCCGCAGGCCGTGGGCTAACCGACCGCCCGGAGCGCGGCACCACCGACTCCGCCGCCGGGGATCCGTTCGCTCTTGATCTGCGCGAGGACGAGCGATTGAACGCCCTCTACTACGCCAACGAACACCACGACGGCTATCAGCGTGACCAGGACGTCTTCGCACCCGGCATCACGATCGAGGACAACCTCGCCCTGGTGGTGGACTACCGGACCGGGCCCACCCTGAGCTACTCCCTCAATGCACACAGCCCCTGGGAGGGGTACCGGGTCGCGGTGAACGGGACGCTCGGCCGGGTTGAGCTTGAGGTAGTGGAACGCGCCGCTGTCTCGAGCAGCACGGACCAGAAGAACGTCGTCGATCCCAGCGCCACCCCGGTGGAGGAAGAGGACGCCCTCAGGGTGAACGGTGAACGGCTCATTCTCCAGAAGCACTGGGAACGCGCCGTGGAAGTGCCGATCGTGAACGGAGAAGGCGGTCATGGCGGCGGTGATGCGTTGCTGCTCACCGACCTTTTCGAAGGGCCGGGCGAGGACCCGTTGGGCAGGCCGTCCGGTTACCTGGACGGATTGCGCGCCGTGGCGGTCGGCATTGCAGGCAACGCCTCGCTCGATTCCTCACTCCCTGTCCGGATCAGCGAACTCGGCCTGGGCGCAGATCTCGCGGCTGACCGTGATGCGAGCGGTCAGGTGCGCCATGACTGAGCGCTCCCGGACCACAGTCCTGGTCACGGGCGGCTCGGGCAGGCTGGGGCGCAGCGTGGTGACCGGCCTCGCTGACGCAGGGTACGACGTCGTCTCCGTGGACCGCGCGCCGGTTCCCAGCGGCGTGTTCCCCGCTCAGATCCGGCAGGAGGCAGTCGACCTGCTGGCCCCCGGCGTTGCCGGGAGCGTGATCGAAAAGCACCGGCCCGACGCCGTCATCCACCTCGCTGCGATCGCTGTACCCTTCAGTGCACCGGAGAGCGTCATCCTCCAGACCAACAGCCAGCTCGCCTTCCAGGTGATGGGTGCGGCGACCGACCTTGGAGTCGGCCGGATCATCACCGCTTCCAGTCCCACAGTGCTCGGGTACGGTTCTCCAGCAGGGTGGATGCCCGAAGCGTTTCCGCTGGATGAGCAGACGACCCCGAAACCCTGGAACGCATACGCGCTCTCCAAGCTGCTCGCCGAGCAGACGATGCGGATGTTCGCGGCAGCTCAGGGTGAAAAGATCCGCTACGCCGCATTCCGGCCCTGTTACGTCATCTCGCCCGAGGAATGGGCAGGAGCGCCCACGCAACAGGGGCATACCGTCGTCGAGCGGCTGGACGATCCCGCGTTGTCCGCGCCGGCGATCTTCAATTACGTCGACGCCCGTGATGTCGCAGATTTCCTCGACGTGCTGCTGCAGTCAATGGACCGGATTCCGAACGCCGAAACGTTCTTCGTCGGGGCGGCTGACGCGCTGGCCCGTGAGCCGCTGTCCGAGCTCATTCCCCGCTATCTGCCCGCAGTGGGTGCGCTCGCCGCCGACCTGCATGGAACCAGCCCGGCATTTTCGATTGAAAAGGCCGGCCGCCTGCTCGGGTGGAAGCCGAAACGCAGCTGGCGCACCGAGCTGGCAACCTCGCAGCTCGCGTCAGCTACCCAGGAAGCAAGGTAAGACATGCAGTTCAATGGAGTTCTGTTTTTCCCCGTCACACCGTTCGCGCCATCGGGGACGGTGGACACCTCAAAGCTTCGGGAGCACATTGAGTCCCGCCTCAGCCACAATCCGGGAGGAGTCTTTCCCGCATGCGGCACGGGCGAGTTCCATGCCCTCGATATCGACGAGATCCGTGCGGTGGTCACCACGGCGGTGAGTGCCGTCAATGGGAAGGTCCCGGTGATT
The DNA here is from genome assembly GCF_054161285.1 of Arthrobacter sp. D2-10. Lineage (NCBI taxonomy): Bacteria > Bacillati > Actinomycetota > Actinomycetes > Micrococcales > Micrococcaceae > Arthrobacter > Arthrobacter sp. D2-10. The sequence continues at coordinate 3,209,631 of NZ_CP096431.1, read as the reverse complement.
GCCGGTGCCGGCGGGCCGCTCGGCCATGCCCGTGCTGCGGCGAAGGTTGCGGAGGAGGCGGGCGCTGATGCCCTCCTCGTCCTGCCGCCTTACCTCGTCAAGGGGCCCACCGACGGACTGGTGGCGTACGTCGAGGATGTGGCAGCGGCATCAAGTCTGCCCGTCATCATCTATCACCGCGCTAATGGATCATTCACCGCGGACGCCGTTGCCCGACTGGCGGCCAATCCCAAGGTCATCGGGTTCAAGGACGGTGTGGGGGACGTCGGCCTTGCACAGGAGATTGTGTCCGCCGTCGCAACTACTGGCCGAACTGATTTCCAGTTCTTCAACGGTCTGCTGACCGCCGAGCTCAGCCAGGGCGCCTACCGGGGACTCGGTATCCCGCTCTACTCTTCCGCTGCTTTCGCCATGGCGCCGGATATCGCCACCGCCTACTACCGCGCGTACATTGACAACGATGAGCAGGCCCGGCATCGGTTGCTCGACGGCTTCTATGCGCCGCTGGTGAGGTTGCGCGACCAGACTCCCGGATTCGGTGTCTCGCTGATCAAAGCGGGGCTTCGACTGGACGGGCTCGACGTCGGTTCTGTCCGCCCACCGCTGGTCGATCCGACTGAAAGCCAATTGGTGGAACTCAAGGCCATTCTCGCCGCCGGCCGGGAGCTCGTGAGTTCATGACCCCGAAGATCACCAGCCTGTCAGCCCGCCTCATCACAGCGCCCCTGCGGCGCGCCTGGGGGGCGGATGTCCCGGAGAACCACTTCATTGCCACCACCGTGACGACGGACGACGGCGGCACGGGGCACGGCTTCTCCTGGACGCCGACCATCGGGCCCAGAGCAGTTCTGGCGTTGCTGGAGCATGACATCGCGCCGTTTGTGGCGGGGCTGCCGGCCCGCGCCGAGGAGGTATGGGACGCGCTCTGGGTCCGCCTTCATGAGGCCGGCGGAGGAGGTCTCACCACCATCGCAATGGCCGGCGTCGACCTTGCGTTGTGGGACCTGGCGGGGAGGCAGGCGGGTTGTTCCGTGCCGGACCTGTTGGGACGCCGTCGCGAGACGGTGCCGGTCTATGGGTCCGGAGTGAATTTGCACTACTCCCTGGACGAATTGGTCGATCAGACACAACGCTGGGTGGCGGAGGGCAGGCAGGCCGTCAAGGTGAAGGTCGGCAAACCCGACCTGCGCGAGGATGTCGAGCGGATCGCCGCCGTGCGGAACATCATCGGCCCGGACCGCGCGCTCATGATCGATGCCAACCAGCGGTGGGATCTGCCCACCACCCTGCGCGCCCTCGACCGGCTCGGTGAGTACGGCCTGCACTGGCTCGAGGAGCCGATCCGTGCCGATGACCTGTCCGCGTACCGCCGGCTGCGCCGTTCCACGTCCGTGCCGATCGCCCTGGGCGAGAACGTGCATACCATCTACAGGTTCCGCGACTTCATCGAGGCAGATGCCGTCGATATCATCCAGCCGAACATCGTCCGCGTCGGTGGAATCACGCCGTTCCGTCGAATCGTTGAGCTCGCGCGGGCGAACAGCATCGCTGTGGCGCCGCACCTGTTGCCGGAACTGTCCGGTCAGTTGGCGTCCACGCTTGCTGAAACGGCCTGGGTGGAAGCGGTCGACGGCGCCACCCTGGCTGAGCTGGGCATCCTCGACGGGCCGTCGCCCGTCAGGATCACGGAATCCGGGCTGACGGTTACCGGTCAGCCCGGCCTGGGATTGGCGCTCACTTAACTCAATGCTCTTTTGCGTGCCCGTTCTGCTGAATTGAGGAGCAGGTCCAGCAGGGCAATCAGGTCCTCCAGTGCCGCTGCTGGTTCCTCCCCGGGGAGGCTTCCTCGCCGGGGAGGGTGCCCCGCATCCATCCCGGCCACGATGTCCGCGGCGAGCTTCCAGCGAAGTGCAATGGCGGCGTCGAACCCCAGACGGATTTCCTCAGGCGTGATGTGACCCGCCTCCGCACGAAGGGCTTCGGAGTAACGGTTTACGGCTTCATCGACAATCGGAACCACTACACCGGCCCGGGCATCCCCTCTACGAACTGAGGAAAACAGGAGCGATGCCAGGTCAGCCCCTACGGGACCGGCGCCAATTGATTCCCAGTCAATCAGCACAGTCCGGGAATCCGACCGGAAGAGGTTTGCACCCACCGCGTCGTGATGGCAGAGGGTGTGGGGGAGGGATTCCAGGAAGCTCCGGTAACGCGCCTGCTCAAGGACGAGGCGTTCGGCTGCGACCAGCCGGTCACCGAGACGCGCTGACGTGGCCGGGCGAGCCTCACGGAGGCTGCGCAGGCCTCGTTCCACGGCTTCAGGCTGGCTATGCCGATCGATCCACTCGGTGAAGTACCACGGCTCAGCGAGTTCCCGTCCTACCCACCGACCGCCCATCTGGCCCAGATCATGGGCGGCGGCGAGGATCGTTTCAGCGTCCAGAGGACGGGTTCCGTCGTGGCCGATTTCCTCCAGCCAGAGCGTCCTGCCGCCCTCGGAGTCGAGCTCGCTTCCGTACAGCCGCGGCGCTGCCACCCCTGGAGCGATGTCATCGAGCACTCCGGATGCGTAGGCATCGAACTCGCGCGCGCCGTTATCCAGCAGGTACGAGGTGGCCAGACCTGGTCCTTCGGTGCGTTTCTCGATCATGGACCACTCAACGTCTGTTCCACCGACCGCCGCTATGCCACGGACCCGGCTTACGCTCCGATGGGCGAGGAACGCGTCGTACTCCAGGGGTGTTCGCTTGATTTCTCCAAGCGCGGTAACGCGGCCGCCGACAGCTTCCGCAACGGCCGACTTCAACAACTCGTTCGGGCCTTCATCCACGTCCCACAGGCTATCTGCTGCCCGTGGGAATAACGAAGAAGGTGCATGCATTTGCATCTATACGCGTCGACCGCAGGGGCCGACGGGAGCTCCGGAGGATCACCATGACAGCGCACACCACGGGTCTGCACCACGTCACCGCCATCGCGGGCGACCCACAGGCGAACATCGACTTCTACATCCGCGGTCTGGGGCTGCGTCTCGTGAAGAAAACCGTGAACTTCGACGACCCGTCCACCTATCACCTGTACTACGGCGACGACGCCGGCCGTCCGGGTTCGCTCATGACGTTCTTCCCATGGGGTCAGGTAGCGCCGGGACGCATCGGTGCAGGCCAGTCGACGACGACGGCGTTCTCCGTTCCGGAGGGAAGTCTCGGTTGGTGGCAGAACCACTTTCGTTCCCTCGGCGTGGACTCCTCCATCTCCCGTGCATCGGCGCAGGAGGAGAGACTTTCCCTCCGCGACCCGGACGGCCTCCAACTCGATCTCGTCGCCTCCTCCACCAGGGACCCGCGCAACCCCTGGGACTCCTCGTTCGTCCCTGCGGACCACGCCGTGCGCGGTCAGCACTCCTCGGTGCTGACCGTCGCCAACCCGGAGCACACGTTGCGTGTCCTCACCGAGGACCTGGGATTGCGCATCACAGAGGAGACCCCCGGCCGTACCCGCCTGGAAGCCGGCGACGGCGGTGCAGGCAACATCGTTGACGTCGTCGCGGATTCTTCCGGCCAGTATGGGCTGGTCGCCGGCGGCACCGTGCACCACATCGCTTTCCGGGTGCCCGACAAGGCCACTCAGGAACTCTGGCGCCAGGACCTTGTGGAGCGCGGCTTCAGGGTCACGGCCATCCTGGACCGGCAGTACTTCACGTCCATCTACTTCCGCGAACCGGGCGGCGTGCTGTTCGAGATTGCGACCGACACCCCGGGATTCAACGTCGATGAACCTCTGCTCGAACTGGGCCGGTCGTTGAAGCTCCCGCCGTGGCTTGAGCCGTCACGGGAAGACATCGAGGCGTCCGTGGCCCGGATCAAGGTGCCGGAGGACAACAACATTCTCGGTAGCGACGCCGGCTCTGACCTCGAAAGTGCGGTTGGAACGGTCGACGGGACCGTCAATGAGTCAACGGGACAGAACGCATGACGGGCGCGCCGAACGCCGCGGGCTGGCCGCACATCTATCGGGAAGGTTCCGCCAACAGCTCTATCCTCCTGATGCTGCACGGGACAGGGTCGAACGAGCAGGACATTGCCCAGCTCGCCGCGGAACTCGACCCGTCCGCCGGCGTTCTCGCTCCGCGTGGCCGAACGCAGGAGAAGGGCATGTTGCGGTGGTTTGCCCGGCGCGGGGAGGGATTGTTCGATGTCGACGACGTCATTCTGCGTGCCGGCGAGCTGGCACAGTTCGTTGGTGAGGCACGGGAGCAGTACGGCCTGGGTGACCGGCAGTTCATCGCCGTCGGATTCTCCAACGGTGCAAACATCGCGCTGGCAACGGCCATGCTCCATGCCGACGTGATCGACCGCGTGATTACGTTCTCCGGGATGTATCCGTTCGGAGACCGCACTACGGAGGGCGATCTGTCCGGCAGCCGGTTCCTCGTGCTCAACGGACGGACGGACCCGATGGCGCCGTTGGAGAGCGTCACCACCGTGGTGCAGGAACTGCGGCGGCAGGGGGCCGACGTCGAGCAGGTTCTGAGGGATGGCGGCCACGGGGTCGCCCGTTCGGATCTGAGCGCCGCCGTCGGTTGGCTCAAGCGCCTCTGATTCTAGATCTGGAGCGTCGCCGGACGCATCAGGCCGTTCACCTCGACGGTAGGCCAGCGTTCATCGACGCTGAGTACCCGGACCCCTTCTGCCGTGAGTAGTACGGTGTCCTCAATCTTCACGCCAGGTCCGGACGGGTTCCATGTGAACGCCTGGTTCAGCACCACCTCGTCGTCGGTTGCCGCTGTCACCTTCGGATCCCTGCCCGCATAACCGGCCGGCCCGCCCTGGTGATGTAAACGCCACTGCTCGGGACCAAAACCATGCACGGCATAGGAGCGGCGGATGCCGTCAAAAATCGTATCGAGCCGGGCACCGGGCACAGTGGCCGCGAAGATATCAGCCTCAACCGCGGCGATCCGGACCTCTGCATCGCGTTCTGCAGCCGTTGACCCATCGAACCGCACCCAGCGCGTGACGTTGGCAACCATGCCCCGACGCCTCGCGCAGACAACGGCCATGGCCCGGCGGCCCAGAGGCGCCGCCGTCGGCAGGGGGTGACGGAAAGCCGAGCGCTCGCGGCCATTGCACAACAGGACCAGCGGTTCTGCACCCATGGCGACGATCCGGGCGGACAGCTCCGCAGCGACGTCACGCTCCCTTGTATGCGGCCGCACCGCTGAGAGCACGTCCGTCATGGCCCGCGCCACTTCCCGATTGAGAGCGGCATAGTGCTCCGCCTCGACCGGAAGGAGCTCCTGCCGCGCCATCCGCAGTTCCCGCTGCACGTCTGCCTCAGCCAATGGCTCCGGTACCGCCAGACGGCGCGCCACCTCCAGTACGGACTCATACCAGGGCACGGGATGAACAACGACGCCGGCAGGCAGTTCTTCACGGATCAACCGGTCCGCTTCGTTGTTGGAAGTCACGAGGTGGTCGCGTTCGCGGTCTACGAGCAGAACGGCGACCGGATCACCGGCGAGGCTGATGTGCAGGCGGCTGCCGCCCAGGTACCAGGTCATGACCGTGTTGCTCGTCATCAGCAGCGAGTCGTGGCCGGTTCGGTCGAGGATTTCCATGATCCGCGCGCGCTTGACGGCATGCTCGCCGGTCAGGTCATCAACAGGCTCGGAGAGCGCGTCCCGGCTGGCGACTGGTGTGGTGGTCATGCGTGCCTTTCTTCGGCCGCGAGGGTGCGGACAGTCTCTGGTGGAACGGCGCCGTCGGCGACGAGGATGGTGACGGAGCGAAGAAGCGGGTCCTGTCGGGTGACGCTTACGGGCCGGTCCCAGGCGAGGGAAAGTCCGACTCCCGGATAGCCTGCGGCCCGCACGAACCACGGGTCGCCGGCTGCGTCATTCGGCAGGAAGACGAGCGTGGCCTCCTGACCCTGGAATCGTCCCTGCCAGCACAGCCACTCCGATACTGTGCCGTGGACCCCCTCCTCACCGGAGGCGTCCGCCGTCGTTATGGAGGGGCTTTCGCAGGCGGGCAGGCGCCAGAAGAAGCCGCCGTAACCGCCGCCGATCCGGCCGTTAGAGCCGGGACTGCCGAGAGATACTGCGCCATCAGCCACAGGCGTCAGCGTGAAATCGAGCGTGAGCGCCCAGACCGCTTCGTTCACTGCGCGCCAGCTGATGCGTCGGGCCTCGTGCAGCAGCGCGGTACCGTCGGGCCCGCTCCAGCGCAGGGTCTCCTCCAGGGAGTTTCCACGCCGTGAAAGGGCCGTCCTGGAGATCCGGCCGTGGTCCGGGCGCCAGACATAGCCCGACTCCTTGCGCCGGTAGGTGCGCCCGCCCCACAGATTGACTCCGTCGACGTCCTGGATAGCCACACCGACCCCGAGATGCCAGACGTGATCCGCAGGGAAATGGTCGCTCACCACAACGCCGCCCCGTGTTGTGATGGGATGCAGATAGGGGCGCGGGGCAAGCATCGGTGAAACGGTCGTGCCCTCGCGGTACGTACCCACGTCCTGGCCGTCCACCGAAAGGGATACAGACGACGACGCCCGCTCCCAGCCCGGGGCCAGCTCCGTAAAGGTCGCCTGGGCGAGGCAGGCCCGCTGCAGCAGGTCCTCAACGCCGCGCACCACCGGATGCGCATCGTCTCCCAAACCCACCCAGGTGATGAAAGAAGCATCGATCGGCTGCGGCGGCGGGGACAACCGGACAGCATCGAGAACCCGCATGAAGGCTCCGGAGGAGGACAGCGGGCTGAGCAGGGGAGTGCCGTGTAGACGGTGATCCAGCAGATTGTCCAGGAGGTTCGTCCGGTTGAAGTGCTCCGTCGTCGTGCCGTCAGCAGTAGTAACGGCGAGCTCATCTTCGGTGTAGTAGAGCACCGCCGTGCCCTGTGTGCCGTGAAGCGTGACGCTGGGACGCGTCTGCTCCGCGGCACACAGGGTGAGTGCGAGCGTGACAACGGTGCCGGAAGTGCTCCGGACCCGGAGGGTGGACGTGTCATCGCACTCGATGTCGTGGGCCCGGTACAGGTCCGTCTCGACGGTAGCCACGTCGGAGGCTTCCCTTGCACCGGCCACACGAAGGGCGGTTGCAACCGCATGGGCGAGCGGATTGGTGGCCACGCCGTCGACCACGTCCACTCCGTCCAGCGTTCGCTTTCCCGCCCAGCGTGAGCGCGCGAAGTAACCTCGGGTTCGAACCCAGGCTCCCAGTGCGCTGACGCCCCGAACCGAGCCCAACGATCCCGATGCCACGAGTTCGTCGAGCCGGTCCAGCGCTGCGGAGCCCAGGCTCTGGAACCCGGTCTGCACGGCTACGCCGGCTTCCTCCGCAGCAGTCAGGAGGGCTTCGTACTGCTCCATTGACGCCACCGGCGGCTTCTCGAGGTAGACGTCCGCGCCGGCCGCTATCGCGGTATGCGCGAGCGGCGCGTGCGCCTGGATGGGGGTGGCTATCACGACGACGTCGGGTGCCACCCCCGACGCGAGCAGGTTCTCCAGCGATGTGAACACCCCTACCTCCGCACCCAGCACCCCGTCAGCCGGCGGGTGCGGGTCAGCCACTGCCACAAGCCGTGCAGCGCCGTCGTTCTCCAGCCGCCGGAGATTGTCCAGGTGCCGGGCACCGTAGCCGTGGACACCCACGAGGGCGACACGGGCGACGGCGGTGGTGTCACCGGCAGCGTGCTCCAACGGGTGCAGTTGGCCGGGTGCGGGGTCGAGCATGTTCACGTTCCGTTCTGCGGATGATCAGCCTGCGCTGATCATCCCTTCGATTTCTGCGGTCATCTTTTCAGTGGCCTGCTCAGGGGTCAGCTTGTCGAACAGCACCTCGGACACGTAGCGCTTGACCATGTCCTGGACACCGCCGGCCCCTACGGGGGAGGGCAGGGGAGGCTCTGCCATGTCGGGACGGATCTCGTCGAGGAAGTCCACAACAGCCTGGTCGTTCTCGTCGAGCTCAGGGGCGATGGCTTCAGCCATGTCAGGGTTGGCAGGAACGCCGCGGTCGACCAACATCTTCTTTGCCGCTTCGGGATTGTTCGCAAGGTAATTGACGAACTCTGCCGCTGCTTCCTGGTCATCCGACTGACTGGAGATCGACCAGTACATGGATGCCTTGTAATACATGCCGTTGTCTGCCGCTGATCCGCTCTCGGACGGCACCCGCAGCATGGTCACATCGCTGCCGCTCGCCGTGCGAAGCGCTGCCAGCTGGTTCGACCAGTACCAACCCATCGCCGCGCGGTTGGTCGCGAAACCACCCGCCTCGAAGGAACCCGACATCTCCTCGGTGTAGCGGGCAGCGCTGGGGCCGCCGCCGTCGCGTACTTCGAGGAGGTGCTCAAACCAGGCCGTGGCGTTCTCAGGGGAGTATCCGACCGTGCCCGGTTCGTCGTCGTTATAGAGGTTTTCACCGTGCTGGCGGAGCCAGATCCTCAGGTCGACATCCTGGGCTCCATAGTCGGTGCCCACAATATCTCCGCCGAGCTTCTCCGCCAGCTCATCCGAGATCCGGTAGTAGTCATCCCAGGTCCAGGTGGAGTCATCCGGGAGCTCCATGCCGGCCTGCTTGAAGAGGTCCTCATTGGCCATGACCACGTAGGCATTCTGGCCGGTGGTCAGCCCGTACAGACCCTCTTCGTAGCGGCCCAGATTCAGGGCACCGTCGTCGAACTTGGAGGTGTCGATGCCCTCGAGGGTGCTCAGATCGGCCAGGGCACCCCGCCCGGCGTACTCCTGGAGGTACTTCTCGTCCATGGTGATGACGTCGGGGGCATCCCGGCCTGCCGTCGTCGTCGCGAGTTTGTCCCAGTAGCCGCTGAAATCGGAGTACTCACCCTCAATGGTGATGTCCTCATTCTCCGCCTCGAACAGGTCGATGATTTCCTGGTTCGCCACGTGGCGCGGATCCGAACCCCACCAGGAGAAGCGCAAATTGCCGTCGCCGGCATTGGTGCCGCCGCTGCCGCCATTGCCGCAGGCGCCAAGTGAAACGGTGAGAACGACGGCTGCAGCTGCGGCCGTGAGTGTGCGGGTTGAACGGGAGATCTTCTTCATTGAACCTCGTCCTGTCTGTTGAGTGAATGGATGGTGGTGACCGGATCAGCCCGCGCTGATCATGCCTTCGATTTCGGTGGTCAGCTGTTCGGCTGCCTTCTCCGGGGTGAGGTTGTCGAAGAGGACCTCACCGACGTAGCGCACGATTGTCTCCTGCACGGTTCCCGCTCCGATGGGCGATGGCTTCGGCGAATCCGACACCTCCGGCTCGATCTCCTCAAGGAAGGAGACAACGGTCTTCTGGGCCTCATCCAGCTTCGGCTCGATTGCTGCGGCCATGTCCGGGTTCGCAGGAACACCCCGGTCGACGAGCATCTTTTCGGCGGCAGCCGGGTCATTCGCCAGGAAGTTCACGAAGTCGGCAGCTGCTTCCTGGTCGTCGGACTGGCTGGAGATGGACCAGTACATGGACGCCTTGTAGTACATGCCGTTGTCCTCAGCATTGCCCGACGGTGAAGGGACCCGGAGGATTTGGACATCATCACCGGTGGCCGAGCGCAGCGCGCCGAGCTGATTGGACCAGTACCAGCCCATGGCGGCCTTCTTGGTCGGAAAGTTCTCAGCTTCGAAGGTGCCTGCAGCAGCTTCAGTGAACTGGGCTGCGCTGACGCCGCCGCCGGTGTCACGCACGTTGAGCAGGTGTTCGAACCATGAGATTAGGTTCTCCTGTGAGTATCCGACCGTGCCCGGCTCGTCCTCGTTGTACAGCTCCTCCCCGTTCTGCCGGAGCCAGATGCGCAGGTCGCCGTCCAGCGCGCCGTAATCGGTTCCCTTCACATCGCCCAGCTTCTCGCTGATCTCCGCGGAGATTTTGTAGTAGTCATCCCACGTCCACGTGCTGTCATCCGGGATCTCCACGCCTGCCTCGGCGAAGAGGTCTGCGTTGACCATCACGGAGTAGGCGTTCTGTCCGGTGCTGAGACCGTAGACACCGTCCTCGTAGCGCCCCAGATCCAGCGCGGCTTCGGGGAACTTGGACAGGTCCAGATTCTCGAGTTCCGTGAGGTCGGTCAGCGCTCCGCGGCCCGCATACTCCATGATGTATTTTTCGTCCATGGTGATGACATCGGGCGCATCCCGTCCCGCCGTCGTCGTCGCCAGTTTGTCCCAGTAGCCGGAGAAGTCGGAGAACTCGCCGGCGACGGTGACGCCCTCGTTGTTCGCCTCGTAGATGTCGATGATTTCCTGCGTTGCCTCGTGGCGCGGGTCCGAACCCCACCAGGAGAAGCGCAGGTTGCCGTCACCGGCGGCCTCGCTGCCGCCGCTTCCACAAGCGGCGAGGGAGGCACCGAAGACCAGGGCCATTGAGGCCGCAGTGATCGTGCGGGCAGGGCGGGAGAACTTCATCATTGAATTTCTTTCCTATCTGTCAGGTGTCTGTCGCGCTCAGGTGTAGAGAGATGCGCTGGTTTGTCAGGACGGTGCGATTATTTGATGCCCGTGGTGGCGATGCCCTTGACCAGGTACTTCTGGCCGAAGAGGAAGACCAGGAAGACCGGAAGGAGGGAAACGATGGACATGGCGAACATCGAGCCCCAGGAGGAGGTGGCGGTGCTGTCCACGAAGGATCGGAGTGCAACCGGCACCGTGTACATCTCGGGGTCGGTCAGGTAGATCAGCTGGCTGAAGAAGTCGTTCCACGTCCAGATGAAGGTGAAGATGGTGGTGGTTGCCAGCGCCGGCACCATCAGCGGAAGGATGATGCGGGTGAAGATCCGCACATGGCCGCAGCCGTCGATACGGGCAGCTTCATCCAGCTCGCGGGGTAGACCGCGAATGAACTGCACCATGAGGAACACGAAGAACGCGTCGGTAGCGAGCAGTTTCGGCAGGACCAGCGGGATGAAGGTGTTCACCCAGCCCAGCTCCGAGAAGATGATGTACTGCGGCACGATGATCACGTGGATCGGCAACATGATGGTCATGAGCATGATGGCAAAGAGCAAGTTGCGACGCCGGAACTTCAGCCGGGCGAAGGCGTAGGCCGCCATGGAGCAGGAGACCAGGTTGCCGATGATCGAGCCGATCACCACGATCATCGAGTTGATCATGTAATGCCCGAACGGCGACTGCAGGGCGTTCCAACCTTCGGTGTAGTTGCTGATCTCGAACGTGGTCAGCCAGAGACCGGCTTCCCGGAAAATCTCGTCATTTGGCCTCAGTGAACTGACGAGCATCCACAGCAGGGGGTAGAGCATGATGATGCCGAAGATGGTGAGCAGAACGTGTTTCAGCAGTCGGCGTCCAGCGCTTCCGTGCAGTTCCTCGTCGCTGCCCTTCTTCCGGCGGACCGGCGGGGTAGCGGGACCCTGCTTCCGCGTGGTTTCGCGGGGCGTATTGGTCTGGGGCGCGATATTAGTCGTCATAGAACACCCACCATTTAGAAGCGATGAAGTTGATGAAGGTGAAGGCCGCGATGATGAGTAACAGCAGCCAGGCCATGGCCGAGGCGTAACCCATGTTGAAGTTGCCGAAGCCCTGTTGGTAGAGGTACAGCGTGAAGAACATCGTCGAGTCGGCGGGGCCGCCCGTGCCGCCCGAGACCACGAAGGCCTGGGTGAAGGACTGGAATGCTCCGATGATCTGCAGCACCAGGTTGAAGAAGATGATCGGTGTCAGCAGCGGCACCGTGATGGTCATGAACTGACGTACCTTGGACGCACCGTCCATGGCCGCAGCCTCGTAGTACATGGTCGGAATCTGGCGCAGTCCGGCGAGGAAAATAACCATCGGTGCGCCGAACGTCCACACGTTGAGCACCATCAGGGTTCCCAGTGCCGTGGACGGGTCGGCGATCCACCCCATGCCCTCGATGCCAACGAGGGCGAGGAGCTGGTTGATCAGGCCGGAGGTGCCGAAGATCTGCCGCCACAGCACTGCGATGGCAACAGAGCCGCCGAGCAGGGACGGTAGATAGTAGACCGAGCGGTAGAAGCTGAGTCCCCGCATGCCGCGGTCCAGGATCAGTGCGAGCGCCAGTGCTGCGATGAGCTGGAGGGGGACGGAGACGAAGACGTAGAGGAAGGTCACCCCGAGCGAGTTCTGAAGGCGGGTGTCCTCGAACATTCGAAGATAGTTGTCCAGTCCGGTCCATTCCGGCGGCTGGAGGAGGTTGTAGTCAGTGAAGGAGAGGTAAAGCGACGCCGCCATCGGCCCGATGGTGATGACCACCAGGCCTACCAACCATGGAGCGAGGAACAGATAGGAGACCCGCTCCTCTTTCCTTTCGGCAGCGGTCAGCTTTCGCTTACTTCCGCGCGGCTCTTTCTTCAGCCGCGACATCTCAGACAGGGCTGACATCGCCGGTCCTTTCCGCACTCGGGCAGGCGGTTTCCAGCGCCGCCGCTCGCGCAAGGTTCGGAAGCTTCATGGGTACCTTCTGTCGGGGTCGTAGGGTGGCGTTCGAGGTTCGAGAAAGCGCTTTCTCGTGACTGCACTCGACCCTAGTGTGTGATGTGCCACACGTCAAGGAAAACGTTTTCTTGACCGAATCAGCCCGTCATACCGCTTCCGGGCCTAGGGAGCGAAGCCTGCAGGAATGCCGCAGTTTCCCGCAGCATCTCGCCGGTCACCACGTGTCCGCCGTCGTACCAGATGCCGCTGTAACGATCAGGCGGGACTGAACCGCGAAGCATTGCATCGGCGTCACGCATTCCCCTCTCCGAAAAGAGGGCATCCTGACGCGCGAACTGCATCAGATACCGGCACGAGCCGTTGATGCCCGTGAGCCCCGGCCAGTCGAACGACGAAGAAAGCCCAGGTGTTGCCAGCAGCCAGGAGTGGGCGTCCATGTGGGAGGGGAAAAGACCCCTGAAGGTGGTCATCATGCAGCACACGACGGCGGCACGAACTTCCTGTGCCAGAGCGGACAGGACCAGCGCCCTCCCGCCACCCCCGGAAAAACCGCCGACGCTGATGCTTCTGCGCTCGACGCCGGACAGTTTCCGCAAAACATCCAATGCGGCCAGATCCTCGAATGCGATCATTCCCGCGTAACTCGTGCCCAGAAGTCCAGCGGTCTTGGCCAGGGTGTGTTCATGCAGAGCCGCTGCCGCGTTGTACTCCAATGCAGGCGTCCATTGCGCACCTTGCTCGCGCCACAGGGCCCGCTGGGCGGCCATCTGGTCAGCTATTCGGGCGGGCGGAGGATCGAGCTGGAACCTCCGGCTTCCCCAACTGAAGGCATCATGCACGAGAACTGCGAAGCCGGAGCGCGCCAGCTTGTTGGCCACGGCATGTCCCGAGTACAGATTCTGCTGAATTGCTGCGACTTCCGGGGTCCTGCCACTCGCCGAGTCGATCAGCCGCTCCGCCCCGAGCCACTTGTTGCCGCCGTGGCAATGCAGCCACAGGACGCCCGGCAGCGGGGCCGTCGCGTTCGCTGGTTTGAGGAAATAGCCGCGGGTAGGAGGACCGTACGGCAGCTGCCAGGCCAGCTCCTCCAGCAGCACTCCGTCAACAACCTGGGAGCTCAGTACCGAGACGGGTGGCGCAGGAATTGCTGCGGGTACGCCCAATGCGGCGGCCAGTTGTGCGCTTTCGGGGTTGTATCCGCTGCGTTTGGCCAGCCGCTGTACGGCATCGGGCCAATCTTCAAACCCGGCGATGGGGCTCGGCGCGGAGGTCATGGCGTATCAACCGGGAAATCACCCGGCCAGTCCTCCAGCCTGATCCGGTTGATCTGCCGGACTTCCCCGAGGGTGCCCCATTCGTTGCGTCCCAACCGGGACAGCGGCTTGAGCAGATCCACTCGGGGATGATCGCCGTCGAGAACCTGCTCGGAGATCGCGGCGTGTACCACTTCGCCCAGGACGAGCGTGCAGTTCCCCACGGGAATCAGGCTGTGGAGGCGGCATTCCAGCGCCACCGGTGACTCGTGAACCCTGGGTGCGCGCACGAAGGTGCTCGGTTCCCGCCGGAGACCGGCGGCCTCGAACTCGCTGGTCTTCGGGCTGAACGCTGTGCCGGTGGCATTGACTCGCTCGAAGAGGTCCTCAGGGGTGAGATTGACCGTGAACTCACCGGTCGCCCGGATGTTGCGCAGGCTGTCTTTTTCGCCGACGGAGGTGAACTGGATGACCGGTGGGTCGGTGGACGCCACGGTGAAGAATGAGTGCGGAGCGAGATTGTCCACTCCGCTCTCGGACCGGGAAGCGACCCACGCGATGGGGCGAGGTACCACCGTAGCGGTCAGCAGCTTATAGAACGCTGCGGCTGATAGTTGGTCCCGGTAGAAGTCCCTGCGCATCTACCGAGCCTAAGGGGCGGCAGCGACCAGACGCGAAGCACCAAGCCGAATTCGGGCCTCTCAGCAGGAAAGTTCACCCACGACTGGCCAGGAGCTCATCGAGGCGCTCGTAGCCTTCGGTCATTCCGGCTTCCATTCCGGACTGCGCCATGCCGTCACGGGCCTCCTGCGAGGGGTACACGGAGTGTCCCACCAGCTTGCAGCGGCCACCGCCGAGGTCCTCGAACCGGAGGAATTCAAGACTCACGACTTCGGGATAGCCATCAAACTCAAAGGTCTGGATGGCGAATTCGTTCTCGCGGACGGTGTGGAAAATGCCGCTGAAGCCGTACGCAACGCCGTCGGGTCCGGTATGGGTGTAGCGGTAACTGCCGCCGGTGCGGAATTCGTAGTGGTCGACCGTGGCGGTGAGGCCCCTCGGGCCGAGCCACTGGAAGATGAGGTCCGGGTCCTTGTGTGCTTCGAAGACGGCCTCTACCGGAAAGTCGAATTCCCGCTCGACGTCGATGAAGGGAAGTTCGGCTGGGACGGAAAGCTTGAGTGGGTTGGTCATCATTAATCCTTGGGTGCGTGGCCGGTCCTGGCCTTGGATTCGAGTAGATCATCGAGTGCGCGGAACTGGCTCTCACGGACAAGCCTGTACTGGTCAATCCACGCGGTGAGCGTCTCCAGCCGTGCCGCATTGAGGTGCACTGGACGACGCTGGGCGTCTCGCGAGCGGGTCACCAGCTCAGCCTGTTCAAGGACCTGTATGTGCCTGGAGACCGCTTGCTTCGTGATGTTGAAGGGTGCGGCCAGTTCGTTGACCGTTGCCGGACCGCGGCTGAGATGCGCAATGATGCTGCGGCGCGCGGGGTCGGCCAGGGCCATGAAGGCCCGGTCCAGCCGGTCTGCGTCCGTCACCATTGTCAACACGATCCTTTATCAACGAATTAGTTGATTACAACCTTAGGCTTGTGCCAATTGGAGGTCAAGGGTTTTTAGGAGCGCCGAAGGAGTTCTTCGAGGCCGATCGGTTCGGAGCCGGTAAGATCCCGGACTGCCGTCGTCGTGCGTTCGAGCTTTCCCGAAGCGATGGCGGTGTACGTACTCACCCAGGCATCCACCTGCCATCCCGGCGCACCATAGTGGGCGCGCGACGCGTAGGCCTCTTCGACGGTCTCCTCTTCATACCGGGTCTCGCGCCCGGTGACGCGGGTGATAGTTGCCGCCACTTCGCCCAGCGAGAGAGCCTCAGGGCCGGTGAGGTCATAGGTGCGGCGGGAGTGAGCTTCCGGATCCTTCAGGACAACGACGGCGGTGCGTGCCACGTCGGTCCGTGCCACGGCTGACACTCGCCCGTTTCCGGCCGGTCCGCGCAGCACCCCTTCATCCCCGGCGAAGAGTGGCAGGACGTCGAGGTAGAAGTTGTCGCGGAGGAACGTGTAGTTCAGGCCTGAGTTGCGGATGTATTCCTCAGTAGCCCAGTGATCGCGTCCGAGCGTGAAGGTAGCGTCCGGCGATGCGGCAAGGAACGAGGTGTAGATGATGTGCTGAACACCGGCTTCGACCGCCGCGTCGATGAACGTGCGGTGCTGGTCAACGCGGTCTTCTGCCTCAGCGCCTGAAACCATGAAGAGGATCTCACTGCCGCGGAGGGCCTCCACGGCTGCCTTCCGATCGGCGTACTCGGCGCGGGCAACGCTGGCGCCCGTGAGTTCGGGCGCTCGCGCGGGGCCCCGCACAATCAGCTTCTGTTCGTAGCCTTCGTTCGAGAGGAGGCGGGCAGCTTCTCCGCCGACGTGTCCGGTGGAGCCGGTGACCGCAATTCGTGGGTTCATGCTCGGTGGAGCGCAGATCCCGCCGTGAATATTCCAAATTCATCGCAGTTTCCATCGCAATTTCCTTCGCCGACACGTGGAGGATGAGCCGGCGTCGTCCCTGGTCCCTAGCGTGGAGCAGTGTCCAGACTGTTCGTCGCTATCGGTGACTCCTTCACGGAGGGAGTGGGGGATTGGGATCCCCGTTACCCCAACGGCGTCCGTGGATGGGCGGACCGGGTGGCCAAGCAGTTGAGCAAACAGGATCCCACTTGGCGCTACGCCAATTTTGCTATCCGAAGCAAGCGTCTTCGCCAGATCATTGACGAACAGCTGCAGCCCGCGCTCGATCTGCACCCAACGGTGGTCAGTGTCTATGCCGGGGGAAACGACATTCTTGAACTGCGCACGAGCATCACACCGCTCATGGAGACCTATGAGGAAATGGTTTCACTCATAGCAGCGGCCGGCGCCCGTCCACTGCTCTTCACCGGCTTTGACGTGCGGCTGCACCCGGTTCTCGAACCGATGAGGCGGCGGAACTGGACCTACAACGACCACGTCCGGAGGATCGCCGAAGACTACGGCGCGCTGCTCGTCGATTACTGGTGCTTCGACGAATACCACGACCCGCGGTTATGGGACGTTGACCGCCTCCACATGTCCCCGGCCGGCCATAAGAACATGGCGGCGCATGTGCTGCGCGTTCTCGGCGTCGACCACACCCTCACCTCCAAACCGCTCCGGCCTCACCAGCGCCTGACGATGGCTGAGTTGCTTCGCAAGGAGACGGCGTGGTGGGGCGAGTGGGTGATTCCCATGTTCGGTCGACGTCTCCGCAACGTAACGCTGGGCGATCACCTAGAGCCACGATGGCCTACGCCCATCCGCCCAGCGGACGGGCTGAAGAGGCTTGCTGCCGAACGACTCACTGCTTCAGCGGGTCGTGCCCCCATTTCATGAACGAGGAACGTCGACGGACTTCATGTCCCTGTAGTGGCGATTTCGAGCGGAAAGAATGAAGGCACCGATAACGGCGGAAACGAGGGAACCGACGATAACACCGACTTTCACATCGTCCGCCGTGCTGCTGGACGGGTCGTAGGAAAGCTCTCCGACGAGGAGGGAAACGGTGAAGCCGATACCGGCCACGAAGGCAACGCCAATGATGTCCGCCCACCGCAGGGACGCGTCGATGGCGATGCCCCGCAGCCGGGTCAGCAGGAAAGTGAATCCCGCAATGCCGACGAACTTGCCCACGACCAACCCGCCGATGATGCCCAGCGCCACAGAGCTTTGCAGGGATTCGACGAGGCCATTGAAACCCCCCACGGTTACTCCGGCAGAGAAGAAGGCGAAGACCGGAACCGCGAACGCAGTGGACACTACTGCCCACTGGTCAGCGAAATGAGCGGCGAGTCCTTCAACAACCGGCTTGCCGTTTGCGTCTGTGCCGGTTTGCACCTGCGCCCGGCCCTTGGCAATGACTGGAACCATGAAGCCCAGAAGCACCCCGGCGACAGTCGCATGAACGCCCGATTCGTGGATGAGGACCCAGACGGAAACCCCGAGTGGGATGAGTATCCACCAGGTGCGAACCCCGCGCTGGACAAGGACGGCAAACACAGCGAGGGGGATCAGGGCCAGGAGCAACGGGAGGATCTGGATGGTGGCTGTATAGAAAATGGCAATGATCGTGATTGCCAGGAGGTCGTCCACAACTGCGAGGGTCAACAGGAACGTCCGCAGTGCAGGAGGCAGGTGCCGTCCGACGACGGCGATCACTGCGACGGCAAAAGCGATATCGGTGGCCGCCGGGATAGCCCAACCGCTCAGCGCTTCGGCCCCGCCCTGCAGGTTAATCAGGGTGAAGACGATCGCTGGGACGAGGACGCCGCCTGCAGCCGCAACAATCGGCACAATCGCGCTCCGAGGGTTTCGCAGCTTTCCAGCGACGAACTCCTCCTTGAGTTCAAGTCCGACAACGAAGAAGAAGATGGCGAGCAACCCATCCGCGGCCCAGGCTCCGACGCTCAGGTTCAGGTGAAGGAATTCTGGTCCCAGCCTGAATTCGCGGACTGAATTGTAGAAGTCCACTGCCGGGGAGTTGGCGAGGATAAGAGCGAGTATCGTCGCGCCGAGCAGGAGCGCGCCGCCGGTGGTGTCCTTGCTCAGGGTCTGGTGCGCCCCGCGCCAGATGGAGTGCGGCTGCTGGTTCGGGGGGAGAGCGGAGTCGTGCTGCGTCATGGGGGGTGCTTTCGTCGAGGAGTGTCCGCGGGCATGGGGCATCTGCGGTCCTGATCGATGAGGGGCAGATGCAGGTCAGCGACGTGGCGGCGGGCAGCCGGCGATCTCGCCGTGTGCGTTGGTCCCCCAGGAACTCATCCATCCGTTGGTTCCACTTGCCCGCTTGGTCAGCAGCAGGCGGTTCGGGAACACGGCCAGCGCCCGTACAAGCGCACGGGGCATCTGTAAGCTGGCCGGAATCATGTCCCAATTCTAGCAAGGGACGAAAAACGGCCCGACGGCGCCCTGTGCCCGCTACGCCGGTCTCATGCCTTCAGCGGGTCGTGCCCCCAGTTCATGAGTGAGTAACGCCACTTCGAATGCTCGACGTCGGAGGACGGCTTCTGTGCCAGATGGCGGTGCACGTACCCCACCACCTTGCGCATGTGCTCGACATCCGAGTCGGTGAGATCTGACTTCTTCGTGGAGAGGAGTTTGACGATGCGTCGGCCGGACGCATGGCCGACCGATTCGCCGCCGTCGTCCTTCTGCCCGACTGCCTTTGACTCGTCACTGTCCAGCCACTTCTCCAACTCGGAGGCGGTCATGTTGACGGCCTCTTTCCAGTCGTCCCAGACCTCATCAACGCCTGTGCTGTTGCTCATGCCTTCTCCTGCCCTCGTACACTGGTTTCATCATGGGTTTCATCAACAAGTACCGCGCCCCTATTGTCTGGCTCATCGTCATCGCGATGGTGGCGTCCATCGGAGCAGGCTTTTTCGCCACCATCTTCTAGCTCCGGCAGCTACTTCCAGCCCGGCACTACCAGAGCCTCCCCGCGTCGGGCAGTTGAATGCGCATCCAGCGGTATCCGTAGCCGGGCAGCTTGACCTTCAATTTGTCGCCCACGGCGATGTCCGTCATCGAGTTCTCCAGCAGGTCTGTCAGGATCCCGCCGCCCTCGGGAACATCGCTCTCCTTCAGCGTGACCGAAACTTCTGCCGGTTGGTCTGAGAAGTTGTGAAACAGGAAGAGCGAATGGTCCTCCCAGTCGCAGCGGTGAGCAAAGACAGAGGGACTCGGGGTGTCTATGAGGGAGAAGGTCCCCCATCCCAGCTCGGGGCACTCGCGGTAGCGGCGGATGAGAGTTCCAATGAAAGCCAGCAATGACTCGGGGTCGCGGCGTGCGTCCACGACGTTGATCTTGGTCTGTCCGTACTCGCCCTGCACCAGCGGGGCGACCAGCCGATCCGGAGGGGCGGCAGAAAAACCTGCGCTCTCCTCATGCGTCCACTGCATCGGGGTGCGCACGGCCATCCGTCCTTCGGCTTCGAGGTTCTCGCCCATGCCGATCTCCTCCCCATAGAACAGGACAGGGGTGCCGGGCAGCGAGAACAACAACGAATACACCATGCGGAGGCGTTGCTGGTCTCCCCCGAGCATCGGGGGGAGCCGTCGCTTCAATCCGCGCCCGTAGATCTGCATGCTCTCCTCGGGCCCGAAGGCCTCGAACACTTCCTGGCGTTCCGAGTCCAGCAGTTTGTCGAGGGTCAGCTCGTCATGGTTGCGGACGAAAGTCGCCCACTGGGAATCCCCATCGATGGACGGGCGGTCCGTGATAGTGCGTGCGAGCGGTCTCGCATCTCCGCGCGCCAGTGACAGGTACATCTGCTGCATGGTGACGAAGTCGAACTGCATATTGAGCTCATCAGCCGCAGATCCGAAGAACGCAACCTGCTGCTCATACGGCAGGTTCACTTCGCCGAGGAGGACCGCATCACCGGACCGGCGTGAGAGGAACCGGCGGAGGTCCCGCAGGTAATCATGCGGGTCACCGGTCTGGTTGTCCTGCCCCTGCGTTTCCAGGAAGAACGGCACGGCATCGACGCGGAATCCGGAAAGTCCGAGCTGCATCCAGAAGCCGATGGCCTTTGCTATCTCGTCGCGTACCTGGGGGTTGGCCACGTTCAGGTCCGGTTGATGGGAGTAGAACCGGTGCAGGTACCACTCGCCGCTTTCCTCGTCCTTGCTCCAGATCGAGTTTTCCTTGTCGGGAAAGACAACCTCCGCCGACGTGTCCGGCGGTGCATCAGAACGCCAGACATAGAAATCCCGGAAGGGATTGTCCTTCGAGGACCGCGCCTGCTTGAACCACGGATGCTGATCCGACGTGTGATTCACCACCAGGTCGGCGATCACCCGCATTCCACGGTCTTTCGCCGTACGGGCAAACTCGACGAAATCACCCAGCGACCCCAGCCGTTCGTCCACTCCGTAGAAGTCGACGATGTCGTAACCGTCGTCTCGCTGGGGCGAGGGGTAGAACGGCATGAGCCACACGCACGTCACCCCGAGTTCCGCCAGATAGTCCAGCCGTTGGGCTGCGCCGGCAAAGTCACCGACCCCGTCACCGTTGGAATCGCAGAAAGTCTCAATGTTGAGACAGTAGATAACGGCGTTCTTCCACCACAGGTCCGAGGTGTCGGTGATGCGCATCAGCGCACCTCGGGCAACACGTGTTCAGCGAAGGCCTCGATGATCGGTTTCTGCTCCGTACCCACAAAGTGGAGGTAGAGCTCGTCGAACCCGAGGTCCGCGAACTCCCGTAGGCGCTGTGCATGGACAGCCAGGTCAGGCGAAATTTGTACAGTTTCCCTGAGCTTGTCCTCGGTAAGGTCCCTGGTGGCTTCCTCGAAGTCAGACGGGCGAGCCAGGTCCCAGGTGGTCGGAGGAGTCACACAGTTCGACGCCCACTGGGACCGGGCGATCTTCACGGCTTCCTCCTCCGTGGGTGCCCATGACAGGTGGACCTGCAGGATCAGCTTGCCCTGTCCACCGTTCTCCCGGTAGGCATTGATCATCTCGGTGAGTTTCTCGTGCGGCTGGTTCACTGTGACCAGGCCGTCGGCCCAACGGGCGCTCCGGGCAGCCGTTTCCACGCTCACCGCCGGAGCGATCAGGGGAGGCTTGACCTCCGGCGCGTCCCACACGCGGGCCTGCTCAACGGTGACCAGACCGCGATGGGTGACCTCCTCGCCGTCGTGCAGCCGCCGGATGATGTCGATGCACTCCTCGATGCGCCGCTGGCGCTCGGCCTTTGCCGGCCACGGGTCACCGGTGATGTGCTCGTTCAAGTTCTCGCCGCTGCCGAGGGCAGCCCAGAACCGGCCGGGGAACATACTTGCCAGGGTTGCGCTGGCCTGCGCGATGATCGCGGGGTGGTAACGCTGGCCGGGGGCGGTGACGACGCCGAAGCGCAACCCCGTGGTGGCAAGAGCAGCTCCCAGCCAGGACCAGGCGAAACCGGAGTGCCCCTGAACCGCGGACCATGGCTCGAAATGGTCCGAGCACATCGCGGCATCGAACCCTGCCTGTTCCGCCATCTGTACATCTGCAAGGAGCTGTCCCGGCGCGATCTGTTCGTGGGAAGCGTGGAAACCGATGAGGGGCATGCGCTGGCCTTTCCGTGGAGGGCTCTTGAACGGGCGAGCCGGTCCGTCCTAGTGTGATCAGTAGGCTTAGCAATTGTTGTTCGAGCCTATCCGTACTGCCAATGGCCCTCAAGGGTGCTACCCAAACTTCCACGTACCAGGAGGAACGCATGAGCGACCAGTACACCTTCCAGAACCCTGTCACCCGCTTTCCGGAGATCTCGCCGCCCAAGCAGGACCAGCCGGAACCCGGCCTGGACCGTGACCTGAACCCGCAGGCTGACCGCGGTGAAGAATCGTACCGGGGCACCGGTCGCCTCGAGGGGCGGAAGGCCCTGGTGACGGGTGCTGATTCCGGGATCGGAGCGGCAGTGGCGATCGCCTACGCCAGGGAAGGCGCCGACGTCGCACTTTCCTATCTGCCCGAGGAGGAGGCCGACGCTGATGAAATTGTCCGCCTGATCGAAGAATGCGGGCGCAAGGCCGTGAAGCTGCCGGGCGACATCAAGGACGGCGAGTTCTGCAAGCAGTTGGTGGCGCAGGCGGTCGAGGGCCTGGGCGGCCTCGACATCCTCGTCAACAACGCCGGCAAGCAGATCGCGGTGGAGCGGCTTGAGGACCTGGACGATGAGCAGCTCGACCACACGTTCAAGACCAACATCTACTCGTTCTTCCGCATCACGCGCGAAGCGTTGCAGCACCTGCCTGCTGGATCGAGCATCATCAACACCACATCCATCCAGGCGTACAACCCGTCCCCGACGCTGCTGGATTACGCGAGCACCAAGGCGGCAATCAACAACTTTACGAAAGGCCTGGCCCAGCAGTTGGCGCCTCGCGGAATCCGTGTGAACGCGGTAGCGCCCGGCCCTTTCTGGACGCCGCTCCAGGTTTCCGACGGCCAGCCGAAGGATGCACTGCCGGAGTTCGGGAAGGACACGCCCCTGGGCCGCGCGGGGCAGCCCACGGAACTGGCGCCGGCATATGTTTTCCTCGCCTCGCCTGAATCCAGTTACGTGCTCGGCGAGACGCTGAACGTTAACGGCGGAAGCCCGACGCCGTAACTCGCCTGCGGTGACGAAGTAGCGTTCGGGTAACGGTTTGCTGAGTGTTCCCGGGCGGGGCCGCCTCAGTCGGGGAAACGAGGCGGTCCCGCTCGGGGGGGCTCTGGTAACCAGTGCCAGCAGGAGGAGCCGGTGGTCTCGCCCGCCTCTGTCCTGCCCCTTAACTATCGGGGCCGCACCTTGGAATTTTCTTGGAGCTGATTCACAGGAAAATAAGTAAGCTTATTACTTCCCTTGGGTCGGGACCGCGGGTTAGCGTCGAAGAACCCGGTCTCCTGTCCTCCAGCCGTACAGATGAGTTGGCCGTTCAGTGCAGGAGCCATCGATTGCGGAGGTAACCCCGTGTTTTTCCACAAACAGGAACTGCAATTCAAAGCGACTCCCGATAAGCCGGATGCCGTTTACGCGCGCAAGCTGCAGGAAGTACTGGGCGGGCAATACGGTGAAATCACCGTTGCCATGCAGTACAGCTTCCAGGCCTGGAACACCCACATACCCGGAAAGTACCGTGACCTGCTCTTCGGTATCGGTGCCGAAGAATTCGGCCACGTCGAAATGCTCGCGACCATGATCGCGCAGCTGCTTGAAAAGGCGCCTCTCGGCATCACCGAAGACGCGGTCCAGTCAGACCCGGCGATTGCCGCCGTCGTTGGTGGGACGGACATGCAGCAGGCCATCGTTGCCGGCGCGGGTGCACGTCCCGTCGACAGCATGGGCAACCCCTGGCAGGGCAGCTACATCACTGCCAGCGGCAACCTGCTGGCGGACTTCACAGCCAACGCGAACGCGGAGATGCAGGGGCGGCTGCAGGTGGCCCGGCTCTATCACATGACCGACGACCACGGCGTACGGGACATGCTTTCCTTCCTCCTCGCGAGGGACACGATGCATCAGAACCAGTGGATGGCCGCAGCACGTGAGCTGCAGGAAGAAGGGGCGGAGAACTTCCCGGTGCCGAGCAACTTCCCTCTCAAGAAGGAAGAGCGCAGCGTGTCCTACCAGTACCTCAACTTCTCGGACGGAAAAGCCGCATCCGAAGGTTCATGGGCTTCCGGGCCCACCCCGGACGGGCACGGCGAGTTCTCGTATCACGAGGGTCCGACCACCTCGGCTCCCATGCCGCCGCCTACGCATCCGGACTCGCGTTTCTACGGGACAACCGAGCTGCCGAACGCCATGGAGAAGATGGCCGGTGCCGTGCAGGACAAGCTCCATAAGGAGTAGTTTGACCCTCTCTCGAACAGCCCGCTGCTTGCTGAAGCAGCGGGCTGTTTCCGGGTTACGCCCGCACCTGATAGACAGAGGGCTTAGTACTATGTGATGGATGGGGACGACGACGTCGGCCCACCGGTAGGAAGGTTTGTCATGAGGATTCCTGAAGCACGCGGGGCCGCGAGCACGGCTCTGCTGGAACTGCTGCCACAGGCACCGAACAGCGAGAGCATTGATGCGTTGGCACTCGCGGTGCAGGACGCGCTCGGCCAGACCACCGGAATCCTTGCAGATGATGATCTGCAGCTGACGCTTTTCTGTCTGTATGAGCTGCACTACAGCGGTATCGACCTGGCGCATGCCGAATGGGAGTGGGAGCCGGGACTGATCTCGATCCGCCGTAAGATCGAGCGGACCTTTGAAGCTGCCCTGCGTGACGTCGTCGAACTTCCCTCATTGCAACCGCGGGACAGCGACGGCGTGGCGGCAGTGCTGTTCGAGCTGGCCGCTGCCGACACTGGACCGAGCGTCTCTCGGTTCGTCGCGAAGAAGGCCTCGCTGGAACAGGCCCGGGAATTCCTGATTCACAAGTCCATCTATCAGCTGAAGGAAGCTGACCCGCATACCTGGGCCATTCCCCGCCTGAGCGGCAGGGCCAAAGCGGCCATGGTTGAGATCCAGGCTGACGAATACGGGGGAGGACGCCAGGATCGTATGCACTCGGCCCTTTTTGCGCGCACTATGCGAGGCCTGGACCTCGAGGACAGTTACGGGTGCTACGTCGACGCAGTCCCTGCCCTGACGCTTGCTTCGACCAACATGATGTCGATGTTCGGGCTGAACCGCCGCCTTCGCGGCGCCATCGTGGGCCACCTCGCGGCGTACGAGATGACCTCATCCCAGCCGAACCGTCTCTACGGGAACGGTTTCCGTCGTCTTGGCTTCGAGGAGGACGTCACCTGGTATTTCGACGAGCATGTCGAGGCCGACGCTGTTCATGAGCAGATTGCCGGACGGGACCTGGCCGGCGGGCTGGTCGAAGCAGAGCCGGAGCTGCTGGAAGACGTGTACTTCGGTGCCGCTGCAGCGTTGACGCTGGACGGCATGCTCGGTGAACACATCATGGCCGCCTGGGAGAAAGGTGAGTCGTCCCTGCGGACCACCGCGCCAGCACGAGCATGACTCCACCTGCGGCCACATACATCCTGCCGCTGCGCTGGACCGAGGACTGTGGCATTGAAGCGCTCGCAGCGTACCTCGGCGAGGTGGTGCAGTGGGCCGAGGTGATTGTTGTCGATGGGTCGCCGGATGAGGTGTTCGCCCGTCACGCCGCTGCTCTCCCTGCATCCGTCCGCCATCTCCGGCCGCGCCACTCCTGCCGCAACGGCAAGGTGGCAGGTGTCCTCACCGGTCTGGCGGAGGCCTCCTGTGAGCGGGTGGTCATTGCCGACGACGACGTCCGTTATGCCGAGCGCGCGTTCCGCCGCCTGGTGGATCTACTCGACGAGGGTCACGTGGTCCGCCCCCAGAACCATTTCCTATCCTGGCCCTGGCATGCCCGCTGGGACACCGGCAGAACGCTGTTGAACCGCGCTTTTGGTTCCGACTTTCCGGGTACCCTGGGTGTCCGCCGCTCAGTCATGGACGCGAGCGGCGGCTATGACGGTGACGTCCTCTTTGAGAACCTGGAGCTGCTCCGCACGGTTCGTGCCTTAGGTGGGACGGAAATACGGGCGGATGATCTCTTCGTCGGCCGGATCCCGCCGAAAACGGGTCACTTCGGCCGCCAACGGGTCCGGCAGGCGTACGACGACTTCGCCCAGCCGCTCCGGCTGCTTCTGGAGCTGTCGCTGCTTCCCGCATTGATCCTGCTGGTGCGCCGCTTCGGCGCGGGGGCCTGCTTGCCTGCCGCCGCCGTCGTCGTCGGTGTGGCGGAACGAGGACGACGACGGCGGGGCGGCAGGGCGGTGTTCCCGCCAACGGCTGCGCTGTGGGCGCCGGCATGGGTGGCCGAGCGAATGCTTACCGTCTGGGCCGCGCTCGGCATGCGGTTGGCCGGTGGCGTCCCCTACGCGGGCTCACGGCTGCCGAATGCCGGAAATTCCTCGCGGGCGCTGCGTCGGAAGTATGCGCACGTCCGCGTTGTGCCGTAGCCCGAACAAAGAACTGGCACAGGATTGACTGGTTCCCGGGCTTCCGGGATAGCCAAACCTGCGCCAGTTCTCGAAGCAGCCGGACCGACCTAGGCGTTGTTGTCGATCTCGTTGTAGTCGGTACGGTCGATCTTCCGGTGGTACCGCATGCCGGCCAGTCCGCCGAGTACAGCACCCGCCAACGCGGCAAGCAGGGCTACTACGACAGCGATGATGCCGGCAGTGGTCAGTGTGCCTTCGTTCAGCGGAAGGCGGGGGAAGCTGTTCAGGTTGGCGAGGACGTCAAACTGAGAGCCGAAAATGAGCCCCAGAACTGCGACCAGCACAGCGATGATGATTGCCCAGAGCCAGACGGCGACGCCCTGCTTGGCTCCGTTGAACCGTGCCATGCGTCCGGCGACATACCCTCCGCAGTAGTAGGCCACCAACAGGATGACCAGCAGGATGATCGCGCTTGTTATCCCCACGGTCTGCGGGTTCTGGGATGCCTGGTTGGTTGCTTCGTTCAGGTTCGTGTTGGTCGACAGGCCGAAGGCAGCGCCGGCGGCCGCGACCAGAGCGGTGAGGATGACCGCCATGCCTGTAGCGGTGAGCCAACCGAAGAACGCGGCACCGAACTTCATGCCGCCGAACGTCTCTTTCTCGCGCTGATGGAGCGCATCCCTTTCCGCCCCGACAGGAACCGGCGCAACGCCGTTGTTGCCGTCACGGCTGCCGTCATAGTCGCGGTCGTAGTCCCGATCATCCGGATCCAGCTTCCGCGGGCGACGGTCCTGATTATAGGAATCCCTACTGGAGGACACCGGTACTGCGGCGGTCCGCTCGTCGCGGTCGTCAACGCCGTCATTGTCGCGGTCTACGTTCATCGCGCGGGTCTCCGGTTGGGATCGGCGTGCATCGGCGCGGCTGGATCCGCCCACATCCGGTGTCAGGGAATCATCCGCGTGCTTGGGGCGGTAGTCCCGATCGTTGTTCCCTGTTCCTGGTGTACTCATGATGTCTCCTGATTTCAGGGCCCTAAGGCAACTTAATAAGCAACCTTAGTATTTCGGTGTGGCGTGTACAAGGGCGCCACACCTGCCGATGGCATGCTTAGGAGCATGGACTGGGAGATTCTGATAACTGTTATTTGCGGCTTGGCCATAGCGGTTGGCGTGACCGGAGTGGTGATTCCGATCCTGCCCGGCAGCATCCTCATCGTTGTGTCGCTGCTGGTGTGGGCGCTTACTGTGACGAGCGCTTCCGGTTGGACCGCCCTTGCGATCGGCGGAACCTGCGCGGTGGCGGGTCTTCTCGCGGGGACCATACTGACGGGGCGCAAACTGCGTCAGCGGAAGATACCGGGACGATCCATCACAATCGGGCTCGTGCTTGGCGTGGTGGCCATGTTCATCATCCCTGTGGTGGGCTTGATCGTCGGCTTTGTTGTGGGCCTACTGTTGAGCGAGACTGCCCGTCTTCATGACTTTCGGGCTGCCGTGTCGTCGAGCGGAGCGGCACTCAAAGCCATGGGCGTGGGCATCCTGGTCGAGCTTCTGCTGGCCTGCGCGGCGGGCAGCGCATGGGTTCTCGCCGTCTGGGCGCATTTCTCCACGCGCTGACCCGCCCACTTGCCCTGCTACCGCCTGTAGCCGCGGGTCTTTCCACGCGAGTACCTGGTGTTGGTCCGGCCCTGCTGGCGCTTACCGAGCAGTTTCGAGGCAATAACCGGAGCGAGCATCCATAGGATCTTCTTCAGCATCTTGTGCGCCTTTCGTGGAGTGAGCCTCCATAGTAAGCACACTGACTATTCGGATGTCGACCGGTCCGCGACGAATAGCCTGAGGGCTTCGAGCTGGGCGAGCCTGCACTCCGGCTTGAGATACATCATGTGCCCGGCCTCGTGGTAGTGATGCGAAATCCGCGCCCGTGCCTCTTCCCGGAGATTCATATGCGCGAACACATACTCCGCCGCGAAGTGCGGTGTGGCACCGTCCTGGTAGCCATAATCAACGTGAACCCGTAGGGCCGGGTTATGCACCATGAGCCGCTCAAGCACATCGCTCACGTCAACTGGTGCACCTTCGAATGTCCGGTAACTCCACGGCTGCACACGCGCGGTAAGAATCTCATAGGGGAGATCGTTCTCGTATCCGAGTTCGGCGCGTACATAGTGGTTGATCGCTGCTGCGAATGGCCCGGTGATGGCCCGCATGCTTGGGTCGTCCGTCGAACTTGAGGACTGAAGGTTGGCCGGCGGAGCGGTGAAGCGCCCATCGATCCGGCCCACCACCAGTCCTTCAGCCCGCAGCAACTCAGCAGCGAACTCGTGATAGGCCCACCGCAAATTGGTTCGGCGGATGAAGTCCTCGCCCAGGGTGGTGAGGGCACTGAGGCGGGTCACGACGTCGTCGTACTCGCTTTGCGTGAGTCGATTGCCCTGGGTCAGTGCATAGCCGTAGTCACGGGAGGCGAATTCTTCCGCTTCACGGACGACGTCGGAGAGCTCCCGGCCGGGATGGCGACCGTGATAGTGCGCAATCGCCGCATAGGTTGGCAGGTGCAGGGCGTACGGGGTGTCGCTGCCGGGGAAGAACCGGAGGGTCGACATGTTGAGTACGGTCGAGATGAGCCCCAGACCGTTGACGGTCATCCCGTAAGCGTCGAACAGTCGGCCCGCTACAGCGACCGCGCGGAGCGTTCCATAAGACTCGCCGACCAGGTATTTGGGCGAGAGCCACCGGTTGTTGCGCGTGGTCCACAGGCGGATGACCTCGGCGACCAGGTCCCGGTCCTCGACAAAGGCGTGGAATTCGTCGGTTTTCTCGCCCTCAATGACCCTTGAGAATCCGGTGCTGACCGGGTCGATCAGAACGAGGTCGCTGTGTTCGAGGAGGGTCTCCGGATTGTCGACCAGGCCGAACGGCGGGGGAGTCATGGCGCCGACGTCTCCCGAGTTCACCCGGCGCGGTCCAAGGAGGCCGAGGTGCAGCCACACCGAGGACGAACCCGGGCCGCCGTTGAACGCGAAGGTGACGGGCCTGCTCGAGGCGCCGTTGTCCTGGGTGTAGGCGACCACGAAGATCTCCGCCTTGGGTTTGAACCCCTCGGATTTGCCGTCTTTGGTTTCTTCCCGTCGCAGCACGAGCCTGCCGGTGGTTGTGGTGTAGGCAAGCCCTGACGGTGCGGTGTGCTGCCGCGTCACGAAGTCGTCGCTGACCTCTTTTACTGCGGCCGGTTCAGTTTTCTCGGCAGTGGTGTCTTCAGTTGCGAATTCTTCAGCCATACCCTGAGCCTAGCGGTGGTTGTAATAGGCAACTACCCCTGTCTCGAGGTGCGGACCGCGGGCTGAACGTCGGCGTTCCATGGCTGACGCTGTTCGGGCCGGGCGAAGAACAGGGCAGCGATCAATCCGACCACGACAACGCATGCGGGCAGCAACAGCGACTGCCCCATGGCCGCCGCGTACTCACCGGCGCGCTCCGGAGCGTCCACCGCACCGTTGGCTACCAGGCGTGCCTGCATGATCGCAGCAATCCCTGCGCTGCCAATGACGGCTCCCACCTGCCGCGTGGTGTTGTAGACACCGGAACCCGCACCGGCGAGCGACGGCGCAAGGTTTCGGGTGGCTGTCAGCGAGACCGGAGCCCAAACTCCTGCGCTCGCGAGACCGATCAGTGCGAGGGGCAGGAGCAGTTGCCAGATAGGAGTGTCCGGTGTGAGCAGCGACGCCAACCAGAAGAGTGCTGTGGCCATACCGGAGAATCCGAAAATGGCCATGTACTTCGGGTTGCCCCGCTGTACGAGTTTGCCGACGAACGGCGCCAGGACACCGGAGATGACGGCCATGGGAGTCAGGAGCATTGCCGCCTCGGTGGGCGACAGATTGCGGACGTTCTGCGCATAGAGCATGAGCGGGAGACTCATGGTGGTGACCGTGAAGCCCATCGCGGAGATCGCCGTATT
Organism: Arthrobacter sp. D2-10; assembly: GCF_054161285.1. Taxonomy (NCBI): domain Bacteria; kingdom Bacillati; phylum Actinomycetota; class Actinomycetes; order Micrococcales; family Micrococcaceae; genus Arthrobacter; species Arthrobacter sp. D2-10. Next base: position 3,179,487 of record NZ_CP096431.1, on the reverse strand, counting down.
CGCGAGCGAGAAGTTGCGGTCCCGGAAAAGCTTGAGCGGGACGAGCGGTTCCTTGCGGTTGAAACGCTGCCAGACAAGGAAGGCCGTGAACAGTACGGCGCCTGTGATGATCAGGGACCATACCGAGATGGGACCGACGATAGGTCCCCAGTTATGACTCTGACTCTCCTGTAGCCCGAACACGAGGCAGAACATCCCGGCTGCGCTGAGCACCACGCCGAGGAGATCGAACGAGTGACTTGTGGTGGTCAGTTCCGGTACCAGCCGGTAGGCAAGCACCAGTCCGACGACGCCGACCGGCACGTTGACGAAAAAGATCCACTCCCAGCCGAGCGAATCCACGAGAATTCCGCCCAGGATTGGTCCGACGAGGGTGGCAATGCCCGCTACGGAACCCCACAGCCCCATTGCCGACCCACGCCGGTCCGGCGGAAAGATGCGGGTGATGACCGACATGGTCTGTGGGGTCATCAGCGCCGCACCGAGTCCCTGAAGGACGCGGGCGATGATCAGAAGCTCAATGGTGCCGGCAAAACCACACAGGGCGCTGGATGCCGTGAAAACGGCAAGACCGGCCAGATAGACGCGACGTGGCCCGAATCGGTCACCCAAGCGGCCCGTGATCAGCAGCGGAACGGCATAGGCGAGAAGATAGGCGCTGGTCACCCAGATGGCACTGTCAATGTCAGCCTGCAGCCCCTGCATGATGGCCGGGGTAGCGACGGACACGATGGTCGAGTCAACCAGGATCATGAAGAACCCGATGACGAGCGACCAGAGCGCCGGCCACTCCCGAATGTCGGGGGCGGAGGATTGCATGGTTTGAGGGTACAGCCGGGCGCTGACATTTGGTTCTCCGCCCAGGTGCTGGGGTATCTTGGTTGCTGCGGGGCCTTAGCTCAGTTGGTAGAGCGTTTCGTTCGCAATGAAAAGGTCAGGGGTTCGATTCCCCTAGGCTCCACTTTTCGCCTTTCACGCGTGGGCACGACGGGTGAACCCATCTACTGCAAGTAACAAGCAACCTCAAGAGTCTCTCTCTCGCGTTTCTTTGCACCCATTTTTCGGGCATACCCGGGGTTCGATACACGTTCACTTTCAAAGAGTGGTACAAGAGAATTATCCGTGGAGCAGCCGGCTACAAATCCCCGATCCGGACCACGTTGGGAAGAGGCGGAGATGTCGGACATCGATTCATGGACCACAGAAAGGCTTCTGACCACCGCTGCTCGACTGACTGAGAATGCCTGGAATGAGCGTCTTCTCTCTCTTGGCATTACGCACGCTGCCTTCATCACGCTCCGTGCGATCGAAGCGCATGGTCCCCTTTCACAGGTGGAGTTGGCCGAACAGCTGCACGTCACCGCGCAGACTGTTGGTCGTACGCTGGCACGTCTTCAGCAGCAGGGGCTGGTGGCTCGGCAGAGCAGTGAGAGTGACCGTCGAACATCAGTAGTGAGTCTGACTGATCTCGGCGCATCACGGCTCTCAGAGGCTGAACGGCATGAGCGCGAATTCATGCTGGCGCTTCACCGCGCATCACCTCAGTTGCGGCCCTTGCTGCAAAACCTTATCAATGATCTAACGGCTCCCCGCCGTGGTCGCGCCCGTGGGCCTGATCAACAGAATTAGGGGCAAAACAGAACCGCCGGTGCTGCACCATGAAATGCGCAGCACCGGCGGTTCTGATGTATGCCGTTATGGGGTGTTCGAACTGCTCTGAACGTTGGACTTGGCGTCCTGCGCGCGGTCCTTGACGTCAGATGCCGCGCTGGTGCCCTCTTCCTTCACGGTGTTCACCGACTCCGTAGCACTCTGCTTGACGGAATCCACCGCCTCCTGGGCCGGCTCTTTCAAGCCCTGGGCTACGTCCTTGGCCGCGTCGGTGACCTCGGACACGAGGGGTTGTGCCTTTTCCTTCACGGCCTGAGCCGCTTCCTTTTCCTTCTGGCTCGCCGGAAGGAGCGACGCCGCGAGGAGCCCGGCACCGAATGCGATCAACCCGGCCGCGAGGGGATTTCCCTGCGTCTTCGAGGTGACCCGCTGGGGTGCGTCGTGGAGTGCATCGCCTGCGCTGTGGGCTTTGTCCTTCACGGTCTGCGACGCGCCTTGCGCGCTGCCCTTGGCAGAGTGGGTGGCGTCGTGTGCCGACCCCATCACGCTGTCTTTGGCCGACTGCGCCGAGCCCATCACGCTCTCTTTGACGTTGCCAAGGGCGTTCTTGACCTTGTCGGTCTGGCGATGGGCGATGTTCGACGGGCTGACCTTGTCGGCCACGGCGTCGACGTCGTTCCCTAGCTCGCGACGGGTGCGTTCGATGTCCGCGCGGATTTCATCAGGTGTCTGGTTCATGGCGTGTGCTCTCCTGGTTTCAACGTAGGCGGAATTTCCTTGGCTGTCTCAGCGGTCTGCGGCATGCCCTTGATCGACTTCATCTCTTTCTTGCCCTTGAGTGCGAGAACTGCGGCAATGATGCCCCAGATCAGTGCAACGATCACGGACGCCCAGCCGAGATTGAGGAAATCAATCGCTGCAAGGCCCCACATCAGCGCGAGGGAAAGGAAAAGAAGTACGAAGTGCCCGGCGACGGCTGCGCCACCGAACATACCTGCGCCCTTACCGGCGCGGGTTCCGGACTCGCGCAGCTCAGCTTTTGCAAGTTCAAGCTCCTGACGCATCAGGGTTGAGAGGTCACGGGTGACCTCTCCGAGCAGTTGCCCGAGGGATGCATCCGACCCTCTATCGCCGTCCGAAGGCGGTGGCGGTTGTGCTGCATGCGATCCAGCCGCGTGCGAGCCGTGGAGGTGTTGTTCAGTCATTAGCGGAAGTCCCTCCCTGATTCAGGGCCGGTTACGCCCGGCTCGGTGAACGGAGTGGTGGGGGTGACGGTCGGCGTCGTGGTCGGGGGAGCTACCGGCGGGGTATCGATGCCGGCGCCGTACGCTGGCAAGTCCGTACCGTACTCGTCCGGAACCGGCGGATAGGTGGCGACATGCTGTCCGCCGCCAACCGTGCCGGAGGGCCCACCGGTTGAGGGCGAACCGCTCGAGTCCGATCCTCCGGCCAGACCGCGCGTGAGACGGCCGGCGAGGAGCCCGGCTCCGGCCGCAATCAGCAGGAACGCACCAGGGCGACGGCGGGCGAAGCCGGTAACCTCATCGAGCAGCGATCCGGGATCGCGGCCTTCGAGCCAGGATGCTGCGCTGTCGGTACGCTGGGCGACCTGCTGGACGAGCTGCTGCGCGGTGCCACCTTCAGACTTGTCAGCCATGGACTTGAGCTCGTCGGTGAGGGACCGGAGCCCGTCCGTAACGCGCTGCTGCTGCGTGCCGGCCTGGCTCTTGAGGTCCGACCCAAGCTGACCAACGAGGTTCTTGGCCTGGGAGCCGGCCTCGTGGGCAACATTCTTTGCTTCTGACCCTGCGGTCTGTGCGACGCCCTTGGCTGCGTCCACGCCCTGCCGCCCTACATCCTTGGCCTCATCCTTCGCAGCAGACGTAGTGGACTGTCCCGAGGACGAGTAGCCCTGTGTGCCCGGCGTTGAGGTGACCAGCGGGTCTTCTGACCAGTTCGTTGTGCTCATAATGACTCCTTTATTGATGTGGAGGACTCCTGGGAAGTAAGTCATCGCATCTACACAATAAGCATGCTTAGCATATGATCACAAGACCGCAACGAAAACTCTCCGCATAACCGACAAGCTCGTCGAGTCCTGTATGGACAGCCAGCTTAGTATCCTTATCGGTGAAGCGACTAGGGCCGCGGCAAGGAAAACCAGGGAGACACCATGACTTCGCCAGCATCATCACCGAGGAACGACGACGTCAGTATTGTGGCGTGCCCTGATGGGCCTTTGCTGGTGAGGGGAGAAGTTGCCATCGTGACGCCTGCGGGGGAACCCGTGCCGCGCCGCCGCAAGACCGTGGCGCTGTGCCGGTGTGGCGCGTCGACCATCAAGCCTTACTGCGATGGCTCCCATAAGCTCATCAACTTCCGCACCGATCCCGACCTTCCTGCCGATTCAGGAGTAGCAAAACGAAGAGGTCGCTGACCCCGCCCTCAGACGATGTCAGCGACCTCTCGGATCACCTTTGCGGATCACTCCACGATGTACATTCCGTTCCAGCCTTGGCCAATCTTCTGCGAGCCGGTGAAGCGTCCGGTTCCGCTGCCGGTGTAGAGGAGTAGGTCGCCGCTGCTGTTGCGGGCGATCAAGTCGGCATTGGAATCGGCACCCCATGGTCCCGGGCCGGCGAAGGCTGTCATTCCGTTCCAACCTGCTCCGGGCTGTGACTTCGCCAGGAAGCCGCCCCTGCCGTTTCCTGGATACAGATGCAGACCGCCACTGGAATCGCGGGCCAGGAGATCAGACTTGCCGTCGCCGTTGAAGTCGCCGGTGCTCAGCATTGCAGTCATATCGTTCCAGCCCCAGCCGATCTGCGCGGGGACACCCCATCCACCTTTCCCGTTGCCCGGGTAGATGTGGAGGTTTCCGTCACCGGCGCGTGCGACTAGGTCGGCGAAGCCGTCACCGTTGAAGTCCCCAGGAGTCACGATCGCAGTCATCGATCCCCACCCGCTTCCGACTTGCACGCCGGATTTCACACCGCCTGTTCCTGTGCCGGCGTAGAGCCAAAGTTTCCCAGCACTATCCCGCGCCATGATGTCGGGGATTCTGTCCCCAGTGAAGTCTCCGGGCAGCAGGATCATATTCATGCCGCTCCATCCCCACCCTATTTGCACCCTGCCGCTGAACCGTCCGGTAGAAGTGCTCGGGTACAGCCAGAGGTTGCCAGCTGAATCGCGAGCGACGATGTCCGGATTGCCGTCCCCGTTCATGTCCGTGCGGCCACCTGATGCAACTACAGGGACCGGGGCAGGGGCGGGATTGGTGGCCACAGGAACGCTGGCGCTGATGGTCACTGAGGCCGCCGTATCCGAGACTGAGTTGATTCGGACCGTAGTCCCGGCATGGGTCGTGAAGACACTGCCCGTCTGCCAGGCCGTGTTGGTTGCGTAGTAACCCGTGTACGGCTTGCTGGATGGCATCAGGAGGACCGAGGACGCCGGCGTAAGGCCGCCGCTCTGAACAACTTTCACGCCACGGTTACCGGCGGTGGCCGTATTCGCGTCAAAACCGACCGGGACCCTGAGCTCAAGGTAGTAGATTTCGCCGCTCTTCGGGTCGGTGAACTTCAACGCCCGATTTGCGCTGGTGCCAGCCCAGGGGCGAAGGGTATACGTCTTGCTGCCGGAGGCCACACCCACGTTGAGGATCTCGTCCCCGCGGCCGAAGGCACCGTAGTCCCAGAAGCTCGAGCTGATGGCGGGGGTGTCGAACCATCGGGAGATACCCATCAGGTCGGAGGTATCACCGTAGTGGCGGATTGAGCAGTCCGTCCCGAAGCTGGCCGTGTCCGGCCTGCCGCTGGTGCACTGCAGCGAATCAGCGTGCATAAGGCCCAGCACATGGCCGAACTCGTGAGTCACCACGTTGGTGGTGAAGTTGCTCAGCGACGATGTGTAGGGCATCAGGATGCGGCCGCTGGTGCCACTGCTGCTCCAGCCGTACCCCAGGTAACCCTCCTTAAGGGGGGTGGGGATGAAGACGACGAGGGCCGTGTAAGGGCTGTAGGACCACTTCTGCTCGGCGGTGACCTTGTTCATAATCTGGTCATACGAATCCGTCGATTTTGCCGCTGATTTGAAGTTCAGCGATTCAGTAGCCACCGTCATGGTCAGGCGCCCGTTGGACATGCTCTTCCAGTACTCGCTGGATTTCGCGATGGCGGTCCTTGCCGCTGCCGCGGGAACCAGTGCTGTACTGTCCGCGAGATCGACGGTCACCAGTCGAACCTTGATGTCACCCCTCCGGGCCAGTGTTCCCCCGGCGCCGAGTGGGGACATCGCTGCCCCTTCCAGTGCGTGGGTGTTCAGGTCATGTCCGTGGCCGTCGAGCGATGTTCCGCCCTCATAGGTGTGATCGGGGTAGGACGGAATGCCACCGGGGAAGAGGTCACTTAGATCGGCCGGCGCAGCCTCCGTATGTGCGACCTCATTGGAAGCAGTTTCGGCCGGCGCAGTTGTAGTCGGGTGGGTCTGTCCGGCCTCCTGGGTTGCAGCAGGTGCGGGCTGAACGGACTGTGCCGCCGCCGGGTGCACGCCGACCGAGAGGCTTGCCGCCAGGAGCAGGATGCCGGTGAGCGCAGCAGTGGAACGCTGAAGTGAAAGCATGAAGGTCCTTGGTGGTACGAGTGGATTGGAGCGAGCACCGCCGTGTCCCCCGACGGCAGCGCCCGACCGCTCGAATAGGCGGCGCTCAAAAGCTCCGCACCAAGTATAGGTTTAGCAATCTCCGGAAAATCGCCGGGAATTCACAAAGGATTGTCCAAGGACCCGCAGTTTTTCCTCAAGATCCCCGCAGGAAGAATGTATGGCGTAATTATCGTGAATTTCTAATTGCATAGAGCAATTAGGACAACAATTACGAATGGGAAATCAGGAAGCGTTGCGGGCGATGCCCATCGACTCAACAACCGTCGCCGGCCGCGACCCCAGCTGTACGACGACGGCCTGCTCCGACATCATGACCGGCCGGTTCAAAGCCATTTGTGCGATGGCCAGCAGGAAGACGGGAATGGAGAGCAGGATGAAGGTCACCAGCGCGTACATGGCGATGATCGCATGTACGGGGGAGTGAAAGAGACTGGCGATGAACGCTGCGCTTCCAAGCCAGGTCCACAACCAGAACAGTGCGACAGCATAGATAACTGTCCGGGCACGCCGGTACTTCAACGGATAATGCACCCGCCGCCGTTTCATTTTATTGTGACCCCCAGGTCTCACGGATCCCGCGCCCCGCGAGTTCCTCTCATGATAATAAGCCCCGGGAAAGCTTTTGTCGCCCGGCAGCCACGCCAAAAGAATCGACACGGCTGCCGAGCGATGAAAAAGGTTAGAGGAAGCGCACGTGGTCGGGCGTGAGATCCTCTACCCGAGTTACTCCCAGCAGTTGCATGGTGCGGGTAATTTCTTTCTCCAGGATTCCGATCGTGCGATCCACTCCAGCCCTGCCGCCGGCCATGAGGCCGTACAGGTAGGCCCGTCCGATCAGCGTGAAGTCCGCTCCCAGGGCGAGGGCTGCCACGATGTCGCCGCCGCTCATGATCCCGGTGTCCAGCATGATGGACGTCTTGCCCTTCAGCTCGGCAGTGACCTCGGGAAGGAGTCGGAGCGGGATGGGTGCGCGGTCGAGCTGGCGGCCGCCGTGGTTGGAGAGGACGATGCCGTCGGCGCCATGGTCAACTACTTTCCTGGCGTCGTCGAGGGTCTGGATGCCCTTGACGACAAGGTTGCCCTTCCAGACCTGACGGAGCCAGTCCAGGTCGTCGAAGGTCAGGGTCGGATCGAACATGGAGTTGATGAGATCCGCGACGGTGCCGGAGTAGCGGTTCAGGGAGGCGAACGCCAGAGGTTCATGAGTCAGGAAGTTGAACCACCATGCGGGGCGGTAGGAGGCGTCGATGACCGTCTTTACCGTCAGGGCCGGCGGGATGGTCATGCCGTTGCGGACATCACGGAGACGGGCACCGGCTACGGCGGTGTCCACGGTCACCATGAGGGTGTCGTTGCCCGCGGCGGCCGCGCGCTCGATGAGTTCCATGGAACGTTCCCGGTCCGTCCAGAGGTACAGCTGGAACCAGTTGCGCCCGGTCGGTGCCGCCTTGGCCACGTCTTCGATCGACGCCGTGCCCATGGTGGAAAGCGTGTAGGGGATGCCTGCGGCTTCAGCAGCCTGTGAACCGGCATACTCACCCTCCGACTGCATCATGCGGGTGAAGCCCGTGGGTGCGATGCCGAACGGCAATGCAGACTCCTTGCCGAGAACAGTCACCGAGGTGTCGACCTTCTCAACGTTCCGCAGGATGCCGGGGCGGAACTCGATGTCCAGGAACGCTTCGCGTGCCCGTCGAAGCGTGATCTCTGCTTCAGCTGCTCCATCCGTGTAGTCAAAGGGCGCGGTGGGTGTGCGGCGCTTTGCGATGGCCCGCAGGTCTCCGATGGTGTTTGCGCGGCTTAACCTGGCGCTCTGGCTGAACTCGGGCTTCTTGAACTGCATCAGCGGGGCAAGATCAGCAACTTTGGGGATCCGGCGCTTGAGCGCCTCAGGCCTATTGGACATGAGAAACCTTCAGGTCGAGATGTGGGCCGACCACAGTAGCGCGGTGTGGTCTGACCATGCAAGCTAAACTTGCCGCATGCGCACCCATCAGCTTGTTCAGTCCTGGCTCGAGAATCAGCTCGCCGCCGGCAGGCTGGCGGTCGGTGATCGACTCCCGGGTGAACGAACGGTGGCGGAGCAGCTGGGCATCTCACGGGCGTCCGCGCGAGAGGGAATCCGTGTCCTTGAGGCGATGGGCATAGTGCGGGCCGGTGTCGGTTCCGGCCCAGGTTCGGGCACGGTGATCACAGCCAACCCCGGAGCTGCCCTTGGGTCCGCGCTTCGTTTGCACATGGCGACGTCGCATCTTCCGGTCAATGACATCGTCGAGACACGGTTGCTTCTCGAGACCTGGGCTGCCGCCCACGCCGATCCGTCAGCAATGAGTGAGGCTGCAGCCCTCCTGGATGCAATGGACTCCTCCGCGAAGGATGAAAAGGAATTCCTGCGGCTGGACGCCCTCTTCCATGTCGCCGTCGCTGAAGCGGCAGGCAACGTACTGATCGGCGCGATGATGTCATCGCTGAGAGAGTCCATAGAGGGGTACACGTTAAAGCTCACGCGCACCCTCCCCGACTGGGAGGCAACCTCTGCACGCCTGCGGGCCGAGCATCGCGACATCCACGCCGCTATCCAGAACGACGACGGCGCCCGCGCCGCCGAGATCGTTGCCCGCCACATCGAGGGGTTCTATGCGGAGGCCGGCTTCTAGCCCCGGCTACTAATCGTCAACGGCGTGCAGGCCGGTGCGGCCGCGGACCTGGCGCTGGGGCTCTGCAAGTTCCTCAATGGCTGCCCGCAGGTGCGAGCGCAGTTCCGGAGACAATAACGCTTCATCCGACACCAGCGTGCGCTCGATGTCGCGGCCCTTCTCGAGCGTCGCCCGGCCCTTCTCTGTGATTCGGACCGTCTGACTGCGCCGGTCGTCGTCTCCCCTGGTGCGCTCGATGTGCCCCCTGGCCTCTAGCCGGTTAAGGGTTTTCCCAATGGTCTGCGCCTGTACGTGCACCAGCTCAGCAAGCTGTGCCTGTCTTAACGGACCGTAGGACGCCAGAACGGCCAGGGCTGTAAACCCGGCGTGCGTGACGTCCAGCTCCGCGAGGCGCTGATTCCATGATTGCTCAACCAGCCGCGCCGCTGTTGTGAGGAGCCGGCCTGTCGACCAGGCTGAAAGATCGGGCATGCGCTTTCACCTTCCCTGTCGAACCGTTTATCCATCTAATCATCAGCTTACTTATGATTGGTATGGAATCAACCGTGCTACCCGGGCAAGGTGCCTGTCAACCCGGACTGGTTCGAGAGGAGGGCCCTGAGAACCCATTCCGACGCGTCGGCAGTGAAGCGTCCGGCGTCGTTCATTGCGGCTGTCAACGAGGGTGCAGTATCGGCAAGGCTGCGCGCATGTACGACGCCGTTTGCCGCTAGTTCCGGGGCCGACAGCGTGATCCGGCCTGCGACCGCAACGACCGGAAGACCACGGGAATGCGCGCGGTTGGCCAGGCCAAGAGGTGCTTTGCCGAACTGGGATTGCGCGTCAAGCGAACCCTCTCCCGTGAGTACAAGATCTGTCGCCGCCAACTTGGAATTCAGTCCGGTCAGGTCGGCGACGAGGTCGAAGCCGGGCTCAAGCGATGCGTTAGCGCAGGCAAGGAAGGCCGAGGGAAAACCGCCTGCGGCCCCTGCGCCGGGCTGCTGAACGTCTACGCCCGTGGTGTCCAGGAGGAGCCTGGCCCAATGAGCGAGCGAGGCGTCAAGAGCCTCGCGAAGGTCCGCGTCGGCGCCCTTTTGCGCGCCGAAGATGTTGGCGGCGCCATCGGGTCCGCACAGCGGGTTTTGCACGTCGACCGCGATGCGCAGTTGAACGTCCTGAAGCCGCGGGTCCAGGCCGGACAGGTCAAGCACGGCCGCCCGCGACAGGGCGAGTCCACCCAGCGGAAGCTCCACGCCCTCGGCATCGAGGATTCTCGCGCCGAGCGCGCGCAGGGCCCCGGACCCACCGTCGGACATGGCGGAGCCTCCCACCCCGAGCACCACCTCGGTGGCGCCGGCGTCAAGTGCAGCGCTCAAGAGTTCGCCACTGCCGTAGCAGTGGGCTGAGCCCGCTGTCCCGGGGGTCGGCATGACGAACTCCAGTCCGCTGGCTCGCGCCGTCTCAATGACCGCAACAGAACCGGTGAGCGCCCAGGGTGCAGTCACCGAGTCCTCAAGAGGTCCGCGGACGGTCGTTTCGTGCCGGACTCCACCCGCCGCCAGTACGGCCTCCAGCGTCCCTTCCCCGCCGTCCGCGATGGGCTGCAAGGTGATGTCAGCCTCCGGCAGGACGCGGCGGACGCCGGCGGCCATCGCCTCAGCTGCTTCGGCCCCCGTCAGCGTTCCCTTGAACTTGTCGGGTGCAACCAAAATCCTCATGATGCCGATCCAGCTCCTGCCGATTCACGGATAACAACTTCGCCCAGGACGGGAGCAGGAAGCTCCTGATCCGGGTTCAGGGCAAGGTTCGCGGCCTCTTCACCCAACTGCTCGAGCGGCAGATGGACCGTGGTGAGGGCGGGGGAGTAGTCGCGAAGCGTGGGAATGTCGTCGAAGCCCGTGACGAGTGCATCCGCCGGTACGGAGACACCGAGTGCACGTAATCCCGCGATGGCACCGATCGCCATGACGTCGTTGACCGCGAGCAGGCACACCCCCCGCTCACCCCGGAGCTCCTCCCAGCAGCGCTGGGCGGCTTCGAAGCCGCCCTCACGGTCGAAGCCGCTCCGGACGACGGCGACCGGTTCCAGCCCCGCAGCAGTCAGCGCCCCAGTAAAACCCGCAACGCGATCCCGGGCGGTGTTCAGCTCACCGGGACCGGCCAGAATGGCGAACCGGGTGTTGCCGAGGGCGACCAGCCGGGACACCAGAGCGGCGGCGCCGTCGGTATTCCCCACCGGTACTGTGAGTCCGGATCCGGGCTGACCGCCGATGGTGACCACCCGCCCGCCGTTCTGCTGGTAGCGGGCAAGCTCCTGTTCGAGGTCCGGATCACTGTGTGCGCGTCGCGAACCGGCCAGGATGATTGCGTCGGTGCGGTGGGAAGCAAAGGCGCTGACGGCGTCGTGCTCGGCGCTTTCCGAGGGGTCGGTGCTGGCGAGCAGCACCTGACGCCGGTAGTTCCGGGCAGCGTGCTGGACCCCGCGGGCGATCGAGGAGAAGTACGGGTCGGAAATGTCGTGGACCACCAGGCCGACCAGGCCTGTGGAGGAGCGGGCCAGGGCCTGCGCCTGCGCGTTGGGAACGTAGCCGAGCTCAATCGCGGCTGCGCGAACCCGTTCGGCAATGTCCTCCGCCGGGCGGCGTGACGAGCCGTTCAGGACCCGTGACGCCGTGGCCAGGGAAACTCCGGCGTGGCGGGCTACGCCGGACAGGGTTACAGCTGCCACCTGGCTCCTTGATGTGAGGGGTTCCGCCTATTGAGTGCAGTCGACGTGCCGCTGAACGCCTCGCGGCGTCATGAGGTGCACTCAGTGGAAGAAGGGGGTTGACGTGGTCTCGATCACCACTCTATATTGGAAAGCGCTTTCCACCAACATTCTTAGCCCTCTGGGAGTACAACGTGACTGAGACCAAGACCATCCGCATTGCGATGAATGGCATCACCGGTCGGATGGGGTACCGGCAGCACCTGGTGCGCTCCATCCTTCCCATCCGTGAGCAGGGTGGAGTCACCCTCGCTGACGGATCGAAGGTTCAGGTAGAGCCCATCCTCGTAGGACGCAACGAAGCGAAGATCCGCGACCTGGCCCAGCAGCACAAAGTCGAGCACTGGACCACCGACCTGGACGGGATCATCGCCGATCCCACCGTTGACGTCGTCTTCGATGCCTCCATGACTTCGCTGCGCCCTGCAACCCTCAAGAAGGCCATTGCAGCCGGCAAGCACATCTACACCGAGAAGCCCACGGCCGAGACCCTCGACGAGGCGGTTGAGTTGGCGCGCATCGCCCAGGAAGCCGGCATCACCGCCGGAGTTGTCCACGACAAGCTCTACCTGCCGGGCCTGGTGAAGCTGCGCCGCCTGGTCGATGAAGGCTTCTTCGGCCGCATCCTTTCCCTGCGCGGCGAGTTCGGTTACTGGGTCTTCGAGGGAGACCACCAGCCCGCACAGCGCCCCTCCTGGAACTACCGCAAGGAAGACGGCGGCGGCATGACCACCGACATGTTCTGCCACTGGAACTACGTCCTTGAGGGCATCATCGGCAAGGTCAAGACCGTCAACGCCAACACTGTCACCCACATCCCCACCCGCTGGGATGAGCAGGGCAAGGAATACAAGGCAACGGCCGACGACGCCGCCTACGGCATCTTCGAACTGGAGACCCCCGCCGGCGATCAGGTGCTCGCGCAGATCAACTCCTCCTGGGCTGTGCGCGTCTACCGTGACGAGCTCGTTGAGTTCCAGATCGACGGTACCCACGGCTCCGCCGTCGCGGGCCTCAACAAGTGCGTTGCCCAGCAGCGAGCCCACACCCCCAAGCCGGTCTGGAACCCTGACCTGCCCGTCACCGAGTCCTTCCGCGACCAGTGGCAGGAAGTACCCGCGAACGGCGAACTCGACAACGGCTTCAAGCTGCAGTGGGAAGAGTTCCTCCGCGACGTTTCGGCCGGCCGCGAGCACCGCTTCGGTCTCCTCTCCGCAGCCCGCGGCGTCCAGCTTGCCGAACTCGGACTGCAGTCCTCCGCCGAGCGCCGCACTCTCGACATCCCGGAGATCACGCTATGACCTCGCTCTACCTTCCATCCTCAACCGGTTCGCTGGAGCGCTACGAACTCGCTCCGGCGACCACGTGGGCGAAGCCGACCGCGCCGCTGACCGCGCGTCATGCCTACGCAGCCGCCCACGTCATCCCCGAGGTCACCGCTGACAACACCCCCGGCGCGCCTGCGGTCCTCGACTGGGACACCACTCTGGCCTACCGCCGGGAGCTGTGGTCCTACGGGCTCGGTGTCGCGGATGCCATGGACACCGCGCAGCGCGGCATGGGCCTGGACTGGGCTGCCACGCAGGAACTGATCCGTCGCTCCGGCGCGGAGGCTGCCGCCGTCGTCGCCTCGGGTGCTGACGCGACCCGCGGCAAGACCGTCCGCGACCTGCTCGCCTGCGGTGCCGGCACGGATCAGCTGGACCTCGCGAGCCTGCCGTCCGGCAGGGCTGGGCTGAACGCCGTCGTCGAGGCCTACCGGGAACAGATCAAGGTGGTATCCGACGCCGGTGCGAAGGTCATCCTCATGGCTTCCCGCGCACTCGCAGCGGTTGCGCAGAGCCCGGCCGACTACCAGTACGTCTACGGAATCCTGCTCGCCGAGGCTGATGAGCCCGTGATCCTGCACTGGCTCGGCACCATGTTCGACCCGGCGCTGAGCGGTTATTGGGGCAACAGCGACGTGGATGCCGCAACCAGCATCTTCCTGGACCTCATCCGCGCGCAGCCTGAGAAGGTGGACGGCGTCAAGGTGTCACTGCTCGACGCCGCACACGAGACCGCGCTGCGGGCAGCACTTCCAGAGGGCGTGCGTCTCTACACCGGCGATGACTTCAACTACCCCGAACTCATCCACGGCGACGGCACGCACTACTCGGATGCCCTGCTTGGCATCTTCGCGGCGATCTACCCTGCCGCTTCGGCAGCCCTTCAGGCGTACGACGACGGCGACGCGGACCGCGGGCGCGCAATCCTCGACTCCACCCGGGAACTCGGCAAGCACATCTTCAGCTCGCCGACGTTCTACTACAAGACCGGTGTGGCGTTCCTGTCCTGGGTCAACGGCCACCAGCCGGGCTTCCAAATGGTCGGCGGCCTGCATTCCGGACGCTCGGCGCTGCACCTCGCCGAGACTTTCCGCCTTGCGGACCAGGCCGGGCTGCTGCGCGACCCGGAGACCGCCGCACACCGCTTCGAATGGCTTCTGGCGAGCTACGGAGTGGGTGCATGAGCCGTCTCTCGCTGAACACAGCGACCACCAAGAACATCACGCTTGCCGAAGCGGTTGCCCTCTCTTCGGATGCCGGGCTCTCGCACATCGGTGTCTGGCGCGACCGGGTGGCCGAGGTCGGTCTGGACAAGGCCGTGCGGCTCGTGTCCGAAGCCGGACTGCAGGTCTCGAGCCTGTGCCGCGGAGGGTTCCTCACCGCTGCGGACGAGGCCGGGCAGGCAGCTGCGCTGGCCGACAACACCCAGGCAATCGTCGAAGCGGCGACGCTGGGCACCCGGGAGCTGATCATGGTGGTCGGCGGACTGCCGGCCGCCGGCGCGCTCATCGGTGGTGCCGCCGTCGACCCTTCAACTCCGGGTGCGAAGGACGTCGCCGCTGCCCGTCAGCGGGTCGCTGACCGCATCGCCGAACTGGTGCCGGTGGCTCAGGAGCACAACGTGCGCCTGGTGTTGGAGCCCCTGCACCCGATGTACGCGGCGGATCGCGCGGTGCTCTCGACACTGGGTCAGGCGCTCGACCTTGCGGCGTCGTTCCCGGCGGAGACCGTGGGCGTCGTCGTCGATACCTTCCACGTGTGGTGGGATCCTGCGCTCGAGTCCTCGATTCAGCGTGCGGGTGCCGAGGGGCGCATTGCGTCCTATCAGGTATGCGACTGGAACCTGCCCATTGCGGCGGACGCACTGCTCTCCCGCGGCTACATGGGTGACGGGTACATCGATTTCGAGACCATCACCCGCTGGGTTGCCGCGACCGGCTACGCGGGACCTGTCGAGGTCGAGATCTTCAACCAGGAGATTTGGAATTCGCCGGCTGCCGACGTACTGGCCACGGTGAAGGCCCGCTACGAGTCCCTCGTGGAGCCCTACCTTTAGGCCTGCAGACACAAACGCGCCGGAAAGGTGCAGGATCGTCGGATCAATCCGGCGATTCTGCACCTTTCCGGCGTTTCTGCGTGGACGCGGAGTCGTTAGGCTGGGCGCATGAGTGGAAGCGACGTGTTGGTTGAGGCCTTTTCACGAATTCCAGACGCGGTGTCGCAGGCGACGGACGGGCTCGACGCCGGCCAGCTCGCCTACCGGCCGCGTCTTTCTGATGGTTCCGGCTCTTCCGGGAACAGCATCGCCTGGCTGATCTGGCACCTCACCCGGGTACAGGACAACCATCTTGCAGATGCCGCCGATCGTAACGAGCTGTGGCTTGCCGACGGTTGGGCCGAGAAGTTCAACCTCGACCTGCCGCGGGAGGACACCGGGTACGGTCACGGATCCGCGGACGTGGACAGGGTGCGTGTCCAGGAGGCCGAGCTGCTCATCGAGTATCACCGCGCAGTGCACGCCCGAACGCTGGAGTTCGTCGAAAACCTGAGCGAGACGGACCTGAACCGGATCATCGACACATCGTGGGATCCGCCGGTCACGCTACGGGTACGTCTGGTCAGCGTCATCGAGGACTGCATGCAGCATGCCGGGCAGGCCGCCTACCTGCGGGGACTCCTGACCTGACTCGACCTTGCAAGATCGCCGGTTTGGTGCAGGATAGTTGTGCACATCCGACGATTCTGCACCGAACCGGCGATTCTGGCCGGATCTGGCTCAGAGCCCGGTCACCCGTAGCGTGATGTTGAGCCGCCCCTCCAGGCCCAGCGCAGGGTCCGATGTCCCCGGGTACGTCTTCATGACCCCGTGGTACGCCAGACGGGACTCGCCGCCGAACACAAACAGGTCGCCGGACTCGAGCCGAACGTCGGTCCATGGCTTGTTCCGGTTCTCCGTGTTCCCGAACCGGAAGAGGCAGCTGTCGCCGATGCTCAGCGACACAACCGGTGCAAGGGACTTCTCCTCCTTGTCCTGGTGCATGCCCATCTTCGCTGAGGCGTCGTAGAAGTTGATGAGCGCCGCGTCCGGGTTGAAGCTCTCGTCGCGCGCACCATACGCAGCCCCGACGGCGTCCCGCCCCAACTCAGCCAACCAGGAAGGGAAGTCCGCGACCGGGCCGCCGTCGACGTCGTCGGCTGTCCTGCTATAGCGGTAGGGCATCCAGTGCCAGCCGAGGCACACCGTTTGCACCGACATCTGGGAGCCGTTGGGCATGCGTGTGTGCCGCATCGGCACCGGACCGGATGCCCAGTCCCGGCACGCCGTCACGAGCTCGCGTTGGCGATCCAGGTTCAACCAGCCCGGAATATGCACAGCGCCGGGAGCGACGACGGCCGGATCGCGAGGCAGGAGAGTAGCCATGGGCTAATTGTCTTCCATTGTGTGCGCCGTAGCCGGGCGATACGCTCGCTTCGACCGACTTGCCAGGAGGAGGAGCCATGCCCAGCCGAGAAACCTTCCGTGACGGAATGCCTTGCTGGATCGACCTCGCCAGTTCCGATCCGGCGCAGTCTGCGCGCTTCTATAGCGGGTTGTTCGGCTGGGATGTCGAGGACCTGGGACCCGACTATGGGCACTACACCAAGTTCCTCAGGAAGGGTAAGGCGGTTGCAGGCCTCATCGCCAACTCGATCGAGTCAGGTTCCCCGGACGGATGGATCACCTACTTCGCCGCCGGGAACGTGCGGGACTTGACCGAGAAGGCAGCACTGGCGGGAGCAGAGATCCTGATTAAGCCGTTCGAGGTTTCAGACCAGGGGAGCGTCGCCCATCTTGCCGATCCGTCCGGAGCGACCTTCGGGCTTTGGCAGGGAAAGAAACTGCCCGGCTTTGAACTGCACGGTGAGCCGGGTGCCGCTGTCTGGCACGAGTTGATGACCCGGCAGTACCGCCTGTGCGTCGACTTCTACCCGCGCGTACTTGGCTGGGAACCGCAGGTGGAAAGCGACACGGAGGACTTCCGCTACACGACAGGCCTGGTTGAGGGCGATCAACAGGCGGGCATCATGGATGCCGCCAACCTGCTGCGCGAAGGCGCACCTTCCGCCTGGGGAGTGTATTTCGGCGTGGAGAACACAGACGCCGTCGCGGCTCGCATTCCTGAAGCCGGTGGAACGGTGACGTCCGAACCGCAGGATTCGCCCTACGGACGGGTCTGCAGTGCCACAGACCCGTCCGGCGTAGCTTTCTGGATCAACTCACGCTAGTGCGTTTCTGCCCGCGATCGCCTCGCTGAACGCGTCGAGGGATTGTTCGAGCGCCGCACGGGGATTGAATGCGTAGGTGCCGTCACCGAAGTGCTCAAAGGTGAAGTGGCCCGTGTACCCGTAATCGTCAAGGGCCGCGACGTAGCTTCCCAGCGGCAGCTCACCGTCCCCCCATGCGAGGTGCCCTGTCGGGCGTCCATCAACGAGGTGCACATGCCGGATGAGGGCTCCCAGATGCTCGTGATAGTCCGCGACTGTTTCGCCGGCTGCCGCCATGGCAACCGTGTCCAGCACGGCACCGAGATGTGAGGCGCCGACGTCGTCAATCATCCGGCGAAGTGCCGGGGAATCGTTGACCAGGTTCGACTCCACCCGCTGCAAGGGCTCCAGAACACAATCAACGCCAAGACTGCCGGCATAGGCGGTGATCTCTCCCACCGCGTCGACGGATCGCTGCCACGCAGCACCCACGCTTTCGTTCTCGAAGCCCCGGCCGGGGGTCAGAAACAGCAGCGGAGCCTGTAGTTCGGCGCACACCTGCGCCGCGCGACGGAACAGGGCAATACTCTGCTCTCGCAACCAGGCGATGGAAGACGCGATGTTGACCGGGTACATAACCTGTTCCGCGGTGATGCAGTGGATCTGCAGCTGCCGTTCTTGGAGCTGTCGGCGGACGGCCAACAGATCAGCAGCGGTGAGTTGCGGGATGTGGAACTGAGGGGCGATGCCCCATAACTCGAGCCGTTCCCTGTCGAGGGCCACCATGTCATCGAGAAAGGTCTCGAACGGCAGGTGTTGATAGGAAAAGTTCGACCCGGTGATCTGATTCGTCGAAAGGCTCACGAGAGACCTCCCGGGAACTTACTTTCCGATGCCATCGGCCAGCCCCTTCACGAAGTAGCGCTGCCCCAGGAAGAACAGGAGCACCACGGGCACCGCGGCGATCACCATCCCCGCGAAGACCACCGGGTAGTCGGTTCCGTGCTTGCTCATCAGGCTGGTCAGGCCCACAGGGAGGGTTTGGACGCCCGTCCCGCTTGTGAAGACCATCGCGAAGAGGTACTCGTTCCATGCGAATAAGACGTGAAGGATGACCGTCGAGACGATGATCGGCTTGCACATGGGCAGAATGACCCGCCAGAAAGTTGTCCACTGTGTGGCACCGTCCACCTTCGCGGCCTCGTCAATCTCCCTCGGCAGATCAATCATGTACGCCCGGATCAGGAAGGTCGTGAAAGGGATGCGAAAAGCTGTGTAGAGAATGAGAAGCGCCCAGAAAGTGTTGTAAAGCCCCAGGCCCTGAAACATCTTCACCAGCGGAACGAGGGCGACGGCGGGGGCGAGCATGAGCCCACCGAGGATTGCCGTCACGATAGCCCTGTTGAAAGGGATGTTGACGCGCGTCAGTCCGTAGGCGGCCCATGCGCTGATGAACACCGTGGCGATGGTGGAGGTTACGGTCACAAGAACGCTGGTCATCAGGTAATTGCTGACGCCCCTGTTCCAGGCATTCGCGTAGTTCTCCCAGTCCCAGGTCACGGGGAGCGCAAAGGGGTTGCCGAAGAGCTCGGCGTTCTCTTTGAAACCATTGAGCACCATCCACAGCAGCGGATAAATTACCACCACCGCCAGGCCGAGGAGGAAGGTCCACATGAAGACCTTCGCGATGATGCCGAGGAACGAGAATCGAGTCACCATTCCACTCTTCTCCTGTGTGTAATCCAGAGCTGCGCGAGAGCGATGATGAGGGTGACAAGGAAGATCACCATGGCGATCGCGGCCGCGTAACCGAAATCGTTGCGGACGAAACCGCTGCGGTACAGCCAGGTGGCGAGCACCTGGGTGGAGTTGTTGGGCCCGCCACTGGTCATCACCATCACCTCGTTGAAGACCTGAAAGGCCCCGGAGATCGTGACGATGGTCATCAGGCCGGTCATCTCACGGACCAGGGGCACGGTCACCGTGAAGAATCTGCGGATCACCCCAATTCCGTCGATGGAGGCGGCCTCGTAGAGCTCCGAAGGAATGCGTTGGATTGCGACCGCGAAGAGGAGGGTCGAGTACCCGAATCCCTGCCACTGGCTCATCGCAATCACCGCCATCATGGCGGTGCTCTCTTGGCCGAGCCAGGGCTGGGTCAGCGCATCCAGGCCTACCCCGCTCAGTACGTAGTTCAGCAAGCCGAGGTTGGGCTCGTAGATGAAGTAGAAAAGGAGGCCTGCAACCGTGAGGGAGATAGCGGACGGGATGAAGTAGACCGCTCGCAGTGCCCGCCTCCAGCGCTCCCTGCGCACACTTTCGATCAGTGCAGCCAACGCGAGTGCCCCGCATACCTGGAAGACGATGGAGACACCCGCATACAAAGCGTTGTTGCCGAGCGCTGACCAGAAGATCGGGTCACTGGAAAGCTTGATGTAGTTCTCCGCGCCGACGAAGGTCTGGCTACCGCTGTAGATATCCCATTCGAGGAAGCTGAACCCAAGGTTCTGTACCAGCGGCAGGTAGACGAACACGGCCAGGAGCACCAGGGCCGGAAGCACCCAAGCGAAACCCAGAATGCGCTTGATCCCGGACGGGCGCGTCGATGAGCTTTCGCGGATCGGGGAGTGGGGCCGGGGCACCTGCTTTGCGCGGGTGCCCTCCACGGTCAGCATGGCTTACTTC
The DNA here is from genome assembly GCF_054161285.1 of Arthrobacter sp. D2-10. NCBI lineage: Bacteria > Bacillati > Actinomycetota > Actinomycetes > Micrococcales > Micrococcaceae > Arthrobacter > Arthrobacter sp. D2-10. The sequence goes on along the minus strand of NZ_CP096431.1, from coordinate 3,159,553 downwards.
GCCGAGTTGGAAGCGTTGCGCACGCTCTCGAGCACCTCTTCGGGTGTCGAGCTACCGCTGATAATCGCCTCTCCGCCGGCAAGCCAGGCATCGGCGACTTCCGGAACGGTCACCGTATCGAGCCAGACGACGATCTGGCTCGCGTCGTTGACCTGGGTGATGCCCTCATTGACGGCGACACTCGAAGTCTCCGGCGTGACGGCCCCGAGAACGGTGCTTGGCTGTCCGTAGGGCGGTGACGAGAGAGTTTTGGCGCTCTCCGCTGTCGTCACGAACTTCATGAAATCCACCGCCAGTGCTGCGCGGGGGGACTTGGCGTTGATGAGGTATCCCTCGGGTGCGCCTTCAATGGCATCCGGGTCACCCTCGGCTCCTGCGGGGACCGGAAGCTTGAAGATTCCGAAGTTCTCGCCAGTGAGCTCGTTGCCCTCCGCTGTGACAGTGTCGAACTCCAGGATCTCCTGGTAGTACATCGCGGCCGATCCGCTTGCGAGCGCCTCCTGGGCCGTGGTGTACAGAACCCCGTTGGTGCCGTCACCACTGTCGGTGCACTCATCAACCAGGGTCTTGAACTGTTCGAGCGAAGCGACGTATCCCTCGTGGTCCAGCTTTGCGCTCTCCGGATTGAAGTCCGCCTGCAGCACCTCAGCCGGCACGTTGTAGGCGAAGAGCTGCTGGAGATAATGCAGCCCAGGCCAACCGTCCTTGTTTCCGAACGCTATGGGTTCAAAACCCGCCTCCCGAAGAGGGCCGCAGCTCTCGATGAGTTCCTCGAAGGATGTTGGGACCTCGATGCCGGCTTTCTCGAACGCAGCCTTGTTGTACCCCATGAATTTGCCGTTGTTGTAGAGCGGTACCCCGAAGTACTTGTCGTTGTACTTGAACGCGTCGAGCGAAGCCTCTCCGAAGGTCTTTCCCCATTCGGTGTCCGGACCTATGACGCCGGTGAGGTCAGCTGCAAGCCCGCCGGTGACGAAGTTCTCCGCCCAGTCGCCTGTCCAGCTGAAGTAGATGTCCGGCAGTGCTCCGGATGCTGTCAGTGTCTTCGTCTTGTCCTTGATGCTCTGATCGGTTTCCTGAATGAGTTCAACTTCGACCTCCGGATGGAGTTCCGTGTACTCAGCGGCAAGGTCTTCGAAGTAGGGCTGCAGCGGGTCGCCGGCGAACTTCGTGAGAATGCTCAGTGTGCCGGAGAACTCCGGTTCGGCTCCTACATTGGCGACAGCGGTGCTCGACTGGTTTGCGCATCCGCTGAGTCCGAGCGCCGACGCCATAACCAGCGCGATGGCCGCCAGGGAATCTCGTTTCTGCATGGTGGTCCTTCATGTTGGACGAGCGGGACCGTCATAGCCACGTATGTGAGCCATCAAACCCGCCGTTGGATGTGAGAACAGGTACTGCGTGATTTCGACGACTATACAGAGCATCTGGTACCGGTACCAGACCTTTCCGAAAAATGTTTGAATGCCTGGTCCTCTAGCCATTCGGAAGCGGTGGTTTCGGGACGATGCCGCCGTTGTAGCGCAGTGGAAACAACCGGTATCGGCAGTCTTCTCACGAAAGTCCTTGACGGCCTCCAGCTGGATGTGCCAGCATCGGTCATGGCTGATACCGGTATCAGGTTCTTTCGATACGAACGGTTCTCCTATCGCCTACACCTCCCTCCGAAAGGAAAATGATGCTCGGTTTTGACGAGTCAGCATTCCGCAAACAGATCGCCAGTGCAGTGTCCCTCCGCCCGAACATCGAGGAGTTGGTCAGTACCATCACCGCGAAGGGGGTCAGCAACGTCTTCCTGATCGGGGCAGGGGGAACCTACGCTGCCATGTGGCCCTACGAGCACCTCGCCCGCCGGCATTCAACCCTGCCGGTAAAGGCCGCCATAGCGGCCGAGCTGATCGTTTCCGGAGATGCGACCCTGGGGGAGAACTCCGTGGCCGTGTTCACTTCCGTGTCCGGAACGACCGACGACAGCCTGCGCGCTATCGAGTACTGCAAGCAGCGCGGCGTCTTCACCGTCGCGTTCACCGGTTACGCGGATTCTCCTATTGCCCAGGCAGTGGATGCTGCACTTATCTCTGAGCCGAAGACCTGGCCGTTCGACATGCAAATGCTGTTCTTCATGACGCGGCTGCTGTCTGAACGCGGAGAGTTCGCGGGTTACGAGAAATTCGCTGATGAAATGGCAGGGCTGGACGGTGTGCTTGTCGACGTGGCTCGCCAGGCGGAACCCATCGCAGCCGCCTTCGCCGATGCTCATGCCGACACCGACTATCACTTCCTCGTGGGGGGTGGGAACCTGTGGGGCTTCACGTACCTCTACTCCATGTGCATCCTTGAGGAAATGCAGTGGCTGCGCACCACCCGTGTGCATAGCGCCGAGTTCTTCCACGGGTCGCTCGAACTGCTGGAGAAGGACACCAGCGTCATCATTTTCCAGGGTGAGGATGAGACGCGCGCCCTGACCGAGCGCGTCGAAAAGTTCGCCAAGCGGGTTTCGGATGATGTCACCGTCCTTGATACCAAGGACTATCCGTTGGAAGGCATCAGCGAGGAATTCCGCGGACTTCTCGCACCAGCCGTCCTCGACACCGTCACCGGTCGTATCAGCAAACACCTCGAGCGGGTACGCAATCACTCTTTGGACCTCAGGCGTTACTACCGCGTTGTCGAATACTGATCCATTTCCAAGTTGGGCGTCTGTTCTGGGGAGCAGGCGCCCAGCTACCTAAGGGCGGCTATGAAGCATCTACAACACCGGACGGGAGGCTCCGTGAGGGTTCTGGGGTTCGGGGACAACATCGTTGATCGGTACCTTGACCGAGGGATGATCTACCCCGGTGGCAACTGCGTCAACTTCGCCGTATTCGCCCGCCAATTGGGAGCACAGTCGTCCTATTTGGGAGTGTTCGGATCCGATGGACACGGACGCTTCCTTCGGGACGCAATCGAGGCTGAAGGGGTGGACACCCGTCGTTCCGTGACCAGAGACGGCCCTAGCGGAGTCTCGTCCATCAGCATCGTGCAGGGAGAGCGGGTGTTCGGAGGGTGGAACGGAGGCGGTGTGACCGTGTCAGACCCTCTTGAACTCGACGAGGACCTGCTGGGCTATGTCGCAGGGTTCGACCTGGTGCATTCGAGTGTCTATTCCCGTTCCGAGACCGAGCTCGGAAAGATCCGCCCTTCCGGACCCCTGGTCAGCTATGACTTCTCGAGTGAAGATGAGTTTCGCAGCACCGACTACCTGAGGCGGGTCTGCCCCTCCGTTGATCTCGCCCTCATCTCGTGTTCGGGTCTCTCGGACACTGATACCGAGCAGCTTCTTTCCGCATTGATGGAACGAGGCGCCGGGATGGCTCTTGGCACCCGCGGATCCTCCGGAGCCGTTGCATATAACGGGCAGGACTACATCAGTGCCCCGGCGGTGCCCATCCCGGCGACCGAACAACCGATTGACACCATGGGTTGTGGGGACGCATTCCTTACGGCATTTGCCGTAACTCTTGTAGCGGGTGGATGGAGCCGCTCGGCACCGCCCGGTGAGTCGGAGATTCGAAAAGCGCTGAACGCGGGCGCCGCATTTGCCGCACGGCAGTGCCTGGTGGAGGGAGCATTCGGTCGAGGTGTTGCCGATTCCGGCATCGCGGTTACGATGTGACATGCTGACCGGGATGCGCCGAATTCAAAACAGAATGACGATCTGAATGGCGGCTGAACGTGATCGCAGCGTCGCCCCGCCAACCATCTCCGAAGTCGCCGCGGAGGCAGGAGTGGGCCGAGCTTCGGCCGCCCGTACGCTCGGCGGATATGGCTATGTCAGCCCGGAGTTGAGGGAACGCGTCCTGAGCGCCGCCGAGAAGCTGGGTTATCGGGCCAACGCGCTCGCCCGCAGCATGTCGACTGGAGTGAGCCACACCCTGGGGCTCATTGTCGCGGATATCGGTAATCCGTTTTTCGCCGGCGTCACCAGGGGGATCAGCGATTTTTCACGACAACGGGGCTTCGACACCATTGTGTTGAGCACGCACGAGGATCTCGAGGAAGAGAAGGCCGCTGTAGGGGTGCTCATCGACAAGCGCGTCGATGGCATGATCATCGCGTCTGCGGCGGTCGAACGGGACGATGTCGCCCATATTCAGGACGCGATGACCCGGGGGATACCGGTGGTCCTGGTCGACCGCGCCGTGGAGCACCTTGCGCTCGACTCGGTGGTGATCGACAACCGGGAGGCGAGCCGGCGGGCAGTGAACCACCTGATCGAGCATGGCCACCGACGTATCGGATTCATCTGGGGACCACCGATGAAGAAGCCGGCCACCACCCGGCGTGCTCTCACCGCTGCGGCAGCGCGTAGCCTATGGACGGATGGGGAGCGGCTCCGCGGATACCTGGACGCACTCGACGACGCCGGTCTGCCTTTCGACGCCGACCTCGTCATGACGGGGCCCAAGACTGAACAGAACGCAACAGTTGCCGTTTCCCGAATGTTGGCACTTGATGATCGCGTGACTGCTCTCTTCTGCACGGAGAATGACGCGCTTACCGGTTCTCTCCGTGCCGTCAGGGAGAGCGGGTTCAGCTACCCCGCGGACGTATCTCTCATTGGTTTCGATGACAGCTCCTGGGCGGCAGTGATGGAGCCTCCGCTCACGATGATCGCGCAACCGATGCTGGATCTGGGTGCGCGGGCGGCAGAGACCCTGCTGAGCGAGATAGAAGGAGCGACTCCCTCGCGGACCATGCACACACTTGAGGCACGGTTCGTCGAGCGGGCGTCGGTAGCGAAACGCAACCTGTGAATGCCTGCTAGCGCTCGGTCCGCAGGTAATGAAGCTGCGCTGCCACCGACTGCTGCGCTGCGCGGCGCACTGAAGGATCGACCTCGGCGTATACCCGGTCGGTGACGGAGCCGACGTCGGCATCATCAGCTGCCAGACCCAGCGCCACAAGCGCTGCCCGCACCTGATCAAGCCGCTCCAGCCTGTGCGTTCTATAGGCACGGGCAACCTCGCCGAGATGCGGGAGCAGAGGGCCGTGGCCCGGCAGCACGCTGGCACTGCCCAGAGATTCAAGTGTGTCGAGAGACTGGAAATATTGGTCCAGGGTTCCATCCGGGTAACTGAGCACCGTGGTGCCGTGTCCAAGAATCGTGTCGCCGGTCAGTACGGAACCCTCGGGGCCGTCGTCGGGCAAGTAGAAGCACACGGAATCTGCGGTGTGGCCCGGCGTGGCCATAACCTTGATCTCGACGCCCCCGGCGGTAACAATCTCGCCGTCATCGAGCGGATGGCCCCCGTGGCAATATCCTGGGTCGAGGGCGCGAACCGGCGCGCCGGTGATCTCGTGGAAGAGGGCGCTGGCCTCGGTGTGATCCCAATGATGGTGAGTGATGAGCACCAGTTCCACTTGTCCGGCCGATTGCAGGGCGGCTACATGCGTGTCATCGGGCGGCCCCGGGTCAACCACAACCACGGCAGGTGAACCTGGCGCGGCGATGACATAGGAGTTGGTGCCGTCCAGGCTCATCGGTCCGGGGTTGGGCGCAAGCCGGTAGCGCGTCAGCGGGCTGCTCGCGGTCAGGCCGCCCTCTGCAGGGGACACCGGTTAGCGGACTGTCTCTCGGATCTCGCCGAACGGAACCTCGGGGGAGACTTCCGCCTGGGTGTCTGGCCCGAGGTTCGTCGTGACCAGGACGCCATGCTCGCCGCCGGCAATCGACTGCTTGAAAACGGGGATCAGGGCGGCGGCCGTGCTGTCGTCCAGCCCTGCAAGGTAGGCGCGGTAGGAATCGGGAAGCTCTGAGTAATCCGTCATGGTCCCCAAACTACGCCCGCGCGCCTCCCGCAACAACCGTCGGACCTCGTCGTCCGACACCTGCTCAAAGGCGCGGTAGGCGCTACCGACGGCGGGCAGGTTCGGAGCGGCCCACGGACTCACCAGCTCGTCGACGGCACTGCCCACTGTCGCTGACGCGCTGGACAGGAACACCGGTGCGGCGGCGAGGATGCGCTTCACCCCGGCCTTTCGAAGAGCCGCAACAGCGGCGAGCATTGTGGCTCCGGTGGCAACGCCGTCGTCGACTATCACCACCGTCTCACCGGCCACGACCAACGGCTTCATGCCCTCGCGGTACAGAGCTTCACGGCGCTGCAGTTCGGCCAGTTCACGTTTCGCAACGGCTGCGAAGACGGCTTCGGCATCCCGTACCTGCTCGAGCACGTGCGGGTTCCGGACCGTTTCGACGGCGCCGCCGATGGAGGCAAGCGCGCCCATCGCGAGCTCCGGGAACGAGGGGACGCCGACCTTGCGCACCATGACGACGTCGAGCGGTGCGCCGAGCGCTTCCGCCACCACTGCGGCGACCGGAACGCCTCCTCGCGGAAGGGCGAGAACGAGCAGTTCATCGGCCTCGACCACCGGCGTAAGCGCCGTGGCGAGCAGTCGACCGGCATCCGCTCGGTCGACGTATCGCTCTGGTTCTTCCTGAGTTCTCACCATCATGGGCACCGGTCGGGAAAGGAGGGTCTTTCATTCGAGCTTAGAGGATGATAAACCGGCAGTAGCCTTAGTAATTTCGAGTCAGACGAAACCGAAACAACAGGAGAGAGGTACGTCATGGCAGAGCGGGGAAATACAACCCACGGTCCACACGTGGACGACCAGCTGAAACACGAGACACAGGGGTTGGTGCATAGCAACCATCCCACCCGGGCCGAGGACTGGCGCGAGGCCGAATCCGTGGACGACAGCGACGACACCGCCGGGGGCGATCAGCCGGTGTACGTGTCTGAAGCCACGCAGGGCGAGGGAGCCGTCACTGCGGACGACCTCACCCAAACGGTTGGAGACAACGCGGACGATGACGATGAGGAGGCGCAGTGACCAGCACCCTGCACATGCTCGCAGACCTCTACAGGAAGCCGGGTCCATGGGTGACCATTTACACGGATGCGAGTACCGGGACCGTTGATTCCCTCCACGCCGACGACGTCCGGCCGGACAATATTGCGACGGCGCTTGAGGAGGCGGGAGCGTCCAAGGAGGACCGCAAAGCGGTGGCCGAGGCCCTCCGCCAGTCCGCGAAAGGCATTCCGGATCCGGTGGCCCGGTTGCTCGTCGTCGCAAACGGCACGGTGGAGCTGGACGAGTTCCTGCCCGGCACCCTTGCACTGCCCGAGTTCACTTCGGTGAACGAGGTGCCGAACCTGTGTCCCCTGCTCTGGCACCGCCCCGACGACTTCTCCTACGTGGTGGCAGAAGTGGGCCGCGACGGCGGTGAAATCCACCTTCGCCACGCAGGCGGACGGCAGGACGACGACATGACGCACGTCGAGGGTGAAACCGAGAACCTCAAAAAGGTGCCCAGCGGTGGCTGGTCGCAGGGCCGTTACCAGCACCGGACGGAGAACATCTGGAAGGCGAACGCCGCAGACATTGCGGGCGAGATCGACCGCATTGTCCGCACCTGTCGGGCGAGGCTCGTAGTCGTCGCGGGTGACATCCGTGCCCGGAATCTGGTCGCGGAACAGCTGAGCGAGCAGTCAAAGGAGATCCTCACCGTCGTCGAAAGCCACAGCCGGACTGAAGGCGCCGACAAGGACGCCTATGCGCAGGAAATCGACAAGCGGGTCGCCGAATGCATCGCGCGACGGCAGGCGCAGCTACTGGAGAAGCTCAATAGTCAGAAGTCGAGGGCCAACCCCGAGTCGACGGAGGGCATCGGCTCGGTCGTTCATGCGCTGCAACAGGCGCAGGTCGACACGCTGCTGCTTGAGACTGCCGGACTCAACGGCCATCGGCTTCTTGCCCTGGGAGCGGAACCCTGGACCGCCGAGGTCGATGGAGAAACCGCGGGGTCACCCGTGCTCGGGGAGGTGCCGGCGCCGTCGTCGTTGTTGCGTGCGGCGGTACTCACCGACGCTGAGGTGGCACTGTTTCCTTCCGGCGCGCTCGACGGCGGACCCGTGGCTGCGCTGTTGCGCTGGCCGATAGGGCCCACCGTTCCTTCCGCTCGCTGATGGGTGATCGGCTGGTAGCTGACGCTGTTGTCGAGCGGTTGACCGCCTGGGGAGTCGAGCGCGTGTTCGGCTACAGCGGGGACGGAATCAACCCGGTCCTGGGCGCGCTTCGGCGTGCCGGTGGGCCGGCCTTCGTTCAGGCTCGTCATGAGGAGAACGCAGCCTTCATGGCGGTGGGACACGCCAAGTACACCGGTGGAGTTGGCGTGATGCTCTCCACGCAGGGACCGGGTGCTGTTCACCTGCTCAACGGCCTGTACGACGCACGGATGGACAGCGTGCCCGTTGTCGCCCTGGTGGGGCAGCAGAGCAAGACTGTCCTCGGCTCGGCGTATCAGCAGGAGATCGACCTGCAGAGCCTGTTCAAGGACGTCGCCTCCGGTTTCCGGCAGCAGGTGAACAGCCCGGACCAGGCACTCATGGTGATAGACCGGGCGTTCAAGGCGGCGCTCGCCACCCGGTCGCCCGCCGTCGTCATCCTGCCCCACGATGTGCAGCAGGAGCCCGCCCCGGAGCTCGAGCACGAGCACGGCGTCATCCCGTCCGCCCCACTGTGGAGCCCAGGGAAGATGGTCCCGCAGGATCAGGACCTGCACGACGCCGCCGCCGTGTTGAATGCCGGATCGAAGCTTGCGCTGTTGGTTGGGCAGGGCGCACGGCTTGCGCAGGGTGAGGTGGTGGCGCTGGCCGAGAAGCTGGGTGCCGCCGTCGTGACGAGCCTGCTCGGTAAACCGTACGTGGACGAGGCGCTGCCGTACGCCGCAGGCACCATGGGACATCTGGGTACCAGCGCCAGTGGCTGGGTGATGGCCAACTGCGACACCCTGCTGATTGTCGGCTCGAATGATCCGTGGACCGAGTTCTACCCGCCGCCGGGTAAGGCCCGAGCGGTGCAGATCGACAATGACGCAAAGGCGATCGGGAACAGATACCCGGTGGAAGTGGCCGTGACCGGAGACGCCGCCGAGGCTCTCCGCGCTCTGCTGCCTCTGGTGAAGCATCGCACTGGTTGGCTGGCGGACGTCGAGCGCCATGTGGACGCCTGGCGGAACCTGTCAGAGGCCCGGGCCTTCACCGCTGCCGATCCCGTGAACCCGGAGCGCGCTGTCCGGGAGCTGAACGGGCGCCTGCCGGATAACGCGCAGGTGGCTATCGACGTCGGCAGCTGCGTGTACTGGTACGCGCGCCAGTTGCATCTGCCTGCGGGCGTCCCCGCACACCTGTCGAGCACCCTCGCAAGCATGGGGTGCGGTATCCCCTACGGTCTGGCAGCGAAACTAGCGTCTCCTGACCGTCCGCTGGTGGTGCTGAGCGGCGACGGCGGCATGCAGATGACCGGAATGGCCGAGTTGATCACGGTCAGCAGGCTCTGGAAGAACTGGAAGAACCCGGTCTTCGCCATCTGCGTCCTCAACAACCGTGACCTCGCCGAAGTCAGCTGGGAGCAACGTGAAACGGAAACCGAGCCGCGCTTCGATGACAGCCAGGACATTCCGGACGTGGACTACTCCGGCTACGCGCGGCTCCTCGGTCTGGATGGGGTGAGGGTGGAGAACCCTGACGACGTCGGTCCGGCCTGGGACCGTGCACTCTCCGCCGACCGGCCGTTTGTGCTCGACATCCGCACCGACGCTGACGTTCCGCTGCTTCCGCCGTTCCCCGGCGGGCAGGAGTTGGCCCAATCGATGGAAAAGGCGCTGGAGACCGAGGGGAACAACCACGCCCTGGAGTTGCTGCGGGAGTACGTGCGGCTGGAAACCGAGGCTCAGCTCTAGGTCATCCGGCACGGGGTCACCAGAACGGGCGGACTATCCCACCGAACGGGCGGATTCGGTGGGATAGTCCGGACTATCCCACGGAACCCACGAGTTCAGTGGGACCCGTCAAACCCGCTTACGTTTGTAGCTGCCGAACGTCAGCAGCAGGCGGTGCGCCGTGATTACCAGCGCCAGCCAGGCGAGGCCAAGGGTCCACGCGACGGCAACGTCGGTCACCCAGTGGTGCCCGAGGTACACGCGGGTGGCTCCCATGATGAACGCGAAGGCGACGGCGCCGAGAACGGTCAGCGCCCGTGCGCGCTTCGAGTGCTGGCGCAGCACCAGCAAGTACGCCGTCACTCCCGCAATCACCACCGCATTCAACGTGTGGCCGCTGGGGAATGAGGGGGACACCTCGTAAGGCGGCACCGCGAACTGGAGGTCGGGCCGGAGCCGTCCGATCGCCTCCTTCCCCAGGACCGTCATCAACAGCGATCCGCCGGCAGCGGAGATCATGAGGAGGAACGGCGTGAAGGAGCGCCGCACCACGGTGAAGGCAAGTACCGCGCATGTTGCAAGGATGGGCATTCCCACCGGGCCCCCGAGGTGGGTGAACGCGGTTGCTGCGCCGTCGAGACCGGGGGACCGTAAGTCCACTGCCGCGTCGAGCGTCGGCTGGTCGAGCGCTGCGATTCCGTCGTCCTGGGCCACCGCCTCATACACCTCGGCAGAGGCAACCGTGAGCGACACCGCCGCGCCGATGCCGATGACCAGCATGATCACCAGTGTCCAGCGCGGTCCGATCCACTGGGCGACCGCCCTCACGCATGTGACCAGTAACCGGCCTACCGGTGTCGTCCACCGGGCGAGGTCGCGGGCGCCGACGTGACGGTCTTCGTTCTCCGGGTCCTGAAACGACATCTTCCGAGGTTAGCAACGCTGCCTGTTCTCTGCGTGGCCGTTCCACGAGCGTAGGCTGGCCGCATGAATACACAAGCCCGGGACCTGCTGCGCGGGCTGCCCGTCTTCCCCGAGCAGATGCGTCCGTTCGATCCCGGCACCGCGCCGGCTTCACCGGTGGATCTGTTCACGGAGTGGTTGAGCGCCGCGATCGACGACGGTGTACCCGCCCCGCACGCAGTCACCCTGTCAACAATCGACGACGACGGACGCCCGGACGCCCGGGTGGTCATTCTCCGCGACCTCGACGAGAACGGGTTCTCCTTTGCTACGAGCAGCGAGAGCCCGAAGGGGCGCCAGCTTCGGGAAACCCCCTATGCCGCTCTGACCTTTTTCTGGCACGCGGCGGGCCGGCAGGTGCGGGTCAGTGGTCCGGTGACGCCGGGCACGGCGGAGGAGAACGACGCCGACTTCCGCCGTCGTCATCCCACTGCACGCGCGCTCGTGCTCGCCGGCGGGCAGAGCGAGGTCATTCCCGAGGGGGAATCGGTGAGCGCCGCCGTCGAGCGGGAACTGGCGGGGATTGAGGGCAAGGGATCGGCGACGTGGACCGTCTACACCGTCGCCCCGGAGCGGCTGGAGTTCTGGCAGGCGGATGCGGAGCGTCGCCATACCCGCCTTCGCTACGTCCGCGACGGAGAGGGCTGGCGGCGCGACGTTCTCTGGCCCTAGTCCTAGTGGCCGAAGGAGTCGGAATCGGTGATGTCATCGTCGCCGGTGTCCAACGCCGACAGTGACTCCACCTCTTCCTGCTCCAGCTCGAAGCCGAACAAATTGATGTTCTGCTTGATGCGGAGCGGGTTGGCGGACTTTGGAATTGCGATCAGACCCAGCTGGAGGTGCCAGCGCAGCACGATCTGAGCGGGCGTCATGCCGTACTTGTCCGCGAGACGGTCCACGGCTGGATCCTGCAGGAGGGCGCCGCCCTTGCCCAGCGGGCTCCATGACTCCGTGATGATGCCGTGCTCGGCATGGAAGGCCCGCGACTCGGAACGGGTATGCCGGGGGTCGAGCTGGATCTGGTTGACGTCCGGTACCAAGCCCTCGTCGAGGACGCGCTGCAGGTGGGCGGGCTTGAAGTTTGAGACGCCGATGGCCCTGATCAAACCGTCCTCGCGGAGCGCGGCAAGGCCTTTGACAGCCTCGACGTACAGGTCCTGGTCCGGGTTGGGCCAGTGCACCAGCAGTAGGTCAATGTAGTCCACGCCCAGGCGGGCTGCGCTCTCCTCGTATGCTTTGCGGACGCCGTCGACGCTGTGCCATTGCTTGTTGAACTTGGTGGTGATGAAGACCTGCTCGCGGTCAATTCCAGACCTGCGGATACCCTCGCCGACCCCGGCTTCATTCCCGTAGTTCTCCGCAGTGTCGAACAAGCGGTAACCGGCGGATACGGCCTGCTCGACGGCGTCTGCTGCCTCCTCATCGTTGAGCGGCCAGGTGCCGAGCCCGAGCGCCGGAATGGACACTCCGCTCAGGAGTCCGATGGTTGGGGCCGCTGCGTCAGTCATAGTTCTCCTCGTATGGGTATGGGTCTTGGTCTTGGTCTGCCTTCTGCCCAGCCTTCTAGTTGGGCAGGGTGTGCGTCAATCCGTGACCAAGTGATCGGATCCGGAATGGTGGTGCGAAACGGACCGGGCGGGCAGACTGGGACGGTGAGTCAAGGCCGGACCTCGTGGGTGCTGCACGTCGACCTGGATCAGTTCATCGCCGCGGTCGAGGTACTGCGGCGCCCCGAGCTGGCGGGAAAACCGGTCATCGTCGGCGGCCGGGGTGATCCCACGGAGCGAGCGGTCGTCTCGACGGCGTCGTATGAAGCACGTGCATTCGGCGTCGGTTCCGGAATGCCGCTGCGCATCGCGGCCCGGAAGGTACCGGATGCCGTGATCCTGCCCGTGGATCACGAGGCGTACCTCGAAGCGTCAGAAGCGGTGATGGCCACGCTCCGCGCGCAGCCGGGCGCAACCGTACAGGTGCTGGGCTGGGACGAAGCCTTCGTTGGAGTGGAGGCGGGGGACCCGGAGGCATACGCCCGACGCCTGCGTGAAGCGGTGCTCGAGAACACCCGCCTTTCCAGCAGTGTGGGGATCGGCGACACCCTTGTGCGCGCGAAGGTTGCGACGGGCTTCGCGAAGCCTGCGGGGGTCTTTCGCCTGACCGAAGGCAACTGGCTCGAGGTGATGGGCGAGCGGCCGACGATCGACCTCTGGGGTGTGGGGCCGAAGGTGTCCCGCCGGCTTGCTGCGCATGGGATCGTCACCGTTGCCCAACTCGCAGCGTGTAATCCCGCCGATCTGGTCCCGGAGTTCGGTCCGAAGATGGGTCCGTGGTACGCACAGCTGGGACGCGGTGACGGCGAAACCGTGGTCGATGACACTCCCTGGGTTGCCCGCGGACACAGCCGGGAAACGACGTATCAGCAGGATCTCACCGCCCCCGCGCAGGTGGATGACGCCGTCAGGGAACTCGTGGCGCGGGTTCTCGAGGACGTTATCGCCGAAGGGCGCCCGGTGGTCGGTCTGACGCTGAAGGTCCGGTACGCGCCGTTCTTCACCAAGACCTATGCGAAGCGGATACCTGAGACGTTCGACCGCGAGGTGGTGCTGGACCGCGCTCTGGAGCTCGTCGGCAAGATTGAGCAGGGGCGGCCTGTGCGGCTCCTTGGTTTCCGGGCGGAAATGTCGATGCCGGAGGAAGCGCGGAAGGGGCACACTCCGACGCGCAGCGGGTGGTGAGAGCGCCGTCGTACTTCTGGGTTCCGCCCCGAAGCGCAAGCTCCCCGGATGCGGGCGCAACCGGGGAGCCTAGGGGCGAGCTGTTCAGCGCCTGACAGCTAGGAAACCGTCACCGGTTCCTTGCGGCCCGATACGCCGCGGACGGCCTCGTCGAACTCGGCCTCGATCTCCGCGTTCGGCTTCCAGGTCATCCGGCTGACCACGACGGCGACAAGCAGGTTGGCGAAGAACGCCGGGACGATCTCGTACATGGTGTCGGCGAGCGGTGAATTGCCCCAGACAAAGACAATCACAGCGCCAACGATCATTCCTGCCAGTGCGCCCGGCATGGTCAGCTTCTTCCAGAACAGCGAAAGCAGCACGGCTGGGCCGAAGGAGGCACCGAAGCCTGCCCAGGCGAAGGCCACCAGAGCGAGGATCGACTCGTTACGGCCAGAGGCCAGCACCATCGCGACGACGGCAACAACCAGCACGCCGAGGCGGCCAAGCATGACGCCCTGCTTCGCGTTCAGAGTCTTCTTGGACACCATGTTGTACAGGTCCTCGACCAGCGCCGAGGAGCACACGACCAGCTGTGACGAGATGGTGCTCATGATCGCTGCAAGCACTGCCGCCAGGACGACGCCGGCAACGAACGGGTGGAAGAACGCCTGTGACAGCGACAGGAAGACAGCCTCCGGATCCTGAAGGGTCAGGTCCGGGTTCTGCTGGAAGTATGCGATGCCGACCAGGGCGGTGGCAACGGCGCCGAGGACCGTGAGGACCATCCAACTGATACCGATCCGGCGTCCTGCCCTGGCGTCACGGGGGCTCCGCATCGCCATGAAACGGACGATGATGTGCGGCTGGCCGAAGTAGCCCAGACCCCAGGCCGCGGCGGAAAAAACGGCGAGGATTGAACCGCCCGCGAAGAAGCTCAACAGGGACGGATCGACCGCGCTGATGGACTCGGTCATGCCCGTGAAACCGCCCACACTAACCAGTCCCATGATCGGAACGAGGAGCAGCGCGACAAGCATGAGGAGACCCTGCGCCACATCGGTGTAGGTAGCACCCATGAAGCCGCCGAACAGGGTGTAGAGGATGGTGACCGCCGCTACGAGGATCATGCCGAGGGTATAGCTGGAGTTGAAGGATGACTCGAAGAAGACGCCTCCGGCCACCATGCCGGAGGAGACGTAGAACGTGAAAAAGACCAGGATGATTACGCCCGAAACCACACGAAGAACGCGGGAGCGGTCCTTGAGCCGGTTCTCGAGGAAGCTCGGCACCGTGATCGAGTTATCCGACACCTCGGTGTAGCTTCGCAACCGTGGCGCGACGAACTTCCAGTTGAGCCAGGCGCCTACGGTCAGACCGATGGCGATCCAGATCTCGACCAGGCCGGATAGGTAGATCGCCCCGGGAAGCCCGAGCAGCAGCCAGCCGGACATATCGGAGGCTCCCGCACTGAGCGCGGCGACGCCCGGAGTGAGCCCGCGGCCGGCGAGCATGTAGTCGTCGAGATCGGATGTTCGCCGGTAGGCGTACCAGCCGATCCCCAGCATGGCAAGCATGTAAAGCGCCATGGCCAGGTACTGCCAGATCTGGTCAGTCATTGGTCAGATTCACATCTTCCTTGGAGTTGGCTGTGTGCAGCGGCCCACTATTCCAAGGCGTTGTCCAGTTTGGCCAATAAGGTGAACTGGCTCACAGTTCTCCGGGCGGCAACCGCTCGAGCGATGTTACTCGCGGGTAATATGGAGCGATGCACCTGATCTTCCGGACCCTCTGGCTCCTCATCGCCTCCCGCCGACGCAAGGCAGTAAGCATCTGGGACCCGGCATCACTGCCGTTGCGGGTTCAGCTCACGGACATTGATATAGCGATGCACGTCAACAACGGCATGTACCTCTCGCTGATGGATCTGGGGCGCTTCGACCTGATGATCCGGAGCGGCTTTTGGAAGGTGATGCGTCAGAAGGGCTGGAGCCCGGTGGTGAATGCGGAGACCATCACATTCCGGAAGTCCCTGCAGCTTGGCCACCGCTACACCATCGAAACCCGGATCGTCGGTTTCGATGAGCGCGCAATTTACTTCGATCAGCGCATGGTTCGCGACGACGAGGTCTACGCACGCGCCTATGTTGCCACGCGCCTACTCGGCTCAAAGGGACCCGTTCCAAATGCCGACATCTTCGAAGTGTTCGGATACCCGCCTGAGGATATGGTCCTTCCGGAATGGCTCCACGAATGGCGCTCGAACACCGCGCTTCCCAGCACTCGCAGGCCTGCGCCGCACGAATGGGTGCGCTAGGTATCGGCGCGGGTCGGGGGCGTCAGCCTCCGTTGAGGACTGCGCTCGCGACGACGAAGATCACGAAGCCGAGAATCACTACGGCGATGCCGGCCATCATTACGTAGCTGACTTTCTTTTGGCCCTTCGGGGTGAGCTCGCCGTCGTCGATGGAGGGCTGCTTGTCCGGAGTCTCATTCATCAGGTGTCCTCAAGGTCGGCTTCGGCTGTCGTTCCATCGTAAGAAGTCCAGGATGAAAAGGAAAGGAAGCTTACTACCTCACCGGTAGCGGCGATGCAGGTCTTCCGCACTCAACGATGCTCCGGACCGTTCCGCACCGTTCGCCTCCGCAATCCACGGCCCTGTTCCGTCCGACTGGTCGAGGACGCCTTCCTCCAGCCATTTGTACCGGCCGTCCAGAACCCTTCCTGCGAGCCGGGAATCGGCGTTGTCTGTGTTACTCCACAGGTTGGTGAAAAGCTGCTCGATCCTCAACCGGGATTGCCCGCAGAACACGTCGGCGAGTTCGCCTGCCTCCTGACGCCCCTGTCCCTCCAGGTGTTTGGCGTGTGAGCAGGTTGCGGCCATTGCGAAGAGCTCCGCTCCGATGTCCACGATCCTGCCGAGGAATACCTGCCGGTGCTCGAGCTTCGCCTGCCATCGGGCCATACCGAGGAAGGTGTGACGGGCCAGGCGTCGGGATGCCCGCTCGACGAAGCGCACGTGGCCGGCGAGCCGGCCGAAGTCGGAATATGAGCGTGGGGACATGCCCGGCCCTGCCAACAGGTGCGGCAGCCAGCCGGCATAGAAACTGCTGGCGCCGGCTGCCGCCTTTGCTTTCGCCCTCAAATCAGCGTCCGACGACGCAAGGTCGCCTGCCGCCGCGAGGTGGGCATCGACGGCCTCCCGTGCGATGAGAAGGTGCATGATTTCAGAGGACCCTTCAAAGATCCGGTTGATCCGCAGATCCCGGAGCTGCTGTTCAGCCGGCACGGCCCGCTCCCCGCGGGCTTTGAGGGACGCAGCAGTCTCATACCCGCGACCTCCCCTAATCTGCACCAGTTCATCGGCGATGCGGTAGGCCATCTCACTGGACCAGAGTTTCGCCAGCGCCGCTTCGATGCGAACGTCTTTCTGGCCCGAGTCAGCCAGCGCGGCCGAGAGCTCGAAAACGGATTCGAGGGCGAACGCCGTGGCCGCAATGAAGGAGATCTTTTGGGCGACCGCCTCATGTTTTCCGATCGGGCGGCCCCACTGCACGCGGGCATTCGACCACTGCCTGGCGATCTTGAGCGACCATTTCCCTGTTGCCGCACAGTTCGCGGGGATGGAGAGCCGGCCGGTATTGAGGGTTGTCAGGGCGATTTTCAGACCCTGGCCCTCTCTGCCCAGGCGGCTAGCCGCCGGAATCCCGACATTTTCGAAGCGGGTGACGCCGTTCTCGATTCCACGCAGCCCCATGAATGCGTTGCGGTGCGTCACCGTGATGCCAGGTGTGTCCGCTTCGACCACGAACGCAGAAATACCACCCGGTCCACCGCTGTGAGGTGGCACCTTCGCCATCACCACTACCAATTCGGCGATCACTCCGTTCGTGGTCCAGAGCTTGCTGCCGTTCAGGATGTAGGTGTCGTCGTCGGTATAGGTGGCGGTAGCGTTCATGCGGGCGGGGTCCGAGCCGACGTCGGGTTCGGTGAGGAGGAAGGCGGAGACCGCGCCGGACGCGCAGCGGGGAAGGTATTCGCGTTTCTGTTCCGGCGTGCCGAACATGCGGACCGGCTCCGGGACCCCGATCGACTGGTGTGCCGACACCAGTGCGCCGATGCTGGGGTGAACGGATGAGAGGAGCATCAGGGCTCGCCCGTAGTAGGTCAGCGAGAGGCCCAGGCCACCGAATTCCTTGGGAATTTTGATGCCGAAAACTCCGACGGAGGCCAGGTCGCGAAGGTATTCGTCCGGGATCAGCGACTCCTTCTCAATCCGTTGTCCCTCCATGGTGGCCAAAACCGAGGTAAGGCGGGAGAGGAACTGTTCGCCGTCGTCGTTCTCGGTGTAGGTGGAGGATGGCAAGGGGTGGATGAGGGAGATGTCGCAACGGCCCAGATAGAGGCCTTTCGCGAAGCTTGGCCGGTTCCATTCCGTCTCGCGGGCGGACTCGGCCACCTCCCGGGAAGTGCGCTCGTTGACGTTCTCCTGAAGTGCCTCGGCGCTCATGGCAGCCCCCTTCATTGGCAGGCTCCGCCAGCCGGAACCCGGCCATGGACTAATGCTACTCCCGAGTAGGAAAACGGAATCCTAGCGTCACAAAAAGAGTTATTAGAACGAGCCTTATGATTTCCCAAGGAATGCCCAAGGAGCGCGACGCACCCTTTCTGCAACCGAAGCTGATAGTAAGCAAGGTTTCGGTCTCACAAAGGGAGCTCTGAAATGTCCAATTCTCATTACGCGGTTGATCCACCGAAGGGACGCCGCACCCAACCCAAGAAGGTCACCGCCTCTGTCCTCACAAGCGTCATGTTGGTCGCAGCGCTTGCACCCCTGGCAGCCTCGCCCGCCCAGGCGGCCACCGCTGCTACCGGTCCCGTCAGTACGCTGCACGGTTATCCCGAATGGTTCGATGACGGGACCATCAAGCTTGCGCTCTGCTATGAAGCCGGCCGCGGTTGCCTGTCCGAGCCGCCTAATCCGGAACTGCCCGCCGCCTACCCGGACAATTTCCCGGACGAGTCCTTCTGGTTCCAAGCCTCTGCGCAAGTGGGCACGCTGGGATCATACGAAGCTGCCCTCGAGGCGGCGCACGCCAACGAAGCAGTCATTCCCGGTGATCAAATCGGGTTCGGCCGGCTGAGGTTCCGCTTCGAAGGGCTTACCGCAGGACAGGTCTACACGATCACGCACCCCTACGGAACCCACCAGTTCACGGCTACGGCCGCCCCGGGTGGCGGTGGTGAGATCAATGCCACGATCGATAATGGTTGCCTTGAGACTCCCTGTGACTGGAACAGGGTCGGTGCAGCGTTCCTGGGCGACTTCGCCGTAGGGAGCACCGCGACATTCCTGCGACAGACCACGGCACCGGCGGGAACCATCGGTGATATCAACACGGCTCGCACAGTCACGGGTGCGCCGTCGGGAAACAACAGCGTTTCGATCGTCGGCCCCGGTGTTAACCAGTCGACGAACCTGTTCACGGTTCAGGGTCTGATCGCCGACGTTGTCGACGGAGCGCCATCGACGCCGAATCTTGATGACCTGAGCGACACCGGCCGCTCCAACGCCGACAACATCACCAACGACACCACACCGACCTTCTCGGGCACGGCCACGGCAGGAGCCACTGTCGAGCTCGTCGTCAACGGTGTAGGCACAGGTGTTACCGCCGTAGCCTCGGCAACCGGCGCCTACACCCTGACTCCCACGACGGCGCTTACCAGCGGTGCCTACAGGGTTCAGGCCCGCGTCGTGACCGACGCGACCACGGGCGCAGTAGCTACTTCGGGAACCCTGCAGATCACGGTGGACACTGCCGCTCCTCTGGCCCCGACGTTCCAGAGCACGCCGTCGAACCCGACTGCAAGTAATACGCCGTCCTTCACGTTCAGTGGTGAGGCGTCGGCCACATTGGAGTGCCAGTTGCTGCCGACGAACTCGGTCTGGCGTGCATGCACTTCGCCTCATTCCTACGACGCCCAGGTGAACGGTACCTACACGTTCAACGTGCGGGCCACCGACACCGCCGGCAACGTGAGCGCGAACGGTTCGTACACGTGGCAGATCGGCACCGCAACGACCCCTCCGCCTCCGGCCACCACCGCACGGCAGAAGGACATGAACGGCGACGGCCGGCCCGACCTCGTGGCACGCGACGGCGCAGGCACCCTGTGGATGTACCCATCCACGTCAGCCGGCGGCTTCGGCACCCGGATCCAGATGGGTACCGGCTGGGGCATCATGAACACCATCCTGCAACCCGGTGACCTGAACAATGACGGACGCTCCGACGTCCTGGCCCGCGATACCTCGGGACGGCTCTGGCTCTACACCGGAACCGGCACCGGCAGGATCAACGCCGGCGTCCAGATCGCCACGGGGACCAACTGGGGCGCTTTCAACTCCTTCGTCACCCCGGGTGACTTCAACGGCGACCGCCGGGCTGACCTTCTGGTCCGCGACGCCGCCGGCGCACTCTTCCTCTACCCAGGAAACGGTGCGAGCGGCTTCGGCACACGCACCCAACCGGGCAGCGGCTGGGGAGGGTTCACCTCCTTGGTCAGCACGGGTGACTTCAGTGGTGATGGCCGCTCAGACGTCATCGCTCGGAACTCCGCCGGAACACTGTTCCTCTACCGGGGATCGGGGACCGGCGCCTTCAGCGGATCGGCCCAGATCGGAACCGGTTGGAACGGCTTCCACCTGATTGGCCCGGGTGCCTGGGGCACCGCTGACACCCGCGCCGACGTTGTCGCCAGGGACAGTGCCGGAGCCCTCTGGCTCTACCGCGGCAGCGGCACCGGAACTTTCTCCGGAACCCGCACGCAAATCGGTACCGGCTGGGGCGCATTCACCATCGCCCAGTAAGGCACGCCGGCCATCTAGATAGCCGATGGCCCCTTTCCACTCCGGTGGGAGGGGGCCATCGACGTGCGGGGCGGGCCTCCGCGCGAACCTACCGGCGAGTAGGGATGCGGAATCCTACCCTGTCGCCTTACCGAACGGGACCGAATTTCCCAAACCCCAAGAATTGTCCAAGGAGGACGGAGCACCCTGAAAAACACCGAAGCCGACAGTAAGCGGTTTTTGGTTTCGAACGAGGGAGCTCTGAAATGTCCAACCATCCATACGCGGTGGACCCACCGACGGGCCGCCGCACACTTCGCCTCACATCATCTGTTCTCACCGGCGCGCTGCTCATCACAGCACTCGCGCCCTTTGCCGCCGCACCCGCCCAGGCTGCCACCGCCGCAACCGGCCCCATCAGCACTCTGCACGGCTACCCTGAGTGGTACGACGACGGCACCATCAAACTGGCACTGTGCTACGAAGCAGGCCGTGGTTGCCTGTCCGAGCCGCCTAATCCCGAGCTGCCGGTGTCCTACCCCGACAATTTCCCGGACGAGTCCTTCTGGTTCGCCGCATCTGCCGACGTCGGCACGCTTGGTTCGTACGAAGCTGCCCTTGAGGCTGCCCACGCCAACGATGCTGTGGTCCCCGGCGACCAGATAGGTTTCGGCCGGCTGCGCTTCCGTTTCGAAGGGCTTCAGGCCAACGGTTCCTATACCTTCACGCACCCCTACGGCGTTCACACCTTCACAGCTGACGGGGAAGGTGTCATCAACGAGACGATCGACGACGGCTGCGCCGATACACCCTGTAACTGGGAGGCAGTCGGCCAGGCATTCCTGGGAGACTACGCCGTCGGTACAACCGCAAGATTCCTGCGGCAGACCACCGCCCCAGCGGGAACCATCGGTGATATCAACACCGCCCGTACAGTCACGGGTGCGCCGTCGGGAAACAACAGCGTTTCGATCGTCGGCCCCGGTGTTAATCAGTCGACGAACCTGTTCACGGTTCAGGGTCTCATCGCCGACGTCGTGGACGGGGCACCGTCTACCCCCGACCTGGATACACTGAGCGACTCCGGCCGCTCCAACGCCGACAACATCACCAACGACACCACGCCGACTTTCTCTGGCACGGCCACGGCAGGAGCCACTGTCGAGCTCGTCGTCAACGGTGTAGGCACAGGTGTTACCGCTGTAGCTTCGGCAACCGGCGCGTACACCCTGACTCCTACGACGGCGCTTACCAGCGGTGCCTACAGGGTTCAGGCCCGCGTCGTGACCGACGCGACCACGGGGGCAGTAGCCACCTCGGGAACCCTGCAGATGACGGTGGATACTGCCGCTCCGGCGGCGCCGACGTTCCAGAGCACGCCGTCGAATCCCAGCGCGGACACTACTCCGTCGTTTACGTTCAGCGGTGAGGCATCCGCGAACTTTGAGTGCCAGTTGCTGCCCAGTAACGCTACGTGGCGTGCTTGCACCTCCCCGCACACGTACGACCAACAGCTTGCAGGTGACTACACCTTCAACGTCCGGGCCACCGACGTTGCCGGAAATGTAAGCGCCAACGGTTCGTACACCTGGCGGATCGGAACAACCACCACGCCACCTGCCGGCACAGCTGAGCAGAAGGATATGAACGGGGACGGTAATCCTGACCTCGTCGCACGCGATTCCAGCGGCAATCTGTACCTTTACCCCTCAACTGCCGCAGGCGGTTTTGGAACCCGGATTCTGATCGGCACGGGTTGGGGTGCGATGAACGCCATTCTGCAGCCGGGGGACTTCAGCGGTGACGGACGCTCAGACGTCATTGCCCGGGATACCTCCGGACGGCTCTGGCTTTACACCGGAACCGGCACCGGCAGGATCAACGCCGGCACCCAAATCGGCACCGGTTGGGGCGGCATGACCGCGCTGGTCACGCCGGGTGATTTCAACGGGGACCGTAGGGCAGACCTGCTGGCCCGCAGTAGCACAGGCGCACTCTTCCTCTACCCAGGAAACGGTGCGAGCGGCTTCGGCACCCGCACCCAGCCCGGTTCGGGATGGGGCGGCTTCACGGCCATCCTCAGCACTGGTGATTTCAGCGGCGACGGGCGGTCCGACGTCATCGCCCGTAACTCCAACGGCGCACTGTTCCTCTACCGGGGATCGGGGACCGGCACCTTCAGCGGTTCGGCCCAGATCGGAACCGGTTGGAACGGCTTCACCATTGTGGGTCCCGGAGCGTGGGGAACCGCCAACACGACCAGTGACCTGGTAGCCCGCGACAGCACCGGCAGGCTTTACGTCTACAACGGCAGCGGCACCGGCGGCTTCGCCGGAGCCCGTGCCCAGATCGGCACAGGCTGGGGAGGCTTCACCATCGCCCCATAACCGCCGAAAAACACAGTTGAATACCGTGTCGATCCCCTCCCGTTCAGGCGGGAGGGGATCGACATGTGCAAGCACGAAGGCCGCCAAGCCAATAGATTAGGAAGATGGCTGAGCTCACACCCCTGGCGCAACTGGCAGAGAAGCACCACATCGGAACCACATTCAAGGGATGGGACGGAACTCCGCAAACGGTGAGCGACGCCACCCTCATCGCGGTCCTCACCGCTTTGGGCGTTCCCTGCGCGGATGACGACGACGTCGCCTCCTCCCTCCGTGCCGCCGAAGCGGCGCCGTGGCTCAGTACGCTGCCCGCCGCCGTCGTGATTCGCCAGGGCGACCCCACCACGGTGGCCGTTAATGTCGAGCCGGGTGCCGCACCCTCCCTCCGATTGGAGCTTGAGGACGGCAACCACTTGCCGTTGACCCCGGAAGCGGCGCAGGAGAAGGAGGTGGCCGACAAGACCATCAGCCGCTTCGAGGTGAAGATCCCGCTCGACCTGCCACTGGGGTGGCATACGCTCCTTGCGAACGATGGATCGACCGACAGCAGCTGCACCGTCGTCGTGACGCCACGCAAGCTCAGCACCGCCGATCGCCTCAGCCGAACGTGGGGGCTCATGGCGCAGCTGTACTCCGTGCGGTCCCGGTCGTCGTGGGGGATCGGTGACCTCGACGATCTTGCTCGGCTGGCCGAGATCTCCGCTGACAAGGGTGCCGGATTCGTGCTGATCAACCCGCTGCACGCGGCGCAGCCCAAACCGCCGGTGGAGGCGTCCCCTTACCTGCCGAGCACGCGCCGTTTCTTCAACCCCATCTACCTGCGTGTGGAGAACATTCCCGAATTCAAGAAGCTTACTGACACCGACTCGGACACGGTCCGCGGGCTGGCATCCCGTTTCAAGGATGCAAACCAGAACGCGGAAGTTATAGAGCGGGATCCCAGTTACGCCGCCAAGCTGGAGGCGCTGGAACGCCTTTTCGCCGTACGGCGCACGCCTGAGCGGGAGGACGCATTTCGGCAGTTCCGGAAGGAGGCCGGGCCGGGGCTCGACAATTTCGCCCTGTGGTCGGCCCTCGCCGAAATCCTGCCCGAAGGGGCGCCTCAATGGGATGACCCGGAGTTCCTCGAGGCCCAGCGTTCCAACCTTGCCGACCGCATCGAGTTTCACGCCTGGCTGCAGTGGCTCTGCGACCAGCAGCTGGAGGAAGCCCAGCGGGCGGCAATCAACGCCGGAATGAACCTTGGAATCATGCACGATCTGGCGGTGGGCGTTCACCCCGCCGGCGCCGATGCCTGGACGCTGCGCGACGTGCTGGCCTCCGGTATCAGCGTCGGTGCCCCGCCTGACATGTTCAACCAGCAGGGCCAGGACTGGGCACAACCCCCGTGGCACCCGGAACGGCTTGCTGAATCCGGGTACGCGCCCTACCGGGACATGCTGCGCACCATCCTCCGACACGCGGGCGGGATCCGGATCGACCATATCCTCGGTCTCTTCCGGTTGTGGTGGATTCCGCAAGGGTCCATGCCCGGGGACGGCGCCTACGTTTACTACGACCATAAGGCGCTCATCGGGATCCTTGCGCTGGAGGCAGAACGGGCCGGCGCCGTCGTCGTCGGTGAGGACCTTGGCGTGTTCGAGCCGGGCGTCCAGGAGTACCTGGCTGAGCGTGGCGTGCTCGGCACGTCGATCCTGTGGTTTGAGTACGACGACGATGAGCCCCGCCCTGCGGAGCAGTACCGGACGGCGTGCCTCACCACGGTCACCACGCACGACCTGCCGCCGACTGCCGGGTACCTGGCCCACCGCCACGTTGAGCTGCGCGAACAGCTCGGACTGTTGAGCCGGCCCGTGCAGGAGGAGAAAGCTGCAGACCGGGAAACGCAAGAACAGGTACTCTCCCTTGTGCGATCCACTACGGGGACTGCGCCTGCCACGGTTCAGGAGACGGTGGAAGCGATGCACTCCTTCATCGCCCGGACGCCTTCCGTACTGCTCGGCGTGGCGCTGACGGACGCCGTCGGCGAGGAGCGCACCCAGAACCAGCCGGGAACCACCGCAGAGCAGTATCCCAACTGGCAGGTCCCGCTGGCGGGACCGGACGGCGTCGTGCTGGTTGAAGACCTGCCGAAGCTGGCCCGGTTCGACGCCCTGGTCCGGGCAATCGGGGACTAATAACGCATACCGTTCATCGCATCACGATGACCGTTCACCGCTCGACGGCGATACTTGCCCCGGGCAATGTGTGACCTACTGCACAATGTTCTGTGGTGGGGGCCGAGCGGACGATGACGTCCAACATATAGAGAAGGGGCATTTCGTCCATGAGCTGGCTTGACAGGGAACACACCATCGCCCCACCCGGATACAACCGCTGGCTGATTCCGCCGGCGGCACTTGCCGTGCACCTGTGCATCGGCCAGGCATACGCCACCAGCGTCTACAAGACGGCGCTCGTGGAACACTTCGACGCAAGCCTGACCCAGATCGGTCTGATCTTCTCCATCGCCATAGTGATGCTCGGCCTGTCCGCCGCCGTCATGGGCACCTGGGTGGACACGAACGGACCGCGCAAGGCCATGTTCACCTCGGCAATGTTCTGGGTGAGCGGTTTCCTGGTGGGTGCGCTTGGCATTTTCACCAACCAACTGTGGCTGGTGTATCTCGGCTACGGCGTCATCGGCGGAATCGGTCTCGGTATCGGCTACATCTCGCCCGTGTCCACGCTGATCAAGTGGTTCCCGGACCGTCCGGGACTGGCCACCGGAATGGCGATCATGGGGTTCGGCGGTGGCGCGCTGATTGCCAGCCCGCTGTCCACCCAGCTGCTCAAAATGTATGACCCGAACTCGGGCAGCGAAGGATGGGTTGCCAGCGGCGACGCGGTGGGGATGCTCTTCGTGACCCTCGCAGTGATCTATCTGATCTACATGGTGTTCGGTGCTTTCACTATCAAGGTCCCCGCCGCCGACTGGCGTCCCGACGGCTTCGACCCGAGCACGCTGAAATCGAAGCCACTTGTCACCACTGACAACGTCTCGGCCAAGAACTCCATCCGCACCAAGCAGTTCTGGCTCGTTTGGGTTGTGCTCTTCTGCAACGTGACGGCGGGTATCGGCATTCTTGAGCAGGCTGCACCCATGATCCAGGACTTCTTCCGCCAGCCCGACGGACTCAGCGCTGTTTCGGTGGCGGTGGCCGGGGGCTTCGTTGGCCTGCTGTCCATCGGAAACATGGTTGGACGCTTCGTCTGGTCAAGCACCTCGGACCACATCGGACGCAAGCGCATCTACATGGTCTACCTCGGCGTCGGTGCCGTCCTCTACACGGTGCTGGCCCTCGCAGGCGCTTCAACCACGATCCTCTACGTGCTGCTCGCGTTCGTGATCATCTCCTTCTACGGCGGCGGTTTTGCCACCGTCCCCGCGTACCTTCGCGACCTGTTCGGCACATTCCAGGTGGGCGCCATTCACGGACGACTGCTGACGGCCTGGTCCGCAGCCGGCATCGCCGGACCCCTGATCGTCAACGGGTTCCTCGACGCACGCGGAACGCCCGGACAGTTGGTTGCTGCGGATTACCAGCCCGCCCTGTTGACCATGGTTGGCCTGCTGATTGTCGGTTTCACCGCAAACCTGCTGATTAGGCCTGTGGATTCCCGCTTCCACGAACCAAAGAAGACCACCGAACCTGCGATGGAGGCATGAGATGGAAATGACCAAGGCTCGTCTGACTGTTGTCTGGGCGCTGGTGGCAGTGCCGCTCGCCTATGGAATCTTCCAGACCCTCACGCGGGTGGCCGCGCTTTTCACGGGATAGTCGCCAGCCCGTTCTACATCAGCGAGAGCACGAACGCGAGGACAAACCCTGCGGCAGTGGCAAGTGCCACTGCGGGTCCGCCGTGTTCATAGGCCTCCGGCATGAGGGTGTCAGCAAGCGACGCGATGACGGCTCCGGCGGCGAAAGCGAGTGGAAGCGAGATCGTCTCCGGGTCGGCGCCGGAGAGCGGTCCGGCACCGATAATGACGGCGATCACAAGCAGGACCGCACACGCCGTCCAGAGTCCGAGAATGCGGCCCTTCGGCATCCCCTGGCTCCGCATGGAGGCCGAGCCCACCAGCGACTCGGGTAGGTTCGAGACGAAAATAGCTGCGAGGAGCGCGAGTCCCCCGCTGCCTTCACCGAGAGCGACACCGAGCGCCACGTTCTCCGGCACGCCGTCGAGCGTGACAGCTGCAAGGAGGGCCAGACCGGCAGCGCCGCGGGCAGAGGTGCTGGAAGGCTTCTTCTCCTGGGCAGCGGCGTCCGTGTCGAGCTTGGGGCTGCCCTCGTACTCGTGCGCCGGAATATCCTGGTCGCCCGGCTGAGCCCACTTGTCGAGCAGTGCGCTCAGGACGGTGAAGACAACCGCGCCCGCAAAGAGGCCCACAGCAGCGAGAACGAGCCCGCCATGCTCATAGGCATCCAGGAAGAGTTCGAAGGCGAGCGCGGTAATGAGAGACCCTGCGGCGAAAGCCAGCAGGATCGCCAGGATCCGCTTCGGCAGCTCGAACCGGATACCGATCAGCGAACCGATGATCAGCGGCGTCGAAGCCACCAGACCGAAAAGCAGGGAGGTACCCATGCCGGAAGTATAAGCCTTGCGACGATTATGCCGAGTGGAGCAGTCGGATCAGACGCTTGCGGTGAGCTCCGCCGTCGGGATGGCTTCCTTCGCCGGGAACGACGGCGCGTGCACGCCCGCCATTTCCTCCATGACGCGCACAACCTGGCAGCTGTAACCGAACTCGTTGTCATACCAGACGTAGAGGACCAGGTTCTTGTCGTTGCAGATGGTGGCGAGGCCGTCAACGGTGCCGGAGCGGCGTGAACCAACGAAGTCGGTTGATACGACGTCGGGGGAGTCGATGTAGTCCAACTGCTTGCGGAGGTCAGAGTGTAGCGACATCTCGCGGAGGTAGTCGTTGACATCGTCCTTCGTGGACGCGTCCTCCAGCGAGAGATTCAGGATAGCGATCGACACGTCCGGGGTAGGTACGCGGATTGAGCTGCCGGTGAGCTTGCCCTGCAGTTCCGGCAGCGCCTTCGCAACAGCCTTTGCGGCACCCGTCTCGGTGATGACCATGTTGAGGGCTGCGGAGCGCCCGCGGCGGTCGCCCTTGTGAAAGTTGTCGATCAGGTTCTGGTCATTGGTGAAGGAGTGGACGGTTTCGACGTGCCCGTGCACGACACCGAACTCATCGTTGATCGCTTTGAGCACCGGCGTGATGGCGTTGGTGGTGCAGGACGCCGCGGTTACGATCCGGTCGTCAGCGGTGATGTCCGTGTGGTTGATGCCGTGGACGATGTTCTTGAGCCCGCCCTTGCCCGGCGCAGTCAGCAGAACCTTCGCAACGCCCTTGCTCTGGAGGTGCTGGCTGAGCCCCTCCTCGTCACGCCAGCGCCCGGTGTTGTCCACGACCAGCGCGTCCTTGATGCCGTACTGCGTGTAGTCGATGGTGGACGGATCATTGGAGTAGATGACCTGGATGCGCACGCCGTTGGCGGTAATCGTGTTGGTGGCCTCATCCACCTGGATGCTGCCCTCGAAGGAGCCATGCACCGAATCACGGCGCAGCAGGCTGCCGCGCTTCATGAGATCGTTCTCGGCACCCTTGCGCACCACGATCGCACGCAGGCACAGCCCGTGCCCGCCGCCGGCCTTCTCAATCAACAGCCGTGCAACCAGACGGCCGATGCGCCCGAAACCATAGAGAACGACGTCGGTGCTCGTCCGCTCGTCGGCGCCGCGCTTGCCCACGACGTCGGCCAGTTCCTCACGGAGGAACTCTTCCAGGGTAGGACTGCCGGCCTCCTCCTGAATCAACCTGTACTTCTGGCTGAGGCGGGCGACGTCGATGGATGCGGCACCAAGGTCCAGGTCCGCGAGGGTGCGCAGCAGAGGCGCGGTCTCTTCGAGGAGCAGCTCTTCCTTGCTCATGCGGCGGGCGAAACGGTGTGCCTTGAGGATGCCCATGGTGGACTTGTTGATGAGGCTGCGCCCGTGGATGCTGGTGACCACGTTGTTCTCACGGTAGAGGCGGCCGATGACGGGAATCATCCCCTCGGCGAGTGCCTCCCGGCTCATCCAGGTGTCGCGGGTGACTGAAGGGTTGTGATCCACGATGATCAGGTCCTCTCTCTCACCGGATTGTCCGGCGTTGCCGCTCCTCCGAGAAAGAAAGGGCGGCTGATTTTGTTGGTCTGTTGCCGTGCAGATCCGGTCGACATCGACGTCGGGCGGTGCGGCACGGTGATGCTGCAAGGATATCCGCCGCTACCTGCCGCAGATAACTCCTCAGGCCCATCTGTGACCAACGGCATAAGCCCCGAAAAGGCCGGAACGCCTCTACGGACATCTCATCCGAAGGAACTAGGTCATGCGGGGGAGCAGAACAGGACCGGCCGCTGACTACACTGGCGCAGGAACACTTCGGAGGGTGCTGGACGTCGACATGCTGAATATATTGAGGCGGCTCGTGCCCCCAACGGGCTCCGAGGAAAGCCGCTGGGAGCGGCCCAGCCCCACCCAGGAGCAGCTGCGCAGGGACCTGATCGGCGTCGTCGTTTTCTTCCTGATCAGCGCCGTCGCGCTGGAGTTGAGCAGGGGCGTCGGGGCCATGGCCGAGGAACGCAGCCCCATCTGGCTGCAGCATTGCGTTCTCGCCCTGATGATCTTCCCGCTCGTGCTCCGGCGCCGCTTCCCCGTCGCGGTCATGCTGGTGATGTCCGCGCTCTTCATCATCCTCAGCCTCTGGATTCCAGCCCTCTCCATCCAGCTCTCGTATCAGGTTGCCTATTTTGCCTCGCTGTACTCGGCGGTGGCGTGGGCCAAGGACAGGCGCGTGCTGTGGCTCGGCACCACCGTTGTGGTGGTCGCCATGACGCTGTGGCTGATCCTGTCCCTCACGGTTTCGAACACATTCGACGGCATGCTGGAGCGGGTCTCCGAGGGGGACGAAACCTGGCGGGGAATCCTTGACCCGCTGACCTCCGCGGCGGTCTACAACTTCATGGTGAACTTCGCGTACTTCGGGGGCGCCATCCTGGCCGGATTGTCCTCCTGGCGCAACGCCCTGCAGCGCACTCAGCTGGCTCAGCAGGCCGAGCAGATCGCGCAACAGTCCGCCGAGCTTGCCCGGCGGGCCGTCATCGAGGAACGGCTCCGGATTGCGCGTGAGCTTCACGACGTCGTGGCCCACCACGTGTCCGTGATCGGAGTCCAGGCCGGCGCCGCCCGCCGTGTGATGGACCGGAAACCGGACGTCGCGGCTGAATCGCTGCGCACCATCGAACAGGCCAGCCGTCAGGCCGTGACCGATATGCGGAACCTGCTGGGCGTGCTGCGGTCGGACACCTCGGTTGAAGGAGCCGACGACGGCGGCCGCCATCCGGAGCCCGGGCTCCCCGACATCAGTGCCCTGGCTGAGTTGCAGCGTGAGTTCGGCCTGGATGTCACCTTTTCCCGGATTGAAGACGTTTCGGGAGCCCTCGACGACGTGTCGGCGCCGCTAGCGCTTTCCCTGTACCGGACGGCGCAGGAATCCCTCACCAACGTCCGCCGCCATTCCACCGCCTCGGCAGCCGTCATGACCCTGCGGACCGGGCAGACCGCGGAACAGCGCTGGGTGGAACTCGAGACGGTGGACAACGGAAGGCCGCGCCCGCGAGCAGAACCCGGGTCAGGGTTCGGGCTGCAGGGCATCCGGGAACGGGTAGCGCTGCATCGCGGTGCCGCTGAAATCGGTCCCCGGGCGGACGGAGGCTGGCGGGTCCGCGCCCGCTTCCTGATGTCCTAAGCACAGGTCATCCCGAACGTCCTCACCATTCCCAAAACTTCACACCGAAAGACGTCATGGACAAGATTCGAGTACTGCTAGCTGACGACCAGGGGCTGGTCCGTGCCGGTTTCGCCACCATGTTGTCCGTTGAGGACGACATCGAGGTGGTGGGACAGGTCACCAACGGGCAGGAGGCGGTCGACTTCGCCACCTCGCACGATGTCGACGTCATCCTCATGGACGTGCAAATGCCGGTGCTGGACGGCATCAGGGCCACGGAGCAAATCACCGCGGCCGGCCGCGGCAAGGTCATCATCCTGACCACCTTCGAGCGCGACGACTACCTGTTCGACGCGATCCGCGGCGGTGCGAGCGGCTTCCTCCTGAAGAACGCCGAACCGGAAGATCTGATTGCAGCGGTCCACGCGGTGGCCGGCGGCTACGCGCTGCTGGCACCGGAGGTTACTGTCCGGGTGATCGAACGGTTCACCAGCCAGTTCGATGGTGCCGGCACCGCCCCGGCGCACAAGCACCCCACACCGGAGCAGCAGCACAAACAGCGGCTGCTCGCCTCGCTGACGCAGCGTGAAAAGGAAGTCCTGGTGTGCATGGCGTCAGGGCTCAGCAACGCCGAGCTTGCCGGGAAGCTGTTCCTCGCCGAGGCTACGGTCAAGTCCCACGTGTCCTCCCTGCTGGGCAAAATCCAGGTGCGCGACCGGGTACAGGCAGTCGTGTTTGCCTACGAAAGCGGGCTCATCCGTCCGGGTGAATGAAAGTTCCGTCTTTCGGCGCATCCCCGAACTGGCCCGCCTCCCTAGTGTTGATCCCAGGAAGACCAAACGGGAGGAAACCCATGTTGCAGGTGCAGAACCTGACCCGCCGTTTCGGCGAGAACACCGCCGTCGACGATGTGAGCTTCACTGTCCCTTCGGGCAAGATGACCGGGTTCGTCGGCGCAAACGGTGCCGGCAAGACGACCACCATGCGCATGATCATGGGCGTACTCACCGCGCAGGCCGGGGAGGTGCTGGTTGATGGACGTCCGGTCACCGCGAATGACCGCGCCACCTTCGGGTACATGCCCGAGGAGCGGGGCCTCTACCCGAAGCAGCCCATTCTCGATCAGCTCGTCTACCTCGGGCAGCTGCACCGGATGAGCCAGTCGGATGCGCGGTCGCGGGCGCAGGAGCTGCTTGAACGGTTCCAGCTCGGCGACCGGGGCAAGGACAAGCTGGAGTCGCTCTCGCTCGGTAACCAGCAGCGGGTGCAGATTGCGGCGTCGCTCCTTCACCGCCCGTCCGTACTCATTCTCGATGAGCCCTTCTCAGGCCTGGACCCGGTGGCCGTCGATTCGATGGTGGAACTGCTACGCGAACACACCGCGCAGGGGGTTCCTGTCCTCTTCTCAAGCCACCAGCTCGACCTCGTGGACCGGCTGTGCGACAACCTGGTGGTCCTGCAGAAGGGCCGGCTCGTCGCCTCGGGGACAGGCGACGAACTCCGCGCGACAGCGCCCCGGCGTCACCGGCTGACGGTCTCACCCGACGCCGGCTGGGTACGTGAGGAAACCGGTGTGCGCGTCATAGACGTGGCAGGACGGGACGCCGTCGTGGAATTGGACAACGACGACGACGCCCAACGCCTCCTCGCCGCTGCCATGACGCGGGGCAGTGTGCACGAGTTCAGCAGAATCCGACCCAGTCTCAGCGAAATCTACCGGGGGGTATCCCAATGAGCACCGAAACCGCATACAGGCAACAGCAGCGACGGCCGGCGTCGTCGTCCCCTTCGGGGCACAACCCGCAGCCGGCCTGGCTGATCGTAACGCTGCGCGAGGTCATGGTGAAGGCAAAGGATCGCGGCTTCGCGATCTCGACACTCGTGACCCTGGTGCTGATTGTCGCGGGCGTCGTTTTCAACGCCTACATGTCCACCCGGGGCGAGGAGTACACCGTCGCGGTGAGCTCGAACGCCGGGGAGTCTGTGGTCGCCCTCGCACATGAAGCAGGCCAGGACGACGACGGTAACACGGCCTTCGAGACGATAGCCACAGTGTCCGATGATGCAGCGCTTGAGCAGGTCCGGACCGAGGGAGCCGACGCAGCCCTCATCCGCGGGGGCGACGGTACGTGGACCCTGACCGGCAAGAACGAGGTACCCCGAGGTCTGAGCAGCGGCCTGGGTGCCGCCCTGGAGGCCTACGCCCTCGAGTCGAATGCAGCAGCTGCGGGAACCACTTCCGAGCAGCTGCTCAGGGGGTCGACGCTGGAGGAGTCGCTCCTGGAGGGCAACGCGGAAAACCAGGCCGTTGCGGACGTGGCCGGCTTCGCGTTCAGTTTCCTGTTCTACATGGCGTCCATCATCTTCGGAATGGCTATTGCCAATTCGGTGGTGGAAGAGAAGCAGAACCGCGTGGTGGAGATCCTGGCCACTGCGATCCCTGTGCGGCAGCTGTTGTACGGCAAGGTGCTGGGCAACACGATCCTGGCGATGATCCAGCTGGCGCTGTACGGCGGAGCGGCGCTGCTCGCGTTGAACCTCACGGACACCGCGGACATCATCGGCAGCATCATCCCCGCGTCCGGGTGGTTCATGGTGTTCTTCCTGTTCGGTTTCCTGATCCTGGCCGCCATGTGGGCGGTGCTCGGGTCGCTGGCCAGCCGTGCGGAGGATCTGACGAGCAGTTCGACACCGGTCATGGCCCTGATCTTCGCTGCACTGGGTGCCGGGTTGTTCGCCTCGGGCCAGCTGCTCGTCATTGCGTCCTATGTGCCGGTGGTGTCGTCCGTTGCGATGCCGATCCGCATGCTGAACTCCGAGGTCGCGCTCTGGGAACCGATCCTGTCACTGGTGCTCGCACTCGCTGCTGCGGTTGCGTTGCTCCATCTCGGTGAGAAGATCTACCGCCGTGCCGTGATGCAGGGCGGTGGAGCGCTGACCCTGCGCAAGGCGATGAAGCTGGAGCAGTAGGGCAATCCCGCAGAATTGGCCCTTGGGTTCAGAAAACGCCGGTTCGATCCGACGGACGTGCATCCAAGGGCCATTTCTGTGCGCGCCGTGGCGGTAGAGGTGGGGACGATTCCCACGAGCACTACGTTGGTACTGGCAAGACACCATCTCCCACGGAAGGTACTCAGTCATGGCCGGATTCGGCTCGCTCGGCAAGATCGCGAAGGAACTCGCCCGCAACCCCAAGGTCCGCGAAGCGCTCAACAGCCCCCAGGCCAAACAGATGGGCAGCAAAGTAGTGGACCGCGTGGCTGACGTTGCGGACAAGGCAACCAAGGGCAAGCACCAGGAGAAGATCCAGAACGCCCGCGGCCAGGCGCAGAAGCATCTGCGTGGACCGGGTGAAGGCCCCGACGCAAACCCGAACAATCCCGGGTCCCCCCGCCGCTGAGCTTGAGCGAGGCAGCGGACTTCATCGACGCCGCGCTACAGCGCGAGGCGTCGTGGGAACGGGCGGATGCACTGAACGCGCTCGACGACGGCCTTCGCTACTACGGGTCTTCCGTCGGCGCCGTGCGCGGCACAGTACGGGATGCCAGCCGCAAGTTCCGCGGCATGGACCGGCAGGACGTGCTTTTCCTCAGCGCCGAGCTGTGGTTCGAGCCGGTGTTCGAGCGGCGTCTCGCCGCCGTGGTTCTGCTGCAGTCCTCCGTTTCCCTGCTCCGGCACTCGGACCTCGCCCGCCTGGAGCGTTACGTGCGGGATAGCCGGAGGGAGTCGCTGGTGGATCCAGTGGCGGTCGACGTCGTCGGGCCGTTGGCTGCGCGCCTGACCGGGCCGGAGCGCTCCCACGCCGAGGAGGTGCTGGACCGCTGGGCCGCAAGCGCCGACCCCTGGCTCCGGCGTGCAGCCCTGCTTGCTCCGCTGCGCGAACTGCGCTCAGGCGAGGGAGACGGTGATGCCTTCCTTCGACGTGCGCATCTGGTGCTGGAGAAGAACGACGACGGCGGGCCGGTCCGCGGCGCGTTCGAAGTGCTTCACGCAGAACTGGGGAAGAGGCGGCCCGAGCTCCTGGTTGAGCTGCCCCAGAGCTAGCGCCCGAAGAGTCGCCCGACAAGAGCCGTGCTACTCCAGCCGTCGGCGTTTCGGGAAGGCGATCCGGTCCAGGTCATTCGCGGCGACAACCTGCGTGGCGACGGCGGCCGCAGCCGCCTGCTCCTGCAGGACGCTCACATCTGGGTAGCGGGACGAGAAGTGGGTCAGCACCAGAATGCCGGCGTGCCCGTTCCCGGCGAGCGCGCCCGCTTGACCGGCGGTGAGGTGGAGGTACTGGGAGGCGAGGCCGGCATCGTCGTTACTGAAAGTGGATTCCGCAACCAGGAGGTCCGCGCCGTCCGCCAGTGCGTCTGCGCCCTCGCACTCGGCCGTGTCCATGACGAAGGCGAAGCTCTGTCCAGGGCGGGGAACGCTCACGTCCTCGACCGCGGTGCCACGGAGATGTCCTTCCCGCTGCAGGCGGCCGACGTCGGGCCCCGTGATTCCAGCCGCAGCGAGACGTTCCGGGATCAGACTGCGGGACGCCGGCTCGTTGAGTCGGTAGCCGTACGCCTCGATCCGGTGCCGCAGCGGTTGCACCTCGAGTCCATCGGTGATGGCACCCGGTGACCCATGCGGGCTGAGCCGAAGGTCAAGGCCCGGAGTGGCGAGCGACACCAGCGCACGGACGGCCTCTTCGCCGGACGCTGGGTAATGGAGGTGTACGGGATGGTCGACGCCGTCGAGCACCATGCGGGACAACACGCCGGGAAGGCCGAAACTGTGGTCGCCGTGGAGGTGCGTGAGGCAGATTCGCGTGATGCTTGACGTCCCGACTCCGGCATACGTCATCTGCCGCTGGGTCCCTTCACCCGGGTCGAAAAGCAGGCCTTCACCGTCCCAGCGGAGCAGGTAGCCGTTGTGGTTGCGCGTTCGGGTGGGAACCTGTGAGGCGGTGCCGAGGATCACGAGTTCGCGCATGGATTCGAGTGTGCCATTGTTGCGTCGGCTTCGGGCGACCTCGCTTGTTATCACGCCTTCCAGCGAGCGGCAGGCAGGTGTGTTGACGGAGCCCCAAGCTGTCCGTTCCCTCCCCAAAGTCCTCCCGTGGGGAGTAACGTGTTCGGCATCAGGAACGCCGAGCTGGGGAGAACCGTGTGAGCAGCGATACCAATGACTTTGAGGACGAGGTTGCCGACGGTCTGAAGAATCCGCAAAATCCGATTCCGCGCGACGTGGTCCAGGCGGATCAGGACGAGGATGAAGCGAGCGGCACAAAGCTCGGAGTGAACGAAGCTGCCGGACCCGCCGAAGAGAAGGATAAAGAGACCGACGACGAGCGCGAGCTCACCACCGACATCAGCCCCAGCGACTAGGACTCGTAACCGATGAGCCAGTGAAGGCCGTGACGGTCGATCACCTGGCCGTCCGAAGCGCCCCACGGCTTGGGCCCCAGGGGGTCAACGACCGAACCGCCTTCTGCCAGCCTGTCGAACCATTCATGGAGGACGTGTGATTCTGCGGTGCCGAGCAGGGAGAGCATCAGCCCCTCGAACCGGACACTCTTTCCATCGGCTCCTGCATCCGATCCTGCCAGCGCAACCATGCCGCTGAGCGTTCCGTGAGCGATTGCGTCAGGCGTGCCCTCGTCGCGGCCGAAATCCTGGTGGGTGTGCAGGGATAGCTCCCCGCCGAAAACGTCCGCATAGAAGGTGAGTGCTTCGCGAGCAGTACCGGGGAAGCTGACGTAAACCTGGGGTGCTGTCATGGGCACAGCCTACAGAGTCGGGCTAACGCCGGGCGGCCGGCTCCTCCGAGGCTTCGAGGGCTTGCCAGCCTCCCTTGCGGAACACAGGCGTGCCCAGCAGAAGCACGACGACGGTAAGTAAGACAGCGCCGAGCATGACCACCGACATGGACGTGGCGTTGCCGCCGAGCAGGCCTACCACCGGGCTCACGATTCCGGCCACCCCGGACTGAAGGGCGCCGATGACGGCGGCCGCCGTGCCGGCCATGTGGCCGTACGAGTTGAGCGCGAGAACGGAGGCATTAGCCGGGATCATCCCCTGGGTCCCAAGAACCAGCCACAGGCACGCGATCAAACCCACGACGCCACCGAATCCCGTGGTTGCAACCACAACCAGGATGACCGCGAAAACCAATTGGGCGACGGCGGCAGTGCGTAGAAGCCGGGCAGGGGCGACCTTCCGGACGAGCGCTGCGTTCACCTGTGCTGACAGCACCAGCGCCAGGCCGTTCAAAGCGAAAATCAGGGCGAACTCCGCCTGGCTCAGCCCGTACTGGTCCTGGAACACGAACGGGGATCCCACGACGTAGCTCATGATCACGCCGAGGCCGAGCCCGGGAATGACGGCAAGGGACATGAAGCGGACGTTCCTGAGCAGGTGCCAGTACCCGCCCGCGACGTGCCGGAGGTGGGCCGGTCGTCGTCGTTCCTCGGGAAGCGTCTCGGGCATGAACCGCCACACGATCACGACGAGTACGGCGCCGATCAGGGCCAGGGCGTAGAAAACTGCACGCCACTCCCAGAGGCCCGCGACCGCCTGACCGATGGTGGGCGCAAACAGCGGGGCCACACCGATCACGAGCATGAGGCGGGAAAGTAGGCGGGCGGCATCGGAGCCAACGAACCTGTCGCGGATGACCGCTATGGCGACGACGGCAGCTGCCGCGTTGAAGAACCCCTGCAGAACGCGCAGGACGATGAGCGTGCCGATGTCGGGCGCAACCGAGCAGAGCAGTGAGATCACCACGTGCAGCATGATGCCGACAATGAGCGGGAGCCTTCGTCCGAACCGGTCGGAGAGCGGCCCGATCACCAGCTGGCCTACGCCCCCACCCAGGAGCATCCCGGAGAGGGTGAACTGCACGGCTGCCTGGCTGGCCCTGAGGTCCTCGGCCACAGCAGGAAGCGAGGGCAGGTACATGTCAGTGGTGACGGCCGGAAGCGCAGCCAGTGCCCCGAGCATCAGGATGTACTTGATGCCGGGAACATAACGGGGAGTTCGGGCCTGGGACGCAGGCGGTTGAGTCACCCGGTTAACTGTAGGCCGATTTGTGGCCCCGTGGTGGATTGTTGAAACGTTACGGCAGCCTCAAGACCGGGTGCGGATAGGGTGGAGGAGTGACTGTACGGGCGACTGTCCTGGAGGCTGAGCGCCTTCTTGTCGGGTACGCGGGAGCGCCTGTCTGCGGCGAAATTACCGTGTCTGTCGCTGCCGGGGAGGTGCTCGGCGTCGTTGGTTTCAACGGTGCGGGCAAGTCGACGGCGGCCCGCACACTGGCGGGGCGTCAAGTGCCCATCTCGGGTGACGTGAAGGTGCATGGACTACTGGCCAACCCGGACGCCGTTCCCTTCCGCCGGGAGGTGTCCGCCGTGTTCGATGAGGATCTCTTCTTTCCGTCCCTGACTGTGCGCGAACACCTGTTGCTGGTGGCCCGTGGCCATTCGCTGCCCGAGCCGGAAGCCTCTGTGGAGGAGGAGCTGGCCTTCTTTGGTCTCCACACCCGCGCCGACGTCGTACCCGAGTCACTCTCCTCAGGACAGCGCCGGCGCACCCTCCTCGCCGCCGGACTGATGCGTCCCGCGTCGCTGCTCATCCTCGACGAACCGGAACAGCGGCTGGACCCAGTGATGCGTGAAGCGCTCGGCCGTCGAATCCGCACCATGGCCGACCACGGCACAGCTGTGGTGCTCGTGACGCACGACCCGCAGCTGCTCAGGGACACAGCCTCGTCCTGCCTGGTCATCGACGACGAGGTGACACTCGGAGCACCCGATGCGGGAGCGGCCATCATCGCGGGCTCGCGATGACAGCTCTTGCCGAACCGCACCCGGCGGTCGACCGGGCTGAAGAAATTGTCCGCTTCACCCGGTGGTCCGCCCGCCGTTACAACCGCGCCCGCACCTCGCTGCCCGACCTGTTCGTCGACGTCTACGTCAGCGTGCTTGCGTTGGGCTGCGCGGCCGCCCTTGCGGTTTCCTTCGTTCTGGCCCTGCGGGGTGAGTTCGCGAAACGTGCCACGTCCGACGGCGGCCTCATCACCGACCCGGTGTTTGTCCTGCCCAGCCAGGCGCTTGAGATGATGTTGACGTTCACTGCGCTCGCCGCCGCCGTCGTGCTGTCCCGACGGCTGGGACCGCTTGCCCTCGGGGGACCGGAGAGCGCGTGGTGGCTCTCCCTGCCGCTGGACCGCCGGCCCATGGTGTGGGGGCCGTACCTGCGCAGGACCGCTCTGTCGGGCGCCGGCGCAGCCGCGGTGTACGCGCCGTTCAGCATCCTCACCGCGCTTGAACGCAGCCCGCTGACGCACGCGTATGCCGCTGCCACGTTCGGGGCGGCTGTCGCAGCGGTGATCGGCATCGCCGGGCTGCTTCAGGAACGTCCCGGTGCGGTCGGACTGAAGGTGGCGGCCGGCGTCGTTGTGGCAGGCGGTGCGGCGGGTGCTGCTCTCGTGCCATCGATATGGACTGCGGGCGCCGCCGTGGTGCTGGCTGTTCTTCTGGTGGCCCTGGTTTCGCCGCGGGCCGGTCTTGTGCCCGGCTCGGAGCTGGCACGTGCGGGCGCGGTGTCCGGGCACGTGGGAGCCTCGTTCTACTTCATGGATACCAACGAGTTGCTGCGTGCTGTACGCGCGGAGAACCGGGCAGCTCATCGCCGCGGCTCCCGGTTTTTCGCCCGACCCTCCCGACGGCCGTTCGCGGCGCTGCTGCGCGCCGACATCGTCACGTTCGTGCGCTTGCACCCGCTACCGACGACGGCGGTGCTTTGGCTGGTCGCCTGTGCTGCGGTGATGATGGTGGACGGCGGGCTGCCGCTGTTCGCGCAGCTGGCGGTTCTGGGAATCGCGGGATGCGCTGCATCCTCCGGCTTCGGGGCAGTGGCGCGGAGGGCGGCGCTGGTGCCGGAACTTGATGGGCTGGTTCCCGTGAGCGCCGCTTTGGTTCGAACCAGCCGGGCGTTCATGCCCGCCGTCGTCATGACGTTGTGGATGATCCTGCTCGGTGCCGTGCTGGTGGTCCTTGGCGCGGCGGGACCGATGCTCATCCTGCTGACAGGACTCGCCGGGATCGGGATGGGCGCGGGAACGGTGCGAGGCGCCACGAGGCCTTCGACCGACTGGTCTGCGCCACCGGTTGAGACTCCGTTCGGTCCGGTTCCCCGAGCGCAACTGGCGTCGCTCATGCGCGGAGTTGACGTGACGGTATTGAGCCTGATGCCGGTCCTGCTCACCCTCTACCTCGGAGCCGTGGCGCTGCCGGTGCTACTGGTGCAGGGCGTGATCAGCGTCGTCGTATTTCTTGTGGTGGCGATGACGAACCCGCATGACAAAGCTAGCGCTTGAGGTCCCGGCTCAGGTCGCGCCTGCGCATCCGCTCCCCGAGGAAGAACATGGTGAGTCCCTCCGCCAGGAGGAACGCTCCGACGGCGACGAGGAACCAGTCGAGTCCGGTGCCCGTGCCGTTGATGAGGTCGCGCACCGGCAGCACGAACAGGAAGAAGCCGGCGAGCAGCGATGTGCCACCCGTGAGCAGAAGCTTGGTGTAGGTCATGACGTTCCCCTTGGAGCTGGTTACTCCATTCAAACAGCCGTACCGGAAGCTTGGAAGCGAAACCTAGACCGGGTCCGCAGCGGCCGCGAACTGGCTCATGTACAAGCGGTAATACGCACCCTGCGCTTCCAGGAGCTGCGCGTGGTTGCCCTGCTCTACGATCCGGCCCTCCTCCATCACCAGGATGATGTCCGCATCACGGATGGTGGACAGGCGGTGGGCAATGACGAAGCTGGTCCGGTCGGTCCGCAGCGCCGCCATGGCATGCTGCACCAGCAACTCCGTCCGGGTGTCGACCGAGCTGGTGGCCTCATCCAGGATCAGCAGTGACGGGTTGGCGAGGAAGGCACGGGCGATCGTGATCAGCTGCTTCTCGCCTGCACTGACGTTGTTCCCTTCTTCATCGATGACGGTTTCATAGCCGTCAGGCAGCGCGCGCACGAACCGGTCCACGTAAGTTGCCTTCGCCGCTTCCATCACCTGTTCCTTGGTGGCGTCCAGGTTGCCGTAGCGGATGTTCTCGTAGATCGAGCCCCCGAACAGCCAGGCGTCCTGCAGCACCATGCCGACCTTGGAGCGCAGCTCGGCGCGGCTGATGTGCGTGATGTCCACGCCGTCCACGGTGATGCGCCCTGAATTAAGCTCGTAGAAGCGCATGACGAGGTTAACCAGCGTTGTCTTGCCCGCACCGGTCGGGCCTACGATCGCCACCGTCTCACCCGGACTTGCCTCGAAGGACAGGTCCTCGATGAGCGGCTTGTCGGGGGAGTAGCTGAAGCTGACCCGCTCGAACTCGACATGGCCTGTGGTCCGCTCGGGCAGGGATTCGGTCGCCGTGTCCGGATCCTGTTCATCGGCGTCGAGCAGTTCGAAGACGCGTTCCGCGGACGCCACGCCGGACTGCAGCATGTTGGCCATGCCCGCCATCTGGCTCAGCGGTTGATTGAACTCACGGGAATACTGGATGAAGGCGGTGGCCTCGCCGAGGGTCATTGAACCGGACGCCACGCGCAACCCGCCCACCACCGCGATGCCGACGTAGGACAGGTAGGAGATGAACTGCATGACCGGCATGATCATGCCGGAGACAAACTGTGCGCCGAAGGACGCCTTGTAGAGGTCGTCGTTCTTCTGGTCGAAGATCTCCAGCGATTCCTTCTCCCGGCCGAACACCCGCACCAGGTCGTGGCCGCTGAAGGACTCTTCGATATGCCCGTTGAGCTGCCCGGTGTGCTTCCACTGTTCCGCGAAAAGCTTCTGGCTGCGCACACCGATCATCCCGGCGCCGAGGGCCGACAGGGGCAGCGCAACCAGGGCGATGAGCGCAAGCTGCCAGGAGACCACGAACATCATGACCGTGATGCCGATCAGGCTCAGCGCCGACATGATGAGCTGCGCGAACGCCTGCTGCAGGGCCTGCTGGACGTTGTCGACGTCGTTGGTCACTCGGGAGAGCAGGTCGCCTCGCTGCCGGGTGTCGAAGTAGTTCAGGGGGAGGCGGTTCAGCTTCGCCTCCACGTCGCGGCGGAGGTTGTAGACCACCCGCATGACCACTTTGTTCAGCAGGTAGCCCTGGAGCCACATGAACAGGGAGGCGACAAGGTACATGCCGAGCACGATGTAGATCAGGCGCCCCAGCAAGCCGAAGTCGATACCCACACCCGGGGTCACTTCCATGCCGGTCAGCATGTCCGCGAACTGGTCCTGCCCCTCAGCACGCAGCCCCTCGATGACCTGCTCCTGGCTCACGCCGCTGGGCAGGTTGCTGCTGATGACACCGCTGAAGATGACATCCATGGCGCTTCCCAGCACCCGAGGCGCAATGACATTGAGTACGACGGCGATGACCACCATCGCGAGTACCACCACGATGGCTGCCTTCTCCGGGGCCAGCAGGCCAAAGAGTCGCTTGGCGGAGGGCCAGAAGTACTTGGCCTTCTTGGCCGGGACGCCGCCGAACATGTCGCCGTCAGCTTCAGAGGGACGGAATTCCTCGTCGAGCACCTGCGATTCAGCATCCGCCGCCGCACCCGGAGTAGGGGCGACCACCGGGTCGATGGTCCGGTCTGCGTCGGAACGGAGGTCTTTGTCGGTGCTCATGCCACCTCCTCCGCGGTAGTCTGCGATTCCACGATCTCCTGATAGGTCGGAGAAGTCTCGAGCAACTCCTCGTGCGTACCGCGGGCGACGATTTCACCGTGTTCCATGACCAGGATCTGGTCGGCCTCGGTGATGGTGGTGACGCGCTGGGCAACGATGATGACTGTGGCGTCGTTGGTTTTCGGCTTCAACGCCGCACGCAGCCGCGAATCAGTGGTGACGTCGAGTGCCGAGAACGAGTCATCGAAGAGGTACACCTTGGGCTTTGCCACGAGGGCCCTCGCGATGCAGAGCCGTTGGCGTTGACCGCCGGACACGTTCGTTCCTCCCTGTGACACCCGCGCCTCGAGCCCGTGTTCTTTTGCCTGTACGAAATCTGCCGCCTGGGCGACCGTAAGGGCGTCCCAGAGGTCGTCGTCGTGCGCGTTCGGGTTGCCGAACCGCAGGTTGTGCGCGATGGTGCCCGAGAACAGGTAGGGGCGCTGGGGTACCAGCGCCACGCGCTCGGTAATGTCCCTGCGGGCCATATCGGTGACGGGGATTCCGTCCAGCAGGACCTGGCCGCCGCCGACGTCAAAGAGCCTCGGCAGCATACTGATCAGCGTGCTCTTTCCTGCGCCGGTGCTCCCGACGATTGCCGTGGTCTGGCCAGGGCGGGCCGTGAAGCTGATGTTGTTCAGGACGGGCGCCTCGGCCCCCGGGTAGGCGAAGGTGACGTTACGGAACTCGACCACGCCGGCCTTGCTGGCCGGCTGCAGCGGCTGGTCCGACTCGTGAATCGCCGGTTTGGTGTCCAGCACCTCGCCGATGCGCTCGGCACAAACGGATGCGCGGG
The DNA here is from genome assembly GCF_054161285.1 of Arthrobacter sp. D2-10. NCBI lineage: Bacteria > Bacillati > Actinomycetota > Actinomycetes > Micrococcales > Micrococcaceae > Arthrobacter > Arthrobacter sp. D2-10. The sequence goes on along the minus strand of NZ_CP096431.1, from coordinate 3,116,550 downwards.
GGATCATCATCGCCATGAACGTCCCCATCATGACTGCCACCAGGATCTGCAGGAGGTACTGCAGGAAGGCGGTCAGGGCGCCTACCTCCATTTCACCTGCGTCTACCCGCAGGCCGCCGAACCACAGCACGGCCGCTGTGGCGAGGTGCAGGATCATGCCGATGGCCGGGAACATGAGGACGAACAGTGACCCCACCGCGAGCGAAACATCCGTGAGTTCCCGGTTGGCCTTGCCGAAGCGCTTGGCTTCGTAGGGCTCGCGCACGAAGGCGCGGACCACGCGGATGCCGGTGATTTGCTCACGCAGCACCCCGTTGATGTTGTCGATCTTGACCTGCATGGTTCGGAACAGCGGCATAAGCCGCCAGACTAGGAACCCGACGACGACGAACAACGCCGGCACTGACACCCACACCAGCCAGGACAGCTCGAGGTCCTCACGCAGGGCCATGAAGATGCCGCCGATGCACATGATGGGGGCAGCGACCATGAAGTTCAGACCCATCAGCACGAGCATCTGCACCTGTTGGACATCATTGGTACCGCGGGTAATCAGGCTCGGGGCGCCGAAGGAACTGACTTCCTGGGCAGAGAAACCGGACACCCGGTGGAAGACGCTCTTGCGCACGTCCCGGCCCAACGCCATAGCGGCCTTCGACCCAAAGTAGACGGCGGCAATGGCAGCAGCAACCTGAATGAGGCTCACCCCGAGCATCACCATGCCCGTGTCCCAGATGTATCCGGTGTCGCCGCGGGCCACGCCCTCGTCGATGATCTGCGCGTTCAGGCTGGGCAGGTAGAGGGCAGCGATGGTCGACACCAGTTGCAGTGCAACCACTGCCAGGACTAGTGGCGCATAGGGCCGCAGGTAATGGCGGACCAATTTGATCAGCATGGAGCCGGTTCCTCGAATAGTGGGCTGACTGGCGGACGGCCTCTTGTGCTGAGGGGGGTGGCAGCCATGCTAAAGGCGCTAAACCACAAGAACCGCACTTCAGGTTAGTCCTGCGCCCCCGTCGGGACATCACCCGAAAGGAGGATCTGCGCGCTCAGCGTCGCTGGTTGGCTCCGAGGGAGACAGGGTTCACGAGCACACCGACTTCCTCCCGCATCCACCAGAGACCGGTCGCCCTTTTTTCCTCGCGCGTGGAGAAGCGGTACCGGAACATGCGAGCCCGGATATAGCGGGGGCGCTCGCCGTTGAACGGGTCGTGGCGGAGAAGCTTCAGGATCCTCGGGTCCGCTTCGAGGAGCTTCACGAGCAGCGGAGTGAACCAACCACCGTCGGACCCCAAGGCCAGGAACCACATGAGCCAGTCCAGACGGAGGTGGTACGGGGCATACTGGCGGGGCATCCGGCCAGGGTCACCGGGCTTGCCCTTGAACTCGTACTCTTCCCAGCGGGAGCCGGGTGCGCCGTCGTCGCGCGTTCCTTCAATGATCACCTCGTTCCGGACCTTCGTGACGCTGCCAAAGGCTCCGTAGGCGTTCACCAGATGGAAGCGGTTGAAGCTGGCGTTCATCAGCTGCCGCTTGGCGAACAGGTTGCGCAGCGGCGGCCAGCTCAGCCAGGCGATGAAAACGGTCATCAGCACGACGACGGCTGCAAACCAGACCGGCGTCGTGCTGTATGCGGGCGCGATAGCGAGGCCGAAGGCTTCGTAGAACGAATCCGGCACCGCGCCGAAGGCGAGGACGATCGTGATCCAGTTGAGCCACGCGAAGTTCCCCGAGACCACGAGCCACGCCTGGGTCACGATGATGATCACGGCCGCCCACCCGGCGACCGGCTGCGGCGCGAAGAGGAAGAACGGCACCACCAGCTGGGTGAAGTGGTTACCGGCGACCTCCATGCGGTGCAGCGGCTTCGGCAGGAGGTGGAAGAAGCGGCTGGCGGCGTTGGGCATGGGCTGGGTTTCATGGTGGTAGTAGAGGGCGGTGAGATCACGCCAGGATCGGTCGCCGCGTATCTTGATCATGCCGGCGCCGAACTCCAGCCGGAACACCAGCCACCGGATGACCAGCAGCACCAGGAACGGCGGGGCCACCTCGTTGGATCCGAGGAACGCCACGAGGAACCCGGCCTCGAGCAACAGGCTCTCCCAACCGAACCCGTAGAAGACCTGGCCGATGTTGACGACCGAAAGGTAGAGCCCCCACAGGATGAGGAACGCGAGCATCGGCAGCCATGGGGGTCCGGCCTGCGGGATTCCGAGCACAAGCAAAGCTGCGATCGCGACGCCGACCCAGCACACCGTCAACAGGAGCCGGTCGGAGTAACGCCAGCGGAAGAGCGTGGGCCCGGCACGCTTCCCTGCCCGCTCGATGAACCGTGGCGCGGGCAGCAGCCCGTTCTCGCCGAGCAGCGCCGGGAACTGGTTGATGGCCGAGATGAAGGCGATGAGGTAGATGGCGGCGACCCCGCGCTGAAGTATCTGCCGCCCCACTTCGTATCCTTCGGCGTCGAGCACGCCGCTCAACCACTCCATGCTCCAACGAAACTCCCGTACAGGAGGGGGCGTCAAGGGGCACCGGCGGCTACTATTTCGGTACTCAAGCGGAAAGCCGCTGCCAACCTGGGGGCCCACATCATGCGATCAACTCTTGTTTCATCCTGCGTGCTCGGAGCAGCGTTGCTCCTTACCGGCTGCAGCGGTGGTGGCGAAGAACCCGAGGTGGGGCCGGCCAGCGCCACCGCCCCGGCGGATGCAAGCGTGAGCGCCGAGCCGTCGGCGGGAAGCACCGCCTCGGCCACTGCGCCGGCAACTTCCGCTCCGGCTTCTTCCGCTCCGGCTTCTGCTCCAGCAGTGGCGCAGGTCAGTAAAGCGGAACTTGAGGCACGCATAACGGCCCTGACCGATTCACTCGGTAATCCGCTGCAGCTTGTGTCAGCGGAAGAGGCAGCTGCCGGACTTGAGATCGTGCAGTCAGCGATGGAAGGCGCAGACGTGCAGCCTGCGGAATGCAAGGCCCACGCCACCGGAAACATGGCCGGAGCGGGGGATCTTGCAGCGGAAGCCGTGAGCGGGGTGGGCGCGGCCGATGAGTCGGGTGGCTATCTGGCTGTCGTACTCTTCGACGGGTCGACGGAACAAGCTGTCCAGGACGCGTTCGAGGTCAGCCGCGAAGCGCTGCAGGATTGTGCCGTGGTGACTGCGACCATTCAGGGCAACACCATCACGTCGACCACAGAGGAGCTCCCACTGGATCCCATCGGCGAGGAGTCTTTTGCGGTCCGGATGACGCAAGAGGTCGGGTCGGAGCAGGTCTTCCACACCCTATCAGTCACCGCCCGCGGCAATGGAGTAGTGGCGAACGTGCAGGCGATGAGCCCCAGCGAGCTGGATGCCGCCGCACAGGATAAGTTGGCTGACCTCGCGGCGCAGCTGCTCGAGCCGGCCGTCCTCTAGGCGTCCCTAGCGCGGCGCCCTCGCCGAATGCGGTGCAATGGTGATCGAGGTGACCTCCCTCAGCGTCGGAGCACCGTGGTTTCCTTCGCTGACGACGCCGGTGTCCCACCGCAGCTTCAGCCCCTCCTCGGCTACCTCCAGGCTTGCGAGGTTGTTGTCGAACCACGGGCTCTTCAGGGTGGACCAGTGAAACGGAGGGCGCGGCACGAAGCGAGCCAGTACACCTCCGAGCGGGCCGGCCACCCGGGTCGACAGCAGTGCCGCCACCCAGCGCAATGCGGGCCGCAATGGGTTGCGGATCGGAGAGCAGACCGCCTGCAGCACCCGCGACTGCATCGGGTGGTCCACTTCCTCGATGTAGGAGAAGTGAACGTCACCGGACAGGAATGTCACCGTCTCGGGGGCCGCGCCACGTCTGCCTTCGGCGACCTCCGTTGTCATCTCCGCGACAGCCCGGAAACTCTCGGGGAATGCCGCCCAGTGCTCAAGGTCGATTGATTGCCGGATCCATTCGCCGAGGGTGGCGAGACGTTCGCCCCACCGTCCGTCGGCCAGCACAGCGTTCCAGTCCTCGATGTGGTGAAGACCCCGCGGAAGCAAGAACGGCAGCGAGGTGGCCACGAGCAGGTGCCGCCGGTCGCCCTGCATCCGCTCATCAAGCCACTGCAATTCCTTGGGGTCGAGCATGGACCGTTTGCCCGGTTCAAGGACGCGTGCCGCGCGCGAGTCGAGGACGATCAGCCGCGTATCACCGAAGTCGCGGCAGAAACTCCAGCGATAGCGTTCCGGATCCCGATCCGCTTCCTCCACGACGGCCTCGACCATCGGCCCCAGCTCAAGTTCGCCCGGACCCTGATGCTGCTGGATGGTTTGCCATACCTCGTCGGCAGCACGTTCATCCGGCGAGAGGTTGCCCAGGTGCTGGTAGACCCAGTAGGACGCCAGCCCGGAGACGATCCGGTCGCGCCACCACGGGAGGGTTGCGACCTTCTTCTTCCAAAGCAGCGACGAGTTCCAGTCGTCGCGGATGTCATGGTCATCGAAGATCATGGCGCTCGGAAGAGTTGAAAGCAGCCACCGAATCGCCGGGTTCGACCAGGCGAGCCGGTAGATCTGGGTGTACTCCTCATAGTTGCGAAGCTCGGCGTCGAGCTTGGTGTTGATGCCGCGGTCCTCACGGATGAGTTCGCGCATTTCATAGCTCGGGATGTCCGCATACACCTGGTCGCCCAGGAACGCGATGAGATCAGGCCGCACTTCTTCTTCCCGCACAGCAAGGTCCAGGGCGAAGGCGAGCAGGGAGTCCACCCCGTGGGTCTTGTGGGCAGCGAGGTCGTTCGCTTCGCTTGTCCGGCAGGAGCCATACGACAGGCGGAACGGACGCTCCGGGTCCAGGGTGCGGATCGTCGGCGGCGGAAAGGGCGATCCCTCCTCAGGCCAGACTCGATGCCCGTCGATCTCCACCGTATAGGGTGAGCTCGATCCCGGGTCCAGCTGGTCAACTTCGACCAGGGCGTAATGGTGCCCGTTCACGGCGAAGGTTCCCGCCTCCCACGAGTTCCCGGCAGCGTAGACCCGTACGCGCGCAGTAGAGCGTGTTTCGACCCATACGCTCGCGGTTGTTTCGTCGACGTAACGGAGCATCGGGCCGAGTATCAACGGAGAGTCCATTCCTCCTTTGTACCCGTGTGCACGCGCCTCCGCTATCGGCACCGTCGGCTCAGCCGACGTAGTCCTCCCACAGGCGGTCGACGTCGTCGTGCTCGGTTGCCGCTCCGCGCAGCAGGAGTCTTCCCGTCGATTCCAGGTGATGGCGCATGGCGTCGGCCGCGGCGGCGGGGTCGCCATGCTCGACGGCGGTGAGAATCGGCAGGTGCTCAGCGTAGACATCATCGAGGGAGCGCGCTGTGCGGATGGTGGACATGCCCACCAGGCGGGTAGCGTCACGCAGGTTGTCGATGATGCGGATGGCGTGGGTGTTGCCGGCGAGATTGAGCAGGACGGAGTGGAGCCGTTGGTCGTGGAGGAGGAAGTCGCCTTCGTTGCCGGTACGTACAGCCTGCTGCATGGACTCGCGTTCCGCTTCGAGGGCTGCGCGGTCGGCAGGGCCGGCACGCCGGGCGGCCCGCGCAGCGGCCGGTACTTCGAGTGCGAGCCGCACGGCCATGATCTCGGCGAGCTCACGTGCGCCGGGCAGCACCACCCGGAAGCCGCGGTTCTTCTCGATGCTCACCATTCCGGTCTCGGCGAGGCGTAGCAATGCCTCGCGCACCGGGCTGCGGGAGACCCCAAGCCGGTCCGCCAACTGGTACACCGAGTACAGCTCACCGGGCACGAATGAACCATTCCGGATGCCGTCCCGGACCGCTTCAATGGTGCGCTCGGTGAGCGACGGCGGTCTCGGCGTCTGAACAGATGGCATGCGTCCAGAGTAGTCGCGTGAGAAAAGTACCCAGAGCAGCACGGCGTAGTAACATGTTACCCATGGCGACGACGCTCTCAGCTCCCCGGTCCCTGGTTTCGGAACTCCAATCGCGTGGAGTGGGCGATGCCCGGGCGGACGCGACGTCGCGCGCGGTCTACTCCAGCGATGCTTCGTTGTACCGGATCCAGCCGGCCGCAGTCGTTTTTCCGCGCCATCTCGACGAAGTGTTCGCCACACTCGAGGTGTGCCGCGAGCGGGGGATCCCGTTTACCTCACGTGGAGCCGGGACATCTCTCGCGGGAAACGCGATCGGCCGTGGCGTGGTCATCGACTTCAGCCGTCACCTCAATCGGGTCCTGAAGTTCGACGCCGAGAGCGGTACCGCGGTCGTGGAACCGGGTGCCATTCACGCCACGCTGCAGAAAGTCGCGCTCGCCAACGGGCTGCGCTTCGGACCTGACCCGTCGACGCACACGCGCTGCACCGTAGGCGGGATGATCGGTAACAACGCGTGCGGATCACGCGCCCTCGCTTACGGCCGGACGGCCGACAACGTGACCCACCTCGACGTGCTGACGGGTTCCGGAACGCGGCTGAAGCTGGGAGCAGGGGAGACGCCGTCGTCGTCGGAGACCGATGCCCTCCGCTCACTGGTGAGCGCGAACCTGGGGACCATCCGCACCGAACTGGGGCGGTTCGGGCGGCAGGTGTCCGGGTATTCGCTCGAGCACCTCCTGCCGGAGCGGGGGTTTGACCTGCGGAGGATGCTCGTGGGCAGCGAGGGGACCCTCGCCGTCGTGCTCGAAGCCGGCGTGCGGCTGGTGAAGGACGCGCCCCATAAAACCATGGTGGTGCTGGGATTCCGGAACATCGGGGACGCCGGTGACGCCGTGACTGCGGTCCTTCCGTTCAAACCCACGGCGTGTGAGGGGCTCGATTCGCGCATCGTCGAGGTGGTGCGCACACGCAAGGGTCCGCGGGCGGTGCCTGAACTGCCCGGTGGGGCGGCCTGGCTGTTCGTCGAGATCTCGGGTGACGATGCCCTGGAGGTGGCGGACAGGGCGGCTGCGGTCAGCCGCATCGAAGCAGCCCGACACGCCCGCATCATCACCGACCCGCTTCAGGCCGCGGCGTTGTGGCGCATCCGCGAGGACGGCGGAGGACTTGCGGGCCGGTCACCTGCCGGAGCACCTGCGCACGCCGGGTGGGAGGACGCGGCTGTCCCGCCGGAACGGTTAGGCGACTACCTCCGTGAATTCGACGAACTCCTGCTCACGCATAACCTCACAGGCTTCCCCTTCGGTCACTTCGGCGACGGCTGCGTGCACGTGCGCCTGGACTTCCCCTTCCAGCGCGACGACGGCGCCGCCGCCTTCCGCGCGTTCCTCACCGATGCGGCCCGGCTGGTCGCATCCTATGGTGGGTCCCTCTCGGGCGAACACGGCGACGGACGGGCGCGCAGCGAACTCCTGCGGTACATGTATACGCCGGACGCGTTGTCGCTGTTCGGCAAGGTGAAAGGCATCTTCGACCCGGACAACATCCTCAACCCGGGGGTCCTGATTGATCCCGAGCCGCTGGACGCCAACCTCCGGGTCGCGGAAGCCGGCCCCCTGCGTACGGGACTGGCTTTCGGCTACGAGCACGACGACGGCGACTTCAGCCAGGCAGTTCACCGCTGTACCGGCGTAGGACAGTGCCGCGCGGCGCACCGGGACAACCAGACGGTGATGTGCCCGTCCTACGTGGCGACCCTTGAGGAGAAGGACTCCACCCGCGGCCGTGCCCGTGCGCTGCAGGAGATGATCAACGGAAGCGTCACGGGCGGAACCGCCGCCGGTCATAAGCATGGGAAGCCCAACTGGCGTGCACCGGAGGTCCATGATGCACTGGACCTCTGCCTGTCCTGCAAGGGGTGTGCGTCCGATTGCCCCACGGGGATCGACATGGCGTCCTACAAGGCCGAGGTGCTGCACCAGAGCTACAAGGGGCGCATCCGGCCGGCGTCCCATTATTCACTGGGCTGGTTGCCGCGCTGGGCTTCCTTCGCTGCCGTGGCTCCGCGGCTGGTCAACGCGCTGACCGGTCTGCCGGGCCTCGGGAAGCTCGGGCTGCGGCTGGCCGGCGTTGACCAGCGTCGCAAAATCCCCGCGTTTGCCCCGCAGACCTTTCACAAGTGGTTCCAGTCGCGGTCCGCACCCGCGTCCGATGGGCGGCCACAGGTCCTGCTCTGGGCAGACTCCTTCACCAACAACTTCTCACCCGACGTCGGCAAGGCCGCAGTGAGGGTCCTCGAGGATGCGGGGTATGAGGTCCGGATTCCGGAGAAACCGGTGTGCTGCGGCCTCACCTGGATCTCGACCGGGCAACTGGACAGCGCGCGCAAGATCCTGCGGTCCTCAGTAGGGGCCCTGACCGAGTACGCCGAGCAGGGGATCCCCATCGTGGGCCTCGAGCCGTCCTGCACGGGGGTGCTGCGATCAGACTCGATGGAGCTGTTGGGCCGTGCAGAGGCGGGCCGGGTTGCCGGAGCGACCCACACCCTCGCCGAGCTGCTCGCCAAAACGCCGGGCTACAAGCCGCCGTCGCTGGAGGGAACCACCATCGTGGCCCAGCCGCACTGCCACCATCACGCCGTCATGGGGTGGAGTCCCGATGCCGCGCTGCTCGAAGGAGCGGGTGCCGAGCTTCAGAAGCTTGGAGGCTGTTGTGGGCTCGCGGGCAACTTCGGGGTGGAACGCGGCCACTACGAGGTGTCCGTTGCGGTGGCCGAGCAGCAACTGTTGCCGGCGGTTCGTGCGGCGGCTGATGACGCCGTCGTGCTCGCCGACGGCTACTCCTGCCGTACTCAACTGGAGGACCTCAGCGAGCGGAAGGGAATTCATCTGGCGCAACTGCTGGCAGAGCGCCTGGATACGACGATGTGACCGATATGCCAGCGCCATAGCATCACAACTGGTTTAGTGCCGGGAAAAGGGGGTACGAGATATCCATGACGATCAATCTCGTGCTGACGCTGTTTGCCGGTGCGGTACTCGTGCTTTCTGCTTTCTCCACGCTGATGCAACGGGTGAGCTTGCCGGGGCCAGTGCTTGCCCTGTTGTTCGGGGCGCTGATCGGCCCCTATTGTCTCGGTGTCATGACAATCGAGGATTTCGATGTTCCCACAGGGACGCTGCTCGAAGAAGCAGCCCGGATCACCCTAGCGGTCGGATTGACCGGGGTCGCCCTTCGTCTGCCGCACGGATACTGGCGGAAGAACCTGCGCTGGATCGTTGTCATCATCCTGCTGGGAATGATCGGGATGTTGATCGTGGCGACCGGTGTGCTGTGGGCGCTACTGGGAGTCCCATTTGTGCTGGCACTCCTGCTGGGCGCGATCATCACTCCGACAGATCCGGTAGTCACCACGCCGATTGTGACAGGGTCGCTCGCCGAAGACCGTGTACCCGAACGTGTGCGCCACAACCTATCCGCAGAAAGCGGGATCAACGATGGACTCGGGTACCTGTTCGTCATGCTTCCTGTGCTGCTGTTGACCAAGCCCGGCGTGGCCTGGCAAGAACTGCTCACGAAGGTCCTTCTGTGGGAGGTGGTCGGCGCGACGCTATTCGGCGCCGTAGCCGGTTTCCTCTTGGCGAAGTTGTTCATGTGGACCAAAAATGCCGGGCTGATGGAGGAAAGCTCCTACCTCGGTTTCCTGGTTCCTTTCGGACTCCTCATTCTGGGCGCCGGCAAGCTCCTGGGTACCGACGCTATTCTCGCCGTCTTCGTCGCGGCCGCCGTCTTCGGGCAGGTCATCCCGGAGCGTGACGAGGAGCAGGAAGACAAGATTGACGATGCCGTAGCCAGGTTCTTCCTTCTACCGATCTTCATCCTGCTTGGCCTTGCTCTGCCCATCGCTGAATGGGCGGCGCTAGGGTGGATTGCTCCCCTGGCGCTCGCCGGCGCGGTGCTGCTACGGCGAATTGTCACGCTGTGGGCGCTGCGCCCGTTATTCAAGTCCCTGCACGACGTGCCGGAGACCGCGTTCTTGAGCTGGTTTGGTCCGATTGGTGTCTCGGCCCTCTTCTACGCAACCCTCGCCGAACGGCATACCGGCAACCATGAGGTCTTTGTCTACACCACCCTCGCCATCACGCTGTCCGTGCTCATTCACGGGCTCACAACAGCACCGCTCAGCGCGTGGCTAAAGCGGAAGGAACCGGCGCGGAAGGAACGTCACGAGGCATGAGGAATTTCTATGGGCGGAAGAGTCGCTCATGCTGAACGAGCCCCTCGAGATGAGCCACCAGCCACTGCTGAGAGGGATGCCACGTATGCTGTCCCCCACGGGAAGAGGAGCATCCCCTGGAGTATTCCAGTTGGCACTCTCGAGCGTGCTGCTACTTCTTCTGCCGCCTGCTGCCGCCGTGCCAGTCCTCCTCGATGCCGGCCTCCGTATCCGTTACGCCGAAACTGGCCAGCTGTGGACGTTCGCGCAAGCTCCGCTTCAACTCGGCGAACCCGGGAAAGCGGGCCAGTGCCACCACATGGTCCCAAAGCTCAGCGGCCTCACCCCGTGACGGTAGTCTGCTGATCACCGGTCCGAAGAAGGCTACGCCCTGAGGCGGCTCGAAATGGATGATCGGTGTGCCGACGTCCTTTCCGGTATGGGCAAGCGCTTCGTCGGTTTCGGCCTGGATGATCTGGTCGAGTGAGTCGTCATCGAGGGCGTTCGCCAACGTCGACGGGAGGTTGGCTTCCGCCAGGATCGGCTCCAGGAAAGCCCGGGTCCCGTGGTGCTCGGTGGCTCCGGATTGGGACGGGTCGTCACGTTCCGTGTCGAAGATATGGGCACCGAGTCGGGAGTACAGGGTTGCAACGGCGTCGGCCCCGTGCTCCTTCCGTGTCTGGGCAGCGACGCGAAGCAGGCGCAATCCGGCAGTGTGCCCGGCTTCGTAGCCTTCAGGGAAGTGCGAGTCGTAGTCGACAGCGGCATTGAGAAGGCGCAGCGAGATGAAGCGCCACTCGACGGAGTAGTCTCGTTCTGCCATGACCAACCGAACCCATTTACTGGTCATCCACGCGAAGGGGCAGACTGGGTCGAAGTAGAAATGGACGTCGGCGTTCTTGACCTGGTCAGCGTTCATTCGGCCACTATAGGGTCCCGACTAACTCAGTTCCACGCCGCCGTCGTCGTTGATGCGCCAACCCGGATTGTGTGCTATCTCCCAAACGACACCATTCGGGTCCTCCACATGCGCGTGGAAGATACCGCCGAACTTGCCCTGCGCCGGTTCTTTGAGCACGGTGCCGCCAGCAGAGGCCATGGACTCGACGGTTCGCCGAACGGCTTCGGGACTGCCGACATTGTGGGCGAGAGTCACACCGGATACGTCCGGCGCAGCAGATCGGCCGAGGTCCTCAGCGAACTTGTCGGCATCGAACAGGCCCAGTAAAAGTCCGGGCGCCACCTGGTAGAAGAGTATCTCGCCCGGAACGTCGAGCTTTGCTTCCCACCCGAGCCCGTCCTGGTAGAAGGCGCGGGCGGCGTCGAGGTTCCGGGTGGCAAGCGTGATGAAATGCAGCCGTTGGTCCATGTGGCAGACCCTAGTATGGCTGACGGAACCATTGCCAGCTTCCTCCCGGAATCGAAAGTGAGTTACTCATGTCCATTGTTGTCACCGCAGTCTTCACCCCTGTGGAAGGAGCCCTCGAGCAGGTAGTTGAAGCGTTGCGTCCGGCTATCGCAGAGGTTCACCAGGAACCGGGTTGCCTGCTCTACGCCATCCACGAGGCGCCGAACGGTGACATTGTGATGATCGAGAAGTGGGAATCCGTGGAGCTCCTGAATGCACATGGTGCCGGTGACGCAGTCAAGGGTCTCAATAGCTCGCTCGAGGGATTGCTGAAGAAGCCGGTCGAGGTCACCCGGTTGACCGCGATTCCCGCCGGAACCGCGGACCAGGGCGCTCTCTAGGAGCCTGAAGCGGCTTTCGGCTCCCAGCCGATCGCCGGCGCGACGTGCTCGGCGATGGTGCGCAGCAGCTTGGCGTTGTAATCGACGCCGAGCTGATTCGGCACGGTAAGCATCAGCGTATCGGCGGCGCGAACGGCGTCGTCCTCAGCTAGTTCGGCTGCAATCTGGTCGGGTTCGCCGATGTAACTCTTGCCGAACCGGGACATGGCGCCGTCGAGCACGCCCACCTGGTCGCGGGTCTCCCGGAGGGCGCTGAGCGCGAAGTAGCGACGGTCTTCGTCGTCGACGATCGGGATGACGCTCCGGCTTACTGAAACCCGAGGGGTGAAGCTGTGTCCCGCTGTCGTCCACGCGTCGCGGAACAGCTGGATCTGCTCGGACTGCAACTGGTCGAATGGAACTCCGGTGTCTTCGGTGAGCAGCGTGGAGCTCATCAGGTTCATTCCCTGTTCGGCGGCCCACACAGCAGTTTTCCGCGTGCCGGCGCCCCACCAGATGCGCTCGCTCAGCCCGGGGGAGTGCGGCTGGACGGGCAGGAGACCGGCGCCTTGGCGTGGATCAGCCTGAGCGATGCCCGCGCCGCTGATGGCGTAGCGGAACACCTCGGTGTGACGGCGGGCCATGTCTCCGGGGTCTTCACCATCGGCCGGGACATAGCCGAAGTTCGCCGCGCCGTTGAGGGCGGGCTCCGGGGACCCCCGGCTGATGCCGAGTTGCAGCCGGCCGCCGCTGATCAGGTCGGTCTCTGCTGCTTCCTCCGCCATGTACAACGGGTTTTCGTACCGCATGTCAACGACGCCAGTGCCGATCTCAATGCGCGAGGTGCGGGCAGCGATTGCCGAGAGCAGTGGGAACGGTGCCGCCTGCTGGCGGGCGAAGTGGTGTACGCGGAAGAATGCGCCGTCGATGCCGATCTCCTCGGCCGCTTCTGCGAGCTCAATCCCCTGGATGAGGGAGTCGCGGGCCGACCGGGTGCGCGAGCCCTCGAGCGGTGACCAGTGACCGAATGACAGGAATCCGATGCGCTTCATATCCCGGACAACCACGCCCGACGCCGGGACATTCCTTGGTCTCTCGGCTCAGCGCTAAGGGCGCCCGATCAGGCCCGTCCGGCCACCTCCCGGTAGCGGGCCAACACCTGCGGGGTCGGTTCCACATCGACGAGTTCGACGGCGTTGGTCCGCCAGTCCGGCATGGCACCCAGAAGGGCACCCGCCGCCTGGCGTGCGGCGCCGTCGGCCACGTATTCTCCGGGGCTGGGGACCGAGACAGGCAACCCGAAGACAGCACCGACCGACTGCCGCAGCGCCGCTGATCGGGCGCCGCCGCCCACAAGGATTACCCGTCGCGCCGCAACCCCAGCGTCCGTGAGAGCCTTGAGCCCGTCCGCCAGGGAACACGCAATGCCTTCGACGGCGGCGCGTGCGAGGTTCGCGGGCGTGTAGTTCTGCAGCGTCAGGCCGTGGAGTGAGCCGGTTGCGTGGGGAAGGTTGGGAGTCCGCTCCCCGGCGAAATAAGGCACCAGCGTCAGCCCGTCCGCGCCGGCCGGCGCCTGCAACGCCAGCCGGGCAAACGCCGTGTGGTCCACCCCGAGCAGTCGCGCGGTGGCATCCAGCACCAGCGTGGCATTGAGTGTGCACACCAGTGGGAGGTAGTTCCCGGTCGCGTCAGCGAAGCCGGCCACCAGCCCGGACGGGTCCGACGTCGGCTGGTCCGATACCGCGAAGACGGTCCCCGAGGTGCCCACGGAGACGACGACGTCGCCCTCTGCCGCGCCGACCCCCAGTCCGGCGCCGGCGTTGTCACCACAGCCTGCGGCGATGATGCGGCCGGCAGAGTCCTTGCGGAATTCCAGTGGACCGAGGACCTGGGGAAGGATCGGCACATGCCCCAGTGTGCCCTCCAGAACCTCCGATAGATACCCACCGGCGGGTGACCAATAGCCGGTGCCGGAGGCGTCGGACCGGTCGGTCGCGAGCTCCTGCAGTCCGGCCGGCCCTGAGCCGGGACCGTACCCGGCCAGACGCCAGCTCAGCCAGTCGTGTGGAAGGCAAACCGCCGCCGTCCGCGTCGCGTTCTCCGGCTCATTGTCGGCAAGCCACCGCAGTTTGGTGGCGGTCAGGGAGGCCACAGGCACGGTCCCGGTCGCCCCCGCCCACCATTGCGCGCCCTTTTCCTCAACGAGTGCGGCGGCAGCCGCTGCCGAACGGGTGTCGTTCCACAGCAGCGCCGGACGCACCACACTGCCATCCTCATCCAGGCACACCATGCCGTGCTGCTGCCCGGCGACCGAGACGGCCGCGACGTCGTCGAACCCGCCCGCGGCCGCGACGGCTTCCTGCAGCGCAGTCCACCAGGCGTCGGGATGCACTTCCGCACCGGGCGGGTGCTGCGCCGCCCCGGAACGGACCAGATCTCCGGTCTCGGCATCCCGAATGACCACCTTGCACGACTGCGTGGAGCTGTCGACTCCGGCTACCAGCACCATTGGTGTTCCCTTGCTCCCTGCTCTGATCTTTGTTCCGGGTCTTCCTCGTCCGGCGTCCTCAGGCGCGCGCGCCGAGGAGGTGCTCCATGGCGAGCTGGTTCAGGCGGATGAAGGCGAATGAGCGTTCCGACGCCTTGTCCGCGTCGAAGTCCTCAAACGCTGTGCGGTCAGCGAGCAGGTCCGCAGTCGTCTCGCCTGCAGCGAGCGTGCTTTCACCCAGTTCGACGACGCCGGACGTCTGCAGCGCTTCCTGCACCTCGGGGTCGGCACGGAATGCGAGTGCACGTTCCTTGAGCAGGAGGTACATGGCCATGTTGGACCGCGCGGATTCCCAGACGCCGTCGTAACCGTCAGTCCTGGACGGCTTGTAGTCGAAGTGCCGCGGTCCTTCGTAACGCGGTCCGCCGTTGGGGAAGCCGTTTTCGAGGAGGTCCACCGTGAAGAACGCACTGGAGAGGTCGCCGTGGCCGAACACCAGGTCCTGGTCGTACTTGATGCCCTTCTGGCCGTTGAGGTCGATGTGGAACAGTTTCCCTGCCCAGAGCGCCTGCGCGATACCGTGCGTGAAGTTCAGCCCGGCCATCTGCTCGTGACCGGTTTCGGGGTTCAGACCCACAATGTCGCCGTGTTCCAGTTCGGCGATGAAAGCCAGGGCATGGCCGACGGTGGGCAGGAAGATGTCGCCGCGCGGTTCATTCGGCTTGGGTTCGAGCGCGAGGCGGAGTCCGTAGCCCTTTTCCTTGATGTAGGCGGCGGCGGTGTCAACGCCTTCCTTCATGCGATCGAAGGCGGCGGCGAAGTCCTTGGAACCGTCGTACTCTGCGCCTTCCCGACCTCCCCACATGACGAAGGTTTCAGCGCCGAGTTCGGCAGCGAGGTCGATGTTCGTCAGGACCTTGCGCAGTGCGAAGCGACGGATCGAGCGGTCATTGCTGGTGAAGCCGCCGTCCTTGAAGACCGGGTGGCTGAACAGATTGGTGGTGACCATGGGGACCTTCAGCCCGGTTTCTTCCAGGGCGGAACGGAAACTCGCGTGGATGCTCTGGCGCTGCTGATCCGTCGAGCCGAAAGGCACGAGGTCGTTGTCATGGAAGGTGATGCCGTACGCACCAAGCTCTGCCAGACGGTGGACAGCCTCGACGGGGTCGAGCGGTGCCCGGGTGTCGGTTCCGAACGGGTCGGTGCCGGTCCATCCGACGGTCCAGAGGCCGAAGGTGAAGCGGTCTGCCGGGGTGGGCTGAGGTGTCATGGAAATACTCCGCACTGAGTTCGAAGGGATAAGTTCGTGACTAAAACATATAGGGATGCAGAGCCCGCGGTCAAGAGGTTGAGAGCCTGGAAGGCCCGGCAGTGATGCTATGTTTACGTCCAGCACAAACAACGGGGAGTGGCAATGGCTGAGCGCGGCGGCACCGAAGACGTGCGGCGTCGCAACCTCTCGGCTGTGCTCACTGCCGTACACCGCTCGGGCCCGTTGACCCGGGCCGCGCTCGTTCAGCGGTGCAACCTGACACGTTCCACGATGGGCGCCCTTGTCGGCGAACTCGCGGACCTCGGGCTGGTTTACGAGACCGACGCCGGAGCAGCACGTGTCGGTCGCCCGAGCCCGCTTGTGCACGCGAATGAGCGGGTGGTAGCGCTTGCGGTGAACCCTGACGTCGACGCTGTGACTGTCGGCGTCGTGGGGCTGGGCGGCAAAGTGCACCGCCGCATCCGTTACGCCACCTCTTCGGTCCCATCGCTCGATGAGGCCGTGAACATCACCAGGGCCGTCGTCGAAGGCCTGGCGGTCGAGTTGGAGGGTACCCGGCACATACTCGGAGTGGGGCTCGCCGTTCCCGGGTTGGTCAACGCAGACAAGGGTGTCGTTCGTCTGGCGCCGCACCTCAGCTGGAAGGACGTCGACGTCGTCGAGCCGTTTAGGGAAGCGCTCGCTACGCCGGCCATGGCGGCGAACGATGCAACGCTCGGCACCCTCGCCGAAAGCATCTTCGGTGCGGCCGCCGGATACCAGGATGCTCTGTACCTCAATGGCAGCGCCTCAGGGATCGGTGGTGGAGCAATGGTGGGCGGCCGACCGCTCAGTGGTTCCTCGGGATATGCCGGTGAATTCGGGCACATGGTGGTCCAACCGGGTGGGGAAGCGTGCCACTGCGGGCGGCGCGGATGCCTCGAGACCGAGGTCAACCTGGAGCGGCTGCTGCACGTTGCAGGTCTCGACCATGCGGATGCCGAACAGCTTGAGGACGCCCTTCTCTCCGGCCCGTCCTTTCCCGTACTGCGCGAGATCCGTCGGCAAGCCGACGTTCTCGCGGTCGCACTCAGCAACCTGGTGAACATCTTCAATCCGGAGGTGATCGTGCTCGGCGGGTTCCTCGGAGCGCTGTTCGCCGCTGACGGGGATCGGCTGAGTGCCGCCGTCGCTACCGCGCCGATCAGCGGGCTGGGCGCCGAAGTTCGGCTGGCGCGCGCTGCCCTCGGCGCCGAGCTCCTGCTCGTGGGCGCGGCCGAGGCAGTGTTTGCCGGTGTGCTGGCTGAACCACGGCAGGTCGCTGCCGGCTAGGGGAGTGGTACCAACTCCAACTGGTCAGCAACGATCCTTCCACGGTGGATCACCGTGCGGTCCGCCGGTCTGTCCATGATTGCGGAGGTGACGGTCTCGCCCCCGAGGAGCAGAAGTTCCGCCGGATCGCCGATATCCAGGCCCGGGCGGTCGCTGATGCCGGTCAACCGAACAGCAGAGGGATCCAGGACGCAAGCGCCGCCGATACTGGCGACCGCGAAGCAATGCTCGATGAGCTCATCTGCCCGGTAGCCGTTGGTGAACGCGAGCTGCCAGGTGCGGTCAAGCATGTCGCCGTTGCCGTACGGCGACCAGTAGTCGCGCTGGCCATCTTCACCCAGCCCCACGCGCACTCCGGCTTCGGTGAGCTGCCGGAGCGGCAGAGGCTCGCGTATAGAGGGAGCAACGGTTGCCATGGCGATGTCGGCAGCGGCGAACTCCTCAATCAAACGGCGCGTTGTGCTTTCGGAGACACTGCCCAGCGAATAGCCGTGGGAGATGGTGACCTTGCCCTGCATGCCGGTGGCGCGGGTGCGTTCAAGGATGAGATCCGCGCTGTACACACCGAGTTCCCCCGGCTCATGCAGGTGGATATCGATCGGCACCTGGTACTTCTCAGCAAGACCGAAGACGATGTCCAGGTGCCGTACCGGATCCCGGTCAAGCTGGCATGGATCGATGCCGCCCATCACGTCGGCACCCTGTTTCAGCGCTTCCTCCATGAGAGGCACGACGCCGTCCTCCAGCAGGAGCCCTGCCTGCGGAAAGGCAATGATCTCGACGTCGGCCCGCGCGCTGTGTGTTTCCCGGGCGGCGACTACGGCGTCGAAGCGATCAAGCCGGCAGTCAGCATCGATCTGTGCGTAACTGCGGACGCGGGTGGTTCCGTATTCGATCATCGTGCCGAGCGTGAAGGCGGTCCGGTCGGCGATCGGCGCCTCTGCATCACGCCAGTTCTCGCGGTCATTCATCATCATGCCCCACACTCCGGGGCGCCCTGTGTGCGGACGGAAGGGCAGCCCGAGGCGGGTCGAATCGAGGTGTACGTGGACATCGGCAAAGGACGGAAGAAGCAGGCGCCCCCTGCCGTCGACGACGTCGGCAGCTGGGCCATCCGGAACTGCGGCAGCAGGTCTTACGGCGGCGATGCGCCCCTCCTGCAGTTCGACGTCGGACAAGTTTCCGCCCCATGGACGTACCTGCTGAAGAATCATCGTTGCCTCCTCGCCGGTGCCTGCGCTGCCGCCGGCACCGGGCCAGTCTACTGGCGACGGCCGGAGCGTCAGGGGGCGGCTGGAGGCGGGGCGCCTGCGCCCGGTGAGGGCCGGCGTCGTACGCCGACGGTTACTCCCACTGAGGCAGCCGTAACCAGGAGAAGGGCAAGGATCTCCCGGAGACCCAGTGCCTGACCGAGCACCAGCAGCCCCGCGAGGGCAGCGACGGCCGGGCCCAAAGCGGAGAGGACGCCGAACACTCGCGTGGACAGCCGGCGCAGGGCGAGCATCTCCAACCCGTAGGGGAGGGCGCTGGACAGCACTGCCACGACCACGAACACCGGCAGCACCAGCGGCGAGGCCAAGGCCCCGCCCGCCGCAGCCGACGCTCCGAGGGGTAGTGCGATGACCGCCCCGATCGCCATGGAGACGGCCAGTCCTTCCACTCCCGGGACCAGGCGTCCCACTCGCGCGCTGAAGACGATGTAGACCACCCAGAACGCACCCGCTCCGAGCGCGAAAAGGATGCCGGCGAGCGAGAGGTCGGAGCCGTCGTCGAGCCCCAACAGCGCGACACCGGCGAACGCCAGCAGCGCCCAGGCAGCGTCGGCGAGGCGTCGGGTCTGCACGAGGGCGAGCAGGAGCGGTCCGGTGAATTCAAGCGTTACTGCGACGCCGATCGGGATCACGCCGATGGCCAGGTAGATGAGGGTGTTCATCCCTGCCAGCGCAATTCCGAGCACCGCGGCGGCTGCCCATTGCTCGCGCTTCCATCCGCGGACCTTCGGGCGCACGGCAACCAGCAGGATCAAGGCTCCGAAGATCAGCCGGAGGAGCGCGGCCCCGGTGGGGCCCACGGCGTCGAACTGGGTCTGGGCAAATGCCGCACCGAACTGGACGGACAGCACTGCGGCAATCATGAGCGCGGGCGCTGGGACAGGGGAGGTGCGCATACCTACATTCTGTCCGGCTTACAGCCGCAGTCTCACCAGTCCGCGTTGATGTACGTCGTCGTCAGCTTTTTGACCGTTGCCGTGCCGCAATCCCTGAGCTGCGGGAGCGCCTCGGCAACCGCTTCCGGGTTTCCCTTCTTGAGGGTCGACTCCAGTTCCGCTGCAAGGTCTGCCAACCGTGAGGCGCCGATCATCGAGGAGGCGATCCTGACACTGAGCACGGCGTCCAAGGATGCGTCTGCATCGCGTAGCCTCACTGCTTCAGAGAGACGCGCGTACCTTTCGTCCCAGAAGGATACGAAGTCCCGCACGAAGGAGTGGGCGGGGCCGGGATCCTCGAACTCCTCCTCCAACCTGTGCAGAATCCTCGGATCCACCAGGGGGAGGCGCTTGCTCTTCGACATAGGGCACAGCGTAGGAAGCAAAGCATGGGAAAACATGGGTGCGCAGTACCCGGCATCGCCGGAGTTGCCTCCGGGACTAAGCGGTTGGTGCGCCGTCCACGGTGGTCTCGTCCAGATCTACCTGCGGCGGCGGACGGCGGAATCCTCTGGTCAGCACCACGAGATACACCACTCCAATCAAAAGCCAGACGAGTCCAACGCTGAATGCGGCGGGGGAGAGGCTGAACCATAGCCAGACGGTCAGCAGGAATCCGATGGACGGCACGACGCCGTACTTCAGCAGGTCCCGTCCCTGGGTCCTGCGCTCATCGAGGATGAAGTGCTTCACCGCGCCGAGGTTCACCAGCGAAAAGGCGAACAGGGCGCCGAAACTGATGACCGAGGCGACGGTTGCCAGGTCCAGGACCAGCGCAAGCAAGGACACCACCGATACGACGACGATTGCGCCCACCGGTGTGCCGAACCTGCGGTGCAGCACGCCGAAGATGGAGCGCGGGATCACCGCATCGCGGCCCATGGCGTACAGGATGCGTGACACGCTCGCCTGCGATGCAAGGGCAGAACCGACGCTGCCGGCTATGTAGGCGGCGAGGAAGAAGGCGGCCATCAGGTTCCCGCCGAGACTGTTCATGATTTGTACGGCGGCCGCGTCGGGGTCTGTGAAGTCCTGCCAGTTGGGGAACGCCAGATGCGCCACCCAGGCGACGAGGATGAACATCGAACCGCCAATGAGCGTGGTGAGGAGCACGGCGCGCGGAACGGTGCGCCGCGGGTCCTTGGCCTCCTCGGACATGGTGGACACCGCGTCGAATCCGAGGAAAGAGAGGCAAAGGATGGCTGCCCCGCTGAGAACCAGTCCCAGCTGCATGTCCGCCGAGAAGAACGGAGCCAAGAGTGACTGTCCCGTTGAGATATTGCTGAGCGTCAGGATGACGAAGACAACCACAAAAACGGCCTGCATGCCCACGAGGACCAGATTGGCGCTCTTCACCACTGATATTCCCACCAGGTTCAGCACGGTCACCAGGGCAATCGCGCTGAGGGTGAAAACCCACATCGGGACGGCGGGGAACTGGGCATTCAGGTACAGCCCGATCAGCAGGTAATTGATCAGCGGCAGAAGCAGGTAGTCGAGCATCAGCGTCCACCCCGTCACGAAACCGACGTGGGAGCCAAAGATGCGCTGGGTGAAACTGTAGGCAGAACCGGCGGAGGGGATCACCCGCACCAAAAAGGCATAACTCAGTGCCGTGAAAATCATGGCCGCAAGGGTGACAACGTAGGCCGCCGGCAGATGACCCTCCGTCATGGTGGTCACCAGCCCGTACGTCGTAAAGATTGTCAGGGGAACCATGTAGGCGAGTCCGAAGACGACCAGTCCGGGAACTCCCAGGACCCTGCGAAGGCTTCGTTCTGCGGGCGGCTTCGGTACGGACGACGCGGTGCGGCCGTTCAACTGTGAGGGCTGCGTCATTGCAAGCCACACTCCTTTTGATGATGCGGGCGGTACCGCCCTTGGGAAAGTCCTCAATAATGAACGCCGTTCATTATTACCTGCATCACAGTAGAGGTTGCGCGCGCACATGACAAGACCCGGGCCCCTTTGTTTCATCAAGGGCGCCCGGGTCTTCCGTTGGCGTTATGAGGAACGTGCTGCCAGGGTTCCCTCCGAATGGGACGCTGCCTGGTACTGCACCTCTCCATTCACGACGACGGTCGTGGGGCCGTTTTCGAGAAGTCCTTCGAGCTCCTGCTTGAAGGGGTTGGCTCGCAGGATGACGAAGTCAGCCCGGAAGCCCGGGGCGATGCTGCCCTCCTCGAACTCCGCGCGGCAGGAGAAGGCGGCGTCACGGGTTGCGTGCTGCAGGGCGTCCTCCAATCCGAGTGCGTACTTCGGGAAGTTGGCGGGGAGGGAAGTGTCCAGAGCGGACTTCCGGGTGGTGGCGATGTACATGTTCGGAAGCGGCTCGTACGGTGCAGTCGGCGCATCAGTGCTGAGGGCCAGGGTTGCGCCCGCTGCCGTGAACTCCGTCCAGGGGAATCCGCGTTCGATGCGGTGATCGTTCAGCACCGCACGCCAGTTCTCCTGCACTGCAGGGTCGGCGTGGACGGGCTGCATCGACGCGACGAGCCCCAACCGGGCAAGACGCTCCACGTTTTCTTTTGTGACTGTTTCCAGATGCTCAATGCGGTGCCGTCGGTCACGCGGACCGTTGACGCGGTACGCCTCTTCGAGCGCGTCGAGGGCTATGTTGGATGCCTCGTCACCGATCGCATGGATGGCAATCTGCAGGCCGGCGGCATCGGCCGCAGTCACGACCGGGATCAGCGCTTCCCGGTCCCATACCGGCTCTGCGTTGGTTCCGTCGGCGTAGGGTTCCTTCATTGATGCGGTGCAACTGTCGATCACACCGTCGATCATCAGCTTGATCCCAGTGATTCTCAGGGTCGGCGAAGTGATCTCCCGTGCCAGGTCGGAGGCATGGGATACCTGCGCGAGATTCTCCGCAACGGTCTCCCGCCGGTGGATGAACCAATGGCCCTTGATCCGGAGGGGGAGGGTTCCATAACGGGACTGCGCACGCAGGAATGCCTGAAGATCGTCTTCGCCTACGGCCATGTCGACGGCACTCGTTACGCCGCTGGCCAAGTAGTGGCTGATGGCGCTGTCCAGCCAGGAGTCGCGGTCGGCATCCGTAGCTTGCCTTGCCAGGGCCGGCCAGACGATCTGTTGGGCGGCTGTCTCAAGAAGCATGCCCGTCGCTTCTCCGGAGTCCGGATCGCGCGTGATGCTGCCGCCGAGCGGATCAGCGGTGTCGGAGGTGACTCCCAGTTCCGCCAGCGCGGCCGAGTTGACCCACACGGAGTGCAGGTCGTTCGCATCCAGGTAGACGGGAATGTCCGGAACGGCAGCATCCAGCAGTTGGCGGGTGGGTTCCTGCCCGTCGAGTGCACTGTAGAGCCAGCTCGTCCCAAGGATCCGTGGAGCGTCGGGATTCTCCGCTCGGGCAGTGCGCAGCATTGATTGGATCTCCTCCACCGTCTTTGCCGAGCGCAGCTGAACCTTCTGCAGCGACTGACCCAGCATCAGGAGATGCGTGTGTGCGTCGACGAAGCCGGGGAGGACGAAGCGGCCCGCCAAGTCGACCACAGTGGCGTCCTCCCGATTCGGTGAAACGGCTGCCGATGGTTGAACGTCCTCGATGAGGTTGCCCGTCACTGAAAACGAGCAGCCGTCAACCACTCCGCGGGGGGTGAGGATCGACGCGTTGGTGTAGATGGTTCGGTTGGTAGGCACAACTATCCGTTCTGAAGATCAGGCAATGGCGGCTTGGGGAAATTCGGTCTCAGGGGTGGAGTGGGCAGCGGCAGCCCGCTCGACTTTGAGAGAGGTACGGGAGATCAGCGCCATCGGCACAAGCAGGAGAAGGGAGATGGCGCCGAGGACGATGCCGAGCGACTGATAGCCAAAGGTTTCGGAAACGGCGGTCCCGAAAAGCGGCGCGAAGGAGGATCCGACGAGGTAAACCCCGAGGATTGGCGCGGACCATCGGCCGGTTACGTCAAGTGCCGCCGCGATCGCGACCACGTAGAGGAACGCAACGATGTAGATGGTGTTCCACGCGATGATGACGGCCAGGTAGAGCTGGGGATCAGTGACGAACCCGGCGGAGATTTTGAGGGCAGCGCCGATCAGCAGCGCAGCCACCAGAGGAATCGTCCGTCCGATCCGGTTGCCGCCTGCACTGACAACAGCAGCCGCGGCGAGTCCTCCCAGCGTTGACAGGCTGAGAACCAGACCCATTCCTGTCTCATCAAGACCTGCCTGCTGTTCGCCCATCACGGCCGCGACAGCCCACAGGGAATCTTCACCCAGCGCCCAGATTGCGAAGCAGGTCAGGAGGCCGAAGCCAGCGATTGTGACGGAGCGGGACGGCTTCACTGACACATCGGTGGCCTGTGCGGCAGGGTCTTCAATGGGGTGGGCAGGGCGGTCGGGAAGCCAGCCCGTTGTGAAGAGTGCGGCGAGAGCCAGCCCCGCCAGGATTCCAAACGCACTGCCCATGGCGATGCCGACTGCGGGAATGATGAACAGTACGACGGCGACGATCGCCCGGTTGGTGAAGCCGCTGATTCCCGACGCGCGGTCCGGATTGCGCAGTGCGGCCAGCGCGGCTCCGCCGGCTGCGACGGCACCTCCACTGCCCAGGCCGGCGAGCATGATCCCGATGCCTGCGATGAGCGCGTCGGGCACCAGTGCCGCGGTGCCGAATCCCAGGGCGGTAAGCCCCAGACCTACGCGGGCGACGACGTAGCGACCGGTCTTTGCCGTCCATCGCGACGTTGCGAGGCACGAGAGCGCGGAGAGGAGGAGGCAGGCGGTCATCAGTGTGCCTGCGCCGGTGGCGCTGTAGCCCAGATCGCCGAGTGCAAGGATCATGACCGGAATGAGATTCGCCGTCATGAAGCCGACGACGGTGATTCCGAAGGTGGAGATGGCCCGGGTTGCAGTCAGTGGAACCCGGTTTCCTGCTGGGGGACTGGCAAGGTCAGTCATAGTTGCCTCGATCTATCAGAGTGTGAGAGCCGTCACGGAAACGAACGGCGTTCGTTTCAGTATGGGACCCGGGTGAACCTGCCGCAAGAGTTTCTGAAAGGCTTTCAGTAAATTTCTTGTTTCGCCCGCATTTCAATGCCGGCCACCAAAACATCCAGCCCGAAGTTGAACGCACGTGCTACCCGCTCCGCTGATGTTCCTGAACAAGCTGTTGCTCGTCTCAGGGCAGGGAACTGTTCCGGGGACGGATCCCAGACCTCGTCCGGGGCGGTGGCATCCAACGCCGCGCCCAGGGCGAAGTAGTCGATGGATGCGATAGCAGGGCCAATGTCTTCCGTCGGCAGTCCGGACCGCTCCAAGGTGAGTGCGAGATCTTCGTACATTCCCATGACCACCGGCGCGTGCACCGTCTGCGTCACGAGGAGCGGTACGAGTTTGGGATGTTGGGCGAAGCGATCGCGGTATGACCGTATGAGCATTCTCGCGGCATCTTGCCACGATTGATCCGCCACTGGCTGTGGAGGTATTTCTTCGAACAGTTGTGCACGCAGCAGTTCGATAATGTGTTCGCGGCTCTCGATGCGGTTGTAGAGCGAGGACTGGCTCACTCCAAGCTCCCGCGCGATTCGGGGAAAGCTGAAGTCGCCCGTTTCGTCGACCAGCTTCAGGGCGGCATTGACGATCAGTTCGACAGACAGCAATGCGGACCGGGGGCGGGGCATGAATCCTTCTCTCTCGTCGGTCAGGCTGAGGGGGAGCGCAGGCTCTCAAGCCGTGTCCGGAGGCCGACGATCAACGCCTCCAGTCCGACGTCGAACGCGTCATCGGCGCTGCTGCGCTCGGCGGTAGCGGAGGAGTTGCTTGTGACAGCCGAGGTGAAGAGCGGGAAGTCATCCGCGAGTGCACCGGGGTCGAAGATGTTGGTCGGTGCGGAGACATCCATGGCCGAGCCGTAGATGAAGGACTCGACGGCAACGATGGTCGAGATGACCCGTTCCCGGGGCCAGCCCGCTCTGAGAAGTCCCCGCGTCACCTCCTCGTACATCCGCAGGGTCTCGTAGGCGCCGCCCACCGGCATGACGGCGATGACAGGCACCAGGGGAGCGTGTGCAGCGAACGCTTCACGGTAGGACCACGCCCATTCGCGGACGGCTTCATCCCAGGGTCGGTCCTCAAAGGCCTTCGTGTTGACGCGTCCCATGAGGTGGTCCTGGACCCAGATCAGTACGTCCTTCTTGGATTCGACGTGGTTGTACAGGGCCGACGGCGCCACCTTCAGATGGCGCGCGAGTGCGGCAATGGTGAAGCCCTCGTACCCGACAGTGTCCAGCAATGTGAGGGTCGCCGATGTGATGCTTTCGCGGGTCAGCACCCTGCTGGCCGGACGGCCGGCGCGACGGGGTTCGGGCGTCACGGGTGACAAATCTTCAAGCGTCATTTTCCCGTCCTTCGGTGGGCCTGTTAGCGCGCGGGGCTTTTCAAACTCTGCCCTGTCCTCTACAGTAATCGGAAATAAATGAATATGATTCATTTTATGCAGCGGCACTCGCCGCGTAGAGAGGACATCATGAGGATCATCGAAAGCGACGTCGTCGTCGTTGGAGCCGGACCGTCAGGACTGACAGCAGCGAGGGAGCTGCGGAAGGCCGGCCATTCCGTAACTGTTCTTGAGGCTCGCGGGCGCGTGGGCGGCCGCACGCACACTGACGTGATCGACGGAGCAGTCCTTGAGGTCGGAGGACAGTGGGTGTCCCCGGACCAGACTGCGCTGATCGGCCTCCTCGACGAGCTGGGGCTTCAGACCTACTCCCGCTACCGGGAGGGTGAGTCGGTCTACATCGGAGCCGACGGAGAAGCCGTCCGTTACACCGGAGACATGTTCCCCGTCGGGCGCCGCACCGGCGCTGAGATGGCTCGCCTCATTGAGGAACTTGACCGTCTGACAGCGCTGATGGACCCGAAAGCGCCGTGGGAGCACCCGCAGGCGCGCGAGCTCGACACCATCTCCTTCCACCACTGGCTCCGCCAGCAGTCCGACGACGAGGAAGCCTGCAACAACATCGGCCTCTTCATCGCCGGCGGCATGCTCACCAAGCCTGCTCACGCATTCTCCGCCCTGCAGGCCGTCCTGATGGCCGCCTCGGCCGGTTCCTTCTCACACCTGGTCGATGAAGATTTCATTCTCGACAAGCGCGTGGTCGGCGGAATGCAGTCGGTATCCGAGCGCATGGCAGCAGAGCTGGGGGACGACGTCGTACTGAACAGTCCCGTACGCACGCTGCGCTGGTCGGAGGGCACAGACGGAACCACTTCCGTGACCGCTCTCGCGGAGGATGTCACCGTTCATGCCCGGTACGCCATCATGGCTGTCCCGCCGAACCTCTACTCGCGCGTTTCCTATGAGCCGCCACTGCCGCGCCGCCAGCACCAGATGCACCAGCACCAGTCACTTGGCCTGGTCATCAAGGTCCATGCGGTCTACCCGACGCCGTTCTGGCGCGAGGACGGCCTGTCCGGAACCGGGTTCAGCGCCGGGTCCATCGTGCAGGAGGTGTATGACAACACCAACCATCAGGACAGCCGCGGGACACTCGTAGCCTTCATTTCCGATGAGAAGGCCGATGCGATGTTTGAGCTCTCCGAGGAAGACCGCCGTCGGCAAATTCTCACGTCAATCGCCGCGTTCCTGGGGCCGAAGGCGCTGGAGCCGGAGATTTTCTACCTTTCCGACTGGGGCTCGGAGGAATGGACGCGCGGCGCCTACGCCGCCAGCTACGACCTCGGCGGCCTGACCCGCTACGGCAAGCACCAGCTGACGCCGGTTGGTCCCATTCACTGGTCGAGCTCCGACCTCGCGGCGGAGGGCTACCAGCACGTCGACGGTGCAGTCCGGATGGGCCAGTTCACCGCACGGAACATCGCGACGGCGCTTACCAAGCAGCGCGCCCTCATCGGCTGAAGGCGAAACCGTGAATACAGCTACTGAAATGACGACCGCGGTGCTGACGACAATGCCCGGTGAGTGGGAGCGGCATGACCGCACCTGGATGGCGTTCCCCCCGGCCAACGACACTTTCGGGGCAGCCGGCAGCGAGAGCCTGGGCTGGGCGCGCGCGGCATGGACCAACGTTGCCCGTACGATCGCCCGCTATGAGCCGGTGACTGTGCTTGCCGATCCTGCCGACGCTGAGTCCGCCCGCGGCATGCTCGGCGATGGCATCACCGTCCAGGAGGCTGAGCTCGACGACGCCTGGGTGCGTGACTCAGGGCCGACGTTCGTGCACCGGACTGACGGCTCCGTTGCCGCCGTGAACTGGATCTTCAACGGCTGGGGTGCCCAGCACTGGGCCGCGTGGGAGAAGGACCAGCACGTCGGCCGGGCAGTCGCCGCGTATGCCGGAACGCCGGTAGCGGACAGTCCGCTCGTCAACGAGGGCGGTGGCTTCCACATCGACGGGCGTGGAACCGTGCTGCTCACAGAGACAGTGCAGCTTGATCCCGGGCGCAACCCGGGGGCAACCAGGGAGTCCGTCGAATCCGAAATTCACTCGCGGCTGGGTACGCGCCACGCTGTATGGCTCCCGCGTGGACTCAGCCGCGACTATGAGGAGTTCGGCACCCGCGGTCACGTCGACATCGTCGCCGCGTTCACGCCGTCGGGCGCTGTTCTCCTCCACCGGCAGGACAACCCAGAGCACCCGGATTACGAGGTGTCCCGGTTCCTGCGCTCGGAGCTGGAGAAGGCCGTCGACGCCGAGGGCCGTCCGCTGGAAATCATCGACGTCCCGGCCCCCACGGTCATCAAGGACGACGAAGGGTACGTGGATTACTCCTACATCAACCACTACGTGGCCAATGACGCCGTGATCCTGTGCGCGTTCGACGACGCGAACGACGCCGTTGCAGCCGGCATCCTTGGCCGCGCCTACCCTGGGCGCACCATCGAACTGGTCGATGCCCGCGACATCTTCTCCTTCGGCGGCGGCATCCACTGCATCACCCAGCAGCAGCCGGCGCCACGACGTGCTGATGTCCCGGGCGGGGGAGTGCTCTGATGGGTTTCGACGTCGTCGAAGCGGGCATCGCCGAGATCCGGGAGGCACTCCAGACAGGTCAGGTCACCAGCGAGGAACTGGTGGCTGCTTACCTGAACCGGATCGCAGCGTACGACCACTCCGGGATCCGGCTCAACGCCGTCATCGTGATGAACCCGGACGCGCTGGAGGAGGCGCGGGCCTCGGATGTTCGCAGGTCTCGGGGGGTTACCCGCGGCCCGTTGGACGGCATCCCGTACACGGCCAAGGACAGCTATATGGCAAAGGGCCTCACCGTTGCTGCCGGTTCCCCTGCGTTCCAGGGCCTTATCGCCCAGAAAGACGCCTTCACCATTGAACGGCTGCGCGACGCGGGAGCCATCCTGCTCGGCCTGACCAATATGCCGCCGATGGCAAACGGCGGCATGCAGCGCGGGGTCTACGGAAGGGCCGAGAGTCCCTACAACGCCGATTACCTCACTGCAGCTTTTGCGTCCGGGTCCTCCAACGGATCCGGCACGGCAACCGCTGCCAGCTTCGCAGCCTTCGGGCTTGCGGAAGAGACGTGGTCCTCGGGCCGTGCACCGGCATCGAACAACGGCCTGTGCGCGTACACGCCCTCGCGCGGAATGATCTCCGTCAGGGGCAACTGGCCGCTGGTTCCCACCATGGACGTGGTGGTGCCGCATACCCGCACCATGGCGGACATGCTCGAGGTCCTCGACATCATCGTCGCCGACGATACGGAAACCCGCGGCGATTTCTGGCGCGTCCAGCCGTGGGTTTCCGTGCCGCGCGCGTCGGAGGTGCGGCCGTCGTCGTACAGGTCCTTCGAAGCGGGTCCCGCCGCCCTGAAGGGCAAGCGGTTCGGTGTGCCCCGCATGTACATCAACAAGGACGACGACGCCGGCACCGCCGTAAAGCCCGGCATCGGCGGCCCTACGGGGCAGCGGATCGAGACGCGGCAGTCGGTCATCGAGCTCTGGGAAGCCGCTCGGCGTGACCTGGAGAACGCGGGCGCCGAGGTGGTGGAGGTGGACTTCCCCGTGGTCTCCAACTATGAGGGTGACCGGCCGGGAGCGCCGACTATCAGTTCCCGCGGGCTCGTGAGTCCGGAGTACCTGCAGCGGGAAATCGTCGATCTGTCAGCCTGGGCCTGGGAAGACTTCCTTCAGGCCAACGGTGACCCCCACCTGTCGAGCCTCGCCGACGTGGACGGCGCCACCATCTTCCCTGCTCCGAACGGCGCCCTCCCGGACCGGTACACCGGGTTCGACGACGACATCGCCGAATACCCCGACTTCGTCCGCCGGCACGGAGTGGGTTCCATGACCGACATCCCGCTCCTTGCGGACGGCGTCCGTGGGCTGGAGGAAACCCGACGGGTTGACCTCCACCAGTGGATGGATGCGCACGGATTGGACGCTGTCATCTTCCCGGCAGCGGCCGACGTCGGCCCCGCGGATACCGATTCCAACGCTGCCTCCGCGGACCTGGCCTGGCGGAACGGGGTGTGGGTATCCAACGGCAACCTGGTGCCGCGCCACCTGGGCATCCCGACGGTGACGGTACCGATGGGGTTGATGTCCGATATCGGCATGCCGGTTGGACTGACCTTCGCCGGCCGCGCCTATACCGACAACGAACTGCTGCGTCTCGCGGCCGCGTTCGAAGCGACCGGTTCCCGCAGGGTGGCGCCGCCGCGGACGCCTGCACTGTAGCGGGGGCAATATAGTCGACCCATGGAACAACGCATTCTCGGAAAGACCGGCCGCCCGGTATCGACCATCGGCCTCGGAACGTGGCAGCTCGGAGCCGACTGGGGTGAGGTCGACCAGTCGGACGCCATCGCGGTCCTGGAAGGTGCCGTCGAAGCGGGCGTCAATTTCTTCGACACCGCTGATGTCTACGGTGATGGTCGTAGTGAACAGACCATCGGGTCATTCCTCAAGGCCAATCCGGAGCTCGATATCACGGTCGCAACCAAGATGGGGCGCCGGATGGATCAGGTTCCGGAGAATTACAACCTGGCCAACTTCCGGTCGTGGCTGGACCGTTCGCGGCGGAACCTGCAGCAGGACACGCTCGACCTGGTTCAGCTGCACTGCCCACCGACCCCCGTCTACAGCAACGCCGAGGTGTATGACGCCCTGGATACCCTCGTGGACGAGGGCGTCATTCGCCATTACGGCGTGAGCGTCGAGCGTACCGACGAGGCGCTCGAGGCGATTCAGCGTGGGAATACGGCGACCGTGCAGATCATCCTGAACGCCTTCCGCCTGAAGCCGCTGGATGAGGTGCTCCCGGCAGCTGGAGCAGCAGGGGTGGGAATCATTGCCCGGGTTCCCCTTGCCTCAGGACTCCTGTCCGGGAAGTACACGAAGGACACCGAGTTCCCCGAGGACGACCACCGGAACTACAACCGAACCGGTTCAGCCTTTGATGTTGGCGAAACGTTCTCCGGTGTGGACTTCGAGACCGGGCTGGCAGCGGTTCAGGAGTTCAACGCCCTTGTTCCCGACGGCGTGAGCACAGCCCAGGCGGCGCTCGCCTGGATCGTCGCCCAGGAGGGGGTGACCACCGTGATTCCGGGCGCCCGTACGCCTGCCCAGGCGCGGGTGAATGCTGAGGCCGCTGGGGAGACGCCGTTGGGTCTGTCGATCAGCGATGGTGTCGCTGACATCTATAACCGGTACTTCAGGGAGGCCGTGCACCCCCGCTGGTGAACACTCCCAGCTCACCTCGCTGGTGGAACCCTCGCTGCGGGAACCTCAGAGCGAGGTGAGCAGGCCTGCCGCCCTGTCGAGCGCACCAGGAACCATGGAGTAGTAGGCCCAGGTGCCACGCTTCTCACGACGCAGCAA
Organism: Arthrobacter sp. D2-10; assembly: GCF_054161285.1. Lineage (NCBI taxonomy): Bacteria > Bacillati > Actinomycetota > Actinomycetes > Micrococcales > Micrococcaceae > Arthrobacter > Arthrobacter sp. D2-10. The sequence continues at coordinate 3,085,675 of NZ_CP096431.1, read as the reverse complement.
ACCCGCTTCGACGAGAATCTTGAGGTGGTGGGAGACGGTCGGCTGACCAAGGTTCAGGGGTTCAGTCAGATCGCAGACGCAGGCTTCCCCTGATTCTCCGGCCTTGACGATGGAGAGCAGCCGCAGCCGGTTCGGGTCGGCCAGCGCCTTCAACAGGGCGGCGCGCTGCTGTGCATCCTCTGCACTGAGCGCGGGCTGTCCCGAGGGGAGGCAGCAGGAGTCGTCCACCGAAGTCTGAAGGGTTTGGGCAGCGGTCATCAACCCATTATGCACCTTGGATTGACAACGATCGATATAGCTGGTGGTATTCATATCGATTCTCATCAATCTATGTGCAGGAGCTTCGTGAGCACCCCCACCGTCGCCGCGCCGCCGCTCGGCCCCCGAGCCGCCGTCGTCGGCAGGTTGTCCGCCCTGGACCGGTTCCTCCCGTTGTGGATCATCCTGGCCATGGCCCTCGGTCTCGCGCTGGGTGCGCTTGTTCCCGGGCTTAACACCTCCCTCGACGCCGTCAAGATCGGCGAGGTGTCCCTGCCGATCGCGGTGGGACTGCTGGTGATGATGTATCCGGTGCTGGCGAAGGTCCGCTACGACCAGACCCGGCGGGTGATCGCCGACCGGAAGCTGATGGCCGCGTCCCTCGCACTCAACTGGCTGCTGGCCCCCGCTTTCATGTTCGCCCTGGCCTGGATCTTCCTGCCGGACCTGCCGGAGTACCGCACCGGCCTGATCATCGTGGGTCTCGCCCGCTGCATTGCCATGGTCATGATCTGGAACGACCTGGCCTGCGGCGACCGCGAAGCTGCGGCGGTGCTCGTCTTCATCAACTCCGTCTTCCAGGTCATCGCGTTCGGTGCGCTTGGATGGTTCTATCTTCAGGTCCTGCCGTCCTGGCTCGGCCTCGCCACTACCAGCGCCGACTTTTCCTTCCAGGCCATCACGGTTTCCGTGCTGATCTTCCTGGGGATACCGCTGGTCGCCGGATTCCTCACCCGGACGATCGGTGAGAAGGCCAAGGGCCGGCACTGGTATGAGAACACCCTGCTGCCCCGGCTCGGGCCATGGGCACTGTATGGCCTGTTGTTCACGATCGTGCTGCTCTTTGCACTGCAGGGCGGAAATATCACCGCCCGGCCGCTCGATGTCGCCCGGATCGCCCTCCCGCTTCTTGTCTACTTCCTGGTGGTTTTCGCCGCGGGTATGCTGACCGGCAAGTGGCTCGGCCTTGGGTATGCACGAACGACGACGCTCGCCTTCACCGCCGCGGGAAACAACTTCGAGCTGGCCATCGCGGTGGCAATCGGCACTTTCGGTGTCACCTCCGGGCAGGTGCTCGCCGGCGTCGTCGGGCCTCTGATTGAAGTGCCGGCGCTCGTCACGCTCGTTTATGCCGCCCTGTGGGCGCAGAAGCGTTTTTTCGCCCCCGTTACCCCAACTGCCTCTTTCACTCAGGAGAAGTCATGACCACCGACAGCAGCAAGAAGCCGTCCGTCCTGTTCGTCTGCGTGCACAACGCAGGGCGCTCGCAGATGGCCGCCGCGTTCCTCACCACCCTTTCGCAGGGCTCCATCGAGGTCCGCTCCGCCGGTTCCCAACCCGCCGAGAAGATCAACCCGTCCGCGGTCGAGGCCATGGCGGAGGTCGGGATCGACATGAGCAGCGAGATCCCGAAAGTGCTGACCACCGAGGCAGTCAAAGAGTCCGACGTCGTCATCACCATGGGCTGCGGCGACGAGTGCCCGTACTTCCCCGGCAAGCGTTACGAGGACTGGGTGCTTGAGGACCCGGCAGGCAAGGGAGTGGAGTCCGTGCGTCCCATCCGCGACGAGATTCGGACCAGGATTGAAGGGCTCATCGAGTCCCTGACGTCGGCCGCTAAGTGATGACTATTTCTTCTTGCGCCGGCTGAACTTCGTCAGCGCCTCAACCACGAGGTCGTGGTCCTCCGTCTGGGGGAGGCCGGACACCGTGACGACGGCAACCGGTCCTGTCCCGCGCACGAAGACAGGAAATGCGCCGCCATGGGCTGCATAGCTTCCCTCGTCGAACCACGCGTTGTCCTCGATGCGACCGCCTCCACGTCGGCCGCGCAGGCCCACCAGAAGGGACGGGATGCTGTAGCGCTCGGCTGTGCGTGCCTTCTTGTCCACCCAGATGTCGTTGTCCGGGGTGGCGCCCGGCAGCGATACGTGAAACAGCACGTGCTCTCCGCGCCTGATGTCGACGGCGACCGGCATGTCCCGTTCGGTCGCCAGCTCCACGATGAGGAGTCCGAGCGCGAGGGCGTCTTCCTGGCTGAACTTCGCCAGTTGCAGCTTCCGTACTTCTTCCTCAACCCGCCCGATCAAGGCTTCGAGGGCTGGCGGGGACTGTTCTCCGGAGGCGTCCGGGTCGAACTCGGCCGCGGAATTCTGGTTCTCAGTCACGTAGCGTCTCTCTCCTTGCCGTCAGACGTAAGCTACGAGCCTATCGGAACCCGCTGGTGCAGATTTCCCTGCACCCCAGCATTCGATAGAATCGAATGCATTATGGATGACCCTCCTTCACATAGACCCATGCCCCTCACCCGCTTGAATGCCGTGTTTCGGCTGATCGAGGATGGGGGGCGGCACCATGTATGAGTTGGTCATGATCGGTATCGGCCTGATCCTCACGGTCGGAACTGGTATGTTCGTTGCTTCCGAATTTGCGCTGGTCAACCTGGACCGCGGGGATCTGGAAGCACGCCAGGCCCGCGGCGAAAAAGGCCTCAAGCCGACGATCAAAGCGCTGAAGATCACTTCGACGCATCTATCCAGCGCCCAGCTCGGCATCACACTGACTACGCTGTTGACCGGTTACACCTTTGAACCGGCAATCAGCTCGCTGCTCCGCGGACCGCTCTTGGGAGCGGGCGTGCCGGAAGCGATAGTGCCGGGGATCGGCACGGTCATCGCAATCCTCATAGCGACCGTGTTTTCGATGGTGATCGGTGAGCTGGTGCCGAAGAACTTCGCACTTGCACTGCCGCGCCAGACCGCTAAGTTCGTTGTGCCGTTCCAGACCCTGTTCACCACGGTCCTCAAGCCAATTATCGTGCTGTTCAACAACACGGCCAACAAGATCATCCGATCCTTCGGTATCGAGCCCAAGGAGGAGCTTTCCGGAGCCCGTAGTGCCGAAGAGCTGAGTTCTTTGGTTCGCCGATCTGCGCTCGAAGGTTCGCTTGACCAAGACCACGCGGAGCTGCTGCACCGGACGTTGTTGTTCTCGGACCACACTGCGGCCGATGTGATGACGCCCCGAGTGCGTATGACATCGGTCAAAACCACAGACACGGCCTCGGAGATCATCGCTACGGCCGTCGCTACCGGGTACTCCCGTTTCCCCGTGATCGGCGAGGACAGCGACGACATCCGCGGCGTCATCCACCTCAAGCAAGCATTCGCCGTCCCTATGGAAGACCGGGCGGTCACTACCGCTGAGAAGCTGATGATCGAACCTCTCCGGGTACCTGAGTCCATGAGCGTGGATACCCTCCTGGGCCTGCTGCGCCAGCAAGGACTGCAGGTTGCCATCGTCACCGACGAACACGGCGGCACGGCGGGAATCGCCACCCTCGAGGACCTCATTGAAGAGATTGTCGGCGAACTGGAGGACGAGCACGACCGCGCCTATGTCGGTGTCGTCCGCACGGGCAAGTCCATCACCTTCGACGCGGCGCTCCGCCCCGACGAGCTGAAGGAACGCACCGGCATCGACGTGCCCGAGGGCGAGGAGTATGACACCGTAGCCGGGTACATGACCGACGAGCTGGACCGCATCCCCGAACTGGGAGATGAAGTCTCCGTCGATGGAGGCGTGCTCCGGGTGGAGCGGGTGGTCAGCTCCCACGTGGAGCGAATCCGCTTCACCCCCACCGAGACACCCGAGGGTGAACCCGCCAGCGCTCACGACCAGCTCGTAGACCGCCTGATCAAGGATGCCGTCCATGAGTGAATATCTGCCCGGAATCATCTGGCTGTTCGTGCTCCTGGCTGCGAACGCCTTCTTCGTCGGCGCCGAATTCGCCGTCATCTCTGCCCGCCGCTCGCAGATCGAGCCCAAGGCCGATGCGGGCAGCAAGGCGGCGAAAACTACCCTCTGGGCGATGGAACACGCCACCCTGATGCTGGCAACCAGCCAGTTGGGGATCACCGTATGCTCGCTGGTCATCCTCAACGTGTCCGAACCGGCAATTCATCACCTGCTTGAGTACCCGCTGGCGCTTACGCCGATACCGCCGGAAGCCGTCGGTGTGATTGCATTCATCGTGGCTCTGCTGCTGGTGACGTTCCTGCACGTGGTCCTTGGTGAGATGGTTCCAAAGAACATCTCGTTCTCGGTTCCGACCCGAGCAGCGCTGCTACTCGCGCCACCCCTGGTGTTCGTTTCAAAGGTCGTCAAGCCGGTGATCTGGACGCTGAACGGGATTGCGAACGGAATACTTCGCCTCTTCAGGGTCGAGCCAAAGGACGAGGCGACCAGTGCCTACACCCTGGACGAGGTGGCAACCATCGTGGAGCAATCCACTAAAGAAGGCATGCTTGCGGACGGCAGCGGGACCCTGACCAAAGCTTTCGAGTTCACGTCAAAGACCGTTGCGGACGTCGAGGTGCCAATCGAAACAATCATTCACCTTGAAGAGAGCGCCAGCCCGGCCGATATCCAGCGGGCCGTCGGCGAGCACGGGTTCTCCCGTTACATCCTGACCCGCGACGGCGAGCCCTCCGGCTATCTGCACCTCAAGGACGTCATGGACCTCACCACACCTGAGGCCTTCGTGACACGCGTTCCTCAGAAGCGTATTCGCCGGCTTGCCTCTGCCTACCGCAGTAGCGACCTTGAAGATGCTCTGGCTACCATGCGGCGCACCGGCGCCCACGTGGCGCGGGTCTTTGACGCAGAAGGAAACACCACCGGCATGCTTTTCCTCGAGGACATCCTCGAGGAACTCGTCGGTGAGGTGCAGGACGCTACCAGCGCTACGCCGCTTCAGGATCTTCCACCGGCGTCGGAAGGAGCACCCTCAGGAACGGCCTCCTCATGGGAGGCAGCCCAGGAAGCGAGCAGCCGCAGGGCGTCCGCTGTCGGCGAGTCCGCCGAAGCGGTGTAAACGTTCATGACCAGGCCGCCGTCGCCGGGCAGCTCCATTGACTGGTAGTTCAGATCAAGGTCGCCCACCACCGGGTGGTGCAGGCGTTTGACGCCGCTGCGGTGGAACATCACATCACGCGACGCCCATCGGGCACTGAAAAGCTCGCTCTGCGTACACAATTCGCCCACGAGCTTGATGAGCTCCGGATCATGCGGGTTCCGCCCAGCCTCCAGACGCAGCATCGCTGCGGCATCATTGGCGACCTGGTCGAAGTCGCGCCAGAACTCATGGGCAGCAGGATTCAAGTAGATGAAACGGGTGGTGTTGACCGGCCTGCGAGGGTCCTCGAACACCGGTGCGTAGAGAGCGCGGCCGAGTCTGTTCGCCGCGAGGACGTCATGCCGACCATTCCGCACCCACGCCGGTGCATCCGTCATGGCATCGAGGACCTGCTGGATCTCCGGGCGAACGGAGACGGACGGCTTTGCGCGAGATTTCCGTGCCGGGCCGGCTGCCTTGGCAAGGTCAAAAAGGTGCTGCCGTTCCGCCTCGTCCAACTGAAGGGTCCGGGCAAGAGCATCAAGAACGCTCTCGGATGCTCCGGCGAGGTTCCCTCGCTCAAGGCGGACGTAATAGTCCACCGACATGCCGGCTAGCATTGCCACCTCTTCCCGACGCAAACCGGCAACACGACGGGTGCCGCCATAAACGGGCAATCCCACCTGCTCAGGGGTAATACGCGCTCGCCGTGAACTAAGGAATTCACGAATATCCGCCCGCATATCAGCCATACACCAACGGTAGGTCCACCGGCCGAACTATGGGAGGCACTGTCGATACCCTGACAGGATGGCATGCAGGTTCCACAGGGGGTCTGGCAGTACCGGGACGGAACGTCACTCCCACGCGTGCAGGTGAGGGTCTTTGATGGATAGTAGAAATGAGCAGACATCCGGCCTTCCCCCGGTTACGAACCTCACAGCCCGTACGTGAACATACGCTTACAGGAGATCTCCATGCCTACAACTGTTTCCGCTTACGCCGCGCCCTCAGCCACTGAGGACCTGGTACCCACCACCATCGAACGCCGGGACGTCGGACCGAACGATGTCTTGATCGAGATCAAGTACGCAGGAATCTGCCACTCGGACATTCACACCGTTCGCGGCGACTGGGGTCCGCAGCAGTTCCCGCTGGCACCCGGACATGAGATCGCCGGTGTCGTTACCGAAATCGGATCCAAGGTTACGAAGCATTCCGTCGGCGACCGCGTGGGCGTCGGCTGCATGGTCAACTCCTGCCGGGAGTGCAAGAACTGCAAGGCCGGGGAGGAGCAGTACTGCCTCAACGGCAACGTGGGCACTTACGGAGCCGTCGACCGCGACGGATCGATCACCCAGGGCGGCTACTCCAGCCACGTCGTCGTAACCGAGGACTTCGTGGTCCGTATCCCTGAGGGTATCGAGCTCGACGTCGCCGCGCCCCTCTTGTGCGCGGGTATCACGACCTACTCGCCGCTGCGGCACTGGGGCGCCGGTCAGGGTAAGAAGGTGGCCGTCGTCGGCCTCGGCGGTCTCGGTCACATGGCCGTGAAGCTTGCGCACGCCATGGGCGCAGAGGTGACCGTCCTGTCCCAGTCGCTGAAGAAGCAGGAAGATGGTCTTCGCCTGGGAGCAGACGCCTATTACGCAACCAGCGATGAGAACACCTTCGCTGAGCTGGCCGGCTCGTTCGACCTGATCATCAACACGGTCAGTGCTTCCATCAACATCAGTGATTACCTGGGACTCCTGACACTCGACGGCGCACTCGTCAACGTTGGTGCCCCGGCCGAGCCGCTTCCGGTGAACGCTTTCGCGTTGATCGGTGGCCGGAGGTCCTTCGCCGGCTCGATGATCGGTGGTATCCGGGAGACCCAGGAGATGCTCGACTTCTGCGCCGAGCACGGACTCGGCGCGGAGATCGAGGTGATCCCGGCCGAGAAGATCAACGAGGCATACGAGCGCGTGCTTGCATCCGACGTACGGTACCGCTTCGTGATTGACGCCTCCACGTTCAACTAGCCCGCACCACCAAAAGCGGCAGGTTCGAGCGATAGCTGCTCGAACCTGCCCGATGCTCAACCTGCCGCGGATCGATCTCAGAGCGAGATTTGGGTTCTCTCCATCCGCACGACGACGGACTTGGAAGTCGGTGTACCGCTGGTGTCTGCGACGGAATCGAGCGGCACCAGGACGTTGGTTTCCGGGTAGTACGCTGCTGCGCAGCCCTTGGGGGTCGAATACGGGACGATGCGGAAGTTCTCGGCCCGCCGCTCGGTCCCATGGAACTCGGATACCAGATGCACCAGGTCGCCTTCCCTGAATCCCATCTCCACGATGTCCGCCTCGTTAACCAGGACCACGCGGCGCCCGCCATGAATACCGCGGTAGCGATCGTCCTTGCCGTAGATGGTGGTGTTGTACTGGTCATGTGAGCGTAGCGTCTGGAGAATTAGGCGGCCCGGGGGGACCTTGATGAATTCGAGCTTGTTGCCGGTGAAGTGAGCCTTACCCGATTGTGTGTAGAATCTTCTGGCGTCCCGCGGAGGGTTCGGAAGCACGAACCCCCCGGGATGCTGGATCCGCTCCTCAAAGTTGTCGAATCCGTCGACCACCGCCTCAATGTGTTCCCGGATGAGCGAGTAGTCATCCTTCATCGCTATCCAATCTGCTCTGGGAGTGTTTGGCCGTGGGTGGCCATCGCTGTCCACGAACAACTTGTGGGCAAGGTTGCACACGATGGCCACCTCTGACTGGAGGTACTCGCTGGCGGGCTTGATGCGTCCGCGTGAAGCGTGGACGGCGCTCATGGAGTCTTCCACTGTCACCCTTTGGTCACCGGTTCGCTGTTTATCTTGCTCAGTGCGTCCGAGGGTGGGGAGAATCAGCGCGCGGCGGCCTGTGGAGACGTGGGAATGGTTTAGTTTCGTGGAGATCTGCACACTGAGGCGAGTGTTTGCCAGCGCCTTTTCCGTGACTTCTGAATCCGGTGCGGCCCGAACGAAGTTGCCGCCCATCCCGATGAAGACACGGACCTCGCCGTCCCGCATCGCGCGGATCGCAGCCACGGTGTCGTGGCCGTGTTTGCGCGGCGAAACGAATTCGAACCGATCGTCCAGGCTGTCATGGAACTTCGCGGGCATTTTCTCGAAGATGCCCATGGTCCGGTCGCCCTGGACATTCGAGTGGCCACGGACTGGGCAGACTCCCGCGCCCGGCTTTCCGATGTTTCCTTGGAGCAGCAGCACGTTGACCACGTCCCGAAGAGTGGGCACAGAGTGCTTGTGCTGGGTCAGCCCCATGGCCCAGCAGACGATCGTCGCGCTGGACGCTAACAGGCGTTCTCCCGCTGATTCGATTTGCTCGAGGGTCAGGCCGGTCGCTTCCAGGATGTCATCCCACTGCGTCTCCTCAAGGGACCGCAGATATCCATCAATGCCGACGGTGTGATCCCGGATGAAGTCATGGTCCAGGACCGTGGACAGCCCGGGGGTCTTTCTCCCTTGGGACTCCGCTTCGAGAAGGTACTTGCCGAGGCCTTGGAAGAGGGCCTGGTCGCCGCCGGCCCGGATCTGCAGAAAATCGTCGGTCAGTTGTGTTCCCTTGACCATGCCGGAGACGGTCTGCGGATTCTCGAACCGGAGGAGCCCGGCTTCGGGAAGAGGATTGACGGAGATGATGAAGGCGCCGTTTTTCTTGGCCTTCTCCAGTGCGCTGAGCATTCGCGGATGATTCGTTCCAGGATTTTGGCCGGCCACGAAAATCAGGGACGCTGTCTCAAGATCATGAAGGCTAACCGAGCCTTTGCCGATGCCAATAGTCTCGACGAGTGCTGATCCCGAGGACTCGTGGCACATGTTTGAGCAATCCGGGAGGTTATTGGTCCCGATACCCCGCACGAGGAGCTGGTAGAGGAAAGCTGCCTCGTTCGAGGTCCGGCCCGAGGTGTAGAAGACGGCCTGATCCGGATGATCCATGGCGTTGATCTCCTGGGCAATCAGTTCGTACGCCTGGTCCCACTCGATCGGCCTGTAATGCGTTGCATCGTCGTCAAGCAACATCGGGTGAGTCAGCCGGCCCTGCTGGCCCAACCAGTAGTCGTCCCGAGTCCGCAGATCGGCGATGGAATGCCTAGCGAAGAACTCGGGTGTGACACGGCGCCGGGTGGCTTCCTCTGCTACCGCCTTGGCGCCGTTCTCGCAGAATTCGGCCGTATTGCGCTTCTCATGTTCAGGCCAGGCACAGCCCATGCAGTCGAAACCATCGATCTGATTGACGGCCAGGAGCGTCTGAATGCTCCGCAACGGGCCCATCTGTTCCATGGAGATCTTCAGCGAGTTCACGACCGCCGGTACGCCGACGGCCTTGGATTTGGGTTTGGTGAGAGTCAGCTTCGACTCGTCAATATTCTCTTTGGGAGCTTTTGAAGCCACAGGATCTTTCCTTTCAGATCTTGGCTGGAAACGAAGGACCGGCGGTGTTGCCCGGCAGCAACATTGCTTGCTGCGGCAGGCCGCTCAGGAGGTTCGGCAATCGCTGGAAGTCATTGAATGTGTAGACGTGAAAACCGGCAAAGAGGGGGTGACCTGCCACCTTTCGGTGAATGTCGCGGATTAGTCTGCCGCTGTCGTAGTTCAGAAAGTCGCCGCGTCGCCACAGGGCGCCGGTCATGCCGGTCCTACGGGCGAGTTTTAATGAACGCCCTACTCCGAGGCGCGCTCCCATGGTCAGCAGCTTCTTGGTTGAAACAGGGCCGGGAACCCCCACCCATACGGGCAGGTTCACGCCGTTCTCGCGCAGTGAACGCAGATAACGGTTGATCGCCTCCGCGGAGAAACACATCTGGGTGACAAGGGAGGATGCCATCGGTGCCTTGCTCACAAGATTGTGCACCAATTGTTCCCGGCTTAGTTCAGGATGCCCTTCGGGATAGCCGGCAACACCTGCGGAAAAATCGGATGAGAATTCCTTCACCGCCTCTAAGAGATGCCCGCTCCAGGAGTATGGGCCTGCAGGCGTGCGTCGGTCACCGGCGACAAGGAACAGCTCCGAGAGGCCGGCATCCTGCAATTGTCTCAGCAGGGAGTGCAGCTCGGCCTGGCCGGAAATACTGCGGGCAGCCAAATGGGGGATCGTGCGGTAACCCAGCCGGGCCAAACCGACCGCTGTTTCCACGGTGCGTCGGGGACCGTGGTGGGGAAGGCACGTCACACTGACGGAGCCCGAGCTGGCGAAGATCGCTGGAAGTTGCGTGAGCAGATCTGGCGAAGGGACGACTTCCAGCCGCACCCTTGCGGCCCCTTGTTTGTTCATCCCGCTCCATCCTGAGGCAGCTGTCGCCCATTTCGAGTGATTTCGGTCGTGCGCTGAAGAGCGTGCGGTGACATTAGCCAACGCGCGTAGTGATATATCAGTTATAGGAACTGTATGGAGCAGGAGCGCGGGCGTCAAGGTTCCCCGGGTTTACTTGGGCTTCACCACCTCGCCGAACGCGGACGGTAGGTCGCATTCGGGGCAAAGTGCGTAATCCTTTGACACCACGTGAGCCACGACACTAGCGTCTCATATATCAGTCTTACGGCCTCAAAATATCTATCTCATAGCAGGTCTGGCATAGGCGCCAGGCTCCCGCAACCCGATTAGGAAAGAAATGAGCCTCAGCACCACTCTTGATAGAGCACGTTTTTCCCCCTTCCACCGAAAGCTGGTGATTGGTTGCATGGGCGGTCCGCTCCTGGACGGCTACATGCTGAGTATCATCGGCATCGCAATGCTCGGTGTGACTGCCCAGTTCAACGCATCTGAACTCGAAGTCAGTCTCATTGGCGCCGCTGCGTTGGTTGGAATCTTCTTCGGGGCGATCCTTCTTGGTCCATTGACCGACAAAATCGGTCGACGGCTGATGTACACGATCGACCTGTGGGCACTGGTCATTGCATCCGCCCTGCAGTTTTTTGTCCAGGACGCCACCCAACTCATCATCCTGCGATTCATCGTCGGCCTCGCCATTGGTGCGGACTATCCGATCGCCAGCGCATTGCTGGCTGAATGGCTGCCGCAAAAGCGACGCGGCAAGATGCTGGGCATGCTGATCACGGGTTGGTTCGCGGGTGCTGCCCTTGCGTCGCTGGCAGGCTTCATCCTCTTCGAACTGTTCGGGCCTGAAAGCTGGCGCTGGATGCTCGGCAGTTCCGCTGTCCTTGGCATCGCAGTTCTTGCCATGCGGCACGGCATTCCGGAATCTCCCCGGTGGTTGATGAACCACGGGCGGCAGGAAGAAGCCGAGCGTGCCCTGCACACCGGCCTGGGGGACCAGGTTGACGCCGCCTCCGTGCTCGCTGCCGAGGCTCAGGCACCTGAGCCGGGCGCGCCCAAGTCGAAGGTCGATTTCTCACTGCTGCTGCGCCGTCCCTATCCCCGGCGGTTGTTCTTCTGCAGCGCGTTCTACATCCTTCAGGTAACTCCTCTCTTCGCGATCTTCACTTTCGGCCCTGTTATCCTCAGTTCCTTCGGCTTGGGGGAGGGTAACCTCGCAAACCTCGGCTCAGTGATCATCAACGTCGTCTTCCTCCTCGGCTGCCTGCCGGCTCTTCGCCTGGTTGAAACTGTCGGACGCCGGCCTCTGATCATCTGGAGCTTCGCCCTGATGGCCCTCCCGCTTTTCGTCCTTGGATTCGCTCCGGGCGCGCCTGTAGCGGTCATCATCGCCTGCTTCTGCATGTACGCATTCTTCTCGGGTGGACCCAATATCCTCGAGTGGGCTTATCCAAGTGAGCTCTTCCCCACAGAGGTGCGGGCAAGTGCAATCGGCATCACCACAGGCGCCAGCCGAATTGGAGCGGCGGTTGGGACATTTGTCATCCCCTTCGCGCTGCGCGACTGGGGCGTCGGACCCACCATGATGGCTGCCGCTATTCTGACCGCGATCGGATGGCTGGTCTGTGTCCTCATGGCGGAGGAAACAAAAGGCATGTCCCTCGCTGCCGCCGCAGGCAGCAAGCAGGAGTCAAGCCCCGCTACTTCGGAGCCGCAGGCAGACAGGGCCGGCGTCTAGGCGTCGAACCGGCCATTCACCCTTTGAATCCCCACGACCCCGGAAAGGACCCCCTGATGGTTCACAAGGTGCAAGCAGTCATCGCCAAGGAGAAAAACGCCCCAGTCACACTGGAGACGATCCTGGTGCCGGACCCAGGACCGGGGGAGGCGCTGGTCGACATCCTCACCTGTGGGGTGTGCCACACCGACCTTCATTACCAGCAGGGAGGTATCTCCGATGACTTTCCTTTTCTGCTGGGACACGAGGCGACTGGAGTGGTCAGCGCTGTCGGTCCGGACGTCACCGAGGTGGCTGCAGGTGACCGGGTGATCCTGAACTGGCGCGCGGTCTGCGGGGCATGCCGCGCGTGTTCGAAGGGCCAGCCGCAGTACTGCTTCAACACTCATAACGCCACCCAGAAGATGACGCTGGAGGACGGAACGGAGTTGTCGCCGGCACTCGGGATCGGCGCCTTCGCGGAGAAAACCCTCGTCGCTGCGGGGCAGTGCACCAAGGTGGACGAGGACGTGGACCCAGCCGCCGTCGGTCTCTTGGGCTGCGGCGTCATGGCGGGCATCGGCGCAGCCATCAACACCGGTGAGATCAAGCGCGGTGAGTCCGTGGCCGTGATCGGATGCGGTGGTGTCGGCATTGCGGCGATCACCGGTGCGAAGTTGGCCGGCGCAACCACGATCATCGCCGTGGATATCGACGCGAACAAGGTAGAGATGGCGAAGGACCTCGGTGCCACCCACGGGGTGGACTCGAGTACCGAAGACGCGATTGAGGCAATCCGTGCCCTCACCGGTGGCAACGGAGCGGACGTGGTGATCGACGCCGTCGGCCGTCCTGAAACCTATAAGCAGGCGTTCTACGCCCGCGACCTCGCCGGTCGTGTAGTCCTCGTAGGTGTCCCGACGCCGGACATGATGCTGGAGTTGCCGCTGCTCGACTTCTTTGGCAGGGGTGGATCGCTCAAGTCGTCCTGGTATGGGGACTGCTTGCCCTCGCGTGACTTCCCCATGCTCGTCAGTCACTACAAGCAGGGCAACCTGGACCTGGATGCATTCGTCACCGAACGAATCGCCATCGATCAGGTGGAGGAAGCCTTCGCCAAGATGCATGACGGCAAGGTCCTACGGTCGGTCGTCGAAATGGAGCCGGCGGTGGTTTCCTCATGAGCGTCCGCATCGAAAAGCTGGTCACCTCGGGCACGTTCTCGCTCGACGGCGGCACGTGGGACGTCGACAACAACGTCTGGATCATTGGCAACGACGATGAGTGCATCATCATCGATTCTCCACACGACGCAGCCGCGATCATCGACCAGGTTCGAGGCCGCAAAGTGTTGGGAATCCTGCTGACCCATGCGCACAACGACCACATCGGCGCCGCACGCCAGGTAGCCGAAACGGTCAACGCGCCCGTCTACCTGCATCCCGATGATGTGGTTCTGTGGGAACAGGTCTACCTGGACGTGCAACCGGATAAACAGCTCAAGGACGGCGACGTCTTTCAGATCGCGGGTGCGGAATTGCGGGCGTTGCACACGCCGGGCCATTCGCCTGGTTCCAGTTGCTTCCTGCTTGCGGAGCAGAACGTCGTCTTCACCGGCGACACGCTCTTCAACGGCGGCCCAGGAGCAACAGGGCGGTCCTACAGTGATTACCCGACCATTCTGGCCTCCATCCAGGACAAACTCCTCCCACTTCCCGATGAAACGGTGGTTCACACCGGCCACGGTGAAGACACGACGATCGGAGCTGAGCGCTTGACGCTTGCCAGCCTGGCGACCGACTGACACTTCCAGTAGAAGGCGGCATGCCCGAGCGGCTTCTGCTCGGGCATGCCGCTTTTCGCACCTGCCTGCGTGCGGTCAGGCGAAGCTGAACACCGGGGGAAATACCATGACGACGACGGCGGCCCACGCACCATAGACGGGCAGGTATCGGGTTTGCCAGGTCTCCAGTTGCAGGAACGCGCGCCGTCCCCGCAGGAAGCCGATGGTCAACCACGCGGCCCGCACCAGGTGCACAAGCAGGAGCAGGTTGAGGCCGAGCGCGGCGATCTTGTTCGGGCTGAATCCGAACTCCGCGATACGGGTGAGCATTGCGGTCAGCATTACGGCATCGACCGCTATGGCGGCCACGACCAGCAACAGCTGCAGACCGTCGACAAGGCCGGGCCTGGCCAGCGAGTCCCGTGCGGAGATGGAATAAAGCAGTAGCGCCAGCACCAGGATCAAGATGGCGTCCATGAGGATCAGCAGCTCACGGTCGACGTCGGCCAGGCCACCCGCTGCAGCGATGACTCCAAGCAACGCGAGCAGCATCACGATGGTGAGCGGCGTGAAGATGCGTGTGAGGACCGGTGCAATGTTCTCGACAACATTCTGCTTGGCCTCGACGAGCCAGGCCGCGACGACCAGGGCTCCGGGCACTGCGAACGGCAGAATCCATTGCCCGAGCACCGGCTCAAAGTCCGTCCCGATAAGCGAGAACGCGCCGAGTGTCAGTCCAACGAGCACCGCGCCGCCAAGGGCGATCAGGACGTAGTAGATGGCGAACTCGCCGGTGAAGCGGACGAAATCCATCCGGCGGCCGTCTGACCGCCACCGCCCGCCCATGTACGCAAGCCCAACCACCATCCACAGCACCACTGGAGCATGCAGAACGGCGAGTATCTCCGTGGAACCGCCTGGAACGAAGGGATACAGGTTGAGGACGATGGCGAGAGCCAGAAAGGGAACCACTAGTACCGCGCCCACGCGGAGGGTCAGCCGCCGCTTCCAGGCGAAGTAGCCAGCGAGGAACGGGAACACGAGCAGTCCGATGTTGCGTGCGAAGGCATTCTCGTTGTTGAACAGGGTGAAGCTGAGCTTGACTGCTATGCCTGCGCCGACGGCCAGCGCGAGAACTACTGCCAGTTCGCGCCAGGGCGGGGTGCCGGCGTCGTCATGTGCTGATTCCGGAAGGAGCACCAGCTGCTTCCACAGCCGGTCTGAGTGTTCGCGGGCGAACTCGCGCGAGACCGCGTCGAGGTTGCCAAGGCGTTTGATTGCAACGAGGAAGGCCTCGTCCTCATCCAGTCCGGTGGCACGCCGTTCGGCGATTTGTTCGCGGAGGTGGTCCTCCAGCTCATCGACATCCGCGGGGGAGATTGCCTGGCGGCGCTGGACGTAGCTTCGCCACCGGTCGATCTGGGCTTCGAGTTCCGGCTGTGCCATTATGCCCAGCCTTCCGTCACTGCCGGAGGTCTTGGTGCGGTGTGCCAGACCTGCCGCAGCGCGTCCGCGACGACGGTCCACTGCTGGTGGCGCTCCTGAAGAGCTTCCCTGCCGGTCGGGGTAATAGCGTAGTGCTTACGACGACGGCCGGCTTCCGAGGTGCCCCAGGACGAGTCGACGTACCCCAGTCTTTCAAGCCTGTGGAGGAGGGGATAGAGCATGCCGTCCGTCCACTGCATGCTGCCCCCGGAGAGCTCTCCCACGCGCTTGAGGATGGCGTACCCGTACAGATCGCCCTCAGCCAGGATGCCGAGGACCAGGGGAGTGGCAGAAGCTGCCACGAGGTCTTTATCAATGCGCACTGCCGCTCCGGATACCTAGGGCTGTTAGGTAACAAAGCATAGCAGCGCTAGGTATGTTGCAGCCGCTTCCACGAGCCTACGGTTGGTAGCCACACCGATTATGAGGAGTGCATCGTGGCGGAGCTTCGCATTGAGCAGTGGTGGATCCTGCTGGATACCACCCACAAGGAATGGTTCCGCGAGAATTCGCGGGCGGCGCAGGTGGATCCGGATGCTGCCAATGCCGTCAGGGAAGCCGGTGGGCCTGATCTAAGTGGTTCAACCCTCTCTTCACAGGACTGGGATTTCATCGAGATCCAATCAGAGTTCGTCGACTAGACCGACGCTTTGCCCGGACCGTCGCGCGTCATCGACGCGCCCTGGTCAGGTACTTTGGATTCAACTAACGGTCTCAACTGCTCGCCCCTCTGGGAGCGCCCGCCGGGTGCTCCCCGCCCTCTTGCGCGAGCTGTTTCTTAGCAGGAAGCGGCGCGATGATTACTTCCATCCGGAACTGGAAACGGGGCGCGACGGCCGGGATGATGGCCCTGATGCTGTTATCGGCGGGGCTTGCGGTGGCTGCTCCTGCTGCCCATGCCGGTGAAACTCACAGCGTCGGGGAGCAGACACCCGCAAGTCCGGCGGTGACGACTCAGGAAGGGCTGTTCTTCGGTGCGGAACTCGACTGGTCAACTGTCGACGCGGCTGCCTACACAGAGCAGAGCGGAATCACTCCGTCCTTCTTCAGCAGGCCGTTCGCCTACCCGATGACGCCCTCGCTCGAGGAAGACCTCCGGAACACAGCGCTGCAGGCGGCGCAGCTAGGCTCCCTCATTGTCATCACGCTGGAGCCCTCGAAGCCGCTCGCCGAACTCACCGAGGACGACGCCGTGCGCCTGAGCGAAGTCCTGCAGGGCGCCAGCGAGGAATATGGCACCGCATTTTTCGTACGCTTCGCGCCGGAAATGAACGGCACGTGGTATGAGTGGGGGCAGAAACCGACTGATCACGTGTCCGCCTTCAGGACCGTGGCGGCCGCCCTTGACGCTGGTGCCCCGACCGCGCAGATGCTGTGGGCGCCGTCGTACGCGGCGGGCTATCCCTTCACCGAGGCATACGGCGCGTTGGACGGGCCCGACGACAGAACTCTCCGCGCACTCGACACCAACGGAGACGGCCTGGTCGAGCCCGGTGACGATCCCTATCTGCCCTACTACCCCGGGGACGACGTCGTCGATTGGGTCGGCCTCACGATGTATCACTACGGGAGCTACCAACCCGGTGCTGTCGCCGACATCGACGACGAGCGCGAGTACTCGGGCGCCATCATCACCTCGGTTCTGCCCGAGCAGGACAAGTTCGAGACCCAGCTTGAAGGGACTTACGGCATGGCGCCAGGGGCTCCGCAGATCAACTTCGCGAAGGAGTATGCGGCGGACAGGGGCAAACGACTCTTCATCCAAACGGCGGCGCTCTACGACCCTGAAGATCCTGACAGCGCAGAAGAGGTGGAAATCAAGAGCGCCTGGCTGAACCAGTTACTGGACCCGGCGATAGCCGAGGAATACCCGGAGATCGGGATGATCAGCTGGCTGGACGCCGTCCGGACGGAACCCGAAGCCGAGGGCCGGACCGTGGACTGGCGGGTTGGGGGCGAGGAAGACACTTCAGCCATTCTTCGTGAATCGCTCGACGGTGCAGCCGGAGTTGTCCTGGCTCCCGTCGTCGAACCCTATGTTCAGCCGCAAGCAAGTGAAGGTGAGGGTGTTGAGGCCGGCGAGAACAGCGGGGTAGCGAGGGCCGGTTTGGGCACCACCATCGTCGTCTGGGTATCTGCGCTTGCGGTGGGGCTCGTGATCCTATGGCTTCTTGCCCTGGCGATCCGCAAGCCGAAGCCTCGCCGGCCCTGACTCAAGACGCCGCCGGTAGGAGCGAGAACTAGAACGTCACTCCGCAGCGCAGAGCGACATTCGCGTACGACGTCGCTTCACCCGTGCGGATGATCAGCCGCGCCTCGGGCAACAGTGCCTTCAGTTCTTCGTGGCTCATGATTTCGGGAGAGAGGCCCTGGGCACGAACGGTGTGTTCGACAGCTGTCCCCGCCGCCTCCGACGCGATGACGGACCCCTCGACCTCGAGGTCATCGAGCACCGCCCGCAGAACTTCCGCGAATTCCGGTCGCCCCTTCACCAACGCCAGGTCAACAACGGAGTCGGCATCGGGCAACGGCATGCCGCAGTCCGTGATGACGACCAGGTGCCCGTGCCCCAACGCGCTGAGGCGTGCATTGATCGGTCCGTTGAGTATTCCTTGTTTCTTCACGCCTTGAGTCCTTGGGGGGTGGGTGCGGGGGGAAGTTCATCGGTGAGCGACGGATAGGAAGGCTGGGCACCCTCCCCGCCGACGGCGAAGGCGCCTACCCGTACCGCGACCTGAACGGCCTCGGGCAAACTATCTCCGGCGACGAGCCGGGCAGCGAGAGCACCGACAAACGCATCGCCGGCGCCGGTCGTATCCACCACCGGAACGGATGGCGCGGGCACTTCGAGCATTCCGGAGGCGGTGACCAGAAGGGCACCGGCACCACCCAACGTCATGACGACCGACTGGAAACCGCATTCGAGAAGCGCCCGCGCAGTCCCCGCATGATCGGAAGACGCAGCAACGCCGAACTGCGCCAGCACCAGAGCGCCCTCGTGCTCATTGACCACGAGCGGATCGGCGCGCAGCAGCGTCTCGCGGTCCAGCTCGATGACCGGAGCGAGATTAATCAGCACCCGCGTATCCGAAGCAGGAAGCGTGGAAGCAACCGCCGCGGTGATTGCCTCTGCGGGAATCTCGCCCTGGAGCACCAGCACGCCAGCGTCCGCGATCAGCTGCGCTGAGGAAGACACCAGGTCAGGCGTAATCTCGCCGTTCGCGCCGGGGATGACGACGATCGTGTTCTCGCCGGCGTCGTCGACCGCCACGATCGCTACGCCGGTGGTCGTCCTGACGCGCTTAACCGCATCAGTGTTGACGCCGGCACCGTTCAGGCCGGAAAGCGCGACGTCGGTGTAGGAATCCTGCCCGACGGCTCCAATCATTGTGGTTGGGGCTCCCAGTTTGGCCGCAGCTACGGCCTGGTTCGCGCCCTTGCCGCCGGGCATCACCGTCATGGTCCGTCCCAGCAGCGTTTCGCCCGGCTGGGGGTGGCGTTCCAGTGTGACTACGAGGTCGGCGTTGATGGACCCTACAACGACGACGCCCGGCGGCTGTGTGCTCATTCTGTGAATTCGCCGACGTTCTCGGAGTTCACGGTGGTAACCGGAACCGGGACAGTGGCCTCGACGGTCTCGCCGGCGAGGATCTGCTGGAGAATCTCGACGGAGCGCTTGCCAAGCTCAGCGGGCTGCTGTGCGATGGTCGCGGTCATCGAGCCTTCTTCAATGGCGGCCAGGCCGTCTGCGGTGCCGTCGAAGCCCACAACCTTGACCTCGGCACCTGCACGGTCGCCGAGAGCCTGAATTGCGCCCAGCGCCATCTCGTCGTTCTCGGCGAAGATGCCGGTGACATCAGAGTTGGCCTGCAGCAGGTTGGTGGCTACGTTGAGGGCCTCGGCGCGGTCGAAATTCGCGGTCTGCATGGCGACCACCTCGATGTCCGGGTAGGCAGCAATGCCCTCCTCGAAGCCGGCGCCGCGATCACGGCTGGCTGACGTTCCTGCGACGCCCTGCAGCACAATGACCTTGCCCTTTTCGCCCATGGCCTTGGCGAGTTCATCTGCAGCTTGCTTTCCGCCTGCCACGTTGTCGCTGGAGACGAGGGACTGAACCTCGGCGCCGTTGACGGTGCGGTCCGCAGCAACTACCGGGATGTCACCGTCGATCAGCGGAGCTACGGCAGCGGCAGCGGCGTCGGAATCAACCGGGTTGATGATGACGCCGTCGGTGCCGCTGGTGGCAGCGGTTGCGAGCTGGTTGGTCTGGGTCGCGGAATCATTCTGCGCGTCAACGACCTCAAGCTCGATGCCTGCCTCTTCGGCTGCGGCTTCGGCACCGTCGCGAAGCTCCACGAAGAAGGGGTTGTTCAGCGTGGAGAGGGCGAGCGTTGCCGAGGACGATGTCTCAGCGCCTTCCTCGCCGCCACGGTTGCATGCGGTTGCGGACAGGGCGAGGGCCAGCGAAACGGTCAGAACGGCTGCCTTGCGCGGAGCGGAGAACTTCATTGTTGTTTTCCTTTACTGATTGGTTGAACGGAGCGAAGTGAAAGTTGAGGTGTGGGCTAGTGCGGCTGGTTCTTGCGCCGGAGTGAGTCGATACCGACCGCAACCGCGATCACCAGGCCGATGACCACCTGCTGCCAGAACGAGGAGACGTTGAGGAGATTCAGCCCGTTACGGATCACGACCAGCACCAGCGCACCCACCAGGGTGCCGCTGATCCGGCCGATGCCGCCCGCCAGCGAGGCTCCACCGATGACGACCGCGGCAATCGCGTCAAGCTCGTAACCGGCCGCGGCCTGTGGCTGGGCGGAATCAAGGCGGCCTGAAAGGAGAAGGCCTGCGAGACCCGCGAAGAGGCCGGAGAGCGCGAAGACAGTAACCAGCACCTTCCGCACGGGAACTCCGGACAGGCGGGCCGCTTCCCTGTTGCCGCCGACGGCGTACATGTAGCGCCCCATAACGGTGAAGTTGAGAATGAAGGCTGCGACGACGCCGGCAATGACGAGCACGATGATCGGCATGGGAACCGGGCCGATATTGCCGCCGAGGAAAGAGACCTCCGGGGCGGTGCCGATGGGCCGGCCGTCGGAAATGACGAGGGTCAGGCCGCGCGCGACGCTCAGCATTGCCAGGGTGGCGATGAACGAAGGCAGTTTCCCGTAGGCGACGGCGAAGCCGCTCACCGCACCGCTCACGGCGCCGATGAGTAGACCGCCGATGAGCGCCACCCATCCCGGCATCGAACCCTGCGAGAACATCCATGCTGACCCCATAGCGGAGAGCGCTGCCACGGAACCGACCGACAGATCGATTCCCGCGGCCACGATCACGAACGTCAGCCCGAATGCGAGCACTGCAATTACGGAGGCCTGGATGCCGATGTTGAGCAGATTCGGGCCGGTGAGGAAGTCCGGCGTCGCAATGAACAGCGCGAGGCCGAGGACGAACAGGCCGACGAGCGCGCCGTTGTCCGCCAGGAACCTTCCCACTTGTGAGCCGCTGCGCGCTTTCTTCGACGCGGTAGCCGTTGCAACCTTATTCATGACCGTCCTCCATCAGCTTGTCTTCAAGATCGCGCTGTACATCGCGCACCGCCAGCGACATCACGGCGTCCTGCGTCGCGTCATCAGCGCTCAATTCACCGGAAATGTGCCCACCGCTCATCACGAGCACCCGGTCGCTCATGCCCAGTACTTCGGGCAGCTCGCTGGACACCATGACGACGGCGCCGCCCGCGGCAGTGATCGCGTTCATCAGTTCGTAGATTTCCACCTTGGCGCCGACATCGACGCCCCGGGTTGGTTCATCGAGCAGGAGGACCGTCGACCCGGCAACGATCCAGCGGGCGAAGACCGCCTTCTGCTGGTTTCCACCGGACAGCGAGCCGACCACCTGGTCGATGTTGTGCATCCGGATCCGGAGCCTGTCAGCCACGGCCTGCGCCCGCTTGCGTTGTCCGGAGCGGTCCACGAGCCCCGTCTTCGCCGTCGTCGACAGCGTCGCGTAGCCGATGTTCTCGTTGACCGCTGCGCCGAGGACCAGTCCGTGGGCCTTGCGGTCTTCCGGGACATGCCCAACTCCGGCCCTGATTGCTGCGCCGATGCTGGACTTGGGCAGTTCCTTGCCGCGGACCCGCACGGACCCGCTCGTGTACGGGTCGACGCCGGCAATTGCCCTGATGACCTCAGTGCGGCCTGCCCCCACAAGGCCCGCAAGCCCCACCACCTCGCCCGCCTTCACAGAGAACGAGACGTTGTTGACCAGACCCTTGGTCGAGAGGCCGTCAACCTCCAGGAGCGTGTCCGCCGGGCCGTTGTACTCGCGGCGCCGCGGGAACTGCTGTTCGATGGAGCGCCCGACCATGAGCCTGACGAGCTCATCCTCGTGCGTGTCGGCGGGGACCTCGGCGATGAACTCACCGTCGCGAAGAACTGAGACGGAGTCGCCGATGGCTGCGATCTCGTCGAGGTGATGCGAGATGAACACCATGCCGACGCCCCGCTTGCGGAGGTCCTCGACTACTGCGAACAGCGCTGAGATCTCACGCTTGGTCAGGGCTGCGGTCGGTTCATCCAGGATCAGCATGCGGGCGTTGAGGCTGAGGGCCTTGGCAATCTCGACGAGCTGCTGGCGCGCGATTCCCAGTTCGCCCACCTTGTGGTCGACGTCAATGTCGAGGCCGATCATCGCAAGAGCGTTGCGTGCAATCTCGCGCATTTCCCGCCGGTCCACCAGCCCGAAGCGGCGCGGGTACCGGCCCATGCAGATGTTTTCTGCGACCGTCATCGACCCCACGAGGTTCAGTTCCTGGTGGATGGTCGCGATCCCGAGTGCCTCGGATGCGTTGGTGTCGGGGAGCCGGACTTCCGTTCCGTCGACGAGGATACGGCCGCCGTCGGGTTGATAGACGCCCGCCATCATCTTAATCAGCGTGGATTTGCCCGCTCCGTTCTCACCGAGGAGGACCTGCACCTTGCCCGGGCGCACGCTGACAGTCACGCCCTTGATGACTGTCACCGGGCCGAAGGACTTGGTGACGTTCTCCAGCGTCAGGATCGGGCCGTCGGTCATGGTGTTTCGGGTCCCTGGGTTATCGCTCATGAAGTTATGCCTCCTGGAGGGGAAGGGTGGAACCGCGGACAATGAGGCGGCTGGGCAGGATGACCGATTCCGGTTTTTCGCCGGCGATCACCTGGGTCAGAAGGTCGACTGCGGTGCGGCCCATGGCATTGACGTCATGTGCAATCACTGTCAGGGCCGGATTGACGAGGGTGAACGCTTCGATGTCGTCGTAAGCGACGAAGGCTAGGTCCGTGCCGATGCCGAGTCCCCGCTCGTTACAGACGCCCACTGCGCCGATGCTCATGAGGCTGTCCGCGGCAAGCAGCGCCGTGGGGGGTTTGGGAAGTCCCAGGAGCTGGCGGGCGCCTGCCGCACCACTGGCGGACTGGAAGTCGCCGAAGAAAATGAGCTCGGCGTCGTCGTGCGCGTTGGTCTCGGCGAGAGCAGCCTGGAAGGCGGCGAGGCGCTCACGCCCGGTGGAGGTTGACTGCGGCCCGGCGATGTAGCCGATGCGGCGGTGGCCCAGCTGAACCAGGTGCCGTACGGCTTCCTGGACGCCGGTGACGTTGTCCGGAGTGACGCTGGGAACCGTGGTGTCCGGAACAACGCGGTCGACGAAGACGGTGGGTACACCGCTGTCGAGAATCGGCTTCAGTCCTGCGAGATCACCCTGAGGTGCAGCGATGAGGCCGTCGACCCGCTGGGTCAGCATGATGTCGAAGTAGCGGTCCTGCTGCTCCGCGTCTTCGTTCGCGTTCCCGAAGAGGGTGAGGTATTTGAATTCGCGGGCCCGCTGTTCCACAGCGTGCGCAAGGTCCGCGAAGAAGGGGTTCCGGACATCGGGGAGGACCAGGCCGATGGTTTGGGTGCTGGTCTTGCGGAGCGACCGCGCCTGGGCATTCGGCCTGAAGCCGAGCTGGTGTGCGGCCTCGCTGACAGCGGTCCGGGCCTCCTCGGAGGTGGAGGGGTGGCCGGAGAGCACACGGGATGCTGTGGCTACTGAGACGCCGGCCTTGACGGCTACATCCCTGATCGTCACTGATCGCACTTGTGCTCCTGCGTTTACTCGTGGAATCGATTCCATGGAATCGATTACAAACTATGGCACACGTCACCCCATCGGTCAAAAGGAAGTAATGAAGCCCGCACGCTGTGCACGTGGACGCCCGCCGACTATAGGCTTGGTCGGTACCTCTGCAGGGATAGGAGAGTCAGATGGACTCGTCAATGGAAGCGATCCGCAACGAAGTCATCCGCCGGAATCCGGGGGAGACCGAGTTCCACCAGGCCGCGGACGAGGTCTTCGATTCATTGGGGCCGGTCCTCGCGAAGCACCCCGAATTCGTTGAGGCGTCGATTCTCGAACGCATCTGCGAGCCCGAGCGGCAAATCATCTTCCGGGTGCCGTGGGTGGATGACGAGGGCAAGGTCCGCATCAACCGCGGCTTCCGCGTCGAGTTCAACTCTGCGCTTGGACCCTATAAGGGCGGGCTTCGCTTCCACCCGTCGGTCTACCTGGGGATCGTGAAGTTCCTCGGTTTCGAGCAGATCTTCAAGAATGCGCTGACCGGCATGCCGATCGGCGGAGGCAAGGGCGGCTCGGACTTCGATCCACGCGGGCGCAGCGACGGCGAGGTCATGCGCTTCTGCCAGTCCTTCATGACTGAGCTCTACCGCCACATCGGGGAGTACACGGATGTGCCGGCCGGTGACATCGGTGTCGGCACCCGTGAGATCGGCTACATGTTCGGCCAGTACAAGCGGATCACCAACCGCTACGAGTCCGGCGTCCTCACCGGCAAGGGAATCGGGTGGGGCGGTTCGCTGGTTCGCCCGGAGGCAACGGGTTTCGGTGCAGTGCTCTTCGCGAAGGAAATGCTCGCTACCCGGAACCTCTCGTTCGAAGGCCAACGGGTAGTTGTCTCTGGCTCCGGCAACGTAGCCCTTCACGCCATCTCCAAGGCGCAGTCGTTCGGTGCGAACGTAATCACCTGCTCCGACTCCTCCGGGTATGTCGTCGAGGAGCAGGGCATCGACGTCGAACTCCTCCGCGACATCAAGGAGAACCAGCGCCTGCGCGTCAGCGACTACGCGCAGCAGCGTGGATCCGGCGCGGTGTTCGTAGAGGGAGGTTCCGTGTGGGATGTGGACGGCACGGTCGCGCTGCCCTGTGCCACCCAGAACGAACTGGACGACGCCGCCGCGAAGCGCCTTCTGGAGAACGGCCTGATCGCGGTCGCTGAGGGCGCCAACATGCCAAGCACACCCGCTGCAATCGAACTGTTCCAGGAAGCGAAGATCCTTTTCGGCCCGGGGAAAGCAGCCAATGCAGGCGGCGTTGCGACCTCGGCCCTAGAGATGCAGCAGAACGCCAGCCGCGACGCGTGGTCTTTCGAGCACACGGAACAGCGGCTCGAGCACATCATGGCGAATATCCACGAACGCTGCGCCGCGACGGCCGACGAGTACGGTCTTCCCGGCAACTACGTCGCCGGAGCCAACATCGCGGGGTTTGTGCAGGTCGCCAACGCGATGCTGGCGCTGGGTGTGGTCTAGGGCGACCCGCCCTTCACGCCGACGCCGAATACTTACGGTGGCGGTACTCCGTGGGACTCACTCCGAACCTTCGTTTGAACGCCGTACTGAGTGCGAACGGGCTGCCGTATCCCACCT
This sequence comes from Arthrobacter sp. D2-10, assembly GCF_054161285.1. Taxonomy (NCBI): domain Bacteria; kingdom Bacillati; phylum Actinomycetota; class Actinomycetes; order Micrococcales; family Micrococcaceae; genus Arthrobacter; species Arthrobacter sp. D2-10. Next base: position 3,060,476 of record NZ_CP096431.1, on the reverse strand, counting down.
CGGCGGCGATGCGCGCGGTGGTGCGGCGCGCATCGGCGAGGAGCTCGCTGGCCAACAACATTCGCCAGTTCGCCAGGTAGGTCATCGGCGGTTCACCGACTGACGATCGAAAGCGCGCTGCCAGGGTGGCCCGTGAGACATTGACTCGCCCGGCCAGGGAGCTCAGAGTCCAGGGATCGGCGGGATGGGTGTGCAGCAGTTCAAGCGCTTCGCCGACCACGGGGTCGGCGCCCGCGGACAGCCACCCGGTGGTCCGGTCAGGATGGGCGGCGGTCCAGGCGCGGAGGGCATGTACGAGAAGTACATCCAGCATCCTGTCGATGATGCTGCCCTGCCCCGGTGCGTCGGTGGAGATCTCGTCGGCAAGTAACTGCAGCAGTACGGCATTGATCTCCCCGCTGGGAACGACGGCGGTGCGCGGCAAGGCCGCTGTCACCGCGGAGCCGATCTCGGCGTCGGACTCGTACGTGCCGATCAGCATGGTGGTCTCTCCCTCGGCAGTGTTGCCCCAGGTCCGTACGCCGTGGCTCATGCTCAGACGGACCGGTTCCCCGCTGAGAGTGGTGCATTCCTGCCCGGGGTGGATGACGATGCTTGCCCCGCGCAGCGGTTCATCGGCGACGAGATAGGGATCTCCGGCGCGCACCATAGCGATATCCCCGGCGCTCAACCGGACCGTATCCCCATCTGCGGTGAGCCATGCGTACCCCGACAGTACCGCCATGATCGTGAGGGGTGCCCCGTCACGCACGTCCAGTGCCCACGGCGGGCTCATCGCCACCCGCAAGGCGAACGCCCGCCGGGCATGAGGGCCGTCGAGGAAGTGCACCAGTGGGTCCATAGCAACCAATCTAGACGATCGCGTATGGAAAGATGCGGATGAGCTATGTGCAGTCTGGATGTACTGCGGTGTGATGGAGCTATGACTACTTCTCAGTTCCTCATCATCGGTGGCTCCGGCAGGACCGGGCGTCGTATCACCAGCCGGCTGGAGTCCCGTGGGCTGCCCTTTCGTGCCACTTCCCGCCATACCGGTCACCTCTTCGACTGGCACAACACCTCCACGTGGGACGCAGCGCTAGACGGCGTCACCTCCGCCTACGTCTGCTACTCCCCGGACCTCGCCTTCCCGGGCGTCCCGGAGCTGATCGCGGACTTCTCCGCGCGTGCAAGGACTCGCGGCGTTCGACGCCTTGTCCTGCTGTCGGGACGTGGGGAGGAGGGCGCGATCGCGAGCGAGCAGGCACTGCAACAATCCGGCATCGAGTGGACCGTTCTCCGCTCCTCCTGGTTCGCGCAGAACTTCAGCGAGCACTTCCTGCTGGGCCCGGTACTGCGGGGAAGACTCGTGCTTCCGGCGGGCGACGTCGTCGAGCCCTTTGTCGATCTGGACGATCTCGCTGAAGTGGCTACCAGTGCACTCCTCGGTGAGATCGACGCCGGACGCGTTTATGAGCTCACCGGACCGCGCCTGCTGTCCATGCACGACGTCGCCGCTGAACTATCAGCCGCCGCTGGCCGTTCCATCGAATACGTTCCCGGCACCCCGGAGGAGTTCGTGACGGATGTCGAGGCCGACGGCATTCTCCGCCAAGAAGCGGAACCCCTTGCCGAGCTGTTCGACACGATCCTCGACGGACGGAACGCCTCCCTAACCGGTGACCTCGGCGAAGTACTCGACCGCGAGCCGACGGATTTTTCGGTCTATGCCCGCCGCGCTGCCGCCACCGGTGTGTGGAGCGTGCCCGCCAGGATGACGGCATGAGCCTGGTTGAGACTGTCGCCACCACGGCGGCAGCGGTATGTGCCGGAGCGACCGGCGGCGTTTACGTCGCGTTCTCCACCATGGTGATGCCCGCGCTCAACACTCGCGCTGCGAGTGAGGCGGTCGCCGTGATGCAACGTATCAACGTGCGGGCGGTCCGCCCGCCGTTCATGACCCTCTTCTTCGGCGGGGCGCTCGCATCGGTGGTTGCCGGGGTCGCCTCCCTGACCTCAGAGACGCCGAGCATGATGCGGTTGACCGGAGCGGCGCTGTCTTTGGCCAGCCTCGGCCTGACAGTGGCCGTCAACGTTCCGCTCAACAACGCGCTCGCTCGGCTCCCCGCGGGAACCGGCAGTGGAGCCGGTCCAGACAAGCTGGGGGGTTGGCGCGCGTTCGAACGCCCGTGGACCCGCGCGAACAGCATGAGAGCCGCGCTAGCGATCGCCGGTGCCGTGGCGCTGGCCGGCTCCCTGGCGGGGTAACACGTCGGATGGAGTGTCAGATCTTGGCTGTTCCCCGGAAGCACGTAGTTGTGGCGCCGCCCACCCAGACGGTGCCGTCGTCGTCGGCCGTGATGGTGATGTCTCCGGCCCGCCCGAGTCGGCTGCCCTGCGAGACCCGGTAGGTCGACGGCACCGCGCCGGTGCCGATCAGCCACTGGCCGACCGAGGCATTCATGCTCCCGCAGACCGGGTCTTCGACGATCCCTACGGCGGGAGCGAAGGTCCGCATCTCGTAGGCGTGCTCCGAGCCTTCAGGGTACGCGCCGATGGCGCCGATCATCGCCGTCGGGATCTGCGAAAGGTCGGGTTCGAGGTCCAGCACCTCCTGCGCGGTGCGCAACCGGATGACGGCCCAGCCCGGCCCGTTGTCCACCCACTGGTGGGAGAGAACCTGGTCTTCCCGGATGCCGAACGCGGTCACAATCTGCGCGAGGTAGTCAATTTCCAGGTCTCCGGTGCGCTGAGTGGCGGGGGCGGCGAAGGACAGGATGCCGCTACCGCGCCGGACGTTGATCAGCCCGGCTGTGCATTCCTGCACCACGCAATCAGCCGAGAGCGGGGTGCCGCCGGCTTCGAGCCAGGCATGGGCGGAACCGAGGGTGGGATGACCGGCGAACGGCAGCTCACCGCCGGGGGTGAAGATCCGTACGCGGTAGTCCGCTTGGGGGTTCGTGGGTGGCAGCAGGAAAGTGGTCTCGGAGAGATTCGTCCAGCGTGCGACGCGCTGCATGTCGTCGGTGTTGAGCCCGCTGCCGTCGATAATAACGGCGACCGGGTTGCCCAGATAGGGCGTGGAGGAGAAGACATCGACCTGTGCGAAAGGGCGGGGAGTTGTCATGGGAGTCAGTCTTTCAGAGTGTGGAGGAGCGGTGGGAGAGTGACGTCTTTGGCTGCCTGTCGAGTCCGCACCGCAAGGCCCGCGCAGAGAATGACTGCCAGGCCCCCGACGATCGTTGCCCATCCGAGGCTCTCGCCCAACAGGACTGCTGCCCAGGCAATGCTCAGGACCGGTTGTGCGAGCTGTATCTGGCTGACTCGCGTCATGGGCCCGATCGCAAGACCCCGGTACCAGGCGAAAAAGCCGAGGAACATGCTGACCACTCCGAGATAGGCGAAGGCGGCCCACTCAATCGACGTGGCTGCCGGAGGTTCCTGGAGGAGCGCGACAGCGGTCAGGGCAATCATCAGCGGTGAGGCAACGACGAGCGCCCAGGAGATCACCTGCCAGGAGCCCAACTCGCGCGACAGTAACCCGCCTTCGGCATACCCGACGGCGGCGGCCAGGACTGCAGCGAGCAGTAGGAGGTCTGCCCAGCCGAGAGGGCCGAAACCACCCGATTGAAAGAGTGCGAAGGCAATCGCCGCAAGGGCGCCGACGCCCGTCAGTATCCAGAAGCCCAGCGGTGGCCGCTCATGGCCGCGCAGGACCGCCGCCGTTGCGGTCGCGGCAGGCAGGAGCGCGAGGACGACGGCGGCGTGGCTGGCGGGTACAGCTGTGAGCGCGTAGGAACTCAGGAGCGGGAAGCCGACCACAATCCCACCGGCAATCACCGCGAGACGCGCCCACTGCCGGCCGCGGGGCAGGCGTTGCCGCGTGAGCACCAGCGCGAAAGCTGCGAGCACGGCTGCCACCACTGCCCGACCGGAGCCAATGAAGAGCGGAGACATGCCTTCGACCGCGACACGGGTGAAGGGGACGGTGAAGGAGAATGCCGCAACTCCAAGCAGACCCCACCAGAGGCCGGCGGGGCGAGCCGGTAGCAGTATCGGCGAAAGGATAGTAGCGCTACTATTGCTGTACATGAACAACGATAGCAGTTCCCGGATCGTGGCGTCACTGAATGAGTGGATTGCCGGCGCTGCGCCAGGGTCGCGGCTACCTTCCACCCGGACGCTCGTGGCGGAACATCGCGTCAGCCCGGTAACAGTACAGAAAGCGCTGCAGACTCTCGTCGCGCGGGGTCAGGTCGAGAGCCGCCCGGGTGCCGGAACATTCGTGCGCACTGTCCGGACCGCCCGTCCGGCCGACTATGGCTGGCAGACTGCCGCGCTGCGTTCACCGAAGGCTCCAGCCCGCGGCCTTCCGACGGCGTTGCGCGGTATCCAGCACGACGTCATCGCCTTCCACTCGGGTTACCCTGACCAGGAGCTTTTGCCGGTACGCGCGGTCCGTGCGGCGCTCACCCGGGCGTCCCGCAGCGATGCGGCGCTGTCCCGGCCGCCGGCGGCAGGGCTGCCCGAACTGCAGTCCTGGTTTGCGCAGGAACTGCGGGCTTCAACCCCGGCCGGTGTCTCCCCGCCCGCGCCCAGCGACGTGATCATCCTTCCTGGCAGTCAAAGTGGCCTCAGCACGATCTTCCGTGCACTCGCCGGCAGCGGGCAGCCGATCCTCATGGAGTCGCCCACCTACTGGGGAGCTATCGTGGCCGCCGCTCAGGCCGGTGTGGAAGTGATACCGATTCCGAGCGGAGCCGACGGACCTGACCCCGAGGTGCTCGCCCGGGCCTTCGAGGAGACAGGTTCCCGCCTCCTCTATGCGCAGCCCAATTACACGAATCCCACCGGTGCCCAGTGGTCTGCCGAGCGCAGCGCGCACGTACTCGATGCAGTCCGCGCTCACGGCGCCTTCCTCGTGGAGGATGACTGGGCGCATGACTTCGGCATCAACACGAGCTCAACCCCCGTCGCTGCGCGCGACGACTCGGGTCATGTGGTCTACCTTCGTTCACTGACGAAGAGCGTCTCTCCCTCGGTCCGGGTTGGAGCCGTGGTTGCTCGCGGACCGGCGCGGGAACGGATTCTTGCAGATCACGGAGCCGGAGCGATGTATGTCAGCGGACTCCTGCAGTCCGCCGCACTGGAGGTGGTGACGCAGCCGGCCTGGCAGACACATCTGCGCGGGCTGCGCCAGCAGCTCCAGTCCCGCCGTGACCTGCTGCTGGCCAGCCTGCGGGAGCACGCGCCGCAAGCGCACATTGACCTCATACCGAAGGGCGGGCTGAATCTGTGGGCGCGGCTGCCCGACGGAACCGACGTCGAACTGTTGGCCCGTGATTGCGAGGCTGCCGGCGTCGTTATCGCGGCAGGGAACGAGTGGTTCCCGGCCGAGCCTGCGGGCCCCTTCATCCGGCTCAACTATGCGGGCGGGCACCCCGGACAGTTCCCGCAGGGCATTCGGGTTCTCGGTGAGATGCTCGAGCGTCAGCTCGCTGGCGGGGCGAGCTAAGGCGTCGTCGGAGTCTCTGTAGCCGTCTCCGCCGCCGTCTGCGCATAGGACGCTGAGACCCGGCGGTAGACCGGGGTAAAGAAGGCCAGCAGCGCGGCGGCGATGATGACGATGCCGGCGATCAGGAACACCAGCGCGATGCCGCGGGAGGTTCCCTCGCCGAGGAGCGGGGCCAGCTGGGCGGCGCCCTCTGTTGAGCGGGCGTACGGGATGATCCAGATCTGGGCGATGGGAGCGATGAGGAATGCGGTGATCGGGGCAGCCGCAGACTCCAATGCCATGGCCAATCCGAACACGCGTCCCTGCCGGTTCAGCGGCACCACCCGCTGGATGACCGTCTGCTCGGCGGCTTCGATGAACGGGATCAGGACGAGGTACAGCCAGATACCGGCGATGTAGAGCCAGGCCCACTCGCGGATCGTGAAGACTGCCCCGATCACGCCCATCACGACGACGGCAATGAGCATGGTGCGCAGCGGATTGGACCCCAGGCCGAACTTGGCGATCAGCGCACCGCCCACAATGAATCCGGTGGCGCCGAGCGCGAAGAAGGTTCCCCACAGTTCCACGGGAAAGAGCTCCAGCCCGTAGGGATCCATCAGCGCCATGTAGACGCCGCCCACGAAGTTGTTGAACGTGGAGAACAGGATAAGCGCGAACAGGCCCGAGATTGCCATGACGGCGGCCCACGAACCCCGCAGGTCGAAGCCGCCGTGTGCGTCGGTGGCGGCAGCACGCACCTCCTCGGGCATGCGCAGCGTCAGCAGGTGAGCGAACGCAAGGGCGGTCAGCACAAGGGCAACGACGATCGTCCAGCCCATGCCGAGCAGCCCGACCGACAACCCGGAAAGCACGGAGGTGATGATGAACATGATGCCCTGCACCATTCCCACCAGTCCGTTGGCGTTCGCTCGACGGTCGGGCTCGATGAGGATGGTGACCGTTGTGGCCAGGGCGATGTTCCGCATGTTCTCCACCACCGCACCGATCAGGATGATCATGGTGAAGACCCAGAACCACGGCTGTCTCAGGTCGAGAAGGCTGGATTCGGGCGTCATGAGGAACATGGCCCCGGAGAGCAGGAACATCACCAGGGTGAATGCGCCGGCGAAGCGCATCACCGCCAGCTTCCGGTAGCGGTCCACGAACGTGCCGAAGCTGATGCTCGAGAGGGCAATCAACAGCATGTACGCGCCGCCGATCACCCCGGTGGCAATGACGTTGCGGGTTTCCAGATACGCCCAGAACGTTAGGGCGAACCACAGATAACTGGTGGTGATGTTTGCGACGCCGGTGTTCACGAGGATGCCCATGAAGGTGCGGTTTCTCTCCGCCGGAGAGCGCAGGGAAGTGTCAATGAAGTCGTCGAGGCTTGTGCCTCCGGAGGGAGTTGCCGCAGCCCCCTCCGGGGCAGGGTCCTGCCCGGTCATGCGCCTCAGTGTACTAGCCCGACGACGACGGCACCCGGCCGGTCCCGCTCACCGGTCAGCGCTCGGTGAGGGCAGCTTCGAGGATGTCGATGACCTGGGCCCGCTGGATGGCGCAGTTGGATGCAGGCCAACCCGTAACCGCGAAGATGCTTGCCACCTCGGCGCTGGCGTCCCATTCCGGCTTGTCCTCCTCATTGAGCCGGTACACGGTGAATATGATGGGCCGTCCCTGCGCGAGACGGCGTTCGGCGATCGCGGCGATGCGCTCTGCGGCTTTGCGCGGCGTCGAAAGGAACTGGCCGGCGGCCGTGCCGACCTTCACTTCCCACAACTTGCCTGAGGATGCCGGGGTGACCTGCGACTGTTCGATGATTTGTGCCGTCATACCCGTTATGTTTGCGGCGGCTCGTGGGTAGTTACACGGCAATGGGCACGATTTGATTACGAGCCGAGTGTAGGAAACATCTCACCCCTTCGATGGGGGAGCAGGGAGCCGCCGCACCTAAAATTGAGGGCAGGACAACGCCGCTTCAGAGGGAGCTCCCCATTCAGACGATCAGTGCCCCATTGGCCCCGTCACCGGTCAAGCACAGCAAGCTCGAAGATGTTTTGGGGCTGCTGATCGGCACTTTCGTCGTTTCGCTCGGCCTCTTCCTCCTCAAGAGCTGCTCTGCGGTAACCGGCGGAACAGCGGGCATCGCGCTCCTCCTCAACTACGGCATCCCGGTCAATTTCGGCGTGCTGTTCCTCGGTATCAACCTGCCGTTCTTCATTCTCGCGGCCCGCAGGAAGGGCCTGGGCTTCACCGTTCGAAGCGGTGCAGCCATCCTTCTGGTGTCGGCTCTGTCCTACCTGCATCCTCTCGCCGTCGAATTCCCCGCGATGAATACCTGGTACGCGGTGGTAGCCGGCAGCGTCCTGTGCGGGATCGGCCTGCTCATCCTGTTTCGACACAACTCAAGCCTGGGCGGGTTCAACATTGCGGCGCTGATTCTGCAGGAGCGGTTTGGTCTGCGCGCGGGCTATGTTCTGATGGGTCTCGATGCCGCCGTCGTGCTGGCGTCGATGCTTGTGGTCCCGCCCATGACCGCCCTTGTCTCCGGCGTCGGAGTGGTCATGTTGAATCTCATCCTCGCGCTGAACCATCGGCCCGGACGGTATCTGGCCTCCTAGTCTGAGGAGAAGCCGCGCGAGAGGTAGATGATTTTCCGGCAGATGATCCGTCTACCCGGCGAGCACGGCAATCACCAACGAAGGAGCCAGATACCATGACTGAAACGTCGACCGACTCACTGTGGGAGCTGATGCGCGCAGAGCGGGCTGCATTGGCTGAGGACCTGGCCGATTTGGTGCCCGAGCAGTGGCGCCATGCCACGTTGTGCGGGAAATGGGATGTGGAACAGGTGGTCGCCCACCTCACTGCTGCTGCAAGCCTCAATAGATGGCAGTGGATGCGCAGCATGCTCGGAGCGGGCTTTCGCCCCACCGTGCACAACCAGCGCCGGCTGGAGGAACAGCGCGGCGATTCCCCGAGTGCAACGCTGGCCCGATTCCGCGCCGTCATCGACAGCCGTATTGCGCCGACTCCTGACATCGCAGCGTTCCTCGGCGAGGTCGTTGTGCACGCACAGGACATCCGCCAACCGCTTGGCCTTGTGCGGGAGCCACGCGTTGGGGCGCTGATTCCAGTCGCCGAGTTCTTCGCGAGTCGGAACTTCGCCGTCAATAGCCGAACGCTCGTCAAGGGCCTGCAGCTAAGGGCAAACGACAGCCCCTTCACCGCCGGCACAGGAAATCTGGTTAACGGGTCAACGCTGGCTCTTGTCATGGCGATGGCTGGCCGAACGGCGCACCTCGACGCGTTGGATGGCCCGGGCGTGCCGATCCTGCGTTCGCGTATCGCGGGCTGACCTAGAGAAGGAACGCGGCCTCGGTCTTCGAGCAGATGTCCTTGACCTGCCCGATCAGGGCATCGCTCAGCGGGATGCCGCTCTCAAGCCGCTCAGCCCGGACGGATCGTTCATTGTCCCCGGGCACCAAGACCGGCCGCTCCGGTGACACTGCTGGTTCAGTGCGGAGCGTGTCGAGGATATCGGAGACGGACGCGGTGAACTGTTTAGGATCGCCGAAGAAACCGGGGTCGATCGCGAGGCAGAAGTGGCCGATGTTGTCGGGGCCGGCAGGGTCTTTCAGGGGGGCAAATGTTGCTCCGGCGAGGGCGCCCGCGAGGATCTGCACCATCAGGGCCAGCCCGTAACCCTTGTAGCTCGAGAGTGATTCGGTTCCGCCCAGCGGGCTGAGCCCACCGTGTTCTTCGGCCCGGAGCTGAGCGAAGGCCGCATGGGAATCGGTGACAGGTTCGCCTGATCCATCGAGTACCCAGCCCTTGGGCAGATCCTGCCCGCGGTAGTCGTACACCTTGACCTTGTTCATGGCCACGGTGCTGGTCGACATGTCCAGCAGGAAGGGTGCGTCAGCGTCACCGCTCGGTGCCGCGAAGGCCAGCGGATTCGTCCCTAGCAGCGGACGGGCACTTCTCGTGGGCACCACCGACTTGCCCGGCGTGGTTGAGGTAACCAAACCCACCAGCCCTGCATCAGCGGCAATCTTGGCGTAGTAACCGGCTGCACCAAAATGATGGGAGTGGTGCACCGTCACAACCCCAACGCCAGATTTTTTGGCCTTTGCGACGGCGAGCTCCATTGCCGCGACCATGGTCGCGTGACCGAGATTGTTTCCACCGTCGACGACGGCGGTCGCTGCAGTCTCCCGGCTCACCACCGGTTCGGCGCGGAAGTTCACCTTCCCCGTACCGATGAACCGCTGGTAGGTCGGAAGCATCGAAATGCCGTGGGAGTCGATCCCTGCAAGATCCGTTTCGACCATGACTTCCGCCGTGGTGCGCGCTCTTTCCGGCGTCATACCCCACGCCTCGAGTACCGCCAGGATCTGAGCGCGGACCGTTTCTGCCGGGTACATGTTCACAAGGCTGCCTTTCGTCGTCGAACGCGGTTACTTCGATTCAAGCGGGAATCAGCGCGGGATGTAACCCAACGCCGAGCGGCGGGGCCGATCGAATTGCGGATCGGACCCCGCCGTCGTCACCGGTGCCTAGGCCTTGCCGTTTCTGTCCCTCAGCGCGGAATTTCAGCGTTGTACGGGGTCTCCGTCTCCTAGCAACCGCGCGATCGCGACGCGGTCGGGAGCTGCTTCCCAGTCACCCGGCGCGGTGCAGGCGATCGCGCCGCAGGCGGCAGCCGTGCGGAGACGGTCAGTCAAGGGGGCACCGGAAATGAGTTCCGCGAGATAGCCGGCAACGAAAGCATCACCGGCGCCGACGGTGTCGACGGCATGCACCGCGAACGCCGGCTGCTGGACGGCATCGCCATCGCACAGAGCGTAGGCGCCCTCGGCGCCCAGCTTCACGATTGCCTGCTTCGGGCCCATCCCGGTGATCGCCAGCGCTTGCGCAGCGGTTTCCTTCTCGCCGGTGAGTAGCTCCGATTCGTCATCCCCGGCGAAGACGACGTCGGCGCGCGCCGCAATCTCGCGGTACGCCCGGGCAGCCGTCGAATGGTCCCACAGGCGCGAGCGGTGGTTCACGTCGAAGGAGATAATAGTGCCGCTGTCACGCGCGGCATCGATCGCGGCATCCAGCGCCGCACGCGGCCCGGCACCCAGCGCGGCGGTAATTCCGGTGATGTGCAGGATCCGCGCGTCGCGGATGAGGTCCAGGTCCAGGTGTTCGGGCGCGAGGCGTGAGCCTGCGCTCCCGGCGCGGTAGTACGAGACAGCGCTGGAGCCCGCCGCCGGACGCTCCTTCAGCATGAGGGCGGTGGGGGCCTCCGGGTCACAGGTCGCCGCGACACTGACGCCCTCCGCGCGCAGCTGCCGACCGATGAGGCGGCCCAGCGCGTCGTCACCAAGGCGGCCCATCCACGTCGCCGGCACGCCGAGGCGCGCGACTCCGATCGCGACATTGCTCTCCGCACCGCCGAATCCCAAATCCATCGTCGGTACCAGCTCAAGACGGCCGATCCGGGATGCAACCAGCAGCCCCAAAGACTCACCGAGCGCGACGACGCTCATCGCGAGGACTCCGAGCCTGCCCCAGTGTCTGCCCCGGTGCTGACCGCGAGTGCCTGCCGGGCTGCCTCAGCGACAGCATCAGCACCCGCTGCGACACGTGTAGGAGCAGCGATCCACGAGCCGCTCACGGCAAACACGGCCGGATGTGCGAGGTAGTCGCCAAGGTTGGTGGTGTTGACGCCACCGCTGGGCATGAAGCTCACGCCCGGGAAGACCGGTGCAAGCGCATCGATCATGGAAAGTCCACCAATGGCGCCGGCGGGGAATAGTTTGAGGCGTTTGAGGCCGAGGCGGATGCCCCGCTGGATATCGCTCGGGGTCATCACGCCGGGCAGTACAGGGACTCCGGCGTCGAGCGCTGCTTCGACAACCTCCTCGTCGAGCCCCGGGGCAACCACAAACGCCGCACCGACGTCGAGTGCGCGCCGCAGCTGCTGGGGGTCAAGTACCGTGCCTGCACCGACGAGCACGTCTCCGCGTGCTGCGATGCGTTCGATCGCGGCCATCCCGTACTCGTTGCGCAAAGCGACCTCAAGGACCGGCAGGCCACCTGCGATGAGGCCGTCGGCCAGGATGTCTGCTGCAGCGCCATCCTCGACAGTCGCGAGCGGGACAACACCGCTGAGCTCGAGGCTCATCGCGCCATCCATCCGCCGTCGACCGGCAGGGTCACTCCGGTGACATAGGCGGCCGACTGGCTCGCAAGAAACACTGTGGCGCCCTGGAGGTCCTCAGCATTGCCCCAGCGGCCGGCTGGAATCCGGTCCAGGATGGCCTGCGAGCGGTCCTCGTCAGCGCGCAACGCAGCGGTATTGTCGGTGGCAATGTACCCGGGTGCGATGGCGTTCACTGTGACGCCCCGTGCCGACCACTCGTTGCTGAGAGCCTTCACCAAGCCGGCAATACCGGATTTCGCTGCGGTGTACCCGGGCACGGTGATGCCGCCCTGGAAGCTCAACAGGCTCGCGGTGAAAATGATGCGTCCATAGCCGCGCTCCAGCATTCCGCCGGCGACGGCCTGGGTGAGAACGAACTGGTTGCGCAGGTTCACGTCGAGCACCTCGTCCCACCACTCGAGAGGATGCTCGGCGGCCGGTGACCGGCGAATGGTTCCGGCATTGTTCACCAGAATGTCCGCGCGGTCCCGCACCGCCGTACCGAAGGCGGCAACGGTATCGCGGTCGCGGAAATCCACAGCGTGACCTTCGAAGGAGCGCCCCAGTTCACGTACACGCTCGCCGATAGCACCGCCGTCGGCTTCCTGGCTGGCGGACGCGGCGATGATGTTGGCACCGGCCATGGCCAGCCCTTCGGCCATCGCGAACCCGATGCCTCGACGCGCGCCGGTGACGACCGCGGTTGTTCCTGTCAGATCAAATGAGACACTCATGCCCGAACTCCTTGCACATCGACGAGAATTTTCATTGCGGACGCTGCAAGCAGCGCATCGAACGCTTCCGAGGTGTCATCGAGCGGCACCACCCGCGTGATGAGCGAGTCGGCCGGGACCACGCCGGAGGCGAGCAGTTCGATGGCGCGCTCAAAGTCCTCACGCTCGTAAACTCGGGCTCCAAGTACCTCCAGCTCACGCCAGAAGATGCGGTGAAGATCCACCGGCACGGGTTCGGGATGGATCGCAACGAAGACCACGCGGCCGCGGGTCCGCGCGTGCCGGGTCGCGTCGAGCGCGGTGCCACGGGTGCCCGCAACCTCGAAGACGACGTCGGCCCCGGCACCGTCGGTGTGTTCCTCAACGACTGCTGCAAGGTCGCCCTCGATCGGATCCACGACGATGGCGCCCTGGGCCGCAGCAAACGCACGCCGTGCGGCGTCGGGCTCAGCCAGGATGACGCCCGCTCCGGCTGCACGTGCGACGACGGCGATGAGTTGGCCGATAGGGCCGCCACCGATAACGACGGCGGTCTCGCCCGGTGCGAGCCGCGCACGCCGCACGTCATGTACCGCTACTGCGAGCGGTTCGACCAAGGCTGCGTGCTCAAGCGAAAGGCCTTCCGGCAGGGGAACGACGACGGACGCCGGCACAGTCCACTGTTCCTGTAGAGCGCCCGGGGAGTCGATACCGACGAAGTTGAGGCGCTGGCAGATGTGTTGATGTCCGGCGAGGCATGAGGCACACTCACCGCACCAACGCAGGGGCATGACCGTTACCGGTTGTCCGACGGTCAGAGAGTCCACGTCCGGGCCGACCGCGCTGATGACGCCGCTCATCTCGTGACCGATCACAGCCGGCGTTGCTACCCGTGCGTCCATGTGACCCTGAACGATGTGCAGGTCCGTTCCGCAGATTCCGTTGTATGCCACGCGGATCGTGACTTCGTCGGACGCAGGCGGGGTCGCTTCTGTGTGACCCACCTCGATCCTTCGGTCTCCCATGTATTTCGCTGCTCGCACTGCCATCTCCTTCGTCGGTCCTGCGTCCACGGAACCATGTTCCACTACGAGTTCCGTGTGGCGCAACTGAGTTCTATCTGGTTATAGTTATCTTCGATCGCGCCGGTGGTGCACATCACACCGTTCAGATGCACTCAACCCTTATGGACTCAACGAGGAGAAACTCATGCAGGCAAAGAAGATCCTGGGCGCTCTAAGTGCCGCTGTTATCACCACGATGGCTGTTACCTCATGCTCTTCTTCGGGAGGAGAAGAGGGCGGCGGCGAGACGGTCCTTCGCGTTGCATTCAACCAGGACATCAACCATCCGCAGGCTCAGGCACTGCTGCAGCTTTCCGAGGATCTGGAAGCCCAGACCGACGGCAGGTATGCGCTGGAGCTGTACACGGATGAAACCCTGGGTGACCAGGCTGCCACCATTGAACAGGTGCAGTCAGGCACTATCGACTTCGCCGTCGTTGCCGGCAGCCTCCTAGAGAATTTCGAATCGGACTTCTCCGTCGTCAACCTGCCGTACCTGTACGAATCGCCCGAGCATCAGATGAGCGTGCTCAACGACCGCGAGGTTGCAGGCGGCCTGTACGACACGCTACTGGACGACAACATCCAGGTGCTCACCGCGTACCACGGCGGTGTCCGTAATGTGTACTCCACTGTCGGACCGGTGGAAACGCCCGCTGATCTCTCCGGCCAGAAGATCCGCGTAATCGGCTCGGATACGAACGTGCGGATGATGGAGCTGATGGGCGGCGTGGGCACGCCGATGGCACAGGGCGAGGTGTTTACAGCGATCCAGTCCGGAGTGCTTGATGGGGCAGAGAACAACGAGCTGATCTACTCGTCGCTCTCTCACGATGAGATCGCACCTTTCTACTCGCGCACCGAGCACCTGATGATGCCCGACTACGTGGTCACAAGCCCCGCCGTCTGGGACCGCATTACCGAAGAGGACCGTGCGATTTTCGAGGAATTGTTCGCAGCCTCCGTGGATACCGAGCTTGAGCTGTTCAACACGGCTGTCGAGGAAGCATCCGCAGCAGCGGAGGAAGCCGGTGCTGAGATCAACGACGCCGACGTCGAAGCGTTCCGCGAGGCCACGCGCCCGTTGCATGAGGAGCTTGTCACGTCCGAGGTCGCAAAGTCGGTCTACGATGCCATCGAGGCGGCGCGCAGCTAATGGCAGCCAGGAACTTCATGAAGAAGGCACGAGCGGGGCTCGATGGCACGCTTCGGACAGCCTGTGTCACCCTCTTTGCGCTGCTGGTGCTGCTCGTAGCTTGGCAGGTCTTCACCCGCCTCGTCCTCGGCCAGCCGAGCGCGTGGACCGAGGAAGCGGCGCGTCACACGTTCGTGTGGGTGAGCCTCATCGGCATCGCCATCGCGGTCGGTGAAAAGGCTGACGTCATCATGGATTTCCTGGTGGCACGGCTGCCCGTGAAGTTCCAGAGGTTCGCTGACCTCATCGCATACCTCACGACTCTTGCATTCGTGCTGTACGTGATGGTATTCGGCGGCTTCCAGCAGTCCGTCCTCGCGTGGGGGCAGCAGAATCCGCTGCTGCCCCTGAGCCAGGGCCAGCTTTACCTCGCCCTGCCCATTTCGGGCGTGCTGTTGACCATTTACATGATCATCCACATCGTCGGAACCTTCTCGCGCAACTATGCCGGCCACGTGGATCACGACGAGGACCTCGAGGCGGCAGCGCTGTGATTGAGCCCGGTACTATCAGCGTCATCCTTATCGGCGGCCTCGCGCTGCTGCTCGCGATTGGTGCTCCTGTTTCCATTGCCATCGCCCTGCCGTCAGCGCTGTGCATGCTCCTGATCGTGGACTTCGAGCGAGGCGCCGTCACGTCGGCTCAACAAATGCTCGGCGGCGCCGACTCGTTCGCGCTGCTCGCCATCCCGTTTTTCATCCTGGCCGGCGTGATCATGAACAACGGCGGTATCGCCGAGCGGCTCATCAATCTAGCGCGGGTGCTCGTGGGCCGTACGCCGGCCCCGCTCGTACAGACGAACGTCATCGCCAACGCGATCTTCGGCTCCGTGTCCGGTTCCGCCGTCGCCAGCGCCGCCGCCATAGGTTCCACCATGTCCCCGATGCAGCGGAAGGCGGGCTACGACCGCGCCTTCAGCGCAGCGGCGAATATCGCTTCGGCGCCGGCAGGGATGCTGATCCCGCCGAGCAACACGCTCATCGTCTACTCCCTGGCCGCCGGCGGCACGTCGCTGGGCGCCCTGTTTGTCGCGGGGTACATTCCCGGCATTCTCTGGGCAGTCGCGTGCGCCGTCGTCGGGCTGGTCTACGCTCGTCGCCATCCCGAGCTACGGGGCGAGCCCTGGCCCAAGTTCTCGGTTTTCCTCGTGACCTTCGGCCGCGCCGTTCCATCCCTCGGCCTGATCGTCGTGGCGATCGGCGGCATTGTTGCCGGCTTCTTCACCCCGACCGAGGGCTCGGCAGTTGCAGTGATCTACTCCCTGCTTCTCTCGTTCCTCTACCGCACCATCTCGGTCAAGGACCTGCCGCGCGTGTTGTTCGACGCCTGCCGCACCAGTGCGATCGTCATCTTCCTGATCGCGGTCTCGTCGATCATGTCCTACGTGATGACCTATGCCCGGTTGCCGCAGCTGATCGCTGATTCGCTCTTCGGGTGGACTGACTCGAAGGTTATAGTGCTGCTGATCATGATGCTTGTGCTGCTGCTGATCGGTATCCCGCTTGATCCGACGCCGGCAATCCTGATATTCACGCCAATCTTCCTGCCGATCGCTGTTTCCTACGGCATCGACCCCGTGCACTTCGGAATCATCATGGTATTCAACCTCTCGATTGCGGTGATCTCGCCCCCGTCAGCGCCCGTGCTGTTTGTCGGTACCCAGGTGGCGAAGGTCAAGCTCGAACCGGTTATCGTCAAACTGGTGCCGTTCCTGATCGTGCTCGTTGTGCTGTTGTTCATTATCGTCTTCGTCCCCCAGCTTTCCCTGTGGCTACCGGGCCTCATGGGACTGCTCTAACCGACCGGAAGGAATTCCATGACCGCCGTCTACGGGCCGACATCCCCCGAGCAGATTCCCGGAGCCACCCAGCAGCAGCTGCGTGACCGCTACCTGATTGAAGACCTCTTTGTGCCGGGCAGCGTGCGCATCGTCGTCACGCACTACGACCGCGTGGTGGCTGTTGGCGCCGTGCCAACCGACGCACCTATTGCGCTCGAAGCTGTCCCGGAGATCCGCAGCGAACAGTTTCTGGACCATCGCGAGATCGGCATCGTCAACATCGGCGGGCCGGGCACCGTCCAGGCCGATGGCGAGCGTCACGTGATGACCACAGGGGCGTGCTTGTACCTGGGCCGCGGAGTGAAGGATGTTTTTTTCGAGTCCGACGATGCCGGCACCCCCGCGCGCTTCTACGGCTTCTCTGCACCCGCGCACGCTTCCTACCCGACGGCGTTGGTCGAGCCCGGTCAGGGCACGGTCCGTGAGCTCGGTGATCCGTTGACCTCGAACCGACGGACAATCAACCAGTACATCCACGAGAACGGTGTGCGCAGTTGCCAGGTCGTCATGGGTGTGACGCAACTGCACCCCGGCAGCATGTGGAACACGATGCCGGCACATACCCACGACCGTCGCACTGAGTTCTACGTCTACTTCGATATCCCCGAGGAGGCTCGCGTCGTTCATCTCATGGGCGAGCCGACAGAAACCAGGCACATGCTTGTCGGCGACGGGGGACTGGTGCTCTCGCCGTCCTGGTCGATCCATTCGGGTGTCGGAACATCCAACTACTCGTTCGTGTGGGCGATGGCCGGGGAGAATCAGGCGTTCGACGATATGGATGGCGTCGCGATTGTTGACGTGAGATGATGCGGGCCATGACCGGGGAAGCCAGGGAGCTTGATACAAGCCCGGCGCCGTCCATGGGCGCTAGTGAGAAGACCCTGCGGGTGCTCGAGGCCGCGATCCTCTACGACCGGTTTACGGACATCGTCGAGGAAACCGGGCTGCCCAAGGCGACCGTGCACCGTATCCTCGCAACGCTTGCTGAGCTGCAGTTCGTTAGCGGCGACAGCGATCGTGGGTACCACCCCGGCTCCAGGCTCCTCGGCATTGCCGGTAGGGCTATCTCAAGGCTCGACATCTCCTTCATCGCGGAGCCGATCGTCGACAGGCTCGTTCGCGAAGTCGACTGTACGGTTCACGTCGGCGTCGCGAATGGCTTCGAAATGGTTTACGTCATCCGCAAGGACTCGTCGAAGCCTTATCGGATGGCCTCGCGCGTAGGCCTGTCGATGCCCATGCATTGCTCGGGCATGGGCAAGGCGGTGCTCTCCAGCTGGACGGCTGAGCAGGTGGACCGGTTGGTGGCTGAGGTCGGTCTGCCGGCCCGAACCGGTGACACCATCACCGACCCTGAGAAGTTACACGCGGAACTTGCTAACGTGCGCCAGCGCGGGTATGCACTTGATCTGGGCGAGAACGAGCGCGGTACGGTGTGCGTTTCAGCCCCCATCCGTGACCACCTCGGCCGCGTGACGTATGGTCTGTCGATCTCATCCCTCGAGTTGGAGTATCCGGGCTCCAGCATCGAGCAGTTTGCTCCGGAGGCTGTCGCAGCGGCGAACGAGATCTCCCGGGCACTTGGATCGTCCGTGGAGCGTGCCAGCGCCTAGAGGTTCCTCATCGGGGCGGTGCCTCAGTTGCAGAGGCTCTCCGCGCTGCACGTTTTCCGTGTTCTTCCCCGGCTTCACGAGCCGAGCATAGTCAGCGTTTGCCCACCAACGCGCGCAGAGTCTCCGCATTCCGCACGGCGTGGCCGGCGCCGTCGTTATTGAAGTACACGTAGACGTCCCGACCGGAACTGTGCCACTCCGAAATACGGTCCGCCCACCAGCGAAGGTCGGCGTCCGAGTACGAGCCCGCGTAAAGATGCCCGTGATCCGGTCCGTGCAGCCGAACGTACACAAAGGGAGCTGTCGCTTTCAGGACGCAGGGCAGCCCTGCTCCACTCATCACGCAGTACGCGGCCTGGTGGCGTTCGAGCATCGCGTACACGGCGTCGTCATCCCAGCTCGCATGACGGAACTCGACCGCTACCCGGATCCACCACGGCAGGTGGGTAAGGAAGTAGTCGAGGCGGGCGTCGTCGCGCTCCATGGATGGCGGGAGTTGAAGGAGGAGGACGGCGCGGCGGTCACCAAGCTCGTGCCAGCAGCGGGCGATCCGCTCGATCCAGACCTCCGGCTGGTACAACTTCTTACCGTGCGTCAGTCCGCGTGGTGCTTTGACGGACATCGCAAACCCTGGCGGAAGGCGACGCCGCCACCCGGCGAACGTCGCGTCGCGCGGCCAGCGGTAGAAGCTGGCGTTGAGCTCCACCGTGTCGAACCGGCTCACGTAGTGGTCCAGCCGTCTCGCCGGCGGTGTCCCGTGCGGGTAGCAGACGCCGTTCCAGTGGTCGTAACTCCAGCCGGAGGTTCCGATACGGACTTCGTTCATTGCCCGGTTGACCTAGGGCCCGCTTCACTCACCTTGGTCACACTAGCAACCGGCCGATCGAACGCTCCCGACGTTTGGAGAGCGGGGTTCCGCCTGGTCCCCGACCGGCGTAGAGTCGCCGCATGGCTGGCACACTGGTACGTCCCCGTAACGGCAAACTGATAGCCGGAGTCTGCGCGGCTATCGCAACCGGATTCGGCCTGCCCACGTGGCTTGTCCGGATCGGTTTCATCATCTTCGGACTGGTGGGCATTGGCGAGTTGGTCTACATCATCCTGTGGATCATGCTGCCCAAGTCCAGCGGCTGACCGCCACCGCACGCCGGCTCCGATTCAGGCCGATCGGCTCCTTGCACTTACCGTTGAAGGGATGACTTCCCTTCCGGTACCCAGCGCTCCTGTTCCTACCAGAGGGTGGTTGCGACTCATCCCTGCTCTCCTCCAGGGGGCCGTGATCGGTCTCGTGGAACTCGTTCCCGGAGTCTCCGGCGGCACGATGGCGTTGGTCCTTGGAATCTATGAGCGGCTGATCCGCTCAGCGAACCATGCCGTCCATGGTGTCGCGTCGCTGGTACGTCGCCGCAGCGTCGGGTCAGCCTTGCAGCACCTCAAGCAGGTCGAGTGGGTGCTCGTCCTTCCGCTGGTGTCCGGCATGGTGGTCGCTCTTCTCACCCTTGCCGGGCCGCTTCACCACTTCGTTGACACACAACCCGTCCTGGCGCGGGCGCTCTTCTTCGGCATGGTTCTCGCGAGTCTGCTGGTACCGGCGTCGATGGTTCGTCAAGCGACATCGGCAAAGCCGGGTCGCCACGTCCGCAACGTGGCCGTGGTGCTGGCAGTCGCATCGCTTACGTTTCTCTTCCTTGGCATTCCGGCCCTACAGGTCGACGAGCCGCGGTGGTGGATCCTCGTCATCAGTGGAGCGGCAGCGGTTGGGGCGCTCGTACTTCCCGGGCTCTCCGGATCGTTTGTCCTGCTCACAGTGGGCATGTACGAACCGACTCTGGAAGCCGTCAGCTCCAGGGATCTTGCTTACATCGCGCTCTTTGGCGCCGGCGCATTCCTGGGGCTTGTGACCGTGGTCCGGCTCCTCGCGTACCTCCTGCGCGAACACGAAGTCCCCACGCTCCTGATCGCTGCCGGTCTGATCCTTGGCTCAGTCCGCGCTCTTTGGCCCTGGCAAGATGACACAGCGCTGCTCGCCCCAGAGCCCGGCGCCTGGGCAGGACCTCTGACCGCGGCTGTGGCAGGAGCATCGATGGTCATCCTGATGTGGCTGCTTGGCCGACGGGCGCACAAGCCCGCCTAGTCTGCCAGGACGTTGGCAGGGGTCATCGGCGTCGCAGAAGCCGTGCGTGTTCCTCAGGGGTGATCGCCAGCAACGAGCCGTGGCGTGCACGGGGCGGCAGGACGGCGTCGTGCACGTGCTTCCATTCCCGCAGCTCCGGGTCAGCGGCTTCGAACAGGTGATAGCCGCTCAGCCCGAATTCGTCGATCAGCAGCAACGGTGCGGAACCGTCGGAGGGCAGGACGACGGCGGGACCTTCGCCCTGCCTGATGTCCCCCTTTCCGGCGGCTACTACCCAGGGCTCAAAGTCAGGGTCGAGCAGGCTGCGGCCGCGTTCAACGAACACGAAAGCGTCATCCTCGGGGCTCCCCGCGGGGCGGGAGGTTGCGGAGAAGCGGTAGCACCACTGGCCCACCTGCAGGAAGGTCACGTCGATGACGGACTTGCCGAGGTCCAGGTACAACACGGGCGCACTGAAGCTGGCGAAGTCGGCCGTTTCGGTGACGAACATGCGCTGGTAATCACTTCCTGCCTCACCGGTGCCCGGAAGCGATGACGCGAAGAACACCAGCCAGGCGTCCCGCTCCGTGGACCAGAAGGCTTTCGGGGCCCAGGCGTTGCCGGCGTCCTCACGGGCGATGGGGACGAGCCGCGGGCCGGACCACGTCATCAGGTCCTCGGATTCCCACACGAGGATTGACCGGCTGCCGCGGTGCTCGGCTCGGTCCCAGTCGCCGTCCGTCGCAACGCGCAGGTCGGTGGCGAGCACAACGAACTTGTCACGCGTATGGTCGCGGAAGATGAAGGGGTCCCGCGCGCCGCGCTCGCCGACGTCGCTGATCAGGATGGGGTTGCCATCGTTGAGGGGTATCCACGTCCTTGCATCCGGGCCGGAATTTACGGCGAAGCGGACCTGCTCGCCTTCCTTCTCCGTCTCGGGAGTGAAGTAGGCGAAGAGCCAGCGCTGGGAGGCGTCGTCGTCGTTATGGGTTGTGTCCGCGGAAGCAGCATGGGATGGAGTCACGGGAGTCAGTCTTTCAGACGCTGCCGGCTGCGAATCAGCCGGCATCGGCGTAGAGCTCGGAGGCAAGCGCCACCATGGCGGCAGCGCTCTGGGAGGGCGTCACGGAGCCCGGCCACACGATCGAGACCGGGACGGTTCGAATGACCGGTGTCATGGGGTGGACTACAAGCGGGCGGCCTTCGTAGGTCTGATTCGCTGCCGGTTGTTGAATCAGGATTGCGTAGCCCATCCCGCGTCCGACCAGCGACCGTGTGACCTCGTAGTCCGTTGTGCGGAACCGGATATTGGGCTGCAGCCCGGCGCTGGAGAACATCATCATGGTGTTCTCGCGGCTCGGATTCACGTCCAGCAGGATCATCGGTTCATCGGCCACATCGTTCAACCCAAGGGAAGGCCGGGACGCCAACGGGTGATCCGCCGCCAGCACGATGGAGGGCGCAGCCTCGTACAGGCGCTTGCGCTGCAGCCCGGCGGGCAGCCCCAGGTCGTAAGCGACTGCGAGATCCAGCCGGCCTGCGAGGACCCGTTCCTGAATCTCCGACTGTGGTCCGTCGAAGAAATCGAGCTCCACCAGTGGGTAGAGCCGGCTGTACTGGTCGATGAGGCCAGCGAGCACGGTGGGCGCGAGCGTGCGATAGCAGCCGAGTGTAAGGGCGCCCCGCAGTTCGGTCCCAGCGTCGGAGGCGTGTAATTCGAGGTCCGACGCCGCGTTCAGGAGGCCTTTCGACCGGTCGAGAACGTACTTTCCGGCGGAGGTAAGGGTCACTCCATGAGCCTTACGGCGAATGGTCAGCTGTGCGCCGAAGACGCGTTCAAGGTTGTTGATGGCACCGGAAATGGCTGACTGGGACACATGGAGCTTCTCCGCAGCGGAGGTGAGGCTGCCTTGTTCAGCTACGGCGACAAACGCCTCCAGTTGCCGGAGCGTATACCGTGCCATGAACACCTCACCCAAACCGTGGATATAGCCCTGATTCTTGTACTTTACCTGCTGATATGAGTCAGGCCACACTGAATCCATCAGCAATGTCGCTTAGTGCAGGAGATCAGCCATGAATGTCCAGGGGCCATCCGAGACCGCCGCATGTCCCTTCAGCGGGAACCTGCCCACGGACCCTACCGAACGCGCTGCGGTGTTGGCATCCCTTCCCGCCGACCACGTAGGGTCCGGCAGCGTTGCGGAGAACACCGAGGCGCCCATTGACCCGCCTGTCGCCGACTGGGTCACGATCCCCGAACTCCACCGGAACCCATTCCCGATCTACCGGAGGATGCGGGAAGAGGCGCCAGTGCACTGGGTCCCGGCCGTCAACCGTTACATGGTGACGAGTTACGCCGCCTGCCACGCCATCGAACAGGACGCGGACGTTTTCTCTGCCAATGAGACGGGCTCCCTGATGAAGCGCGCCATGGGGCATTCCATGCTCCGCAAGGACGATCCGGAGCACAAGGTGGACCGCGACTCCTACGGCAGCACGCTCCGGCCGGGCACGATCAAGAAGCATTGGGCCGCCATCTTCGAGGAGAACAACCGGAAGTACCTCGACGAGCTCGTCACCAAGGGGCCGGGAGCGGACTTCGTCTGGGATTACGCAGCACCCTATGCGGCCGAGAACCTCCGACTGATCTGCGGGTTCCACAATTCTTCCCAGGAAGATTTGCAGCGCTGGAGCCAGTCAATGATCGACGGAACCGGCAACTACGCCGATGACGCGGACGTGTGGGCGAAGAGCGAGGCCGCGTCAGCCGAGGTGGACGCGGCAATCGATGACATGATCCCGTACCTGCTGAAGAACCCCGATCACTCCCTCCTCTCGGGGCTGGCCTCCTTGCCGATTCCGCTTGAGTCCGTCAGGGCAAACCTGAAGATGACCATCGGCGGTGGGCTCAACGAACCCCGCGATGTCCTCGCGACCACCGTCTGGGCATTGCTCTCCCACCCCGACCAACTCGCGGATGTCCTGGCTGACTCGAAGCTGCACGCTACGGCTTTCGAGGAATCCGTGCGTTGGGTCGCGCCCATCGGCATGTACCCGCGCCAGACAACCTGCGAGACAGTCCTCGAAGGCGTGCGTATCCCCGAAGGCGCTCGGCTCGGTGTGGTGCTCGGCGCCGCCAACCGGGATCCGGCAGTATTCGTGGATCCGGAGTCGTACAACATCCACCGGGCCAAGAAGCCGCACCTCGGTTTCGGCGGCGGTCAGCACTTCTGCGCCGGCACGTGGATTGCACGGGCACAGGTAGCGCAGGTTGCTATGCCCGTCCTCTTCGACAGACTCCCCGGTCTGCGCCTGGACCCCGACAACGCGGCGGTCGACGCCGGTTGGGTGTTCCGTGGCCTGATCAAGATGCCGGTCCTCTGGGACTAGCCCGGCTCACACGGCGTCCCCTTCCTACTCACCATTCCTTCAGGAGAACCATGCCTACCATCACCTATGTCCAGCCCAGCGGCCAGTCCGACACCGTCACCGTGGAGGACAACACGTCCCTCATGCGCGCCGCAGTCGCCAACAACGTAAACGGCATCGTGGGGGAGTGCGGGGGACAGGCGATGTGCGCCACCTGCCACGTCTACGTCCGTCCCGAGTTTGCAGATGCACTGCCCGACATCAGCGAGGACGAAGAGGAGATGCTCGATTGCACCACTGCCGAACGAACCGACGCCTCCCGTTTGGGCTGCCAGGTTCGCGTCAGCACGGAATTGGACGGCATCGTCGTCGACATCCCTGAGGGACAGGTGTAGGCGGTGAGTGTTGTCATCATTGGGGGAGGCCATGCCGGCCTCCAGGTCGCCGATTCGCTCCGTTCCGGTGGGTACACCGAACCAGTCATCATCATTGAGGACGAGCCGGAGCTTCCCTATCAGCGCCCGCCCCTCTCCAAGGATTACCTGACCGCTTCAGGGAGTCCCGAGCCGCTGCCCCTGCGCACGCCGTCGTTCTATCAGGAGAAGGACATTGACCTGAGAGCGGGCGTGAGAGCGACGGACATAGACAGGGACGCCTGCACGGTCACGCTCTCGGACGGATCAGTCCTTAATTACGAGCACCTGGTTCTCGCCACCGGCGCACGCAACCGCGAGCTGGCGTGTGCTGGCGCAACACTGGAGGGTGTACGGGGCCTGAAGACTCTGGAGGATGCCCGGGCTCTGCACAGTGCGCTGGCCACGGCACGGAACGTGGTGGTTGTCGGTGCCGGCTTCATCGGGCTCGAATTCGCAGCAGCAGCACACGCCCAAGGGTGTTCCGTCACAGTCCTGGAATTCGCCCCGCGGCCGATGGGACGGGCGCTGACGCCGACGACGGCGGCATGGTTTGCACGGAAGCACCAGGAGAGTGGCATCCAACTGCGGCTCAATGAAGGTATCGACCATTTCGACGTCGGTCCTGACGGCCGCGTCGGTGCTGCAGTGTCAACTGCCGGTACTACGTACCCGGCTGACCTTGTGGTGGTGGGTATCGGCGTCGTACCGAATGATGACATCGCCGCCCGCGCCGGACTCCAGACGCAGAATGGAATCCTCGTCGACTCCACACTGAGGACCTCGGACCCCTCGATCCTCGCTATCGGGGACTGCGCCAGCTACCCGAGCGTCCATACCGGGGCTGTCACCCGACTGGAGTCCGTTCAGAACGCAGCGGCCCACGGTCGCCATGCAGCCCAGACCATCCTCGGAACGCTGACGAACTACACGGATGTTCCCTGGTTTTGGTCGACGCAGGGCAAGCTGCGCCTGCAGATGGCCGGTATCGCCCAGGCGGACGACGGCGTCGTAGTCATCGGGAATCCGGGTGCCGCCGCCTTTTCAGTGCTCTGCTACCGCGACGGTCAGCTTGTAGCGGTTGAATCCGTCAACGCGCCGGCCGACCACATGGCAGCGCGCAAGCTGCTTGCCGCCGGTCGCGGACCGGATCCCGCTGAAGCGGCAGTGGCCGGCTTCAGCCTGAAGGAATACACACGGGCCGCGCTTCTCGCCGCAGCCTGAAACCAATCCTGAAACCCATCGCATCCACCTCATTCACCGTTCATCCCAGGAGAAAACATGTCCGCAGTATCGGCAGCTGCCGCGTCGAAGGCGACGCAACGGCGCGTCGCGTTCGCCACAATAGTCGGCACCACCATCGAGTGGTACGACTTCTTCATCTACGCCACGGCCGCCGGGTTGGTCTTCGCACAGGTCTTCTTCGCGCCCGCCGGTGAATCCATCGGTCTTCTGCTGGCGTTCGCTTCCGTAGGTATCAGTTTCCTCTTCCGGCCGCTGGGAGCATTCCTTGCCGGACACTTCGGGGACAAGATCGGCCGACGTCCGATGTTGGTGCTGACGCTCATTCTGATGGGTGCGGCAACCACGCTGATCGGCGTTCTGCCCACCTACGAAAGTATTGGCGTCCTCGCGCCGATCCTGTTGCTGCTGCTGAGGATCCTGCAGGGGATCTCCGCCGGAGGTGAGTGGGGCGGCGCAGTCCTCATGGCCGTCGAACATGCACCGCGCGACCGCCGGGGCCGTGCAGGGTCCTTCCCCCAGCTCGGCGTCCCGCTCGGCATGTTGCTTGCCTCAGGGGTCACCGCCGTCATGACCGGCTGGGTTTCCCCGGGCGAGGCGTTCATCGAATGGGGTTGGAGGGTTCCCTTCCTCCTGAGTATCGTCCTGATCGCCGTGGGCTACATGGTCCGCCGTGCGGTCGATGAGTCACCCGTCTTCGAGGAAATTGCGGCCCGTAAGCAGCAGACCAAGGTTCCGGCGGCTGAACTGTTCCGCAAGCACTGGCTGCTGGTGCTCCTGGCCGCTCTGGTCTTCGCCGGAAACAACGCTGCGGGTTACATGGCGACCGGAGGGTTCATTCCCAGCTACGCGACGGCAGAGGTTGGACTGGACCGCACCGACGTACTCCTGGCCATCACGTTCGCCGCTGCGATGTGGTTCATCTTCACCTTCATCTCCGGGTTCCTGGCCGACAAGATCGGGCGCAGGAAGACCTACCTGATTGGTTTTGGCTCGCAGGCGTTGATGGTCTTCCCGCTGTTCTGGCTCATCGACACGGGATCGTTGCCGCTGCTGTACGTGGCGCTGGGCCTCTTCACCATCGGACTCGGGCTGAGTTACGGTCCGCAGGCCGCCTGGTACAGCGAGATCTTCCCGGCATCCGTGCGCTTTTCGGGAGTATCCATCTCCTACGCTCTTGGTGCCATCCTCGGCGGAGCGTTTGCCCCAACCATCGCGCAGGCGCTGATCCAGAACACCGGAACCAGCGCGTCCGTGTCGCTGTACCTGTTGGGCATGACCGTGCTTTCCACGATTGCGGTCCTCATTCTTCGGGACCGCAAGGGGATTGATCTGTCCATTGATAATCAGGCGGAGCAGGAAGTCGGGGCCACGGTCTTCGACAAGCGCCGGGAGCCGGCCTTCGAAAGGGCGGGCGCCTAGGCTCTTCCCGCCAGGGGCTGGCTGTCCCGGACTCCTCCGGGGTGGCCGGCCCTTTCTGCGTCCCAGAACGGGTGGTCATCCATGCTCAGGCCTCGTCTGTGCCTCGAAGGTTTAGCGGATCGTCCATAGGGAAGGCTCATATCGCTATGTTGCTCCACCGCTGTGCAGACCTAGATTTAGCGCATCGGTACAAATGATTCCCTGTTTTGCAGTGCAAAGGAGCATGTATGTTCGGCAACCATTCCTCGGGCCGACGGTCGGCGCTGGCCGCATCGGTAATCATCGTTCTAGCCGGCGGCCTAGCAGCCTGCAGTAGCCCTGGAGGTGAAAGCGCTCCTGCTGCTCAGGAAGGCCCTGTGGATATCACCTTCCAGTCCTGGGTACCGAACATCGATCAGGCTGTGGACGCCTATAACGATTCTCAGGACGAGGTGAACGTTACGCTGGAAACCATTACAGCGGGTCCCGACGGTGGGTACGCGAAGATGCTTTCGGCGGTTCAGGCCGGTAATCCCGCGGACGTCGTTCAGCTTGGGTACGACGCCATCCCGGACTTCCTGGTCAATGATGCACTTGAAGACATCACTGAGTATGTCGGAGACCAGGAGGAGAAGTTCGTTCCCTGGCAGTGGCAGACCGGCGTCTTCAATGACAGCGTTTATGCTGTTCCGCAAGCCAGCGGACCCCTCGGTCAGTTCTACCGCAAAGACATCTTTGATTCCCTGGGCATTGAGTACCCAACGACCTGGGACGAGTACTACGAAGCCGCGAAGAAGATTCGGGCTTCGGACCCTGACCGTTACATCACCGCGTTCGCCTTCAACCAGGCTCCTTGGCTGATTGGTCTGTCCCAGCAAGGCGGCGGAAACTGGTTCACGCCAGAGAACGATGCGTGGACGGTCACCATCAACGATGACGAAACTCTCAAGGTCGCAGAGTTCTGGCAGAAGATGATTGACGAGGATCTCGTCAAGATCGAAGCGGACTTCTCGAGCGAATGGAATGCGGACATCCAGAGCGGCAACGTCGTCACCTGGATCTCCGGATCCTGGGCTGACGCTATCCTCCGCGGTACTGCTCCCGACACCGCCGGGCAGTGGGCTGTGGGCGCGGTGCCTCAGTGGAAAGCCGGGGAGAATGTCTCCGCAACGTGGGCTGGTGGTTCCGCGAGCGCGGTGCTCAAGGGGTCGGATAATCCGAAGGAGGCCGCTGAATTCGCTGCCTGGCTCAACTCAGATCCCGAAAGCGTCAGCATCCTGACGAGCGTCGGGGCAGGCTGGCCGGCTATTGCCGACACGGCGTCTATCGCTTCCCTCCAGGATGATCCTGAAGTCTTTGCCTTCTACGGGGGACAGGACATCTGGGATGTGTTTGCGGAGTCCGACAAGAATGTCGACAACTCCTGGAAGTGGCCACCTCTGTCCTCGACACTCTTTGCATCCCTCAGCGACAACGTGAAGAGTGCGGTCGAGAGTGGAACCCCGCTGACAGACGCCTACGACAAAACTCAGGACGAAATGAGCAGTGCGCTCAAGGACAAGGGAATTTCGGTCAATTGAGCCAGACCCGAACGGCGGGGCGGGTTACTCGCCCCGCCGCTGCCTCAACATCTCGAAATCACAAAGTAACCACACCTCGAGGCAAGGCTAGGCGGCATCCCAACCTGGCTTTGGTGGTTTTGGTAACGCCCTTCGCTGCCATGTTTGCTGCATTCTTCATCGCTCCCATCGTCTATGCGATCGGCGACAGCCTGTTTTCTACGAAGGCATCAGGACTTGGATTCGGGGCTCCTGAAAAGGTTTTTGTTTTCCTCGACAACTACGCGGCGGCGCTGAGCAATCCCTCATTCGTCGCGAGCCTCGGACGGCTGCTCGCATTCGCCGCCATCGAGGTGCCGCTCATGGTGGTGACAGCCGTCGGGCTCGCTCTGCTCATCGATTCGGCTAGTGCACGGTTCCCCCGGCTTTTTCGTGTCGTGTTCTTCATTCCTTACGGCGTGCCTGGAGTGATTGCCGCGTTGCTCTGGGGCTTCCTGTACATCCCGGCGACGAGTCCGATCCTGCAGGTCCTGTCGGCCGCAGGCATCAGCGTGAACCCATTAGACACGAACAGCATTCTGTTCGCCATCGCGAATATCGCGTTGTGGGGTTTCGCCGGTTACAACATGTTCATCCTCATCGCGGCGCTGAACGCCATCCCGTCCGAATTGTTCGAAGCAGCGAAGATTGACGGGGCTTCGGAATGGGCCATCACGTGGCGGATCAAGCTGCCCCTCGTGCGCCCCTCCGTCATCCTCGTCACCGTTTTCACCATCATCGGGACCCTGCAGCTTTTCGTCGAACCCCTGGTCCTGCGTCCCCTGACTACAGCGATCAGCTCCGACTACACGCCGAACCTCGCCGCGTACAACCAGTCCTTCTCCCAGGGCAATCCGAACCTTGCCGCAGCTATGGCAGTGATCGTCGCCGTGCTGGGCTTCGCCTTCTCCTTCGGATTCCTCCGGCTCGTGAACCGCAAAGGAAACCGCGCGTGGTAAGCCAGAATCAACGCATCCGTCCGCCCCTGACGAGCTCGATCGCAGTCAACAGCGTGCTCGTGATCGCCGCCTTGTACTTCCTGCTGCCGATCCTCTGGGTCCTTGTTGCAGCGACCAAGAGCCCGGGGGAGCTCTTCAGCAGTTTCGGGCTGTGGTTCACGAACTCACCGCAGGCTTGGGAAAATCTCCGGAACGTCTTCACCCAGGACGGCGGCATCTTCACCGCCTGGGTGCTGAACAGCGTCCTCTACTCAGCGGTCGGTGCGCTGGTCGCAACAGTGTTATCGGCCGCCTGCGGCTATGCGATCGCCAAGTATGCCTTCGCCGGGCGGGAGCTGTTGTTCTCGATCATTCTCGGTGGAGTGCTCGTTCCTGCTACAGTCATCGCTCTCCCTCTGTACTTCCTCCTCAATGCAGTGGACCTCACCGGCACCTACTGGTCAGTCCTGCTACCCAGCATGGTGAGTCCCTTCGGCGTGTACCTTGCACGAATCCATGCAAACGCCGCAGTGCCGGATGAGATCATCGAAGCCGCACGCATCGATGGGGCGGGAGACCTGAAAATCTTTGCGGCGATAGCGACCCGCATGATGTCGCCGGCACTTGTGACGATCTTCCTGTTCCAGTTCGTCACCATCTGGAACAACTACCTGCTCCCCTTGGTCATGCTCAATGAGACGAAAACCTTCCCTCTGACGCTCGGACTGACCCTGTGGAACTCCCAGACTCAGCGGGACCCGATGTTCTACCAGCTCGTCGTCACCGGTTCGGCGCTGTCGGTGGTCCTCCTCGTGGCGCTCATGATCGGACTTCAACGCTTCTGGAGAGCTGATCTTACGGCTGGGGCAAGCAAGGGATAGGTCGCGCCGCCCGCGTCGAAGGCTGATATGGAGTACGACGTCGTCAGTGTCAGCCTTTGCGCTCGGCCCGATAGGCGCTGGGGCTCAGCCCGTGCACGCGCCGGAACTGCCGGGAGAAATAGAACTGATCGTCCATGCCGATCGCGCGTCCCACCTGCGCGACCGACAGGACGGTGGTGTCCAGCAGCAGCCTTGCGCGCGCCATCTTGAGGGCAAGGTGGTGTGCCAGCACCCCTCCGCCTGTCGCTTCCCGGAAAAGCTTGCTCAGTTGTGACGACGACACCCCGACCAGGGCTGCAAGGTCAGGAACACGAATGCTTCCGTCGATACGCTCTTCCAGGAACCGCATCGCCTGTTCGAGCGGTGCGCCGCGCTCCGGGGATCGGCGGTCGACGGCCAGCAGGGTCAACAGGCGCCAGGCCAATCCGGATGTTGCGATGAGGCGGGCGGGCGACTGATCCCGCTCGAGATCGGTGACAATCTCGTCGAGTATCGCGGTAAGCCGGTCGACGGCGACGAGCCCAATAAGGGGCCGCTCCTCGCTGATGCCGGCTTCCCCAATGATTTCGGGCACATCTGTTCCCCTCACATGGCACCACCAAATGGTCCAGGGATTCTGAGCCAATGCTCCATACGCGTGCGGTGTGCCCGTGTTTCCGGGGAGGACTACTGCCGTCCCTTTCTCAACCTGACTCCGGACGCCACCGACCTCAACCCAGCCACTACCGGCAACACAGAGCATGACGATTGTCTCGGGCGCTCCTGACGGGCGCCGCCGTCCATGACTTTCAGCACGGGGAAAGAAGCCGGCATCGGTGACGACCATCCGCCGAGTAACCGGGCGGCTGAGCGCATCCCGAATCAGGGGCCGGGGCACCACCACCAGACGCTGATGATCAAAGCCGGTTGCCCGCTCGACCATGGGCTCTTCGGAATCGGATCGTCCATGCATGCCTCATTATGTGCCATGGTGAACCATCAACTGAATTCCTAGAGTTGCTTGTGTGACCCTAGCCAATGACGCCAAGAGCTCGATTACCCTTCCTTCAGCCCCTGCCGATCAGCGGGCATTGCTTGACGACGGCGGTGTGGCCTGCTGGAGCGAAGCTGTTTCCATCGACACCTACGAGCCCGAGGCACCGGACGAGTATCCGCTGTTCCTGGACCGCCGGGTGTATCAGGGCTCGAGCGGCCGCGTTTACCCCATCCCGTTTACCGACCGGATCTCCACCACAAAGAAGCCGCGGTTATGGCAGGCCATCCATCTTGAGAACAAGTGGATCCGGCTGATGATCCTGCCTGAGCTCGGCGGACGCATCCACATCGGTTATGACAAGACCAACGACTACGACTTCTTCTATCGCAACAACGTCATCAAACCTGCTCTGGTGGGGCTGGCCGGCCCCTGGATCTCAGGCGGAGTGGAGTTCAACTGGCCGCAGCACCACCGTCCGGGTACCTATCTGCCGGTGGAGACCGCCGTCGAGCGTTCTGATGACGGAATCGTGACCGTGTGGCAAAGCGATCTGGACCCACTGCAGCGCATGAGGGGAAGCCACGGAATACGGATCCGCCCAGACAGCTCCGTGATCGAGGTGGCAGTTCGGCTCTACAACCGTACCGACATGCCGCAGACGTTCCTGTGGTGGGCGAACGTTGCAGCACGGGTCCACGAGGAATACCAGTCCTTTTTCCCGACGGACGTCAACTACGTTGCAGATCACGCACGCCGGGCCATCACCGCCTTTCCCCGTGCAGACAGGCCGTACTACGGCGTCGACTACCCGGCCCTGGTGAGCGACACCAACCCGGACGCTGACCGCATCGACTTCTACGGCAACATTCCCGTCCCCACCTCGTACATGATCACCGACACCCAGGACGATTTCTTCGGCGGGTATGACCACCGCGCGCAAGCAGGCTTCATCCACTGGGCTGACCGCTCGATCGCCCCGGGAAAGAAGCAGTGGACCTGGGGCACCGGTGCCGTCGGTCAGGCCTGGGACAGGCTCCTGACAGACACCGACGGTCCGTATGTTGAGCTCATGGCCGGCGTCTTCACTGACAATCAGCCGGACTTCAGCTACCTCGCCCCGGGCGAGACGCGCACCTTCAGCCAGTTCTGGTATCCCATCCACGCCATCGGCCCAGCGCACCAAGCCACCCGCAACCTTGCCGTCTCGCTGCAGGCCCGGGCCGGCTCTCCGGAGTTGACGGTTGGCGTTTCCAGCGCGAAGAATCTCGACGACGCGCGGTTTGTCCTGCAGCGGGACGGGCGAGTGCTGTGGGAGACGCGCGCTACCCTGGCGCCCGGCGTCCCCTTCACCTCCACTGTCATGCTCGACGACGACGGCGGCCCCGGGCTCGCAATGCAGGTTTTCCACGACGGTGGCGAACTGATCAGCTGGACGGTTCCCGCCGCATCCACCGATACCCCCGAACCGTGGGTTGCTACCGAGCCGCCGTTGCCGGCGGATGTGTCCTCAAGCGACGAGCTCTACATCACGGGCACGCACCTGCAGCAATACCGGCATCCCACCCGATCCCCTGCCCCGTACTTCCAGGAAATTCTCGACCGCGATCCACACGATCACCGCGCCTGCCTTGCCCTGGGTGACTGGCACCACCGCCGTGGTCAGTACGGGGAGGCCCGCGAGCTCTATGAGCGGGCCCTTGCGAGGCTGACCCGTCGGAACCTTAATCCGCCAACGGGCGAGGCGCACTACCGGCTTGCGCTTCTGGCCGAGCGGGCGGGGCAGCTGAGCGATGCGGGCGTCTTGTTCGGCAAGGCCGCCTGGGATAAGGCCTGGGTGCATTCGGCGCGACTGGGCGCATCGCGCATCGCACTCCGGGCCGGAAAGCCCTTGGAAGCCCTGGAATCCGCCCGTATCGCCGAAGCTCACGACCTGCTGAGCCCTGGCCCGCGGCACGTCAGGATCCTTGCGTTGCGTCAGATCGGCAGGGACACCGAAGCGGCGGAGCTCCTGGAACGATGCCTTGCTGACGACCCGCTGGACCCGGTGTCGCAGGCACTGGCCCATGGCCTGACGCCGCTCGACCCGCGAACGGTCCTCACCGTGGCATGCGAACTGTGGCGCCTCGGTGATCGTGACACAGCTTTTGCCCTCACCGCCCAACCGCTGACATCGACGCTGAGCACCTTCGGTAATCAGGAGCCCCTGCGGCACTATCTCCGGGCACTGTGGTTTGATGCCGTTGGAGAAAGCGGCAAGGCATCGGACGAGAGGGCGGAGGCCCGCGCGTCGGACACCACCTTTGCCTTCCCATCAGGCCTCGACGAATACGATGCGCTGACGGCAGCCGTCACTGCACAACCGGAAGACCCGGTGGCGCATGCCCTCCTGGGCGCCTGGCTCATCGACGCCGGACGCATCGACGAGGCCGGCCGTTCACTTGGGCAGGCGCGGCGCCTGGGTTCAGCCGACGCCGTGGCGTGGAGAAACGCTGCCATCGCAGAGGTCAACGGGAACGGATCGATGGCGGACGCATCGCGCTTCTTCGACCACGCTCTGACCCTTCGTCCGGGAGATCCTCGGTTGGTCTTCGAGCGGGCACTGCTCGCCGAACTCGCTGACGAACCGCGTGCAGCGCGCTTGGCGGCAATCGAACAGTATTGTCCGGGAGTACTCGTCCGTGATGATCTCAGCCTGCACTACGTGAATTTGCTGGTCGACGTGGGCCGTTCGGAGGAGGCTCTGGTGATCATGCAGGAGCGCACTTTCCAGCCCTTCGAGGGTGGAGAAGGGCAGGCGCTTGCCGCCTACGACCGCGCGTCCCTCGCCGTTGCGCGCTCCCTGATCGCAACCGATCCATCCGCAGCGGTGGAGCTTCTAGCCGCAGGCATCGAGGCACCGCTCAACCTTTCCGAGGGGCGCCATCCAGCAGACATCCTCGCTCAGCGATACGTGCTGCTTGGTGAAGCACTTGAAGCGACGGGGGATAACGAGAGGGCCCGGGAGGCACTGATACGAGCATGCGCGCGGAACCGTGCGTTCGCCGTCGGGCGCGCGATCGATGAGCAGGACTACTGGCGGGGTGTCGCGCACGCCCGCCTGGGCGATGCGGAGGGAGCATCGGATGTGTGGGCTGCGCTTGAAGCGCGGGCCGCCGAACTGGAAGCCGTGGGCCCGCACGTGGACTACTTCGCCACGTCGCTGCCCGAGCTGCTGCTCTTCGCACGAAAGCCGGAGGCAGAACAGGACTTGCTGGCTGGCAGGCTGAGGGCGCTCGGCGAGCAGGGACGAAACCTACGCATAAGGGAAGGCATCACACGATGAACGAGCGGTATCTGGGGTCAGGGACGATCGACTCCACTGACTCCACGCTGACCGGACCGGTTCCCGGGCACCTTCCGGACCGGCTGACGATCTGTCTGTGGGACTTCTCCTGGTACACGCGAGCGGAACCGGGCGGACCATACGCGGATCTCGACGCAGCGTGTGCTGAGACCGCGGCGCTTGGCTATAACGCTATCCGCATTTGTGCGGCACCGCTGCTGCTCTTTGGGGAGCTTGGCCTGGATCAGATGGCGCGGTCGCTGGAGATCGAGGGTCTCGGCGCTGCGCCGGGCGGAGGGTTCTATGGGGAACGTACCCGCTGGTATGACGCGCCCGGCGGTTACGCCATCAACTTGCATGACCGTTTCCAGGAGTTATTCGACTCAGCTGCTCGGCACGGACTCGTCGTCCTGCTGGCCAGTTGGGAGTTCCAGCAGAGCCCCGCGTTCGCCCGGTCGGAGGAGTGGTTTCGGGCTATCGACCGGGTGGCGCTCCAGGATCGATACACCGTCTTGGCTGAGGCATGGCATCGGCTCATTACCGCGGTGACGGACGCAGGCTACCGGGAGCAGATCGCACTGGTGGAATTGCACAACGAAGTGGACTTCTCGATCCTGCCGGCACTGCACGACGGCGGCAGTGCGGCGGTCCTTCGCCTCCGCGAACAGCATCCGGACCTGCTGATTACCGCAAGCTTCGGGAAGCCTCCACACCTCACGATGCATCAGCTGCCGGATGGGCTCGGTGCCGCCCAGTTCCACATCTACAGCTACGGCGTGCTCGATGCGTTGCAGAAGCGGATAGACATCAGGTCCGAAAGGAGTGCCGGTTTTCCGAATGTTGAGTTGCAGGCGCTGCTGAACCCGGATGCGCCGACACCGGCCGAGTATGGGCGACCGGCGGAGTGGAAATACCAGGCCACGGTTGTAACGGACCAGATGGTGTACGGATACGACTGGGTGGATGCCGATGCCTGGGACACCTGGCTGTACAACGAGTACGGCACCTACCGGGAGGTCATGCGCCGCGAGATCGAGTCGCGGGTGACTGCGGTTGCCGGGTGGGCGCGGTGGCAGCAGATTCCGGCACTCATCGGGGAGGGCTGGATCGGTTACACGCCGCTGAACGGGAACTTTGAGGAGGGTCCGATAGGGCGGGAACTCGCTGAACACGGTATCCGGGTAGCGCTGGAGCAGGGCGTCTGGGGGATGGTGCTGGGATCCAACGCGGCGCCGCATCACCCGATGTGGTTCAACACGGACTGGATCCGGCGAACCAATGCTTTCATCCGGGACTGCGGAAGCGCGACCACGAAGGGGTAGATGTACGACGCTCCAACGACCAGTATTCGCTGAGGCTTCGATCCGTAGTCATCCGGCGGACGAGCCTGACTACTCCGGGAGTCCCAGACCGGTGTGCCGTTCCAGCTGCTTCAGAAGCTCCGTCTGGAAGGTAGAGCTCAACACCGCTCGGTGCGGCATTCGCCGCTGCTGGTGATACCAGTAGCCTCCGGTCCGGGCGATGCCGCGGTCGATGTTGCCGGCGTCTCCAAGTGCGAGCTCCGCCTGGGTGAGGTGCCCCAGCTCCAGATCGTCCGGGGCGCTGGGACCGCCCATTTGAGTGGGCACCCATCCCGGATCTACCGCGTGGGCTTCCACGTCCAGCCACCGAGCCGCGACCGCTGCCCACAGTGCGGTGACATACAGCTTGCTGTCTGAGTAGGAACCCGGCCGCTTGTCAGCATGTGACCAGTCAACCGACGCCAGATTCGTGGAGCCGGACTGATGCATCCCGCTGCTCAGGTAGATAATTCTCCGTGGCTTCTGCATGCTCGCGGTCAGCACGTACGGTGCGACCGTGTTCACGGCAAATACGTCACGGCCGCTGTAGACGCCGGCGTTATGGATGATGGCGTCGAACGGCCCAAGGTGATCTGCCTGCTCCGCTACCTGAATGGTTTCCTGCAGGTCCGCCAGATTCCCGAAGACTGCGCCCACCGCCATCCCACGGACCTCCACCAGATCCGCGAACCGGGATTCCTCCCTCGCATGCAGCACCACTTCATGATCGCGGTGTATCAGTTCCCGGGCGGCGTTGAGCCCCAGTCCTCCGGCCGAACCGGTGATCAAAATCCTTACCATGGTCCTCCGCGCTTAGTTGAGATGACGGGTTCTGCCGGCGGCACGAGTGTCCTGCCCTCGCCCAATCAGTTATGACAGCAACCGAAGATCGGGAATCTCATCTCGGGCGACGCTTCGCTCGATCCGTAGATCTTCGTCATGTTGGCACTCAGGGCAGCCGGCTTGCCTACACTGGGCTCAGGTCATGAGTGCCAGCATCGAGCCCCGGCTTGCTGGCCGGCAACCCTCCTTCCGCGGCGGGGTGCCCCGGGTGAGGACCTGGCTGTTCGGCGAAGGGCCGGACGGCAAGCGCGGCCCGTGGTGCTTTGAGCATGCCGGGCCCAGATCACAGGAGCCTTGAATGTCCAACGGATGGTCCTTCGAAACACGCCAGATTCACATCGGGCAGGAGCCCGACGCCGCCACCGGTGCCCGTGCACTGCCTATCTACCAGACCACGTCCTTCGTGTTCCCGAGCGCCGAGAGCGCGGCGAACCGCTTCGCCCTGGCCGAACTGGCGCCCATTTACACGCGCATCGGCAACCCGACCCAGGACGCGGTGGAGCAACGGATAGCAAGTCTCGAGGGTGGCCTGGCTGCCCTCCTGCTCAGCTCCGGCCAGGCGGCCGAGACCTTCGCAATCCTGAACATCGCCGAATCCGGTGACCACATCGTCGCCAGCCCTAGCCTTTACGGCGGCACCTACAACCTGTTCGCGCACACCCTGAAGAAGTTCGGTATCTCGGTCACGTTCGTCGACGATCCTGACAACCTCGACCAGTGGCGTGATGCCGTGCAGCCGAACACTAAGCTCTTCTTCGCCGAAGTTGTGTCCAACCCGCGTCAGGACGTCCTCGACATTGAAGGCGTCTCCCGCACTGCTCATGAGGCAGGGGTACCGCTGATCGTCGACAACACCCTCGCGACGCCGTACCTGATCCGCCCGCTGGAGTGGGGCGCGGACATCGTGGTTCATTCCGCCACCAAGTACCTCGGCGGCCACGGCGCGGCAATCGCGGGTGTGATTGTGGACTCCGGCAAGTTCGACTTCAGCAAGGACCCTGAGCGCTTCCCAGGCTTCAATACCCCGGACCCCACCTATAATGGGCTGGTTTACGGTCGGGATCTCGGGGAGGGCGGCGCCCTCGGCGCCAACCTGTCCTACATCCTGAAGGCACGCGTCCAGCTCCTGCGTGACCTGGGCTCAGCGGTCTCGCCCTTCAACGCCTTCCTCATTGCGCAGGGTCTGGAGACACTGAGCCTGCGCGTGGAACGCCACGTCTCCAACGCCGAGAAGGTTGCCCGCTGGTTGGAGGAAAGGGACGACGTCGAATCCGTCGCCTACGCGGGCCTCCCGTCAAGCCCCTGGTATGAGCGCGGCCGTAAGTACGGTCCTAAGGGGACCGGCGCCATCGTTTCCTTCAACCTGGCGGGCGGTGCTGAGGCTGGAAAGCGTTTCGTGGATGCGCTCGAGCTGCATTCACACGTCGCGAACATCGGGGACGTCCGGTCCCTGGTGATCCACCCCGCATCCACCACGCACAGCCAGCTTTCGCCGGAGCAGCAGGCCGTTGCCGGGGTGACTCCCGGACTGGTCCGGCTCTCGGTGGGACTGGAGCACATCGACGACATCCTGGCGGATCTCGAGACAGGCTTCCGCGCTGCGAAGGCATCGACAGGAGCTTAGTGCTTCGGTTGCTGGGGTGACCCGCAACAGGTGACGAGGCTGCACCATTCGTCTCGCTGGTCCGATTCCAAAGCTGAGGACCAGCGAGACTTGGCGATGAGCACGCCGCGTTCAGCTGTGGGAACCAAGAAAGTATGCAAAAAGGTTTGCGCCCACCTGAGAAGCGTGTTTTGCTAAGAGTTGAGCAGTGGGGACTCTAGGGGGTGGTAACGGATGAACAGGCGATTCGGTCGATCTGTTGCTGTTGCTGCGCGGGCCTCGCTGATCGGCGGCCTCAGCGCACTAGGTCTTCTGGCCCTCTCCGCTACTGTTGCTAACGCTGACGACGGCGGGCAGCAGGGCCTCCTGGGGTCCGTCACCTCCGTTGTTGAGGAAGTTGTCGCTCCATCGGAGGCGCCTTCTGGTGTCGTCGGTAAAGTTTCTGATCTCGATGGCGGCGTGAGTGCTGTTCGTTTAGTCGCACCGGTTACCGGTGTGGTCGATTCGACGCTGTCTCAGGTGCCGGTGGTCAACAACGTTTTACCTGCTGATACCGTCACCTCCGTCACGCAACCCTTATTGGAAACTGCCGACACAGCGCTGTCTCCGGTGCTCACTCCGGTGGGCGAGGTTATTGAACCCGTGCTGGACGTCGTCAACCCCGTCATCGACGCGGTTGACCCGGTGCTCGAAGTAGTTGATCCCATCATCGAAGTGATTGATCCGGTGGTGGAGGTTGTCGATCCTGTAGTTGATCCGATCGCGCCCACGGCTCCCGAGCCTGCACCCGTCGTTGACATCGATGCACCGGCTGGGGCTGCTCCTTCCGATCCAGGCGCGGATCACCACAACAACACCTTCACTGATCCCGATGGGGTCGCTGGTTCAGAATCGGATGCCAGCTCCTCGGGCAGCGCAAATGGTGCGGTGTCCGGTGGAACAAGAGAAAAGCCTGCAGTTGCTAAATCTCCTGCGCATGGTCCGGTGAAGGTAGCTTTCGACAGCCGCCACGCTCCGATAGCAGCGGCCGGTATTGAGCACCACGTTGTGGAAGCGCCTGCGTTCACGATCACAAACGGGCAAACCTCTACTGTTTTGTTCGGTTCCCTGACTGGTGACACAGGTACTGGCGGGGGCTCGTCCGGCTCGACGATGTCGGGTGGCTCCGGTGCCGCTGATGCCCTTACTTCTTTCTTCAATTTCGGTCTCTCCCTGATGGCGTTCACACAGTATGGACAGTCATCCGAGCTGCCGCTGAATCCTACGTTCGATCCCGGTTCTACTCCTGATTGATGAGCTGCCGGCTGCCCTGAAGAGGCGGTAAGTCAGCTTTCCTGTGGCGCAGAAGACGCTGCAAACAAACATCAAAAATCAGGAGTAATCATGCATACGTGCATACAACGAGGGATCAAAGTATTCCTCCTTGCCGGGGGCATTCTTGTCCTCGGCGCCGGGGCGGCCTCAGCCGCTGAACCCGGCACAGATAGCAGTTTGCTCGGAGGTGCGGTCGCCGGTGTGGACGTGGTGGCTCCCGTGAATGTTGGCGGGAATGCGATTTCGGTGATCGGTGATTCTTCGTCGACTGGTTCGGATTCGTCTTCGACTGGTTCGACTTCCGGTGGCGTTGTGAACGGCGGCGGGGACGCTGACCACTACGGCTCTGCTGGCCTGCTCGGCGGTGTGGTTGCCGACGTGGAGGCTGTCGTTCCTGTGAATGTTGGCGGGAATGCGATTTCGGTGATCGGTGATTCTTCGTCGACTGGTTCGGATTCGTCTTCGACTGGTTCGACTTCCGGTGGCGTTGTGAACGGCGGCGGGGACGCTGACCACTACGGCTCTGCTGGCCTGCTCGGCGGTGTGGTTGCCGACGTTGACGCTGGCGTTCCGGTGAATGTCGGCGGGAATGCGATTTCGGTGATCGGTGATTCTTCGTCGACTGGTTCGGATTCGTCTTCGACCGGTTCGACTTCCGGTGGCGTTGTGAACGGTGGCCATGGTGATGGCTACACCGGCGGCACCAACGGCGGGCTGCTCGGCGGTGTGGTTGCCGACGTTGACGCTGGCGTTCCGGTGAATGTCGGCGGGAATGCGATTTCGGTGATCGGTGATTCTTCGTCGACTGGTTCGGATTCGTCTTCGACCGGTTCGACTTCCGGTGGCGTTGTGAACGGTGGCCATGGTGATGGCTACACCGGCGGCACCAACGGCGGGCTGCTCGGCGGTGTGGTTGCCGACGTGGAGGCTGTCGTTCCGGTGAGTGTTGGCGGGAATGCGATTTCGGTGCTCGGGGATTCCTCCAGCAAGGATTCGGGTTCCTCGGCTGGTGGTTCCACTTCCGGTGATGCCTCGAACGGTGGCCATGGTGATGGCTACGAGGGCGGCACCAACGGCGGGCTGCTCGGCGGTGTGGTTGCCGACGTGGAGGCTGTCGTTCCGGTGAGTGTTGGCGGGAATGCGATTTCGGTGCTCGGGGATTCCTCCAGCAAGGATTCGGGTTCCTCGGCTGGTGGTTCCACTTCCGGTGATGCCTCGAACGGTGGCCATGGTGATGGCTACGAGGGCGGCACCAACGGCGGGCTGCTCGGCGGTGTAGTCGCTGACCTGGAGGCTGTTGCTCCGATCAACGTTGGCGGGAATGCGATCTCGGTGATCGGTGATTCCTCCACGGATGGTTCCAATTCGTCCTCGAACGGTTCCACTTCCGGTGATGCCTCGAACGGTGGCCATGGTGATGGCTACACGGGCGGCACCAATGGTGGGCTGCTCGGCGGTGTAGTTGCTGACCTGGACGCTGTTGCTCCGATCAACGTCGGCGGGAATGCGATCTCGGTGATCGGTGATTCCTCCAGCAAGGATTCGGATTCCTCGGCTGGTGGCTCCGCTTCCGGTGATGCCTCGAACGGTGGCCATGGTGATGGCTACACGGGCGGCACCAACGGCGGGCTGCTCGGCGGTGTAGTCGCTGACCTGGACGCTGCTGCTCCGATCAATGTCGGCGGGAATGCGATCTCGGTGATCGGTGATTCCTCCACGGATGGTTCCAATTCGTCCTCGAACGGTTCCACTTCCGGTGATGCCTCGAACGGTGGCCATGGTGATGGCCACGAGGGCGGCACCAATGGTGGGTTGCTCGGCGGTGTAGTTGCTGACCTGGACGCTGTTGCTCCGATCAACGTCGGCGGGAATGCGATCTCGGTGATCGGTGACTCCTCCAGCAAGGATTCGGATTCCTCGGCTGGTGGCTCCACTTCGGGTGATGCCTCGAACGGTGGCCATGGTGATGGCTACAACGGCGGTGTGGTCGCCGACGTAGATGCTGTCGTTCCGATCAATGTCGGTGGTAACGCGATCTCGGTGATCGGTGACTCCTCCAGCAAGGGTTCGGATTCCTCGGCTGGTGGCTCCACTTCGGGTGATGCCTCGAACGGTGGCCATGGTGGCGATGGTGATGACTACACGGGCGGTACCGATGGTGGGTTGCTCGGCGGTGTAGTTGCTGACCTGGACGCTGTTGCTCCGATCAACGTTGGCGGGAATGCAATCTCGGTGATCGGTGATTCCTCCACGGATGGTTCCAATTCGTCCTCGAACGGTTCCACTTCCGGTGATGCCTCGAACGGTGGCCATGGTGATGGCTACACGGGCGGCACCAATGGTGGGTTGCTCGGCGGTGTAGTCGCTGACCTCGAAGTACTCGTACCCATAAACGTCGGGTGCAACGCCGTTTCAGTAATCGGAGACAGCAAAACAACTGATTGCGGTTCCGCCGCGGGCGACCCAGAAACACCTGTGGATCCGGTTGATCCTGTCGACCCTGTCGATCCTGTGGATCCTGTGGATCCTGTCGACCCTGTCGACCCTGTCGACCCTGTCGACCCTGTCGATCCGGTTGACCCGGGCGCACCCGCTGAGCCGGGCACGCCTGTCACCCCAGTTGACCCGACTGATCCGACTGACCCGGGTGCACCTGCTCAGCCTGGAACCCCTGTCACCCCGGTTACCCCTGTCGACCCGACCAACCCGAACGCTCCTGCAGCGCCAGGTGACTCGTCGAATGCAGGTAGCAACGGGACCCCGCGCGCGGAAGGTCCCGCCGGTTCTGAATCGACGGTTGTCTTCGCCCATACCGGCATCTCCGCTAGCGGAGATACGAAGGCTTCCGCCGCTGGCATGGCAAACCGCAGCGCCCTCGCTGAGACCGGCACCGGTTCGCTGGTGCTGCTCCTGATGGGCGGCCTACTGTTGATCGCCGGCACCCTACTGGTCGCACGTCGTCCGCGTACGGCGGGCGCCTGACCGAGGAGAGTAGCGGCCGGAGCCCCGGAAGGGGCTCCGGCCAACGCGCATACCCTTCTGCACGTCCCTTCACGGAATATGCAGTGCGGTCTGCGTCGTCTGTTCTAGCCCCAATAGTCGGAGATGCTGGCTTTCGTCGCTCGCTTCCTCCTAAACCTTCCCTTGCTTTGGTTCCTGCTAGGTCACGGACTGCCACGGTTGCCCTCCAGTTAAGGTTTCCCAAGCAACAGTTCACTTAGGTTCGGAAGCGTTGGTGCGTCCCTGTTCGGGACGTGCGCGACGAGGAGCCAATCGTGAGAAAACCCTTGGGTGCCATAGCACTTGCCGTTACTGCTGCAGTCTTCCTGACCTCCTGTGGACAGGGAGACGGCCCTGCCGAAAGTGTTGGTTCCAGCGATGCTGGCACGCTCGTTGTCTACACGAACTCAAACTCGGAAGGTCGCGGCGAGTGGCTGCAGGCGAAAGCAGCCGAGCCAGGATTTGAGATTGTTGGAGCCGGCGGAGCTGATGCCACGAACAAGCTCATCGCAGAGAAGAACAACCCCGTTGCCGACGTCGTATATGGATTGAACAACGTCTACTACGAGCAGTTGAAGAAGGAGGACGTTCTCGAGCTCTACACGCCGGAGTGGTCCGGGGGATTCGACTAAGCTCTCGCCGACCCCGCAGAGGAGAAGGCCTACTGGCCGCTGGTGCAGCAGGCCATCGTGCTCGCATACAACGCGGACACTGTCAGCCCGAACGAAGCCCCAAAAGGCTGGCCCGAGCTGTGGAGCAAGGACGAGTACAAGGACCGCCACGAGCGAGTCAACGGGATGGGAGCCGCCACAACGGCGCCGGTCCGGTGAGCCGGCGAGGGCGACGCACGGTGACGGGCTTCGCCAAGGTTGATTGGAACTTCAGGTGCTGTTCACGTTCTCCCCGGCCGACGTTTCCACGTACCGGCCAAGGTGGATGGGCATGCCAACAGCGGCTTCCCGCCGACACCGACTCCCGGAAAGATCCATGAAGAAGAACATCACACCACTCGTCACCACGATCGCTGTAGTTGCTGGCCTTGGCGTTGCTGTCCCTGCTGCCGCAGCACCGGCTGACCTGCAGGCACCGGCAGCGCACGCCGAGGCGCAGCGCGCCATCGAGAACTATCCGTTAACCATCGACTCAGGCTCCTGGGACGCCGGCCATATTCAGGGCATCGCAATAGATGAGAAGAACGGGTATGTCTATCACTCGTTCACGAACATGCTGGTCAAGACCGACCTCGAAGGTACCGTCATTGGGACGGTCGAAGGGTTCACCGG
Source organism: Arthrobacter sp. D2-10 (assembly GCF_054161285.1). Lineage (NCBI taxonomy): Bacteria > Bacillati > Actinomycetota > Actinomycetes > Micrococcales > Micrococcaceae > Arthrobacter > Arthrobacter sp. D2-10. The sequence continues at coordinate 3,016,740 of NZ_CP096431.1, read as the reverse complement.
CCACCTCGGTGACCTGGACTTCAACACGAAGGACGGCCGGGTCTACGGCTCGCTGGAGTACAAGGCTGAGGAATCCTTCTACATCGCGATCTTCGACGTCGACGCGATTACTGAGGTCGGAATGGACGCCGAGGACTCGGGCATCGTCACCGCCGTCTATCTGGAGGAAGTGGTCGAGGACTACACCGCGGATATGAACGGCGACGGCCGGTTCGACGGCAACACCGGCAACACTGCCGATCACCGCTACGGCTCCAGCGGTATCGATGGCGTCAGCTTCGGTCCCGAGTTCGGGAAGAAGAACGGCAAGCAGCAGCTGATGGTCGCGTATGGCGTCTACCGTAACAACGCCCGCAGCGACAACGACCACCAGGTGCTCCTGCAGTATGACGTCTCCGGCTGGAAGCAGTACGAACGCCCGCTCACCCAGGCCGATCCGCACACCTCCGGTCCCGCCGACGAGGACGCCAAGTACTTTGTCCACACCGGCAACACTCACTATGGGGTGCAGAACCTGAGCTACGACGACGACAGCCACCTCTGGTACATGGGTGTGTATCGCGGCAGCAAGCCCGAGTACCCCAACCGGACGCTGTACGTAGTGGACGGAACCGTTGCACCGGAAGAACAGGCCATCGAGGGCCAGCCCACCGAGGAAACCGGGTTAGTGTTGCCGCTCCTGCAGCAGGGCCTGCAGCACGAACCCACCGGGATCTACGGATGGGAATTCAAGTCCGACGTCGGCATCGAGCCGATCGGTGACGGCTACTTCTACGTCGCCCGCGACTTCGACGATCACTCCAGCGGCCGCAAGCAGGAAGCAGCCACTCTTGAGCTCTATCGGTGGACCGGCGAGGGCGCTTCCGGGTTCGAGAAGGTTGTTCGCTAGAAAGCACGCGTTCTCGCTCTGGCAATGAGCAGATTTTCACCGCTCCGGTTCCTGCGGGCAACTCCACCGCAGGAACCGGACATGGTCACCCTGTCAGAGGTCAGACCGATCAGCTCCCAACCAGCGCCGACTGTTCGTTGTGGGCGAGGTAGCCCCGCTGGATACTGATCTGATCGGCAACGTACTTCGCGTCATGCCATACGCCCCAGATAAAGCTCGACCCCCGGCGTGACTGCCACGGCAGCCCGAGAAAGTAGATGCCTGGCTCGGTTGAGACGCCCCGCTGCTGGCGCGGGCGGCCCTTCTCGTCGAATGCATCGACCTGCAGCCAGCTGTAGTCCACCGCAAACCCGGTGGCCCAGATGATGGTGGTGATGCCGGCATCCTCCAGGTTGAGTTCCAGAATCGGGTTCGTCACGCTCTCCGGGTCCGGGCGCAGCTCTCTGGCCTCGGGTTCCTCTGGCAGGTCCAACCCGTTGCGCTCCACGTAGGCGTCAGCCTCGTCGAGCACCGCAAGATAGTTGGCATCGCCCTGCGCCAAATTCTTCCCGAGGTCCTGACCGAACGTCATGTTACCGCCGTCGAACGCCAGGGTCCGGCCGACGAGGGTGATCCCACTGGCGGCGAGATTGCGGAAATCAACCGTGTGGCCGCCGTCGGCCCCGCTGACCGCGATCGTCACGTGCTCCGCGCCCTGCGGGGGAGCGGAGGCTTCCCACTTGTTGAGGACTCCGAGCCACCAGCAGAAATCGCGTCCACGGTAGCTGCGTGGCGGGCGGTCGTGCGGGCCGACCGAAAGGTACACCTGGCGCCCGGAACGCTGAATTTCAGCGGCGATCTGCACGCCTGAGGAGCCGGCGCCGACCACAAGCACGCCGCCCTCCGGAAGTTGGCCAGGATTGCGGTACTTGCTGGAGTGCAGCTGGGTGAGGTTGGAAGTGTCGGGAACGACGGCGGGAATCACCGGACGCTGAAAGGGTCCGGTCGCGGCAACGACGTAACGTGCCGAGAAGTCTCCCGCCGACGTCGTCACCTGAAAGCCGGGTGCACCGGTGTTTCGGCGTACAGAGGTCACCTCGACGCCACAGCGGATGGGTGCGCCAATCTTCTCGGCGTAGGCCACGAAGTAGTCCGCCACCTGTTCCTTGGAGGCGAATTCTCCGGGCTCCAGATCCGAGAACTCCAGACCGGGGAAGCGGTCGTGCCACGCCGGCCCATTAGCGACGAGGGAGTCCCACCGTTCGGAGCGCCACCGTTCAGCGATGCGGTGGCGTTCCAGAACGAGGTGCGGGATGCCCTGCTCAGTCAGGTGTTCGCTCATTGCGACGCCGGCCTGGCCAGCGCCTACAACGAGGACCTCGATCTCTGGACTGGACATGTGGATCTCCTCTGCATGCGACGATTGGTGGCTGGAAGGGGACGACGGCGGAGTGTCGCCTTGCTCCGTTCCCAGCGGGAGTGCGGCTCGAATGTCTCGATCGGTTGCCACTTGTTCTCCCCGTTCCTTCAATTCTTGCGGCGGCGCCTGCATCTGCATAGCTAATAAATCCGCTCAGCTTTATCTGATTTACAGCTGCGAATCTGCCTTCAATGGGCTGCGGCTTTCAGCCGGAGCGCGCACGTACACAGACTCGCCGCCGAGCACTGTCCGCGAAACGCGCAGGTCGTCGAAGCTATCCGTGGCGTTGATTGGTCCAGTCAGAATGACGAGGTCTGCTCGCTTTCCTGGCTCGAGGGTTCCCAGGTCGTCCGCGTTGCCGGACACCTCGGCCGATCCAAGCGTGTATGCGCGCACAGCCTCATCGACGCCGAGCCGTTCCTGCGGCTGGGCAGGTTCGCGAGATTCGGCATTCAGGGCGTGGACGTCTTCCTTCGGAGCAGTGCGCGTGCAGGCCGTGTGAAGGCCCCATAACGGATCGGGGCTGGTAACAGGCCAGTCGCTGCCCATCGCGAGGTGCGCCCCTGCGTCGCGCAGTGAAGCAAAGGGGAAGTGGTATCGGGCGCGGTCTTCCCCGATGAGGGGGAATTTCCGCTCGAGAATTTCCTGGTCGTTCCGTGCCCACAGCGGCTGCAGGTTCGCCGTCACCCCGAGCTCGGCGAACCGGCCGAAGTCGGCGGGGTCAACGACGTCGAGGTGGGCTATCTGATGTCGCTGCCCTGGACCGTTCCGGCGTCGGGCGTGGGCCACTGCGTCCAGGCATTCGCGTACCGCGCGGTCACCGACGCCGTGGAAGTGGATGTTCAGACCGGCCGCATCGAGCTCAGCCGTTATCTGCCCGAGGTGCTCGGGGCTGATCACCGAGTCACCCCGGGACTCTGGGTGCACGCCCCGGTATGGCTCGATGAGTGCAGCCGTGCAGTTCTCGCAGATGCCGTCCTGCATAATCTTCACGCTGCGCACGATGAAGCCGGCGTTACCGGCGGCCCTGATGCGTTCAAGCATCTCCGGAACGTACTCAGGCCCGGCGGTCGGCGGCCACCACATGGACCCGGTTACCCGTGCCCGCAGGGAGCCGTCGTTGATCGTTTCGATGTATGCCGGAAGGGAGTCGGGAAGGGTCAGGTAGGCGCCAAGGATTGCGTCATGCCACGCGGTGATTCCGAGCGAGAACAAGTGGCGCTGGGCGGCCAGCAGACCCTCGCGGAGGTCCTGGGGCCTATGCGGAGGGATGAGCCGGGAGACAAGTTCCCCGGCGGCATCCAGGAGTACGCCGGTCGGGACGCCGTGTTTGTCCCGGATGATGCGGCCAGCCGCGGGATCCGGCGTATCGCTCCTGATTCCGGCCCGGCGGAGCGCCTCGGTGTTGACCCAGACCCCGTGCGCGTCATGGCTCGTGAACACCGCAGGCTTGTCCGGCACCAGCTCGTCGAGCATCTGCCGGGTGGGCAGCCCACCGGGGAAGACGTCGCCGAACCAGCCTGACCCCACGACCCATTCGCCGTCGTGGTTTGAAGCGTAATTGCTGATCAAGCCGGCATACCCGTCCAGGGAATGTGCCTGGTCAAGGTTGCAGCCGAGCAGCGCTAGTCCGCCGGCCTGGGCGTGGATGTGGGCGTCGTGGAAGCCGGGAAGCACGGCCGCGCCGGCGGCGTCGAGGTGTTCCGTCCCGGACCCCGCTAGCGGGAGGATCTCCTCGTCGCTGCCGACGGCGGTGATCCTCCCGCTCGTGACGGCCACCGCCGTCGAACTGCTGCGCTCGGGCAGCCAGAGCTGGGCACCGGTGATGATGAGATTCGGAGCGCTCATTTCACCCCGGCAGTGGTGATGGCGGAACGCTTCCAGAGGCCGTAGGCGACGGCCGGTACGGCGAACCCGACGATCCATGCGACGTCCACGAACCCAAGCGGTTCCGCGAGAGGGCCGGTGTACATGGTGGTCACCATGAACGGGAACTGCACGAGGATGCCCAGCAGGTAGCTCACCAGGCCGATGGTGTCCCAGCGGCCGTAGATGCCGCCATCGCGGCGGAACATGTCGTCCACGGCGTAGTGGCCCTTGCGCAGGATGAAGTAGTCCACCAGGTTGATCGCCGACCAGGGGATGAGGACATACAGCAGGACCGTGACGAAGTTGCCGAAGATGACCAGGAAGTCGTCCTTGCCGAGCAGGGCTCCGAGCATCGCGAGGAGAGCGTAGGCCACCGTCATCGAGACCCGCTTGACCGTGTCGATCCGGACCTTGGATGAGAGCGTCTCGAACACGGTGAGGGAACACATGACGCCGGAGTAGATGTTGGAGGAGTTCATCACCGCCGAGGCGATGCCGAAGGCGAAAAGGACGATCGGCCCGAACCCTCCTAGCAGTCCGCCGAGCGCTGACATGGCGTCGCCGTCGGTCGTGGTGAGGCCAACGAATGCGCCGAGGATCATGACCAGCACGGTGCCGATCACAAGTCCAAGGTAGGTTGCCCAGAACGCCTGGCGTGAGCCGCCCTCTTTCGGCATGTAACGCGAGTAGTCGGACACGTAGGGCGCGTAGGCGAGCTGCCAGGTGACGCCGATAGCGAGCATGCCGAAGAATCCCGCGACGGTGAAGCCGAGGTCGCTCTGCACGGCGAACGTCGCGGGATTGGAAGCTGCGATCACGATCGAGATCACCACCAGGACGCCGACGACGACGGAGAACACGCCCATCAGCTTGCGCACCAGGTCGTAACCGAAGATCGCGACGGCGAGAGCGATGACCGCGCAGACGATGATTCCGGCATTGATCGAGTCACTTTGGAAGACCGCGGCGAAGCTCTGGGCGGCGACCACGAGGTTGGAAGCGAAGAAGCCGAGGAACATGATGAGCGCGATGAGCGCGAGGATGCTTCCACCGAAGTAGCCGAACTGGCCGCGGGCCTGCAGCATCTGGGGGATCCCCAGCTGCGGTCCCTGCGAAGCGTGCAGAGCAGCCCCCAGTCCGCCGATGACGTTGCCGATCACCACTGCCGTGATGGTCCAGCCCAGTGACAGTCCGAACAGGGTCGGTCCCAGTGCGCCGGTTACGACCGTCAGGGGCAGCATGTTGATGCCGAGCCAGACGAAGAACAGCCCGCGAGTGGTACCGTGCCGCTCGTCCAGGGGGATGGGGCGGATGTGGCGGCGTTCGAATGTGATCAGTTTCGCGGTTCTGTCGGAACCGGTCGGATTCTTGAGGGTGTCCTCGATCATGACTGCACTCCTTCGTGCGGTGAGTTGCGGACGGTTGGGCGGTTGAAAGAGTGCATCGGGAGCGAGTTTCTTGTCCCGGCTTCAGACGCCGGACGTGAAGGCCGCACTCTCAAGCACCTCATCTGTGATCCCAGCGTCACGGACTTTCTTGGCCCGGATGTAGCCGACGACGCCGAGGGCCAGGATGCAGCCGAGCGTGCCGAGGGCGAATGCCTCAAAGGTGAACTGGGAGACTCCCCAGATTTCTTCGAAGTTGTAGTCCAGTCCGAAGAGAACATCGAGCGTGCCGGGGAAGATGGCTACCCAGGAGCCGATGAGGATCCAGCCGAAGCAGATGGCGCCGAGAACCTTGAAGCCGGTGTCGGAGACCGGGACCTTGAACGGCCGGTCGGTATGCGGGTACTTGGTGCGGAGCCGCACGGCGGCGGGAATGGCGAACAGGTAGCTGAGCAGGAAGGTGGAGATGGAGATGCTCAGGACGACGCCGAACAGCGCGCTGCTGGTCCCGGTCAGCTGCATCGCCGCGAGCATGAACAGCGTGGCCACCACGCCGGAGAGGGTGTTCACGCGAATGGGGGTGCCCAGCTTGGGATGGAACTTGCCGAAGAAGCCTCCGAAGAAGGATCCGTCAGCGGCGGCCATGGCTTGCATGCGGTCGCTGATGATCATCCAGGCAGCGCCCTGGGAGACCAGGACGAAGCAGAAGACCATCGCGGAGATTGCCAGCATGACCTCGGCTGCTCCACCGAAGACGGTGTAGACCGTGGCAATTGCACCGAACAGTCCGCCGATACCGGTGATTTCGTCGACCGGGACCACCAGGAGGATGGCCAGGATCGGCAGCAGGTAGCTGGCGGCGGCGATGACCGAGGAGCGGGCTACGGAGATGGGAACGTCCTTGGCGGGGTTCTTCATCTCGCCGGCGGCGCTGTTCCCGGACTCAAACCCGAGGAAGGAGAACAGAAGCAGCGGGGTTACGCCGAGGAAGCCCGCGAGGGTGGGCGAGAAGAAGCCGAGGTCCAGGCCGTTGAAGCCATGCTGCAGCCCGTAAACCAGGGTGACGATGATGAAGAAGGTCAGGAAGAGGACCTTGAGGATCGCCCCGAGCGAGGGCAGCCACTTGCCGTGCTTCAGGCTGATGATCGCCGAGGTGACGGTAATCCAGATGAAGGCCAGCTTGAAGAGGTAGTCGCCGAAGCTGCCTGCTTCAATGTGCCCGACGTATTCCGACCAGGTCTCGACCGCCACGAACGCCATGGCGCCGCCAACCCACACCGGCTGCGTCACCCAGGTGAACAGCGAGGTGATGGCGGCGACCACGCGTCCGAAGGCCATCTTGGTCCAGACGTAGACGCCGCCCTCCTCGGTGAACGCTCCGCCGGTCTCCGCGAAGATGAGGCCGTACGGGATCATGAAGGTCACGGCGAGGATGAGCGTCCAGGTGAACGTCTCTCCACCGAACCCGGAAACCTGGCCCAGGATTTCCACGGAGATGACCGCAGCGACAACCAGGAGCAGGATGTCGAAGCGGCCGAGGGATTTCTGCAGATGCTGGCTTTGTTCCTCCGCGAGGCGGGTTTTGCCTACTGGCTGGTCCATGATCGGTCCTTTGTTTGCTTAAGTCTGCAACGTCGCAGACGTGCGTGAACGGTTCGAAGCCTCAGATGCGGGACGGGGAGGCGTCAGGTGCTGCCAGAAGCGTAGGCCTGTGAACTGCATCACGTACACCATTGAATACCGATGATCCTTATCACTTCATCTGATGAATCAACTCAGCCGAACTGGATCCACGTGGTCTTCGGCGAGGTGTAGTTGTCAAAGGCATGGAGGGACAGATCCCGTCCGAATCCTGACTGCTTGAAGCCGCCGAATGGGGTGGTGTTCCCGAGGGCGTCGACGGTATTCACAGACACCGTGCCGGCCAGCAGGTCACCGGCTACCCGGTGCGCCCGCGAGAGGTTCGACGTCCAGACCGACGCCGCCAGTCCGTAGTCAGTGGCGTTCGCAAGGGATACCGCTTCCGCCTCGGTCTCGAAGGCATGCAGTACCGCCACCGGTCCGAAAATCTCCTCCCGGTGCACGTCGTGATCGCCAGGCAGGCCGCCCAGCAGCGTCGGCTCCAGGTAGGCATCGGAGCCACGGACCTCCCGGCGCTCGCCACCGAAAAGCACCTCACCGTCGGTGCGTCCGCGCACAATCCAGCCTTCGACGTCGTCCGCGTGGGCGCGGCTGATCAGCGAGCCATTCCCCTCAAGGCCGGCGAGCGGATCTGCCGTGCGGTAGTCCTCCGCCGCCTGGGCGAGGAGGGACGCGAACTCGTCGTGGATCTCCCGCTGAACCAGGATGCGCGAGTTCGCCGAGCACACCTGCCCCTGATTGTAGAAGGCGCCGAACGCGGCTTTGGCGGCAGCCGTCGCGAGATCCGCGGTATCGGCGAAGATGATGTTGGAGCTCTTGCCGCCCGCCTCCAGGCTCAGTCGCTTCAGGTTGCTCTTGCCGGAGGCTTCGAGCAGGGTGCGTGAGACGGCGGTGGAACCGGTGAACGCCATGGCGTCGACGTCCATGTGGTGTGCCAGCGCGGCACCCACTTCGCGCCCGGTGCCGGTGATGATGTTGAGGACGCCGTCGGGAAGGCCCGCCTCCGCAGCCAGCTCTGCCAGGCGCAGGACGCTGAGCGAGGTCTGCTCAGCGGGCTTCAGCACCATGGTGTTGCCCGCAGCGAGAGCGGGCGCGATCTTCCAGACCGCAATTTCGAGCGGGAAATTCCAGGGCACGACGGCGGCCACCACACCCAGCGGCTCCCGCGTCACCAGGGCCGTGGCTCCGGGGGGAACCGCCGGCAGTTCGCCGCTTTGCTTGTCGGCGGCCTCTGCATACCAGCGCAGGGTGGAGATGGCGCCGGGGACGTCGACCGTCGTCGTCTGCAGGATGGGTTTGCCGCTGTCGAGGGTTTCCAAAAGCGCCAGTTCGTCGGCGTGCTGTTCCAGAAGGGCCGCGACTGCCAGGAGCACGTGCTTGCGCTGCTCAGCTCCGGCGCGTGACCAGGATGGGAAGGCGCGGCGGGCGGCAGCGATCGCGACATCGACGTCCGCGCCACGACAGGCTGCAAGTTCGGCAAGGGTGCGGCCGTCGACTGGACTGATGGTTGGCCGGGTGAGCCGGTCGCCGGCTGACGTGCGGCGACCGTTTATGAAGGCGCGGCCGTCGATGGATAGGGCGTCGGCTTGGCTCTGCCAGTTGGTGGCAAGGATGGTGCTGCTATTCACGGGTTCTCCTCGGTGGGGGATGTGCGGGTCTGGCTAGTGGGTAGGGCTTGGAATCAGGTGTGCCGGCAACTGCTTCCGCATGCGTGGACTGCGCTGCCCGAGCCGCAGCGCGGCAGAGGCAAGCATCAGGCACACGAGTTCGACACCCAGGAGGGCGAGCATTGCTGCGCCGTGGGATGTGCCAGCGCCGTGCTCCGTTCCGTGGTGGGTGCCGGCCCCCGGCATCGCGAAAAGTGCTAGGTGGATCAGGATCATCGCGATCCCCATGCCCAGCAGATGCTCCGCCGCGCGGGAGGTGCAGCGCGGTCGTCCCACCATTGGTGCCGCGCAGGCGAGGCACGCGACGGCCATTGCCGCCATCCACCAGGCCATCGCACCAGCTGGTCCCAAGGCTGCAGCAGCGGCGTGGGTTATGACGCTGACAGCCACCGCCGTGATGACCAGGGCCGCCTGCAGGTGACTCGTGGGCGGGCTGAATGGGCGCAACTGAGTAAGCGGGTGCATTTCCCTCCTGACTTTCCGGCCGCCCGACGGTGGGCTTTACGACCGGCGCGTGATGTGCGTAACATCAAAATGTTGGTTGAACAGTTGTACCACCAAAACTCGACTTTCAGGAAGATCCATGACCCTTGAGACGCCCACCCTCGCTGCACTGGCGCAGCACCCCCTCGAACAGCTCACTGCCGAGGAGATCCGAGAAGCCCGCCGCATCCTCACTGACGCAGGACTGGTCGAAGAGACCACCCGGTTTGCTTACCTCGGGCTTATCGAGCCTCCGAAGACCGCTGTCCACGACGAAGACGTCGATCGCAGGGTTCGCGTCATGCTGTGGGACGCCGCCCTCTCGCGCTCGCTCGATATCCGCCTCTCCCTGGCCAGCGGGTCAGTCCTCAACAAGCGAGAACTGGATCCCGCCGTCGACGGCCAGCTGCCGGTGCTGATTGAGGAGTTCGAGATCATCGAAGAGATCCTGGCCGCGGACCCGCAGTGGAACGCCGCGCTCGCCTCCCGCGGGCTCACGCCGGCACAGGTACGGGTTGCTCCGCTGTCCGCGGGGGTCTTCGAGTACGAGAACGAAACCGGTAAGCGGCTCCTGCGGGGACTCGGCTTCCGCCAGGATCACGCTAATGACCACGCCTGGGCGCACCCCATCGACGGCCTCGTGGCGTTTGTCGACGTCGAAAAGCGAAGGGTGGACCACCTGATCGATGACGGTCCCGTGGACGTCCCCGAGGTCAACGGCAACTACACCGAGCCCGCGATTCACGGCGAACACCGCACCGACCTCAAGCCGATCGAGATCACGCAGCCCGAGGGCCCGAGCTTCACCCTTGAGGGCAACCACCTGTCCTGGGCGGGCTGGGACCTGCGCGTCGGCTTCGATGCCCGCGAAGGGTTGGTGCTCCAGCAAATCCATCACACGCACAACGGACGACGGCGCCCGCTGATCCACCGCGCTGCGATCTCCGAAATGGTGGTTCCGTACGGCGACCCCTCGCCGTACCGGAGCTGGCAGAACTACTTCGACTCCGGCGAATACCTCGTCGGCCGGGACGCCAACTCGCTCAAGCTCGGGTGCGATTGCCTGGGTGAGATCACCTACCTGTCGCCGATCGTGGCCGACGACTTCGGCAACCCGCGCACCATCGACAACGGCATCTGCATCCACGAGGAAGACGCCGGCATCCTCTGGAAGCACACCGACGAGTGGGCCAAGTCCAACGAGGTCCGCCGCAACCGCCGCCTGGTGGTTTCCTTCTTCACCACCGTGGGCAACTACGACTACGGTTTCTACTGGTACCTCTACCTCGACGGCACCATCGAGTTCGAGGCTAAGGCAACCGGCATCGTCTTCACCGCTGCCCTCCCGGACAACACGTATCCGTACGCTTCGGAGATCGCGCCCGGTCTCGGTGCTCCTTATCACCAGCACCTCTTCAACGCCCGGCTGGACATGATGATCGACGGCGCCACTAACCGCGTCGAGGAGCTCGACCTCGTTCGGCTGCCGAAGGGTGAGGGAAATCCGCACGGTAATGCTTTCACGCAGAAGCGCACGGTCCTGGCCCGCGAATCGGAAGCAATCCGCGACGCTGACGGTGCCAAGGGCCGCGTCTGGCACATCAGCAATCCCGAGTCGCTGAACCAGCTCGGGCACGCGGTCGGCTACACCCTCTACCCGGAGGGCGGCCCAACGCTCGCCATGGCCGATGATTCGTCAATCGCCTCGCGCGCGGCTTTCGCGAGGCATCACCTGTGGGTGACTCGCCATGCTGAGGGTGAGCTCTACGCCGCCGGTGATTTCGTGAACCAGCACCCGGGCGACGCGGGCCTCCCCACCTATGCCGCCCAGGACCGCGACATCGACGGTCAGGACCTCGTGGTGTGGCACTCCTTCGGCCTGACCCACTTCCCGCGGCCGGAGGACTGGCCGATCATGCCCGTCGACACCACCGGCTTCACCCTGAAGCCGCACGGGTTCTTCGACGCCAACCCCACACTGAACGTGCCGCCGTCGTCGTCCGGGCATTGCGCGAGCGGAGTTGGCGGCACTGAGGATCCCACCGGCGTCGGGCGCTCCGAGGCGGGTGGCTGCCACTAGCCGCCGGGCCACCGCGGGGGAGCGTCCCCGCGGTGGTAGTGTGCACACGTTCGGGCGATGGGACCCGCAGAACCGAAGGAGTGAGCGTCATGCCTCGCTTGGTGGACCACCAGGAGCGACGCCGTTCGATCATCGAGACCACGTGGCGGCTGATCGCCGAGCAGGGGATCGAGAACGCGAGTATGCGGGACATCGCGCGGGAGTGCGGCTATGCGGCGCCGGGCGTCCTGGCGCACTACTTTCCAAACAAGGATGCGTTGCTGCTGGCGTCGTATCAGCTGATCTGCGAGCGGACCAATGAGCGGATCGACGCCGGCACTGCCGGCCGTCGTGGCCTAGCCGCGCTGCGCGGGCTGTGCCTGGAGATCATTCCGGCGGATCCGTTGACCGTCGTCGAAGCGCGGGTAGCGATCTCCTTCTGGCAGCGTGCGCAGACGGAGGAGTCGCTGCGCGCCGTGGGCCGCGATGCACTGCTGCACTGGCGGAGGCTAATGATGGGTTTCCTTGCGGAAGCAGAGCACGACGGCGAATGCCCGCCTCTGCCTGACCCGGACTTCGTTGCGGATGAGCTTCTGAACATCATGATGGGGCTGCACGTGACGTCGATGCTGGACCCTTATGTGGTCACGGGCTCACGGCAGCGTCACATGATGGAGCGGGCGCTGGCCCGGCTTTCGACCGGGCAAACGGCGGGTGCGGTTTAGCGCTACTCGCGAACCTCAATCTCGGGGTGGTGCTCTCTGACCCACTCGGCCATGCGACGGCTCCGCTTCTCGATGAACTTGAGAGTGGCCTCCCGGTACATCACGTAGTCCTCGGTTGTGGCCGGCACCCCAGAGCGCTTGAAGTTGTCGAACGGCAGGAGGAAATCAACCGCGTCGTAGTCCGGCGTGACGAGGTCCTGGAAGTGGAAGAACTCAACGAATTCCGCGAAACCGTCGAAGAGAGCGAAGAAGTCGGAGTAGGCGGTGATGACATCGGCGAGTGGGCTCTCGGGCTCTCCTGCATAGTGACGCCGGATGCACTCAAGGGTGAGGTCCATGCGGTCAGCAATCCGTGAACGGAGCCCTCGTGCCGTGTTCATTGTGGGGCGGTCCTTGGATCGGACGGGCCAGATCATCGCACTGCCGATGGTGTACGGCGGGTCTAGATAGAGGGACCGCTGTTCCTCACTTAGCTCGGCGATGGCGGCGACCAGAGCCTTCGGCCGTAACCACCTGCCGTAGGAGTTGGTGATGGCATCGCTGCCGTACACATGCCTTGCGCCGGAATCGTCCGTGTAGATGAGGTAGTTCCCTCGGCGTTCCCGCGGGTCGGTTGGCACTCTCGGCGCGAAAAGCACGCCGGATCGCAGTTCCTTGGTCCACAGCAGCTCATGGTGTGACCGCAGCTTCGGACTGTCTCTGTCGGCGTCGGGCCTGGTCTTCCGAGGCTTGTCCGTTTTGTAGTCAAAGGAAGTGTCAAAGTCGCCCATGTTCGAAGTCTATGCAGGGGGACCGACATTTCGGTTCATCGTCAGGCGGACCCTTCTATTCCTTCCCTTCTGCGTGCTGCCGCTTCGGCTGCCCTGCCGCGGCGCGCTGCTGGCGCACGCTTTGAGCGACCGCTCGCATCCGCGCCGTCGGGCGCTGGGTTCGCAGCCGGGCCAGCACGATCCTCAGTTCCGGAACCTTGTCCTTGATGGCGACGGCGGCGACGTGGCCGCCGTCGTACGTTAGTCCATGCTGCGGACGCTGGTGCAGGATCGAGTAGCCGTGGCCATTCGCCACAAAGGTGCGCACCGTCTCGTAGCTGGCGGAGCGGAACTGCACGTCGGGTTCGAAACCGGCGCTGCGCAGGATGGAGAGCATGAGCTCGCGGCTGTGTGGGAGGTCGAGCAGGACGAACGGCTCCTCGGCGACCTCGGAGAGCGAGACTTCCGTGCGTGAGGCGAGCCTGTGTTCCGGCGGGAGGGCCAAGTAGGGGCGGACGCTGTCGACGGCGGTGACCGCGATCGCTTCGGGCAGGCCGAGGTCGTAACAGAGGGCGAGGTCGGCCTGACCGGTGAGGAGGGCGGCAGAGCAGCCGGTGGCGTCGGCTTCGGTGACCTCGAGTTCGAGCTTCGGGTGGTCGGCGCGGAGCCGGCCTAGGAGCCCGGGGAGCATGAAGGGTGCCAGGGTGCTGAAGCAAACCAGGCGGATGCGTCCCTCGACGCTACGTTGCTCGCCCTTGGCATGGTCGAGCGCTTCTTCGAGGTGGGCAAGGACGGCCTGTGCGTCGCGGAGGAACAGCTCGCCCGCGGGGGTAAGCAGCAGGCCCTTGGAGCGCTGGCGGATGAAGAACTGCGAGCCGACGCTCTTCTCCAGCTGGGAGACTGCGGCTGACACGGCGGACTGCGCCACGTTGAGTCGCAGGGCTGCCCCGGTCATGGATTGTTGGGCGGCGGCCTCAACGAAGTAGCGCAGTTGGGTGAGGGTGACATCCATGCGGACAGCCTACTCCTTCAACACTTCTTCTGATGCAACATGTCAGAAATGACTGTTCGACAGATTCAACGAGTGGGAGGAAGCTGGAACCAGAACCCACCTGCTCAGCGGTGGTGACCAGGAAACAGCAACACAGCGGAGAGGCAGCAGCCACGTGAAGCATCAGCGCATTCGGACCTTCAACACGAAAGACACCTATCCCGAGCAGAACCTCGACAACGACCTGTGCCAGGCGGTCGTTGCGAATGGGGTCGTCTACCTTCGCGGACAGATCGGCCAGGACCTGGACACCCGGGAGTCGGTCGGAATCGGCGATGTCGAGGCGCAGACCGAAAAGGCCATGGCCAACATCGACATGCTGCTGAAGGAAGCGGGCAGCAGCCTCGAGGACATCGTCAAGGTGACCGTCTACCTGATCGATCCGCGCTACCGCGAGACCGTGTACCGCACGATGGGCCGCTGGCTCAAGGGCGTGTATCCCGTGTCGACCGGGATTGTGGTGCAGGCACTCGCCCGTCCCGAGTGGCTCGTCGAGATCGACGCGACCGCCGTGCTTTCGACTCCCGAGGGGCAGAAGTGACCTTCAGCATCGCCGCGACCGACGGCGAAGGCCGCTTCGGTATTGCCGTCTCCTCTTCTTCTCCCGCGGTTGCTGCCCGGTGTGCGCACCTGCGCGACGGCGTAGGCGTCGTCAGTTCGCAAAACATCACCGACCCGAGGCTTGGCGGTGCGATTCTGGACCGCATGCAGGACGGGGCTTCCGCGCAGGAGGCGCTCGACGCCGTCGTTCGCGATGCTCCTGCCGTGGATTTCCGGCAGCTTGTTGTGCTGGACGCTTCGGGCGGGTCTGCTGTTTTCAGCGGTGCGCATACCCTTGGCACGTACGGCGAGGGTCGCGGGCCGAACTGTGTGGCCGCCGGCAACATGCTGGCGAGCGCCGACGTCGCACAGGCGCTGTGCGACGGGTTCGACGCCGCGACGGGGGAGCTGGAGATACGCCTCCTAGCCGCCATGCGAGCTGCCGAAGCTGCCGGGGGAGAGGCCGGGCCGGTGATGTCGGCTGGCCTATCGGTCGTCTCCGGTCACGGCTGGCGGGACACCGACCTGCGCGTGGACTGGCATGAGGATCCGATCACGGAGCTCGAGCGGCTGCTCGAGGTGTGGTTGCCGCAGCGCGAGGACTACGTGATTCGCGGGCTCGATCCGGCTGCGTCCGTCGGTTACGGAGTGCCCGGCGATGACCGCTGAGCAGACTGTGGAGCTTGGCCAGCGCGAGCGCGTCCTCGAGACTGTTTCGTCCGAGCACCCGCGGCTGATCGGGCTGTCGGAGCGGCTTCATGCGAACCCGGAGCTGGGGTGGCAGGAACACCAGGCGGCCGCGTGGACCGCCGAGTACCTGACCAGCCTCGGCTTCGAGGTTGAGAAGGAGTACCTCGGCTTCCCGACGGCGATCCGCGGGGTCTTCGGTACGGGCAGCTGGCGCGTCGGGCTCATGGCGGAGTACGACGCCCTTCGCGGCCTCGGCCATGCCTGCGGGCACAACGTCATCACCGCGCTCTCCTGTGGAGCCGCTGCTGCGCTCGCTGAGTTCGCGGAGGAGCGGGACCTCACCGTCGAGGTGTACGGAACACCCGCGGAGGAAGGCGGCGGCGGCAAGATCGAGCTGCTGAAGCGCGGGGCGTTCCAGGGGCTGGACCTGGCCATGATGGCGCATCCGAGTCCGGTGGATTCCGCTGACGCCCGTCCCTACGCCGTCGCACATAGCCACATCGAGTTCCAGGGCAAGTCGGCGCACGCCGCTGCGTATCCGGAGATGGGCGTCAACGCGAACGATGCGTTCGTCGTCGCGCAGGTTGCGCTGGGCCTGCTGCGGCAGCAACTGCCGTCCGGCACACGGGTGCATGGCATCCAGACCCGCGGGGGAGAGGCACCGAATGCCATCCCGGAGAAGACGGAAGGCCGCTGGTACGTCCGGGCCGAAACGCTGACGGATCTCGAGGGGCTGGAGGAGCGCGTCTACCGGTGCTTCGAGGCCGGCGCCCTGGCATCCGGGTGCGAGCTGTCGATCACTCCGGAGTCCGAACCGTACTCCGAGTTCCGGACGGACCAGCGAGCCCTCGAGCTGTACGTTCAGCATGCAGAGTCGTTGGGCCGGGACTTCAACGCACCGCCGGAGCAGGCGACCATGAACCGCGCCTCCACCGACATGGGCAACGTGTCGCAGGTGGTTCCGGCCATCCACCCCTATATAGGTCTGGGCTGCTTCCCGGCAGCCAACCACCAGCCCAGCTTCGCGGCCCACTGTCGGGGCGACGCAGCGAATCAAGCAATTTACGACGGCGCTGCCGCCCTGGCGCTTACGGCGCTGGACTACCTGGCGTAGCCCGCTCTACAACATCACTCAGAAAGAGATCATGGACAGCCAAGAGTCAGCGTCGACTGGCAGCGTTCGGTTGGAGAGAGACAGCCTCGGAGAGCGGGAAGTTCCCGCCGACGCGTACTGGGGGATCAGCACCCTGCGTGCGGTGGAAAATTTCCCCGTCAGTGGTCGCACCATCGGCAGCATGCGATCGCTGTTGTGGGGGTTCGGTGCTATTAAGGCTGCGGCTGCCCGGACCAACGAGAAGCTGGGGCTGTTAGAGCCGGCGCGGTCGGCTGCGATCCAAGCGGCGTCATTAGAGGTGATGGACGGGCTGCTGGACGAGCACTTCGTTGTCGACCGAATCCAGGGCGGTGCCGGAACCAGCACCAACATGAACGTGAACGAGGTAGTTGCGAATCGTGGACTGGAGCTACTCGGTCACACGAAGGGCGACTATGCGGAATTGCATCCCATCGACGACGTGAACCGCAGCCAGTCGACCAATGACACCTATCCAACGGCCATTAAGATCGCCCTGCAGCGTGAGCTGGTCATTCTCTGCGACGAGCACCAGCGGCTCAGTGACGCCTTCGCAGCCAAAGCCGAAGAGTTCGCCGACATCGTCAAGGTGGGGCGGACCCAACTGCAGGACGCAGTGCCGATGACCTTGGGCCAGGAGTTCGGGGCCTTCGCGGAGACGTTGCGGGAGGACCGGAAGAGGCTCCTAGAGTTACTGCCCCACCTCCGGGAGTCCAACCTCGGCGCAACCGCCATCGGCACCGGGATTACGGCCCCGCCCGGCTACCGCGAGGCGGTCATTGAGGAACTAAATGCGCTGACCGGTCTGCAACTCGTTTCAGCGACGGATCTAGTGGAGGCTACGAGCGACACCGGTGTCTTCATGCTCGTATCTGGCGTTCTCAAAAGGGCCGCCGTGAAGCTGTCGAAGATCTGCAACGACCTCCGTCTGCTTTCTTCCGGGCCGCAGACGGGCTTCGGCGAGATATTCCTGCCGGCGGTCCAGGCAGGCTCCTCGATTATGCCGGGCAAGGTGAATCCGGTGATCCCGGAGATGGTGAATCAGGTGGCCTTTCGGATTGTCGGGGCTGATGCAACGGTCACGATGGCCGTCGAGGCTGGACAGCTCCAACTCAACGCTTTCGAACCTGTCGTCGCGGACGCACTGCTCGAGTCGCTGGCCTGGCTTACTGCGGCATGCCGCCTGCTGCGCACCCACTGTGTCGAAGGCATTGCCCGAACACAGCGATGCTCCAGCAGCGCATGGTCGAGTCGATCAGCGTTGTGACCGGCCTTGCTCCACTTATCGGTTACGCAGCCGCTGCGGATTTGGCCAAGGCAGCACTCGCCAGCAACCGGTCTATTGCAGCAGTTGCTGCAGAGCGCGGCCTGCTGGATGAGCAGCGTCTGCTGCTTGCGCTCTCGCCCAACACTTTGGTCGGGCCGGGTTAAGCGGCATCAGAGGCGGTCTCGTCGGCAACGGTTACTGGCTCCCACGCACGGCGCCGGCGCCCCAAAGGAATATCCCGCTGACCGACGACGACCTGCGGCGCGATAACGAGGTCGTTACGGACATGAGTAAGAGCCGCAACGCTGGATCAACCGGGTGCCGGTGCATTCGTCGCCCTATTCGATCGCTACGTCGCCGCCAAGCTCGTTCAGTGTTCGCTGCAGGTTGTGACGCTGTCGACCTGCTGGCGGATATGGCCGCGGCGCTCCATAGGAATTTGTAGTTTACTGTGGCCCGCAGGCAGAGGTGTGACCTACGCATGAAAGTACGATCAACTTCACCTTGTGTTGGCCGTTGGGAAGCGAGTTATGTCTCCTAAGACATGGGATGCAAGACAAAAGTACGAGACAGTTCCGCTAGACACCCTTTTGTAGTTTTGAGAAGAGAATCGGTCGTCATCCTATCCACGCCTCCTGGGGAAGCGCACTGGCGACCGATACTTCATTGAGCACTTCGGAGCGGTGGTCCCAACGGTGTCAAGCGCAGCTTTACTCTTGATTTGGGCTGGCGTGGAAAACGCGACACCGACAGGTCCGTCGAGATTGAGGGTTTATGGGCGAATGGGGCACACCATTGTCAGCAACGTATGTCTGCCGACGTCCGAGGTGAATTCAGGCGATATGTATGACGGCGCCTCGGCTCGGGAAGCTACACGACTCGTTGTCGACACATTCAACACGCGTGGAGTTCTGACCTTACAGATCCACGAACGGCTGACGCGCTATCCCGATGCTGTGAAGGGTGAGTGACTGTGAGCGCAGTGAAGCACCCGCCGTTCCCAGCCGGGACTCTCGAGCACGTTTGTAAGCTCATCGCTGAGCTGTACAGCGGCTCCGAGCTCACACGGATTATGGCTGAGATTCCGCTCCGCTCTGACCCAGGCGAAGGCAATACCAAGTGGCGCCGCTTAGCACACAGCGTCAGCAGCAATCAGACACGAACACAGAACGGTAACGCTCTCATCGCACTCATCACGACCTCAATGCGCCCGGAACGAATCCTGGATAGGGCGGATGCGGCGCAACAGACCCGCGACCAGCTTAATCAAGCGCTCTCGCTCGTCGCTCTGAAGGTTCGTGACGATGGACGTGTCGCTCACACCGCTCGTGCTAAAACCGTCGACGAGGCCGAAGCACGGACAGAACACCTCCGCGTGATGCTGCAACGGCGAGGCGCGCATCCCGAGGTTCTGGCATATTGCCGCCCAGAGCTTATGCGATCGGACTACTACGAAGCTGTATTTGAGGCGATCAAGGGCCTGGGCAGCAGATTGCGGCAAATGACGGGTGTCGATGGTGATGGTTACGGTCTAGTCGAAGCAGCCATGGCCGGTAGTACTCCACGTCTCCGGCTCAATTCCTTGCGGACGCGAACGCAACGCGACGAACAGCTTGGCGTCGCCAATCTCGCCAAAGGTCTATTTAGCGCTTTTCGCAACCCTGCAGCACATGAGCCAAGGATCGAGTGGTCGTTGTCCGAACAGGACGCCCTCGATGTGCTCGGGACCCTTTCCGTAATCCACCGGCGCCTCGATGCGGCGACGATCACCACACACTGAGAGGCGGACATTATGACGGAGTGGCTCCCGCTTCCACTTGGGTCGGCACTCAATGCCGCACCTTCAGCGCCCGCGCATGCACCGGTGATCGAGAAGCTCGAGCTTCTTCCATTCAATGCCCTGTCGTGGGAGGACTTTGAACGTCTTCAATGGCGAGTCATGCATGACGTAGAAGGCCTCCGCCACGCCCAGCTGTATGGCGATCGCGGTCAGGCCCAGTACGGTCTAGACATCGTCGCTCTAGCGCCGGACGGGATCGGAGTGGCACTCCAAAGCAAGAAGTACAGAAAGTTTGGGGCGGCGGAAATCAAGTCAGCCGTCAATAAGTTCCGCACAACAGAACGCCCGTTCTCGATCGATCGTCTCATCATCGGCGTGGCTCGCTCAGTCCGAAGCACCGGAGCAATCGAGGAGCTCGCCGAGCAAAAGAAGACGCTTCACCCAATCAGCCTGGAGCTGTGGGACGAGCAGCGACTGTCTTACTTATTAAGAGGACGACCCGACATCGTCATCGAGTTCTTCGGGCTGCCGACCGCTGAGGCATTCTGCCTCCCGTTCAAGCTGGATGTGACAAGCGTGCCGGCTGCGGAGGTCGTTGCAATTCAAGAGGCAATGGCTCGCACACCCGAAGTCACCACCGGCGCACAGCAAGACTTCGATGACGCGGCAGCAACGAGCGACCCAGCGGAAGGGCTTCGGCTCATTGAGGCCGGGCAAGCTAAACTACGCGATGCTGGATTCGCACCACACGCGGCTCAGCACGATAAAGACAGGATTCGTCTGCTCGCTAGCGTCGGTCGTGCTGGGGAAGCTGCGCGCCACATACTCGACGACTTCTGGGCCGCGCTCGATCAGGGGCTGTCCGGCACTGCTCAGATTACGCAATCTCGACTGGACGAACTGTCAAAGTGTGCGACTAAAGACGGCACTGTCGAGCTCTACCGGCGGATTAGTCAGGTGGCGATTGATCTTTACTTGAACCCCGTCGCGCACGTTCCAGAAATCGACCGCCTGCGCATCGGGGACCCGGTTGACCAGGTCCGACTTGCGTTGCTCGCTGGTGAGACAGCCTTGTCCAACGACGACATGCCGTGGCTATCGAAAGCCGTCCCGCTGTTCACTGAGCTTTCCGCTGTCTCTTCGATTGACCGTGTTCTCCGTACCCGGTCTAGGTTGCTCCTCTCGGAAGCAACCGGCGACTGGTCCGAACTCCTTAGCGACGCGCGCCGGTTGAAGCTCGGACACGACCTGCTCGGGTTGGTGACGGCCCGCTACGCACGTCGTTGCGCGCTAGATCAAAAATTTCAGGAGGCCGATTTCGCGTGGGAGGAAGCTTCGGGGTACGCAACGCTGGCACGCCAGTGGGGCGAGGCCTCGACATGGATATTCAGCCGCCGAGCTTTTCGTGCCCGCTGGAAGCCGTTCACTAGCAACGAACTCCTGCCGCTACAAACAGCAATCCGCGAGATGGGGACTTCCTCGCCAATCGTGCCCGCCGCCGAGGGCGCCTATGAAGACTCACTCGCAGCGCTTAACGACAACAAGCTCCGATCTGCGGCCATATCGGCTCAACGAGCACTGCGCGACGCCGTCACCGCCAGCGACTGGGTCCGGGAGGAACGAGCGCGGCGCGCCCTCGCCAGCATTCTCATTGAATCGGATGAGCCCGCGCTGGCCGCCCGCCATCTTGCGCGAGCGGGTGCAACCAAAGCTATGGAGGTCCTTGGCAAGGATCACCCGCGAGAGTTCATAGACGTCATAGACGACTTGGCCGCGCCAAACTACTGGACTGTCAGCACAATTTATCGGCTGCTCGCCACGCAAGCGGATGTCATCCCGGACGTCCTTGTCGACACGGTGTCCGAGCATCTCTTCGACGAGCTGACCGCGGCGGAGACGGGAAGCAAACCAGATCTCCGAGCATTCGCTACATCTAGGTACAACAATGCAGTCAAGGTACTCGCTGGGATCGCCGACCGCCTTGACGCAGATCGGGCAAACAAGGCACTTAGCCACTTCGAGCAACAGCCACCCGTGGAAGAGAACCACTATCGATAACACGACGAAGACGAAGCTATCGTCATAGCCAAGATTGCGCTCACCCACACATCACTCGCAGCCCGCGCAGTTCCCCACCTCGCTAGCTTGCTCGGTCGATCGCAAGTTGCCCGCAAGAGCATCACCCTTGAGGCAATCGATGAGAACCGGCCACTCGCCCACGAGACCCTCACCTCCCTCGCAGATGCAGGAAATAACTGGGCAAGCGAAACACTCTCGCTTGACGAACCCGAAGAACTCGACCCCGACGTTACCGCTGAAGCACTAGCTAGACTCACCACGCCACTCGTCCACACGAAGGGCGTCTATTCAGTAGGAACAAACGCTATCGGCGACTCACTGCTAGTTCGTCATCTGCCGACTGACGCGGTCGACCAAGCCATGGGAGAACTTCTTGATCGAGCCGACGACCCTCATCTGGGCTCCAGTGATCGAGGCGAGTATCTGGTTGCGGCCGCAAATCTAAGTGCTCACACTGACGCGTCCAAGCGGCCGAAGTTCTTTGAAACTGCGGTCCGGTTGGCCACTTCACCTACCCCCTCAGATCACGACAAGCTCAATGAGCAGTTCACTCACAAGCTCGGCGCCGTCCGCATGAACGGGAAATCACACGACAGCCGCGGTCAGGCGGCCTTCCTCGCCGCGACGCTCGCCGACGATGACATTCAACGGGCCAACGTGCGACGCCTCGCCTATTCGCTGCTCGGCGAGGAATCAGACTACTGGCCGACCCGAGCCCTGCAGCACCTGGGTGATGCGGTTAGGGACGATCTCGCCTTCCTCGCAGGCCAGGGGTGGGCCATTAGGAGTCTCGCGGCAACCTTGTGGGTCAAGTTTCCTCACCCAGAGCACTTGGGTAATCGTCTCAGCATCGACCCCGATGTACGCGTTCGTCGAGCACTCGCCCGCGCGCTCACTCAACAGCCTGAGACGGCACACTCCACGGTCCGTTCACAACTGGCGACCGACCCCGCGTACAGCGTAAGAATGTCGCTGAAGCCTGCCGTGGACCCGCCCGCAAAGTGCATGCCTCAATCCTCATCCGGATGAGGCCGCACCCAACACGAGGGGTATAAACCACCGAGTCACGGTGTCAAGCTACGAGCCTTGCAAGTGAGCGAACCGCGTTTGTGAACTGCTCGAAGCTCAACCGAATGTGACCATTTTGAAGACCTCCAGTGCTCCGGAGGAGCTCGTTTGCTTTGAGTGCAAGCAACTCATCTGGAACGAAGCGTGGTTTCGTCCTGCTCACCCATGGCCAGCGATCCGCCTCATGACCTCGCTCTTGGACGTAATCCTCAGGCAAGTTCTCTGGCTCTGAAATCACTTCTACGACGGCGTAGCAATCCCTGGTTTGGGCACAGATCAACACCAGGTCCCCCGGCTTGATCCTTGGCCGCCCCTTGCCTTTTCCTTTCTGCGGGCTGCCGAAGAACCACTCGCTGCGCCACTGGTCCAGCGCGGGGGCACCGTACTCGGATTTCAACCAAAGGGCGCGCTCCCTATCACGAGCATCCAGCAGAAGTTGCTCCAGAAGTGCCAGGGCAGAAACACTGTCCATGCCACCTGCCAAAGGTCTTGCTGCCTGAGTCAGCTGCTGCGCCTGTACGTGAAGCTCTTTGAGGTCCTCCGCAGTTATCTCGCGACTCGGCCAACTCTCCATGGCCAACTTGACGGAAACGACTTGTGCACCCACCAACTCAACACCCAGCTCGACGTTTGGCGCCGCTGCATTACCCAGTCCGGCGCCCGTGAGGTTTGCCGATCCAAGGAAGCCCTGCCCGCCGACAACAAACGTTTTGGCATGCAGTCTGTCTACGTGGCGAAGGCTGACACCGCCGTGAGCGAGTTCCTCCAGGCCATCTGTCCGAAGAAATCCGTTCGCCACTGCGCTGGGGTCAAGGCACGTAAAGAGCTGCCACTTGTAGTCTGACCGGCACGCTACCTGCGCCAATCGTCGACAGACTTCGTAGGACAGGTAAGGGCTAGCCAGTAGTACGTCTCCATCGACGTTCTCGACGGCTTCAAACAACCAATCAGCGGCTCTGCTGTGGACCGCACCTTCGTTCATCACGATGATGACCATACTTTGACCCTGCTACAGGGCAGGCCATCGCCACGCATGCGCCGGACTACCTGCCGCCCTTTTTCGCGTGGTGCTGTTCAAGAGAAACCGCTGCTCCGACCTCCAAGTAGACAGTCGAAGCTCGCGGAATCATTAGCCCCGCCGGTCCCCGTATCACCGGGCGAGAAAATGCCTGGTGGAGGTCCGGCGTCTGCAACATTCATTTGTGTTGCAAC
The DNA here is from genome assembly GCF_054161285.1 of Arthrobacter sp. D2-10. Taxonomy (NCBI): domain Bacteria; kingdom Bacillati; phylum Actinomycetota; class Actinomycetes; order Micrococcales; family Micrococcaceae; genus Arthrobacter; species Arthrobacter sp. D2-10. Next base: position 2,993,055 of record NZ_CP096431.1, on the reverse strand, counting down.
TCTAGGGTTGCAACACACTGGACTGAGACACCAGCACTCCCCCGTCACTACTACTCCCTACATGTCTTGCTACCCTGTCTCCTAAGTAGGGGTATACATTCGTGACCGAGAAGTAGGTTGCGAGACGATTATGGGACCAATCGGTACGGAGGAGCCGCATGGGCAAGCTCATCGGGTACGCGCGGGTATCAACTCGCGTCCAGGACACCGATCGGCAAGTCGCCGACCTGCTCGCCGCCGGCGTCCGCCGCGATGACCTGTACATCGACCACGGCGTTAGCGGTGCTCATGCGCGGCGGCCCCAGTTCGACAAGGCCCTCGACGCACTGCACGAAGGCGACACCCTGATCGTCACCACCCTCGACCGCCTGGGCCGTTCCACCGCCAATATGCTCGCCCTGGCCGATGAACTTCGAGCTCAAAAGGTGAACCTGCGCGTCTTGAACCTAGGCGGCGGGAACGTCGACACCGGCACCCCCATGGGATCCATGGTCTTCACCGTCATGGCTGCCCTCGCTCAGATGGAGCTCGAAATAAAACGGGAACCCGTCAACGACTCCAACACCAAACGCCGCACCGCCGGCCTCGACCTCGGCGGACGACGACCGATCTTCAGCGACAGCCAAATCGCCAACGCCCGCCGACTCATTGAACAAGGCCAACCCGCATCCCACGTCGCGCGCGACCTCGGGATGTCTAGAGCCACCCTGTACCGCCGAATCGCCAACCTCGACGCACAGCAATGGATCGCCTCGCTTCCCAGGCCCACGAATGATTGATGACGTGGGCGGAACCCTCGGCAAGGATGAAGGTGCCCCGACTGATGACGCAATCACCGACACACCTACATCGGAGCCAAAACTGGTGGTTTTGCCTGATACAGCCGACACTCGGTTATTGGTGGACCTGACAAGTCATGCCAACGACTTGTCTGAGGCAGCGCATTCACTAGGAATCGCTCTAGACAGCGGCGAGGGTTCTGAGCTGTGGGAGCCGCTGACTTCCCACGCGGTCACGGCGTACATACGTCCTTTCATCCTCTCCAACGTCCGTCGCCGTCTCGACGAAATGCCCGGGTTCCCTGGGCTACCACCGGAGCTGATGTCCACCCACGAGATGATTCGGAAGTACCGTAATGCGAAGGTAGCGCACTCCCAATCTGATTTGGTTATGCCCCTGCCCGTCGCCTTCTTAGGCGATAAGGGCGAAGTACGACGAGTTTGGGGGATGACCCTCACTCACCAAATGCCTCTGGTTATCGCCGATCGCTTCGCCCATCTCCTTGAAAGAATGGGAGGGATAGTCGACGAACTCATGCAACCGGTGAACGACCGGCTCCTTTCATGGGCAAGATCTCAATCCCCGGAATCGGTCTGCGATTGGAAAGGACCCGAAATCCGCGCATCAATCGACGCTGACTTCAACGCCGCCCGGGAGAGAAAGCGAACCCCTCGCTTCACCGCCTACTGGAGCATCAGCCCGGTTGATGACCCGGATCATGATGTGATCCCTGATCTCTAAACTTGTGCACACATCTGCGGTGAAGAAGCGGAAACCGACCCTATCGCAACGCTAATCGCGCGGTTCCTCAACGATGCGTATGGGTGTACCTAACTGCACCATGGCTCTTACCTTCGGGCTTCCCCCCTCGTCCCGAGTGGGCTCCGGATCGTTCGTCTCAGTTAAGTGCGAGGGCGGCATCGGCTATGTAACGGGTTAGTGCTGTTCTTTGCCCAAAGAGCGTGTGAAGGGCGGGCGTCGGCGGATCGCTCAGGAGCTCGAAGGGAAAAGCTGTGAAACCGGCGCGTGCGAGCAGGCTCCCGTGATGCCCCCATAGCAATTCATCTGCTGACACCTCCAAGCCCTCATCGGCAAGACCCTGGGAGAAAGCCGAGATGATTTGCGGATCGATAACGGATGCTGAAGCTGCGGGTAGTTCACCGGCGTGCATGAGGCCAATGAGCAATTGACCGAGATCAAAACCGACCGCATGAAGGTTCTGGAAGGCAATGTCGATAAGAGCGAAGGTGCCTGGTCCCCCCCTCACCGGTAAAAGGTTCTGGGGAGAAGCATCCCCGTGAGGTAGTGACTGAGGACACTGATCCAAGCGGTCGAGAATGGATGGCAGCCGGCGGGCGAGCTCCGCTAGATCGCTCCGTAAATGCGGATCAGCTGAAGAAGCAATCAGGGGGTGAGACCAAAAGTCATCACTGTCGAGGGTCGGCAGCAATGGCATGACCCTACCTTCTACGTAACGCCGCAATCCGAAACCTGGTGGAATGCCAGGCCTGACCGAATGTTTAGTGTTGCAGCGACGTGCTGCCAAGCGCCCTAGGAGATAACCTGCCCTGGCGAAACGCTCAGTGTCCCAGGGACCCGGTTCAAGGTGTACGTCTTCCATCCAGAGCATCAACCGGTCCTCACCAAGATCAACTACTTGGTGCAGTACAGGCACACGCAATCCAGGAGGGAGGGTTGCTGTGAACGTCGGTTCCCACGCCTGAAGTTCCATGCGCCATGGGAAGTTCGCGGCGAAGTCGTCCCGCAACCACTCGGGAAGTTGTGAGAGTCCCGCCCAATGCCTGGGGTGCTGCAGTTGCTTACCGAACAGAGACCAGCGCTGGCCGTCCTCGGTGCTACCGTGCACCCGGAACAGTCCAGCGGTGGCCGGGGACGAAAACGGGTAACTCACTACTTCTACTTCCCACTGTGCAATACCGATCTTTCGGCCCAGCGACTGGCTGACCATCATGGTCAGCAGCGAATCGTCGGGAGTAGCTACTCCCAGTAGGTCCTGTCCCTGGCCACTCATGGCCGCCCTTTCGCCGGATAATGCCCCCGTTCCCATCACAGTGATCTCCAGACGATTCCCTGTCAACGCCGGCGAGTATGCCCGTTGCCCGGCTAACGAGACTCCGGCGCTTGAACTTACCTGAGGTGAGCGCTTCATAGGGAACCGACCCGTTCAGTAAGGACCCGTGAGATGCTGACATCCATGTCGTCTCCCAGTTGGTACCCGAACGAAGTACCTCTCGCCGGCCGAGAGAATCTGGACCTAGAGCATGTCGCCCGATACGACGGAAAGATGGATTCGGACGCTGCAGCTGAAGTGTCCTTGCTGAAGACCTGGGGGCTCACGGAACGATCGACGCTCATCGAGTTCGGCGCCGGCACAGGGCAATTCACCGTTGAGGCTGCACGGAATTGCGCCCAAGTGACCGCAGTGGACGTTTCACCCCCAATGCTTGAGTACCTGCAGAAGAAACTGACGAAGCAAGGCCTGACCAATGTGAATCTGGTCAACGCAGGATTCCTGAGCTACGCCCACACTGCCGGTGCGGTGGACTTCGTCTACTCGCGCTACGCACTGCATCATCTTCCGGATTTCTGGAAAGCTATCGCGCTGCAACGTATGCGGACAGCGATGTCTCCCGGCGGAATCTGCCGGTTGTGGGATGTCGTCTATGACTTCGACCCGTCGGAGGCCACCGAGCGCATCGAGGCGTGGTGCTCTCAAGGTGGAGACAGTGTGGACGGAGAATGGAGCCGTGATGAGTTCGAAGAACACATCCGGGAGGAGCACTCCACTTTCCGTTGGCTCCTCGAACCCATGTTCAATCGTGCTGGTTTCGACATCGTCGAAACCCAATACGTGCCAGAGACCTTCGACGCAAAGTCCATATTGTGCGCAATCTGATACTTGTCCCAGAGTGGCACTAACCGCCCGGGCTGCCCTCAACTCCGTTCCAATTTCGGACTTGGGTTGTGACTAGCGCGCCCCTGCTCATTACCGACCCTCCCATGAAAGTACCAAAAGCCGTCGATTTTGACCTATCCGTCGGAGTGAGTCGCCCGACGCGTGTACTGCTCGATTTTTGCCGCCCAACAGTCGAGAGGGGCCTGCACCCTTTCGACTGTCCGAAAAGGTGTGGACGATAGAAGTCCTGAACCTATCGTCCACATGCATAAGCAAGCATCGGTGATCAGCGAGGAGGCGCCTTCGCGCAACTGTGCCTGATTACTTCGACTAATGTGCTCAAAGTGGACGACTTCGAGGAAGTGCTGCAGCAGATCAGGGCCGGCGCCCAACAGCGGGACTTGCGAATCATCGACGCCGTTTTCCGCGATGAACCCACCGTTATTCTGAGACTCGAAACCACAACAATCGACGAAGCGCTCGATCTCGCCCAATACGTCTTTGCTCCCTTCCTTTCAATAGACACTTCTCGTCTCACCGCTTCAGATCTCACGGACAGCTGGGACCAGGATGACGAAGATCCCTCCGCGCCTCCCCCGGAACTGATGAGGCAATGGGAAGAACGTGAAGGGCAAATCGACGGCGTCTTCGTGCGTTGGATCGCTGGCGGGTCTGATTACCTCTATATGGCAATCCCCTCCTGGAAGATTGAGCTCGACGAACTACGTGAGAAATGGTCGGAAGATCAAGAAGCACAACGCTCCGATGGGCTAAGAGCCCACTACATCCGCATAACTCACCTCGCGGAACAACTTGAACGAGAGCCCGCCTATAGAGCCGCCACTTCACAAACACGTCGTTCCATCGGCAAGGCACTGCTGGAACCTCTGCTTCGATCGCAGGAGGGCGCCGTGACCGAGCTCCTCGTGTTGAAAGAAGCCAGCAAGCTAGTTCGAGATAATGCGGCTGAAGCATATGGGCCACTGCTCGGTCAGATCGATCAGCTTGCCGCCGAGCTGCGGGCAACCGAAGAGTGGATAACTGCTCGCCGAGCCGCCGATCGCACTGCAGCCATACGTAAATTTCTCATCGACCGCACAGGTGGGTACGCGCCAGCAGGAATGCTTATAGAGGATCTGAGGCGAGCAGCAAGCCGATAACGTTGGTGATTCATGTGGGGTTGGAGTCAGTCCACCCCTCCCAGGAGTTCGCCTCGCCAGCTCGGGCCGGATGTTCATTCCATCACCGCTGAGGCGGGCTTCCCAAGTATTGTCCGCTTATGCACACTTACACACGCAAAGCTCGCCGGCTGGGAGTCACTCCACCGGTGGAGCAAGACGAAATTGCTCGCTTCTTAGAGCTAACCTCATCACAACAGTTTGAGGTACTACGGAAGCTTAGAACCGACGCAGCGCATCTGAGCGGAGGAAGCTTGAGCGCGTTCACCGCGGTCTATATAAGCGTCATTTTGGCCGCTGCGCCTCTGATCGGTTCCTCCGTCTCTACTACTTGGCCCGTCCTAGGCACTATTTTGCTCGGATTGGCACTACTAATCGTCGGGCTCAGCTTGGCAGTCACCTTCATCTTGCATCAACGAGACCTTGCCCGCAGCGCAACTCGGCTCGCCTTCTTTGAAGAGGCTCAGTCCCGTGGCCAGTTGGCGCGTGACTTTGTTGCATGAAGAGAGAGGAGGCGATTTCAGGGGCTCATCCTTCTGTCCACCTGAGCACGGCACAGGCTCGCTGCCAATACGCTGCAAGAGTGCTCAGGATGTAGGTGCGGCTGCTGCCCTCAGCTCTTCGGGCGTTTTCCCAGTATCCAACCATATTTGAGAAGGGATGAATCCATTCCCTCTTCCCCAAGAAAGATCACTTCCGATCGTTCCCAGTCTTGCGCTGACGGCGGCAACTGCTACGGCGAAGCCATCAGGATCTGTATTGAAGCCACTCGCGATGAGGGGGTGGGCGGTACCTTCGGCCTTTATGTCACTGATTAGACGGTTGGCTGTGACGCTTCGGTATCTCTCGTTGCCTCGTAAATCCGTAGTCAGCACGTGAGGTCTTCCGACTGGTGCGAGTCGGCCTAGTACCTCTAGTGCCCGATCGCGACCCTGCTGAACGCTCGCACGGGCCCTCTGCGCTTCGCCGTTGCCGCTGCCAGCGCGTTCGAGGGCGGAGTTTGCCTCTTGATAAGCCGCATCCATCTCAACGTAGCTCGGTAGCAGCTGAGCAAACTGTGGATTGCGGTGTGTCACCCATGCCAAACGCAGGACTTCGAAGAGCTGCCAAGAATCATCGAGAGCCTCAGAACCGAATGAGAGCGCTTCTTTGAGGAGAGGGACGACAGTGTCAAATACTCTTGTCGGAGAATTTCGGGCGTTTTCGTATCCACTTCCAGCATCGAGACTGAACGCTAGTGGCTCATATTCACCGCTATATCGATTAGGTCGCTGGAGGGCGAAGAGCCGGGCGAGCAGATCGAAGCGTTGCCCGGCGACCGCGGAGACACCGGCGGCGTAGAAGAGGATGCTGCCTGTAATCACACGCAGGGAAAGTAGTCGGACGAGTCCGCTGCCGTCGACCGGAGTAGCGAAGCGCGGCAGCTCATCGATCCACCAGTTATCTGTGCGTTCATCGCCCCAGTACGCAAGTGTCGCCACGAGCGCTCCGGCCATTCTGCTGGTCTCTTCCACCCGACCCAACATCGTCTCGTAGTCGCCACCAACCTGATAAGTTGCGAGGTTGAACTCGGGCACTCGATGCAGCGCCGCAAACTCACGCCTAAGCGTGTCATGCAGCCCAATTGCTACCTTCCGGCCCGACAGTTCACGCTTTGCTGTTTCTACCGCGACTGGGACGGTCAGAGGATGGCGCGCTCGACGACTGGCAAGCGCTTCCACGCCGTCAGCTATCCGACCGAAGCCCGTATCCGCATCCTCGGCTACCAGAACGCCCTTCTTCAAGGTGCGCAGGTTCGCCGCCTCGTCGGAGACCGGGCCGGGCTCGAACCAGGTCAAGGTAAAGCGGTTCGGGTAGTGGGCAGCGATTGCATCACGAAGCGCAGGATCATACTTCGATGACCAGCCAGCCAGAATCAAGCCATAGTTCTCCAAAATCATTTGCAACAGCTTGGAGGTACTCGGGTGATACGCCGCCAGCTCCGTCACGGTATTCAGCATGGAAGTCGGATTCAAATAGTCACCATGCAGATGGATGATGCAGCAGTTCAAAGTGTGCAGAGGTGCCATCCCCTCCACTTCAGATGGACTGGCCACAACTGTCGGTGAAATACCCTCATCCAGCAGTGCACGCTCAATGAGGTGATCAAAGTTCAACGTCACAATGACCTTCACCGCTTCCGACCGCACCAGACGAGCGATCGATCGGTGAGCCGCGGTGGGGGCCTTACGTCCCGTCTCCATATCCTCCGGTCTCTGCTCGAAGTAGTTTCGCAAGAGGCGCTGTCGTTCTATCTGTGTCGGTGCGACGCGCTCCAAAACTCCTTCGTAGGTTGGATACTCGCCGAATTGCTGCTCGTACCAGGCAATAACGTCATCGGGTGTCGCACCGCGCACCTCGGCCACTCGCGTAACGAGATCCTCTAGTACCCCCCATGCCGTGGGGATGCCGCTGGGCGCAGAGACTCCGGCGCCTAGCAACAGCGCGTAGGCGCCGGGATTGGCATGAAGCGAGAAGGCGACGGCCAGCAGGTCGTCAGCGTCTACGGAGCTATTCGTCATGCAAACACGCTATCGGTGAACCAGCATCTGCAGCGACGCGACGAATAGCTCGCAAGTGAGCTTCAGGCAATAAAGTAACCCCATGGGGGTACTGCATCCAGGCGTAAACGAGATTGAGTGGTTGGCCGATCTCAAGACCACAGCGGAACGCATAGGTTCCGAAATATTAGGCCACCGGATCCGGTGGTCCGTTGAGACGAAGGTGTCTCAAGCATCTCGCGACCGCACTGACGTACGGGTCGAAACAGAGGATGGAGCTGTCCTTTTCACCGGAGAAGCTAAGCGGCCCGATACCCCCGAGGGCGTTCACCCGCTGGTTGTCGCTGAGGTCAATGACGCAGTACAGAAAGCCCAATCGCAAGGGGCTGCCTACTGCTTTACTACAGACTTCTCTCAAATCGCCTACCTAGAGGCTGGTCCCGGACTCCACGCGCAACCGCTCAGGCGTCTTCAGGGCGACATCATTCCGATGGTTGCCGATTCCTACATGAATCAAGTTGGGTGGTGGAAAGCCCTCACGACACCCGAACGCACCACGGCATTAGAGCCAGGCCTTCGGGCGCTATTTCAACGGTATGCCGCCGCCAGAATCGGAAAGGCCCCGTCTCTTTCCATCGACTCTATGGCTCTTGACTACTTCAAGACCATCACCGATGCACTACATGCGCCACTTAACCGAGTGTTCGCAGCGACTTACGAGACTGCCTCGCCAAGCATCCACCAACAGTCACTTGCTGCAGGGCTGAACCTGGAAGTCCCCCAGGATCGCCAATATCTAGTTGCTCAAGGTATCGCCGAGGTGCTGACGGCCACGTTGTTCCACCGACTCCTACGTGACTACTTTGAGTCTCTAGACCCGCTACTAGGTGGAACGACGCCTAAAACAGCCGACCGCCTTCAGCAAACCGTTTCTGCCGGGTTGTTTGAAGCGGTTCGAATAACGGGCGATTACAAGCCCATTCTGGTTATCAGCGATATGGCTCAGTGGACCTTGAGCTCGTCTCCGGCTGACGCGCTTCCCCATTGGCTGGCCCTCTTTGACTTCACTGAGAAGCTTGACCTTCATCTCGTGTCCAGTGACATTTTGGGCACCATCTTCGAACGTCTTATCAGCCCAGAACGCCGGCATGAGCTTGGTCAACACTACACACAACCAAGACTTGCTCGCGCCATGGCTAGCTGGGGCGTCCGTACCCCGATGATGTGGTGATTGATCCAGCATGCGGAGCAGGGACCTTCCTCGTGATGAGCTAACCCCATCAAGAGATGGGGTTAGCTCATCACGAGGCATTGCAACACAATCTTGGGAACGATATAGATCCCTTTGCCGTACACCTTGCGAGCATCAACCTTGCTACTCGACGCATTCGTCGCGGTATAAATCATCCCTTGGTTCGGCAGGGAGACGCCTTTGACCTGTCTCCTGGTAACACCAATATGCTGCACATATTCGCTTCAGATCAGACCGACGCCGAGGATTACTCGCTATCCAAAGTCGACGTAGTGATCGCTAATCCCCCGTATGGACGTCAAGCAGAGAACGAACTGGCATGGCTTGCTCATCTGCAAGGGCATGGCCTACCTCAGGTTCCCAAAACAAGCGGAATCAACCTAGCTGCATGGTTCGTTCTTCTGGGTGCCGTTCTGACCAAACCGGCGGGCCGGATGGCCTTCGTTCTACCGTCGAGCGTCCTTCAGAATGACAACCTCGCCTCTTGGCGCGGATGGCTACGTGCACGATACGACTTGACCGTCTGGCATACCGAAGCCGATGTCTGGTTCAGCGATGCCCGCGTGGCAGCGTGCGTGATGCTTCTCGAACCCAGAACCAGCGACGAAGGGTCCTTCGGTTATCTCAAGTTCGTTGACGTGCTCGCTCCCGTTGATGGCGAACTCCATTGGATTGACGGTGTTGCTTGTCCGAGCGACAAGGTCATTGTGCGCGATCTCTCCGCGCTCGACGGTGGCGCCGATTTCCTGATTCCTGGCACCGTTCCGGAGGTACTGCAGAAGTTTGCGCGGTTGAACAACGTGGCGGTCCTTCAAAACATTGATGGCGTCGAAGTAGCGGCGGGAACCAAGCTCGGGCACAAGGTCTTCAAGCTGGAGGATGTGGATCCTTCAAGCTCACGCGTGCTGCGCGACGTCAAGGGCTTAGGCACCACAGTCCAATTGAACCGGAAGTTTCTCACCCCTCTCCTCGCTGGTGCGAAGGACATTGACACTGGGGAACCTAGGCTCGGAAGATTTTGGCTACTTACGGCTCCCAAAACTCGACCTGGAGCTACGACCGCGCTGGGGAGCTACATCCGGTTGGCAGAATCTCAACGGATTCACCAGGAAGCATCCGTCAAAGCACGCCGGCCTTGGTGGCACCTATCTGTTAGCCCTGTCCATGTCGCCGCTTCCATGAATGAACAGTTCCGGCACCAGATTGCATGGTTCGACAATCCGACGGTGGTAACTAACAACTTCAACACCGTCATTGCACCCAAGAAGCGGGCGGAGCTGATAGCAGCTTCCCTGGCAAGCGCTTTTGGAGGGGTGGCGTCTCAGTACATTTCGGGCGAGGTAGGGTGCGAAGGAGTTCGGCGAGTCCTACTTGGGCACTTCGCTCAATGGTTGAGCCTCATTCCACACACCGAAATACCGCCCAAATTGCAGACGGAGGTAAGGCATGCTTATGCGTCTTACCGGCAGCTGAAATTCTTCGAATTCGATACGATGCCGCAAGACGAAGCGCGTGCGCTTCTGCGGCTGACTTACGCAGTTTCCGCCGCTGCGCATGGAGCTGACACACCAGCATCGCGCCTTCTCGCTGAAGAGGCGATGGAATGTGTGAAAGGTACTGTGACTCGACGGCGGACTCGCGAAACAGCTGCGTTGAGCGGCAGAACCCGCCCAACGAAGGCATCGGGGACAAATCTGCCCCGGCGAGTGAAGAACTGGTGCCAGGGCTCTGAGCTGGTGAGCGAACTGCTGCCACTCCTGGTTTCGGGTCAGAAGATCGTCCGATTGCGGGAGGCAGAAGAAATCGATGCACCTCAGCTATTCCAAGTTAGTGATTTCGATGCATTCCCGGAAGAAGAGAAGGAGCTGTCCAGCCTGCTTGGCGCAGGGTTTGAGACAGCCTTCCCCGTTGGAGACAATCAGTTCCAAGACTTGCAACGCCTGATCGAACTGACCCAGCGCATCTTCGACGGCGCAGCCCAAGATCTTTTACCTAGCGCACCATCGTCTGACAATCCGGGCTATGAAACTTGGTGTGGGCTTCGAGACTCCATGTGGTCAGTCCTCCGTAAGACGCTACAGACAGAAGTCCGGCACACACTGAATTGAGGCCCGGAAGGTGAATACGGAGTGCCGATAACGGCGTGTTACGTCAGGGCTCTCCAGAACCGCCGCGCACGATAAGTGCGTTTGCACCGTATTATCAGCCAGCTTACCTTTGTGATCAGCACTTGAGTTGCTCTGGTGTCGTTCGAGATGGAAGGCAAAAGTGCTTTTCATACGGGAAGTGAGGAGTAGTGGTCCGTCATGACAGAACCGGCGCCGAAAGAAATCTACAATCGCGCCAAGAGCGAGGGTGAGCGCCGGCTGTCCATGCCGCCCCTGGAACAGATATCCACCGGTTTCATCGCCGGTGTCACGATCGTCTTCGGGATCATCGCCCTGGCCATGGCACAGCATCTCATCGAGCCCGCTTTCGGTGCAGGGCCAGCCAAACTTGCAGGGGCACTGGCCTTCGGGATGGGATTGGTCTTCCTCGTCATAGGCCGCTCTGAGCTATTCTCTGAGAACTTTTTTGATCCAGTTGCGGTGGCGATCGACCGTCGCCAGAGATTTACATGGTTCCGGCTGGTCCGGCTGTGGGCCATAATCCTGGCTCTCAACCTCCTCGGTGGGGCTGTCATGTCTGCTGTCTTCATTGTGGAAGGGGCACTGCCATCCGCCGCCCATCAGGTCCTGGTGTCCGTCGCTGAGGAGATCACAGCGAAAAGCGAACTCGCCACCTTCATGCGTGCCATCGCCGCCGGTACCCTGCTCACTTTGCTCTCCTACCTACTCCATGCCGTGGGCTCCGCCGGCAGCCGGATAGCTCTGGCTTACCTTGTCGGAGTGTTCCTCGCACTGGGCCCGTTCGACCACGTCGTTGTCTCCGCGCTCCATCTCCTGTCCGGCCTCTGGCTGGGCGCGGACATCACCTACGCTGACGTGGCCATGAACGTTCTCCTGGCAACATCCGGAAACCTTCTAGGCGGACTCTTGCTCATGACACTTACCCATACCGCCCAAGCCAAAGAGTCCCGCTAATGAGCGCAGGAGTCGACCACCATTCGGGGCCCCTTCCCACCTGGGCGATTCGGCGGTTTTTCGCCGGAGTAATCGAACTGCTTAAACAACTTGGCAGGGGCTCGATTGGCTTCCAAATAGGCCGGAATCAGGACGAGCACAGCCAATCCTGCGGTGAGGAACACAGGTCCGGGGAAACCGTTGCTCTAATCATGGCTGGCGTACCGACAGGGAGCAGGAGCAGTAACGACATCGGTGCGAGTTATGTCCGTCACTGGGGAAATTCAAAAGGAGCTCGATCCGCTGTTGACTGCGACGTTCACCGGTGTTTATCGGAAGTGATCCCTGGTGCGCAGGAGCATTTCGGTCGTTACGCCTAGCACGATGTGAGCGACCAGGCCGCGCAGATGCGCCTGCCAGGGATACCGTCCCGGTGGGGAAGCAATTCCAGTCAACGGGGCGGCGGTTTCGTCCATGACGACAAACAACACCACACCGTACAGGACGCCGGACCCGGTCCGCACCGATGGCCGCGTCCGGCGTATAACGCCGTAGAAGGCACCAGGCAGCATTCCCAAGGCAAAGTGAAATACCGCCGCCCCCGGTCCCGGCTGCTGGCCCGTCGGACTCACGCCGCTTACCTGTGTGGCTTTTCCTAATGGGCCGGCCGGGGCAGTGCGGCCTAGTGCGCCAGCCCGAACGGCGGCGACCTGCGCCGAAATCCCTGCGTTTCCGGTCGCATCGCTGTCGCGGGCCTTCAGATCCCGGGTGAGTGTGCGGGTGTCTTCGCTTCCCAGCATGAGCCACCCAACCTGGTCCATGGCCAAAACCCCGGCAGCACCGGCGGCGGCACCCCAAACCGCATCAAGGCCCGCGGAATGCCGCCCTGCCACCGGGACTCCTCCTCGAGTGCTGCGGGGTCTGCTCATCGGAGGTGGTCCCTTCCTTCTCTGAGGCAAACGTGAGCATACTGTAACTGATAAGCATACTTACCACTGATGAGGAGCTTGGGCCATGAGGGCACTTACCTGGCAGGGAAAGCGGTCGGTCAGCGTCGAGGAGGTACCAGATCCGGTCCTTCAGGAACCCACCGACGCGATCATCAAGATCACCTCCACGGCGATCTGCGGATCAGATCTGCACCTGTACGAAGTATTGGGACCCTACATGAGCAAGGGCGACGTCCTGGGCCATGAACCGATGGGAATCGTCCAGGAAGTCGGCGCCGCGGTCTCAAACCTGAAGATCGGCGACCGGGTGGTGATCCCGTTCAACATCGCCTGTGGAAGATGCCTGATGTGTTCAATGAACCTGCAGTCGCAGTGCGAAACCACTCAGATGCGGGAAAAAGGCCTCGGTGCGCGTATCTTCGGCTATTCCGAACTGTATGGCTCGGTTCCCGGCGGGCAGGCTGAGTATCTGCGGGTACCCTTCGCCGACTACGGCCCCATCAAGGTGGGTCAGGACCTGCCTGACGTCCGGTACCTCTACCTGTCCGACATTGTGCCCACCGCGTGGCAAGGCGTGCAGTATGCGGACGTGCCCGACGGCGGAACGCTGGCGGTCTTCGGACTCGGCCCGGTAGGACAGTTCGCCACCCGCGCCGGAGTGCATCTGGGTTACCGGGTCATCGGTATTGACCCTGTCTCCGAACGGCGTGCCATGGCCGAACGGCACGGCGTGGAAACCCTCGACTACAGCGACACCGTCGGAGATGAACTGCGGGCGATGACCGGCGGGAGAGGCCCGGACTCCGTCCTGGACGCTGTGGGCATGGAAGCACATGGTTCCCCGGTAGGCGGCTTCGCCCAACAAGCCGCTGGCCTGCTGCCTGACCCGCTGGCCAAAAAGGCGATCGAAACCGCCGGAGTGGACCGGTTGAGCGTTCTGCACGCCAGCATTGATGCGGTACGCCGTGGCGGCACAGTGTCCGTCAGCGGTGTGTACGGCGGCATGGCAGATCCGATGCCGATGCTGGTCCTGTTCGATAAGCAGATCCAGATGCGCATGGGCCAATGCAACGTCAAACGGTGGGTCGATGACCTCCTGCCGCTGGTCGAGGACCCTTCCGACCCGCTCGGCGTCACCGACCTGATGACCCACGAGATTCCCCTGGATGAAGCACCGGCAGCGTACGAGGTCTTCCAGAAAAAGCAGGACAACTGCATCAAGGTCCTCCTCAAACCCTGATCAAGCGCTCTTCGGTCCGGCATCCGCTCCCCTTGCCTGCTGGCATTCACTGAACCGACTGAAAGGACATTTCGAATGACACATTCAATGACGACCCCTCATTCCGCTGACGACATCAATCACGAACCTTCCGGGCCCGAGCCGATGGAATCTTCGCCGGTCCCTGGCGCCGTAACACCGGTACACCATATAGAAACGGAACCGGAGCGAAGCGTTGCTGTCGACATGCTGCTGGGTGCGGTAGCCGGCGCTGTGGGCGTGTGGGCGATGGACCGCGCTGGATGGTTCCTTTACAACCACGAGGACAAGAACGCAATCGCCCGTGAACTACAGGCCCGCAAAGGCGACAGCGATACCCAGTACACCGATCCCGAAAAAGACGCCCTCGAACAACACCCCCAAGCGCGGCCAGCAGGCAAAGACGTCGCGCATGTCGGAGTCGAGAAAGCCGCCCGCATCACCGGCATCAACGTCCATACCGGCCAACCGAACCCTGCCGGCGTCGCCCTTCATTACGCCTTGGGCATGGCACCCGGAGCGATGCACGCCGTCATTCGCAGGCAGGTACCTGCCGTGAAGGCGGGCAACGGAGCGCTATACGGCTTTGGCCTATTCGTACTCAACGACGAACTCGTTGCACCTTCCCTGGGATTGGCATCCGGGCCTGAAGAATACCCATGGCAGGCACACGCAAGAGGCGCGATCACACACACCATCCTTGGAGTGGTCACCGAAAGCGTGCTGCGGCTGTTCGATCGTCTTCGTTAGTACCGCTGGCCAGGATAGAGGCCGATGTGTCGCAGATTTCAGGGATCCAGCAGTTGAAACGCGACCATATCGGCTGGCCGCAGGTTTCGTCAGCACTTCAATCGTGGCGGGCCACAAGAGGCGTGCTCATGCGGAGCCGGTGATAGCGGGGTACTGAACGCTTCGGCAACCAGGTAGAGGTATTCGGATTCGGCTCCCCTTGGCCTGCTGCACTGTCGAAGCCGATACTGAAACCGTGCGCAAACATCGCCCTTGACCCTGCCATACGGGAAGGGTTTAGGTTGGAGCGGACAACAAGGGGGTTCACCGTGCAAATACCGGGTGGCAAAACCTCCGCGATTTCCGACTACGGATTGCTCGGGGACTGCCAAGGTTCCGCTCTTACGTCCCGGGACGGATCCATCGACTGGTGGTGTCCGCCGCGGTTCGACGCCCCCAGCGTCTTCGGCCGCCTACTCGACCCGGAAGCCGGTCATTGGATAATCCGCCCAATCGACGAATACACGGTCACTCGCCGTTATCTCGTAGGCACCATGGTGCTCGAAACGGAGTTCCAGTGCGACGGCGGAGAGCTCCGCCTGACCGATGCTCTGGGGCTTGGCCGGGGCGAACGCGGACACGAAGTGGGGCACGGCTCCCCGCACATGCTGCTGCGCCGGGTCGAGGTCACCCATGGAACCGTCGAGTTCGAGGTTGAGGTTTCGCCGAGACCGGAATACGGGCTCATCACACCGCATTTCGTGGAGACTCCCACCGGCTGGGAGATCAGCGGCGGGGCGAACCGCCTGACATTGACCGCTGGACTGAGACTTACCGCCGGGGACGGGTCCGTCGGCGGAACCTTCACACTGGAGGCAGGGCAGGCTGCCGTTTTTGCTCTACGCCACCGGGACGCCGCCGTCGGTTCCCCTCCGCCGGCCGCAGAGGGAACCGCTGAGCTGGAGGACACCATTGCCGCGTGGCGATCCTGGAGTGAGATGCACCAGGGTTACCGTGGCGCCTACCGGGACCAGGTGCACCGCAGCGCACTGGTGCTTCAGGCGCTCACTTATAGTCCCACGGGAGCAGTCGCGGCGGCGCCGACCACCTCGTTGCCTGAGGAGCCCGGTGGCAGCGCTAATTGGGATTACCGGTACGGCTGGCTTCGTGATGGCAGCCTGACCCTCAAGGCGCTGTGGGTAGCGGCGTGTCCTGACGAGGCGCAGCAGTTCTTTGACTGGATCACTACCTCTGCCGGTGTGCTTGGTGAGGGCCACCTGCAGATCATGTTCGGCGTCGGCGGAGAGCATGACCTCACTGAACATGAGCTGGGCCATCTGGCGGGTTATGCCGGGTCCCGGCCTGTCCGGGCGGGTAATGACGCGTGGGACCAAAAGCAGCTGGACGTCCTTGGGGAAGTATTCGAGTGCGCGTGGGTGCTGCGCGATCAACTCGGCAACCTTCCAGCCGAGACGCGGAACTTCCTGGTTGCCGTCGCTGACAGGGCTGCCGAAACGTGGCAGGAAAGCGACTCCGGTATTTGGGAAGGGCGGGAAGGAACACGGGACTATGTGACGTCCAAGCTGATGTGCTGGGTGGCCCTGGATCGCGCACTGAAGCTCGCCGACCGCCTGGGCGCCGCACAGAAGGCACCGGCGTGGCAGCGCGAACGGGAGAGGGTTCGCGCTGCAATCCTGGACAAGGGCTGGGACAGCAGCACTAAGGCCTTCACCGGAGCCTTCGGGTCGGACCATCTCGACGCAGGTGTGCTCCTGATGCCGATAATGGGATTCCTGCCGGCCGACGATGACCGCATACTGGCCACGCTGGAAACTGTAGAGCGCGAACTCACCACGGCGAACCTGATCCAGCGGTGGACGGGGTCGGGGGACGAAGGCGCATTCATCATCTGCTCCTACTGGCTGGCCGAAGCCCGGGCCATGGCGGGCCAGCCGGAACAGGCGCGCGAAATCTTCGACGCAGTCACCCGATACGCCAACGATCTGGGACTCCTGTCAGAAGAAATCGACATCCGGGACGGCAGCCTGATCGGCAACTTCCCACAGGGTCTCTCACACATCGGTTTGATCAACGCGGCCTGGGCGATCACCCAAGCCGAACACTCTCAGACCGGACAGGCCTGAGACTACCGAAAGTACGAGAGGAAGAATCATGGGAAAGCTGCAGGACAAGGTCGCCTTCATTACGGGGTCGGATTCAGGAATCGGGCAGGCCACGGCCGTCGAATTCGCGCGGGAAGGGGCCAACGTCGTCGTCCACTACCTCCACGACCGCGACGGTGCAGAGTCCACGCGGGAGCAAGTTGAATCGCACGGCCGCAGGGCAATCATCGTTGAAGGCGACCACGGTGACGAGGAACAGGTGAAAGAGATGTTTGCGGCGGCGTTCGAGGCATTCGGGCGGGTGGACATCCTGATGAACAACGCCAGCGCCGACGCTTCCGGAACCTACGTCGCCGACCTCGATATCGCGGACTTTGAGCGCACGCTGCGCAGCAACCTCATCGGCCAGCTGATCTGCTGCAAGCACTTCATCAACCATCGAAAGCAGCAGGGCGGGGGTGGGAAGATCATCAACACCACCTCCGTGCACGAGGAACAACCCCGCGCCGGCGCCGCAGACTACGACTGTTCCAAGGGTGCCCTGCGGAACCTCACCCGCACGCTCGTCCTGGAAATCTCCGAGCTGGGCATGACGGCAAACAACATCGCGCCCGGAATGGTGCTCACGCCGTTCAACCAGAAGGCCATCGATGACCCCGAGTACCTGAAGGAGCAGGTCAAAACCATTCCCCTCAAGCGCGCCGCGCAACCCGAAGAGATAGGCCGGCTCGCCGTCTTCCTGGCCTCCCCCGACGGCGACTACGTAACAGGAGCCACCTACGTGATGGACGGCGGGCTCATGCAGATGGCCGGTCAAGGCGCGTGAAAAGCACCGATGCATAACGGATAACCGAATGTTGGGAGGTGATCATGAGTGAAACCAAGGCAAGCACAACCGGCGGGCACGCCGCAGGGTTCGACCCGCAGCGCACAGCGCTGCTGATGCTACAACCCGTGAGACTAGACACGAACTAAGAGCCGCCCGAGCCGGTTTTCAAGACGGAATGCCCGCAAAACCCGCGCGATGAAGTACACGACGAGGCCTGCCAACGGTGATCTCGGTTCTGAAGGGCTCGGCCAGATGTTGTCAGTTTAGGCGCCTACAACTTTCCAACACACTCAGCTGGCACGCCTCGCGGCACACCAGTTCGCTCCTGCCAGTCCCGGATGATGACCGGCGTCCGGTCGTGGATGTGCCCGAGCGCGTCGTGCGCGGCCCCGTTGAGGATCCCCTGCGGCAAGACAACACGTTTACGCTTTTCCAGCGTTCTTCTGCCTCCTGCCCACCCGTGCACGGCACAAGCTCCCCCACGCTCCGCTGCTTGTCCCGCACAGACCTGGACAGCAGGAACCAAGCCTGACCGCCTGCACACACCCACCACGTCACCAACATTGGGAATCTCACCTCAAGCGAGCGGTGGCCGTGCACAGCCTAGTTCGAGGGCAATAATGGGTCGATGGAGAGCGTGCCGCTCGAGCCCGGAGTACTGCCGGCGCTGGCGTCGGCCCGGGAGGTGCCGAAGGTCCGCACCGAATGCTTTGCCTGGCGGCTGTGTGTATGAGCCGAAGTGGGATGGCTATCTTCACTGCACTTTGTCTAACTCCTGAAAAGACGGGGTATTACGTCAACTCAAAAAGTGCCCAGGGTAGGGCAAGATCGATTCGACGTCAACAACTCCTGCGCGATTTCGCCGAAGTTTGAAGGAAGCGGAAGTCACAGCCCTTGTCCGCTTGGGTTACCTCTTGCACGTAGAGGCGGCGGTAGCCACGATCGGGAACCGTCGGCGAAGCAGGCCCAAGTTCCGCCTCACGCCGCGCTAGTTCCTCGTCCGACACCTCAAGCTGCACCAGCCGCCGGCTTACACTCAGCGTGACCGTGTCGCCGGTGCGCACGAGGCGCAGCGGCCCGCCCACCGCGGACTCCGGCGTCACGTGCAGCACTACAGCACCGGCCGCGGTGCCGGACATCCGGCCGTCCGAGATCCGCACCATGTCCTTCACACCCTGGGATGCGAGCTTCTTCGGGATCGGTAGGTAGCCGGCCTCAGGCATGCCCGGGTTGCCTACGGGCCCGATGTTCCGCAGCACCAGAACGGAATCAGCTGTGACATCGAGCGAGGGATCATCGATCCGCGCAGCCAGGTCCGCGGCGTTCTCGAATACCACCGCGGGCCCAGAATGCTCGAGCAACGCAGGAGACACCGCCGCCTGTTTGATGATCGCCCCACCGGGCGCGAGGTTCCCACGTAACACTGCCAGGCTGCCCTGCGGATAGATTGGGTCTGATAGCGGTCGGATGATGTCCTGTGGGAAGCCCGGACCGGCGTCGTCGATCTCTTCTCCCAGCGTCCGGCCGGTCACGGTGAGCACATCGCGGTTGATTAGCGAACCGAGCTCGCGCAGCACGGCAGGCACACCGCCGGCACGGTGGAAGTCCTCCATGTAGTACTTGCCTGACGGCTTCAGGTCCACCAGCACCGGCGTCTCCGCACTCATTCGGTCCAGATCATCAAGCGACAACTTGATCCCGAGCCGTCCAGCCACAGCGGTCAGATGAATGATCGCGTTCGTCGACCCACCGATCGCCAGCAGCATCCGCAGCCCGTTCTCAAAAGCAGCGGGCGTCAGGATCGACGACGGTGCAACGCCAGCAGTAGCCAACGCAACAGCCTGAGTCCCGGTCCGTTCAGCAATCCGCACCCGATCCGCCGTTACCGCAGGGGCAGAAGCAGACCCCGGCAGCGCAATCCCCATCGCCTCGGCGATGCACGCCATGGTGCTCGCCGTCCCCATCACTGAGCAGGTGCCGACGCTGCCCACCAGGCGCGAGTTCACGTCGTCGATCTCTGGTTTTGAAATCTCCTGCGCACGGAACTTGCCCCAGAACGCCCGGCAGTCCGTGCACGCACCGACCCGCTCGCCCCGGTACCCGCCGGTGAGCATCGACCCGGTGACCAGCGAAATCGCCGGCACACCGGCCGACGCCGCACCCATCAGTTGCGCCGGCACCGTCTTGTCACACCCGCCGATGAGCACGACGGCGTCCATCGGCTGCGCGCGGATCATCTCCTCGGTATCCATCGACATCAGGTTCCGCAGGAACATGCTGGTGGGGGAGGAGAAGCTCTCGTGCACCGAGATGGTCGGGAACTCCACCGGAAGCCCACCGGCGAGCATGACGCCGCGCTTCACGGCCTCGACCAGCGCCGGCATGTTGCCGTGGCACGGGTTGTAGCCGCTGCCGGTGTTCACGATCCCGACGACGGTCCGGTCCAGCGCATCGTCCGAATACCCGGCGCCCTTGATGAACGCCTTTCGGAGGAACAACGAGAACTCGGCGTCGCCGTAGCTGGTGAGGCCGCGGCGGAGGCCGGTGGGTTCAGGTGAGGGGGAGGAGGAGTCACTCACCGGAACGCAGACGTCCCTGTGATGTGGTTGCCCAGGATCAGGGTGTGGACCTCGTCGGTGCCCTCGTACGTGCGCACGCTCTCCAGGTTGTTCGCGTGACGCAGCGGCGAGTAGTCCAGCGTGATCCCATTGCCGCCGAGCATCGCCCGGGCCTCCCGGCAGATCTCGATCGCCTCTCGACAGTTGTTCAGTTTGCCCACCGAAATCTGGTACGGCTCAAGCGTCCCGGCGTCTTTCAACCGGCCGACCTGCAGCGCCAGCAGCATGCCCTTGTTGATCTCCAGCGCCATGTTCACGAGCTTCTGCTGCGTCAGCTGGTACCCGGACAGCGGCTTGCCGAACTGCAGGCGCTCCTTCGAGTAATTCAGCGCCGCCTCATAGCTATCCCGCGCAGCACCCATCGCACCCCAGATGATGCCGTACCGCGCCTCGTTCAGGCACTCGAACGGCCCACGCAACCCCTTAGCCTTCGGCAGCATTGCAGAGTCCGGCAGCCGCACGTCTTCGAGCGTGATGTCGCACTGAATCGACGCCCGCATCGACAGCTTCTGCGTAATCGCGGTCGCCGTGAACCCCGCTGTATCGGTCGGCACCACAAAGCCGCGGACGCCGTCGTCGGTCATGGCCCAGATGATCGCAACCTGCGCGACTGTTGCCAGCCCGATCCAGCGCTTGGCGCCGTTGAGCACCCAGTCGGACCCATCGCGCTTAGCGTTCGTGATCATCGACCCGGGATCAGAACCCGAACCAGGCTCCGTCAGCCCGAAGCAGCCAATCACCTCGCCCTTCGCCATCCGCGGCAGCCACTCGTTCTTCTGCTCCTCGGAGCCGTGCTTGGCCAAGGCGCTCATCGCCAGCGACCCCTGCACACTCACGAAGGTCCGCAGCCCCGAGTCTCCCGCCTCGAGTTCCATTGCCGCGAGCCCATACTCCACCGAGCTGCGGCCGGGGCAGCCGTACCCCTTAATGTGCATGCCGAGGACGCCCAGCTCGGCCATCTTGGGCACGATCTCCAGCGGGAACACCGCGTTGTCGTACCACCCGGCGATGTTCGGCTTGATCTCGGTGTCCACAAACGAGCGGACGGACTCACGCAGCGCGAGCTCCTCCTGGGAGAGGAGCGAGTCGATGGACAGAAGGTCAACAGTCATGGTTCTTACTTTCCCGTCGGAGTGAAGGTTGAATCAGAGGCCGAAACAGTGGAGGTAGCGGCGGAAAGCGACGCGAACGTCGCATCGTTATGCTCACCGAGCAGCGGCGGCAGGCGCCGGTAGCTGGCGGGCGTTTCGGACAGGTGAATCGGATTGGCGACCTGGTGGCTAGTGCGCGGGCCGTCGTCGTCGGCCATTTCGACGGCGGGATCAAGTCCCAGCTGCTCGGCCAGTTCCAGCGCCTCCACAATGGAGTTCACCTTCCCGGCCGGGACGCCCTCCTTGGACAGGACGGCGGACCACTCAGCCGCGGGCCGCTTGGCAAGCTGCTCCTCGAGCAGCGCCTTTAACTCGTCGCGGTGGGCGACCCGCTGGGTGTTGGTCTCGAAGCGCGGATCGGAAGACATCTCAGGCACCCCAAGGATCCGCACCAGCGACGCGAACTGCCGGTCCGTCCCGACGGCAACGGCGAGCGGCCCGTCGGCGGTGGCAAGTGTCTCGTACGGCGCGATCGACGGATGCGCGTTTCCCATCCGCTGCGGCGCCTCGCCGGTGGCTAGCGTGCTCGACGCCTGATTCACCAGCCCCGCCAGCAGCGACGACAGCAGGTTCACGTCAATCCGCTGCCCCACCCCGGACGCATCCCGGTGCCGAAGAGCAGCCAAAATCCCGACGACGGCGTTCTGCCCGGTCAGCACGTCCACCAGGGCGACGCCCACCTTACTCGGCTCGGAATCAAGCGACCCGGTCACGCTCATCAATCCGCCGACGGCCTGCACCAGCAGGTCATACCCCGGAAGGTGGGCCCCCGCCGTCGCACCGAATCCGGTGATGGAGCAGTAGATGAGCTCCGGCTTTGAATCGTGGAGGCTCTTATAATCCAGCCCGAACTTCTTCATCACGCCCGGCCGGAAATTCTCGATGACGACGTCGGAACTCAGCGCCAGCTCCCGCGCCCGCGCGAGCCCCTCGTCAGTCCGCAGGTCACACACTACCGAGCGCTTGTTCCGGTTCACGCTCGAGAAGTACGTGCCGACGCCGTGCTCATCGACCGGCGGCGTCCAGGACCGGGTGTCATCCCCGGCCGGGCTCTCCACCTTGATGACGTCCGCCCCGAAATCGGCAAGCATCATCGACGCATACGGCCCCGCGAGCACACGGGAAAAGTCGGCGACCCGGATTCCCTCGAGCGGTCCTGCTCCTGATGTGCCCATCGTCATCTCCTTACTT
The DNA here is from genome assembly GCF_054161285.1 of Arthrobacter sp. D2-10. Classification (NCBI taxonomy): domain Bacteria; kingdom Bacillati; phylum Actinomycetota; class Actinomycetes; order Micrococcales; family Micrococcaceae; genus Arthrobacter; species Arthrobacter sp. D2-10. Next base: position 2,970,477 of record NZ_CP096431.1, on the reverse strand, counting down.
TTGGTGCATCGAGTGGGCGCTGGCTGCGAGATTCCGGGCGGGAACCCGTTCTCAGCGCCCACTCGATGGTGGTGCTGGGTGGTGCGTGGTGCTCGTTGAAACTCAGGTCCCCGCAACCACTGGGTTGGTCAGGATGCCCACTCGGGCCACCCGGGCCTCCGCGACATCGCCGGGCTTGATGTGGATCGCGCCCGGTGTGCCGGTGGAGATGATGTCGCCGGGGTACAGCGGCATCACCTTGGAGTGGAAACTGATCAGGTACTCCGGGCTGTACCGCATGTGCGCCACCGTATTGGTCCGCAGCACCTCGCCGTTCACCACTGTGGACACCTCCATATCCACGAGCATCCCGTCACCCACGGCCTCGGCCAGCGGCACAATCCGCGGCCCGAACGAGAAGAACCCGGGGAAGTTCTTGGACCGCGTCAGGAATCGGGGATTCCGCTGCAGGATGTCCTCCGCCGTCTGATCCAGCACGGGCACGACGCCGGCCACATAGTCCAGCGCCTCCTCCACCTCCACGTTGCGGCAGTACCGCCCGATGACGACGGCGACTTCCCCCTCCGCGGTGGTCCGCTCGCTCTGCGACGGGACGGGAATGTCCTCCCCGGGCCCGATGATGGTGTGGTCGCCCTTGATGAACGACGCCGGTTCCTCCGGCACACCCTCGGACAGGTCCGATGCGTGCTCCACATAGTTCAGCCCAATGCCCCACAGCATCCGCGGGTGCCGGTACGGGGCGCCGTAGGTGACCTCGGAGGGGTCCCGGAAGGTGCCGCCGTCGGCCGCGTTTGCTGCCGCCTCCAGCTGGTCAATTAGCTCCTCAACCAGGACGTCCCGGATGTCACCGTGAAAGCCGGGTATCAGGTCCTGGACCAGCGCGACTCCGCGTTGCGGGTGTACAACAGCAGCCAGCTCGTCCGCGCCCATTCGGATCGAGCAAAGGTGCAAGGTGTGATTCATGGTGTCTCCCAGACTGGTGTTCAGGTAGTAGGAACGGGGCTAATAGGAACGGACCAGGCCGCCGTCGCAGCGGATCTGCTCACCGGTGACGTACGCTGCCGGCTCGCTCGCAAGGAAAGCGACGACGGCGCCGAACTCCTCCGGCTTGCCGTACCGGCCTGCGGGGATGGTCGCCTCGGAGGAGGCACGGGCTTCCTCCGTGGTCTTGCCGGTGCGCTTGGCTGCTGCCGCGTCCAGCGACGCCACCCGGTCCGTATCGATCCGGCCGGGCAGCACCATGTTCACGGTGATCCCGTCGGCAGCCACCTCGTTGGCGAGCGTCTTCAGGTACCCCGCGAGCCCGGCACGGCCGATATTCGACAGCGCCAGGTTCGGCAGCGGACTCTGCACCCCGGAGGACCCGACGGCGACAATCCGCCCCCAACCGCGCTCGCGCATCCCGGGCAGCACCAGGTTGGTAAGCCGGATGTGCTGCAGCAGCAACTGGTGCACGGCGGCCAGCGCCTGCTCGTCGGAAACATCAGCCGCACCACCCGGGGGCGGGCCGCCGCTGTTGAGGATCAGCACGTCGATCGGGCCGAACGCCTTCTCCGCCTCCTGCACCAGCTTCTCCGGCGCGCCCTCCTCGGTAAGGTCCATACCGAGCCCGACGGCGGACGGCAGCTTGGCAGCCTCAGCCTGCACCACGTCCTCGCGGCGGGCGGCGAGCACCACGTTGGCGCCCTCGTCGGCCAGCGCCTGGGCGATGGCCAGTCCGATCCCGGAGCTCGATCCCGGCACCAGTACGTTCTTTCCCTTGAGACCCATGTCCATCAGGCAAGCTCCTTTACAGCGTCGAGGTGTGCGTCGATCATGTCGGCCAGTTCCGGCGGCAGCGTGGGCGACGGCGGGCGGACCAGAGCTTCGGAAATAATTCCGCGCCTCAGAAGGATCTCCTTGCGCAGCGCGAGGCCGATCGCCGGCTGGCCCTCGAAGTTCGCCAGCGGCAACCACGGCGCGAAGGCGTCGCGGGCGGCGCGGAAGCCGCCGTCGTCGTTCGCGGTGATGGCAAGCTGCAGCGCCTCCGGGTGGGAGAAGCCGGTCATGGCGCCCGCGGCGCCGGCGGCGAGTTCGTCGATCAGGCCGACGCCGCCGAGCCCACCGAACACCGGCACGTCCGTCTTCGCCGTGAGCTGGGCGATCGCCACAGCGGTGGGCGGCGCCTCCGACTTCACGGCCGCGATGAACGGGCAACGCTCGACGACGGCGAGGATCTGCGCGGTGCTGATCTTCACTCCCGAGGCCACGGGGTAGTCCTGCAGCACGATGTCCGCGCCGGTCGCCTCGTGGATCGCGGTCAAATGCGCCACCAGAAGGTCGGGCTGAGGGGTGTTCACCTGAACCATCAGCGCGGCAAGGTTGGAGCCGGCTGCCTCGCCCGCGGTGCGGGCCTGCTCGATCGCCACCTGGGTACTCCGCGCCGACAGCCCCACCACCAGGGGCGTCTCCCCGGCGGCCTCCGCGACGGTCGAAACGGTCAGGATCTGCTCACCGGTGTCCAGCGAAACGCCCTCGCCGAACACCCCGAGCACCACCATGCCCGTGGCCGGGATGTTCGTGTACAGCTCGACCTCGCGTTTCAGCGACTCGGTGTCGACGGCGAATGATGGACCGGCGAAGGGCGTCGCCAGTACGCCCCACAGTCCTTTCTTCAAATGCGTCATGCGGCTTCCTCACTGTCAGGGTTCTGTTCAAGTACGAGCGAAACGATGTGTTCGGCAATCGCGAGCGACGAGGTCGCGGCCGGCGACGGTGCATTCCGCACCGCCAACACCGCACCGTGGCGGGTGATGCGGAAGTCATCCACCAGCGAGCCGTCGCGGTCCAGCGCCTGGGCGCGGATCCCGCTCGGCCCGGGAACGACGTCGTCAATGGTCAGCTCCGGCACGTACTTGCGGGCCTCGTTCACGAAGCGGCGCTTGCTCAGCGAGCCCACCATTTCGACGGCGCCGGTACGCCAGTGCTGCTTCGCGAAAGCCCGGAATCCGGCGTACCCGACGGCGTCGCCCAGGTCCCGCGGCGACACAGTGCCCCAGCCGTACGCCTCGCGGGCCAGCGCCAGCACAGCGTTCGGGCCGACCATCACCTCGCCGTCGGTCCGGGGGGTCAGATGCACGCCGAGGAACGGGTAGCGCGGGTCCGGCACCGGGTACACCAGGCCCTTCACGAGCGACCGCTTCTCCGGCTTCAGCAGGTAATACTCCCCACGGAACGGCACGATCTTCGGGTCCTCCTGGTCACCGGCCAACGCAGCCACCCGGTCCGCATGCAGCCCGGCGCAAATGATCACCGAGTCAAAGATCTCCCAGGTGTCAGCGCCGTTGTGCGTCCCGGTCACCAGCGTCTCGTTCCCGCGTTGCGTGATCCCCGTGACCTCGTATCCGGTGTGTACGGTGCCGCCGGCGGCCACGATGTCCTCCGCGAACGCACGGGTCACCGCACCGTAGTCCACGATCGCGGTGTGCGGGGAGTGCAGCCCGCCGATACCTTCCACGTGCGGTTCCAGTTCCCGAAGCTCAGCCCTGTCGATGATCCGCACACCCGGGACTCCATTGGCCCGGGCGCGGGTCATGATGTCTCCCAGCCGCGATTCCTCCACCGCGTTCCGGGCGACCAAAACCTTGCCGCACTCGTCGTAGATGAGCCCGCGTTCGCCGCAGTACTCCTTCAGCAGCTCCACACCCCGCCGGCACAGCTTCGCCTTCAGCGATCCCGGCGTGTAATACAGTCCCGCATGCACGACGCCGGAGTTCCGGCCCGTCTGATGCGCGGCAAGCTCATTTTCCTTCTCGAGGACGGTGACCTTGGCATCCGGCTGCTGCTGAAGCAACCGGCGCGCGACGGCGGTACCCACAATGCCGCCGCCAATCACCGCATAGCGTGTGGCTGTCATGAAGTCTCCTTTACAGGTAGTACGAACCGTGAACGAAGGGTAGGAACCGGATTTCCCCGCGACCTGCGGATCAGCCGGCGCCCGATGCGGAAGGTCAGGGCTGCCGCCAGCGCTACGACGCCGGCCACCACCCAGCCGGTCGAGTACGAAGTGGCGCTGACCAGCAGCCCGAAGAGCAGCGGTCCGCCGGCCGCCCCGAGCGAGAGCCCGGTCTGCACCACGCCCGTCGCCGAGGCGGCCGCCAGCCGGTTATCCCGCACGACGGCGAAGTGCAGCAGCCCCGGCCAGGTCCACCCCGCGCTGTAGGCGAGGAGTGTGCCGATCACCATCAGCGCGGTCGAGCCGACACTGAGCATGTAATAGCCGACGACGCCGGCCACCAGCAGGTTGGCGATCAGTACGTAGGGGCTGCGGGTCGGCATCCGGTCCATCAGCGCGCCGAGGAGAATGCGGATAGCAAGGCCGACTACCGCCGCACCGGCGAAGAGGAATCCCGCGGTGCTGGGTGCGATTCCTGACTGCACCATCGAGTCGACCAGGAATACGCCAAGGGAGGTGGCGGCAGCAGCGGCCAAGCCGGCACCGATGGTGAGAACAATGAGCCCGGCACGCGGGGTGCCGCGGTCTTCCGGGTGGTCTGCCGCCGTCGTCGTTGTTAAGGGTGCCTGCCCGCGGAAGAGGGCCCAGACCGCGAGGGAGAGCGCAAGGAGAGCGCCGAGGAAGAACGCGTATCGCCAACCGAACACCAGCGCGATCCCGGGAACCGCGAGCCCGCCCAACAGCGACGCCGCGGGGATGGAGGACTGCTTCACGCCGAAGGCAAGGCCCAACCGGTTGCTGCCGATGCTGCGGGAAATACCGAGGTTCGCCGAGGGTTGCGCCATGGCGTTGGCAAGGCCGCCGATGAACAGCGCCGCCACCAGAACGGGAAATGATGGTGCTACTCCGGCCCCTGCCAACGCCACGGTCGCCAGACAAGCAGAGAAAACCATACCCCGGCCGGCACCGACACGCTGAACCACGCCGCCCAGCGGGCGCGCCAGGGTTCCGGACACGGCGAACAGCGTTGCCGTTGCGATGCCCATCTGCGCCGGCCCCAGATCGAGGTCGTCGCGGATCTGTACCGCCAGCGCGCCCAGGAGGAACGCGGGCAGTACCCCGGTGGTGGTGACCGAGACGGCCTGCAACAGCGTGGTCACAGGCCGCCCGGAGGACGGTATGGTCATCAGCTTCTTGAGATTGCCGGAGCGGGTTCTTCGTGTGCGTGCCGCTTCCTGCGGATGAGGTGCAGTACCAGCCCGACGACGATCAGCGCCGCGCCCACCGCCAGGTACAGCGGCTCCATGACCAGCATCGGCAGCGAGCCGAGGCCGATCAGGACACGCTCAACCACGTTGGCCGGGCCGAGGATCCAGCCGCCTGTAGCGACGGCGAGTGCTGCGACGGCGACGGTCGAAACGGCCAGCGCCATCAGGATGGTGCCGATCCCGCCCTGCATCAGCAGGCCGATGCCCGGACCTGTGAGCACGAAGATGAACGGCACGAGGAACGCCGAGAGCGTGTAGCGCCAGGTCAGCCACATCGTCTTGATGGGCTTGCCGCCCGTGATCGCCGACGCCGCGAACGGGGAGAGCGCGGTCGGAGGCGACACTTCGCTGAGCACCGAGTAGTAGAAGATGAACATCGCGGCGGCGAACGCGGGAACACCGACGTCCTGCAGCGCCGGACCGATGATCACCCAGGAAATGATGAAGCTCGCCGTCACCGGCACCGCGAGTCCCAGCAGGATCACCGAGATAGCGGAGAACAGCGCCGTGAGGAACAGTGAGCCGCCGGCGAAGTCGACGATGATGTTCGCCAGCTTCAGGCCGAGTCCCGTCAGGGTCATGATGCCGACGATCAGGCCCGCGGCGGCCATGACAGGGATGACTGACAGGGCGCCGGTGGCACCGACGGCCAGCGCGTCCCAGATGCGCTTCGGCGTCATCCACGACTGCTTGTCCAGGAAGCTGAGCACGAACGCCAGGATTGTTGCGTAGACAACGGCGCGGAACGGGGTCATGCCGAGCGCCATGAAGACGACGATCGCCACCAGGGAGCTGAAGTGGTATCCGAAGCGGAGCAGCAGCTTGCCGGCAGGCTGGGTATCGAACTCGACCGGCTTGGTCTTGAACTTCCGGGCGTCCATCTCGATGGCGAGAATAATGCCGAGGTAGTAGAGCAGGGTCGGGATGGTGGCCCAGATCAGGACCTGGAGGTAGGAGACGTTCAGCAGGGCGGCGATGATGAACGCCGCGGCGCCGAGCGTCGGGGGAGACATGATCGCACCGATACCGGCAGCCGCGAGGACACCGCCACCGTGTTCCTTAGGGTAGCCGGCCTTCTTCAGCAGCGGCCACGAAATACCACCGAGGGTCACCGTGGTGGCGACACCCGAGCCGGACACCGTACCGAGCAGGAAGCCCGCCAGTGTCACGGTTCGTCCGGGGCCGGACTTTGACTGGCCGAACGCGGAGAAGGAAAGGTCGATGAAGAATTTGGTGGCACCCGACGCCGTCAGCACGGCGCCGTAGATCGTGAACAGGATGATGTACGTCGCCGCCACATCCGTCGGCACACCGAAGATGCCCTGCGTTCCCATCACGTTGTGGCCCACCAGACGGACCCACCCGAACGACGACGTCTGGAACGGATCCGGAATGAACGGACCGAAGTAGGCGTAGGCGAAGAAACCCAGCACCACGATCGGCACCAGTATCCCGACGGTGCGGCGGCACGCCTCGAGCACCACGAGGATGGCGATGGTGCCCATGATCAGGTCGAGGTAGGTGGGGATGATCGCGCGGCGGAAGAAGCCGTCCCAGTCGGTGATGATGTAGGCGAAGGGGACGACGGCGATGATCGCCAGCGCCCAGTCGAGAATGTGCGGGTTGTCCGCTCGTCCGGCTTCCTTGTCCTTGTCGGACCGACCCCAGCCTCGGTAGACCAGGAACGTCATCGACAGGCCGATCATCAGGAACGCCGGCAGGTAGAACTGGGTGGCCATGGGATTGAACACCCAGTAGAGGCCGAAGACGGAGAGGGCCACGCCGATCACCTTGATGATCATGGCGGGTTTGCCGCTGAGGTGGCGGGCCGGCTTCTCGGCCTCGAACTCCGCGATCAACGCCTCTTCATCAATGGCGTCTACGCTGCCATCCTTGTCCAGATGGGGTGAGGGCTGAAACTCCTCGGTCTCCTTGCCGTCCTTGCCACCTTTGCCGTGGGACGTTTCAGCCCGGTGGGAGCCTTTACCGTGCTGCGCCTCGGAGTGTGGATCCGTGGGCGGTGACGTGTGCGTTGTCGCGGCGCCTTTGCCGTCGTGTCGCTCGGTCATTGGGTCTCCTTGATATCTAGCACAACGAAGGGTTCGCCGTTCTCCACGAGTTGCCACAGTTCAAGCGGCTGCTCTCCGGGAACATGCAGGGTGCGCTGCCCGAGGTCGGTGGCAGCGATTGAAAGGGTGTCAAAGACCGCCGGACGGTCGGGGTTCGGCGGAACAACGTAGTTGCGCCGGTCGTCGGGGCCGGCCGGTGCGGGGGCGTCCGGGACGCCGTAGTACTCCTCGAGGACTGCGAGCTGATCGGCGGCGATCTCGACCAGGCGGTAAGACCCGTCCGGCTGCACCTCGTAGCGTTCCTCGGCGAGCGTCTGGTAGATCGAGTTTCGGTAGCTCACCGCGAAGGTGTCTCCGTCCAAGGGCACGCGGGCCAGCTCGCCGTCGTCGTTCATCACTGTCAGGGCGCGCTCCGGTGACCCGGCGCTCCCCGCGGCGATCCCCGCCAGTGTGCCGAGGCACACCAGCGAAACAACGACGACGGCGGCTGACCTACGCATGCCGGTTTTCCGGTCTTAGCCGGCCTGGTCGAAGTAAGCCTGCGCGCCGGGACAGGTCTCGACGAACGGAACCTCACCGGCGGTGGCGGGGTCCATCTCCTCCGCGGCGGGGTGCACCTGGATGAGCTGGTCCTTGTTCTCGAACAGGGCGGTGGTGATGTCCTGCTGGAGCTGCTCGTCCATGCTCGTCGCGGCCACGAGGATGTTCGGCGAGGCGATCACCGAGATGGGCTCGGTCTGGCCCTCGTACGTGTCGGCCGGGATTTCCTCCTCCACGTAGTATTCGCCGTATTCCTCGGCCATCGGCGCTGCATATTCGCCGATGGGGATGAGGACCATGTCGCCGTCGGCCGCGAGGTCGATCAGGGCACCGGTGGGCAGGCCGCCCGACCAGAAACCGGCGTCGATCGTGCCGTCACGCAGCGCTGCCACTGTTTCGGCGACACCGAGCTGGCGGCGGTCGATGTCCGCTTCGGGATCGAGACCGGCGGCTTCGAGTGTGCGCAGGGCGGCCACCTCGGTAGCCGAACCCGGGGCGCCCACCGAGACGACCTTGCCCTTCATCTCCTCAACGGTGGTGATGCCTGTTCCCTCAACCGAGATGGGCTGCAGGTAGTTGTTGTAGATGTTGCCGAGCGAGCAGATGTCGAGCGCGCCGCTCTCGAAGTCGTTCACGCCTTCGACGGCGTCTGCAACCACGTCGCCCACCGAGAAGGCGAGCTGCGCGGCGCCGCTCTGGATGAGCAGCATGTTGTCGACGGACGCGTTGGTCTCCTGAACCGTGGCGTCGTAGTTCTCGACGTTCTCACGGATGACGGTCGCGAAGCCGCCGCCCAGCGGGTAGTAGACGCCGCCGGTGCCGCCCGTGGCGATGGACAGGGTGCCGCCTTCGCCGGAGTCGGCGCCGCCTCCGCCTCCGCCGCCGCCGTCAGTAACGGGACTTCCGCAGGCGCTCAGGAACAGTGCCGGTGCAAGGATGGCGGCGGCAACGATGCGCGGTCCGCGAACCTTGTTCGTGGTGCTGGTCATGGGTTTCTCCCTTGATATGTGATGGGTTGTGGTGCGGTGAAGAGGTTTGTGCTGGTTGTCATTGCTGGTCACTGCTGTGCCCCCGATCTGGAGCGGTTTCGGCCGGGGCCCGGACGTCAGCCACGGCCAGCAGTCCCGCGAGGGTACGGTAGTACCCCACGAGGACCGTCAGCTCTGTCAGCCCGCTTGGGCCGAAGTGTTCATGAGCCTTTGAGCGGATGTGCTCGCTCACGCCGGCTTCCGCGATCAGTTCCCGTGCCAGCTCGAGCGCGGCGGCTTCGCCTTCGGACGCGCTGGTAGGTATGGTGCCAGCCTGCAGCTGGACCAGCTCCTCCTCGGAGACGCCGACGACGACGGCCGCCCTGCTGTGCGCGTACCACTCGTACTCCGAGTTCAACGCGGCGGCGACGGCGCAGATGACGAGTTCGCGGGTGCGGTCGGGCAGCGCTCCGTGGAACCGCAGCGCTGCGCCAAGTTCCTGCACCGCGTTGCCGATGCCGGGGGCAAAAAGGAGAGCGTTGAAGGGGCCGGCGAGGGAGCCGTCGTCGTGCACGATGATGAACGGGCCGTTGGCGCGTGGGCCAGCGGTGATCTTTTCGTACAGCGACTGCTGCTCGAGGGAAAGGCCGCCGGGCACCAGGAGCGGGTACTCAAACAAGGGTCCGGCCTCCGTCCACGTAGAGGACGTGTCCGGTGATGAAGGACGCCCGGTCGGAGGCGAGGAAGAGGACGGAGCCGGTGAGGTCGTTGACGCGGCCCAGCCTTCCGGCCGGAACGAGGGACGTGTAGTGCTCACGCACTCCGGGCTTGTCCAGGTGCGCCTTTGTCAGGTCGGTTTCGGTGTACCCGGGGGCGATCGCGTTGACGGTGACGCCGTGGGGTGCCCACTCGCGGGCCATCACGCGCATCATCTGGTTGATGCCGCCCTTGCTTGCGGCGTACGGGCCGTGGTCGGGGTGCGCGAGGAGGCCCGAGACCGAGGAGCAGTAGACCTGGCGGCCCCAACCCGCGTGGACCATGTGCTTGCCGGCGGCTTTGCCGAGGCGGAAGGCGCTTGAGAGGTTGACGTCCAGGGTGCGTTGCCAGTCGTCGTCGTCAGTGTCCAGGACCGGAACCCGGTGATTGACGCCGACCGCGTGGAGAAGGATGTCGATGCCGCCGAGCGCGTCGACCGTCTGCCGGACGGCGTCTTCGCAGCCTGCGGCCGTCGAGAAGTCCGCCGAGATGGCGTTCTCATGTTCCGCCAGCCGCGACTCGTCGATGTCAGCCACGACCACGCGGGCGCCCACCGAGGCGAATGCCTCGGCGCAGGCTTCACCGATGCCGCCGGCCCCGGCGACCAGCACACGCCGGTCAGCTAGTCCTAGCCAGTTCTCCACGAAATGTGATCCCTTTGCTTCGTCATCGAATGAGGCGTTATTGGAGATTGTATACAAATTCGAGCCACGGTGTAAGCCGTGTCACATTAAAAGTTACCAGAGGTAACTTCGTTTGTGGGGAGTGTTATTAGAGTGTGACATGTTACTGACGCCAGGAAAAGACCCTCTTCGAAGCTCGAATCTCCCGCTCGCCCCGCTACTTCGCGTCGAGGAACCTGCGCAGCGCGTCGACGGCATGGTTGCGGTGTTCGTCCATGTGTTTGACGAGCCGCTCGGCATCCCGATCCGCGAACGCGTCGATGATCAGGTTGTGCTCTTCCTCGACCCGGTGGCGGTTGGTGGGCACACCGTAGTACACGAACCGGTAGGTGTCGGTAGCGTCCCAGAGAACCTGGATGAGCCGGTCCAGCCTGGGCATCCCGGATGCAGAGAGCAGTGCGAAGTGGAACCGGCGGTTGGCTTCGGTCATCGGCAGGATATCGGCGGCGGCACTGGCTGCCTCAACCTCACGCGCGGCATCCTTCATGGCCTGCAGCACCGAAGGGTCCGCCCGCTTGATCGCAGCGTGGGCGGCCTCGGTCTCAAGGAGCTGGCGGATGCGGTAGGTCTCCAGCAGATCGGCGAGCGACAGCCGGGCAACCTTGAAACCCCGGTGCGGCTGGTACACGATCTGCCCCTCGCCCTCGAGGATCTTGAACGCCTCACGCAGCGGCACGCGGCTGACGCCCAACCGCTCAGCAAGTGCATCCTGCCGCAGCGGTTCTCCTGGCTGGACTTCGCCGGCGATGATCATGCGGCGCAGTTCGGCCAATGCGAAAGCCTGTGCGGTGGGCGGCCGCTTGGGCGATGTGCCGGCCATGTACGAGTCCTTCCGTTGCCGCTCGCCGAACTCCCTGACGACTCTAGTTCAACACAGCACCCGATCCGGATGACCTGGAGTCCCATTCTTGAGGAAAGCTTCGCTCAAAAGCGATTGGTGGCTTGAGGTCCGTGGTCCAGAGTGGACTGATGCTCCTCCGGATCGGACCGTTCGCCGGTCCGGAGGTTAAATTCTTCGACGGGGTTGGAGCGAGTGAGGTGACCTGGCTGAAGAGCAAGCTGAACTGGTCGATCTCCGCAGCAGCGGCGCCGCTCCGTGGACCGGCCGTCCGGGTGCCCGAAAATCTCCCCGTGCACCGTCCCGAAGTCATTGCGCAGTTGGCCAGCGAGTTGTCCGCAGTGAGCGATGCACTGCGATATCGCGACAACTTCGCCCGGCTTCTGCCGCAGCGGATCGCAACCCTTACCACTGAGGTGGAATCCAGGAACCACGAAGCAGCCGTAGCCACACTGCTCAGCCTCAACGTCGGATCAACCATGGTCGGCGCACCCCGCCTGCAGTATGTCGTGGCCCAGTGCCTCGCCGACGTGAGGGGCGGCCGCAGCACCGCCTGCCTGCCGACGCTCAACCGCGAGTCGGAGCGGTTTCTGAGCTACCTGGCCGAGTCCAGCGAGACGGGCCATCCCACCCGGCGTTAGCCGGGCAGCTGACTCTAGTCGACCGGCATCATCCGGTAGCCGACGCCGCGCACGGTCTTGATGAAGCGTGGCTCCCGGGTATCCTCGCCGAGCTTTTTCCGCAGGTTCCGGATGTGCACTTCCACCAGGTGGTGGTCATCGGTCCAGCCTTCACCCCACACGCGCTCGAGCAGGGTTTCACGGGTCCATACCCGACGCGATCCGGTGATCAGCGTGGCCAGCAGGTCGAATTCGATTTTCGTCAGCGGCAGTTCTTCATCGTTGAGCCGGGCTACCCGCCCCTCGACATCCACTGACAGGGCGCCATGCACGACGACGTCACCGTCGGCTTCCGCTGCCTTGGTCGTTGCGGCCCCCTCACCCGGGGCCGACTCACCGTCGACGAACGACCGCGGACGCCGGAACATGGCCGCCACCCGCGCCCTGACTTCTCGGGGGCTGAAGGGCTTGACGATGAAATCGTCCGCGCCGATCTCCAGGCCCAGCACGCGTTCAATCTCCTCGACGCGCGCCGTGATCATGACGATGTAGGCGTCTGTCTCCGGACGCAACTGACGGCAGACCTCCATGCCGTCGAGGTCCGGCAGGTTCAGATCGAGGGTGACAAGGTCCGGCCGATGCTCGCGCACCAGAGCAAGCGCGTCACGCCCGCTGGCCGTCTCAATGATGTTGAAGCCGACCATGGACAGGGTCAGGACCAGGAGTTCGCGGATATCTGAATCGTCTTCAACCACAACTGCCGTGCGCTCGAAAGATTCAGTACCCATAGTTAGTACCTTGCCAGACGACGGCGCCTACGGGGAGCCGGGGCATACAAATGTCTTGCCTAAATCTTGATGGCCAGCCGCACGGTTCCTTGAGTTTGGTGGGCCACACTGAAGAGGTAGGTCTTGTTCGTCCGGGGACAAGCCACTGAGAGGTGGAATCTTCTGCCGTCCGGACGGTGGCCGGAGGAATGTTCAGCAGCGTAGCGTTCCTTCGGTCACCGTCGCAGTCTCCCGATCCGCGAACCGCGTGGGTGCGCCCGTTCATGCGCGCGGCAATTCGACGGTGACCTTGGTTCCCACACCGAGCTCGGACTCGATGGAGAGCTTCCCGCCGTGCCGTTCGACGGCCTGTGCGGCGATGGAAAGCCCCAGGCCCGTGCCCGGTATCTCCGCCGAGACGGAGTTGGACGCCCGATAGAAGCGGTCCAGCAGGCGGGGGAGTTCGTCAGCGGGGATACCCATCCCAGAGTCTTCGATACATGCGCGCACCATGCTGTCGTCGGACAGAAAGCGCACGGTCACTACTCCGTCGTCGGGTGAGAATTTCACCGCGTTGGACAGCACGTTCACGAAAACCCGCTCCAGCAATTCCCACATTCCGCTGACAACGTGCGGCGTCTCCGTTGGAACAAGCTCGAAGGATACGCGCTTCGTGGCACTGAGCGGCAACAAATCCGCGACCACCGAATCGATGAGGTGCACCACGTCGATGGGGGATGTCGCGAGTGTGCTGCCGGCGTCGAGTACTGACAGCGCCAGGACGTTTTCCACCAGAGTGCTCAGGCGCTGGCCGTTGCGTTCAATGATCCGCAGCATCTTCCGGGCCTGCGCGGGCAGTTCACCGCCGTCGCCGTCCTCGAGCAGTTCGATATACCCGAGGATCGAGGACAGGGGAGTGCGGAGTTCGTGATGGACCGTCGCCACAAAGCCGTCCTTGGCGGCGTCGAGCTCGCGGAGCCGGTCCACCACCTGTTGCTGACCGATGATCAGCTGGCCCTGGACCATGCCGTGGGCAAGATTGCCCAGCAGGTGTTGCAGGAGGGCGATTTCTGCGCTGGACCATTTGCGGCGTCCCCGGTCGGCGGCGATCCAGAGCACCCCGAAGACGGAGGAGCCTTCCCCGATGGGCAGCAGCAGGCCGCTCCGCGAGAACCCTTCCATGCGGGCGTGGATCCGGTGAAGTTCGGCCGGCACCTCATCGAGCTGCCCTGCTGCCACGGCGAGCGAGCCCGACGTCCGCCACAGCTCGGTGCCGAGAACCCGCAGTTCCTCCTGAAGTTCGGCGAGGTTGGTTGGCTCAGTGCTCTCGCCACCTCGTTGCCAGCGCGCTGAGCCGCTCGAGATGCGCGCATCCTCGAAAAGGTGCAGGGTCACCTCTTCCGCCCCGAGGGCTTCTCCCACCCCACTCAGCACTGTCTCGACCATCTCTGACGGCTCATTGGTCTGGCGGATCTCATCCGAAATGCGCCGCACCCGGTCACGCAGGAGCGAAGATTCAAGCCGGCGCTCCTCGCGGAGCCGGTTGCGGTGGATGGCAGTGTTGACCCGGTGCAGCAGCTCATCCGGGTCGACCGGAAGCAGCAGGTAGTCGCTGGAACGCATGGCCAGCTCGGGATGGGATGTCACCTGTTCGGCTGACTTCGCCGTCAGCACCACCGGGATGGTCCGCGGCAGCAGATGGTCCGCTTCCTTTGCGATGGTCGCCAGGTACTCCAGCGCAATTTCCGCGCCGACGACGGCGACATCAGCCGTTCGCTCGCGGGCCGCCTCTATTGCCGCGTTGACCGTGCTGTGTGCGGCAACCCGAAAACCGGCCGAGCGCAGACCACATGCGATCTCGCTGAGCAGGTCGACATCCGAGTCCACCACGAGGGCAGCGCCCGCAGCAGTATCGAGCTCACCAGTTGCGCTCAAGACTCGTCCCCTTGTTTCGAATACCAGACCGTTTGTGTTTCTAGCAGGTTCTGCCGAGTCTAGCCACGTGCCGGGTCCTGTGCCGAGAAGTGGCGGTAGGATCAGGCATCAGTCGCCCTGATGGAAAGGCTTGCACGTGCGCCGTGGCACCAATCTCCCCCGCATGGGGGATTTCAACCAGAGTGTCATTCTCGATGCCATTCGTCGTTCCGCCGAGGGCTTGAGCAGGGTCGAACTGGTTGACCTGATCGGCCTTTCGCCTCAGGCGGTCTCGAACATCACCCGGCGGCTGCTGGCCGAGGACCTCATCGTGGAGGCCGGAAAATCCGGTACCGGACCCGGCAAGCCGCGGACTATTCTGCGCATCAACCCGTCAGGCCGGTATGCCGTTGGAGTGCATCTCGACCCGGCGCTGATGACCGTGGTGCTGATGGACCTGATGGGCGTGGTGGTGCGGCGACGGGTGCGTGAAACGCCGCTGAACACGCAGCCGGGCGAGATCATCGGCGCCATCGCCGGCGAGGTTCATGCACTGCTGGCCGAGTCGGAGGTGGACCCGGCGCGTATCGAGGGGATCGGAGTGGCACCTCCTGGGCCGATCGATCAGCCGGCGGGCACCGTCGTCGACCCTCCGCTTCTGCTCGGCTGGCACCGTGTTCCGCTGCGTGACGCGCTCGCAGAGGCAACCGACATGCCCGTCTTCGTCGAGAAGGATGTGACTGCGGCGGCCGTCGCGGAGATCTGGGGAGGCGGGCACAAAAGCACCCAGAGTTTTGTCTTCATCTACATCGGCACCGGTATCGGCAGCGGCATCGTGGTCGACGGCGAGGTGCTGCGCGGAACCTCAGGGAATGCCGGAGAGATCGGCCATATCGTCACGGACCCCAACGGGCCCGAGTGCGCATGCGGCATGCGGGGCTGCATCGCCGTGACGTGTGATCCGCAGTCGCTGGTGCGGGAAGCAGAGCAGCTCGGAGTGCTCAGCGAGGAACGGCACCGCAACGGTGATGTTGCCGACGGGCTCCGACAGTTGTGCGCCGCTGCCGATGCGGGAAACACGCTGGCGTGCGACATCATCACGCGGGCTGCGGTCCGCACCGCACGGGCCGTCTCCGTGCTCGCCAACCTGCTCGATGTTGACCGTGTGGTGTTCGGCGGCCCGTTCTGGGCGCCGTTGGCGAGCCGCTACCTCGAGGTTGTGCCGTCGTCGTTGTTGGACTTCCGCGCGGCACGAAGCATCCATCCGGTGGAAGTGGTGTCCACCGGTATCGGCGACGATGTTGCCGCAGTCGGCGCGGCATGTCTCCTGCTGGAGCGGACGCTTGGGCCCCGGGCTGACCGGTTGATGCTCGCCCGCTGACCTGGTTTCTTCCCTGTCGGAGACTTCCGACCTTGACAGATACCCCTGGGGGGTATAGTTTGGTGGTACCGAAGCGGGAAGTCCCGGCCCATTGGGCGGCTTACTCCTTGAAGGTCTCTTTCGATACGGCTGCAGCCGGCGCGGACGACCATCTGGTGCAGCAGTCATCGATCCTCGAATAGTTCCTTCTTGTTTGGAGATCATCATGCGCGGCACCACCTCTTCCAACCTCACCCTTACCGACACGTCTGCTGCCGGGTGCGCCTGTTGCTGTGCACCGGAGGACGCTGCCGCATCCGATCCAGCGATCGACCTTGTCTCGGGCGTGACCTCGACGGTCACACCCTTCACCCAGCCGGTTCATGCTGTTCATTCACCAGCTGAGCCGGCCGGCAACCACTTCAGCAACGACTGACCTTGAGGGCCGGGGACGCGTTCCCCGTGACCGAGGGAGAATCATCATGAAACACTCCACTTTCAGCCCGGCCGATCCGGCCACGGCACAGCACGACCTTGCGCACCATTCCAGGGATGCCGCGCCGGACGGCCACGAAGTACATGCCCACGGCCAGCACGCCGGGCATTCCACGGCGATGTTCCGCGACAGGTTCCGGATCAGCCTGATTCTCACTATTCCTGTTGTCCTGTTCAGCCCAATGTTCGCGATGATCGTGGGCTATGAAGTGCCGGACTTTCCAGGCTCGACGTGGATTTCTCCGGCCCTCGGCACCGTCATCTTTCTTTACGGCGGAGCTCCGTTCCTCAGGGGCGGCATTGCAGAATTGAAGTCCCGGGAGCCCGGCATGATGCTTCTGATCGCCATGGCTATCAGCGTCGCGTTCACCGCTTCGTGGGTCACCACCCTCGGCATCGGGAACTTTGATCTCGATTTCTGGTGGGAACTCGCCCTGTTGATAGTCATCATGCTGCTGGGGCACTGGATGGAGATGCGCGCACTCGGCTCGGCTGCGGGCGCCCTCGACGCGCTTGCGGCGCTGTTGCCGGATGAGGCGGACCGCCTCACGCCGGACGGAGTAGAGACCGTCCCGGTGGGCGCCCTCGTCCCCGGCGACGTTGTCCTTGTCCGGTCAGGTGCGCGGGTGCCCGCCGACGGCAGGATCGTCGACGGTGAGGCGGAGTTCGATGAGTCGATGATCACCGG
The DNA here is from genome assembly GCF_054161285.1 of Arthrobacter sp. D2-10. Classification (NCBI taxonomy): domain Bacteria; kingdom Bacillati; phylum Actinomycetota; class Actinomycetes; order Micrococcales; family Micrococcaceae; genus Arthrobacter; species Arthrobacter sp. D2-10. Next base: position 2,953,577 of record NZ_CP096431.1, on the reverse strand, counting down.
TGAGTCCCGCACCGTTTCCCGCACTGCCGGTGAACCGGTGGTTGCAGGCACGGTGGCGACGGACAACGCGGTGCGGGTGTCGGTCACAGCGGTGGGCTCGGACACCACGCTGGCGGGCATTCAGCGTCTCGTCGCGGAGGCGCAGGCGTCCTCGTCCAGGGCGCAGGCCCTTGCCGATCGGGCAGCGGCACTGCTGTTCTACTTCGCCCTCGTGGCGGGTGTACTGACGTTCGCGGCGTGGCTGCTGCTGGGAAGTCCGAATGATGCTGTGATCCGGACCGTAACGGTGTTGGTGATTGCCTGCCCCCATGCCTTGGGGCTGGCGATCCCGCTGGTGATCGCCATCTCGACGGAACGGGCCGCCAAGGGCGGGGTCCTCATCAAGGACCGGATGGCGCTCGAGCGGATGCGGACCGTCGATGTGGTGCTCTTCGACAAGACCGGCACCCTTACCGAAGGACGTCCTGCCGTCACTGCTGTTGCTGCTGCCGGTGACTTCGGCGAGGCAGAAGTCCTCGCAATCGCTGCAGCCGCTGAATCTGACAGCGAGCACCCGGTCGCGCGGGCAATCGTCCAGGCGGCAACCCAACGCCCGGAAGCTGCGGCTTTCGGTTACCGGGGGACAGGTTTCTCCTCGATGACCGGGCGTGGTGTGCGCGCAATCGTTGAGGGTTCCGAGGTGGCTGTTGGCGGTCCGAACCTGCTCAGGGACCTCGGGGTGGCCTCGCCGGCCGAGATCAGCTCTGCGGTGCAGGAGTGGATTGCCCGCGGCGCGTCTGTGCTGCACGTGCTTCGGGACGGTCGGGTTATCGGTGCGCTGCGACTTGAAGACCGCGTCCGCGACGAGTCCCTTGCTGCCGTCACAGCGCTGCAGGATCGCGGCGTCAAGGTCGCCATGATCACCGGTGATGCGCATCAGGTGGCGGACGCTGTCGGAACCGAGCTGGGCATCGACGAGGTTTTCGCCGACGTGCTGCCGCAGGACAAGGACTCGAAGGTTGCCGAACTGCAATCGCGCGGGTTGAAGGTGGCAATGGTGGGTGACGGCGTGAATGACGCCCCTGCGCTCGCCCGCGCGGAAGTGGGCATTGCGATCGGTGCCGGCACCGACGTCGCGATGGAGTCTGCCGGTGTTGTGCTTGCGGGGAATGATCCGCGGTCGGTGCTGGCAATGATTGACCTGTCGAGGGCCAGCTACCGGAAGATGATCCAGAACCTGGTCTGGGCCACCGGATACAACGTTCTCGCGGTGCCGCTCGCGGCAGGCGTGCTGGCGTTCGCGGGAATCGTTCTCTCGCCCGCGGCGGGTGCCGTGCTGATGAGTGTCTCGACGGTGGTGGTCGCCCTCAACGCCCAGTTGCTGCGCCGGATCGACCTCAGCCCGGAACGGATTCAATGACGGTGTACGGGCCTGCGGTGACGCGCCCGCGTAGCGGAACGGCCAGACGTGTGCTGGCCGTTCCGCGTGCCGTCCTGGGATTCATCGGCCTGACGGCCGTGCTCATTGGGCTGCTGGCGATGCACGTCTGGGCCGGTGGGCATGGCCCGACGGCGGTGCACGGTCTGCACGCACCACCCGTCTACGTGTCAGCACCGGAGCAACCGCCCAAGGCGCTGGAGCAACCGCCCATGGCGCTGGAGCAACCGCCAACGGCGGCGGAGGTGCCCAGCGATCATGCCGGTCATGACGGTACCGGCCCGACGCACAGCAAGACTCCCCACGACAGCACCGCCGAGATGGGCCTGTGCGTTCTCGCGTTCATGGTCGTCGCCCTGCTGTTGTTCCTGCTTCCCGCCGGGAGCGTAATACCTGGGAGCTTCCTGCTTCGGGGGCTGCCGCTGGTCCCTCTCGTGCCTCAGCTGAACCCTGTTCCTTCGCTGATCCGGCTTTGTATCAGCCGAACCTGAGTCTGCATGGCAGCCACAGCGGCACACCAGCAGATCACAGTTTTCCGAACCAGAAGGAATGACAACCATGCAGCGTTACCTTTCCCTGCCCGCCGTTGCCCTTGCCGCCGTCGTCGTCTTGTCGGGGTGCGGCAGCACGGGCTCACGTCCGTCCGCGGACTCACAGTCCGCGTCCTCCGCCCGTGAGGTGTCCGCAAGCCACAATGAAGCGGACGTCATGTTCGCTCAGATGATGATTCCCCATCACCAGCAGGCGGTCGAGATGAGCGACATGCTGCTCGCCAAGAAGGGCATCAGCCCCGAGGTCAGTGATCTGGCCACCAGTATCAGGGAGGCGCAGGCTCCCGAGATGGACACCATGGCCGGGTGGCTCAAGGAGTGGGACGAGCCCGCTGACTTGGATGACGGCATGGAGGGCCATCACATGGGCGCCATCGACGGCACCGGCGGGATGCTGAGCGAAGAGGAAATGGCAGACCTTGAGGCCGCCCAGGGCGATGAAGCAGCACGGACGTTCCTCAAGTACATGACCGCCCACCATATTGGCGCCGTCGACATGGCGCGCGAGGAGATCAAAAAGGGCGAGAACGCGGAAGCTGTAGCGCTCGCCGAGGCGATTGCGGAGACACAGAAGGCGGAGGTCCAGGAAATGAAGGACCTGCTCGCAGGGCTCTGACGGAGTTCCGAAAGGCCGCGCATTCGGTGAGGATCTGCTTTGGTCGGTGCTGAGCGATAGGGTGATCGCAGACCCACGGTGGGCTGGCAGGACACGCCCGAATGGGCAGCCACTAAGGGTGTGTCCTGCCAACTCAGGAGGGGCCATTGTGGGTTAAATCCACTCGATGTACTATTTCGATAACGGCAGTCTCCCGATGCCTCAGTTTCAAAGGAGAAACCATGCGCGGCGCCACTCGAACCCTCCCGGCAGCGGCGGTCGCCGCCCTCCTCGTCCTCAGCGGTTGTGCCGGTGGCGGCGGGGGCGAGGATGAAGCAACGGACAACACCCTTCGCATCATCTATCAGAAGGCGGGGGATGCTTCGCCGCTGGATGACCTGATGCAGGCCGCAAAGGAGCAGTTCGAAACGGCCAATGAGGGCGTCACCGTTGAACTTGAGCCGGTCGAGGGCACCGATGAGGACTACAACACCCGCCTCGCCTTGTCGCAGCGCTCGCCGGACACCGCGCCGGACGTCTTCTACGAGGACACCTTCCGCCTCCGCTCCGACGTGGACGCAGGTTACCTGCTCAATCTCGACGAGCACCTGGCCGGTTGGGATGAGTGGGATTCCTTCAACGAGGCAGCCAAGGAAGCTGGAAAGGCCGACGACGGCAGCACCTACGCGGTGCCCCTCGGCACCGACACCCGGGTCATCTGGTACAACAAGCAGGTTCTTCAGGATGCCGGCATCGAAGTTCCCTGGCAGCCCGAAACGTGGGACGACCTGCTGGAGATGGCGCGCACCGTCAAGGAAGCGCAGCCCGAGTCCAGGCCGTTCAGCATGTACGCGGGAACCGGTACCGGTGAGGGCACCGTGATGCAGAGCTTCTACGAACTCCTCTACGGAACCGAAAGCGGGGGCCTTTACGACGAGGAGTCCGCCAAATGGATCGCAGGGTCGCAAGGCTTCGTGGATTCACTGGCCTTCCTGAAGACCCTCTACGACGAGGAACTGGCGGTCACTCCCGCCGAGGCGCTCGATGCGAATGTCTGGCAGGTAGTGCTGGGAACCATGCTGCCGGAGAACCAGATGGCGGCCACAGTGGAAGGTTCCTACGCGCCGTCGTTCTGGCAGGAAGGCGGAATGCTTGAGTGGCCGGAATATGCTGAAGTTATGGGCGTTGCGCCGTTCCCTACACAGGAGGGGCAGGATCCCGGCGCCGTGAGCATGTCGGGCGGCTGGACGCTGGCGGTCGGTGCGGGTACCGACGACCCTGAGCTCGCCTTCGAGTTCCTCACCACCGCCATGAACCAGGAAAACCTGCAGAAGTACACGATCGACAATTCGCAGATCGCCGTGCGCACCGACATCGCGGAGGCGCCCGAATACCTTGAGGCGAACCCATTCGTCGAGGAGGTTTCCGCGGTGCTCGACGTCACGAACTACCGTCCGGCGACGTCGAACTACGCCGAAATTTCCACAGCGATCCAGGAAGCAACCGAAGCCGTCATCACCGGCGGCGCAACCCCCGAAGAAGCGGCAGCAACCTACGACGAGACGCTGAAGTCGATCGTCGGCGAAGAGAACGTCGTCGAGGAGTAGCCATCTCGTCCACGGTCACTTCCCGCGGCTCGTCCTCCGGCGCTGCGCGCCGCAATAGCCGCGGTGATTACAGGCAGGAGCGGGAGCGCAACGGACGGGCCTCCCGCTCCATCTCCTCGGCGCTGAAGCTCCTGCCGCTCGCTCCGGCAATGATCCTCATCGGCATCTTCCTTGCGGGTCCAATCGTGTGGTCCTTCTATGGGTCCTTCACCAATGCGGCGCTGACCGGTGTGAACGCGAAGAACCCGGAGTGGATCGGCCTCGAGAACTACACCACACTGTTCGCCGACCCGCTGTTTCCGCGGTCGGTGCTGCTGACCGTTGTCTTCGTCCTCGTCTCCGCCGTGATCGGGCAGAACTTCCTCGGTCTTGGTCTGGCGCTCCTGATGCGGCGTGCCCACCGTGCTGTTGCCGCCGTCGTTGGCGTGTGCGTGGTGGCGGCCTGGGTGCTGCCGGAGATCGTGGCGGCGTTCGTTGCGTACGCCTTTTTCTTCCGTGACGGAACGCTGAACCAGCTCACTGGCCTCGCCGGCGTGCCTGGCGTGGACTGGCTGTTCGAGCACCCCATGCTCGCCATCATCCTTGCCAATATCTGGCGGGGCACCGCGTTCTCGATGATGGTGTACCAGGCTGCGCTGAACGACGTCCCACGGGAGGTCACCGAGGCAGCGGAGATCGACGGCGCTGGTGGCGCGAAGACGCTGGTCTATGTAACGGTGCCCATGATCCGCCGCAGCATCGCGACCAACCTGATGCTCATCACCCTGCAGACGCTCGCCGTGTTCACGCTCATCTACGTGATGACTGCGGGCGGTCCAACCAACCGCAGTACCACCCTGCCGATCATGGCGTACGAGGAAGCCTTCAGCTACAGCGACATCGGCTACGGTACGGCCATCGCCGTCGTCATGCTCATCATCGGCGCCGCTTTCTCGCTGGCGTACATCCGCCTGTTGCGCGAGAGGAACGCCTCATGACTGCGCCCGTTTCCAGTACGACGACGGCGGGACCAGTGGTCGCGCCTGAGCGCACTGCTCGTGGGAACCGTGGATCACACCGTGGTTCTCGACGGGGCGCCCCGAGTTGGGGTGCGAGCCTGGTGCTGGCGGTTATCGGGCTGTGTTTCGTGGTGCCGCTGAGTTGGCTGGTGCTGGCGTCCTTCGACGAGGAAGCGACCTACGAGACCGCCCTGCCGTCGTCGTTCTCGCTTGCGAACTTCACGGCGATTCTCACGCCTGAGCAGACGTATCTGCCCCTGCTCAACAGCCTCATTCTCTCCGGCGGCTCAGCCGCGGTGACGGTGGTTGCCGCGGTGCTGGCAGCCTACCCGCTGTCCCGGTTCAACACGCGGTTCAACCGACCGTTCCTCTACACCGTGTTGTTTGGGACGTGTCTGCCGATCACGGCGATCATGGTTCCGGTCTACAGCCTGTTCGTGCAGTTAAACCTGTTGGATTCGCTGGCGGCGACCACCTTCTTTATGGCTGCGACCTCACTCCCAATGGCCATCTGGATGACCAAGAACTTCATGGACTCGGTGCCCGTCTCGCTTGAGGAGGCGGCTTGGGTGGACGGCGCGTCCGCCATGAAAGCGCTGTGGCACATTGTGGTGCCGCTGATGCGGCCGGGTCTCGGCGTCGTCTTCATCTTTGTGTTCATTCAGGCGTGGGGGAACTTCTTCGTGCCGTTCATCCTGCTGTTCTCGCTGGAAAACCAGCCGGCAGCAGTGAGTATTTTCCGCTTCTTCGGGCAGTTCGGGACAGTCGCGTATGGGCAGCTAGCCGCGTTCTCCATCCTCTATGCACTGCCCGTGATAGTTCTGTACGTCCTCGTCTCGCGTGTGTTCGGTGGCTCGTTTGCCATGTCGGGCGCCCTGAAAGGTTAGAACCATGCACGACAATCGACTCCTCGTGGAGGCACGAATCGCGCGTTTCCTGGCGGAGCGGCTCACCCCTGCGGTGTGGCCGGTCTCGGTGCCGCTTGAGGTGTCCATGTGGCAGGCTCCGGGTGAGCCGGTGCCGTTCGCTTCGGTGCTTTCCGAACGCTTCGAACCCTTCGTGGTCGGGTCCGCGTGGGGCAGGCCGTGGGGAACCACCTGGTTCCGCTTCACGGGCGCGGTGCCGGAGGAGTGGAATCTTTCATACGGGCATGAGCTTGAGGCGGTCATTGACCTCGGCTTCTCGACGATCATGCCCGGCTTCCAGGCCGAAGGCTTGGTCTATGCGCCGGACGGTCGGGTGATCAAGGCGCTGGAGCCGCTGAACATGTGGGTGCCGCTTGACGCCGCCGCGGGGGCCGCCGTCGAGTTCTACGTCGAGGCTGCCTCCAACCCCAACGTGATCGATGGTTTCGACTATCAGCCGACGCCGCTCGGATCGCTTTCCACCGCGGGATCAGATCCGCTCTATACCTTCCGCCGGGCGGACGCCGCCCTGTTCGACCGCGAGGCCTGGGAACTGGGCCAGGATGTGTGGACGCTGAACGGGCTTATGCACGAGCTTCCCGTCGACCTGCCCCGACGGCACGAAATCCTCCGTGCGCTGGAGAGTGCGGCTAACGCCGTCGACCCGGCCGACGTCGGTGGGACGGCTGCCGCCGGGCGCGCGTGCCTTGCCGGGGTCCTGGCCTCGCCGGCGTATGCGAGTGCGCACCGGGTGCATGCGGTCGGGCATGCCCATATCGACAGCGCGTGGTTATGGCCGGTTCGCGAGACCGTCCGGAAGGTAGCGCGGACGTTTTCCAACGTGCTTGACCTGATGGAACGCCACCCGGACTTTGTGTTCACCGCTTCTTCGGCGCAACAGTACGCGTGGCTCAAGTCGTCTTATCCGGACGTGTTCGAGCGGGTTGCGGAGAAGGTCCGTTCCGGCCAGTTTGTGCCGGCGGGCGGGATGTGGGTGGAATCGGACACCAACATGCCGGGCGGCGAGGCGTTGGCGCGTCAGTTCGTGGCAGGCAAGCGGTTCTTCCTGGAGAACTTCGGGGTGGAGCCGCAGGAGGTGTGGTTGCCGGATTCTTTCGGGTACTCGGCGGCGTTGCCCCAGATTGTGCGTGCCGCTGGGTCGCAGTACTTCCTGACCCAGAAGATTTCGTGGAACGAAACCAACCTCTTCCCGCACCACTCCTTCAACTGGGAGGGGATCGACGGCACGCGGGTTTTCACGCACTTCCCGCCGGTGGACACCTACAACTCCGATCTGTGCGGCCGTGACCTCGCGCGGGCGCAGCGCAACTACCGGGAGAAGGGCGCCGCCAATACCTCGTTGGTTCCGTTCGGCTGGGGCGACGGCGGGGGTGGGCCAACCCGTGAGATGCTGGCCGCCGCTGCGCGGACTTCGTCGCTGGAGGGGTCGCCGGCGGTTACCCTTTCGTCGCCGTCACGGTTCTTCTCGGAAGCTTCCGCCGAGTACCCGGACGCGCCGGTGTGGTCGGGTGAGCTGTACCTGGAGTTCCACCGCGGAACGTACACATCTCAGGCGCGGACGAAGCACGGCAATCGTCGCTGTGAGCACCTCCTGCGAGAGGCAGAGCTGTGGTGCACCCTTGCCGCATTGCGGTCCGGGTTCGCCTACCCGTATGACGAGCTCGAGACTGCGTGGCACACCGTGCTCCTGCAGCAGTTCCACGACATCCTGCCCGGCTCCTCCATTGCCTGGGTGCACGAGGAAGCTGAGCGGAATTACGCGGCTGTCGAGGCGTCGCTTGAGTCCCTGATTTCGGCGGCTCTCGGCTCGCTGCTGGGCACCGGGTCGGCAACCGTCGCCTTGAACGCCGGCCCTTACGGCGTGGATGGTGTCCCGGCGCTGGGAGGCGCGGCGTCGTCGTCGTCGGCTGGTTCCTACGAGCCTGTACGGGACGGAAGCTCGTGGCTGTTGGAGAGCGGGTCCCTGCGGTTGACGGTCGACGAGAACGGCCTGTTCAGCTCGCTGGTCACCGGTGGTCGGGAAGTCATTCCGGCCGGCATGCGCGCGAATGTGCTGCAGCTGTTCCGTGATACGCCGAACCAGTGGGACGCCTGGGACATCGATGAGCATTACAAGTTCACCGTGACCGAGTTGACGGAGGCTGCCTCTGTGGACGCGGTGGGCTCAGTGTTGCGGGTGGAGCGCGTGTTCGGGAAATCGCGTCTGGTCCAGCGGATCTCGCTGAGCGCGGACGGCACTGCCGTGGACATGACGGTTGAGGTTGATTGGCATGAGCAGCAGAAGCTGTTGAAGCTCGCGTTCCCGGTTGATGTCCTGGCGGAGCGGGCGGCGTCGGAGATTCAGTTCGGGCATATACAACGGCCTACGGCAACAAATACGTCGTGGGACGCAGCCCGTTTCGAGACGGTGGCGCATCGTTGGGTGCAGGTGGGGGAGCCCGGGTTCGGAGTGTCGCTGGCCAACGATTCGACGTACGGGTATGACATTTCCCGCGCCGAATCCCCCTCAGGGGTGCCGTATACCCTGGTGCGGGCATCGCTCTTGCGGGGGCCGCTGTTCCCCGACCCGCAGGCCGACCAGGGTTCGCACTGTTTCCAGTTTTCCCTGCGGCCTGCATCCGGGATCGCCGATGCCGTTGCCGAGGGGTACCGGGTGAACCTGCCGGTTCGATCCGTTGAAGGGGTGGCGTCGTCGTCGGTTGCGCCGGTGGTGACGGTGTCGAATCCTGCTGTGGTGGTGGAAGCGGTGAAGCTGGCGGAGGACCGCAGCGGCGATGTTGTGGTGCGGCTGTACGAGGCGTTCGGCGGCAGGGCGTCAGCGGTGATTTCGGCTGGGTTTGCCTACTCGTCAGTGGAGGCCACTGATCTGCTGGAACGTCCAGTTGCGGCTGATTTCCTGAGCGCCAACGACGACGGCGCTGTAGCCCTCTCGCTGCGGCCGTTCCAGCTGGTGACGTTGCGTTTTCGGACGGGATCGGTCTAGTCCGTTCCCATCCGCGCAGTCCGGTGGGAGCATGGTGGGCATGAGCGAGACTTCCCACGGAGACGAGCACCATCACGACGCACAGCTGCCTCCCAAAACACCCGACGAACACAGCGGCAATCAGGATCTGCAGGCTATGTTGCACCGTCGTCGGGATGCCGAGGAGAAGCTGCAGGAGCGGCAGGAGGAAGCTGGGAATGAGGCTCCCGGGAAGGGTGACGAGGCCGGGTAGCCGAATACCAGCCCGCGAACAGCAGAACAATCAGCATCACGTCCACCGCATCGCCACCGTAGTACATCAGCTGGGCACCCGAGCGGGCATCGGCGGCTCCAACGCCTGCGGGCGGGTGGGCATAGAGCCACTTCGCCAGGATCGAATGGGCCGCAATGAAAGCAACGAGCACTGCGGACCGCACCCGCATCGATGCTCTGTGCGGGTTGGGGTCCGCACGGATGATCGACGCGGTGAACAGGTACCCCGCCAGAAAGATGTGGGCGTGGACCGCGGCATACACCGGCGCCGAAAGGTGCATGAGGTGATGCAGGTCGGTGGTGTAGAGCAGCCAGATCCCGCCGGCGTTCAGCACAGCCGTGGTCACCGGATGCGTTCCAGCGCGCACCGCACCCGACCGTAATACACGGGTCAGGGTTCTCGCTGCCGGAACCGGCAGTGCCCGCAGTGCCGCGGTGACCGGAGCCGCCAGCACCAGCAGCAAGGGGGCTACCATGCCGAGCAGCACATGCCCCACCATGTGCGCTGTGAAGCTGGCCCGGGCCAGGTCGGCAACAGGACCGAGCAGCGCCGCTGCGGCGCTCCCCAGTCCCAGATACCAGAAAACCGTGCGGCGAACCGGCCAGCGACTGCGCTCGCGCGCCGTCCTCAGCGCAACTGCATAGGCGACGGCGGCAACAGCAAGAATTACAACAATGACGACGTCGAACGCTGCCCAGCCCCAGGAGTCCCGCACCGCGGCACCGTGCTCTGTATGGTCCATCGGATTACACAGGTAGGTCGCGGCGGGTCCGCCAGAGCACCACGACGCCGCCCAGCAGGACCACGACCGCCGAACCGATCCACACGACGTCGTACATCAACAGGTCTACGTTGTAGCGGATCTGATGGATGCCAAGGATCTTGTGGTTCAGCACGCCGTCCAGCAACTGGAAGAACCCGACGCCGGCCAGTACCGCACCGGTCCAGCGCATCCAGTTCACATCCATTCGACGGCGGATGTCGGCAAGCAGGAAGAGACCCCAGATCGTGATGAACCAGCCGAATGCGTGGAAGAAACCGTCGATGGTCAGGGCGACTTCGGTGGTGGAGAGGTCATAGAAATGATGCCAATGCAGGGCCAGGTGGAAGATGAATAGGTCGATCATCGAGGCCGCGATCCCGCATCCGAACAGGAACCCTGATAACACCAGGCGCCTGCCAACCGGGGCTTCCGAATGAGCGCTCGTTTGTGCAGTGGCCATGGCTCCCCTTTAGCCGTCGAAGTCAGTTTCCCTATTCTGTCGGCATCCGGCAAGGCTCACAACGATCCGTCACCCGAGTTGGCTCGCTGGAGCGCGGCTCGGGGCCCTGGACCGATTGAGCATGAAGTATCCCGTCGTCGCGATGGCGAGCTGGAATGGAATCGCCAACAGCACGGCGGACGTCTGCTCGTTGGCCGCCAGCAACAGAACACTGCTCGCGACGAGGAGAACCCCGAGCCAGCGGGGGAGAACCCCGGACCGCAGGATGAAGATTCCGATGAGTACGAATCCGATGATCAAGGTCACCATCCCGACGACCACCAGATAGGGCATTCCCGAGAAGTTGCCTCCGAAGAACGCCGCCTGGATGAGCACTGCGGCCAGCAGTACCAGGAAGCCGACGGCGGCGCACGCCAGCCCGATATTCATCAGCTTCGGCGACCGGCCGGAGTGACGCGCCATCAGCGTGAGCCCGACCAGACCCAGCAGCACCAACAGAGCGACTGCGGCACCGATGCCGGTGACCAGGCCCGACGCCGACCGCATCGGTTGGGCGGCGCATTCCGTTCCGACACATCCAGTCGGTTCCAGCGAGTGAAGGATCACCGCGACGATACCAAGCAGGCCGCCAATCAGTGCGGCAGGACCGGCCACCCGTGTGATCGAAGAGGTGCGAGAGGTATCCCAAGTCATGAACAACCGCCATTGATAAGGAGACCCAGGAGTGATGATGTCCCATGCTTACCCGGGCCGCCGTCGTCGTCAATAAGGGGCCGCACGCAGAAGTGGCCCTTAGGCGCAGAACCGGTGCTCAAAGACAGCGGGATTTGTGCCTAAGGGCCACTTTTGCGCCGGGCGGCTGGGGAGAGGCGGGTTGCGACGGGGCGGGGCGGAGTCCAGGCCGGAGTCCAGGCCGGAGTCAAGCAGGCGGCACGGCGACCCCGGGCAACAGCCACAGCCCTACACCGGGGCCCTCGCCGCGGAACACCACCGCGTCCTCAGACCAGTCGGCGGAAACTGAGCCGGTGCTCCACAGGTCGGACGCAGCCTCGAAGGCAGGCACACCCACAAGATCGAGCGGCAGGCTGACGTTGTCAAACCCGGCACGGGACGCAACAACCAGCACCGACCCCGAGGCATGTTCACGGACATACGCCAGAACGTCCCCCTCGGCGTACAACCACCGCAGCCCGCCGAAAGCCAACGCCGGCACATCGCGACGCAACCGGCCAAGGTGCGCAACGGCGTCGTGCAGTTCTCGATGCGATGGCGTCAGCGAACCCCACGGCATCGGCGTCCGCGAGTCCTCACCGTTGATGCCCTCCAGACCGAACTCGTCACCGGCAAACAGCGTTGGAATCCCGGGCATTGATAACATGATGCCCAGCCCGACCAGTTGCCCTCCGGGAATCATTACGGTGGAGGCACGCGCGGTGTCATGGGTGTTCAGCGCCATCATGTTCTGCGTCCGTACCTGCCACGGGAACGCTGCCGCAAACACCGAGTGCAGCTCCACGAACTGCTCTGCCGGAATACGGTTCGGGCCGGGCAGGGGAGTGCCGAAGAAGTTGACGTCCGATGAACCAGCCAGCCACTGCCACAAGGGCCGCGTGAAGTTCGAGTACGTCATGGCTCCGTGCCAGGTATCGCCGTCGAAATCCATCGCCGCATCGTTGGTCGATTCGGCGAGCAGCAGGGTGTCCGGATTGATCTTGCGCATCGTGGACCGGACAGCCAACGCGACGGAACGGTTCAGATCAACGTCGCCGTGGCGGCCGGTCATGTTCGCCACGTCGATGCGCCACCCATCCAGATTGAACGGCGGCTGCAGAAACCGCCCGACGACGGAGGCCGGACCCCCGATGAACCGCTCACGCAGCGCAGGGGAGACCCAGTTCAGTTTCGGCAGGCTCGGCACCCCGAACCAGGCCGCGTAGTCGGAGCGGTCCTCAGAGAAGTAATAAAAGCCCGCCTCATCGGAACCAGGATCGACGACGGCGGTGCGGAACCACTCGTGCGCGTCACCGGTGTGGTTGGTGGTGAGGTCACCGATCACCTTGAGCCCCCGCTCGTGGGCAGCCTCCACGAGCCGGATCAGCGCCTCATCACCGCCGAGCAGCGGATCCACCGAGGTGAACGTCGATGCGTCATAGCGGTGGTTCGACCGTGCCGGGAAGAAGGGGGTCAGGTACACCACCGTCGCACCGAGTGACTGGATATGGTCAAGCCGCTCCGCGATGCCGTCGAGGTCGCCGCCGTAGAACTGGTACGGGGTCTCGGCGCCGGCCGGCTGCACCGGCGTGCTCCACTCGCAGGGAACCGCCCAGTCCGGAGCTTCACGTTCAGCAGCCGAAGCTGACCGCTCGAACCTGTCGGGAAAGATTTGGTAGATCACACCCTGCCGGGCCCATTCGGGCGCCGGTTGATGGGCCACCATTCGAAAGTCGTGCACGTCAGGTGTGTCCCGCGCGAACAGGCCTTCCGCGTTCAGCCAGTGCCACGTGGAACTGTCGGCGGATCCGGATGGAGAATCAGCCTCGAGCAGGAACCGGTAGCGCGTCACCGGATTCACCAGCCGGACCGAAGCCTCCCACCAGTCCCACGAGCCGACGTTCCCGAGCCGGCGGGCCTCGTCATAGTGCGGTTCAGCGTCCCGGAGAGATCGCACATACACCCGCCGGACGGACCCGTAAGACCGGGGGACCCGCAGGCGGACCGGCACCGAAGCACCCAGCGAAACGTCGGAGGGCACATACAGTGCCGATCCGTCATGATGCGGCAGGACGAACATCTGCGACTTAGCCCTTGACCGATCCGGCGGACAGACCGTTCACGATGTACTTCTGCAGATACAGGAACAGCGCCATCACCGGCAGGGCAGCGAGCACGGCGCCGGCAGCGAAGACGCCCCAGTTCTCGGAGCGCTGCTGACCCACGTAGGAGTAAAGCCCGACGGCGAGTGTCTGGCTGTCCGGGTCCGTCAACACCACGCTGGCAATCACAAACTCGCTGCTCAGGCCGATGAAGGCCAAGAGCCCGACGACGGCAAGGATCGGCGTCACCAGCGGCAGGATGATGGTGAAGAACACCTGGACGTGGCTCGCACCGTCAATGCGCGCAGCCTCGTCGAGCGACGGCGGAATGGTGTTGAAGAATCCGTACATCAGATACGTGTTCACGCCCAGCGCTCCACCGAGATACACCATGATCAGCCCCAACTGGCTGCCCAGTCCCAGCCACGGCACCACGTCGGTGATGAAGTTGAGCAGCAGGAAGATTGCGACGACGGCAAGCAGCTGTGGAAACATCTGCAGTATGAGGAGGGTGAGCAGGCTGACCCTGCGGCCCTTGAAGCGCATGCGGCTGAACGCGTACGCAGCCAGCGCACCAAGGAAGACAGTTGCTGCAGAGGTTATGACGCCGATCACCAGTGTGTTGACGAACCACTTGCCGAAGGGACGGTTGGGGTCGCTGAACAGCTGCTCGAAGTTGCCGAAGTCGATGCGGCTGAAGAGCACATTGGACCCGGCCATGGTGCCCGTCGAGTTCAACGCCGCGGACAGCACATACAGGAGCGGGAACACCGCGAACAGGGTGGTGATGACGCCCACCAGATGCCGCCAGCCCTTCTCACGGAACCAGGCGCCGAAGGACTGCTTGCGCTGGGGAGGAAGCGACATCGTCGTACCCGATCCTGAGCCGGCAAGGAGCGTGGTTGGTGTTTGGGTGGCCATTAGTGGATCTCCTCGAGGGCCTTGGTCTGCCGGAAGCTGAGAATCGAAATTGCGGCGACGATGAAGAAGATGACGATGGACAGCGCACTGGCGAGACCGTAGTCACGGCCCACCCCGCTGCCGAACGCGACTTCGTACACCATGGTGATAAGGATGTCCGTCGCGCCCACGTTGACCGTGGTGTCTGAGAGGCGCGGACCGCCGTCAGTCAGCATGTAGATGATGTTGAAGTTGTTGAAGTTGAACGCGAAGCTCGCGATCAACAGAGGAGCGACCGAGACCAGCAGAAGCGGCAGCTTGATGGAGGTGAACAGCTTCCAGGGGGTGGCGCCGTCGAGCTTTGCCGCTTCATTGACGTCCTCCGGGAGGGACTGCAGGGCACCGGTGCACACCAGGAACATGTAGGGGAAACCGAGCCACAGGTTGACCAGCAGGACGCTGATCTTCGCCAGCAGCGGATCGGTCAGCCACGGTATGTTCGCGCCGCCGAAGAAGGTGTTGTTGACGTATCCGAACTCGGGGTTGAGCAGGCCGGACCATACGAGGCCTGCGAGGAACGCCGGGAACGCGTAGGGGAGGATCATCAGGACCCGGTAGGTGCGCTTCCCGCGCAGGTTCGGCAGGTTGAAGGCGTTGGCGAGGAACAACCCCAGCGCGAACGTGGAAAGTACCGAAACCAGCGCGAAGGTGAAGGTCCAGAGAGTCACCTGAAGCAACGGTCCACGGATGTTCTCGTCGGAGAAGGCCTTGGTGAAGTTTGCGAAGCCGACGTCGATCTTCCAGCCGGTGCTGAGTTCGTTCCCGTCCTCGGAGACGAACGTGCCCTTTCCCGAGTCGGCGTACACGGTGCCGGTTTCGGTGTCGGTAAAGGTGTCGGCGGCTTCGTCGTATTCCAGCGTTGGGCTGTAGACATAGGCGGTGGAGCCGTCACTGGTCTTCAGGGTGCCGTCGTCCGGATCGTCCGAGAATGGGATGGTCAGGGCGAGAATGTCGGCCTGGTTCGCCAGCACCTCGTTGAACTGGAGCGTGCGGTACCCCTCGAGTTCGGTTGCCTTCCCGGTGCCGTCGGTAACAGCATCCGATGCTTCCTCGAGCGGCTCCTCGGCGCTGCCGATGCTGATGCCGCCGTCGGGATCGGTGGTGAGGAAGTGGAATTCGCCGTCCTGCTCGACGATGGTGACCCGGTAGGCGGGGGAGTCCGGCACCCGCTGCTGCGCTGCGAGCTGGATGGCGGAGATGGCATCTTCCTTGGTGCTGTTGTGTCCGTCGCCGTAGTTGGTGAACGCCACGTAGCCGCTGAAGATCATGACGAAGACCTGGAAGATCAGCAGGAAAAAGACGCCGGGGGCAAGGTATTTGGCGGGAAGCCCTCCACGCCGGAGGTAGATCCAGTTGATGAGTAGCGTGACGCCCGCTCCCAGCACCAGCACGGTCCACTTTTCCTGCAGGAACAGGACGGTGAGGACATAGACCGCGAAGGCGTCGACGAGCCCCAGCAGGATGATTTTTGCGAGAAGTCCGGCCATCGAGTCCGACGGGCGGAGGGACCTGGGCTGTTTCTGCGGAGAAGTTCGGGTCAGTTCGGTGGTTGGCATGGGCCGGAGCTTTCGTTCGAAGCAGTGCGTTAAGGGCAGGCACTAGACAAGGCAGTGGCGAGTCAGGCAGTGCAGGGCACGGCCCGGGTAAAGGGAAGCCGTTGTGGGCCGGGGTGCATCCGGCCGGCCCACAACGGCTGCTTGGTGGGTGAGTTATCCGGCAGAGATCTTCTGCTCGATGTTCTTCACCATGGCCGGCCAGGCTTCCTCCGGCTTTGCAGTGCCCTTGATCAGTGCAAGCTCAGTTGCACCCCAGTCAGCCCAGACTGCCTGCATTTCGGGGACCGCGGGCATCGGAACGCCGTTGGCGCCGATCTCACCGAACGCGGCAACGATTGGGTCAGACGCGGCCTTCTCGAAGGAGGCGGTGAGTGCCGGCGGGCGGCCACCCACTCCGAACATGGCATCCTGTGCTTCTTCGGTGGTCAGGTAGTTCACTGCGAACTCGTTTGCAGCCAGGGCGTTCTTGCTCTGCGCGGAGATGAAGTACCCGTTCACGCCGATGAAGGGCTGAGCAGGCTCATCGCCCACAGTAGGCAGGGGATCGACGGCGACGTTGATCCCGGCTTCCTGGGCGGCGCCGACGTTCCACGGGCCGGTCAGGTAGTAGGGGGACTCACCGGCAAGGAACTTCTCCTTGGCGATGTCACCGGTGATGTTCGAGTTGAGGATGCCGGATCCGGCGTCGCCCCACTCAACGAGCTTCTTCGCGAATTCGACGCCGTTCTCCTCACCGAGCAGGAGCTTCGAGGCGTCGTAGCTGCCGTCCTCATTCTGGGCGAAAACCGGAACGCCCATCGAGGTCTGGAAGGGGTACATGTGGTACGGGTCTGCCTGCTTGGGGTCGAGACCCACGAGGAACGGGAACTCCGCGTCGCCGGCCTCGACAGCTGCCTCGCCGTTGGCGATCACCTCGTCGAAGGTCTCTGCGGCCTCAGGCACCATGTCGGCGTTGCGCAGCAGTCCGATGTTTTCGATCGCGTAGGGAACGCCGTACAGGCTGCCCTCGTAGGACATGGCCTGAATTGCCGATTCCTGGAACTCGCCTGCCTTGTCGCCCAGCTCAACGGGAGCAACGACGCCGTTCTCCACAAAGGTGCCGATCCAGTCGTGCGGGCCGACGATCAGGTCCGGTCCGTTGCCGGTGGGTACCTGGGTGATGAAGTCGTCACGGACGGCAGCGAAGTCCTTGACCGCGAGGTCGATCGAGATTCCGGTGTCTTCCTCGAAGGATGCAGCGATCGACTCGAGCGCTGGAGCACGCTCCGCGTCCACCCACATGGTCAGGGTGGTTGAGCCACCTTCGGCGAGGTTGGTGGGCGCAGCCGATTCTCCGGTAGTGGACTCGGTGGACCCGCCGCCGCAGGCAGTCACTGCCATCACGGCGACGGACAGAGCGGCTGTGGCCAGCGTCCGTCGATGGAGGAGTCTGGTTGTTTGCACCTTCATTGGTGAACCTTTCTGTGGCGCCGGACGGCAGCCCATCAGTGGGCATTGCGCTTCACGGCGCTGGTGAGAATGAGAGACCGGTGGGTAGTGCCGAACCCTTCACATTCCGTCGGAAGGGGTGAGGCACAACACATCGTAAGCGTTTACGGTCAATCCGCACAAGATGAATTTTGTGGCCCGCAAGAATCCGCGGGAGGGTTGGTACAACGGGATGAAGAGCAACTGTAAACGCTTTCAATTAACGTGCTGCCGTGGTTAGCATGTACCCCATGCCCAACGCCGTATCGCTTGCGCCAGCTGTCTCCGCCCTGTCGCCCGCGCCCACATTCCATGCACCTCTCCACACCGCACACGACGACGACGCATGGTGGCGCTCATCGGTCATCTACCAGGTCTACCCCCGGTCCTTCAGGGACCTGAACGGTGACGGCCAGGGGGATCTCGCAGGGATCACGGCTGAGCTCCACCAGCTCGCCGACCTCAGCGTCGACGCCATCTGGATGTCTCCGTTCTACACTTCGCCACAGCGGGATGGCGGCTACGATGTCGCCGACTACTGCGACGTCGACCCCATGTTCGGCACCCTCGAAGACTTCGACCGGCTTACGGCACGAGCAACAGAGCTGGAAATCAAGGTGATCATCGACCTCGTCCCCAACCACTGCTCCAGCGAACACTCACTCTTCAAGGCCGCCCTTGCCGCTGAACCCGGCTCACCCGAACGCGCAATGTTCATCTTCCGCGACGGCACCGGCCCCGACGGGTCCAATCCGCCGAACAACTGGCAGTCGCACTTCGGCGGCTCGGCCTGGACCCGCACGCTGAACGACGACGGCACACCCGGCCAGTGGTACCTCCACCTCTTCGACTCCTCCCAGCCGGACTTCAACTGGGACAACCCGGCCGTGCACGCCGAGTTCGAGCGGATCCTCCGCTTCTGGCTGGACCGGAACGTCACCGGCTTCCGCGTCGACGTCGCGCACGCCCTCGTCAAGGCCGAAGGCCTTCCGGACTGGCACGGACGCCCCGACGGGTGCTCGACTGAGGAACACCCCGGCCACGCCGCGCCGATGTTCGGACAGAAGGCGATCCACGACATCTACCGCCGGTGGCGCTCGATCCTGGGCGAGTACGACGGCGACCGCATCCTGTGTGCGGAAGCGACCATTGATCCGTTGTCGCGGCTGGTGAACTGGGTTCGCAACGACCAGATGCACCAGGCCTTCAACTTTGCCTATCTGCACCACCCGTGGGATGCCGCCCGGCTCCGGGAGATCATTACCGACTCACTTCAGGCGTTCGACAGCGTCGGCGCTCCAACCACCTGGGTCCTGAGCAACCACGACGTTCCTCGTCACGCCACACGATTCGGGGAAGAAAGGCCGGAGGTCGGGCTTGACCGCGCACGCGCTGCATCCCTGGCGATGCTGGCACTGCCCGGCGGCGTGTACCTGTACCAGGGCGAAGAGCTTGGGCTGCCCGACCACCTCACCATCCCGGACGAACTTCGTCAGGACCCCACCTTTGTTCGCACCGGCGGAGAACGAGTGGGCCGGGACGGATGCCGCGTCCCGCTGCCCTGGCGCGCGGATGAGCCGCACTACGGCTTCGGCTCGAACGACGGCGGCTGGCTGCCTCAGCCCGAGGACTGGGCGACCCTTGCCCGCGACTCCCAGCAGGCAGACCCTGCATCGACCCTCAATCTCTACCGCTCTGCGCTCTCGCTCCGAAAAGAGCTGGGGCTTGGGGCAGGGTCGCTGAGCTGGGCGGTGGACGCCGACGGCACCGACACCATCGCATTCCTCAACAATGACGTGATGGTGATCTTCAACATGGGACAATCTGACATCAACGTACCTGCGGGCTCGGTTCTTGCGGCCAGCCATGCGGATGCCGGTGCCGACGGCGTATTGGCGCCGAACCGGTGCGTATGGCTAAGACTCAACTAAGAGGACCCCGCCCGTCCTTTGCTCTGAGGGAGGGCGCCGTGGTTGGCATCAAGGATGTAGCAGCGCTTGCCGGCGTTTCCACTGCCACGGTTTCCCGTGCCCTCAGCGGCAACGGTCAGGTCTCACAACGTGCCCGGCTGAAAGTGCTCGAGGCCGCGAAGGAACTGGAATTCGTTCCGTCCTTCTCGGCCTCGTCGCTCGCGTCGGGCCGGAACCGAAATGTCGGGGTGGTTGTGCCCTCCGTCAACCGCTGGTACTTCTCCCAAATTGTGGACAGTGTCGCCGCGTCCCTGCTCGACGCCGGTTACGACCTCACGCTCTACAACGTCAGCGACGGCGCCGCTCACCGTGACAGGGTGTTCTCCGAGTTCCTGCTCCGGCAGCGGTGCGACGGCGTTATCTCGGTATCGCTGCAGCTCTCCGACACTGAACTAGGGCAGCTCCTCGCGGTGGGCAAGCCGATCGTCGGCATCGGGGGACCGCTGCCGGGCGCGGACACCATCAGCGTGAATGAGTTCTCCATCGCGCAGCTCGCAACCGAACATCTGATCAGCCTGGGGCACCGGCGGATCGGTTACGTCGGCGGACCAGAGGATGCGGCGCGGGACTTCAACATTTCCGAGGGCCGGCGTCGTGGCTACGAGGTGGCGATGGAAGCGGCGGGACTGGAGGTGTCGTCGTCGTGGTTGGCGTACGCGGACTTCACGATTCCGGGTGGTTACGCCGTCGCGAAGCGCATGCTCGGTTATCCCCGCAACCGGCCGACCGCCGTTTTTTGTGCCTCGGATGAAATGGCAATCGGCGCTATCGTCGCGGCCCGGGAACTCGGGATTCGGGTGCCGGATGCGCTTTCCGTGATTGGAATCGACGGTCACGACCTGGGCGAGGTCTTCGGGCTGACCACTGTCGCACAGTATCCGGCGCGGCAGGGCGCCAGGGCTGTCGAACGGATGCTGCAGCTCTTCGCCGGTCCTGCCGAATCCGGCGACCCCACCGACCACACGGCGCATACCGAGATGATCGTGCGATCCAGTACCGCTGCACCAGGGGAATAGACACCGGGGGAGTAGTCCACACACGCAGAAGGGGCGGGCCGCTGTAAGCGGCCCGCCCCTTCTGCGTGCTGTGGACTACCGGACCTGGTTACTCGGAGCGGTTGTTCTGCTCTGCAAGGGTGTCCCAGAAGGAAGTGTCTGCGGTGCTGATCGAACCGTCAGCGATCGCGCGGACCGTCGCGTCGAGTGTGGTGACGGTCTGCTTGATCAGGTAGCCGTTGCTCTTCTGGCCGAGGACGGCGCCCTCGTTGAAGTGGTCGGACATACCGCGCATCTCGAACAGCAGGGTGGAGATTCCGTACTCGACGGCGATGCCGTTGCGGCTGATGGTTTCGGCGGAACCACCGACGTACTTGCCGAGGTGGCCCCAGCCTGTGGAGTCGACGGCGTCGAACACTACTGCGCCGAGGCGCTTGGAGCCCTCGAGCACGTCCGGATCAACGTTGGGCGTGGTGGGGTGCAGGATCGAACCGGAAACCAGCTTTCCGTCGCGCTCGCTGTTGGTGCCCTGGTGATGGAGGTCGATCATGTAGTCGATGTCGTACTTGGCCATGACGTTGGTGTGCAGCGCCTGGGTCTCGGGCTGCACCTTCGCGACGTGGTCGCGGTTCAGGTCCACGCCGACAGCGTTGTATCTGGTCAGGTGCCGGTCACCGCTGGCGATGTAGTCATCGAGCGAGAAGTTGACATCACCCATTGCGCCGTCCGGGTTGAGCATGGGCACTACCAGGATGTTGACGCCGTCGAGGACTCCGCCGGTCTTGCCGGTGCCGAGGTGCTTGATGAACTCGAGCGCACCCTCTGTGGTGAGCTGCTCGTTGCCGTGCTGCTGGGTCAGGAAGAGGATGGTCGGGTTCTCCGGGTTGGAGATGTACTTCGCGAGATAGAGGTCGCGGCCCTTCACGGACTGCCCGATGACCTCAAGCTCCATTGCGTCCTGCTTGGCGTCCTGAGTCTTCAGGTAGTCGACCATCTCATCGTAGGTGCGCAGGATCGAAGTGTTGATGGTTTCGTTGCCGTTGTATCCCGGTCCCTCGCCTACGGCGAAGCCCGGCGCGGAAACGGCCACGGAGGAGATGGTGAGGGCGCCGGCGAGGGCTGCTGCTGCAAGTGATTTCTTCACAGGGAAGGGTTTCCTTTCAGTAGTGCTGGAGATCAGAAGGAGACCGGAATGGTGCCGGCGTAGTCGGTGCTGTAGCCGGTGACCGGAGTGTGCGGAATTTCTTCCCACACGTTGGGGTCCACTTGCTGGACTTCGTCGGTTGCCAGGCCGGACAGGAGTGTCTTCATGGCGAGCACATTCTGCTGAATGCTCTTGCCCCGCGCCTTCTGGCCGAGGCTGCCGTCGCTGGTGTTGCCCGAGGTCTCGAAGAAGACCACAGGGTTCGAGTGTCCGGACGGGTTCAGGCCCTGATAGTTGAGTCCGAGCATCATTGCCGACACAACGCCGCCCTTGATGTCGATTTCCAGCGAACCGCCAACCTGGTAGCGGTCCATGGTGATGTAGCCGTACTTGGACAGTTCCTGGAAGACGTGGCCGTGCATCTGACGGGTGAGCACGTCGTAGGCCCCACCTTGCAGGGTCGGCAGCGTGGGGCCGCCGGGTGCAAGAGAGATGCCGAGGGAGAGGGTGACGTCGTCGCCCGTGCCGTACTGCTTCTTCAGGCCCTGATGATGGATGTCGATCCCGTAGTCGGGTTTGACCATGGTCCAGTACTCGTAGAACGCAAGGGACTCCTCGGCCTGGAACTTGTCAGCGACCCAGTCGCGGTTGAGATCGACGCGCTGCTCCTGACCGGCGCCGTTCAGGAGGGGCTTCCCGGTTTCATCGTCGTACAGGACGGTCTGGCGGATGTTCATCTCGCTGCCGTCCGGGTTGTACATCGGGATGAAGTGGATGGTGAACGCGTCACGGATTTCCTGGTACTCGGCGGATCCGTTGGTGCCAAGGTCCTTCAGAAGGGTCAGGATCGATTCGGCACCGTAGGGTTCGTTGCCGTGGATGCGTCCCTGTACCCAGACGTCTTCCGGTCCGTTTCCGACCGTTGCCACGTAGAGGTCGCGGCCCTGTTCACTCTTGTTGACTTCTGTGCCGGCTTCTTCCAGCGTGAAGACATCGACCGGATACCGGCTGTTCTTCTCAAGCTTGGTCAGTTCGGCGATGGTGTCGTCATAGGTGAGGATGCTCGCGGTGTTGGTGTTTCCCTCCGTCGACGGGAACTGTGCGTTGGCGACGGCGGGCGGACCAATTAAGAGGGGCGCAGCCAGGGCGGCGGTGCTCAGGAGCGCGATCTTGGCAGAGAGCGGGAAAGGCTTTCCCATATGTGTGAACCTCCGGATATGTCTCAAAGAGAGGGGGTGACACGAGGTTACTTGGGGTAAGCAACTAAGGGAAGAGGCTAAGGGAAACTCGTACCAATATGACTATGGTGTCTTGACGCATTGCCCGGACGACCCGTACAAGGAAATCCGGACGCGCTGCTGAAGCGAAAATGCCCGGATCCTTCGGGAGGATCCGGGCACATTCAAACTTCGTCGTCAGTATCTACGGCGCCGCGGCGACAACTTCGCTCGCCGGGTCACACAGTTCCTCAACAGGCCGCAGCAGCCCGGTGACGGGATCGATCGCCAAACCAGTTTCCG
The DNA here is from genome assembly GCF_054161285.1 of Arthrobacter sp. D2-10. Classification (NCBI taxonomy): domain Bacteria; kingdom Bacillati; phylum Actinomycetota; class Actinomycetes; order Micrococcales; family Micrococcaceae; genus Arthrobacter; species Arthrobacter sp. D2-10. The sequence continues at coordinate 2,930,599 of NZ_CP096431.1, read as the reverse complement.
GATCAATCGTGATCGGGTCCGCCGCCGAATCGCCGAGCGGGTCGCAGGTCTCCGGCGCAGCGGCCGACGGCGTAGTCGGAGCCGGTGAGTCCGCGGTCGGAACCGCTGTATCACTCGGGGCCGGATCCGCGGGGGTTTCAACCACCGGATCGGTGACCGTTGGCGTCGGCTCCGGATCAGTGACAGGGGGTGTCGGCTCCGGATCAGTGACAGGGGGTGTCGGCACCGGAACAGTGACAGGGGGTGTCGGTTGAGCGGGGGTCTCGGTCGCTGGCGGTGGAGTGGAAGGGGTCTCGGACGCTGGCGGCGGAGTCGAGGGGGTTTCGGTCTCGCCGGACGGAGGCGTCACTGGAGTCGTCGGGGGCGTGCTCGTGACCGGGGGCTTCGTCGCAGGAGGCGTGGACGTGGATGTGCCCGGTTTATCAGTGGGCGTTCCTGAAGACGACGGCGTCCCTGTGCTGGACGGCGTTCCCGAGGTCGACGGCGTTCCCGACGGCGACGCCGTGACGATCTTGCCCGGCGAGGACTTCTCCGCGGCGGACGGGATCTTGCCGGTGGCAGGGCGCTTCCCGAGCGCAGACACCTCAGCATCAACGCGCGACGGCGACTTGTAGGCGATCGGCTCGATGGGCTCGGATGAAGCGAGGTAGGCGACCCAGGCGGTGTCGCCGTCGCGCCCGTTGCCGGTGCCGGGCGTGAAGTTCACAAGGCTCGGCATCTCGCTTGGTCCGCTGCCATCCAGCGGGATCAGCTTCCAAGCACTGGGGTCGGTGTGTGCGCCGTCAAGGATGGTCTCGAAGTGCAGGTGACATCCGGTGGACCAGCCGGTGGTGCCGACTGTGGCGATGACCTGCCCTGCACCTACGCGGTCGCCGGTTTCCACAGCGACACCCTCGAGGTGGTTGTAGGTAGTGACAAGCCCGTTGCCGTGATCGAGCTCAACTCGGTTGCCGCCACCCCACGGATGCCAGCCAACCGCACGCACAACCCCGGCATCCGCCGAGAAGACCCGGGTGCCGCACGGCGCTGCGAAGTCCTGGCCTGAGTGGAACTCACCGTGCTCACCCGTGATGGGGCTGGTGCGCAAACCGAATGGGGAACTGGGGGTGAGGAACTGCAGCGGCGAGATGAGCATTCCCTTGCCGGGACGCCCCATGCTGCTGATTTCTCCGACTGAGGCTTCCTCAGCGTTCGCCCGTGCGCGGGCTGATTCCTTGGCGCCCGGAATCTCACGACCCGGAACGAGGGAATCGGAGCTGCCGTGGGGTGCGGTGACCTCCGGTGCTACCAGCAGCTGTTCACCCACGAATCCGGTGGGTGGCTCTGCGACATCAGTGGAGTTGCCGGCACCCTGCGCGAGGATGGTGCCTGCTGCTCCTGATCCGGATGAGAGGGGCGTAGCCCCTGGGTAACCGAAGGAGTAGATGACAGCCACCGCAAGACAGACGCTCATGCCCGACCGCACCGCACGACGACGGCTCCTCAACACTTGGTGGCCGGACGCTGGCCTGACTTCACTCACTGGTACTCCCCGTACATTTTCCCCTATTGAAGGTCCGTTCCGACCGACCCTCCGGGAAGGAATCTGAACATCTAGCCTTCGCTAGGTGCCCTCGAAAGGGCCCATTGTTGCTGGCGGCTGACAATCAGCCTACTGGGCTGTTTGCCATGTAAGAAGAGTGCTCCCTCTCTCTTGTGGAAACCTTGAGTGAATTCGAAGGTCCCCGTGGCGATCCCTTGCGAACCGTGTTATTTACTGCGGTGCAATGACCTGCCAGGCATCGCACTGCACTTCCCAGCGGCGCTCCGTGAAGGGGCCCCACAGCTCGCCGTCATTGCTCACGCGGAATCCGTTCCCGTCCACGGCGGTGATCTCCACAGTCTGTCCCCGCCCGACCCGCACATCGCTCCGCCGCGCGTGGTCCCCGTTCTTCAGTCCCAGCGCGTACCCCACCCGGGCGGCTCTTCCCACCGACTCCCACAGCACGACGTCGACGAACCCGTCGTGCGGATTGGCGTCGGGAATGAGCCGCGCACCCCCGCCGACTGTGCCTCCAAGCCCAAGCGCGGCCATCAGCAGAGGGCGGGAGCCGTCGTGCAACAGCTCTCCGTCGACCCGCACGCTGAGGTTCAGACCCGGCGAGCTGATTCCCGCTGCGATCGCGCCGAGCGGGTAGCCCAACTTCCCTGCTTTGATCTTCGAAAGTTTCTTCTTCACTTCGGCACCCTTGTATGAGGCATTGGCGCCGATACCCATGTGCACCGCGTTGACGGCAACCTTGTCCCCGCTGAGCAGCAGCTCCATCGTTCGGACAGGGCCGGACATCACGCATTCGGCAGCCTGCAGCGGATCCAGGGGAATCTTCAGCGACCGTGCAAGGTCGTTCCCGGTGCCGACCGGAATGATTCCGATGGGTCCCGCTGCGTCGAGCGTGGCGGACTGATGCAGGCACTCGATCGCCGCGTGAACCGACCCGTCGCCTCCAAGCAGGACCAACTGTCTGCCGTTGAGGCTCCCCAGTGCGGAGCTTAGCTCGTCGAGGTTCTCCGTACGCGCAAGCTCAAAAGCGCTGCCCTGCCGGGAGGATGCCGATGACAGGAAGGACGCAACAGCGTCGACACTGCGCCGGTACGCTGTTCCGGCGGAAGAATTGACAACCGCCAGCATGCCCTGACTATGCACAGGTGCTCTTTTTCGCTGGAAGGGGTGGGACAACTGGCACCACAATAGCCGGTCGGTCAATCGGAGGCGAGCTCCGCCGTCGTACCGTCCGTTGCGCGGAGGAGATCAGCCGGCGCAAGCTCTATCTCGAGGCCCCTGCGGCCGCCCGACACCAGGATTGCGTCGAAGGCCAACGCGGATTCGTCCAGCACCAGCGGGCTGCGGTGCCTCTGGCCGAGCGGTGAGATGCCGCCGATGACGTACCCGGTGCGCCGTTCCGCCGCGGCCCGGTCTGCCATGGCCGCGCGCTTGCTGCCGCAGGCTGCACCCATCGCTTTCAGGTTCAGCGTGCGGTTCACGGGCACGACGGCGACTGCCAACTGGGTGCCGACGTCCACCATGAGTGTTTTGAACACCTGTGCCGGATCTACCGCAAGCTTTTCGGCGGCTTCCGTTCCGTAGTGTTCCGCGGAAGGGTCGTGGACGTAGGAGAGCGTGCGGTAGGGGACCCCGAGTTTACTCAGGAGCACGGTCGCGGGAGTTCCGGCGGAGGCAACGCGCCGTCCCATTTCAGTCCCCACCGCCGGAGGAACCCTGGACCGCCCGGTTGCGGCCCAGTGATTTTGCCTCATACAGGGCAGCATCGGCGGTGGCGAGGATCGTTCCCAGATCCTTTGAGCTGCCGTCGATAGCGGCGATCCCGTAGCTGACCGTCGGGGGCTTGAATCCCTCGGAGAAGCTCGCCAGTGCGAACCGAGCACTCACCTGACCGACGATCCCCTCCGCCCGGTTGGAGTCCGCTCCGGAGAGCAGGATGACGAACTCCTCGCCTCCGTGCCTGCCCACCAAGTCGGTGGACCGGACCGTGCCGACGCAGGCATCGGCGAAGGCCTGGAGGACCACATCTCCGGCGGCGTGCCCATAGGTGTCGTTCACGGCCTTGAAGTGGTCAAGGTCTGCCAGCACCAGTGCGCCAGGGGTCCGGCTGTCCCGGATGCGCTTCAGTTCATTCATCGCCAGGTCATGGAACCCGGGACGGTTCAGGAGGCCGGTGAGGTCATCCCGGGTGGCACGCAGGTGCAGGTCCTGGGTGACCTGTTCATTACTGAGCGCCGCCATGCTGAACGACACAACCACCAGAAGTACCAGCGTGATCAGTGTGGTGATGGCCGAGTCGAAGTAGGCAACGAAAGTGGGTCCGTCCGGTCCCTCAACGATGAAGACTATCCAGCGGCATAGATAGAAGGCTGCAAGGAGGCCGGAGGCGAGCGCAAGGGATTGCCTCACCCGGCTGTAGGACCGCTTCACTGCCCATAGTTCCGCGGAAGCGAGCGCGAGAAACAGGCACATGAACGCCAGGAAGACCGGTCCCCCTGACCAGTCATTGGTTGCCGGATTGTCCAGCACGGAAACGACCAGCGTTACAGCGGGTCCGGCGAGGATCTGCCAGGGTTCCGGTCCGTCGGTTCGCAGTGTCCTGGCTCCGGCCCACACACTGGCCGCTCCGAGCACCAGCAGGGCATTGCCGGAGGGGTTGGCCCACTGCTGGTGAACCGTGCCGTCGAGCAGGTATGCGGCGGCACCCGCGAGAAACAGCAGGAGAGCAATGCACCACCACGCGCTGTACACCGAACGGGTGCGCTGGAAGGTGACGAAGTAGAAAAGCCCCAGCAGGGTGACGGCCACCACGCCGAAGGCAACACGAAGCGTGGTCGTGTCCAGAAAGTCCATTCATGCCCCCGCTGCGTCGAGATCGGGACCAGTATCCCATCCCGGGGTGACAGCCGCTACGAAGTTCCCCTTGCACGAGTATCTTTAGGCAAGACCACACGGCGAGAGGGAACCTCCCATGCTCAAACTCTTCGAGGGACCCAGCATCATCTACACCGTTCTGGGCGCCGTCGTCTTCGCCGCCGCGCTCCTGCCCCGGCTGCTGAGGCGGGCCCCGATCTCCATGCCTCTTGTCTTTCTCGCAGCCGGAGTCGTAGCGTTCTCACTGATCGAATACCTGCCCACACCCGACCCGGTCAAGTACGAGGTTGTCACAACCCACCTCACCGAAGTCTGCGTCATCATCTCGCTCATGGGTGCAGGCCTTGCGCTGGACCGTCCCGTCGGCTGGCGCTCGTGGTCCACCACGTGGCGCCTGCTCGGGATCGTGATGCCGCTCTGCATCCTGGTCTTCACGCTGATGGGATTCGCCTTCCTTGGCCTGGGACTGGCCAGCGCGATCCTGGTGGCCGCGGCATTGGCCCCTACAGACCCCGTGCTTGCCTCGGAAGTGCAGGTCGGTGAGCCGGCCGACGGTGAGGAGGGCTTCGATCGCGAGGATGAGGTCCGCTTCGGGCTGACCAGCGAGGCGGGGCTCAACGACGGACTGGCCTTCCCGTTCGTCTATCTGGCGATCACCATGAGCCTTCTGGGCACGGCACCGGAAGCGTGGCTGCCCCAGTGGCTCGCGGTGGACGTGCTGTGGCGGATCGGGTTCGGGGTGCTCCTCGGATTCGGAACGGGCAAGCTTCTGGGACGCCTCTTCTTCTCCTCGCGGGCAGAGTCTTTCCGCCTGTCGAACCACTCCGAGGGCTTCGTTGCGCTTGCAGCTACGTTCCTTGCCTATGGCGTTACCGAGACTTTCGAAGGCTACGGGTTCATTGCGGTGTTCGTCTGCGCCGTCACCATCCGTGCGGCAGAACGCGACCACGGCTACCACCGCGTGCTGCACAGCTACGTGGAGCAACTCGAGCGCCTGCTCTCCGTGGTCATCCTCGTACTGCTGGGCGGGGCGATCGCGCGCGGGCTCCTGGACACCATCGGCTGGACCGATGTGCTCCTTGCGCTGGCTTTCCTGATCATCGTGCGTCCGCTGGCCGGTTTCCTCGGTCTGCTCGGCGGCGAGACCGGCATCCGGGAGAAGGTGGCGCTCGCCTTCTTCGGCGTCCGGGGAATCGGCTCGCTCTACTATCTCGGCTACGGGCTCTCGAACGGCGAGTTCGACGCCGAAGCCAACGAGGTCTGGGGCTTCGTCGGCCTGGTGGTCGCATTGTCGGTGGTGCTCCACGGAGTGACGGCAACTCCGGTGATGATGGCCCTCGACCGGGTCCGGAAACGCAAGGTCGAGACCGAGGGCGAGGGCGACGTGCCCAAAACCCATGTCTGACCCGAGTCCGGCCCCCGACCGGTGGCCGGCGCCTCCTCCGCTGCGCAGTCCCGCCATCATGGACCAGTTCTGGGGCGACGCGGTCTTCCTGCACTGGCGTATAGCGAAGGCCGACGCGGCCCGCTTTATGCCGGAAGGGACTGTCCCGGACGAGTACGACGGCGACTCCTGGGTAGGCCTCATCGGTTTCCGCATGCGCGGAGCGGGTGTGGGGCGTGGACTGCCGGTGCCTTACTTCGGCTCATTCACTGAGGTGAACGTCCGGCTGTACTCCCGCGACCGGACCGGTGTCCGCGGCGTCGTCTTCCTTACCCTGGACGCGTCACGGCTCGCCGTCGTGCTGGCCGCCCGCGCCGCGGGGATCCCCTACGTCTGGTCCCGTTGCGTCCCGTGGCACGGGACGGAAGGGACGGGGTATTCGGTGAAGAGATTCGGCGGGGCAACGTCCTCCTTCTCAGTGTTTCCTACCGGCAACATCGCCGCCGATCCGCTGTCCGTCCATGTCACTGCTCGCTTCGGGCTGCACTCACGCTTCGCCGGACGGACTATCTATATTCCGAACACCCACGCTCCCTGGCCTCTGCAGACCGCGGTTCTCGACTCCTGTCAGGACGGGCTGGTTCACGCAGCGGGCCTCGACGTGGCGGGCCCGCCGGAATCGGTGCTGTATTCGCCCGGCGTGCAGACCCAATTCGGGGTGCCGCACACAGTGGCGTGAGTCGCTAGTCGGTGACGAAGCCGGTCAAATCAGTGGCGCCGTCGTCGTGCAGGTCCGCATCCACGTTCTCAACCCGGCCGGGAGTGTCTCCGGAATGCAGCCAGTTCAGGAGTTGGTCGACGGACGACGACGGCCCAGCTGCGACCACGAGGACAGAACCATCGGACCGATTGGTGGCGGAACCGACGAGCCCGAGCTGCTCCGCCTGCTGGCGAGTCCGATAACGGAATCCCACGCCCTGAACCTCACCCGTCACGGTGGCCACGAGGCGGACGGTGCTCATGACATCCCCGAGGGGCGGATGTTGAGCGCTTCGACGGTTGAATCGCGGGACGCATCCACTGCCAGCCGGACGGCCTTCGCCACCTGCGAGGGCTGGATCCAGGAACCGGGGGAATACTCCTTGCCCTCGTAGTCGTGCAGCTCCGCCTGCATGTCCGTTGCCACTCGCCCTGGGTGAATCGAGCTCACGCGCACGCCGTTGGCGCGTTCCTCCTCCCGGAGTGCGTCCGTGAGCGCCCGCAGCGCGAACTTGGTTCCGCTGTAGACCGCCGAACCCGCGCCCGAGTTGTACCCGGAACCCGAGTTGATCGCGATCACCTGGCCGCCTGCTGCCCGGAGTGCGGGCAGCAATAGCCTGGTCAGCTTCGCGACAGCGAACACGTTGATCTCGAAGCTCTCCCGCCAGGCGTCGTCGTCAAGCTCCGCGATGGTGCCCATCCGCAGCACCCCCGCCGAGTGGACCAGCACGTCCAGCGTGTCTATTCCCTCGACCGACGACGCTGTTGCCTCCCGCACATCCAGTGCGAACGGCTCCGCGGACGGGTATGACGACGCCAGTTCCTTCAGCGCCGCACCGTCCCGTCCGCCGAGCAACAGATGGTGGGTCGGCGCGAGTTCGTCGGCGATGGCACGGCCGATGCCACGGGAGGCGCCCGTGATCAGCGCCACCGGCAGGGAAGTGGGAGAAGTCATGTCCAGAATCCTAGGGCCACTAGCGCCCGGGAGCAGGACTTGGCAGGATGGAAAACGTATTCCCTGCCCATCTGAGGAGAACTTCGCTGATGCAGTACACCCACCTCGGCCGCTCCGGTCTTTCCGTTTCCCGACTGTGCCTCGGCACGATGAACTTCGGACCCAAGACCGAGGAAGCCGACGCACACTCCATCATGGACGCGGCGCATGCTTCCGGAATCAACTTCTTTGATACCGCGAATGTGTACGGGTGGGGGACAAACAAGGGCCGCACCGAAGCGATCGTCGGCCGCTGGTTCGCGAAGGGCGGCGGGCGCCGGGAGAAGACGGTGCTGGCCACCAAGCTGTACGGCGACATGGACGAGTGGCCCAACAACGGCAAGCTGTCCGCACTGAATATCCGCCGCGCCCTCGACGCCAGCCTGAAGCGTCTTCAAACCGACTACATCGACCTGTACCAGTTCCACCATGTTGACCGGAACACGCCGTGGGACGAGATCTGGCAGGCCATCGAGGTGGCGGTGCAACAGGGCAAAATCCTGTACTCGGGCAGCAGCAATTTCGCCGGCTGGCACATTGCGCAGGCCCAGGCGGCCGCGGCCCGCCGCAATTACACCGGGCTCATCAGCGAGCAATCCATCTACAACCTGCTGACGCGCACTGTGGAACTTGAAGTTCTCCCGGCTGCCCAGGAGTACGGGCTCGGCATCATCCCGTGGTCACCGCTTCACGGAGGCCTGCTGAGCGGCGTCCTCAAGAAGGAGAACGAGGGCGTCCGCCGCCTTGAGGGCAGGGCCGCGGACACCCTCGACAAGCACCGCGACCAGATCCAGCGCTACGAGGACCTGGCTGACTCCCTCGGCCACCCGCCGGCAGACCTCGGCCTGGCCTGGCTCCTCGCGCAGCCGGCCGTGACCGCACCGATCATCGGACCGCGCACCCAGGAACAGCTCGACGGCGGCCTCCGTGCCCTGGAGATAAAGCTCGACGACGACACCCTGTCCGCGCTTGATGAAATTTTCCCCGGTCACAAGACTGCACCCGAGGATTACGCGTGGTGAGCGTCCTGTGAAGGTCCTGTGCATCGGCGGGACAGGAGTAATCAGCACCGCCGTGGTAGATCTGGCGCTCGCCCACGGCTACTCGGTCACCATCCTCAACCGGGGGAGCACCACCGAACGTCCGCCGGCGGCGCGGGCGGAAGTTGTGCAGGCGGATATCCGGAAGCCGGACGAAGTCCGCGCCGCGCTGGGCAACCGCATGTTCGACGTCGTCGTCGACTTTGTGGCTTTCACTCCTGATCACGTGGCAGCGGATATCGAACTGTTCGCCGGACGAACGGGACAGTACGTCTTCATCAGCTCCGCCTCGGCCTACCAGAAACCGCCGGCGTCACTGCCGATCCGAGAGTCCACTCCGCTGCGGAACCCTTACTGGCAGTACTCGCGTGACAAGATCGCATGCGAGGACCTGCTGGTGGCCGCGTATCGGGAGCAGGGCTTCCCGATCACCATCGTCCGTCCCTCCCACACATACGATCACACCAAGATCGCCATTACCGGAGGGTGGACGGACATCGCGCGCATGCGGGCCGGCCGGCCGGTGCTGGTCCACGGGGACGGGACGTCCCTGTGGACCCTCACGCACAGCACCGACTTCGCGAAGGCTTTCGTCGGCCTGCTCGGATTGCCCCAGGCGATCGGAGACAGTTTCACGATCACCTCCGACGAGTTCCTGCCATGGAACCGCATCTACCAGATCTTCGCCGAGGCCGCAGGGGCCCCTGAACCTGAGCTTGTCCATGTGGCTTCCGAGACAATCGCGGCTTACCTGCCTGACCTCGGGCCGCAACTGGTGGGGGACAAGTCGCACTCCGTGATCTTTGACAACTCCAAGGTGAAGGCGTTGGTGCCCGGCTTTGTCTGCACCACACCGTTCGCCCTTGGGGCACGGGAGATTCTCGCCTGGTATGACGCCGATCCCAACCGGCAGCAGGTCGACTCCGAACTGGATGCAGGGTTCGACAGGATCATCGACGCGGCACGGTCGCAGATTGCCGGGGTTACTACCGGTAGCTGAACCGGTTGCAGGTGCGCTGAACGTCAAACTACGGTGAATAGGCAGCCCACTTACAAGGAGATCCCGCATGGAAGTGCCCACAGTTGTCTGGATAGCCACGATCGTCGGCATTGTGGGGCTGCTTCTTTTCGACTTCTTTTTCCACGTCCGGAAGGCACACACACCGTCCCTGAAGGAGGCCGCGGTGTGGTCCGCGATTTATGTGGGCATCGCCCTGCTCTTCGGTGTGGGCGTGCTTATCTTCGCCGGTCCTGACCTTGGTACGGAGTACTTCGCCGGTTACATCACCGAGAAGGCGCTGTCCGTCGACAACCTCTTCGTCTTCCTCATCATCATGACCACCTTCAAGGTTCCGCGGGCGGATCAGCAGAAGGTGCTCCTGTTCGGCATTGTGTTCTCGCTGATAGCACGTACGGGGTTCATCTTCCTCGGTGCGGCGCTGATCAACTCGTTCGCTTGGGTGTTCTATATCTTCGGTTTGATCCTGCTGATCACTGCAGGCAACATCCTCAAGCCCAAGAATGTCGAGGAGGAAGAAACCTTCATTGTCCGGATGGCGCGCAAGTTCCTCCCGGCCACAGAGCATTACGACGGCGACAAACTGTTCACCATGGAGAACGGCAAGAAGGTACTCACGCCGATGCTGCTGGTCATGGTAGCTATCGGCGGCACCGACATCCTCTTTGCCCTCGACTCCATCCCCGCCATCTTCGGCCTGACGCAGAGCGTCTTTATTGTCTTCACAGCGACAGCGTTCTCGCTGATGGGGCTGCGCCAGCTCTACTTCCTCATTGACGGTCTGCTCGACCGCCTCATCTACCTTTCCTACGGGCTGGCGGCCATCCTCGGCTTTATCGGAGTCAAGCTGATCCTGCACGCCCTGCACGAGAACAATGTGCCGTTCATCAACAACGGCGAACACGTCGAGGTCGTGGAGATTTCGACCGGCCTGTCGCTGAGCGTGATCCTCGGGGTCCTGATTGTCACGGTGCTCGCATCGCTGCTGAGCCCCAAGGGCAAGGCGAAGAACCTTATCTCCGGTGCTCGCCGTCACGCTATCTACTATCTGGACCTCAACTACGAGACCGACATCAACGAGCGTGAGCGCATCTTCGACAGGATGTGCGCCGAGGAGCAGATGCTCCGAAAGCAGCCCGAGAAATACAAGCGGTTCATCCGGAATGAAACCGAGTTTATGGCTCTCCTCAGGCAGGCTCACGAGGAACACGAGGCCGCGCTGGAACGCGAGCCCACCCGCTAGGCTGCGGCTGCACACGCCCCACAACGACGGCGGTGGGTTCCCTTCACCAGGAAGGGAACCCACCGCCGTCGTTCATTCGCGGCCTGGGGTGCCGATTACGCGGCGAGGCTGCCCTCCTGAACAGCCACTTGGATCTGCCAGATGGCGTACTCCTCTGCGTGGATGATGGCGCGGCGGCCATCGACGTCGTCGCGTATCCACACGACGCCGATTCCGGGAGCGGTCTCTTCGACACGTCCGCGGTAGTGGAGCTCGTTCCGGAGATGGGCTTCGACGGTGTCTCCCCGGCGCAGCGTGCCGAGGTCGCGGATTCGAATGATTTCGGTGGAGGTGAGCAGAGACATTGCGGCTCCTTGATGAGGATGGAACCGGCTTTCCCGCCGGTGATACAAGCGTCCCGCCATCGTGTTGCGGTGCCGTTTCGGCCGCGTTATTTCTGTGGATACACGATGTTGCCCCTGTCAAGGAATCAGAAGATTATTACCCCGGGTTGCTCGACATCTGCCGATCCCAGTTTTGGTTGCCTAGGCTACCTGAATGACCGTACCGACTGTGCCGGACCCGGCCTACCTCAATGCCATCGCTGCCGAGACCCGGAAACGGATGAGAACTGCCGCTACCGAAGATTCCCCCTACCGCGGAGCGCCGCGGGAGCTGGGGGCCGCCGTCGAACAACGGGTGGCCGAGCTTCAGGAAGACCTCGCACACATCGTCCATGCCCTGCACGCCAATCCGGAGACTGCCTACCAGGAGCACTCCAGCGCCCGTGTGCTGGCGGACGTGCTCGGCAAGCACGGAATCGACGCGACCGTCGATGTGCACGGCGTCAATACCGCCGTCCGTGCGGAAATCAGCGGGACGTCCGCCGGACGGACCATCGCGGTCCTCAGTGAATACGACGCCCTGCCCGGCATCGGCCACGCCTGCGGACACAATGTCATCGCGGCAACCGGCGTAGGCGCGTTCCTCGCCCTGGCCGCTGTGAGGGACGAGCTGCCGGGCCGGGTTGTCTTCCTGGGCACGCCGGCCGAGGAGGGTCACTCCGGTAAGGAGGTCCTGGCACGGAACGGTGCGTTCGACGAGGTGGATGCGGCGATCATGGTGCATCCCTACGGCTATGACCTCGCCGATCAGGCGTGGCTTGGACGCCGCCTGCTCAGGATCACCTTCACGGGCGTCGCAGCCCACGCGTCCGCTCAACCGTTCATGGGCCGCAACGCGCTTGACGCCGCCAACCTCACCTATCAGGGCATCGGTTTGCTGCGACAGCAGCTTCCGCCGTCCGACCGGGTGCACACCAACATCGTTGAGGGTGGGCAGAGCCCGAACATCATCCCCAACCGCGCGGTGCTGAAGTTGTATGCGCGTTCGCGGCTGCCCGAAACTCTCAAGGACCTGAGCAGGCGCCTGAACGACATCGCCCGCGGAGCCGCCCTCATGACGGGCACCACGGTCGAACTGGACTGGGACGAGCATCCGCCGTCACTGCCGATCCGCACCAACAAGGCACTGACGGGTCGTTGGGTCAAGGCACAGCGGGGGAGGGGCCGCGCTCCGCTGCCCGCCGGTGTCGTATCCGAAACGCTTGCCGCCTCAACCGACTTCGGAAACGTGAGTTACCGCATCCCCGGCATCCATCCGCTGATCAGTATCGCTTCCGCCGAAACAGCCCTCCACACCCGGGAGTTCGCGGACGCCGCGAACACCGAGGCGGCGGAGCGTGGAGCGTACGACGGCGCGGCCGGGCTGGCGCTCACCGCCCTCGATTATCTGTGCGACCCGGAGCTGCAGAGGGCTGTAGCGGAAGAGTTCGATACACAGGGCGGACCGATCGACGTCCCGACCTATTTCGACTGATTCCAGAGCACGTCCGGACTGACTAGTTCCAAGGAGTTTTCGTGTCATCAGCATCCACCGCTTCGCAGCGCCGCTTCACCGACCGTTTCCTCAACAGCGTCGAGCGCATAGGTAACAAGCTTCCCGAACCGTTCACGTTATTCCTGATCCTGTTCGGCATCACCGCGGTGGTCTCGACGGCCATGGCCTGGGCCAATGTCACGGTGCAGGTTCCCGGCAGCGCGGAAGCCACCCGGATCCGCGGCCTCTTTACCGCGGAAGGGCTTACCTGGCTGACCGAGAATCTCGGTCCAAACTACCTTGGGTTCCCGCCCCTGGTTACCGTGCTTCCGATCCTGCTCGCTGTCGGTGTGGCCGAAAAGTCCGGATTACTGGCCGCCATGATCCGCAAGGCGTTCGGGTCAGCCCCGCGCTGGGCCCTGCCCTACGCGGTCGGTGTGGTCGGCGTCCTCGGATCGATCATGTCCGACGCTGCGTTCGTGGTGATCCCACCGTTGGCCGCTCTTGTCTTCAAGGCCGCCGGCAGGCACCCGGTAGCGGGCCTGCTCGGCGGGTTCGCCGCCGCCGGCGCGGGCTACTCAACGAATCTGCTGGTGACTAGCCTGGATGCACTCTTCGCCGGAATCACGACGGCGGTCACCGAGACCCTGCCGAATCCAGGTTCACCGGTGACCCCGGTATCAAACTACTTCTTCAACGTCGCTTCCTCACTGGTCCTCATGGCTATCGCCGGATTCGTCATAGACAGGATCCTCGAGCCGCGCCTGAACCGTCAGGGAGTGCCCCGCGACGAAGCCGCCGGTGACGATGACGACGCCACACCCGCAGGCTCCGCAACCGATCTGCAGGCCGAGCTCGACCCGAAAGAGACCAAAGCCCTGCGGTGGGCGATGTTCACTGGCTTTGCCCTCGCAGTCGTCATCGCCGTTGCGGTGACTCTTCCCGGTTCGCCGTGGCGCAACGAGGAGGGCGGCTATCTGCCCGATTCACCGCTGCTGGGTTCGATCGTCTTCATAGTGTTCGCGATGTTCGTTGTGCCCGGACTGGTTTACGGGAAGATCGTCGGGACCATCGAAAGCGGCAAGGACATCCCCCGCGTGATGGGGCAGGCCATCCGCGACATGGCGGGATTCCTGGTTCTGGCCTTCATCCTGGGCCAGTTCATTGCGCTGTTCAACTGGTCGGGAATCGGCCAGTGGATCGCGGTCGCGGGCGCCTCCGGTCTGGAAGCAATCGGGCTCACCGGTTATCCGGCGATCCTCGGTTTCATAGTGCTCGCGTCACTGCTCAACCTTTTCATCATTTCAGGATCAGCGATGTGGACGCTGATGGCGGCGGTCTTTGTGCCGCTGTTCGTGCTGCTCGGCTATGAACCCGCGTTCATCCAGGGCGCCTTCCGGGTGGGCGATTCCGCGACACAGGTCATCACGCCGTTGAACCCCTACATGATCGTGCTGCTTGCCATGCTGCGGAAGTACGAGCCTGAGGCTGGACTGGGAACGCTCATCGCCCGCCTGCTGCCGTTCGTTATTCCCTTCTGGCTCGCGTGGGCCTCCATCCTCAGCGTCTTCTACTTCTTCGAGATTCCCATGGGCCCCGGTAACGGGATCTACCTGCCGGCGGAATAGTCGGGACAGCGCCCAACGACAGCCGGAATAGCCCGCACACACGGGAGGTTGCACCCAACATGACTACTTCGGAAACCACAAAGATCTATGCCCTGCACGAGAATCCGGAATGGTTTCCGCCCTTTGCCCGGGCATTTGAGCAGGAGGGCCTGGAATTTGAGGAGTGGCTCCTGATCGATGGAGTCCTCGACCTGGATTCGACCCCGCCGGAAGGTATCTTCTGGTCCAGGATCAGCGCGTCGGCACACACCCGGGAGCACGGACTGTCCAAGGAATACGCCCGTGCGGTCCTGTCGTGGCTGGAGGCTCATGGCCGACGGACAATCAACGGGCGGCGAGTCCTTGAGCTTGAGATGAGCAAGGTGGACCAACTGACCGCGTTGAAGGCGGCCGGCATCGACACACCCCGTACGGTTGCCGCCGTCGGGCGGGAGCACATTCTCGAAGCAGCAAGGAATTTCCCCACCCCCTTCATCACCAAGCACAATCAGGGCGGTAAGGGTCTCGGCGTCCGCAAGTTCGAAAGTCACAACGAACTGGCCGACTACGTGAGCTCGGACGAGTTCGAGGAACCGCAGGACGGCATCACGCTCATCCAGGAGTTCATTCAGGCAGCCGAGCCGATCATCACGCGCGTGGAAATCGTCGGCGGTGAATTCGTTTACGCGATCCAGGCGGACACCGCGCGCGGCGGCTTCCAACTCTGCCCGGCGGATTCCTGCGCCATCGATCCGAACACCGGCAAGCCGATCATGCCTCCCGGTGCCACGATCGAACCCGAGGAAGGTCAGCAGCTGTTCAGCCTGCGCCGCGGTTTCGACCACCCGATCATCGCGAAGTATTCGGAGTTCGCCCGGCGGAACAGCATCGAGGTATGCGGGATCGAGTTCATGGAGTCAATTGATGGGCGCGTACTCACGTATGACGTCAACACGAACACGAACTACAACGCCCTAGTGGAAGCCGAAGCGCCACGTTCCGCGCCGGGCGCGCTCGCGAAATATCTCGGAGCTGTCGCAGCCAACCCGGCGCCGTCGTACGTGTAGCGGCGCTTCAGCTGCAGCGGTAGCCTCGGAAGTGTAAGCCCTACCCGACACGGAAGGAGCAGAGGCGATGCCGAAGGTAACGAAGTCCGGGAAGGTCAGGACCGACGACCTGCCAAGCACCCTGCAGCGCTCGGACAAAAAGGCGCAGGAAACGTTCGCGAAGACCCTCGATTCTGCTGAGGAACAGTACGGGGACGGTGAGCGCGCACACCGGACCGCCTACAGCGCTCTGAAACACACGCATGAGAAGGTGGGCGACCACTGGGAGCAGAAGGACCATAAAGGTCCGTCCGACGACCAGGCGAAAGGCGGACGGGGAAGCGGCAAGCCGACTGCGGGCGGCGTGGATGCGAACGCCAGCAAGGAGCACCTGTACGACGTCGCCAAGAAGCTGGATGTTCCCGGCCGATCCACCATGAATAAGCAGGAACTGGTGGACGCAATCCAGAAAGCGAACGACAGGGAGAGCCGTAAAGCCCGTGAATCCGGGAGCTGAACGTATTACGCAACACAAACATTTCGAAATGGTTCAGAGCATAGGTTAGCCTTACTTTCGTATCCATCCCGACGGTCCGTTCAACGCCGTCACGAAAGTCAAGGAGCCCCCATGGCCCCCACACGCCTGCGCGGACTTGTCGCCGCGGCAGCGGTTGCGGTTCTGTCCCTCTCAGCTTGTTCTACGGGTCCGGCCGGAGGCGGTTCGGAAGCAGCCGGTGCGAACGAAGCCGGCTCCACGGAGGCGTTCCCCGTCACCATCGAGCACGCTTTCGGTGAGACTGTTCTCGAGGAGAAGCCCGAGCGCGTCGCGACCGTCTCCTGGGTCAACGCCGATGTTGCGCTCGCGCTCGGCGTAGTGCCCGTAGGTATGCCGCTGGATGAGTACGGTGGAAACGAGCAGGGCTCCACGCCGTGGAAGGACGCGAAGCTTGAGGAGCTGGGGGCCGCCATCGGTTCAGACAACGCGCCGGCCCAGTACTCCGAGGCTGACGGGATAGCCTTCGACGAGATTGCTGCAACCAACCCGGACGTTATCCTCGCTGCTTATTCCGGCCTCACCGAGGAGGAGTACAACACCCTCAGCGAGATCGCGCCGGTGGTGGCCTACCCCGAGGTGGCCTACGGTACTGCCTGGCAGGAATCCACCGCGCTGGTCGGTGAGGCGCTCGGCCTGACCGCAGAGGCGGAGCAGCTTGTCGCTGATACCGAGGACAAGATCACCGAAGCTGCCGCTGAGTACCCGGCGATCGAAGGAAAGTCCTTCATCTTCGGCAACCTCGAGCCCGCCAACGCCGAGGGCGTGAACGTCTACACGGCAAGCGACAACCGGCCGCGCTTCCTCACCCAGATCGGCATGGAGCTTGCTGACGTTGTCACCGAGAACACCAAGGGCGAGGAATTCTTCTTCCCCTGGTCCGCTGAGCGCGCCGATGAACTCGAGTCTGATGTATTCGTCACCTGGGTGCCGGACGACGCCACCAAAGAAGCCATCGGTGAAGATCCGCTCCTGAGCCAGATTCCCGCCGTCAAGTCCGGAGCCCTCGTTGCCGACGCCGACAACACCCTGACGCTCTCAATCTCCGCAGCCAGCCCGCTCTCCCTGGTCTGGGCGCTGGACAAGTGGCTCCCCATGCTGAACGAGGCGGCCGAAAAGGTCGACGCAGCGTAACCAGCCGGGGAGATCGACGGGCGTCGCCGTTGCCTTTGGTGGCGTGATGCACTGGAATGGTAAGGGCACTTGTTATCGACGCTCGGAGGCATCATGGAGAACCTGGAACTGGAACAACTGCAGGCCGCCACGGCATGGGACGTCAACGGGGAGAAGCTCGGAAACGTCACGCAGGTGCACCTTGACGGTGCAACTCGCCAACCCGCCTGGATCACGGTGGGGCTCGGGCTGCTGAATACGAGGGAAAACTTCGTTCCGCTCGCAGGGTCCCGGTTGGACGGTGACAACCTCTACGTTGCGGTATCGAAAGACACCATCAAGGACGCGCCGGATTTCACTGTGGAGGAAGGCCTCTCAGCCGACCAGGAAGCAACTCTCCGCGACTACTACCGCAACTAAGCGCACGCCCGATTGGGCAGACTGTGAGCGCACACAGTAAAGCGGCCGTCCCCCACGGGTCACGGCCGCTTTACTGTGTCCCTGGTGGCCTAGGTGAAAAGCCCGACGATGTACCCGACGAAGTACAGCAGGCCCAGCAGCACGAAGATGCCGATCAGTACCAGCCAGATTCGCGACGCGGCCTTGCCCGGCGCCCCTTCCTCGTGGCCCTGAGGTCCGGCCGTACTGGCCTCGCCGGGAGGTGTCTCACCCGGGGGGACGCCGCCGCCGGGTTCCAGCCCCGTAACCTTGTCCTGATCCGGATCGGGATTTGGCGCGCTCATATCTACTCCTGCTCAGCCGGTTCGGCGGACTTCGACGCCCGAGGCGTCCATGACATCGTGATATTTGCGCCGTGCTCCGTCTCGGCGACGAAGAGGTGGAGGTCCTCACCATAGAGGTTCTCGTTTTCGACGACGTCCCCCGCTTCGTGTGCCAGATCGACGAGGCGGCTGATCGCTACGGCCATTGCCCGACCCCAGTCATGCGGGTGCTTGCTGTCTGATTCCTCGGTAACTGAAAACTTCTTCTCTGCGCTGCCCATGGCTACTCCTCACTGCTCTCCTACGGGGACCGGGCTTCGTGCCGCGGGCGCCCGGTAATAAGCAAGCTTTGTAGTGATCCTCGTCCCACAGTAGCAGTCCGATCACCAGGAGTCTTTCCCTGCTCCCCGCACCGCTGCGCGTGCAGCGTGGCCGATGATCGCGCTGTAGGTGGGGTAGGCAAACTTCACACGGGCGAGCGTGGCAACGTCGGTGCCGGCTCCCATCGCGGTGGCAACGGCCTGGATGACCTCGACCGCATTCTCACCGACCGCGTGCGCGCCGAGGATCAATTCCCGGTGCCGGTCGGTGACCAGCTTCAGGAAACCCTGCTCCCGGTCATCAATGATGGGACGCTCCGCCGCGCCGTATGGGACCACGACGACGGCGCACTCCGGGTCGCGTTCCTTCGCCTGGGCTTCGGTAAGACCTACCCCGGCATAGTCCGGGTCGGTAAAACCGCCTTCAGGCAACAGATGGTGCGGCGTGGTGCGGTGTGCGCCAAGGACAGCGTTCTCCGCGGCCGTTTCCCCCTCGAACACTGCGGCCTGAACCAGCATGGATGTTCCGTTGGCATCACCGGCAACAAAGATGTGCGGGACATTGGAGCGCAGATAGTCATCCACGGGAATGGCGTTCCGCTCGGTGGCGACGCCGGCGGCATCCAGCCCGAGACCCTCGACATTCGCCGGCCACCCGGCAGCCATGACAACGGCTCCAACGCGGGCAGTTTGAGCACCGTCGGTTCCCCGCCAGCGAAGCTCAAGGCCGTCGTCGTGCTGGTCAATCCCGTCCACGCCGCTGATGCCGACCTCCACGCTTACCCCTCGCGAACGGAAGCCGTCGGTGACGGCGGTGGAGACGTCGTCGTCCTCCGTCGTGAGGATGCGTGGGGCTACATCGAGGAGGGTCACCCGTGACCCCAACGCGTCGAAGATTGTCGCAAGCTGGGCGCCGGTGTGGCCTCCACCGATGATGGCGACGGCGCTGGGAAGCTGCGGAAGGTCCAGCACTTCGTGGGGAAGCACGGCATGTTCTGCGCCCGGGATGGGAAGCCGCCGTGCACTTCCGCCGACGCACAGGATGATCGAGGCCGCGGTCACCGTACGGCCGTCAATCAGGAGCTCCCGCGGGCCTGTGAAGGATGCCTCGCCCTCCAGCAGCGTGATCTTCAGGCGCCGCATGGTTTCGTCGTACCCTTTGGCCTCCAGGACGCGGTCAACCGTGGAACGCACCCGCCGGACAAGTTGAGGCCAGTCAACCGCGGGTTCGTGCACCACGATCCCGTACTCGCGGGCCGTGCGCACTTCCCGATACAGCCGCGCAGTCTTTGCGAGCACCCGCGTGGGGACACACCCCGAATTCACGCAGGTGCCGCCCAGCCGGGCACGTTCGACGACGCCGGTGCGCGCTCCCAGCTCCGCTGAGCGGGTTGCGGCGGCCATACCCGCCGGCCCGGCGCCGATCACCAGTACATCGAAGTCCATGGGGGCTCGCATGGTTCCCATCCTGCCCCATCGGACGGACGTTGTGTCAGGGTAGGGCTGTGCCAGGGCGCCAAGCGCTCAGGCGAAATAGACGCCGATCCGGTTGCCGTCGATTTCCTCCACGCGGATATCGATGTCGTACACCTCGCGGAGCAGGTGCGTATGCATGAGTTCGGCGGGAGTGCCGTGGTGCACCACCGCCCCATCCCGCATCGCGATGATGGCGTCCGAGTAGCAGGAGGCGAAGTTGATGTCATGGATGACCAGCACCACCGTCTTGCCGAGATCCTCAGCGGTGCGGCGCAGCAGACGCATCAGGTCGACGGAGTGCTTCATGTCGAGGTTGTTCAACGGCTCGTCAAGGAAAATGTAATCTGTGTCCTGGGCCAGCACCATGGCGATGAATGCCCGTTGCCGCTGCCCGCCGGAGAGCTCGTCCACGAAACGGTGGGCCATCGTGCCGAGGTCCAGGTAGTCCAGGGCGCGATCGATGTGAATGCGGTCCTGAGCGGTTGGCCTGCCCTGGTTGTGGGGGAACCGTCCGAATCCCACCAGGTCGCGCACCGTCAGACGGACAGTGAGCTGGTTGTCCTGTCGCAGGATCGCCATCTTTCGTGCGAGAGTGTTGCTCGCCGTCGTGCTGACGTCCATGCCTTCAATCACCACCGAGCCGCTGTCCAGGGGAAGCAGCCTGCTCATCATCGACAGGAGGGTGGACTTCCCGGCTCCGTTGGGGCCGATGATCGAGGTGATGCCGCCCTGGCGGATCGTGGCCGTGACGGAGTCGACGACGGTCTCGGCGCCGTACGCCTTGGTTACGCCGGACAGTTGGATCATTTGATCGAACCTTTCAGGAGCAGGGCAATGAAGACGATTCCGCCGACGAACTCAATGACGATGCTCAGGGCCGTGTCGAACCCGAAGACCCGCTCGAGGACCAGCTGCCCACCGATCAGCGCGATGGCGCCGAGCAGCACGGCAAGCGCCAGGACGTACTTGTGCCGGAAGACCGGGGAAAACTGGTACGCCAGTGAGGCCACGAGCAGGCCGAAGAAGGTTATGGGGCCAACCAGTGCGGTGGACACAGCCACGAGCACCGAGCAGATAAGCAGCACCCGGGTGACCGTGCGCTTGTGGTCCACGCCGAGGCTGAGGGCGGTTTCCCGGCCGAGGGCAAGCACGTCGAACTGGTTTCGTATCCGCCACCCCACGGCGCTGGCGGCAAGGATGGCCAGTGTGGAAACGCCCAGCAGGGACGGGTCCACGTTGGTGAAGCTGGCGAAGAACAGGTCCTGGAGCACCACGAATTCGCTGGGATCGATCAGCCGCTGCAGCAGGGAGGACATTCCCCGGAACAGGGTGCCGAAGATGATGCCGACCAGCAGGACGAGGTGCAGGGACTTCCCGCCGCCGATGAAAAGCCACCGGTAGAGCAGCCAGGAGAATCCGACCATCAGCAGGACTTCCAGGACGAAGCGCGTGCCTGCCCCCATGGTGAGGAGAGCCTGCGTGCCAATGGTAAAGGCCAGAAAGGTCTGCAGGAGGATGTACAGCGCGTCGAAGCCCATGATCGACGGCGTGAGGATCCTGTTGCCGGTGACCGTCTGGAAGAGCACGGTCGAAATTCCGACGGCGTAGGCCACCAGCAGCATGGCGGCTACCTTGTTGGCTCGCAACGGCAGCACGTAGGACAGATTGCCGGACAGACCGATTGTCATGAAGACGACCACCAGTCCCGCCGTCAGGAGTCCCAGCACCAGTATCCAGGTGCGGGGACCCACGGTCCTGGCGGGCAGCCGTCGTCGTACGGTCAGCGCGGAAGGAAGCGGGTCAGGCGACACGGCGGCGGCTCCTCAGCAGGAGGTAGAGGAAGCCGGCGGCTCCGACGACGGACAGGACGGTACCTACGGGGATCTCGTAGGGAAAGCGGATCAGCCGGCCGACGATGTCGCAGAGCAGCACCAGCCCGGCTCCGGTCAGGGCCACCCAGGGCACTGATCGGCGCACGTTGTCGCCGATCAGCAGCGAGACGAGATTCGGCACCAGGAGGCCGAGGAACGGCAACGCGCCCACCGTAACAACGACGACGGCGCTGATCAGGGAGACGATTACGAGTCCCAGGGTCATCACGGCCCGGTAGTTCAGGCCCAGGTTGGTGGTGAACTCGCTTCCCATCCCGGCGACGGTGAACCGGTCGGCTGCGAGGTAGCCCACCACGGTGAGGGCTGCGACCAGCCAGAGGAACTCATACCGGCCGGCTATGACACCGGAGAAGTCACCGACCATCCAACTGTTGAGGCTCTGGAGGAGATCGAACCGGTAGGCGAAGAAGGTGGTGACGGCGCCGATGATGCCGCCGAGCATGATGCCAACCAGCGGAACGATCAGGGTATTGCGCAGGGGCACGCGCCGCAGTACAAGCAGGAAGAGGGCGGTCCCGGCGACGGCGAAGACCGCGGCCACCCCCATCTTCGCCAACAGCGGGGCGGCGGGGAGCAACACTGTCACTACGAGGATGCCGAGCATCGCCGACTCCACGGTACCTACCGTCGAGGGCTCCACGAACTTGTTGCGCGCCATCAGCTGCATGATGAGCCCGGCCACTCCGAGGGCCGTCCCGGTCAGGAGGATGGCGAGGGTCCGGGGAATACGGCTGATCAGCAGGATTCGCCCGGCGGCACCGTCATCCGAGTCGGAGAGCAGCGTTGCCGGCGAAACGTCGCTGACACCGATGAACAGGCTGACAACAGAAAGAACGACGACGGCGAGGGCTGCACCCAGCGCACCCAACGCTGGGAAGCGGCGGCGTGCCGTCGTCGTGGCCTGTATAGGTGAGGGTGCTGTGATCACGGAGGGAGCCTTGCTGCCGGCCGTCCGGATGGGACGGCCGGCGGAGGAATCAGCTGGTCAGCGCGTCGCTGATCGAGCTGACCATGGCATCGACGTTGTTGAGCCCGTACCCGACGAGGTACCAGCTGGCGGCGTCGAGGTAGGTGATCTGGTCTTCGGTGCCGGCGGTAGTGCCGTTGACCAGTTCGTTGTCCAGCACGGCGGAGGCTGCGTCTCCGGACTCGCCGACCGCAGAGTCACGGTCGATCACGAACAGATGATCCGGGTTGGTTTCGGCAATGAACTCGAAGGAGATCGACTCGCCGTGGGAACCGTCCGCCTTCACCTCTGTGGCGGGCTCAACCCCCAGGACGTCATGGATCAGACCGAACCGGGAACCGGCGCCGTAGGCAGTGAGTTCCCCGCCGCTGGTCAGGACAATCAAGCCGGTTCCTGCTCCTTCTGCGGCGGCATGTACGTCTGAGATGGAGGAATCGATGGCGGACAGGCGCTCAGCTACCTGGTCCTCCTTCTGGAAGATGGCGCCGAGCGTGGTGCTCACTTCCTTGAAGCTGTCGATCGGCGCGGCCTGGTCGATGCTCAGGTCGATGGTGGGTGCAATCCGGCTCAGTTCCTCGTAGGAGCCGGCGGTGCGTCCCGAGATGATGATGAGGTCCGGGCCCCCTGCCGCGATGGCCTCGAAGTCAGGTTCCTTCATGGATCCGATCTTCGTGTAGTCATCCGAAGCGTATTCAGCGAGCGCTTCCGGGAAGGTCGCCTGCGGGACGCCGCCCGGCGTGATGCCCAGGCTGTCCATGCTGTCCAGCACGCCAAGGTCGAAGGTGTAGACGTTTTCCGGGTTGACGGGTACCTCCGTATCGCCCTGCGCATGCTCCACTGTGACCGTGGCGGATGCTGCGTCAGCAGCCTGCTCGCTGCCGGCGTCGGCAGATCCGCCACAGGCGCTAAGAGCTAGGACTGACGCTGCCAGGGCGGCGATGGCGCCGGGCTTTCCGGGATTTTTCACGTGCGGGACTCCAAGGGTGAGACGGGATGGGAAACCGGCCGGCCCGGCATTAAGTAAGGTATGTCTTACCTAATTAGCCGACCAAATTCTGCCGACGTGAACTACATCACCTTGTGCTGTTGTGCGGTTTGTGCAACGCCTCGATTTCATGCCTAGGCCTAGGTCTCGATCTCACGCCTCGATCTCAAGTGGAGGGGACGCCGGCGATCCTGTTCTCGCGGAAGGCATCTACAAAAAGCGAATGGTCGCTACGGACTTTGCCTGCGTAGTCCAGCGAGAATTCGATGAGGTCCTCAATGAACTCCTCCCGGCGCCCCTTGATGACCTGCGTGATGGCGCGCTCGGTCTGGAAGGCCACCAGGTCCTGGTCGCTGTCCTCGTCAGACGCGCAGTGCACTTTGGCAGTTGCCCGACCGAGATCCACGAGGACCGGTTCGATCTCGTTCGGTTCCGTCAGCATGTCCCACCGTAGGTCAGCCTTGTACGGGGAGAGTTCGTCCACCACGAAGCCGACCCCGTCCACCGTCGTGTAGCCGAGGAACTCATCGGTGTGCACCTGAAGCGCACGCTGGCTGATGACGGTGCGGTGCCCGTCATGTTCGAAGTACGAACGGACCCGCTCATCGGTGACGATCCGGCTCGGCGCGGCAACGTTGCCCTGCTTCATCGAGATGATGATGTCATTCTCGAGGGCCTCGTTGTACCCCTCGATGAGTACGTTGTAGGCGGGAAGGCCCGCACTGCCGATGCCGAAGCCGGTACTTCCGACGATGTCCTTGACGTTGTAGAAGACCTCACGTCCTGACTTCTTGCCTTCGGGAATGGTGCCAAGGTACTGCTCGAATGCCGCTGCCACCATGTCATGTTCGGCTTTATCCAACTGCCGTGTCTTGGGATTGTTCTGGAAATGGCGTTCATGGTCTTCGACGTACGTCATCGAGTCCAGCAGATCGGTGCGGCGCGAGGCCCGGGCTGCCAGCAGTACGCCGTGAATGGTGCCGGACGTATTGCCCAGGTGAAGCGCGAAGTCGTCCTGGCCGACGTCGTCGTAATGATCGACCTGGTCGAGGTACGAGGACAGATAGGTGCGTGCCAGCGAGCGTACTGCCTCCTCGGGGAGTGCCTTCTGCCAGCACATCAGGGCGAGTGACGTCGTGAACCGGCGGAGGTCCCAGGAGAAGTGGCCGAGGTAGGCCTCATCGAAATCGTTGATATCGAACGTGAGATGGCCGGTGGCGCTCATGTAGGTGCCAAAGTTCTCCGCGTGGAGGTCGCCGTGAATCCACACCCTGCTGGTGTTGTCGTCCGCCCACCTGTCCTCTGTCTCCCGCATATCGGCATAGAACAGACACGCGCTGCCGCGGTAGAAGGCGAAGGGATCGGCGGCCATCTTGCGGAACTTCGTCCGGAAGCCGTGCGGATCCGCCTCCATCAGCGGTTTGAATGCCTCGACGAGTGTGTCGGCAATGAGCGACTCGCGAGCCTTGTTGTCTACCATTGCGTCAGTCTAGGGGCGGGCCCTGACAACGGGCAGGGCGTAAGCTCGACACATGACCACTACGGCGAGTCTTGACGCGCGCCCCCGGGTTCTACCGGTCCTGTCCGCAGCCCTGATTTCGGCGTCCGGCTTCCTCGTTTTTGCGATGGAGCAGCGACTGATCGGCTACCTCGTCGTGGCCGTTGCACTCACAACCGCCTACTTCTCAGGCAAGACGCTTTTTCGGGACCTGTTGCTGCTGGCCATAGGGCTGGTCATCATCAGCGCGGTGCCCATCACGACGGACATCAGCTTCAGCCATATGGCAATCATGGGTACCGCCATGATTCTTGCTGTGGCCGTGCCGTACCTGCTGTCCCGGTTCGTCTTCAAGGATCATGCCATCCGCTTCCCGGTACTCACCGGCCAGAAGTGGAACCTGACGGAGCGCTGGTATCTGGTTGCCGTCGTCGTCATCGGGTACCTGCTCCTGCCGGTGTACATGATCCCCACCGGGGTCTACGAGAACTGGCCGGCGGCCTCGGATCCCGGAACCATCGCGCGGCTGTTCCTGGGCACGAACGTCCTTGGCATCTGGGACGAACTCTTCTTCATCTGCACCGCGTTCACCCTGCTGCGCCGCCACTTACCGGACTGGCAGGCGAATCTCCTCCAGGCGGTCCTGTTCACCTCGTTCCTGTGGGAGCTGGGTTTCCACGCCTGGGGGCCGGTTCTGATCTATCCATTCGCGCTGGTCCAGGCCTGGATCTTTTCCAAGACCAAGTCGCTGAGCTACATCGTGAGCGTGCACCTCCTGTTCGATTTCGTGCTCTTCCTGGTGCTGCTGCACGCCCATAACCGGGAATGGTTCGCGATCTTCCTCTATTAGCAGCGCCCCGGCCACCCTGACGCAGCGGACGTGAGGTGGGATACATTTGGCTTCGGCAGCCGACTGCGGGAGGAGTGATGAACGGAAGCATGTCTGGGTACCGTTTTGTCCTCACTCCGCAGGACGGCTATGTACGTGTGGAGTGGAACGAGGGCGTGACTGTCACAGAGCAGGATGCGCTGGACCTCATCCGGGCACTGGAAGAAGTGAACCCGAGGCTGTGCGAACCGATGCTGGTGATCCTCAATGCGATGGTCTCGCTCGACGCTTCAGCCCTGTCGGCATTCGCCGGACGGCTCAACGTCAGCGCACTGGCGCTGGTCGGACCTTCGGCTGTGGACCGGGTGATCGCTACCTTTTTCAACGATGTTCATCGTCCGAGTTATCCCACACGCTACTTCCCGGAGCCGCACGCGGCACTTGATTGGCTGTTGACGCCGGGACGCAGTACTTCTGAACCGTAAAGCTGGGGGAAGCACCGAACAATGGAATATTCATCCGAGAATGCGCCACGTTTCGAACTGACGGACGAGGGCGATTTCCTCCGTTTGTGTTGGAACGCGGGGATCGTCATGGAGCTGGGCGACGTGCAGTCGAGTATTGCTGCAGTGGAGGCGATGTCGCCGTCGGGACAGCGCCCGCTGCTGGTGCACATTGATCGCGTCAACGGAATCAGCGCTGAAGCCCGGCAGCTCCTGCTGGAGGAGACCTGCTCCAGCCGGACAGCGGCCCTCGGCAAGGATGAAGTTGCCCGGGTTATGACCGCCTTCAACTACCGCGCCGCGACCCTGAGCGAGTTCTTCACCGATGAAGCGGCGGCGATTGCCTGGCTCACGCAGGATCAGGCGGACGCGCAGGACCGGACCGACGAGCAGGCCGGCTAGAGCGCGCCGAGCGCCTGCGCGATGGGCACTGAGGTCGCGGCAGCCCACGCCTGCGGCCGGCACGACGCGGGGTAGGGAATAGGCGGCCACACTTCGTGTGCCGGATGGCCGGAGAACAGCTCCGGTAAGCGCCAGTCGAAGCCTTCAGCGGCCCGGAGGAGCCCCCCTGCCAGGGCTGACGCCTCGCTGGTGAATCCATCCTTGAGCAACCCGCTGATGATCATCCCTGTGTCATGGGTCCACACCGAACCCGCGTGATACCGGGTTGGCCAAAAGCCCCCGTTGGTGGTGGACACTGTGCGGATGCCGTAGCCCGAAAACATGGTGGCGTCCATCAAACGGCCCGCAATTGTTCGTGCCTCGTTATCGCTGAGAATGCCTGTGCCCAGAAGATGCCCCATGTTGCTGGTGACGCCGTCCACTGCGCGCTTGGACGAATCCAATGCAATGGCAGGATAGGGACCCAGTTCGTCGCTGCACCAGAAGGCACGTCGGAACCGATCCTTCAGCTCGGCTGCGTAGCGCCGCCACGAATTTCCCCCCGGACGGCCGAACGCATCGAGCAGGGCGGCGCCTCCGAGCGCTGCCTCGTACGCATAGCCCTGGACTTCTGCGAGCGCAATCGGCCCGTCAGCGAGCGAACCATCATGCCACCGGATGGAATCACCGGAGTCTTTCCAGCCCTGATTCGCGAGCCCGTGACCGCTCTCGTCCTGGTACTCGAGGAACCCGTCGCCGTCGGAATCACCGTGGTCGCGAAGCCACGACAGCGCCGCTTCCAACTGGTCCAGCAAGGCCTCGACCTGACTCTCAGGCAGACCCGCCCGCCAGGCGTCGTGGAGCAGGCAGATCCACAGGGGAGTGGCGTCGATCGTGCCGAAGTAGACGGGCGGAAGTGAAACGCCGGCGTCGCCCTCGGTGAAGGACAGGGTGCCCCGGCGCACCTCGTGCAGGATCTTCCCCGGTTGCTCAGCAGTTTCGGGGTCGATTGAGCCGCCCTGCCGCGCGGCCAGAGCGCGGAGCGTGCTTCCCGCCAGGGAGGTGTCAATGGGCAGGAGCAGGCGTGCGGAGATGAGTGAATCCCGTCCGAACATCGTGAAGAACCAGGGTGCTCCCGCTGCGAGGAAGGTCTCCTCCGGCCGGTCGGCAGCTGCCATCCGCAAACCGTTGAGGTCAGAGACCGACCGGTCGAGGAGCCTGCGCAGCAGCTCGTCCCCAATCGGGGGGACAGTCAGGGCAGGGCCCGACGGCGCAACCATGGGTGCCACTGCATCGGTTGCCGCAAGCCTCCAGTTGAGGTCTACGGTGCCGCCCGGCTCGATAACCACCGGCCAGGTAAGAGTGATGCGGCCGCCGTCGTAGTCGATATGCGCCTCGGGCGCGTCGAGGAAGGCTGTGGTGTCCTCATCCCGCCAGTTCCACTGCGGTCCGGTGACTGTGAGGTCGGAACGCCGGGCTGCGCCGGACTTCACCTGCTCCATTGGGGTGTTGTCCACGTCCAGCACCAGCCGGACCTCCTGACGAACCACGAACTCATACGCCGACTCCAGCCGGATGTGCTCGGCAACCCCCTGCGCGTCCGCCGTGCGGGCGCGGGTCAGGTGCATCAGCGGATCCGCGACCTGTGACGCCACGCGGACGAAGTGCACGTACTCGACGCGCTGCGCGGAACGGACCTGAGTGGACACCCACTCGGGCTCGGATCCGTCCACGGTCAGCACTGCTGAACGGATAATCCTGTCATCTCCACAATGGATGCCCTGCGCACCCGAGTCCCTGATCTGGCCGTGCGGATCCGCCCACGCCTGGAGGGGAGCACTGAACACGCCGGTCAGGTTGTGGAGGAAAGGCTGTAGGTACGCCAAGGGGTTCTCCTTGCGGCTCGGCAATGTCTCATTAGATCGTTCAAATTTCTCATTGACAACCCTATTTGAACGTTCATATTCTGTAAACGTCCGCCGAACACGGTGAACGCTCGATCTCATGGAGGCACCGGAATGCCGAAGACCACGCTTGTCAGCCTGGCGGCCTCCCTCGGCGTCTCCAGGCAGACGGTGTCGAACGTCATCAACGCCCCCCACCGGGTGAAGCCGGAGACCCGGATGCGTGTGCAGCATGCCATCGCCGAAAGCGGTTATCGGCCGAGCGCGGCAGCCCGCCAGCTGCGGACCCGCCGGTCGATGAATTTAGGTATCCGCCTGATGCCGGTGGTGGACGGAATCAACGGTTCGATCCTTGACCGGTTCCTGCACGCGCTGACCGAATCGGCGCAGGATGAGGGGTATCGGCTCACCCTGTTCTGCGCAGAATCGGACTCGGGCGAAATACGGCAGTATGAAGAGCTCCTGAAAGTTGCCGATCTGGACGGCTTCGTTCTCACTGGCACGCATTACGGCGACGCCCGCACCGAATGGCTGCTGGAACACGAGGTGCCGTTCGCTGCGTTCGGGCGTCCCTGGAGCAGTGTCGAGGACCCTTTCGGTTCCGGCCACCCCTGGGTGGATGTCGACGGCGGTGCCGGCACCGAGCAAGCCGCGCGCACCCTGATCGAACAGGGTCACACCGCCGTCGGGTTCATCGGCTGGCCAGCAGGTTCCGGAGCGGGCGATGACCGTCGCGCGGGCTGGAAACGTGCCATGGTCGCCGCCGGTTTGGCCACCGACACCCTGGACATTCAGGCCGACGACGGCGTTCCCGCCGGCGCGCAGGGTGCTGAACGGCTGGCGTCGAGGGGAGCGACAGCGCTCGTGTGCGCCAGCGACTCCCTGGCACTGGGCGCTGCCGCGAAGATGCGGCAACTGTTTCCAGAGCAGGCCTCAGGCACGGTCATCGGATTCGATGACACACCGGTGGCTGCCGCCGTCGGACTTTCGAGCGTTTCCCAGCCCATCGAGGACGCTGCCCGGCACATCATCGCCGTCCTTGCGCACGAGCTGGCTGGAACCAACTTCCCCGGGGGGGAAGAGGTACCCGAGCGACACCTTTTGCTCCCGCCGACTCTGATCCAACGTACTCCCTACTCCTTCAGCAGCAGCTGAGACCAGAACCACCACCAAAAGAAGCAAACACAATGAGGAATCAGACAATGAAGACTGGACATCCCCGACGGCGCCTTGCCGTCGCCATCACCGCGGCATCGATGCTGGCCTTGACGGCCTGCGGAGGGTCCGGTTTTTCGGAATCAGCAGAGGACGGCGGTGAAGCGACAGCAACCGACGCACCCGTCAGCGTTCTCATCGGATCATCCGGCGACGCCGAAACCGAGGCTGTCACTGCTGCCGTCGATTCCTGGGCGAGCGAGTCGGGCGTAGAGGCATCCGTCATCGTCGCGTCGGATCTGACCCAGCAGCTCAGTCAGGGCTTCGCCTCCGGTGAGCCTGCAGACGTGTTCTACCTGTCCACCGACGCATTCGCCGGCTACGCGGCCAACGGCTCCCTTGAGCCGTATGGCGAGGACCTCGCAAACAAGGACGACTACTACCCGGCCCTGCGTGAAGCCTTCACCTACGAGGATCAGCTCTACTGTGCTCCCAAGGACTTCTCCACGCTCGGCCTCGTCATCAACAGCGACAAGTGGGAGGAAGCCGGGCTCACCGAAGAGGATCTTCCCACCACCTGGGAGGAACTGGCAGACGTCGCTGAGCAGCTCACTACTGAGGAAACCGTCGGTCTTGGCTTCAGCCCCGAATTCCAGCGGCTCGGTGTCTTCGCTGCCCAGGCCGGAGGCGGACTCATCACGGACGGCGAAGCGACTGCGGCCAGCGAAGAGAACGTGGAAGCGCTCAGCTATGTCAAGCAGATGATGACCGACGGCGTGGCCGACTACTCCTCAAACCTCGGAGCGGGTTGGGGCGGTGAAGCCTTTGGTAAGGGGCTGGCCGCGATGGTCATCGAAGGCAACTGGATCGCGGGCGCCATGACCAATGACTTCCCCGACGTCGAATACCAGGTTGCCGAGCTGCCCGAAGGTCCGGGCGGGAAGGGCACACTGCAGTTCACCAATTGCTGGGGAATTGCTGCCGACAGCGACAACATCGAGGGCGCCAAGGCATTGGTGGAGCACCTGACAACTCCTGAAAGCCAACTGGCTTTCGCTGAGGCGTTCGGTGTTATGCCGTCCCTGCAGTCCGTCGCCGCCGACTGGTCCGAGCAGTACCCGGAACTTGAGCCGTTCATCGCCGGAGGCGAGTACGCGCAGAATCTGCCCGCCCAGCAGGGCGCAGCCGACGTGCTTGGGGAACTGAACTCGCAGCTCGAGTCACTCGAGTCCTCGGACCCACAGCAGATCCTCGAGTCGGTGCAGCCGCTCGTGGAAACCATAGCGACCCAGTAACGCCTCACCACTACCGGGCGGCGCTCCATATGAGGGGCGCCGCCCAGACCCACAGCGTTCAGATCCGAGGTAGCCATGCCATCCACTCCAACCACTGCAGCGGAAGCACCCCCGAGCAGGGTCAAACGCGGTGACATTCGTGGTCGCCAAGGTCTTGCGGGCTGGCTGTTCATCACCCCGGTCGTGCTGATCCTGGGCCTGTTCCTTGTTGTCCCGGTCATCATGGCGGCCTGGGTCAGCCTGTCCGACTGGACGGGACGGGGAAGCCCCTTTTCGGCCAGCGTAAGTTTCGTCGGGTTCGAGAACTACTCGGGAATCCTCGGAGGCGAAGGGCTGATCGGCCGGGATTTCGGAACAGCAATCCGGAACAATCTTTACTACGTGCTCCTGGTTGTCCCGCTGCAGACAGCTCTCGCGCTGTTCCTCGCGGTGATGGTGAACCGCCAGATCCTCAAGGGCAGGGGATTCTTCCGCACAGCCTTCTACTTCCCGTCAGTAACCAGTTCGGTAGCCATTACCGTGCTGTGGCTCTTCCTGTTCAGCGCTACCGGCGTCATCAACAAGGTGCTGTCGTTCTTCGCGATCGAAGGTCCCAACTGGTTCCAGGATCCGCGGGGCGTGCTGCACATCCTGTTCGGTCTTGTTGGAGTGGATCAGGCACCGGCAGGACTTCGGGCTCCGGGCTTCCTGGGTATCAGCGGGTGGGATTGGCTTGCAGGACCATCGGTGGCAATGAGTGCCTTCGTCCTGATGGCCATCTTCACAACATCAGGAACCTTCATGCTGCTGTTCATCGCTGCGCTGCAAAACATCAGCGGCGAGGTGCAGGAGGCCGCCATGGTCGACGGTGCCACCGGCTGGCAGCGCTTCTGGGCCGTGACCCTGCCCATGCTTCGCCCCACCCTGTTCACGGTGTTGACGCTGGGGTTGATCGGTACCTGGCAGGTTTTCGACCAGATCTACACCGGCACCCAGGGCGGACCGGCCAAAACAACGCTCACACCGGCCTACCTGTCCTTCAACGCAGCCTTCGTGGACCAGCAGTGGGGAGTCGGCGCAGCTATCGCCTTTGTCCTTTTCGCGATCATCGTGGTCCTGACCCTGCTCCAGCGCTGGGCTCTTCGGGAGCGTGACGTCCCACGACGACGGCGGATGGTACCCGCCGGCGTGAGCGCCGGCTCCAGCGCGGCGGCCATCCCCGGTACGGCGGCACCCGCCGATGAAGAAGGAGAGCAGCGGCGATGAGTACTGCCACAGCACCAGCACCGCCGGCCGCTGCCAGCCGTCGTCGTGCTCCAACGGACGGGCGGCGCAGGGCGGCCCGCGGAGCCTGGATTGCCTACCTGGTCCTGATCGCGCTGGCACTCATCTACATTTTTCCGTTCCTGGTGCAGGTAGCCACGTCCTTCAAGTCAGAGCCGGAAGCCGCGCAGAACCCGTTGGGACTCGTTCCGCAGAACTGGACGGTGGCGGCCTACGACACGCTGTTCGCCAACTCGGATTTCCCGCTGTGGGGCATGAACTCGTTCATCGTGACTGTGTTTGTGACCCTCGGCCGTGTCTTCTTCAACTCGTTGGCCGGTTACGCGCTGGCGCGAATCCCGTTCCGCGGGCGAGCGCTGGTGTTCGCGCTGCTCGTGGCAGTAATGGCGGTGCCCGGCGTCGTTCTTCTTATTCCGAAGTTCCTCGTGATCAACCAGCTGGGGATCTACGACTCGTACACCGGAATGATCCTCCCGCTACTGGCCGACGCCGCGGGAGTGTTCATCATGAAGAACTTCTTCGAGTCGATCCCGGCCAGCGTTGAGGAACAGGCGAGGATCGACGGCGCAGGAACGTTCCGAACCTTCTGGTCCGTGGTGCTGCCGATGGCCCGTCCGGCCGTGATGACCATCGTGATCCTGTCCTTCCAGGGTTCCTGGAACGAACTGAACCACTTCATCATCTCGACCCAGAGCCCGGAGCTGACCACGCTGACCAAGGGCGTCGCGCAACTTGCATCCGGTGCCCTGAGCCAGGGAACCCAGTACCCGCTCAAGCTTGCGGCGGCCGCGTTGATGACCGTGCCGGTGGCGATCGTGTTCTTTGTCTTCCAGAAGCGCATCATGAACGCTTCTGCCGGTGCGGTGAAGGAGTAAGCCCACTCAGCGGCCGGGGCGCAGGCTGGGGGAGCCGTGCACGCCGGAACCGCCGGCCAATCCGTCGATGACCTCGCGGATGGCCGCCACCGAGGAACGCGTCGGCTCCCAACCGAGGAGCGTGCGTGCCCGGTCGGTATTCATGACGGGCGCTTGTGCAGCCATGTCGATCCAGCCCGGGTCGGTCGCCTGAATGTGCAGGGCCCAGGATGCCGCCACTGCCGCCCGGAGCACCGGAACGGGCAGGTCGAACACGCGCTTCGCGCCGAGAAGGCCGCCCAGAAGCCGGGGTGTCAAAACTGGCTCGGCTGCGATGTTGAAGGCTCCCGACGCCCGCTGGTCGACGATGCGCCAGTAGGCGTCTGCCATGTCCGCCGCGTGCACGGCCTGGAACACCATCTGGGATGGAATGGGCAGGACGGGCAGGCTCAGCTTGTTAAGGATGGACCGGGGGATCAGCGGTCCGAGGAAATAGCGCCCGATCTCCTCACCGGCGTCAGCCTGGAAGATGAGCCCCGGGCGGACACGCGCAACAGGGATCTCCGGGAAATCGCGCTCGAAAGCATCCAGCAGGTCCTCCTGCGCGGCCTTGTGGCGGCTGTAGTGCGACGTCTGAATGCCTCCGGTGGGCCAGTCCTCTGTAACCGACTGGTCCTTGCGAGCCGGGCTGTAGGCGCCGACAGAGGATGCGCATACGAAGTGGCGTACACCGGCGTCGGCGGCGGCATGCAGGGCGTTCTCGGTTCCGGTCACGTTGGTGCGGAACATCGCATCCTCGTCCCGGTTGGGCTGGATAGCCCACGCGAGATGCACGACGGCGTCCACCCCCTGGAGCGCGGACGTGAGCCGCTCGCGCCCCGCATCGGTTCCCACATCCGCGGTGTGCCACTGCACTCCCTCATAGGGTGCGTGGTCCTGCGATGGTTGTCGGCGGGAAATGCCCACCAGCTCGATGGCTGGGTTCTCCGTGCGGGCCTGCTGAAGCCGGCGAAGAAGCGCCGTCCCCACATTGCCGGTTGCTCCGATAACAGCGATGCGCATGTGGAACCCTTCAATCGTTGTGGCCTGAAAACCACACTAAACGGTCGACTACTTATTGCAATAGTAAGTATCCTTATGGTTCGGTTGGGGAAGGCAAATCTGAACCGGAGGTAGAAACGTGACCACTAAAGATCCAGCGAAGGCGGATTCGACAGAGGAAGCCACGCAGGCAAAGGCGGCTTCGAGCCCCCACCCGGATGACTCCCGGAAGCCGGACGATCCCACCGACATTGCGAAACCGGCCTGGGGTTACGTCTTCAAACGAACAGTCAGTGAATTCAGCAAGGACCAGTGCACCGACCTTGCAGCGGCCCTGACCTACTACGCAGTGCTCGCAATCTTCCCCGCCCTGCTCGCGCTGGTGTCGATTCTCGGGTTCTTCGGACAGGCCGAGGCAACCACGGACGCAGTGATCGGAATTCTGTCGAGCGTCTCCTCCGACGCGGAGGAGACCGTCGGGCCCACCATTCAGCAACTGGCCTCGTCCAATACGGCCGGGCTGACATTCGTCATCGGTCTCGTTGGTGCCATCTGGTCGGCATCCGGATTCGTGGGCGCATTCGCCCGCGCCATGAACCGGATGTACGAGGTCGAGGAAGGACGTCCCTTCTGGAAGCTGCGCCCGGTGATGCTGGCCATCACCCTCGTCGTATTGCTGCTGGTGGTGCTGATGGCGCTGCTGCTGATTCTGTCGGGTCCCGTTGCAGAGGCCGTCGGCAGCGCGATCGGTCTGGGCTCAACAGCCGTAACGATCTGGAATATCGCCAAGTGGCCGGTCATGGTGTTCTTCGCGGTGCTGATGATCGCTGTGCTCTACTACGCGGCTCCCAACCTCAAGCAGCCCAAGTTCAAGTGGGTGAGCATCGGTTCCATCATCGCGCTGCTGGTGCTGGCCATCACGACGGCGGCGTTCTCGTTCTATGTTTCGAACTTCGGCAACTATGAGCGCACGTACGGCGCGATCGCCGGCGTCATCATCTTCCTGCTGTGGCTCTGGCTCGCCAACCTCTCCCTCCTGTTCGGTGCCGAATTCGACGCTGAGCTTGAGCGTGGCCGGGAACTGCAGGCCGGTATCGAGGCCGAGGAAACCGTGCAGCTTCCCCCGCGGGATGACAAGCAGGCGAAGAAGAAGCGCGACAAGCAGATCGAGTTGGTCGACAAGGGCCGTGAGTTGCGCCAGAAGTACGGCCGCGACCACAGCGACCGCGAGAAGAGCCGGTCATGACCAACATCGCGGACATGATCATCGCCCACCCCCGCCCGTCCGGCCATGTGCAGGCCGGGGATCTGGCAGCAACCATTGAGGCATGCCTCGACTGTGTTGCCACCTGCGGAAGCTGCGCGGACGCCTGCCTTGGCGAAGACGGAATCGAAGAGCTCCGGCACTGTATCAGGACGGACCAGGACTGTGCGGATATCTGTCTTGCCACCGCACGGATGCTGCAACGGCAGGGCGGACACCATCCCGCGGTGCTCGCGCCGCTGCTCGAGGCCTGTCTGCAAGCCTGCCGAAACTGCGCAGAGGAATGTGAACGGCACGCGTCGATGCACGATCACTGCAGGATTTGCGCAGAGACCTGCCGTCGCTGTGAAGCGGCCTGCGCCGCGCTGCTCGAATACCTCGCCCGGTAGATCGGGAAGGGAATCGACGCAGCCCGTTCCTGAACGCAGCCAAACAACGAGAGTGAACCATGAGCAATTCCGAACACAGCACCAAGGGCACTTACGTCGACTCCGGCAAGGAGTTCAAGCGCGACAGCAACTACATCGAGACGCGGATCACCCGTGACGCCGCTGACGGTTTCCCGGTGGAGCCGGGCCGGTACCGCCTGATCGCCGCCCGGGCCTGCCCGTGGGCTAACCGGGCGATCATCGTTCGCCGCCTGCTCGGGCTGGAGGAGGCGATCTCGCTGGGCACGCCGGGACCCACCCATGACAAGCGCTCCTGGACGTTCGACCTCGACCCGGGCGGTAAGGATCCGGTGCTCGGGATCGAGCGGTTGCAGGAGGCCTACTTCAAGCGGGATCCCGAGTACCCGCGCGGCATCACTGTGCCCGCGATCGTGGACGTCAATTCCGGAGCAGTAGTTACGAACAACTTCCCGCAGATCACCCTCGACCTGTCCACCGAATGGAAGGATTTCCATCGGGACGGCGCCCCGGACCTGTACCCGGAGGACCTCCGCGAGGAGATCGACACGGTCAACAAGCGTGTGTTCACCGAGGTGAACAACGGCGTCTACCGCTGCGGCTTCGCAGGATCACAGGACGCCTACAACGACGCCTATGACCGCCTCTTCGCAGCACTGGACTGGCTGGAGGAACGGCTAGCCAGCCAGCGCTACCTGGTAGGGGACTCGATCACGGAGGCCGACGTGCGGCT
The DNA here is from genome assembly GCF_054161285.1 of Arthrobacter sp. D2-10. NCBI lineage: Bacteria > Bacillati > Actinomycetota > Actinomycetes > Micrococcales > Micrococcaceae > Arthrobacter > Arthrobacter sp. D2-10. The sequence continues at coordinate 2,894,082 of NZ_CP096431.1, read as the reverse complement.
CTTCACCACCCTCGTGCGGTTCGACCCGGTGTACCACGGGCACTTCAAGTGCAACCGGAACAAGCTCACGGAGATGCCGGCACTGTGGGGCTATGCGCGGGACCTCTTCCAGACTCCCGGCTTCGGTGACACCATCGACTTCGATCAGATCAAGAAGCACTATTACGTCGTTCACCAGGACATCAACCCCACACAGATCGTGCCGAAAGGTCCGTCCCTGGAGAACTGGCACACCGAGCACCAGCGCGAAAGGCTCGGCGGAAGTCCGTTCGGGCGCGGCACGGCACCCACCGCAGCCCCGTGAAGCTCGAGGGGTTCTTCGGGAAATAGCGAACATTACCGTTTCCTAATCCGGGCATGCATAGGCTAGCCTTACTTGGGTCCGATCCGGTTAATCCGGCGATCTCAGGAGTTGGCCCAGGGAGGCATGCATGGCAGTGGCTGCGCCCGCCTCGCCGCTCCTCCGCCAGCAGCGGTCCCGGAAACGTCCAACAGCCCGTGCACTGCAACTGATTCTGGCCGTTCTCGTCCTCGCGATCGTCTGCGTCGCATCGCTGGCAATCGGGGCACGCCCGATCAGCGCGGAAACTCTGGTGCAGGTACTGACCGCCTATGACCCCGCCAACGGTGATCACGCCGTAGTACTGTCGCGCGTCCCGCGGACCATCGTCGGGCTCCTGGCCGGTGCTGCCCTCGGCCTCGCGGGAGCGGCCATGCAGGGCGTCGCCCGCAACCCCCTCGCCGATCCCGGCATCCTGGGCGTCAATTCCGGTGCTGCGCTTGCCGTCGTCATCGGAATCTTCGTCTTCGGAGTCACCAGCTTCACGGGATACGTCTGGTTCGCCTTCCTCGGAGCGGCCGGAGCAGCGGTGCTGGTCTACGCGGTCGCCAGCCTGGGTCGGGATGGCGCGACACCGGTCAAATTGGCGCTCGCGGGCGCGGCGCTCTCCGCGGGCATGGTTTCGCTGCTGAACGCTGTGCTTGTTTCGAGCCAGCAAACCTTCGATTCTTTCCGCTTCTGGCAGGTCGGCTCAGTGGCCGGTCGGGGGTGGGACGTGATTCTTCCGGTCCTGCCATTCCTGGCCTTCGGCTTCATCCTGACCCTTCTGACGGGCAAGGTGCTGAACAGCCTCTCCCTCGGAGATGACATCGCCCGGGGTCTGGGGCAGAACGTGACCCTCGCCCGCGCGCTGACAGCTCTCGGCGTCGTCGTGCTGTGCGGTGCCGCGACAGCGGCCGCCGGGCCCATCGGGTTTGTCGGCCTCGTTATTCCGCACGTGGTCCGCGCGTTCGCTGGACCGGACTACCGCTGGATCCTCCCGTTCTCGATGGTGCTCGCCCCCGTGCTGCTGCTCTGCGCTGACATCCTGGGCCGCGTCATTCTCCCGCCCAGCGAGGTGCAGGTCGGCATCCTGACCGCCGTCATCGGAGCACCGGTATTCGTCTGGCTGGTACGACGCCGGAAAATGGCCGAGCTATGAGCGTCACCACCCGCCCGAACGCCTCCGCGGTGCGCGCAGCCGAGGAGCCTTTGGTCCTCCGGGAGCGCCGTCATCTGCGGACCCAGCGGGCGGTGAAGCTCGCGATCCTGGCGTTCCTGATTGTCGCGCTCGCGGCCGTCACGCTGCTGCTGGGCCGCTACACGGTCACCATCCCCGATTTCTTCCGGATCGTCGGCGGGGTGGACATCCCGGGTGCCAGCTTCATCGTGATGGAGAACCGGATTCCCCGCGTTCTCATCGGGATTATGGTCGGCGCGGCCTTCGGCGTGGCCGGGGCGGTGTTCCAAACCATGCTGCGGAACCCGCTCGCCAGCCCCGACATCATCGGAATCAGCTACGGAGCGAGCGCCTCGGCTGTTTTCGCCATTGCGTTCCTCGGAGCTTCCGGGCTCGTGCTGTCCGGATTCGCGATGGTCGGCGCACTTGCGGTGGCCCTGGCCATCTACGCCATCTCACGGCGCGGCTCAGTTGCGGGCTACCGGCTCATCCTGGTCGGCATCGGGTTTTCGGCGGTCCTGCAGTCGGTTGTCAGCTTTCTCCTGACCCGAACGGATATCCGCGTTGCTGCTGACGCGCTGGCCTGGCTGAACGGCTCGCTCAACTCGAGCAACTGGGACCGGGTGACCATCCTGTCGGTTGCCTTGCTGGTCCTGGCACCCGCCGTCGTCGTACTGTCCCGCTCGTTGCGCGGCCTGGAACTGGGAGACGACGCAGCGGCCGGACTCGGCGTGAGCGTCGAGCGCTCGAGGCTCGCGCTCATCGTTACCGGCGTGCTCCTGGCCGCGGTAGCGACGGCGGCAGCCGGGCCCGTTGCGTTCATCGCCTTCCTCTCCGGACCGATTGCCCGGCGCATCCTTGGTGGGTACCGCCCACTGGTCACGGCAGCGCTCGTCGGAGCTGTCATCGTCCTCGGAGCGGACTTCGTGGGCGCGAATCTGATTCCAGGGGTTTCCCTGCCGGTGGGAGTGATCACGGGCGTCCTCGGGGCTCCGTTCCTCCTCTGGCTTCTTGCCACATCCAATCGATCAGGCCAAGGAGGCTGACATGAGGTTGAGCGCCAAGGACCTTTTTCTCGCGTATGACAACCGCACGGTGGTCGAGAACCTGACAGTGGAAGTACCGGAGGGCAAGGTTACGGTCATCGTCGGAGCGAACGCCTGCGGCAAGTCGACGCTGCTCCGGGGCCTCGCCAGGCTCCTGAAGCCGGCGGGCGGAACGGTGCTGCTCGACGGCAAGGACATCCACTCGTTGTCCACCCGATCAGTCGCGAAGACCCTGGGCCTGCTCCCGCAGACACCGGTGGCACCGGACGGCATCGCAGTGGTGGACCTCGTCGGCCGCGGCCGTTACCCACACCAGGGATGGTTCCGCCAGTGGAACGCCGACGACGACGCCGCAGTCGCCTCCGCACTCCGCGTCACCGATACTCTGGAGCTGGCGGACCGCAACGTCGACGAGCTCTCCGGCGGGCAACGGCAGCGCGTCTGGATTGCCATGGCGCTGGCCCAGCAGACGGACATCCTCCTTCTGGACGAGCCGACGACTTTCCTTGATCTGGCACACCAGGTGGAGGTCCTGGACCTCATCACCGACTTGAACCGCAGCGCGGGCACCACGGTTGCGATCGTCCTGCACGACCTCAACCTGGCGGCGCGCTACGCGGACCACCTCATCGCCCTGAAGGGCGGCCGGATCGTCGCTGAGGGAGCGCCCTCGGCCGTGGTCACGGAGGAGACGGTCGCGGAGGTCTTCGGCCTTGAGAGCCGCGTCATGCCGGATCCGATCTCGGGTACGCCCATGGTGGTACCCGTCGGACGCCACCATGCAACCCGCAGAACCACCCCCGCACGAGCCAGCGTGGAACGTGAGCAGGGTTTTTTAGCGAACCCGCAGGACGGGCTACCCGCACTGACAATGGAGGCAGCATCGTGACAGAAGTCAGCACCACCCGCCCCGCCCGGAGGAGCGCACGGGCTGCGGCCGACGCCGGCCAGTCCGCGGTGCCCGCCATCCGTGCCTTCGACGTCGTAGTCAGCCGCGTGGAGCACCTCAGCGCCAATTTCCGGCGCATCACCTTCGGTGGCGCCTGCCTGTCCGACTTCGGAGTCCAGGGGCACACGCTCGACCTCCGCATCAAGGTGATGATCCCGCCGGTCGGCGGCGGGTCCGCCGACCTCGGAGCACTGATGGAGGATTCCGGCAGCGGCTGGTACCAGCAGTGGCTCTCGCTCGACCAGGCCGAGCGCGGTGACATGCGAACCTACACGGTGCGCGCCTCCCGCTGCCACCAGGCGATCCCGGAACTGGACGTCGACTTCGTGATGCACCTCGACGACGACGGCAGGGGCGGGCCTGCCTCGCAGTGGGCGGCGGCAGCTGAGCCCGGCGACCGGGTCTGGATCATCGGGCCGAATCTTCATGCCGCGACCTGCTCCACTGCCGGCGCGTACGGCGGCATCGAATGGCGTCCCGGCCTGGCCCAGAATGTCCTGCTCGCCGGTGATGAGACAGCGGTTCCGGCAATCAGCGCGATCCTTGAATCGCTGCCCGAGGACATCAGCGGACACGCTTTCCTCGAGGTGCCCGCCGGTTCGGACTGCCAGGAGATTCAGACGCGGTCGGGCGTCGGTGTCAGCTGGCTCGTCCGCGGCGGGCGTCCGCACGGTGAACTGCTGGATGCCGCCGTTCGCCAGACGGTCAAGGTCCCCGGCTGGGTCTCCCTGGCTGCGCCGTTCCGGGTCAGCCTCGGTTCAGACACTTCCTCCGGGCAGGCACTCGCTGCGGCCGCGGGCCGCGTCGGCGGGCCCGAGCGGGCAGCCGGTCCTGAGCCGGAGGATATCGACGTCGACAGGACCATCCTCTGGGAGACGCCTCAGCTGCTGGATGCCGCGGCGCTCGACGGTTCCCTGAACCCGGACAAGCCCGCCGGCGCGCTGCCCTTCTACGCCTGGATCGCAGGTGAAGCAGCAGTAGTGCGGGAGCTGCGCCGATACCTGGTGCGCGATGTCGGTATCGACCGCAAGCAGGTAGCGTTCATGGGCTACTGGCGCCGGGGTAAGGCAGAGGGGTAAGCGGCCCGGCCCCTATGGGATCGGGTTGGTAAGGATCGCCGGATCCTTCTTGCCGTACGGCATGCGCAGCTTCAGTGAGCTTGGCTCCACTCGCAGGGCCATGTGCCGGCCCTTGCCGAGGTGGTCGCCGTCGAGTTCGATCTCCAGCGGAGAGTCCACCTCGATCTCGGCGGTCTTGCACTGGTAGTACTCCAGCGACGGGTCCTTGCCCTTGCCGCGCGCAAGCAGCTTGCCGAGTACGGCGAACCAGCCGAATGCACCGCTCGGCGCGATGGTCATGACGTCCAGGAGGCCGTCGTCGAGCTTGGCGCCGGGGAAGATCTCCAGACCGCCCATGATCTTTCCGCAGTTGCCGCCCATGACGCTCCGCAGCCGACCGTTGATGCGCCTGCGTCCGTCGAGTGTGATGCGAACCCGGGACGGCTTCCCGGGCAGGTTCCTGATACCGGCGTCGACATAGGCCAGCCAGCCGACCTTGTCCTTCAGATCGTCGCGGGTGTCAGCCATGATCGCGGCGTCGAAACCGAGCCCCGCCATGACAAGGAAGACGTGAGCATCCTGTGCGCGGTCCACATTTACGTAGACGACGTCAATGAGACGCTCGGTTCCGCCCAGTGCTGCCTCCACCGCCCCTCTGGGATCATCGACGTCGATATCGAGATTCCGGGCGAGCAGGTTGCCGGTGCCCAGCGGAAGGAGTCCAAGCGCCGTCTCGGTGCCCGCAAGCTCCTCAGCCACGCACCGAACGGTGCCGTCTCCGCCTGCCGCGATAACGACGTCGACATCTGCCTTGAGCGCCTCCCGCGCCTGGCCGTGGCCCGGATCATCCGCGGTGGTCTCGAGGAAAAGCGGCTCCTGCCAGCCCTTCTCGAGGCTCAACTCCGTGACAATGGAGCGAATGTCCTCAGTCGTCGGCTTGACCGGGTTGAGGATCAGGGCAGCGCGCTTTGTGCGCGACTCGGATTGGGTATCAACCTGCGGCTCAGACTCTGTGTCCGGTAAAGAAGCCATGCGTGTTCTCCTGACGGCGGTGGTTCTGAATCGAGCTTAGCGTCTGACCCTGCCCGGTGTGCGGGTGGTTTCGGCGGACTATGCTGGGTGGGCAAAACCGAGAAGGAGGAGCAATGACACAGGACCAGTCCAATGCAGGCACGTCCCATGCAGGCGAGGGCAGCGCACAGGAGGAGGGCGCTCCCGAAGGCAACCCCTCCGGCGGGTCGCCCACGTTCCCCAACCCGTCAACCGCTCGCCCCACCGGCGACACCACTGGCTTCAACGGTTCGTACACCGAAACCGAGCACCACACCCAGCACGAGTACGACGCCGAGCACCAGCAGAACCCGTCAGACGGCGACGCCGCCGAAGGATCCGATCAGGAAGACCACCGCTCTTGACCACTGAATTCCCGGGGGAGACCTTCGCACACCGCTATGTGGCCCTGGGAGATTCCTTCACCGAAGGGGTCGGGGACTGGGACCCGCAGAGTCCCAACGGTGTGCGTGGCTGGGCTGACCGCGTTGCCGAGCAACTGATCCTCGCCGATCCTTCCTGGGGTTACGCGAACCTGGCGATCCGTGGCAAAAAGATGCGGCAGATCCTCGCCGAGCAGGTCGACGCCGCCCTGGCACTCAAGCCGACGCTCGTCACCGTCTACGCCGGCGCCAATGACATCCTGCGCCCTTCCATCGACCTGGACGCTCTGCTTGCCGAGTACGACGCCGGCATCGCCCGCCTGCGCAGCAGCGGAGCCGCCGTCGTGCTCTTCACGGGCTTCGACTCGTCGAAGTCGGCGGTTTTCGCGAAGACGCGCGGGCGTACTGCCATCTATAACGAACTCGTCCGGGAGATCGCGGACCGGCATGATGCCGAGCTGGTCGATTACTGGCGGATGCGGGAGTTCCAGAACTGGGGCTACTGGGACGTCGACCGGATGCACATGGCCGCTGCCGGACACACTTTGATGGCGGTCCGGGTGCTGCAGGTGCTGAAGTCAGCGCACAGCATTCAAGTGCCGGAGCTGGAGGCGCGTCCGGCAGCATCGCGGCTCGTGCAGCTCCGCAAGGACGCGGTGTGGGCACGGGACTACCTCGGGCCCTGGGTCGGCAGACGGTTACGCGGTCAGTCCTCCGGAGATGCCCTTCCCCTGAAGTACCCGAACCTGACGCACCCGGTGTGGACTCGGCAGACCACGTCACCGTAGGAGCGTCACCGTAGGGGCGGCGCTTCTGCAAGAATGAGTCCTATGACTGGCGCGCGGTGGTTGAATCCTGCGGAAAGACAAGCGTGGCTGGCCCTCTATGCGGTGGCGACCATGCTGCCCGGCACGCTGGACGCGGACCTGAACCGCCGCGCCAAGATTACGCTTTTTGACTATCACGTCCTGGCGATGCTGTCCGAGGCGGAGGACCGCACCCTCCCTATGAGCGACCTCGCGGGCCGCTCGAATGCCTCGCTGTCCCGGCTGAGCCACGTGGTCACCAAGCTCGAAGCGCGCGGCTGGGTGCAGCGGAGCCAGAGCACCCGGGATCTCCGGGTCACCACCGCCACCCTTACCTTCGACGGTCTTGAGAACCTGCAGGAGTTGGCGCTCGAACATGTCGAGTACGTACGCCACCTGGTATTCGACGGGCTTGATGAGCAGGATGTTGCGGATCTGGAGCGGGTGGGCAAGAAGATCCTCGCCCGGCTCGATTCGGCGCATTGGATTCTCAGGCAGTCCCAGCCGGTGGGATCGGCATGAGCGAGCCGTCCATCCTGGCGGTCATCCTGGCCGGCGGCACGGGCGGGCGGCTCGGTCCGCTGACGGACCGCAAGGCAAAGCCGGTGGTGCCGGTGGGCGGAACCTATCGGCTGATCGACATCCCGCTGTCCAACCTGCACCACAGTCACATTTCCGACGTGTGGGTGGTGGAGCAGTACCAGCCCAAGTCCATCAATGACCATCTGGCGAACGGCCGCCCCTGGGACCTCGACCGCACCAACGGCGGCCTGAGGGTACTGCCTCCCTTCCAGGGAGAGCACGGCGAGGGCTTCGCGGCTGGAAACGCGGACGGCCTGTACCGGCAGTCGGAGTACATCCGTGAGTTCAATCCCGATCTGGTGCTGGTGCTCAGTGCCGACCACCTGTACCAGCTCGATTACCGCGATGTGGTGAAGACCCACCAGGACACCGGCGCTGTCCTCACCATGGTGACAACCAGGTTCGACGGCGATGCTTCCCAACACGGCGTGGTGGAGGTGGAGGAGGGCCTGGTGACGGGATTCGAGTACAAGCCGAAGAGCCCGCGCTCGGACCTGGTCGCTGCGGAAGTCTTCCTGTACTCCGCGGATGTCTTGCTGGACACGCTGGCGGAACTGTATGAGCGGGAGGGGGAACTGGAGGACTATGGGGACCAGCTCATCCCGCACCTCGTCGAGACCGGCACGGTCGCCGAGCACCGGCTCGAGTCCTACTGGCTGGACCTGGGCACGCCGAAGAATTACCACCGCGCACATATGGACCTGCTGACCGGGAACGGCCTTGAGTTCGACGATCCTGCCTGGCCCATCCTCAGTGCGAGTCCGCGCCGTCTGCCCGCGTTCATTGCTGACTCGGCGCACATCGGATCCAGCCTCATCTCCCCGGGAGCCCGCATCGCCGGCTCTGTGACGAACAGCGTGATCGGGACGGACGCGGTGGTCGAGGAGGGCGCCGTCGTCGAACATTCAGTGGTATTGAACCGTGCGCACATTCCCGCCGGCGCGGTGCTGCGCTCCGTTATTGTCGATGCCGATGCCCGGGTTCGTCCCGGCACGGAAGTGGGGGAGTCGGGCGGGATCACCGTGATCGGGGCCGATGGGGAGGCATTCAGGCCGGACGAGTCGAACGGCAGTTGAGCGCACCGCGATTGGTCTTAAAGCCGCCTGCCTCCTAGAATGGAAAGGCATCAGGTGGCGGAGCGTGCGCAATTGCTCCGGTTCTCGTGGGTTTTTCCCGTTCGAGGGCCGGTAGTTAGGGGCTCAGGTTGCGCGAAATCGCGAACATCTCACGGTCGTTCGGACCGCGTTGAAGGTGACGCCTCTGCATGCACCTCATGGCAGGTAGAACACTCTGCTACTTGCTTTATTCAATCTTTGGAGGATCATCATGGCAGCTCACTGCCAAGTGACTGGGGCCGAGCCGGGCTTCGGGCACAGCATCTCGCACTCGCACCGGCGCACCAAGCGCAGGTTCGACCCGAACATTCAGAAGAAGCGCTACTGGGTTCCGTCCCTGCGCCGCAATGTAACGCTGCAGGTTTCCGCCCGCGGCATCAAGACCATCGACGTCCGCGGTATCGACGCCGTCGTCGCTGAGATCCAGGCTCGGGGAGTGAAGCTCTAATGGCAAAGGACAAAGACGTACGTCCGATCATCAAGCTGAAGTCCACGGCCGGCACCGGTTACACCTACGTAACCCGCAAGAACCGCCGTAATGACCCGGACCGCATGGTTCTGATGAAGTACGACCCCAAGATCCGCAAGCACGTCGAATTCCGAGAGGAGCGCTAAACACATGGCTAAGAAGTCAAAGATTGCTCGCAACGAGCAGCGCAAGGTCATTGTTGAGCGCTACGCGGCCAAGCGCCTCGAGCTCAAGAAGACGCTTGTTGACGAAAACGCAACCGACGAGGCTCGTGAGGCTGCACGCCTCGGCCTGCAGAAGCTGCCCCGCAACGCTTCACCGGTGCGCCTGCGCAACCGCGACCAGATCGACGGGCGCCCCCGCGGCACCCTCCAGAAGTTCGGTATCTCGCGCGTTCGTTTCCGCGAGATGGCACACCGCGGCGAGCTGCCCGGCGTGACCAAGTCCAGCTGGTAAATATTCCGGCTTGACGCAGTGAAAATCAGGACGGCGACCACATGGTCGCCGTCCTGATTTGTCTTAAGCGGTGGAGACGACGTGGTCGGTCTTCGGACGCCATATCCTCTCCAACAGGCCCATATTCCGCCACATCACGGGCAAAAACGCCCATTTCTGCGGGAGATCGCGGTTGAAGCTGGTAGGTTTTCCTCCAGAAGCTTCGCCAGACGGTGAGGTTCTGAATAATCCGCACAAGTCCAGGAGGACATACATTGGCTAAGAAAGAGACCAAGAACCGCAGCGAACTGGTGGCCGAGGTAGCAGCAAAGGCTGACACCAGCCAGACTGCCGTGAACAGCGTGCTCGACGCCCTGTTCGACGTTCTCGCTTCCTCTGCCAAGAACGACGTCAAGGTCACCATCCCGGGCTGGCTGGCAGTCGAGCGCACCGAGCGTGCAGCTCGCACCGGTCGCAACCCCCAGACGGGCGAGACCATCGAGATCGCAGCAGGCAGCAGCGTCAAGCTGACCGCAGGCTCCAAGCTCAAGGCCGCCGTCAAGTAGCTCAGCAGAATGCAGGGACTGCCACCACGCGGTGGCAGTCCCTGTTTCGTTTAACTGTTCTGCGAAACCGAGCCTGTGAGCGGGCTCCGTGCGGCGGAGCACGTTAGTTGGCCGTTGTTCTACTGCGGGTAGACAATGGAAGGCGTGGCCACAACAACCAACCAGTCGAAACCCGGTAACACCGCCACCGGGCAGTCCGGGGTCCAGCCGGGCTGGCTGATCGCTGCCGGCATCGCCCTCTTGACCGCGGTGGTGCTGGCACTCGCCTTCTCCGGCGCCGCAGCACCCCGGCAGCTGAGCGACCCGGGATCACTCACGCGGTGGGGGCTACCCCTGTCGAAAGCCGTGCACAATATCTCGGTGGCCGCCGTGATCGGATCTCTTGCCTTCGCGGTGGTGATCCTGCCGAGGCAGGTACGCTCGCGCGGCGGATCCAACGGCGCCGGTTCCTCCGAATCCACCGCGGTACCGGACGAGTCTCCGGCCTTCTCCAGGGTCATGTCGCTTGCGTCGTGGGCCGCGGTTGCCTGGACCCTTTCAGCCCTTGCCGTGCTGGTGCTGACGTACTCCGACGCATCCGGCCTTCCCTTGAGCGGCGAACCGGCCTACACCCAGGGGCTCGCGTCCTACCTCACAGACTTCGACACCGGTCGTGCCTGGCTTTCCACCACGATGATTGCCGCCGTCGTTGCCACCATGACGTTCGGCGCCCGTTCCAGCCTGTGGCTTGCCCTCACGCTGGTCCTGTCGCTCGGTGGGCTGCTCCCGATGGCACTGATCGGCCACTCTGCCAGCGGGGACGACCACAACGCCGCCGTGAACTCCATCCTGCTTCACCTGGTCGGGGTCTGCCTCTGGGTGGGCGGCATCGTGGTCCTCGCCATCATCGGCGGAAAGCTGGGAACCCAGACGACGGCCGTGCTGAAGCGATTCTCTGCGCTCGCCGGGTTCGCATTCGCGCTGGTCTTCCTCTCGGGCATCATCAACGCAAGCCTCCGGATCGGAAGCCTTTCACAACTGGGTTCCGAGTGGGGCCTGCTGGTGACCTTCAAGGCCATCGCAACCATCCTCCTCGGTGGTATCGGCCTGATGCACCGGCAGTGGATCATTCCGCAGCTCGATACCAACATGTCCGCGCGCCGGGTTCTCTGGCAGCTCATCGCCGTCGAACTGGCCATCATGGGCGCTGTATCGGGAGTCGCCGTTGCGCTGGCGCGGACCGCGCCTCCGCGTTCCGAGGATCTGCAGCCCGATGCCACGCCGGCGCGCATCCTCACCGGCTATGAGTTGCCTCCGGAGCCGACGGCGATGCGCTGGCTCACCGAATGGCGCCCCGACTGGCTCTGGATCGCCTTCACCCTCACGGTCGCGGCAGCGTACATCCTGGGCGTTGTGAAGCTGCGCCGCCGGGGTGACTCCTGGCCGGTACTCAGGCTCATCTCCTGGTTCATCGGACTGATCGCACTCACCTACTTCACCTCCGGGGCTCCGGCGATCTACGGCATGGTGTTGTTCAGCGCGCACATGATCGACCACATGGCGCTGACCATGGTTGTGCCGCTGTTCCTGGTGATCGGCGCACCGGTCACCCTGGCCCTGAAGGCATTGACGCCCCGCAGGGACGGCAGCCGGGGCATCCGCGAGTGGATACTCGTGATCGTTCACTCGAAGTTCTCGGCGCTGGTGACGCACCCGCTGTTCGCCGCTGCCAACTTCGCCGGGTCGATCGTGATCTTCTACTACTCGCCGCTGTTCGGCTTCGCGCTGCGTGAGCACGTGGGGCACGAGCTGATGATCCTCCACTTCCTCCTCACCGGGTACATCTTCGTACTGACGATGATCGGCACCGACCCCGTGCCGCGGCGTGCGCCTTTCCCGTTGCGGCTGCTGCTGCTCTTCGCCACCATGGCCTTCCACGCGTTCTTCGGCGTGGCCCTGACCGGCAGCACCTCCCTGCTGCAGGCCTCCTACTTCGGCAACATGGGCCGGGAGTGGGGGCCGTCAGCCCTTGAGGACCAGCAGATCGGTGGTGCAGTGACCTGGGGCATCGGAGAGGTTCCAACGCTCCTGCTCGCCATCGGCGTCGCGGTGATGTGGTCCCGCAGCGATGCGCGGGAGTCGCGGCGCAAGGACCGTGCCGCGGACCGGAATAACGACGCCGAGCTCTCTGCTTATAACAACATGTTCGCCTCGCTGGCCGAACGGGAGGGGACCCGGCCTGCGACGCGTCGCCCTTCATCCGAAACTCCCGCAGGACAGCGCTCAACCCCACCAGGAGATCCTGAATGACCGAAACCTCGCTCCGCGTCGGCTACCGCGTCCGCGCGTCAGAACTCGTCGGGCGGAACTGGCTCAACACCGGGGGCAAGCAGCTGACGCTTGAGGACCTGCGGGGGAAGATCGTCCTCCTCGACTTCTGGACGTTCTGCTGCATTAATTGCCTGCACGTCCTCGACGAGCTGCGACCGCTCGAAGCGAAGTACTCCGACGTCTTCGTCACGGTAGGCGTACACTCGCCCAAGTTCGAGCATGAGGCTGATCCGGTTGCCCTCGCCGCAGCGGTGGAGCGGTACGAGATTCACCACCCGGTCCTCGACGATCCCGAGCTCGATACCTGGCAGGCCTACACGGCGCGGGCCTGGCCGACCCTGGTTGTCATCGACCCCGAGGGTTACATCGTGGCGCATCTCTCCGGTGAGGGCCACGCGGCCGGCCTCGAATCACTCGTCGAGGAACTGGTCGCCGAGCATGAGGCGAAGGGCACGCTGCACCGCGGTGACGGCCCCTACGTGCCTGCCGAGCCCACTGCCGGCAACCTGCGTTTCCCGGGCAAGGTGCTTGCGCTGCCTACAACCAATACGTTCCTCGTGGGGGACAGCGGCCACCACCGCCTCGTCGAGCTTGAGGCTGACCTTGAGACCGTGCGGCGCACCATCGGCTCGGGCTCGAGGGGCTTCGCCGATGGCGGCCCGGCCGAGGCGCAGTTCAATGAACCGCAGGGTCTGGCCCTGCTCCCAGTGCCGATAGCGCGCCGGGTAGGGTACGACGTCGTCATCGCTGACACTGTGAACCACCGCTTGCGGGGGGTGGCACTGGAAACCGGTGCGGTGCGCACTGTCGCGGGCAACGGCGTCCAGCGGCTGCTCGATGCCGGTAACCAGGTCAAAGCGCGGCCGGTGGAGTTGCAGGAGGTCTCCCATGACCTGGGCGGAGACGCCGAGGACATCCCCGAGGATGCAGCGCCGCGACTGGAGGACACGTTCCTCGGTACGGACGCCCTCAACATCTCCCTCTCCTCGCCGTGGGACATCATCTGGTCGACCGCCCTGGAGCGGATTGTCGTAGCCATGGCCGGGACGCACCAGATCTTCACCTTCGACCCGCTGACCGGCGCCGTGGACATCCTCGCCGGCACCGGACTGGAGGGCCTGCTCGACGGCGATTCCACCGCTGCCTGGTTCGCGCAGTCCTCCGGCCTGGCCGAGGACGCACACGGGAATATCTGGGTTGCCGATTCCGAAACGTCGGCCTTACGCGTGCTGAGCTTCCTCACTGTCAACGGCAGGAGCCGCACGCAGGTGCAGTCGGCGATCGGTACGGGGCTTTTCGACTTCGGGTTCCGGGACGGTGAGGCCGAACAGGCGCGTCTTCAGCATCCGCTGGGTGTGACCGCGTTGCCGGACGGATCCATTGCCATCGCCGACACCTACAACGGCGCAATCCGTCGGTATGACCCCTCAACGAGGCAGGTCTCGACCCTCCTGCGGGGACTGGCGGAGCCCTCCGATGTGCTGGTGGACCAGGCACCGGTGGAGTCGGGCGGCGAGCCGTTGCTCATCGTCGTCGAGGGGAACAAGCATCAGCTGGTCCGGGCGCCGATCCCCAAGGAAGCTCTCGCAGTGGATGAGGGTGCCTCGCAGACGCAGCGGCCCAAGACAGCGGTGGCCACGGGAGAGTTCGGCGTGACCGTGCGGTTCAGCGCGCCGAAGGGCCAGAAGCTGGATGACCGCTGGGGTGACCCGACGCAGCTCAAGATCTCATCGTCGCCGGAATCACTCCTGGTCTCGGGTGGTGGAACCGGCGTCGGGCTGCAGCGGCAGCTCGTCCTCTCAGACGAGGTATCCGAGGGCGTTCTGCACATCACCGCGCGGGCGGCGGCCTGTGACGGTGAGCCCGGCGGCGAAATACCGGACCACGCAGCTTGCCACCTGTACCAGCAGGATTGGGGCATTCCGGTCACTCTCGGCGCCGGCGGTGAAACGGAACTGACGCTGGACCTGCGAGGCCTCGACTAGACGGCGCTAGTACTCTACGACCGGGGTTACCGTGATGCCCTCGTCGGTGACGGCGAGGCGCGCGGTGAACCCGTATTCCTGGGGGACGGTGACCGGTTCGATGACCCCGGTGAACAGGTCCTGCAGGCTGGTCTCGAGCTGAACGGTTCCTGTGAGCGGGGCGATAACCCAGTCGCCGTTGAACGGTTCGATGCGGACTTCCGGGTACTCGGTGATGGACCACTTGATGGGCCCGGCCACCCGGCGTTCGGTCTCGAAACCGAAGGGGCAGTTGGCCGGCTGGAACACGGTCTGCTTGGCACAGTCGTCGAGGAACGTCTTCAATTGCGCCGTGACGGCATCGGTCAGCGCCGGGGTTGCCGCCGTTGCGAGGTTGAGACCGGCCGGTGCTTGCTGGCGGTCGGTGACGGCGACGGTCTGGGCGGGCGCGGCAAAATACTCGCTCGTGTAGTGGGCCTCCACCTCGGCCGGATAGAAGGCAGCAAACCGGTTGCGGCCCTCAGGCATCAGCACGCGGGTGCCGTTGAGCGTGGCATCGTTCTGGTTGATCACCGACACCTCGAGCATGGGTAGCGTCGAGGGCACAAACTCCCAGCGATCGAAGAAAAGCCACTCCGTGCCGGTCTTCTCCAGCTGGAAAGCGGTGGCGTGTGCGGCGTCATCAATCGTGTAGTTGACGTCCACCTCCACGCGATTCTCTCCCGCCGCCTGTGGCTCGCCGACCTGCACATTTTCGACGCCCTGCGCTGCCCGTTGCAGGGCCGGACCGTCCAGAAGCGCTGCATTCGTTGAGTCCGGAACGGAGGCGTTGAGCAGTCCCAGCGCCCGCTCTCCCTCGCCCTGACGCAGCGCCTCCAAATAGCTTTCGACCTGCTGGTGAGGACCGTATACCCGGGTATTGACGAGCATCACGGTTGCAATTGCCGCCACGATTGCCAGCATGAGCCCAAGCAGCCAGGCGGCCAGGACTCGGATCAGGCGGGACGAATGCACCCTCTTACGTTACCCAATGGCAGTGCCAGACCTACCAACGACGACGTCGGCGCTTCCGCTGCGTCCCGAAAAGCCCACGGACCAGCTCTACGCCGATGGTGCCGGCGGCCTTGAGGGCGAAGTCCATCACCTCGTTCGTCTCATGCTGTTTTCTGCCTGCAGGCGGGGCATGCCAACCGCCGTCGGGAGCCTGCTGCCCGGCACGCGGCGCCGGGCGTTCAGCACGGGCAGTTGGCGGCCGGCTGCTGGGCCGGCCCAGGATCTCCTCCTCAATACGGCGCGCCTCGGCGTCGATCTCCGCCTGACTGGGCATGCGCCCGCCCGCGGGTGATGACGGCGTCGGCGTCGTCGTCGTGGGTCGCGCTTCCGGACTGTCTTGTGGAGCGGAGAGCTTCTCGAACGCGGAATGGCTGTCGATAGGCGTGCCGTAATCGCCGAGGAGTGGCGAGTTCTTCACGATGTCCTCCACGACGCCTGCGGGCGAGGGCCCCATGACGGACTGTGGAGTGAATATCCGCGTCCAGGCCACCGGGGTGGGCGCGCCCGATTCGTTCATGACGGTGACCACGGCCTCCCCGATGCCGGCGGTTGTCAGTACCTCTTCGAGATCGTAGGGGCTCATCGGGAAGGTGGAGACGGTGGACTTGAGGGCTTTCGCGTCATCCGGTGTGAACGCCCGCAGGGCATGCTGAACCCGGTTCGCGAGCTGGCCCAATACCTCCGCGGGCACGTCCCGTGGGGTTTGGGTGACGAAGAAGATCCCGACGCCCTTGGAGCGAATGAGGCGCACGGTGGTGTGGATGGACTGCAGGAACGCTTTCGAGGCACCGTTGAACAGC
Organism: Arthrobacter sp. D2-10; assembly: GCF_054161285.1. Lineage (NCBI taxonomy): Bacteria > Bacillati > Actinomycetota > Actinomycetes > Micrococcales > Micrococcaceae > Arthrobacter > Arthrobacter sp. D2-10. Next base: position 2,877,997 of record NZ_CP096431.1, on the reverse strand, counting down.
AGGTGAGCTTCATCGAGGAAGAACACCAATTTGGGCTTCTCGACGTCCCCGACCTCCGGAAGATCAGCGAAGAGGTCTGCGACAAGCCACATCAGGAACGTGGAGAAGAGTTGCGGCTTCTGCTGGAGCGTGGGCAGTTCCAGGCAACTGATGATGCCGCGACCTTCCGCGTCCGTGCGCAGGAGATCAGCAGTGTCGAATTCCGGTTCACCGAAGAAGCGGTCCATGCCCTGCGCCTCCAGAGTGACAAGCCCGCGGAGGATAACGCCCGCAGTTGCCTTCGAGAGCCCCCCAAGCTGGTCCAGAGCGCTCTCACCCTCATCGGATACAAGGAATGCGATGACGGCGCGAAGGTCCGCGAGGTTGAAAAGCTCAAGGCCGGCCTTGTCGGCGTAATGGAACACCAGTTGCAGGCTGGACTCCTGCGTTTCATTCAGGTCGAGGACGCGCGCAAGCAGCAGGGGACCGAAGTCGGAGATGGTTGCCCGGATAGGAACGCCGGTGCCGTCACCACCAAGGGAGAAGTATTCCACCGGGAAATTTCCGGGAGTCCACATTTGGCCGACCGACTGGGTCCGCCGAAGGAGCTTGTCGCTCCCCGTGCCCGGCGTCGACAACCCGGTGAGATCCCCCTTGATGTCGGCAAGGAAGACGGGCACTCCGTTGGTGCTGAGCTGTTCAGCAAGGACCTGGAGAGTGATCGTTTTTCCGGTCCCTGTGGCACCGGAGACGAGCCCGTGACGGTTCATCATGGCCAGCGGCAGACGCACCGCCGCCTCCGGGTGGACAGTACCGTCGACGATGGCCGCGCCGAGCTGCACTGCCGGGCCCTCGAAGGTATAGCCGGCCGCGATCTTCTCTGCGTGCTCCGCGGTCGATGCCTGCGTGTTTGCTGCCTCTTTGCTCGCCATAGCCTCAGGCTACAACCACTCTCAGGCACCGGCGCCGGCACAGGCAGGAATCTCCGCGACACGAAGCGACGCCGGCACCCTGGTGAGTGCCGGCGTCGTCAGTCAAGCGGTGAATATGGCGTGCGTCAGCTCACCGCCCGGTGGCTTCCGCCTCCGCCACCGTTGCCTGTACTCGTAGTGCTGTGTTCGTGGTCCGCATCGCGGGCGCTGGCGATCTCCTCGGCGCGTTCCTCATTGGCCTCTGCAGTCAGTGCCGCGCCCGCCTCTGCATCGCGGGTGAGGTTCTCGCCTGTCTCGGGATCGAACAGGTGCAGCTTGCGGGTATCAAGCCAGATCTCTGACTCACGGCCGCCTCGGATCCGGCTCGCCGCGTCCAGCGTGACCACGACCTGTGGCCGCAGTTCGTCGGCGTCCATGTCCCGGGCAAGGTTGTTCAGCAGTTCACGGACCTCGGGGGAGGGGTCGAAGTTGATGTAGCCGTACTGCTCGTTGCCGAGCCACTCAGTGTGAGTGAGCGTGGCTTTGAACGTCGAGCCGTGCGGCTTCTTCGCCTCGTCGACGAGTTTGGCGTCCTCGAAGAACTCCGGACGGACCCCAACCAGCACGACCTTGCGGCCGGCTGCCTTGGCTGCACGGTCGGCAGGGATGTCCAGTGCACCCAGTGATGTCTGGAGCTTGCCGTTCTCTATGGTCGCGGGAAGGAAGTTCATCGACGGGGAACCGATGAAGCCGGCCACGAAGAGGTTGACCGGCTGTTCATACAGCTCACGAGGCGATGCAATCTGCTGCAGCTCGCCCTTCTTCAGCACCGCAACGCGGTCGCCGAGGGTCATCGCCTCGGTCTGGTCGTGGGTGACGTACACGGACGTTGTGCCGAGCCGACGCTGCATCTGTGAAATTTCTGACCGCATCTGTCCGCGCAGCTTCGCGTCGAGGTTCGATAGCGGCTCGTCGAAGAGGAACGCGTCTGCCTGCCGCACGATTGCCCGGCCCATGGCAACACGCTGCCGCTGGCCGCCGGAGAGGTTCGCCGGCTTGCGCTGCAGGTGGTCGGTCAGTTCAAGCGTTGCCGCGGCTTCCGTGACGAGCCGCTGCACTTCCTCCTCACTGTGCCGGCCCTTGGCCAGACGGAGGGGGAACGCAATGTTCTCAAAGACCGTCAGGTGCGGGTAGAGCGCATAGTTCTGGAACACCATCGCGAGGTTCCGATCACGCGGCGCCTTCGAATTGACCCGTTCGCCATTGATGTAGAGGTCACCCGAGGTGATGTCCTCGAGCCCCACGATCATGCGCAGGAGGGTGGACTTGCCGCAGCCCGACGGGCCCACCAGGATGATGAACTCGCCGTCCTCGATATCGATGCTGATGTCGTTGACAGCGGGGAACCCGTCCCCGTACTGCTTGACGAGGTTCTTGAGCGTTATAGAAGCCATGTTCTGGATCCTCTTCCTTCGGTTCTCAACCCTTGACTGCGCCCTGGGTCAGGCCTGAAACGATCTGCCGCTGGAACAGGAGTACCAGCAGTACAACCGGAATGGTGACGATGATTGCCGCCGCTGAAATTGCGCCGGTGGGGGACTCGAACTGCGAAGCCCCTGTGAAGAACGCCAGCGCCGCAGGCACGGGCCGCGCCGCTTCCGTTGACGTCAGCGAGATGCCGTAGACAAAGTCGTTCCAGGCGATGAAGAAGGCGATGATCGCCGTCGTGAACACACCCGGTGCAGCGAGCGGAACGATCGCCTTGCGGAACGCCTGCCACGTCGTTGCCCCGTCCACCTGGGCAGCCTGCTCCAGCTCCCACGGAATCTGCCGGAAGAACGCAGCGAGGGTCCAGATGGAAATTGGGAGGGTGAGTGACAGGTACGGAATGATCAGGCCGAGCCAGGTGTCGTACAGGCCGATATTGCGCCACAGGTTGAACAGCGGTGTCACGATGGAGATAACCGGGAAAATCGAAACGGCCAGCGCCGTCGTAAGAATCAGTTTCTTCCCGGGGAAATCAAGACGGGCAATCGCGTAGGCACACAGCGTCGCCAGCACGACGGCGATGAAAGTTGCGATCAGCGAGATCCCGATCGAGTTCCACAGCGCGGTGAGGAAGAGGCCCTGCGCATCGCCCACCAGGATCTGCTCGTAGTTGGCCAGCGTTGCCAGTCCCGGGGTGGGAAGGAAGCGCCCGTTGGTCAGATCTCCCGGAGACTTGAACGAGGTGGCCAGAATCGATGCCACAGGGAACAGCGCGTAAACCAGAACCGCGATCGAGATGATGGTCCATACAAGCTTTTGACGGCCGGTCGACTTCATCGCTTTCCTCCTGTTGATCCGGCGAGGTCCACCTTGAAGACCTTGATGGCAATGAAGCTGATCAAGAGAACGCAGGCGAAGAGAAGGACGGACACAGCCGAGCCCAGCCCGATCTCCAGCCGGCTGATGGACGTTCGATAGGCAAGGAGCGAGAGCACCTCAGTGCCGTATTGGCCGTTGGTCATGATGAACACGTTGTCGAATATTCGGAAGGCATCGAGGGCCCGGAAGAGGACCGCGACCATGATCGCTGCCTTCATATTCGGGATGATGACCTTGCGCATCTGCTCCCACCAGGTGGCGCCGTCGACCTTCGCGGCCTCGGTCAGCTCATCCGGAACCTGCGCGAGGCCGGCCAGGAGGAGGAGCGAGATGAACGGGGTCGTCTTCCAGATTTCCGAGGCCATGATGACCGGAAGGGCGGTGCTCGCCTGTGCGAACCAGTTCAGGTCCGCATCGATGCCCGGTACCCAGTCGAACCAGGCGTTGACGTAGCCCGAGCTGATGTCGAACGCGTAGAACCAGGCATACGCGGAGACAACAGTGATGATGCCGTAGGGAACCAGGATGGCCGTGCGGAGCCAGCCCCGTACTGCCTTCAGCGCCCGGTGCATCACCAGGGCCAGGGCGAAACCGAGGACGAGTTCAACGGCGACAGTCACCACCGTGATCAGAAGCGTCACGACGAGGTCCCGCCACCAGACCGGATCGCTCAGGATGGTCACGTAATTCTGGAAGAAGATGAACTCGCGCTCATCCGGCGCGGTCAGGCGGAACGCGTAGAGGGAGTCGAAGAACGCCTGAAGAATCGGATACAGCGTGACCGCGAGCATGATGATGAACGCCGGGCCTGCGAGGATCCAGCCCAGACGGCGCTCAGCCTTGGCCCTGTCGCTGTAATCGTTGTTGCGGTTGCGGCCATTCGTTTTCATGGCCTCGGGGTTCTTGGTGATCGCGCTGGTCACAACAGCCTCTCCCCTTTCAGGACGGCGGTGATGAAGTCTGCCGATTGCTCCGGCGTTGTTTCCGGATCAATTTGCTCCGGAGGGGTCCAGGTCTGCTGCAGGCCGCTGGAGATCTCGTTGTAGAACGGGGTCTGCGGGCGGGGCGCCGCAAGCTCCAGTGATTCGCGGATAGTTTCTGCCATCGGGAACAGTTCCTCGATCTGAGGATCCTCGTAGGCCTCGGAATTTGAGGGCGGGTTGCCGTTCGTGAGGAAGTACTCGGTCTGGTTTTCCGGCTGCACGATGCACTCGATCGCCTGGTAGGCAAGATCGGGAGCGTCGCTGCCGGCGCCGACGCCGAGGTTGATGCCACCGAGCGGAGGCGCAGCTTCCTGGTCTTCGGTGACCCGTGGGTAGAGTGCCCACCCGATGTCGTCTAAAAGGGCCTGATCGAGGCTTCCTTCCTCGACAGCGCCTTGCGTGGCCGGCCAGACGAACGGGTAGTTCACCATGAATGATCCGGTGTCGCCCTGGAATTCCGTCAGCGAGGTGCCCTCCGTGGACGTCGCTAGGCCTGGTCCGCCGAGCCCCTCGTCGCCGATTCGCCCGATGATGCGCGCGGCCTCCTGTCCGGCTTCGCTGGCCAAACCGAGCTCGATTTCGTCAGCCGGAGCCTCCGGGTTTTCGAGGATGGTCCCGCCGGCCGATTCGATGAGTGAGTTGATCCACACAGTCATGGACTCCGCCTGAGATCCCTGTACGCCCAGTTCAACATCCTGCTCCGCAGCTACCTCCATGAGCTGGTCCCAGGTGACGGGCTGCGACATGTCGAGCCCCGCTTCCTCAGCCACCGACTCGCGGTACCAAAGGATCTGGGTGTTGGCCCAGAAAGGCACGGTGACCAGTTCGTCCTCGTACGTCGCACCCTGCAGAGCGCCTTCAAGGGTGTTCTCGGTGGTGCTCTCTGCGATGTCTTCCGGTACGGGAGCAAGGAAAGTGGCCAGTTCCGGAACGAACGGAGGGTCGATGCTCATGATGTCGAGGGAATCGTCCCCTGCTGCAAGCCGCCGTGCCAGTTGCTCTCGCTGGGCTGCCGCATCGTTGGGGAGCAGCGAGGTTTCGATTCGGTATTCGCCCCCGGCTTCCTCCGTACACCGTTCCGCGATTGCGGCCTGTCCGCCGGCATCCGGGTTGATGTACCAGGTCAGCGTCGGCGCTCCGGAATCTGCCGGCCCACAGCCGGTAAGGAGGAGCGAAGCCAACCCGAGCGTAGTGATCACCTTGGCGCCGGTCCTCTGCCGGAGCCGCTTTTGTTGCTGATCGATCCTGCGATTTCCCGGCATACGTACCTCGCCTCCACATCGAGCATGAGCAGCCCTGGCCCAGACACTGCAAGCAATCAGACACTGCAGCGAAAAGGGCCGGAGCAACGTTTGTCCTCTCGACCCTAAGCCTTCTGACTAATTTCCGCTAGGCAGTCTGTCGCTAGCCTTCGCGTGTCCCTAAAGACAACACCCAATACAGAAATGGCCCCGCAGAATCTGCGGAGCCATCTGAACATTCTGTTCGGCGCAAGCTAGAGGAGCGCGGCATTATTGAGCGCGAACGGGGGCCGCTGCAGCCCTTCCGTCAGGCCCTCGGCCGGATCGTTGCCGAGTTCGATGATTCTGTTGTCAGCATTGACGTGCACGATGGTGGGCACATAGGAGTGCGCCTCTTCCGTGGTCATCGCGGCGTACGTAATGAGTATGACTGTGTCGCCCTCATGCACCAGATGGGCTGCCGGACCGTTGATCCCGAGGACACCTGATCCGCGCTCACCGGCGATGGTGTAGGTTTCGAGCCGGGCGCCGTTGGTGACATCCACAATCGAAACCATCTCACCCGGCAGGATGTCTGCGGCTTCGAGCAGGTCCAGGTCAACGGTCACCGAACCGACGTAGTGCAGGTCTGCGTGGGTGACTGTGGCCCGGTGGATCTTGGACTTGAACATTGTGCGATTCATCGCGTCAAGTCTACGCTCGCCCAACTTCGCCTGCCATGTGGCATTGCGCACCAACTTGCGCACCCGACGGTTCCCTGCTGCAGGGAAATAATGGGGCCATGAACCTACTCCTTGTTGCAGTCCTCTTCGCCCTTGCCGCGCTCGCCGAGATCGGCGGAGCCTGGCTTGTCTGGCAGAGCGTACGCGAGGGCCGGCCATGGTGGTGGGCGGGGCTGGGCGTAATGGCCCTCGGCGCGTACGGATTCGTGGCAACGCTGCAGCCCGACGCTCATTTCGGCCGGATCCTTGCCGCTTACGGCGGTGTCTTCGTGGTCGGGTCACTTGTGTGGGGGATGGTCCTCGACGGCTTCCGCCCTGACCGCTGGGACGTCATCGGAAGCGCAGTCTGCCTGACCGGAGTTGCGGTGATCATGTTCGGACCCCGCTCGTCGAGCTAGGGCTACACATCGTGGAGCGGGCGACGGGAATCGAACCCGCGTATCGAGCTTGGGAAGCTAGCGCTCTACCATTGAGCTACGCCCGCATGCGGCCTGAACCGCTCCATAAACACTACAACATGTCAGCGGGGCCCTTCACCCGCCTGGTTCCCGTGCTGGCTGGAATTTTTCACCCACTCCACCAGTTCCTTCCAAGGACCCTGCACCGCACTTTCGCCGACCGTTACCTCGCGGTAGCCGACCACCACGATGTGATAGACGAAGCGGTCGCGTTGCGCGTCCTCCGACTCGCCGGGATCAGCCTGCTCGAGGAGTGGAAGCCAGTGCTCTTCCGCTTCGGTTGGGCTCACCTCCACACTCCAGGTGCGGGTCATCCCGGCGAAGCCTCCCGACCGTGAGACCTCGATGCGGGTCACAGCACACCCACCTCCCGCCACCCGTACTCCACTGCCTGCGGGACGGGGGAGCCTTCCCCGTAACGCGCGTTCGCAGCATTGACCGTGATTTCCGCGAACTGGGCAAAGTCACAATCGGCGGGAACATTGCCGCCCGCGGCGGCGTCATACCAGACCTGCCCCGCATGTTCCCAGGCATAACCGCCGATTCGCGTTGCGGCAATGTAGAACGCTTGATTGGGAATGCCCGAGTTGATGTGGACTCCGCCGTTGTCGGACGTGGTGTCCACGAAGTCCGCCATGGTGGCGGGCTGCGGATCCTTGCCGAGGATGTCGTCGTTATAGGCAGTGCCCGGAGCCTTCAGTGACCGCAGCGCATTGCCCTCCACCTGGTCGGTGAACAGACCCTCGCCGACCAGCCAGCTCGCGGCATCTGCGGACTGGCCACGCTCGCGCTGTTCGACCAGGACTCCGAAAACGTCGGAGATGGACTCGTTGAGCGCACCCGACTGGCCCTGGTACCTCAGGTTCGAGGTGTACTGGGTGAACCCATGGGCCAGCTCGTGACCGATCACCGTCAGCGACGCGGTGAACCGCCCGAAGATCTCGCCATCCCCGTCACCGAACACCATGCGGGAACCGTCCCAGAACGCGTTGTCATACTGACGCCCGTAATGGACGGTCGCGTTTAGCGGCAGGCCGGCGTCGTCGATCGAGGCTCGGCCGTACACCTCACTGAAGAGTTCATGCGTTGCGCCGAGGCCCGCATACGCCTCATCGACCGCCGGGTCACCCGTGGCCGGATCACCCTCCCGGCGGACCGGCTCGCCGGGCAGCGACTCGGATCCGCGGGCATCCGAGATGGTTCGGCGGAGAGCCAGCACGACGGCGGTGCCCGCTCCGCGCGAGGGATCCCTCGGAGCAGCGGCACGGGCGCTATGGATCGGGTCCAACTGCACGAGCGCCCGCCGGGCGGCAGCAGCTGCCTCGTGGTGCTCGGGCGCCTGCAGGCCGGCCAGCCGTGCGAGCAGGTAGGGCGGGACGATGCTGCAGTGTGAGTGGGCATCTGCGCGTGTGTTCATGCTGCCTCCTTGGTTGGTCCAAACGTAGTGCCCGCCTCTGACAGTCATCAATGGCTGGACCCGGGACGGCTGCATCGCGCGCTCAACGAACTACGCTGAGTGCATGACCGTGGAGCGGAACACCCGCAACCTTGAAGAGGGCATCGAGAAGGACTTCTCCGGGAAGATGACCTACGGCTCCTACCTCGCTCTCGATGCCCTTCTGTCCGCCCAGCATCCGGTCAGCCGGCCGGAGCATCATGACGAAATGCTGTTCATCATCCAGCATCAGACCTCGGAGTTATGGCTGAAGCTCGTGCTGCATGAGCTGGGCGCGGTGAGGACCCATCTGCGTGCGGACGACCTGCGTGCGGCGATGAAGGGCATCGCGCGGATCAAGCACATCCAGCGGTCGCTCACCGAGCAGTGGTCGGTGTTGGCGACCCTCACACCGTCGGAGTATGCCGAGTTCCGCGGTTCACTCAAGGCGGCCAGCGGCTTCCAGTCGTACCAGTACCGTGCAGTGGAGTTCCTCCTCGGCAACAAGAACGCCGCCATGCTGCAGGTGTTTGAGAGCGACGCGCAGGCTTTGGAGCTTCTGTCCACCCTGCTGCAGGAGTCGAGTATCTATGACGAGTTCATCCACTATCTTTCCCGGCGCGGCTACAACATTCCCGAGGAGCTGCTCGAACGGGACGTCACGCGCGCTCACGAGTTCAACCCCGGGCTAGTCCAGGTGTACAAGACCGTCTACGAGGACTCCGCTACGCACTGGGACGTCTACGAGGCCTGCGAAGAACTCGTGGACCTTGAGGACAATTTCCAGCTGTGGCGATTCAGGCACCTGAAGACAGTGGAGCGCACCATCGGCCACAAGACGGGAACCGGGGGGTCGAGCGGCGTGGGCTTCCTCCAAAAAGCGCTCGAACTGACCTTCTTCCCGGAGCTGTTCGCGGTCAGAACCGAGATCGGACGCTGACGTCTCCAATGGGAGCAGCGGGAACTGCGTACGGTATTTTTGAACGGTGCTGATCTCAGACCGCGACATCCGAACCGAAATTGCTGCCGAGCGTATTGTGCTCGATCCCTATGATCCCGCAATGGTTCAGCCGTCGAGCGTCGACGTCCGCATTGACCGGTTCTTCCGGCTCTTCGATAACCACAAGTACGCGCACATCGATCCGGCCGAGAACCAGCCGGACCTGACCCGTCTGGTGGAGGTGGCTCCCGATGAGCCTTTCATCCTGCACCCCGGGGAGTTCGTCCTCGGATCGACCTATGAAATGGTGACCCTTCCCGACGACGTCGCCGCCCGGCTGGAGGGAAAGTCATCGCTGGGTCGGCTCGGACTCCTGACACATTCCACGGCCGGCTTCATCGATCCGGGCTTCTCCGGCCACGTCACGCTCGAGCTCTCCAACATGGCGACCCTGCCGATTAAGCTGTGGCCCGGCTCCAAGATCGGCCAGCTCTGCTTTTTCAAGCTCACCTCGCCCGCGGAGCACTCCTACGGTTCCGGCCAGTATGGCAACCGGTACCAGGGGCAGCGCGGGCCGACGGCGTCGCGAAGCCACCTCAACTTCCACCGCACCGAAATCACCGAGGGTTCAGTCCCCGCCGCAGAGCAGGTCTAGGCAGCCGGTACGACGGCGGGCGTCACCTTCGCCGGCGGCTTGACCGGAAGCAATACCAGCAAGCCTGCCAGCAGCACCACCAGGATGCCGAGGATCCCGAACCGCTGTTCCCCGAACAATCCGATGAAGAGGGAGAACAGCGCCGGGGCGAGGAAGCTCACGGCACGGCCCGTGGTGGCGTACAGTCCAAACATCTCTCCCTCGTCGCCCTGCGGGGAGAGGCGCGCCAGATAGGCGCGCGATGAAGCCTGGGCCGGCCCGACGAACAGCGTGAGCAGGAGCCCGAAGATCCAGAACGTTGTATCGCCGCTCCATTGCAGGCCCAGCATCGAATGATCCGCCGCACCGAGCACCATCACCGCCGTTCCCGAGACCAGCAGCCCTATCAGGGCGACGATGATCACCAGTTTGGGACCCACCCGGTCATCGAAGAAGCCGCCAATCACGGCGCCGATTGCGGCAATGACGTTACCCACGATGGCGAACAGGATGACTTCGCTCAGTTCGAAGCCGAATGTCCCGGCCGCGATGATGCCCCCGAAGGTAAACACAGCCGCGAGTCCGTCCCGAAAGATTGCACTCGCGAGGAGGAAGAAGATGGTGTGCGGGCTGGTGCGGTAGATCGCCTTGATACGCCGGAAGAGCAGACCGTAGGACGCCAGGAATCCCAGCCGGTTGACGTTCCGCTGCCGGGGGATTTCCGGTACCGCGAACATCACCGGCAGGGCGAAGGCAAGGAACCACAGCGCCGAGAAGACCGCGACGAGCCGGATGTTGAGAGAGTCCTCCGTGCTGGACCCGAACCAGTCGACGACGGGTTGGACGAATGCCACCAGCACGATTACCAGGGCAACGATCCCGCCCACGTAACCCATGGCCCAGCCGAACCCGCTCACCCGGCCAACGCTTGAAGGAGTGGAAATCTGGGCCAGCATGGCGTTGTAGTTGACCCCGGCAAACTCAAAGAAGATGTTCGCGGCCGCGATCAGCGCGACTCCGAGAATCAGCAGCTCCGGGCGGGGGAAGACAAAGAAGCACAGTGCGGTCAGCACAGCCACAAGCAGGCTGTTCACACCGAGCCACAGTTTCCGGCGGCCGCCGACGTCGGACCGCTGACCGGTCACCGGAGCAAGGAGCGCAATAAGGAGACCGGCAACCGCGAGTCCCCAGCCGAGCACCTCGGATGCGTAGGTTTCGCCGCCGAAGGCATCGGAGGTGAGGTAGACAGTGAACACAAAGGTGGTCATTACGGCGTTGAATGCCGCGGATCCCCAATCCCAGGACGCCCATGCGAGCACGGGTTTCGAAAGGATGCGTCCAGGGGCCTGTGGGGAGTCCGTGCTCATGGCTGCATGCTATCTGGTGCCGAATAACAACTGGTTGACGCTTCTTATTATTCCGGGCGCCCTTTTCTTGCGCGGAGGGCAGAACCGGGGATGGCGCGGTGTATGCCACCGGTAGAATGTTCCTAGGCCCTTGACCGTCAGCTGACCGTCTCAACGCGAGAGATCAGGAGATCATCGTGCTACTCGTGCTCATCGCCCTCTTTGCGGTGGCCACAGTGGCGCCCCTGATCTTCCGTATGATGGGCCGTTCGGCCTTCTACGTTCTCGCCGCGGTTCCGGCGGCCGGCTTCCTCTGGCTGCTGGCAACGTTCTCAAATTACACCGACTCTGCGCAGGTCGCTGCCAACGGGCAGCCCAACGCGCCGCCGTCCGTCGTGCTTCCATGGATCCCGCAACTGCAGCTCGAACTCGCTTTCCGCATGGACGCGCTGTCAGCCGTGCTCAGTATCCTGGTGCTCGGCGTCGGTTCCCTGGTGCTGTTTTACTGCGCCCGCTACTTCAAGCAGGATGACGCGAACATCGGGCCCTTCGGCGCCCAGTTGCTTGCATTCGCAGGCGCGATGTTCGGTCTGGTGATCGCCGATGACCTCATCCTGTTGTTCATCTTCTGGGAACTGACCACAGTCCTGTCCTATCTGCTCATCGGCTACTCCCGGCACCGGTTGTCCGCCAGGCGTGCGGCGCTGCAGGCATTGGTAGTGACCACGCTCGGTGGTCTGGCAATGCTGGTCGGCCTCATCATTCTGGGACAGCGTGCCGGGACGTATCGCCTGTCGGACATTCTTGCGAGCACGGACTCACTGACCGGGCCAGCCATCGAAACGGCGATTGTCCTGATCCTTGTCGGCGCCCTCTCAAAGTCTGCGCTGGTGCCTTTCCACTTCTGGCTGCCAAGCGCCATGGCGGCTCCCACTCCGGTGAGCGCCTACCTGCATGCGGCGGCCATGGTGAAGGCCGGCATCTACCTGATCGCGCGTTTCGCTCCGGGCTTCTCCGACAGCCTGATGTGGCCGCCGATCGTGCTCAGCCTCGGACTCGCAACAATGCTGTTCGGCGGCTGGCGGGCACTGCGGCAGCATGACCTCAAACTGCTCCTGGCCTACGGCACCGTCAGCCAGCTCGGGTTCCTGACCATTGTGGTCGGCCTGGGCGGACGGGAAGCGGCGCTGGCCGGGCTTGGGCTCCTGCTCGCACACGGGTTCTTTAAGGCCACCCTCTTCCTGGTGGTTGGAATCATTGATCACCAGTCGGGCACCCGCGACATCCGCAAGTTGTGCGGTGTAGGGCGCTCCGCGCCGATGCTGGCTGCCGTCGCAATTGTCGCCGCCGCCTCGATGGCCGGCGTTCCGCCCCTCCTTGGCTTTGTGGCGAAGGAATCCGTCCTCGAGGCGTTTGTCCACCACACGGAAGAAGGACCGTTCGGCGTGGTCGTCCTGGTTGGAATCGTGCTCGGGTCAATGTTGACCTTCGCTTATAGCGCCCGCTTCATCTGGGGAGGCTTTGCCCGGAAGTCGTCCGCGCCCACCGCGTTTAAACCGGTGGAGCCGTCCTTCCTGCTGGCGCCGGCACTGCTTGCGGTCGCGTCCGTCGTTTTCGGCTTCATTCCGGCGCCGCTTGATGCGGCAATCCAGCCCTATGTGGGCACCTTCCCGGAAGAAGGGGAGACGCCGCACCTGTTGCTGTGGCACGGAATCACCCCGGCGCTGTTCCTGTCCCTGCTTTCCATCGCCGGTGGTGCTGCGTTGTTCCTGCTGCGGGAGCGCTTCGAGCAGCTGCAGACGCGCATCGCACCGGACGTTGATGCCGAGCGGAACTACAAGGCTGCCATCGGCGTCCTTGATGACGTAGCGGTCTGGCTGACCGGCCGCACGCAGCGTGGTTCGCTGGCGTTCTATCTCTTCGTCATCCTGTCGATGGCGATCATCACGCCCCTCACCGCCTTGATCATCTTCGACGCGCCGACTCCCGAGAGCTGGTATCTAGCGGACTCGCCCGCACAGCTGATGGCCGGCGTCGTCATCATTCTCAGTGCCATTGCGGCTCTGCGGGCGGCGAAGCGTTTCATGGCCGTCATCATGGTCGGAGTAACCGGTTACGGCATTGCGTTGATCTTCGCCCTGCAGGGTGCCCCGGATCTTGCAATGACACAGCTTCTGGTGGAAACGATTGTGCTTGTCGCGTTCGTCCTCGCGCTGCGGTCGCTCCCGGCGCGTCTCTGGCAGCGTGCGCCCGGACGCAAGTACCGGGTACTCCGCGCGGTTCTCGGGCTCTCCTTCGGCGGAGTCATGATGGCGATCGCAATGTCCGCAATGGCTTCCCGCGTCGCAGACCCTATTTCGCTGAGCTTTCCCTCGCTGGCGTACGACGACGGCGGCGGCGCCAACATTGTGAACGTCACCCTCGTGGACATCCGGGCCTGGGACACTTTCGGTGAGATCAGCGTGCTCGCTATCGCGGCGACCGGCGTCGCAAGCCTCATCTTCATCCGCGGTCGAGGCGACGGCAGGGTACGCGCGGACGGGGTCAAGAGCGGGACGGTCGGCCGGAACCAGGAACCGATCGACGCCTACGGTCGCGAAGCTGCGGCCCTGGAGCTGGCCAAGAAATTCGCGAGCTCGGTCAACGATGCGTGGCTCGTGGCAGGGCGGACCCTTGCACCGGAACGGCGCTCCATCATCTTCGAGGTCATCACCAGACTGCTGTTCCACTCGATCATCGTGTTCTCCATCTACCTCCTGCTGGCCGGGCACAACCTGCCGGGCGGCGGATTTGCCGGCGGTCTGATGGCAGGGCTTGCGCTGACCATTCGATATCTCGCGGGCGGCCGGTTCGAACTCGCCGAAGCTACCCCCGTCAGCGCGGGATTGCTCCTTGGCGGCGGTCTTGCCACCGCCGCGCTCACCGCTATTGTTCCCGTGTTCCTCGGGGGCGAGGTGTTCCAAAGCGCAATCATCGAAACCACCTGGCCGGTCTTCGGCCACATCAAGTTCGTCACGTCCACGATCTTCGACATCGGCGTGTACATGGTGGTCGTGGGGTTGGTGCTCGACGTGCTCCGCAGCCTCGGCTCCGAGATTGACGAGCGCAGTGAAAGCGCACCCGCCACCATGGACGCCGGTGCTCCACGACCGGAAGAAGCCCCGGAGCCGGAAGAGAAGGTGGCCCAGTGAGCGTCAATATCACTTTGCTCGTCATCATGGGCGCGCTCTTCGCGGCGGGGATCTACCTCCTCCTGGAACGTAGCCTGACAAGGGTCCTGCTCGGTCTGATCATGCTCGCCAATGGCGCCAACATGCTGCTGCTTGCGGGGGGCGGCGCCGCGGGCCGGGCCCCCTTGTACTCGTCCGGAATCGCCCCGAAGGACTACAGCGACCCGCTCCCACAGGCGTTGATTCTCACCTCGATTGTCATCTCGTTCGCAGTGACGGCCTTCATGCTGGGAATCATCTACCGTTCGTGGATCCTCGGCCGCCAGGATGAGGTCCAGGATGACATCGAAGACCGGCGGGTGGCGTCTCAGAGCAGCTTCGATGCCGAGGACGACGCCGAAATTCCCATTGAAACCACAGAATTCACCCCTATCGAAGAGGCCGAAGAAGCGCCGGGCAACCAGCGGGCGGGAATCGGCAGCAGAGCGAGCAACCCACGAACGGAGGAGCGATGAACATAGCGAACCTCGCGCCTCTGGCAGTCGTGCTGCCGTTCCTGGGCGCAGCTCTTGCCTTCCTTTTGATCCGGCATTCCAGGTCCCAGCGTGCCGTGAGCATTACGACGCTCTGCGTAACCCTGATGATCGAGATCTTCCTCCTGCTCGACGCCAGCGGAAAGGGCACAACGGCCGTCTTCATCGGCAACTGGGCGGCTCCCTTCGGCATCACGATGGTGGTGGACCAGTTCTCCGCGCTGATGCTGGTGGTCTCCTCGGCTGTGAGCCTCGCGGTCCTGATCTACGCCACAGGACAGGGGATGACCGACGGTGACGAGGACGGGCCCATCTCGATCTTCCACCCGACGTACCTGATTCTGGTCGCCGGAGTGTCCAACGCATTCCTTGCCGGAGACCTCTTCAACCTGTACGTGGGGTTCGAGATTCTCCTCACCGCAAGTTATGTGCTCATGACACTGGGCGGCACCACACCGCGCATCCGTGCAGGGGTGACCTACGTCGTCGTCAGTGTGGTTTCCTCGGTTCTGTTCCTCATCAGCATCGGTATGATCTATGCCGCAACCGGCACCATCAACATGGCGGATCTGGCCCTCAAACTCGCGGATCTCGACCCCGCGACGCAGATGATCCTTCACCTGATGCTGCTGGTGGCATTCGGCATCAAGGCTGCGGTTTTCCCGCTGTCCTTCTGGCTGCCCGACTCCTACCCGACCGCCCCTGCTCCGGTGACCGCCGTGTTCGCCGGCCTGCTGACCAAGGTCGGCGTTTATGCAATGGTGCGGACTGAGACTTTGCTGTTCCCCGGCGACCGCATCAACACGCTGCTGATGATCGTCGCCATGCTCACCATGATCGTGGGCATACTCGGCGCGCTCGCGCAGTCGGACATCAAACGTATGCTCTCCTTCACGCTCGTCAGCCATATCGGGTACATGGTGTTCGGGCTCGCAATCTCCACTGTGATCGGCCTGGGCGCCGCCGTCTACTACGTTGCCCACCACATCATCGTGCAGACCAGCCTTTTCCTTGTCACGGGTCTCATCGAGCGCCGGGGCGGAACGGCCAATATGGACCGGCTCGGCGGGCTTGCGAAAATCTCGCCCTTCCTGGCGCTGCTGTTTTTCATTCCGGGTATGAATCTCGCAGGTATCCCGCCGTTCTCGGGCTTCCTCGGGAAGCTGGGACTGCTGCAGGCCGGCGTCGAACTCGGGACACCGCTTGCCTATGTGCTGGTCGGAGCCGGTGTACTGACGAGCCTCATAACGCTGCTTGCGATCGCCCGCGTCTGGAACCGCGCCTTCTGGCGCCGGCCGGAGGACGCAACACACCCGGATCCGATCCTGATGGCAACCTCGACAGACGGCTCGGCGGTGACGACTTCCCGCAGGGTCGCTGGGCGCAGCACCGGTAAGTTCGCGGGCAGGAGTGCCGTCAGTTTGCTGCCCAAGACCATGGTCGGTGCCACCACGGGGCTCGTACTGCTGGGCGTCAGCCTCACGGTACTGGGCGGCCCGCTCTTCGAGCTGAGCGACCAGGCAGCGCAGCAGATGTTGGACCGTTCCCCGTATATCGACGCAGTCCTCGGGGAAGGCGCAACCGAAGCGGCAGGAGTCTCACCATGATGACAAGGCAACGTATCCCGTTGCGGGTTGAATTGCCGCTCCTGATCTGGCTGGTGATCGTGTGGGGAGCGCTCTGGCAGGACTTCAGCCTGGGTAACCTGGCGTTCGGCGCCATCATTGCGTTCGCGGTCGCGAACTTCCTTTATCTCCCGCCGGTGGAGCTCAGCGGGCGGTTCAATCTCTTCTACGCCGTTGGGTTCGCCGGCAGGTTCCTCTACCAGCTGCTGCAGGCCAGCGTGCAGGTCTTCTGGTTGGCGCTCGTCCGTGGACCGAAGCTGAAGAACGCCGTGGTGCGGGTGCGACTGCGCAGTCCGTCCGATCTTCTGGTGACGGCGACCGGACATGCTTTGTCGCTGATCCCCGGTTCTCTGGTGGTGGAGGTGGACCGCTCGACCTCCACCCTGTACCTGCACTGCCTCAATGTCGCGACGGATGATGACGCCGAGAAGGTTCGGGAGAATGCCCGGCGCACCGAAGAATGGTTGATCAGGGTTATGGGGTCCCGTGAGGATCTTGCCCTGCTGCGCTCGGAAGCGCCGCATCACCTCGACGGAAGGGCGCACCAGTGAGCATCGTTCTTGGCATCATCGCCGTCATTCTGGGAGTGTCTGCGCTCTTCGCGATCTACCGGGTGGCTCGCGGCCCGTCGATTCTTGACCGCGTGCTCGCCGTGGACGTACTCCTGGCGATCGTGGGAGGAGCACTGGCCGTAGACATGGTCGTCAATGGGCACACGAACACGCTGGTGATCCTCGTGGCGACATCCTTGATCGGTTTCATCGCGTCGGTGACCGTCGCCCGATTCGTCACCGAGAAGAAGTGAGCCGCTGATGGATGCTGCCCTGGATACCCTGACCGCTGTCCTGCTCCTCGGAGGGGCGCTCATGTCGCTGGCTGCCGCCGTCGGCCTCCTGCGGTTCCCGGACCTGCTGAGCCGCATGCACGCCGCAACCAAGCCGCAGGTTCTCGGGCTGCTGCTGTTCCTGTTGGCGATTGCCGTTCAGCAACGTTCGTGGGCGGTTGTGCCCGTACTGATCGTGTGCTGGATTTTCCAGCTCCTCACCGCTCCTGTCTCAGCCCATATGGTGGGCAGGGCGGGCTACCGCACGAAGCACCTCCGCAAGGACCTGCTGAGCATGGACGAGTTGGACGACGTCGTGGAACACGCGGCCACCAAGCGCCGTGAGGCGGGCGACCGCGCGTCCAGGGACTGACCGGAATGACTGTCACCTGGTGATTGTCAGGTGAGGTCGCGGGTGTTCTCGTAGCGGCGGATTGCCTGCTGGGTGGTGCGGTTGGTGAGCACGCGGATGGTGGTGCTGACGGAACCGGAAATGATCGCGAAGGCCAGCGCCGAACGCAGGCTGTTCTCGAGGCCTTCCTTGTCCTTCGGGGGCTCGTTTCCGGTGACCCGCTTCCAGATGAAGTCCACCAGCTGCGTTCCCACGAGGCCCGCCCCGATGCCCAGTCCAACACCCATCAGTTTGAAGATCGCGTTCATGGTACCTCCTTCAGTCGGCTTAGTTTCGCTCCCAGCCTAGCGTTATCGGGACCCTCCGGTGAGAGGGCACTGAAGATCACGACGACGGCGGTGCCTCCGCTTCCGGGTGTAGAGTTAACCTCGCTCAAACAACGACAGGGGAGCGCAGCCACGTACGTGGTGGGCGCTGAGAGTGCGGACCACCGCAGACCCTCGAACCTGATCCGGCTAGTACCGGCGAAGGGAGTCGAGTTCTCAGGGCGACCGGCGTCCTGCCGGAAGGCCTTCCCCTCCTGTACCCAGGAGGATTTCACTCATGACTGCTACACACAGTCCCACACCGTCAACATCCCGCCGCCGCTACGAATGGCGCGTCGTGGATATCGTGGTCGCCTCGGTCATCGCGGTGGCCGTAGGCGTCATCTTCTTCGCCTGGTCCGCCGGCTACAGCGGCGTTGCAGCCGTGACTGCGGCGTACCCGCCGTTGGCCGGCCTGTATTCGGGCGGCTGGCTCATCGCCGGTGTGCTGGGCGGATTCATTATCCGCAAGCCGGGCGCTGCCATCTACTGCGAGGTCGTCGCGGCTGCCGTGTCTGCGCTCATCGGCACCCAGTTTGGAGTTGCCGTGCTCTTGTCCGGCCTGATTCAGGGCATCGGCGCCGAGCTGATCTTCGCTCTGTTCCTTTACCGCCGCTGGAACCTTGGGGTGGCGCTTCTTGCCGGGCTGGGCGCCGGACTCGCCCTCGCCGTCAGCGAGAACATCATGTACAACGCAGCCTGGACCATGGACCACAAGCTGATGTACGGCGTCTTTGCGGCCGTCTCCGGTGTAGTGCTCGCAGGGTTGCTGTCCTGGCTTGCCACACGTGGACTGGCGAAGACCGGCGCTCTGTCGTCCTTTGCTTCGGGCCGCACGGCTGACGTTTAGGGTGAGCCCGACGACGGCCGGCCCGGCCGCAATCACCGCCCAGGGCTGGGGATGGCGCCACCCCGGTCGGGCGCGGTGGGCGGTGCGCGACATCGACCTGACCATCGACGCCGGGCAGCGCGTATTGCTCCTCGGCGCCTCCGGTGCAGGAAAATCGACTCTGCTCCACGGACTCGCCGGAGTGCTGGGCGAGCATGACGAGGGAGAGCAGACCGGCTCGCTCGCGGTCGACGGCGTCAGCCCCGCCGCTGCTCGCGGACGTTCCGGACTGGTCCTGCAGGACCCGGATACCCAACTGGTCCTTGCACGCGTCGGTGACGAGGTAGCGTTCGGCGCCGAGAACCTGGCCGTGCCGCGCGCCGAGATCTGGCCGCGCGTGAGGCGGGCACTTGACGACGTCGGTCTCGATGTCCCGCTCGACCACCCCACCACTGCACTTTCCGGGGGTCAGAAGCAACGACTTGCGCTGGCTGCCGTCCTCGCCATGCAGCCCGGATTGCTGCTTCTTGACGAGCCGACCGCCAATCTTGACCCCGCAGGGGTGATCGAGGTGAGGGACGCCGTCGTACGGGTGCTGGACCGGACAGCTGCCACGCTCGTCGTGGTGGAGCACCGGGTCGAGGTATGGGCCGACGTGGTGGACCGCGTGATCGTGTTGGATTCCGACGGCGGTATTCTCGCGGACGGTGAACCGGACGCCGTGCTTCAGCGAAACGCCGTGCGCACGCGGCTCATCGAAGCCGGGGTATGGGTACCCGGTCACCGGCCCGCTACTCCCGCCGTTCGGCAGGGTGCCGGCGAGGACCTCCTGCAGGCTGCCGGGTTATCTGTCACACGCACCAAACGGGGACCTGCGGTGCTCTGCGGTGTTGACCTCATCCTTGGTCAGGGCGAGGCGGTCAGCGTGCTCGGACCCAACGGAGCCGGCAAGTCCACGCTCGCCCTCACGCTCGCAGGGCTGCTGAAGCCGCGCGCCGGCAAGCTGACAGCACTGGACCCGCTCGCCCGCGGAGTCGGGTCCACGCCGCAGAACTGGAAGTCCGCGGAATTGGTCAGCCGGATCGGCACGGTGTTCCAGGAGCCCGAGCACCAGTTCCTGACCAACACTGTGCTTGAGGAACTCGAGTTCGGACCCCGCCGGGTTGCCTGGCAGAGCGAAGCGGACATACGACGCCGGATCGACCCCATCGCGGAACGGCTCAGGCTCACGGGACTGCTGAAGGCCAATCCCTTCACGCTGTCCGGAGGTGAGAAGCGGCGGCTGTCGGTGGCGACCATGCTCGCCACAGACCCGGACATCCTGATTCTGGATGAGCCCACCTTCGGTCAGGACGCGAACACCTGGGCTGAGCTGATCGGCCTCCTCGCCGAGCTTATCCATGCGGGTACCTGCGTGGTATCGGTGACCCATGACCGCGAGTACACCACGGCGCTCGGGAGCCGCATCGTGAGCGTCGACGGACATTCCGCAACGCTGGAGGTAGCGGCGTGAGTGTGGACGTCCTGACTCCGGAGATCACTGGCCGGTTCCTTCCTCGGGCCAATCCGCTCTCCAAGCTGTTCGCCGCCGTGGTGATCACCGTCGTCGTCATGCTCAGCGTGGACTGGGTCAGCGCCGGCGTGGTTCTCGCCTCTGAACTGCTCCTTCTGCCGCTGCTTGGCATCAGTATCCGGCGGCTGCTGCTGCGGACCTGGCCGTTCGTCCTCGCGGCCGTCGTCGGTGCCTACGGGACCGCGCTTCTCGCGGAGAAGACCGGGCGTGTCCTGTTCGAGCTGGGGCCCGTGCTGTTCACTGAGGACTCGGTCAACGCTGGTTTGGCCATCGGGCTGCGCGGGCTCGCAATCGCGCTTCCGGGCCTGTTCCTGCTGGCCAGTACCGACCCGACCGACCTCGCCGATGCGCTCGCGCAACGACTGAGGGCTCCGCACCGGTTCGTGCTGGGAGCGCTGGCGGGGATGCGGCTCGTTGGGCTGCTCTTCGACGAATGGCGGACCCTCGGGCTGGCCCGGCACGCCCGGGGAGTGGGCCACGAGGGCAATCCGGCGGCACGCCTCGGAAACTTCCTCGGTCAGGCCTTTGGGCTCATGGTGCAGGCAATCCGACGGGCAACCCGGCTCGCCGTGGCCATGGAGGCACGTGGTTTCGGTGCGGGACCACGCACCTGGGCCCGGGAGAGCACCTTCAGCGGCGTCGACATCGTGGTGGTCCTGGTTGGTGTGGCGATCGCCGGGCTGGCTGTCAGCGCGTCTGTGCTGGCGGGGACATGGAACTTCATACTGGGCTGACGGACTGCGGTCCAGCACCCTGTCGGAATAGGCCATCGAGGG
Organism: Arthrobacter sp. D2-10; assembly: GCF_054161285.1. Taxonomy (NCBI): domain Bacteria; kingdom Bacillati; phylum Actinomycetota; class Actinomycetes; order Micrococcales; family Micrococcaceae; genus Arthrobacter; species Arthrobacter sp. D2-10. The sequence continues at coordinate 2,856,935 of NZ_CP096431.1, read as the reverse complement.
GCATGATGAAGGAGGCCGCAGGTTTTTCCCAACCTTGCACCGCATGAATGGGTAAGAACTGCGGTGGAATGGCTTGGGATGTCGAGTGTGGGGAACGAACATGGCCGAAGGGCAGCCGGACTGGCTCAGCGTCATCAGGGACAACCATCTGCGCCCTCTCCGGCGGTTCGTTCACCGTCTCACACCGGACGCCTTCCTGGCCGATGAAGTCGTCCAGTTGACTCTGTTGCGTGCCTGGGAGCATCCGGTGATGCGGGGGCACACTGAACTGGAGATCCGCGCGTGGCTTTTCGTGGTGGCCCGCAACATTCTCGTTGACTCATTCCGCAGCGGGTTCAGCCGCCACGAACTTGACGTGGACGAGGTCCCGGATACTCCTTCCCGCGACGAGGTCGAACAGCTCCTGACCTCCTGGCTGCTGACGGACGCGCTCAACGAGCTCTCCCCGGAACACCGGGATGTGGTGCTGCACTTCTACTTCCGCGGTGAAACCGTGGCCGAGATTTCACGGTCCCTCTCCATACCGGAGGGGACCGTGAAATCCCGGCTGCACTATGCCTTGCGCTCCCTGAAGAGTGCGCTCCTTGCCCGCGATGTAGTCCCTGGCGGGTAGGTCACTGAATCATGGTGCCGTCAGGTGCGACGACGTACCACACCTCGTTCACGCCCTGACCGTTGGTGTCGCCCGGTGCTTCATCTTCGGCGAAGTAGTAGATCGGCATTCCGTTAATGGTCACCTGCAGCTCGCCGTCGGGCGTTTCAATGGTGCCGACTTCGCCCGTGACGCCTTCGACCTCCGGAGTCTCGCTGTCGCTGAGCACCGGCGGCCAGGCTTCAAGGCAGCCACCTTCGCAGGCGCTGACGCCGGAGTCCGGCTCGTCATTGGTGAAGTAGTAGACCACCATGCCTTCGGCGTCGACCACAATTTCACCGAGGTCCGTCTCGGCGACGCCGAGGGGAGTTCCGACGGTTCCGCCACCGGCTGCCTCACCGGACGGTTCCTCGGATGCCTCCTCTGTAGCTTCCTCCGTGGTCTCCGCCTCTGTGGTCTCGGTCTCCGTGGGTTCCTCGGTGGGTGGTGCTTCTGCAGCAGTCTCTTCACCTGCGGGGATGTCCTCGGTCTGCGTGTCGGAGCCGCCACAACCGGTCAGCGCCAACAGGCAAACCGCGATGACGGCGAAAAGGACGCGTAATGCTTTACTCATGTTGATTCCTCCCGTGATCACCCCCTGGACACCCGGGGGATGGGAGTGGCCACTCGACCCCTCTGCTGGGAAGACGCAGGAAGCACCCCCGAGGTTCAATGCGGAGGAGAACTCACAGGTGAATCCCAGCTTCGGGCGATTACGGGCAGGTCAGGAGGCGAGCGCCTTGCCCAGATCCGTCTGCAGGTCGCTGACATCCTCGAGGCCCACCGAGAGCCGGATGACGCCGTCGGACAGGCCGATGGCGGCGCGGCCCTCCGGCCCCATTGCCCGGTGAGTGGTGGTGGCAGGGTGGGTGATCAGGGTCTTCGAATCGCCGAGATTGTTCGAGATATCGATGATGTTCAACGCATCGAGCAGCGCGAACGCCCGCTCCTTCGCCCTACCCTCGGGCGCGTCGAGTTCGAAGGTCACGACGGTGCCGCCCGCAGTCATCTGCCCTGCCGCCAGGTCGAACTGCGGGTGCGATTCGAGCAGCGGGTACCGAACCCAGTTGACTGCCGGCTGGGCTTCCAGCCAGCGGGCGAGGGTAAGCGCCGAGGATGATGCGTGGTTGACCCGGAGCGACAGTGTTTCCAGACCCTTCAGGAGAGTCCAGGCGTTGAAGGAGGACAGCGCCGGCCCGGTGTGCCGCATGAGTGTTTTCACCGGCCCCTCGATGAACTCCTTCCGCCCCAGGATGGCACCGCCGAGCACCCTGCCCTGGCCGTCCATGTGCTTGGTTCCGGAGTAGACGACGACGTCGGCGCCCAGCTCCGTGCAGCGCTGGAGCAGCGGGGTGGCGAAGACATTGTCGACAACGACCTGCGCGCCCGCGGCATGCGCCAGTTTCACCACCGACCGGATGTCGACGATCTCCTGCATCGGATTGGACGGTGACTCGAAGAAGACCGCAGTGGTTGGAACGCTCAGCGCGTCCGCCCACTGGTTGAGATCCCACCCGTCGACGAAGACGGTCTCCACGCCCCACCGCGGAAGGATCTCATTCAGGATGACGAAGCAGGACCCGAACAGGCTGCGGGATGCGACCACCCGGTCCCCGGCAGCCAAAAGCGCGCCGAGTGCAGTGAAGACAGCGGACATGCCGCTGGCCGTGGCGAAGCACGCTTCCGCTCCCTCGAGCAGGCGCAGGCGTTCCTGGAACATGGCGACCGTCGGGTTGCCGTACCGCGAGTAGACGAAGCGGTCCACGTCACCGGTGAACGCAGCTTCGGCCGCCGCAGCGGATGAGTAGACGAACCCCGAGTTGAGAAAGAGCGCCTCGGACGTTTCCTCGAAGTTGGACCGGGCCAGCCCGCCGCGAACGGCGAGAGTATCCGGCGACCAGGCAGCGACGTCGTCGTCTGTCTGTTGAATGCGGGGATAGCCGCCGTTTCCGGCGACCGGCTCGCGGTTGACCGCCGGAGAGAACGACGACGGCGTGGGCTCACTCACCGGGGTTGCCCTGCCCAGCTGCCGGGACGGCAGCACCGGAACCGGAGTGGGCAGTGGTCGCCAGGCCGCATGCCTGCCAGCCGCCGTCGGCTTCGAACCCGTGGATCACGTTGTACGCGGTGTGGCCCGCGGCGGCGGCGCTCTGCGCAGCCGCAACCGAGCGGACGCCGGAGCGGCACAGGAAGAGCAGTTCCCGCCCCTTCAGGCCGTTGAGCTGGTTGAGGAACGAGACGTTGCGGCTGCCGTCGGACCGGTTCCATTCCAGGAACAGCGGCACGGTTCCGGCGTCGGTGAGGTCCGGGACCCCGACGCTCTGCCACTCCTCGACCGTGCGGACGTCCACAAGGACGGCGCCCTTGCTGACGCGTTCCACCGCTTCTCGGGGGGTGATGTCGCCGGCGTAACCGTTGCCGGAGCGGACCTGGGGGGTTGGATGCTGTGACACTGTGTCTCCTCACGCTGTGCACGTTGGTGATCGTGGATCCTGATCGGTGTGCCGAGTAGTCACCTGAGGCACCCCGCCGTGAAAGAGGGTTGCCGGCCAGCAAGTCAGGGCTTTGCGCTGGCGCTCGTTACTCCGGTTTGAACGTAGCATCGGCGGCGGCAAACCTGCCATGCGCGGCCGTAACGTGCGGTAACGCCATGCCCTCCTGATCCAGCCCGGTCAGGAGACAGCGTCCACCAGCGCGCCCAGCTCCTTCGTCAGTTCCGGCGATGTGGCGACCGGTTTTCCGTCGATGCTCTCGACCTCCGCGAGCAGCCGGACGCTGGAAATCAGCCAGACCCCGTCCGCGGTCAGCAGGTCTTCAGGAACGAGAGGACCGTAACCCAGTTCCCAGCCGGCCTCGCGGGCGGTGGCGAACAGCGCCCCCTGCGAGGTGCCGGGGAGGATCCCGCTTTCCAGTTGCGGCGTAATGAGTCGCTTGACGCCGTCAGCAACCCGGGCAATGAGGACCGTCGATGTGGGTCCCTCGAGGACCTTGCCGTCGGAGGACGTGAAGATGACATCATCGGCGCCGTGCGCCCGCGCGTATCGCAGGGCAGCCATGTTCACGGCGTAGGAGAGCGTTTTCGCTCCCATCAGCAGCCAGGGCGCGCGTTGGGCCACCGTGCTGTCGTAGCCGCGGTCGAGCAACAGCACCTTCAGGCGCTGTCCGCGCAGTTCCTTCGGCAGCGGAGAAACCTGCACCCAGGCGGTGGCTCCCGCTCCTTCCTCGCCGCGGGTGGCAACGAGCTTGACGACCAGTTCGCCGTCGTCGTCGGCTTCCGCAAGTGCAGTGGTGATGGCTCGTTCCCAAACGCTCGACGCCGGGACGTCGAGTTCCAGCGCTTCGGCGGACGTGGCGAGGCGCGCCAGATGCGCCTGCAGCTTCCGGGGGGCGCCCTGCACCGCCAGCATGGTCTCGAAAATGCCGTCCCCGCGGGTGATGCCCGTGTCGGTGACCTTGAGCTGCGGTTGCCCTGCGTCGGCGATGCGGCCGTCGGGATAGGCGGAGTCGAGGAACACCAGAACAGTCATGCGCCCAAGCCTAGTCACTCAGGAGTCCGAGCCGCTTCCCTCGTTCAATCCGCGCTGGGCCCAATCTGCCTCGTCGGAGGCTTCCTCCGGGAGTGGATCGGTGGCATCCGGTACCTGGTCGGGGGCGTAGTCGATGAGGCCCGCGTCGACCCGCTCCTGCTCGGTGGCTGCCGCCAGGGCATCATCGTCAAGGCGTTCAGGTTCTCCGGCATGGCCCTGGTAGATGCGGTTGGGAAGGAACTCGTTGTCCGGTTCCTGAACGTCATCCAGGTTCGGGGTGTTCTCATCGTTGGAGCTAGTCATGACCGTTCTCCTTCGTCGCTTCTTCCGTGATCCGTTATATGGTTCCACACCGGGTAGGGGGACGGAAGGGCCCGTACAGCAACCAATGGCGGCGGGCGGTCACTCGGGAAAAACCGATCCGAGCGCGGAGAGCACCCCGAACGCCTTGGTCCGTACTTCTTCCCACTCGTCCGCGGGGTCCGAATCGGCTGTGATCGCGCCGCCCACGCCGAGCGTGAGGCTGGTGCCGGCGTCGTCGTCCTGCACGACAAGGGTACGGATGACGACGGCGAGGTCCGCCGCGCCATCGAGCGAGAAGTACCCGGCGACACCGGAATAGACGCCGCGGGGAGCACCTTCAAGCCGGTCAAGGATGGCCATGCTGCTGATCTTCGGGGCGCCGGTCATGGAGCCGGGAGGAAAGGCAGCAGCGACAGCTTCAGCGCGGGACGAACCGGGCCTCAGCCTCGCGTCGATGGTGCTGACCATCTGGTGGACGGTCGCGTACGTCTCGATGTCGCAAAGGCGGCTCACTGTGACGGTTCCGGGGGTCGCGAGGTGGGACAGATCGTTGCGCAGCAGGTCAACGATCATGATGTTCTCGGCCCGGTCCTTGGCGCTGGTGCGCAGGTCCGTCTGCAGGGCAGCGTCTTCCTCGGGGTCGGGGGAGCGGCGCCGCGTGCCCTTGATCGGTTCGGCGCGCATGCCGCCCGACGCGTCCAGCCGAAGGAACCGCTCGGGCGACGTGCTTGCGACGGCCATCCCGGGGAAGACCAGGTAATGCGCAAACGGTGCCGGGTTGGCCCGGCGCAGCGCAAGGTACACCTCCAACGCATCGACCGGTGCATCGTCGTGCCCGTTCAGGGCGGTGGTCAGGCACACCTCGTAGGAGTTGCCGTCGGCAATCTCGGCCTTCGCCGCGCGGATCTTGTCCAGATACTCCTCCCGCGTATCGCGCACGGTGAAGCGGTGCGCGCTGGTGTTCGACACAGTGGAGTTCGGCACAGCGGAGTTCGGTGTGGTGGATTCCCGTTCGGAGAGCACGACGGCGCGCGCCCGTTTCAGCCACGCTTCCGCGTCTGCGTCTCGGGAATCGTCATGCAGGGTGAGCAGGTGGGAGCGCTTTTCCTGATGGTCCAGGACCACGGCCCGGCCGGCGAAAAGCAGGGATGCATCCGGAACCGGACTTGCCTCCGGCGTGCGGCCGCCGGTTTCGCGCTTCAGCTCATATCCGAGGTAGCCCAGCCAGCCGAGAGCGAACGGGCCCGGGTACTCCGCGGGCAGTCGAACCGCTCGGCGACCCCACACGCCGTCCAGCCAGCGGAAGAAGGGACCGACGATCCGGGCTGTGACCGGGCCGCTCGTGACCAGGGTGGTCCCGCCGGTGTGTTGCGCAGTCTGGCCGAAGCGCCCGCCGTCGTCGGCCAGGATCGAGAAGCGGTTCCGGCCGTGCGGGTCCTCCGTGGCGGAACTGTCAAGCCATGCGGCGGAGGTGGACCCGGCGTATAGCTCGCGGAAGACGCGGGCAGCATCGGGCAGCAGGTCAAGGGTTTCCACTTGCAGGGTCAGGCCCCGGCGGGCAGCCCGTTCCATTGACATCAGGGACTCGCATTGCGGCAGCCCGGTGAGCGCGCGGCGCAACTGGTCGGGAACCGAGTTGCCCCGGTGTCCCTGCACCAAAAGGTCCGCATGCGGCGCCGGGTGATCAGCTGCGAGCCACTGCTCTTCCTGCTCTGACCACCGCTTCCAGAACGGGGCATAGGTGTCGCCGTCGCGGTTCAGGGCGCTGGTTCGGCGGAGGTCGTCGTCGGCGTCGATCCAGATCACCACATCGAGGTGTTCCCGGGCAGCTGCGCACGCCGCCCCGACACCCTCGACCAGCACGATGTCCGCGGGCTGCGTGCTGCGGGCGCCGCCGTCGTCGTCTGCGGTCCAGTCCCACGCCGTCCACCGGGCGGGGCGCCCTGCCGCCAGGGGTGAAAGCACTGTGCGAACATAACGGTCCATGCCGTCCGCGAGGCCGTCCCAGCCGGGGTAGATGTCCTCGAGGTGGAAGAGGCTGACGGTGTGATGTTCCCGCAGCAGGGCGGTGAGCTCTACCGCGAGGGTGGTTTTGCCCGCGCCGGACCGGCCGTCCACGGCGATAATGAGCGGAACGACGGCGTTCGCGGACTTGTGTGCCATACGTCAGGCGAACGCCAACAGTGCACCGACGGCGATAAACAGGCTCCCGAAGATGCGGTTGAGCAGGCGCTGGCCGCTCGGACCGCTGGTGAACCGGCTGAAGGAGCGGGCAGCTGCCGCGAAGAAGAGCCACATCACCAGGACATCGATAACGACGACGGTGCCCGCCAGCACCCCGTATTGGCCGAGCAGCTCCTGGTCAGGCCGGATGAACTGTGGAACGAAGGCAAGGAAGAACACGATGGCCTTCGGATTGAGGAGGTTCACCCAGAGGCCGCGCCGGAACATTGAACCCGCGCCTTCGGCATGGAGCATTGCCGCCTGCTCGGCCGGGACGGGACGCTCAAGGAACTTCCGGATGCCGAGATACACCAGGTAGGCGGCTCCCGCGTAACGGATGACGTTGAAAGCCAGCGGCGACCCGGCCACCAGCAAACCGACTCCGGCCGCAACGACGGCGATGTGAACAAGGAGAGCAAGCTGCTGGCCGAGGATGCCCCACATGGAGCGCCGGAATCCCACCGTGAGCGAATTGCTCATGGTGTTCACGGCGCCGGCACCCGGCGTAAAGCTGATGAGCGCCTGGGCACCAACGAGTGCCAGCCACAGCGAAAGAGTCACTGAATAATCTTAGGGCTGTCCACCGCGGCCTCCTTCCCCTGCCACCAGCTCACCGTCGCGGCTGCGCCCTGCTGAAGGGGCGTGGGTTTGAGGCCCAGGAGCGCCTCGCTCCGTGAGGAGTCCATGACGAAAGGGTTCTCGAACTGATAGAGCAGCTCCTTGAGTTCCCGCAGGTCGCCCGACACCACTCCCAGCGCACGGACCATCCGGCCCGAAATGGGCTTCGTCCGAGGCTCAGCCACCCCCGCGGCGCGGGCAAATCCGCGGGCCATCTCACGCAGGGTGGGAGCAGCGGCCGTCGGCGCGTGCAGGAGTGAGTTCCAGAGCTCGTCCCGCGCGGCGGCGGCGATCATCGCCGCTGCAAGGTCCGGAACGTACGTGAAGGAGTGCGGAAGGTCCGGGTTCCCCAGCGGCCGGATGGTCTTTCCGGCGAGCACACGGGGGACAATGCGCTCGCCGGCATGGGCGGTGCGGACGCGTGGTCCATAGAAATCCGACGCCACCACGCTGACCGTCGCCGTGGATGATGCCTCGCGCTGCTGCAACAGCGTGGTCCGCACGCCTCGCTTGCCGCCGGCGGCGCCGCGGGAAGACGTTTCGGTCATGACTTCACCGGGCCGGTCATAGGAATACAGACTCTCCGGAAAGACGACGACGGCGCCTGCTCGCCCGGCCGCCTCCAGGACCACCTGCTCGGCCCGTGGGAGCTCGGACTCCCAGGCAGCGGCGGTGTAGGCGGAGCCATGGATGCAGTGGAAGACGGCCGACGCGCCGTCGAACGCCTGCTGCATCTGCCGGTAGTCCGACGCGTCAGCGCGGACGCGTTCAATGCCTGGCATGTCAGGACCGCTTCCGGATCTGGTGAAGACGCGCACGGTGTCGCCTCGGCTTGCCAGGTGTTCGGCGATGGTCCAGCCGACCGGCCCCGCACCGGTGACGGCAAATAGCTGTGTCATTGGTTGCTCCTGGTGGTTGTGATGGAAACGTGGTTGTGATGAAAAAGAGAGCAGTGCTCTCGCAATCAGTTTGAGCGGCTGGAGGGCTACTGTCAAGAGCGGTGCTCTCTTTTGTTGACACCGCTCTCACGGTCGGAAAGCATGGGCGTATGACTCCAACTCCGAGGGAACGTGCGCGCGCTCAGACGATGGAGGACATCACGCGCATTGGTCGGGAGCATCTTGTCGTGCACGGGGCTGCGGCATTGTCGTTGCGTGCCATCGCGCGGGATCTGGGACTGGTGTCTTCCGCGGTGTACCGCTACGTGAAGAGCCGGGACGAGCTCCTCACTCTCCTGGTGGTCGATGCCTACACCGAGCTCGGCGATGAGGTGGACGCAGCAGTGGCGGAGCTGGCGCCATCGGATCATGCCGGGAAGTTCCTGGTGCTCGCGCGCGCGGTTCGCCGCTGGGCTGTGCGGGAGCCGGCCCGCTATGCCCTGCTGTTCGGCAGTCCTGTGCCCGGTTATCACGCTCCGGCAGAGCAGACCACCGGCCCGGGTACGCGGGTCATTCGGGCACTGGTCCGCATTTACGACGACGCCTACCGGGCTAACGGCAGGGGTGGGACGCTCCCCGGCAACTTGCCGGGTGTCCCCGCCGAAGGCATGCTGCCGGCGGATCTGGCACGCATCCGCGAGGAGATGGGCCTGGCAGCGGATGACGACCTCATCGTGCGGGGAACCCTCGTGTGGGCCTCGCTCTTCGGCATCGTCAGCTTCGAGGTCTTCGGCCAGTATGGCGAGGGCACCTTCTCGGACCCGGAACAACTCTTCGAGCAGCACCTTGCGGTGCTGAGGAGCGTCGTAGGTCTTTAACTTCAGTTATCGGTCCCTCATCACAGTTGTCGCTCTCTGATGACAGAGGATCACCGGGCAGCGTGGCCGCGGGCGAGCTCTTCCAGCACGAACTGCACGATCCCGGGAACGGCGTCGTGAATCATCTGCCACGTGGCCTCGAAATCGGCGCTGTCCCCATACCAGGGGTCGTAGATGCCAAGCTCGGAGATCGGCGTGCCGGCCGTCGACGGGTCGAATTCGCGCAGCATCCGCACCCTGCCTCGGCTCTCCGCATCGGGAGCCTCAAGCTTCAGATCCTCGTAGTGGTCCACATCGAGGGCAAGGATGAGATCCCGCTCTGCGTACCAGGTGGGATCGAACTTCCGTGCGCGGTGGGTTTCGCTTGTGAGGCCGAGCTCGGTCAGCTTTGCGGCTGCGCGCTCGTCGATCGGGTTACCCGCCTCCCAGCCGGTGGTGCCTGCGGAGTCAACCATGACGTCGTCGTCCAGTCCCGCTTCCTCGAAGGCACGGTTCAACATGATCTCGGCCATGGGAGAGCGGCAGATGTTACCGGTGCAGACAGTGACGATCCTGTACATGGGTCAATCCTAGGTATGAAGGCAGGAGGGGCGCATCGGGCATGCCGACAGCGCTACACCCGGATGATCAGTTCACCGCAGGGGATGAGGAACCAGCCATCCGGTGACTCGCCCCAGCGGCGCCATCCCGAAGCCAGCCGCTCCAGCGTGGCCTGGTCTGCCAGACCCCGCTCGAGGGTCTGCTCCGCGAAGCCGGAACTTAGGACCCGCTCCGCCCAGGTCTCGGCGTGCCAGCGCCGGCGTTCCTCGGTGGCGTACAACCAGTTCGACGACGAAGCTTCCACGTCCGTGAGTCCCGCCTCGTGTGCCCACGCCAGGAGGTGGCGTCCGGCGTCGGGCTCGGCCTGGTTGCTGCGGGCCAGCTGCTGGTAGGTGTCCATCCACTCGTCGAGTTCCGGCGTAGGTGGGTACCACGCCATCGCGTGGAAGTCTGCGTCGCGGACCGCGATGATCCCTCCCGGCCGCGCAACCCGGTGCATCTCACGCAGCGCGGCGACCGGGTCGGTGAGGTGCTGCAGCACCTGATGCGCGTGGACAACATCGACGGACTCGTCCTCGAGGTCAAGGTCGTACACGTTGCCGGTGCGGAAGGAGAGGTTCTCCACCCCTGCGTACGTCCGCTCGGCCAATGCCACAACGTCCTCTGAGCGGTCCATGCCGATGACCTGTCCGGGATCGAGCAGTGCGGCGAAGTCGGCGGTAATGCTCCCGGGTCCGCAGCCGACGTCGAGCATGTTCATACCGGACGAAAGGTGCTCCAGCAGGTACCCGGCGGAATCTGTTGCCCGGCGCGCTGCATGGGCGCTGGTGACGCTCGAATGGTGGCCGTGGGAGTAGACCTCGTCGCTCATGATCGACAGATTACCCCGGTGCTTCGTCCATCGCGTGTTCGCGTGCGTGCACCGTGGCGTCGGTGACTTTCCGCATCATCCTGCTGAGGAGTGCGAGCTCCTCAGGCGTGAATTCGGCGAGCGACTGCTCCACTTCCCTGGCCAGCGGAGTGAACAGCCTGGAGCCGGTGGCGAGGGCCTTCTCCGTCATCTCCAGATGCACCTGCCGCCGGTCCACGGAACTGCGTGAACGGCGGACATGACCCGCTTCGTCCAGCCGGTCGATCAGGGCGGTGGTCGCCGGGGAACTCAGGTTGAGAGCCTGGCGGAGCATGCCCGGGGTCACGGTGGCACCGGCACGAGCGGCGCCCATCATGATGCCGAGCGCGTTCAGGTCAGTCCGGTGCAGTGCATCCCGAACGCTGATGGTGTCGACATATCGATCGGTCTCGACAGTGAACTGTTGCAGCAGGGCCATCAGTTCACGTGGTGCGGCGTCGGCCATGTTCCTCCTCTATCTACAGATTAGGATACTGCCATTTATCTCCACCATGGATATAGTAGGTAATAGAGATACCTAGAAGGGATTGGCATGTTCAAGAAGAAGTGGGTCCGGGTGTTCTTTCCGGCATTCATCGTGGTGCTGTGGTTCATCGGTGCCGGGTTCGGCGGACCCACCTTCGGGAAGCTGGAGGAGGTTTCCAGCAACGACCAGGCGTCCTTCCTGCCCGCGAACGCGGAATCGACGGAGGCCGGCGAGTTGCAGGAAGCATTCACCGACTCCACTGCCATACCCGCCGTCATCGTCGTCGAGTCGGAATCGGAGATTCCGCCGCCGGAGCTGGCGCAGTACCAGGAGCTGGCTACCCGGCTCGCGGATGTGCCCGGGCTTGAGCCGGCTGCGGAGGGCCAACCCGCCGTCGTTGGCCCGATCCCCTCAGGGGACGGTTTTGCCATCCAATACATCGCTTCGGTGGCCGACGACGCCGAACTGGGCGAGGTGATCATCGAACTCCGCGAGGTGCTGGAGGCCGAGCTGCCGGCAGATGCCGAAGGGTATGTCACCGGCCCCGCCGGCTTCACAGCGGACCTGGTCGGTGCCTTCGGGGGTATCGATGGAATCCTCCTTGCCGTGGCGCTTGCCGCCGTGTTCGTCATCCTGCTGGCCGTCTACCGTGCACTCATCCTGCCGTTCTTGGTCCTGTTCACGTCCGTCTTCGCGCTGGCCACCTCCATCCTGCTCGTCTATGCCTTTGCGCTCTGGGGGTGGATTGAACTGAGCGGCCAGAGCCAGGGCATCCTGTCGATCCTCGTGATCGGTGCCGCGACGGACTATGCGCTGCTGCTCGTGGCCCGATACCGGGAAGCCCTGACGGAATTCAGCTCGAAGTGGGACGCGATGAGGGTCGCCTACCGTGCGTCGGTGGAGCCGATCGTCGCATCGGGTGCCACCGTCATTCTCGCGCTGCTGTGCCTGCTCTTCTCGGATCTCAATTCGAACCGCAGCCTCGGTCCGATCGCCGCGATCGGGATTGTCTTTTCGCTGCTTGCAGCGCTGAGCCTGCTTCCTGCGCTCCTCCTGATCTTCGGCCGTAGCGCGTTCTGGCCGCTGCGGCCCAAAGCCGGTACCCATCCTGCCGGGGTCCACGGCAGCAACGTCACGGGACTCGAAGGCCTGCGCGGCACCTGGAAGCGCATCGGCCACCTGGTGTCGAGGTTCTCGCGGCCGGTCTGGGTTGTGTCCCTGCTGGTGCTCGCCGCCGGCTCGCTGGGACTGCTTCAGCTGCAGGCATCCGGTGTGCCGCAGTCTTCAGTGATCCTTTCGCCGTCAAACGCGGTCGACGGGCAGGATGCGCTGGCGCGCCACTTCGACGCCGGCGCAGGCAGCCCGGTCATCGTGATTGCGCCTGCCGGGCGGGAAGATGGAGTCCTCGAGGTCCTTGAAAGCTCCGAGGGTGTAGCGGAGGCGACGCTTGTCGCCGACCAGGCGGGCGCCGTCGTCGTACGCGATGGCAACGTCCTGATGCGGGCGACCCTCGATTACCAGGCGGACTCCGCCGAAGCGGAGGAACTCGTCAGGCAGCTGCGCACTGACCTGGATGCCGTGAGCCCGGATGCGCTGGTCGGCGGGGTAACCGCCGTCGCGCTGGATACCAACGTCACAGCGCAGGCTGACCTGACGAAGATCATCCCGATAGTCCTCGTTGTCATTCTGGTCATTCTCATGCTCCTGCTGCGCTCGGTGGTGGCGCCGCTGCTGCTGATCGGCTCGGTGGTGCTGTCCTATGCGACCGCGCTCGGGGTGTCGGCGCTGGTGTTCAACAACATCCTCGGGTTCGATGGCGCGGATGCCTCGGTGCCGCTCTTCGGTTTCGTCTTCCTCGTCGCGCTGGGGGTGGACTACAACATCTTCCTGATGACACGCGTGCGGGAGGAGTCGCTGCGCATCGGAACCCGGCCGGGCGTCCTCCGCGGCCTCGGCGTGACCGGTGGGGTGATCACCTCGGCGGGAATCGTCCTTGCCGCGACGTTCGCCGCTCTCGGGATCATCCCCATCCTGTTCCTGGCGCAGATCGCGTTCATCGTGGCGTTCGGTGTGCTGCTGGATACGGTGATCGTCCGGTCGCTGCTGGTTCCGGCGCTCGCATATGACCTCGGCCCGAAGATCTGGTGGCCCTCGAAGCTGGCAAAGCACGACGGCGCGGCCTCCTCTTCGTCCGACCCAAAGCACCGTGCGGATCCCGAGTTGAGCGAAGTAGACTCAACTTCAGCTTGACACTCCATCAGGTCGTAGTAAGGTTGAGTGCAGAAGGCTCAATCTGAGCGGAACCGACAATCCCGGCCGGTGGAAACCAAAGCCAGCGGCTCGTCGAAAGGAACACGCATGTCACGTGCAGTAGGTATCGACCTCGGAACAACCAACTCAGTCGTTTCTGTGCTTGAGGGTGGCGAACCCACCGTCATCGCGAACGCTGAGGGTGCACGCACCACTCCCTCCATCGTCGCTTTCTCCAAGGGCGGCGAAGTCCTGGTCGGCGAGATCGCAAAGCGCCAGGCCGTCAACAACATCGACCGCACCATCGCTTCCGTCAAGCGCCACATGGGCACCGACTGGAAGAAGCAGGTGGATGACAAGACCTACACGGCGCAGGAAATCTCTGCCCGCATCCTGCAGAAGCTGAAGACTGACGCCGAGAGCTACCTTGGCGAAAAGGTGACCGACGCCGTCGTCACCGTGCCGGCCTACTTCAACGACGCCGAGCGCCAGGCAACCAAGGAAGCCGGTGAGATCGCCGGCCTCAACGTGCTGCGCATCGTCAACGAGCCCACGGCTGCAGCTCTCGCCTACGGCCTGGACAAGGGCAAGGAAGACGAGCTCATCCTCGTGTTCGACCTTGGTGGCGGAACCTTCGACGTCTCGCTCCTCGAGGTCGGCAAGGATGAGGACGACTTCTCGACCATCCAGGTCCGTGCAACCTCCGGTGACAACCGCCTCGGCGGCGACGACTGGGATCAGCGCGTTGTGGACTTCCTGCTCGCGCAGGCAAAGGCCAAGGGCGCAGACCTCTCCAAGGACAAGATTGCACTGCAGCGACTGAAGGAAGCTGCCGAGCAGGCAAAGAAGGAACTGTCCTCCGCCTCGTCCACCAACATCTCCCTGCAGTATCTTTCGGTCACCCCGGACGGCCCTGTGCACCTGGACGAGCACCTGAGCCGTGCCAAGTTCCAGGACCTCACCAAGGACCTGCTGGACCGCACCAAGAAGCCGTTCCACGACGTCATCGCGGAAGCCGGCATCAAGGTCTCGGACATCGATCACATCGTGCTCGTCGGCGGATCCACCCGTATGCCGGCTGTCTCGGACCTGGTGAAGGAACTGGCCGGCGGCAAGGAGCCCAATAAGGGCGTGAACCCGGATGAGGTCGTAGCCGTTGGTGCTGCGCTGCAGGCCGGTGTGCTGAAGGGTGAGCGCAAGGACGTCCTCCTGATCGACGTGACCCCGCTGTCGCTGGGCATCGAGACCAAGGGCGGCGTGATGACCAAGCTCATCGAGCGCAACACGGCCATCCCCACCAAGCGCAGTGAAACCTTCACCACCGCCGATGACAACCAGCCCTCGGTTGCCATCCAGGTGTTCCAGGGCGAGCGTGAGTTCACCCGTGACAACAAGCCGCTGGGCACGTTCGAGCTCACCGGTATTGCACCGGCACCCCGCGGCGTTCCTCAGGTCGAGGTCACCTTCGACATCGACGCCAACGGCATCGTGCACGTGTCCGCCAAGGACAAGGGCACCGGAACCGAACAGTCCATGACCATCACGGGCGGAACCGCGCTGTCGAAGGAAGACATCGACCGCATGGTCCGCGAAGCCGAGGAGCACGCAGCCGAGGACAAGAAGCGCCGCGAGGCAGCCGATGTCCGCAACTCTGCCGAGCAGCTGGCCTACTCGGTGGGCAAGCTCATCGACGACAACTCGGACAAGCTGCCGGAGGAAGTCAAGACCGAGGTTCAGGCCGACGTCGACGCCCTGAAGAAGGCCCTCGAGTCCCAGGACAACGATGATGAGGTGAAGGCCGCCTTCGAGAAGCTGCAGACCTCGCAGACCAAGCTCGGTGAAGCCATCTACGCCCAGGCCCAGCAGGAGGGCGCCTCCGGTCCCGGTGCTGCCGGTGCAGGTGAGCCCAGCGAGAACGGGACCAAGGCAGAAGACGACGACATCGTCGACGCCGAGGTTGTTGACGAAGACGAGAAGAAGTAGCCATGCCGCACCACGGAAACGAAGAAGAGCACTCAGAGCCAGTCAGCTTCCGCGATAACCGGAAGATCGACCCGGAAACTGGGAAGGTCCGTGGGCAGCAGGACAATTCCGGTTCGGGCTCTCCTGACCAGGCACCCTCTGCGGGTGCCGGGCAGGAGCCCGGCTCAGGAAGCGCTGATGCAGGCGCCCCTGGGATGGCTGCGGATGGTCCCGAAGCCGGTGCTGATGCACTGGCCCAGGCAGAGGCTATCCTCAACGAGGCCGGCGGCGGGGAAGAGATCTCCACGCCTTCCACCGACGTCGAGGCAGAACTTCGGAACGACCTCCTCCGCCTTCAGGCCGAGTACGTCAACTACCGCAAGCGCGTGGAGCGGGATCGCGACGTCGCCCGGGATATGGCAGTGATCGGGGTACTGAACTCGCTCATGCCGGTTCTGGACGACATCGACGCCGCGCGCCAGCACGGTGACCTCGCAGACGGGCCCTTCGCCGCGATCTCCACCAAACTAGAGAACGCCCTGAAGACCTACGGCCTGTCCCGCATCGATGAGACCGGAGTGGAGTTCGACCCGAACATCCATGAGGCACTCATTCAGCAGCCGAGCGCGGACGTGCAGTTCGACAGCGTCAGCCAGATCCTGCGCGCAGGCTACAAGAAGGACGACCGAGTCCTGCGGGCCGCCCAGGTGATCGTCGCAGTACCGGAGTAGTCAGACCGGACGGAGGGAGTCCCCGAGGAAGGCGGCTTTAATATTCCGAAGCGAGCTCTGCGAGTCTCGGAATTTCGTTGCCGCCGTTCGGGGGCTCCCTTCGTCCCCACCCGACAACACGAAGAGTTATAGAGAGGAGGGGTCAGATGGCTAGTCAGGATTGGGTCGACAAGGACTTCTACAAGATCCTTGGTGTGCCCAAGGACGCCTCCGACGCCGACATCAAGAAGGCCTACCGGAAGCTCGCGCGAAAGCACCACCCCGATCAGAACCAGAGCACGGGCGGCTCGGACAAGATGTTCAAGGACATCTCGGAGGCCTATTCGGTGCTGTCCGACCCGGAGGAACGTCAGCAGTACGACGCCATCCGGGCGATGGGCAGTGGAGCCCGCTTCACTGCGGGTGGACCGGGCGGACCGGGCGGCGGCGCCGGGTTTGACGACATGTTCGGCAACCTCTTCGGGCAAACAGCCGGCCGTCAACGCGGCGGTTTCGGCGGCGGCAGCAACCTGCCTCCGGAATTCGCCGATCTGTTCGGCGGCGGCTATTCGTCGGGCGGCGGGTTCCCCGGGTACCAGGCACCGCCCCGCAAGGGCGCGGACCGTACCGCCAGCACCACCATCTCCTTCGCGGGATCCATCCGGGGGACCACCATCGGCCTGCGGGAACCGTCCGGCGAGGTGATCGATGTTCGCGTGCCTGCCGGCATTCGGGACGGCCAGAAGGTCCGGGTCCGCGGGAAGGGACAGACCGGGCCGGCGGGCAACGGCGACCTGATGGTCACGGTGAACGTGAAGCCGCACCCGTTCTTCCAGCGCGACGGCGACAACATCCGGGTGCACGTGCCGGTCACCTTCCCCGAGGCAACCCTCGGAGCGCAGGTGGAGGTGCCCACGCTGGACGGGGAAATGGTGAAGGTCAAAATACCTGCGGGCACACCTTCCGGTCGGACCCTGCGCGTCAAGGGCAGAGGTGTGAAGACGTCCAAGGCAACCGGTGATCTGCTGGTAACCATCGACGTCGTCGTTCCCCAGAACCTCAACAAGGAGGCAGAGGCCGCTGTGGAAGCCTTCGCGAACGCCACGAAGGACGCCGATCCGCGGAACAACCTTGCCGAGAAGGCACGGCTCTAGGGTGTGGAAAATCTAGGCAGCAGAGGGGAGCGACACCAATGTCTGTTGATATGAATATGCCGATCTACGTCATCTCTGTTGCCGCAGAGTTGGCAGACATGCATCCCCAGACTCTGCGCCAGTACGACCGGCTGGGCCTCGTCACTCCCAGCAGGGCACCAGGACGGGCCCGCCGGTACTCCCAGCGTGACGTCAACGTCCTGCGCGAGGTCCAGCGTCTTTCCCAGGAGGGTGTCTCCCTGGAAGGAATCCGGCGCATCCTCGAACTCGAGAATCAGGTGATGGCCCTACAACACCGGGTCAGTGAACTCACTGAGGAGCTGTCACAGCGCCGTAAAGCGGAAACCAGCCGCGTCTTCGCTGCAGGGCTGGCCGGCGACGTCGTCACCCTCGCCCGGGGGCAGCGCCCCCGCCCGCGCAGCCAGGCGCTGATGATCTGGCGCGGAGACCCCTCCCGCTGAGGGCTCCTCACATGGCGCAACGTCCAAATCCACGGCACACTTGTATACATGCCTGAATCAGAGTTCGCTGACGCCGCGGAAGTCCTGCTGGAGGGTGTACTCCAGCTCCTCCTGTTCGGCGGAGCAGTCCTGGGCGTACTGGCGATCGGCGCGGCAACCGGTACCTGGTTGATTGTTCGCCGCATCCGACGCTCAGGAATCCTCCGCCGCCGGATCCAGAGGGGGAGCAGCCGCATTCGGTCCTTCTCCACGGACGCGTCTTCCCGGGAACTCGCGAGGTACCGCCTTCAGCTTGAGCGCTCAACCGACGCCACCCGCCGGTCCCTCTCAGCCGCTATCGCCCAGGGGTCCCCCGCCGGTGCCCTCGCCGCAACCGCCGAAGACCTCACGCGCGCTGAAGCGGTACTCGGTGAACGGATCGCCCTTGCCGAGCGCGAACCCAACAGGGTCCTGCGGGAGGAACTCGCCCGCAGCATCGGATCCGAGGTGGATTCCCTCTGCGATTTGTCAGCACAGCTGCGCCGCACGCTCCTGGAGGTTCACCAGGTCTCGGGCAGCAGGCAGCTTGACCGCGCCACGTCGCGGCTCACCATGGAGATCGGCGCGCTGAAAACCTGGAACGCCGCGTACGGCACCGGCACCCGGCGGGCATAGCCGACGTGTCCGTCCGACGCCGCATCTCACGCATCATTTCCTCACGCCGTAATGCGCAGGAACCCGTCGACCCAATCGCCACGCTCGGGCAATCGCAGCGGCAGCAGGAGGAAAACCTCGACCGGGCACGTCGCAGCGTAGCGGACCTCGCCGCCGTCCGGCACCGGGTGGAGACCCTGACCCGGCAGGCGGCCGCAGACCTCGACGCCTGCAACCGTGAGGCAGAGCGCGCGGTTGCGAACTCGAACGACGACGCTGCGCGTGCAGCCCTGCGCCGGGCGCTGGAGGTGCAGAAGAGGCTCGATACGCTGACCCAACAGCGAGACGACCTCGACCGGCAGTTCCGCTCGCTCGAGGCCGATCTGTACCGTCTGGAAACCTCGCTGCACGAGAATGCGGTCCGATTCGAATCACTGAGGGCGCAGCAAGGGGCTACCCAGGCAGCCCTGGAAGTCCAGGGTGCAGTTTCAGCCTCTGCGGGCAGCAGTGCAGAAACTGCTCGCGCCGCCCGCGAAGCGGAACAGGAAGCCCGGCGTCTGCGGCATCTTCAGGCAGCACAGGAAGAGCTTGCGTGGTCGGATCCCTCGTCACCGAACCTCGAGCGGGCATTCGAAGAACTCGAGGCACGCGACGCTACCGAGCAGCAACTCCGGCAGCTGAAGGGCCGGACCGACCGCGGTAGGCCCTGAAGGGCGTACTGCCGGCGCCCTCCGCGGGACTTGTCGGAGCCGGTTGTTAGGCTCTGGGCATGGATCAGAGCAGCGGTTGCGTTCTTGTCGGCAAACACTTCCTGGTGGTCGGTGCCACCGGCCAGCTCGGTTCGCGCATAGCCCGCGAGCTGAACTCGCGGGGTGCGCGTCTGACGCTCAGCGGACGCGATCGAGGCAAGCTCGATTCGTTGGCAGCGGAGTTGGAAGCAGGTGCCGTTCCAGCGGACCTCACCGCGCCGGCGGGGCCAGGCAGCATCATCGACGCGCTGGGCGACAGCATGCTGGACGGGCTCGTCTACTCGGCGGGTGTGGTGGCGTTCGGCCCCCCTTCAGAGCTTGACGATGACACCCTGGACGAACTGCTCCTGACCAACTTCGTGGGTTACGCCAGGCTGCTCCGCGCTGCGAGTGGACACTTGAACCGAGGAGCGCTGCTGGTTCAGGTCAGCGGCGTCGTCGCCGAGGCTCCTACGGCGGGGATGGCAGCCTACTCCGCGAGCAAGGCGGCGTTGAGTGCCTACGGGAAGGCGGTTGCGCTCGAGCTTCGCCGGAACGGAGTGCGGCTTCTGGACGTCCGTCCTCCGCACACGGAGACCGGCCTGGCGAGTCGGCCGATCGACGGTCAGGCTCCGCGTTTGCCCCAGGGTAAGGATCCGGATGCGGTCGCCCGCCGCATCGTCGACGCAATCACCGCCGGGGAACGGGACCTGCCGGCATCTTCGTTCGTGTGAGAACGGTGCCCCGCTCCAGCACTACTTTGTGGCAATAGTCAGTGGGCTCGCAGGTCATCGGGTGTCAAACCTGCACCTGCACGGATACGCTTCCACCCATGGCGATTCAACCTGACACCAAAGACTGGACGTGGGTCCTTGAGCGGGCTTGCGACGAATGCGGCTTTGACCCCGCTGCTCACCCGCCGGAGAGTATCGCGCAACAGCACCGGGAGGACTTTCCACGCTGGCGGAGTGTGCTCAACCGGGCCGACGTCCGCGAACGTCCGGATGAGAGCACCTGGTCAGCGCTTGAATATGCCGCGCATGTTCGCGATGTGTACGTGCTCTTCACTGAGAGGACGGGACTGATGCTGACCCAGGAGGATCCGCTCTTCGCGGACTGGGATCAGGACCGAACCGCCGACGAGAAGAACTACCCCGGAGAGGATCCTGCCGGAGTGTCACGCGAACTCGTAGCCGCGGGCGAGGACTACGCCGTGCTGCTCGATTCAGTGTCCGACTGGAACCGGCCCGGGCGGCGAAGCAACGGCTCACGCTTCACCATCGGCACCCTCGCACAATATGGACTGCACGACGTCGTCCATCACCTGCACGACGTCCGCGGCTGAGGGCGGGACCTAGGAAACGCGCCGGTAGGTCAGGTCGAAGATCATGCGCCCGGCATCGTGCGCCTTGTTTTCGAAGCTCGTGAGAACGCGACCCTCGAAGCGCGGCGCCCAGCCTCCGAGTGCGTCCTCGCCGTCGTTCACGGAAGCGGTGCCGGCCCGCTCGCGGCCCTCCCGCCGAGGGGTCCCGCCGACCTCGTGCTCAACCCCGCTGGCCCAAACCTGGGTGAGCGGACTGTCCGCACCGGCGCGCTCGCCGTCGTGCAGGTTCTCAAAGAACGGCGAGGCATCAGCCGCTTCACGCATCTGCGCCGCGTAGTCCGACCAGTCCGTGGCGAGGCGCAGGAGGCCGCCGGGCACCAGGACCCGGCCGGCGAGCTCAATGAAGGAATCCTTCACCAGGCGCCGTTTGTGGTGACGCGTCTTGTGCCACGGGTCAGGGAAGAAGACCCACAGCTCAGCGACCGAGGCGGGGCGGATCATCGTGGCCAGTGCTTCTGCGGCGTTCACCTGCGCAACCCGGACGTTCGTGAGCCCGCGCTGATCGATGCGGAGCAGGGTCTGAGCCAGCCCCGGCTTGTAGACCTCGAGGGCAAGGAAGTTGTGTTCCGGCCGCTCGGCGGCGGCATGCGCCACGGCCTCACCCAGGCCAGAGCCCACCTCGACGACAAGCGGCGCATCCCGCCCAAAGGAGGCGGCGGCGTCGTATTCCCAGCTGGGGTCCACTGACGTGTCGGCCGCGGAGTTGCGCGGGACCTCCACCACCAGGCCCTCGGACAATTCCGCCCACGCATCACGACGGCGGCCCTGCAGGCGTGAGCCGCGGCGAACGAACGATACGGGCTGGGCAGGGAAGGGCTGGGATTCAGGCTGCGTACTCATCTCTACAAGCGTAGCGAGGCCCGCCAAGCCGGTTCCTGACCGGTCAGGCTGAGGCGGCGGCCAGCTCCGCGATCCGGGCAACCGCCAGCTGCGTGTAGAGGGCCGTGCCGTCAGCGAGGATGCTGTCGTCGAAGGCGGCATAGGGGGAGTGGTTGAACGCCGTCCCCGCCGGATCAACACCGGGTTTCACCGCCGAGAGGAACACGAAGCTTCCGGGCACGGCCGCCAGGACCCTCGAGAAGTCTTCTGAGCCGCTGAGCGGGTTCATCATCCGGGTGTACCGCTCATCGCCGAACAGCTCATGCACGTTCTTCTCAAGGTTGGACGTTTCACCCTCGTCGGTGACGGTCAGCGGATACTCCGTCTCATAGTCGACCGTCGCGTACAGGCCGTGCGCTTCCGCGATGCCATTGACCAGGCGGGGAATCGCTGTGCGCATGAGGTCCCGGTTCTGTTCCGAGAATGTGCGGATCGTAGCTTCGATGCGCGCCGATTCGGGAATGATGTTGCGCTTGGTGCCCGCCTGCAGGAGCCCTACTGTCAGCACCACAGGGTCGAACATATCGAACTGCCGCGTGATCATCGTCTGCAGGCTCGTCACGATCTCCGCGGCCACGGTCACGGGGTCCTTCGCGCGGTGGGGAGCGGAACCGTGGCCGCCCGCGCCGTGAACTGTGATGTACAGGGCGTCGGAGGCGGACATCAGTGTGCCCGACCGGCTGGCGAAAAGCCCGTTCGGCAGCATCGAGGACACAACGTGGATTCCGTATGCCGCATCCGGCCGCCGCCCGGCGGCCTCCAGGACACCTTCACGGATCATCACCCCCGCACCGTCAAACCCTTCCTCGCCGGGCTGGAACATCAGTACGACGTCGCCTGCCAGCTGGTCCCGCCGGTCAGCCAGGAGCCGGGCGGCCCCGGCGAGCATCGCCGTGTGCAGGTCATGGCCGCAGGCATGCATGGCACCGTCAATTCGAGACGAGTAGTCGACGCCGGTCTGCTCCTGAACCGGCAGCGCGTCCATGTCGCCGCGCAGGAGAACTACGGGCTTGCGGGCTGCGGAGGACGGCGCCGTTCCGCGCAGTACTGCGGTCACCGACGTCGTGTCCTTGCCGACGCTCACTTCGTAGGGAAGCCCGTCGAGGGCCTCCAGCACCTTTTCCTGGGTACGGGGGAGGTGCAGGCCGATCTCCGGCTCCCGGTGGAGCTTGTGGCGTAACTCCGTGACCTCCTCGGAAATGTCTGCGGCGTGCGAGCGGATGGCGGCGGCGGTGGACATGGCTTCTCCTGGGGTGCGGGGTTTTGGTGCAGCTCGCATGGTGGGCTTGCTCACACTCACCCCATCCTCACCAACGTGCGTCAGGAGCGCAACCGGACCACTGCTAGACTTGAGGCACTTGCTTGCGGCACATGGTGCCTCTTCCTCCGGAAGGCTTCCGCCGCAGCCTGCGTCGATGAACGCATTCTTTTGTCCCGCGCTATCTCCCATGATCGTGAGAGCGGTTGACACTGTCTGACTTTCCTTCGGCGGACTCTGGGCATCAACCGATGCGCAGGGAAGATGAGAAGAAAGTTCGTGTACTTTACATGACTACCTTTGCTGCGCTTGGCGTGCCCACAGCGCTGGTCCGTTCCCTCACCGATCAGGGAATCACCGAACCGTTCCCCATCCAGGTCAAGACCCTTCCTGACACCCTCGCGGGTCGGGACGTGCTTGGCCGCGGCCGTACCGGCTCCGGCAAGACGCTTGCGTTCACCCTGCCGATGGTGGCCCGCCTCGCCGAGCGTGAAGCCGCCTACCGCCGCAAGCCCGGCCGCCCGCTGGCTCTCGTCCTTGCTCCGACGCGTGAACTCGCAACGCAGATCAATGCCACCGTAGAGCCGCTGGCCGCTGAACTCGGCCTCAACACCACCGTCATCTACGGCGGTGTATCCCAGGCACGCCAGGAGAAGGCGCTGCGCGCCGGCGTCGATATTGTCATCGCCTGCCCGGGCCGTCTTGAAGACCTGATGCGCCAGAAGCTGGTGACCCTCGAATCGGTCGAGATCACTGTGCTCGACGAGGCCGACCACATGGCGGATCTCGGCTTCCTGCCCGTGGTGAAGCGCATTCTCGACACCACACCCACCGAGGGGCAGCGCATGCTGTTCTCCGCCACCCTGGACAACGGCGTGGACAAGATCGTGCAGCGGTACCTGTCCAACCCGCTGACCCACTCCGTGGACACCCCTCAGGCATCGGTCACCACGATGGAGCACCACGTGCTGCTCATCGGCGATCAGACCCAGAAGAAGCAGCTCATCGTCCAGCTCGCCTCCGGTAAGGGCAAGCGCGTCCTCTTCATGCGCACCAAGCACCATGCCCGCAAGCTCGCGAAGACCCTGACCGACGCCGGAATTCCCGCCGTCGACCTTCACGGCAACCTCTCGCAGAACGCCCGGGACCGCAACCTGGCGGAGTTCTCGACCGGTGACGTGCGCGTCCTCGTCGCCACCGACGTCGCCGCGCGCGGTGTCCACGTCGACGACGTCGAGCTCGTGGTTCACGTGGACCCTCCCACGGAGCACAAGGCCTATTTGCACCGCTCCGGCCGTACGGCCCGCGCGGGTTCCGACGGCACCGTCGTGACCATCACGTTGCCCGAGCAGAAGAGCGAAGTTCAGAAGCTCATGAAGGCCGCCGGCGTGAACGTCGGGTTCGAGAACGTCACCGCGACGTCCCCGTTGATCGGCAAGCTCATCGGTGACGTAGCGGAGAAGGTTGATCCCCGCACCCGGGCGGCTCTCCTCGCACAGCGCGAGAACGCCGGGGGCGGCACCTCCACCGGAGCGAACGCCGAGCGCAAGCGCGCCCGTCGCGCTGCCCCCGCTGCCGGAGGCCGCGGCGGCCGTGGCGGTCGCGGGCGTGTTGCCGCGGAGCCTCAGGGCAACCGGGCAGAGCGCCGCAAGGACCAGCCGCAGGCACCCCGCTTCGGTGGTGACAGCGACCGTCGTCGTTCCGGTGAAGGTGCAGCACCAGGCACCAGCCGCCCTCGCAGGGCACGCTCCGGGGATGTCGCCGCGCACAGCGCCGCCGGCACCCGCGGCTCCCAGGGCAAGGCTCCGGCCGGTTCCGGGCAGCGCAGCTCCGGCCAGCGGGCATCGGCGCCGTCGTCCTCGGGCCGCCCCTCCGGCAACCGCGGAGCGGGTTCCCGCAGGGCCAGCGCCCCGGCGTCGAACGAACGGCGCGGCCGCTAACTGAAGCCAGACTCAGCACTGCCCACCGACCGAATACGGTCGGTGGGCAGTGCTGTTTCTGGAGCTTCGTCTAGCCCTCCTCGGTATGGATCACTTCCTGGTAGCGGGGGCTGCGAGGATCCATCACCGAGTTCTTTCTGCTGTAGGCGAAGTAGATCACGAGGCCGATCAGGAGCCAGACGCCGAACCGCATCCAGGTCTCCGGCTCCAGCTGGAGGATCAGGAACAGCGAGGAGAGCACTCCGAAGGCCGGGATCCACGGCATCAGCGGCAGTCGGAAGGTCCGGGGCTGTTCCGGCCGCTTGTAGCGCAGGACGATCACCGCGACGCACACCACCACGAACGCGGCGAGGATCCCAATGTTCGTCAGATCCGCGATGAGGCGGATGGGAAAGACGCCGGCGAGGAAGGCCGAGGCAATACCGGCGATCCAGGTCACCCGCTGCGGAGTGCCATGGCGATCGGTGCCTGAGAACCAGCGGGGGAGGAGTCCGTCCCGGCTCATGGAGAACCAGACACGGGTGACGCCGAGCAGGAAGGTGAGCATCACTGTCAGGATCGAGAGAACCGCGAAGGCCGAGATGATGGTGGCGATGACCGGCAGGCCCACCGACTGGAAGGCGACCGCGAACGCCGCGTTGGTGTCCAGCTCTTCCCAGTTCTGCATCCCGGTCAGCACGAGCGTAGCCAGGACGTACAGGGTCATGGCGATGGCCAGGGACAGCAGGATCGCTTTCGGCATGTGTTTCTTGCCGTCCTCGGCTTCCTCAGCGGCGGTACTCATGGCGTCGTACCCGAACACCGCGAAGAAAACTACTGCCGCGCCGGTGAACACCGCACCGAACCCATTGGGCATGAACGGCGAGTAGTTGTCAGCGCTGACGTAGAAGAACCCGAGGCCGATGATGAACAGGATCAGCAGGATCTTGATCGCCACCGCGACAAGCTCGAATCTGCCGAAGGTCTTCGTTCCACGGCTCAGGATGAAGGTGATGAACAGGCAGACGATGATGGCCGGCAGGTTCACCAGGCCGCCCTCGACGACGTCTGCCGTCCCCTGGATAGCCACCGGAATTTCGATTCCAATGCCGGCCATGAACTCGGTGAAGTAACCGGAGATGCCGATGGCTACCACCGCGACGATCGCAATGTACTCGAGGAGCAGATCCCACCCGATGAACCATCCGATGATCTCACCGAGCGCAACGTACCCGTAGGTATACGCCGAGCCCGCCCGTGGAATCATCCCCGCGAATTCGGCGTAGGACAGGGCAGCGGCGGCGCTGGCAAGACCTGCCACGAGGAAGGAGATCAGGACGGCGGGACCGGCACCCTCACCACCCTCCTGCCCGCTGGCAACCAGGCCCGCAAGCGTGAAGATGCCGATGCCGATGATGCCGCCGACACCGATGGCCGTCAGCTGCCACAGCCCGAGGCTCTTGAACAGTCCGCTCTTCTCGGCCTCGTCGTCCATCTGGGCGATGGACTTGCGTCGCATGATCGAGTGTTCGTTCTGCGGGGCCATGGCGTCCCCTTTCCTGCCGGTCTTCGCGCCGGTACGGGATGCAGTCAGGGTCATCCCTCATGCCGATCGACGCCGATGTTGGGAAGAATAGACCCATGACTGCACTCTTGAACATCATTTGGCTTATATTCGGCGGGGTGTGGCTGGCGATCGGGTATTTCCTCGCCGGCATAGTGTGCTGCCTGCTGATTGTGACGATCCCCTTTGGGATAGCGTCGTTCCGCATCGGTGCCTACGCGCTCTGGCCCTTCGGCCGGTCAGTGGCGGACCGGGGAGGACGCACCTACTTCTTCTCCACGGTAGGCAACGTCATCTGGCTGGTGGTCGCTGGAATCTGGATCGCAATCGGCCATCTGCTCACGTCCATCCCGATGTTCCTCAGCATCATCGGCATACCGCTGGGAATTGCGAACATCAAGCTCATCCCGGTTTCCCTGATGCCGCTGGGCAAGGAGATCGTTCCGACGTCGGGCACCCGCTACCCGCAGCAGTTGCGCTACTGACCGGTTCCCGGCCGGTTACTCACCGGCTGCCCCGCGCAGGAACTCCTCCATGAGCGGCCCGCCGGAAATGGATCCGCGCTCGCCTTCCTCGACGAACACGGCAACAGCCAGGTCACCCTGAAGAGCCACCACCCAGGCATGGGTCCGCGGCGGGTCTTCCGTCCCGAACTCCGCCGTGCCGGTCTTGGCGAGGACCGGCTCCCCGGGGATGTCGGCGAGCAGCTTCGCGCCTCCTACGGTGACGACGGCGGCCATCATCTCCCGCAGCGCGGCCGCCTCCTCCGCGGTCAGGTTGCTCGGCGCCGGCGCTTCCTGGGTTTCGTTCCCTGCACCTTCAGTTCCTTCCGCGGTGGGCTCGGCAGAAGCCGACGACGACGGCGCCGCATTCTCTCCGCCGCCGCCCAGGAGCGTAGGAGCAACCCGTTCCCCGGCTCCCACGGATGCAGCCATGATGGCCAGCGACAAGGGGGACACCAGGAGCTCACCCTGCCCGATCATCGACGCTGCGTGAGTAGTTCCGTCGGCTTCTGCAGGGACCGACCCGAAGAACGCCGGCGTGCCGATGGGGACGTCGACCCCAATACCGAGATCCGCCGCAGCCGATGCGAGCGCCTCCTGCGAAACGACGTCGCGCTGCGAGATGAAGCCGGTATTACAGGATTGAGCCAGCGCCTGCAGGAGCGGAATCTCGCCGGTGAACTGCACCGGGTATCCGGGGACGTTGTTGAATGCGCGGCCGTCCACTACCAGCTCTTCGGGACAGCTCGTGGTCGAATCGGGGGTGAAGCCGTTCTTGAGCAGGGCGAGGGAGGTCGCTACCTTGAAGGTCGATCCGGGCGGATACTGCCCGAGCAGCGCCGTCTGCAGGCCCTCACTTCCCGGGCCGTTTGCGGCCGCCAGGATTGCGCCGCTTGAAGGCCGGATGGCAACGATGGAGGAAGCGGATTCTTCTTCCGCCAGAACCTCTTCCGCAAGGGTCTGCAATGCCGGATCGAGAGTGAGTTCCAGGGGTTCTCCGGGAACAGGATCTTTCTCGAAGAGAACCTCGCGCGTGCGTGTTTCGCCCTCTCCCGTCACGGCCTCGATGACCATGCCCGGTGTTCCTGCCAATTGCTCGTCATACTGCAGTTGTATTCCGGACAGCCCGGCTGTGTCACCAGCCTCCAACCGTCCGTCCGACTGCTCCACCAGCTCCGCGGTCACCTGGCCCACTGAGCCCAGCAGCTCGCGCGCGAAGGTGCGTGTGGGAGCCAGGGACATAGTGTCCGGGATTCCGGTTGCCCCAGGAATGGCATTGATCTGGTCGTCGGAGACAGGGCGGTCCTCGTTGTCCCGAAGAACGATCGCCTCGACGAACGCCTCCCCGCCGGCGCCTGCCACCTGCTCGACGTAAGCTGCGGGATCGATGCCCACAAGGTCCGCCAGGGCTGTGGCAGAAGCCTCGAGCTCAGCCGCTTCAACGCGGGTCTTGTCGATGCCCACGCGGATGACGGGACGCTCCGTCACCAGCACTTCCCCGCCTGCCCCCAGGATTTCTGCCCGCTCGGAGGCAGTGCGGGATACGGCGAGCGTGGCATCCTCGGTCAGCCCGTTGACCGCCACACCGGGCGTCCAACCAACTTGCCATGCATCGTCGACCTTGGTCAGCTCCGCTGTGGTGGTGTATGTCCAGTCGGTGTCGCCGGCATCGACGTCCCACGCGTGGTTGAGCTGTGCCGTCGCTGTGTCCTCACCTGTGGATTCCACTGAGGCAACCGTGACGGTGGGTGAAACCGGGTCAAGGGGAGCAGCGAGCTCCTCGAGCTGCGCAGTGGCTTCCTCCGGGGACACGGACGTGAAAGCAACGCCGCTCAGGTCGCCGCTGGTGAGTCCCTCAGCAAGGCTGGCGGCCGCGTCTTCGGCAGTAGGCCCGTCTGAAGTGCAGGCCGTAAGCGTCAGCGCCAGGCCGGCGATTGTCAGGACAGCGGTGATGTCGGTTCTCCCCATGGGCTCCATTATCGCGCATGGCGTTCCCCTGCGTTGCCCGCTTTTCACCACTTGAATCAGGTACTCGTCCGGCGGAAGCCCACAGGAATACCATCAAGACCATGACCCTCAACCGAATCGAACTGGCCAATGGCTTTACCGTGAGTGCCCAGGGCTTCGGCGGAATGGCGCTGACCGAGGTGTATGGCGGCCTGGACCGCAAAGCTGCCCTGGAAACCCTCCACCACGCCGTGGATGCGGGGGTGACTTTCATTGATACGGCGGATATCTACGGCGGAGGCAGCAACGAGGAACTGGTGGGTGAATTGTTGTCGACCCGGCGGGAGGAGGTCGAGCTAGCTACCAAGTTCGGCATCCAAGGGAGCCCCGCGGCCGGTTATTCCGGGGTTCGCGGTGATGCCGGGTACGTACGAAGTGCGGCGGAGGCGAGCCTGCGGCGCCTGGGAACGGACGTCATCGATCTCTACTACATGCACCGGCGGGACACCTCGGTGCCCATTGAGGAAACGGTCGGCGCCATGGCAGAGCTCGTGGCCGCCGGCAAGGTGCGTTTCCTCGGCCTGTCCGAGGTCACCGCGGACGAACTTGCCGCTGCCCATGCTGTCCATCCCATTGCCGCCGTGCAGAGCGAGTGGTCGATCTGGAGCCGGGATGTTGAAGGACGCGTGGTGCCCGCAGCCGCCGAACTAGGTGTCGGATTCGTGCCCTACTCGCCGCTTGGCCGGGGTTTCCTGACCGGGACCGTGCAGGCGCAGTCGTTGTCCGAGGGTGACTTCCGCCATCGGGTGCCCAGGTTCAGCGCAGACGCCCTGCAGGCCAATGCCGCGGTGGTGGAAGCTGTGCAGTCGGTGGCCGCCGCAGCGGGTGCCACCGCCGCCCAGGTGGCGCTCGCCTGGCTGGCAGTGCAGGGCACGAAGTTCGGTTTGCCCGTGGTGCCGATTCCCGGCACCCGCAGGCCGGAGCGCATCGACGAGAACGTAGGCGCCGCCTCGATCACGCTTTCTGAATCTGACTGTGACGTGCTGGACGCGGCCGCCGACCTCGTGGTGGGGGAGCGAAGCGCTGATCCGAACTGGGTGTCGAAAGGCAGGGAAGCCTGAGCCCCACCGCGGCATGATCAGGTTCGCCTGAAGTGAAAAACAGCCCGGTTGCCTACAGGACTAAAGTTGAGCGTAGTACACTCAACTTAGTCATAAATTCTGCTGTTAGTCGTCATTCCACTGCAGGGAGGCCAGCATGGACACCAAATTCACCACCAAAAGCCAGGAAGCCCTGTCCGCTTCCGCCATGAATGCCTCCACCGCGGGCAACCCCCAGGTGGAGCCGGCCCATACGCTGAAAGCGCTGATGGACCAGCGTGACGGCGTTGCCGTGGCTCTGCTGTCGGCAACAGGTGTCAGCGCGGACAGCGTGAGCGTTAAGGCAAGCGCGGCGATCAAGGCGCTTCCGTCGTCGTCGGGTTCTTCCGTGGCTCAGGCCCAGTTCTCGCGGCCAATGCTGCAGGTGATTACCGCCGCGCAGCAAGAGGCCGAGTCGCTGGGCGATTCCTACGTCTCCACCGAACACCTCCTGCTCGGCATCGCCGCTGATTCAGGTGCCGCAGGCAGGATCCTGCGTGAGGAAGGTGCCTCCCGCGAGGCGCTCCTCGCCGCGCTTCCCGGAGTGCGGGGGGACCGGCGGGTCACCAGCCCCGATCCGGAGAACACCTTCCAGGCCCTGGAGAAGTTTGGCGTGGACCTGACGGAGATCGCCCGCTCCGGCAAGCTGGATCCGGTGATCGGCCGTGACACGGAAATTCGGCGCGTGGTGCAGGTGCTCTCGCGCCGTACCAAGAACAACCCTGTGCTGATCGGTGAACCCGGTGTCGGTAAGACCGCCGTCGTGGAGGGCCTCGCCCAGCGCATGGTCGCCGGGGATGTGCCGGAGTCCCTGCGCGGGAAGACCCTCATCAGCCTGGATCTCGGCTCGATGATTGCGGGAGCCAAGTACCGCGGCGAATTCGAGGAACGGCTCAAGGCAGTGCTTGAGGAGATCAAGGCGTCCAACGGTCAGATTGTCACCTTCATCGATGAGCTGCACACCGTCGTGGGGGCCGGCGCCTCGGAGGGCTCCATGGACGCCGGTAACATGCTCAAGCCCATGCTCGCCCGCGGCGAGCTGCGCCTGATCGGCGCTACGACCCTCGACGAGTACCGCGAGAACATCGAAAAGGACGCGGCGCTGGAACGCCGGTTCCAGCAGGTTTATGTCGGGGAGCCCAGCGTTCAGGACACCATTGGCATTCTCCGTGGGCTCAAGGAGCGCTACGAGGCCCACCACAAGGTATCCATCGCCGACTCGGCACTCGTGGCCGCAGCCACGCTGTCCAACCGCTACATCACCGGGCGGCAGCTCCCGGACAAGGCAATCGACCTGGTGGACGAGGCCGCGTCCCGGCTGCGGATGGAGATTGACTCCGCGCCGGAGGAGATCGACCAGCTACGCCGCGCCGTCGACCGGTTGACCATGGAAGAGTTGGCCCTCGAAGGGGAAACCGATGAAGCGTCCGTGGAGCGCCTTGAGGCGCTGCGCGCCGACATGGCTGACCGCAAGGAACAGCTTGCCGCGCTGAACGCGCGCTGGGAGGCGGAGAAGGCTGGTCTGAACCGGGTGGGCGACCTGAAGGCGTCGCTGGATGAGCTGCGATCGCAGGCTGACCGGGCACAGCGTGATGGTGACCTGGAGACAGCTTCCCGCATTCTCTACGGCGAGATCCCGCACGTGCAGCGCGAGCTCGAGGCCGCCCAGGCTGAGGAGCAAGGATCTGCTGATTCACCCGAGCTGATGGTCGCGGAAGAGGTCACCGCGTCGGACATCGCGGAGGTCATCTCGGCGTGGACGGGCATTCCTGCCGGCCGGATGCTGCAGGGCGAGAGCCAGAAGCTGCTGCACATGGAGGAGAACCTCGGAAACCGCCTGATCGGCCAGAAGAAGGCAGTAGCGTCCGTCTCCGACGCCGTCCGGCGTGCCCGCGCAGGTATCTCGGATCCGGACCGACCCACCGGTTCCTTCCTGTTCCTTGGCCCCACCGGCGTCGGCAAGACCGAGCTTGCCAAGGCGCTCGCGGACTTCCTGTTCGATGATGAGCGCGCCATGATCCGCATCGATATGTCGGAGTACTCGGAGAAGCATGCAGTGGCGCGGCTGGTGGGTGCACCTCCCGGCTACGTCGGGTACGAGGAAGGCGGTCAGCTCACAGAGGTGGTGAGGCGCCGTCCGTACAGCGTGGTGCTGCTTGATGAGGTTGAGAAGGCGCATCCGGAGGCTTTTGACATCCTCCTGCAGGTGCTCGACGACGGTCGGCTCACCGATGGCCAGGGCCGGACCGTGGACTTCCGCAACGTCATCCTCGTGATGACGTCCAACCTCGGATCCCAGTTCCTGGTCGACCCGACGCTGGACGAGTCTGCCCGCAGGGATGCGGTCATGTCGGTGGTGAACGTCAGCTTCAAGCCCGAGTTCCTCAACCGGCTCGACGACGTCATCATGTTCGATGCGCTGAGCATTGAGGAGCTCTCACGGATCGTGGACCTGCAGGTACAGTCCCTTGCCGCCCGACTCCAGGAGCGCCGGCTCACGCTCGACGTCACGGACGCCGCGCGGGAGTGGCTTGCGCTCACCGGTTTCGATCCGGCGTACGGCGCCCGGCCGCTTCGCCGACTGGTCCAGCGTGAGATCGGAGACCGCCTTGCCCGAGGTTTGCTGTCCGGCGCAATCAACGACGGCGACAAGGTGCGCGTTGATCGGGCCGCTGACAGCACCGAGGGCCTCGCTGTCGCAAGCGTCACCGCGTAGCCGCGGGCACTCCTCGCGGAGCGGCCCGCAACGGGCTACTCCGCGAGGAGGCTGTCCGTGATGACGTTCCCCTCGTCAGAAACCACGAAGCAGTCGATACGCCGGTCACCGTCCGCCCAGGTGCCCGTGGTGGGAGTGACCTGGGTGAGCGTGAGGTTCGGGAAATCTGCCGCCGCGTTCTGGTCGATCGGCACCGAGTTGCACAGTTCATCGCCGCTCGCATTCAGTGCGGCTTCCCCGGGGAAGTCCGCATCATCAGGCAGGCTGGTGGTCGCGAGCAGCTGGGCGTTGTGGGGTGTGGTGCAGGTGACGGTCGTGACGTCCGCACTGACATCTGCCGCGTCGAAACCCAGAACGCAGGCGCCCGACTCAAGGTCAAGCGGTGAGATGTTTTCCGCAATGATTCCGTCAGCGCCCGGGGTGGTGCTGGAGGATGCCTCGGCGCCCGGGTCATCGGACCGCAGCGCATTGACGATGTTCATGATGGCGAAGATCAGCAGGGCTAACACCGCAAGGCCGACTACACCGAGAGTAATCAACAACTTCCGGTTGGATCGGCGGGGGGCGCTTCTCGCGGCTCGCGCACGGATGCGGGTGGGCACGGCCTCGTCCGGGCCGGCGGGCGGAAGACCGTAGGGTCCGCCAACCGGCGATGCCGCCATTCCCGGGGCGTGCTCGGAGGGAGGCGGGGTAGGAGCTGCCCAGGGTGCGTCCGGAGCGGCTGACGTCCAGGGTGCGTCGGGAGCAGCGGCCGATGGGGGCCCCTCCGGCTCAAGCTTCTGGGCTTCGGGGGGCGTCTCTGGTTCGGACGTATCGTCGGGATCCGAGGGAGCATCCGGATGGGCCGGTTCTCCCGCGGCTGGGGACTGACCGACCTCGAACAGCTCATCCCAGCGGGACTGATCGGCGTTCTGCCCGATCCAGGTGGGTGCGTCGCCCGCGGCATAGCTCGTCAGCCCCTGGCCGGCGGTGTGATCGGCGGGGGTCTCGGCGGCGTCGGAAGCGTCGCTCGAACCGTGTGCCACGTCTGAGCCCTCCCCGTCTGTGGCTGCCTCTGGTGCGGAATCGTGCGGCACGGGAACGTTTGGTGCGACGAGGGGTGTCGGCTCGGCCGACTCCTGCGGCTCGCGCGCCGCATCCCCGGCAGCATCGCCCGCAGCGCCGCCGGCGGGTGCAGTGCCCGCTGGTGCCGCAGCCTCAGCCGGGTCATTGGCGGGTCGAGGGCCACTGATCAGGGTGCCGACGTTTTCGGCTTCCCTGGCAACAGACTCGGCCTCAGCTGCGGCTTCGTCCAGGGAGGCGGCTTCGGCGGCGTCGTCGCTGATTTCGGCCGCCCCAAGGGAAGGTTCGGTCAGACGGACCTCATCGGCGGAGGTGCTGAGGGTCGGCTCGACGGCGTCGTCGGACACATCGGGGTCGGAGAGGCGGACCTCCTCGGCCTTGAGCAATTCCGGCTCCGGTACCGGCGGCTCCGGTGCGGAATCGCCGTCCTCCGGCTTGTCCGGCTGATCGCTCATAGAGAACTGCCCCCTCGCGTGCCCACCACTGCGGTGGGCTGACATCTGGTCCAAATCACCCCACGACTCTAGCCAACAATGGTACTTTCCCGCATGGCGTGCGCCGATCCTGTGACATGTTGCGGGAACCGCGCGGGCGGTCCGGGCGTTGGCGCCTGAGAAACCATGTAATCTATACGTACGACACATTGACCGGATACTCCGGGGCCTCGCTCCACCTTTATTTCCAAGGCCAAAGCGACCACCTCCGGATCGACGCACAAAAGGGGGTCACGCCATGGGGCGCGGCCGTCAGAAGGCGAAAGCCACCAAGCAGGCACGGGACATGAAGTACTTCAGCCCGGCCACAGACTACTCGGCGCTGCAGCGTGAGCTCACAGGCCCCGGTAGTCGCGCCTCACGCCATGATGATCCGGTTGAGCCGGATTATTCGGCGTACGAGGATAAATACGCAGACCAGTTTGATGATGAAGAGGACGACGGCGGCACTCGCCGCATCGGATAACCCGCCTTTTCACTGGGGCTGTAGTCCCGCACGATACGTTGAGAACCAGCGGCCACGGCAGGCAATGTCAGGCCGCTGGTTCTTGTTGTACCTAAAACGCCTTTCCCGTGCGGCCCTGAAGGTAAAACCGCGGATGAACTCCTGGTCGAAGCGACCAGAAGCCGGAGCCCACGACATGGGCTCTTACTTTTCACCCGGCGATGGCAGGGTGATGGCAGGCGCATTGCCGTACCATCGTGCCCGTCCTGCGGGTCCAAGCCGGGCACGATGGTACCGAAGCCTTTGCGGAAATGTCCGCTCCAGTTCAGCGCCGGAGACGGCTTCCGGACAGCTCTCGCGAGTTCCGCTCCAGCGGAGCAGCCGTACTCTGGCGCACCACCAGACTGGTGGCAAGATCCAGCCTCAGGTTGTTGGGGCGTTCCCCCTCGCGGAGGCGTAAGACCATCCGGGTGGCTTCCTCCGCCATTTGAATAAGCGGCTGGTGAATCGTGGTGAGGGCTGGACTGGACCATCTGGCGAGTTGAAGGTCGTCGTAGCCCACTATGGAGAGTTCCTCGGGAACGCGCAGGCCGATCTGGCGCGCGGCGTCCAGGACGCCTAGGGCCTGAAGGTCGCTGCCGGCGAAAATGGCCGTAGGCGGCGCAGCGCTGCTGAGCAGCTCGAGCGCGTGATCGCGTCCGCCGTCGACATGGAAATTGCCGTAACGGACGAAACCGGCCTCGATCGGCAGCGAGGCCATGTTCATTGCCGAGCGGTAGCCGTCCACACGGGCGAGCGAGCACATCATGTCTTCAGGACCGCTGATTACAGCCACACGGGAGTGCCCCAGTTCGATCAGGTGGCGGGTAGCCATCATGCCCCCTGCCCAGTTTGCTGAGCCAACGGACGGAACATCGGGTGAAGGATCCCCCGCGGGATCGATGATGACAAAGGGAATTCCCCGGGCATCCAGCTTCTGGCGGAAGTCGCGGGGGAGATCTGAGAAGACAAGCACTACTCCGGCGGGACGCCGCGCCATGACGCCCTCAATCCAGTCCGTACCGGGTGAGTGCCGTGTTCCTGTCTCTGTAAGGACGACGCTCATGCCGTGCTCTCGCGCAACGTTCTCGACGCCACGAATCAGCTCAAGGGCCCAGGCGCTCTCTAGCTCGTGGAAGACCAACTCCACAAGTCCGGCTCTGACGTTGGAGGACTGGCGCCGCCGGTAACCGTGGCACTCCAGGAGCTCCTCCACTTTCGCGCGAGTTTTCGCGGAGACATCTGAGCGCCCATTGAGCACCTTGGAGATTGTGGCAAGTGATACTCCCGCCTCCGAGGCTAATTGAGCCAGTGTTACCCGTGGGTCCTCCGCGCCGTTCGACATGGTGACAGCATACAGGGAGCGAAAGTTTTCGAAAGGCGTCGCCCGGCGTCAATGTGACGCGTCACACTTTTCCTGCTTGCGCATCCCGTAAAGCGATCTATACACTCAACTCATCATGCAAATTTCGATGAAAACATCGAAACTTTCGAGAGGCGTTCGATGAAGAACAACCGAACCTGGATGGCACGGGGTCTAGCAGGGACCGCTACCGTGATGCTGGGACTGACACTGGCGGGATGCGGCGGAGGGGGCGGCGACGCTTCCAACCGGCCCGAAGGCGAGCTGCACCTTGCCGTCTATGGAGACGCCGGTAATACGGTGGAACAGGCAATGGTCGACAAGTTCAACGAGACGTCCGACGTCAAAATCGTACTCGACACCATTCCCGGAGCCGATTACCAGACCAAGCTTCAAACAATTATCGATACCGAGTCTGCTCCGGACATCTTTTTCAACTGGGGCGGAGGAAGTATCGCCAACTTCGTGGATGCCGGCCTTGTTCTGCCGCTCGACGAATACATCGAGCAAGATCCGCAGCTCAAGGAAGCCTTCCTGCCCTCGGTCTTCGAAACGGCAACGGTGGACGGCAAGGCCTACGGCGTGCCGATGCGCGGCACGCAGCCGGTGATGCTGTTCAACAACTCCGAAGTACTTAAGGAAGCAGGCATCGATGCCCCCCCGGCCACCTGGGATGAGTTGCTGGACGCCGTCGAGAAGCTGAAAGCCATTGGAGTCACGCCGATCGCGCTTGGCGGCGCGGACCAGTGGCCAACCCAGATGTGGTTCCAGTACGTCTTTGACCGCGTGGCAGGGGAGGACCTGTTTCAAAAGGCAATCGACGGCGACACCAGCGTGTGGGAATCCGAGGAGAGCCGCAAGGCGCTGGGCATGCTCCGCGAACTGGTGGATGCAGGTGCTTTCGGCACCAACTTCGACTCCGTCAAATTCACCGACGGTGGATCTCCCACCCTGCTCTCCAGCGGCCGTGCAGGTTTCGAATTGATGGGATCTTGGGCCTACGCCACGCATCAGGACTCCGACCCTGCGTTCGCCGAAGAGGTACTCGGATACAGCGAGTTCCCCGCCATTGAGAGTGGCGAGGGAGACCCCCATAACCTGGCCGGCAACACCAACAACTTCTACTCGATCCACAAGAACACCCGTTACCCGGATGAAGCTGCCGAATTCCTCAAGTTGATGTACTCGGACGAGTTTGTGCAGCAGCAGGTTGGAATCGGAAACCTTCCCACCACAACCAACACGGAGCAGTTCCTCGACCAGGCGGCGGATCCCGAGTTCGCCAAGTACCAGTTCGACCTGGTGCAGAACGCGCCGCACTTCCAGCTCTCCTGGGACCAGGCGTACCCGCCCGAGGCAACCGTAACCATCCACACTGCCGTTTCGCAGTTCTTCAGCGGCCAGATCGATGAAGACGGCTTCATCCAGGCCATGCAGAGTTTGTAGGACACACCATGACAACGCTTGCCACCCGCAGGCAGCCCGCGCCGGGCGGCTCCCAGGAGAGCCGCCCGGCCCGCAAGGGCGCCTCACTGGTGGGACGCCCGGGATTCGCCTGGGCGCTCCCCGCCACCATCTTCTTCGCACTGTTTGCCCTTGTACCCCTTGCGGCGGTAGCGGTCCTGTCCTTTACCTCGTGGAGCGGTCTGGGGGATCCGAAGTTCGTGGGTCTCGAGAACTGGGAAACCCTGGTGTCCGATCCCGTGATGCTCAAGAGCCTCTGGCTGAGCCTGCTGTTCATTGTGCTTGGCGTTGTCACTCAGACGCCGCTGAGCATCTTGCTGGGCGTCTGGGCCGCCGGCAACCAGCGGAACCGTGCAATCCTCAGCGCCATCTACTTCGTTCCACTGCTGCTTTCGTCAGCTGCAATTTCCGTCCTCTGGCGGGCCCTGCTCGATCCCAACTTCGGCATCCCGGGCCAACTGTCCTGGCTGTTCGGTGACGGGAACCTGCTCGGTAACCAGGCCGGCGCCATCGGAGTCCTCATCTTCGTGGGAATGTGGCAGTTCACGCCCTTCCACACACTTATCTACCAGGGTGCTGCGCGGGGGATACCGCCGGTGCTGTACCAGGCGGCGCAGATCGACGGCGCCGGGACCGTTCGCCAGTTCTTTGCGATCACGGTGCCGCAGCTTCGGAACACGGCCATCACCTCCATCATTTTGATGGTGGTCGGCGGCCTCACGACCTTCGAAACTGTACTCATCCTGACCAACGGCGGACCGGGTACCGATACCACAATCACCGCCTTCTACATGTACCAGGAAGCCTTCCAGAGCTTCGATTTCGGCGTCGGTAGCGCCATTGCCCTTGTCCTGGTGGTCGTTGCCACCGCGATCTCGCTCGTAGTGGTCAAGGTATCCGGCTACGACAAGATGACCAGTTCACTGGAAGGACTGTGATGAAGACCCGCCCCAACTACCTGGCCGGCGTCGGCTCCTTCCTTTGGCTGCTGATCGTCGCCGTGCCGCTCTACGTCATGCTGGCCGGCACTTTCCAGACCCGTGCGGAGTTCGGTGACAACGGACCGCTCGCTTTCCCGACCAGCTTCACGCTGCAGAACTACGTCGACGCGTTCACCAGCGGCTTCGGTCTCTATTTTTTCAATACCGTGCTCGTCACGGTGGGCGTCGTAGGCATCGTCCTGCTGCTGGTCCCACCGCTGAGCTACGCGATCGTGCGCAGCAAGAGCAGGGCGGCGTCATTCGTGTTCCGCTTCTTCCTCCTCGGGCTGGCCATCCCCGCGCAGGCAGTCATCGTGCCCGTCTTCTACCTCATCAACACGGTTGGGCTTTACGACAACCTGATCGGCGTCATCCTTCCCACAGCCGCTTTCGCCCTGCCGATCTGCACTCTGATCCTCAGCGGAACCATGCGTGACATCACGGGTGAGCTGTACGAGGCAATGGCCATGGACGGAGCGAGCCCCACACGCGCCTTCTTCCGACTCGTTCTTCCGCTGTCGAAGGGCGGAATTTCCACCATCGCTGTGTTCTCGGCGCTGCAGGCATGGAACGGCTTCCTCTTCCCTCTCATCCTCACCCAGTCCGAGGACACCCGCGTCGTGACCCTGGGCCTTTTCAACTTCCAGACCCAGTACGGCATCAATATCCCGGGCCTGCTTGCCGCAGTGACCCTCTCGATGGTGCCCGTCCTGCTCGTCTATCTCTTTGCGCGCCGCGCGCTTGTCCAGGGCCTCATGGGCGCTGGAGGAAAGTAACCATGACTGAAACAACTCTCAACGACGCCGTCTGGCGTAACCCGGCA
This sequence comes from Arthrobacter sp. D2-10, assembly GCF_054161285.1. Lineage (NCBI taxonomy): Bacteria > Bacillati > Actinomycetota > Actinomycetes > Micrococcales > Micrococcaceae > Arthrobacter > Arthrobacter sp. D2-10. The sequence continues at coordinate 2,818,084 of NZ_CP096431.1, read as the reverse complement.
GCTGCGCCTGAGCACCGTGTGGAATCCCTGATCCAGGCGATGAGCCTCCGCGAGAAGCTCGCGCAACTGGTCGGCGTCTGGGTGGGTGCCAGTACCGAGGGCGGCGAGGTGGCTCCCCACCAGAACGAGATGAACGAGGCCGTAGACCTCGACGAACTCCTGCCTCAGGGTCTGGGACAGCTGACCCGGCCCTTCGGCACGGCTCCGGTGGAGCCCGGCATCGGTGCTCTCTCCCTGCAGCGCACGCAGGAACGGATCGTTTCCGCCAACAGGTTCGGCATACCGGCGCTGGTCCACGAGGAGTGCCTTGCCGGTTTCGCTGCCTGGAAGGCCACGGCGTACCCCGTGCCGCTCGCATGGGGCGCCACCTTCAACCCCGATCTGGTACGGAAGATGTCCTCGGCCATTGGTGGGGATCTTCGGTCCGTAGGCGTTCATCAAGGCCTTGCACCGGTGCTGGACGTGGTCCGGGATGCGAGGTGGGGCCGCGTCGAGGAAACGATCGGAGAAGACCCGTACCTGATCGGAACCATCGCTACCGCCTATGTCCAGGGACTGGAGCGGTCCGGCGTCGTTGCCACCCTCAAGCACTTCGTGGGCTACTCAGCGTCCAAGGCCGGGCGCAATCTCGCGCCGGTCTCGGTGGGTGAGCGCGAACGGGCCGATGTGCTGCTGCCGCCATTCGAGATGGCCATCCGCGAATCCGGCGTTCGTTCCGTCATGCATGCCTACACCGACATGGACGGCGTGCCCACGGCGGCTGACTCGTCTCTCCTCACCACGCTGCTCCGGGATACCTGGGGTTTCGAGGGCACCGTCGTCGCAGACTACTTCGGCATCGCTTTCCTTAAGGAGCTCCACCGGATCGCCGGAACCCTGGGTGAAGCCGCTGCCGCAGCGCTCGAGGCCGGCGTCGACGTCGAACTCCCCACCATCCACACTTTCGGCGAGCATCTGGTGGCCGAAATCGAGTGCGGGCGACTGGACGAGGGGCTCGTTGATCGTGCCCTGCACCGCGTCCTGCGGCAGAAGCTCGACCTCGGCCTGCTGGACCCGAACTGGTCCGCCGTTCCTCCTGCCCTGGCCGACGCCGCTCCATCCGACTCCCCCTTCATCGACCTGGACACTGCCCGGAACCGGGCGATCGCCAGGGAACTGGCGGAACAATCGATCGTGCTGGTGCGGAACGACGGCGTTCTTCCGCTTCCCGAGACTCCGCGCATCGCGCTGGTGGGACCGAACGCCGACACGCACCGCGCGTTCCTCGGGTGCTACTCTTTCCCGGCACACGTAGGGGAGCAGCACCCCGGCGTAGAGATGGGCCTGTCCATCCCCACGGTTGCCGTGGCGCTCAAAGACGAATTCCGGGACAGCGACATCACGCTCGCACCCGGCTGCACGATCGATGGCACTGACACAAGCGGCTTCCAGGAGGCGCTGGCAGCAGCCGCTGATGCCGACGTCGTCGTCGCTGTACTGGGCGACCGCGCCGGTCTCTTCGGGCGCGGCACCAGCGGCGAAGGGTGCGACGTCGAGTCGCTGACCCTTCCGGGCGTGCAGCAGCAACTGCTCGACGAACTCCTCGCCACCGGTAAGCCGGTGGTTGTGGTCCTGCTGACCGGCCGCCCCTATGCCCTTGGCGCGGCAACGACTGAAGCAGCCGCCGTCGTGCAGGGCTTTTTTCCGGGCGAGGAGGGCGCAGCGGCCGTTGCAGGCGTGCTCAGCGGCCGGATCAACCCGGGCGGGCGGCTGCCCGTCAGCATCCCGGCAACACCGGGGGCTCAGCCCTCCACTTACCTCGCAGCACCGCTGGCGCAGGCCAACGGTGTGTCAAATATCGACCCGACGGCGGCATTCCGCTTCGGCCACGGGCTCAGCTACACCGACTTCACCTGGCTCAACCTGGAGCAGAGCTCGGACACGGCGGCCACCGGCGGCGAGGTCACCGTCCAGCTGACCGTAAGCAACACCGGAACGCGCGACGGCGTGGAGGTTGTCCAGCTGTATCTGCACGACCCCGTCGCGAGCGTAGTGAGGCCGGTGCAGCGCCTGGTCGGGTTTGCCCGGGTACCGCTTGCAGCGGGGGCGTCGGCGCGGGTCAGCTTCACCGTGCCGGCCGATGTTACCGCCTTCACCGGACGCCACGGAGCGCGCATCGTCGAACCGGGAGAGATCGAACTCCGCCTCGGGGCTTCAAGCAGCGACATCCGCTTCACCGCGCCCCTCACCCTGACCGGAGACACCCGCGTGGTGGACCACACCCGGCGGCTCCACTGCACCATTGGGGTCGTTCCTCTGTAAATCGCACTGTCAATCGCACTGTCAATCGCACCGAATCACCAAGCAATTCAAAGGAGAATTCATGAGGGTCCCTCAATCCCTTGCTGCCGCGGTCCTCGCATCGGCACTGCTAATCCCCGCCGGGGGAACCGCGATCGCTGGGCAGCACCAGCCTTCCACCCAGCCCCCGGGCCTGGCGAAGCAGGACACGCTGCGCTGGGATGCACCCCAGGATCTCAAGGTTGGAACGGCGGTGGCTGGCGGCGGCCACCACGAAACCCAGTCCTACCCCGATCCCTTCACCCATGACGTGGAGTACCGCGAACGGCTGGCAGCGGAATTCAACTCCGTCTCCCCGGAGAACCAGCTGAAGTGGGAGTACGTACACCCCGCCCGGGATACCTACCGCTTCGCCGAGATGGACGCGATCGTGGAATTCGCGCAGGCGAACAACCAGGTAGTGCGCGGCCACACCCTGTTCTGGCACAGTCAGAACCCCGCCTGGCTGGAGGAGGGGAACTTCTCGAAGGATGAGCTCCGCGCCATCCTCAAGGAGCACATCCAGACCGTTGTCGGCCGGTACGCCGGGAAGATCCAGCAGTGGGACGTTGCCAACGAGATCTTCAACGGTGACGGCACGCTGCGAACCACCGACAACATCTGGATCCGCGAACTGGGACCGGAGATCATCGCCGACGCCTTCCGCTGGGCCCACGAGGCCGATCCCAAGGCCAAGCTGTTCTTCAACGACTACGGCGTGGAAGGCATCAACGCCAAGAGCAACGCCTACCTCGACCTGATTCCCCGCCTGCAGGCGCAGGGTGTTCCGGTGGATGGTTTCGCCATCCAGGGCCACCTCAGCACGCGCTACGGCTTCCCGGGAGACCTGCAGCAGAACCTGCAGCGTTTCGATGACCTTGGGCTCGAGACCGCCATCACGGAACTCGATGTCCGCATGGATGTTGCAAGGGGTACCGCCCCCACCGCTGCACAGCTTGAGAAGCAGGCCAGCTACTACCAGCGGGCGCTCGAAGCCTGCGTCGCGGTGGACGAGTGCAACTCCTTCACCATCTGGGGCTTCACCGACAAGTACTCGTGGGTGCCTGTGTTCTTTGCCGGAGAGGGCGAAGCAACGGTCATGTGGGACGACTACACCCGCAAGCCCAGCTACTACGCACTGCAGGAAACGCTGGAGCAGGCCTCGCCGGGTCGGGGCAACCGATGAGGCAGCGGCCCCTGGTCGCAGGGGTCACGGCATTCGGGCTGCTCGCGGGAGCCGGCGCGCTGGCGCTGCCCGCAGCCCAGGCCGCTGAGCAGCCGGTGCTGCTCAGCGAAGACTTCGAGGACGGCAGCTTCAGCCCGCTGATCCAGAACGGCGGGCCGACACTCTCAGTGGTCGACGCCGACGGTGACAAAGCGCTGCTGGTCCAGGGCAGGTCAAACGACTACGACGGCGTGAAGACGCCGGCGAACCTGCTGCAGGCCGGCGGAACCTACACCTTCTCGGCGCAGGTGAAGCTCGCGGCAGCAGCCGGAACGACGACGTCGGCACGCTTCGTCGTCGAGCCCGCCTACAACTGGGTGGGGAACACCACGGTGACGGCTGATGCCTGGACCACCATCACCGGAACGTTCATCGCGCCGGCCGGTGCCGATCCCGCCACCCTGCGGGCCTACCTCGGAACGGGAGACCTTGGCGCACCGTATGACTATCTTGTGGACGACGTCGTGATCACCGGTACGGCCGGATCCGCTGACGGCGGCTCCTGGCAGCCGACGCCGGACCCGGCTTTCGTCCCGGGCGGAGCGGACAATCCGACGACGACGCCCCTCGCGTCGGCGCGCGGCACCGGTAACACCGCTGCACTGACGCTCGACGACGGGCCGAACCCCGGCGAAACCGCTGCGGTCCTTGAATTCCTGAGGGCGAAGGGTGTCACCGCGACCTTCTGCGTCATCGGCCAGAACATCCAGGCGGCCGGCGGCGCCGAGCTCCTGCGTCAGATCGTGGCTGACGGACACACGCTCTGCAACCACGGCACGTCCTACGCGGACATGGGTTCCTGGACCCACGCGCAGATCGAGGCCGACCTCAAGGAGAACCTGCGCATCATCCGTGAGGCTGCCGGCGACCCGAACCTTCCCGTGCCCTACTTCAGGGCGGCGAACGGCAGTTGGGGTTCCACCGGTGAGGTGGCGGCAGCATTGGGGATGCAGCCGCTTGGACTCGGCAACGTGATCTTCGACTGGGACGGCAACGACCTGAGCGAGGAAACCCTCACTGCCAACCTCCGGTCCGCCTTCACGCCGGGCGCGGTGGTGCTGGTTCACGACGGCGGCGGCGACCGCTCCGGCACGGTCAGCGCACTCACCACGGTGGTTTCCGAGAAGCTCGCCGAGGGCTGGACGTTCACTCTTCCGCGCGGCGGCACCGCTGCCGGGGGAGAGGCCGGGATCACCTCGGACTTCGAGGCGGGTGCCGGAGGCTGGATTTCGCGGGGCGACGGCGTGCAGGTAGCGGCCAGCACGGATGCCCGAGGCGGCACCGGAAGCCTGCTGGTCACGGGTCGCACGCAGCCCTGGCACGGCGCGGCGCTGGACGTGACCGACGCCCTGCCCGTCGGCACAGCCGTGGAGGTTTCCGTGTGGGCGAAGCTGGCGCCCGGCCAGGCACCGGCGTCGCTCAAGGTATCGGTACAGCGGGACAACGGCGGCGGAAGCGCGTACGACGGCGTGGCCGGAGCGGGCGCGTCGGTCACCGCGGACGGCTGGACCCAGCTGCGGGGCACCTACACGCTCGGCGCAGCCGCCGACAAGGCGCAGGTGTACGTGGAAGGCGATCCCGGTGTGGATTTCCTCCTCGATGACTTCAGCCTGGCGCCGATCGTGGAAAAGCCCATCCAGGAGGATGTGCCGTCGCTTCGGGATGTGCTGGGTACCCGGGGAATCAAGCACGTCGGCGTGGCCGTCGACGCGCGGGAGACCGTGGGAACTGCGTCTGATCTCGTACGGAAGCACTTCAATGCGATCACGCCGGAGAATGCCGGAAAACCGGAGAGCCTGCAGCCGGTCGAGGGACAGTTCGCGTTCACGCAGCTCGACCAGCTGCTGGACTTCGCGGACGCCAACAACGTGCAGGTCTACGGACACGTACTTGCCTGGCACTCGCAGACCCCGGCCTGGTTCTTCAAGGACGGCGAACGGGACCTGACCAACAGTGCGTCAGACCAGGCACTGCTGAAGGCGCGAATGGAAGCGCACATCAAGGCAATTGCCGACCATATCAACGCCCGGTACCCCGACGGCAACAGCCCCATCTGGGCCTGGGACGTGGTGAACGAGGTTATCGCCGACGGCGATAACGCCAACCCCCACGACATGCGGGACAGCCGCTGGTTCCAGATACTCGGCGAAGAATTCGTCGATGAGGCCTTCCGCCTCGCCGACCGGTACTTCCCGGATGCAGCCCTCTTCATCAACGACTACAACACCGAAATGCCGGAGAAGCGGGCCGACTACCTGGACCTGATCAAGTCACTCCAGGATCGCGCTGTGCCGATCGACGGTGTGGGACACCAGGCACATGTTGACGTTGCACGTCCGGTGCAATGGCTGGAGGACTCGATCAAGGCCGTTGAGGCTCTGGATCCCAACCTGCTGCAGGCCATTACCGAACTCGACGTCAACGCCTCAACCGAGAACAGGGGAGCGGACGTCAGCGGTGGTCAGGTGGATCCCTACAGCCCCGCGTTCACGAGTGACGAGGACGCCGCGGCGGAAGTCGGCTACTACTACCGAGACCTGTTCGCCATGCTCACCGAGCATGGGGACTCAATTGACTCGGTGACCTTCTGGGGCATCAGCAACGCGCGCACGTGGCTGCGCACGTGGCCCATGGCCCGGCCGTGGGAGCAGCCGCTTCCGTTCGACGACGACCTGCAGGTCACGCCGGCCTTCTGGGGAATCGTCGACCCGGCACAGCTGCCCGACCGCCCGGCCGACGTGCTTCCACCACGCATTGCGGACCAGTCGAACGTCCACGTGGAATCGAGGGGAGCCAGCGGCGCTAAGGTGGACTACCCGCTGCCCTCCGCCATCGACACCCTCGACGGAGAGGTTCCGCTGGACTGCCAGCCGGTGCAGGGCAACCGCTTCCCGGTAGGCACGACGACGGTCACCTGCGAGGCGACGGATGAGGCGGGCAACACCCGCACCAGTTCGTTCGACGTCGTGGTGACGCGTAACCAGCCGGGCAAGCGCTAGTCAACGCAAAAGTGCCGGTACGGTGCAGGATCGTGGGTTGATCCCCACGATTTTGCACCGTACCGGCGCTTTTGCGCTTGGGGGCTAGGAGGCGTACGCGCCGACCAGGCGCACGGCCCCGCCGTCAACGCCCTTGGCGCCCTGCACATAGTCCGGGCCATCGGTGCTCTCGCCGGACGCGCTTCCAACCTGGCCCATGACCCAGGACGGGACGCCACGCTCATTGAGCCGAGCGACGGCGTCGTCAGCGCCGGCAGCGGAGACCACCGCAACCATCCCGACGCCGAGGTTCAGCGTCCGCTCCAGGTCCGGCAGCGGAACGCTGCCGAGTTCGGAGACCAGACTGAAGACGGGCGGGAGGGACCAGGTGGAGCGATCCACGGTCGCCTCAAGCCCCCGGGGAAGCACCCGGGCGAGGTTAGCAGCGAGACCACCGCCGGTGACGTGGCTGAAACCGTGCACGGCGCCGTCGGAATCGAGGGGGAAGGCACGGGCCAGATCCAGGCAGTCGGAGGCATACACGCGCGTCGGCTCAAGGAGTTCCTCGCCGAGCGTGCGGCCGAGCTCGGACACCTGCCGGTCAAGCGCCCAGCCGGCCTGGTTGATGACGCGTCGGACCAGTGAGTAGCCGTTTGAGTGCAGGCCGGAGGAAGCCATGCCGATGATGACGTCCCCCTCCCGGACGCGGTCCGGGCCGAGCAGGGCGTCCGCTTCCACCACGCCGGTGGCGGCACCGGCGACGTCGTACTCGTGTTCGCCCAGGAGGCCCGGATGCTCTGCGGTCTCCCCACCGACCAGGGCGGTGCCGGCGACCGAACAGGCCGAAGCGATACCGCGCACAATCGCGGCGATGCGTTCGGGAACGACCTTGCCGCAGGCGATGTAGTCGGTCATGTAGAGGGGCTCTGCACCGACCACCACGATGTCGTCTACCACCATGCCCACGAGGTCGAAGCCGATGGTGTCGTGGATGTCCATGGCCTGCGCGATGGCAACCTTGGTTCCCACGCCGTCCGTGGAGGTGGCAAGCAGTGGCTTGCGGTAGGTCAGCAGCTTGGAGACGTCATAGAGCCCTGCGAAACCTCCGACGCCGCCCACCACATTGGCGGAGTGGGTCGCCTTGACGGCGTCCTTCATGAGCTCCACCGCCCGGTCGCCGGCTTCGACGTCTACTCCGGCGCTTGCATAGGTGATGGGGTCAGAAGATGTCATACCCGCTCTTTCTTGTCAGCTTCGGTCAGAAGGGTTTCGAGTTCACTGCCGGGACCGGGATCGCACCCGGTCGCTCCGGGCTTCTCCGCGGGATCAACCCGCTCGAGAAGGTTCTTGCCGCGCCGGTCTTCCTCGGGCAGTTCGATCGGGTAGTTGCCCGTGAAGCACGCGGTGCAGAGCCGTTCCCGAGGCTGCCTGGTGGCTTCGATCATGCCGTCTTCGGAGATGTAGGCGAGGCTGTCAGCGCCGATGGACTTGCTGATCTCGTCGACGGCAGCGCCGTTGGCGATCAGCTCCGCGCGGGACGCGAAGTCGATGCCGTAGAAGCAGGGCCAGCGTACCGGCGGCGAAGAAATCTTGACGTGTACCTCGGCCGCACCGGCCTCACGCAGCATACGGACCACGGCGCGCTGGGTATTGCCGCGAACAATGGAATCGTCGACCACGACAATCCGCTTGCCGCGGATCACCGATTCCAGCGCATTGAGCTTCAACCGGATGCCCAACTGGCGCAGCGTCTGGCTGGGCTGGATGAAGGTGCGCCCCACGTAGGCGTTCTTCACGAATCCGTGCGCGAACGGGATGCCGGACTCTTCCGCGAAACCGACGGCGGCCGGGGTACCGGATTCAGGGACGGGGATGACGACGTCGGCCTCTGCCTGGTTCTCCCGGGCGAGCTGGCGGCCCATCTCCACGCGGGAGTCATACACCGAGCGGCCCGCGATCGCGGCGTCGGGGCGGGCGAGGTAGACGTACTCGAAAACGCAGCCGGCCGATTTTGTCTGGGCGAAACGGCGGGAGCGTACGCCGCTTTCATCGATGGCGATGAACTCGCCGGGCTCGATCTCACGGATGAAGCTGGCGCCTACCGTGGCGAGTGCCGCCTGCTCGGAGGCAACAACCCAGCCGCGCTCCAGGCGGCCGAGCACCAGCGGGCGAACTCCGTAGGCATCGCGTGCGGCATAGAGCGTGCCCTCATCCATGAACACGAAGCAGAACGCGCCCTCGATGGTAGGCAGCAGGTCCATGGCGGTGTCTTCCAGTGACCGGCCGTCATCGCCGGCCAGCAGGGTGGTTACCAGGGCGGTGTCCGAAGTATTGCCCTGTGCCATCTCGCCGCTGCGAGGCTTGCCCTGGCGGTCGAGGATCATCTGGTAGAGGTCAGCGGAGTTGGTGAGGTTTCCGTTGTGGGCAAGGGCTACAGTGCCGACGGCGGTGGCGCCCAGCGTGGGCTGTGCGTTCGCCCAATTGGAGGAGCCGGTGGTGGAGTAGCGGCAATGACCGACCGAGATGTGACCGGTGAGGGTGTTCAGGGTGGCTTCGTCGAAGACCTGCGAGACCAGCCCCATGTCCTTGTAGACGTTGATGCGGGTGCCGTCGCTCGTGGCGATGCCCGCGGACTCCTGGCCGCGGTGCTGCAGGGCGTACAACCCGTAATACGTTAGTTTGGCGACTTCCTCGCCGGGGGCCCACACGCCGAAGACGCCGCAGGCATCCTGGGGTCCTTTTTCGCCGGGGAGAAGATCGTGGGAAAGCTTTCCGTCACCGCGCACCATTGCTCCATTCTCTCACGGCGTGATAGTGCCCGTTTTCCCGCCGCACACGATGTCACTCGTCGTCGTCGGTGCGCTCCGCCGTCGCCTGTTTCATGCGCCGCACACTGATCCGGTCGAGCAGCAGCGCGATGAGGCCACCGATCAGCAGGCCCGGGATGGCGAAGACCACGGTGAAGAACCCGAGGACCGATTCGCGGGTGAGGGTCGGATCAGCCGGCCCGGTGTATGCCACGATCAGCGCGGCGATGAACCCGATCAGCGCTCCCAATCCCATGAACGGGGCGAACTTCGGGGCCCGTCGGATGGTGACCTGACGGCGCTCTGGATGCTGCTGCGAACTCATGGTTCAAGGCTACCGGGATCAGGTCTCGCGCTTGACCAACTGGTATCCGGCCTCGTTCACGATCAGGGTGTAGTTCTCACCCGCATAGGTCTCCTCCGCGTGCTGCTCGGCGCTTGTGGGGCGGGTGGGGCCCCAGCTCCAGTCCTGGTCGTCGACGATGAGGTAGTCCGGCGGGGGAATCTCGTTTCCGATCCAGTACACCTCGGTCTCCGGTACCAGGTACGGCATGAGGACCACGCCGGACTCCACGGTTGAGGCCGGAGGGATCAGGTCCATCATCCGGTGTGCAGCATCCCAGCGTGGTGACTGCTGGTAGGTCTCGGGTTTCGCCAGCGCTCCCAGCGGCTGGCCGGGAAGCAGCATGAACGCCACCACCGTGACAACAGGTACGACGGCGGCACTATAGGAACGCAGCCAGCCTCGCCTGCTCCGGCGGGCAATGAGGATCGCATGCACGAGCGCGCCGAAAAGGACCGGCATCAGCACCGCGTTGTAGTGCCAGTCCGGGCCCCAGTAGGACGGGTTTTCCGCAGCGAAGCGCCACATCAGGGTGGGCAGCATCACCAGCGTGAGCGGGGAGCGGAGGAACAGGAAGCCGCCGGCAAGCAGGAGGAGCCACAGCGTCTCGTACTTCTCCACGGCGGTCAGCATGATGAAGAGGGTGTCCACCGGGTTCGCCAGGAGTGCGGCCACGTCGATGCGGTCGGAGTAGTCGTACGTGCCACCCGTGTTCAGCGCCGGAAGGATGAGCCCCACCGACAGGACCAGCCAGCCCAGGCCCCAGAGCGCCAGCGCCAGGCCGGCCCGGTAGCGGTCCCGGAAACGCCAGGCGAGAACCAGCCCGAACGCGAACACGGTCAGTCCCATGTCCTCCTTGACGAACACCAGCAGGCCGCACGCGACGACGGCGGTGCGCAGCCGTCCCTCGATGTAGGCCTCCAACGCCAGGGCCAGCAACGGCAAAGCCAGCGCCACTTCGTGGAACTGGACAGCGACGGCGGACTGGACGCCCCAGGACAGACCGTAAGCCGCCCCGAGGAACAGTCCGGGCAGTCGGCCGATGTGCCGAACGGCCAGGCGCGTGATGACAAGCACCGACCAGCCCACGAGCACGTTCTGCAGGATGAGCAGGGTCAGGCCGGAGGGAAAGAGCGCGTAGACCGGGCCCAGAATGATCAGCAGCGGATGGAAGTGGTCGCCGAGCAGGTTGAACCCGTGGCCCTTGATCGGCACGATGGGCGCATCCAGGCTGGCATAGGCCTTGGCGAGCTGGGTGAAGATGCCGAGGTCCCAGGAGGGCGTGTCAAACCTGTTCCATTGCGCAATGGAGAAAACCGTGTACAGGGCAGTGATGATCCCGGCGACAGCCCAGGCCTCGACCGGTTGGCGCCTGACGGCGGAGACCGCACCCCGTGCCCCCCGGACCAGGAAGTTGGGGAGGGAAGGCCGCGGACGCTCCAGAATCATGACGGGTCCGGCGCCGGAATCTGCGGGAAGAGCGGCAGGAGCGCTGAGAGGTCGGCCCTCTGCCCGGAGGCCAGTACCGCCCCGGATGAGACTGCCTCGGCCCAATCCAGCGTCCCGGTGATCAGGGCGAGCCAGGTCTCCGCGTCGGTTTCGATGACGTTCGGCGGCGTTCCCCGGGTATGGCGGGGCCCCTCGACGCACTGCGTCACGCCGAGTGGCGGCACCCGCACCTCGACGCTGTTGCCTGGTGCGCGGGCGGAGAGCTCTTCGAGGGAGTAACGCACCGCCGTCGTTCGTTCGGTCCGCTCGGCACTGCCGGCGGCCACTGCGCGGACCGCAGCGTCTCCGGCTGCGGCAGGGATACGCCGTCGTGCCATGGTCAGTCCAGCAGCGCCATGACGGGAGCGGCCAGGCGAAGCTTGCCCACGGGAACGCCGCCGCCGAGCACAGGCTGCACAACCTTCTCCAGCACGGGCGCCACCGCTTCCGCCTCAAGCGCACCTGACGCGGCGAGGAGGGTCAGGCCAACAAGGGTGGTCGCGCGGATGTTTCCGTCCAGGATTTTCAGGGCCATGGAGACGCCGGTCGGAGCAGCCATGACAAGCACACCTTCGGCGCCGTTTTTGGCAAGAATGCCGAGGTCCTCCATGACGATCGAGTTCTCCCGGCCGTGACCGTGGACCGCCCAGGGGTAATCAAGCATGGCCGTCGCGATGGTGGCTGCGCGCGCATCGGCGTTCTTGTCCCCTGGAGCCTTCGCGATCTTGCCGATGCCGCGGGCGAGGCCCTTCAGGGACACCGCACCGAGCGGGGCACCGCAGCCGTCTACGGCCCAGTGCTCTACGGTTTCCTCGGTGTACTCCTCGATGACCTCGGCGATGCGCCGCTGCAGGGGATGTTCACGGTCAAGGTAGGTCTTGTGGTCCCACGAGTTCTCGGTGCAGGCCCAGAGGAACGCGGCGTGCTTGCCGGAGCAGTTGAAGGCCACGCGCTGCCGGCCCTTGTCGGCGCGGATGAGCCAGTTGCGGGCTTCCTCGTCCTGCGGCCAGTCCGGCGGGCACTGGAGGTCGTCCTCGGTGACTCCTGCTGCGCTCAACATGGACCGCACCACGTCCATATGTTCGTGACTGCCCACATGGCTGGCGGCAGCCAGGGCCACCTGCGCACCCCGCAACGGTACACCCGCCTGCATTGCCGCGAGCGCTTGGAAGGGCTTCAGGGTGGATCGGGGAAAGATCGGCGCATCCACATCTCCGAGCTCAGTGACGATTGAGCCGTCCGCCGCTAGTACTACGGCAGAGCCGATGTGGCGGGATTCGATGAAGCCGTTACGCTCCAGGACCGCGAGGTCAACCGCGCTGGAGGAGGTGAAGGTGGAGGGCATGGTTCCAGTATTGCGCATATGTACCTCATGCCCACCGGAGAGAACGGTCATCCGGTGGGCACAAGCCTGGTGTTGTTGTAAGGGGGCGGCCCGGGACGCTACTCCGCGGTGAACTGGACAGTGTGCCAGCCCGAGGCGCCGTCCGGAACAGTGTCTGCGCGCTCCTCCGTCTGCACGCCCTCGACGTCATAGGCACGGCAGCGGATCTGGTGCGAGCCCGGTTCAAGCTGGACTTCATGCGACCACTGGCGCCAGGTGTCCACGGTGTACTCGGCGGCGAGGGCGGCCTCTTCCCACGGGCCGTCGTCAATCTGCACCTCCACCCTTTCGATGCCGCGGTGCTGCGCCCAGGCAGTGCCGCCCACCCGGGCAGTTCCTGCGGGGACCTTCGCGAAAGCCCGCGGAACCTCGACGCGGGACTGCGTCTTGATGGGACCGCGCTCGGACCAGCCGCGGTCGGTCCAGTAGGCGGTGGCGTCCGCGAACCGGGTCACTTCGAGGTCCACGACCCACTTGGTCGCGGATACGTATCCGTAGAGTCCCGGGACAACCATGCGCACGGGGTAGCCGTGTTCGAGGGGGAGCGGCTCGTCATTCATGGCAACAGCAAGGATGGCATCACGGTCATCCTGCAGGATCGGCAGGGGAGTTGAGGCACTGAAGCCGTCCGTGCTCGTGGAGAGGACCATGTCCGCGCCGTCGGTGGGACGGGCGCGCTCGAGAAGTTTGCGGATGGGATAGCCGAGCCATTTGGCATTGCCCGCCAATTCCCCTCCCACCGGGTTGGAGACGCAGGTGAGCGTGATATGCCGTTCGATCAGCTCTGAGTCGAGCAGTTCCTGGAACGTCACCCGGACTTCCTCCTCGACCATGCCGTGAATGCGTAGTTCCCAGGTGTCGACGTCGATGGTGGGCACCTGCAGGGCCGTGTCGATGCGGTAGAACTCGGAGTTGGGAGTGAGCCAACGGTCAACTCCATCCAGGTCGACGTCTACCCCTGCCGGCACCGGCAGCGCGGGACTGGCCGGTGCCGGGAAGCTCAGGCGCTCCCGGGCCACGTTCACGGTGTTGCGCACTCCGCTGACGACGGCGCCGCCAACTGCCGCAGCGGCAGCGACCACGGCGGTGACCCCCGCCGCTGCGAAGAACCCGCGCCTGCTGACGCCGGCCTTGCCCCCAACAGAGTGGGATCCGCCGGTACTGAAGGCGCCGTCATCGTTGGTGTCGACGATGGGGGAGGTGCGGTGCAGCATCCGAATCATCCACCGGAGCGCGGCCAGCCCTGCCAGCGTACCGATGATGGACGGCACGGCATCCTGCGATGCAGCGCCGGCACGGGAGATCACGGCGGCAACCATCACCGCGCCCATGACCAGGACACCGGCGACACCCAGGATCCAGCGTCGCCAGGCGAGGTAGCCGAGGATCGCAGCGAGGACGACGATGGTGACCGCCATGCCGACGAACAGCGCTGCCTTGTCATTGGTGCCGAAGGTGTCGATCGCGAAGTCCTTCAGCCAGGACGGCGTGAAGTCGATGAAGGTGGACCCCAGCGCGATCAGCGGCGCTGATCTGGAAGAGAAGAACGCCCCGACCAGTTCGGCGACGCCCAGCACCAACCCCGCCGCGAGGATTCCGGCAAGCATCGGGAGGGCTTTGAGCGACGGGGCGCTACGACTGGACGTGCGAACGGCTTTCATACTGAGGGTTCGGAGAGACGGGCCCGCTGTATTGGTCGGGTGAAGCCCGCGGGCGGTGCGTGCAGCTTCACACTGCATTCACAGTAGCCCCGCGCGGTAGTTGGGCATAGGAGGAACCCAGTACCCTGAACTACTGTGAAGGTTCTTGTGATTGGCCCCGGAGGCCGCGAACACGCCATTGTCCGAGCGCTCCTGGCCGATCCTTTCGTGAGCGAGGTGCACGCTGCTCCCGGGAACGCCGGAATCGCCCAGGACGTGCCGGTTTCCGCCATCGACGCGAACGATCCCGTCGCGGTCACGGAGCTCGCGAATCGCCTGGGTTCGGATCTCGTGGTCGTCGGACCGGAAGCGCCTTTGGCAGCCGGCGTGGCGGATGCGCTGATCGAGGCTGGTATCCCCGTTTTCGGACCGACGAAGGCCGCCGCGCAGCTGGAGGCGTCGAAGGCGTTCGCGAAGCAGGTCATGGCCGCAGCCTCGGTTCCGACGGCGATGGCGAAGGTCGCTTCGACCGCCGCTGAGGCTGAAGAAGCACTGGATGCCTTCGGCGCCCCCTACGTTGTCAAGGACGATGGCCTCGCCGCGGGCAAGGGAGTGGTTGTTACCTCTGACCGGACCGCCGCCCTTGAGCATGCGCAGGCATGCTTCGACGCCGGCGGTTCAGTGGTCATCGAGGAGTACCTCGACGGACCCGAGGTGTCCCTCTTTGTGCTCTCGGACGGTTCCACCGTGGTCCCGCTTGCACCGGCGCAGGACTTCAAGCGCATCTTCGACAACGACGAGGGCCCGAACACCGGCGGCATGGGGGCGTACTCTCCGCTGGAGTGGGTCCCCGCCGGCCTCGTCGACGAGGTCATCGAGCGCGTTGCGCAACCCACTATCGACGAAATGGCCCGCCGCGGCACCCCGTTCACCGGTGTTCTCTACTGCGGTCTTGCGCTGACCTCCCGCGGGCTGCGCGTCATCGAGTTCAACGCGCGGTTCGGCGACCCCGAGACCCAGGCCGTACTCGCCCGGCTGAAGACCCCGCTGGGAGGCGTCCTCCTCGCGGCTGCGAAGGGTGAACTTGGGAACGTGGATAACCTGCACTGGTCCCCTGAATCAGCTGTCGCCGTCGTACTGGCCTCGGCCGATTACCCGGACACCCCGCGCACCGGGGATCCGATCCGCGGGCTGGAGGATGCGTCCGCGCTGGAGGGCGTGCACGTGGTGCACGCCGGTACCGCACTGGCCGAAGACGGCTCGGTCGTGTCCGCGGGCGGGCGCGTACTCGCCGTCGTCGGGCTGGGAAAGGATCTCGCGGAGGCGAGGGGCAAAGCGTACGACGGCGTAGGGCGCCTTGAGCTCGAAGGCGGGCAGTACCGTACGGATATCGCGGCGAAAGCGGCCAGCGGCGACGTCGTCGTTTCACAGGCGAGCACAACGACGGGCGGGGCGTAGCCATGGTGCAGGAACTGGCCGGTTGGCGGCACATCTACTCCGGGAAGGTCCGTGACCTGTACGAGCCCGAGACGGGCGAGGACGACCGCGTGCTGGTGGTCGCCAGCGACCGGATCAGCGCCTATGACTTCGTGCTGTCATCGGAGATCCCCGACAAGGGGCGTGTCCTCACCCAGCTGAGCCTGTGGTGGTTCGAGCAGCTGTCAGGCATCCCCAACCACGTCCTGTCCACCGACGTTCCCGCAGAAGTCGCAGGGCGGGCCATGATCTGCCAGCGGCTCGAGATGTACCCGGTGGAGTGCATCGCGCGCGGTTACCTCACCGGCTCGGGCCTGCAGGAGTACAACGCTTCCCGCACCGTATGCGAGTTGCCGTTGCCCGAGGGCCTGGTGGACGGGTCGCGGCTCGAGACGCCGCTGTTCACCCCGTCGGCGAAGGCCGAAGTGGGGGAGCACGACGAAAACATCACCTACGACGCCGTCGTCATGATGGTGGGAGATGACCTAGCCGCGAAGCTGCGTTCCCTGACGCTCGACATCTACTCGCGGGCGGAGTCCATTGCGCGTGACCGCGGCATCATCGTGGCCGACACCAAGGTGGAGTTCGGGATGTCGAGTTCGGGAGAGGTCACGCTCGGTGACGAGGTCCTGACGCCCGATTCTTCCCGGTTCTGGGATGCCGCGCTGTACTCTCCGGGGAAGACGCAGCCCTCCTTCGACAAGCAGTTCGTCCGGGACTGGCTCACGTCTGATGCGGCCGGCTGGGACCGGGTCTCGGAACCTCCGGCGCTGCCAGCCGAGGTGGTCGAGAAGACCCGTGCACGGTACATCGAGGCATTCGAGCGGCTGACCGGGCGGACTTTCGTCTGACCAACCAGGGGCTGACCAAATAGGCTTGATCGGCATGCCGACCGACAGGACGAACGAAAGAAGGCACCACCAGTAGGTGGTGCCTTCTTTCCTGAATGGTCGGGGTGACAGGATTTGAACCTGCGGCCTCGTCGTCCCGAACGACGCGCGCTACCAAGCTGCGCCACACCCCGATTCTGCTGTTCAACGTATCCGTACTAACTCATCGGTGAAAGTTCTACGTATCCGTGAAAGCAACCTCTCAAGGATAACGGAGAATCCTGCTTCAGACTAACCGGTTAGACCAGCGAGTCCCGCCACGCGGCATGCAGGGTCGCGAACCGGCCGTTGCCGCTGATGAGGTCGGCAGGTGTTCCGTCTTCGACCACCGCGCCGTCGTGCACCACCATGACGCGGTCGGCGATCTCCACCGTCGAGAGGCGATGGGCGATGATTAGCGCGGTCCGGTTACCGAGCAGCTTTTGCAGGCCCTGCTGTACAAGGCGTTCGCTGGGAATATCCAGCGACGACGTCGCTTCATCCAGGATCAGCACGGCGGGATCAGCCAGGAATGCCCGGGCAAAACTGATCAGCTGACGTTGACCCGAGGAGACCCGGCCGCCGCGCTTGTTCACGTCGGTGTCGTAACCCTCGGGAAGCGAGGTGATGAACTCGTGCGCTCCCACCGCCTGTGCAGCCCGCTCGATCTCTTCCCGGCTCGCCTGCGGTTTGCCGAGCGCAATATTGTCCGCCACGCTGCCGCTGAAGAGGAAAGCCTCCTGGGTGACCATGACGACGGCGCTGCGAAGGTCACGTGGGGACAACTGGCGAAGGTCGATACCGTCAAGCAGAACGCGGCCCTCGGAGACGTCGTAGAACCGGGCAATGACTTTCGCAAGAGTCGACTTGCCGGCACCGGTTTGGCCCACAAGGGCCACCGTCTGCCCGGCAGGAATGGTGAGGTCCATGCGCGGAAGAATCACCGGACCATCGCCGTAACGGAACTCGACGCCGTCGAACTCGATTCTGCCCTGGGCATTTTTCAACGGCACAGGGTTTTTCGGCGGGCGCACGGTGGGCACTTCCTCCAGGAGCCCGGACACCTTCTCCAGCGCCGCCGCCGCCGACTGGAACGAGTTGTAGAACATCGCCATCTGGTCCACAGGCTGGAAGAACCGCTTGCTGTAGAGGAGCAGTGCGAGGAGTGCACCCACCTCAAGGGACCCACCAAGTACCCGGAAGCCACCGAACAGCAGCACCGCGGCCACTGTCACGTTGCCGATCAACACAAGACCCGGCTGGAAGACCCCGTTGAGGTTGATCGAGCGCACGGTCACGCGGCGGTAATCTTCGGCCAGCTCGTCATAGCGGTCTGCGTTGACCTTCTCGCGCCGGAACGCCTTGACAGCCCTGATACCGGTCATCGTCTCGATGAAGTGCACGATCAGCCGTGCGGACACCACCCGGGAAGAGCGGTAGGCGATCTGCGAGTGCTTCTGATACCAGCGCGCGAGGAATGTCATCGGGATCGCTGCCACGAGGATCAGCAGCCCGGTGGGCCAGTCGAGAACGAAGATGGTGACGGCGGTGAAGATCATGTACATCAGGCCGGACGCAAGGGAACTTACACCGGAATCGAGCAGTTCGCGCAACGCCTCGAGGTCCGACGTCTGGCGGGAGATGATGCGGCCGGAAGTGTACTTCTCGTGGAACTCAAGGCTCAACCGCTGGGTGTGCCGGAAGACGCGCAGCCGCAGGTCCAGCAGCATCTCCTGGCTCAACCTTGCCGCCGCGAGGACATAGCCGGCGGTGAGCACGGCAGCGAGCACGGCCGCCAGCAGGTAAGTGATTCCCGTGGCCCAGAGCAGGGCGGAGTCTCCCTGCATCAGCGAGGGCAGCGCGTGATCGATGCCGAAGGCGATGATAGCCGGCCCGGAGACCCGCGCGATTTGCGAGAAGATCACCAGGAACGCCGTCCAGATAAACTGCCTGCGGTTCGGGCGAATCAGGGAGCCAAGAAGCTTGAAAGACCGTGACCGCACTGACTTGTTCTGTGCCCGGTCAAGGATGACGTCGTCCTCGTTGGAGACACCGGAGGAAATGCCCGACGACGGCGCCTCGTCTCCCTGGCTGCGCTTGTTCTGCTTGTTCTCCCTGGCTGAGCTGCTCATGCGTGAGCCCCCTGGTCGTTGTGCCCCAGCTCTTCGAGTTCGCTGTCCAGATCCACTGGCTCCTCGTTGAGACTCGCGATGACGTAGCGGTAGTGGTCGCTGCGCTCCAGCAGTTCGGTATGGCTGCCGACGTCGGCAATGCGTCCGTTCTCCATGAGGGCCACCCGGTCCGCAAGCGCCACTGTCGATGGCCTGTGCGCGACGATCAGCGTAGTGGTCTCAGAGAGCACCTCCCGGAGCCGCTCCTCCACCAGTTCCTCGGTCCGCACATCGAGAGCCGACAGCGGGTCGTCGAGGACGAGGACCCGCGGCTTCGCAGCGATTGCCCGAGCCAGCGCCAGGCGCTGCCGCTGGCCACCTGAAAGGCTGAGGCCTTCTTCACCGATCAGCGTGTCGACGCCGTCGGGCAGGGAGTAAACGAAGTGCGCCTGCGCGACATCAAGGGCCTCAGCGAGGATGGTCTCTGCCTCGTCGTCATTGTGGGCGTCCGCACCCATCAGCACGTTCTCACGGACGGAATTAGAGAACAGCGTGGTGTCCTCGAAGGCTACGGCCACGTGGCGGCGCAGTTCCTCAAGGGACAGCTCGCGCACATCGACGCCGTCGATTCGGAGGGAACCGCCGGTGACATCGTAAAGCCGGGGCACCAGTTGGAGGAGGGTGCTCTTGCCGCAGCCGGTAACGCCCACAAGCGCCATAGTTTCCCCGGCCCGAAGGGTGAGGTCGACGCCGTCGATGACGGACACTGACGCGTCCTCGGCATCCGGGTAACGGAAGTGAACGTCGTCGAAGGTCACCTCGCCCCGCGGGTTCGTCAGCGTGCGAGCGTTCTGCGGGTCAGTAATGGTGTTCTCTGATTCCATGACCTCGTAATGGCGGTCGATGGCTGTCTTGGCCGTGAAGGTCATGGCGAGCAACGGGCCAATGAACTCGACCCGGCCGATCACCACGCCGGCCGTGGCGAAGAAGGCAACCAGGCCGCCGATGGACACCTCGCCGTTCACCGCCAGGAGGATCCCGGTCACCAGGGAGGCCCCAAGTGCGAGTTCGGGGAGCAGCGTGACGATGAAAGAGAACCAGGCAAGACTCTTCGCCTTGTGAATCTCGGTCTCTCGGAGCTCCTCCGCCTGGTCACTGAACGCGTCCAGAGCTTCCCGGCTGCGACCGAAGGCCTTCAAAACGCGGATGCCGTGAACGGATTCCTCAACCGAGGTTGCAAGGTCGCCGGCCTGGTCCTGGCTCTTGCGCGACACCCTGCTGTAGGAGGTACGAAACCGGAACCCGTAGACCATCACGGGGACAGCGGCAGCGAGGAAGATGAGAGCAAGCGGCCAACTCATGAAGAACATGATTGCGACGCCGGCGGTCACGGTGAGCGCGTCGACTACGAGCATGATGGCGCCGAAAGCCATCCAGCGTCGCATGAGGTTGAGGTCTGACATCGCCCGGGACAACAACTGACCGCTTCCCCAGCGGTCATGAAATGCCACGGCCAGGTTCTGCAGGTGCCGGTAGAAGGATGTGCGCAGGTTGGTTTCGACGGTGGTGGCGGGGTTGATGACGAAGAATCGTCGCATGGCCACAAAGGCAGCCTCAAGCACGCCGAGGACGAGCACAATCCCGGAAGCTATCCAGACCGTGGAAGTGGCCTGCCCTTCAGCGAGCGCGTCATTGACGAGTACCCGAAAGACTTGGGGAATGGCGAGGACCATGATGCTTGCACCGAGCGCGGCGAAAAGCCCGAGCATCAGCCGCGGCATGATCGGCTTCAGGTGCGGGTAAAGACGGCTGAGAGACTCCCACAGCGTAGTTTGCTTCGGCATGCTCTTCTCTCGACAGGTTGAAGATAGGAGGGAGCGAAGAATTTGTGTCCCCCAGCAACCAATCCTATGTCAGCTGTGCCGCACGCCGCATCCGGTGGCGGGTGGGAAGTCCGCTGTCAGCGAGGCGTAAGCGTCAGCAATACTGCTTCGGGGCGACAGGCGAAACGGACTGGAGCAAAGCGGGACGTTCCAATGCCGGCAGAGACATTAAGCGGTACGGTCCTGCCGTTGTTCTCCCACTGCGTGAGGCCGCGGGCGCGCCAGGTGGGCAGGTCACAGTTGCTGACCAACGCGCCGTACCCGGGAATGCAGACCTGCCCGCCGTGCGTGTGGCCGGCAAGGATGAGCTGGGCCCCACCGTCGGTGAAAGTGTCCAAAACACGCTGGTAGGGAGCATGCGCGACGCCGACCCGCAGGTACGGCGCCTCGTGCGCTGTGCTGCTTCCGTTCGGGAAACCGACGAACCGGTCCCGGTTGAGGTGGGGATCGTCGACGCCGCTGAAGTCCAGGCGGGTACCCTTCAGGCCAATGGACTGCGACCGGTTGGTGAGGTCGACCCAGCCGGCGGACCCGAACCGGGCGAACATCTGCTGCCACGGCAGTTCCTTGAGCTGCTGGCCCGCAGTCGAGGACGGGCCGCCCAGGTATCTGAACGGATTTTGTAGGCGCGGAGCGTAGTAGTCGTTGGAGCCCGGAACGAAAACGCCGGGGAAGTCCAGGAGAGGCTCAAGGGCATCCAACAGTGGAGCGAGAGCCTTGGGATGACTGAGATTGTCACCGGTGTTGACCACCAGATCAGGCTGGAGTTCAGCCAGCCCCTTCAACCACTTCGCCTTCGCGGCTTGCCGGGGGACCATATGGATGTCCGAAAGGTGCAGGACCCTCAAAGGCCGGCTGCCGGCGGGCAGTATCGGAAGAACTTCCTCGCGGAGCCCGAACAGGTTTCGTTCAACAAAGGCCGCATATCCGGCAGTGGCAACCCCGGCCGCCGTGGTCAAACCAAGCGCAACGGCAGCGCCGTTGCGCAAGCCCCCTTTAGATGTCACCACGATCAGCCGTTGCCTCCGCCATTGCCGTTCCCGTTCCCATTGCCGTTACCGTTCCCATTGTTGCCTGAATTGTCCGGCGGCGTCACAGGTTGAGTGCTTCCTTCGGGGGCCGGGGGAACGATGGGCTGGAAGTTGCCCGCGTTGTTGGCGTTATTGCCATTGTTGTTCGAGGGCTGCGACGGCTCAATGGAACGGCCGCTGTTCAGCATGTTGGACGGCGGATCAGCGAATGGCTTCGGCTGGTACGAACCCCGGATCTGCTGCATGTAGCGCGCCCACGAAGGGGCCGCCACGAACGCGCCGTCGATCTCCTCGTAGATCCGTCCACCGATCTGCAGCTCGGACAACGTGCCGCTGTTGGCTTTCCAGTTACCTACCCAGCTGGCGGTGGCCATCGCGGAGTTGTAACCCATGAACCAGGTCTGCGAGCGGGCGTCGTTGGTTCCGGTCTTGCCCGCCATGGGGATATCGCCGAATTCGAGCAACTGGCCGGAGCCCCGCTCGATCACTTCCTGGGTGGCGTAGTTG
Organism: Arthrobacter sp. D2-10; assembly: GCF_054161285.1. Taxonomy (NCBI): domain Bacteria; kingdom Bacillati; phylum Actinomycetota; class Actinomycetes; order Micrococcales; family Micrococcaceae; genus Arthrobacter; species Arthrobacter sp. D2-10. The sequence goes on along the minus strand of NZ_CP096431.1, from coordinate 2,796,023 downwards.
ACGCCGCGGGCCAGTTCCTTGGGTATGACCTGCTCGCAGGAAGGCTGCGGAACCGGGAAAGTGCTGCCGTCAACGGCCGTTACTTCGGTCAGTGCCCGCGGCTGGCAGGTGAGGCCCTCGGCCGCCAGACCGGCGAAGGCGGTAGCCATCGACATCGGGGAAACCTCGCTGCCGCCACCGATGAGTGCGGAAGGCTGCACCTGGAGCGGTGTGTATTCGCCGCTGGCGCTCTTACCGTCGTGGACGCCGAGCTTGGTGGCAATTTCAAACGGCTTGCACAGGTCGACTTCCTTAGCCGTGTACATGGTCACGGTGTTGTAGGACTGCGCCAGGCCTTCGAGAACGGTGTAGTTGCCGTAGTTGATGTCGCCGTAGTTCTGCGGCTCGTAACCCTCAGCGTCGGGCAGGACGTACTCACCGCCGGGCAGGCAACTGGCTTCCCACGTCTCACCCTGCTCGTACTTCTTCTTGCTTCCGTCGACGACGGTGTTCAGCGACCGGCCGTCCTCGAGCCAGGCGGCAACAACGAAGGGCTTGAACGTCGATCCGGGCTGGAATCCGCCCAGGCCGCCCAAGGGCCGGTTCGGGTCGCCGCCGGCGTACTGGTCCACATTGAAGTTGAGCACTGAGTCGCCTGGAGTTTCACCGGGCATGAACCGGGTGTTCTGTGCCATCACCAGGATGTCTCCGGTGCCCGGCTTCAGGCTCACCATGGAGTGGCCCACGGCGGCGTCGGTGGTCTCGCGGTTCGCGGTCTCGTTGATTGCGGTCTGCGCCGCAGCCTGTGCGCGCGGGTCCAGCGTTGTCTTGATCGTCAGGCCGCCGCGGTACAGAAGGTTCTCGCGGTCCTCGCGGGTCTCACCGTAGGCCGCATCATTGAGGATCAGGTGGGTGACATAGTCGCAGAAGTACGGTGCCTGTTCGGCACCGACACAGCCGTTCAGAACCGGCGTGATTGCCAGACCAAGGTCGGAGGCCACCGCGGCGTCGTACTCTTCCTGCGTGATCTTGCCGGTCTCCAGCATGCGCCCGATTACCAGGTTGCGCCGCTCCAATGCACGCTCCGGGTAAAGCTCGGGGCTGTAGAAGGTGGGACCGTTGACCACGCCGGCAAGCAGTGCCGCCTGCTGAACGTTCAGGTCTTTGGCTTCGACGTTGAAGAAGTACTTCGACGCAGCCTGGACCCCGTAGGTGTTGCCGGTGAACGGCACGATGTTCAGATAGCCCGCGAGGATCTCGTCCTTGCTCAGTTCCTTCTCCACCGCGATGGCGAGCTTGGCTTCACGAAGTTTGTCGCCCAGCGTCTTCTGGCCGCTGAACGTGATGTCGCCGCCGCTCTGCATGCTCGCGTCGATCAGTACGTTGTTGACGTACTGCTGCGTGATGGTGGATGCACCGCGTGTGGTGTCGCTGCTGATGTTGCTGATGGCCGCACTGATGATGCCCTGCAGGTCCACACCGCCGTGGTTGTAGAACTGGTCATCCTCGATGGCGATCAGCGCGTCCGTCATGTTTTCGGACACCTGCTCCAGCGTTACAGGCTGGCGGTTCTCCTCATACAGGGTCGCGATCAGGGATCCGTCAGAAGCCACGATCTTGGAGGGCTGGGCGAGCGCGCCACGCTCGAGCTCAGCCGGAAGATTCTCAAAGAACTGGATGGATGCGGACGCGCCGGTACCGGCGGCCGCAGCTACGGGGACAAGAAGACCTGCAGCAAGCACCCCACTCAATCCACTGATTCCTAGGAATGCAATGATTTTCCCCAGGGTGGTTGCCGTGTCAAAGAAAGGGGATTTACGAGCAGCCATGTGCTCCAGTTTACTAGCACACGCTACCCTGTGAGTCATGACCAAATGGGAGTACGCCACAATTCCGCTCATCATCCACGCAACGAAGCAGATCCTCGACCAGTGGGGCGAGGACGGCTGGGAGCTTGTGCAGGTTGTTCCGGGGCCTGACGGCAAGGGCCTGGTCGCGTACCTCAAGCGGCAGAAGAACGCGTAATGACCAGCGCTAACGGGGCAGTCTCCGCCGTCGAAAGCAGGCTCCAGGAGCTCGGGATCACGCTTCCGGAGGTGGCAGCCCCGGTTGCCGCCTACATCCCCGCTGTGGTCTCCGGCAACTATGTCTACACCTCCGGGCAGCTGCCCTTTATTAACGGCAAACTCCCAGCAACAGGAAAAGTCGGCGCGGCGATAGATGCGGACCAGGCCAAGGAATTCGCGGCCACCTGTGCAGTCAACGCCCTCGCTGCCGTGAAGTCGCAGATCGGGGACCTCGACCGGGTAACCCGGATCGTCAAGGTCGTCGGTTTCGTTGCATCGGAGCCGAGCTTCACCGGTCAGCCTGGAGTGATCAACGGAGCTTCCGAGCTGCTTGGAAGCGTGTTCGGCGAGGCCGGCGCCCACGCGCGTTCCGCCGTCGGCGTTGCGGTACTACCATTGGATGCGCCCGTAGAAGTCGAAATCATCGCGGAGTTCGTCTAGTTTCGTGAACCGTTCAAGCACCAGGCTCTTTCCAGTCCCGGATGAGCAGCAGGGCGCCGCCCGTAGTTGGATCGACCACGGCGAACGCACCCCCATGAAGCCACGGCCAGCATCGTCGGTCGTGCTGATCCGCGACGCTCCGGTGGGCACGGAGGTCTACCTCTCCTATCGGCGGGGGGAGTCTCCGCTCGGCGTAGTCGCCTTCCCGGGAGGCAGCGTGGAAGAGCACGACGACGATCCGGTTGCCTGGTTCGGTCCCTCGCCCGCGCAATGGGCGGCTGCTTTGGCCACACCGGATCATCACGTGGCCCGCCGCTTCGTGGTTGCCGCGATTCGGGAGCTGTTCGAAGAGACCGGTGTACTGCTCGCAGGCCCGGACCCCTCGAGCCTCGTGGAGGGAACCCGACATCCTCAGTGGATGGAGGCGCGTGAGGCGATGGCTGCCGGGGAGAAGACTTTCGCCGAAATTCTCGGCAAACGGGGTTTGGGTCTGCGGACAGATCTCATTAAACCCCTGTCCGCCTGGCTCAGCCCTGACTTTGCGCACCGGCGTTTCGACACCCGCTACTTTGCGGCCGCGCAGCCTGTGAATCAGGAACCCACCCTGCTTGCCAGCAAGGGCGTGTGGGGGCAGTGGCGGTGGTCGGCGGACGAAATCAGGCAGCGCAACACCACTACGCTCGGTGATGACGTTGGTCAGCCAAACACTGTCGGCAAGACGCTGAGCGAACTGACTGTGCCCGCCGTCGAACTCATCCTCGAGAAGATCGGCTCTTCGCGGGGGTGTATTGCCTACCTGTCCCACAAGAGGCCCATGAAGGTGTTCTCGCCCCGCCTGATCGAAACGGACGGCGAACCCAAGGTCGAAGTCGAGTGTTCAACCGCCACTGAAGGTTCCGAACAGCGCGGCCGCTAGCCCCGTTTCCCTTGCAAAGACGCCGACGGCGGGCGGTCACCGGCGCAGCTGCAGCTGACTGCCATGGGCGACCACCCGCCGTCGTAAGTCGGGGAGGGACGAGGCTTAGCGGCTCCGCTGGCGCAGGCGCTGGATGTCGAGAATGACGACGGCGCGGGCCTCCAGGCGCAGCCAGCCGCGCTGAACGAACTCGGCCAGGGCCTTGTTCACGGTCTCGCGGGAGGCGCCCACCAGCTGGGCAAGCTCTTCCTGCGTGAGTTCGTGGGCGACAAGGATGCCGTCTGTTGCCGGACGACCGAAGCGGTCCGCGAGATCCAGCAGGGCTTTGGCCACGCGCCCGGGAACGTCGGAGAAGACCAGGTCTGCCAGTGACTCGTTCGTACGGCGCAACCGGCGGGCCAACGCCTGCAGCAGCTGGGCGGATACCTCGGGGCGGGTTTCCAGCAGTGCGCGCAGGTTCTCGTTCTTCAGGCCCGCGAGGCGCGTTTCGGAGACAGCGGTGGCCGTGGCGGTTCGGGGACTTGGGTCGAAGAGCGCCATTTCGCCGAAGAGTTCGCCGGGGCCGAGGATTGCCAGCAGGTTCTCGCGACCGTCCTGAGCGGTGCGGCCGAGCTTGATCTTGCCGGAGACTATGAAGTAGAGCTGGTCGCCCTGGTCGCCCTCCCGGAAGACCGATGCGCCGCGGGACAGATCCACCTCTGTCAGCTCGTCGGTGAGTGCCGCAAAGACCTCGTCGCCGAGCGAAGCGAAAAGGGGCGCCCTGCGCAGAACCTCGATATCCATGAAATCTCCTATGTATGGTGCAGAACCAGCAAGTTTCCGTTTTTTCCATCTTGCCGTACGCAGAGACGTTGTGACACCTGCTACACGCGTGTTCGCCGCTGGGGTAGGGGAAATCACTCCAACACGTTTCCCGGGACACGTTCCCGGCTGATTGTCAGGCCCGGACCGTAGAATCGAAGGTCAGCAGGGGAAGTACGGCGCTTCCTGGAAGGGGAGTGGCGTGTTCGGCTTTACGCTCCTGGACATCATTCTGATCCTGGTGCTGATCGGGTACCTGATCACCGGGCTCAAGAACGGTTTCCTGGTCACGCTCGGCGGCATCATCGGGTTCGCTGCTGGTGCCGTGGCGGCCTTCTTCGCCATCCCACTGGTGAGCGCCTGGGTGACGGATGACGCCTGGCGGCTGGCAGCAGTCATCGCTACAGCGCTGATTCTCGTCATCATCGGCCAGGCACTCGGTGCAGGGTTGGGCCGCGCGCTGAGCAGCAGGGCAGGTTCCGTGCCTATCCGCGTCATCGACCGGTTGCTGGGAGGCGTAACCAACGTCGTCGTGGCTGCGTTGGTGCTTGCCATGCTTGCGTTCAGCATCAGCACCATGGGTGTGCCGTTACTGTCCCAGTCGATCGCCTCATCGAAGGTAATCACCACCATCGACACCGTAACGCCCTCGCCCGTTCGTGCCTGGATGGCAGAGGTGCGCTCAATCGCCGTCGCTGACGGCATACCCACGCTGCTGGAGGGGGTAGCGCCCGCCACTCCTGCTCCGGTGCCTGACGCGTCGGTCGACACTCCCGAGCTTGCGGCTGCTTCTCAGTCGGTACTGCGCATCGCCGGAACGGCATTTCAGTGTGGACAGAACCAGACCGGGTCCGGGTTCATTGTGGCGCCCGGCCGGGTGGTTACGAACGCCCACGTGGTAGCAGGAGTGAACCAGCCGGTCGTAGAGGCTCCCGGCGGCGGAGCAGTGCCCGGAAGCGTGGTGTATTTCGATCCCGTCCGGGATATTGCCGTGATCGCCGTGGATGGACTGGACCGCGCACCCCTCGCCCTCGGCGAAGCGCTGGACACCGGGGATACTGCTGCATTCGCCGGGTATCCCGCAGGCGGTCCGTTCCAGATCCAGCCGGCAAGCGTGCAGAACCGGTCGGATGTGCTCGTCGAGAACATTTACGGTGCCGATCCCACAGCAGTTGACGTCTACACCCTTGCCGCCAACGTCCAGCAAGGGAACTCGGGAGGACCGCTTCTGGACCTGCAGGGGCGCGTCGCGGGGGTCATCTTCGCGAAGTCGACGTCGGATGTCCCCGTCGGATATGCCCTCACGCTCGACGAGCTCCGCCCCGTCGTCGAGCAGGCATCAGGTCTCAATGAGCCTGTGTCCGCGGGACAGTGCACGGAGCGCTAGCGGGAATCCGCTCAACCAGGTGAACTCGCTTAACCAAATCGTGATGGCTTGCTGTCGGGAAATACTGCGTAGCTCGCGGCTGAGAGTTAGGCTCGTCACATTAGGCAACACGGCACACCCGTGCGCCGCTCGGGCACATTGACGTGCCCGCCAGATCACAGATCATCAGGAGCGCTCAATGTTCACAAGCAATTCGGCGCGGGGGGTGTTTCCCACAAGGAAGCGCGCTGCCGCCTTCACCGCAGGAGCAGCCATCAGTGCATTGCTGCTCAGCGGTTGCGTCCAAAGCCAGCGTGAGGAAGACGGCGGTGCGGGTGCGGAGGGCGAGGTCGACTCGACCTTCGTCTTCGCGGCATCGTCAGACCCCGCCTCGCTTGATCCTGCGTTCGCGAGTGATGGCGAGTCCTTCCGCGTCAGCCGCCAGATCTTCGAGGGTCTTGTCGGCGTGGAACCCGGCACCGCCGACCCTGCGCCGTTGTTGGCCGAATCCTGGGAAACGTCTGAAGACGGCCTTTCCTACACCTTCCAGTTGAAGGAAGGCGTGACGTTCCACGACGGCAGCGAATTCAACGCAGAGGCTGTCTGCTTCAACTTCGATCGGTGGTACAACTTCACCGGTCTGGCGCAGGCCCCGTCAGTGTCCTACTACTACAACAACCTCTTCCGCGGGTTCGCTGATTCGCCGGATGCCGCAGTTTACGAATCCTGTGAGGTGAACGGTGACCTCGAGGCCACCGTTACCCTGGCCAAGCCGTTCGCAGGGTTCATCCCGGCACTGTCCCTTCCCGCGTTCGCCATGCAGAGCCCAACGGCGCTGGAGGAGTTCGGCGCTGACGACATCGGTGGTTCTGCCGAGGCTCCCCAGTTGAGTGAGTACGCACAGGGCCACCCCGTCGGCACCGGGCCGTTCAAGTTCGATTCCTGGAACGTCGGCGAGGACCTCACCGTCTCGGCCAATGAAGAGTACTGGGGTGAGCAGGGCCAGGTGCAGACGGTAATCTTCCGAATCATCGACGATCCGCAGGCACGCACCCAGGCTCTCCAGGCGGGAACCATCGACGGTTTCGACCTCGTGTCGCCGGCCGACATTCCGGTACTGGAGGAAGAGGGCTACAAGATCATCGCGCGTGATCCGTTCACGATCCTCTACCTCGGTCTCAACCACACGGTCGAGGAGCTAAGCGATCCGCTGGTGCGCCAGGCAATCCACCACGCAATCGACAAGCAGGCCCTGATCGATCAGACCCTTCCTGAGGGAACCAAGGTGGCAACCCAGTTCATCCCCGACGTAGTTGACGGCTACAACGAGGACGTCACCACCTACGAGTACAACCCGGAGCGGGCCAAGGAACTTCTGGCCGAAGCTGGGTACCCGGACGGCTTCGAGGTTCAGTTCAACTACCCGACTGACGTATCGCGGCCATACATGCCTACCCCGGAGCAGGCATTCACCAACCTCAGCGCACAGCTGGGTGAAGTCGGCATCACCGTGACGCCGGCGCCTGACGTCTGGACCCCGGACTACCTTGACCGCATTCAGGGCACCGAGAACCACGGTATCCACCTCCTCGGCTGGACCGGCGACTACAACGACACCGACAACTTCATCGGCGTCTTCTTCGGTCAGGAGAAGCCGGAGTTCGGCTTCGACAATCCGGAACTGTTCGAGGCTCTCAGCGAGGCCCGCGGCATGACTGACCGTGAGGAGCAGACGGAGTTGTACAAGGAGATCAACGAGCAGATCGCCCAGTTCAACCCGGCGATCCCGCTGGCGCACCCCGCGCCGTCGCTGGCCTTCGCTCCCCGGGTGGATTCCTACCCTGCGAGCCCGGTCAACGATGAAGTCTTCAACATGATCGAACTGAACGAGTAACAACACTGGCGGAGGGACCGGCCCCAAGCGGGTCCCTCCGCTTTTGTTTGCTCTCGTTCACTCGGTGCCGCACTGTTGAAAGGACATCGTGCTTCGCGTCATAGGTAAACGTCTCGCCCTGCTGGTTCCCACCCTCTTCGGACTGTCAGTCCTGCTCTTCCTCTGGGTGCGCAGCCTGCCGGGTGGGCCTGCTACGGCCCTGCTGGGTGAGCGGGCGACCCCCGAGGCGGTCGCCAGGGTCAACGAACTCTACGGCTTCGACCAGCCGCTGCTGACGCAGTACTTCACCTATATGGGCAAACTGCTCCAGGGTGATTTCGGTACATCGATCATCACGGGCCGTCCCGTCCTGGAGGAGTTCGCCACCCGTTTCCCGGCCACCATCGAACTCAGCGTGGTGGCCCTGATCTTCGCGATCGGCATCGGTATCCCCTTGGGCTACCTCGCTGCACGGCACTACGGGAAGCTCGCAGACCACGGCTCGGTGGTCCTCAGCCTGATCGGAATCACCATTCCGGTGTTCTTCTTGGCCTTCATCCTGAAATACCTGTTTGCTATCCAGTGGCCCATTCTGCCGCCGGACGGCCGGCAGAACCCCAGGATCAATGCCACGCATGTCACGGACTTCTATGTCCTGGACGGACTGCTGACGGGCGAGTTCGACGCCGCCTGGGACGCCTTCCTGCACCTCATCCTCCCGGGTCTTGCCCTTGGAACCATTCCCCTGGCCATCATCGTCCGCATCACGCGCGCTTCGGTGCTGGAGGTGCAGAACGCCGATTACGTGCGGACCGCACGCGCGAAGGGTCTGATGGAGAAGACCATCCGGGGCAGGTTCATCCTTCGCAACGCGATGCTGCCGGTTGTCACCACCATCGGGCTGCAGACCGGCCTCCTGATTTCGGGTGCGGTCCTCACCGAAACGGTGTTCGCCTTCAATGGCATCGGCAGGTTCCTTCGAGATGCCATCTTCGAACTCGACTACCCGGTACTGCAGGGGTTCATCATCTTCATCGCTGTCCTGTACGCCCTGATCAATCTCATCGTTGACATCTCCTACACCATCATCGATCCAAGGGTGCGTGTGCAATGAGCAATACCCTGCCTCCCGCGGCCGGCGGGGAGGTCTCCCCGGCCACAGCAGACCCGGCACTCGCCGAAGGCGGGGGTACCGGCCTTTGGAAGGATGCATTCCGCAGACTGCGCCGTAATCCCCAAGCCATCGCCGGAGCGGTGATCATCGGCTTGTTCCTGCTCGTGGCGGCGCTTGCACCGATCCTCGCTCCCTTCGGCGGCGAAGAACTGCCTGGCCGTACCGAGATCAGGCCCACCAATATTCCGGGGCCGGGGGAGCTCCCGGAGTATCCGCTCGGCCTGGACCGGTTCGGCGGTGACGTGCTCTCCAAGCTCATCTGGGGTGCCCAGGCGTCCCTGCTGATCGGTGTGATTTCGACGGCGATCGGCCTTGCCGGCGGTATGCTGCTCGGCCTGCTGGCCGGCGGTCTGGGCGGCTGGGTGGACAGCGTCATCATGCGCTTCGTGGACATCCTGCTGTCCGTTCCCAACCTGCTGCTCGCGGTGAGCATCGCGGCGATCCTTGGTCAGGGGCCGTACGCGATCATGATCGCCATCGGTGTCTCCCAACTACCGATCTTCGCCCGTCTGCTCCGTTCGTCCATGCTCTCGCAGCGCGGATCCGACTACATCCTCGCGGCGCAGACCCTCGGCCTGAGCAAGCGCACCATCACCATGAGCCACCTGCTGCCCAACAGCGTGGGCCCGGTGATCGTGCAGGCTACGCTGTCTCTCGCAACGGCGGTGATCGACGCGGCCGCCCTGTCCTTCCTGGGGCTCGGCGGCGGACTTCCGCAGACAGCCGAATGGGGTCGCATGCTCACCTACGCCCAGGCTGAACTGGCTTCATCGCCGTACCTGGCCTTCCTGCCCGGCGCGTGCATTGCCATCACGGCACTCGGCTTCACGCTGCTGGGGGAGTCACTGCGCGAGGCGCTGGACCCGAAGACCCGCCAGAAGTAACCCCTCAAATACGACGGCGGCCGGTTACCTTCGCTTCGAAGGTGACCGGCCGCCGTCGTACTTTGCTTCCGTGAGGGTCAGGCGATGTTGAGCTCGTTGCCTGGGATCGAGGCGAGGAGCTTTCGCGTGTACGGGTGGCGTGGGTTCTGGAAGACCTCCTCGGAGCTGGCCGCTTCAACCAGCTCGCCGTCCTTCATGACGCACACGTAGTCGGAGATGAGCCGGACCACCGCGAGGTCGTGGGAGATGAACAGGTAGCTCAATCCGAGCTCCGATTGCAGGTCTCCCAGAAGCTTCAGGATCTGGGCCTGAACCAGCACGTCGAGCGCGGAGACCGGCTCATCGCAGATGATCAGCTCGGGCTTGAGCGCCAGGGCCCGGGCGATCGCGACACGCTGGCGTTGCCCGCCGGAGAGCTCGGAGGGGTAGCGCCGCAGCGCGTTGTGCGGCAGGGATACCTGGTCCATGAGCTCGCGCACGCGGGCAGCGCGCTCTGTCCGGGAGCCCCGCTTGTAGGCGTTCAGGGGTTCCTCGACAATCCGTTCAATCGTGAACATCGGGTTCAGTGACGAGTACGGGTCCTGGAATACCGGTTGGACGCGCTGCCGGAAGTCGTCGAGCTGCTTCTTGTCGAGCGTCGCCACGTCCATCCCGTCGAAGGTCATGGTGCCGGAGGTTGGCTCGATGAGTTTGAGGAGCATGCGCGCCGTCGTGGTCTTGCCGGAGCCGGACTCGCCGACGATGGCAACGGTCTGCCCGCGCGGGATGTCCAGAGTGACGTTCTTCGCGGCGTAAAAGTCCTCGGAACTGCCGCGTCGCTTGTAGATCTTCGTCAGGTCCCGGATCTCGACGATGTTGTTGGTCGGAGCGGCGTCTACTGCAGCGTCGGCTTCAGCCTGGTGTTCTTCGAAGGCGGCCTGCGCCACGGCGACGCGCTTCCCGGCGTCGTCTGCATAGGCGCCGGGACGCAGCCTGATCGCCGCCACGCTCGGCGCGGCACGAACCAGCGACTGCGTGTAGGGGTGCCTGGGGTCGTTGAGGAGCTGTGCCGCCGGACCTGTTTCCACGACGCGGCCGCGGTGCATTACCACCAGTTCCGATGCGCGCTCCGCCGCGAGCCCCAGGTCATGGGTGATCAGGAGGACCGACGTGCCGAGCTGCTCCGTCATGGTGTCGATCTGGTCGAGGATGGTGCGCTGCACCGTGACGTCCAGAGCGCTGGTGGGCTCGTCGGCGATCAGGAGCCGCGGGCGGCAGGCCATGCCGATGGCGATCAGGGCGCGTTGGCGCATGCCGCCGGAGAACTCGTGGGGGTACTGCTTGGCTCGTTCACGTGCGTCCGGGAGGCCTGCAGCTGAGAGCACCTCGACCACGCGATCCTTGACGTTCTTCTTGTCCGCGAGCCGGTGCACCAGCAGGGTCTCAGCTACCTGGGTCCCGATTTTCGCCACCGGGTTGAGGTTGGACATCGGGTCCTGCGGCACCAGTCCGATTGAGCGTCCCCGGATTGTGCGCATGGCCGACTCGGGGAGCGGCACCAGATCACGGCCTTCGAACAGGATGCTTCCCCCGGTGACCCGCCCGTTGCCGGGGAGCAGCCCGATACAGGCCATCGCCGTCGTCGACTTGCCGGAACCGGACTCACCCACGATCGCCAGAGTCTTCCCCCGATGGAGGGTGAAGCTGGCGTCCTCTACGGCATGCACTTCGCCGTAGGTGGTTCGAAAGCTGACCGCCAGGTTCTTCACCTGGAGCATGGGGGCATTCTCGGCGGGATCGGCGGCACTGCCTGAGGCATCCATGGGTGTGATGTGCGTCATGGGACTATCGTCCCTCATAACCGCCCTGCATCAGGTCATGCCGCGTCAGTTTCCGCACAAGATGATCGATGGCCAACCGATAACCGTCCACCCCGGCTCCCACGATGACGGCGTCAACCACCGCAGACAGGTAGGAGTGGTGCCGAAACTCCTCACGCTTGTGCACGTTACTGATGTGCACCTCGACCGTGGGCAGGCCGACTGCACTGATTGCATCCCGGAGGGCGACTGAGGTGTGGGTGTACGCGGCGGCGTTGATGACGATCCCATCGGCAGTTCCCGCAGCGGCGTGGATGGCGTCGACAAGCTCACCCTCGTGGTTGGACTGGGTGCACGTGACCGCCCAACCGTGGGCACCCGCGGCCGACTCACACAGCTTCTCGACGTCGTCCAGGCTGTGTGATCCGTAGACCCCGGGCTCGCGGGTACCAAGCAGGTTCAGGTTGGGGCCGTTGAGGATCAGCAGGGTAGTGGTCGCCATGGCTTAACTATGCCTGATCGCCCAGGCTTAGCCCGCGGCGTTGCCCGGGATGTCAGCCCAGCGCGGGCGCCGGCCGGCGGAGGCGCACTGCCGCCGTCGCACCCGCGAGAGTCACGAGGCTCATGAGGGCCAGCACGACACCGGGATGCCACCAGGCGCCGTCAGTGGCCTCTCCGAACATCTGGGTGATGGACGGAGCAAAGCCGGCCACAATAGCGGCGATGCTGTACGAGAACGACAGGGCGGTGAAGCTTGTGCTCGGATCGAACAGATCCGCCATGAGCCCTCCGAGCGCCGCCCAACTTGCGGTCGGCAGGATGCCGCCGAGCAGGATCGCCGCTACGTACAGGGGCGCATCCGCGATGCTGATGACCCAGTAGAGCGGGAAACTGATCAGTGCCGTTCCGAGAGCGCCGCCCGCGACTACTTTCGCCGAGCCGATCCGCGTGGCCAGCCAACCGAACGCGGGAATGGTGGCGAGCTGCAGCAGCGAACCGATCAGCGCGGCGTTGAGGACGGTGGCTTCCGACAGACCCAACCGCTCGGTCCCGTACGCCTGGGTGTAGGACACCATGAGGAAATAGGAGCCGATACCCAGCACCGCTGACGCAACAGCAACAACAACGGCGACGGGCTGGGAGCGCAGGACGCTCAGCAGCGGAACGCGTACCTTCCTGGTCGTCTGGAAAACCGGTGTCTCGTCAATCGCGAGCCGCAGGTAGAGGGCGACGGCGAGGAACGGGAAGGCGAGCAGGAACGGGATGCGCCAGCCCCAGGTCGTCATGATGTCCGGAACCATCACCGTGAGGATGAGGAAGATCAGTGAGATCAGCATGGTGCCGACGGGGGAGCCCAGCTGGGGGATTGCGGCGTACAGCGCGCGCTTGCGTCCGCTTGCGTGTTCAGTGGCAATCAGGATGGAGCCGCCCCACTCGCCGCCCAGCGACAGGCCCTGCAGCAGGCGGAGGATTGTCAGGATGATGGGTGCCCAGACGCCGATCACACTGTAATCGGGAAGAAGCCCGACGGCGCCGGTGGCCAGTCCCATCAGCAGGATGGTCCAGATGAGCGTCTTTTTCCGGCCGATCCGGTCCCCGAGATGACCGAAGAGGATGGCACCCAGCGGGCGGGCGACGAAGCCCATCGCGAAGATCAGGAATGCGGACAGGGTTCCGGCGAGCGGATCCTGCTCCGCGAAGAAGACCTCATTGAAGACGAGTGCGGCAGCGGTGCCGAAAACATAGAAGTCGTAGGATTCAAGGGCGGTTCCGACGAAGGACGCAGCGGCTGTCTTTCGGGCCACTCCGGGGCGGGTGGCCGGCGTCGGGCGGGGTGCGGTAGAGGTGGACACGGTTCAGAATTGTCCTCGCAGCCAGACCCGAGCGGCCAGCAATTCCGGTCAACATCACAGTGTCGGTAGACCTGCATCACAGTCCCTGTCCGGCTGCCGCTCGAAAAGCGGCAGCCGGACAGCAGGGAGCGAAAGAGACTACTTTCTCAGCGATGCCGCGATCTGCTGCATGATCGTCGGATCGGACAGGGTGGTGGCGTCGCCGACCTCCCGGCCCTCCGCCACGTCCTTGAGCAGGCGCCGCATGATCTTGCCCGAGCGTGTCTTGGGCAGCTCCGGCACCACCAGGATGTTGCGTGGCTTCGCGATTGGTCCGATCTCCTTGGCGACGTGGTTGCGCAGGGTGGTGACGACGTCGTCGTCCTGGGCAGCAGAACCGCGCAGGATCACGAAGGCGACCACAGCCTCGCCGGTGGTTTCGTCGGAAGCACCGACGACGGCGGCCTCCGCCACCGACGGATGGCTCACAAGCGCGGACTCGATTTCTGTCGTCGACAGGCGGTGGCCCGAGACATTCATGACGTCGTCCACCCGGCCGAGCAGCCAGATGTCGCCGTCCTCGTCGCGCTTGGCGCCGTCTCCCGCGAAGTACATGTTGTCGAACCGGGACCAGTAGGTGTCCTTGAACCGCTGCGGGTCACCCCAGATCCCGCGGAGCATGGACGGCCAGGGCTCACGGATCACGAGGTAGCCGCCGGAGCCGTTGGGTACGGACTGACCCATCTCGTCCACCACATCCACCGCGATGCCGGGCATGGCCACCTGCGCCGATCCCGGCTTGCAGGCAGTCACGCCGGGGAGCGGGGAGATCATGTGCGCGCCGGTTTCGGTCTGCCACCACGTGTCGACGATCGGTGCGCGGGTTTCTGATCGCCCGCCGTTGCCGCCGATGATTTCCCGGTACCACATCCACGCCTCGGGGTTGATGGGTTCACCCACCGAACCGAGAACGCGGATGGAGGAGAGGTCGAACTTCGCGGGAATGTCGCGCCCCCACTTCATGAACGTCCGGATGGCGGTGGGCGCGGTGTAAAGAATTGACACCTTGTACTTCTCCACGAGCTCCCACCAGCGGCCCTGGTGGGGGGTGTCCGGCGTGCCCTCATAGATGAGCTGGGTGGCGCCGTTGACCAGCGGTGAGTACGCGACGTAGCTGTGCCCTGTCACCCAGCCGATGTCGGCCGTGCACCAGAAGACATCGGTCTCAGGGTGCAGGTCGAAGGTGTACTTCTGGGTGAATGCGGTCTGGGTCAGGAACCCGCCGGTGGTGTGCAGGATGCCCTTGGGCTTACCGGTGGTGCCCGAGGTGTAGAGGATGAAGAGTGGGTGTTCGGAATCGTGGCCCTCGGCGGTGTGCTCATCGGAGGCCTCACCGACGACGTCGTGCCACCAGCGGTCGCGGCCTTCCACCCACTCGACCGGTTCCCCGTTGCGCTTGACCACGACGACGTTCTCGACCGTATGGCCGGGGCGCTCCAGTGCACTGTCCACGGCGGGTTTGAGGGAGCTCGGCTTACCCCTGCGGTAGGTGCCGTCGGAGGTGACCACCAGCTTCGCTTCGGCGTCGTCGATCCGGCTGCGCAGGGCATCGGCCGAGAATCCTCCGAAGACCACGGAGTGGACCGCGCCGATGCGGGCGCAGGCCAGCATGGTGATGACGGCCTCAGGGATCATGGGCAGGTAGACGGCAACGCGGTCGCCCTTGGTCACGCCCAGGGACTCGAAGGCGTTGGCGGCCTTCTTCACCGCCGTTGTCAGCTCTGCGTAAGTGTAGGTAAGGGTGTCACCGGGTTCGCCCTCGAAATGGATCGCCACACGGTCGCCGCGGCCCTGCTCCACATGGCGGTCCAGAGCGTTGTACGCGGCATTGACCTTTCCGCCGACGAACCACTTGGCGAACGGCGCCTCAGACCAGTCCAGGGCCTGTGAGAAATCCTGGTGCCAGGTCAGCAACTCCCGGGCCTGGCTCGCCCAGAACTCGGGGCCCTGTTTCCCCTGCTCATACAGCTCGGCCGTCGCGATGGCGCTGGCCGCGAAGTCCTCGCTCGGCGGGAAGCGTCGCTCCTCATGCAGCAGATTTTCGAATGCGTCACCCGTGGAAACCTGGGTGTCTTCAGACATTGTGAACCCCTTCGGCCATTCAGTGCGGAGGCGGACCCGAACAGACAATTCAAGCCGCTGATGTGCTGTGTCCCACATTAGTGGGGGCGCCACCCGATCGGTGTGCTGGTGGTCACACTGTAGATGCGAAAGGCACTGATTCTGCGATGAGCGGTGAGCGCGGGACGCCGACATGTCCCATCATTGGTAGGAAAGGAAGTAGGCGTTGACTAGGGTTATCAAAGAAATCCGAATCCGGCTCAACGCCCTCGGCACCTGACTGCGGCAGAAGCCGCCGTTATGAAACGGAGAATCCAGACATGACCGAACAGCGCCAGTACGACGGCGGCGCAGACACCGCGCACAGCTCGCCGGTGCAGCAATCAGGCCGGTCCGAAACACCTGCAGATGCCTCTGCTACCGCCGGGCACAGCGGGCCCGAGGCTGTAGCAGGGCCCTTCACCCTGCGTGAAACGGTCATCGGTGTCTCGGTGCTGGTGATGTTCGTCGGCACAATCCTGCCCTTTATGGACGGCGTCAATCTGTGGCGCACGTTCTCCCTCTTCTTCCTGGGCATCGGGATCCTGCTTCCGGTTGCGGCGCTGTCGCTGATCGTGGGCCGCCGGCTGGGAGCCAAGAGCCTGCGCGTCGGATCGCTCTCTGTCGACCAGTTCGCCTCGGTGACCGCAGCGTTCGCCGCCGCATTCTTCTTCCTGCAGACCGTTACCACTTTCGAGGTCGGTGCGTTCATCGCGTTGCTCGGATCGGTCGGGTTCTTCGTCGCAACGGTCGGCGGTCCCCACCTCGGCGTCTTCAAGCCGGATTTCGCGGGTCGTCCGTCGTCGTCCGCCCATCGGATCGCCCGGGAGGCGTTGCCCGCCAAGCCGCGTCCGCCGAAGCCGGTTCCTGCAGAGACCGTGACGGGATGGAATGATTCTTCGGCAGGCAAGTCCGTCACTGGCGGGCCGAGCAGCGCCGGCTACAGCGCCGGGTATGCCGTCGTTGATTACGCTGCAGGCCAGGGCTCCGGTGCCTCGCACGGCTCCGCGGCGGGGCAGGCGCAGACTCCTGTAACAGAGCACGCGCAGGTTCCCGCAGCCAAGCAGGACTCCGCTCCGCACACTGAGAGCACCGCCCGCCCCACGGAGACAAGGGAGGCGGAGCCTGCAGCTCCCAGTGCAGGTGCAGCGCAGCCGGAAGCGCCGCGCGGCTCCGGCTCACACGCGGTGTCCAGCTCGGGAGCAGCCGCAGAAGCCGCTGCTCCCGCTGCCACTGTTGCGCAGCCAGCAGTTGAGAAGGCCGCGGAGCGGACCATGGCGCAGCAGACTGTGCGGCAGACGGACAGCAGCACCGAGGAAGCCGCGCACCCGCGGACCGAATCCATCTCCGCTACCCGGGATGCCGAGGATGATGAGCCGGTGCTCGAGGCATTCTGGTTCGCCGTCGGAACTCCCCGCTCGGTAGTGGACGAGCAGACCGGGGCACCCTTGTTCGTGCTCCAGCCCGGTGACTGGGAAGTTGGCATCGAGGACCGCGGGCATGAGTTCCTCGTTCAGGACAAGCGCACTGGCCGCATTGGTGTCATGCGGGACCTGCGCAACATCGAACGCGCACCCCGCGAGGGATAGCAGGCGGCACGGGCGGGCGGAAACGGAAAGGGAAACCGGGTCATCGTGGATGTATCGCCGATCGCGCTGAAGCGCCGGGCGCGTAGGATCCATCGCGTGCTCGCAGAGACGTACCCATACGCTGTAGCGGAACTGGATTTCCGGAACCCCTTCGAGCTGCTGGTGGCTACGGTCCTCTCAGCCCAGACCACCGACGTGCGGGTGAATCTGACCACCCCGGCCCTGTTTGCGCGATACCCGGACGCCCGGAGCCTCGCTGAAGCTGCGGAAGATGAGTTGCAGGAGATGATTCGCCCCACCGGCTTTTTCCGGGCGAAGTCCCGCAGCCTGCTCGCGTTGGCCACCCGCATCGTCGACGATTTCGACGGTGAGGTGCCCGGTCGCCTGGAGGATCTGGTGACCCTTCCCGGAGTAGGCCGTAAAACGGCGAACGTGGTGCTGGCCAACGCGTTCGGCGTACCGGGCATTTCGGTGGACACGCACTTCGGCCGCCTCTCCCGCCGCTTCGGCTGGACCACGGAGGAGGACCCAGTGAAGGTGGAGTTCGACGTCGCCGCTCTCTTCGAGCGCAGGGACTGGACTATGCTCTCGCACCGGGTAATCTTCCACGGCCGCCGTATCTGCCATGCCAAGAAGCCCGCGTGCGGTGTGTGCCCGGTGGCCTCGCTGTGCCCGTCCTACGGCGAAGGAGAGGTCGACCCGGACAAGGCACGGAAGCTCCTGAAGTACGAGCTCGCCCCGGGCCGCGAGGAGCTCCACCGCCGTATGGTGGAGGGCGCTTCGCGCGCCGAGTTGCTGGCTGCCGGCCATACCCTGAGCGCATGAGCGCGTACTCCCAACTCAAGGCCTTCGCCGAGAGCGCGGCGCCCATCGGCCCGGGCAGGGACAAGACGGAGTCATGGCAGGTAGTCGGGATAGATATTGCAACCGCCAGGCCGGCCGCTGTCCTGATTCTCTTCGGACACCTTGATGACCGTCCTGCACGTATCCACTCGGCAGCTGTGCCGGATGACCTGGACGTCCTGTTTGTGACCCGCGCCGGCACGTTGCGCAGCCATCCCGGCCAGGTGGCGTTCCCGGGCGGACGAATCGACGACGACGACGCCGATCCCGCCGCTGCAGCCCTGCGGGAAGCTGAGGAGGAGACAGGCCTCGATCCTGCGGGCGTCGAAGTCCTGGGGGAGCTGCCGGAAGTGGGGCTCCCGCTCAGCAATTACCTCGTGACGCCCGTGCTCGGCTGGTGGGCCTCGCCGACGCCCGTGCGGGTAGTGGACCACGCCGAATCATCACACGTTTTCCGTGCGCCGGTGGCGGAGCTTCTCTCGCCCGAGGCACGGTTCACCGCAGTTGTGCGGCGCAACGGGCGTAGGCACAGCACACCGGCATTCATGGTCGATGACATCACGATCTGGGGGTTCACCGGACTGTTACTGTCACGCTTGTTCGATGGGTTGGGCTGGACGCAGCCCTGGGATGAGTCCCGCGAGCGCGACGCGCCGCTCTAGAGCGATTCGGCTTTCGCCGCGATCTCGGCCAGGTCCTTGGCCAGTGCCTTGCGCGTCATCTTCATCCCGATCTTGCCGAACAGGGCGAGCATGATTCGGCCGGCCATGGTGGGCTCGACGACCTGGGCACCGAAAGTCAGGGTCAGATCAGTTCCGCCATTGCGTTCCGCGAGCGTGAAGTGCGTGGTGTAGTCCGCGCCGTTCTGAAGGGCCTTGACCGTTGTGCTGCGGGGCGGGTCCGCCTGCTCCACCCACATCTCGACGGTTTCCGAGCGGCCCATCATGGTGCGGGTTTCCTTCCACCGGGTGCCCTTCCCGTACGGTCCGTCACTGAGCATCTGCACCGACTGAACCCCGGACAGGGTTGCTGCTGAGCCTGGGATGTCTGAGATAACGGACCAGACCCTTTCGGGGGAAGCGTTGATGTGCTGAGTGAGGCTGGTGCTGTGATCCATGCGTCGAGCCTAGCCACCCCCCCTGACGATTCGCAGGTTCGCGCGCCCTGCCTGTTGTGAATCTGTCTTTGTGAATCAGCTATTTTGCGTCGGCGTATGAGTCCGCCATCACGACGTTCACGGGGAACTCGACCGGAATCCGACCGAACATCAGGTGGGTAGCGGCGCGCGCCGACTCGTTCACCATGGTGGAAACCTCGCCCGCAAGCTCACGGGGTACATGCAGCATGACCTCGTCATGCAGGAAGAACACAATGTGCGCTTGAGCAAAGCCGGGCGGGGCGGCACGCAACCGCCGTCGTAATTCAGCCAGCCAGCACAGGGCCCATTCCGCGGCCGTCGCCTGAACCACGAAATTGCGTGTGAAACGGCCCCGCGACCGGGCAAGCGCATCCGCGCGCTGCTGCTCGGCGGCGCTGCTGGTGCGCTGGGCGGCGAGCCAGCGTTCCGACGGCGGAGGGCAGCCGCGGCCGAGGAAACTCGCGACGACGCCGCCTCCCTCGCCCGTGCGCGCAGCGGCCTCCACCACAGAGATCGCCTGCGGATAAGTGCGGGTGAGCTGTGGCATGAGCCGGCCGGATTCGCCGGTGGTTGCGCCGTACATGGCTCCGAGCATGGCCACCTTCGCCTTGGCCCGGTCCCCACCGAATCCCTGATCGGCGATGCCCTGGTACAGATCCAGGCCGCGTCCCGCTGTCGCGAGCGCGGAATCCTTGCCGAGCACGGCGAGTACGCGCGGTTCGAGTTGGGCTGCATCCGCGACGATGAGCACATGGCCGGGGTCCGCGCGGACGGCATCGCGTACCTGGTGGGGGATCTGCAGCGCGCCGCCGCCGCGGGACGCCCACCGTCCGGACATGCTGCCGCCCACAACGTACTCCGGTCGGAACCTGCCGTCGCGAACCCAGGTGTCCAGCCAGGTCCAGCCGTTCGCTGCCATCAGCCGGGAGAGTTTCTTGTACCTCAACAACGGCGCGATCGCGGGATGGTTGTGCCGCTGAAGCTCCCACGAACGCGTGGACGACACCTCGATACCCGCCCGGTGCAGGGCTCTCAGCAGCTCCTGGGGTGAATCGGGATTGAAGCGCGGATTGCCCAGGGCAGTGCGGAGTTCCCCTACCAGTTGCTCCAATCCGGCTGGGAGATGCCCCTCTCTTGGGCGCGGACCGAGCTGGGAGGTGAGCAGGTCATCGTGCAGATCCGCCCTCCACGGGATGCCATGGAACTCCATTTCCGCGGCGAGGAGGGCCCCCGCGGATTCGGCTGCGAGCAGCAAGGCGAGCTGCGCCGGACGGTCGCTGGCCCTGACTGCTCGCTGCTGGGCTGCGAACTCCTGCACGACGTCGGATAGGTCCGGACCGCTCTGGGGCAGGACCGTCTCGAACAGGCTTCCCTGATCGGGTGAGGGCGCCGTAGGCGGCAACATCCGGGACGGGTTCGCGTCCTCGGTTTCGTCCGAACGGGGTTGCAGTCGGCTCCCGTAGTCCGTCGACGCACAGTAGGGTGAGTGGCGCATGATCTCCCGGCTGAGCGCGATGTCGTGGCAACGCTCGACGGTGATGCCCTGAGCGAGCAGCCCGGGGTACCACCTGCGTGTGCTGTCCCAGACCCAACGGGTGCCGGGCCGTTCCAGCCTTCGCACCGTCTCTGCCTGCTGACCTGCCGGAACGACGACGGGGTCAGTGGTGGGGGAGCCGGCGGCATCGACCGGCTGGAAGGCCACTTGTGCATCGTTAACGTCGCTGAGGCGCTGCCCGCTCGACGGCGGCGCGAGGACGATGTACACGCCTCCTATTGTCGCCTACCGCGCAGCAGGAACTTCTCCTGCACTTTCGCTGAAGGTATCCACATAAGGGGGGATCCGCCCCTTGTCCGGCCGGCCGCGACCGCAGGCTGGGTGTATGTCTTCCTGGGTTCCGACCGCTGAGTCGCCGGCCGTAGTGCTGGTCAGTCCGTCACAACGTCTCCGTGATGAGGCGGCAAGGGTTGCGGTTGCCGCGGGACTGGGCCTGACCCTTGCTGCGTCGGTGGGCGAGGCACTGGCGCTACGCCCCGCCGTCCTGCTGCTGCACAGCGATAGTGCGAGGCATGCTGTCTCCGGCTGCCCTGTCATTGTGGTCGGCCTGGACGGAGAGGAAACGGGCGCCTGGGCAGCGGCAGCGCAGTGCGGTGCCGATCGCGTTGCCATTCTTCCTCAGGCTGCCGGCTGGCTCGCCGAGCACCTAGGCCAACTGCAGCGGGCTCGGGAGGAGGGAACCGTCGTCGGGGTGCTGGGTGCGGTCGGAGGAGTAGGTGCCAGCACCATCAGTGGATGGCTGGCCGCCTCTGCGGGCGTGCGGGACTTTCGTACGCTGCTGGTTGACGGTGATCCCTTCGGAGGAGGGCTCGAGCTTGCGCTCGGTACTGAAGAGATGCCTGGCGTCCGATGGCCGGATCTGGGTGAAGTTCGAGGCACCCTGAACCCCGACCAGCTGGTGCATGCGCTCCCGTCGCTGGCCGGCTTCTCGCTGCTTTCCATGGGAACGGAAGCCCCGGCGCCGGGAGTACTGGCATCTGCGGCTGTGCCTTCCATCATGGAAGCGGCTCGCTCAGCGTTCGATTTCTCGGTGGTTGACGTTGCGCGCGGCTGGTCCGCCGACGGCTCGCTGCTCCCGTACTGCGACAGCGTACTTCTTGTTGTTCCCGGCCGGGTGCGGGCCATCTCGGCCGCCCGTGCGCTCGTTGCGCAGCTGCAGCCGCTCCCGGTCTGGGCGGTTGTCCGCGGCCCTCTTGGGCCGAACCTGGACCCGGGGAGGGTCGCAGACGCCATCGGTGTGCCGGGGGCCGGCTACCTGCCGCATTTCCGCACTGCTGCCGGTGGCGAAAACCAGGGTCGGGTGCTGGAACTGGCGCGCTGCCGGGCCGTGCGCTCCTTCTCGCGTACTGTGTTCGACGCTGTTTTTCCTGGGCTGGTGAAGGCGGCCGCATGAACTCCCACATCCGAGCCCGCAGGACGCGCCGAACCGTCCTTACGACTGACCAGGCAATGGTGGCGCAGGTCCGTGATGCTGTGCTCAGTGATGCCGAGCCGGTCACCGGTGCCCGGCTGGCCGCTGCGGTGCAGTCCACCGGGCGGCTGCTCGGGGCAGAGGGAGCCTTCCGCACCCTGGACCGCGTTCGCGCAGAGCTGCAGGGGCTCGGCCCATTGCAGCGTTTCGCGGAAGACCCTGCGGTCACCGACATTCTGGTCAACGGCCCCGGCGCGGTGTGGGTCGATGACGGCAGCGGACTGCAGCGCACCGACCTCACCTTGTCCAGCGACGCCGAGGTGCGTGCCCTCGCCACAAGGCTGATCGCCGCAGGTGGGCGCCGACTCGATGACGGCAACCCCTGCGTGGACGTGCGGTTGGACCGCTTCCGGGTCCACGCCGTGCTGCCCCCGCTCTCCACGGGCGGGACGCTGCTGTCCATCCGTATCCAGAGGCAGCGTTCCTTCTCCTTCGACGAGCTGGTGGCTTCGGGCGCGCTGGACACCCGGATGTCCACCGTGATGCGGGGAATCATAAGCCAGCGGCTCAATTTCCTCATCAGCGGCGCAACGGGCACCGGAAAGACAACCTTGCTCGCGGCGATGCTGTCACTGAGCGGACACCATGAGCGGTTGGTGACGGTTGAGGACTCAGCCGAGCTCAGCCCAGCTCATCCGCATGTCGTGGGACTTCAGAGCAAGCACGGAAACGCGGAGGGCAGCGGCTCCGTGGACCTCGCCGAACTGGTCCGGCAGGCCCTGAGGATGCGTCCCGACAGGCTCGTCGTCGGCGAATGCCGCGGAGCAGAGGTTCGCGAATTGCTGGCTGCGATGAACACCGGGCATGACGGCGCGGGCGGAACGATCCACGCCAACTCGGCTGCGAGCGTCCCTGCGCGGCTGTCGGCGCTCGCAGCCCTTGCGGGAATGGAGGCGGGACCGCTCGCCCTGCAGGCAGCGAACGCGCTCGACGTCGTCATCCACGTAGTCCGCGCCGGGACCGGACGGACCGTATCGGAGATCGGCGTTGTCGAAATGAGTGCAGAGGGTCAGCTGGTTGTGGGCACTGCACTTCGGCGGAACGGCACGTCATCCGAATCGGGGCCGTCATGGGAAGCCCTCGCGGTGAAGCTTCAACGGGGCCGGTGACATGACCGGAGCACTGGTTGCAGGACTCCTGTTCGGGGCATGGTGGGTCTTCGCCCTGCCTCGTCGCTCCCTGCCCGCCCCGGCATCACGGAAGACCAGCTCCGATGCTGCCACTCCGCGCTTCGGTCTGAGGAGGGTGCCGGCGATAGATCCCCATGAGATTCCGCTGTTCGTCCACCAGTTGACAGGCCTGCTTCAGGCTGGACGTACGCCTTCCCAACTGTGGGGTGATGCGCTCAGGGTCCACGGGAGCACTGCCACCGGCTTCTCTCAAGCGGCCAGGCAGGTCCTCCAGTCTGCCCATCAGGCTGCCCTACTCGGGCTTGGTGTCCCTGATGTGCTGCGGGTGGCCGCCTCACGCTGCAGGGACAGTAGGCTGAGGGGTCTCTGGCTGGATCTTGCAGCGTGCGTTGAGGTTGCAGAGCGAAGCGGAGCCCCGCTTGCCGCAGTCCTTGCCCGTTATGCGGTGCAGCGCGAATCCCAACTGGACTCTGATGCTGCCAGGGACACCGCGCTCGCCGGTCCGCGCGCTACCGTCCGCCTCCTGTCCTGGCTGCCGCTGTTTGGGATGGCCGTAGGTTACCTGATCGGGGTTGACCCGATCGCGGTCCTCCTTGGTTCCGTCCCGGGCGTCGCCGCTCTTTGTGCAGGAGCCTTGCTGATGATTGCCGGCAGAATCTGGTCGAGCAGGCTCGTGCGGGCAGCGGCAGGCGAAACCCCGTGACCGGCGCCGTCGTGGCGATTCTCCTCTGTACCGGGTGCTGGCTTCTGCACCGGTCAGCCCTGCATGAGCAGCGGCTCTCGACAGCCGCCCAGGGAGAATTTTCCGGAGCCGGCAAGGTCGGCCTGGACGACCCGGCACTCATGATGGATCTCACAGCGTCCATGCTTGCTGCCGGGCTGTCCCTCGACCGTTGCATCGAGGTCCTTGCACGATCAACATCGCCGCCGGTCAGCTCCGCTCTGACGGCAGTCAAGATCGCGTTGGATCTCGGCGCGTCCTGGGAGACAGCCTGGGACACTGTTTCCGCGGCCGCCGATGCCCAACCCGCGGTAGAGCTTGGCCGTGCCCTCCGCTTCGCAGGAACGACCGGTGCGCCCTCCGCAGCCGTCGTTACCGCGCACGCTGCCCAGTTTCGGCGCAGGAGGAACCGTGAGGCGGAGCAGCGGGCCGCAGCGCTCGGCGTGCGGTTGGTCGTTCCCCTTGGCCTCTGCTCGTTGCCTGCGTTTGTCTGCCTCGGTGTCATCCCGATCCTGGTCGGACTATTTCCCGCATTCTCCTGAGGATCGTGATCCCTCCGTGGGACCAAGCTTTCCGCCTCCGCTCTGGGCGTTGACGATGTCCGGAACTCCACAACCCGGCGGAACGCCTGCACTTTTCCACACAGGGGAACTTCCTGAACCGGGACCGGGACGGTCGCGAAAGACTCGAATCAGCCGCTCAAGCAGCTACGGACGGGCCGGCATTCGCCGGCCGGGTTCATCAGGAAAATCATCGATCGAGGAGTTGTCATGACACGTTCCACCACAGCAGCAACAGCCCAGTCCGCACGCCCGCGGGAAGCCCCCGTGGAGGAGAGGCCCCTCGCGGACGTGGTGCCGCTCCGAGCGGACGCCGTTGGGACCCGAGACCGATCCAGAGGGGCTCTGATGCGGTCGGAGGCAGGATTGGCTACCGCTGAATATGCGATCGCTACCCTGGCTGCCGTTGGCTTTGCCGCGCTCCTGGTTGCGGTTCTTTCCAGTGGGGAGATCCGCGGCATGCTCAAGTCTCTGATCACAAATGCCCTCAGCTTCGGCTGAGTTCGGTGATTTGACGGGCTTCCAGGTGAAGAGAGCATCCCAAGAAGGCGCCGTGACAGCCGAGGTGGCAGTTGCCTTCCCGGCCGTGGTTGCTTTGCTGGCAGTGGTTCTTGCGGCCGCTTCGGTTGGACTGTCCCAATTACGGGTAGAGGAGGCTGCACGGGCGGGAGCGCGTGAGGTGATGCGAGGCGAGTCAGAAGCCAGTGTGGGATCAACCGTTCGCCGTATCGCCGGAGAACATGCGTCTATCGCTCTTCACTCCGGCGGCGGCTACGACACGGTAACAGTGACCACAACGGTCGATGTCCCGGTGTTGGACCTCTTCGATCTCAACCTTTCGGCTCGAGCGTTTGCTGTGCCGGAGCAGAAGTGACCTGCGGGCGGCCGGCCCGCGAAAGCGGAGCAGGCACCACGCTCATGGCCGGAGTTGCACTCGCAGCCCTGCTGCTGCTTGCCGGGATCGTCCTGTTCGTCCAAGGGTCGGTAGCAGCATCGAGGGCAGCTACCGCAGCAGATCTATCCGCGCTCGCCGCCGCCGACGCCGCCCGGGGCCTTCGTGACGGCAGCCCCTGCATGGTGGCCGCAACTGTCGCCTCGCACCATGGAAGCCGGTTGACCGGGTGCTCGCTCGAGGGACCATCGGGCCACATCGTCCGTGTGCAGACCGAGCTGGACGTCAGCCGCGTGCTGCCCCCGGCAACAGGTCAGGCACGGGCAGGCCCGCCACCATCAGATCCTGACAGGAAGGAGGACTAATCGTCCGACATGCCCTTGCCTGGCGCAGGCTCCCCGTCCGGGGCCTGCGCCAGCAGCATGTCGAGCAGAGTCAGTGCCCCGTCCTTGCTCAGGGGATTGTTGCGGTTGCCGCACTTGGGGGACTGGACACACGATGGGCACCCAGCGTCACACTCACAGGACCGGATTGCCTCCGCAGTAGCACCGAGCCAGGTCTTCGCCGCCTCGAAACCGCGCTCCGCGAACCCGGCTCCACCGGGATGGCCGTCGTAGACAAAAATGGTCGGCAGTCCGGTGTCGGCGTGCAGGGCCGTCGATACTCCACCGATGTCCCAACGATCGCTTGAGGCGACCAGAGGCAACAGTCCGATCGCCGCATGTTCGGCGGCGTGAAGTGCACCGGGCAGATCCACAGCGGTGACACCGCTGGTCTCGAGGAGACGGTTGTCGCACTCAAACCACACGCTTTTTGTGAAAAGGTCTCTCGCGCCAAGTTCCAGAGGCTCTTCACCAAGAATCTCGTTCGAGACGAACGCCTTCCGCTGGAAAGAGATCACCTGCGTGGTGACCTTCACTTCCCCGAAACACACCGGATGGGACCCCACGAGACGCTGCGTTGCTCTGAGATGACCTCGATCTGGGTGACGTCCCGTGCCTGGGTGTAGTAGTCGGGATTGGAGCGCGTGACGACGGCGCAGTGGTCCTGCTCGTTCAGTTCTTCGACAACGTAACTCTGGCCCTGGTGCACGTACACCGCACCTGTGTGCGCTTGATAGTGACTCTGCGGTGAGTCCATGGTTCCGAGTACGGTCCCGGTTTCACTCTCGATGATGTTGATGGGTCCGCCTCCGTCCGCGCGCAGGTTGACCATCCCCGCCGCGCTCTGGGGGTGCGTCCAGAACCATCCTGCAGGGCGATTGCGCAGCAGCCCCTGATCCACCAGCTGACCGAGCAAGCCCTGAGCCGTTTCCCCGAACAGCGGCAGATCATCGACCGTAAGCGGCAGCTCCGCGGCTGCGGCGCACAGATGCGGTCCAAGAACATATGGGTTGGCAGGGTCGAACACCGTTGCCTCCACACCGACATCGAAAACCGCCTCGGGATGGTGAACCAGGTAGGTGTCCAGGGGGTCGTCGCTCGCAACGAATGCGGCGAGGGCATCCTGACCGGATCGTCCCGCCCGCCCGATCTGCTGCAACAGCGACGCCCGGGTGCCGGGCCAGCCCGCCACCAGGACGGCGTCCAGACCGGAGATGTCGATCCCGAGCTCCAGGGCAGACGTACTCGCGACGCCGAGAAGCCGGCCGGAGCGCAGAGCGGCTTCCAGCTGACGGCGTTCTTCAGGCAGGTAGCCGGACCGGTACGCGGCCACGCGGGCCGGCAGCTTCGGGTCCACCTCACTGAGCAGCCGCTTGGTGTTGGCGGCGATGCTTTCCGCTCCCCGACGGGACTTGATGAACGCGATCGTGCGCACCTGGGCTGACACCAAATTTGTCAGCAGGTCGGAAGTTTCCGCTATCACGGTCCGGCGTTGCCGGGCACCGTTCTCGCCCCGCAGGTCTGTCAGTTGCGGCTCCCAGAAAGCGATCGTCGTCGAACCGTGTGGCGACTTGTCCTCGGTGAAGGCGCTGACGGAGGCTCCGATGAGCTTCCCGAAGGACTCCGCAGGGGCCGCCGAGGTTGCCGACGCCCCGATGAAAACAGGATTCGCGCCATAGTAGGCGCACACCCGGCGGAGTCTCCGGAGCAGATTGGCCACGTGTGAGCCGAAGACCCCCCGGTAGCTGTGGGCCTCATCCACGATCACGTAGCTCAGACGGCGGAAGAAACGCGCCCACCAGGCGTGGTTCGGCAGGATCCCGTAATGCAGCATGTCCGGGTTCGCCAGCACGAGGTTGGCGTGATCACGAATCCAGCGACGCGCGCCCGAGTCCGTGTCGCCGTCGTACGTGTCAGCGCGAACCGTCGCCAGCCCCAGGGAGGAGATGGCTGAAAGCTGGTCTGCCGCCAGTGCCTTCGTTGGCGAAAGATACAGCGCGACTGCGCCCGTCGGCTCAAGGGAAACCCGTTCCGCCAGCGCCGACCGGTGAATGGCGTCGAGGACAGGAAGCTGGTAGCTGAGGGACTTGCCGGACGCCGTGCCCGTTGCGATAACCACGTGTGAACCAGCGTGGGCCGCATCCGCGGCCGCAGCCTGGTGTTCCCAGGGCCGGTCGATTCCCTGAGCCTGGTACGCCTCAACCACGTCAGGATGCGCCCAGGCAGGCCAGTCGCTGTACACCGCGTCGCGGGCGGGAAGCTGGCGAACGTGAACCAGCTGCTCAGGATCCACCCCGCCGAGAATCGGAATCAGGGAATCGTGGGCAGGCACCTGCCCATTTTGTCACCCCGTCACAAATCAGGCGGGCAGGACCAGGCCGACGGCGGTCAGCGCCGGATGACGAATGTGTCCGCGAGGTGGGTCCATCCCAGGTACTGGTACAGGTGCCGGCCCGACTCGGAGGCCATCAGCAGTCCAGTCTCGACATCGTCCTCGAGGATGTCGGCGGTGAGCGCACGCATCACAAAGCTCCCCAAACCACGCCGGCGATACCCCGGGTCCGTGATAATGCGGTCATACACTGCGTGACCGTCCTGCCTGGCAACCGAACCGCTGGCCACTTCCTGGCCGTCCACGGTGACGGAAACGCGCCTGCAGTGTTCCTCGCGAATGTGCGCAAGCTTGAACTCATCGTCCGGTGGCCGAGGATCTTCGACATCCTGTTCGTCCATATCGGCGCACATCAGCGCCTGCTCATAGTCTGTGATTCGCATGTGAAGGGGGGCGGAGGCGTTGATGAGGTCGTGCATGCGGTTGGTAATCACCGTGAGCACGCGATAGGAGCTCTCGCGGGTCTCGCCGGCGAGTTCGAGGAACTCCCCGATAGTGGGCTCATAAACGATGGTCTCGAGATGGTTCTGCTGGTCTGTGAGCACCACCGACATGCTCCGGCCGTTGTCCTGGGGTGTGTAACCGCGGCATTGAGCCCAGCCGGCGACCCAGGTGCGGACCAGTTGTTCAGATAGAGCGGCTCCCATGCCTGAACCATAGTGGTGCCCGGTCCGTAAGAACATAGGCCCGGGCAGAGGTTGCCGATTTGAGACCTCCCCTCCGGGCGCCGGTACCATTGATGGGTGTCAATGAACCGCATCGTCCTCTACTACGCGTTCACCCCGCTGTCCGATCCTGAAGCGATCCGGCTGTGGCAGCGTTCCCTCTGCGAGAAGCTGGGGTTGCGTGGCAGGATTCTCATCTCGAAGGACGGTATCAACGGCACTGTCGGCGGCGAACTGAATGCCGTCAAACAGTACGTGAAGACAACGCGGGAGTACCCCGCATTCAAGAAGATGGATATCAAGTGGTCAGAGGGCGGCGCCGACGATTTCCCGAGGCTCAGCATCAAGGTCCGCGAGGAGATCGTCTCATTCGGCGCGCCCGGCGAGCTCAAGGTTGATGAGAACGGTGTCGTCGGCGGAGGCACCCACCTGAAGCCCGAGCAGGTGCATCAGCTGGTGGAAGAGCGCGGCGACGACGTCGTCTTCTTCGATGGTCGTAACGCGCTCGAAGCCCAGATCGGCAAGTTTCGGAACGCAGTTGTCCCGGACGTGAGCACCACCCATGACTTCGTGACCGAGCTGGACTCCGGAAAGTACGATCATCTGAAGAACAAGCCCGTTGTCACCTACTGCACGGGCGGCATCCGGTGCGAGGTACTCTCCAGCCTGATGGTCAACCGGGGATTCAACGAGGTCTACCAGTTGCAAGGCGGCATCGTGCGCTATGGGGAAACGTACGGGGACTCAGGCCTCTGGGAAGGCTCGCTCTATGTCTTCGACAAGCGGATGCACGTCGAATTCACGAAGGATGCGAAGACGATCGGCAAGTGCGTCCGATGCTCTGCGCCCACCAACAAGTTTGAAAATTGCTCGAACCTCAGCTGCCGGAATCTGACCCTGTACTGCGCGGAATGCGCCGCCGATCCTGCAACCCTGCGTTGCCCGCAGGGCTGCGAAACCGACGAAGCCGAAGCAACGGCCGCAGTCGGAACCGCCTGACGCGACCCGACTCAGCCGGTTGGGACTGGGGAAGGCTCGGATGCCTCCTCGAGACCGACAGTCCACAGGATGTGCTCGCCTGAATTCGAGACGACGAACTCCAGCTCACCGGCATCGGCCATCACCTGGATGTGCGCATTCACAGCCGGGGTGTCGCAGCCGGTGGTTCCGTCACCGACAGGCTCGTCATCGGCGGTGATGCTCAGCGCCATGTTCCCGCCGCCGGCACAGGCCATGGTGAGCCGGTACCAGCCGGCCTTCACGTTCTGGAAGGCGCCGCGGCTGTCATTTCCGCCTTCGTGGTCGCCGGCCAGCGACATGCCGTCACGGTCTCCCAGCACGGACCTGGACCACTCCCCGACATTCGCGGACCCAGGATCGACAGACTCCGGTTGACTCTCGCCGGAAGTGCAGGCGCTGAGGACAAGGACGAGTGCTGCCCAGCCGAGCGCCATTGGTGTGGTGTGCATTCGCAGACTGACTCTCCCCATCCCCCTAGTAAAGCGCAGACGGCGCCTAGACTTGCCCCGTGACAGATTTCGCCGCCGTGCCGCAAGCCCCTCGAAGTGACGATCAGAACCTTCTGGAACAACTTGCCTCGGACCTCGCATCGGCGAACTACACCGTCGACGGCGTGGCGGAGCTCGTGGGCGCCGACGCGTATGCAGCGCTGGAACGGGACCAGCCTGTCCCCGCGCTTCTCGCCGCGCGCGCCGCACAGGTTTCGCAGGCAGGAAGCCGGCTGGCCGCCGTCGTGCTTGTTTTCCTGCTTGGGGAGACGGTGCCTCCACCGGTGCTCGACGAAGCCCTTCCCTCGGCCGGTGCTGCAGGAGCGCTTGCGCTGGGCCTTGCGGAAGAGTACGACGGCGGCCTTCGCGCCTCCGTGGACCTGCGCCCCTACTCCTCGGACACCGGCGGTGATGTGTGGGTGGCATCGGACCTCGGGTCGCATATCCGGCCGGGCGTGCTGCGAACCGACTATGTGCTTGGCATCGGCAGGGCGTCGCTGACCCTCGCACAGTTCGCGGCGCGCGCCGAGGTGAAGCGGGCACTCGACCTCGGGACCGGGTGCGGAATCCAGACCTTCCATCTCCTGGCACACGCACAGCACGTCACGGCCACCGATATCTCTGAGCGCGCGCTCGCAGTGACTCGCTTCAACCTCCTGCTGAATGCCCGGGTGCTCGGAATCGACCCGGCGAATCTCGAAGCGCGCGTCTCGCTCCGTCTGGGAAGTCTGCTGGAACCGGTGCTGGGGGAGACCTTCGACCAGGTCGTGTCCAACCCGCCGTTCGTGATCACGCCGAGGCTTTCAGGAGAAGCGGCGGAGGACCAGTTCACATATCGGGACGGTGGGCTGGCGGGTGATGACGTCGTCTCGTCCCTGATCCGCGCGATTCCGTCCGTCCTGGCACCGGGTGGCACAGCTCAGCTCCTCGGGAACTGGGAAATCACCGAGGGGCAGAGCTGGGAGGACAGGATCACCGGTTGGCTCCCGGACGCCGTTGATGCCTGGGTGGTGCAGCGTGAACAGCTCACCCCCACCCACTACGCCGAGACGTGGCTGCGCGATGCCGCCGAGAACCGCGACCCCGCCCGTTTTGCGGAGCGCTTCAGCGATTATCTGGTCGACTTTGCCTCGCGCTCCGTCGAGCACATCGGATTCGGGATGGTGTGCCTGAGGAAATCACAGGGTCCGGTGGGTCTTCGCCGCTTCGAGGAGATCACCTACGACCTCGAACAGCCAATCGGCCCGCATGTGAGTGCGGCGGTGGAGCGTTCGGACTGGCTGAGCCGGTGCCCCGATCTTTCCGCTGCATACTTACTCGTCGCCGATGACGTGACCGAGGAGCGGCATCAACGCCCAGGAGCCGAGCACCCCGGCGTCATCCTGCTGCGTCAGGGCGCCGGCTTCCGGCGTACCACCCTGCTCAGCACGGAGCTTGCCGGGTTCGTGTCCGCGTGCGACGGTGACCTCACCGCCGGGCAGATCATCGGTGCGCTCGCAGCTCTCCTGGCACGCGACGACGAAGCGTTCTCAAGGGGGCTTGTGGCGGAGGTGCGCAACCTCGTTGAGGATGGTTTCCTGATTCCCGCTACAGCTTCCCCCGCCCGCTGATCCAACCGCTCGGCCGCCGCTCGTGCCGCACCCGTTGTGCACAGCCGCGGGGCTCGCAGCAGGATGCTCCTAGCCAAGCCGTTACCCTTGTGCAGGTAGGCATGCCGCATACTGTGAAGGGCAGGACGCCCGCCAACTCACATATTGAGCTCAGAATGAGCGGTTGTTCTGCTGTTTAAGAAGCATCTGTATCGAGGAGTGAAGTGCCAGCTAAGGCAACGGACAAGAAGCCCGGCAAGAAGCTCGTCATTGTCGAGTCTCCCGCCAAGAGCAAGACGATTGCGGGCTACCTCGGTGAGGGCTTTGAAGTCACCGCATCAATGGGTCACATCCGTGACCTTCCGCAGCCTTCCGACCTGCCTGCCGAGTTGAAGAAGAGTTCGCTTGGCAAGTTCGCGGTGGACCTGGAGAACGACTTCGAGCCCTACTACGTCGTCTCCGCGGACAAGAAGAAGCGTGTCGCGGAGCTCAAGGCTGCGCTCAAGGACGCCACTGAGCTCTACCTCGCGACCGACGGTGACAGGGAGGGCGAAGCGATCGCCTGGCACCTGCTTGAGGTACTCAAGCCCAAGGTTCCCGTCTTCCGCTTGACCTTCCCTGAGATCACCCGCGAGGCCATCCAGCGCGCCATGGAAGAATTACGCGACCTCGACATCCCCATGGTCGACGCGCAGGAAACCCGCCGCATCCTCGACCGTCTCTACGGCTACGAGATTTCCCCCGTCCTCTGGCGCAAGGTCGCGCGAGGACTGTCGGCCGGGCGCGTGCAGTCGGTCGCCACGCGGCTTGTCGTTGAACGCGAGCGTGAACGCATGGCCTTCCGTGCGGCGTCGTATTGGGACCTCACCGGGACCTTCTCGCCGAAGGACGCCTCCAAGGGGGAGTCCTTCACCGCGAAGCTTGTGTCGGTTGACGGCACGCGCGTGGCAACAGGAAAGGACTTCAGCGACCTGGGCAGGCTGAAGACGCAAAGTGTTGCCCTGCTCGATGAAGCAGCGGCCACCGCTCTTGCCGAGGGCCTCCAGCAGGCAGCTTTCGAAGTCCGTTCGGTCGACACGAAGCCGTACACGCGCCGTCCTGCAGCACCGTTCACCACCTCAACGCTGCAGCAGGAAGCTGCCCGCAAGTTGCGGTTCTCCTCCCGGGTCACCATGCAGGTTGCGCAGCGCCTGTATGAGAACGGCTACATCACGTATATGCGTACGGACTCGCCGGCGCTGAGCGACCAGGCGATCAACGCTGCCCGCCGCCAGGCCTCCGAACTCTACGGGCCCGAGTACGTCCCCGACGGCCGCCGCGTCTACAAGGGAAAGTCGAAAAATGCGCAGGAGGCCCACGAGGCCATCCGGCCCGCGGGTGACTCCTTCCGGACTCCGGCGCAGGTTGCCAGGGAGCTGCATGGAGATGAGTTCCGGCTCTACGAGCTGATTTGGAAGCGCACGGTCGCCTCCCAGATGGCAGATGCAAAGGGTTCGACGGCGTCGGTACGGCTTGGCGCCCAGACACCCGACGGCAAGGACGCTGAGTTTTCCGCGTCCGGTACGGTCATCACCTTCCGTGGCTTTATGGCCGCCTACGAGGAGGGCCGCGACGCCTCCCGTGATGAGGATGACGCTGCGGGCGGAGCGGATGCGCCGGGGCAGGGCGGCCGGTTGCCGAACCTCGCCACCGGTGACGCCTTGGGTGCCGAGGAAATCCAGCCAATCGGGCATGAGACCTCGCCACCCCCGCGCTATACCGAAGCTTCCCTGGTCAAGGTGCTCGAAGAGCGCGGTATCGGGCGTCCTTCCACCTACGCGGCCACCATCTCGACGATCATGGACCGCGGGTATGTCCGCACCCGCGGCCAGGCCCTTGTCCCAAGCTGGATCGCCTTCTCTGTTGTTCGTCTGCTCGAGGAGCATTTCCACGACTACGTGGACTATGATTTCACCGCTGAGCTCGAAGAAGATCTCGACCGCATCGCACGCGGCGAGGAGAGCCGCGTCCAGTGGTTGAACCACTTCTACTACGGTGACCGCAAGGAAACCGGCTTGAACACCATCGTGAATGATCTTGGGGAGATCGACGCGCGCCGCATCAATTCCGTCGAGATTGCTGACGGCATTGTCCTGCGGGTGGGCAAGTTCGGGCCGTACCTGGAGAAGCCGCTGCCGGAGGATGCACCCGAGGGTACTGAGCCACAGCGCGCAAACGTGCCAGAGGACCTCGCACCCGATGAGCTCACCGCCGAAAAAGCTGTGGAGCTGATGAACACCCCGGCCTCCGAGGAGCGCGTGCTCGGGACCGACCCTGAGACCGGACGCACCATTGTTGCCCGTGACGGGCGCTACGGGCCCTATGTGATAGAGCTCATCCCGGAGCCCACGGCCGAGGAACTGGCGAACCAGCCCGTGGAGTACTACAAGAACGGCAAGCCCAAGCCGCCCAAGAAGCCGGCGAAGGTCAAGCCGCGCACCGGGTCGCTGTTCAAGTCGATGTCGGTTGATACCGTCACCCTTGAAGATGCGCTGAAGCTGATGAACCTGCCTCGGGTGCTGGGCAAGGACGCCGAAGGCAACGAGATCACCGTGCAGAACGGGCGGTTCGGCCCCTATCTGAAGAAGGGCTCCGACTCGCGCTCGATCGGATCGGAAGAGGAGATCTTCACCATCACGCTGGAGCAGGCGTTGGAGATCTATTCCCAGCCCAAGCAGCGCGGTGGCCGGACCGCCACCCCACCACTGGCAGAGTTCGGCGACGACCCGGTGTCTGAGAAGCCCATCGTGGTCAAGGAGGGCAGGTTCGGTCCGTACATTACCGACGGCGTCACCAACATCACCGTGCCGAGATCCACGGCAATCGAGGAATTGACACGGGAGACAGCCGTGGCGCTCCTCGCTGAGAAACGAGCCAAGGGTCCTGCTCCGCGAAAGTCCGGTGGGCGTGCCCCGGCGAAGCGCAAGGCGACAGCCCGGAAGTAACGCCGTGACGGTGAATTGAAGCCGGGGAACCGGTGCGCGACATAATGGGGGCATGCGACTAGGCGTCCTCGATATCGGGTCCAACACCGTACATCTGCTCCTTGTGGATGCGCACCCGGGTGCTCGGCCAGTACCTTACGCCTCGCACAAGCGGCCGCTTCAGCTGGTCAGCTACCTCGATTCGGAGGGGCGCATCAGTGACGAGGGGCAGCAGGAACTTGTTGGATTCATCCGTCAGGCACGCGCGTTCGCGAGCGACCATCGTGCCGAGGACTTCCTGGCGTTCTGTACGTCTGCAATCCGGGAAGCGGGCAACGGCGCCGACGTCCTGAATCGCGTGGAAGCGGAAACGTCGGTGGTCCTGCAGGAGCTTTCCGGCGACGAGGAAGCCGCCATGACCTTTCAGGCCGTGCGCCGCTGGTATGGCTGGGGCACCGGGTCGATCCTCAACCTGGATATCGGCGGTGGCTCGTTCGAAATGGCGATGGGTCACGACGAGCTCCCGGAAGTCGCCCGGTCGGTGCCCCTCGGGGCAGGCCGGCTGACGCGGGAATGGTTGCCCGGCGATCCTCCTGCTCCTCGCGACGTCAAGAAACTGAGGCGCTACATTCGGCAGACGCTCAAGGAATCAGCGACCAGTTTCGCGCCGCTCGGTGAACCGCACCTCGTAGCCGGCACCTCCAAGACTTTCCGCTCTCTGGCGCGCATAGCCGGTGCTGCGCCATCCGCCGCCGGCCCATTCGCCCGCCGGACTCTGCGTCTACAGGACCTCGCGCTGTGGGCGAAGCGGCTGGAGGCAATGTCGGTCGCAGACCGGACAAACCTCGACGGCGTTTCCGAGCTGCGTGCGCGTCAGGTGCTGGCCGGAGCGCTGGTTGCCGAGGCTGCGTTCGAGGTCTTCAACGTCACTGAAATGGACATCTGCCCGTGGGCGTTACGGGAAGGGCTGATCCTTCGCCGGTTCGACACCCTGATGTTCGAAGCAGAGGAACCGATGCCTTCGGTAGGTGTTGGCCACGTGCATCTGAGCAGTCGCTGAGCCGGGCTGAGCACCGCGCCTTCAAGTTTGACGAAGAGTGCCGGTGAGCCGCCAGCGGGATTGGGGGAAATCGTCGCTTCGACTCACCGGCACCGACCGAGCCAGGGAGAGCTCGGCCTCATCACTCGCACCTTTATGAGGTAATAACGACTGTACTGCTATTTCTGGGAAGCGCCCCCAGCGCCACCTGTGAGGATGCTGGGAATCGTTCGGTCTGACACGATGGACCGATGGTTACGAACATCCAACAGCACATTTCCTTCCTTGGCTGCGGCTCCATGAACGGGGCAATCCTGACCGGTCTGCTGGCGGCCGGACTATCGGCAGCGCAGGTCACGGCCACGGTCCGCAACCCCGAGAAGGCGGCCAGTCTCTCCCAACGGCACGGCGTCGCAGTGCTTTCCTCGACGGAGGACCCTGAGGCGAACCCCACGGCAGCGGCCAAGGCCGACGTCGTGCTGCTGGGGGTGAAGCCAGTGGGAATCCTTGACCTGGCCCGCGAGATCTCACCGGCCCTCAAGCCGGGAACAGTAGTGATCAGCGTCGCCGCAGCCATCTCGATTGACATGCTCGAGGCAGCCCTGCCGGCCGGCCAGCCGGTGATCCGCAGCATGCCCAACACACCGTCGAGCCTTGGACGCGGGGTGCTGTCCATCTCCGCGGGAACCAGCGCCACCGCCGAACTGATGGACCAGGCCCGCAGCATCCTGAGCGCAGCGGGTACCGTCGTCGAAATCCCGGAAGGACAGGTCGACGCGCTGTCAGCGGTGAGCGGGTCCGGCCCCGCCTACGCGTTCTACCTCGCCGAGGCAATGGCCGCCGCTGGGGTGAAGCTCGGCCTCGACGAGGAGCTGGCCAAACTGCTGGCGACGCAGACCGTAGCCGGCGCGGGGTTCATGCTGGCGGAGGAGGGTGCCGACGCAACTGCACTGCGCAAGGCCGTCACGAGTCCCAATGGAACTACGGAGCGTGCCATTGCGACCTTCGACGATCGGGGCCTGCGCGACATCGTGGCTGCAGGGGCGAAGGCGGCTGCAGAGCGGGCTGCCGCCATCACGCGTGAACTGGGCGGCTAGCCTCAGGGACGCGCAGCGAACCGCTCGAGCAGGTCTACGTGCCCCGACACGATCAGCATGTCCCGGCTCGTGACCTTGGTGTCCGGCCGCGCGTAAGTGAAGTCTTCGCCGGGAGACTTCACACCGACCACGGTGACGCCGTACTTCGAGCGAACTGCGGACTCGCCCAGGGTGAAGCCCTGGGTCTCCTTCGGCGGATACATCTTCACGATGGCGAAACCGTCGTCGAACTCGATGAAGTCCAGCATCCGGCCGCCCACCAGGTGGGCGGCCCGCTGGCCCGCGTCGGCCTCGGGGTAGATCACGTGATTGGCGCCGATGCGCTTGAGGATTTTCCCGTGTGACGGCGTGATTGCCTTGACCCACAGGTTGTCAATATTCAGATCCACCAGGTTGGCAGTGATCAGCACGCTCGATTCGATCGAGGTTCCTACACCGACGACGGCGGCGGTGAACTCCTGCGCACCGAGTTGGCGGAGCGCGTCGATATTGGTGGCATCCGCCTCCACGACGTGGGTGAGCGTTCCGGCCCACTTCTGGACCAGCTGCGGATCACGCTCGATTGCAAGGACCTCCCGTCCCTGCTTCACGAGCTGTTCGGCGGTCGCCGACCCGAACCGTCCCAGTCCGATGACAAGCACCGGTGCGTTGTGTGCAGGTCTCTCAGCCAATGATGGGCCTTTCTTCGGGGTAGTGGTAGAGGGTGCTGCGCTGACGCAGGGCCAACGCCGATGCCAGCGTAATTGTCCCGAGGCGTCCGGCAAACATCAGTGCGGAAAGGACATACTTGCCCTCGGGCGGTAGTTCTGCGCTGAGATTGGTGCTCAGGCCGCAGGTTGCGAATGCGGAGATCACCTCGAAGAGCACGCGATTCAGCTCAACGCCCGAAATCCACAGGATAAGACCGGTTCCGACCAGAACGATCGTCGCACCCATAAACAACACCGAGATAGCAACCCGCATCGCACCCTGGGGGATTTTTCTCCCGTAGACGCTGACGTCCGAGTCGCCGCGGGATTCGGCGAGGATGGCCAGGAACATGAGCGCAATCGTGGTGACCTTGATGCCGCCCGCCGTGGAGGCGGAACCACCGCCGGCGAACATGAGTGCGTCGGTCAGGAGCATAGTGGTCGGCTCCATTTGGCTCTGGTCAACCAGGTTGAAGCCTCCCGAGCGGGTCATCACCGATGCGAAGAGCGAGTGGATGATTTTATCGCCTGCACTCAGCCCGCCGATTGTCCGGTCATTCGACCACTCCATGAAGCCCCACAGCACCATACCGATGACGAGCAGAATGACGGACACGTTGACGGTCAGTTTGGCGTGCAGGCTCCACTTCCGCACATGGTGTCGGAACTGAATAAGAATCAGAATGACCGGAAAACCGAGGCTGCCGACAAACACGCCGATCATCAGCGGAACCAGGATCCACAGGTCTGTCTCGTAGGGCACAAGCCCGTCTGAGTGGGGTGTGAATCCGGCGTTGTTGAAGGCAGAGATGGAATAGAAGATCCCGTGCCAGACAGCCAGCCAGAATGGTTCACCGAGCACGATGAACCGCGGGATCAGGGCGAGGGCCAGAAGCACTTCCACAACTACCGACGTCGTGATGACGATGCGCAGCAGGGTGCCGACCTCACCGAGGCGGCTCGCGTTGTTCAGGGCTGATTGAGCGAGCAGCTTCCCGCGCACACCGAGCTTCTTGCTGACGACCAGCGCCAGCAGGGAGGCGAGGGTCAGGGTTCCCAGGCCTCCGACGAAGATGCCGATAAGGATCACCAGTTGACCGAAGAATGACCAGTGCGCTGCCGTGGACACAACCGTGAGCCCTACGACGCAGACTGCGGAAACCGCCGTGAACATGGCGTCGTGCAGGGGAGTGACCTCGCCCGTTGCGCTCGCGAACGGCAGGCTGAGCAGCCCGGTGAAGATGAGGACAACCAGGGCAAAGACCAGCAGTGCTACGCGTGCAGGTGAGCTATTGACTACGCTGTCGATGAAGTCGCGCGCCCTGCCAAGCAGCTGCAGGTGAACCTGGTCTTCCCCTCCCAACCAGGAGGGGTGTGTTCGTGCCATGCTCGCTGATCCGCTCCATTCGTCCTGCTGCGTCCTTCGAGTAGTAAACCACTTCCGCTCATCGGCCGTGGGCAGGACCGGCGATGATCGCGTAGCCTGCTTGAGTGGCCAGTACCTCCGATGCCGCCTTTGCAACCCGCATTGTGTGGGACGAATCCATGCTTGCGTACAACTTCGGCGCCCATCACCCAATGAATCCGCAGCGGCTCGACCTGACTGCACGCCTTGTCAGTGCCCTGGGACTGTTCGATCTTCCGCAGGTCACGGTTGAGATTCCGGAGGTAGCGGACGACGCCAGCCTGTTGACGGTGCACGACGCCGCCTACGTCCGGGCGGTCAAGGAGGCCGGTGAGAATCCGGAAGACGCCGATGAATCGGCAGGATTCGGGTCCGACGACACACCGGCCTTCGTAGGCATGCATGACGCAAGCGCCCGCCTGGTCGGGGGCTCTCTCGCCGCCGCGGAAGCGCTGCTCACCGGGACAGCCCAGCACGCTGTGAACTTCGGCGGCGGTATGCACCACGCGGGAAGAGCACGCGCCAGCGGATTCTGCATCTATAACGACGCTGCAGCCGCCGTTCAGCGGTTGCTGGACCGCGGCGTCGAGCGCGTCCTGTACCTCGATGTCGACGCCCACCACGGAGACGGCACGGAGCAGATCTTCTGGGACGACAATCGCGTCATGACCATCTCCCTTCATGAAACGGGAATGAGCCTGTTCCCAGGCACTGGTTTCTCCAATGAGATCGGTGGTCCGGCCGCCGCCGGATTCGCCGTGAATGTCGCGCTGCCCACCACCACGGGGGATTCCGGATTCCTGCGTGCCTTCCATGCGGTGGTGCCGCAGCTGACCGCCGCTTTCAAGCCGGACGTCATCGTCAGCCAGCACGGTTGTGACAGTCACGTGGAAGATCCGCTCACGAACCTGCGCCTTTCCGTGGACGCCCAGCATGCTGCTGCACTCGCGGTTCGTGATCTTGCTTCCGAGCACTGCGGTGGACGCTGGATTGCCACCGGCGGCGGCGGCTACAACATCACGTCTGTGGTGCCTCGATCGTGGACTCTTCTCACAGCCATAGCCGCGGGCGCTGACATAAGCCTGACGACGCCGGTCCCCGTACCGTGGCGCTCCTACGTCGCCGAACGGTTCGGTCGAAGCACGCCGGAAGTGATGGGTGATGGATCCGACACCTGGTGGCAGTCGTGGGAAGCCGGATTCGACCCCAACGAGAGCCTGGACCGTTCAATCATGGCCACTCGCAAGGCTGTCTTCCCTCTTCACGGGCTGGATCCCTGGTTCGACTGAGTGCGCGCTTGTACAAGTGATGCCCCAACCGATATATGCGGTTATGGTAATGGGATGGTCATGGATGATGTGTTCGCCGTCATCGCCGAAGCCACCCGCCGCCAGATTCTTACATCGCTGCGGAGTGGGGACAAAGCGGTGGGCGAGTTGGTGCTGGAGCTCGAGGTCAGCCAGCCTACTGTTTCGAAACACCTTAAAGTCCTGCGGGAAGCGGGCCTTGTAACCATGCGGGCCCAGGGGCAAAAGCGCTTCTACTCGCTTGACCCGGAACCGCTCCAGGCTGTCGTCTCCTGGCTCTCCGAGTTTCAGTTGCAGACGCCCCAGGTAAGCCCCGCGCTTGCTCCAGCCGTCGTGGAGCCCGACATCGGGGAACTCCTTCCCGTGGCGTCCGGGCTCGCCTCCGACGGGGCACAGCCGTTCGGGCGAACAGTGGGTAGGGCGGCCGAACGCGCAGCCGATCTGCTCTCCCAGTTCCCGAAACTCCGGCGCCGCAAGGAGTAGCCAGTAGTCGCGCACGGTCACAATTCCTGCCCCGTGTTTGCAATTCGTGCGCAGACCGCTAGTCTCATTCCCATGACAACCCGTTGGTATGCGTATTTTGCGTTGGCTCTGGAGGAGCCCGCGGCCTAATACGCTGACCAACACCTTCAGAGCCAACAGGGCAGGATCCGTTCCTGCCCTTCGTCGTTTCTACGGCGGGTTCTGCAGGACAGTCCCGCCGAAGACCATCTTCGAAAGCCGGGACCCATGAAAACCCTCGCCACACCATCCTCCAACCTGAACGTCCGCGGGATTGAAGCGCTGCCCACGCCCGCTTCGCTGATCGCGGACCTGCCGGGCACTGATGCAGTCATCGAAACTGTGCGCCGGTCCCGGGAAGAAATCAGGGCCGTCCTCAACGGAGTAGATGACCGCCTCCTCGTCATCGTTGGCCCGTGCTCCATCCACGACCCCGCCGCCGGCCTTGAGTACGCGCGACTGCTTGCTGACGCCGCGCAGCTGCACCGGCAGAACCTGCTGGTCGTCATGAGGGCCTACTTCGAGAAGCCGCGCACCACAGTGGGCTGGAAGGGGCTCATCAATGATCCGCATCTGGACGGCAGTCACGACATCGCGGCCGGTCTGCGCACCGCGCGACAGTTCCTGGGCGACGTCGCCCAATTAGGGCTCCCGGTCGGCACGGAGTTCCTTGAGCCGATCAGCCCGCAGTACATTGCGGACCTGGTCAGCTGGGGAGCGATCGGGGCGCGCACCACGGAGAGTCAGATTCACCGCCAGCTCTCTTCAGGGTTGTCCATGCCTGTGGGATTCAAGAACGGGACCGACGGCGGCATCAGCGTCGCCCTCGATGCCTGCGCCGCAGCCGGCGTACCGCAGGCCTTCCTGGGCGTGGACGACGACGGGCGGGCCGCCCTTGTCTCCACCACCGGCAATCCTGACACCCACCTGATTCTGCGCGGGGGATCGGATGGCCCCAATTACGGTTCCGACAGCGTGGCAAGCGCCTCGAGCCGATTGGCGGCTGCCGGGTTGAACGAACGGCTGATCGTCGATGCCAGCCACGCCAACAGTGGAAAGGATCACCGACGGCAGGCGGAGGTGGCGCGCGAACTGGCGGATGCGGTAGCGGTATCGGACCGGATTGCCGGAGTGATGCTCGAAAGTTTCCTCGTTGAGGGAGCGCAGAAGCTGGACGTGACGAATAGAGGCGACCTTGTGTACGGCCAAAGCGTCACGGACGCGTGCATGGGATGGGGCACCACCGCATCCGTCCTGGGGGATCTCGCTCGGGGCGTTCGCCGCCGTCGGGCAGAGAGCTGATCGTGACCGTCACGCGCTTTCACTTTGGTCACATGAACCACTAGAGTATCTCCCTAGACGGATAATCCTCAGGTCTCAAGGCGACACGCCGTCCGGCGATCCTCCCAATGCGGGGGCGCCAATCTCAGGGTTGGCTCCAGAGAAAAGGACAGTGGTGAGATGACGAGCGGAAGCAACTTCTCCGACGTGCGCTTCCTGACCGTTGCGGAGGTCGCCGCGCTGATGCGGGTGTCGAAAATGACCGTATATCGGCTGGTGCACTCGGGTGAGATGCCGGCGGTTCAGTTCGGGCGCTCATACCGGGTGCCGGAATCGGCCGTGCAGCAGTACCTGCGTTCCGCTTCGGTAGAGGGGGAGTCGGGTACTGGCTAGGCCATCGGTACCGGCCGGTCAGGAAGGCCGGTTGAAGCGGGTACTCTGTTAAGAAGCGTTTTGCGTAGGCGGCCGTTTGTTCGGCCGCTCGACGTACGTCGTCGTGATGTGCGTTTTGTCAGATTCGAGCGTCCCTGCCGCAGTTGATGCGGTAGAGGTTGTCCGGAACCGGAATGAATAGTTTGTGAGGACTCTATGGGTTCAGTAATCAAGAAGCGCCGCAAGCGGATGGCGAAGAAGAAGCACCGCAAACTGCTTCGCAAGACCCGCCACCAGCGCCGCAACAAGAAGTAGCAGCAAGAAGCAGCATCGCAGCCGGTCCGCCTCTCCAGGCGGGCCGGTTTTGCGCTTAAGGGCTAGCCCCTCATCCGGGTGAAGCCGCGCCAGAGGCCATAGACGGCGCCCGCTCCTGTTGCTGCTTTGAGTCCAAGCGTGGCTGCCCGGCGCCCGCTCCTGAAGTCGTAGATGGGCCAATTCGAGTCCCGGGCATGTTTACGGAGCCGGCGATCCGGATTGATGGCAACCGGATGGCCCACCATGCTGAGTAGTGGGATGTCGTTATAGGAATCGCTGTACGCCCAGCAGCGCGCGAGGTCCAGTCCCTCATTACCGGCAAGCTCACGGACGGCTATGGCTTTCGCGGGGCCGTGAAGGAACTCGCCCACCAGTTTGCCCGTGTACAGGCCCTCCGACACTTCACCGACGGTGCCGAGTGCTCCCGTCAGCCCCAGGCGGTTCGCGATGACGCTCGCCACTTCGACCGGCGTGCCGCTGACCAGCCAGACGCGGCGCCCGTTCCGGAGGTGCTGCTCGGCGAGAGCGCGGGCGCCCGG
Organism: Arthrobacter sp. D2-10; assembly: GCF_054161285.1. Classification (NCBI taxonomy): domain Bacteria; kingdom Bacillati; phylum Actinomycetota; class Actinomycetes; order Micrococcales; family Micrococcaceae; genus Arthrobacter; species Arthrobacter sp. D2-10. The sequence continues at coordinate 2,752,788 of NZ_CP096431.1, read as the reverse complement.
CCAGATCTTCGAGGCGATCATCTCGTCATAGACCTCTTCGCCGAGGGCCAGGATGTCCTCATGGGCGATGCCGATGGCGAAGGCCAGAGCCGCGTCCCGCACTGCGTGGATGTCAGTCATGTTTTCGCCCCGCATGACGAAACGCAGCTGCTTCCATGCCAGACCGGCGGCGAAACGGAGAGTGAAAGCCTTCCGCTGGTACATCTTGCGGGCCACATGAAAGAGGCTTGCCCCACGCATCATGGTGTTGTCGACGTCGAAGAAGGCTGCTTCTCCAGCCGGTCCGCCCAGCGGTGCCGCTTCTGCGGGCACGGCCTCCGAGGATGACCCCGGCTCTACGGCGGGTCGGAGGCTGGCAGCGGACATAGCACGAGTCTAATCACTGCTGGACGCTGGTTGCGTCTGCGCACGCCCACCGTGCTGCACCTGTGACCTCCGGAACGAAGACCTGATCCTCGCTCCAACGGATGCCTTGCCCGGGGCCAGTACGCTTAGGGGATGCTGAACGAGCAGAGCCAGCCGTCGGATGAGGCCTGGACCTCCGGCCTTGTGCTGGTGACTAGGCCTGACTGCCATCTGTGCGAGGAGGCCCGGAACACAGTGGCGCGCGTCGCCGCTGACTTCGGCGTGGGCTGGCGGGAAGAATCGATTGCTGACCATGCGGAGTTGCTGGAGCGGTTCTCCGAAGAAGTGCCGGTCCTTCTGCTCGACGGCGTTCAGCGTGACTTCTGGACTATAGACGAGGCTCGCCTGCGAAAGTTGCTCGCCTAGTGCCGGGCGTTGCAGGGCACAGCCGCCGGAACTTTGAGTGGGCCGAAGCGGGACCTAAAGTTGAAGTATCCCGCCGTCATCCTCCGGCGGGCAGGCGGACCGCGGAACCACCGGCGAACAGTGATGGAGCGATGAACCAGTGACCATGTCGGAGATCCCCGGGCTCCGGGGGGCGACGAGTGGCCAGGCGGGCGACCAGCAGGGCAGGCACATACCTCCTGCATCGCTGGCCCGGCTCACGATTTATCTGCGCGCTCTCAATTCCTTGCTTGCCGAGGGTATCGAGCGTGTGTCCTCGGAAGAGCTTGCTGACGCTGCGGGCGTGAATTCTCCGATGCTTCGCAAGGACCTCTCCTACCTCGGCTCCTACGGCACCCGCGGCGTGGGGTATGACGTGCAGTACCTCAACAGCCAGATCTCTACTGCGCTGGGTCTCACCCAGGACTGGAGGGTGGCAATCATCGGTGCCGGTAACCTTGGCCGGGCTCTGGCCGGCTACTCGGGGTTCCAGTCACGGGGTTTCGAGGTTGTTGCCCTGATTGACGCTGACCAGATGATCGTGGGCACCGAAGTCGGGTGGCTGCGGGTGAGCCCGGTCCAGGAACTTGCTACGGTGCTGCACCGGACCCGGGCCAATATGGCTGTGCTGGCTGTGCCGGCCGGTGTTGCCCAGAAGCTGTGTGACGAGCTGGTCGAAGCCGGCATCACCAGCATCCTGAGTTTTGCGCCGGTTGTGCTGCAGGTACCCGATCACGTGCAGCTGCGGAAGGTCGACATGGCCACGGAACTTCAGATCCTCGCCTATCACGCCCAGCGGGCGCAGGAGCCGGATATCGAGACGGGACCCAGCGCCCGCGCCGCGCAGTAGCCGGCGTTCTAGTACGTGATCTGCTGCGGCTTGAAGTAGCGGTTCGAGGGCTTGAGCCAGCACAGGACGACGCCCGCTACTCCCAAGAGGACCACCAGGATATTCAGCGTGATTGCGAATCCGCTCGGCTGCAGGTCCTGTCCGCCGAGTTGCGCCTGTACCTCCGCATTGCCCTGGAGAGCGGCAAGCGTCAGCGAGCTCATCACGAGCAGCAGCAGCGAGATGGCGGCAAGGACTGTCGCGGTGATCCGCGCCCAGTTCTGACCCTTACGGATGAAGATGGCGAGGAGGACATAAATGCCTGTGGTCACCACGCCCACCGCCACCGCAATACCAATGCCGATGGATGCCGCTGCGGCGGGTCCGCCGGTGGTTCCAGAGCCGACGAGCGTGCTGACGAAGTTCAGTACACCGGCGGCGATGATCAGCCAGAAAGCGAGGTTGACTTCCTTCGGCAGCGGTGGCCGCACGGCCTCCGGCATACGGGCCGCGCCGGGATAGGCGTACCCTGCCGGCTGGGCTGCCTGGTAGGAGTACGGAGATGACGGCTTCTGCGGCTCGGGAGAGAGCCCTGCTGCCGAGTTTTGGGTGGGCCCCGGCTGTGCGGGGTTCAGTGGTTCGGTGCCCGAAAGTCGGCGGGGATCGCGTTCTGAAGGGTCCGGATCGTTTGTTGGCGTACTCATGCGCCCAGCGTACCGCCGGTAAGCACCGGTGGCAGGTGTTTTCGGGCAGAAACACCGCTGGGGCGTACCGGATGGTCCGGCACGCCCCAGAAACGTCTCAGATGTCTAGTTGGCTGAAGGCGCTACGAAGGCGGCATCGAGGTTGATGGTCACCTTGTCGCCCACCAGGACGCCGCCGGCTTCGAGGGCTGCGTTCCAGGTCAGGCCGAACTCTTTGCGGGAGATCACGGTCTGGCCGGAGAACCCGGCGCGGGTGGCACCGAAGGGGTCAACAGCAACGCCGTTGAACTCGGTGTCGATGACAACCTCCTTGGTGATGCCGCGGATGGTGAGGTCTCCGATGAGCTTGTAGGTCTCGCCTGCACCTTCCACGCGCTTGGACTCGAAGGTCATCTCGGGGAACTGCTCGACATCGAAGAAGTCACCGCCGCGCACGTGGGCGTCGCGGTTCTCGTCGTTCGAGTTGAAGGACTCGGTCTTGATGGTCGCAGTGATCTTTGAATCCTCGAGCGAGGATCCGACCTGCAGGCTGGCGTCGACGTCGTCGAAGTTTCCGCGCACCTTGCTGATGCCTGCGTGGCGGACGGTGAAGCCGACCTCGCTGTGCGCGCCGTCGAAGTTCCAGGTGCCCTGGGTGAGTCCGATGGGGATAGCCATGATGATTCTCCTGATCTGTGATGCATTCGATGGTGTGCGACCGGGTCGGCCGTACGGGCTGTACCTCTAATAAACATGCATTTGCATCTTTTATTCCAGAGATTGCTTCAATGTTCAAATATTTTTTCCTCCGTCGCGTCATGCCGGGCAACGTCGGGCGATTTAGCCCTCTGCGGCAGGGGATGAGAAACTTGGATCATGCCCACAGCCATCGTCCACCTCGTGCGCCACGGCGAAGTCCACAACCCGGACGGGATCCTCTACGGTCGCCTGCCCGAGTTCCACCTGTCTGAGCTCGGCCGCGAGATGGCGGAGCGGGTGGCCGGGTTCTTCGCAGAGCGCAGGAACGACGGCGCCGACATCGTGCATCTCGTCGCCTCACCCCTCACGCGCGCGCAGGAAACAGCAGAGCCCACAGCCAGGGAGCTCGGCCTCACTATCGTGACTGACGAACGCATCATCGAGGCGGAAAACAGGTTCGAGGGTATGGCGCAGGTTGCGCATCAGATCAGGCACCCGCGTCACTGGAAGTCCTTGCGGAACCCCTTCACGCCGTCGTGGGGTGAGCCGTACAGCGCTCAGGTTGAGCGCGTTATGTCGGCAGTCCATGACGCACGTCGTGCCGCGCTTGAGGCGACGGACGGCAAGCACGCTGAGGCCATCATGGTCAGTCACCAGCTGCCCATTTGGGTTGCCCGCCTTGCTGCGGAGAACCGGCGCCTGTGGCACGATCCGCGCCAGCGGAAGTGCACGCTGAGCTCCGTGACCTCCCTTTATTTCGACGGCGACCACCTCACCGGCGTGAGGTACGCGGAACCATGCGCGGACCTGCTTCCCCGCGCGAAGAACATCCCGGGAGCGTAATACAATTACTACACGTTGTAGAACTCGTGGAAGATGTTGTGACTCGAACTGAAGCTGCCCCCCGCCCGCCGAGCGGCAAGCTGATGCGCCTTGCCGCGTCGGTGCTTGCTGCCGTCGTTGTCCTCTCCGGCTGTGCCGCTCAGGACCCGCTGGCCCAGCAGGCGGCGGAAGGCAGTAACAAGAACTACATCGCCGGTGACGGCTCAGTCACTGAGTACGCAGCGGCTGACCGGGGCGAGCCAGTCCAGATCGAGGGTGCCTTGTACAACGGGGATGCCGTCTCGTCGTCCGAGTGGCCCGGCACTGTGACCGTCCTGAACTTCTGGTATGCCGCCTGTGCCCCCTGCCGTGAGGAGGCTCCTGATCTCGTGGCCCTCCACGAGGAGCATGAGGCCCAGGGCGTGCAGTTTTACGGCGTGAACATCCGGGACGGCCAAAAGAACGCCGAAGCGTTCGAGCGCAATTTCGGCATTCCGTACCCAAGCTTCAACGACTCCGACGGCGGCGTCCTGCTCTCCATGACCAGCTACGTTCCGCCGCAGGCAGTGCCGACAACGATTGTGCTCGACAAGGAAGGACGCGTTTCCGCGCGCATCCTGGGCCTGGCCGACAAGGGAACCCTCAGCGCGCTCATCGATTCCGCGCTGGCCGAGTAGTGGCTGTGACCTCGGCCCTTTCATCCGGCGGCTTCCTGGCGCTCGCTCCCGCAGGGAATGCATTCGCCGACACGGTGCTGAACGGCTCAATGCTCCTCGCCTTGCCCGTAGCGCTGCTGGCCGGCCTGGTCTCCTTCGTCTCGCCGTGCGTATTGCCGTTGGTTCCCGGGTACCTCGGCTACGTCAGCGGACTCACAGGCGTTGATCTCCAGGATCAGAAGCGCGGGCGGATGGTGGCGGGTATCGGTCTGTTCGTCGTCGGCTTCTCACTGGTGTTCATGGCGTACGGCGCGCTGTTCGGACAGCTCGGAGCATGGATGGCAGGCTCCCAGGAGTGGCTCATCCGGGTTTTCGGTGTCGTCGTCATCCTGCTGGGTATCGTCTTCATGGGCGGACTCTCATGGTTCCAGCAGGACAAGAAGCTTCACGCACGCGTCCCGAGCGGGCTCTGGGGAGCGCCGCTTCTCGGCCTCACCTTCGGACTCGGCTGGGCGCCGTGCATCGGGCCGACGCTTTCGGCGGTGCAGCTGCTCGCTTTCTCGAACGACGGCGCCAGTGCCGCCAAGGGAGCTCTGCTCACCTTTGTGTACTGCCTGGGTCTCGGGCTGCCGTTCGTGCTGATCGCTCTGGGATTACGTCGGGGAATGGGCGCCATGGCGTTCTTCCGGCGCCACCGGTTGCTCCTGCAGCGCTCGGGCGGCGGCATGCTGATCCTGGTTGGTGTGCTGATGGCGTCCGGCGTCTGGAACCTGTGGATCAACGAGCTCCAGCAGTGGCTGGGCAGCGTCACGCTACCGATCTGAGTAAAAAATGGCTGAACCCAAGCCCGAATTGAAGACAGAAGCTAAGGACAGTTCAATGGCAGCGAAAGACCGCGGAGACAACGTCGCGCTCCCCGCTCTTGGGTTCCTTGGCACCCTGCGCTGGATGTGGACGCAGCTGACCAGCATGCGCACCGCCCTCTTCCTGCTCCTGCTGCTCGCCGTGGCTGCCGTACCCGGATCGCTCTTTCCGCAGCGGCCCGCGAACCCGGCCGTTGTCACCCAGTACATCCGGGACAATCCGGAGACCGGACCCATCCTGGACTGGTTCCAGCTGTTCGACGTGTACTCATCCGTCTGGTTTTCCGCGATCTACCTGTTGCTGTTCATCTCCCTGATCGGCTGCGTCATCCCGCGGGCCATCGCCCATGGCCGTGCCTGGCGGTCCAAGCCGCCCCGGACACCCAGCAGGCTGTCGCGGATGCCGGTGCACGGATCGTTCGCCCTGCCGTCCGGGTCGGATTCCCAGTCCGGCGGACAGGCAGGCGGGCGGCCGACGTCGCCGCATGCCGCCGTCGTCGACGCCGCTGCCCTGCTGAAGAAGCGTGGCTACCGTGTCGACGTGCGCGATGAGCAGGGCTCACAGCCCTCCGTCGGTGCCGAGCGCGGCTTCCTGAAGGAACTCGGAAACCTTGTCTTCCACCTGTCCCTGATCGGCGTGCTGGTTTCCGTGGCGGTCGGGGGACTGTTCGGCTACCGCGGTCAGAAGATCGTGGTTGAAGGCGAGACCTTCGTGAATACGCTCGTGGGTTATGACTCATTCACCCCGGGCACCAACTTCTCCGAGGACAACCTCGACCCCTACTCGATCACGCTCGAGAAGTTCGACGTGACGTTTGACCGGCAGCTGACCCACTACGGGCAGCCCATCGACTTCACGGCAACGATGAGCACAAAAACTGCTCCCGGTGCCGAGCCGGAACAACGGATTCTCAAGGTCAACGAGCCGCTGACAATCGGAGGCACCAGCGTCTACCTCGTCGGGAATGGTTATGCACCCGTGGTCACCGTGCGGGACGGCGACGGAAACATCGCCCATCAGGGGCCGGTGGTGTCCATTCCGCAGGACGGACTGTTCACCTCCTTGATGGTGCTGAAGGTACCGGACGCTCGTCCGGAGCAGCTCGGGTTTGTCGGCTTCTTCCTGCCCACAGCGGCCATCGATGAGAACGGAGTTTCCTTCTCGCGCGACCCTGATCCGTTCCTGCCGCAGCTGAACCTGAATTCCTACTACGGCGATCTCGGCCTGGACGACGGCGAGCCCCAGAACGTGTACGTCCTGGACACCGACACACTGACCGAGCTGAACAGCCGGAACAGCGAAGCAGGCGGCATCGTCCTCGACGCCGGGGAAACCTTCGAACTCCCCGAAGGCAAGGGCTCGATCACCTTCGACGGGCTGCGACGCTACGCCGCCCTGGATATCACCCATGACCCCGCAGAGCTCGGCGCCCTGGTGTTCTCATCGCTGGCGTTGGCGGGGCTCAGCGCGTCGCTGTTCATCGGCCGCCGGCGCGTGTGGATAAGGGCGGCCAGTGGTCCGGACGGCCGCGTCACGGTCGAGTACGGGCTGCTGGCCCGCGGGGAGGACCACAGGCTCGCCGGAGAAGGGGCAGCGATCGAGAAGCTGCTGCGGGAACGCTGGCTGGCGGACACCATCGAACACGACGAGAATGAGACAGCGCACGTGGGGGCGTCGGCGCCCGGAAGCGGTAAGGACAACTGATGCAGAACATAAACCAGACTCTGGGGCAGTACAGCGAGCTGTTCATGCTGCTCGCAGCCCTTGCCTACACGGCGGCGTTCCTGGCCTTCACCTGGGACCTCGTCAAGAGCAGCCGGCGTATCCGCGAGATGGAAGCCGGGCTGGCAGAGACCGCCGAGGAGCGTCAGCTCGTGCTCGCCGGCGCGGTTGCCGGTGGTAAGCGCGGCAAGTCAGCGGGCGCGCTGCAGGGGTCCACGGCAGATGATGCCATGGACTACCAGGGCGAAAAGCGCTCGGCCGCGCGCATCGCCGTCGCACTCACCGTTCTTGCTGCTGCTGTCCATGCTGTTGCCGTGGTCAGCCGGGGCGTAGCCGCCGGCCGCGTGCCCTGGGGCAACATGTACGAGTTCTGCACCACCGGCGGGCTGGTGGTCGCGGTCGTCTTCCTGCTGGTCCTCACCCGCAAGGACCTCCGGTTCCTCGGCACTTTTGTGATCGGCCTGGTGGTGGTCATGCTCTGCGCAGCCACCATCGGCTTCCCGACGCCGGTGGCCAACCTGGTGCCCGCACTGCAGAGTTACTGGCTCATCATCCACGTGTCCGTGGCCGTTGCGGCATCAGCACTATTCACCCTCACCTTCGCGATGTCGGTACTGCAGCTCCTGCAGGCCAGCCGCGTGGCACGCCTCGCCGCCGGCGGCGGGGACCGGATGCCGTTCATGCGCCTCGTCCCCTCGGCGCTCAGCCTTGAGAATCTCTCCTACCGCATCAACGCGATCGCCTTTGTGCTGTGGACGTTCACCCTCATGGCCGGAGCCATCTGGGCGGAGAAGGCCTGGGGCCGCTACTGGGGCTGGGACACCAAGGAAGTCTGGACGTTCGTGATCTGGGTGGTCTACGCGGGTTACCTGCACGCCCGTGCCACCCGCGGCTGGACGGGCACGCGTGCCGCCTGGCTCTCGATCGTCGGCTACCTGTGCATCGTCTTCAACTTCACGATCGTGAACATCTACTTCTCCGGCCTGCACAGCTACGCCGGAGTCTGATACTCCGCCTCCCTGATACACAAAGGACCCCCGTACCGCGCAAGCAGTACGGGGGTCCTTGGTGTATGTGGGGTGGACTAGGCTGTTTTGCCGTCGCTGGCTGTGCCCTCGTCATTCTTCTTCTTCTTCTTGTCCGCTTCCCGCGCGCGACGCTCCGCCTCGCGTTTGCGCTGCTCGGCTTCACGGGCCTGCTGGCGCCGACGGACCTCAAGGTTCCGCAGGAACTGGGGATCGTCGTCGGGTGCGGTGGGGCGCCGGGTCTGGCGCTGGCTGGGGCGTTCCTCCCCGCGGGGGCGCCCGAACAGAAACCATAGTCCGGCACCCAGCAGGGGAACAAGGAGGATCGTGAAGAACCACGCAGGTTTCGAGATGCTGCGCACTGATTCCGCCCGGCTCATGATGCAGTCGAACAGCGCATAAATAATGACGGCGATCCCCAGGATCACGAGGAACAGCAACAGGCGCGGCATGCATCAATTGTAGGCGAGTAAACTTGGGACGTGCCTTTCCTCAAATTCACCGCTCTACGCCTCGGCTTCGTCGCGGTGTTCTTTGTGATCTGCTATTCCCTCGGGCTGGGCGCGATCTTCTCCGTGATCGCCGCGGCCATCATGGCCTGGTGCGTCACCTACCTGTTCTTCCGCTCGCTGCGGAACGAGGCAGCCTCGACCCTGCAGCGCAGGTTCCGTGACGGTGCTCCGCCGGTACGCACGGCCAGCGAGCTGCGCGACGCGGACGCCGAGGACAGCCTCGACCCGAATACTCCGGTCAACTCGGACCGCCGCCGGCCCTAAAGCCCGGGCGGCTGACACGCCAGCCCGGGCGGCTGACACGCAAGCCCTGAAGGGCCGTTCAGCAGCAACTGACCAGCCGGAGGCTACGACAGTACGCTGGAGATCACTACGCCGGCGCCGAAGAGCACGCTGAAGCCAAGGTTGATGATGCTCGTCTGCTTCAGCACCGGGATGAGGCTCCGGCGTTTCTTGCCCTTGAGCATCAGCCAGCTCGGCATCAGGCACAGCGGGATCAGCAGCAGGACGAGCAGCACCCAGGGGTAGTCATACACGAGCAGCAGCGGTAGCAGCAGCGCCACGGCGAGCATCATCACGTAGCTGACCCGGGCGGCTGAGTCGCCCAGACGGACCGCGAGAGTAAGCTTGCCGGCTTCCCTGTCGGTCGGAATATCCCGCACATTGTTGGCCATCAACAGGGCCATGGCGATGATTCCGGTGCTGACGGCGCCCACCCAGGCAGCGGCACTGAGCTGTCCCGCCTGCGTATACGTGGTGCCCAAGGTTGCCACCAGGCCGAAGAAGACGAAGACGAACAGGTCGCCGAGGCCCATGTATCCGTAGGGGTTGCGGCCGCCCGTGTAACCCCAGGCGGCGGCGACACAGCCCAGCCCCACGAGCAGCAGGAACCAGGCCTGGGAAAGCACAATCAGTGCGACGCCGGCAACCATGGCCAGCGCGAAGCATCCGAATGCTGCCCATTTGACCTGCTGCGGTTTGGCTGCCCCTGAGCCCGTAAGCCGCAGCGGTCCGACGCGCTCAGCATCCGTGCCGCGGATGCCGTCGGAGTAGTCGTTCGCGTAGTTGACGCCAACCTGCAGCAGAACCGCTACGATCGCGGCCAAAAGTGCGTTCACCGGTTTGAACGCCCCGAGGTCGAAGGCTGCAGCGCACCCGATGATCACGGGCGCCACCGCCATCGGGAGGGTGCGCGGACGCGCTCCCTCCACCCATTGCGCAGCTGTTGCCAAGGTGTTCCTCCGGTTGTCTACGGTTGTTGTTGCTTGTCTGAAGGCTCGCAGCGCCGGAGCGCGTTACAACGCTGACTGCTCGAAGAGGGCACGCACGGCCAGCCGGTCCGGTTTGCCGTTCGGCAGCATGGGCAGCTTGTCGAGCGTCAGCACGATCTTCGGCGCAGCATGCGAGCCCAGATGCTCCTGGGCATGCCGCCGTACCGCCTCCGGATTGACGGAGCCGACGACGGCGGCCGCCACCTGAGCTCCCCACTCCTGGTGCGGAATCCCGAGCACCAGCGCTTCGCTGACCCCTGCCATTCCCTCGATGACGCTGGACACTGCGACAGCAGAGACTTTAAGCCCGCCGGTGATGATGACGTCGTCCACCCGCCCATGGACGGTGACGACGCCGTCGTCAATGGTGCCGTCGTCGTCGGTGCGAAACCAGCGGCGGCCGGAGTTGAAGGGGAACTTCTCCCGCGTCAGTTCGGGCTGGCCGAGGTAACCGTCGGCGAGGACCGGCCCGCCGATCCAGAGCCGTCCGTCGTCGTTGGTGACCTTCACTCCGTCGAGAGGGACGCCGTCGTAGACGCAGCCGCCGCAGGTTTCGCTCATGCCGTAGGTGCGCACTATTTTCAGTCCGTGCGCCCGGGCCCGGTTCCGCAGGCCTTCGGTCACAGCGGCTCCGCCGAGCAGGATCGCGTTGAACCGCTGCAGCACCTTGATGGTTTCTGGCGCCGGGTCCTCGAGCAGTCGGTGTAATTGGGTAGGAACCAGGGAGGTGAAGCGGACCTTGTCGGTGAGTTCACCTGCCGCCTCCGTGAAGCGCTGGGGGCTGAAGCTCCCCGTGAGATCCATCGCCCACGGCCTTGTCCCGGCGTACAGCGAACGCACCAGGACCTGAAATCCTGCAACGTAGTGCACGGGCAGGGTCAGCAGCCACTGCCCCTCTGCCTTCAGCGCGAAGGCGGTGCCCATGGCGGACGCGGCGAGTGCGTCGACGCTGAGCATGGTCTGCTTGGGTGCACCGGTTGAGCCCGATGTGCTGAGTACGGCGGCGATCTCGTCGTTAGGGAGTTCGCCGTTGAAGCTCTGGTGTTCTTCGGCGTGCGGCGCCACAGCGGGACCCTCGCCTGCCAGGGCGGCAGCGAGTGGGGCCAACAGGGTGTGCGGATCGAAGCCCTGGGGAGTGTGAACGGGAAAGAGTTCCATGGGCGCCTAGAAGTAGTAGGGGAAGTTGGACCAGTCAGGGCTGCGCTTCTCGAGGAACGCTTCCTTGCCCTCCACTGCTTCGTCGGTCATGTACGCCATCCGGGTTGCCTCCCCGGCGAAGACCTGCTGGCCGGCCAGGCCGTCGTCAGCGAGATTGAAGGCGAACTTGAGCATACGGATGGCCTGCGGGCTTTGCTTCGCGATATCTGCGGCGTACTCGAGGGCAACGTCCTCCAGTCGCGCGTGGTCGACGGCTTCATTCACAGCCCCCATGGCTACCATGTCTTCGGCCGAGTATTCCCGGGCGAGGAAGAAGATTTCCCGTGCCCGCTTCTGGCCGATTTGGCGGGCGAGGAGGGCCGACCCGTATCCGGCGTCGAAGCTGCCCACGGTCGCGTCGGTCTGCTTGAACCTGCCGTGCTCCCGCGAGGCGATGGTCAGGTCCGCGACGACATGCAGGCTGTGGCCGCCTCCTGCTGCCCACCCATTCACGACGGCGATGACTACCTTCGGCATGGTGCGCATCAATCGTTGGACTTCGAGGATATGGAGTCGCCCGGCGCGCGCCGGATCGATGGTCTCCTTGGTCTCGCCCTCTGTGTTTTGTACTACGTACCGGTAGCCGTCCCTGCCGCGGATCCGCTGGTCCCCGCCGGAACAGAACGAGTGACCTCCGTCCTTGGGGGAGGGGCCGTTACCTGTCAGGAGGACGGTCGCGACGTCCGGAGTCGACCGGGCGTGGTCCATCGCCCGATACAACTCGTCCACCGTGCCGGGCCGGAAGGCGTTGCGTACCTCAGGCCGGTTGAAAGCGATACGCACGGTGGGAAGGTCGCGCGTGGTGTCGCCGCCGTCGTCCTGGCTGCGTTCTACCTGGCGGTGGTACGTGATGTCCTGAAAGTCCTCAAACCCCTCCACGAGCCGCCACCGGGCAGGGTCGAAGATTTCAGATACCTGGGCTGGAAGGTCTGTGGTCACCAATCGAGTCTAGCTTCGGAGACCGGGGGGACATCAAAGCGGCTCTGGCCTAGCTGATGCAGAACTCGTTGCCCTCAGGGTCGGCCATGGTGTACCAGACGTGCGGCCCCTCGTTGCCCTGGTGGAGGAAGCGCGCGCCACGGTTCTCGAGTGCCGCGCGGACTGCGTCCCTGTCATCGCCATCCAGGTGAATGTCGAGGTGAATACGGTCCTTTACTGTCTTCGGTTCTGGCACTTTCATGAAGAGAATCCGCTGGCGGTTCTTTTGGCCTTGCTCTTCCGGGCGGCACACCGCCTCACCGGTTTTCCAGACCCGGATGCCGTTGTGCTCGATGACATCGCCCTCGGTCGCGTAGCCTTCGGCAAGCATCTTGTCGATGAATGCCTGGTCCGTCGGTTCAACCACCCATCCCAGGGTTTCAGCCCACCAGTCGGCCTGTGTATGGGGATCCGAGCTGTCCACTACTACCTGAAAGTTGTACGTCATGGCTTCGAGCGTAAGCACGCGTCCGTCAGCCTGCCAGACCATTCCGGACAGCCCGGGTCCGCTATTGCCGGACGCAGCCGTGCCCGAGGGGTCTGGACCGGAACTGCGGGGAGGACTAGCGTGACACCCACCCGCCGGACACGCCGGCGTCCATCGAAGGAGGAAGCATGGCGAACCACACGTACAGCATCTCTGAGGTTGTCGGAACATCACCCGAAGGCGTGGACGCTGCGGTGACCAATGCGGTGACGCAAGCCGCCAAGACCCTCCGCAACCTTGACTGGTTCGAGGTCAAGGAGATCCGCGGGCACCTGGTGGATGGCGCCGTCGCGGACTGGCAGGTGACCGTCAAGCTCGGATTCCGGCTGGAGGAGTAAGCCCGGCTGTTCCCCACGTGGTCCTAACCCGCACCAGTCTTCTCGCCGGCGTTGAGCCCAGCCCCGATGCACGTGAACCTCACCCTTTCAGTGGGTGAACGTGCGGCGCTCGTCGGAGAGAACGGCTCCGGCAAGTCCCACGGTGCTCGCCAATCATGACAGGGTGCTGCGCCGCTGGTTCTCGGAACTCGGCGGTTCAGAGCTACGCCTAGAGGCGGGCTCCTCGAACCTGCAGGGAACGGACCGTGTTCGACACGCCGGTTGACCGTCTCCGCGCCCCGTGCGATTCTTTATAGAACGAACGGTCGGTAAATAAGCCGCCCTCGAGCAACTCGCTGACTATGACGACGATGATGACGGAGGCTGGCATGGCCGAGGCTTTTCTGGTGGGCGGGGTTCGCACCCCGGTGGGACGGTACGGCGGAGCCCTTTCGTCCGTGCGGCCGGACGATCTGGCAGCCCTCACGCTCCGCGAACTGGTCCACCGCACCGGCCTTGATCCCGAGACCGTCGACGAAGTCATCCTGGGTAACGCCAACGGAGCGGGTGAGGAAAACCGCAACGTCGCGCGCATGGCCACCCTGCTCGCCGGCCTTCCCAACACCATCCCGGGAATCACAGTGAACCGGCTCTGCGCTTCGGGGCTCTCGGCGATCATCATGGCCTCGCACATGATCAAGGCGGGGGCCGCCGACGTCGTGATCGCCGGTGGTGTCGAGTCCATGAGCCGCGCGCCCTGGGTGATGGAAAAGCCGACGACGGCATTCGCCAAGCCGGGCGCTGCCTTCGATACGTCGATCGGTTGGCGCTTCACGAACCCAACCTTCGCCGCGCAGGAGAAAACGACGTTCTCGATGCCGGAAACAGCCGAAGAAGTGGCCCGCGTGGACGGCATCACCCGTGACGACGCCGACGCCTTCGCGCTCCGCTCGCACCAACGGGCTGTCGCCGCGACCGAGGCGGGACGGTTCGCGGACGAGATCGTCCCGGTCAACACCACGCACCGCAAGAAGAACGTCACGGTGGACGCCGATGAGGGCCCGCGTCCGGACACCACCCTTGAGGTACTTGGAGGGCTGAAGCCGGTGGTCGCCAAGGACGGCGTTGTCACTGCCGGCAACTCCAGCTCGCTCAACGACGGTGCGTCCGCGGTGATCGTCGCCTCGGAGGCAGCCCTCAGCCGGCTTGGTCTGACTCCGCGCGCCCGCATCATCACGGGCGCTTCCGCCGGGGTGCCGCCGGAGATCATGGGGATCGGCCCCGTCCCGGCAACGCAGAAGGTGCTGGAACTGGCGGGCCGCTCCGTCGGCGACCTCGACGCCGTCGAACTCAACGAAGCCTTCGCCACCCAATCCCTGGCGTGCATCCGCAGGCTCGGTCTGGATGAGGAGATCGTCAACCGCGACGGCGGGGCAATCGCGTTGGGTCACCCGCTCGGATCCTCAGGATCCCGCATCGCCATCACTCTGATGGGGCGCATGGAGCGGGAAGGTGGAAGTTTGGGCCTTGCCACCATGTGCGTCGGTGTCGGTCAGGGCACCGCGCTGCTTCTGGAGCGCGTGTAGTGGAGACCCTGAAAATCGACGACGGCGGTGACCGCCTCAGTGTCCAGCTCAACCGGCCCGAGGTGCGCAACGCGATCGACCAGCAGATGGTCGACGAGCTACATGAGGTGTGCACCGACCTTGAGCGGAATCCGCGGATTCTTCTGCTCTCCGGGTCCGGCGGCGTCTTCGCCTCCGGGGCCGACATCGCGCAGCTGAAAGAACGACGGCGCGACGACGCTCTCGCCGGAATCAATTCGACACTGTTCTCACGCATTGCGCGGCTTCCGATGCCGGTGATCGCCGCTTTGGACGGCTATGCACTCGGCGGAGGCGCCGAACTCGCCTTCGCTGCCGACTTCCGGATCGGCACGCCCGGACTCAAGATCGGCAACCCCGAGACCGGGCTGGGGATACTGCCCGCGGCGGGCGCCACCTGGCGGCTCCGCGAACTGGTGGGAGAGCCGCTCGCGAAGGAAATCCTCCTGGCAGGCCGAGTACTGAGTGCTGATGAGGCGCTCGCCGCCCGGCTCATCACGGAGATCCACTCACCCGAGGAACTGCTTGCGGCCGCCCATCGCCTCGCCGACCGGATCGCCCGCCAGGACCCGCTGGCCACCCGCATCACCAAGAGCGTTTTCCACGCACCGCCGGAGGCGCATCCAGTCATCGACCAGCTTGCCCAGGGCATCCTGTTTGAGTCAGATGCCAAGTTTGAGCGCATGCAGGCATTCCTGACAAGGAAAGACGCAGACAGGAAGAAGAACAAGTGATCACTCAGGCAATCCCGGACAGGGTCGGCGTCCTCGGCGGAGGACGCATGGGTGCGGGTATTGCACACGCGTTCTGTGTGGCGGGTGCCGCCGTCGTCGTCGTTGAACAGAACGACGACGCGGCGGAAGCCGCCCATGGACGCATCACCGCCGCGCTCGATCGAAGCATCGCCAGGGGGACCACGACGGAGAGTCTTGACGCGCTCTCCACCCGCCTGCAGGTGGCTACCGACTACACCGCCTTCGCATCCTGCGGCCTGGTTATCGAAGCGGTACCGGAGGACTTCGCGCTGAAGTCCGCTGCGCTGCGCAGCGTAGAGGAACAGCTCGACGCCAATGCCTGGCTCGCGACGAACACGTCGTCCCTGTCGGTCGGTGATCTGGCCGGCGTCCTGCAGCGGCCGGAGCGGTTCTGCGGTTTGCACTTTTTCAATCCGGTGCCTGCTTCGACGCTCATTGAGGTGGTGCTGGCGCCCGGAACCTCTGCGGAACTCGCGGAACTGGCGCGCGGGTGGACCGAAGCGCTGGGAAAAACGCCGGTTGTGGTCAGGGACGCGCCGGGTTTTGCCAGCTCGCGCCTTGGCGTAGCGATCGCGCTGGAAGCGATGCGCATGGTCGAGGAGGGCGTTGCTTCTGCCGAGGACATCGATACGGCGATGGTGCTTGGCTACAAACATCCGGTCGGCCCGTTGAGGACAACCGACATCGTCGGGCTGGACGTCAGGCTCGGGATCGCCGAGTACCTTGCGTCAACGCTGGGGGAGCGGTTCGAACCGCCGCAGATCCTGCGGGAGAAAGTGGCACGCGGGGAACTGGGACGAAAGGCCGGTCAGGGCTTCTTCACCTGGGACGACTGAAATAGCCGGCCCGCGCGAGGGCCAAAAGGACTATGGTTTTTTCATGAGTGAGCGGACCGCCCTAGCAGACAAGCCACTGATCGGACCTGTTGAGGCGCCCCAACTGCACATCATGACCTACAACATCCGGCGCCGGGTGGCTCACGTGAACCCATGGAGTCA
Organism: Arthrobacter sp. D2-10; assembly: GCF_054161285.1. Taxonomy (NCBI): domain Bacteria; kingdom Bacillati; phylum Actinomycetota; class Actinomycetes; order Micrococcales; family Micrococcaceae; genus Arthrobacter; species Arthrobacter sp. D2-10. The sequence continues at coordinate 2,736,580 of NZ_CP096431.1, read as the reverse complement.
TGATTTCTGGGGACGCCGGGAACCACTGGTCCGCCGCCTGCTTTCGGCCGAGCAACCCACCATCCTTGGCGTTCAGGAAGCCCTTCCTGACCAGTTGCCCGCGATCCTTGAAGGCCTCGGTGAGCATTACAGCAGTATCGGCCGAGGCCGCAACGCCGACGGCGACGGTGAGCAATGCCCGATTGTCTACGACGCCGACCGCCTCGAGCTCCTTGACTGGGACCAGGACGCCCTCTCTAACACCCCGGACAGGCCCGGCTCCAACGACTGGGGAAATCTCATCCCCCGCATTGTCGTGACCGGGCGCTTCCGGGATCGCGCCACGGGTAAAGAACTGACCGCCGTCAATACCCACCTGGACCACATGTCACGAAAGTCCCGTCAGCGGTCGGCGGAGGCAATCCGGTCTCTTGTAGCGCGGACGGAGGGCGCCGTCGTCGTCATGGGTGACTTCAATACCGGCGCGGCGTCGCAGCCCTACGAAGTGTTGACCAGCGGCGAAGTGCTCGCTGATGCCTGGGACGCAGCGCAGGAGCGGCTGACTGAGCTGTGGGGAACTTTTCCGCACTACCGCGCCCCGAAGCAGGGGCGCAAGCGGATTGACTGGCTGATGGTGAACGCGGAAGTCACCGTGTGCGAGATGGGCATCAACACCACGCGCTACAACGGCGCGTGGCCCTCGGACCACACGCCGGTGCAGGCGATCATTACGGTGAAATAGTTCCTAGTTGAGGGCGTTCCGGATCTCGTGAAGGTACCCGTTCTTGTAGCCCTTAGCGTTGGGGTGGAGGGCGCTCGGGTCCGTGAAGGGCTGGATCCAGGGCTGCGGTGAACCGAGACCGTGCTTGTCGAACCGCTTGACGACGTCGACGTAGGTGAAGCCGGCAAGTGTCGCCTGAGTCCGGATGATCTCGTTGAGCACGTCCGTGCCGTCGTTGAGTGTTTGTTGCTCGGCGGTACTGAGGGTAAACGGCTGGCCGGTAGCCGGATTGATGATGGGAAGTGTGATCGCGTTACCGAATTCCGGTGAGAACAGATGCGGGTAGCCCGTCACCACTACCTCGGCGTTCGGAGCCGCAGTCGCAATGTTGCGGTACAGCGCCGCCAACGCGGGGGCGAGATCACGCTGTGCAAGGAATAGCGCCCCGTTCACGGTCTGCTCGCAGGTGTTAGGGCTCTGAACGCAGAGAGAAATGATGTTGAGGTATTGGACATCGTTGCCGCCGACCGTCAGCGTCACGAGCTCAGTACCGGCATCGAGGGCGCCGAGTTCGCCAAAGACCACCGCCACGGTGTCGCCGCCGCAGGTCGCATTGACCGTCAGGTCGATCTGCTTCCGCTCATCGAGCAAACCGGGATATCCGAGCGGAGACTGGCCGCAGACTCCGAGGGAGCCGGCCCCGACACCGGCCGCGTACGAGTCGCCAAGGGCGACATAGTCGAGAGATCCGCGGTCGCCTGCCGACGCTGGCAGAATGGACGAACCCGCAACGAGACCCGACGCCAGGAGTGCGCTGGCCGCAATTCGTAAGTGTTTCATTGGCTCAAGATACTCCTTATCGTCCGCCCCGAACATAGGGCTGCAACTCCTCCTTGTCAGCCAGTTCCCGCGGGTCCATCCTAGGTTCAAACGAACCTCAATCACGGAGGAAACGTGGCTTCCGAACCTGACGCAGAGGCTGTTGCCGAGCGCGTGTTCAACGCGGCCCTCGGCACCATGGACGTGCTTGCCATCCACCTCGGCGATCGGCTCGGCTGGTACAACGCCCTGGCATCAGACGGTCCTGCTTCGTCCACCGAACTCGCGGAGCGCACCGGTACCTCTGAGCGGTATGCACGCGAATGGCTCGAGCAGCAGGCCATCACAGGCCTGCTGACCGCAAACGACGACGGCGACGCCCGCCGCTTCACGCTGCCTGCCGGGGCGGCGGAGGTACTGACCGATTCCACCAGCCTTAATTACCTTGCCCCGCTGGCAAGGATGATCGCGGGTGCGGCGGTGCAGCTTCCGGCGCTTCAGGCCGCGTACCGGGAGGGTACGGGTGTCGGCTGGTCCGAGTTTGGCGAGGACGCGCGGGAATCCCAGGCGGACATGAACCGGCCCTGGTTCGAGCACGAACTCGCCGGTGCGCTGCGGCAGGCGCCGGACCTGGTGGCTCGCTTGCATGGGGAGGGAGCGTCCGTCGCCGACATCGGCTGTGGGGCCGGTTGGTCCACCATCGCACTCGCCCGAACATTCCCTACGGCCCAGATCACGGGGTTTGACATTGACCAGGCATCGATCGAGCTGGCCAACAGCAACGCCTCAAGTGTCGATAGCACCGCCCGGTTCCAGGTGGCCGACGCCGCCGGAATGCCCGAGCAGCAGTTCGACGTGGTCTTCGCCTTCGAATGCATCCACGATCTGCCCTACCCGGTGGACGTGCTCGCGGCGGCCCGGCGGTCCCTTCACAGCGGCGGCACCGTCGTCGTCATGGATGAAGCGGTGGCCGAAGCCTTCGCTCCGCCGGGCGATGAGGTGGAGCGCCTGATGTACGGGTTCAGCCTGCTGATCTGCTTGCCCGACGGAATGGCCCACCCCGACAGCGCCGGTACCGGGACAGTCATGCGGCCGGCCACGCTGCGCCGGTACGCTGCCGATGCCGGGTTCTCGGACGTCCGGATCCTGCCGATCGAGGGCTTCGGCTTCTTTCGCTTCTACGAACTGGTGCCGTAAGCGTCCTTCCTCGCTAACCTGAACCATGACCTTGGACGAATGGGACGAATTGGACGACGTCGGGCGTATCGGTTCCTCGCGGAACGTCGCCTGGGAGGGTGCAGTCAACGCCCGGGATCTCGGCGGGGTCACTCCACAAATCCGGCGTGGACGGCTGTACCGGATGGGCAGGCACGAGTGGCTCACCGATGCAGGCTGGCAACAGGCTTACGACGACGGCGTCCGCACCGTGATCGACCTCCGGAACCCCGGGGAGCGGAGACGGCGCGATACCGACCCCGTGCTGAACACCTCCGTCCTGGACCGCTTCCGGGTGCTCAACTGCCCGACGGAGGACCAGTCGGATGAGGACTTCATGCAACTGGTCGGTCCCTACCTCAACTCGCCGGAGTACTACCGGGAGAACCTGCACCGCTGGCCCGGGAAGATTGCTGCGGTGGTGCGGGCAATTGCGGAAGCGGAGGGCGCCGTCGTCGTGCACTGTGCGGCGGGGCGCGACCGCACCGGCATGGTGACCGCGGTGCTGCTTGCACTCATGGGCGTACCGCCGGAGGACATAGCGGATGACTATGCGCTCGCCGTGCAGGGCATCAATGAACACCACCGTTCCCAGAAGCGGCCGCGAGAGCAGCCGAAGTCACCCGAGCAGTTGCAGGAGTGGATTTCACGCGCCCGAGTTCACCTGCTCGATCTGCTTGAGGGGTTTGACGCGGAGTCGTATCTCCGGAGCGCGGGGCTTTCGGCGGAGGACATAGAGGCCGTCCGGGCGCGGCTGGCCTCATAGGACCTAGTTCTCCGGCTTTTTCTCCAGCAGCAGGTTGGTGATGCGCAGGGTGCAGAGGCGGCCGCCGTCGTCGTTGGTGATCAGCACCTCATGGGTGGTGAGGGTGCGCCCCAGGTGAATCGGCGTGGCGGTGATGGTGATGGTGCCGTTGCGGGCGGACTTGTGGTGCGTGGCGGAGACGTCGACGCCCACAGCAGTCTTGCCGAGGGTGCTCGCGTGGATCACGGCCGCCCAGGAGCCGACGGCCTCTCCGACAGCCAGTGACGCGCCGCCGTGCAGCAGGCCGAAGGACTGGCGGTTGCCCTCCACCGGCATGGTCGCGACGACCCGCTCGACCGACTGCTCGAGGATCTTCACGCCCATCTTCTCGTCGAGTTCGCCGAGGGTAATCTGCCAGGGTTCGACGGTCACTTTGGGCTCCTTGTGGGGTGTGGCGGTATCGGGCGTTCATGTACTCTGGACATATTACCGAACGTCCGTTCAGTAATGTTTCCTGAGCTCCCGAACGCGAAAGGTCAACGATGACTTCGACCGCCCTCAGCGTGGACATCGTCCCCAGCTTCATCCGCGACGCCTGGTGGACCCCCGACCAGCACACCCTCTCCGAGGACAACTCCAGCGAGGTGCGTGACGCCAGTACCGGCGAGATGCTCGCCCTGGTCAGCACCAGTGGGCTCAACACGGCCGACGTCGTCGACTACGCGCGCACAGCGGGCCAGGAGGAGCTCGGGAAGCTCACGTTCCACCAGCGCGCGCTCAAGCTCAAGGCCCTCGCGCAGTTTCTGAACAGGCAGCGGGAGCACCTGTATGAGCTGTCCGCGCGCACCGGTGCCACCAAGATCGACTCCATGGTGGATATCGACGGCGGTATCGGCGTGCTCTTCACCTTTGGATCGAAGGGGCGGCGGGAACTGCCCAACGCGCAGGTGGTCATCGACGGGCCGGTGGAGGTGCTGTCGAAGGACGGGTCCTTCATCGGAGAGCACATCTACACACGTATTCCCGGAGCCGCCGTCCAGATCAACGCCTTCAACTTCCCGGTCTGGGGGATGCTGGAGAAGCTCGCGCCCGCCTTCCTGGCCGGCGTGCCCACGATCGTGAAGCCTGCTACTCCGACGGGGTACCTGACGGCCGCCGTCGTCAAGCTCATCATTGAGTCGAACCTCCTTCCGCTGGGATCGCTGCAGCTCATTTCCGGTCCTGCCCGCGACATCCTGGACCACCTCGACTACCGGGATCTCGTGTTGTTCACGGGCTCAGCGTCGACGGCGAACCGGCTGAAGTCACATGAGAACGTCACCACCGGCGGTGTGCGCTTCTCCTCCGAGACAGACTCCCTCAACGCGGCAATCCTCGGCGAGGATGCCGTACCGGGCACCCCCGAATTCGACGCCTTCATCAAGTCCCTCGTCACGGAAATGACCGTCAAGGCCGGCCAGAAGTGCACCAGTATCCGCCGGACGCTCGTTCCGAAGGCGCTGGTGAACGACGTCGTTGCTGCCGCCCGCGAACGCATCGAACAGCGCGTCACGCTCGGTGACCCGCGCGCCGAAGGTGTGACCATGGGGGCGCTCGCCTCTGTGGAGCAGCTACGCAGCGTACGGGCCGCTGTCGAGTCCATGCTGGCTGCGGGCGGAGAGCTTGCGTATGGCACCCTCGATTCCCCGCGCGTGACCCACGCCGACGGCACCGTGGATGTCGCTGAGGACGGCGCATTCATGGCTCCAGTCCTCCTCACCTGGCAGAACGCCGACGCCGTCGAGCTCCATACGGTGGAGGCTTTCGGCCCTGTAGCCTCGGTCGTCGGGTACGACGACGTCGCGCACGCGGTCCGTCTGGCGGCCATGGGCGAGGGGTCGCTGGTGGCGACCGTGTGCACCAACGACCCGGATATTGCCCGCGAGCTGGTGACCGGCATTGCTGCCCACCATGGCCGGGTGCTGCTGCTCAATCGCGAGGATGCACGGTCCTCGACAGGGCATGGGTCGCCCGTGCCTCATCTCGTCCATGGCGGGCCGGGACGCGCCGGCGGCGGTGAGGAGCTCGGAGGCATCCGGTCCGTGCTGCACCATATGCAGCGCACAGCCCTGCAGGGTTCACCGAACATGCTGACCGCCATCACCGGTGTCTGGCACACCGGAGCTGACCGGAACTTCGACGAGGAGCATCCGTTCCGGAAGAACCTGGCAACGTTACGCATCGGCGACGCAGTGCGCTCTGACCTCCGCCAGGTAACCCTGGAGGACATCACCGCGTTCGCGAACACGACCGGGGACAAGTTTTACGCCCACACCAACGAGGAAGCCGCTGCATCGAACCCGTTCTTCCCGGGGATTGTGGCGCACGGGTACCTGTTGCTTTCGTGGGGTGCAGGCCTGTTCGTGGAACCTGCGCCGGGTCCGGTCCTCGCCAACTACGGGCTGGAGAACCTGCGGTTCATCACGCCCGTTGCCGCCGGTGACTCGATCCGCGTGACCCTGACGGCGAAGAGCATCACGCCGCGCGAGGACGAGGAGTACGGCGAGGTGGCCTGGGACGCGGTGCTGACGAACCAGAACGACGAGATTGTCGCGACGTACGACGTCCTGACCCTCGTCGAGAAGTAGGCCGGCGTTCCTGTCCGGACAGTCCCATCGAACATGAGCGTTCGGTGGGATAGTCCGGACAATCCCAGTCAACCTGCAAGCTCGGTGGGACGGTACTTCGCAATCCCTCGTCGAACCAGTTCAATGAACTCCTCCGGTCGGTCGACGATCAATTGGTAGGTCGCACGCAGCACGGGCGTCCCATTGAGCATCAGGACGTTCCCGCGACGCCTGTCCTCCTCGAACTCTCTCGCGTCGGTGTGATGCTTTCTGCCGTCGGCTTCAATGCCGAGGATGCCCTCCACGAATATGTCGAGACGTCCAACGCCTTTCACGTAGACCTGAGTCTGTACCGAGAACCCACCGGCCTTCAGGCGGTATCGCGCAGCTGTCTCCAGGATCGATTGCGAGTGTGGGTCGATCATCCCCACGATGCGACGAAGTTTACGATCCCGTGCGCCACCCGTACGGCTGCGCAACTGTTGGAGCGTGACAAGCCGCTTCACTACGGCAGACTCCACCACGCACAATGCCTCAAGCTCCGGAAGACATCGCATGCATTGCAGGCAAATGTCCAGCGGCGTCAGCTGCTTCGCCGAGCGGTGTACCCGGAAGTTTCCCTCGAGGGGACGTCCATGATCAACGCAGACGTGGATAAAGCGAGGCTTTGTGAGGATCCAGAGGCCCAGTCTCTCAGCGGCATTCACACATGCAAGTTCGGCTTTGACGCACGCAGCGGCCAAGAGTGCAGGGTCTGCATCGGGCGTCACGTACACTCCGCGAATCGGACGGCTCAGCCGTCCATCCGGGACGGCTTTGAGGATCTCGTGACCGCTGAATCCCGCTTTCTCAAGTTCTCGTCGACGGGCCACGCCACCTTTCCTGCAACCTCACGCACGATGTCCATGCCATCCATGCTCGGTGCGAGTGCCCAACCGTGGTGGGGGAGATGGCCCTATGTGGACAGCTGTCTCAACGGGAGATCCCGTCCACGGAAGGTGTTGAGCGGGATAGTCCGAACAATCCCGCTGACGAGGCGCCTTTGACGGGATATCCCACCGGGGAGGTCAGGACCAGGGGGTGACGGGCTTCGGCTGGGGCTCGCCGTTGACAAGAACATCGACGCGCTCGTTGAAGAAACACACCAGGCCATGGATCTGCGTTGCGTCGGGGAAGCGGGAATCATACTGCCATGCGACGTCCTTCCCCTTCGGCGAGCCTGGGTAGGAGAAGTAGTTTGCCTGGCCCTTATAAGGGCAGACAGTCGTGGTTGCACTTGGCTCCAGCGCATCAAACCTCACGTCCTCGGGCGGGATGTAGAGCCGCGGGGGAAGGAGCGTTTCATACAGGACGGCGGCGCGGGACGTATCCGCGAGTGTGATGCCGTCCATCTGTACGGTGATGCGGTCAGCGGAGTCGCGGATATCGATGCGGTGGAACGGGTCACGCGGATGCCCGATGATCGATTCGTCGTCCTCGCGCCAGCTCAGGGAATCGAAGTCGAGCAGCACATATCCAGCCAGCGCAGGGTCATCCGGGCGGAATGCCGCGCCCGGCAGGACGGCGCCGGCTGCGGTGATGGTGAGGGGAGTCCCCGTGGTGGTGTGCCGGCTGAAGGGCGTCCGCGGGTCGAGGACCGGCGGACCCTCGAGCATGATCGCTACCGGATATTCTTCGCCCGCCTCGTGCCCTGACATGGCGGCAGACAGCTCCGCCCGGAGATCCTCCTCCGGCACCGCGAAGATCGGCGTCACCCGTTTCGGCTCCCAGACAAGCAAAGCCCGTCGGGTATCGATGACCGTGGTCTCACCGAGGTCACCCCGAACCCGTTTCGACGTGGGCTCATACCGAAGATCGGAGAGCATACCCAGCATGGTGTCGGAGAGCTTGACGGACATAGCATCAGCGTCCGCTCAGGATGCGCATCAGTCAAGCGCGCCGCTTCCCCGGGGATAGTCAGACGTGGTGTAAACCCTCAAACGCCATCGCGATGACGTCGTCTGCGAGCTTCTCCGGGGTCAGCGGACCCCCTGGCTTGTACCATTCGACAACGGAGTTGATCGTGCCGAACAGTAGCCTCGTCGTGGTCCGTGGGTCTATGTCCTTGCGGATGGACCCCTCGGACCGGGCAGCCTCAACCAGCGCTGCAACCTGGTGGTCAAACGCACGACGGCGCTCAAGGGCTTCGCGCTCAACCTCCGTATTGCCGCGCAACCGCAGCAGGAGAGTCACGAAGGGAAGCCGCTCGGCCAGGACGTTGATCGTACCGCGCAAGACGTACTCGAGCCGTTGGTCCGCTTTGCCGGACGTCGCCTCCGCATGAGTCAGTACGTCCTCGAGCCCGCCGAGGGCGTGGTCGAGGGCAAGCCGCAGCAGGTCACCCTTCGACGGCACGTGGTGGTAGATCGCCGACTTGCTGATGCCCAGGTTGTCGGCGAGGACTCCCATTGAGGTCGCCTCATAACCGTGCCGGTTGAAGACATCGACGGCGATGTTGAGCACGGTCTGCTGGTCGTATCCGGGTCGTCCGCGGCGGGTAGCGGCCTGTGAACTGGGCATACCGGCTATTTTCGCACGAACGTTCGGTCAGATAGCGCCACCGTGCACACTGGGTCAGGCTTTCGGGCGCAGGTCGTAGATGCGCCGCAGCTTCCCGCTCGAGCGCGCCAGCGACCCGCTTTCGACGACGGACACCGCGCAGCTGGACCCGATGTGGATCTTGATCTGCTGGCTCAGTTCCGACGCCGCCGCGGCGGCTTCATCGGCGCTGACGCCTTCCCGCGGTTCGATCCTGACGGTCAGCTGGTCCATGCGCTGACCTTCCGGGCGTGTGAGCTCCAACTGGAAGTGCGGGCTGAGCGCGGGGATGCGTAGCGCGATCTCCTCGATCTGGGTCGGGAAGAGGTTGACGCCGCGCAGGATGATCATGTCGTCGCTCCGTCCCGTGATGCGGTCCATGCGGCGCATACCCGGTCGGGCGGTGCCGGGGAGCAGTCGGGTCAGATCGTGCGTACGGTAACGGATGATCGGAAGCGCTTCCTTGGTGAGGGAAGTAAAGACAAGCTCCCCAGGCTGGCCGTCGTCCAGTACTGCATCGGTGAAGGGGTCGATGATCTCTGGACGGAAATGGTCCTCCCAGATGTGCGAACCGTCTTTGGTCTCAACGCACTCACCTGCCACACCAGGACCCATCACCTCGGATAGTCCGTAGATGTCGCAGGCATCAAAGCCCATGCGATGCTCAAGCTCCTGGCGCATCTGGTTCGTCCAGGGCTCAGCGCCCAGAACCGCCGTCCTGAGGGACGTGCTGTGCGGATCGATTCCGGCCGCCACCATCGCGTCGAGGATGGTGAGGAGGTACGTCGGGGTGCTGAGGATTGCGTCAGGCTGGAAATCCTGAATGAGCTGCACCTGGCGTTCGGTCTGGCCGCCGGAGATGGGGATCACCGTGCAGCCGAGCTTCTCGGCTCCGAAGTGTGCACCGAGTCCGCCCGTGAAGAGCCCGTACCCGTACGCGTTGTGGACCTTGTCGCCCTTCTTGACCCCGCTCGCGCGGAGGCAGCGCGCAACAAGCGTCGCCCAACGGTCGAGGTCGCCGGAGGTGTAGCCGACGACGGTGGGACGTCCGGTGGTGCCGGATGAGGCGTGAATTCGCGCAACGCGCTCCTGCGGGACGGCGAACATTCCGAAGGGGTAGGTCAGGCGCAGGTCTTCCTTGGTGGTGTAGGGAAACTTCGCCAGGTCCGAAAGTTCCCGAAGGTCAGCGGGGTGGACGCCGGCGTCGTCGAACTTGCGGCGGTACAGGTCCACGTTCTCGTAGGCATACTTCACCGTCCACTGCAGGCGTTCAAGCTGCAGTTCCTCGATCCGGCCCCGGTCGAAGCTCTCCTCAGGATCGAGGGTGGCGGGGTCGGCAGCGGTCGCCTTGATGGCGGTGGTGGTCATGCGTTCCTCGATTCGGAAGAGTCGGGCAGGCTTCCCGTTGGTGTCAGGTTTCGGTTCCGGCGGTTGGGGACGGTTCGCGAGCGTCCACGGAAGAGGGCGACAGTGCGCTCCGCATCAGGCGCGCCGCCGTCCTGGCCCGCGGTGATCGTGATGTCGTAGATGCCGCTGCGCCCGGTTGCGCTGGTTCGAGTGGCGACGGCGGTCAGGATCTCGCCGGGCAGCGCTGAGGACAGGAAATTGATGTCGACGCCGGATGCAACCGTTATGGTTTCCGTTTCGCTGACAGGGTTGCAGGCCAGTGCAAACACTGTGTCGGCGAAGGCGAAGATCATTCCGCCGTGGGCAATGCCGAAGCCGTTGAGCATTTCCTCGCGTACCCGCATGGTGGCCGTGGCATGCCCGTCGCCTAAGTGCAGCACCTCGACGCCGAGCCACTGGGAGGCATAGTCCTTATCCAGCATGGGATGAACAGGGCGGACGTCAGTGTCCCTCATGGAGGCCTCTCAGAATTATTTACCGATCGTTCATTAGGTAATACCGGAACGCCCCTGACTGTCAAGAAGATGTGGATCCTTCCGGGGAATATGAAGCACACAACGAGCGATTGAAGGGGCTGCCCGTCGGCGGTGTCCGCTGCTATTCTTTCCGCACAGCGTCGCTCCGCGAAAGGGGTACGCACATGCGGCATCCGATTGTCCGGTTCCTGGCCATCGTTCTCTGCGCCGGGTCTACCGTCACCGCGTGCACAGCCCAGGATTCCGGTCCGGATCGCACTCCCTCACCGGTAGCCGCGGCCACGGAGTCAGAACCGCCGGGACCGCCGGCATCCACATCCGCCGTCCCACAGCCGTCACCGACGAGCGCTGGGCCCGAACTGCAACCCCAGGTTCAAGCCGTGGTCTGCTCGAATTTCCAGGCGACGGAAGCAGGCGCCGCGATCCTCACGGCTGGGGGATCAGCAGCCGATGCCGCTGTCGCTGTCGCGTCCGTCCTCACCGTCGTGGAGCCCTACTACTCGAGCGTGCTCGGCGGCGACACCTGGGCGCTCTACTACGACGGCGGCACCCGGGACGTCACCAGCCTCAACGCTGTGGGGCCGGTGGGGAGCAAGGCGACGCTCGAGGACTACACGCCCCGGGCAGGCGAGTATGGGATGCATCAGGCAATCCTGCCGGGCGCCTGGGACGGGTGGATGCTCTGGCTGCGGGATCACGGAGAACTGCCGCTGCGCCAGGTTCTGGCACCCGCAATCGACATAGCGAGGGCGGGCTACCCGGTCAGCTCGGAGATGACCTTCTGGCTGACACAGCAGGAACAGGACATCCGCAACAGCCCCCAACTCAGCGAGCTCTACCTGCGCAACGGAGCTCTCGTCGCTACCGGGCAGGCAGTTACCCAACCGGACCTCGCGGCCACGCTGGAAGCACTGGCAACCGCGTACGACGACGGCGCTGCCGCCGCCGGCGAGACAACCGCCCGTCATGCGGCGGGCATCCAGGCGGCGCGTGACTACTTCTACCGCGGTCCGCTCGCAGAGGCGATCGTGCAGTATTCCGACCAGTTCGGCGGCTACCTCACACTGGAGGACTTTGCCCGGTACGAGGCCGAGCTGGTGGCGCCCATCTCGATCGACTGGGCCGACGGTATCCGGGTTCTGCAGAATCCGCCGAACAGCCAGGGCATCGCGATGCTTCAGGCGTTGAACATCCTCAAAGCGGAGGACTGGTCCGGCAGATCGCCAGCTGAACCGGACGTGATCCATCGCCAGATTGAAGCCGTGAAGCTCGCCTTCGCTGACCGGTTCGCGTACGTCGGCGATCCTGATCGAACGCCGGTGCCCGTCGAGGAGCTGTTGTCGGATGATTACGCAGATCAGCTGCGCGGCCGCATCGACATGGGTAGCGCCGCCGAGTGGCCGATCGAGGCCGGACTGGACCGGCAGTCGAGCGATACCACCACCTTTCACGTGACCGACAGCGAGGGAAACGCGGCGGCGGTGACGACCAGCCTCGGAGGCCAGTTCCTGGTGGTGGGAGATACCGGCATCCACATCAACGAACGCATGAAGTTCATGTCAGTGGATCCCGGCAACGTGAATGTCGTCGCGCCCGGTGCCACAGTACGGCACACATCGAACCCATACATGGTGCTACGGAACGGTCGGCCGTATCTTCTCGGAGGGAATACCGGCGTCGACACGCAGCCGCAGGCACAGCTCCAGCAATTCATGAGCGTGGTCGCCTTCGGGCTTGAACCCCAGGAAGCGGTCGCTCAGCCGCGTTTCGTGAGCACAGCGTTCCCGGCCTCAATCTTCCCGCACCCGGCCGACAACATTCTCCATGTGGAAACCAGCTTCCCACCTGCAGGCATCGCGGACCTGCGCGAACGAGGGCACAACATCGCGGTAGGAGTCGGCATCTTCGGCACAGCCAACATGATCGAACTCAGCGAGGACGGCACCGTAGCGCAGATCGGAGCCGAGCCGCGGAACCAGACGGCAAGCGGCGTCGTAGTGCCCTGACGGCGTTACCCCATCACGCTGGCTGTCCCCGAAAGAACGCGGGTCGCACCCAGCGCATCGGCCACGAAGGCGTAGTCCCAGGCCACGTCCTTCCACTGCTCGTAGCGTCCGCTGGCGCCGCCGTGGCCGCCGTCCATCTCGGTCTTGAGAACTATCGGCTCACTGCCCGTCGTCACTTCCCGCAGCCGGGCTACCCACTTCGCAGGTTCAACGTAGAGCACCCGGGTGTCATTGAAGCTGGTTACCGCAGCGATGCGGGGATACGCCGTCGGGCGGATGTTCTCGTACGGGGTGTATTCCTTCATGTACCGGTAGACGTCCGGGTCGGTGATGGGATTGCCCCACTCTTCCCACTCCAGCGCGGAGAGCGGGAGTTCCGGGTCCAGAATCGTTGTCAAGGCATCCACAAAGGGAACCTGCGCGACGATCGCCCGGTACTTCTCGGGGGCGAGGTTGGCAACCGCGCCCATCAGCAACCCGCCGGCTGATCCGCCGATCGCAGCAATGCGCTCCGGGTCCACCCAGCCCGATTCGGCCACATGGGTGGTCGCGTCCACGAAGTCCGTGAAAGTGTTCTTCTTCGCGAGCTTCTTCCCGCTCTCGTACCAGGTTCGTCCCATCTCACCTCCGCCGCGGATATGAGCGACGACGAAGACTACGCCTCGGTCCAGCAACGACAGTCTCGAGATGGAGAATCCCGGATCCATGCTGATCTCGTAGCTGCCGTAGGCGTAGATGACTGCGGGGTTCATCCCGTTCTGCTCAAGGTCACGCCGCCGCAGGACGGACAACGGGATGAGCGTCCCGTCGGCGGCCGGTGCCCACTGGCGCTCCGCAACGTACTCCTCGGAGCGGTAGCCGCCGCGCACTTCGGTCTCCTTGCGCAGAGTCAGGACACCGCCGGCGAGCAGGTAGTCATAGACCCGGGGCGGGGTGAAGTAGGAAGCATAGGAGAGCCGGATCATGGGCGACTCGAACTCGGCACCGGCGAGGTTGCAGGTGTAGAGCGCCTCATCAAAGGCGGGCTCGATGGCCGGCTGCTGCGCCGGCGTTCCAAGGCCCTCCCGGGGCATGATCTGCACGCGCATGGTGGTGTCCTTGCGCACCGACACAAGCACGTGCGTGGCGGTGACGGTGGCGCCGTGGACGCGGACGGCGTCGTCGTGCTCCACAACGGTCAGCCACTCCTGCTCGGCCAGCGGGCGGCTGAACTGCTCGGCGGCAGCAAGGCTCACCATCGAGTTCTTCGCACCGCGGTCGTGGGTCAGCAGGTAGTGGAGCCGGCCCTCGACGCGCAGCGGCTCAGCTTCATAAAGGACCCGCTCGGATCGCGGGATCAGTGTGACGAGGCCGGCGTCCTGGTTCTCAAGGTCCAGCACGCGGTACTCGCTGTACTCCGAGCAGCCGATGCCGATCAGCAGCTGCGTGCGGTCAGCGGACAGGTCGAACCCGGTCCACATTGCGACGTCATCCTCCTGGTACACCAGCTCGTCCTGTTCGACGGCGGTGCCCAGCCGGTGTGATTTCACCTGATAGGGACGCCAGCTGTCATCGACGACGGTGTAGAAGACCTGGGATCCGTCCGGCGAGAACGCCAGGCCGTAGAAGACGTTCGGGATCTCATCGGGAAGTAGCTCACCGGTGCGCAGATCCTTGATCCGCAGGGTGAAGCGCTCATCCCCAGCGTTGTCCACGCAGAATGCCAGCAGGGCACCGTCTTCGCTGACGGTGAGTCCGCCGAGCGAAAAGAAGGGCTTGCCTTCCGCTTCGGCGTTGCCGTCGAGCAGTACCTGCTCGCCGTCGACCGGCTGACCCGGCACTACTTCCGGCGGAGTCCAGTCGCGCGCGAGGTCGCCTGTGTCCGTAGCCCCCACCCGGCAATGGATGCTGTACTGCTTTCCCTCTTCCGTGCGGGAGTAGTACCACCACTCCTTCTTCCGGGCCGGGACGGAGAGGTCGGTTTCCTGGGTGCGGTTCTTGATCTCGTTGAAGATCTCCTGGCGCAGTTCCTCCTGGCCGGCGGTAACCGCTTCGGTGTAGGCGTTCTCAGCCCGGAGGTGCTCCACGACCTCTGCATCATCCTTGGCGCGTAACCACTCGTAAGGGTCGATGAAGGTGTCGCCGTGGTGCGTGCGCTCGGTCAGGACCTTCTTGGCAACGGGAGGAGTGAGAGTCATGAAACTATCCTGCCAGAGGGCGGCGCAGATCAGCTGGGCGCGGCCGCGGTGGATCCCCGGACGATCAGGTCCGACTCGAACAACGACTCCGTGCGGCTGCTGCGTCCGCCCGACAATTCCGTGAGCAGCGCCTGGACGGCCGCCTCTGCCATGCCGGCGACGGGTTGGCGGAGCGTCGTCAGCGGGGGATCAGTGAACGCCATCAGGGGGGAGTCATCGAAGCCCACCACGGATACGTCGTCGGGCACCCGCAGGCCCCGTGAGCGTGCGGCGCGGATGGCGCCGAGAGCCATGACGTCGGACGCGCACACGATGCCCGTGTGGCCAGTCTCCAGAAGCTCGACGGCGGCGCTGTGCCCGCCCTCGATGCTGAACATGGTGACGGCCGTGTGCTCTGACGGATCCGTCTGGCCGAGATGTTGCTCAAGCCCTACCCGAAAACCTTCGAGCTTCCGGCGACTTGGAATGAAGTGTTCAGGCCCGGTGGCAAATCCGACCTTCCGATGCCCAAGCGATGCGAGGTGGCGAACGGCGGTCTGGATGGCCATGGAGTCGTCATTCGCGATGGAGGGTGCATCGACCTCCGGCCGGGTGCCGTTGGTCAGCACAAACGGGATGCCGCGGGCTCGCAGCCGGTGATATCTCTCGACGCTTGCACGGCCATCCGCGTGTGCGGCGCACACGAAAATCAATCCGCGGACGCCTTGATCCAGCAGCAGGGAAACATATTCATCCTCAGTGACGCCGCCGCCGGGGAGGGTGCACAGGGCCGGGATGAAGTCATGGGGGGCAACCAGCGCACTGATGGCTCCGGCGAAAGCGGGAAAGATCGGGTTCACCAGATCGGGCACCACAATGCCGATCTGCCCGTTCGCCCGGCCGGAGAGACGGTCCGGACGCTCGTAACCCAGATCGTCCATTGCGGTGAGGACGGCCTGCCGGGTCTCTCGTGAAGCGCCGCTGCGACCGTTCATCACCCGCGAGACGGTGGGGACGCTGACTCCTGCGCGGCGCGCAACATCCTCCAGCCGGGGCTTGTCGGTCAACGGTGGGAGCGTCACGGATCCATCCTATCTTCCGCGCGATCGACGGGTGAAACTTTCATGAAAATTTCAGTAAACCCTTGACGGTCATTCGGCCGCTTCCTAGGGTGAAGTGGCCTACTACCGAACCGGACGTGCAGTGAAGCGCGTCAAGGAGGATCCATGCACACCACCTCATCCATTCACCGCAGGCGACGGCGCTTCGCCGGGCTCGCTGCCGGTGTCGTGACCGGACCGCTACTGGTCAGCCTGATGCCTTTGCCGGCGCTTGCTGACCACAGCCCATCCCCGCAATCCGTGACCCTCGTGGGCTCGCTCCAGTCAGAGCTTGGGTGTGCCGGCGACTGGCAGCCCGAATGCGCCGCGACGGCCTTGAGTGAAGTCGCTGGGTCGCCGGGAATCTATAGCGGTACGTTTGAGGTTCCAGCGGGTGACTACGCCTACAAAGCAGCGCTCAACGGGAACTGGACCGAAAACTACGGCGACGGCGGCGCAGCAGGAGGAGCCGACATCGCCCTGACCTCGCAGGGAGGGCCGATCACCTTCACCTATAACCACAGCACCCACGTCATCACCAGTGACGTTCAGCAGTCCGCGATTGCCGGGGCTGCGGCGCATTGGCTGGCGCCGGGAACCTTCGCCTGGGACCTGGATGAAGCGCCCGAGGGAGCCTCCTACCGTCTTTACTCCTCGACAAACGGCGGCCTGGAGGTAGTGGACGGGGCGATAACCGGTGGTGACTACCTCAATCTGGAACGCAGGGGCGATGCACTCGATCCCGAGTTCGCTGCGGCCCAGCCACACCTGAAGTCTTTCGATCTCCTGACGCTGCCCAGCAAAGCGGCCGTCCAGGCAAGGAAGCTGCTCAAGGGAGAGTTGCTTGCCGTCCAGGTTGGCGCTGATGGGTCGGTGCTGCAGGCCACGCGCGTCCAGGTGCCGGGCGTCATCGACGCGCTGTACCCAAACGCTGTGAAGCGGTCACTCGGACTGAGCTGGAAGGGACCGCGCCCGCGCTTCGACCTCTGGGCACCAACTGCCCGCGAGGTCAGCCTCCACGTCTACCGGGAGGGTTCCGGCGGGGAAGTCCTGGCCAGCGTTCCCTTGAAGGAAGGGCACGACGGCGTCTGGTCAGTTGTGGGGGAGAAGAATTGGAAGGATGCGTACTACCTCTATGAGGTGGAGGTCTACGTACCTGAGACCGGCCAGGTTGAGCGAAACCTCGTGACGGACCCCTACAGCGTCGGCCTGTCCACCAACTCCGAGCGCAGCCTGATCGTGAACCTGACGGACCCGCAACTGGCGCCTTCCGGCTGGGAGTCGCTCAAGAAGCCGACCCTCGCCCAGCCCGAAGACCTCTCACTCTACGAGCTGCACGTGCGCGATTTCTCGATCAATGACGCTACGGTTCCGGAGGAGCGTCGTGGAACCTACGCCGCCTTCGCCGAGAGGGACAGCGACGGCATGAAGCGCCTTGCGGACCTCGCGGACTCCGGTTTGAATGCTGTACACCTGCTGCCGGTCAACGACATCGGAACAATCGAGGAGCGCCGCGACGTACAGGCCGAGCCGCAGTGCGAGCTTGCGAAGTTCGCCCCAGACAGCGAAGAACAGCAGGCCTGCGTGGCCGCTGTTGCGGGCAAGGACGGCTTCAACTGGGGCTACGACCCGCTGCACTACACGACGCCTGAGGGCTCGTACTCGACAGACCCAAGCGACGGCACCCGCATCCGCGAATTCCGGGAGATGGTCGCAGGCCTGAACACTGCCGGGCTGAGGGTGGTCCAGGACGTGGTTTACAACCACACCGCAGGCGCCGGGCAGGCCTCAAACAACAACCTCGACCGCATCGTGCCGGGCTACTATCACCGGTTGAACGCCACCAGCGGAGCTGTCGAAACCTCGACCTGCTGCCCCAATACGGCAACCGAGAACGCGATGATGGGCAAGCTCATGGTTGATTCGATCGTGACGCTCGCCCGCACCTACAAGCTTGATGGATTCCGGTTCGACCTGATGGGCCACCACAGCAAGCAAAACATGCTCGACGTGCGAGCAGCCCTCGATGAACTGACTCTTGAGCGGGACGGCGTGGACGGCAAGAGCGTCTACGTCTACGGGGAAGGGTGGAACTTCGGCGAGGTCGCAGACAATGCACGCTTTGAGCAGGCAACCCAGGCAAACATGGCGGGCACGGGAATCGGGACCTTCAATGACCGACTCCGTGACGCAGTGCGCGGTGGCGGACCCTTCGATGAGGATCCGCGTGTACAGGGCTTCGGCTCGGGCCTCCTGACGCAACCCAACGGTGCCGAGGTGAACGGCAGCCCCGCGGACCAGCGGGCCAGACTGCTCCTGAACCAGGACCAGATCAAGGTGGGTCTGACGGGCAACCTCCGGAACTACAGATTCGTTGACCGCACGGGCGCCGAAGTGAGTGGAGCCGACATCGACTACAACGGCAGCCCCGCCGGCTACACTGCGGATCCGCAGGAAGCCATCAGCTACGTCGAGGCCCACGACAACGAGACTCTGTTCGACAGCCTCGCCTTCAAGCTGGCCCCGGAGACGACGATGGCGGACCGCATCCGGTTCCAGACGCTCTCGCTCAGTACCACCGCGCTCGGACAGGGCGTGTCCTTCTGGCACGCCGGGGGAGAAGCCCTGCGCAGCAAATCCCTGGACCGTAACAGCTATGACTCGGGTGACTGGTTCAACCTTCTGGACCACACCGGGACGGAGAACGGATTTGCCCGTGGATTGCCGCCGCGCGCCGACAACGCCGACAAATATGAGTTCATGAAGCCGTTGCTCGCGGATCCGGCACTCAAGCCCACACCGGCGGACATCGCCACGGCTCGGGAACAAGCGAAATCGCTCCTTGAGATCCGCAAGAGCTCGTCGCTGTTCCATCTCGGCTCTGCCGACCTGGTTCAGCAGAAGCTGTCGTTTCCCTCCGGTGGACCGGAGCAGACACCGGGCGTAATCGTCATGCACATTGATGACACCACCGGATCGGATGTCGACAGCGAGCGGACCGGCGTCGTCGTCGTTTTCAACGCATCCGACACGACGACCACGCAAACGGTGCCTGCCGCCGCGGGGCAGGCCTTCGCTCTGCACCGGGTCCAGCAGGGCGGCTCGGACGAGGTGGTGAAGGGTGCGGCCTTCGATTCGTCGACGGGCAGCTTTACGGTCCCGCCGCTGACCGTCGCTGTCTTCGAGGCGAAGTAAACCTCAGCAACTCGTGAAGGCCGGACAGCTTGACCAGCTGTTCCGGCCTTCACGTGTGTCAGAGTCCTGCCAGTGTTGACTCTGAAGTCGCGTCGCCGATATCCTGAACGAACGGTCGGTAATTATTTCGGGCCGGCATATCGCCGGCCTCGCACAGTGAGGTGACCATCATGACAACCGCGACTGACACTCCGCAGGACCTGACCGCGGAGCAGGAACAGTTCGACAGGCTGATCGCCGAGGACTCCCGGATCGAACCCCGCGACTGGATGCCTGAGGCATACCGCAAGACCCTCACCCGCCAGATCTCGCAGCACGCACACTCCGAAATCATCGGCATGCAGCCCGAGGCGAACTGGATCACCCGAGCCCCCAGCCTGAAGCGCAAGGCCATCCTGATGGCCAAGGTCCAGGACGAAGCTGGGCACGGGCTGTACCTGTACTCAGCGGCCGAAACCCTCGGGACCACGAGGGACTCCATGATGGCGGACCTCATTGCCGGCAAGGCGCGCTACTCGAGCATCTTCAACTACCCGGCACGCACCTGGGCCGACATGGGTGCGATCGGTTGGCTCGTCGACGGCGCTGCGATCGCCAACCAGGTGCCCCTCTGCCGCGCCTCCTACGGGCCGTACGGGCGTGCGATGGTACGCATCTGCAAGGAAGAGTCCTTCCACCAGCGCCAGGGCTTCGAGATTCTGCTTGAGCTGTCCAACGGAACGCCGGCCCAGAAACAGATGGCGCAGGACGCCGTCAACCGCTGGTACGCACCGAGCCTCATGATGTTCGGTCCGCCGGATGAGGACTCGCCCAACTCCCAGCAGTCGATGGCCTGGAACATCAAGCGGTTCTCGAACGATGAGCTGCGCTCGCGGTTCGTGGGCATGATCGTCGAACAGGTCAAGACCCTCGGACTCACCCTTCCGGATGACCAGATCCGCTACAACGACGCCACAGGCAGGTGGGAACACGGCCCGCTCGACTGGAACGAGTTCAAGGAAGTCCTCGCCGGCCGTGGACCGTGCAACGCCCAGCGCATGGAGCGGCGCAGGGAAGCGCACGACGGCGGCGCCTGGGTTCGTGAGGCCGCCGCCGCTTACGCGGCGAAGCAGGCAGCGAAGCGCGCTGACCAGCGCGATATGACAGTAAAGGCGGCGTAGATGGTCAGCGGATCACAGACGGGCGACGACGGCTCCAAGGCTCCCAGCGCGGAGCAACCCGACCACCCCACAGCAGAGCCCTGGCCGCTCTGGGAAGTGTTCGTCCGCTCCTCACGCGGCCTCAGTCACGTGCACGCCGGGTCGCTGCACGCGCCCGACGCCGAGATGGCTGTCCGCAATGCTCGGGACCTGTACACCCGGCGTAACGAGGGCGTGAGCCTTTGGGTGGTCCCCGCATCCGCCATCATCGCCAGCGATCCGGACGCCAAGGGCCAGTTTTTCGAATCGCCGCAGGGCAAGGATTACCGGCACGCCACGTACTACACGAAGAGCGAAGGAGTGAAGCACCTGTGAGCGAATCCAACGCGAGCGCCACCCGCATCACTCCGGGAAACGCGCTGCGGCCCGAAGACATCGCCGCCTCCGGGGTCAAGCCGACCGGGGCTGTCGGGGAGTATGCGCTGAGACTTGGCGACGACGCGCTTATCCTCGCCCAGCGTCTGGGTTGGTGGATTTCCCGCGCTCCGGAGCTCGAGGAGGACGTGGCCCTCGGCAACATCGCCCTCGACCAGATCGGCCACGCGCGTTCTTTCCTGACCTATGCGGGCCATGCCTGGGACAAGACCGAGGACGACCTGGCGTACTTCCGGGGAGAGGACGAATTCCGCTCCGCGCATCTTGTGGAGCAGCCCAACGGGGACTTCGCCCGGACCATCGCACGGCAGCTGGTTATCTCCCAATACCAGTACGACCTCTACTCCCGTCTGGTGAATTCCGCCGACGCCACGCTCGCAGCGATCGCGGCGAAGGCCGTGAAGGAAGTCGACTACCACCGCGATCACGCCCGCCAGTGGGTCCTGCGCCTGGCGCTCGGAACCGACGAGTCACGCCGCCGCATGATCGAAGGGATCCTCCTGACCTGGCCGTACGTCGGGGAGCTATTTGAGGACGATGAGCTCGTGACCTCACTCGACGGCGTCGCGGTCAAGCCGTCCTCGCTCCGCGCCTCGTTCGATGCGGAGATCGAGGCGCTGTTCTCTGAAGCCGAACTCGAGGTTCCGGACGTTCCCGTTTCCGTTGGCGGCGGACGGCAGGGCCGCCACAGTGAACACCTGGGCTACATCCTGGCCGAGATGCAGGTTCTGGCCCGCGAGCACCCGGGAGCAACATGGTAGCCACCCTGCAGTCGCCGCGAACCGCTCGTGAGGCGACTCTCTGGGAGATCGCCGCCACTGTGGCGGATCCCGAAATTCCAGTGCTCACCATTGAGGATCTCGGCGTCCTCCGTGCGGTCTCCATTGACGACGACGGCGCCGCCACCGTCACGATCACGCCCACCTATTCGGGGTGCCCGGCGATGGACGCGATCCGCGACGACATCATCACGGCCCTTGTCTCCAAGGGTCATACGGATGTGAACGTGAAGCTCGTGCTGTCACCGGCGTGGACCACAGACTGGATGAGTCCGTCGGGCAAGGCCAAGCTGGAAGAGTACGGAATCGCCCCGCCCACCGGTAAGGCCGCCGCCGGCAAGGTGAGCGTGGGGCTGAGCGTCAAGTGCCCGCAGTGCTCCTCGCTGAACACCCGAGAACTTACCCGCTTCGGTTCCACATCCTGCAAGGCGCTCTATGTCTGCCAGGACTGCAGGGAACCCTTCGACTACTTCAAGGTCCACTAATGGCAGTGAAACTCGCACCGTCGACCAAGCGTCGGACGGCCTTCCACGAACTGACGGTCGCTGAAGTTCGACGGCTCACCGAGGACGCCATCGAGGTGACCTTCGCTGTTCCCGAGGAACTGGCCGGGCGGTTCGATTATGTACCGGGGCAGTACGTCGCGCTCCGGACGATGCTCGACGTCGATGGCGAGCCGAAGGAAGTCCGCCGCAGCTATTCCATCTGTGCGGAACCGCGTACTTTCGAAGACGGCAGCAGTGAGATCCGCGTCGCCATCAAAAAGGACCTCGGGGGCACGTTCTCCACCTGGGCCAACGAGTTCCTGAGGGCAGGCGACAAGCTCGACGTGATGAGCCCGATGGGCCAGTTCATCTCGAAGCACCCGATGACCGAAATCAACACCCCCGAGAGCATCGACACGACCACGGAGCATTCCTTCGTGGCCGTCGCTGCGGGTTCGGGCATCACTCCGGTCATTGCCATCGCGCGATCGGTGCTTGCAGCGAACCCGGCGGTGCGTCTGGATCTCATTTACGCCAACAAGGCGGCCATGGACGTCATGTTCCTCGAGGAGCTCGCCGACCTGAAGGACCGTTATCCCGCCCGGTTCGCTCTGCACCACGTGCTCTCGCGCGAGCAGCGCATCTCGCCGTTGCTGAGCGGACGTATCGATGCGGGGAAACTCCGGACCATGCTGACCAGCGTCATCCGGACCGAAGAAGTCGATGAGTGGTTCCTCTGCGGGCCCTTCGAACTGGTTCAACTGTGCCGTGACACCCTTGCCGAGCGGGGCGTGCCGGCTGAGAAGATCCGTTTCGAGTTGTTCACTACCGGTGAGCCCACAAAGCCGGAGGGCCAGATCGGCCGTCCGGTCAGCACTGACGGCAGCGAAGACAGCTACGCCATCAACTTCAACCTCGACGGATTGAAGGGCACCGTGTCGAGCCCCACCCACGCCCGGGAATCCATCCTGAACGCGGCGCTGCGCGTGCGCCCCGACGTTCCCTTCGCATGTGCCGGAGGTGTCTGCGGGACGTGCCGTGCCAAATTGGTCAGCGGAACCGTTGACATGGACGAGAACTACGCTCTTGAGCCGGATGAGCTCGCGAAGGGTTACGTGTTGACGTGTCAGTCCCGACCCACCAGCTCCGAAGTCACCGTCGACTACGACGCCTGATACCTACCGGATATTCATAGAAGAGGAGCGATCGTTGATCGAGTTGATAATCGAGAACGGTGTCGCCGAGATTGTGCTCAACGCGCCGGAGAAGCTCAATTCGCTCGACGAGGACGCTCTTGCCGAGCTGTCGGATGCGTACGACGACGCCGCCTCCGCTGCAGCAGACGGCCGGGTGCGTGCCCTGTTGCTGCGAGGCGAAGGCCGGGCATTCTGCGCCGGTCGCGACATCTCCGGCGTCGAGCCGGAAACGGACGACGCAGTCGCTTACCTCGACGGACTGGTCACCCCGCTGTTGAAGAAGATGTCCGCTTTTCCGGCACCTACGTTCGCGGCGGCTCACGGTGCATGCCTCGGCGTGGGACTGGGTCTGCTTATTGCCACGGACGTTGTTTATGTCGCTGACTCCGCGAAGATCGGTTCACCGTTCGCCAAGCTTGGTGCAACGCTCGATTCCGGCGGCCATTGGCTTTTCACGGAGAGGCTTGGAGCACATCGAACGCTCGACCTCATCTACACCGCCGACCTCATGAGCGGAGCGGACGCCGTCGCCAGCGGTCTGTTCAGTAGGGCATTCCCTGCCGAGGAGTTGCTTCCAGCCACCCGCGTCACCGTTGAACGCGTCGCACAAGGCGCCACTGGTGCGTTCCGGGCGTCGAAGGAGCTCGTCGCTTCCATCCGGGATCGAAGGCTAGGCCTCTGGGAATCACTGGGGGACGAAAACGCGGCACAGGGCCAGCTGTGCAGCAGCGCCGACTATGCGGAGGGTTTCAGGGCTTTCCAGGAGAAGCGGATGCCGGTTTTCCGCGGCTAGCGGTGATTTCTGACCGGTCTGATACATCGGAGCAACGAGTTCTGCAACGTTTTGAACTCAATAACAGATAATTTCCGGTGGAGGTACCACATTTATTCTTTCGTGGCATTTACTAGGACATGTGGCCGGGGCAGTCCGCCGGGGGGCCTCATGGGGGACGGTGACGTTCAGAACGGGACGTCACCTCCAGAACGGCGGACGCCCGGTCATCCACGCGCTCGCACCTGGACCCTGCCGATAGCGCCCATCGGCTCCCCGGAGCTCGCTGCGCTCGCACCGGGACCCTGCCGATAGGCTTAGGGTTTCAGCCGCGACCCGAGAGGAACCTATGTCCGAGCCGCTCGTTGAACAGTCCCACCCATGGAAACAACTGGGGGACCGGGCGTGGATGCTGCAGACAAATCCCTACGCTCTGAACACAGGGCTGGTGCTTGGGACAGAACGCGCGCTCGTGATCGACACGGGGGCCGGGCCGCAGCAGGCTGCCGAGATCTTCGAGGCGGTGCGGCAGATCACAGAGCTGCCGCTCTGCGTTGTGAACACGCACTCCCACTTCGACCATGTCTTCGGGAACGCGTACTTTGCGGCGCAGGGCGTGGCGGATTTCTGGGCGACCGAGCGGTGTGCCGCCGTCATACGTGAAAGCGGCGAGGAACAGCGGGTGGAGGTCACCGAATCGGAGCCGGCCATGGCTGCCGGCGAGGGCGAGCACACCGCAGTCCATCCGGCGAACAGGGTCGTGTCCGGATCGCCGGTCGACCTGGACCTCGGCGGCATATCGGTGACCTTGTTCCACCTGGGAACAGGGCACACGGACAACGACCTTCTGGTAGGCGCAGGCGATGTCCTCTTCACCGGGGACCTGGTGGAGGAAGGTGCCGATCCGGCCTTCGAGGACTCCTTCCCGACGGAGTGGATCCGCACGCTGGGCAAGATCGCGGCGCTCGATGATTTGTACGACATCTTCGTGCCCGGGCACGGGGCCCCCGTGAACGCGGAGTTTGTGGTGACCCAGCTGAACAAGATGCGCAGCGCAGTCCGGGTCACGAAAGTGGCGATGGATGAGGCTTCGGTGGACATGACCAAGGCCATCCCGATCCTGCCGTATGGACCGGAGCAGTCCCGGGCCCTACTGACCCGCCTCCGTACCCTCGCGCACTGGAAGTGGCTGGAGCGGCAGACCGACAGAGGTTGAGCCCTTTGGCGCGAGGAGTTGTAGCAGGGGCTCGACCTTCGCCAGGAACGCAGCCGCCGTCTCGGCGGCAGAGCCATTCGCCTCGATCACTTCATAGCTGCCAAAGTCAGGAAGGCGCCTGTAGGAGGCGTCGAGAACGCTCAGGAACTCCAGCGTTTCCCGGTCGGTGTTACGCGAAGTGATGCGGGCTTTTGCCGTGCGCGGGTCAACACTGAGGTAAACGACGAGGTCCGGTTTCGGGAGCATGCTCAATAGCCAGGGCAACACGACGCCGCAGGGCAAGCCACGCACCTGCCGAAGAGCGAGCTGGCATTGAAGGTGGCGGTCGAAGATGATGACGCCCCGGCGTCGTCGTGATTGAAGGGTTGAGCGAAGCACCGCCAGGACGCGGAGGACCGTCTCCATCCTGTCCAGCATGCGCGCGCCGAGCATCGACTCGGCGGTTTTTGACCAGCGCGACGCCCAGCGGTCAAGGGTGCGCCGTCCGCCGGGATTTCGGAACAACTGGGCGTCGATGCCCCGCTCGTGAAGCTTCTGAATAACCGTTCGCGCAACAGTGGTTTTGCCCGCCCCGTCGATTCCGAGCAGGACCACACGCAGAACCTGTGGATTCCTTGGGAACTGGGTCATTTTGGCCTTTCGCGGGTGTACTCTCTGGAAACAATCATCGCAAGGGCGACTGGGTGAAGACTGGTGGTCCGCAATGAGGGGAGCACCATGAATATCCCACGTAGTGCACTAGGCCTGGTTCTTGCGACGGTGCTGGTCGGCGTCGCCGGTTGCGCGTCCGGCGGTGAACCCACGAGCGAAGCTCCCCCTGCAGAGACCAGCGCCGCGGCAGAGACCACAGCAGAGTCCACGCCCGAGGAGACGGGATCCGCCGAGGAGTCCAGTGAACCCGCCTCGGAGGCACCCAGTGAATCAGCCTCGGAGGCACCCAGTGAAGAAGCACCGGCTGAGGAGATCGTCATTACGATCCGTAACTTCGAGTATGAGATGCCGGAGACCGTTCCGGCCGGAGCCGAGATCACGGTAGTCAACGAGGACACCGCCCCGCATACCGTAACAACCACCGAGACCGAGGACTTCGACGCCATAGTGCAGGGTGGTGAGACCACCACGTTCACGGCCCCGTCGGAAGCGGGCGAGTATCCGTTCTTCTGCACTTACCACCCCAACATGACGGGCACTCTCGTGGTGAGCAGCGATGGCTAACGCAGCCACCCACGGGTCTGTTGCCCGTCCACGGTCGGCACCGCTGATGATGGTGCTTCGTGTCCTCATTGCGGTAGGACTGGCCATCGACGCGTACGTGCACTTTGTCCTCGCTCCGAACTACCAGTTCGCTTACCCGGACGGCATCGGTGGAGGCAACCTCTTCCGGATTCAGGCCGTTGTAGCCATCCTGGCTGCGCTCTATGTCCTAATTCGCGGGAGCCGTCTGTCCTACGCCGTCGCAGCCCTGGTAGCGCTCTCGGCGTTCGCCGCGGTCGTATTGTCGGCCTACATCCAACTGCCGCAGGTCGGACCGATTCCGGCGATGTATGAGCCGCTCTGGTTCTTCGAGAAGACCGCGAGCGCCGTAGCTGAGGGCGTCGCCGGGGTACTTGCCGTCGTCGGATTCTTCCTGGCGCCACGGAAGGATGCCGCACTGCGCTAGCGTTGAACGGTGCGCCAGGAACCGTTCAATCTTCGCAGGATCGCCGTTGGCGCCTACGGTCCGTCGCTTCTCTATGGCGCCGCAACCGGATCGATCGTGCCGGTCATCGTGCTTTCGGCCACCGAACTTGGGGCGGACATTGCGACGGCGGCGCTGATCCTCACCCTGACCGGCATCGGGTCGCTGGTCACGAACGTTCCCGCCACCTTGATCACCTCCCGTTTCGGGGAGCGGTGGTCCCTCGTCGCTGCGTCCCTCTGGTGCTCGGCAGCGATGATCCTCGCGCTGGCCTCAACCAATCTGGCCATGTTCGCTGCCGCGATCTTCATGATCGGCATGGCGGGGGCCGTTTTCGGTCTTGCCCGCCAGAGTTACCTCACTGAGGCTGTGCCCATCCACTTCCGTGCCCGGGCGCTGTCCACGCTCGGCGGAGTCACCAGAATCGGCGTCTTCCTCGGGCCCTTCGCGGGCGCCCTCGCGATGAGTTTTCTCGGGCTCGACGGCGCGTATTGGGTTGGCGCCGTAACCACTTTGATCGCTGCCGTACTGAGCTTCCGTGTGCCGGAACCAGGCAGTTCACACGGCAGATCCGCGCCCGGCGGCACCGACGGTCAACCCGCAGCTCCGCCGACTCTGCGAGCGATCCTGCGCGCTCACGCGCGGATCTTCGCCACTGTGGGCGCAGGAGTGCTGCTGATCGCAGCGGTCCGCGCCACGAGGCAGGCGGTCCTGCCGCTCTGGGCGCAGGAAATCGGACTGGATCCTACGACGACGGCGCTCATCTACGGTGTCTCCGGCGCCATCGACATGCTTATCTTCTATCCCGCGGGGAAGGTGATGGATGTGTATGGCAGGCGCTGGGTAGCGGTGCCCTGCATGCTGATCATGGGCACAGCGCTACTCCTGCTGCCCTTGACCCGTGATGCTTTCAGCCTCCTCGCCGTTGCCCTGCTCATCGGATTTGGAAATGGGATCGGCTCGGGCATTGTCATGACTCTGGGGGCAGACTTTTCGCCGTCGCCCGGCCGCCCCCAGTTCCTGGGGATCTGGCGGCTTCTGACGGACATTGGCACCATGGCCGGCCCGGGGATTGTGTCCGCGGTGACGGCCGCGGCCTCACTGGCGGGAGGAATCTGGACCACCGGTGGTCTGGGGCTGGTGGGGGCAGTCATTCTGTGGCGGTGGGTGCCGCCGAAGCCACAGCGAGTGCGTCAGTCCTGAAGCTCGGTTCCTCGCAGCCGCGCCTGCGAGGCGAACAGCCAGCACGCCGTCGCGCTCAGCGTAAAGCCGACGCCGACAATGAGCGAAAGACCCGACCAGAAGAAGAGGGGAGTGCCGGCAGTGCCGGGGACAGGAGCAGGACCAATTGCCTGCACGTACAGGTACAGTCCGGAGGACAGGGCGAGCCCGATGAGACCGGGAACCCAGCAGAGCATGAGCCACACCCGGGAGGCAGACCAGGACTCCCCAAAACCGCCCCACACGTTCCAGTGGTTGCCGGTACGCATGATGACAAGACCGCCGATCAGTGTCCACGCGCCAACCACCAGGTAGGCAGCCACAACGTCCGCGGGGCGATGCCAGAGGTTGATGAAGGTCGCTGCCCCGGCCAGGACCGAGTACGTGCCGCCGGCCGCCGCGACGAGCGGTCGCCATCGGGGCGAGACCACGAGGAAGACGGCCGCTGCGGCCGACGCCGCTAGCGTGGTGTGCCCGGACGGCAGGGAATTGAAGTCAAGCGTCGGGACGCCCCGGTCAGGGCGGTCGAACAGGAGGTTTTTCAACAGCTGGGTTGTGAGGTTTGCGCCGACAATCGTGGCGAGCGCAACACCGGCTGCCCCCCACCGCCGCCGTCCCAGCGTGACGAAGAGGATCACCGCTGCGGCGATGAAGACTGAAATCAGGGGCAGGCTGTCCAGGAACCGCAGGAAAGGAGCCTGAGTGTCTGGTGCTGCGATGCCCGCTTCAGCCCACGCGGACTCGTCCGCGAACTGGCCGGTGGTAGTGCGCACGAACGCCCAATAGGTCCACCCCAGGGCTACGAAGCATCCGAGTGCGCCGAGAACAAACAGCACGGGGTGCCGAGCGGCCGTTGAGGTACGGCGAGACGTGGTGGATTGCTGGGTGCTCACCTGATTAACACTGACACAACGACGGGATGGTTCCTGAATCGGGAATGCTGCGGCGCACAGAACCCGTCCGCACGCTGGAGTGGCGTGCGGACGGGTTCCTGCTTCAGTGTTCTGCCGTTACCGGGTACTGACGGATACGGTGGTGGATCCGCCTGCCGAAGACGAGATCTTGATCGTCGGCGTCACGGCAACGTTGGAGTTACGAGTGCGGATAGTCCAGCTGCCGTCTGCGGCGACTGTGGCCGTTCCGATCACGGATCCGGCAGTGTTGGTACTGCGCGCCGTGATGGTGTTGCCGGCGGTGATGCTCGCGGTACCACTGATCCGCCATTCCCTCCGGTCAGAGCGGAACTCTGCGGTGGCTGTGAGCTGATCCGCAGGAGTGACCGACGACGGAGCACCCGCGACGAAGGCGGCGGGGGCGCTGTCTCCGCCGGCACTGGTGGCCACGAGCTTCAGCGCGTAGGTGGTTCCGTTGGTCAGCCCGCCCAGTACCGCGCTTCGTGCCGCTGCGTCGGTTCTCACCTCGACCGGAGTGCCTCCTGAAGGCGTGGCCGTCAGGATGTACCCGGTGACCGGCGTGTTCTTCGCAGTTGCTGCTTGCCATTCGACGGTGGCGGTGCCATTGCCGGTAGTGACCCGGACAACGTTGGGAGCTGATGGTGCTTCCAGGGATCCTGCCTTCGCGGTGAAGGCAACAGGCCCTGCTGAGGTGTTCCCAGCGGTGCTGTTTGCTGTGACGACGACGGAGTACGTGGTGCCGGGCTGCAACCCCTCGAGCTTGGCCGACGTGGCCCCGCTGGCAGCTGTAGCTGTGGCGACTTCTGTGGTTCCGGACAGCGCCTTGACGGTGTAGCCGGTCACCGCAGCACCGTTGGCGGCAGCTGGGCTCCAGGTGACGTCAGCGGTTCCGAGCAGGGAACCGTCCTTGACGGCCACACTGCCGGGAGCCGACGGAGCCGAAGCGGTCGGCGCTTCTGCAGCGCTTGTCACAGTGACTGTGCCCGCTGCCGCCGGGGTACTGGCCTGGCCGTTCAGCGCGACTACCTTGACGGGGTAGGCCTGCGTGTTCACCAATCCGCGCAGGGTGGCGCTCGTGGCCTGCGCGCCGACCTTGATGCTGACCTCCTGGCCGAGGACGGTATCTTCAGCGATCACTTCATAGCCGGTGATGGCCGGAGCGTCTGCGGGAACCGTTGAAGGCTTCCAGGTAGCGGTGATGCTGTTGTTGCCCACTGCACTGGCGAAGACTTCGGTCGGCTGATTGGGCGCCTGTCCTGAGGGGCCGGCGGGGCAACCACCGAAGCCCGGGCCGTCGATCTCCTTGAACTCGGAGATGGTCAGGCCGAGCTGGGCTTCAACGCCGACAGGCTCGGCCTGCCAGCTGGCAACCGATGGATCACCGGCGAAGGCTGCGTCAGTTTCTGCCTTCGAGAAGAACCCGTATGTGACGGTGAACGTACCGTTCTCAGCGTTTCCATCCACTGTATAACCGGTAGGCACCTCGTCATCCGGCCAACCAATTGCCCGCTCACCGATGCCCATGTCTCTCATGTCGGGGTTGACGATTTCCACCGCCATACGCTCGAGGTTCACGTCAGAGCCGTAAGTTCCGGAGACAACAACCTTGCCCTCGACATCACCGGTTGCCGCAGTTGCCGGCAGATCCTGCCGCGCCACGTTGGTGATGACCGCTGATCCAGCCACCGCTCCATCCGAGACGCCCTCGGAGAATTCGACGGTGACTTCATCGCCCCCCGAAATGTTCGGGGTCACCACGTCCCAGCACGAGCCGCCTGGGTGGTTCACCTCAAGGAAGCCGGTGGAATCGACCACGCCGTGTGCAACGCCGATGAGGGAGCCGCCGCGCGACACCCGGATAGTGGCGTTCTCACCCGCCTGCGCGGTGTAGCCCTCGATAGCCACCATGTCGCGCTTGGTAAAGATTTCTATGTTTCCTGGCCCGGTGGGTGGGTTCGCCGCCATGACGACGGACGCTCCTCCCGCAACGAGTGCCAGCGTGGTGGTTCCGGCGAGCAGGTTCGTAATGCGCTTTCGCGAGCGTGGAGCGCCTCTGGACTTACTGGGCATAACGGGGCTATGTGAATGCATCTCGCATCCTTCCGTGATGGGGCGGACGGCCCCAAAAGAGAATGCAGACCGATCGCCTGCTGAGCCAACGATCGCCCCAGGAGGTTGGAATTAGCTTGTCGGTGCTCCCGTACGCTGGTGCAATGGAGCAACCCACCCCCGAGGAACTGCTGGCGACTGCACAGGTCGTAGCCCTCCCCATGCGGGTCCGCTTCCGAGGAATCACCCACCGTGAGGCCCTGATTCTCCGTGGACCGGCGGGCTGGGGCGAATTCGCTCCCTTTCCCGAGTACCCGGACGACGAGTCGGTTGCCTGGTTGCGTGCCGCGATCGAAGCGGCCTGGGAGGGATTCCCGGCACCGGTGCGCTCCCGGGTCCCCGTGAACGCAACCATGCCCGCAGTGGGGGTGGCCGACGTCGAACCCGTTCTGAAGCGGTTCGGTGCCGTGAGCGCCGTCAAAATCAAGGTCGCGGAACGGGGACAATCCCTCGCCGACGACGTGGCTCGGGTGGCGGAGGTTCGGCGGCTCCTTCCCGGGGCCAAGCTTCGCGTCGACGCCAATGGAGGCTGGAACCACGCCGAAGCTCTATCGGCTCTCGAGGCTCTTGCACCGTACTCCCTTGAGTATGCCGAGCAGCCCGTTATGGACACAGATGGTTTGCGGGCGGTTCGGCTGGAAGTGCGACGGCGCGGGATTCCGGTGCTCATCGCGGCCGACGAAAGCATCCGCAAGGCCGAGGATCCGCTGCGTGTGGCACGTGAGGATGCAGCGGACCTCATCGTCGTGAAAGTTGCACCGCTCGCCGGAGTCCGACGCGCACTGGACATTGTGGCTCAGTCGGGTCTTCCCGCCGTCGTAAGTTCTGCCCTGGACACCTCCGTGGGTATTCAAGCCGGTGTGGCGTTGGCTGCCGCCCTGCCGAACCTGCCGTACGCCAACGGACTGGCCACGCTCTCACTGATGGAAGGCGACGTGTCGGATGAGCCGCTGCTGCCCAGCGGTGGCTGGTTGCCAATGCGTCCGGTATCGGTGTCAGAGGAACTCCTCGAACGCCACGCTGCGCCGGCCGACCGCGTCGAGTGGTGGCGCAACCGGCTGCGGCGCGTCCACGCCATCCTTGCGTCCGGGGCTTAACGGCGAAGGCCGGGGTATGCGATGTCCGCATACCCCGGCCGCGTCCGCGCAGAGGCTACTTGCGCAGACCCTTGCCGTTCTTTCCGCGGAAGACCTGGGCCACTGACGGGCGGGGGAGGCCGGTTCCGTCGTAGGGGAACAGGGAGGTGTTGTTACCCCACGAGCCGTCTTCACCCGGGTGCTGCACCGCGACGAAGACCATGCCTTCCTGGTCATGAATGACGGGTCCGCAGGTCTCAGCGTCGCGCGGCACGGAGAGGAACTGCTCAACCTTGCCGCGGTTGGGGCCCTCGAGGGTGACCTTGAACAGGCCATCGTTGTATCCGATGCCGGACGGCGCACCGTCGGTCGAGATCCAGAGGTTGCCCACGGAGTCGAACGCGACGTTGTCCGGGCAGGAGATCGGAGACACCTGGTCAACGGGGTATCCGCTGAAGTACGTCACGTCACCCTGCGCAGGATCGCCACACACCATCAGCAGGTTCCAGTTGAACGTGGAAGCCGTGGCGTCGTTGTTCGTCTCGGTGATCTCAACGATGTGGCCGTCACGGTTCTGGGTGCGCGGGTTGGCTTCGTCAGCCTTCGCGCGTGTACCGACACCGCGGTTGAAGTTGTTGGTGCAGGCGACGTACACCTTGCCGGTGACGGGGTTGGGCTCGACGTCCTCCGGGCGGTCCATCTTGGTGGGGCCGACCTTGTCAGCCGCAAGCCGCGTGTAGACAAGTACTTCTTCCGTGCTCATACCCGGGACAGCGCTGCGTCCGCCGCGGGTCAGCGGGATCCACTCGCCGGTGCCGTCGAATGCGCCGTCCGAGGGCACTGCGCCCGAGCCGTCGATCTCGGCCTCGGAGTTGCCGCGGAAGCGTGCAACAAAGAGGTCACCGTTGGCCATCAGGGTCTTGTTGTGCTCGCGGTTGCCCTCGATGTACTTGTCGCGGGATACGAACTTGTACAGGTAATCGAACTGCTCGTCGTCGCCCATATAGGCGACTACACGGCCATCATCATTGACCCGGACATTGGCACCCTCATGCTTGAAGCGGCCCATGGCGGTGTGCTTGACCGGAGTGGAGTTGGGGTCCATCGGGTCCAGCTCAACGATGTAGCCGAAGCGGTTCGGCTCGTTCTTGTACTCCTCGGTCGAAGCATCGAAGCGTGGCTCGTCGAGGTGCCAGCCGCGTCCGGGGTTGGCGTTGGTCATCCCGTAACGGCGCTGTTCAGCAGTGGGAGCGGTGACCTTGAAGTAGCCCTGGAAGTTCTCTTCGCCGGAGAGGATGGTGCCCCACGGAGTGGTTCCGCCGGCGCAGTTGTTCAGGGTTCCAAGAACAGTCCGTCCATCGGGATCCGCTGCTGTCTTGACTAGGTCCGATCCGGCGACCGGGCCGGAGAGCGTGAACGGAGTCGACATGGTGATGCGGCGGTTGAGCCTGGCGCCGCGCACGTACTTCCAGGGGAAGCCCTCGTTCTTGCGCTCGAGTTCCACGACCGCCATGCCGTGGGCATTCTTGGCGATCGCCCGGATGGTGGCGGCATCGGTGCCCGGAGCGAACATGATGTTCTCGTTGGTGTACTCATGATTGGCAACGAGGACAGCGCGGGTCTTCTTCTTGTCCAGCGGCAGGATATCCAGGTAGTCGTTGTTGTACCCGAACTGGCCGGCCTGTGACTCCGGGGTCTGGTTGTTGGGGTCGAACTCGGGGGCACCCGGAAGGATGGGGTCGCCCCAGCGGATGATGGGCTCCCACGAGTAGGTCTTTGGGACAGTGAACTCGTCAACGGATGCTGGCACTGGGGCAATAGCGGAGAAGCTGAGGCGCCCGCCTGCCTTCGCGGCGGGGGAGAGTCCCTGAGCTGCCGCGGACGGTGCCTGATTGACGGCGTTGGCACCAAGGAGCAGGGTCAGCGCGCCGACAGCACCCACACCGAGAACATTTCGACGTGAATATTCGGCGGAAACGATATCCCGCATGTAGCTGTTGTCCGACGTGTTGCAGACGGCTTTAGCGCAGGCATTGTCACACTTGAGCGCGCAGGTGACGGCACTGCGCTTGCCCTTCACATGGTCGAGCATGGGGAGGAAACGGCGCCGGGGTTCGATTGTCATGGGGGAGTCAAGCCTTCCAAAGGAGTACGGTCGAGTCCGAGGGTGCCAGCCCCACCTGTCGGTCCAAGGACCAACAGGTGAACCGCGAGTTAACTGTTGAGCGCGGCCAAGCGTCGGTGCATCAGTGCAAGGATGGGATGGTGAACTCGATCGAATCCGCGCGCGCAGTTGTCCACGCGCTTCGCGCTCACTCAATCACCGACGTCGTTCTTGCTCCGGGCTCGCGCAGCGCTCCGCTTGCCTACGCGCTGGCAGAGGCCAACGATCGCGGTGAGCTCCGCATCCATGTTCGGGTGGACGAGCGCGTGGGCGGGTTCACCGCCCTTGGTCTGGCGCTCGGTTCCCAGCGCCCAGCGGCAATCGTCACGACCTCCGGGACCGCCGTCGGAGAGCTGCTTCCCGCCGTCATGGAAGCCAACCACGCGGCAGTGCCCCTCGTGATCCTCTCCGCCGACCGTCCGGACGAACTGCGCGGAACCGGCGCGAACCAGACCACCCGCCAGGCAGGCCTCTTCGGCCACCACGTCCGCTCCGCCGTGGACGTGCCCGCCGGAACGGACCCGACATCCTTTGTGGCACAGGCGCTCGCCGACGCTCAAGGCGCCAAAGGACCGTCCGGCCCCGTTCAAGTGAACCTGGCGTTCCGGGATCCGCTTGTGCCGGGTATTGCGGACTCATCGGAGCGGCCCACGACCGTTCCGGCCCCTGGGGCGAGCAGCCTCCGCGACCCGAGTGAACCAACGACGACGACGCCGCCCACCGCTGCGTCCGACGGTACACGGACCATAGTGCTTGCGGGGCACGGAGCGGGTGAACTCGCGGCGGTCTTCGCGCAGCACCTTCGCTTGCCGCTCCTCGCCGAGCCGTCGTCGAATGCCCGCTTCGGATCGTCAGCGATCGGAGCCTACCGGCTTGTGATCGAGCACTTCGCCGACCGCATCGAGAGGGTGGTGGTTTTCGGCCGGCCGACCCTGTCCCGGCCGGTTGCCGCGCTGATGGCCCGCACCGACATCGAACGTGCGCTGTACGTTCCCGAACCGCAGGCGTGGTTTGAAGAGGGGCGGCGCAGCGAACGGCTGATCGACTCCCTCGAGGGGTTGCTCGCCTTCGCGGGGAAAGGCAGCGAGGGTTGGCTTGAGCAGTGGCGGGAAGCCGGTGCCCGCGCCGAGGCGGCACTTCAGTTGCGCCTCGATGAGGAACCGGCGCTCACGGGCCTGCATGTGGCCGACGCCGTATGGGAAAACACCACGGGGAACCTGGTGATCGGGTCGTCCAACCCCATCCGCGACGTCGATCTGGCGGCAACGGGTGACTGGCATCCCCTTGAGGTCTACGCCAATCGCGGGCTGGCAGGGATCGACGGGACGGTCTCCACCGCTACCGGCATTGCGCTGGCAGCCGGAATCCCGACCCGCCTGCTGGTCGGCGATCTCACCTTCCTGCACGACGCCGGCGGCCTCCTGCTCGGCACGGGAGAAGAAGAGCCTGACCTGCAGGTGGTTGTGCTGAATGATTTCGGCGGAGGTATTTTCGGGCTCCTCGAGCACGGGGAGCCGGCCACGCTGGAACGCTACGGCTCCGCCGTCGAGCGCCTGTTCGGTACCCCTCACACTGCAGACCTGGCGGCACTCGCCGCAGGGTACGGGGTCAGTCACCGCTTGATCGGCACCGTCGACGAACTGGACGCCGCACTGGAGGTGCCAATCCGGGGGCGGTCGGTCCTGGAAGTCAGGACCGACCGTACCGGGCTGCGTTCCTTTCACGCTCGGGTGAAGCAGGCGGTGGCTGCCGCCGTCGGGCGCTGATTGGCGCTCGTTGCGCTCCGCGTCAGCGGAAGATCCGGTAACTCTGCCAGC
Source organism: Arthrobacter sp. D2-10 (assembly GCF_054161285.1). Taxonomy (NCBI): domain Bacteria; kingdom Bacillati; phylum Actinomycetota; class Actinomycetes; order Micrococcales; family Micrococcaceae; genus Arthrobacter; species Arthrobacter sp. D2-10. The sequence goes on along the minus strand of NZ_CP096431.1, from coordinate 2,700,577 downwards.
CCTGGCCGATGCCGGAGGCAGTTCCCCACCGATTGCCCGGCATCGGGTAGTAGATGAGGCCACCGGTTCCCGTGCGTGCCCGCAGTCCGTAGGTTCCCGGGCCCTGGAAGCCTGAGACGGCCGTGAGACTGTCCATGTTCTGCCAGCCCTGGCCGATTGCCCTCGCTGGTTCATTCATGAAGCGGCCTACTCCGTTGGAACGGTAAAGCATCAGCTGACCGCTGCTCCTCGTCGCCAGAATGTCCTGGTTTCCGTCGCGGTCCCAGTCAGCCATGGCCAAGCGCATGTCGCCCCAGCCCTGCCCGATCCGCGTAATGGCGGACGTGGAGAAGCCGCCCCCGGACGCATTGGGATAGTGCCACACGGCTCCCGCGGGGTCCTTCGCTACAACCGACGGATACCGGCTGCCGCGGATCCAGGTGCCCACAACGACGTCGTACGAGCCCCAACCGTTGCCGATCTGGACCGGCGCCTGGAAGCCTCCGCCGCGCAGTCCGCGGTAGAGCGTGAGCCTGCCGTCGGTCCACTGGGCGAGGATGTCCTGGTATCCGTCGGCGTTCCAATCGGTGTTGAAACCCGCCTTCAGTCCTGCCCAGCCTGCTCCGAGCCGACCCCGCGGACGGAACCCGTTCAGGTAGCTGGCCGGGTAGTTCCACAGCGTGCCCGTGGAATCTGCGGCGACAAGGTCGGCGGAATACTTGATCGATGGGTTGGAGCCGTTGTAGTAGTGCTCCATGGTGGGGATGCCGCGGGTCCTCATCTCGGTTGCCACGGACCGACCGACATACCGCAGATGCCACGGTTCGAAGGTGTAACCGGTGGTGGACTGGTACCCGTCAGGGTAGCGGATGATGAACCCGTAACGGTGAGCGTTCGCTGCGACCCAGCGGCCGCCGGCCGTCGTGGCGAAGCAGGCGTTGAGACCGCAGGAGCCACTGGCATTGCCGACGTCGACGGCGAGCCCGGTCTGGTGTTCACTGTGGCCGGGACGTGCGGAGATGGTGTCGGCAACCGCCTGGCCGTACTGGGCCACGTACGAGTTGTACAGGGCGGCCTGCTGGTCATAGGAACGGTAGGCGCTGACGACAGCAAGCGGAACCCCGGCGCTGCGGGCACCGGCGAAAAGATTCTGCAGGTTCGCGGACACCTCGCGCCGGAGCACGTAGCCCGTTCCGGGATAGGTCACGAGGTCCGGCGGGACGTACCTGAGCGGATTCAGGGGCCGGGACTTGGTCACCAGCACCTGGACATTGTTGGGATCGTTGACCGGGAGGGCGGCTGTTGCAGGCGGTGCGGTCAGCAGCCCCAGGAGCAGGGTGAGACAAACAACGACGACGGCGGCGAACCGCGCCCTCAGGCGCGGACGTCCGGCGGTAGCGAGCTCGGACATGAGTTTCCTGAGATAGGGGAGACTAAAGCGGGTTGGTGCGTTTCATCTTCCCACGCACCAACCCATTTCGGAATGGCCCTTAAATCACGGTTAGAGAACCTTCGAGAGGAAGCCCTGGGTGCGCTCGTGCTGGGGGTTGCCGAGGACGTCCTCGGGCTTGCCCTGCTCAACGACCACTCCGCCGTCCATGAAGACCACACGGTCGCCGACTTCCCGCGCGAAGCCCATCTCGTGGGTGACCACCATCATGGTCATGCCGTCACGGGCGAGCTGCTTCATGACATCCAGGACGTCGCCTACCAGCTCCGGGTCAAGCGCGCTGGTGGGCTCGTCGAAAAGCATCATGTCCGGGTCCATCGACAGGGCACGTGCAATGGCCACACGCTGCTGCTGGCCGCCCGAAAGCTGCGACGGGAAGGCGTCCGCCTTTTCGGCGAGCCCGACCTTGGCGAGGTTCCGGCGCGCGATCTCCTCCGCTTCCGCCCTGCCTCGCTTCTTCGCGCGGATCTGCGCAAGAGTGAGGTTGCGGAGCACGTTCAGGTGCGGGAAGAGGTTGAACTGCTGGAAGACCATGCCGATGCGCGTGCGCACCTTGTCCAGATCGGTGTCTTCGTCGGTGATGTCCATGCCCTCAACCATGATGGTTCCCGACGTAGGCTCCTCCAGCCGGTTCACGCAGCGCAGCAGCGTGGACTTCCCCGACCCTGACGGGCCGATGACGCACACCACCTCACCCTGGTCAACGTGGAAGTCGATGCCCTTGAGCACCTCGTTGTCCCCGAAGGACTTGTGCAGCTGGCGTACCTCGATGGCGGGTACGTCGGTCCTGATCCGTTCGGTCATGACCTACCGGCCTCTCTTGTTGTGGCGTTCGAGCTTGGCGACAAGCTGTGTGAGCGGAAGGGTGATGACCAGGTAGAACAGTGCGGCAAGCACCAGCGGCGTCGAGTTCGCCTGCGAAGAGACTGTGTCACGTGCGAACGTTGTCAGTTCCCTGTCGCCGAGCGCCATACCGGCAATGAAGAGGAGCGAGGTGTCCTTGATCAGGATGACCAGCTCATTGGTCAGCGGAGGAGTGATGATCCGGAACGCCTGTGGCAGCACAACGGACACCAGCGTCCAGGACGGACGCATGCCGAGCGAGCGCGCGGCTTCAACCTGCCCCTTCGGTACGGCCTCGATGCCTGCCCGGATAGTTTCAGCGATGTAGGCCGACGAAACCACGATCAACGCGATCAGGCCGGCTCCGGTCGAGCCCCCCGGCGGACGCCATGAAAAGGCGATCGGAACTGCGAAGGCAAAGCCGAAAATCACGAGCAGCGCGGGGAGGCCTCGAAAAAGCTCGATGTAGGCGGTGGCCACCCAGCGGTAGGGACCTACGGGAGAGAGCTTCATCAGCGCCAGGATCAGGCCGCCGATCATACCGCCGATGAACGCTATCACCGTGTAGATGACAGTGTTCTTGGCCGCCTCGGTAACGATCGTGGGAAAAGCCTCAGCCGCCACATCAAGGTTGAAGAAGTTGGTGCGGATCGCTTCCCAATCCGCCAACACAACGACGACGACAACGGCGACGATGAAGATGGCGTAGAGGACACCGCGGAACAGGCGCTTGCGGGTAGTTGGTCTCACGTGTTTTACCTATCTTTCAGGAGGTGGACACGGCTGCGGCAGTCCCAGAACCTGGAACTGCCGCAAGTCCGTGGAAGCTTACTGCTCCTCGAAGTAGGTGTTGTAGATTTCGTCGTACTTACCGCTGTCCCGCAGCTCAGCAAGCTGGGCGTTCACAGCCTCGACGAGAGCTTCGCTGCCCTCCTTGGGGAACGCGAAACCGTACTGTTCATCGGTCTCGAACTCCGCGGCGATGGTGTACTCCCCATCCTGCGTGTGGTTCAGGTTGACGGGAAGATCCTGGAGGATCGCTGCCACGTTGCCGGCCTGAAGTGCTGCATACAGTTCAGCGTCGCTCGGGAAAGCAACCACTTCGGTATCTCCGGGAACGTTGTCGCGGGCGTAAGCTTCGCCGGTGGTTCCCTGCTGGACGCCCACGGATTCGCCCGCGAGGTCCTCAAGCGTAGCGATGTCCGAGTCGGCCGGTACCAGCAGCGACTGCAGTGAGTCGTAGTACGGATCGGCGAAGGTCAGGTTCGCTTCGCGCTCCGGGGTGATCGTCATGGCGCTGGCGCCGACGTCGCACTGACCGGCAGCGAGCACTGCACCGGACTGCAGACCGTCGAACCCGACGTCCTGAACGGACAGTTCGAGGTCGAGGCCGGTGGCGATCTCGCGCATCAGGTCCATATCGAACCCGACATACTCACCGTTTTCCTCGTACTCGAACGGCTCGTAGGGGATGTCGGAGCACACCGTGAGCGTGCCGGGGGACACGAGGTTCAGCTCGGAGCCACCTGCTGCTTCGCCGCCCTCCTCGGATTCGGATCCGCCGCCGCAGGCGGTCAGTGCAAGGGTGCCGACTGCCACAACGGCAAGCGACCTGTAAATCTTCGAAAACATGCAGTACCTCAGCTCAGGGGACGGAGTAAGTAAAGAAACGTCATCGACGATTCTAGCCTTTATCGAGATGTGCATCACAGGCTACAGGTGTTGCCTATTAGTAACCAACAGTTGAGGCCTAATCGGATTAGGAACGGGCAGGAGTCCGGAGGCCCAAGGCCTCGATCATGGGGCGGAATTTACTCCACGTCTCAGCCAATTCCGCCACCGGTTGCGAGCCTTCGACGATGCCGCACCCGGCGTACATCCGGATACGCGTGGGTGTCTCAATGACAGCGCCGCGCAGGGCTATACCCCATTCGCCGTTGCCCTCCGAATCCATCCAGCCCACCGGCCCGGCGTAGGGGCCGCGCTCAAGGTGTTCCAACTCGCGGATCAGCTCACCCGCCACCGTGGTGGGCGTCCCGCAGACGGCGGCGGTTGGGTGCAGCGCTTCAACCAGCGCCAACGACGACGGCACATTGCCCTCGCTGTCAACAGCGAGTTCCGCGCTCACATCGGAGGCGAGGTGCCACACGTTCGGGAGTTCGAGGACAAAGGGTTCACTGTGTGAGGTCATGGTCCGGGTGAACGGCTCCAGCTGCCGGGTCAGGGAGTCGATGGCGATTTCATGCTCGTGCTGCTGCTTCTCAGAGCCGGCCAGTACCCGTTCCGCGTAGCCGGTCTCACCTGCGGGCTCCGTCGACCGGTCAAGAGTGCCCGCCAGGACGCGGGCGCGCGCTGTCCGTTCTTCAACCTTGATGAGCATCTCCGGCGTCGAGCCGATGAGCCCGTCCACCGAGTACGTCCAGCAGTCGGAGTACCGGACAGCGAGTTCACGGAGGACCTGCGCCGTGGAGACCGGTGATCCGAGTTCCGCGACAACGTCGCGGGCCAGGACAAGCTTGTTCAACTCACCCTCGCGGATGTGCGCAACGCCCCGACTGACGGCGTTCATCCACTGCTGTTCCGTCAGGATTCCCGGAGCGAGCCGGTCCTCCGGGCAGGGTTTGCGTTCTGGTTCGACTTCATCGAGATAGTCAGCCAGCAGTGCTTCTGCGGCGGAGGCACTCAACTCGGCTCCGTCGTCGTCCGTGATGTAGGTCAGCCAGCCTTTACCTTCGCGGCTGCCGACGATAATCCGCGGCACGATCAGCCGGGACAGATGGCGGGAGGTCTTCGAGAAGGCGAATGAGCCGAACGCCATCAACCCGGAGCCGGGCTGAGCGAGAGGGTCGACGACGTCGGCCGCCGCAACAACCTCACGCCACCACGCCTGCCCCTCGGCGAAACGGCCGGGTCCATGCGTAGTAAAGCGCGCGACCTCACCGAAGCCCACGATGCCGCCGCCGCGACGAATCCAGGTGTGCACGTCATTGCGCACCACGTAGTCCAGCAGGCCGGTGTCGAGCTGGAGGTCGCCCCGCTCAAAAGTGATGCTGCGAAGGGCCGGCACCTGGTTCAGCGGTGTCGCCACTGCAACAGGGGACGGATTGTTCATGATGCCCTAGCCTACTCCCGCGCCGCAGTACCCCCGATCCCTCGTGATTGGGGGAGCTGTTCAATGTTTGAGACAATGACGGGGTGAATCGAGCATCGCTGGATAAGCGTCCCGACGAAGTTGCTGCCATGTTTGACGACGTGGCGCCCAAGTACGACGTCGTCAATGACGTGCTGTCGCTGGGCCAAACCCACCGCTGGCGGCGGGTGGTCGTCGATGCGGTGGACGCCAAGCCGGGTGACCGGGTGCTTGATCTGGCGGCCGGCACCGGAACCTCGAGCGAGCCGTTCGCCGACGCCGGTGTCCACGTGGTTGCGTGTGATTTCTCACTCGGCATGCTGCGGGTAGGCAAGCGCCGCCGCCCGGACATCGACTTCATCGCCGGTGACGCCACGAACCTGCCGTTCGCCGACAACTCCTTCGACGCCTGCACCATCTCCTTCGGGCTGCGCAACGTGGACCGTCCCGCCAGCGCGCTGGAGGAAATGCTTCGCGTCACCAAGCCCGGCGGCCGCCTGGTGATTGCCGAGTTCTCCCAACCCACCATCCCGCTCTGGCGCACCATGTACACCGAGTACCTGATGCGGGCCCTCCCGGCAATCGCCACCAAAGTCAGCTCCAACCCGGCAGCGTACGTCTACCTGGCCGAGTCCATCCGCGCCTGGCCCAACCAGGACGAGCTTGCCGCCTGGATCACCGGCAGCGGCTGGGACTCGGTGGCCTACCGCAACCTCAACGGTGGAATCGTCGCGGTGCACCGTGCCACCAAGCCGGAAGCCAGCATCACGATGACTGCGGCAGCCTCCCAAACGCGCCAGCGCCGCCGCAGCAGCAGGGCCGCGAACTAAGTGTCAGTTCTCATCATCGGAGCGGGGCCGGCCGGATCGACCGCTGCCTACTACCTCGCTTCCGCGGGCATCGAAACGACGGTTGTCGAGAAGACCTTCTTCCCCCGGGAGAAAGTGTGCGGGGACGGCTTCACGCCCCGTGCGGTACGGGAAATCCAGCTCCTGGGACTCCCGCACGGCGAGGAACTCGGATGGCGGCGGAACGTCGGCCTCCGGTTGCTGGCCGGCGGGAGAACCGTTGAGCTTCCCTGGCCGGAGCTGTCAGACTTCCCGTCCTACGGTTTGATCCGCACCCGCCTCGGCTTCGATGAGCAGCTCGCGTCGCATGCCCGGTCCGCAGGTGCGCAGATTCTCGAGGGCCACTCCGTGACCGAAGCTGTACGGGACGCCAGCGGGCGGGTGACCGGCGTCGTCGTGAACGTTCTCGGTCCTGACGGCCGGCGGACGGGCGAGCAGAAGACGCTGAGCGCCGACGTCGTGCTGGCCGCCGACGGCAATTCGACCCGCACGGCGGTGAGCCTTGGCATGGCCAAGCGGGACGACCGCCCACTCGGGGTTGCGGTGCGGACCTACTTCACCAGTCCCCGGCATGACGACCCCTGGATGGAGGGCTGGCTGGAACTGCCGGATGCCTCCGGGAAGCCGCTGCCCGGCTACGGCTGGGTGTTCGGTGTGGGTGATGGGACATCGAACGTGGGGTTGGGAATCCTCAACTCCTCAGCTTCGTTCGGGAAGCTCGATTACAAGCAGGTACTGCGCGACTGGACTGCCGGGATGCCTGCCGAGTGGGGGTTCGGCGAGGACAACCAGGTCGGTGAGATCCGCGGCGCCGCCCTGCCGATGGGGTTCAACCGCACTCCGCACTACTCGCCGGGCATGTTGTTGCTCGGTGACGCCGGCGGGATGGTGTCGCCGTTCAACGGTGAGGGAATTTCCTATGCCATGGAGTCCGCCCGGTATGCGGCAGAGTTCATCGAAAGGTCGCTCGCCGTGGAACCCGGAACTGCGCGGGACACTGTGCTGTCCGGTTACGCGCCGTATATCCGGGACCAGTGGGGGAGCCACTTCACGCTGGGACGAATCTTCGCTCAGCTCATCGGCAAGCCCGCCATCCTCCGCCTCGCCTTGCGCACGGGCATGCCCATCCCGGTATTGATGCGGTTCGTGGTGCGGATGCTGGCCAACCTGACCGATTCAAAGGGCAGGGGATTTGAGGATCGGCTCATTCATGTCCTCGAACGCCTCGTGCCCGCCACAAGCAACCAGTAATCCCGTCCCGTGCTGGCCCCCTCGCTCGCTGCGCTCGCAGCGGGCCCCTCGCCCGATAGCGCCTATCGGGCTCCCACTACTCGCTGCGCTCGCAGCGGGCCCCTCGCCCGATAGCGCCTATCGGGCTCCCACTACTCGCTGCGCTCGCAGCGGGCCCCTCGCCCGATAGCGCCTATCGGGCTCCCACTACTCGCTGCGCTCGCAGCGGGCCCCTCGCCCGATAGGCTTAGACGCATGACGGACTCCCCCCAAACCAGCTGGACCAGCGCTGGCCATCCGCGCCCGCTCATCGACGAGCTGGAGCCGAGTACCGGCGTGATCGCCACTGGGCTGCGCCTGCCCGCAGGTTTCGCCCTGATTGCTGAGGATCCGGAGCTCGGCCCGGCAGTATCGACCTGCCTTGCGAAGGTCGAGAAACAGCTGCGGGAAGCCATCTCCAGCTCCGACCCCCTGGCCGACGCCACCTCCCGGCATCTCGTTGAAGCCGGCGGCAAGCGAATCCGTCCGCTGCTGACAATCCTCGCTTCCCACCTCGGGGATGCAACCAAGGCAGAAGTGGTGGTTGCCGCCGTCGTCGTCGAACTGACGCATCTTGCAACCCTGTACCACGACGACGTCATGGACTCCGCGCCATTTCGCCGTGGAGCCCCGACCGCGCATGAGGTATGGGGCAACTCGGTAGCCATCCTGACCGGCGACCTGATCTTCGCGCGGGCGTCCATCCTCGTCTCTGAGCTGGGCTCGCGTGCGCTCGGGATCCAGGCGCGAACCTTCGAGCGGCTCTGCCTCGGCCAGCTGCACGAGACCGTCGGCCCGCAGGACGGCGAGGACCCCGTGGAGCATTACCTCTCGGTCATCGCCGACAAGACCGGCTCCCTGGTTGCAGCGTCAGGCCAACTGGGTGCAATTTTCGCGGATGCGCCGGCGTCAGCCGTTGACGTCATGATTTCTTACGGCGAGAAGGTCGGCGTGGCCTTCCAGCTTGCTGACGACGTCATCGATGTCACTGGGCTGAAGGCGAAGTCCGGAAAATCCCCGGGCACCGACCTGCGCGAGGGCGTACCCACGCTGCCGGTACTCCTGCTGCGCCAGGCTGCTGCTGCCGGCGATGAGTCAGCGCAGCGTGTACTCGAATTGGTGGACGGCGACCTGACCTCGGACGAGGCTCTGGCCGAAGCTGTGTCCGCCCTCCGGGAGCATTCCGCGACGCAGCAGGCCTGGGCTGTAGCGCAGCAGTGGGCGGAAGACGCCGTAACTGCCCTCGACCCGCTGCCCGAGAGCACCGTGAAGACGGCGCTGGCGAGCTTCGCGCAGGCGGTCGTCAGCCGGGACGTCTAGCTGCGCTGGGAGGTTTGCCTGTGTGCACAATCCTGCACATTCTGGGCTGCCCAAAGGAGTGCCGGCGTGCCCGCCCGCGTCACTGCTGGGGTGACGGTGGAGAGGTCGCCGAGGAAGTGCAGGATTATGCGCGTGTGTTAGCCGTTGCGGCGGCGCCCTCGTCGTAACTCCAAACGGATCTCGTCCAACATGGCTTCCTGCTCGAACATGACGTCCTCATAGCCGTAGCGGAGAATGAGGAACCCGTTCAGAAGCGTCGAGTTGTTTCGGCGGTGGTCCCGTCGGAGCGCCTTGCGATCGGAGTGGAAGGCTGCACCGTCGATCTCGACGACGAGAGAATCGTTGAGGAGGAAGTCGACTCGTCCTACGCCCTCGATGCGCACCTGCGTCTCCACGTGGAACCCAGCGGCGACAAATAGTAGCCTCGCGACGACCTCGATGGGCGATTCAGCGCACCCGGTCACCTGTTGCAGCGCGGTGCGGGCCTTGCCATTTCGATCTCCCTCGAGGTGCTCGAATAGAAAGGAAAGCGCGATATCGCCACGTCTCACGGCACTTTCGACCATGACCACTGCTTCAGGCAGGGGACGGCACCTGAGGGCGTGCAGGAGCACGTCACCCAACCCCACCAGCGGTAGGTAAGGGTGAGCGGGCACAGTGAGAGATCGGTGATTCACGTGGACGCCGCTGGCCCCGTCAGGGCAGCACATGTGGAGGGGACCAGATGAATTCAAACACCACAAACCGAAGTGGCTCGCGGCAGAAACGCAGGTTAGGCGACCGTTGTGGGTTACTGCCGAGACGAAGTCAGCAGCGGCTCCTGGGACGGCGAGTATTCCTCGTCGCACTTTGATGACTGAGCCCGAGCTGACAGCGGCATCGATTGCACGGCGGCTGATGCCCCGCTGTCGGAGCGTTCGCACCGGCGCTGCGCCGCCCACACGATGCAACGCTTGAGAGGGATCCATGCTGCAAGTCTCAAACGGCTGGCGGAGCCTCCGGTGGCTTGAGGCGGCTATGTGGGTAAAGTCGGCTGCGGGGGAATCGTGTGGAGCGGCAGTGTTCTGGAGTCCGGTCGGGCAGAATCCTGCATCTTCTTGACCGGCGGCGAACCTGACCCGCGTGTTCCAGCCGAATTCTCCAACACAGAGCCACATATCCAGCCAGAAAGTGCAGGATTGTGCGCGGCACGCGGCCACGGGCACACCAGGACGGAGGACTAGAGGCCGAGCGCTGACCGGAGCTCGGCGGCCTTGCGTGCGCGGATGGCCGGGGCCACGATCGGGCGCTTCGGCGTGAAGTAGAAGCCGTCGTCGTGCCAGCGGGGGAGCACATGCTGGTGGTAGTGCCAGACGTGCTGGCTGCCGGCCGGCTCGTTGTGCTGGCGGGTGGAGACGCCGTCGGGATTCCACGCACGCTTGATGGCGATGGCCATGTCGCGGGTGACCGTCATGATGCGGCCGGCGACGTCGTCGGGCAGTTCATACAGCAGCTCATAATGGGCGCGCGGTGTCACCAGCACGTGCCCAGGGTTCGGATCGAAGCCGTGGGAGGCGATGAACGCCAAAACCAGTTCATCCGAGTAGATCAGGTCGCCCGGCTCGCAGAGGTTGGTCGCGAACCTGAACTCGCCCGATGCCAGGTCGCAGAACGGGCACTCGTAGCCCTCCGGCGCGTGGGTATTCCAGGTCATTCGGCCTCTTCGTCGAACACCCAGTCGAACATGTCGAGCATGAACTCGCTGAACGTTCCTTCCTCGTTTTTCCAGGAGCCGCGGGCGTTGTTGCGCCGCCATACGATCGGATCCGGGACGTTCAACTGGTCCGCCTTGACTCCCCAGACGAATTTTTCGTCGACGTCTTCCATGAACAGCAGGAACCCGTCCTCGATTTCCAGCTCGTCCGGATCCCACACGTAGTGGAACGCTTCCATGAGGTCCTCGGAGGCGCCGACCGCGAGGTAGAACTCGCGCAGTGCCAGCGGCAGGGGGAAGTCCTGGCCCTCGCGCAGTTCGGCCAGTTCGTCCTCGGACAGGCCGTCTTCCGGCACCCACGCTTCCTCGAAGTAGGCGGGTACAAGGGCGCGGAATTTATCCAGGAACAGCTCGGTCACAGTGGCTCCAGGTGGTGTCGGGGGGATAATTCATCCTATCCCGCGTGCGGGGGTTCGAAATGACGTGATTGAGCCGCGAGCGGTACCTTCCAGCCCGACCGCCAGGCGAGCAACCGGAGGGTAAATACCAGGACGGCGACCGCTATTCCGGTCACGACGTTGAACAGTCCGAGCATCTCCAGTGACACAGCCAGGGTGGCCCCGAGGAACGCGGGGAGCGCGTACAGGTCACCGGAGAAAAGCTGCGGCACCTCGTTCGCGACGACGTCGCGAAGCAGTCCGCCGCCGACGGCGGTTGTCACCCCAAGCAGCACTGCCGCCACGGGATTCAATCCTTGGTCGATTGCCTTGAGGGCCCCGACGATGCAGAACAGCGCCAAACCGCCGGCGTCGAACAGCACCAGAAGCGTGCTCACCTTCTCGAGGTGGGAGAAAAGGAAGAAAACCAGCACGGCCGCCAGAAGCGGCGGCACGAGATACAGCGGGTTGTAGAACGCCACAGGCTCGACGTCGATGATCAGGTCGCGCGCCACGCCGCCGCCCAGCGAGGCAAGGCAAGCCAGCAGGAGCGACCCGATGAGATCGAAGCCCTTGCGAGCTGCCAGCAAAGATCCAGAGACAGCAAAGAAGAAAACGCCGACAAGGTCAAGGATCAGCGGCGCGTTCATGAGGTCTTTGCGTTACGGGACACAACTGTCAATAGTCGCAGGCGGGTGCTTCAATGGCCAACATGCAGACGTCTAACCGACCCGTCCTGATCGCATGTTCACACGGCACCAGCAGCGCTGAGGGGCAGGCCGCTGTGAACCGGTTGCGTGATGAGATGCGTGCGTTGCGGCCCGAGCTGGACATCCGCGAAGCGTACGTTGACGTTCAGGAGCCTGACCTCCCGGAGGTCGTCGCCGCACTCCCGCACGGGCCTGCTGTCATAGTGCCCTTGCTCCTCTCGGTGGGTTATCACGTCAAGGTCGACATCGCTGAGGCAGTGCAGAGTCGGCCGGACACCTTCGCCGCCGCGCCGCTCGGACCTGACCCGAAGCTGGCGCAGCTGCTGCAGCAGCGGCTGGAGGAATCAGGAGTGGGGTCGGCAGATGCCGTCGTACTTGCAGCTGCAGGGTCATCGGACGCGTGTGCTGCCGTCGACGTGGGGGAGCTCGCGGAGCAGCTCAAGGAGCTGCGCCCCGGGCGCATCGTCGTCGGATACGGCGCCAGTGCGCGCCCGTCGGTTCCCGAAGCGGTAGCCGAGGCGCAGGACGGCGCCCGAAGTCCGGCCATCGCGTCCTACCTGCTGGCGCCCGGCTACTTCCACGACCAGCTCGCCAAGGCAGGTGGGACAGTGGTGAGTGCACCCCTGCTCCCGTCCACGGCGGTGGCCGAAATTGCGCTTGCTCGATACGACGACGCCGTCAGCCGCCTTGAGACGCCGGACCCCACCCGTGACTGTGGCCGTCCCTGCAGGGCGCATGTGTCGGCGTGCGCCCGTCCATAGAGCCGGTCACCTTCCGGTGCGGGCACTGTCAATACTTTGACGCGATTGTGACGTGCCGTGTCGCCACGTGAACGGGTGTTGCCGAACCTTTGAAGGGCGTCTGAAGCGGGTCCTACTGTCGTTACATGACGAGTTCAGTCGCGACCGAAGCAAGCCCGGCAGGCGCACGTAAACCCCGTGCCACAAGGCCCGCAGCCAAGCCGCACGGCCAGTGGAAAGTCGACGGCACCACGCCCCTCAATGCCAACGAAACCTGGAAGCAGGAGGACAACGGGCTTAACGTTCGGGAGCGGATCGAGAACATCTACGCGAAGAACGGCTTCGACTCGATCGACAGCACCGACCTTCACGGGCGTTTCCGCTGGTGGGGCCTGTACACCCAGCGTCGCCAGGGTATCGACGGCGGCAAGACCGCCACGCTTGAACCCCACGAGCTCGAGGACAAGTACTTCATGCTCCGCGTGCGTATCGACGGCGGTGCTCTCACCACCGAACAACTGCGCGTTATCGGCGGCATCTCCACCGAGTTCGCTCGGGATTCCGCGGACATCACGGACCGGCAGAACATTCAGCTGCACTGGGTTCGGGTCGAGGATGTCCCGGAGATCTGGAACCGGCTCGAGTCCGTCGGTTTGTCCACCACCGAGGCCTGCGGCGACGTTCCCCGCGTCATCCTCGGTTCCCCCGTGGCCGGCATCGCGAAGGACGAGATCCTCGACCCGACACCGCTGATTCACGAGCTGAGCGAACGGTTCATCGGAGATCCGGAACTGGCGAACCTTCCGCGCAAATACAAGACCGCGATCACCGGCCACCCCAGCCAGGACGTGGTGCACGAAATCAACGACTTCGCTCTGGTCGGCGTGGTTCACCCCGAGCTTGGCGCCGGGTACGACCTTTGGGTGGGCGGCGGCCTCTCCACCAACGCACGCCTGGCCGAGCGTCTCGGCGTGTTCGTCACTCCTGACGTGGCCGCTGAAGTCTGGCTCGGCGTGACCAGCATCTTCCGTGACTACGGTTACCGCCGCATGCGCACCAAGGCCCGCCTGAAGTTCCTCCTGAATGACTGGGGTGCAGAAAAGTTCCGCCAGGTCCTTCAGGATGAGTACCTTGGCTTCGAGCTTCCTGACGGTCCGGCTGCACCGAAGCCCGAAACCCCGGGCGACCACGTGGGTGTCCATGAGCAGAAGGACGGCAAGTTCTTCATCGGTGTTTCGCCCACTGTAGGCCGGGTTTCCGGGACCATCCTTACCTCGCTCGCGAACACTCTGGAAGCACACGGCTCCACCCGCCTGCGCACCACACCGCACCAGAAGCTCGTGGTCCTCGATGTCGAGAAGGACCGTGTTGAACCGCTCATCGCTGAACTGGATGCGCTGGGTCTTTCGGCACGTCCGTCACTGTTTCGCCGCTCGACCATCGCCTGCACGGGCATCGAGTTCTGCAAGCTCGCGATCGTCGAAACCAAGGTCACCGCCGCCACCGCTATCGCTGAACTGGAGCGCCGGCTCGCCGACCTCGTCGACAACGGGATCCTGACCCAGCCCATAGCCCTGCACATCAACGGCTGCCCCAACTCCTGCGCCCGCATCCAGACGGCGGACATCGGGCTGAAGGGCATGATGCTTCCAACGCCCGACGGCGATCCCACGCCGGGCTTCCAGGTTCACCTTGGGGGCGGCCTGGCAGCCGTCGATCGCGGTGAAGCCGGCCTTGGCCGGACCATCCGCGGCCTCAAGGTCACGGTCGAGAACCTGCCCGACTACGTGGAGCGCGTCGTGCGCCGCTACGCCGAAGACCGCCACGAGAACGAAACCTTCGCCCAGTGGGCACACCGTGCCGAGGAAGGAGTGCTGCAGTGAGCCTGTCACCCCTACACGCCGCCGGCAGCGTCCCCACGTCTGCTGACACCGCACCCCTCACCGACGTCGCAAAGCCTGCCCGCCGCTCCGAGGAGGAGTTGAAGGCGCTTGCCGCCAAAGGCGCCGAAGAGCTCGGCTGGGACTCCTCCGCCGAGCAGGTCATCGCCTGGGTCGCCCGCAACTTCGACCTGTCGCAGGCTGCGGTAGCGTGCTCCATGGCCGACGCCGTCCTGCCTCACCTGGTCTCGCAGCAGTTCCCGGGAATCGACGTGCTGTTCCTCGAGACCGGCTACCACTTCACCGAAACGCACATCACGCGTGACGAAGTGGCGGGGCAGTTGGACGTCACGATCGTGGACGTAATGCCCGAGCTCACTGTCGCCGAGCAGGACGCCACCTACGGGAAGGACCTGTTTGGCCGGGACCCCGCCACGTGCTGTGCGCTCCGCAAAATGGACCCTCTGAAGAAGGCGCTCGCGGGCTACGAAGTCTGGTTCACCGGAGTACGCCGCGAAGAAGCGCCTACCCGGACCAACACGCCCCTGGTCACCTGGGACCGTGTCCACAACCTCGTCAAGATCAACCCTCTGGCGGCCTGGAGCTTCGATGAACTCCTCGACTACGCGGGTGAGCACCAGGTTCCCGTGAACATGCTGCTGTCCAACGGCTACCCCTCGATCGGCTGCAAGCCCTGTACGCGTCCGGTAGCCCCAGGAGAAGACCCGAGAGCCGGCCGCTGGGCCGGTCTAGCGAAGACAGAGTGCGGAATCCACCAATGAGCCACACCACCCAAACCATTGAGGACACGATGCGGACTGAAGGTGCCCCCCAAAGCGCAGAGGCAGCGAATGCCGGCCAGGGAGTGGCATCGGGCCTGTCGGAGCCGCGTGGCGGACTGATCATAGATCAGCCGCGCGGCGAAGGGGCGGGGCCGGCATTCGCTGCGTCCGCGCCTACGGCGAAGCGGCTCTCCTCCCTTGACGCCCTCGAGTCCGAAGCCATTCACATCATTCGTGAAGTTGTCGCCGAGTTCGAGCGGCCCGCGCTGCTGTTCTCCGGCGGCAAGGACTCCGTGGTCATGCTGCACCTTGCTACCAAGGCGTTCTGGCCCGGCAAGGTTCCGTTCCCGGTGCTGCATGTGGACACCGGTCACAACTTCCCCGAGGTTCTCGAGTTCCGCGATCGCACCGTGGAGCGGCTGGGAGTCAGGCTCGTTGTGGGGTCGGTCCAGGAGTACATCGACCGTGGCGAGCTGAGCGAGCGCGCCGACGGTACGCGTAACCCGCTGCAGACTGTGCCGCTGCTGGACACCATCAACGCCAACCGGTTCGACGCCGTCTTCGGTGGCGGACGGCGCGATGAGGACAAGGCCCGGGCCAAGGAGCGCATCCTCAGCCTGCGTGATGAGTTCGGCCAGTGGGATCCGCGCAACCAGCGGCCGGAGCTGTGGAACCTTTACAACGGCCGCCACACCGTCGGTCAACACGTGCGTGCCTTCCCGATCAGCAACTGGACCGAGCTGGACGTCTGGCGCTACATCGAGCGGGAAAATATCGAGCTACCGGGCCTGTATTACGCCCACGAGCGCGAGGTTTTCCGCCGCGACGGCATGTGGCGCGCGGTCGGTGACGTCTCACAGCCCACCGAGAAGGAAATTGTCGAAACGCGAACGGTCCGCTACCGGACGGTCGGTGACATGTCCTGTACCGGAGCAGTGGAATCCGACGCAGCGACCGTCGCGGCAGTAGTCCGGGAAGTCGCCCTCAGTACACTCACCGAACGCGGCGCCACCCGCGCGGACGACCGGATCTCGGAAGCCGCCATGGAAGACCGCAAGAAGGACGGCTACTTCTGATGTCTACCCCCACCGCTGTTGAGACAGCAGCAAACATCGACCACCTCTCTTCCGCTTCACTGTTTCGATTCTGCACGGCAGGGTCAGTCGACGACGGCAAGTCCACCCTCGTGGGCCGCCTCCTGCATGACAGCAAGTCGGTCCTCGCAGACCAGCTCGACGCCGTTGCCCGCACCTCCGCGGAGCGCGGTTTCGGTGGCGAGCGCGGAGACGGCGTCCAGCGGCTTGATCTCGCACTCCTCACCGACGGACTGCGGGCCGAACGCGAGCAGGGCATCACCATCGACGTGGCCTACCGCTATTTCGCCACCGCCAACCGCACCTTCATCCTGGCGGACACCCCGGGGCACGTTCAGTACACCAAGAACACGGTGACAGGTGCCTCCACGGCGGACGCCGTCGTCGTACTCATTGACGCCCGCAAGGGTGTGCTGGAGCAGACCCGCCGGCACCTGGCCGTGGCGCGCCTGCTGCGCGTGGCCCACATCATCGTTGCGGTGAACAAGATCGACCTCGTGGACTACAGCGAGGACGTGTTCCGCGACGTCGAAGCGCAGCTGAAGCAGGCTGCACGTGAACTGAAGGTCGACGAGCCCGCAATCATCCCTGTATCCGCCCTCGAGGGCGACAACGTGGTGGACCGGTCCGGGAAGACACCGTGGTACGGCGGGCCCTCGTTGCTGGAGACCCTCGAGCAGTTGCCGGCGCTCGCTGACCTTGAAACTGACATCGAAGCTTTCCGCTTCCCGGTGCAGACCGTCATCCGCCCGCAGGGCGCCGTGGCGCCGGGACTGGACGCCGACACGTATCGCGACTACCGCGGGTACGCGGGCCAGGTCGCGGCAGGCTCCATCCGCGTGGGCGACGCCGTCACTGTGCAGCCGTCCGGACGTGAGACCACCGTGACGGGCATCGATTTCGCCGGGCAGGAACTGGAGGAAGCCTTCGCACCGCAGTCTGTGGTGCTGCGCCTGGCCGACGACATCGACATCGCCCGTGGTGACCTGCTTGCCGAGGCTGGCTCGGGCACGTCGATCGCGCAACTCCCGCAACCCACCCAGGACCTGTACGCCGCACTCTGTTGGCTCTCACCGAAGCCGCTCAAAGAGGGCTCGCGGCTCCTCATCAAGCACGGCAGCAAGACGGTCCAGGGCTTGGTTCGCCAGGTCATCAACAAGCTGGATCTGTCTACGTTCGCCGATCAACCGGCGTCGGGCCTTGAGCTCAATGACATCGGGACCGTCCACATCAGGCTCGCATCCGCGTTGCCGGTGGACAACTACGTGAACTTCCGCCGTACCGGAGCTTTCCTGGTGATCGACCCCTCCGACGGCAATACCCTGGCGGCAGGTCTGGTGGAATCCGACCACCTTGAACTGTCCGCCCGCGAGGACGAACGTTATGTCATCTAACCCGAATACTCCCGTCAACGAGAACGCAGCCCGCCCAGCCAAGCGGGGTTTCCTGCTCAAGAGCCGTGTCGCAGAGGGTGCGATCGCCGGTGTCGCAGTCGTCGCAGTGGCCACTGGCGCTGCAATCGCTGCGTTCGGCAACTCCCAGTCCTCCCCGGAGCAAGCGACGACTGCCGCCCCCGTCTCCGATGCCACCGAACTTCGCCTCGGGTACTTCGGCAACCTCACGCACGCACCCGCGCTGGTGGGACTGGAGAACGGCTACTTCGAAGAAGAGCTCGGCGATACCGCCCTGAGCACCCAGGTGTTCAACGCCGGCCCATCAGCCATTGAAGCCCTGAACGCCGGGGCGATCGACGCAACGTTCATCGGTCCCAATCCAGCGATCAACTCCTTCGTGCAGAGCAAGGGACAGTCGCTGAGCATCGTTGCCGGCGCCACATCAGGTGGGGCTCAGCTTGTCGTGACGCCGGACATCAAGTCCCCGGAGGATCTGGCGGGGAAGTCGCTCGCGACGCCGCAGCTGGGCAACACACAGGATGTTGCGCTGCGGGTCTGGCTTGATGAACAGGGCTACGAGACCACGATCGACGGCGGCGGCGACGTGGCCATCGTCCCCACCGAGAATGCCACGACCCTCCAGCTGTTCCAGAACGGTGATATCGACGGAGCCTGGCTGCCTGAGCCCTGGGCCTCGCGGCTCGTGGTCGACGCAGGGGCCGAGGTCCTCGTCGACGAGGCCGAACTCTGGCCCGACGGCAAGTTCGCCACGACGGTCCTGGCCGTGAACAAGCAGTTCCTCGCGGAGCACCCCGAGCAGGTCAAGGCGCTGCTGAGGGCAGAGCAGCGCGCCATCACCTGGCTCACTGAGAATCCCGAGGAAACGCCGGATCTCATCAACGCCGGTCTTGAGGCCGCCGATGCCAAGCCGCTCGCGGTGCCCGTCCTGGAACGCGCGCTGGAGAATGTGACTTTCTCCCAGGAGCCGCTCGCCGGCGCGCTTGCCCAGTTGCTTGATGACGGAGTGCACGCCGGAACCACCGAGGACGCCGACATCACCGGCATTCTGGACCTCAGCCTGCTCAACGGGCTCCAGAAGGAAGCCGGCGAACCAGCGTACGACGACGCTGGGCTGGGCTCCGGAACTACCTCGCCATGACTGCGGCGCAGATAGAGATCACCGGGCTATCCAAGCGGTTCGCCGCAGACGCGCCCCTGGTGCTCGACGACGTGAACCTGCGGGTCCGGAAGGGTGAGTTCGTCGCCCTGCTCGGGGCTTCGGGCTGCGGCAAGTCCACCCTGCTGAACCTGATCGCTGGACTGGAAGAGCCGACGTCGGGCACTATCGCGTCGCCCAAGGCGGCGTTCATGTTCCAGGACGCGTCCCTCTTCCCGTGGCTGTCCGCCCTGGCCAATGTGGAGCTTGCTCTTGAACTGCGCGGTGAACCGAAGGCAGAGCGGAAAGCCGAAGCGTTGCGTCTGCTTGATCTCGTCCATCTGTCAGACGCCGCCTCGAAGCGGCCGCACGAGCTGTCGGGGGGCATGCGCCAACGGGTTGCCCTGGCGCGGTCCCTCGCGCAGAACCGGGACATTCTCCTCATGGACGAGCCGTTCGCGGCGCTCGACGCGATCACGCGCGACCTGCTGCACGACGAGCTGCAGCGGGTCTGGAGGGAGACCGGCCGGACCATCGTGTTCATCACGCACAACGTCCGTGAGGCTGTCCGGCTGGGCCAGCGCGTGCTGCTGATGTCATCCCGCCCCGGCCGGGTCGTTGCCGAGTGGGCCGTGGAAGGGCAGGACCACGCAGTGCTGACCGAGGAGATCACCACGGAGTTGCGCAAGGAGATCCGGCGTCATGCAGCCTGAATCAACACTCACCAAGGCAGAACCGGCTTCGGGACCGCCGGCACAGCTTTCGCCGGAGGACGACCGTGCGCTCGAGAAGGGGCTCGACAATCTCCAGCGGGAGGTGAGCGCCCAATCGTCCTGGAAGGTCAGCATCAGCAAGGCGCTGCTGCCCGTCGCTGCGTTGGGTGTAGCGATCTATGTCTGGCAGATGTACGTGTGGATTGTCCGGCCACGGCCCGACCAGGTGCCGGGTCCGGCTGATGTCTTCGGAACCCTCGGCACCCTGTGGCAGAACGGCGATGCGGTCGAGACGGTCCTGACAAGTCTCCAGCGCGGCGTCGTCGGGTTCATCATCGCCGTCGTCATCGCCACGCCGCTTGGCCTTCTCCTCGCTCAGAGCAGGATCCTGCGCGGAGCGTTCGGGCCGCTGATCTCCGGTCTGCAGGTGCTGCCCTCCGTGGCATGGGTTCCAGCCGCCGTCATCTGGTTCGGCCTTAGCGACGCCACCGTGTACTTCGTGGTGCTGATGGGTGCCATCCCGTCAATCACCAACGGACTCATCGCCGGTGTCGACCATGTTCCGGACCAGCACCGCCGCGTCGGCCACGTCCTGGGTGCCAGCCGGTGGCAACTCGCTACCCGAATCATCCTTCCAGCCGCGCTGCCAAGCTATGTCGCCGGACTGAAGCAGGGCTGGGCATTCTCCTGGCGCTCCCTGATGGCGGCGGAAATTATCGCGACAGGCGGAACTCTCGGATTCGGTCTCGGAGCACTCCTGGATCAGGGACGACAGTTTTCCTCGATGGCAACGGTCATCGCTGCCATCCTGCTCATCCTATTCATTGGAATCGTCGTGGAACTGTTGATCTTCGGCCCCCTCGAGCGCCGCTTGCTGCGCCGCCGAGGCTTGCTCGTCGGAGGCTCCCAGTGACGTATCCCCTCGGACTGCAGTTGCGCGGCCGCCGCGTACTCGTCGTGGGCGGCGGCCCGGTGGCCGCCCGCAGGGTGCAGGGACTGCTCGACGACGGCGCCTTGGTCACGGTAGTGGCGCCGTTCGCCTGCGAGGACATCGCTGAAGCCGCTGCAGACGGCCGCGTGGACTGGCAGCAGCGCGAGTACCGCACCGCTGACCTCGACGGCGTGTGGCTGGTCCTTGCCCACTCGGGATCCGCTGAGGTGCAGGACCGCATCGCTGCTGAAGCCGACGCCGCTCGCGTCTGGTGCGTCAAGGGCGGTGACCACCGGGCATCCAGCGCCTGGGTGCCCGCCGTTGCACGCATCGATGATGTCACCGTGGCCGTTAACACCCACGGTGATCCCAAGCGTGCAGCAGCCCTGCGTGACGGCGTCGCCGCCGCCCTCGAGTCCGGCGAGCTGCCGCTGCGGCGGTTCCGCCGCAAAGACGGAATGGGTTCGGTTGCGCTGGTTGGCGGCGGACCGGCCGACGCCGGACTCATGACCACGCGCGGTCGCCGCCTCCTGGCCCAGGCTGACGTCGTCGTGGCTGACAGGCTCGGCCCGCGCTCCCTACTGGCGGGCCTCGCCGCCGAGGTGCAGGTCATCGAGGTGGGTAAGCTTCCCGGACACCACCCGGTGCCGCAGGATGAGATCAACCGGATCCTGGTGGAGCAGGCGCTGCTCGGCAACCGGGTGGTCCGGCTCAAGGGCGGAGACCCCTACGTCCTCGGACGCGGCGGCGAAGAGGAAGCCTACTGCCGGGACCACGGGGTGCCCGTCGAGGTAATTCCCGGGGTTACGTCGGCTATCTCAGTACCCGCCGCCGCAGGCATCCCCGTGACACACAGGGGAGTGGCGAAGGGATTCAGCGTCATCACCGGGCATGAGGACATCCGCCAGCAGACCGGCCTCATCCCGGCCGGCAGCGATCACACCCTGATCCTCCTGATGGGGGTGTCACTCCTGCAGTCCTCCGCAGCCTCGCTCATCGACGGCGGGCGGGCGGCGTCAACACCCGTGGCCATCATCGAGGACGGCTGGATGGACACCCAGCGCGTCACCACCGGCACCCTCGGAGCGATCGCCGACCTCGCCGGGGAGCGCGGAGTGAAGTCTCCCGCCGTGATCGTGGTGGGCGACGTCGTCGCGCTCTCACCTCACTGGCAAGCCCCACCCTCCCGCTGATTCAGCGCTTTCGAACTGCTAGAACCACCACCACAGCAAAGGAACACAGCCGTGTCGCAACCACCACTCTTCTCCCACGGCGCCCCCCAGCGCCCGCTGCGCGTCGCCGTCGTCGGCTCCGGTCCGGCCGGAGTCTACGCTGCCGACATCCTGACCAAGTCCGCACCGGTCGCTTCCGGTGAACTTACCGTCAGCATTGACCTCTATGACCGCTACCCGGCGCCGTACGGCCTCATCCGTTACGGTGTTGCGCCCGACCACCCGCGCATCAAGGGCATCGTCAACGCGCTGCACAAGGTCCTGGACCGCGGCGACATTCGCTTCTTTGGCAACGTTGAGTACGGCACGGACCTCACCATGGAGGACCTCCGCACCCATTACGACGCCGTCATCTTCGCCACCGGCGCGATCAAGGACGCCGACCTCAACATCCCCGGCATCGAGCTTGAGGGCTCCTTCGGCGGGGCGGACTTTGTCTCCTGGTACGACGGGCACCCCGACGTACCGCGTGAATGGCCGCTCGAGGCCAAGGAGATCGCCGTTATCGGGAACGGTAATGTGGCGCTCGACGTGGCGCGCGTCCTCTCCAAGCACGCCGAGGACCTCCTCGTCACCGAGATCCCGGACAACGTCTATCAGGGACTGAAGAATTCTCCGGTGACGGATGTCCACGTGTTCGGGCGCCGCGGCCCGGCACAGGTGAAGTTCACACCGCTGGAATTGCGCGAGCTCTCACACTCCCGGGACGTCGACATTGTGCTCTACCCCGAGGACTTCGAATTCGACGAAGAGTCCGACCGGCAAATCCAGACCAACAACCAGACCAAGACCATGGTCGGAACACTCACCAACTGGATCGCGGAGCAGCCGGAGGACCCCTCCGAGTTCACTGCCTCCCGCCGTCTCCACCTGCACTTCCTCCACAACCCCGTGGAGGTTCTCGGCGAGGACGGCAAGGTTGCCGGCATCAAGTTCGAGCGCACCGCACTCGACGGCACGGGCAACGCCGTGGGCACGGGGGAGTACATCGACTACCCGGTACAGGCCGTCTACCGCGCGGTGGGCTACTTCGGGTCCGCCCTGCCGGAGGTGGAGTTCGACCACCGCCGCGGCGTCATCCCGAACGACGGCGGGCGCATCCTGGATGCCTCCGGCGCCCATGTGCCGGGGCTGTACGCGACGGGCTGGATCAAGCGTGGACCGGTGGGACTTATCGGCCACACCAAGGGCGACGCCCTCGAAACCATCACGTACCTGCTCGAAGACCTCGAGAACCTCCCGGCGGCAGGAACGCCCGACGACGCCGCCGTCGTCGAACTTCTGGCCTCCCGCGGGGTGCAGTTCACCACCTGGGAAGGCTGGCTTGCGCTGGATGCCCACGAGCGGGCGCTCGGCGACGCCGCGACGGAAATCGACGGGGTGGTCCGCGAACGCATCAAGGTCGTGCCGCGCGGGGACATGGTCTCCGTCTCTCGAGCCGTGCTGGTCGACACGCTGGCCGACGCCTAGTCGTCAGCCGTAGTCAGCCGGCAAGAATCGGTGCTCCGGCCTACTGCCGGGGCGCCGATTCTTTCGAGAGTACCCAGATGTTCGTGTTCCCCTGCCGTTCCACGGTCACCGTGGTCACCAGAGCGTTGATGAGGAACAGTCCGCGTCCTGATTCCAGGTCCGCCGGGTCTCCCGTTGCCGGTGTCAGGGGATCCGGATGGGCTGCGGCATTGATCTCGAGGATCCGTGCCTGTAGCCGGCTGGAAGTTGCGTTCAGTTCGACGCCGAGGCGCACTCCGTCCCGGTCCAGGGGAACTCCATGTTCCACGACATTTGAGGCGGCCTCGATGACGGCGGTGGTGAACGCCATCTGGTCCTCGAACGGCACATCGTCCAGGGCGCTCCAGAAACGATCAAGTTCGTCATGCAGATCGTTGACCGACTCGGGCTTTGCATCAGCCTCGAACCGGCGCTGCAACTCACGGTCAGTCACGCGCGAATGCCTCTTCTACGGTGCCGTAAGGCGCGAGCACGCGATTCATATTCGTCAGCTCAAGGACCATCTGCACCTGCTTCTGCACGCACGCAATGCGCAAGTCGCCTCCGGCCTGGCGGGCCACCTTCAGACACCCAATCAGGGCGCCGAGGCCGGATGAATCCATGAACTCGGTTGCGGCAAGGTTCACCACAATGTGCCGGCTGCCGGCGCCTACCGCCTCATCGACGGTTGCGCGCAGGGTGGGCGCGGAGACCATGTTGAGCCGGCCCGTGGCCACCACCTCGGTGTATGTTCCCCGGTCCTCAATCGCGAACTGCATCGGCGTTCCTTTCCTCGGTAACGTAACCCTCGTATTTCACAGCCTTGATCAGCACGCTCAGCACGATCAGGTCGAAGACAACCCAGACCACGTTCACGAACGTACCGAGCGGTTCATTCAGGCCGGTGGCCAGCCGGATGGTGCCCACTATCGCGGCCACGGCGAGCAGAACCATGACAATCAGCTGCGGACGGATCAGGCTCCAGCTGGGGCCGCCGTCCTGACGTGCCTTCGGCGTGACAGCGAAGCCTAGCGGACGGCCGAACCAGACGTTACGGGCCGCCGTCGTGCAGGCCTTGATCCAGGTGGGGAAGAGCGCGAGGCTGTACTGCTGGCCGCGCCACGTGCTGACGCCCCGGCCCACCACCGCGAACAGCAGCTGATTGACGATCATGAACGGTAGGAAGCGGATGAAGAAGTCGAAGCTGATGCTGGTCACTGGAAGGATGCCGAGCGTCAGGTAGATGATCGGTGCGGCGAAGTACACGACAGCCGCGAACCCGCTGAGATAGCTCCACATGGTCGCGAAGTACATGAGCCGCTGGACGAGGCTCATTCCCTTCTTGGCCAGCGGATTCTCGCGCAGGAGCACCTGGATGGTGCCCTGCGCCCAGCGCAGCCGCTGCGTGAGCATGGTCTTCAGGTCTTCGGGCGCCAGGCCGTAGGCGAGGATCTCGTGGTGGTAGACGCTCTGCCAGCCCATCGCGTGCATGCGCATCGACGTGGCCATATCCTCGGTGACTGAGATGGTCGCCAGCGGCATGACGGGCTGTGCCTCGTCATCGCGGTCCACCGAGATCGCGTCGAGCACCGCTTGGACCGACTCCAATGCGCCGAGCGGTGACCAGGCGCGGTCCGAGAGCTGCTGGACGGCTATATCCAGATTGTCAGGAACCGCGACGCCGGGCTCACTGCCCAGGTCCATTGCCGCAATTTCGGCCAGGTCTGCCTCCATGGCTGACATGTCCGCAGCGACCATCTGCTGCACGGCGTTGTCCACCGACCGGCGAACACGATAGGTGACTTCTGCGAGCGGCGCCCCGGCCGCCTGCTCGGCGCGGGCTGTGTCAACTGCCCTGTCGACATCGTCCAGCAGGCGGGTGACCAGCGGATTGGCGGCTTCAGCGGATTTGCGTGCCCGACGCACTGCGGCCCGTGCGGACTTGAGGGCTGCGGTGACGGCGCGTTCAACTTCCTCCACATACCCGGCGAGCCCGAGTTGCATAAGTGCTTCACGACGCAGGATGGCATTGGATCCGCAGAAGAAGGCGGCGTTCCAGCCGTCCTTGCCCTGCTGGATCGGACCGTAGAAGAGCGGCGCCTGACTTCCGAGCGGATCGTCTTCGGGAACGTTCACGAAGTACTGGGGCGTCTGGACGAGGCTGACCCGGCGGTTGTTGAAGTAGCCGAGCGTTCTGTCGAGGATGCGGGGATCGGGGACCTGGTCGGTATCGAGGATGAGCATGAACTCGCCGGAGGTCATCATCAGGGCGTTATTGAGGTTTCCCGCCTTGGCGTGGCGCGGGCGGTTCGCCCACTCCGGTCCACGCGTGATGTACCCGACGCCAAGCTTCTCGGCTCCCTCCTGCAGTTCCGGACGGGATCCGTCGTCGAGAATCCAGGTTTCGTGAGGGTAAGTGATGCGTTTCGCCGCCTCGGCTGTCTTGAGCACCATGTCGATGGGTTCGTTGTAGGTGGTGATGAAGACGTCAACCGTGGCGCCGACCGGCGGTTCAGGAGGGATGCGTCGCTTCAGCCGCCAGACCGTCAGCCCGAAGAGCGCGACATCGATCAGGCTGTAGGTTTCAGCCGCCACCAGCGGAACAGCGATCCACCAGGCGTCCCAATTGAGCGATTCGAGCCACCGCCAGGCGATGTAGTTCACGCCGAGGATGACGGTGAGAACGACCAGTAGCCGCACCCAGAAGACACTCATGCTGCTTCGCCGCCATTCCGTCGTACGACTACCGCGGTCACGTCATCCTCCACCCGCGGGTCTTCACCCAGGACCAGCAGCTTCTCGCAGGCATCGCGCGCCGAGTCTGCGCCGGCAACGGTGCCGGCGGCGGCCACCGCGAACTCCTCAAGCGTGTTGTAGATGTCCAGCAGCCCGTCGCTGATGATTGCGAGGGAGTCACCTGGACCCAGTGTGAGCCGCACCACCTCCCACTTCCAACCGGGGACCGTGCCCAAGGGCACACCACCGGAAGCCAGGCGACGCCATGACCCGTCCGGGCTGATGTGGAGAGCGAGCCCGTGGCCGGCGTCGATCAGGTCCACGCCGCCGTCGGCCGTCGAGAGACGGCCGTGCAGCAGGGTAACGAAGGAGGACGCCCGTTCGAGGTCGCCTTCGAGGGAGGCTGCAGCGGAGGCGAAGGCCTGCGCGAGGTCGGGTTCCTCGGCCGTTGAGCGAAGCACGGCGCGGACCGTTGCCGCGACGAGGGCTGCGCCCATACCCTTGCCCATGGCGTCCGCGACGGTGAAGTGCATGCCGTCCGCGGCGGGGTACCAGTCGAAGAAGTCCCCGCCGACCGCCCGCGATGGCCGGAACTTTCCGGCGACGTCGTACTCCTGTAGCTGAAGGCCCTGCCGGGGCAGCAGGCTCTGCTGCACCTGGGCAGCACGGCGGCGTTCATTCTCGTCGGCCGCGCTGGCAGCCTCAGTTGCGGCGAGCTGCCGGTTCTGGCGCCGGAAGAGTGAGTTGATGCGCGCGACGAGTTCACGCGGGCTGAACGGCTTGGTGATGTAGTCGTCCGCACCGGAATCCAGGCCCGCCAACCGGTCTATCTCGGTGCCGCGCGCGGTGATCATGAGGATGTAGGCGTCGGAGATCGGGCGGATTTGTGCACAGGCATCCAGTCCGTTGCCGTCGGGCAGGTTGAGGTCCAGGGTGATGATGTCGACACCGCGGCGGGCGGCTTCCACACCTTCCCGAACCGTCGCGGCCTCTTCCACCAGGAAACCTTCGCGTTTCAGGACTCCCACCAGAAGCATTCGAATGTCCGCATCATCTTCGATCACAAGGGCGCGGCGTTCGGGAGCTGAGACGGTCATGGGTCCATTTAACCCACAACTGGGAGTCTTGTGGCGAAACGCGTTGTCACCTCCGCGTCAGCGCGGGTTGTTCCGGCCCATCCCGTACCGACCGCACCCTCTATAGAGTGGGCAGTGTCGGAACTGCACCGGACGTTAGGAGCACCAGTCACCATGGACAATGTCCTGTCCTATCTGACGTTCAACACACGGCAGTTCCACGAGATGTCGATGCGCTCGAGGGTGCTCCTCAGCCAGGCGCCGTTGTCCATCACGACGGCGCTGCTGGCCGTTGGGAGTGTGTTCTTCCACCCGGTCGTCTGGGAAACTGCCGCATTCCAGTGGGGGATAGCGCTCAGCGTCGCCCTTCTGTTGGCTTGTGCACTTACGCCGTGGGACAAGCTGCCGTACGGACTGTTCCTCATCATCCCGGTTTTGGATTTCATACCCATCGGCCTGCTTCGGTACGGTGCCGACGTCGAAATTCTTGGGGTCGGCTTGATGGCCGTGTTTCCGGTGCTGTGGCTGACCGCCTCCGGCCTCCACCCCCGACTGGCGCTGGCCGTAAGTCTCCTCGGTCCCTTCGCGATGATCTGGGTGCCGCTTTTCATCACCCGGACCGATATCCGACCGTCCGACCTCACGCAGTCCGCCCTGTTGCCCACCATCATTTTCGGAATCGCCGTGACGATACGCGTCATGACGGCAAGCATGATGGACCAGCAGCGCGCCATGGAGGAGAAGGACCACGCGCTGCAGCAGCTCCTCCAGCGAAGCGCCCAGCGTGAGCGGCTGCTCAACGCCACGGTGAACACGGTCGACGTCGGACTTCTCGCCATTGACGCTGACGGCCATGACATTCTTTTCAACCGCAGGCAGCACGAGATCCACCGGGCAGGGCTGCCGGAGGGCGTGGACGACGCCCCGGAAAAGGACCTCCTGCTGTTCAGTCCCGACGGCGTGACCCCCATGCCCCCGGAGCTGCGCCCGGCGTACCGCGCTGTTGCGGGTCAAACCTTCTCCGACTACCTCATCCGCGTCGGCACCGGCGAAGACCAGCGCGTGCTCTCGGCCTCTGCCCGCATGATGCTGGATGAAAGCGGCAAGCGAGAGGGCGCCGTCGTCGCCTTCAATGACGTGACCGAGCTGGTGAATGCGCTCAACGCCAAGGAGGAGTTCGTCGCCATGGTGTCCCATGAGCTGCGCACTCCGCTCACCGTCATTGTGGGCTATCTGGAACTCCTGCTCGACGACGACGACCTCCCGCCTGAGACGGAGGCGAGCCTCAACGTCATCGCCCGGAATGTCTCGCGCCTCCGCCGGCTCGTCGACGATCTGCTCACCGCGGCTTCGGGTCCTCCGGAAGTCGCCCCCGTCCTTTCCGATCTCGGCGGTATCGCGGCGGAATCGGTTGCGGCCATCGCCTCCCGCGGCAAGGAAGCAGGGGTAACCATAGTGAACGAGATTCCTGCGGGCACCATCGCCCGCTGCGACCCGGCCCGCATCGGCCAGGTGCTGGATAACCTGCTGTCCAATGCCGTGAAGTATTCACCGGCAGGCGGCACCGTGACGGTTCGTGCACAGAAGATGCCCGGTTCGGTGATCTGTGAAGTGGAGGACCAGGGCATGGGAATGAGCCCGGAAGACAGCGCGGAGGTCTTTTCCAAGTTTTTCCGCACTTCAGCTGTGCGGCAGGCGGCGATTCCCGGCGTCGGGCTCGGTCTGGCCATTGTCCGCGCGATCGTGGAGGAACACGGCGGCCAGATCCACTGCCGCAGCGAACTGGGCCGGGGCACCACGTTCACCTTCGAACTGCCGGACAATCCCCAGGGCCAGGAGCCCGGCATGAGCAGGTCGGTCAGCGAGGCCAGTCAGTAGGATTCCCGGCACAGAAGACGCAGAGACCGACCATGATGAGGAAAGTTACCGAATCTCAGCGGATACGCGTAGCCAACCCCGGGTATTCCAGCACGATCCCCTCCTGGTCGACCTGCAGTTCCGCAGTGAAGCCGTGGTTGTCGGAGCTGAAGAGCACCACGCCATTGTGGTCTCCTGTTGCGGCCCGCAACTGGCTGTACATCTGCCCGCTGCGCATCACCCGTAGACTCGGGACCTCCACCCACGCCATGACCATTGAGGTTTCGTCCGCCGGAGCCAATTCCTCGGAGTGGAGGTTCAGCCGGAGGATGGGCATGGTGTTGGTGACCGGGCAGAGGCCGAGGTCGCAGTCGAGGGCGCCTGCCAGCAGCGCCGCGTCTTCGATGCCGGGTGCGGGGAGGTCACATTCACCGGAACTGGAGCTGGTGCTGGTCCATGCTCCATCGTCGTGGCGTTCCAGCTCCAGGTGGCGGCTCCAACCATGACCGTGCGCCGTGACGGTCAGGCGGCGGGTTACCCAGCCGTCGACTGTGGTCAACGCCCAGCTGAGGGCATACGAGTCGGTGCGGGATGTGCCGTGTGCGCTTAACCGTCCGGGCTCGAGGTTGATGGTGGCGGAATCCAGGCGGCCAGGATCGTCGATGCCCTGCCAGGTGTGCAGGAGACTTGTATGCAGTTGATTTCCCATTCGTTCACCTTATGAAGCCGCGGGGCCGCCGCGCCAGAGCCTTGGCCGGATATTGCAGGAGTAGGATCCGAGCATCACTGATGGGCGGAGGGGACATGAGCATGGAAGAGCGGATGCGCCCCTTGCTTCAGCAGGAACTGGCTGACTCCCGAAAGTCGCGCGCCGCCCTGGCATCGGACATCGATTCCACCAGCGACCTGCCCGCGACTCAAACGTGGATGATGAACATGATCCGGAGGGTTCCACCATCGCGTTTGAACTGTCGCAGTCCGGTACGCTCCTGCGGGACACAGACGCGCGTATCAGTGAACTGGAAGCGGCCCTGACAAGATTGGACGAGGGACGCTACGGCAGGTGCGAAGCGTGCGGGGCAGAGATCGCCGAGGGCCGGCTGGAGGCTCGGCCCTGGACGAGGTTCTGTATAACCCACGCCGGTTCACGCTGACCGCTAACGAAGTCCGCGAACGTTCATCGCGAGATACAGGTGCACCCGGTCGGCCGTGACGGCGGGGTCGTAGCCGGTCAGGTCCACGATCTGCTGCAGCCGATACCGCACGGTGTTGCGGTGCAGCTGCAGGACGTCCGCCACTGCAGCCACTGACCCGTTGTGCGCGAGGTACTTCTCGAGTGTGAGCATCAGCTCGGCGCCGTGCCGCTCGTCGAACGCCACCAAAGGATCCAGTGCCTCCGCTGCGAGGTCCGCCAGCGGAACGTCCTCGCTGGCCATGAGGAGTGAGGTGAGGCTGAGCCGATCGGGCCGGTTCACCTGCTGGCCCCGGGTGAGGGACTCGCGCGCTTCGAAGTAGCTCCAGCGCAGCCCGCTCACCTGCGCATAGCCACCGCCGAAACCCACCCGCGCGGTGAAGCCCGCCCCGTGCAGGTAGGTACTCAACGCACGGCTTAGGCTCTCACCGTCGCTTGCCGGCACCACGATCACCAGCCGGTCTTCGAGGACGGCGGTGACGACGTCGTCGTACTTCCCCGGCAGGGGGAGCGTCCGGAGGGCCCGGCGCTGGCCGGTGGCCACGTCCGCCAGCACGACACACTGCTTGCGTGCAATGTCGATGCCGGCACTTCCCAGGCGCGCCGCTGCCTCACCCCCGGCGAGGGTGCCGCGCACCACATCCTGCAGCAACTGCCCGACCACGGCACGCTCGGAACCCCGGCGCCTCGCCTGGTTGCTCAGTTCAACGCTGATCAGGGTCTGGGCGTAATCCGTAATCGCGTCGCGCCGGTACGGCTCGGCGATGGCCAGGGTGCACCGGTCCTTGAGCCCTGTTGCCACGGGAATGCGGTGCCAGGCGCGGCCCTCATCCCCCGGTGAGGAGGAGGAGAATCTGCTGCCGGTCTCGGCCAGCTGAGTTCCATACTGGGAAAGCTCGACGTCGGTGGCCAGCATGGCGGCCAACTCACGCAGAAGTTGCGGCAGTCCGCCGCCGCCCAGAAGCGCATTGGCTAGAGTCTGATGGCCCTTCAGCAGGTTTTCGAGACGGGCGTAATGCTCGGCAGACAGGGAGTCGGCGACGATCTTGCCGATGGCGATGAACGGGGTTTCATAGGGGACACGGAATACCGGCAGGCCCAGTTCGTCTGCCTGGTCGAGGAAGGCGGCAGGGACCCTTTCGTGGCTGAGGCCGGTGGCGAAGCCGATAGCGAGTGCGCCGGACGCGTGTACATGCCGCACGAAATTGCGCTGGGAGGTAGCGGACTTCTGTCTCAGGCCGGTGGTGAGCACCACCTCGCCGCCGCTGAGGAACGGCTTCGGATCTTCAAGTTCCGTGACCGCAACCCATTGCACCGGTACATCTGTGGCTTCACTGGTACCCACCCTCTGGAGCTTCAGCGCGGGCGTGGCAAGGAGCGCCGGGAGTGTGATCGCCATGACATCAATCATAGGCCCGCGGCCTTGTGCGGATGCATGACGATACGCCGATTGCGCTGTGCGTCTACACCTAGGCTGCGTGGTGTGCACCACGTAGGGTCGGCAATGAATTTGGGCAAGCATGTCCCAAAGCGAAAGGAAAAACGCCGTGGTCACCACACTGCAGAACTTCATCAACGGGAAGTTCGTCACGCCGAGCGGCAGCGAGATGCTCGACATCGTCAACCCCACCAACGGGGAAGTAGTGGCACAGTCGCCGGTCTCCGTGCAGGCAGACATCGACGCCGCGATGAGCGCGGCCAAGACGGCCTTCTCATCCTGGAAGCGGGTGACTCCCGGCCAGCGCCAACTCATGCTGCTGAAGCTCGCAGACGCCATCGAGGCCAACAGCGAGGAGCTCGTCGAAGCCCAGCACCGCAACACCGGCCAGGTGCGCGAAATGATCGCCTCCGAGGAGGTCGCCGCCGGGGCCGACCAGATGCGGTTCTTCGCCGGCGCCGCACGCCTGCTCGAGGGCAAGTCCGCAGGCGAGTACTTCGAGGGCCACACATCGTACGTACGCCGCGAACCCGTGGGCGTCGTCGCACAGGTCGCACCCTGGAACTATCCATTCCTGATGGCTATCTGGAAGATCGGCCCGGCGCTCGCAGCGGGAAACACCATCGTGCTGAAGCCGAGTGACACCACGCCGGAGTCCACACTCGTCCTCGCACGGCTCACCCAGGGAATCCTGCCCGACGGCGTCCTCAACGTTGTGCTCGGCACAGGTGAGACCGGAGCGGCCATGGTTGAGCACAAGACCCCCGCCATGGTGTCGATCACCGGCTCGGTACGTGCGGGCATCGCTGTCGCCACCGGCGCAGCAAAGAACCTGAAGCGGGCGCACCTCGAACTGGGAGGCAAGGCTCCCGCCATCGTTTTCGCCGACGCGGAGGTGAAGAAGACCGCCGCAGCCATCGCTGAGTTCGCCTTCTTCAACGCGGGCCAGGACTGCACCGCGATCACCCGGGTACTGGTGCAGGACTCGGTACACGATGACCTCGTGTCAGCCATGGTGGAACACACCAAAACCCTCACGACAGGCGATGCGGACGACACGAAGAACTACTTCGGTCCGCTGAATAACATTAACCACTTCAACGCCGTCAGTGCCGTCATGGACGCTCTGCCCTCGCACTGCTCCGTGGCCACCGGCGGAAAGCGTTCGGGCGACAGGGGCTACTTCTTCGAAGCGACCATCGTCACCGGCGCTCAGCAGACTGACGATATCGTGCAGAAAGAAACCTTCGGCCCGATCATCACCGTGCAGAAGTTCACCACCGAGGACGAGGCAGTCGACATGGCGAACGACGTCGATTACGCCCTCGCCTCCAGCGTCTGGACCACCGACCACGGTACGGCCATGCGCGTCTCCCGTGATCTGGACTTCGGTGCGGTCTGGATCAATACCCACATCCTCCTCACCGCCGAGATGCCGCACGGCGGCTTCAAGAGTTCCGGTTACGGCAAGGATCTCTCGATGTACGGCGTCGAGGACTACACCCGCATCAAGCACGTCATGAGCGCGCTGGACGCGTAACAGCGCCCGCCCAGAAAGGACCTACCCATGACCACCCAGGCACTCCAGGAATTCCGGCTCGAACAGAAGCGCCGCATCATCGGTGACTTCCCCGGCCCCAAATCCACCGCGCTGAACGCGCGCCGCGCCGCCGTCGTCGCCAAGGGCGTCTCCTCCGGCGTTCCCGTTTACGTAGCTGACGCGGACGGCGGCGTTGTGCACGACGTCGACGGCAACTCCTTCATCGACTTCGGATCCGGCATCGCGGTGACGAGCGTCGGCGCGTCCGATCCCGCCGTCGTCGGCGCCGTGAAGGAGCAGGTGGAGCACTTCACACACACCTGTTTCATGGTGACCCCGTACGAGGGTTACATCGCCGTCGCCGAGAAGCTCGCCGAGCTGACGCCGGGTGACTTTGAAAAGCGCACGGTGCTGTTCAACTCCGGAGCGGAGGCGGTCGAGAACGCCATCAAGATCGCCCGCCTGGCAACCGGCCGGCCGGCCGTTGCCGCCTTCGACCACGCCTATCACGGCCGCACCAACCTGACCATGGCGTTGACCGCCAAGTCCCTGCCGTACAAAGGCGGCCCCGACGGCAACTTCGGTCCGTTCGCCTCGGAGGTCTACCGGCTTCCGATGAGCTACCCGTTCCGCGAGGAGAACCCGTCGATCACGGGCGAGGAAGCGGCCAAGCGGGCGATCTCCGTGATGGAGAAGCAGATCGGCGCCGAGTCGCTCGCCGCCATCATCATCGAGCCTGTGCAGGGGGAGGGCGGCTTCATTGTTCCCGCCGAAGGCTTCCTGCCCACCCTTGCCGCGTGGGCCAAGGAGAAGGGGGTCGTCTTCATCGCCGACGAGGTTCAGTCGGGCTTCTGCCGCACCGGCGAGTGGTTCGCGGTGAACCATGACGGTGTGGTCCCGGACCTCATCACCATGGCCAAGGGCATTGCCGGCGGTATGCCGCTCTCGGCTGTCACCGGCCGTGCCGACCTGCTCGACGCCGTCCACCCGGGCGGTCTCGGCGGAACCTACGGCGGCAACCCTGTTGCTTGCGCTGCAGCGCTCGCCGCCATCGACACGATGACCGAGTTCGATCTTTCGGCGCGTGCGCGGCGGATCGAGGAGATTGTGGTGCCCCGGCTGCGCGCACTCCAGGAGGAGACAGGGATCATCGGTGAGGTACGCGGCCGCGGTGCAATGCTCGCCGTCGAGTTCGTGATGCCCGGCACGAAGGAGCCGAACGCCGTAGCGACGAAGGCCATTGCAGCGGCGTGCCTGCAGGAAGGCGTCATCATCCTCACCTGCGGCACGTACGGCAACGTCATTCGCCTGCTGCCTCCGTTGGTCATCGGTGAGGAGCTCCTCAACGACGGCCTGGACGTCCTGGAAGCGGCGATCCGCGCGGTCAAGTAACACCAGAGCTCCTGCACGACGACGACGACGGCGGTCGGCTGGGCAGCCCAATCCGGGCTGTACCGGCCGGCCGCTGTCGTCTGTTCGCTCAGGCGCCTGTGCGGCCGATCTCGAGCAGGTCACCGACCTCGCACTCAAGAACCTCGCAGATGGCTCGGAGGGTCGAGAAGCGGATGGCCCGAGCCCAATTCCGGTGCCGAGGCTGAACCAGCAGCCAGCGCTCTTAGCCGGTCACCTCACTCACTCAACGTGATTTCAGCTTCCCTATTGCGTCGGGGTGTTCAAAACCGGCATACTAAACGAACGCAATTCGTTTTGTGATCCCGGTGACAGTGGCAAACCCGCTTCCCCACACGGCGGTCCTCAAAATATTTTCCTAACAAAGAGGTAAGGAACCCCATGAGCACTATGCAAGTGCGCACCGGCGATCCAGACAGCACTCCCACCTACTCCGGCAAAGGACTGAAGACGGGGCAGCTCGGCCTTCTGGCCGTCATCGTCATCGGTATTTCCACCATTGCCCCCGCCTATGTCCTGACCAGCACGCTTGGACCCACGGTGCAGAGCATCGGTGTCCATCTGCCGGCAATCTTCATCGTCGGCTTCATCCCGATGTTCCTGGTAGCCCTCGGGTATCGGGAATTGAACGCTGACACCCCGGACAGCGGCACCACCTTCACCTGGGTGACCAAGGCCTTCGGGCCGTATATCGGCTGGATCGGCGGATGGGGGCTGCTCGCGGCTAACATCATCGTGCTTTCGAATCTGGCCGGTGTCGCCGTCGACTTCTTCTATCTCTTCCTTGCACAGCTCACCGGGCAGGATGCGATTGCGGACCTGACGAGCATTCGGTGGCTGAACATCCTGACCTGCCTCGTCTTCGTGGGTGCCGCGGTCTGGGTATCCTGCCGCGGCGTGAAGACCACCAAGGCCGTGCAGTACGCCCTCGTCGGACTCCAGGTAGCTGTTCTTGCCTGGTTTGTGGTTGCCGCTTTCAGCCGCATTCAGCAGGGTGCTGCAGCTGACTCCATTTCATTCAGCTGGGATTGGTTCAACCCCTTCGCGATCGAGAGCTTCTCCGCCTTCGCGCTGGGCCTCTCACTGTCGATTTTCGCCTTCTGGGGCTGGGACGTCTGCCTCACGGTGAGCGAGGAATCCCGCGACGGAAAGCGCACCGCAGGCCTGGCAGCTGCGGGCACCGCCGTCGTCGTACTGGGGATCTACCTGCTCGGCGCAATTGCAACGGTGATGTTCTCCGGAGTCGGAACGGAGGGCCTCGGCCTCAACAATGCGGACATCTCAGAGAACGTCTTCGCGGCGCTTGCAGCCCCGGTCATGGGCCCGTTCGCAATCCTGCTGTCTCTTGCCGTGCTGTCCAGCTGCGCGGCGTCCCTGCAGTCGACGTTCCTGTCACCGGCACGCAGCCTGCTCGCCATGGGCTATTACAAGGCACTGCCCGACAAGTTCGCAACGGTTCACCCGAAGTTCCGTTCGCCCGTCTTTGCCACTGTGGTTGCCGGCGTCATCTCCGCGGGCTTCTACTCCCTAATGCGCGTCATCAGCGACAACGTCCTGAACGACACCATCATGGCGCTCGGCCTGATGATCTGCTTCTACTACGGACTCACCGCGCTCGCCTGCGTCTGGTACTTCCGCCGGACGGCCTTCAGCTCGGCGCGTAACTTCGTCTTCCGTTTCCTTGCCCCACTGCTCGGCGGCATCGGTCTGGTGATTGTCTTCCTGCAGACCGCCGTCGACAGCTGGGATCCGGCATTCGGCAGCGGCTCGGAGATCTTCGGCGTCGGCCTGGTGTTCGTCATCGGCGTCGGGATCATCGCACTGGGCGTGGTCGTCATGATGCTCGTCCGCCGCTCCCGCCCCGGGTTCTTCCGTGGCGAGACGCTGCGCAAGGACACCCCCGCGCTGGAGGTCGCCGAGTAACTAAACGCCCGCGGGCTGCCCAAGCTGCTCGCGGTGGTGAGGCCTCGCGTTCTTCCGGACCGTACGGACCATGTCCACGGTGAGGAGCGCGAGGCCCAGCCATACCAGGCCGAATCCGATCCACCGCTCCAGCGGCATCTCCTCCCCGAAGACGGTGAGGGCGAGGATAAATTGCAACACCGGTGCCAGGTACTGGAGCATTCCGATGGTCGTGAGTGGCAGCCGCCGGGCTGCTGCGCCAAAGAAGATCAACGGGACGGCCGTGATGATGCCGGACGCGGCCATGATCCAGAAGTGGCCCGGGCCCTCTGTGGTCAGCGTCGCTCCGCCGGAAACCGTCAGCCAGATCATGACCCCCGCGGCAATCGGCGTTAGGACCGCTGTCTCGATGCTCAGGCTCGAAACGGCGTCGACACTCGGCCCGACCCGTTTCTTCACGAACCCGTAGAGCCCGAACGAGAACGCAAGCGTCAGGGCGATGAACGGCACGCTGCCGTATCCAACCGCCAGAACGACGACGGCGACAACGCCCATCCCCACGGCCGCCCACTGGAGCGGGCGGAGCTTCTCGCGAAGCACGAAGACGCCGAGAAGTACCGAAACGATGGGGTTGATGAAGTAGCCCAGCGAGGCTTCGATGGCATGTCCGTTGGTGACGCCGTAGGTGTAGACGAACCAGTTCACGGCGATCAACAGCGCGGCAACCGTCAGGGTCCCGAGCACCCGCCGGTCGGAGACGGCGACGCGGAACGTCTTCCAGGAGCGCAGCACTGTGAGCAGCAGGGCACAGAAGATCAACGACCAGAGCACCCGGTTCGCCACGATCTCGACGGCGGTGGCCGGCAGTAGGATCAGGAAATACAGGGGGAGCATGCCCCACAAGCCGTAGGCGCCGATGCCGAACAGGATGCCCGTGGCGTTATCGCTGCGGGCGGGGCGCGGTGTCTTGTGGGTGCGGGTCACATGCGTGCCAACCGTCGACGTGCTGTTCCTATTCCACCCGCCTTCCGGGTGAGCCTCGCCACTGGTTTCGACGCGGGTCGAATCGGGGATTTAGAATAGGAAACTGTGCGCTAATGCGCGCGTTCCCATCCCTCCGGGGAAGCTCCCAGGTACTCCACCAGGAAGAAGGCATCAGTGTCCAGCACGACGTCGGCCCGTCCGCTTCGGGTCGCCATCATCGGCGCAGGCCCGGCCGGTGTTTATGCCGCAGACATCCTGACCAAGTCGCAGGAGGTCAAGGGCGGAGACTTCGAACTCTCCATCGATCTCTTCGACCAGTACCCGGCACCGTATGGCCTGATCCGCTACGGCGTGGCCCCGGATCATCCGCGCATCAAGGGCATTGTCACTGCACTGCACAAGGTGCTGGACCGCGGCGACATCCGCTTCCTCGGCAACGTGAACTACGGCCGCGACCTCACATTGTCAGACTTCCGGACCTTCTATGACGCCGTCATTTTCGCGACGGGTGCCGTGAAGGACGCCGATCTGAACATCCCCGGCGTGGAGCTCGAGGGATCCTTCGGCGGGGCGGACTTCGTCTCCTGGTATGACGGACACCCCGATGTCGACCGCGACTGGCCGCTGGACGCCAAGGAGATCGCCGTCATCGGTAACGGCAACGTGGCGCTGGACATCGCCCGCGTCCTGTCCAAGCACGCCGACGACCTCCTGGTGACCGAGATTCCGGCCAACGTCTACGCCGCACTGAAGCGGTCTCCGGTGACGGACGTGCACGTCTTCGGCCGCCGCGGCCCGGCGCAGGTGAAGTTCACGCCGCTCGAGCTGCGCGAGCTTTCGCACTCCCGTGACGTCGACATCGTGCTTTACCCGGAGGACTTCGACTTTGACGAAGCATCCGAGCAGCAGATCGCCAGCAACAACCAGACCAAGACCATGGTCAAGACGCTGACCAACTGGCTCGTCGAACAGCCGGAGGACCCCTCCGAGTTCACAGCCTCGCGCCGCCTGCACCTGCACTTCCTGCACAGCCCGGTCGAAATCACCGATTCCCCTGAAACTCCGGGGAAGGTGGCGAACATCCGCTTCGAGCGCACCCGCCTCAACGGCACCGGCGGAGTCGAGGGGACCGGGGAGTACCTCGACTACCCGGTCCAGGCCGTGTATCGCGCGATCGGCTATTTCGGATCTGAGCTGCCGGAGGTCGGTTACGACGAGCAGAACGGCGTTATCCCCAACGAGGGCGGCCGCGTCATTGACGAGTCGGGCAACCCGGTTCCGGGGATCTACTGCACGGGCTGGATCAAGCGCGGACCGGTCGGGCTGATCGGCCACACCAAGGGCGACGCGCTCGAAACCATCGGCTTTCTCCTCGAGGACCGCCTGAACCTCCCGCCCGCCGAGCACCCATCCGAGGACGCCATCATCAACCTCCTTGAGGAGCGCGGCGTCCGGTACACCACCTGGGAAGGCTGGCTTCGGCTGGATGCCCACGAGATGAAGTTGGGTGCCAACTATATGCACGACGACGCCAGCCTCCCTGAGCTGGTTCGCGAACGAGTGAAGCTTGTTCCGCGCGAGGACATGATCGCTATCTCCCGCGGGGAGTAAGCTGCGAGGCCGGTTTGATGACGGCCTGATGAAGTGTTTTTTGGGCGGCAAGTTAGGTTTGCCTACACTTGCCTTGGCCCTCCGGCCGTTTCTCCCGTGTCTGCAGCTGAGATATCAGCAGACGCTTTAGCTAGGTGGTTTCCCGTTGCGCACTTCACTCGCGTCCGTTTCCCTGGGGCTTGTTGCCCTGCTGTCCATCTCCGGCTGCACCTTCAGCGGCACGTCGGGCAGCGCGGGCGAGGCTGCTGACCCGGACCAGCGGGTCGTGGTCAACAACTTCCGCGCGCCCGTCGCCGACTGGGCGCTCGAGAGCGACGCTGCCTACATCCTCTCCCTGTCCGGGTGTCTGGAGACACTGACCCGATATGACGAGGAGCAGGGGAAGATCGTTCCGTCCCTCGCAACCGAGTGGACACAGGTTTCACCGCTTGAATGGGACTTCACCATTCGCGAGGGTGTCATGTTCCAGGACGGCACTGTGCTCGATGCTGCCGCTGTGGTCGGTTCACTGCAGAACGTGCTCGACGCCGAAGTTCCAGCCCGCGCCTTCAGCACCGCCGTGGTCAGCGAAGTCACTGCGGTAGACGAGTCCACGGTTCGTGTCACCACCCCTACCGAGAGTCCGCTGGTTCCTTACCGTCTGGCCAGCGTCAACACCGGGATCCTGTCGCCCGCGGCCTTCGAGGGTGAAACGGTAGACCCGTTCGGCCACTGCACAGGGCCGTTCGAGCCCGTGTCCGAAAAACCCAAACAGTCGTTGACGGTTGACCGCAACGAGGACTACTGGGGCGGTGAGGTGCAGCTCGCCGGCGCCGAGATCCGGTTCATCACCGACGGCGCCACACG
Organism: Arthrobacter sp. D2-10; assembly: GCF_054161285.1. Classification (NCBI taxonomy): domain Bacteria; kingdom Bacillati; phylum Actinomycetota; class Actinomycetes; order Micrococcales; family Micrococcaceae; genus Arthrobacter; species Arthrobacter sp. D2-10. The sequence continues at coordinate 2,660,896 of NZ_CP096431.1, read as the reverse complement.
CACCGCCCAGATTCAGACCGGTGAAGCGGACGTCTCCCTCTCCATCCCAGTCTCCGGCCTGGCGGCCCTTGAAGCCGACCCGAACGTGAGTGTCCTGAAGGCCGATTCGCCGAGAACCGCCACGCTGTACATGAACAACGGCAGGGCGCCGTTCGACGACGTCGACTTCCGTAAAGCCGTCCGCTCAGCCCTGGACCTGGAAGCACTGGCCGCGAGCGTTTATGAAGGCGCCGCAATCCCGGCAACCGGTCCCTTCGCTCCGTCGGAGCCGTGGGCTGTCGACGGCGCAGCGGTGCCGCAGCAGGACGTTGATGCCGCCAAGGAGCTACTCTCCTCCGCCGGCTACAGCGCCGACCGTCCGCTCGAGATCGTCGCCATCGTGGAGCGAGCAGAGTTCGCCGATGTGGCCACCGTCATCCAGGAGAACCTGAAGACGGTCGGTGTTCCCGTGAAGATCACGACCAAGGAGTACGCCGCTGTGGAACCGGACCTGCTGTCCGGCAACTATGACATGGTCCTGAGCCAGCGCAACCGCCTGATCGACATCGCCGATCCCATCGGGTTCCTCACCGCTGACTACACGTGTGAAGGCAGCTACAACCTGAGCCACTTCTGCAACCCGGAGTACGACAAGTTGGTGGCGCAAGCCGCCACCACGGCCGACACCGCCGAGCGTTACACGCTCTACGCCGAAGCCGGGCAGATCCTCCAGGACGAGGCCGTGAACATCTGGCTCGTCAATGAGCAGGCTATTGACGCCGTGCGCACCGATCTGCAGGCCCACGTGCAGGATCCGCTGTCCCGGTACGTGCTCCGTGCGGGAACGGCCAAGTCTGCGTCCTGACCATGGCCCTCCCGCGTAGGCCCGAAGATCAGGGCCGCTCATGATGCTGTTCCTCGCCAGGAGAACGGCTGCCCTGGTGGCGGCCGTTCTCCTGGCGTCTTTCGCGGTCTTTCTAATCCCTTATGTCACGCCCGGCGATCCAGTGCGGAAGATCATCCGCTCCAGGGTGTCCGGCGACATGGTGGACGGATCCGCCGTCGAATCCCTGTCCCTTCAGCTGGGGCTTCAGGACCCGCTCTGGACCCAGTATCTGCGCTGGCTGGGTCAGCTGGTCCGCGGAGATATGGGCTTGTCCTACACGAGCCGCACCCCCGTGGTGGAGCAGGTACTGCCCGCCCTCTGGATCACTCTCAGCCTCGTGGTCATGACTCTTGCCGCGGCCGCCCTGGTGTCCGTGGTCCTCGGCGTTACGGCGGCCCTCACGGAGGGCCGTGCGGCGGACAAGGCCATCACCGCGCTCAACCAGGCCTTCATCGCCATGCCCGAATACTGGCTGGCGCCGATGCTCGTCCTGGTCTTCGCGATCCAGCTCTCCGTGCTGCCGTCGGCAGGGTGGGAGGGCCCGACGTCGGCTGTGCTGCCGGTCGCGGTCCTCGCCTTGCGCCCCACAAGTCATTTCACGTCTGCGGTACGCGACGGGATGCTTGAGGCCCTGGCAGCAGACCACGTGGTGGCCGCACGGGCCAGGGGGCTCAGCCGCTTCGACACCGTGCGGAAGCACGTCATTCCCAACGGACTGCTCCCGCTGACGACGCTGGTTGCCGTCTGGTTCGCAGGTCTTCTGGGAGGATCGGTCATCATTGAGGTGATCTTCGCCATTCCGGGCATGGGGCGCCTGCTTTTTGACGGCGTGCTGAACAGCGACATTCCGCTGGCGCAGGGCGCGGTCGTCCTCGTCGTCGGGCTTGCGGTGGTGCTGACCACTGCGGCCGACCTTGTGCACGGACTCCTCAACCCACAGGTCAGGATGCGCCATGCGTAAGCTCACCCGGGCAGTGGGCCGTCTGCCGGTGCACCTTCGCATCGCGACCGCCGTGCTCGCGCTCATCGTACTGTCAGTCGCCCTCGGCGCCTGGATTGCGCCCTATCCGCCGGCCGAGCAGGATCTCGTATCCCGGCTTGCTCCGCCTGGTGCTTCACACTGGCTGGGCACGGACCACCTGGGCCGTGACACCCTGAGCCGACTGCTCGACGGCGGCCGCTTCTCACTGACCATCGCAGCCCTTGCCACCGTACTTACCGCGGCAATCGGCACAGCGATCGGTGTGCTTAGTGCACGCCGGCGCGGATGGCTCGACGAGTTTTTCACCCGTACCAGTGACGTTCTGCTGGCGATGCCGGAAATGGTGATTGCACTGTTCCTGGTTGCGGCGCTTGGCGCGGGGTACCCATCACTGCTGCTTGCCCTGACCGTGACCGGCTGGACACCCTTCGCCAGGCTGGCCAGGGCACTGGCCTACGACGTCTCGGCGCGCGGGTTCATGGACGCAGCCAGGGTGCTGGGGTGCCCGCCCTGGTTCATAGTGCTGCGGCATATCCTGCCCCATCTTGCTGGACCTCTGCTCGGGCAGGCCACCCTCCGCTTCGGCCAGTTCCTCATCAGTGTCGGCGCCCTCTCCTACCTGGGCCTGGGGGTGCAACCTCCGCAGTCGGATTGGGGGTCGATGCTCGCCGCCGCCCAACCCTACGCAGTAAGGTCGCCCATGACCATGCTCGCCCCGGGCCTGGTCATCTTCGTCGTCGCGCTCTGCGTGACGCTTCTCGGCCAGCATCTGGCACGTATGTCGGGCAGCACATTGCTGCCCGCCGCATCAGTTCCGACGGCGGCTGCCGGCCATGGGTGAGGGTCTGTCCATCGAGGGTCTCAGCCTCGCCGGGTCCAGCACCGGGCCGGCTGCTCGGCTGCCGTCCGGAGAAGGCGGGGTTCCTCCGCTGCTGCTTTCCGGCGTCGGGCTCTCTGTGGCGCCGGGTGAGATGGTGGCTCTGGTGGGGGCCTCCGGAAGCGGTAAAACCATGACTGCGCTGTCGGTGCTGGGATTGCTTCCGCCCGGGATCCGTGTTGCGTCCGGCTCTATCCGGCTCGGCGGGACAGAACTCCTGCGCTGTGAAGACAAGGAGCTCAACCGTATTCGCGGCGGCCGGCTGGGCATGCTGTATCAGCAGCCGAAGCGCATGTTGAATCCGAGGATGACGATCGGACGCCATCTCGCTGAGCCGCTGAAACTGCACCGCGGACTGCGCGGACGAGCTGCCAAAGCGCAGGCACTGAGGCTGCTTTCCGACGCCGGGTTCGAGGATCCGACCCGTTGTGCGCGCTCGTACCCGCATCAGCTCTCCGGCGGGATGGCACAGCGGGCCATGCTCGCGCTTGCCATGGCCGGCCAGCCGGAGATGCTGCTCGCCGACGAGCCGACGTCGGCGCTGGACAAAGTGCTCGAGCGGCAGATCCTGGAGCTGATCGATACGCAGAGAAACGTGCACGGGCTCGGGGTCCTCTACATCACCCATGACCTGGCCACCGTCTCGGCATTCGCTGATCGGGTGGTGGTGATGGACGGCGGCCGCATCCAGGAGACTGGTCCGGTCAGGACTGTATTGAATACACCGCAAACCACGTTCACGCGGGAACTGCTCTCGGCGTCAGCCCTCACAACGGCGACGGTCGACCCCGCGCGGGAACCTGTGCGCATCCCGGTGGAGAGCCTGCTCCGGGCCCGCACGGTTCAGGCAAGGGCGGCTGAGACGCTTCCGCGCATCCCGGTCCGCGTTGCGGCGGAGAAGCAAGGAGGTGGCCATGCGGTCCGGACTCCGCTCCCGACGCCGGTCGCCAGGGGCGGGGCCTCCTCGGTCGAGCCCGGGTCGCCACGCACCATCTTGGCACTGGAGAACGTCACCAGGCGGTTCCCCTCGAACGGGCGCGGTGCCCGACCGGCTCTCGACGGAGTCTCCCTCAGCGTGCGGGAGGGGGAGATCCTTGGTGTGCTGGGGCAGTCAGGTTCCGGAAAAAGCACACTCGCCCGCCTGCTCGTCGGTGTGGAGACGCCAGATCGAGGCCGAATCATTCGATCGCCGCGGCCGAGGGAGGTGAAAGACCCAACGGCAGTGCAGTTGGTTTTCCAGGAGCCGCACGACGCATTTGACCCACGCATGAAACTGCGCGCCAGCCTGGAAGCTGCGTTGCTGCGCCGTCGTGCCCTCACTGCGGACGAGCGTGAGGCGCTCATCAGGCAGTCTGTCCGGGACGTTGAACTGGGGGCGGATCTGCTGGAACGCTACCCGAGCCAATGTTCCGGCGGACAACTTCAGAGACTTACGATTGCGAGGGCGCTCCTCCTGGATCCGGCGGTACTGATCTGCGATGAGGCTACCTCCGCCCTGGACGCCGTTACCCAGCGCAAGGTCCTGGACCTGCTGTTGCGCCTGCACCACGACCGCCGGCTCGCACTCATCATGATTTCCCACGACATGAACGTCATCCGGTATATGAGCCGGCGGGTGGCAGTGCTCTATCAGGGCGCCCTCGTTGAGCTGGCACGCACGACCGACTTCTTCGCGAAGCCGGAGCACAGCCACAGCAAGCAGTTGGTTGCTGCTGCGCAAACGATACAGAGACCGACCAGTGTCGCGATACCCCTCTGAAACGCGCACACTTCTCGGTGCGCAGCTGGTCTTCAACCTGGGCTTCTATGCTGTAATACCCTTCCTGGCCGGAGCCATGGGCGGGGATTACGGGCTGGACGCGGCCGCCGTCGGGCTTGTCCTTGGTGCCCGGACCTTCAGTCAGCAGGGCATGTTCCTCTTTGGTGGTCTGCTGGCCGACCGGTGGGGTGCCCGCCGTGCCATCCTCACCGGCTGTCTGGTCCGCATCGCCGGTTATGCGACGCTGGCGGCGGCGTCGGACTTCACCCTATTTCTCCTGGGCGCCGTGCTCACCGGGGCAGGGGGTGCGCTGTTCTCGCCAGCCCTTGAATCCCAACTCTCGCACGCGGACCGTTCGAGACAGGTTCCCCGCACGAGCCGTACACCCTCGAACGCCGACGGACGGAAAGGCGCCCGGTCGGTGTTCGTCTGGTTGGCCATCACAGGTGAAATAGGAGCGCTGCTCGGACCCCTGCTTGGAGCGGCACTGCTGGGGTGGGGGTTCGATGCAGCACTGGTCGCAGGAATAGCTGTCTTCGCCGCCGTGACCATACTGCTGTGGTTCCGGCTGCCCGCCGACGTCCCGGTACGCCGACCGCAGGAGGGTGAAGCGGAAGTCGAAGCGCGCCGCCCCGGTGACGCTCTTGCGTGCCTGCGAAACCGGCGGTTCGTCGCCTTTTGCCTTCTTGCAAGCACCAGCATGCTGGCGTACAACCAGCTCTATTTCGCGTTTCCGCTCGAATTGGGCCGGCGGGGACTGGAGAGTTCGTGGCTGGCCGTGCTGTTCCTGACCGCTTCGGTGATGACCCTGCTGCTCCAGTTGCCCGTCGCTGCAATGGGCCAACGGATCGGGCCGGGGCGGGCCGTGTCGGTGGGGTTCCTGCTGATGGCCAGTGCGATGGGGATCACCGCACTGACGGCGGTAGCTGCAGGGACGCGCTCCGAGGCATCAGGCTGGGACGCACAGGGAGCAGGACCAGCCATCGCGGGAGTACCGCACGCCGCGGTACTGATGGTCTGCATCGTCGGAGTCCTCATGCTCGGTCATATGCTGATTCGGCCCACGGTCCTCGCGCTCATACCCAGCTTCATCCCGGAGAGCGCCGGAGCGGGAGCAGGCCGTGGCGCCTACTACGGGCTCTCAGCAACGTGCGGCGGCGTCGCAGTGCTGGCTGGAAACGCACTGCTGGGCTGGCTGCTGGACCTGACCGACCGGCATCACTGGTGGCCGGGAACCCCCTGGCTGCCACTCATCGCACTTGCCCTGCTAGCAGCGCTCCTGCTGCCGAAGCTGCTGCATGGAAGTCACCCCGCGCTCCGGCACCCTGAGTCGACCCGAAGGACGAGGCAGTAAGCAGTCGCCCTTGTCAGGTGAGGTACTCCAGAGAATAATCCGCACTGGTACCGGTCCGTCGGCGGGATGCGGCGCTGCTCCGGGCTGTGGGAAGGACTGACCGTGAAAGCAATCGTCGTGGGCGCGGGAATCGCGGGTCTCGCCACCGCCGTCAACCTTGCTGACGCGGGGTGGCAAGTGGAGATACTCGAGAAGTCAGGCGGCCCTAGGGCCAGCGGTTACATGATGGACTTCTTCGGCGCCGGATACGACGCCGCGGAGAAGATGGGTGTCCTACCTGCACTCGAGGCACGTGCCTATTCCGTTGATGAAGTGTCCTACGTCGACTCGGCGGGTCGCACCACCGGGCGGCTCAGCTTCAAGCGATTCGCTGAAGCCGTCAATGGACGGCTGCTGAGCATCATGCGGCCCGATCTCGAGGAAGCGCTGCGGGAGAGCCTTCCCGCGTCGGTTCCGCTTCGCTACGGTGCGACATTTACGCGGATCGAGAATAATGCCGACGGAGTCCGGGTCCATACAAGTGACGGTCGATTCGTTGACGGTGATCTTCTGGTCGGCGCAGACGGTATCCACTCGGCGGTGCGGGAAGCCCTCTTCGGGCCGGAGGCGCAGTTCATCAGGTACCTCGGATTCCATACTGCAGCGTTCACCTTTGACGATTCCGAGATCAATAGTCAGGTCAGAGGCCGCTTCGCGGTCAGTGACACCAAGGACAAGCAGATAGGGCTATACGGGTTGCGGGGCACCAGGGTCGCGGCCTTCCTGATCCATCGCGATGGATCGCCAATCCTGCCGGCCAACCGGAGGGAGACCCTGCGCAGGGAATTTGCGGATGCTGGCTGGCTTGCCCCGCGCGCGCTCGACCAGGCGCCTACGAACCCCTACTACGACGTCGTTGCCCAGGTCCACCTGGATCGTTGGCATACGGGGCGCGTAGTCCTGGTGGGTGACGCGTGCCAAGCCGTTTCCCTGCTCGCAGGTCAGGGATCCTCATTGGCTATCGCGGGAGCCCGGGTCCTGGTCGCTCTCCTTGTGCATGCTCCGTCAATCAATGACGGTCTCGCTGCCTATCAGGATCATTGGATGCCCGTCGTGCGCGAGAAGCAGGAGGCGGGACGGCGCGCAGGGCGGTGGTTCCTGCCGTCGTCGGACGCGGATCTGATGGTGCGGCGGGTGATGACCAGGCTCTCCCGCCTTCCGCTCGTCAACCGGTTCATCGGGAATGCGCTGGCGGGTAAGGCAGTGCGAATTCCATAACCTTGATAAGCAAGCGTTCACTTGCGTATTATTGACCGGTGGCTGATATCTTCCGGGCTCTCGACGACGAGACAAGGCGGCTGATCCTCGATGAATTGTTCGCGCGGGACGGCCAGACGCTGTTCGAAATTTGCTCGGTTCTGACCATGCGGCATGAAGTGGCCAGCTCCCGGCAGGCTATTTCACAGCATTTGGCGGTCCTCGAAGCTGCCGGCCTGGTCACGACCGAGCGCCGGGGGCGTTCGAAGTTCCACTACTTCAATCCAGGGCCACTCGCCGAGATCGCGAACCGGTGGCCTGCCAGTGAGAGGGCAAGTGCATGAAAATCGCGCTGACGAGCATTTTCGTCGATGACCAGCGGGCGGCTCACGCCTTTTATACGGATGTCCTCGGGTTCCGGACCCGCCATGATATCCCGCTGGGTGAGGACTTCTGGTTGACCGTCGTTTCTCCGGAGGCGCCGGACGGGCCGGAGTTGCTCCTCGAGCCTGCGGGCCACCCGGCCGTCAAGCCCTACCGGGATGCCCTGGTGGAGGATGGTATCCCGCTGGCTCAGTTCAACGTCGATGACCTTGCCGCGGAGCATGCTCGGCTTGCCGGCCTCGGGGTTCAGTTCACTCAGCCGCCCACTGACATCGGCACGGCCCTCGTCGCTGTGCTGGACGATACCTGCGGCAATCTCATTCAACTGATCGAGCTGAAAGCTCCAGCAGACGACGGCGGCGCCTCCTAAATTAGTTCCCGAGCAATCAGGACCTGAATAACTTGCACGGTGTGCAAACTTGCACCTAGTGTAAGTATGTGACTCCGCAGCAAACCAGTCGTCGCGAGCAGAACAAGCTCGACACCCGGCGGGCAATAGCCCAGGCCGCTCTTGACCTGGCCCGATCCGAAGGTCTCGGTGCGTTCACCGCAGAGCACATCGCCGAGCGGGCAAACATCTCCCGTCGCACCTTCTTCAACTACTTTCACAGTGCCGAAGAGGCGCTAAGCGTCTCCACCGAAGCATTCCTCGACCAGGCTGAAGCTGAGCTGACAAAACGTCCTGCCGACGAGCCGATCCTTGACGCGATGATCCAGGCGCTCGCAGCAACCACGAAGGTCGAGAACCTGCAGGACTGCGGCGATCTCTTCCGCATGGCCGCGGGCAATCCGGACCTCCTGGGCACACAGCTTCTGGCCTGGGAGCGCGCAGAAGCGCGCATCATCAGCGCGGTCGAAGAGCGCCTGGAGGGACAGGCATCGAGTCTGTACATCCATGCGCTCGTCGGCTCGCTACTTTCCTGCGCCAAAGCCGCCATGCGCGAATGGGCTTCCAGCGAGAACCCTGACCGCGACGCGGCACAGACACTCGAAAACCACATCGTCACAACGCTCACCATGCTGCATGACGGCTTTTCTCACCCGACGCTCTAGCCCAGGACGCAGATCACCATGGCATTCCTCCTGTACCGACTCGGTTCGTTCGCCTACCGCCGCCGCTGGTGGGTGGTCTCCGCCTGGCTGGCCATCATGGTCGCGGTCGGCGGGTCAGCCGTTGCCTTCTCCGGCACCCTCAGCAACAACTTCACGATTCCAGGCACAGAATCCCAGCGCGTCCTCGACGAGTTGAAGGAAGAGATGCCTGACGCCGTGGGCGGAATGGGGACCATCGTCTTCGAAAGTCCTGACGGTGAATTCAGCACCGATCAGCGCGAAGACGTCAGCAGCGTACTGAGTGACGTCGCTGAGCTCGAGGGCGTGGAAGCGGTGATCGACCCCTTCGTCACCGCTCAACAGATCGCCGACAGTCGGGAAGAGCTCGAGAACGGGCGTGCTGAGCTTGAAGCAGGCGCCCAGCAGCTCCGCGACGGCGCCGCCCAGCTCGACGCAGGACAGGCACAGTTGGATGAGCAGCGCGCGCAGTTCGAAGCCGGAAAGTCCTTCCTTCCGGCCGAGCAGATCGATGCCACTGTGGCTCAACTCGACGCCGCCCAAACCGAGATCGATGCGCAGCGTGGGCAATTGGATGAAGGACAGGCAGAACTCGATGCCGCCCGCGTCGAACTGGAGCTGGGGGAACGCCAACTGGAGGCTTCTTCCGGAGTGCAGTTCGTATCGGAGGATGACACCACAGCCGTCGCAAGCATCCAATTCACGTCGTCGGTGGACGCAATCAGCGTCGAGACGCGAGAAGCTGTCCAGGCGGCCGCGGACCGGGCGACCGAGGCCGGTCTCTCGGTGGAGTACAGCAAGGAGATCGTTCAGGACATCTCCGAGATTTTCGGTCCCGCGGAAGTCATCGGCCTCGCCGTGGCCGCGCTCGTCCTGATCCTGATGCTCGGAACGCTCATCGCCGCTGGCCTTCCGCTGCTGATGGCGATCGTCGGCGTAGGTGTCGGCGTTGGCATCACCTTCGCGCTCACCGGCGTCATTCAGATGAGCTCTATCTCTCCGGTACTCGCGCTGATGCTTGGACTCGCCGTCGGGATCGATTATTCGCTGTTCATCGTGAACCGCCACCGTACGCAGTTGCTGCGGGGCATGCCTGTGCAGGAATCGATCGCGCGTGCCACCGGTACAGCAGGCAACGCCGTGTTGTTCGCGGGTATCACCGTTGTCATCGCGCTTGCCGCCCTCGCCGTTCCAGGCCTTCCGTTCCTCACCATTCTTGGCATGTCCGCGGCTGGAACCGTGGCCGTAGCTGTCATCGTCGCGCTGACCCTGACGCCCGCGCTGCTCGGCTTCATGGGTCGTCGGGTCATCTCGAAGCGCCGTTGGGCGAAGGCGGAGTCCGCAGGTGCTGACGCGCAGGCCGCTGAAGAACACTCCGCGGACGATTCCTATGCGGCGGGCCGAGGCTGGGGCGGTGCCGTGACCCGCAAGCCGATCCTGACGGTGCTTGCGGCCGTCGCCGCGCTCGCGGTGCTCGCCATCCCCGCCCTGGAACTGCGTGTGGGACTGCCCGACGGCGGTTCCGAACCCGCTGATTCGACTGCCTACCGCGCGTACACGCTTGTCGGTGAGAAGTTCGGTGAGGGCACCAACGGTCCGCTGCTCGTAGTGGGCAACCTGCCGCCCATCGAAGACGAGGCTGACCGCACGGAACTGCAGCTGGACGTCGCAGACGAACTCACCCAGGTCGAGGACGTTGCTGCGGCGGTGCCCGCGGCCATCAGCGACGACGGCCGCACCGCGATCTACCAGGTCATTCCCGAGGAAGGCCCGGCAAGCGAGAGCACCGAACAGCTTGTCCGCGACCTGCGCGCTGAGGCGGCGAACATCGAGGACGCCACCGGTGTGACAGTTTCCGTCACAGGCCAGACCGCCGCAAACATCGACGTGTCCGCCAAACTCATGGAGGCCATGCCTCTCTACCTAGGCATCGTCGTCGGGCTCTCATTGATCCTGCTGCTCTTGGTCTTCCGCTCCATCCTCGTGCCGCTCATCGCCACAGCGGGGTTCCTGCTCTCACTGATGGCCAGCTTCGGGGCCACCGTGGCGATCTACCAGTGGGGCTGGCTCGGTGATTTCTTTGGCGTCACCAACCCCGGCCCGATCCTGAGCTTCCTGCCGATCATCCTGATCGGCGTCCTGTTCGGTCTTGCCATGGATTACCAGATGTTCCTTGTCTCCGGAATGCGCGAGTCCTTCGTGCACGGCCGGCCGGCGAAGGAAGCGGTACGCGTCGGCTTCAGCCACGGGGCACGGGTGGTCACGGCGGCGGCCATCATCATGGTGTCGGTGTTCGCGGGCTTCGTCTTCTCCCACCTCACCATGGTTCGACCGATCGGATTCGGCCTGGCCTTCGGCGTGTTGCTGGACGCCTTTGTGGTGCGTATGACCCTGATCCCCGCAGCGATGCACCTCCTCGGCCGGTCAGCCTGGTGGCTGCCCAGGTGGCTGGACCGCATCCTCCCGGATGTCGACGTTGAGGGCGCCCGGTTGATGGAGAAGACGGACCACGACGCCGGCCGGGACGTGCCGTCGTCGGATCCGGTACCGTCGGGCCGCTGAAGGGGATCAAACCGTCTCACATGGTGAGACTAATGCGGAGAAGTATTTCGTAATCTCTAGGATTATGCGGTCAGTTTTCCCCATCAAGGACACATAGCCGTGAATCTTTTCCGTACCAAGTCGATCGAACAGTCGATCGCAGACTCAGGTGAGAAGGGCCGCACACTCAAGCGGTCGCTCACCACCTGGGACCTCATGATCATGGGCGTGGCTGTTGCTGTCGGCGCCGGCATTTTTTCGGTCGGCGCTCAGGCAGCGGCCTTCAACGCCGGGCCGGCAGTGACCATCTCGTTCGTGCTGGCTGCAATCACCTGCGCGCTGGCCATCATGTGCTACGCCGAGTTCGCCACAGCGATCCCTGTTGCAGGCAGCGCCTACGTCTTCACCTACGCGACCATGGGTGAGCTTCTCGCATGGATCATCGGCTGGAACCTCATTCTTGAGTTGCTGATGGCCGGAGCGGTGATCGCGAAGTTCTGGGGCGTGTATCTCAGTGACCTGTTCGCGGTGCTCAACCTGGACGTTCCGTCCCAGGTCAACGTCTTCGGTATCACCATGTACTGGGGGCCGCTCATCATCGTGGCGATCTTCACCGTCATTCTGGTGCTCGGAACCAAGCTGTCAGCCCGTGTGAACAACATCTTCACCATCATCAAGATCGCCATCGTGCTGTTCGTGATTGTTGCGGGATTCTTCTTCATCAACGGCGAGAACTACCAGCCGTTTGTCCCGGCCTCCGAGCCGCCCGCGGCACTGGATGCGGACTGGACCTCGCAGCCCTTCCTGTCCTTCCTGTCGGGTGCCAACCCGGCCGTCTACGGTTTCACCGGCATCATCTCCGGTGCAGCGTTGGTCTTCTTCGCGTTCATCGGCTTCGACGTCGTTGCCACCTCCGCCGAGGAGGTCAAGGACCCGCAGAAGACCCTTCCGCGCGGAATCTTCGGTGGCCTGGCGCTGGTGACCGTGCTCTACATCCTTGTCACCCTGGCCGTGACCGGGATGGTGTCGTACAAGGAACTTGCCGCAGCGGAATCGCCGTCGCTGGCCACCGCATTCCAGCTGGTGGGAGCAGACTGGGCCGCCGGCATCATCTCGGTGGGAAGCCTCATTGGCCTGACCACCGTAATCATGGTGCTGCTCATGGGTCTGGCACGGGTCATCTTCGCGATGAGCCGTGACGGGCTAATGCCCCGAGGGCTGAGCCGTACCTCTGAGAAGCGCAGCACTCCGGCCCGCACACAGATCCTCTGCGGCGTCGTCGTTGCGCTGCTGGCCGGCTTCACCGAGGTAGAGCTGCTCGCCGAGATGATCAACATCGGCACGCTGTCAGCGTTCGTCACGGTCAGCCTCGGCATCCTGGTGCTCCGCAAGAAGCGCCCTGATCTGAAGCCGTCCTTCCGTGTGCCTTTCGGCAAGGTGATCCCGGTTCTGTCGGCGGTCCTCTGCCTGTACCTCATGCTCAATCTGGCCACCGTGACCTGGGTGTTCTTCGGCATCTGGCTCGTCGTGGGTTTCGCGATCTACTTCGCGTACGGTCGGCGGCACTCACGGCTGGCATCAGGAAACGCAGATGAACCCGAGCTGGAAGAGTCCCGCGCGGGACGTTGACCTTCGGCGGGAGGGGCGCGTCAGGGCGGACTGTAATATTCAGCCATGGCGCGCCCCCCGAAACCGGAACGCAAGAACGAGCTTCTCGACCAGATCGTCGAGTATCTGCTCGACAAGACGTTCGCGAGCCTGAGCTTCCGCACCCTTGCCGATGGGCTGGGCATCAGCAGCTATGTGCTCGTTTACCACTTCGGAAACCGCGAGGAGCTCATCAACGAGATCGTCGCGCATATTGAGGCACGTCATGATTCCATCAAGCCGACGAATCCCGAAAGTTTCACCCGGGACGACTTTCGTGAATGGCTCCTGGAATCCTGGAATGAACTGCTGGTCGACAGGAACCGAAGTCTGCAGCGACTGGAGTTCGAAGCCGCCGTTCAGGACTCCGTGAGTCCCAACCCCCGCGGCAGTGCCCTGAGGAAGTTCTCGTTCTGGCACGAACTTGCTGCCGATTGGCTGGTGAACCAGGGCCTGCCGCGCGAGGCGGCGGAGGGTTCGGCGCGACTCTTCGTATCAAGCCTGTACGGTCTGCAGTACGACTTTGTGCTGAACAATGACGGAGCGTCCGTGAAGCGGGCGCTGCACCTGCTGGTTGAGCGGTTCTTCAGTGGCCTGGACCATGCGCTCGCTGCAGTCCATTCGGAGGCCGGAAACAGCGAAAAGGGAGGACGGGCCTGAGCCCATCCTCCCTTTCCGCTTGCTTACACGGGTTACACCCTAGAACTTGTTCGCGGCCTCGGCCTCGGAGTTCTGGGCCGCACCGGAAGCGCAGCCGAGGTTGGCGCGAAGCTTCGCGCCAAGGTCCGCGTCAACGTTCGTCCAGTACTGGATGGCGCGCTCACGGATGTCCTCGATGGTCACACCGCTGACCGCACCCGTGATGGTCTCCAGGAAGCGCGCCTTCTCAGCGTCGTTGTAGACCTCCCGGTACAGCGTGCCGGCCTGACCGAAGTCATCGTCCTCTGCATGGAGGCTATGCGCGGCGCGCACCAGGTCGCCGTCGCTCTCCCAGCCGCCGTGCTCACCGTACTGCGCGGGATCTGCAGCGGGGCCGCCCACCGAGTTGGGAGCGTAGACCGGGGTCTGCGGGGAATTGAAGAAGAAGCGGGCGGCACCGTCCTTCGAGTAGTTTCGCACCTCGTTCTTCGGTGCGTTGACCGGCAGCTGCGCATGGTTGGTTCCCACGCGGTAGCGGTGCGCATCGGCGTAGGAGAAGATGCGGGCCTGCAGCATGCGGTCGGGGGATGCCGCGATACCCGGAACGAAGTTCGACGGCGCGAAGGTGGCCTGCTCGATCTGCGCGAAGTAGTTCTCCGGGTTGCGGTTCAGGGTGAGGCGACCGACCGGAATCAGCGGGTAGTCAGCGTGCGGCCAGACCTTGGTCAGGTCGAAGGGGTTGAACCGGTAGTTCTTTGCCTCTTCGTACGGCATGACCTGGACCTTGAGGTCCCAGCTGGGGAAGTTGCCCTGCTCGATGTTCTCGTAAAGGTCGCGGATGTGGTGATCTGCGTCCGAACCCGCCAGTGCCTCAGCCTCGTCGCCGGTCAGCGTCTCGTGGCCCTGGTTGGACTTGAAGTGGTACTTGACCCAGAACTTTTCGCCGGCCTCATTGATCCACTGGTAGGTGTGGGAGCCGTAGCCGTTCATGGTGCGCCATGAGGCGGGCAGTCCGCGGTCGCCCATCAGCCAGGTCACCTGGTGCGCTGACTCAGGGGAGAGGGTCCAGAAGTCCCACTGCATGTTGGCGTCGCGCAGGTTTGAACCGGGAAGGCGCTTCTGCGAGTGGATGAAGTCGGGGAATTTGATGCCGTCGCGGATGAAGAACACCGGGGTGTTGTTGCCCACAAGGTCGTAGTTGCCCTCGGAGGTGTAGAACTTCAGTGCGAAGCCGCGGGGGTCGCGCCAGGTGTCCGGGGAGCCCTGCTCGCCGGCAACGGAGGAGAAGCGCAGCAGCGTCTCGGTCATGGCACCGGGCTGGAAGAGCGCAGCCTTGGTGTACCGACTGACATCCTCCGTGGTCTCGAACATACCGAAGGCACCGCCGCCCTTGGCGTGCACAACGCGCTCGGGAACGCGCTCACGGTTGAACTGCGCGAGCTTCTCGATCAGGTAGTGGTCAGTCAGCGGGATGGCGCCGTCGCGGCCCAGGGCTGAGGAATTGCTGTCGTCGACAACGGGGGCACCCGATTGGGTGGTGCTGAAGTTGGCAGTCATGGATTCTCCTTCTTTCAGTGTGTTTCTGTTAGTTCGGGAAGATTTGGGGAGGTCTCGCGGCAGTCGGTGCAGAGACCCTGATACACCACGTCGGCAATCTGAATGGTCATCCGGCTGGATCCGGGCGACCAGGATGGAGTGAGGCAGGGCGCGTGTCCGACAGCGCAGTCCACGTCTTCGATCCGGCCGCACCCGGTGCAGACCGCGTGGTGATGGTTGTCATTGACCCGGGTTTCATACCGAGCGGGGGAGTGGGGCGGCTCGATCCTGCGCAGCAGCCCGCTCTCCGTGAGATCGGAGAGGACCACATACACCGACTGCACGGTGATATCGGCGAGTTCACTCCGAACCGCGGTCACGACGTCGTCGGCGGTTGAATGCGGTGACCGTTCGACGGCGGCAAGCACCGCCAGGCGCTGCCTGGTCACCCTTCGCCCCGCTGAGCGCAGCGGCGCAGCCCAGGGGCTCACGGGCGCATTCTGTTCGGTCATGCGACCAGTAAAACACTTATTCTGAGTGACTCATAATAAGCCTCGCCTAACGGGCTAGGCTGTAGGGATACATTGGCGATGAAGGGTTGAAGAATGGGCCGTACGCCCTGGGAAGAAAGACGCCAGGAGCGCGTTGGAGACTGTGTTGTCAACGTTCGGAGGACAGGTCAGGGGCAACCGATCGTCCTTGTCCACGGCATCGGCGTCTCCGCCCGCTATTTCGAGCGGTTGGCCGCCGAACTGGCTACGAACAGCGCTGTCTACGCGGTCGAACTTCCGGGATTCGGTCCTTCGCCCTGGCCGCGGCGGGCGTTGTCGGTGCCGGAGCTCGGTGAAATCGTTGTGGCTGTCCTGCGAAGGCTGGACCTGACCGGGGTAGTTCTGGTCGGCCACTCCATGGGGTGCCAGGTGGCCACAGAGACTGCGGCCCTTGCTCCGGAGCTGGTGCACAAGCTCGTGTTGCTCGGGCCCACTGTGAATGATCAGGAGCGTTCGGTCAGTCAGCAGGCGCTGCGCCTGGCGCAGGACACGCTCCGTGAGCCGCCTGCCGTGAACTGGATGGTCTTCACCGACTACCTTCGTTCGATCGTTCCCTACCTCCGCACGCTGCCGGCCATGGTGAGCCACAGGCTTGAAGATGCGCTACCGCGGGTAGCCTGCCCGGTCGTCCTCATGCGGGGGAAACGCGACCCGATCGTGCCGCCGGATTGGCTCCAGCGCTTGGCCGCCGCCAATCCGAACTCCGTGATCGTGGAGGTGCCGGATGTGCCACACATCCTGATGTTCAGTCGCCCCGCAGAAACTGCCCGGGGACTGTTGACCGGGGACCCGCATGCGGCTGCTTAAGCGGGGGTGGGCCTGGGGCCTCGACTACGCCTACGTCGGTTTCTGGCAGGCGCGCGGCTTTATCTTCCGGGGCGACGCCGGCTCCCAGCTGTCCGGCGACAAGGCGCCCGTGGTCCTGCTCCCGGGGATCTACGAGCCCTGGCAGTTCATGCACCCGGTCGCTTCCCATCTCCATGCAAACGGGCACCCAGTGCACGCGGTCACTGCGCTGGGTTACAACCGGGGCACGGTTCCAGCGATGGCGGAACTCGTCGCCCAGTACCTGCGGGAGCGGGACCTGCGCAACGTGATCCTTGTAGCGCACAGCAAGGGCGGGCTCATCGGAAAATACGTCATGACCCTTCCGGAATCTGCGCCGCGCGTACACCAGCTGGTTGCCGTGAACTCGCCCTTTTCCGGTTCCGTCTACGCGATGTTCGCGTTCCTTCCCAGCCTGCGTGCATTCTCGCCACGGAACCGGACGCTGAACGCACTGCGGGCCAACCTTGCCGTGAACTCACGCATCACCTCCATCTACGGAACGTTCGATCCGCATATCCCGGGCGGCAGCGAATTGGTCGGTGCGACCAACGTGCGGCTCGACATCATGGGCCACTTTCGGCCCCTCGGAGACAAGCGCGTACTCGACGCTGTCGATACAGCCATTGCAGCCCACGCCCCGGAGCCCGCGGGATAGGAACCCTTCAGGAGGGTCCAATTTTCTTGGCGATTGCGACGGCCTCGGCCGGGCTTGAAAGCCACGGCTCGCCGTGGCCGGTCAGCACCTTGTCGGCGTGCAGCGCCGCGATGCGGTCGAGGGAGTCCAGGGCCTGCGGAGAATTGGCCGTTGCTGCGCCGGACACGATCTGTGGTCCTTTCACCCCGGTGTAGGGATTCAGGGTGACCAGTGCGTCGCCGATGATCAGCACACCGCGATCAGCGAAATGAAAAGCAACGTGGCCCGCGGTATGGCCCGGGACATGGATGACCTCCGGCGTCCCGGGGAGGTTGGCCGCCAGCCCGGGGGCGAGCGGCAGGGTATCGGTGACCCCGCGCACCCGTAGGGCTCCCGCCAGCGTCATCCGGCCGAGGATGGGCAGGCTGCCGGGGTTCTGCAGGGGCACCACAAATCGGTTCAGCTCGTGCTTGTAGCGGTATGGATGGGCGGCAATATAGGCGTCATCCGGGTGGACGAGTATCGGCACCCGGTAGTGACTCCTTATCCGCGCAGCTACTCCCACGTGATCGAAGTGACCGTGGGTGAGGACCAGCGCCACTACCAAGTCCTCGAATCCGAGTTCGCGCAGGGCTGCCCGGACTCTGGGCCAAATTGCAGGGAGGCCCGCATCGATGATCATGACACGGCCTTCCTGTTCGACGAAGTAGACGTTGACATGGGCGTGTTCCAGCCAGTGGATTCCCTCGGCGACTTCGCTGGTGAGCATGGCGGTTCCTTCACTTGACGATCGGTTGCGAGCGGCGCTGTGAGTGCAACCCTAGTCATCCGCACCCGTAAAGTCAGCAGGCTGATGAATTGCGAACACGCGCGGGTCGTTGCCGGAGGTAACGGCTCCGCCGGTAGACTTGGCCGGTGCCAAGACTCCTCGCCGACATCACTCCGCTGAAGGAGAGTCCGGCTTTCCGCAGGATGTATTTCGGGACGGCGCTCTCGGCAGTCGGCACCAATCTGACGTTGGTGGCTGTGAGCCTGCAGGTCTATGACATCACCGGCTCAAGCCTCAACGTCGGTTTGATCGGTCTATTCGCCCTGGTGCCGCTGATCTTCGCCGGACTGTACGGGGGAGCGGTTGCCGACGCCCATGATCGGCGCAAGGTCGCCCTCCTGTCCGGAATCGGCCTGTGGGCATCGACGATCGGCATAGCGCTGCAGGCCTGGGCCGGAGCCGACAACGTTTGGCTGCTCTACGTCCTGATCGCCGTGCATAGCGGATTTGCCGGCATCAACCAGCCGACACGGACGGCCATCATTCCGCGGCTGGTGCGGCCTGAGTTGCTGCCTGCCGCCAACGCCCTGTCGATGATCACCTTCGGGCTCGCGTTCACCGTGGGACCGATGCTTGCGGGGCTGCTCATCGCACAGGTGGGTTACGGCTGGACCTACACCATCGACGTCGTCACCTTCACCGCCGCGCTGTGGGCACTCTTCCGGCTCCCCGCCATGCCTCCTGAAGGGCCGGTGCGGCGAGCAGGACTCGGCACAGTCATCGAGGGGTTCCGCTACCTCGGCACCAGGCCGAACATCCGGATGACCTTCCTCATCGACCTCGCCGCCATGGTGATGGCACAGCCTCGCGTGCTGCTGCCCGCAGTAGGCGCCGTTTTCATTGGGGGCGGCGAACTGACAGTCGGAATCCTGCTCGCGGCGAGTGCCTTCGGAGCCGTGCTCTCCGGCTTGTTCTCCGGTCCGCTGGGACACGTTCACCGTCAGGGCAGAGCTGTCCAGTGGTCTGTCGCCGCATGGGGAGCATCGATCAGCGCGTTCGGACTCGTCGTCATCCTTGCCGGACGTTCGCCCGACGGCGGGATGACCCCGTGGATCATTCCCGCCGCCCTCTGCCTTCTGCTGGCCGGCGTCTCCGATTCCGTCAGCGGCGTGTTCCGGAGCACCATCCTGCAGTCGGCCACTCCCGATGCCATGAGGGGACGACTTCAGGGAGTGTTCATTGTCGTCGTCGCTGGTGGCCCCCGGCTGGGCGAACTGGCCGGGGGCGGGGCGGCCGAGTGGATCGGTGAGGGCTGGACCGCGCTGTGGGGCGGGATCGTGTGCATGCTCCTGGTGGTCCTGCTGGCCCGACTTCAACCGCGCTTCGGCCGGTACGACTCCCGCACCCCCGAACCGTAAGCGACCCCCGCTGAGCGCTACCGGGCGAGAAGCCGGTCGTTCAGCTCCTGTGCCCTGTGGTAGTAATCGGTGAGCTGCAGTTCCGAGGCTGCCTCACGATCGAGGACGACGACGGCGCGAGGGTGCAGTTGCAGGACCGAGGCGGGGCAGAAGGCGCTGACCGGACCCTCGACCATTGCGCGGACGGCGGCGGCCTTGTTGGAGCCGATAGCCACCAGCACGGCCTGCCGTGCCTCGCTGATGGTCCCGAGCCCCTGGGTCAGGCACAGCTGTGGGACCTCACCGCCGGGAAAGAACCGCGCGTTGTCGGAGCGCGTGATGCGGGCAAGAGTCTTGACCCGGGTCCGCGATGTCAGGGACGACGTCGGCTCGTTGAACCCGATGTGCCCGTTCGCGCCGATCCCGAGGAGTTGGACGTGGATACCGCCGGCCTCGCGGATAGCGGTGTCATAGCGGGCCGCCTCTGCACGGAGATCTTCGGCATCCCCGTGCGGGGTAAACAGACGGGACAGCGGGAGGTCCACGTCGTCCAGGAATTCCCGCCGGATCGTTGAATGATACGACTGCTCGTGATCCAGCGGCAGTCCCGCGTACTCGTCGAGTGTGAAGGCGGTGGCATCTCTAAAGCTGAGATCCTCCTCGCGGTGGCGCCGAATAAGTTCGCGGTAGGTTCCCGCAGGTGAACTGCCGGTAGCCAGTCCCAGAACCGCGGGCCCGCGCCGCACATGCTCTTCGATGATGTCCGCTGCGCGCGAACCGACCTGTTCCGGTGAGTCGCAGATGATGACCTGCACGGTTATGCCCTTTCTGTTGTTGCGTGCTCAAGCAGGTGACCGGCTTGGTACACCTGCAGAACTTCGAGTTCGTCCGAGGCGACCACCACGTCTGCCCGGCGCCCTGCGGCGAGGGTGCCGACGTCGTCGTTCCCGATCAGCCGTGCCGGGGTCGAGGAAGCGGCCGCAACCGCATCCGCGAGAGGGATGCCCCACTCACGGCAGCGCCGGACATTTTCCAGCAGTCGGCTGGTGCCGCCGGCGATGGCGCCCTGGCTGCCGTCAGGGACTGCAAGCCGCGCCGTGCCGCTCCGCACCTCAACGTCGAGCGCACCCAGGGTGTAGTCTCCATCCAACATTCCGGCCGCGGCCATCGCGTCCGTGATGAGGGCGATGCCGCTCGGACCGACCAGGCCGAAGACCATCCGGACCGTTTCCGAATCCAGGTGCGCGCCGTCGGCTATGAGTTCAAGGACCACGGTTTCCGGTGCGCGCCGGGCGGTTTCGAGCAGCACGGCGATAGGGCCGGGGCGGCGATGATCGAGCGGCGGCATGCGGTTGAACAGATGGGTCGCTGACCAGGATCCCGCTGGGCTGCGCTCAAGGGCCCCCCGCATTTCGGCCGCTGTCGCTGCGGTGTGCCCTACCGAAGGTACGACGGCGTGTTCCCGGCAAAGTGCCACGAGCTCGTCGAAGTGGGCGGTTTCCGGAGCGAGCGTGATGGTCCGGACGGTTCCCCGTCCGGCCTCCAGCCACTGACGAAGCAGCGCTGGGTTACCCTCGATGATCGCCGCCGGGTTCTGCGCTCCGCACATGTCGGCGGCGATGAACGGCCCCTCCAGGTGAAGGCCCGCCAGCGTTCCGTCGTGCACCAGCTCTCGGAGCACCTCGATCTGGCCAAGCAACTCATCCGCCGGCGCCGAGACCAGCGAGGCAAGCAACGACGTCGTCCCATGGGCTGCGTGGTGGCCGGCAATCGCCCGCGCACCGTCCTGATCGGCGGAGAAGGTGTGTCCCGCTCCGCCGTGGCAGTGGAGGTCGACCAGTCCGGGCAGGATTACCGGGACCTGCTCGATCCGGTCAGGAGCACCGGACGGCAGCGCCGATGCCGGGCCGCACCATTCGATGCGGCCCCCGGCGAGCCAGACGGCGCCGTCGTCGATCACGTCCTCGGCCGGCCGGCCGGTGACCAGCCGGCCGGTGACCAGCCGGCCGCGAAGAACCCGGTCCTCGCCGGGGCCGGCGTCAGCTAGCATCCGGGCGAGCCATCGACGGCGCGTCAGTCGTCTCGTCCTCGCGGCCCATGGTGCGGAGGTTCCACTTGCGGATGACGAAGCGGAAGAGCACGTAGTACACCGCAGCGAAGGCCAGGCCGATCGGGATCAGGAGCAGCGGATTCTGGGCGATGCCGAAGTTCAACACGTAGTCGATCGCACCCGCCGAGAACCCGAACCCGTGGTGGATGTCCAGGACATTCACCACCATCATCGATACGCCGGTGAGGATCGCGTGAATGACGTACAGCGGCCAGGCGACGAACATGAACGAGAACTCGAGGGGCTCGGTGATGCCGGTCAGGAAGGCGGTCAGGCCGGTGGACAGCATGATGCCGCCGACGAGCTTGCGCTGGGACGGACGTGCTTCCTGCCAGATCGCCAGAGCGGCCGCCGGGAGGGCGAACATCATGATCGGGAAGAAACCGGTCATGAAGACACCGGCCTCCGGGTCGCCGGCGAAGAAGCGGTTGAGGTCACCCTGGGCACCTTCGTAGTCCCCGATGATGAACCAAACGATCGAGTTCAGGATGTGGTGCAGGCCCAGGGGGATGAGCATGCGGTTCAGGAATCCGTAGATGCCGCTTCCGGCCACCGTGTTTTCCGAAACAGTGTTGCCGACGGCGGTGAGGCCGCGGTCGAAGAGCGGGTAGATGAGCGCCATGACCACGCCGATGGCGATGGCCGCGAACGCGGTGAGGATCGGCACCAGTCTGCGGCCGGCGAAGAAGCCCAGCCAGTCGGGCAGCTTGGTGCGGTGGAAGCGCTGCCAGAGCCACGCCGTCGTGAGGCCCATGACGATGCCCGCAAGGACCCCGTAGTTGATGACCGGATCTTCGCCGCCCTCCGGCGCCTCACCCAGAACCAGCGGTGCCATGACCTCGAAGACGTTCGTCAGCACGAGGTAGCCGACGACGGCGGCCAGGGCTGTGGATCCGTCGCCCTTCTTGGCGAAACCGAACGAGATGCCCACTGCGAACAGCAGCGGGAGATTCTCGAACAGCGCGCCACCAGCTGCGCCGATAACGTGCGCCGCGGTGGAGAGCGATTCGAAGCTGCCCAGCAGGTCGTCCTGGCCCGGGCGAAGCAGGAGCGCCGCCGCCGGCAGGGCGGCGATCGGAAGCATCAGGCTGCGCCCGAAACGCTGGAGGTTCTGCAGGGCCTTACCGCTTCCCTTGGTCTTTTCCGGAGTATTTGTTCCTGGGTCACTGGGCGCTTCAGCAGCGCCCTTGCCCGGCTCAGGGTTGGTGCTTGCGGTGGACATGTGAATCCTCGATTCGTGGAGGGAGGGCGCTTGTGTGTCTTTGCCGAAGTCAGTAGAGTCATCCTCACTGGTTATAACCAGTGACAACCATCACTGTGATGCGCTGGAGTCCGATTGTCAACCCGGGCTGCGGAAATACGGTCCACAGTCCAGCATCACCGACGAAGGAGGAGACATGTCCAAGGCCGAAGACATCCTGGCGGCGCTCGGCGGAGCAGATAACGTCGAGGAGATCGAGGGCTGCATCACGCGGCTGCGTACTGAGGTGATTGACTCCTCGCGCGTCAATGAGGCCGCGCTGAAAGCAGCCGGCGCACACGGCGTCGTGGTTGCCGGAACCGTGGTTCAGGTCGTCGTCGGCCCCGAAGCGGACAGCCTTGCCGATGACATTCAGGACCTCATGTGAGTCCTGAAGTAGAGGAGGGCGCACAGGGAGCGTTGACGGTCGCTTCGCCGCTTCCCGGCGTCGTGCTCGCGCTGAGCGAGGTCCCTGACCCTGTGTTCGCCCAGGCGCTGGTGGGAGACGGCGCTGCGGTCATGCCGGAGGACGACGCCGGTGTGCTCACCGCTGTGGCCCCGGTGGACGGGCGCGTGGTCAAGGTCATGCCTCACGCCTACATCGTCCAGCACGCATCCGGGCCGGCTGTCCTGGTGCACGTCGGAATCGACACCGTGCACCTGAAGGGAGAAGGCTTCACAGTCCGGGCTGCCAAGGGCGACGAGGTCCGGACGGGGGACCCCATGGTGGACGTCGATGTGGCTTTCCTGCGCGGCCGGGAGCTCAGCCCGTGCTGCCCCGTGGTTGTGCTCGATTCGAAGCAGGGGACAGTGGCGGTGGGCAACCCCGGAGCTTACGTCCTGGCCGGACAGCCCCTGTTTAGTCTTCCGCAGGTGTGAGGGTGCCTGGAAGCGGCCCGGCATCGGGAGAGCTCAAGCACCTTCGTCTTCGCCGGGAACTCCAGGAACTGGCGCGAACGCTGAAGCCCGGCGAAGCGCTGCCCGGTGAACGGCAGCTCGAGGAGATGTTCGAGGTTTCCCGGATTACCGTCCGCAGGGCCATCTCAGACCTTGTCCGTGACGGCGAACTGGTTCGTGAGAAGGGCAAGGGAACGTTTGTTTCCCACGGCATGGTGCGGTCGGTGCTGCACCTCGCCTCCTTCAATGAGGACATGCGCGCCGCCGGCTTCGTGCCCAGCACCCGGGTGATCACGGCCGACCTCGATGAACCGCCCGAAGGTGCCGTTGCACATCTGCGACTGCGGACGGACGAGTCGGCGTACCGGCTGCGCCGACTCAGGCTCGCCAATGATGCGCCGGTGAGCGTGGACGAATCATGGCTCCCTCCCGCGTTGCTTCCCGACCTGCTCGCCGAGGACCTCACCGGCTCGCTCTACCGGGTGCTGTCCACCTCCGGCCACCCGGTACGGCGGGTGGAACAAACCGTCCAGGCCAGTGCCGCCTCCGAGGAGATAGCGCCGCTACTGGATATCGCTCCGGGTGCCCCCGTCCTGCTTTTCCACCGGCGATCCTTCACTGGCCCGGAAGGACCCGGAGTGCCCATCGAATACTCAATCTCCGCCTACCGGTCCGATCGCTACCAGATCTCGATGACGCTCGCCCAGTAGGACCTCCTCCGGGCCGTTGCACCGGTTCCATACCGCGACATACTGGGGTCATGGACAAGCTCACCAGCAAGCAGATTCTCGATGCCGGGCTCGACGACTGGCGCCAACTCGCGCAGGGCATTCACGCCCGCTTCCGGGCCGGCAGCTTCACAACAGGCCTGCGGTTCGTGACTGCCGTCAGCGATGCCGCCGAAGCCGCCAACCACCACCCGGATGTCACCCTCACCTATCCTCACGTCGACCTGAAACTGATCAGTCACGACGCCGGTGCCCTGACGCAGCGGGACGTCGACCTCGCGCGGGCCATCAGTTCCATCGCACGGGAGCAAGGGCTGACGCCGCAGCCCGAGACGCTCGCCGAGGTGGAACTCGCGCTGGATACCGCCGCGCTGGCCGCCGCTGGACCGTTCTGGGCGGCGCTGCTCACCGGTGACGCCGGCAATACTGCCGGTGACGACGTCGTCGATCCCTCAGGCCGTGTGCCGCTGCTGTGGTTCCAGGGCACCGATGCCCACGAAACTCCACGCCAACGGTTCCATCTGGACGTATGGGTTCCCCACGACATGGCGGAGGCCCGCATCGCAGCTGCTGTTGCTGCTGGTGGAACCGTTGTCGATGATTCGCAGGCGCCGTCCTTCACGGTGCTCGCCGACGGTGAAGGAAACCGGGCCTGCGTGTGCACCGTGCTGGAGCGCTGACGGGCTACAGAAACAGTCGTGGAACAGCGCGACCCGCATCGCCGTTGTACCGGTAGGTAAGTTCAACAAGGAGAACAGGTGCACAACCACTTCAATGGAGCCAAGACGGCCCTGCTTTTCGGATCCCTCATGGGCATCTTCCTGCTGTTCGGGGCCGTGGTCGCATCGGCGACGCGCAGCTCGGCATTCCTCTGGATTTTTGCGCTCATCGGCGTGGGCTCGATCGCGTACAGCTACTGGAACAGCGACAAGCTGGCTATCCGGAGCATGAAGGCCGTTCCGGTGACCGAACAGCAGGCACCGGCGATGTACCGGATCGTGCGTGAGCTGAGTACCAAGGCGGGCAAGCCGATGCCTCGCCTGTACGTCTCGCCGACCATGGCTCCCAACGCCTTCGCCACCGGCCGTAACCCGGAGAACGCAGCGGTCTGCTGCACCCAGGGCATCCTGCAGATTCTGAACGAACGGGAATTGCGCGGTGTCCTTGGACACGAGCTGATGCACGTCTACAACCGCGACATCCTGACCGGGTCCGTTGCGGCCGCCGTCGCCGGCGTGATCACGTCAGTGGCGCAGATGTTCGCCTTCACGGGCATGATGGGCGGCAACCGCAATTCGGGCGGTAATCCGATCGCCGCACTCCTGCTCGCGTTCCTCGCACCGCTCGCCGCAGGACTGATCCAGATGGCTATCGGCCGTACGCGCGAATACGACGCAGACGAGGACGGCGCCCGCCTCACCGGTGACCCGCTGGCCCTCGCTTCGGCGCTCCGCAAGCTCGAGCGCGGAACCCAGCAGGCGCCGCTGCCTCAGAGCCAGCAGCTGGTGAATACCTCGCACCTGATGATTGCGAACCCGTTCCGCGGCGGCGGCGTCCAAAAGCTCTTCGCGTCCCACCCGCCCATGGCGCAGCGGATCGCCCGCCTGGAGGGCATGGCGGGCCGGGCGATCCAGTAGTTCCTCGAGCTTCCCCGGTCGGTGGGAGATCCCATCGAACTCACACCTTCGGTGGGACTATCCGGACTATCCCGCTGATCCGGACACTTCGCCGGGATACTCCACCACGTACGACGACGGCGACGCACCCAGGAAGGGGAGCGTCGCCGTCGTCGTGGTTGGCTGGTTTTCCTAGCGGAAGTTGACGAACTGCAGGTCAGCCTCGTCAAAGTTCTTGAGCAGTGCCATCGTGGCCTGAAGGTCATCCCGGGACTTGGAGCTGACACGCAGCTCGTCGCCCTGAATCTGGGACTTGACACCCTTGGGCGCTTCATCGCGGATGAGCTTGTTGATCTTCTTGGCAACGTCCTGGGCGATGCCCTCCTTGATGGAGGTTTCCAGGCGGAACTCCTTGCCGGAAGGGTAAGGCTCACCGGTGTCGAGGGACTTCAGGGAGATGCCGCGCTTAATCATCTTGGACTGCAGGACGTCCAGCACCGCGAGGACGCGCTCTTCCGAGTTTGCCTTCATGAGAATCTTCTCGCCGCTGAAATCGACCTCGGCTCCGACGCCCTTGAAGTCGTAGCGCTGGGCGAGTTCCTTCTGCGCCTGGTTCAGCGCGTTGGCGACTTCCTGCTTGTCTACCTTGCTCACAACGTCGAATGTGGATTCGCTGGCCACCGTTGCCTCCTTCTGGGTTGGTGTTTTCCTGCTTCTACCCTAATTCACAGCTTCACAACAGGCGGCTCCCATTACCGGGTGAAAGCGTGGAGATCACGGTGTTCTCAGGAGGAACTTTTGACCGCGCAATCGCGTCGCTATTTTGTTCGTGCTCGTCATGCTGTTGCTGGGTCGTTGATCATGGCCGCATCGCTGACCGGGGTCGGGGCGGCGCCGTCGGTTGCTTCCTCGCCCATAGTGACGAGACCGCAGGAACCGGATGCCGAGAACCGCACGGTGACGGACCGGCTGGAGGGTGTCCGGACTGAGCTCGAGAATGCTGTCGCGCTGGGGCTTGTCACTGCTGACCAGGCAGGAAGTTTCTTTGCACAGATCGAGCGTCGGATAGCTGCCGGCCTGTGACTTTGCCCCGCCAAACCACCGATTCGATTCTGGGCGGGATGTTCTGTAAAGTTGTTTTGCCTGCGGACGGCGATCCGCAGGTGGTCTTCTTGAAGAGAATTCTTCGAGGGGCGTTCGGCAGATTACCCGAGCGGCCAAAGGGGGCTGACTGTAAATCAGCTGGCACTGCCTACGGGGGTTCGAATCCCTCATCTGCCACTCGCCACGAAAGGCCCGCACTCCAGGGAACTGGGTGCGGGCCTTTTGCTTTCGTCAACTGCCAGCCCCGATCTCACCCGGGGTAAGTCCACTCCCATGCGCTGCCCGTGTACAGGTCTTCGAAGATCAGCGTTCCTGCGGGATGTTCAACGTCGAGGAGCACAATGCCCTGAGCGTTTTCGCCCGGACCGATGGAACTTGGGAGGAGCGCTGTGTCATCGAGGCACAGGAAGGCAGCGAACGTACCGGGATCTGCGTTGGATGAGATGCCCTCCGGCGAAATCGTACGGAACAGCGACGACGACATGTCGAAGCTTGAAATGAGTGCGTCAGGTGCCGCCATGGCGGGTGAGGTCTGAACTGATACATCGACAGCGACAAAGAGACCGTTCTCGGCCGGTTCGGCGGATGCTTCCGTGCACTGCACGTCCGGGGAAATGCTGTTGATGACGAAGTTGGCCAGCCGCTCGCCGTTTCCGTCGATGATTCCGGCAGGTTCGCCGATCTGCTTGATCAGGTTTCCGCGAGGTGACAGTTCAGGCGCCAATGGGTCTAGCGACTCGGCGGCCGGACTGGAGGGCTCCGCGCTGGCTGGGGGAGCGGCGGAAGCGGCAGTCGGTGCGCCCGTCGGCGTCGCGCTGGCAGACGGCAAGGGCGAAGCGGAAGAAGCGGAGGCCGACGGACTGGGTTCCGATGTGGGTTGAACCTGAGGTGTGTTGGCACCGGAACAGCCGGTGCACAGAATCACGAGCGCAATCTGCAGCGAACTCGGCTTCATCTTCGTTCCCCCTCGACCCTGTAGGAGGTTCATTATGCGCTGACATCCCGGTGCTCGCCAGAAGTTTGAGACGGTGCACCCTTGATGGACAATCACACCCCTCGACGGTCTCGTTGTACCAAGCAGCCTCGCGCTCAGCGAACAGGAGGCGACATCCAGGCCGATTCTCGTTAGCGTGAAGATATGGCAACTATTGACATCACAGAGGCAACCTTCCCCGAGACTATCGAGTCGAACGACATCGTGTTCGTCGATTTCTGGGCTGAATGGTGCGGCCCGTGCAAGCAGTTTGCTCCCGTGTACGACGCCGTCTCCCAGCAGCACAGCGACGTCACGTTCGCCAAGGTGGACACAGAAGCCGAGCAGTCGCTCGCCGCGGCAGCAGGCATCACCTCTATCCCTACGCTGATGGCATTTCGCGAGAAGGTCCTCGTCTTCTCCCAGCCGGGCGCACTGAACAACAGCCAGTTCAGTGAACTGGTTGACGCCGTCAAGGCACTGGACATGAAGGAAGTCCACGCTCAGGTCGCCGAGCAGCAGGCCAAGGCGCAGGCCCAGGGCACGCAGCCGCAGGCATAACAAGCTTCACGACAAAGGCTCCGGCTCCCATCGACATCGGGAGCCGGAGCCTTTGTGCTTCTCGGATGCGAGCACAATCCTGCGGGTTCCAGTGCAGTCAGGGGCCGACGGCGGAGTAGAACCCCGGGAACAGGGGTGGCCGAAGGGCTCAGGCGGCCAGAAGGTGCAGGATTGCGTGCGCGTCCGAACAGGACCTACCGCCGCCGGTGGTCCTCCGGCGAGAGCCGCGGACCGTAGGCCTGCTTTCGGAAACCGCTTGCGTAGAGCATCCGGACGACCCGTTGGCGCTGCCCTGTCCAGGGTTTGAGCAGTTCAATCATCCCGGCGTCATCGGTGCGCTCACCGGTGAGCGCCGCTCCCACGAACGCCGCAAGGTGAAAGTCCCCGACCGAGATCGAGTCGGGGCATCCGTGCGTCCGCTGCAACACTTCGGCCGTCGTCCACACCCCGATCCCCGGAATTGAGCACAAGCCGGCGGATACTTTGGCAGCGTCCAGCGACGCCAACCGCTCCAGCCCGGACGCGACGCCGGCGGCCCGCAAGGCTGCAGCCGACCGTTTGGAATCGACCCCGCCCTTATGCCACTCCCACGACGGAACCCGCCGCCACTGCGCCGCCGTCGGAGGCAGCCGCAGTTCCCGGGGGGCACCCGGAGCAGACGGTGCAGGATCGCCGAATCGGGTCACCAGGTACCGCCACGCACGCTTTGCCTCAAGCCCCGTCACCTTCTGCTCCAGAATCACGCGCACGACGGCGTCGAGCATCCTTCCGGTTGCCGGCAACCGGACACCGGGCTGCAGATAGCGGCCCTTCCTCGCCAACTCAGGCAAACCGGCTGAAAACCCGGGAGAATCGAACAAGCTCCAATCATCGTGGAGTCCGATCAGCCGGGGGACTGAACCAAGCGCAAGGGCGGCACCGGGACCCCAGGCGGTCGCATGAATGGAAGCAGAGCGCAGCCCGCCTCGTTGGTCGAGGCGGAGGGTGGCAGCGCCGTCGTCGTTCCGGAAAGCAAGCCAGACCGCTCCATCCCCGAAGATGAGCGTGGGATCGCCCGGGCCGCACTGCAGCGGGCCCACCGAGGCCAGCAATGAGTAGGCGCCCTCCGGCTCCAGAACTGCCGACAGAGCGGCCGGAGCGGAATCGGTGAGGGTCATGCCGTTAATGCTCGCACGTACCCCCGACAGTTCGCCCGTCCGGGACTGTCACACTCGCGCGGTAACTTGTTAACCATGAAGTTTGCCAACTCCGTCGTGGATCTGATCGGTAACACCCCACTCATCAAGCTCAACAAGGTGACCGAGGGGATAGCCGCAACGGTTCTGGTGAAGGTGGAGTACATCAACCCCGGCGGTTCGGTGAAGGACCGCATCGCGGTGAAGATCATCGACGCGGCAGAGCGGGAGGGCAAGCTCAAGCCCGGCGGCACCATCATCGAGCCCACGTCCGGGAACACCGGCGTCGGGCTTGCTCTGGTTGCCCAGCAGCGCGGGTACAAGTGCATTTTCGTGGTCCCCGATAAGGTGGGCGTGGACAAACGGAATGTCCTTGCCGCCTATGGTGCCGAGGTCGTGGTCACTCCAACGGCTGTGGCGCCGGACAGTCCGCAGTCGTACTACGGCGTCTCGGACCGGCTCACCCGCGAGATCCCGGGAGCGTTCAAGCCTGACCAGTTCTCCAACCCCAACGGCCCACTCAGCCACTATGAGAGCACCGGGCCCGAAATCTGGCGGGACACCGACGGGCGGCTCACCCACTTCGTAGCCGGCGTCGGCACCGGCGGCACCATCAGCGGCACAGGCCGCTACCTCAAGGACATCTCCAAGGACCGGGAGTCGGGACCGGTGCGCATCATCGGTGCTGATCCGGAGGGCTCGGTCTATTCCGGAGGCACCGGTCGTCCCTACTTCGTCGAGGGCGTCGGTGAAGACATGTGGCCGGATGCCTATGACTCCTCGGTTCCGGACCAGATCATTCCAGTGAACGACGCCGAAAGCTTCGCCATGACGCGCAGGCTCGCCCGTGAGGAGGGACTCCTGGTGGGCGGCTCGTCGGGCATGGCGGTCGTGGCCGCGCTGCGGGCGGCCAAGGACCTCACAGCGGACGATGTCGTCGTCGTCCTCCTGCCCGACAGCGGCCGCGGTTATCTGGGCAAGATCTTCAACGACGACTGGATGAAGTCCTACGGCTTCATGGACAGCGGCGACGAGGCAACGGTCGGCGAAGTCCTCCGGTCGAAGAATGGCGCTCTCCCGGACCTGGTGCACACCCACCCCAACGAGACCGTTCGCGACGTCATCCAGATCATGAACGAGTACGGAGTCTCCAACATCCCGGTCCTGTCCCAGGAGCCGCCCGTGGTCATGGGTGAGGTCCTCGGATCGGTTGACGAGCGGCTCCTGACCGAGAAGATCTTCCACGGCACGGCCAAGCTCACCGACAAAATCTCCCAGCACATGGGGGAGAGAATGCAGATCATCGGATCGCTGGAGTCGGTGACGACGGCGCGTGAACGACTGCAGGAAAGCGACACGCTGATGGTGACGTTCGTCGGGGCGCCCGTGGGAATACTTACGCGCCACGACCTGCTGACGTACTTGAGCAGCTAAAACCCCCTTACGTTTGGAGAGCATCCAGTGACTTCAGGAAACGGCTTCAACACACGCGCTGTCCATGCCGGGCAGACGCCGGATCCAACCACAGGTGCGGTCATTCCCCCGCTGTACCAGACCACCACCTTCGCCCAGGACGGCATCGGCAAGCTGCGCAACGGGTATGAGTATGGTCGCGGCACCAACCCGACCCGCGACTCGCTGCAGGCTCAGCTCGCCGCCCTGGAGGGAGCCGCGCACGCGTTCAGCTTCTCGTCCGGGCTTGCGGCGGAAGACGCCCTGATCCGCGCTGCACTCCGTCCCGGCGATCACATCGTGCTCGGCAATGATGCATACGGCGGCACCTACCGTCTCATCGACCGAATCCTGTCGGAGTGGGGGATCACCAACTCGGCAGTCGACATGTCGGACCTCGACGCCGTTGAGCAGGCGGTCGCTTCCGGAAACACCCGCATGGTCTGGGTTGAGACGCCGTCCAACCCGATGATGAAAATCACGGACATCGCAGCAATCGCCTCCGTCGCGAAGAACGCGGGAGCACTGCTGGTCGTCGACAACACCTTTGCGTCTCCCTACCTGCAGCAGCCGCTCTCCTTCGGCGCTGACGTTGTGATCCACTCCACCACCAAATACATCGGGGGCCACTCCGATGCCAGTGGCGGCGCCGTCGTACTGAATGATGGGGAGTTGGCCGAGAAGGTGGGCTTCGTGCAGTTCGCGGTCGGCGCGGTTTCCGCGCCCATGGAAGCGTGGCTCACCACGCGCGGGCTGAAGACCCTCGGGGTCCGCATGGACCGGCACAGCTCCAACGCCCTCGCCATCGCGGAGTGGCTCTCCGGCCGTGCGGAAGTGGAGCGGGTCTACTACCCGGGTCTGCCGGACCACCCGGGGCACGACCTCGCTGCCCGTCAGATGCGGAACTTCGGCGGAATGATCTCGGTGTCGTTCAAGGGTGGTGAACAAGCTGCGCGCACTGTCGCGGAATCCACCGAACTGTTCACGCTTGCGGAGTCCCTCGGCGGGATTGAGTCCCTGATGAACTACCCGTCGGAAATGACTCACGCCTCGGTGAAGGGGACGGAGCTCGCCGTACCGGAAAACCTCGTGCGCCTCTCCGTGGGTATCGAGGACGTCGAAGACCTTATCGCGGACCTCGAGAAAGCGTTCACGAACCTCTAACGGGAACCTCCGGCAGCGAACCTCTCAACAAGAGTCGCGGTTGTCGGCATACTGGGTCGCATGGACACACAGGTTGATCTTGGTCTGGCAGCGGCGCATCTGGCTGCTCTGGTGAAGGGCGTCGCTGATGAGCAGCTCGCACTGCCGACTCCGTGCCGGGAGTACCCCGTTGAGGTCCTGTTGCAGCACATCGACGGGCTGTCACTTGCCTTCACCGCGGGGGAGTCGACCTGCCGGGACCGGTAGCCGCGATGGTCGCCGCCGACGAACTGGTCATCCACGGCTGGGACCTCGCCCGGGCGACCGGCCAGGCCTTTGAGTGCGATCCCGGCGCGCTCGGCCTTGCAACCCAGTTCGTGGAGGCGATGTCCGCCCCCGGCGAATCCCGCGAAGGGTTATTCGGCCCGGCGGTTCCGGTGCCCGACGGCGCCTCCGAACTCGAACGCGTCATCGCTCTCAGCGGCCGGGACCCCCACTGGACGACGGCCGGCTGACCACTGTCAGCGCTTCCGGAAGGGACTGACCGTCCGGCTGGCCAGCCGCACCCACTTGTTCTGCGGCTTGGGGCTGATGCGCTGGAACCAGGCGGTCGACGTCGGCAACCACATCAGCACCACCCCGACGAGCATGACGGCGGAGACCACGGAAAGCCCCGGTGTCCTGCGCACGAGGATCGGAACGCCGACGATGATCGCGATGGTTGTCAGAAGTTCCCGGGCGCCGCGCTTGCCCCGCCTTAACCCCAGTACCAGGGTCAACTGAACAAGTGCGATGCTTCCCAGCAGTGCGCCGAGGCCGATAAGCCCCGCCCGGTCAATCTCCTGAGAAGCCGCCGACAGCAGGAATGAGCCCGCGGCAATCAGGAAAAGGACGCCGACCAGTGCCGCCACGGCGATCGCAGCCCGGATGGTCAGCGGCCGCGGGGGAAGGTCCGGGCGGGGCTTGCGTGCCATGGATCAGCGGGGGGCGACGACGCCGGTGCGCGCGTCTTCGTCGTAGCGGTAGACCTCTTTGCCGCCGATCCAGACAGTGAGGGCACGCTGCATGACGTCCAGCGGGTCACCGCTCCAGAGCACGATGTCGGCGTCCTTACCCGGCTCAAGGGAACCAATGCGCTCTGCCAGCCCGAGCACCTTTGCGGGGTTGATGGTGATGGAGCGCAGCGCCGTAACGGGGTCCAGGCCCTCCTTCACGGACAGCGTCGCCTGGTGCACGAGGAAGTTGATCGGGATGACCGGGTGGTCGGTGATGATTGAGATCTCGACGCCGGCCTTCGCCAACTTGCCCGGATTGGCAATGGAACGCCCGCGCAGCTCCACCTTCGACTTCGTGGTGAACAGCGGACCGATCAGGACCGGTACGCCGCGCTCGGCCAGCACGTCCGCGAGCAGATGCGCTTCGGTGCCGTGGTCAAGGACCAGGTCATAGCCGAACTCGTCAGCGATGCGCAGCGCGGTCGCGATGTCGTCGGCGCGGTGCGCATGCTGGCGCCAGGGGATTTCGCGTCGCAGCACCATGGCCAGTGCCTCAAGCTTGGGATCCCGGGCGTTCTCGTCCGCCTTGCCCATGTAGTTCTGGGCGTCCATGAAGGCCTTGCGGATCACCATCGCGGTGCCGAGCCGGGTGGACGGCGTCTGCTTCTTCTCCCCGTACACACGCTTGGGGTTCTCGCCGAGAGCCGACTTTAGCCCGCTGGGGGAGCGCAGCACCATCTCCTCGATATACCGGCCGTGAGTGTGGATAGCGACGGCCAACCCTCCGATGGGGTTGCCGGACCCGGGATTGATGTTTACGGCTGTCACTCCACCGGCAAGGGCGTCGTCGAAGCCGGGGTCGAATGGGTTCACGGCATCCAGGGCGCGGACACCGGCGGTGACCGGGTCGGTCATCTCGTTGGTGTCATCGCCCGCCCAGCCTTCGCCCTCTTCGTGCGTACCCAGGTGCACATGGGCGTCGACGAAACCGGGAAGAAGCCATCTGCCGGCGGCGTCGACAACATCGGCCCCTTCCGGTGCGGCGACGTCGGCGCCGAGCGCGGAGATCTTTCCGTCTTCCATCACGACGGTGCCATCGAAGGGTTCACCCTCGATCGGGACCACGTGCGCGTTGATGAATGCTGTGACAGTCATGGGTGGAGACCTTTCGCCGATGATGGGGGTCACACTCAAACTTACCGTCTGCCTACACTGATGCGATGATGCGACGATCAGCCCTGGTGACAGGTGCAGGGCGAACCGCGGGGCTGGGTGCAGGAATAGCCCGTGCACTCGCTGCTGACGGATGGGACCTGGTGCTCTCCTACTGGCACCCTTACGACCAGCGCGTGAACCAGGCTGAGGATCCGTACGGGGAGCTCCGTGACCTGGCGGCGGAACTGGAAGCGATCGGATCGCGGGTGACGCTCCTGCCTGCGGACCTTGAGCAGCCGGACGCTGCCGAAGCCCTCATCCAGGACGCAGCAGAGCTGGGGCCGCTGACCGGGTTGGTGCTCTCGCACACAGAAAGTGTTGACTCGTCCATTCTCGACACGACCCTGGAAAGCTTCGACCGTCACTTCGCGGTCAACGTCCGCGCCGCCTGGCAGCTCATCCGCGCCTTCGCACTGCAGTGCCCGGACGACGGCGGCGCCATTGTCGCACTGACAAGTGACCACACCGTGCATAACCTCCCGTACGGTGCGTCAAAGGGCGCGCTGGACCGCATCGTCATCGCCGCTGCCCGCGAACTCGGCGGCCGGAACATCAGTTCCAACGTGCTCAATCCGGGTCCGGTGGATACCGGGTGGATGACCGATGACGTGCGCGAAGCGCTTACCCGGCAGCAGCCAACCGGAAGGCTGGGCACACCGGCGGATGTGGCCGGCGTCGTCGCCTTCCTCCTCTCACAGCAGGGACGCTGGATCAGCGGTCAGCTCGTCAAGGCTGACGGCGGGTTCTCCGCCTGAAGTTCCCGTCGGAAGTAGCCGGTTAGGATCATTCCATGACTGCTGGTCTCCTTCTCGCCGTGTGCCGCGTTCACGCCCTGCTGCCTACCAAGGACTCCACCGGCGTCACCGCTATCGACAAACGGGCGGCCGAAGGGCCTGTGAAGGTGCACCCCCTCGGAATCACCGGCGACATCCAGGCCAGCCGCAAACACCACGGCGGTCCGTCCAAGGCCGTGTATGCCTACTCCCAGGAGGACGCCGACTTCTGGTCAGCAGAACTGGGACGCGAAATGGAGCCCGGCAAGTTCGGAGAGAATTTGCGCGTCTCCGGAATTGAGGCGTCGCACGCGGTCATCGGCGAACGGTGGCGTATCGGGGAGGTGCTGCTGGAAGTGACCGAGCCTCGGACCCCGTGCGTCAACTTCGCCCGCTACCTTGGTGAGCCGAACTGGGTGAAGCGCTTCGCGGGCGAGGGCCGGATCGGCACGTATCTCCGCGTGGTCAGGGGCGGCCAGATCGAGGCGGGGAACCCCGTCGTCGTCGAACACCGCCCGGCGCACGGTGTGACCGTCGGCCAGCTTTTTGCCGGTCCCTCGCCGGAGCAGGCGGACAGGCTGCAGGCAGCGCACGACGCCGGGGCCAAGCTCACCCCCGACGTCACCAAGGTGCTCGCCCGCGTGCAGGCGCAGCGCCCGCCGGCACAGCAGGTTTCCGCCTAGCCGCTGGGTGCCGGACTGCGTGCCTAGGTGCGTGATTCCGGCCGGGACCTGCGGCGGGGGAGCCAGGGACGGGGACGAGTGTCGATCTCGCTGGGCAGCGCGGTCTCGATGCGGTCGTCCACCTGGTCGCCGAAGTGCTCGCTGAAGTTCTCGGACAATTCACTGGTGACGCTTTCGCCGATCTCCCGCTGCAACTCCTCCCGGCGTTGACGACGTTCCGCGCGCACCAGTAATTGGTGCTCGGCATGTAGGGCTTTGTAGAGACTGATGCACATGCCGATAATCACCACGCTGATGGGTAGCGCCGTGAGGATCGATCCGGTCTGAAGGGCAGCAAGGCCGCCGGCGAGCAACAGTGCGATCGCCAGGGCTCCTTCCAGGGAAGCCCATAGCACCCGGCTCCACTTCGGCGGATTGGTCTCGCCGCCGGAGGCCAGCATATCCACCACCAGGGAACCGGAGTCAGAGGAGGTGATGAAGAAAATTGCCACCAACGCGATGGCAATGATGGACAGAAGTCCGCCCAGGGGCAGGCCCTCGAGGAGATTGAACAGAACGCTCTCCGAGACGATGCCTTCCGCGGGATCGAACAGTCCGCCGTTGAAGTCCTCGAATGCGCGGTCGATTGCGGTTCCGCCCATGACGGCGAACCAGATGAAACTGACCATCGAGGGAACGAGCAGCACGCCTAGTACGAACTCGCGAACAGTGCGCCCGCGGGAGATACGGGCGATGAAGAGGCCAACGAACGGCGCCCAGGACATCCACCATCCCCAGTAGAAGATGGTCCAGGAGCCCTGCCAGTCGCGGCCTTCCTGTCCGGCGAACGCGCTCGAATCGAAGGTCAGTCCCACGACGGACTGCAGGTAGCCTCCGAGCGCCTGGACGAACTCACGGAACAGGAAGAGTGTGGGGCCGAGGAGCAGGACAGCGATCAGGAAGACCCCGGCCATCCCGAGGTTGATGTTCGAGAGCCACTTGATGCCCTTGTCGACCCCGCTGACAACGGAGAAGATGGCGATGAAGGTGATGACGATGATGAGCCCCACCAGGAGCGCATCAGAGGTCTCACTGAACGCTCCCAGTTGAACCAGTCCTGCCGAGATCTGCTGCACTCCGAGCCCGAGCGAGGTTGCCACACCGAAGACGGTGCCAACAATCGCGATGATGTCGATGACGTCTCCGACACGTCCGCGAACCCGGTTGCCTAGGAGCGGCTCAAGAGCCCAACGGATGGAAACCGGCCTGCCCTTGCGGTGAATGGCGTAAGCCAGCGAAAGGCCGACGACGGCGTAGATGGCCCACGCGTGGAAACCCCAGTGCAGGTAGGTCTGCGTCATGGCCGCGTTCGCGAGATCCCTTGCATCCCCCTCGACCCCGGGCTTGGGGTTGACGAAGAAGTTCAACGGCTCCGCTGCGCCCCAGAAGACGAGACCAATTCCCATCCCGGCAGCGAAAAGCATCGCAAACCAGGAGAGCAGCTTGAACTCCGGCTCGCCGTCATCCTTGCCCAGCTTGATATCGCCGAACCGGCTCAGCCCCATCCACACGGAGAAGACAACAAATCCTGCGACGGCAAGAATGTAGTACGGGCCGAAGACCGCTACCACTCCGGTCTGTGCGGCTGACAGGACAGACCCGGTGCCCTCGGGAAAGACAATTGCCAGCAGTGCGGCAGCGAGGATGATGACCAGAGCGGGCCAGAAGATCCTCGGAGCGAGAATCACGCCCTTGCGGCCGCCTCGCTGCTTCCCGGACGACATTTCCTCCGCGGATGATTCCCGTTCTGATTTCATGACGACCCTTCAAAGCTGCGAGCTGTGAGCAAATTCGGATCACCAGTTTTTCGCGCTTGGATAGGCATTGCAAACGAGCGGTAGATCGCCCGATCGCAACCTGTGGGCATCCTCACGCCCGGGACGGCGCCGAAGTGGGGAACCGGATCAGGCGAGTACGCTACACTTGAAACATCCCCCACACCGGTTTTCCCTTTATTCCTGCCCTGAAGCGGCATGGATTGGTTGTGTTGGGGCCCGCAGCGATAAGCAAAGCGGGCAGATTCATTCAGGGAGCGCCGGTCATCAGAACATTGCACTTCACCGCTGTGAGAGCGGCCGAAGCTGGAATGTAAGGTCCTGCCGCGGGATTGAAACAGCGCTGGATTTCCTGTTCATACGGCTCATCGCAGCCGCCCGGCTCCTAGTGAAGGTCAACTTCCCCATGCCTGAAAACCTGTCCCCTGACGCCTCCGTCACCCCTGAAACCGAAACTCCGGACGTGAAGTTCACCGACTTCAACCTGGATGGCCGCGTCCTTGCTGCCCTCTCCGACGTCGGCTACGAGAAGCCTTCGCCGATCCAGGCAGCCACCATTCCGGCCCTGCTTGAAGGGCGCGACGTCGTCGGTCTGGCCCAGACCGGAACCGGTAAGACCGCAGCATTCGCCATCCCGGCACTGTCGAAGATGGCCGAGCTGGCAGACCTCAACGGTCCCGCGAAGTTCACGCAGGTCCTGGTCCTGGCTCCGACCCGCGAGCTCGCGCTTCAGGTTGCCGAGGCCTTCACCTCCTACGCCAAGCACATCGACAACTTCACCGTGCTGCCCGTCTACGGCGGTTCCGCCTACGGCCCCCAGCTTGCAGGCCTGCGCCGCGGCGCCCAGGTAGTTGTCGGTACCCCGGGACGTGTCATCGACCACCTGTCCAAGGGATCGCTGGACCTGTCCAACCTGCAGTACCTCGTGCTCGATGAAGCCGACGAGATGCTGCGCATGGGCTTTGCTGACGACGTGGAACAGATCCTCGCCGGAACCCCGGAGGACAAGCAGGTCGCGCTGTTCTCGGCGACCATGCCGAGTGCTATCCGCCGCATCGCCCAGAAGTACCTGAACAACCCGCAGGAAATCACGGTCAAGTCCAAGACCACTACCGGCGCCAACACACGCCAGCGGTTCCTGCAGGTCATGGGCCCGCACAAGCTCGACGCCATGACCCGCATCCTTGAGGTCGAGGACTTCGACGGAATCATCGCCTTTGTGCGCACTAAAATGGCCACTGAAGACCTGGCGGACAAGTTGCGTTCCCGGGGCTTCCAGGCCGCTGCCATCAACGGTGACATCCCGCAGCAGCAGCGTGAGCGCACTATCGAGGCATTGCGCGACGGCAAGATTGACATCCTCGTGGCAACGGACGTCGCAGCCCGAGGCCTCGACGTCGAGCGCATTTCGCTCGTGGTCAACTACGACATCCCTCATGACACCGAGTCCTACGTGCACCGCATCGGCCGCACCGGCCGTGCGGGCCGTTCCGGTGACGCCATCCTGTTCATCACGCCGCGTGAGAAGTACCTGCTGCGCTCCATCGAGAAGGCAACCCGCCAGCCGGTGGAACAGATGCACCTGCCTTCGACGGAGGCCGTCAACGAGCTGCGCCTGAACAAGTTTGCGGAGCGCATCACGGAGACCCTCGCCACCGAGGACGTCTCGATCTTCCGTGACCTGATCGCGAACTACGAGGATGAGCACAATGTGCCCGCGGCGGAGATTGCTGCTGCACTGGCCGTCATGGCTCAGGGCGGAAACCCGCTCCTGGTCAAGGACATCCCGCAGGCACCTGTCGGTCAGAAGGAACGCGCAGGCGGCCGCAAGGACGCCTTCGGCTCCCGCGGCCCCACGCGCACCCTCACCGAGGGCAATGCGACCTACCGCATCGCAGTCGGCCGTCGCCAGCGCGTCATGCCCGGCTCCATCGTTGGCGCCATCGCCAACGAAGGTGGACTATCGTCGTCGCAAATCGGCGGGATTGACATCCGTGCGGACCACACCCTGGTCGAGCTCCCAGCCGAGCTCTCCAAGGACCAGTGGCGTGCGCTGTCCAAGACCCGCATCGGCGGCGAGCTGATCCACCTCGAGCTGGACAAGGGGCGCCGCCCCAACCGCGAGCGTCCCGCCGGCGACTTCAAGAAGCCGCACCGCAAGGGGGACGGCGACTTCCGCGCCGAGCGCTCCCACGGCAGTGACTTCCGCAGCGAGGGAACGCACAATGACCGCGGCTTTGGCTCCGACGACCGCAAGGCCCGTCACAAGAAGGGTGCCGGCGCCGGCACCGGCCGTCGCGACAAGTGGTGATTTTGCTCTCCCTGTAGGGAACTAGAACGACGCCGGTCTTCCGCAGTTGCGGAGACCGGCGTCGTTGTTTCTGGGGTCGGTTCAGCTCCCAAACGGGCCCCTGGGGCTCGATTTTTCAGCACGCGATTTAGCTGGTAAAGTTTTCTGCTGTTGCCCCCCTAGCTCAGTGGTAGAGCGCGTTCTTGGTAAGAACGAGGTCACCGGATCGATTCCGGTGGGGGGCTCGAAATGGGAGGCCCGCTGAAGATCGTAAGATTGAATGCGGGCAGTCTCATTTGTGGCGGTGTAGCTCAGCTGGTTAGAGCGCACGACTCATAATCGTGAGGTCGCGGGATCGAGTCCCGCCACCGCTACAGATACCAGGCCGGCGGCTCAGAGAGCTGTCGGCCTGCTGTGTTTTCGGCTGGTCCCGCTGCGGGCGGGCTGTGGTCAGCCTCCTTATAGTATGGGCCCGAGGCACATCGACAGGACAAGGAACCATGACTGATAACGATTCGGCCTGGGGGCCGGGCGAAAACCCGGAAGATTTTCCGACCCGCGCAAGCCGACGCCGCTCCGGACGTGAACCGGGCACAGGTCCCATCTCGGAAGTCCCTCGGTTCGCGGACCGCCTGACACCCGCACCGCAGGCTGCCCAGCCGGTACCAGCGCAGTCCCCGGCGCCAGCCCAGCCGGCACCAGCCCAGTCTCCGGCGGCAGAGCCGGTCGAGGACACAGTCCGCCGCCCGGTGCTCGACATCCGTTTCGACGAGTCAGCCCACAGCGTCCGGACCATGTCGGTCCCCGTTGTTCTTCCCCAGCAGGCACCGGTCGCGGTGAGCACGGTGCCCCCGGCACCGGTGGCAGCCCCTTCCGCAGCATCCGAGGACGCAATGCAGTCAGAAACGGGTACCCGAACCACGACGCCGGTCACTGAGGTGCCGGTTGTTCCCACCGTCCCGACCGCTCCCGCCGATCCTCCCCGACAGACGCGCAGGCAGGAGGAGGGCCGACGTCGTTCCTTCCTCGCCGCAGATAACGGCACTATCCCCGCAGAAACGGGACTGCGGGGGCTGCTCTCGCGCCTGGGCATCCGCATGGCCCCGTCACAGCGGGAGCTCACTGCACGTGCCCATACCCGCGCCGTGAGCCAGCACTGGCCCGGCCCGCGCACCATCTCCGTGGTGAACGGCAAGGGCGGCGCCAACAAGACCCCGACCACCGTGATGCTTGCCGCCGTCTTCGCACGGAACGGTGGGGGACCGGTGCTCGCCTGGGACAACAACGAAACCCGCGGCACCCTCGGCTGGCGGACCGAGCAGGGCCCGCACAACTCCTCGGTCATGGATCTGCTGCCCGAGACCAGCCAGCTGCTGGCACCCTCGGCGCAGTCCGCGCTGCTCGCCCGGTATGTCCACCACCAGACGGAAGACAAGTACGATGTCCTCCGGTCCAAGCCGGACGTGCTCGCCTCCGAACAGAAGATCACCGCTGACGACTTCGACGCTCTCCACGAGGTGGCGTCCAAGTATTTCCGCCTGAACATCGTCGACTCCGGGAACGATGAAACGGCAGAGCGCTGGCTGCGCATGATTCACCACACCGACCAGCTGGTGATCGCTACCACCACGCTTGAGGAACATGCGGAAGCCGGCGCCCTTTTGCTCGAGGCGCTGCGCGGCCGCGGCGGCAAGTACGCCCAACTGTCGCAGAACGCCGTCGTCATAGTCAGCCAGTCGGACAAGAACGGTACCGCAGCGCAGGCGCAGCACATCGCCGATGGATTCGGACAGCTGGCCCGCGCGGCAGTGACCATCCCGTACGACGTGGCCTTGCTGAAGGGCCGCATCCGATGGGGGGCTCTCAAGCCGGCGACCCAGAGTTCGTGGCTCGCCGCCGCCGCCGCTGTTGCCGACGGGCTCTGATACTCAGCTTGCTTATCATTCCGATCATTCCTAGGCTGGATATGTAAGCCAACGGAATGGAGGAAGCATGACTATGCACGATATTTCCGGCAAGAAAGTGGCCTTCCTGCTCACGGACGGCGTCGAACAGGTCGAGCTGACCAGCCCCTGGGAAGCCGTCAAGGGCGCCGGTGGAGTGCCAACGCTCGTAGCCCCCAGCGAGGGTTCAGTGCAGGGCTTCAACGGCACCGAGAAGGGCGATACGTTCCCCGTCGACCTCACGGTGAGCCAGGCGAAGGCTCAGGACTTCGACGCGCTGGTACTGCCCGGTGGAGTCGTCAACGCCGATCACCTGCGCGTTGACAAGGACGCGCAGGCCTTCACCCGCAGCTTCTTCGAGCAGCACAAGCCCGTCGCGGCGATCTGCCACGCGGCGTGGCTGCTCATTGAGGCCGGTGTGGTGAGCGGACGCTCCATGACGTCCTACCACACGCTTGAGACCGACCTCAGAAATGCCGGCGCGCAGTGGACCGATGATGAGGTTGTGGTGGACCAGGGCTTCGTGACGAGCCGTAACCCCGATGACCTCCCGGCCTTCAACGACAAGGTGCTCGAGGAGATCGCCGAGGGTCCGCACGAGGGGCAGACCGCCTGACCCTCCTCCTTTGTTTCGCCCGGCTGCCCCGTCCCTGACGGTTTGCGTGGCGGCCGGGCGGCTTCAACCACAGGTCCGGTAGCGTGGCGACATGCTTACCGGACCTTTCCTGTGCCACGGCGTGTCCTGGAGCAGGTCCGGCCCATCACTGACGCTCGCCAGCCCGCAGGGCGCTGTGACGCCCATGCCTCTGACCGGTCTGCCGACTTTCCTGGGCTTCCGGATCCTCAGCCGCAGCGGAGAGCGGTTCTGCCTCGGTTATTCCAAGGCGCTTGGCGCCAACGGACGCCGATCCTTTCCCTGTCCCGAACAACGGACGGCTGACCGCGGTTACCAGTGCGGACCCTGCTTCGCCCGGGACGACTTCCGGTTCATGCACGACGTGCACCGCTCGGGAGTGGCGCCCGAGGGCCTCACCGCCTACCTCGCGCAGGACCACTGGCTGTATGTCGCCACGTTCGCTGACGGCTCCACCAAGGTGGGCACGGCATCGGACCGCAGCAAGTGGACCCGGCTCGCGGAACAGGGAGCCGTCGTCGCCCGCTACGTTGCCCACGCCGAGGACGGCCGCGTTGTCCGGGTCCTTGAAGACGCAGTCACCCGGCATGCCGGCCTGCCGCAGGCTGTGCGGTCGGCAACGAAGACTGCCGCGCTCTTCCGCCCCCTGGCATCGCCGGAAGTGGACAAAGAGAACCGGGAGGCCGCCGGCGTCGTCCAGGCCCTGCTTGCCCAGGGGATGGATATCGACGGGTTCGAGGCGGTGGAGGAGCAGTGGGAGGCACCGGAAAGTTGGCCCGTGGTGCTCACGGCGCGGGCGCCGGTCTACCCTCTCAGCCTTGACGCCGGGGACCACGGGGGACGGGTGCTGGCGCTCCTCGGGCAGACCGCGCTGTTCGAGCTTCCGGAAGCTCGCTTCCTGCTGAACCTCACATTGTTGCGCGGACGCCGTATTGAGCTTGGCGAATTCCGGTCCGCGCCGGTTGCCGTCCAGGACGAGTTGTTCTGAGGACTCCGCCCGGGAATCCCACACGAGGGGGAAGGCGGATGTGAAGCACCTGGGGAAACACTATTCGCTGGGCAAACATAGGTTCGGTTAGGCTTACCTTTGTTCGTTTGCCTGCGGCCGCTGCCGCTACCTCCAGGAGTACCAACTCATGAACCGACCGAAGCTCGCTGCTGCCTGCGCTGCATTCACCATCCCCATGCTGGCGCTGTCGGGCTGCGGCGTCCTTGGCATTGGCAGTGCGCCTGCCGACCTGCAGATCTACACGGCCCGGCACTATGACCTGGAGGGTGCGTTCGGCGAATTCACCGATGAAACCGGCATCAGCGTTGAGTTCATCACCGGTGATGATGCCGAGTTGCTCGAGCGGCTCAAGGCGGAAGGAAGCGACACGCCTGCCGACGTTTTCATGACCGTGGACGCCGGCAACCTCTGGAACGCTGCCCGTCAGGATGTGCTGGCCGCGACGTCGTCGGCCACGCTGGACGAAGCCGTGCCGGAGGATCTTCGCGACCCCGAAGGGCAGTGGTTCGGACTCGCCATGAGGGCCAGGACCCTGACCTACAACCCGGACAACGTCGATCCGGCAGAATTCGACGCCGCCGACAGCTACGCGGGACTGGCCGACTCGAAGTGGAAGGGGCGGCTCTGCATGCGCGACGCCACCTCGTCGTATACCCAGTCACTCGTTGCGAGCCTCATCGACCTGCACGGACGCGACCGCGCCCTTGAGATCGTCGAAGGGTGGGTCGCCAATGAGGTGGACATTATGAGCAATGACGTCCTGCTGCTCGAAGCGATCGACGCCGGCGCCTGCGACGTGGGAATCAACAACCACTACTACCTGGCCCGCACCCTCGAAGAAAACCCTGACCTTGCCGTGGACCTCTACTGGGCAAGCCAGGAGGGCGCCGGTACCCACGTCAATATCTCCGGGGCGGGCATCGTCGCCAACTCCGACAACGCCGAGCAGGCGCAGCAACTGATCGAGTGGCTCGCCACGACGGGACAGAATTCCTTCGTCG
This sequence comes from Arthrobacter sp. D2-10, assembly GCF_054161285.1. Taxonomy (NCBI): domain Bacteria; kingdom Bacillati; phylum Actinomycetota; class Actinomycetes; order Micrococcales; family Micrococcaceae; genus Arthrobacter; species Arthrobacter sp. D2-10. The sequence continues at coordinate 2,616,470 of NZ_CP096431.1, read as the reverse complement.
ACGCCAACCATGAGTTTCCGGTCAATCCGGAGGCCGAGCCCGAACCGGTCATCGCCGGATTCGGTGAGTTCAACCGCATGCCGCTGAACGCTGAAGCGTACGGTGACCTGAATGCCGAAGCGATCGACGTACTGGCTGAGGCCGGCTACAAGTGAGTGACCCGGCTGTCCTGGTTGACGCCGCCGTTTCCGGCAGGCGCCGGCGCCTGCTGACCGGGAACGGCCGTCCGCTGTGGTCGGCGGCAGTCCTGCTGGCAGCCCTGCTGGTGGCAACTCCGGTCGTCGCGGTGGTGATCGACGGGCTGGGAAGCCTGAACTCCGGCAGCCTGCCGCAGGACATCGGTCCCATGATCCTCACCACGGTTCTCCTGATGGCGGGGGTGGGCACCGGCACGCTGCTGATCGGGGGCGGGTTGGCCTGGCTGGTCACTGCCTACGACTTTCCCCTCCGCAACCTGCTCTCGTGGGCGCTGGTGCTGCCGTTGGCCATGCCGGCCTACATCCTCGGTTTTGTCTTCCTCTCCACTTTCGATGTGGGCGGACCGGTGCAGTCATTCCTGCGCACGGTCCTTGGCCCCGGCGCCTGGTTGCCGGAGGTTCGAACCCTGCTCGGCGCTGTCGTCGTGATGTCACTGACGCTCTATCCGTATGTCTACCTCCTGGCCCGTTCGGCGCTGGTTGAGCAGAGCGCCACAACGTACGACGCCGCACGCACCCTCGGTGCCAGCCGCTCACGGACGCTGTGGAGAGTGGTGGTGCCGATGGCGAGGCCCTCGCTTGCAGCTGCCCTTGCGCTGGTGATGATGGAAACCCTGACGGACTTCGCAACCGTCCAGTACTTCAATGTCCAGACCGTCGCCGTCGGGGTTTACCTGGTGTGGAAGGGCAGCTTCGAGTTCCAGGCAGCAACGCAGCTCTCGATGCTTGTGCTCCTGTTCGCGGTCGCGGTCCTGGCCGGTGAACGGCTCCTCCGCGGACGCTCCCGCTTCCACCAGAAGCACGGCCGCGGTGAAGGGCTGCGTGCCCGGCGGCTCACCGGTTGGACCGGCTGGGCAGCCGCTTTCGTGGGCCTGGCCGTGCTCGGCGCGGGGTTCGCCCTTCCTGTTGCCCAGCTGGTCGGATGGGCCATCGGCGAGGCCGTCGGCGGTTCCGAGCCGTTGCTGGATCCGCGCTTCGCCCAATACCTCGTGAACAGCATTGCCGTTGCCTCGATTGCTGCCCTGTTGTGTGCGGCGCTTGCGCTGATGATCGGACACGCACAGCGGCTGGGCGGCGGCCCGGTTGTGGCAGCGGCAGCGCAGCTCACCACCTTCGGTTATGCCGTGCCGGGCGCGGTGATCGGTATCGGTGTGCTCATTGCCTTCGCCCGGCTGGATGAGTGGCTCGAGGTTGCAGGAGTCCCGGGTGGGACCGGCCTGCTCGTGACCGGCTCAGTAGCCGGCATCCTTTTCGCCTACCTCGTGAGGTTCCTTGCCCCTGCCTACCAGGCTGTGGACGCCAGCTTCGCCAAAATCTCCCCCGCCCTCACCTTCTCCGCGCTGAGTCTCGGGTCGACGCCGCGCAGGCTCCTGACCCGCGTACACCTCCCGCTGGCCCGCCGCGGTGCAGCCGTAGCGCTGGTACTGGTGGCGATCGACGCCGTGAAGGAACTGCCGATCGTGCTCCTGCTTCGGCCTTTCGGTTTCACCACCATCTCTGTATGGGTCTACGAGCTGGCCCGTGAAAACTTCTGGGAGAAGGCAGCGCTGCCCGCCCTGGGGATCGTCGTGGTGGCAGTGATTCCCGTGTACTTCCTTTTCCGCCGGACGGCCGGCCTCAAGAACGGAGCGGTGGCGCATGGCCAGTAACCTGATCGACGTCACGACGCCGGCGTTGACCCTTGAGGGAATCAGCAGGCGCTACGGCGGAGTCTCGGCAGCCAAAGCACTGGATCTGACGGTGGCAGCCGGTGAATTGGTGACCGTGATCGGGCCGTCAGGGTGTGGAAAGTCGACCATGCTTCGGCTGATCGCCGGCCTTGAGCGCCCGGACTCCGGATCGATCTCGATCGCTGGGGAGGTGGTTGCCGACCGGCGGCGGTTCCAGGAACCCGAACGACGCCGGGTGGGACTGGTCTTCCAGGACCACGCACTGTTCCCCAATCTCACCGTCGCCCGGAACGTCGCCTTCGGGGTCAATCGCCTGCCGGCCAGAGAAAGGGAGCAGCGCGTTGCCGAGGTCCTGGAACTGGTGCGCCTGAACCACCTTGCTGCCCGTTATCCGCACGAGCTCTCGGGTGGAGAGCAGCAGCGCGTCGCCCTTGCGCGTGCCTTGGCGCCCCGCCCCGCCGTCGTACTCCTGGACGAGCCGTTCTCCAGCCTGGACGAGACCCTGCGCGGCAGGGTGCGCTCGGATATTGTCGCGGTGTTACAGGAAACGGGCACCACGAGCCTGCTCGTGACCCATGACCAGACCGAAGCGCTCTCCGTGGGGGACCGCGTGGTGGTGATGCGCGACGGCGTGATTGAGCAGGCTGATACGCCCGAACGGGTCTTCGAGCAACCGAGCACACGATTCGTGGCGTCCTTCATGGGAGACGCGGACTTCCTCCCGGCGAATGTTCACAATGCGCTGCTGACCTGCGAGATCGGTGTGGTCTCGACGGTGCCGGGCTGGGCGAACTGCGACGTCGATGTCGACGTCGTGCTCCGGCCTCACGAAGTAGCGCTCGCCCTCGATCCGAGTGCGTCTGCGCAAGTCGTGTCCCAGGAGTATCGGGGCGCCTTCGTCCTGCACCACGTCCGTCTGGCATCCGGCAGGACCTTGCGGTCCTGGCAGCCGCACCACGTCCGCTATGCACCCGGGACCCGGGTCAGCGTGACTGTCGCTCCCGGAACATCCCCCACCCTGCTGGTCAATGACCGAGCCATCACCGAGCCCCCGATCGCCGCCGCCGGCCGCGCACTGCAGCTGCCGGAGCCGTCGCCCGTCCCCACCTCGAGGTAGCACCCGTGTCGATCACAACGCAGACTCTGCCCCTGGAAGCTGCAACTCGTTCTGTGGCTTTCGCAGCCGGACTCGCCCGCTTCGCCGACCGGCCCGCCGTCGTCACTGAGTCCGGGACTCTCACCTACCGGCAGCTGGCGGAGCGGGTGGAAGCGGTCGCGGACCGCCTCGGTCCCGTCCGTCGCCTGGTACTGCTCGCCGCAACCAACGATGTCGACTCTCTCGTCGCGTACCTTGCTGCACTCTCCAGCGGGCATCCTGTCATCCTGGTTCCCGGGGACAAGCCCTCAGCCGTCGAATCGATCAGGGATAAGTTCGATCCCGACGTTGTCATGGCAGCAGGGGAGGGGGACGGGCGACCGAGCCTGAAGGAAGTTCGCGTTGGGACCGGACATGACCTCCATCCTGATCTCGCCCTCCTGCTGAGCACGTCCGGCTCGACGGGCTCACCCAAGCTGGTCCGGCTCTCGCACCGGAACCTGGAGGCCAACGCCGCGGCGATTGCGGAGTACCTCAGGATCGGACAGGCAGACCGCGCCGTGACCACTCTGCCCATGTCGTACTGCTACGGCCTCTCGGTCATCAACAGCCACCTCCTCAGCGGTGCATCGGTGGTCCTCACGGACCTCTCCGTGGTGGACCCCTGCTTCTGGGAGCTGTTCCGCAGCACCAAGGCAACCGCTTTTGCAGCCGTGCCGTACACGTTCGAGTTGCTGGAACGCGTGGGCTTCGACGCTATGGACCTGCCGACGCTGCGGTACGTGACGCAGGCCGGCGGCAGACTCGCTCCCGAGCTGGTGCAGCGGTACGCGCAGCTGGGCGAGGAACGGGGTTGGGAGCTGTTCGTCATGTACGGGCAGACCGAAGCCACCGCGCGGATGGCTTACCTGCCGCCCGCCCTTGCAGCGCGGAATCCGTCCAGGATCGGCGTCCCGGTGCCAGGAGGAAGTTTCAGGATTGACCCGGTTCCGGGGTTGGAGGACGGAGAGCTCGTCTACACCGGTCCCAACGTCATGCTCGGCTACGCGATGGACCCTGCCGACCTCGCCGACGGGCGCACCGTGAACGAGCTGCGGACCGGTGACCTTGCCCGGCGTCACCCGGACGGCCTGTACGAGGTGGTAGGGCGCCGCAGCCGGTTCATCAAGATCGCCGGCCTGCGCGTCGACCTTGGACGCGTAGAGCAAATTCTCGCCGGGTTCGGAGTCGACTCCACCTGCGCTGGCAAGGACGAACTCCTGGTCGTCGCTGTCCAGGGCGATCACGAACCCGACCTACTCCGGAAGGTGTTGGCCCGCGAGCTCGGCATCCCGCGCGGCGCCCTGAAGATGTACGCAGTGGAGAGCCTTCCGCGGCTCAACAGCGGGAAAGCGGATTATCAGGCTGTGCTGGCCCTTGCAGAACCTGGGGAGCCATCGCTCAGGGCACAGCCGGGGCGGAAGGAAGGACCGCAGGACGTACGAACCATTCTGGCGGAGCAGCTGGAGGTTTCCGCCGTCAGCGGCGACAGCACCTTTGTGTCGCTGGGAGGCGACTCACTGTCGTATGTCGCGACGTCGGTCCGGCTGGAGAACGCTCTTGGCACCCTGCCTGCCGATTGGCACCTGCGAACTGCCGCTGAACTCGAGCAAGGCGGCTCCCCGGGCCGGCGCCGCCGGTTCTTCGCCGCCATCGAATCGAGCATCGTTCTTCGCGCAGTTGCCATCATCCTCATCATCAGCACACACATCGGACTGTTCCACTGGGAGGGCACAGCCCACGTGCTGATGGCTGCCGCCGGCTATAACTTCGCGCGGTTCCAGCTGCAGGGCGAGCGCGGTGAACGGCTGCGCAGACAGCTGGTCAGCATCGCCCGCATTGTGGTACCCAGCATGGCGCTCATCGCCGTCGGCTACGTCATCACGGATCACTACAGCGTTGCGAACATCTTCCTCCTGAACGCGATGGTGGGTCCCCAGGAGGTGACCCCGGAGTGGCACTTCTGGTTCGTGGAGGTTCTGACCTACCTCCTTGTCTGCGCCGTTGCGCTGCTCGCTATTCCGCCGGTCGCGCGCCTGGAGCGGCGCTTCCCCCTGGGTTTCCCGCTCGGGCTGGTGGCCCTCGGCTTGCTGACGCGGTTCAACATCGTCGATCTGGACCTGCCAAATACCGCTCCTGCGCTGTGGCTGTTCGCTCTCGGGTGGGCGGCCGCCCAGTCACGGACGGTCGTGCACCGGTGCCTCATCACCGCCGTCGTTCTTTCATGCGTGCCGGGCTTCTTCTTCCACGACCAGCTCCGCGAGATGACACTGCTGGTTGGCCTGCTGGTGCTCGTCTGGTTGCGGACCCTGCCGGTTCCCCGGAGTCTGCAGCGCTTCACCGTGGTCCTGGCCAGTGCGTCTCTGTACATCTACCTCACCCACTGGCTGGTGTTCCCGCATCTGGAAGCCATGCATCCTGCGGTGGCCGTGGCCGCCTCGCTCGTTGCCGGGGTGCTCTATTGGGTGTTGGTGATGCGGGTGCCGGGTTGGGTCCGGTGGTCTTCGAGCCGACTGCGTGGACGGCACGAAGTGGCCGTCTGATCCGGTGGTGCCACATTCTGTGATGCCCGGGCTCAGGGTCCCGGACTCTAGGATGGAACCATGCTCAACACACCCTGGGACACCGGATCGCCGCTGTACCGGAAGCTGGTCATCAGCGCGCTGATCCTTACCGGCGTCGGTATTCTCCTGGCCGTCGCCGGGGCGATGCTGCAGACTGATCCGCTCGTGTTTGCCGCACTGCCCATCATCGTCGCGGGCATGGCGGCCCATCTCGCAGGCCTGGTGGTACGCGGACGGGACGCCCGTCGTCGTGCGCGACCGGGGAACGGTAACCCCCGGACCGGCCGGTAGCCGGACGAACAGTTACGCTGGACAGGCGCGTCAGCGCCTGAGAGGCCCCGATTACAAGGAGTTCCATGACGATCAATCCCGACCTTCAGGGGCGCAGCTACCCGGCTGCCGAGGTCTACACCGTTGGACGCGAGAAAATCCGTGAATTCGCCGAGGCCGTGAAAGCCACGCATCCGTCGCACTTCGACCCGGAAGCTGCACGGGCACTAGGCCACCGGGACGTCGTTGCCCCTCCCACTTTCGCAATCATCGTCGCCCAGCGCGCCGATGCGCAGCTGATCAACGACCCGGAGGCCGGCATCGACTTCACCCGGGTCGTCCATGCTGACCAGCGGTTCACCCACCACCGGCCGATCGTCGCCGGTGACGAGCTCGTTGCCGAGCTCCATGTTGACCAGGTCCGTGCCATGGGCGGCGGCGCGATGATCACCACCCGCGCCGAGATCTCCACGGTGGAGGGCGAGAAGACCGCAACAACCACGTCGTCCATCCTGGTGCGCGGGGAGGAGCAGTAAATCATGGCAATCACGCTGACAGACCTCGAAGTAGGCCAGGAGATCGGCCGGACCTCCCTTGGGGTCACCCGACTCGACCTCGTGAAGTACGCCGGTGCGTCCGGTGACTTCAACCCGATCCACTGGAACGAATCCTTCGCCCGGAGCGTGGACCTGCCCGGCGTCATCGCCCACGGGATGTTCACCATGGGCTCAGCGGTTCAGGTGGTGGCCGACTGGGTTGGCGATCCGACCGCCGTCATTGACTACCAGACCCGCTTCACACGGCCGGTGGTCGTCGAGGACACCACTGACCAGCCGGGTGTGGCAGGTGCGGCCATCGAGGTGGTCGGAATTGTGGGTGCACTTGATCCGGATAACTCCACCGCCCGCATCGACCTCACCGTCTCGGCAGGCGGTCAAAAGGTCCTGGTCAAGGCCCAGGCAGTGGTGCGGATTTGGTGACATCGCTTGCGGAGTTCACGACGTCGGCGGTCGGAGGTCCGGCCCGCGCCCTGATTGAGGCGCGCACGGAGGCCGAGCTCATCGACGCGGTTCGGTCCGCCGACGAGGCGGGGGAGCCCTTGCTGCTCATCGGCGGTGGCTCCAACCTGCTGGTTGCTGACAGCGGCTTCGCGGGCACCGTGGTCCGGATCGCTTCAACGGGCTTCACCGTGAACGACGACGACGCCACCTGCGGAGGCGTGATGGTCACCGCCCAGGCAGGCCAGCCCTGGGATGAGCTCGTCGAGTACACGGTGCGTCATGCGTACTCCGGGCTGGAAGCCTTGTCCGGCATCCCTGGCTCCACCGGTGCCGTTCCGGTGCAGAACGTCGGCGCGTATGGTGCGGAGGTTTCGCAGACCATCGCCATGGTGCGCACGTACGACCGCGAGACTCGGTCCATCACGTCGCTTGCCAACTTCGACCTCAAGTTCGGGTACCGGGATTCGCTGCTGAAGCGCACCACCGACTCCGGATCTCCCCGCTACGTGGTGCTCACGGTCCAGTTCCAGCTTGGCCTTGGCCGCATGAGCGCGCCGGTGCGGTACGCGGAATTGGCCCGGGAACTGGGCATCGAGGTGGGCGAACGGACGTACGCCAACGATGTGCGGCGGGCCGTGCTGAAACTCAGGGCGGCGAAGGGCATGGTGCTCGACCCGGCCGACCGCGATACGTACAGCACCGGATCCTTCTTCACGAATCCCATCGTTGACGCCGCCGTGGCTGAGTCCCTGCCTGCCGGCGCCCCGAGATACCCGATGCCGGACGACTCGGTGAAGCTCAGTGCGGCCTGGCTGATCGAGCAGGCCGGTTTCGGTAAGGGCTTCGGGCTCTCCGACGACGCCGGCTACCAGGCGGCAGGCGGTAGGGCCGCGCTGTCCACCAAGCACACTCTCGCCGTCACAAACCGTGGCGATGCCTCCGCGGAGGACCTCTTGAGCATCGCCCGACTGGTAGCCGATGGTGTGGACCAGCGCTTCGGCATCCGCCTTCACCCGGAACCGCTGCTGATCGGCTGCGCGCTGAACTGAGCGTGTGGCCCGCCGGACCTCTCAGGTTGTTGCATGCCGTCGTGCTTTCTCCGCCGCTGCACGCGTCTGCATGACTGCGTGCCGGTGCCAGCGGCTGTCAACCAGCTCCCGGCTGCACAGCCACTGCACAAGACGGGACACGAGGCTTATCTGCGCGAGGCGATCGTGGAAGTCCTCGAGGAGCCATGTCCTGCTGAGGAAGCGGGGGAGAGCGAAGACCAGCTGCTCAGCGCCAAGTATTCGCTCGAAGGCGCCCTCCGCCTCAAACTGCCGCTCCAGGGCCAGCAGCGAGGCTGTCTCGGCGCTGACGACGGAATCGCCCTCCTGCTCGAGGAAGAGACGCAAGTGGGCCAGGACGCGCCCGTAGCGCTCAACCGTGGCTGGGTGCCTGCCTGAAGCGCTCGCAGAGAAGTACCGCGTCAGGACCTTGTCTACTGGAATGTCTGCTGGAATCTGATTCATGCAGGACAGTCTGCACCCTGCTTCTGACATTTTTCTAGTACACAGCTTCGAAAGCCCGCCAGACGCGACCTACATAAAGAACATGCGCTGCAGGCAACGCGTGTGTGTTGCCTGCAGCGCATGTTCTTTCTCGAGAAGATTCCGCTCCCGGTCCGTCAGGTGAGGCCCGGCCGCGCGAGCTGTCAGAGGTTGCCGGTGGCGATGAGGAGCATGCGGCGCAGCGGCTCGGCTGCACCCCACAGAAGCTGGTCTCCTACCGTGAATGCGCTGATGTACTCGGGGCCCATTTCGAGCTTGCGGATCCGCCCGACCGGGATCTGCAGGGTTCCGCTGGCCGCCACCGGGGTAAGCCCCTGGAGAGTTGCTTCCTTGGTGTTCGGCACCACGGTTGCCCACTCATTGTCCTGATCAATGAGGTTCTCGATCTCACCGACCGAGAGGTCCTGGGTGAGCTTCAGCGTCAAGGCTTGGGAATGGGAGCGCATAGCGCCGATCCGTACGCACAGGCCGTCAAACGGGATCCGGGAGCCGTCGGCGACGTCGGTTCCCAGGATCTTGTTCGTCTCCTGGCCGGCCTTCCACTCTTCCTTCGACTGTCCGTTGCCTAGATCGGCATCGATCCACGGGATGACGGAACCCGCGAGCGGCACACCGAATTGGGAGGCGTCCATGTCAGGGTTCTTCTGCTGCGCCAGAACGGCGCGGTCGATGTCAAGGATTGCCGACGCGGGGTCTGCCAGGTTCCCGGCCACAGTGCCGTGGATTGAACCGAACTGATTCAGCAACTCACGCATGTGCCGTGCACCGCCGCCGGATGCTGCCTGGTAGGTCATGGAGGTGCCCCACTCGACCAGGCCGTTCCTGAACAGGCCGCCGAGGCCCATGAGCATGCAGGAGACCGTGCAGTTGCCGCCGATGAAATCCCGCACACCGCGGGAAAGGCCGGCGTCAATGACGTCGCGGTTGACCGGATCGAGCACAATGATGGAGCTGTCCTCCATACGTAGCGTGGAAGCAGCATCAATCCACAGGCCGTCCCATCCTGCGTCGCGCAGCTTCGGGTATACCTCCGAGGTGTACCCGCCGCCCTGAGCCGTGACGATGATCGGCAGCTTCGCGAGAGTCTCGACGTCGTAAGCATCCTCAAGAGCGCCGGCGCCCTCAGCGAACGACGGCGCAGCGCCGCCGGCGTTGGAGGTCGAGAAGAAGACCGGGTTGATGCGTCGGAAGTCGCCCTCGTCCTGCATTCGCTGCATCAGGACAGAGCCGACCATTCCACGCCAGCCGACCAGACCGACGGAGGGCACGGACGAGGACAGATTCGCTGCGGAAGTCATGAATCAAGTTTAGGGGAGCGGGTCAAACTGCCCCGGTCGGTTACGCCAACACCGAAACATCCCGGAAACAACGCCGGGTCACGAGCGAGTACGACGACGCCTAATGCCTCAGCGGTTCCCTGCCACCCGAATCGGACCGGGTCCACAAACTGATCCTGAAGCGAGTGCCGTTGGCTGAGGTGCTCCATCCCTCCGAGGGATCAACGCCCGTGAGGTTCCAGGCATTCGCCAGCGCCGGTGCGTGAGTGTCGCCCTCCATAGCGGAATCGATCACTGTCACCAGCGCCACATGGGCATGCGGAGCCGCCTCCGCGTAGATTTGCCCGCCGCCGATGACCCAGATCTGGTCACTGCCGTCACTCATCCCCGCCTCGCGGAAGGCGTCCTCAAGTGAATGTACGACGACGGCGCCCGGATAGCGGGCCGGGTCCAGCTCCTGCCGGCTCACCACGATGTTGGTGCGGCCCGGCAGCGGACGGTACTTTTCCGGGAAGGACTCCCAGGTGCGCCGTCCCATGATGACCGGGTGCCCCTGCGTGGTCCGCTTGAAGTGGGCCAGGTCCTCGGGCAGGTGCCAGGGCATGCTGCCGTTCCGCCCAATGACACCGTCGACGGTCTGGGCCCAGATCATTCCGACCAGGGGAGTGCCGGCCGGCTTCGCGAACTCCCAGTCGCCACTCATACGGCGATCGGTGCCTTGATGGTGGGGTGGTGCTGATAGTTCTCGACCGCGAAGTCCTCGAGCTCGTAGTCGAAGATGGTCTCCGGCTTCCGGATCAGGCGAAGGGTCGGGTAGGGGTAGGGGTCCCGAGACAGCTGCTCCGTGACCTGCTCCACGTGGTCTTCGTAGATGTGCACGTCACCGCCGGTCCACACGAACTCGCCCGGCTCCAGGCCCACCTGCTGGGCCACCATCAGCGTGAGCAACGCGTAGGACGCAATGTTGAACGGTACTCCCAGAAACATGTCCGCCGAGCGCTGGTACAGCTGGCAGGACAGCTTTCCGTCCGCCACGTAGAACTGGAAGAGGGCATGGCACGGGGGCAAAGCCATGTTTTCGATTTCCGCCACGTTCCAGGCAGAGACGATGTGCCGACGCGAGTCCGGGTTCGCCTTGAGCCCGTCAATCAGACGCTCAATCTGGTCAATGTGCCCGCCGTCCGGCGTCGGCCAGGAGCGCCACTGTACGCCGTAGACCGGGCCCAATTCGCCGTCGTCGTCCGCCCACTCATTCCAGATCCGGACGCCCCGCTCCTGCAGCCAGCGGACGTTTGAGTCACCGCGCAGGAACCAGAGCAGTTCCAGGGCGACGGATTTGAAGTGGACCCGCTTGGTGGTGATGAGCGGGAAGGACTCGGAGAGGTCGAACCGCAGCTGCCGTCCGAAGACGCTGCGCGTGCCGGTACCGGTCCTGTCCGACTTGGGTGTGCCGTTGGCCAGGACGTCTCGGAGCAGATCTTCGTAGGGTGTGGGAACCGGGGTAGTCACGGGATCCAGTCTAGGAGTATCACCGGCAGGAGCATGAACAGACTCAGTCGTCATACGCACGAAACTGCTCGACCGAGACCACTTGTCCCGCCTTCTTGCAGCTCACCTGGCAGATGATTGCCTCACCGGGCGCGAGGTATGGATCCGACGTCGGCAGCAGCCGTCCGAGATGCGCGGGCATATGTGCCCTGAGGACATCAAGGATCAGCGGCAGCACCGGCCGGTGACTGCAGACGGCGACCGGGCTCCGCCGGTCGAAGAGCTTCTCGATAGTGCCGGCGGCGCGTCCGGGCTTACGGGCGGCGTCGCGTTCAGTGATGGCGTCCACGAGCTTCAGTTTCGCGTCGGAGCGCCTGATGTACGGCATGACGGTTTGGACGCAGCGGTCCCAGGGGCTGCTGACGATGCGATCGGGCGACCAGGCCAGCAGCAGGCGGCTGACCGCCTGGGCCTGGCGCCGTCCGGAGGCTGCGAGCGGGCGCTCCCCTTCGGCACGCGTCCAGGAAGACCGCGGCTTGGCCTTCGCATGGCGGACGACAATGAGCGGCCAGGTGGCCAGGTTGTCCTCTGCGAACGCCTGGGTAAGGGCATTCAGGGGTTCCCGGTCGGATGATTTGCTCAGCAATTCGGCCGCCCGCTCCGGGGAACACCAGAGGAAATCATCGACCTCCTTGCCGTCCGGCTTCGGCGTCATGCCTTCCGCCTTGGCCGCCCAGTAATGCACCACCTTGAGCCCGGAGGTGACCGGGTACTCAATGGTCGGCAACGGGATGCCGAGCTTGACCGACAGGCCGATTTCCTCGAAGACCTCGCGGACGGCGCACTCTGGAGTGGTCTCGCCCGGATCGATCTTGCCTTTCGGCCAGGACCAGTCGTCATAACGGGGGCGGTGGATCAGCAGGACTTCCAGCGCGCCGGACCGCTTGCGCCAGCACAGGGCACCGGCAGCGACGACGGCGGCTCCCCGCCTGCTCTGCTTGCTGTCAACCGCCGTATCGGGCTGCGTCATCACCGTCGAGCGGGCCGCAGCCGGCTGCGGGAACGGGAGGCAAGCAGCCACGACTGGACGTCGTCGAGTGGTTCGCCGTCGTCATCCTTGTGATGGCGGATCCACTCGCCGTCGCTGTCCAGATGCCAGCTGGCAGTTCCGCTGTCGAGGTAGCGATCCATGAGCGAGATCAGGTAAGTGATGTGCTCCGGCGCGGATAGCTGGACCAACGCCTCCACCCGGCGGTCGAGGTTGCGGTGCATCATGTCCGCCGAGCCGATGAAGACGGCGGGATCGCCCGCATTGGCGAAAGCAAAGACACGCGAGTGTTCCAGGAACCGGCCAAGCACGGAACGAACGGTGATGTTCTCGCTGAGGCCGGGTACACCGGGGCGCACCGAGCAGATGCCGCGAACGATCACGTCGACCTGGACACCGGCCTGCGACGCCCGGTACAGGGAGTCGATGAGGGCCTCGTCAACAATCGAGTTCACCTTGATGATGACCCGCGCTTCGAGGCCGGCCTGGGCGTTCGTGATCTCCTGTTCGATGCGTTCGATCAGGCCGGACCGGACGGAGCGCGGCGCGACGAGGAGGCGCTTGAACGTCGACTTCGGGGCGTAGCCGGAAAGCTGGTTGAACAGCCTGGAAAGGTCCTCGCCCACCTGATGATTGGCGGTGAGGAGTCCGAGGTCCTCGTAATAGCGTGCGGTACGCGGGTGGTAGTTTCCGGTGCCGATGTGGCAGTAGCGGCGAAGCCCGTCGATTTCCTGGCGAACCACGAGGGAGAGCTTGCAGTGGGTCTTCAGGCCCACGATGCCGTACACCACATGAACGCCGGCCTGTTCCAGCTTCCGGGCCCAGGAGATGTTGGCCTGCTCATCGAAGCGGGCCTTGATCTCAACCAGCGCCAGCACCTGCTTGCCAGCCTCCGCGGCGTCGATCAATGCGTCGACGATCGGGGAGTCGCCCGAGGTGCGGTACAGGGTCTGCTTGATGGCCTGGACCTTTGGGTCCACCGCCGCCTGCTCAAGGAACGCCTGCACCGAGGTGGAGAAGGAGTCATACGGGTGATGCAGCAGGATGTCCCGCCGGCGCATCGCTGCGAACACGTTCGCGGCTTTGGACGTTTCGCTCTCGTTCAGGTCACGGCTGGTGTGCGCCACGTGCTTCGGGTAATGCAGGTCGCCGCGGTCGATGCCGGCGATGACCGAGAGCCCCCGCAGGTCCAGCGGTGCCGGCAGGTCGTAGACCTCGGCTTCCTCCACGCCGAGCTCGCGGGAGAGCAGCGCCCGGATGCTCGGGTTGATGTCGGTGGTGACCTCAAGCCGGACCGGCGGTCCGAAGCGGCGCCGCAGGAGCTCCTTCTCAAGCGCCTGGAGCAGGTTCTCGGCGTCGTCTTCCTCGACCTCAAGGTCCTCATTCCGGGTGACTCGGAAGGTATGGTGCTCGAGGACCTCCATGCCGGGGAACAGCTGGTCCAGATGGACGGCGATGACTTCTTCCAGGGGGATGAAGCGCGCGGTCCGGCGGGCGACATTTCCGGCGCGTGGCCCGTCGACGGAAACGAGGCGGGGCAGCTGGTCGGGCACCTTCACACGGGCGAACAGTTCCTTGTCGCTCACCGGATTGCGCACGACGACGGCGAGGTTCAATGAGAGCCCGGAAATGTACGGGAACGGGTGGGCCGGATCTACAGCCAGCGGCGTCAGGATCGGGAAGACCTTCTCCGCGAAGAGTTTGTTGAGGTCGGCCTGCGCGGCAGCGTCCAGTTCGTCCCAGGTGGTGAGATGAATGTTCTCGGCCGCGAGCGCCGGCCGGATGTGCTCCGAGAAGACAGCGGCGTGGCGTCGCTGCAGCGCCAACCCCTCGGACATGATCGTCTCGAGCTGCTCGATGGGGCTCAGCCCGGCTGCGGAGGGTACCGCCAGCCCCGTGGCGATGCGGCGTTTCAGTCCCGCCACCCGCACCATGAAGAACTCGTCCAGGTTCGACGCGAAGATTGAAAGGAAGTTGACGCGCTCAAGCAGCTGAAGGTCCGGGTCCTCCGCCAGGTCCAGGACCCGCGCATTGAAGTGGAGCCAGCTCAGTTCACGGTCGAGGAAACGATCCGCCGAGATCTCGCCTGAGGGCAGCAGGCTTGGGGCGAAATCGGGGATGTCGATGCGGTCCTGTGTTGCCCGCGCGGGAGCCACTTCCGACGATCCATACCGGGCCGGGACGCGCGCGGCGGTTTCGGCTTCCATAGTGTCTCCTTCGTGGTTCGGGCGAGGCACAGCGCGTGCCTTAAAAGGGGCCGTTGGAGCCCTCCTCAACCTTACAAGTTGTCCGCGGTGTTCCCGGGTGCGTACATCACATCGACGTCCCACCGGGTGAAGCCGAGTGACCGATAGAGCGCCACGGCGGGAGTGTTGTCCGCGTCGACATACAGCATGATCGCTTGAAGCCCCAGTGAATGCAGGTGCTCAATTCCCGCGATCGTCAGAGCCTTGCCGAGTCCCATGCCCTGGGCAGCGGGGGTCACACCCACCACATACACCTCGCCGATGGCCGGGTGCTTGCCGCTTCGCGGGTGGACCTTTGTCCAGTGAAACCCGAGGAGCTGCCCATCCGACTCCCGAACGGCCAGTATCAAACCCTTGGGGTCGAACCAGTCCTCCGCCATGCGAGCCTGCAGGTCCTCAAGGGTCAGGGAACCCTGCTCCGGATGGTGAGCGAACGCAGCAGCGTTGGCCTCGAGCCAGGCCTGCTCGTCCTGGCCCGGCGAGAAGGTACGCAACGTCACGCCTTCGGGAACGACAGCCTGGGGAACTGTCGCCTCAAGCGCTGCACGGGTCTGTCGCATGCGCCATAGTTCGCGGACGGGAGTGAATCCGGCCTTGACGGCGAGCTCGACGGCGGCAGCGTGGTTGCCGTGCGACCAGGCCCGCAGCTCGGGGAGTTGGTGGTCCTGCAGCGCCCGCACGAGGCTGGTGCCGACGCCCTGGTTCCGGTAGGTGGGCCGCACCACGAGCTCAAGGACCCCCACTTGTCCGGGAATACGGGGAAGGCTCACGACGGCGACGCCTGCAAGTTCTTCATCGTTCTCATCACCGTCGCTCGCATACGTGGTGAAAACCAGCAGGGACTCCGGGTGGGTGTGGGAAGTGCGCAGGTTCACCAGCGTCTGTTCCGACAGTGGGGGGTTGCCGTCCGCGTCCTCGGCAGCGTGTGCAAGGCCGACGATGTCTTCCAGTACCTCACCGCGCGGCGCACCGCCGATGGTGAGGATGGGCCAGGTGGGTGTCTGGGCTGCTGTCATCTGATCAGCGTAGCCGTGAGGACTGCGGTTCCGGGAGGCTTTTTGGTGGCATCGTCGCCGTGCTGTAGGCTTTTCAAGCGCTCGAAAGAGTGCAACCGGGGGGATGCGCCAGTGGGGCGCCCGCGATACGTTCGACCCGTATGTCCTCCACGAATAAGGAAGGCTCCCTCGCCGCAGCAGCGGAGGGGGAGCCTTCTCTTGTGTCTTCTGGTTGGCGCTTACGCCTTCTGGTTGATCGTGGAATCTTCCGGCTGCCGGGAGAGCGTGAACCGGTAGCCCACGTTCCGCACGGTGCCGATGAGCTGCTCGTGGTCGGCGCCGAGCTTGGCCCTGAGCCGGCGGACGTGGACGTCGACGGTGCGGGTGCCCCCGTAGTAGTCATAGCCCCACACCTCATGCAGCAGCTGGTCACGTGTGAAGACCCGTCCGGGATGCTGCGCGAGGTACTTCAGAAGCTCGAATTCCTTGTAGGTGAGGTTCATGGGTTCGCCTCCCACCCGTGCGGTGTAGCTGGCCTCATCGATGATGACGCCGGATGCGTGGATTTCGCTTGAGACTTCCTCGGCGGCGGTGTTGGCCCTGGCGATGACGAGGCGCAGACGTGCTTCCACTTCCGCGGGTCCCGCAGAGTCGAGGACTACGTCGTCCGCCAACCAGTTGGCCGCAACAGCGGCCATCCCGCCTTCGGTGAGCACGAGCATCAGCGGTGCGCTCAACCCTGTGGCCCTCAGCAGTTGAGTCAGGGACCGGGCACCGACGAGGTCCTTGCGCGCGTCGATGATTACGACGTCGCAGGGTTCGGTTTCGAGCAGGGCGGTTGGTTCTGCGGGAAGGATATGAACCTTGTGGTTCAGGAGCTCAAGCGCAGGGAGGACATCCACGGACGAGCCCTGACTGTTCGTGAGCATCAGGATGTGCGGCATGTGTCCTCCAAAGGTAGGGACGCGCATCATCGGGCGGGCAGCGGTGACCGGGCGTGCCGCGAACGGGAGCGTTCCGGCAGGCCGGCAGCGGATTCGCACCAGTATACCGGTGTGACTCTCCGCACCCCGTAATATTCGGCGGGCGCCACCTCATAAGGGACTCTCCCGCAACCGGGCTCCTGAGCGCCGCACCGCCCGCTTTCGACGCCTTCCGCACCGGTAGGGCAGTATTGCAGGGGTGAGAATCATGATGGCGGCACTGGTCGCGGCGGTAGCTCTGATCGCTGTGGTCGGCGCGTCTTACGCGTCACTGGCGGTGACCGCCGGCGTCGTCGTCGTCCTGATTCTTGTGGCCGCGATCGGTTGGCCCTCCGTATTGGGAGTGCCGGCGCGCAAGAGCCAGTCCGCGGCCATAGCCATCAGCGCGCTCGCCGCCTGTGCCGCCGCTTACCTGTCTCCCTCGGGGACGGCGCTGACTTGGTTGCCGGTCGCAGTGGCGCTGGGTGTGGGAGCGGTCTTCCTCATTCAGCTCGTCCGCGGAACCGGCCAGAGTCTCCGGCTCGAATCAACACTCGGCGCCAGCTCCGGCGTGCTCATCATCGCCCTCGGTGCCGGCTGGATCGCAGCCGAAAACCTCAGCATCAACTCCGGGGCCTCCGCCGTCACTCTCGCCACCGGGACCAGCGTGCTGGCGGCCGTCGCTGCTGCGGTTCTTCCCTGGCCGAACCGGGTGGTCGTCCCACTGGGCGTACTCCTGGCCGCGCTCGCCGGCCCGCTGGTTGCACTGGCTTTTCCCGTGGAGGCGGGCCCCGCCGCTATCATCGGTGCGGTGTGCGGAGCCGTCGTGATGGCAGGCCGCCGCCTGGTCATGAGCCGGGAGGAGCCCCTTGATACGGCCGCGCTCCTCTCCGTGGGAACTGCGCCGATCCTGGCCATCGGATCGCTTGCGTACTTCCTTCAGCGGCTCCTGCTGAGCTGAGACTCGCCCTTCCAAGGTTGTTCATAGTGGCGAAAGCGGTGGAAGCCCGGCGTTAGGATGGAGCCATGTCAATTCTTGCGCTGGAAATCTTCTTCATCTCGCTGCTGGTCATTGCTGGGCTGGGCATGGCCGGTTTCGCTGCACTCGTCATCGCACGCCTGTACAAGGGCCAGAAGTAACCTCCGCTGATCCATGTCCTTTGAGATCCCCACAGACCTGACACCCGAGCTCGTTCCGCTGTCCTGGCTGCTGGGCACCTGGGAGGGCTCCGGCCGGCTGGGTGAGGGTAACGCCGACTCGGAGCATTTCTACCAGCGTGCCGTCTTCACACAGCATGGGCTGCCTTTCGTGCAGTACACGGCTGAGAGCTGGCTGACGGATGAGGAGGGGAACACCCTCCGCCCGTTGTCCGTGGAAACCGGCTTCTGGGCGCTTGACCGTAAACTGAACGACGCCGACGTCGGCCCCGGTCTGTCACCGGCGGACATCGTGCCCGCGCTGAAGAGCGCGGACGATGTTGAGCAGTTCCGCAACGACGCGGGCGGGTTCGACATCACTGCCACCATCGTTCACCCCGGCGGCATTGCGGAGCTGTACTACGGAAACATCAAGGGACCGCAGATCCAGCTCAGCACCGACCTCGTCATGCGCGGGCAGCATTCGAAGGATTACTCGGCCGCCACGCGTCTCTTCGGGTTGGTCAACGGGGACCTGTACTGGCGCTGGGACATTGCGGCGGACGGCAACTCGCTGGAACCGCACGCGTCCGCCATTCTCAAGAAGACTTCCTGAACCAGTCCGCCGGTACCGGCATCGCCGCTGATGCCGCGTCGGTCGGAATACCCTTCACCACCAGGGGCGTTGCACACGGTATGACCTTCTCAAGTCCGCTTCTTTCCCTGCCCGGCGCCGTGGCTGCCGGTGCGCCCGACGCAGGAGTGGCGGCACACTACGGTGACCCGCTGCGCGAACAGCGCTCCCTGGCACGCGGAGACGCCGTCGTCGACCTGTCCCACCGCGGCGTGGTCACGGTCTCCGGCCCGGACCGGCTGAGCTGGCTCAACACGCTTTCCTCTCAGCTTCTGCTGAACCTTGCGCCCGGTGAGTCCACCGAGACGCTTCTCCTCACAGTTCAGGGGCGGATTGAGTACAGCCCCAAGGTGATCGACGACGGCGCCACCACCTGGCTGCTGACGGAGAGCTGGGAAGCCGGTCCGCTCGCGCAATGGCTCGAGCGCATGAAGTTCATGCTTCGCGTGGAGGTTGCCGACGTCACCGGCGAATGGGCCACGATCGGTTCCGTGAAGCCCGTTGAGAGCCTGGGCAGTCACCTCACCTGGGTCGATGCCTGGCCGCACGTCCGCACGGGCGGCTACTCCTACAGCGTTGTGCCTGAAGGTTCCCACCCTGGTGCTGAACGGCCCTGGTACGAGTACCTTGTTCCCCGTGCAGACCTCCCCGCCACACTGCACGGTCTTCAGCTGGCCGGCATGATGGCGGCCGAGGCCCTCCGCATCGCGGCCTGGCGGCCGCGTCTCGGCATCGAGACCGACGAGCGCACCATCCCGCATGAGCTTGACCTCCTGCGTACTGCAGTCCATTTGTCGAAGGGCTGCTACAAGGGGCAGGAAGCCGTCGCACGGGTGCATAACCTCGGGCACCCGCCGCGGCGCCTCGTCTTCCTGCAGCTGGACGGCAGCCAGCACACCCTGCCGGCGCGGGGGAGCGCCGTCGTCGTCGGTGGACGGACTGTCGGCACGTTGACCTCCGTCGGCCAGCACTACGAGATGGGGGCGGTGGGACTGGCCGTCATCAAGCGCAGCGTCGATCCCGATGCAGCGTTGGAGGTAGTGGACGGTGAAGAGCGCTACGCGGCCGCCCAGGAACTGATCGTTGCCACGGACGCCGGGCAGGTCGTTGGCCGGCCAACCGGGCTGCTGAAGGGTGGAAGAGCATGACGGACCAGGACACGCCGGATCCCTCAGCCGACGCGGCGATCGCGCTGGCCCACCGGCTCATGGACGCGGCACGCGAAGGCGATGTCGCTACCCTCCGCCGTTACCTCGATGCAGGTGTCCCTGCCACGCTGACCAACACAGCCGGGGACAGCCTCCTGATGCTTGCTGCTTACAACGGGCACGCGGCGGTGGTGAGCGATCTTCTCGCCCGCGGTGCGGACGCAAACGCGGCCAATGACCGCGGCCAGACCCCGCTGGCCGGAGCGGTCTTCAAGGGCTACACCGATGTGGTGGCCACGCTGCTGGGTGCAGGTGCAGATCCCGATGCCGGGACGCCCTCCGCGCGGGCTGCCGCCGGCATGTTCGGCCGATCAGACATGCTGGAGCTCTTCACCTAGCGCTGCGCCCTGGCTCGCCCTCCAACACCACGGAGGTTTGGGTCCCCGCACGGACAAACCCAGACCGTACCGCTGTTCGCTGCGACCCCACGTTGTCCGTTCTGGCCCGCCACTGTGGAATGAGGCCGGCCGCCATTGCTTCCTCGACGGCGACTGCCACTGCGTAGGTGGCCCGTCCCCGCCGTCGTTGGTCAGGAGGTGTGAGAGCTCCGACGTGCGCGAGGATGCCCTCCCAGATGTCGTAACCGGCGCCGGCGAGGGGCAGCGGCGGGTGGGAGGACTCGTCCACCAGCACGCAGCTGTGTTCCATGCTGCTCAGTCCCACTTCGGCGACGTCGTCCGGGGGGCAGAGGCGCTCAAGCGCGAGGGCATCGTCGGGGTCGCTGCTCACCGGCGGCCCCTCGTCCGGGAACGACGGCAGGGTGTCGCAAAAGAGCAGCGATGCTTCGCCCAGGCCCCGGCCGCCGTGGGTCCGGCTCATGGACAGCAGCGTCGAGTGCCTGGCCAGTTCGACGCCGGACAGATCCTTCGCCGCATCCAATGCCCAGGCGGGTCCCACCAGCGCTTCCCTCCCGAAGAGCGAAACGAAGGTCAGGAGGGGCGCAGCATTGTCCTCGCGATAGATACGCGCGCCGCTCCCGGCGAGGGCCTCATCATCGAGCCCGAGCCGCCTCGACCAGGCAAGCTGGATGATGGCGATGGTGCCGGGTTCGAGATTCATCTCGAGAGTCATACAGCCACGTTACGACGTGCTTACCCGAAGAGCACGGCCGCCTCGTCGTAGCGGTGCTGCGGGACTCGCTTCAGATTGCCCAGCGCGGCTTCGAATCCCACGTGCGCAATTTCCGTGCCGTGAAGGGAGACCATCGTGCCCCAGAGCCCGTCGATGACCGAGTCCACGGCAGCCATGCCGAGCCGGGTAGCCAGCACCCGGTCGAAAGCGGAAGGGACACCTCCGCGCTGGATGTGACCGAGGATCGTCGAGCGGGTCTCGATGCCGGTGCGTGCTTCAATCTCAGGAGCCAGCTGGTCGGCGATGCCCCCGAGCCGGGGCCGGCCGAAGGTATCTAGGCCGCGTTCCGAGTGCGCCTGCTCCAGATGCGAGGGCACAAAGCCTTCCGCAACGACTACCAGAGGAGCGCGGCCACGGTCGCGGGCATCGGTGACCCACTCGCAGATCTGGTCCATGGAGGTCTGCTGTTCGGGGATGAGGATGGCGTGGGCGCCGGATGCCATACCCGCGTGGAGTGCGATCCATCCGACGTGACGGCCCATCACTTCAGCGATCATGCAGCGCGAGTGCGATTCACCGGTGGTGCGCAGGCGGTCGATCGCTTCGGTGGCGATCTGTACTGCCGTGTCGAACCCGAAGGTGTAGTCGGTCGCATCAAGATCGTTGTCCACGGTCTTGGGGACGCCCACGATCTTCAGTCCGGCGTCGGTCAGGCGCTTCGCGGCGGCAAGTGTGCCCTCACCGCCGATGGCAATCATCGCGTCGATGCCGAGACGGTCGAGGTTGGCCTTGATGGCGTCCGGACCGCCCTTGCCCTCGAACGGGTTGGTGCGGGACGTGCCGAGGATGGTGCCGCCCTGCTTTGAGATGCCGCGTACCGCGTGGCGGGGAAGATCGATGATGTCCCCGTCGACCACGCCGCGCCAGCCGTCCCTGAATCCCACGAACTCGAGGTGGTCGGTCTTGATCCCCTTGAGGACAGCTCCGCGGATCACTGCGTTGAGCCCGGGGCAGTCGCCACCGCTGGTGAGGATTCCGATCTTCATGTAAGGCGTTTTCCAATCAATCGTGGACGGGTGACTTGGTGAGGCGCCTCCTTGAGCCAGATATGATTCTAGACACACTTAACCGCCGCGGGAGTTTATGAAGCCTCCCGCGGCGGTGCGTGAATGCTGCGATCAACGGTTGGAGATGAGCCTCTCCAGGGCGATTGTTCCGTCCGTCTTGGGAAGGAGCAGCCAGAGCGCCACGTACACCGGCGGACCGATGACGGGAAGCAGGAAGCTGAGCAGGATACCGATCCTCACCAGCCCTACCGACCAACCGAACTGCAGGGCAATGCCGGAAGCGATGCCTCCGAGCCACCCACCGGGAGCGCGCTTGATGGGCGAGGAGCGGAGGGCGTTGAAGAAGGAGTTCATGTGTCCATGCTTTCGTATCGGGATGGCGATGTCACGGGAAGCGGGGCCGGCCGGCTCGCTCATCGGTTGCGCCGGTTCATCGACAGGACGCCGCCGATGATCAGCGCCAGGCCGGTTCCGACGAGGAGCACCATCACCACGAGCACGGGGTCAAATACCAGGCCGATGAGCTCACCGGCGAGGACGAGGGTGCCGATGATGATGGCCAGTGCTCCCCAGATGATGGTGCCGGCGCGGGGCCGTGTGTCGTCGTCGTGCTGGTGTGAATAGAGGGTGCTCATGGTTCCTGTCCGCTTTCGGTGTCGACAAGTGCGTCTTCTGTGGTGGCTATGGTGACGTGGCTGACCACGCCGCGAACGTCGAGGATGATGCGGGGGCCGTCCGCGTCCTCGTTCAGGCGGAGGGTGCCCGGCTGCCAGATGCCGCCGACGCTCGTGGTTTCCTCGGAGGACACGACCTCGGTTGAGCTCAGCGCGGTGCGTGAGCGAACCTCCACGGGGACATTGTCGGGAACGAGGATTCCGACGTTTCCTGCCGCCGCGCTCACAGGAATGACGACGTCCTCGGTGATGGTCCCGAGTTGGGTGAGATCCACCCTGCCCTGACCGGCGACGACGGTGTATCCCTCAGACTGCGGACTCGCGGCGGTCATGGACCATCTGCCATGGTCCGCGAGGACCCAATTGCCCGTCGCCGGGGCGGATGACGAGATGATGGTCGCCACTATTCCCACGGCGGCCAGGAATCCCAGCGCCCCGGACGTACGTCCGCGGATACCCAGCAGGACAATGCCGATACCAAGCACGACGACGGCGGTCGCGAGTGCGACAGGGATGACACTGCCTCCAAGGTCAAGAACCCCCACGTAATCCAGGACGAGGACGAGCGCTGCGAAGAGGAGCGCCCCGCCAAGGAAAATTGCGACGTCGGCGCCCGTTGGGCGCGGTGCGACAGGCTTTGAGGGAACCTGCGCTACAGGTCTTGTCGGGGTGGTGAAGGGCTGGGTGGGAGGAGTGGTCCACGAATAGGTATCAGTGGGTGCGGTAGCCGGCGGGTACTCGTCGGTTGACAAGGTCCCCGGACCTGAACCCTGCGGATAGAAGTCGGTGGGTGACGTGCTCGATGCGGATGCGCTCGTGGAGAAGGCGTTCGGCGCGCTGGTGCCGGTGACGCCGTTTTTCTTGCTCCTGTTTGAGTTGGAAATCCAGTAGACGATGAAGACCGCCACGCCGATCCAGAACAGGCTCCAGAGGAAACCCCCGAACCCGCCGGAGTTTCCGAAGAACGGTGCGTCCGGACGCCAGAGGCCGAGGAGCGACACGATCAGGGCACCGGTCATGCCGGAGGTCCAGCTGCCGCGGCCGGCGGACTCGAGATGGATACGGCCGTCCGGTTCAGGCAGCAGCGCCCACGCCAAGCCGTAAGCCAGCAGGCCGATGCCGCCGAAGACCGCGAGCACCACGAAGATGCCGCGCACGAGGATGACGTCCAGGCCGGTTCGGTCGGCAATACCTGTTGCCACGCCGCCGATCCAGCGATCCTGGCCGCGGACGATCCTCAGGCTCCTCACCCAGCCGAAGAAGCCGGTGCCGGCTCCAGTACGAGGAGGAACGGCGGGTCCGGCCGGATTGCCCTGGGCGCCAGGGCCACCGGGAGGAATGCCATGGGCGCCGCCGCCGGCTGCGGATTCGGCGGGGGATTGTGGGACGTCGTCCGCGTCCCTGGGTGAGGAAGGGTCTTGTTGCGAGTTCATATCTTCATCTTTGTCTTCGGCCGTTCGCCCAACCATCGGGGCTGACCCTGAACCTCCCCTGACCCCCGCCGGGATTCCCCTGAGAACGGGTAACACCGGGCCCTGAGCGTGCTTGGATTGATTCATGAGACCCCCGCTGCTTCGCTCCAGCGACGCCCTGATCGCTGGCGTCTGCGCAGGTCTGGCGGCACACCTCGGAATGTCACTGCGGGCCGCCCGAATCGGGATGGTGGTGCTCTCCCTGTTGGGAGGTGCCGGCGTCGTTCTCTATGGCTGGCTGTGGCTGTTGGTGCCCACCGCGGAAGAACGACGCCGGGGTGTTGCCACACCTGCCGGCCTGCGGCTGGGTGCGCCTGCCCTTGCCGCACCCGAGACGCGTCCGGCACGGTCACTGCGTACTCCGGGCGGGCACGAGGTACTGATCGGCGTGGGGCTACTGGTCGTTGCTGCCGCTCTGGTCGCCCAGCAACTGGGAGTCAACGTCCAGTGGGGATGGCTGCTTCCGGTCGGGGTGGTGGCGCTCGGGGCGGTCCTTGCGTGGTCCCAGCTCGACGAGGCACGACGCGCGCGGCTCATGGACCACGCGGGTGCTACCCGGGCTGAAGGGCTTGCCCGTCTCGCGGCCGGTCTGGTCCTGGTGATGGTCGGCGTACTCATCCTCGTGTCCGGCTCACTGTCCTGGGAATTCACGTGGCCGGCGCTGCTGGCAGCGGCGGCTGTGCTTGGCGGTGTCGCCCTGGTGCTGGCGCCCTGGGGACTGAAGTTCTGGAAGGACCTCGAAGCCGAACGGGCAGCGCGTGTCCGTGAGACCCAGCGCGCCGAGATTGCCGCTCATCTCCACGACTCCGTGTTGCAGACGCTGGCGCTGATCCAGAACCGTGCAGCTTCTGAGCAGGACGTCATCCGTCTTGCGCGCGCCCAGGAGCGGGAGCTGAGGCGATGGCTCTATGTTGATGCCGCTGAGCGCACCGGCAACCTGGCCGACCGGATCAAGGCGGTCGCAGCGGAGATAGAAGAGGCCTATGGGCATCCGGTCGACGTCGTATCCGTCGGGGACACGCCGATCACCCCGCGGCAGGATGCACTGGTGCAGGCAACGCGCGAGGCCGTTGTCAACGCGGCCAAGCACGCAGGCGGCGCGATCTCCGTCTATCTTGAAGCGGGGACCGCTGTATCACAGGTGTTCGTACGCGACCGCGGATCCGGTTTCAATCTCGACACCGTGCCGGAGGATCGGCTCGGAATTCGGGAATCGGTGTTCAACCGGATGCAGCGCCATGGCGGCACTGCCCGGATCCGCAGCTCGGACTCCGGAACGGAAGTTCACCTCACCATGCCCGAAGAGGAAGCAGGAACCAACCATGACTGAGCCGATCACCGTCGTCGTGGTGGATGACCACGCCATTTTCCGGTCCGGAGTGAAGGCAGACCTCGACGGGCGCGTGCAGGTGGTCGGCGAAGCAGCCACCGTGGAGGAAGCGATCGCGGTCATCCGGAAGCACCAGCCGCAGGTCGTCCTCCTCGACGTACACTTGCCCGGCGGACGGGGCGGCGGCGGTGCTGAGGTGATCGCCGGCTGCGCCGATGTGCGCCAGTCCACGCGGTTCCTGGCGCTCAGTGTCTCGGACTCGGCTGAAGACGTGGTCACGGTCATCCGTGCCGGTGCCCGCGGTTACGTCACCAAGACCATCTCGGGGGCAGATATTTCAGACGCCGTACTGCGGGTGGCTTCAGGGGACGCGGTGTTCTCGCCGCGGCTTGCGGGATTCGTTCTTGACGCGTTCGGCACAGCAGCCGTTGCGGCCGCGGACAGCGAACTCGACCGGCTGTCTGCGCGGGAGCTGGAGGTCATGCGGCTGATCGCACGGGGCTACAGCTACAAGGAAGTGGCCAAGGAACTGTTCATCTCGATCAAGACCGTGGAAACCCATGTCTCGGCGGTCCTGCGCAAACTGCAGCTCTCCTCACGGCACGAGCTCACGCGCTGGGCAGCCGA
The DNA here is from genome assembly GCF_054161285.1 of Arthrobacter sp. D2-10. Classification (NCBI taxonomy): domain Bacteria; kingdom Bacillati; phylum Actinomycetota; class Actinomycetes; order Micrococcales; family Micrococcaceae; genus Arthrobacter; species Arthrobacter sp. D2-10. The sequence goes on along the minus strand of NZ_CP096431.1, from coordinate 2,590,847 downwards.
ACGTCGTCTGCTCTGACCCGGTTGCCGTGGGTGCGTTACCCGACGGCCGCCTCGGGCCCTGCCCGCTCCGCGATGCCCAACCACTCCGGGGCATTGCGGCCGCCGCCGTGTAACGCGCGTCCAGTGGTCCGCCGTGTCAGCGGACTTTGCCCAGGAACTCCTGGAGCCGGCCGACGCCCTCCGCCAGGTCCTCGTCGCCGAGCGCGTAGGAGAGGCGAATGAAGCCGCTTGGACCGAAGGCCTCACCAGGCACCACGGCCACTTCAACCTTGTCGAGGATCAGGGTAGCCAGTTCCGCCGACGTGAGCGGACGCGCGCCGGCAAGTTCACGGCCGAGCAGTTCGCGAACATCCGCGTACGCATAAAAGGCACCGTGCGGTGTGGGGCACTGGACACCGTCAATCCCGTTCAGTCCGGAAACCATCGCACGACGACGGCGGTCGAAGGACTTCTTCATTTCCTCCACCGCGGTCAGCGGGCCGGAAACAGCCGCAAGGGCCGCCATCTGGGAGACATTCGCGACATTCGACGTCGCATGCGACTGAAGGTTGGTGGCCGCCTTGACGACGTCCTTCGGGCCAATCATCCAGCCCACGCGCCAGCCGGTCATCGCGTAGGTCTTGGCGACGCCGTTGAGGATGACCACGCGGTCACCGAGCGAGGGGGCGGCTGTCGCGATGGAGGTGAACGGGACGTCGTCGTACGTGAGGTGTTCGTAGATCTCGTCGGTGACCACCCACAGGTTGTTGCTGGCGGCCCACTCGCCGGTCTCCCGGACCTGCTCGGGGGAGTACACAGCGCCGGTCGGGTTGGACGGGGAGACGAACAGCAGGATCTTGGTCCGGGGCGTGCGGGCCGCCTCGAGCTGCTCGACGGTTGCCAGGTAGGACTGTTCCGGGCCTGCGAAGACCTCGACGGGCACGCCCCCGGCCAACCGGATAGCTTCCGGGTAGGTGGTCCAGTACGGGGTGGGAACGAGGACCTCGTCGCCCGGATCAAGCAGCGTGGCGAAGGATTGGTAGACCGCCTGCTTGCCGCCGTTGGTCACCAGAACCTGGGCGGGGTCAACCTGATAACCGGAATCTCGCAGCGTCTTCTCGGCGATGGCCTGCTTCAGCTCGGGCAACCCTCCGGCGGGGGAGTAGCGGTGGAAGCGGGGCTGCCGTGCGGCGTTGATTGCTGCCTCAACGATGTACTCGGGCGTGGGGAAGTCAGGTTCGCCGGCACCGAAACCGATGACGGGGCGCCCGGCAGCCTTGAGTGCCTTGGCCTTCGCATCAACGGCCAGCGTCGCGGATTCCGCAATAGCGCCAATTCGCTGGGACACGCGTCCGTTCGATTGCTGGGACAGGGCGTCGGCGGCAGTCATGGTCTTCCCGTCAGTCGTGGTTGATTGGGGTGAAAAAGCATCAGGCGCAGGCCTCATCCCAGCTTAGGGCTTATCGCCCCGGGCAAGACGGTCATGACGCGCTGGATGGCGTTCCCTGACCGTGTCTCGAAGGGTGCGTACGGCCCGGTTCGACGTTGCGTCTCTGATTGCGTAGACTAGTTCCTCGGTGTTGAAGTCGCCATGATGGTTCGTGCCTGCACTGCGGTAGCCGCAGGGTATCGAAGCGTGGCGAAAATTCACTCCAAAGGGTAGTGGCGCAATTGGTAGCGCAGCGGTCTCCAAAACCGCAGGTTGCAGGTTCGAGTCCTGTCTGCCCTGCGCATCACCGTCATGGACAGCATGCGGCAGTGCGGCGTTGAACGCTCTATGAGTGATGGGTCAGTGCGGCCAGCTCAGGTACCTACAAGATTGGTGAGGTTGAAGGTGACCGATACGGCTGCGAGCAGCTCCAAGGGAAGCCCCGCCGGCAAGCAGGATCCGAAGCGAGGATTCTTCGGCCGGATCATCCTTTTTGTACGGCAGATCATCGCCGAACTGCGCAAGGTGGTTGTACCCACCCGCAAGGAACTGATCCGATTCACCATCACCGTCTTGGTGTTCGTGGTCATCATGATGCTCATTGTGACCGGGTTGGACTTCCTGTTCGGCACCGGTGCGGTGTGGGTCTTCGGCGGCAACAGCTAGTTTCTGCCCCACAGCGGCAGTATCGAGCAAGCACAGCAATCCAGAAAGCAGGCAGCTAGGTGTCCGAGCAAGAACTCGAACGACAGATCACCCCCGACGAGGAAGATCTGGGTACCGAGGATCAGGTAACTGCAGCAGAGGCGGAAGACGCTTCTGCTGATGCCGCTGTGCCCGCGGACAGCGAGGACTTCTCCTTCGACGAGGATTCAGCTGACGAGCCGGCTGAAGATTCCGCTGAAGAGGGATCTGTCAGCGATACCGAAGAGGTCCAGGAGCCCGAGGTTGACCCGGTGGCCGAGTTCAAGGCCAAGCTGCGTCGCCAGGAGGGCGACTGGTACGTCATCCACTCCTACGCCGGCTACGAGAACCGCGTGAAGGCGAACCTCGAGACCCGCATCCAGACTCTGGACATGGAAGATTTCATCTTCGAGATCCAGGTGCCCATGGAAGAAGTTGTGGAAATCAAGAACACGACGCGGAAGATCGTCAACCGCGTCCGTATCCCCGGCTATGTCCTGGTGCGCATGGACCTCACTGATGAGTCCTGGGGCGCCGTTCGCCACACGCCTGGCGTCACCGGCTTCGTCGGAAACGCACATGATCCGGTGCCGTTGAGCCTCAATGAGGTGTTCTCCATGCTGGAGCACACCATCGTGAAGACCGGCACGGAGGCTGGAAAGCCGGCCCGTACCCAGACCACGCCAACCCTGGTGAACTTCGAGGTCGGCGAGTCGGTGACGGTCAACGAGGGACCGTTCGAGACCCTCCCGGCGACCATTTCGGAGATCAAGCCGGAATCGCAGCAGTTGGTGGTCCTCGTCTCGATCTTCGAGCGCGAGACACCGGTTACCCTCTCCTTCAACCAGGTAACCAAGATCCAGTAGATTTCGTCCTCGCCGGGTTGCTTTGAACCGGCACGGACGGCCGACCGCCACGCCATGGCGGTCACTATCCCCGGGACGCTCCTGTCCCGAGGAACGAAATGTAAGAAAAGGACCCTTTCATGGCCCCCAAGAAGAAGGTCACCGGCCTCATCAAGCTGCAGATCCAGGCAGGCGCCGCCAACCCGGCTCCTCCTATCGGTCCCGCGCTTGGTCAGCACGGTGTCAACATCATGGAGTTCTGCAAGGCATACAACGCCGCAACAGAATCCCAGCGCGGAAACGTTATCCCCGTTGAAATCACGGTGTACGAGGACCGCTCGTTCACCTTCGTCACCAAGACCCCTCCGGCTGCCGAACTGATCAAGAAGGCTGCAGGCGTTCAGAAGGGTTCCGCGACGCCGCACACCGTCAAGGTTGCCAAGCTGACCCAGGCACAGGTTGAGGAAATCGCCACCATGAAGATGGAAGATCTCAACGCAAATGATGTCCAGGCAGCAGCCAAGATCATTGCCGGCACTGCCCGGTCGATGGGAATCACGGTCGACTAACGAGGAGTTTACGTACGGTGGAGCCGAGGAACGAGGATCCGCCGGGAGTAAGCCCCGCAAGCTAGTCGACAATCGAACACCGTCGACTAAGTCGGCACTCAATAAATCATTTAGGACACCGAGCCTCACCGGCATCGGATGTCTGTGGCAGGGCCCAGCGCGGTCCGCAGACCACGACTGCATAAGGAGAAAGAGCAGATGGCAAAGCGCAGCAAAGCATATGAGGCAGCTGCCGCCAAGATCGACGCGAACAAGCAGTACGCGCCGGTAGAGGCAGTAGCCCTGGCGAAGGAAACCAACCCTTCGTCGTTCGACGCAACGGTTGAGGTGGCTTTCCGCCTCGGCGTCGACCCCCGCAAGGCAGACCAGATGGTGCGCGGCACCGTCAACCTGCCCCACGGCACCGGCAAGACCAAGCGCGTTCTGGTCTTCGCAACCGGCGAGAAGGCAGAAGCAGCAATCGCTGCCGGCGCTGACTTCGTTGGTTCCGATGACATGATCGAGAAGGTTGCCGGCGGCTGGGTCGATTTCGACGCAGCAGTTGCCACGCCCGATCTGATGGGCAAGGTTGGCCGCCTCGGTAAGGTTCTCGGTCCCCGTAACCTGATGCCGAACCCGAAGACCGGCACCGTTACTCCGGATGTCACCAAGGCTGTCAATGACATCAAGGGTGGAAAGATCGACTTCCGTGTCGACAAGCACTCCAACCTTCACTTCATCATCGGCAAGGTGTCCTTCGACGCCCGCAAGCTCGCTGAGAACTACGCGATCGCACTGGAGGAAGTGCTTCGTCTGAAGCCGTCCGCCTCCAAGGGCCGCTACATCCAGAAGGCAACGGTTACCACCACCTTCGGACCGAGCATCTCGGTCGACCCGAGCGTTACCAAGGTTCTGGCCGACGCGTAAGGTTCTCATTGATCAAAAGGCGGGTGCAGCGATTGCTGCACCCGCCTTCTGCATGCTCGGCGTCGGGCGATGACCGGGCCCCAGTGATTGACAGTTCCCAATCGCTAGCGGATGATACTTGCTATGACCGCTACCGTGAGCATCCAGCAGTATGCGCTTCCTGAGTCGCTGGACGTCCCCGAAGCCCGCCCGTTCATCGCCGCTTCTGATTTGAGCAACCTCATTGAGCGTGAGGTGTGGGGCAATGATGACCATTGCCATTCGGCCCAGACGCGCTTCGAGAGTTCCCGGCCGAACGACTACGAGGAACGCACGACGTTCCTCGCGTTCGAGGGCGAGGGGGTAGTTGGCAAAGCCGTGGTCGATATACCGCTCGCCGATAACCTTCAGACCACTTACGCGTCGGTGCTGGTTCATCCTGACCGCCGGCGCACCGGTCTCGGTTCCGCTCTGTATGCTGCGGTCGAGGAGCATGCGCGGCGTCGGGGGCGGAACACGGTCATGGGTTGGACGGACCATCGAGCCGGTTTTGATGCTGCCCATGATGTGCTCGTTCCAGCAACAGGTGCAGGTGCTTTTCCAGCGGCGTCACTCGCTGCCCGTTTCGCAACCGCCCACGGGTTCGCACTTGCCCAGGTGGACCGCTGCAGTGTTCTGCCGGTGGAGGCGGATAACGGAAGGCTCAACGCGTTGGCGCATGACGCTGCGACGACCGCCGGCTCGGACTACGAACTCGTTGACTGGCTGGATAGCTGCCCGGAGGAGCTGCTTGAGCAATATGCGCAGCTCCGCAGCACCATGAGCACCGATGTGCCGATGGGTGAACTCGAGTGGGAAGAAGAGAGCTGGGACGGTGCGCGTGTCCGGGAAGGCGAGCACCGGTTGGCACGGGAAGGCGGAAGCAGTCTTGTCCGCGCCGTGCTGCACAGGCCAAGCGGGCGGTTGGTGGGCCACACCATCCTCGAACGACGTGCCGAAAAACCCGACACCGTCTATCAGGAGGACACGCTGGTGCTCTCCCGGTATCGGGGCCACCGTCTGGGAATGTGGCTCAAGGCGGCCAACCTCCTCGCCGTCGTCGGCATCTGGCCCGAGGCGAAGCGCATCTACACCTGGAACGCGGAGGAGAACCACCACATGCTTGCCGTGAATATCGAGCTGGGGTTCGCCCCGGAAGGTTACACAGCAGCGTGGCAGAAGAAGCTGGGCTCCGTGTGAGGTGACCGGCAGGGGCGGCCGATTTGGCTGCCTCGGCCGGGTCCCGTAAGCTTGAAGAACCAAAGACCGTCGGTCGATGAACACTCACGCCCTGAATTCGTTCGGAAGTGCTGTGTGCATCTGAAAGTTCCCGTAAGGGCGGCCAGCGCAGGTGAACGAAGCAATTCCTTCCGCAGAGCATTCTGTTCTGACCAGGTTTCGCCCCGTGCAGCTGCGCGGGGCGTTTTTTATTGGAACCGCTCACCGGCACCAATTCCCCGGAAGGAGGGTTATGGCAACGCCAACAAAGGTTTCGGCCGTGGATGAGATCACCACCGATTTCAAGGAATCCACTGCTGCTGTCCTAACCGAATACCGTGGGCTCTCCGTTGCACAGCTCAAGGAACTGCGCCGCTCGCTGGGTGCAGAGACCAAATACGCTGTCGTCAAGAACACCCTGACTGGCATTGCAGCCAAGGAAGCCGGCATCGATGCGTTCGATGGCCAGCTTGCCGGCCCCACTGCAATCGCCTTCATCAAGGGTGACGCCGTTGCTGCGGCAAAGAGCCTGACGGATTTCGCGAAGACCAACCCACAGCTCGTCATCAAGACCGGTTACTTCGAGGGCAAGGCCCTCGACGCTTCGGCGGTAGCCGCGCTTGCTGCTCTTGAGTCGCGTGAGTTCCAGCTGGCCCGTGTTGCAGGTGTCCTCAAGGCACCCATGTCCGCACTGGCCCGCACCGTCGATGCCCTGCGCATCAAGTTGGAGGAGAACGGGGACGCTGCACCTGCGGCAGCCGCCGAAGCTCCCGCGGCAGAGGAAGCACCCGCTGCAGCGGATGCCGCTCCTGCCGAGGCTGCAGAAGAAGCAGCTGCCCCCGAAGAGAAGTAATTCTCTCACCCACCAAACTCCCGGTGCCGCGCGCACCATATCAGGAAGGATGCTTTTGCCATGGCGAAGCTCACCAACGAAGAGCTCATTGAAGCTTTCAAGGAACTGTCCATCATCGAGCTCTCGGACTTCGTAAAGCTGTTCGAGGAGACCTTCGACGTTACCGCTGCTGCTGTTGCAGTTGCAGGCCCCGCCGGTGGCGGCGCTGGCGAAGCTGCCGAGGAAGAGAAGGACTCCTTCGACGTCGTCCTCGAAGCTGCCGGTGACAAGAAGATTGCAGTCATCAAGGAAGTTCGCGCACTCACCTCCCTCGGCCTCAAGGAAGCCAAGGACCTGGTTGACAGCGCACCCAAGGCTGTCCTCGAAGGTGCAAACAAGGAGACGGCAGAAAAGGCCAAGGAGGCCCTCGAGGCCGCTGGCGCCACTGTCACCCTCAAGTAAGTTCCTCGAACTTCCAAAACAGCCCCGGAACCGTTTGGTTCCGGGGCTGTTTTGCTGTCAGTACAAAGGAATCAGTCGCGGTAGAGGAGCAAGGCCTCGCCCTGGCCGCCGCCGCCGCACAGGGAAACGGCGGCTTTGCCGGTGCCCCTGCGCTGCAGTTCCATCGCTGCATGAAGGGCAAGCCGGGCGCCCGATGACCCGATGGCGTGACCCAGCGCGATCGCGCCGCCATGGAGGTTGCATTTCTCAAGCGGCAGGTCCAGGTCCTTCAGTGACTGACAGGCGACTGAACCGAAAGCCTCATTGATCTCAATGAAATCGAGGTCCCCGGTAGTCCACCCCGCGCGTTCCAAAGCCTGCTCGATCGCGCGCGATGGCTGTGAGTGCAGTGAGTTATCAGGGCCGGCCACCTGCCCCGGGCGCCCCACGACCGCAAGGATCTCCCAACCCTTGGCCTCTGCGTTCTGCCTGTTAGTCAGCACAAGGGCGGCCGCGCCGTCGGATAGGGGAGAGGAGTTGCCCGCGGTGATCGTGCCGTCCTTCGCAAAGGCGGGCTTCAGGTTGGCAAGAGTCTGCACCGTAGTGTTGGGCCGGACCCCCTCATCGGTGGAGACCACCAGGGGATCACCCTTGCGCTGGGGTACGTGCACGGGGACGATCTCATCCTTGAACACGCCGGATTCGATTGCGGCCGCTGCGCGCTGGTGCGAATGGGCGGCGACTTCATCCTGCGACGTACGGTCGATGCCCAGCCTGACATTACCCCGTTCGGTTGATGCGCCCATCGATTCCTCGTCGAAGGCGTCGGTCAGCCCGTCATGGGCAACGGAGTCAACGGCCGGCATGGTCCCGTAAGTCCAGCCCTGCCGTACACCCGGCAGCAGATGGGGTCCGCGTGACATCGATTCCTGTCCGCCGGCGACGACGACGTCCGCCTCACCGCCGCGGATCAGCCGGGCGGCGTCGATCACTGCGGTGAGACCTGACAGGCAGACCTTGTTCACGGTGACGGTGGGAACATCCCAACCGATTCCTGCCTTGATGGAGGTCTGGCGCGCTGGATTCTGGCCGCACCCAGCCTGCACTACGTGGCCCATGATGACAGCGTCCACATCGCCGGCTGCAACTCCGGACCGTTCCAGGGCCCCGCTCACAGCGAAGGCTCCGAGCTCGACCGCGGTAAAAGCCGCCAACTGGCCATTGAGCCGCCCAGTGGGAGTACGCGCACCCCCGACGATGACGACGTCCTGGGGGGTTTGCTCAAGACTGTTCATGGGATGTTGTGCTCGCTTTCGTCATTGAATGTGAGGGGGAGGATTGCTCCCGGCGTCTCGTCCCCAAGTTTACCGGAGTGGGCTGCAATTTCAGCTAATGGCCATTCACTGAGCTGCTGTCCACGTACGACTCGGCTTCAGAACCCATATACCACATCCGGTTGGACATTGTCGCTACCCTCGCGTACAGTAGATATTTGCGTCTTCCCTCATAACCTCAGCCTTCATATAGCGGTGGGCTTTGCCACGCATTCGTCATTTAACGGATAGTCCCGTCGGTTCCCCCGTTGGGCTGTTCAGTGAGCGAATGCAGGCGTCAGGTTGGCACCTTTCACGGTGCGGGGAGTGATCGTAAGAACACGCCTGTTGGTCTGTGGAAGGATCCCTCTTGGTCGCCCCGAGCACCTCACTTAATGCAACCGCTACCAGCCAGGTCGACGCCGACGGCGCCGCACCCCGGCTTTCATTCGCAAAGATTCACGAACCGCTGGATGTTCCCAATCTTCTCGCCCTCCAGACAGACAGCTTTGACTGGCTTGTCGGCAACGAGCGCTGGAAGGCGCGCGTAGAAGAGGCGCTGGAGCAGAACATTCCCGGCGTGGCCACCACCTCCGGCCTGGCTGACATCTTCGAAGAGATTTCTCCGATTGAGGACTTCCAGGGAACCATGTCCCTGAGCTTCTCGGAGCCTGAATTCGCTGACCCCAAGTACACCATGGCCGAGTGCAAGGACCGCGACGCAACCTACGCGGCGCCCCTGTATGTCAAGGCCGAGTTCATGAACAACAACACGGGCGAGATCAAGCAGCAGACCGTGTTCATGGGCGACTTCCCGCTGATGACCGAAAAGGGAACGTTCGTCATCAACGGCACCGAGCGTGTCGTTGTCTCCCAGCTTGTCCGTTCGCCCGGTGCCTACTTCGAGCGCGCTGCCGACAAGACCAGCGACAAGGACATCTTCAGCGCGAAGATCATCCCGTCGCGTGGTGCCTGGTTCGAGCTCGAGATCGACAAGCGCGACCAGGTCGGCGTTCGCCTCGACCGCAAGCGCAAGCAGTCGGTCACTGTGCTCCTGAAGGCCCTCGGCTGGACCGAAGGCCAGATCCTCGAGACCTTCGGCGAGTACGACTCCATTCGTGCAACCCTCGAGAAGGATGCAACGGAGACCCAGGAAGACGCCTTGCTGGACATCTACCGAAAGCTCCGTCCGGGAGAGCCGCCCACGGTCGAAGCCGCCAAGACGCTGCTGGACAACCTGTACTTCAACCCGAAGCGCTATGACCTGGCTAAGGTTGGCCGGTACAAGATCAACCGCAAGCTCGGCATCGACAAGAACCTCGGTGACTCTGACGCCTCGGTCCTGAACATCGACGACATCGTCGCGATGATCAAGTTCCTGGTTGCCCTGCACGCCGGCGAGACCACACTGACCGGCAAGCGCGACGGCGAAGACGTAGAGCTGCGCGTCGAGGTCGATGACATCGACCACTTCGGCAACCGCCGCATCCGCGCCGTCGGCGAGCTCATCGAGAACCAGGTCCGCACCGGCCTGTCACGTATGGAGCGTGTTGTCCGCGAACGGATGACCACTCAGGACGTCGAAGCGATCACGCCGCAGACCCTGATCAATATCCGTCCGGTTGTTGCTGCGATCAAGGAGTTCTTCGGAACCTCCCAGCTCTCGCAGTTCATGGACCAGAACAACCCGCTCGCCGGCCTGACGCACAAGCGTCGTCTGTCCGCGCTGGGCCCGGGTGGTCTGTCCCGTGACCGTGCAGGCATGGAAGTTCGTGACGTCCACCCGTCGCACTACGGACGTATGTGCCCGATCGAGACCCCTGAAGGCCCGAACATCGGCCTCATCGGTTCGCTCGCGTCCTACGGCCGCATCAACACCTTTGGGTTCATCGAGACGCCGTACCGCAAGGTCGAGAACGGCATCGTCACCGACCAGATCGACTACCTCACGGCAGACGACGAGGTTGAGCGACTGATTGCCCAGGCAAACGCGCCGCTCGATGCGAACAACAAGTTCGAAGAGGACATGGTCCTCGTGCGTACCCGTGGTGGTTCTGGCGAGCCTGTTCTGGTCGAGGCTGCAGACGTTGAGTACATGGACGTCTCCCCGCGCCAGATGGTGTCCGTCGCAACCGCGATGATCCCGTTCCTGGAGCACGACGACGCCAACCGCGCCCTGATGGGTGCGAACATGCAGCGTCAGGCCGTGCCCCTGCTCCGTTCCGAGCGTCCCCTCGTCGGAACCGGCATGGAGCGGAACGCAGCCGTTGATGCCGGTGACGCAGTCACCGCCAACAAGGCAGGTGTAGTCTCCGAGGTTTCGGCTGACCTGGTAACGGTGCTGAACGACGACGGCACCGAGACCAACTACCCGATCATGAAGTTCGCACGCTCCAACCAGGGCAACGCCTACAACCAGCGCGTGCTGGTTGCCGAGGGCGACCGTGTTGAGTACAACAGCATCATTGCTGACGGCCCGTCCACCGATCAGGGTGAACTGGCGCTCGGCAAGAACATGCTCGTTGCGTTCATGTCCTGGGAAGGCCACAACTTCGAGGACGCGATCATCCTGTCGCAGCGCATCGTTTCCGACGATGTGCTGACCTCGATCCACATCGAAGAGCACGAAGTTGACGCCCGCGACACCAAGCTCGGTGCCGAGGAAATCACGCGTGACATCCCGAACGTCTCCGAAGAGGTCCTTGGTGCCCTGGACGAGCGCGGCATCATCCACATCGGTGCAGAGGTCGAGGCCGGCGACATCCTCGTTGGCCGTGTTACCCCCAAGGGTGAAACGGAACTCACCCCGGAGGAGCGCCTGCTGCGCGCCATCTTCGGTGAGAAGAGCCGCGAGGTCCGCGACACCTCCCTGAAGGTTCCCCACGGCGAGTCGGGCACCGTCATCGGCGTGCGCATCTTCGACCGCGACAACGACGACGAGCTGCCCCCGGGCGTCAACCAGCTGGTCCGCGTCTACGTTGCCCAGAAGCGCAAGATCACGGACGGCGACAAGCTTGCCGGCCGCCACGGCAACAAGGGTGTTATCTCCAAGATCCTCCCGATCGAGGACATGCCGTTCCTCGAGGACGGCACCCCCGTCGATATCGTCCTGAACCCGCTGGGTGTTCCGGGCCGTATGAACGTCGGACAGGTTCTGGAGATCCACCTCGGCTGGGCTGCGAAGCAGGGCTGGAAGATTGAGGGCGAGCCTGAGTGGCTGAAGAACCTCCCGAACCTTCCGCGTGAGGTTTCCTCGACCACCGTCGCAACCCCCGTGTTCGACGGCGCCACCGAGGACGAGATCGTCGGACTGCTCGGTTCCACGAACGTGACCCGCGACGGACAGCGCCTCATCGGCGAGTCCGGCAAGGCCCGCCTGTTCGACGGCCGCTCCGGCGAGCCGTTCCCGGATCCGATCTCCGTTGGCTACATGTACATCCTGAAGCTCCACCACCTGGTGGACGACAAGATTCACGCCCGTTCCACCGGCCCGTACTCCATGATCACCCAGCAGCCGCTGGGCGGTAAGGCACAGTTCGGCGGACAGCGCTTCGGTGAAATGGAAGTGTGGGCCCTCGAGGCCTACGGTGCGGCCTACACGCTGCAGGAACTCCTGACCATCAAGTCGGACGACATCCACGGACGCGTCAAGGTGTACGAGGCCATCGTCAAGGGCGAGAACATCCCCGAACCGGGTGTTCCGGAATCCTTCAAGGTTCTGATCAAGGAAATGCAGTCGCTGTGCCTGAACGTGGAAGTCCTCTCCACCGACGGCACCACGATTGAGATGCGTGACTCGGATGAAGAAGTCTTCCGGGCCGCGGAAGAGCTGGGCATCGACCTCTCACGGGCCGAGCCGAGTTCTGTCGAAGAGGTCTAGCCGTTCAGGCGCCGAATCGGTGTTCGAACGCGGCCAACGAAATTCCGGCGGCCGCAAGCGGCCTTGGAATATTAAAGGCCGCTTCCTCGAACACCGGTCCGGCGCAGGGCAAGACCCTCGCCGCACCCCATAAGACTTTTTGAATTTAGAGAATAAAGAGAGACAGGGACCATATGTCCAGCGAATCCTCATTCGGCCTCATGCGAATCGGCCTGGCCACCGCGGAAGAGATCCGCGGATGGTCGTACGGCGAAGTCAAGAAGCCGGAAACCATCAACTACCGCACGCTCAAGCCCGAGAAGGACGGACTCTTCTGCGAGAAGATCTTCGGTCCTTCCCGCGACTGGGAATGCTACTGCGGCAAGTACAAGCGCGTGCGCTTCAAGGGCATCATCTGTGAGCGTTGTGGCGTTGAGGTCACCCGCGCAAAGGTACGCCGTGAGCGCATGGGCCACATCGAGCTCGCCGCTCCCGTAACGCACATCTGGTACTTCAAGGGTGTTCCGTCACGCCTCGGCTACCTCCTTGACCTGGCACCGAAGGACCTCGAGAAGGTCATCTACTTCGCCGCCTACATGATCACCTCGGTTGACGAGGAGAACCGCCACGCCGAACTGCCGAACCTCCAGGCCGAGCACGACCTCGAGAAGAAGCAGCTCGTCGACCAGCGTGACTCCGACATCGCCGCGATTGCCCGCGACCTTGAGAACGAGCTTGCCCGTCTCGAGGGCGAAGGCGCCAAGGCTGCAGACAAGAAGAAGGCACGCGACTCCGCCGACCGCCAGATGGCGAACGTGCGCAAGCGCGCCGACGCCGAGATCGAGCGCCTCGAGCAGGTCTGGGACCGCTTCAAGAACCTGAAGGTCGCCGACCTCGAAGGCGATGAGGGCCTGTACCGCGAACTGCGCGACCGCTACGGTCTGTACTTCGAAGGCTCCATGGGTGCCGAAGCCATCAAGAAGCGTCTTGAGAACTTCGACATGCAGGCTGAGGCAGAGCTGCTGCGCGACATCATCCAGAACGGCAAGGGCCAGCGCAAGACCCGCGCCCTGAAGCGCCTGAAGGTCGTCAACGCGTTCCTCACCACCACCAACAGCCCGCTGGGCATGGTGCTCGACGCCGTACCGGTGATCCCGCCGGAACTGCGCCCGATGGTGCAGCTGGACGGTGGCCGCTTCGCGACCTCCGACCTGAACGACCTGTACCGCCGCGTGATCAACCGCAACAACCGCCTGAAGCGCCTGCTCGACCTCGGGGCTCCCGAGATCATCGTGAACAACGAGAAGCGCATGCTCCAGGAAGCTGTTGACTCCCTGTTCGACAACGGCCGCCGCGGCCGTCCGGTCACCGGACCGGGCAACCGCCCGCTGAAGTCGCTCTCTGACATGCTCAAGGGCAAGCAGGGTCGTTTCCGCCAGAACCTCCTCGGAAAGCGCGTTGACTACTCGGGCCGTTCGGTCATCGTCGTCGGCCCGCAGCTGAAGCTGCACCAGTGTGGTCTGCCCAAGCAGATGGCCCTGGAGCTCTTCAAGCCGTTCGTGATGAAGCGCCTGGTTGACCTCAACCACGCACAGAACATCAAGAGCGCCAAGCGTATGGTCGAGCGCTACCGCCCGCAGGTCTGGGACGTTCTCGAAGAGATCATCACCGAGCACCCCGTGCTGCTGAACCGTGCACCAACCCTGCACCGCCTGGGTATCCAGGCATTCGAGCCGCAGCTGGTTGAAGGCAAGGCGCTTCAGCTCCACCCGCTGGTCTGTGGTGCGTTCAACGCTGACTTCGACGGCGACCAGATGGCAGTGCACCTGCCGCTGAGCCCCGAAGCCCAGGCTGAGGCGCGCATCCTGATGCTGTCCTCGAACAACATCCTGAAGCCGTCGGACGGCCGCCCGGTGACCCTGCCCTCACAGGACATGATCATCGGTCTGCACCACCTCACCACCAAGCGTGAGGGTTCGGCAGGGGAGGGGCGCGTTTTCTCGAGCCCGGCTGAAGCGATCATGGCGTTCGACGCTGGTGAGCTGCACCTGAACTCAGTTGTGAAGATCCGCGTTCCGAACTTCGTTCCGGGTCCGGACACCAAGGCTCCTGAGGGCTGGGAAGAAGGCACGCCGGCTCTGATCGAAACCTCGCTCGGGCAGGTCATCTTCAATGACACCCTGCCTGCGGACTACCCCTGGGTAGAGCAGGTTGCGGACAAGGGCCAGCTCTCCACGATCGTCAACGACCTCGCGGAGCGCTACCCGAAGGTTGTCACCGCGGCGACGCTGGACAACCTGAAGGACGCCGGCTTCTACTGGGCAACCCGCTCAGGCGTCACCGTTGCCATCTCCGACATCTCCGCGCCGATCAACAAGGCCGGGATCATGGAGGGCTACGAGACTCAGGCTGCCAAGGTCCAGGCTCAGTTCGACAAGGGCCTCATCGCTGATGAGGAGCGCCGTCAGGAACTGATCGACATCTGGAACAAGGCAACCAACGAGGTCGCCGAGTCCATGCGCGGTGCCATGCCGAAGGACAACACCATCAACCGCATGGTTTCCTCCGGTGCCCGTGGTAACTGGCTCCAGGTTCGTCAGATCGCGGGTATCCGTGGTCTGGTGGCCAACCCGAAGGGCGAGATCATCCCCCGTCCGATCAAGTCCTCGTACCGCGAGGGCCTGTCGGTTTTGGAGTACTTCATCGCGACCCACGGTGCCCGTAAGGGTCTTGCCGATACCGCTCTGCGTACCGCGAACTCGGGTTACCTGACCCGTCGTCTCGTTGACGTGTCGCAGGACGTCATCGTCCGCGAGGACGACTGCGGTACCGAGCGCGGTCTGAACGTGACCATCGCTGTTCCGAACCACGACGGCGAGCTCGTCCTGCATGAGGAAGTCGAGAACTCGGCCTACGCACGCACGCTGGCCACCGACGTCGTTGATTCCAACGGTGAGGTGCTGGCTCCAGCAGGTTCCGACGTCGGCGACGTGCTGATCAACAAGCTGTTCGCAGCAGGAGTGACGGACATCAAGGTCCGCTCGGTCCTGACCTGTGAGTCCAGCGTCGGTACCTGTGCACTGTGCTACGGCCGCTCGCTGGCCACAGGCAAGACCGTCGACATCGGCGAGGCAGTCGGCATCATCGCTGCCCAGTCCATCGGTGAGCCCGGTACCCAGCTGACCATGCGTACGTTCCACACCGGTGGTGTTGCTTCTGCTGAAGACATCACCCAGGGTCTGCCCCGTATCCAGGAGCTCTTCGAAGCACGTACGCCCAAGGGTGTCGCGCCAATCTCGGAGGTTGCCGGACGGGTCACCATCGAGGATGCAGAGAAGCAGCTGCGCCTCGTGGTTACTCCGGACGACGGATCCGAGGAGATCGCGTACCCGGTCCTGCGGCGTGCACGACTGCTGGTTGCCGACGGCGACCACGTCGAGGTCGGCCAGCAGCTGGTCTTCGGTGCGGTGGATCCCAAGCAGATCCTCCGTATCCTCGGCCCGCGCAAGGCCCAGGAGTTCCTCGTGGACGAAGTGCAGCGCGTATACCGCAGCCAGGGCGTAGGCATCCACGACAAGCACGTGGAAGTCATCGTCCGCCAGATGCTGCGCCGCGTCACGGTCATCGAGTCCGGCGATTCCGACCTGCTCCCGGGTGAGCTGGCCGAGCGTCGCCGCTTCGAGGACGAGAACCGCCGCGTGGTATCCGAGGGCAAGAAGCCGGCATCAGGCCGTCCCGAGCTCATGGGTATCACCAAGGCATCGCTCGCCACCGAGTCCTGGCTGTCGGCCGCTTCCTTCCAGGAGACCACGCGTGTCCTCACGCAGGCCGCCATGGAAGGCAAGAGCGATCCGCTGCTCGGCCTCAAGGAGAACGTCATCATCGGTAAGCTCATCCCGGCCGGTACCGGCCTGGACCGCTACACGAAGATCACGGTCGAGCCCACCGAGGAAGCCAAGGCCAACCTGTTCACCGGTCCGAGCGCGTTCAGCGACTTCGACTACGCAGGTGTCGACGGCGGACTCAGCCCCGAGTTCCACGCCATCCCGCTGGATGACTACGACATGGGGTCGGGCGACTTCCGCTGAGTAGCCCGATAGGCAGTTCACGCTGCTGACTTTGGAGGGGCCCGGACCGCAGTTTGCGAACTGCAGTCCGGGCCCCTCCGGCGTCCCTCTACCATGCCGGCAAAGCCGAAGGCCGCAATCTGGTAGACTTGTCTGGAATTGTTTGTGTGGCAGTGGATTGGCGTCTCTTCGGACGTATCTCCGTGTTGTAGGGAACTTGTACAACGAATGCCACATTTTTGCACGCCTACGGTCGTTTTGCTTACGTCCTCAGTAGGCACGCCAAGCGACTGACAAGCTCTGATCCGTTGTTCACGGCCATGTGCCGGGAGTGCGGCGCGGAGTCAGCAGAGATCTGATCTCAAGACAACATACGGAGAACTGAGAAGTGCCTACCATTAACCAGCTGGTCCGCAAGGGCCGGTCACCTAAGGTCTCCAAGACCAAGGCGCCCGCACTGAAGGGCAGCCCCATGAAGCGCGGTGTCTGCACCCGTGTTTACACCACCACCCCGAAGAAGCCGAACTCGGCTCTGCGGAAGGTTGCCCGTGTTCGCCTCAACGGCGGCATCGAAGTAACTGCCTACATCCCGGGCGTCGGCCACAACCTCCAGGAGCACTCCATCGTGCTCGTGCGCGGCGGTCGTGTGAAGGACCTCCCCGGTGTGCGTTACAAGATCGTCCGTGGCGCACTGGATACCCAGGGCGTGAAGAACCGCAAGCAGGCTCGCAGCCGCTACGGCGCAAAGATGGAGAAGAAGTAATATGCCTCGTAAGGGCCCGGCCCCGAAGCGGCCGCTCGTTGTAGATCCCGTTTACGGTTCCCCTCTGGTCACGCAGCTGATCAACAAGGTGCTCGTCGACGGCAAGAAGTCCACCGCTGAGCGCATCGTCTATGGTGCACTCGAAGGTGCCCGCGCCAAGACCGGGGGAGATCCGGTTGCAGCGCTCAAGAAGGCTATGGACAACGTCAAGCCGACCCTCGAGGTTCGCTCCCGCCGTGTTGGTGGCGCCACCTACCAGGTGCCCGTCGAGGTCAAGCCGGGCCGTTCCACGGCCCTCGCCCTCCGCTGGCTGGTCGGTTACTCGAAGGCTCGCCGCGAGAAGACCATGACCGAGCGCCTCCAGAACGAGATCCTCGATGCTTCGAACGGTCTCGGTGCCGCTGTGAAGCGTCGCGAAGACACGCACAAGATGGCCGAGTCCAACAAGGCCTTCGCTCACTACCGCTGGTAATCGCGCTGCCGGTCCTGATCTCCGTAATGCGGGGCGAGGGGCCGGCGGTCCAGTAGAACTCCATCTTAGAAAAGGGAGACACCGTGGCACAGGACGTGCTTACCGACCTCAACAAGGTCCGCAATATCGGCATCATGGCCCACATTGATGCCGGCAAGACCACTACTACCGAGCGCATCCTGTTCTACACGGGTGTAAACCACAAGATCGGCGAGACCCACGACGGCGCCTCGACGACTGACTGGATGGAACAGGAAAAGGAACGCGGCATCACCATCACCAGCGCCGCGGTGACCTGCTTCTGGGAGCAGAACCAGATCAACATCATCGACACCCCCGGTCACGTTGACTTCACCGTTGAGGTAGAGCGCTCACTGCGCGTCCTCGACGGCGCAGTTGCAGTGTTCGACGGCAAGGAGGGCGTTGAGCCCCAGTCCGAGACCGTCTGGCGCCAGGCCGACAAGTACGAAGTTCCCCGCATCTGCTTCGTCAACAAGATGGACAAGCTGGGCGCTGACTTCTACTTCACCGTAGACACGATCATCAGCCGCCTCGGTGCAAAGCCGCTGGTCATGCAGCTGCCGATCGGTGCCGAGAACGACTTCGTCGGCGTCGTCGACCTGCTCTACATGCGCGCACTCGTGTGGCCCGGTGACTCCAAGGGTGACGTGACCATGGGCGCCAAGTACGAGGTCCAGGAGATCCCCGCTGACCTCCAGGCCAAGGCTGAGGAATACCGTGCAGCCCTGGTTGAGGCCGTTGCTGAGTCCTCTGACGAGCTGATGAACAAGTACCTCGAGGGCGAAGAGCCCACCATCGAGGAACTCAAGGCCGGCATCCGCAAGATGACGATCAACTCGGAGATCTACCCTGTTCTCTGTGGTTCCGCGTTCAAGAACCGCGGCGTGCAGCCGATGCTCGATGCTGTCATCGACTACCTACCCTCCCCGCTGGACGTTCCGGCCATGGTTGGTCACGATCCCCGCAACGAGGAAACCGAGCTGACCCGCAAGCCCAGCACGGAGGAGCCTTTCTCGGCCCTCGCGTTCAAGGTCGCAACCCACCCGTTCTTCGGTCAGCTGACCTTCATCCGGGTCTACTCCGGACATGTCACTGCCGGCACGCAGGTTGTGAACTCCACCAAGGGCAAGAAGGAGCGCATCGGAAAGCTCTTCCAGATGCACGCCAACAAGGAAATCCCTGTTGAGGAAGCCTTCGCCGGACACATCTACGCTGCGATCGGCCTGAAGGACACCACCACCGGTGACACCCTGTCCGACGCTTCGGACCAGATCGTCCTCGAGTCGATGAGCTTCCCGGAGCCCGTCATCTCTGTTGCGATCGAGCCCAAGACCAAGGGTGACCAGGAGAAGCTGTCCACGGCTATCCAGAAGCTCTCGGCTGAGGATCCCACCTTCCAGGTTTCCCTCAACGAGGACACCGGCCAGACCATCATCGCCGGCATGGGCGAGCTCCACCTGGACATCCTGGTGGACCGCATGCGCCGCGAGTTCAAGGTTGAGGCAAACGTCGGCAAGCCTCAGGTTGCCTACCGCGAGACCATCCGCGGTACGGTCCAGAAGCACGATTACACCCACAAGAAGCAGACGGGTGGATCCGGACAGTTCGCGAAGATCCAGATCATGATCGAGCCCATGGACACGTCCGAAGGCGAGCTGTACGCCTTCGAGAACAAGGTCACCGGTGGCCGTGTTCCGCGTGAGTACATCCCCAGTGTCGACGCCGGCATCCAGGATGCCCTCAACGACGGCATTCTGGCTGGGTACCCGGTGGTCGGCATCAAGGCAACGCTGCTCGACGGCGCTTACCACGATGTTGACTCCTCCGAAATGGCCTTCAAGATCGCCGGTCGCATGGCGTTCAAGGAGGCGGCCCGCATGGCAAAGCCCGTGCTGCTCGAACCGCTGATGGAGGTGGAAGTCCGCACGCCCGAGGAGTACATGGGTGATGTGATCGGCGACCTCAACTCCCGCCGCGGCCAGATGCAGTCCATGGAGGACGCGAGCGGTGTCAAGGTTATCCGTGCGCACGTGCCGCTGTCCGGCATGTTCGGATACATCGGTGACCTTCGCTCGAAGACTCAGGGCCGCGCCGTCTACTCAATGCAGTTCGACAGCTACTCTGAGGTCCCGAAGGCAGTAGCCGACGAGATCATCCAGAAGACCCGCGGAGAGTAACCCCGGCTCGTCCGGACCGTAATTTCACCAAAATAAAAGCCCCCAGTAGACTTGCATGAGTTTCAGCCGCGAAAAGCGTGGCTGGGGAGTAAGTCTTCTAAAAACGTTCTAGGAGGAACCCGTGGCGAAGGCAAAGTTCGAGCGGACTAAGCCGCACGTTAACATCGGCACCATTGGTCACGTTGACCATGGAAAGACCACGTTGACGGCTGCCATTTCCAAGGTGCTGTACGACAAGTACCCCACCCTCAACGAGCAGCGTGACTTCGCGTCGATCGACTCGGCCCCCGAGGAGAAGCAGCGCGGCATCACCATCAACATCTCGCACGTTGAGTACCAGACCGAGAAGCGTCACTACGCACACGTCGACGCTCCCGGTCACGCTGACTACATCAAGAACATGATCACCGGTGCGGCTCAGATGGATGGCGCCATCCTCGTTGTTGCCGCTACCGATGGTCCGATGGCCCAGACCCGCGAGCACGTTCTGCTCGCCCGCCAGGTTGGTGTTCCCTACCTGCTGGTCGCGCTGAACAAGTCCGACATGGTCGACGACGAGGAACTGCTTGACCTCGTTGAAATGGAAGTTCGTGAGCTCCTGAGCTCGCAGGGCTTCGATGGTGACGACGCTCCCGTGGTTCGCGTCTCCGGCCTGAAGGCCCTCGAGGGTGACCCCGAGTGGGTCAAGTCCGTTGAGGACCTGATGGAAGCCGTTGACAACAACGTTCCTGACCCGGTTCGCGACAAGGACAAGCCGTTCCTCATGCCTGTTGAGGACGTCTTCACCATCACCGGCCGTGGAACCGTTGTTACGGGCCGCGCCGAGCGTGGAACCCTCGCCATCAACTCTGAGGTCGAGATCGTCGGCATCCGCCCGGTCCAGAAGACCACGGTTACCGGTATCGAGATGTTCCACAAGCAGCTCGACGAGGCTTGGGCCGGCGAGAACTGTGGTCTGCTGCTCCGCGGTATCAAGCGCGAAGACGTAGAGCGTGGCCAGGTTATCGTCAAGCCGGGTTCGATCACCCCGCACACCGACTTCGAGGCCAACGTCTACATCCTGGCCAAGGACGAGGGCGGTCGTCACAACCCGTTCTACTCCAACTACCGTCCGCAGTTCTACTTCCGTACCACGGACGTGACCGGTGTCATCACCCTCCCCGAGGGCACCGAAATGGTCATGCCCGGCGACAACACTGAGATGACCGTTGAGCTCATCCAGCCGATCGCTATGGAAGAGGGCCTCGGCTTCGCTATCCGCGAAGGCGGCCGCACCGTTGGATCAGGTCGCGTTACCAAGATCATCAAGTAGTTCCTGACTACTTCGCAAAGCCCCGCTGCGTCAGCGCAGCGGGGCTTTCGCCTTTTAACGTAGAGTGAGGCGGTGCAAATTTACTCGAGCATTCCACTCCAGCGCGGCTGGCAGATCCTGACCGACCTTCTTGCGGTCGCCGCCGTCGTCGTTGCCTGGCTTTTCTCGCGTGCGACCTTTGAAGCTATTACCGGACTCGCGGTGTTCGGTCGGGGCATGGAGGATGCCGGCAGCGGATTCCGGAGCACCATGAGTGATGCTGCTGAAAGCATCGGGGGAGTACCCGTGATCGGCGACGAGGCAAGTGCCCCCTTCCTGAATGCTGCGGAAGCCGGAGGGTTCCTCATCGATGCCGGCCAGGACCAGCAGAATTCGGTGGCTCAGGCAGCAACGGTGGTGGGATGGGCCATCTTCCTTCTTCCGGTTCTCATTCTTATCCCGATGTGGCTGGTTCCCCGCGTGCAGTTCGTTGTCCGGTCTACTCGGGCGCGGCGGCTGCATGGTGAAGACGGCGGCAGGGAGCTCCTGGCGTTGCGGGCGCTGGTGCTGGCGAAACCCGCCCAGTTGCGGAAGGTCTCCGAAGACCCGGTACGTGCCTGGCGCGAAGGTGATCCGGCGGCCCTGGACGGTCTGGCGCAGCTTGCTCTGCGACGCGAAGGTGTACGGGCCAGATAGCATCAACGCGGCGTGTCGGCAAGCTAACACGAGGCCGGATTCGCATTGTGCTTCATAATCTGGCAGACTAGTTGAGTTGTTCAAGCGCCTTTTGCGCGCGGTTTGAGCTGTAGTCCCGGTCAGGATAATGCCTGACGCAGGGTCGCATCCACCGCGGAATCTGGCCCAAATATAACCCACCCCAATCCAATAGCTCGGATTACTGCGGAATTCTTCGCACTCCTATGTGAAAGATGCGCGACACGCCCGAGCGCGGGGGTCGGAGCCTCAGCAGGGTGAGGAACCCGGAACTATCCGGATTCAGTCTGTTGGAGGAGCGCCACAGCAACGGGCGCATGCAAGTAGCCAGGAGCGTCACCGCACGGTGTCGTTCTTCATGACAGAGAGAGAGTCGAGACGCCATGGCGGGACAAAAGATCCGCATCCGGCTGAAGTCGTATGACCACGAGGTCATTGACGTTTCAGCTCGGAAGATCGTTGAGACGGTGACGCGCGCAGGCGCGACGGTAGTTGGCCCTGTGCCGCTGCCGACGGAAAAGAACGTTTACTGCGTTATCCGGTCGCCGCACAAGTACAAGGACAGCCGCGAGCACTTCGAAATGCGCACGCACAAGCGTCTGATCGACATCATTGACCCCACGCCCAAGGCCGTCGACTCGCTCATGCGCCTCGACCTTCCCGCGGACGTGAACATCGAGATCAAGCTGTAAGGGAGAGAAGATAACTATGTCTACTTCGCTTACGCGCCAGGTCAAGGGACTGCTTGCTACCAAGCTCGGCATGACCCAGGTCTGGGATGAAAACAACCGCCTCGTTCCGGTAACCGTCCTGCAGGCTGACTCCAACGTCATCACGCAGCTGCGCACCGCTGATGCCGATGGCTACAGCGCTGTGCAGATCGGCTTCGGCCAGATCGATCCGCGCAAGGTCACCAAGCCGCTCGCCGGTCACTTCGAGAAGGCCGGCGTCACGCCGCGCCGCCACGTCGTTGAGCTGCGCACGTCTGACGTCGACTCCTACTCGCTCGGCCAGGAACTCTCCGTTGAGCTGTTCGAAGCCGGCCAGCAGGTCGACGTCATCGGCAAGACCAAGGGTAAGGGCTTTGCAGGCGTCATGAAGCGTCACGGCTTCTCCGGCGTCGGTGCTTCCCACGGTGCGCACAAGAACCACCGCAAGCCCGGCTCGATCGGTGGAGCATCCACCCCCAGCCGCGTCTTCAAGGGCATGCGTATGGCAGGCCGTATGGGCGCCGTTCGCCAGACCACACTGAACCTCACCGTTCACGCTGTGGACGTCGAGAAGTCGCTGCTGCTGATCAAGGGTGCCGTCCCCGGTGCCCGCGGACAGGTCGTACTCGTACGCACCGCCGTGAAGGGAGCATAGTCATGGCTACGAACACTGAAGCCAACACTGTGAGCGTTGATCTCCCCGCCGAGATCTTCGACGTACAGACCAACGTTCCGCTGCTGCACCAGGTCGTCGTGGCTCAGCTTGCTGCTGCCCGCCAGGGTACGCACAAGACCAAGACACGCGCTGAGGTCAGCGGAGCCGGTCGCAAGCCGTTCAAGCAGAAGGGCACCGGCCGCGCTCGTCAGGGCTCGATCCGCGCTCCTCACATGACCGGTGGCGGCATCGTTCACGGACCCACCCCCCGTGACTACAGCCAGCGCACCCCCAAGAAGATGAAGGCAGCCGCCCTGCGCGGTGCCCTCTCCGACCGGGCACGCAACGGACGCATCCATGTCATCGAGTCCCTGGTTGGTGGCGAGAAGCCTTCGACCAAGGCTGCAATGGCTACCCTGCGCTCCGTCTCCGAGCGTCCCAACCTGCTCGTCGTCATCGAGCGTTCAAACGACATGGCCGCACTCTCCGTGCGCAACCTCGTCGAGGTCCACACGATCTACGTGGACCAGTTGAACACCTACGACGTGCTCGTATCCGACGACGTGATCTTCACGAAGGCCGCTTACGACGCATTCGTCGGTTCGGCTGGGAGCGAGGATGTTGCCGCTGACTCCGTCGCGACTACAACTGAGGAGGACGCCAAGTGAGTGGCTCCATCGCAAAGGATCCCCGCGACGTCGTCATTGCGCCCGTCGTGTCGGAGAAGAGCTACGGCCTGATCGACGAAGGCAAGTACACCTTCCTGGTCGACCCGCGCTCCAACAAGACCGAGATCAAGCTCGCCGTGGAGAAAATCTTCTCCGTCAAGGTCGACTCGATCAACACCATCAACCGTGCCGGTAAGCGCAAGCGCACCAAATTCGGATGGGGACAGCGCAAGGACACCAAGCGCGCAATCGTCACCCTCAAAGAAGGCACGATCGACATCTTCGGCGGTCCGCTCAGCTAGAGCGGAGACCACTTTAACGAGGAACTGAAAAATGGCAATCCTTAAGTACAAGCCGACAACACCGGGCCGTCGTGGCTCGAGCGTTGCCGACTTCGCAGAAATCACACGGTCGACGCCGGAGAAATCCCTGGTGCGTCCGCTCCCCAAAAAGGGCGGCCGTAACAACACCGGTAAGATCACCACCCGTCACAAGGGTGGTGGACACAAGCGTCAGTACCGTCTCATCGACTTCCGTCGCCACGACAAGGACGGCGTAAACGCCCGCGTTGCTGAGATCGAATACGATCCCAACCGCACCGCGCGCATCGCGCTCCTGCACTACGTTGATGGAACCAAGCGCTACATCATCGCGCCGAACAAGCTGAAGCAGGGCGACTTCGTTGAGGCCGGCCCCGGTGCCGACATCAAGCCCGGCAACAACCTGCCGATGCGCAACATCCCCGTGGGTACCGTTATCCACGCGGTGGAGCTGCGTCCCGGTGGCGGTGCCAAGATGGCCCGCTCCGCTGGTGCTTCGGTACAGCTCGTCGCCAAGGAAGGCCGTTTCGCGCAGCTTCGCCTGCCGTCTGGTGAAATCCGCAACGTTGACGTGCGCTGCCGCGCAACCATCGGCGAGGTCGGCAACGCCGAGCAGTCGAACATCAACTGGGGCAAGGCAGGCCGCATGCGCTGGAAGGGCGTTCGCCCGACCGTCCGCGGTGTCGCCATGAACCCGGTTGACCACCCGCACGGTGGTGGTGAAGGCAAGACTTCCGGTGGACGTCACCCCGTCAACCCGAACGGTAAGGCCGAAGGCCGTACCCGCCGTCCCAACAAGGAAAGCGACTCGCTCATTGTGCGTCGCCGTCGTTCCGGCAAGAACAAGCGATAGGAGCCTGGAAACATGCCACGCAGCCTGAAGAAAGGCCCCTTCGTCGATCAGCACCTGTTCGTCAAGGTGGACCGCGAGAACGAGAAGGGCACCAAGAACGTCATCAAGACGTGGTCCCGCCGTTCCATGATCATCCCGGACATGCTCGGCCACACGATTGCCGTGCACGATGGGCGCAAGCACATTCCGGTGTTTGTCACCGAGTCGATGGTCGGGCACAAGCTCGGCGAATTCGCTCCCACGCGGACATTCCGCGGCCATGTTAAGGACGACCGCAAGGGCAAGCGCCGCTAAGGCGCCTGTTTCTACGGCTAAGACGAGAGAAGGAAAAGCAATGGAAGCCAAGGCTATTGCGCGTCATCTGCGCGTAACGCCTATGAAGGCCCGGCGCGTCGTCAACCTTGTTCGTGGTAAGCAAGCGAATGAGGCTCTGGCAATCCTGAAGTTTGCCCCCCAGGCAGCTTCGGAGCCGGTATTCAAGGTAGTTCAGTCGGCAGTTGCAAACGCCCGTGTCCTCGCGGACCGCGACGGCGTTGCATTCGACGAAGGCGATCTCATCATCAGCGAAGCATACGTCGATGAAGGTCCCACGATGAAGCGGTTCCAGCCGCGTGCCCAGGGCCGCGCCTACCGCATCAACAAGCGGACCAGCCACGTCACTGTTGTTGTCGCTACCCCTGAGAAAGTGGAGGACCGCTAAGTGGGACAGAAAGTAAACCCGCACGGGTTCCGACTCGGCATCACCACTGACCACAGGTCACACTGGTTTGCTGACAGCAACAAGCCCGGCCAGCGCTACAAGGACTTCGTCCGCGAGGACGTCAAGATCCGCCAGCTCATGTCCACGGGCATGGACCGCGCCGGCATCGCCAAGGTAGAGATCGAGCGCACCCGCGACCGTGTCCGCGTGGACATCCACACGGCACGTCCGGGCATCGTCATCGGTCGCCGCGGCGCCGAGGCAGACCGCATCCGCGGGGAGCTCGAGAAGCTCACCGGCAAGCAGGTTCAGCTGAACATCCTCGAGGTCAAGAACCCCGAGATCGAAGCACAGCTTGTTGCCCAGGGCATCGCTGAGCAGCTCTCTTCGCGTGTGGCTTTCCGCCGCGCCATGAAGAAGGCCATGCAGTCGGCACAGCGTGCCGGTGCCAAGGGTATCCGCGTACAGTGCTCCGGCCGCCTCGGCGGCGCTGAGATGAGCCGTTCGGAGTTCTACCGCGAAGGCCGTGTTCCCCTGCACACCCTCCGTGCGAACATCGACTACGGCTTCTTCGAGGCCAAGACCACCTTCGGCCGCATCGGCGTGAAGGTATGGATCTACAAGGGCGACGTCACCGCCAAGGAACTGGCTGCCCAGGCAGCTGCTGCGCCGTCGCGCGGACGTGGCGGGGATCGCCCCGGTCGCGGCCCTGCCGGCGCCGACCGTGGTGACCGCCGTCGTCGTAATGCCGACCGCGCTCCCGGCCAGGGTGAGGCTACCGCCGCTCCCGCCGAGTCCGCACCGGCTGAGTCCGCTGCTGCAGCGGAAGGAGGACAGGCTTAAATGCTTATCCCACGTCGAGTAAAGTTCCGCAAGCAGCACCACCCCGGTCGTTCGGGCGCTGCTACCGGCGGCACGCAGGTCAGCTTCGGTGAGTGGGGTATCCAGGCTCTGAGCCCGGCATACGTCACCAACCGCCAGATCGAATCTGCGCGTATTGCAATGACCCGTCACATCAAGCGTGGCGGAAAGGTGTGGATCAACATCTACCCGGACCGTCCGCTGACCAAGAAGCCCGCTGAAACCCGTATGGGTTCCGGTAAGGGTTCCCCTGAGTGGTGGGTAGCCAACGTCAAGCCGGGCCGTGTTCTTTTCGAACTCTCCGGTGTCAATGAAGAGGTAGCTCGCGAGGCCCTGCGCCTGGCGATCCACAAGCTGCCGTTGAAGG
Source organism: Arthrobacter sp. D2-10 (assembly GCF_054161285.1). Classification (NCBI taxonomy): domain Bacteria; kingdom Bacillati; phylum Actinomycetota; class Actinomycetes; order Micrococcales; family Micrococcaceae; genus Arthrobacter; species Arthrobacter sp. D2-10. The sequence goes on along the minus strand of NZ_CP096431.1, from coordinate 2,564,115 downwards.
CACGTATCGTGCGTCGTGAGGGTGGTGAATAGTCATGGCACTCGGTTCAAAGGAACTGGCAACCGACCAGCTGGATGGGTTCGATAAGGACCGTCTGGTGGAGGAACTCGCCAAGGCTAAGGAAGAGCTGTTCAACCTGCGCTTCCAGTCAGCCACCGGTCAGCTTGAAAACCACGGTCGCCTGCGCGCTGTGAAGCGGGATATCGCCCGCATCTACACCGTGCTGCGTGAGCGCGAGCTGGGAATTCGGCCCGACGTCGTTGCCCCGGTAGAAGAAGCAAAGACTGAAAAGGCCGGCAAGAAATCGAAGGGTTCCAAGGCTGCCTCCACGAAGGACGAAAAGTCCGTGGAAACACAGGCTTCTGAGGAGGATGCCAAATGAGTGAAGAGAAGAATGAGGCTGCAGTACTGGAGTCCTCAAAGCGCGGTTACCGCAAGACCCGCCGCGGCTACGTCGTCTCCGACAAAATGGAGAAGACCATCGTCGTCGAGGTTGAGGACCGCGTAAAGCACGGCCTCTACGGCAAGGTCATCCGCCGCACCTCGAAGGTCAAGGCCCATGACGAGCAGAACACCGCTGGTGTCGGCGACATGGTCCTGATCAGCGAGACCCGCCCGCTGTCCGCTACCAAGCGGTGGCGTCTGGTCGAGGTCATCGAGAAGGCCAAGTAAACCCTCGTTCACACGAGTCGTTTCACACCGAGCAGTCCCTCGTTCCGACATGAGCGGGGGACTGCTTGCTTTTAAATCCGTGCTAGGATATTGAGTTTGTGTGGTGCCTTCCGTGCGCCATTCTGAAACCTCGTAAACAATCGTGCTCCGGCATAGTACTTCCCTGCGCCCCGCGCTTGGGAGGCAAATGCCTCGGGCACGGGCGTTTAGGCCCTCCACTGGCAAAATCCAGGTGGGTCCAGAGACACCCCGATCAACCGTTCCGCAAGGCTCATTCCGTATGCAGTATTTCGGTCTGAGAACCAGCGCGACGCAAGGAGTAAATAGTGATTCAGCAGGAGTCACGACTCAAGGTCGCCGACAACACTGGTGCTAAGGAAATCCTTACCATTCGTGTTCTCGGCGGTTCCGGACGTCGTTACGCAGGAATTGGTGACGTCATTGTCGCCACCGTCAAAGACGCTATCCCAGGTGGAAACGTCAAGAAGGGCGATGTGGTCAAGGCCGTCATCGTCCGCACCAAGAAGGAACGCCGCCGTGCGGATGGTTCCTACATCAAGTTCGACGAGAACGCAGCTGTCATCCTCAAGGGCGACGGCGATCCTCGTGGTACCCGCATCTTCGGCCCGGTCGGTCGCGAACTCCGCGACAAGCGCTTCATGAAGATCATTTCACTGGCTCCGGAGGTGCTGTAGTCATGGCTCAGACCCGTTCGAAGCTGAAGATCAAGAAGGGTGACCTCGTTCAGGTCATCACCGGCGCCAAGCAGGATCGCGGCGGAGACCGCGGCAAGCAGGGCAAGGTCCTCAAGGTATTCCCTGAGAGCAACCGTGTACTGGTCGAGGGCATCAACCGCATCACGAAGCACACCAAGGTCGGACAGTCGCAGCGCGGCACCAAGACCGGTGGCATCGAGACCGTTGAGGCCTCAATCCACATCAGTAACGTCGCAGTGGTAGACCCGGAGACCAAGAAGCCCACCCGTGTCGGCTACCGCACCGAAACCGTGGAGCGGGACGGCCGTGAGCGCACGGTCCGCATCCGCGTCGCCAAGGCATCAGGGAAGGATCTGTAATGACTGCTGAAGCCGTAGAAACAAAGATCACCCCCCGCCTGAAGACCCGCTACGCATCCGAGATCAAGTCGGCGCTGCTGGAGGAATTCAACTACAGCAACGTCAACCAGGTTCCCCGGCTCGTCAAGGTCGTTGTGAACATGGGTGTCGGAGATGCCGCCAAGGACTCCAAGCTCATCGACGGTGCGGTCCGCGACCTCACTCAGATCACCGGCCAGAAGCCGCAGGTCACCAAGGCACGCAAGTCCATCGCGCAGTTCAAGCTCCGCGAAGGCATGCCGATCGGTGCGCACGCCACGCTGCGCGGAGACCGCATGTGGGAATTCGTTGATCGCCTGGTCACGCTGGCACTGCCCCGTATCCGCGACTTCCGCGGCCTCAACGGGCGCCAGTTCGACGGCAACGGCAACTACACCTTCGGCCTCACGGAGCAGTCCATGTTCCACGAGATCGACCAGGACAAGATTGACCGTGTCCGCGGCATGGACATCACCGTTGTGACCACCGCCAAGACCGATGACGAAGGCCGCGCACTGCTCAAGGCGCTCGGCTTCCCGTTCAAATCCGAAGACTAATCAACTACGTTGCAGGTCCGTTCCGCGACGGCCAGCTGATGCTGGACTTCGCCGGAGACCGGAAACCGTTACGAGGAAGGGCTAGAGCCCAATGACAATGACAGATCCAGTTGCAGACATGCTTACGCGTCTCCGCAACGCCAACTCGGCATATCACGACACCGTGTCCATGCCATACAGCAAGCTGAAGGCACGCGTTGCCGACATCCTGAAGGCCGAAGGCTACATCGCCGGCTGGAAGGAAGAAGAGGCTGAGGTAGGCAAGAAGCTCACCATCGACCTCAAGTTCGGTCCCGACCGTCAGCGCTCCATCGCGGGCATCCGGCGCATCTCCAAGCCCGGTCTGCGCGTGTACGCAAAGTCCACCAACCTGCCGCACGTTCTGGGCGGGCTGGGCATCGCCATCCTGTCCACGTCCTCCGGTCTGCTCACAGACCGCCAGGCAGCCAAGAAGGGTGTAGGTGGGGAAGTCCTCGCCTACGTCTGGTAGCGGGAAAGGGAAAGAGAAACATGTCACGTATTGGACGTCTCCCCATCACCGTGCCTGCAGGCGTAGAGGTCAAGGTCGACGGCAATGTTGTATCCGTCAAGGGTTCCAAGGGCGAGCTGAGCCACACTGTAGCCAGCCCGATCCAGGTTTCGCTTGAGGAAAGCACCATCACCGTCTCCCGCCCGAATGACGAGCGCGAAGCGCGTTCGCTGCACGGCCTGACCCGCACCCTGATCTCCAACATGATCGTTGGAGTTACCGAGGGCTACAAGAAGAACCTCGAGATCGTCGGCACCGGTTACCGTGTGCAGGCCAAGGGTTCCGACCTGGAGTTCGCGCTGGGCTACAGCCACCCTGTACCCGTCAAGGCACCGGAAGGCATCACGCTGACCGTAGACAGCCCCACCAAGGTTTCTGTCTCCGGCATCAACAAGCAGCAGGTCGGCGAAGTTGCTGCGAACATCCGCAAGCTGCGCCGTCCGGATCCCTATAAGGGCAAGGGCATCCGCTATGCGGGCGAAGTTATTCGCCGCAAGGTCGGAAAGGCTGGTAAGTAACCATGACACTGAGCATCAACAAGAAGCGCACGTCGAAGAGCAAGTCCGCCCAGCGCGGACGCCGTCACCTTCGCGTCCGCAAGCGCATCACCGGTACCGCTGTTCGCCCCCGCCTGGTGGTCAATCGTTCAGCCCGTCACGTATTCGTGCAGGTTGTCGACGACACCAAGGGCATCACCGTTGCATCGGCGTCGACCCTCGAGGCCGACCTGCGTTCGTTCGACGGTGACAAGACTGCCAAGGCCAAGCGCGTGGGCGAGCTCGTCGCTGAGCGGGCAAAGGCTGCAGGCATTGAGGCAGTCGTCTTCGACCGGGGTGGTAACAAGTACCACGGCCGGGTTGCCGCAATCGCAGACGGCGCACGTGAAGGTGGGCTGGCACTGTGACCGAGCAGAACAACGCAAAGGAAGCCTCATTGAACACCGCAAAGGCTGAGCAGCCTGCAACTGACGCTCCCGCGGCTGAGTCCACCGAGACGGCGTCGGCAACCGACGGCCGCGGCGGACGTCGTGGAGAGCGCGGCGGACGCGATGGCGGCCGTGGCGGTCGCGATGGCGGCCGTGGCGGACGTGACGGCGGCCGCGGCGACGACAAGGACAAGTTCGTAGAGCGCGTCGTGTCGATCAACCGCGTCGCGAAGGTCGTCAAGGGCGGCCGTCGCTTCAGCTTCACCGCACTCGTTGTTGTCGGCGACGGCAACGGCATGGTCGGCGTGGGTTACGGCAAGGCCAAGGAAGTTCCCTCGGCTATCTCCAAGGCAGTCGAGGAAGCCAAGAAGTCCTTCTTCAAGGTTCCCCGCATCGGCGGCACCGTTCCCCACCTGGTTCAGGGTGAGGCAGCGGCCGGCGTCGTGCTCCTGCGTCCGGCATCGCCGGGTACCGGTGTAATCGCCGGTGGTCCTGTGCGCGCCGTACTGGAATGCGTCGGTATCCACGACGTTCTCTCCAAGTCGCTGGGTTCCTCCAACGCCATCAACATTGTTCACGCAACCGTTGACGCGCTGAAGCGGCTCGAAGAGCCTCAGGCAGTGGCTGCACGCCGCGGCCTGCCGCTGGACGAGGTTGCCTCAACATCGATGCTGCGCGCAATGCAGGATCAGAAGGCAGGTGCGTAATGGCAACTCCGAAGCGTCTGGTTGCCAGCTCCGCAAAGCTGGAAATCACACAGATCAAGTCCGCCATCGGCGGTAAGCAGAACCAGCGGGACACCCTTCGTTCACTCGGCCTGAAGCGGATCGGACACACCGTTGTCCGCAACGCTGACGAGGTGACCGTAGGCATGGTCAACACGGTTCCGCACCTCGTGAAGGTTGAGGAGGCCAAGTAATGGCAGAGAAGAAGACGGTGGAGGAATCCACCGAGACGAAGCCGGCCCGCAAGCCTGCTGCCAAGGCTGCTGCAGCTCAGGAAACTACTGAGAGCACGCCTCGCGTCCACGCGCTGAAGGTACACCACCTTCGTCCCGCCCCCGGAGCCAAGACCGCCAAGACCCGCGTTGGCCGTGGTGAAGGCTCCAAGGGTAAGACCGCCGGCCGTGGTACCAAGGGCACCAAGGCACGCTACTCGGTCAAGGCAGGTTTCGCAGGCGGCCAGCTGCCGCTGCACATGCGTCTGCCGAAGCTGCGCGGCTTCAAGAACCCGTTCCGCGTTGAGTACCAGGTAGTCAACCTGGACAAGCTCAACGAGCTGTACCCCGAAGGCGGCGAGGTGTCGGTAGACAGCCTGATCGCCAAGGGCGCAGTGCGCAAGAACCAGCTCGTCAAGGTGCTGGGAACGGGCGACATCGCGGTTAAGGTGGACGTCAAGGTTCACGCCGTGTCCGCCAGCGCTGCCGAGAAGATCACCGCCGCAGGCGGTTCGGTCTCCGGCCTCTAGTTCCCAGCGTCGCTTTCCCGCCGTCGTCCGCCGGTTCGTCCTTCGGACAGCCTGACGACGACGGCGGGGGAGCCGACTGTGATCTAGCTCATGAAGCAACTAGACTCTTGGTGGGCCGGGATCCCCGGCTCGCCAGGAGTCTGTTTCGTTTAACAGGCTTCGTTTGATGCCCGGGTTCTCGCCTGCCCGGTTCCAGCCGTTAGACTCGGTTGGTGTGTATCGCCCGCGTAGGGCCACTAAGACTTAATCAGGAGGACGCTTGCTTAGCGCTATTGGCCGGGCTTTCCGGACGCCAGACTTGCGGCGCAAGCTGTTGTTCACGCTGGGAATCATCACCATCTTCCGTTTGGGTGCATTCATCCCGGCGCCCGGTGTTGACTACGGCAACGTGCAGCAGTGTTTGCAGCTCGGCAACACAGAGGGCGGCCTCTACCAGTTTGTGAACCTCTTCAGCGGCGGAGCCCTGCTACAGGTGTCCGTGTTCGCGCTGGGAATCATGCCCTACATCACGGCCAGCATCATCACCCAGCTGCTCCGGGTAGTTATCCCGCGCTTCCAGGAACTTCACCAGGAGGGTGCGCAGGGCCAGGCCAAGCTGACCCAGTACACGCGCTACCTGACCATCGCCCTTGGGCTCCTCAATGCCACGACGCTGGTGTCGCTGGCGCGGTCGGGTGCCTTGCTGGGCAATTGTCCGGTGCCGATCATCCCGGATGACAGCCTCATCACCATCATCCTCCTCATCATCACTTTGACGGCCGGTACCGGCCTGATCATGTGGTTGGGCGAGCTGATCACCGAGCGCGGCGTCGGAAACGGTATGTCGCTGCTCATCTTTACCGCCATCGCGGCCGGATTCCCCACCTCGCTGGGCGAGATCCTGCGCACCCAGGGCTGGAACGTGTTCATCGGAGTCCTGGTGATCGGCGTGTTCGTGGTCATGCTTGTGATCTTCGTCGAGCAGTCCCAGCGCCGCATCCCGGTGCAGTACGCAAAGCGCATGATCGGCAGGCGCACCCTGGGCGGCAGCAGCACCTACATTCCGATCAAGGTCAACATGGCGGGCGTTATCCCCGTGATCTTCGCATCGTCGATGCTGTACCTGCCCTCGCTGATCGCGCAGTTCAACACCCCCACCGACGGCCAGACGCCGCCGCCGGAATGGGTCAACTGGATCACCACCTACCTCACCACCGGTGACCACCCCCTCTACATGGCGCTCTACTTCGCGATGATCGTGTTCTTCACGTACTTCTACGTGGCTATCACCTTCAACCCGGAGGAAGTCTCGGAGAACATGAAGAAGTACGGCGGCTTCATCCCGGGGATCCGGGCTGGGCGCCCCACGGCGGAGTACCTGCAGTACGTCCTGTCCCGCATCACCTTGCCCGGTGCGATCTACCTCGGCATTGTTGCGCTCATTCCGTTGATCGCGCTCGTAGCCATCAACGCGAACCAGAACTTCCCGTTCGGCGGAACCTCCATCCTCATCATGGTTGGCGTGGGTCTTGAGACGGTGAAGCAAATTGACGCGCAGCTGCAGCAGCGCCACTACGAAGGACTATTGCGATGACACGGATGCTCATCATTGGACCCCCCGGATCAGGCAAGGGAACCCAGGCAGCTCGTATCTCCGAGCGGCTCGGCGTTGTGGCCATCTCCACCGGCGACATCTTCCGCGAGAACGTCAAGAACGAGACGCCTTTGGGCATAGAGGCGAAGAAGTACATGGATGCCGGCGACTTCGTCCCGGACAGCGTCACCAACAACATGGTGCGTGCGCGTCTCAACGAGGACGACACCCTGGACGGTTTCCTGCTGGACGGGTATCCCCGTACGGCAGCACAGGTGACCGAGCTTGACGACATCCTGCAGGCGAACGACCTCGCACTCGACGTCGTACTCCAGCTCACTGCCGACGACGAGGAACTCGTTCGCCGGCTCCTGAACCGCGCACGGCTCGATGGCCGTTCGGATGACAACGAAGTTGTCATCCGGCACCGCCTTGACCTCTACCACGAGCAGACAGAGGCAGTCGTGTCCCAGTACGAGGCACGCGGCATCGTCACACGCGTAGACGGCATCGGCGCGATCGATGAAGTCACCGAGCGCGTCATGACCGCCCTGAAGGTCAGCCAGTAGTCGTGATGTTTCGTCAGCAGCGGGTCGAATACAAGTCGGCAGACCAGATCCGGATCATGCGCGAAGCGGGCCTTGTGCTTTCGGAGGCGCTGGACCGTACGGTGGCTGCTGCCCGCGTGGGCGTGACCACCCGCCAGCTCGACGCTGTGTTCGCCGGTGTCCTCAAGGAGGCCGGCGCCACGTCGAACTTCCTCGGCTACCACGGCTTTCCCAACAGCATCTGCACTTCCGTGAACCACGAGGTGGTCCACGGCATCCCCGGTGACTACGTGCTGCAGGACGGCGACATCATCTCGATCGACGGCGGCGCTGTGGTTCGCGGCTGGCACTCTGACTCCGCGCGCACGGTCATTGTGGGTACGCCCCGGCCGGAGGACGTTCGTCTGTCGAAGGTTACCGAGGAAGCCATGTGGCGGGGGATCGCTGCTTTGGCCAACGGTAAGTACGTGGGCGATATCGGGGCAGCCATCGACGACTACGTGTCGTCGGTCGAGGGCCCGGAGCTTGGAATCCTGCAGGACTACGTTGGCCACGGCATTGGTACGCAGATGCACCAGTCCCCGGACGTGCTGAACTACCGCAGCAGCCATCGCGGTCCCAAGATCAAGCCGGGCCTCTGCCTGGCGATCGAACCGATGCTGGTTCAAGGCCGCCTGGAGACCTCTGTCCTGGAGGATGACTGGACTGTGGTCACCGTTGACGGCAAGCGCGCCTGCCAGTGGGAACACACCGTGGCAGTGCACGACGCCGGCATCTGGGTTCTCAGTGCAGCCGACGGCGGTGCGGTGAAGCTCGCGGAGCTGGGCGTCGTCGTCGTTCCGCTCGACTGAAGTAGCCGCATCCAGGTGCTCATCGGATGATCGAGTCAGCCCGCTTCCTGCAGAGGAGGCGGGCTGATTTAACTTATCGGGCGCCGTAGCGTAAAGTTGATTGCTGGTTGTCTCTACTCCTGCGCCCTTTCGCGCCCAACGTCGGTTCGGTCATTCTGTATGGAATTCATATGGAATGCTGTCCCGCCCGGTGTGCGCCGCAGATACGCGGTCAGTTCCGACAATCAAAACCCCAAGACCGTCCGCCCCGCAAGTGGCGGCACAGAAGTTAGCGGAGGATATGGCCAAGAAAGACGGTGTCATTGAGATTGAAGGCACTGTGAACGAGGCTCTGCCCAACGCGATGTTCCGCGTTGAGTTGGCCAACGGACACATTGTTCTAGCCCACATCTCGGGAAAGATGCGTCAGCACTACATTCGAATCCTCCCCGAGGACCGGGTGGTAGTGGAGCTTAGCCCGTACGACCTCACACGTGGTCGTATTGTCTACCGCTACAAGTAGACGGTTCTGAGTATTTAGTTCCGAGCCTCCCGGCCCACCGGACGCGGAGGCAACACTGCAACAACTGCAAGAACGCAAAGGAAAACCATGAAGGTACAGCCGAGCGTGAAGCGGATTTGCGACAAGTGCCAGGTGGTTCGCCGCAAGGGCAACGTACTCGTAATCTGCGAAAACCCGCGCCACAAGCAGCGCCAGGGCTGAATCCTCTTTTCGAGGGTCACCCACGCGTAGTAACACCACAATAAAAAAGCAGTGCAGGGTTCGTCCATGAGGCGAGTCCACACCCCCGGTACGGAGGCCGGGGACCGGAGCAATCCGGGTCGCACTGTTTCAGACCTCCGGTCATCAAAAGGAGAACCGCCACTATGGCACGTCTCGCTGGCGTAGACATCCCCCGCGAAAAGCGGGTAGTCATTGCGCTTACCTACATCTACGGCGTGGGCAAGACCCGTGCAGACCAGACGCTCGCCGAAACCGGGATTGACCCGAACACGCGCGTGAAGGATCTGACTGACGCTGAGCTCGTCCAGCTTCGCGATTACATCGAAGGCAACTACAAGGTCGAGGGTGACCTCCGCCGTGAGGTAGCTGCAGACATCCGCCGCAAGGTTGAGATCGGCAGCTACGAGGGTCTCCGGCACCGCCGCGGCCTTCCTGTGCGCGGACAGCGCACCAAGACCAACGCTCGTACCCGCAAGGGCCCGAAGCGCACCGTCGCAGGCAAGAAGAAGGCCGGACGCTGATTCAGCGCTCCACCCTCAACTCCCTCTTTTCTAAAACTTTGTAGGAGAAGTAATGCCCCCCAAGACTCGTGGAGCGGTGCGCAAGCCGCGTCGCAAGGACAAGAAGAATATCGCCTTCGGTCAGGCGCATATCAAGAGCACGTTCAACAACACCATCGTCTCGATCACGGACCCCAGCGGAGCAGTTATCTCCTGGGCTTCCGCTGGCGAGGTCGGATTCAAGGGCTCACGCAAGTCCACCCCTTACGCTGCGCAGACTGCTGCAGAGGCCGCTGCGAAGCGCGCCCAGGAGCACGGCGTCCGCAAGGTCGACGTTTTCGTGAAGGGTCCGGGATCCGGACGCGAGACCGCGATCCGTTCGCTGCAGGCTGCCGGCCTCGAGGTCGGATCCATTCAGGACGTCACCCCCAGCGCTCACAACGGCTGCCGCCCGCCGAAGCGCCGCCGCGTCTAGTAGCTTCCTTGGCTCCAGGTTCGCCCGTGCTCCATTCGGGGTGCGGGCGTACCTGGGGCTGACTGTCGTTTAGCTACTGAGTCCTGCTCTCTAGCTTTCCCTTTCCACCATTTGTGTTGCGTCATATAGCGGATGCTCCCTGAAAGGAAATGTAAGTGCTCATTGCACAGCGCCCCACCCTGACTGAAGAAGTAGTCGCCGACAACCGCTCGCGGTTCGTCATCGAACCGCTGGAGCCCGGTTTCGGCTACACCCTCGGCAACTCGCTGCGTCGCACGCTGCTGTCCTCGATTCCCGGAGCGGCTGTCACCAGCATCCGGATTGACGGCGTCCTGCACGAATTCACCACCGTTCCCGGTGTGAAGGAAGACGTCACCGAGATCATCCTGAACATCAAGAACCTCGCGGTGTCCTCCGAGCACGACGAGCCCGTGGTCGCCTACCTGCGCAAGCAGGGACCCGGCGTCGTGACCGCGGCTGACATTGCTCCTCCGGCAGGTGTGGAGTTCCACAACCCGGACCTGCACATCGCGACCCTGAACTCGAAGGGCAAGTTCGAGCTCGAACTGACCATCGAGCGTGGCCGTGGCTACGTGTCCGCTTCGCAGAACAAGTCCGGCGATTCCGAGATCGGCCGCATCCCGGTCGACTCCATCTACTCGCCGGTTCTCAAGGTGACTTTCCGCGTGGAAGCCACCCGTGTCGAGCAGCGCACCGACTTCGACCGCCTGATCGTCGACGTCGAAACCAAGGACGCCATCGCACCGCGCGACGCCGTTGCATCGGCCGGCACCACCCTGGTTGAACTGTTCGGCCTTGCCCGCGAGCTGAACACCGCCGCTGAAGGCATCGAGATCGGCCCGTCGCCAACTGACGCCGCCCTCGCCGCCGACATGGCCCTCCCGATCGAGGATCTCGAACTTACCGTTCGTTCCTACAACTGCCTCAAGCGTGAGGGCATCCACACCGTGGGTGAACTCGTTGCCCGCTCCGAGGCTGACCTGATGGACATCCGTAACTTCGGTGCCAAGTCCATCGATGAGGTCAAGGCAAAGCTGGTTGAGCTGGGTCTGTCCCTGAAGGATTCCCCTCCAGGATTCGACCTTGCAGCCCGCGCAGCTGCGATTGAAGAGGACGACGACGCCTACGGCGACGACGCTCTCTAAAACGTTAGAAACCTGGCGCCGCTAAGGATGCGGCCTCGGGCACATTTATGAGGAGATAACACATCATGCCCACACCCACAAAGGGCCCACGCCTCGGTGGCGGTCCGGCGCACGAGCGCCTGATGCTCGCCAACCTGGCCGCCTCGCTGTTCGAGCACAAGCGCATCACCACCACGGTGACCAAGGCAAAGCGGCTCCGCCCCTACGCCGAGCGCCTGATCACCTTCGCAAAGAAGGGCGACCTGGCTTCGCGTCGTCGTGTCCTGGCTGTCATCAGCAACAAGGGCGTCGTCCACGAGCTGTTCACCGACATCGCACCGGCTGTAGCCAACCGCGAGGGCGGCTACACCCGCATCACCAAGATCGGCAACCGTAAGGGCGACAACGCTCCCATGGCTGTCATCGAGCTGGTGCTTGAGGCTGTTTCCCCCAAGCAGGCCGTTGTCGCTGAGGCTTCGAAGGCTGCCGGCAATGCCGCTGCCCGCGATGCTGCAGCTGCTGCCCCGGTTGAGTCCGCAGATTCGCCTGAGTCGGCAGATTCGCCTGAGTCGGCAGATTCGCCTGAGTCGGCAGAGTCCGCTCCTTCGGCTGACGAGGTTGCTGCTGAGGACACCACGGTAAGCGCCTCTGAGGGCGACGCCGAGGAAACCGTCGTCGTTGAAGAAGGCTCCGTGCCGGAGGAAGACGAGAAGAAGTAATCCTTCTGCTCCCTTTCTGAAGTACATGAACGAACAAATGCCCGTCACCCCGTCCGTGGGTGACGGGCATTTGCGTGTCCGGATAGATATTGCGTACGACGGTGGCCCCTTCTCCGGTTGGGCGGTTCAGCCCGGTCTGCCGACAGTCCAGGGCACGGTGGAGTCGGGGCTGGAGCTGCTGTTCCGGCGCCCGGTCCGGCTGACCGTCGCCGGACGGACCGACGCCGGCGTTCACGCCCGCGGTCAGGTCACGCACATAGATCTTGAGCCGGCGGAATGGTTCGCCCTGACCCGGGGCAAGGACATCGACCCCGCGCTTGCTCTGAAGCGGCGTCTGCAGGCCACCGTCAACCGCTTCCTTCCCCCGAGCGCCGCCGCACGCACGGTGTACGCGGGGAACCCGGCGTCTCCCGTCGTCGTGCGCGCCGTCAGCCTTGCTCCGGTGGGGTTCGACGCCCGCTTCTCTGCGCTGTGGCGCCGCTACAGCTACCGCATTGCCGACCGTTCCGAGCTGCAGGATCCGCTCAACCGCTCCACAGTGCTATGGCACTCCGAGGAGCTGGACGAGAGGCTCCTCAACGAAGGTGCCGGTGCGCTGCTCGGCCTGCAGGACTTCCTGGCCTTCTGCAAGCCGCGCGTCGGCGCTACGACGGTGCGTCAGCTGCAGCGGTTCGAGTTTGAACGCGAGCCGGACGGCATCCTCAAGGTGACCATCCAGGCCGATGCGTTCTGCCACAATATGGTGCGCGCCCTGATTGGGTCGGCTCTTCGCGTGGGAAGCGGTGAGGAACTGCCGCAGTGGCTGGGGGAGCGCCTGCGCTCACGGCGGAAGGACTCACGGTCCGTCCTCGCACCGGCGCACCCGCTGGTCCTGGAGGAAGTGCGCTACCCCGACGACGCCGCCGAGCTGGCTCTGCGGGCGGAACTCACCCGCGCGAAGCGGGACGGCGCTTAACACCACCGCGGCGAAGGCGAGCCTTTCCTGGCTAGTTCTGTTCTGACCTGGTCTGCTCCGAGCGGTGCAAGGGGAGCGTCACCGTGAAAGTGGTACCGGCACCCGGTTCGCTGCTGCATCGGATGGATCCGCCGTGGCTGTCGACAATCGCCTTGGTGATGGAAAGGCCAAGACCTACACCGGGAATGGACGATTCGCGCGCTGCAGCAGTGCGGAAGAACTTCCCGAAGACCAGCTTAGTCTCATTCGGCGACATTCCGATGCCCGTGTCCTGTACCTCGAGCAGTGCAGCGTCACTTTGCTTGCGTGCGCGGACGGTGACCTTTCCGCCGTCGGGCGAGTACTTGATGGCATTCGAGATGAGGTTGTCGAGGACCTGGCGGATCCGCAGCGGGTCAGAGGTGGTCCACAGGATGTCCGGCACGTCAGCTTCGAGGGTCACGCCGGTGTTGACGGCCTGCGGCCAGGCGGACTCGATGCTGTGCTCCACCAGCCCGGACAGGTCAGTCGGACGCAGGTGGACGCTGGCAGCGCCTGACGCGGACGCAAGAAGATTGGAGACCAGCGCGTAGAGGCGCTCGGCATTGCGCCGCGCCACGGAGAGCTGCTGGGTGACGTTGTGGGGGAGGGGATGGTCGTCGTCGAGTACGAGATCAAGGTGCCCGATGATCGAGGTGAGCGGGGTCCACAACTCGTGGGACACGTTGGACACGAAATCCTCTTTGGCGGAGAGCGCCTCAACCATGTCCGTGACGTCGTTCGAGACGATCACCGAGCCGGCGAACTTGTCCTCGCTGTCCCACATGGCAGTGGCTGCCGTGGTGACAGCCCGTTGGGAGTCCTCCGGGCCCAGCCAGACCAGATAGTTGGCGAACGTCTCTCCGGCAGCGGCACGCTGCACCGGATATCGGCTGACTGCAACGGGCGTGGTCTTGTCCGCGGCGTAGAGGTGACTGATGCTGTCGCCGTCGGAATTTCCCGTCTGGACAAGGAGGTCATAGGACCGCTGCTGACGGTTGGTGAGCATGCGGTTGCCATTGGCGTCGAGGACTACGAGGCCGACGTCGATCGTGTCAAGGATGGCTTCGAGCAGCAGTTCACGTTCGGTGTTTTCGCCCTGGAGCCGGTCCACCTCGGCCTTCGATGCCGCGAGCTTCCGCTGGCTGTACACCGAGTTGAGGCTGGCGAAGCGCAGCGAGATGGACACCACGGCCAGCGCCAGGCACAGCAGGAGCGCGGTTCCCAACTGGCTCCTTGGGGCGGAGCCCAACAGCGGGGAAACGCCGAGGATGAGGAACGGCCCGATAAAACAAGACAACAGGCTGAGCCACGGTTTCATCTCCGAGGCGGAAAGCCAGATCACCGGGAAAATGGCCAGCAGGCTCAGCCCTGGCAGTACGTCTGCCGCACCGTTGCGGGTGAGGGCGATGGCCAGGAAGTCCAGCAGGGGGATGATCACGTACGAGCCGTCGCGCAGCCGCTCCCAGGGAGCGAGGAACGCCGCCGCGAGCAGCACTGCGTGGAAGACGAGGCCGCCAAGGAAAAGCGGGTTCATCAGCAGGGCAGGGGAGACGACCACAACGATAATCGCGATAACGGCAACCAGCAGAGCCAGCGGCAGCTCACAAAGCCCCACGCGGGTCCGGAAACTCAGGTTCGAGTAGGCCCGCTTGGCCGCCAGGAACATGACGCGATCGCTCATGACACCACCCCGGCGCGCGCGCAGACAGCGCTAGGGACATGCCTCTGAGACCACGACATAACGTTCATTATCTCTGACGGGACAGAGCAGAAGCACCATAATTCCGAACCGGTTCACAAAGTTCACTATTTGTGACCCTGAACAGCGGTACGCGCGTACACTGTGAAAGCACGTTTCGGCGGTTCACCGTCATCGCGGTGATCCGTACTTTTGTGATGAACTGTGGTCTTGCAGTTCTGTTGGGGACCAGGAGGAAATAGTGCGCGATCCAGGTGTGGCGGTAGTGGTCGAGGATGATCTTGACGTTCGCAACCTCGTGAGCACGGTTCTCACGCAATCGGGCTTTGTTGTCCATGCTGCGGGCGACGGTCGCGCCGGGGTGGAAGCGGTCAAGGAGCACAACCCCACGCTGGTCACTCTCGACGTAGGGCTTCCCGATATCGACGGGTACGAGGTACTTCGCCGGATACGTGGACTCAGCGATTGCTACGTGATCATGCTGACCGCGCACAATGAAGAAATCGATACCCTCACTGCGCTGCAGGCGGGGGCGGATGACTTCGTCACCAAGCCCTTCCGGCCCCGTGAGGTCCGCGCCCGCATCGCCGCAATGCTGCGGCGCCCGCGCGGCGGCCTCACCAGCGAACAACCGACGACGACGGCGGCCGCCCCCGCCCCGGAGCCGGCATCACCGGCGCGGCCGGACTCCGTGCTGCGGCACAACGGCCTTGAGCTTGATAAGGACACCCGGACCGTCACGGTGCGGGGCGAGGAACTGGTGCTCACCCGCAGCGAGTTCGACCTGCTGCACGAGCTGCTACGCAGTTCCGGTGCTGTCAGGACGAAGGGCGACCTGGTTCGCGTGGTCCGGGGCCAGTACTACCGGACCGAGACCTATATCAGCGAAGCCGATGAGCGAGCCATCGAGGTGCACATCGGGAACCTGCGCCGGAAGTTGGGGGAGGACCCCCGAAGCCCGCGCTGGCTGATGACCGTCCGGGGCGTTGGTTACCGGCTGGTGCCGCGTCGCGCTGACTGATCTCGGGCTTACTTTTGATCGAGGTGCATGACGGTCAGCTCCCGCATGGTGCGCAAGCCGCACCGGTGAACCTGCGGCAACGCGGCCGCAGCCTCCTCGAGCTTTCCCTCGCGCAGTAAGGCCTCGAGGTTGGTGGCCAGGGACACGAGCTGGGTCGCCCCCACCATCGTTGACGTGATCTTCAGGCTTAATACTGCGTCCAGTGACGCGGCCTGGTTTCGCCGGGCGATTGCCGAGGAGATGCGTGCGTCTCTCTCATCCCAAACAGCCACGTAGTCGCGCACGAACGCGCGGGCTGCGGAGGCGCTGTTGAGCTGATCCTCGAGATCATGAAGAACATTCGCGTCCACGAGTGGCGTCCTGTCTGCGCTGTGCCCGCCGACCACTTCCCGTGGCTCAGCGCCGACGCCGCGCAGGAAGTCTGCGTCGTCGTCGTTCGCGCCAGGGCGGGAGAGGGCCATGAGCTAACGCTACTTTCTGGAAATGTGAGAAATATGAGATTGGAAGGATGCTGTGCAAACACTGCGGAATTCTTCGGCTTGCGTTCTAGCAGCGTTTTGTGAGCCTACTTATTGTCCGCTGAACGTGGCGATCGCGTTGATGACCGCCGGACCAAGAATGATGATGAAGAGCACAGGAAAGATGAAGAACAGGAGCGGGAACAGCACCGTCACGGGGAGCTTCATAGCCTTCTCCTCCGCCCGCTGGCGGCGCTTCACGCGCATCACCTTCGCCTGGGTGCGCAGCACGCCGCTGAGCGCGATGCCGTAGGCATCCGCCTGAACCACAGCCTTCACGAAGCTGCGCAACTCGGGGATGCTCGTGCGGTCAGCGAGGGCCAGGTATGACTCACGCCGGCTGCGGCCCACCTGCATGTCCTGCAGCGTCCGCACCAGTTCCTCGGCGAGGGGGCCCTTGCCGGTTTCGCCCGCGCGCTGCATGGCACTTTCGAAGCCCAGGCCGGCCTCGACGGAGATCAGCATCTGGTCCAGCGTGTTGGCGAGCTCCAGCTGCATCGCTTTCTGGCGTTCCTGTCCCTTGCTATAGAGCAGTAGATCCGGGATGAAGTAGCCGAACAGGGTCAGGAAGATCGCGAGCATGGTGATCGTCGGCTTCTGGGCGGCGTTCGCCATGAGGAAGCCGAGCGCACCCGCCACGAGGCAGAGGGCGGGCTTGGCGCCGAGCACCTTCCCGAGGGGCATGGAAGCAGGGCGACCCGCCAGCGCGAGAAGCTTGTCCAGCTTTTGGATGTAGCCCGCCGGTGTGATGGCGTAGCCCAGTCGGGCGAGAAGACTGGGACGGACGGCCGCCCGTGACTCTTCGGCACGCCGCGCACCACGGCGCAGATTCTCCTGAACGTTCTTGTGGGACTGGTTGCCGGGGCTGAGCAGAGCCCAGCCCAGGTAGCCCAGTGGTGCCGCAACGAGGAGCAGCGATGTCAGTACTACGGGATTCATTGCTGCCCTCCTAGAATTTCAAATCGATGATCTTGCGGAGCCAGAGGCAGCCAATGGTCATCATGACGACAGACGCGCCGATCATGACCCAGCCGAGCGGCTCACTGAACAGCGGGTCCACATATCCGGGGCTCACCAGCATCAGCATTGCACCGATGCCAAAGGGGAGTGCCACCAGGATGTAGGCCGAGAACTTTCCTTCCGCAGCCAGCGCACGGATCTGTCCCTTGATCTCGCTGCGCTCGCGGATGGTGGCAGCCACCTGATCGAGGACTTCCGCGAGGTCGCCACCAACCTCGCGGTTGATCTGAATGGCCTGAGCGATCCAGGCGAAGTCCTCGCTTTCCATGCGCTTTGCGGTATCGAGCAATGAGGTGAGCAGGTCTTTGCCGAGGCTCGTCTCGGTGACGACACGCCGCATCTCGTCCGACGTCGGCGAGTCAGCTTCGGTGGCCGCAGCGTCGATGGCACGCAGGATACTGTGCCCGGCGCGGAGACCACCGGTCAGTAGCTGAAGGGTATCCCCGAGCTGGTCATCGAACTTCGCGCGGCGCCGCCCGATCTTCAAGACGAAAACCAGATGCGCGATGGCGGGGGCAAGCAGCAACAGGAGGATACCGAGGAACGGAACGCCAACCACCAGCCCGAATGCCAACCCGGCGATAGCGCCGGCGATCACCAACAGGAACATGTCAGCCTGGGTCAGACGCACGCCGGCGGTCTCCAGCAATTCCTGCCGGTACAGCCGCTGAGGATGCTTCTTCAGGAACCGTTCCATGGCGCGGACTGCTGACCCTGCGAACTTGGTGAGCTGAGAGTCTGATTCCTCAACCGGAGGACGACGACGGTCCAGCGGTACCGCTGACTGGCGAGGCCGGGTGGCAAACAGCAGAAGTCCGAGCGCGGCCAGACAGAGTGCTGTCCCATAGACGAACATCAGGACCACGGGACTACCTCCGGCCGCTCAGTGCGGCGCCGAAGACGGCAGGAGACACGGTGATGCCCATGTCCTCGAACCTCTCCATGAACCGGGGGCGGATCCCTGTGGGGACCGGCTTTCCCAAGAAACGACCCGAGGAGTCGACGCCGGCGGAGTAATCGAACACGAAGGCGTCCTGAAGGGTGACGATGTCGCCTTCCATGCCCTGCACCTCGGTCACGTGCGTGATGCGGCGGGTGCCGTCACGCAGGCGCGAGATCTGGATGACGAGGTTCACTGCGGAAGCCAACTGCTCTCGAATCGCCCGCAACGGCAGATCCATGCCCGCCATCAGCACGAGGGTCTCCAGACGCGCGACGGCGTCGCGTGGCGAGTTGGCGTGCACGGTCGAGAGTGAGCCGTCGTGACCGGTGTTCATGGCCTGCAGCATGTCGAGCGACTCACCGCCACGAACCTCACCAATCACGATGCGGTCAGGACGCATACGCAGCGAATTCTTGACCAGATCGCGGATCGTTACGGCGCCCTTGCCCTCGGTGTTCGGGGGCCGGCTTTCGAGGCGCACCACGTGTGCCTGCTGAATCTGCAGCTCGACAGCGTCCTCGATGGTGACGATGCGATCGTCGTGGGGCAGGAAGGAAGACAACACATTGAGGAGCGTGGTCTTACCAGTACCCGTACCACCGGACACGATGATGTTCAGCTTCGCTTTGACGCACGCGTCGAGCAGCTCGGCCATCTCCGGCGTGAGCGTTCCGAAACTGATGAGCTTCTCGATTGTGAGCGGCTTCTTGCTGAATTTACGGATGGTCAGCGAGGAGCCGTTCACTGCGAGTGGCGGGATGACGGCGTTCACACGGGAGCCATCTTCCAGGCGTGCGTCGACGAACGGGGAGGACTCGTCGATCCGGCGGCCTACCTTGGAGACGATGCGTTCAATGACCCGACGCAGTTGTTCCTCGGACTGGAAGGTCGAGTCGGAAAGCACCAACTTGCCGCGGCGCTCGATGTAGATCTGGTCGGCGCGGTTCACCATGATTTCGGTGACGTCCTCATCGTCGAGTAGACGCTGCAGCGGACCGAGGCCTAGCACATCGTCGGCCACATCCTGAATGAGTCGACGGCGCTCGTCGGGGGTCAGCGGCACCTGCTCGGCGTCAATGACCTGGCTGAGCTCTTCGCGCGCAACCGCGCGAAGGTCTTCCTCCTTGAGCGTTGAGTCACTGAAGCGCGCGCCCATCCGCTCGTAGAGCGCCTCAGCGGCGCGCTGCTTCAGCCCGGCGAAGGCATCAATGCGGGCTGTTACCGGTGCTTCGGTGGAGGCCCCGCCGGTGACTACTGCGCTGTGGAAGATGGGCTCGATCACGTCAGGAACGCCGATGACCGGCGCGGCTTGCTCGGAATTCAGAGCTTGCGCAGTTTCGTCGGGAGCTGCTGCAGGTGTCGACGCATTATTGGCCTGATTGAGCCGTTCAGAGAGTTTCATTTAGATCACCACACGGCGGTGCAGCCCACGCTGACTGCGCGCACGCCACTTCGGATCGAAGCGTTCAACCAGACCTTTCAGGTTCTTGGTTGCCGGATCTCGGACCTCTTCCTGCAGGAGAGGAACACCACGGTTGGTGGCGAGCGAGATGCCACGGGAGCGTGGGATGGAGATGTCCACTGGAGCACCGAGGGTCGCTTCGACGTCCTGAACGGACAATCCTGTTTTGGAGTCGGCGAAGTTGAGAACCACGTGTCGGGTTTCGGGAAAAAGGTCCAGCTTGCTCAGTACATCGAGGCCGGAGCGCAGGCCACGGACACTGGGAACGTCCATCCCCGTAACCCAAACCGCGTCGGTGCTCTGTTCCAGGGCAGCCAGGCTGTGCTCGGTGAGGCCCGGACCGGTGTCCAGGACCACGTAGGCAAACTCCGCGGACAGCTGTTTGATCAGCACCTCGAGCTGAGCGGCCGTGATGCTGTCGGCATCTGCCGGGTTCGCAGGCGCGCAGAGAGCGTAGATACCGGACGGGTGCGGCGTCAGGAACGCCTTGAGGATCATCGTGTCGGTGCTCGCTGAACTGGAGACAGCATCAAGTACCGAGTACTCAGGGTCGAGATAAAGATTTGAGGCGACATCACCGAACTGCAGGTCGAGGTCGACGAGGACAACGCCCATCGGCGCCAACCTGCCGAGCCCTACCGCGAGATTGGTCGCGATGGTAGTCTTGCCGACGCCACCCTTGGGTGAGAACACACCGACAACCAGACCGTGTTCCTGTTTGGCGGCAGCTGGAGCATTGTCGGTACGAGTGCGGCTGGCGAACGCATGGCAGGCGCGTTCAAGGAGCATGCGGACGGTGGGGATGTCCGCGGTTGGGTCTACGATGTCGCGGATACCGGCGCGCATCGCCTGCAGGGCGACTTCCGATTCATCCGGCGTGATGAGCACGAGGCTGACGTTCGGGAAACGGACGTCGACGACGGTGGCCAGGCGAAGGGCGCCTTCCATCGCCAAGCCTGGGCCAAGTATCAGTACCTCGGGCTGCTGTACGGCCACCAGGTTGAGTAGGTCCTCGGGCCGGGCCAGCAGATCGGGGCGGACAGCGAGAACTTCTCCGGGCAGCCCGCCGGCGGTCGCCAAACGGACCTTCTGCTCGAAGGCGTTGTCCGCCGTGATAATGAGGAAGCGGCTCATCGAAATAGACCCTCGTCTTTCACAACGAATGGAGGAGCATCATTGCCGGCTGCTGTAGCTTTGCTGAGCCAGACCGACTCGTACTCGCTAGCGAAGATGAGCCGTGATGCCTCGTCCGGATTGACTGCAAGAGTCACCATGAGGGAACCGGTCGGAAGAGACTCGGCCTCAGCTGCTGCAGCCTCCTCCTCGGATGCATTGGGATCGGCGGGGGCGGGTTCGGGGGCTCGCTGCACGGCCGAGATCAGTACGCGAGGCAGCACAAGTTGAGTCGACTCCGTTTCGGGCGCAGCTATGATTCCGCCGTCTGATTTGGAGGCGAATACGCCCACGAAATCGCCAGCAATGACACGGCCGCCCGCGATGCGCTTGGGCTCGACGAGTATGGATACTTCGTGCAGCCCCTTCGGCACTTCGACTGCTCCCGGAGTCACCAGGTCTTCGGGTTTCACCAGTCGCTCCGTGAGGAGTTGTTCCCCCGGAACAAGGTCTACCGCTGTCACAGTACCGGCCGCATTGTCCAAGTTCTTCAAAGCGGTATCGGCTACGGAGGCGGCAGGCACCTGTTCCACGGCAAGCGATGCGGCCAGCTCCGCCACGGCGGTTCCGGCAGGGACAGCCTCCTGCACAACTAGGACGTCGATCGGCTCCAAATTCTGCATCGCGCGCGCTTCGGCCCCATTTGCATAGCTATACACCATCACGGCTCCAACAAGGGCTAAAGCGATGGCAACGACGCCGACTGTCAGACGAGACTTCATGGCGATTCTCCGAGAGTAAGTTTGACTACGTTCGCGCCGTATCCGCCTTCCGGCATGGGCTTGATCTCAAAAGATGAGTCAAGGGACACATACTCAACAAATCGGCCCACGAAGCCCCTGTCGCTGTTCTTGTACTTTGAGTTGAAGAGCGTTTGTGCGTCTGGAAGCATGAAATCGTTGCCGGCGTTGAAGTGCCAGCCCCGGATTTCGAAGGCTGCGAACGCATGCATCCGAAACTCGCCGTTGTTCCCTCCTTCGCCGTTAGTGTCGTCGAAGATCGGGATGAGTTCGATGACGCGCTCGCCTTTCTGCAGCCGGGACTTCCAAGCGTCCAGCTTCGCTGCACAACCGGTCTTTATGCCTGACCCTGTGTCGCTTCCAATCCATGGTGATGATGGATCAATAACTACTCCGCACGAATGACCGGAACTTTGATCAAGCCAGCCGAATCCGCCTGGAAGTTCGTGCCCGGAGGAGGTACCGGTGCAACCACCATCCGTGTCATCCGCTCCGTGTGACTTCAGGAACTGCAAATTCCCGTCACCGTCGATCCCTGAATCGACTTCACACTTTGAGAAGGCGATAGCGAAAGGAGCAACTCCGCCGACCGGGACACCCCATGCTGCGCTCGACTTTGCGACTACCTCTGCGTCCGACACGCCAAGTGCGTTGGCGAAGATGAGGGAGACGCTGTTCGCGGCCGAACCATCCTCGAGGGCACCAACTTCTGCTACGACAGCGCCCTTATCCCAATCGATGTCGACATTCCGAGGATTGCTTTGTGCGTCCAATGAATTCGCATCGGCAAGCTTTTTAGCGAGGGAGCCAGAATCAACAGATTCGAGACAGTCAGGTGTGGGTGGAGTCTCAGCACAGGCCTGAGCAACGCCAATAGCAGTGGCGTCTGCACCGTTTCGTAGTTGTGCTTTTTCGGCATACAGCATGCCGACGTCCACGGCGATTGCAGCAAATCCGAGTAGGACGACCAAGAGCAGAGCGACGAGTACTGCAACAGCACCGTTTTCTTCGCTTTCCTGATTCATCCGCCGCATAGCATCGTTCCTTTGCCGGTTAGCGTGAATGGTCCGGCTATGCCGGTGAGAGTTGACAACTGGTAGGAGAAGGTCAGGGTCACTTGCTTGTGCCCCCCTCCTGGGACATGTGCGCAAGTAGCTGGCGATGATGTAGGACTGGTCGAAAAAGTGATCGTCGAATTGGACGAAGTTGGCGCGAGTATTTTCGCAGCATTACTTGCGGCGGCTTTTGCCTGGGACTGGTCGTCCGCGAGCGCCATAACTCGAACGCCCTCCCGTGCTGAGTTGGTGAGCGTCATCTGAACGTTGTATGCCCGGCCGAGTTCCATAATGCCGAGCAGTAGAAGGAGAAGGACGGGAAGTAAGATGGCAAACTCGACTGCTGCAGCACCCCGTTCCCGGTCGTCTCGCATCGTTCTTCTCCCGTAGTTCAAGTTGTGGAAGGCCCGTGCCGTCGCAAGGGAGCGCGGCACGGGCCCTACAAAAGCTACGGAGTACCTCCGGTGGTGGCGGCAGGAGCAGGAACAGTTCCATCGGGGACGGTGCCAGCAACGTTGTTGAAAAGATTTAGGAGGTCACCACCGAGCAGGGTAACTCCCGCAATGATGACAACAGCGATGAGGGCAACCATGATGCCGTATTCAACGGCGGTGGCGCCGGTCTCGTCGCGGTTGGTGTTGGCCTTGATGGTGGACTTGGCGTCAGCCAGGAATGCAGACAGCATTTCGTTTCTCCCTGATGTACGAGGATGGGTGGCTGGCCCCTTGCCAGCTCTGCCAAAAAAGTAGCAGCGGAAATCCCCGGAAACTCCAAGTTTGAACTAATCCTGCGCGAACCCTATCTGGTGCGGCTTTTCCTGCGCTTTTCCTTGAGCTTTTCCTGCGTTATGACTCGTCATTCCCGCGGTGACGCGCGGTATATTCGGCCGGTACTTCGATCATCGTCGTCTCCTGCTTGTCGACAGCGGATTGATCGAGATCGCCCGTTCCAAATGCAGCATCAGTGGGATTGTAGGCCTCACTTGGAGTCACCCGCGGACGGCAGAACCTTCCGATCAGCACCAGTAGAAGTACCTGAATCGCAGCGAGAGTTAGAAGGGGCATTACCGCGATCAGCAGCGGCACCCTAAGCCCCTCGGCCGCATCAACAACCGCCGATTGCACCAGAACCGGAACGGCAAGGGCAGCGATCGCGAGTCCGCTCGCGAACCCCAGCACGATGCCAACACCAGCCACTTGGGACAACCGCGGTTGAGCCGGTGCACGTGCGCTCAACCCGATGCCCACACCGCCCAACAAGAGGTTGCCGACAACCGCTACCCACAACACAGCAACCGCCGGATCGAGGAACCGCGCAGTCATCCTGCTGTCACTAGCCGTTACCACGGTGCCGGCTCCGGCAGACGCTTGCGCGCTCTCCTTGGCGTCATCGAGATCAGTAGTGGCAAGCCAGATCTCACCGGCAGCCGAGGGAGTAGGCAAAGTGGCGAGGGACGCCGCAGAGTAGGCCTGCCAGTTCACCAGCACCGCAGCCGCTTCCGAGGTCCCGGGAATAATCGGAGTTACGGCGGCCAGCACGGCCGGAAGGTCTACCTCGCCAGCGCTAAGGGGTATTGGGTCACCAACAGAAAGACCCAACTTGGCAAGTAGCGAAGAGCTGAGAGCTACCGGGAGCCTCTCGTCGAACACTTCGGCAACCAGTCGAGCCCGCACAGTATCGCCAGCAGAAGGTCCGGCCGGAAAACGGACTCCCACACCGTCGTCGAGCGGTGCGATCTCCGACCGGCCGGCACCGAACGCTTCGGGCGCCAGTCGCAACGTGGATTCTTCGGCGAGCCGGGACTGACCATTGCCGATGCCGCCGTCGCTCGAGACACCGGTGAGCTTCAGGTCGTAACCAGCGGGGTTCTCCGCAGCTTCCAGTGCTATGTCTAGCGCCGCAACGGCGACGGGGCGCGAACCTTCAGGCAACGAGAAGGACAGCGAATGCGCCTGCGCGCTGGTGCCAGCCAGTGCCAGCGTGCCTGCCGGAACAGAGACAAGCGCACGGTTCTCTGTTCGGATCCACGCTGTTACGGAAGCTGCGCGGGCGGACGCGTCGTCGTCGGTTGCGGGCTGAGTTGTACCAACCGAACTGAACTGAAGACGCACCTGAGTAGCAGACGGCAGGAGCGTCAGCGCGGGCTCCGGGACTGGCAGCTGGTAGGCCAGCGCCCCCGCGAGTTCATCCACGTCGATCAAATCGGCCCCGGCGCCGAGCAGACTGGGAAGCGATTCGGCATCCACCGCAACCAGCTGTGCGGTTTCGGAAGCCACCTGCACATCCCCGCGGTACGCCCAGGACTGAGCCCGCACTAACTCGCCGTCGAACGATTCCAGCGGAGGAAGCTCGCTCGCCGGAACGTCGGGAAGTTCGACCCGCACGTCCGAACCGTTGACCAACTGCGAAGCCGCCGCCTGCGTCCGGTGCAGCGCCTCCGAATAGGCGGCAGCAAAAGTGGCCATCCCGATGGTCACCGCCACCAGGACCATCGGAATCACCGCCGAGGAGTGCCGATGCAGGAACCGCGGTACCGTCACCGATTTGGGCAGCTTCCTCAACACGGACGCGACCCATCTAACGACGACGGCGCCCGCCACACAGAGCAACGGCACTGCCCAGCTTGCACCAGCAACGTTGCCCGCCCGTGCGAGATACGAAGCGCCGCCATCGAAGAGAAGCGGCACCTGTACGACTGCGGCGCCCCACCCTAGCACGCAGGACCCACCCGCGCTGAGTAGGACCCGGCGCGACGGCGCAACCCGTCGAGCGAATAAGGCCAAGGTCAGCACCCCGGCGACCGCCACCGCGGCCAAGGCGATCATCAAGACAGCGCGAACCGATTCATTCGCTTTCGTGGTCGAATCCAGCAGCGCGACCAACTCACCCGAGACTTCTACGTCACCTTCAAAGGCGGGGTCCTCTGTCAATCGCTCCGGAAGCTCGCGCAAGGCGTCCGCGAGTCGGGGGAGTGCCGTAGCCGATGCTGAGTCCTGATCCGCGGTCAGCGCCCACTGGAGCGCAGGGTCCGCGCTGAACGCCCCCATAGAAGAGGGAGGAACAATGACGGTGGTCGGCGCGGTCTCCACTCCCTCCGCCGGCGCAGGGTCGAGGAACGCGGCATCCGGACCGCTAGGATTGAGGGTTGCGACCAATTCCAGCCGGACGGTTCCCTGGGCACCTTCGACAGCGAAGGTGTCGCCGGGAACCAGGCCGAGGGAGTCCGCGGCTAAGGCCGGCATCGCCGCCGGAACGGGACCGGACCTGCTTCCGGGTGCACCGTCCGGGGTGAGGTTTTCGACGAAGCCGGCCACCGGCGTCGTCGTCGGTGCCCAACCGACCGGCTGGAACGTGAGGTCGGCGGGGAGATTGGTGGCGCTGCCGCCCGAAGGAACAAGGGGGAGCGGTGCGGAGAACGATGCGGTCGAGACCTGCAGACCATCGGTAAGGCCAAGTTCCGCGAAGATTGATTCTGCGTCGGCGAGCTGCGCACCGGCGTCGTCGGCCACGGTGGTGGAGACCCGGAAGTAGCCCTGAGGGCCCGGCGCGGTGGCGAGCGACCGCAACGCCTCGGTTGCCGCAAGCTGCGCATACCCGATGATCCCGGCCAGAACGGCGGTCAGGAGGGCGAGCGTCAACGCTAGAATGGCCAGGAGGCTCCGGCGGGAACCGGCACGACGCGAAGCACGATGGATCAGCTTCACCTCACGCCCTTCCCCCTAGATGACCTCAGAACATCCTATGTGTTGGCCGTGCCTACCCTGTTTTGACCCGAGGGTCACGTCCGCGCTAACCTTGGAAGTCGTTGTGCGTGTCCCATCTCGATACGTCCATGTCCGCGTACGGCTCAGTTGCAGAGCCACCTGGTCGCGGAAATGGCCGAGAACCCAGGGATCACCGGTGTTTATTCAGCCCTCACCTGAAGTTCCGGTAACGCATGCATCAGCTGCGTTGGCATCTGGAGCTCACGCTCCCGTAAGCCAGCGTCACCGTAGAACAAGAAACGAAGGCAAAAACCGTGCGTACGTACACCCCGAAGCCCGGCGACATCAACCGCCAGTGGCACGTCATTGACGCCACCGACGTTGTCCTAGGCCGTCTTGCCAGCCAGACCGCAACACTGCTGCGCGGAAAGCACAAGCCGACCTTTGCCCCCCATATGGATATGGGCGACTTCGTCATCATCATCAACGCTGAGAAGGTTGCCCTCACCGGCGCCAAGCTCGAACAGAAGCGTGCCTACCGCCACTCGGGTTTCCCGGGTGGTCTGAAGTCCGTCACCTACGCAGAGCTGCTGGAGAAGAACCCGGTTCGCGCTGTGGAGAAGGCCATCAAGGGCATGCTCCCCAAGACCTCCCTGGCTGCCCAGCAGATGGGCAAGCTGAAGGTGTACCGCGGTGCGGAGCACCCGCACGCGGCCCAGAAGCCCCAGACTTTCGAAATCACCCAGGTCGCTCAGTAGTCCTGGCCACCACAGACTAAGAATCACTCAAGGAGAACCGTGGCTCAGAACACTGAAGAGCTGAACGAACCTACCGAGGAGCTCACCAGCTACACCTCGGAATCCGCGCCTGCTTCGGACACCCCGGCCAAGGAGCGCCCCGCGCTTACCGTCGGTGGCGCCGCTGTAGGCCGTCGCAAGGAAGCCGTTGCACGCGTTCGCGTTGTGCCCGGCAGCGGCAAGTGGATTGTCAACGGCCGCGAACTGGCCGACTACTTCCCGAACAAGCTGCACCAGCAGGAAGTCAACGATCCGTTCAAGCTCCTCGAGCTCGACGGCGCGTACGACGTCATTGCACGCATCCACGGCGGTGGCCCTTCCGGCCAGGCCGGTGCGCTGCGCCTCGGTGTTGCCCGCGCGCTCAACGAGATTGACCGCGAGAACAACCGCCCCGCCCTCAAGAAGGCAGGCTTCCTGACCCGTGACGCCCGCGTCATCGAGCGTAAGAAGGCTGGTCTCAAGAAGGCACGCAAGGCGCCTCAGTATTCCAAGCGCTAGATCTTGCTCCACCCGTTACGCCCGCTCGGCAATCGCCGGGCGGGCGTAACGCTTTAACGCGTTCTTTGCCCCCAGCGCGGGTCCGCAACTTCTCTGACTTAGGATGGACCACGATGAGTAGATTATTTGGGACCGATGGCGTCCGCGGTCAAGCGAACGGCCTCCTCACCGCAGAACTCGCATTGCAGCTAGCCCAGGCGGCGGCCGTAGTCCTCGGGCACCAACAGTCCGACGGCAGGCGGCCCACAGCCGTCATCGCACGCGACCCCCGCATCAGCGGTGACTTCATCGCGGCTGCGGTCGAGGCAGGGCTGGCGAGTGCCGGCGTCGACGTGTATGACGCCGGTGTGCTCCCCACGCCCGCTGCTGCCTTCCTCGTCGCCGACCTCAAGGCCGACTTCGGCGTCATGATTTCCGCCTCGCACAATCCGGCGCCGGATAACGGCATCAAGTTCCTGGCACGCGGCGGCAAGAAGCTCGACGACGCCCTTGAGGACGCCATCGAAGCCGCCCTCAGCACGCCTGCGCACCGCCCGGTGGGGCCCGACGTCGGCCGTATCCAGCGTTTCGCCGACGCCGAGGACCGCTACGTGGTTCACCTCCTGCAGTCCCTCCCGCACCGCCTCGACGGGCTCAATGTCGTGCTCGACTGCGCCAACGGCGCCGCAAGCGGATGCTCCCCGCAGGTGTTCTCCGACGCAGGTGCGGAAATCGTTGTCATTGGAGCTGATCCCGACGGCAACAACATCAATGACGGCTGCGGTTCCACCCACCTCGAGAAGCTTCAGGCAGCTGTCCTGGAACACGGCGCGCACCTGGGCATAGCCCACGACGGCGACGCTGACCGTTGCCTCGCGGTGGACCACGAGGGCACCGTCGTGGACGGCGACCAGATCATGGCCATCATGGCCGTGGCCCTGAACTCCGCCGGCCGGCTGAAGGACAACACGCTCGTCGCCACGGTGATGAGCAACCTGGGACTGAAGCTCGCCCTCCGCGATGCGGGCATTAGCATGCGGGAAACCGCCGTCGGTGACCGCTATGTGCTGGAGGGAATGCGCGACGGCGGTTACAGCCTCGGCGGCGAACAGTCCGGTCACGTGATCTTCGCCGACTACGCGACCACGGGAGACGGCGTTCTTACCGGTCTTCAGCTCGCCGCTCAGGTCGCGAAGTCCGGGCGGAGCCTGAAGGAACTCGCGACGATCATGACCAAGCTCCCGCAGGTGCTGATCAACGTCAAGGGCGTCGACAAGTCGAGCGTCAACAGGAACGATGAGGTCCAGCGCGCAGTTCGGGAAGCTCAGGAATCCCTCGGCGAGACGGGCCGCGTCCTGCTCCGTCCGTCCGGTACCGAACCCGTGGTCCGGGTGATGGTGGAAGCGGCCGACATGGCCACCGCCGAAAGCACTGCGGCAACCCTGGCCGGAATCGTGCAGAACCAGCTCGCGCTCGAGCCTGCCTAGACAGTGCTGAGTGAACTGAGGACCGGAGAAATCTTCGGTCCTCAGTTCGTCTCCGAGTCAGGCGCGCTGGCGAAGGCTGTCGCGGATTTCCGTCAGCAGGGCAACCTGGGGATCCACCTCCGCCTTAACGTCCTCTTCGAGTTCCAGCTTGCGGTCGCGCCGCCTGAAGAGCTTGTTCATCGGCAGCACGATCAGGAAGTAAACGGCGGCCGCAATCAGCAGGAAATTGACGATGGCGGTGAGGAAGACCCCGAACAGGATCTCGTTGCCGTTGATGGTCACCTTCGCGAAATCGTCGAAGTTGGGTGAGCCCACCAGCGCTGAGATCAGGGGCATGAGGACGCTCTCCACGAGGGCGTTGACCACTGCGCTGAAAGCCGCACCGATTACCACGGCAACCGCCAGGTCGATGACGTTGCCCTTCATGATGAATTCCTTGAAACCGTTGATCATGGGTTTCACGCTACGGGATGTTCTGTCCGGATCCGGTGAGGCAGCCCGAAGCTGCCAGGCCTACACAAGACTTCCTGCGGAACAGAAACCGGAACAGTAACCGGAATCAGTAACCGGGGGCGGCAGGGAGGCCGAAGTACTCTTCCAGGGTGGCGGCGCCGTCGTTCCGCATCGCTTCGGCGACGTCCACGCCCACATACCGATAATGCCAGGCCTCGCCGGAGAATCCGGTGACAGCTTCCGCCCCGGCCGGGTACCTCAGGATGAAGCCGAACCGGTGCGCATTGGCGGCCATCCACCGCCCGGCCGCGGTGTCCGCGAAGCACGGGGCCAGGGTGCACGCGCCGTCGGACTGCCCGACGTCGAACGCGAGCCCCGTCTGATGCTCCGAGAACCCGGCCCGCGCTGAGATACGGTCTGCGGCATCGGTGTTGCCGCCGTTCTGGGCTACCCAGTGGGCGTAGGTGGACACCTGGTCCTGATAGGAGCGGTACCCGCTGACCAGGGTGAGGCCGACGCCGTCGTTCGCCGCAGCCTCGAAGAGGTCCTCGACTGCAGCTGCGGTGTCGCCGCGCAGCAGTGCATTCGGTTCCTGCACCGCGAGCGGCACCGACGGCAGCACAAGCCCGGACGGGAAGTAATCAACGGGGTTCAACGGCCGGCGCTTGTTGACCACTACGGTCAGCGACGACGGGTCGCTGTACTCGGCCGGCTCGGGACGGGGCGCAGCAGCCGATGACCGGACTGCACTCGGCACGGCAGTCGGCGAGGCAGTCGGCACGGCCTGCGGAGCGGCAGTGGAAGGCGCGGCTGCAGAGGGGTCAGCGGGCTCGGGTGCGCGCTGGGCCGGAGCCGGAATGGTCCCGGGAGTGAGGGTGGCGGCAGGGCTGGGAGGTGCGGTTGTCGCTGGAGCCGTTTGCGCCGCCGTCGTTGTGGCCTCGACGGTAGGGGCAGGCGTACCGCAGCCTGACAGCGCGACGAGCAGCACCGCCGTCGTCACCCACACAGGGGAGGAGCGGTGCCGCGTGGGCGCCGTCAGGTTTTTCGTAGCAGCATTCTTCGGATCGAGTGGTCGGCTTCCTTGGTGAGGACCAGGGTGGCGCGGCCGCGGGTGGGAAGGACATTGGCCATAAGGTTTGGTTCGTTGATGCGGTGCCAGATGCCGAGTGCGGTTTCGCGTGCCTCTTCATCCGTGAGGGAGGCGTACCGGTGGAAGTAGGACTCCGGGTTCGCGAAGGCACCGCTGCGCAGCGACTGGAAACGCTGGACGTACCACTCCTCAATATAGGAGGTTTTGGCGTCCACATAGATGGAAAAGTCGAAGAAATCGCTGAGCGCAAGGCCGGAGCGTCCATCGGAGCGGGTGCGTGCGGGCGCGAGAACGTTCAGTCCTTCGACGATCAGCACATCCGGCCGCCGGACCACCACTTCCCGCCCCGGAACGATGTTGTACGTCAGGTGCGAGTACCAGGGAGCCCGGACCTCTTCGGCCCCGCTTTTGACCTCGCTGACAAAGCGCAGCAGACGACGACGGTCGTAGGACTCCGGGAAGCCCTTCCGCTGCATCAGGCCGCGGCGTTCCAGTTCCTCGTTCGGGTACAGGAATCCGTCCGTCGTCACCAGTTCCACATTCGGCGTGCCCGGCCACCGGCGCAGGAGCTCGCGGAGCACACGGGCTGTCGTGGATTTGCCGACAGCCACCGAGCCGGCCACCCCGATCACGAACGGCGTCCGGGTGGTGGTCTCGCCAAGGAACGTGTTGGTTGCGGCATGCAGCTCACCGGCAGCAGCAACATAGAGGGAGAGCAACCGGGACAGGGGGAGGTAGACCTCGCGCACCTCATCGAGGTTGAGTGCGTCCCCGAGGCCGCGCAGCCGCCTGATGTCCTCCAGGTTCAGTGGGGACTCGATCTCATTGGACAGGCGAGCCCACGTCTGCCGTTCGAGTTCGACGTACGGTGTGACACCAGCGTCCACCGTTGCCGTGGGCCCGATTCCGGACGATTGCTCACTCACCCTAGGAATTCTGCCCCCTGGTCTGGACATTAACAAACGGGTGGACGGCGCACGCGGTGTGGCTCACCTCACCGCGTGCGACCGCGACAGGGGAAAGGGCGCGCGGCAGGTAGGCTTAAGCCCATGTGTGGAATCGTAGGATACGTAGGCCGCAACAGCGGCGCCTCCCTGAACAGCGCGGTAATTGACGACGTCGATTCAAACGGCAGCCACGGCGCCCTTGATGTTGTCATGGAAGGCCTGCGCCGGCTCGAGTACCGCGGCTATGATTCCGCGGGTGTGGCTGTGCTGACCGAGAACGGCATCCAGTCACGCAAGAAGTCGGGCAAGCTCACCAACCTGGTCGCCGAGCTGGAGGCCGAACCCCTTCCGGATTCACTCACCGGCATCGGTCACACCCGCTGGGCCACGCACGGCGGGCCCACGGACCAGAACGCCCACCCCCACCTCGCTGACGACGGCAAGCTCGCCCTCATCCACAATGGCATCATCGAGAACTTCGCCGAACTGAAGGTCGAACTCCTCGACGCCGGCGCAACGTTCATCTCCGACACCGACACCGAAGTGGCAGCGGTCCTGCTGGGCAGCATTTACCGCCGCCTTGCCGAAGCCGGCACCGAGGACACACTGACCAAAGCCATGCAGGAAGCCTGTCAGCGCCTCGAGGGTGCCTTTACCCTGCTGGCCATCCACCAGGACGCGCCCGACGTCGTCGTTGCCGCCCGCCGCAACTCACCTCTCGTTGTGGGCCTCGGCGACGGCGAGAACTTCCTCGGCTCCGACGTCTCAGGGTTCATTGACTTCACCCGCCGCGCAGTCGAGCTGGGCCAGGACCAGGTCGTCACCATCACGCCCGAAGACGTCACCATCACCGATTTCTTCGGTGCGCCCGCCGAAGGCAAGGAGTTCCACGTCGACTGGGACGCCGCTGCAGCGGAAAAGGGCGGCTACGACTCCTTCATGGAGAAGGAAATCAACGACCAGCCCGACGCCGTTGGCCAGACCCTGCTGGGCCGCACCGACGCCAAGGGCAACCTGGTGCTGGATGAGCTCCGCATCGACGAGTCGATCCTGCGCTCGGTCGACAAGATCGTTGTCCTCGCCTGCGGTACCTCCGCGTACGCCGGCCAGGTCGCCAAGTACGCCATCGAGCACTGGTGCCGCATCCCCACCGAGATCGAGCTCTCCCACGAGTTCCGTTACCGGGACCCGATCGTCAATGAGAAGACGCTCGTGGTTGCCATCTCCCAGTCCGGCGAAACGATGGACACCCTGATGGCCGTCCGCTACGCCCGGGAACAGGGCGCCAAGGTGATCGCCATCTGTAACACCAACGGCTCCACCATCCCGCGCGAATCCGACGCCGTCCTGTACACGCACGCCGGTCCGGAGATCGCGGTCGCATCGACCAAAGCGTTCCTCGCGCAGATCACCGCTGCCTACCTGCTGGGCCTCTACCTGGCCCAGCTGCGCGGCAACAAGTTCCGCGACGAGATCAACCGCATCATGGGTGACCTCAGCGAGATGCCCGCCAAGATTCAGCAGGTTCTCGACAACGCGGACGACGTCAAGAAGCTCGGCCGGGAGATGTCCGATGCCAAGTCGGTGCTGTTCCTCGGCCGCCACGTCGGCTTCCCCGTGGCCATGGAAGGGGCGCTCAAGCTCAAGGAGCTCGCCTACATCCACGCTGAAGGGTTCGCTGCGGGTGAGCTCAAGCACGGCCCCATCGCACTGATTGAAGAGGGCCAGCCGGTCGTCGTCGTCCTGCCGTCTCCACGTGGCCGCGACTCCCTGCACTCCAAGGTGGTCTCCAACATCCAGGAGATCCGCGCCCGCGGTGCCATCACCATCGTGATCGCAGAGGAGGGGGACGACTCGGTGGAGGCGTTCTCCGAGCACGTCATCCACGTCCCGCAGACCTCGACGCTGCTCGCGCCGCTGCTCACCACCGTTCCGCTGCAGATCTTCGCGCTGGAGCTGGCTTCCGCCAAGGGCTACGACGTGGATCAGCCCCGCAACCTCGCGAAGTCCGTCACGGTCGAGTAGGCCGCCCGATGATCATCGGCATCGGCGTCGACGTGGTGGACGTAGCCCGGTTCGAGCGCCAGCTTGAGCGGACCCCCGGGCTGCGTGACCGCCTGTTCGTCGGCGCGGAGCGCGAGCTCAACATCCGGTCCCTCGCGGCGCGCTTCGCCGCCAAGGAAGCGGTAGCCAAGGCGCTGGGTGCTCCCGCCGGGATGAACTGGCAGGACTGCTGGATCGGTCTTGACGCCAACGGCAGCCCCACCGTCCAGGTTTCAGGCACCGTGCAGGCCGTGGCTGAGAAGCGCGGCGTGCAGCGTTGGCACCTGTCGCTCAGTCACGACGGCGGTGTCGCAACCGCCATGGTGGTGGCCGAAGGGGAATATCCGGACACCACCCGCTAGGATTCTAAGCATGCTTAGTGCTTATGCCGGGAGTTCGGTCCGGGCAGCGGAATCCCCGCTGCTCGAGGCCGGCCTCGGCGATCAGCTCATGCAGCGTGCAGCGCACGGCCTCGCGCAGGCCTGTGCAACGGAACTCCAGGCGACGGGCCGCACCTACGGACGCTCCGTCGTCGTACTGGTGGGCAGCGGCAACAACGGTGGCGACGCGCTCTACGCCGGCGCCCGGCTTCACCGCCGCGGAGCAGGCACGACGGCGGTGCTCACCTCCGAACGCGTGCACACCGACGCGCTGGCCGCGTTCCGCGCTGCCGGGGGTGGGATTGAGCGGCTCACCGAAACCACCATTGACCGCATCGCCGGACTCACCACCAGAGCGGACCTCGTCCTTGACGGCATCCTCGGCACCGGCGGTGTCGGCGGACTCCGCGGCACAGCGGCGCAGTTGGTCGCCAGGGTGAACTCGCAGGGAACAACTGGACGGGTAGTCGCCTGCGACGTACCAAGCGGCGTCAACGCCGATACCGGTGAAGCCGCAGGTGAGGTACTTGCTGCGGATCTCACCGTGACCTTCGGGGGCCTGAAGTCGGGCCTGCTCGTCGGGGCCGGCGCACGGTTGGCCGGACGGGTCACGACCATCGACATCGGACTCAGCGGCACTCTTCCTGCACCCGGCACCTATTCGCTGGAACCGGACGACTTCAGCCACTTCTACTCCCAGCCGCAGCCGGCGGATCACAAGTACAGCCGCGGCGTCCTCGGTATCGCCGCAGGGTCCGTCACGTACCCGGGCGCCGCTGTCCTGGCCACGGGCGCTGCGCTGGCCACCGGCGTCGGAATGATTCGTTTTCTCGGGCCCGCCCCGGTGACCACGCTCATCAACACCGTCCACCCGGAAGTGGTGTGCTCGCAGGGCGCAGTCCCCGAATCCCACGTCCAGGCGTGGCTCGTCGGGCCGGGCGCCACGGAAGACCCCGGCCAACGCCAGCGGGCCCGGGACGCCGTCGCGTCCGGACTGCCCACCGTCGTGGATGCCGGTGCCCTTCCGCTGCTGCCGGAGACGGTCGGGAACCACGTGATCCTTACACCCCATGCGGGTGAACTGGCGGCGCTGTTGCAGCGTCGCGGGGAGCCGGTGGAGCGCACCGCGATCGAAGCCGAACCGGCCCGATTCGCCGTCCGGGCGGCGGAAATCACCGGCGCCACCGTGCTGCTCAAGGGCTACACCACTGTGGTCGCCGCACCGACCGGCGAGGTCTTCAGCCAGGCCAACGCAACCCCCTGGCTCGCCACCGCCGGTTCCGGCGACACCCTTGCCGGAATCCTGGGCGCACTGGTCGCCACCAACGCCTCAAACGACGACGCCGGGGCCGCCCTGGGATTGTCACCGGACGCACGCTGGGCTGCGTTGGCTGCGACAGCAGCGATGCTGCACGGGCTGGCAGGGCAGCGGGCGGCCAAACGCGGTCCCGTTGTGGTGAGCGATCTGCCCCGCCACATCGGTCGAACGATCCGCGACCTGCTGCACCCCGACCCGCCGTAACCTCCGCATGCCCGTAACGCATGTTCACCAAAATGTCAGATCCCTGCGCTATGAAAAGATGCAGGACAAGCGCCCGAGGATGTCGGAGCGCACAATCGAGCAAGGAGCACACATGGAGCTATGGCCAGGAGATGCCTACCCGCTGGGGGCGACCTATGACGGCACCGGCACCAACTTCGCCCTCTTCAGTGAAGTAGCAGAAAAAGTGGAGCTGTGCCTGATTGATGATGACGGCACCGAAACCCGCATCGAACTCAAGGAAGTCGACGGCTACGTCTGGCACGGCTACCTTCCGCACGTAGTGCCGGGACAGAAGTACGGCTACCGCGTGCACGGTCCCTACAACCCGGCCGAAGGCCACCGCTGCAACCCGAACAAGCTGCTGCTCGACCCGTACGCCAAGGCGATCCATGGCGAGTACGACTGGGATCAAACCCTGTTCAGCTACAACTTCGGCGATGAGAACTCCGTCAACAATGACGATTCCGCCGCTCACACCATGCTCGGCGTGGTGATCAATCCGTTCTTCGACTGGGACGGCGACCGCCGGCCAAAGATCCCTTACCACCAGTCGGTCATCTATGAAGCCCACGTCAAGGGTCTGACGCAGTTGCACCCTGACGTGCCGGAGGAACAGCGCGGCACCTACGCGGGCATTGCACACCCCTCGGTCATCGCACACCTGCAGAAACTCGGAGTCACCGCCATCGAACTGATGCCGGTGCACCAATTCGTCAACGACAGCACCCTGCAGGACAAAGGCCTGTCCAACTACTGGGGCTACAACACCATCGGCTTCTTCGCCCCGCATAACGCCTACGGCTCCACCGGGGACACAGGGGAGCAGGTCCAGGAGTTCAAGGCGATGGTGCGGGAACTACACCTCGCGGGCATCGAGGTAATCCTCGACGTCGTCTACAACCACACGGCCGAGGGCAACCACATGGGGCCCACCCTCTCCATGCGCGGGATCGACAACGCCGCGTACTACCGGCTCGTGGAGGACGACAAGCAGTACTACATGGACACCACGGGCACCGGCAACTCTCTGAACGTAGGCCACCCGCACGCCCTGCAGCTGCTGATGGACTCCCTGCGCTACTGGGTGACGGAGATGCACGTTGACGGCTTCCGTTTCGACCTGGCATCAGCGCTGGCCCGCGAGTTCTACGAAGTGGACCGCCTCTCGGCGTTCTTCGAACTGGTCCAGCAGGATCCGGTGGTTTCGCAGGTCAAGCTCATCGCCGAGCCCTGGGATGTTGGCCCTGGCGGCTACCAGGTCGGCAATTTCCCTCCCCAGTGGACGGAGTGGAACGGCAAGTACCGCGACACTGTCCGCGACTTCTGGCGCGGCGAACCCTCGAGCATCGGCGAGTTCGCCGCACGCCTGACCGGTTCCGCCGACCTCTACGAGCATTCGGCACGCCGCCCGGTGGCCTCCATCAACTTTGTCACGGCACACGACGGCTTCACGTTGCGGGACCTCGTCTCCTACAACGAGAAGCACAACGAGGCCAACGGCGAAGACAACAACGACGGCGAAACCCACAACCGCTCCTGGAACTGCGGCGTGGAGGGGCCTACCGACGACCCCGAGGTCCAGTCCCTCAGGGCGCGCCAGCAGCGCAACTTCATCGCCACGCTCCTGCTCTCACAGGGTGTGCCGATGATCGCCCACGGCGATGAGCTGGGCCGTACCCAGGACGGCAACAACAACACCTACTGCCAGGACTCCGAGCTGTCATGGGTGCACTGGGACAAGCTGGACCAGCCACTGCTGGAATTTACTGCCGCCGTGAACAGGCTGCGCTCCGAGCACCCGACCTTCCGCCGTCGTCGCTTCTTCGACGGGCGGCCGGTCCGCCGCGGTGAGGGCGAGGCACTGCCGGACATCGTCTGGCTGGACACTGCCGGGGAGCTCATGGCGCCCGAGGACTGGAACGCCGGATTCGGCCGGTCCATCGGTGTCTTCCTGAACGGGCAGGGCATCCGCGGCCGCGATCAGCGCGGCCAGCGCATCACCGACCTGAACTTCCTGCTGTACTTCAACGCCAATGACGAGCCCGTGACCTTTACCGTCCCGTCCGAAGAGTACGGGCCCATGTGGGACGAGGTCATCGACACCGCCGGTGTGTACGCGGACACCGATCCCATTGCTGCCGGGAACCAGGTAACTGTCGAGGCAAAGTCCATGGTCGTGCTGCGTGCACACGAGGAGGTCGAGGAACCGGATCACTCGGTCGCAGCATCGTTGGCCATCCTCGCCAACGAGCACACGTCGCGCGCGGGTTCGGCCTGATCCCTTCACCGGCAGGCAGAACCACCCACTACAGGAGGAACAACGTGCAAACCCCCCGCTCGACCTACCGGTTGCAGATCCGCTCGAGCTTTGACCTGACCGCTGCGGCTGAGACCGTGCCGTACCTCGTGGACCTCGGTGTGGACTGGGTGTATCTCTCGCCAGTCCTAACCGCGGAGCAGGGATCCGATCACGGATACGACGTCACCGATCCAACGTCGATCGACCCTGAACGGGGCGGTCCCGACGCGTTCGATACCCTGTGCCGGGCCGCCCATGAGGCTGGGCTCGGTGTCCTCGTGGACATCGTCCCCAATCATGTGGGCGTCGCCACCCCGGCACAGAACGCCTGGTGGTGGGACCTGCTGAGCAAGGGCCGCGAGTCCCGTTACGCCGAAGCCTTCGACGTGGACTGGGACGCAGGCAACGGCCGCATCCGGGTGCCCGTACTGGGTGACGGTGAGAATGAGGAAGAGCAGCTCAAGGTAGTTGACGGGGAACTGCACTACTACGAGAACCGGTACCCGATCGCCGAAGGCACCGCTCAGCCCGGAGACACCGGAGCGCAGGTCCATGCGCGGCAGCACTATGAATTGGTGAACTGGCGGCGTGCGGACACCGAGCTCAACTACCGGCGCTTCTTCGGCGTCAACACGCTGGCCGGTGTGCGCGTGGAGGTGCCGTGGGTCTTCGACGAGGCGCACTCTGAGGTACGCCGCTGGTTCGAAGAGTCACTTGTGGACGGTGTCCGGATCGACCATCCGGACGGTCTTGCTGACCCTGCGGGTTACCTCGAAAGGCTGCGGGAGCTGACGGGCGGCGCCTACACGCTGGTCGAGAAGATCCTCGAACCCGGAGAGGCGCTCCCCGGGCAGTGGGCCTGCGAGGGAACGACCGGCTACGACGGTCTTGCCGTGGTGGACCGACTCTTCGTGGATCCTGCCGGCGAGCCCGCGCTGGACGCGGCAGTTCCCACCGTGCGGTTCGTGCACATGATCCACGGCACCAAGCGCGGCATCACCGACGGAATCCTCCGCTCGGAGGTGCTGCGCCTGGCCCGCCTCGTCCCGGCGTCCGCGAACCTCGAACCGGAGCAGAGCGCCGATGCCATCGCTGAGCTGCTGACGTGCTTCCCGGTGTACCGGAGCTACCTGCCCGACGGCGCCGGCCACCTGGCCGAAGCTGTGCTCAACGCCAAGGTGCGCCGCCCGGACCTGACACCGGTGATCGACGCACTGCACCCGCTGCTGAATCCGTTCCTCGCGGGCTCCGAGGGTGATTCAGCCACTCCTGAGCTCTCAGAGTTGGCGGTACGCTTCCAGCAGACCTCTGGAATGGTGATGGCGAAGGGCGTCGAGGACACCGCGTTCTACCGGTTCAACCGGCTGACCTCGCTCAACGAGGTCGGAGCGGACCCTTCGATCTTTGCCCTGGACACCTACGAGGTGCATCGCGCACTGCTCGAGCGCCAGGAATCTGCGCCGCTGACCATGAACTCGCTCAGCACGCACGACACCAAGCGCGGCGAAGACACGCGGGCTCGCATCTCCGTGTTGTCCGAGATGGCAGGGGAGTGGACCGACACCCTTGAGCAGTTGAACCGGCTCGCACCCATCGGAGACCCGGCGTTCGCGTCCCTGATGTGGCAGGCCCTCCTGGGCGCCTGGCCGCTCAGCCGGGAACGGGCGCACGCGTACGTGGAGAAAGCCTCCCGTGAAGCAGATGCCAGCACCCATTGGACGGCGCCCAATGCAGCCTTCGAAGAGAAGATGCACGACGCCGTCGACGCAGCTTTTGACCGTCCCGAAGTGAACAGCCTTATCACCACCCTCGTTGGGAAGACGGCTGCGCCGGGCTGGTCGAACTCGCTCGGAGCCAAGCTGGTACAGCTCACCATGCCCGGCGTACCGGATGTCTACCAGGGGTCCGAGCTGTGGGAAACCTCCCTTGTGGACCCCGACAATCGCCGGCCGGTGGACTTCGCCGCCCGGAAGCAGGGCCTGGTTGACCTCGCCTTCGGGGCGCTGCCGGAGGTCGACGACGCCGGACTCGCCAAGCTGCTGGTCGTCTCGCGTGCCTTGCGCTTGCGGCGGGACCGCCCGGAGCTGTTCTCCGGGTACCGCTCGGTGATCTCCACCGGTGCGGCGGCGGAGCACATCTTTGCCTTCGACCGCGGCGGCGCCGTCGCTGCGGTGACACGTCTGCCGCTGGGGCTGGAGCGTGCCGGCGGGTGGCGGGACACCGCCGTCGTACTTCCGGAGGGCACCTACAGCTGTGCGATCACCGGTACCGGCTTCGAGGGCGGACCGGTTCCGGCCAAGAAACTGTTCGAAACCTATCCCGTTGCACTTCTCGTGAAGGAGGAAGCTGAGTGAGCTCGAAGTTTGAGGAGCATTCGCGATTTGCCGTCTGGGCGCCCAAGGCGCAGTCCCTGACTCTGGTGGCCAACGGAGAGCAGTATCCCATGGTGTGCCGGGAGGGCAGCTGGTGGGAGGCCCCAGGGGCTCCCGCGGAGGGCGAGGTTGATTACGGTTACCTCCTGGACGGTGCCGAGAGTCCGGTTCCGGACCCCCGGTCACGCCGGCAGCCGGAGGGCGTGCACAAGCTGTCCCGGACGTTCGACGCCGGGGCGTACTCCTGGGGTGACAGCAGCTGGGTCTCACCCGGGCTTGATGGAAACGTCATTTACGAGATGCACATCGGCACCTTCACGCCCGAGGGGACGCTCGACGCGGCAATCGGGAAGCTTGACTACCTCGTGGGACTCGGCGTCCAGTACGTCGAACTGCTGCCGGTCAATGCGTTCAACGGCACCCACAACTGGGGTTATGACGGCGTTCTCTGGTATGCGGTACAGGAAACCTACGGCGGGCCCGAGGCATACCAGCGCTTCGTCGACGCGGCACACCAGCGCGGACTCGGCGTGATTCAGGACGTGGTCTACAACCACCTCGGTCCCAGCGGAAACTACATCACGCAGTTCGCCCCGTATCTGACCGAGGGCAAGTCCAACACCTGGGGTGACTCGCTCAACCTGGACGGCCCGTTGTCCGATGAGGTGCGCAAGTACGTGATCGACAATCTGCTGATGTGGTTCCGGGACTATCACGTGGACGGGCTCCGGCTCGATGCCGTGCACGCCCTGCACGACGAGCGCGCCATCCACATCCTCGAAGAGTTCGCGGTCGAGACCGACCGGTGCGCCGCGGAGCTGGGTAAGCCGCTGTTCCTCGTTGCGGAGTCGGACCTGAACAATCCCCGGCTCATTGCACCGCGCAGTGCCGGCGGCTTCGGCCTGGCCGGCCAGTGGAGCGACGACTTCCACCACGCCGCGCACGTCAACGTCACCGGAGAAACGGTCGGTTACTACGAGGACTTCGACTCCATTGGGGCGCTGGCGAAGGTGTACAAGGAAGGCTTCTTCCACAATGGCACCTGGTCGTCCTTCAGGGAGCGTTCGCATGGCCGTCCGATCGATCCGGCGAAGCACACCCTGCACCAGCTGGTGGTCTGCACGCAGAACCACGACCAGATCGGCAACCGTGCGGCCGGCGACCGTATCAGCGCCACGCTGAATACCGCCCAGCTGGCCCAGGCAGCAGTCCTGAACATCGCCGGCCCGTTCACGCCGATGCTGTTCATGGGGGAGGAGTACGGGGCCAAGACTCCGTGGCCCTTCTTCACCTCGCACCCGGAACCCGAGTTGGGGAAGGCCACCGCCGAGGGGCGCCTGCGCGAGTTCGAGAAGATGGGCTGGGACCCGGACACTGTGCCCAACCCGCAGGATCCTGAGACCTTCGCGTCCGCCAAGCTCGACTGGACCGAACAGGAACGGCCCGAACAGGCACGGCTGCAGAACATCTACCGCGAGCTCATCGCGCTGCGTCGGACGAACAAGGACCTGCACAATCCCGACTTCACGTCAGTGAAGGTCGACTTCGACGAGGACCAGCGGTGGCTGGTGCTTCACCGGGGCGGCACCGCCGTCGTCGTGAACTTCGCGGACAGCGAGCGGGAGGTGCCGGTGGCCGCGAAGAAGGTTCTGCTCAGTACAGAGCCGGGAGAGTCCATCGGCGACGGGAAGGTCTTGCTGCCGGCGCACGGTGCGGCGATTCTGGGGGTCTAGGAGGAGGAGCCGGCCATGCGCGAGCTCAGAACCGATGTGTTGATCATCGGAGCGGGTCCCACCGGACTAATGCTCGCCGCATGGCTGGCCAAACTCGGCGTGAATGCCGTGCTCGTGGACGGGAAGGGCGGTCCCACCCGGGAGTCGCGTGCCCTCGGCGTGCATTCGCGCAGCATGGAGATCTATGACCAGCTGGGGGCCGTCGACCGGGTTCTCGCGGAGGGGTACGCAGCTGTCACCATCCGTCCCGGATATGAGAACCGGTCCTTCGGTGCTGTGCCGATCGGCCGGTTCGGCGAGGGGCTGACCCCGTACCCCGGCCTCCATGTCCTCGAGCAGAGCAGGAACGAGCGCATCCTGCTGGAGCGGCTCGAAGAACTCGGTGGGTCCGTTGAGTGGGACCACCCCTTGACCAGTCTCGCGACAGACGACGACGGTGTAACCGCCGAATGCAGCGGACCCTCGGGCCCGCTGCGGGTCCGGGCACGGTTCTGCGTCGGGGCGGACGGCGGGTCGTCGGCGGTCCGGAAGCTTTCCGCCATTCCGTTCGAAGGCCTGACCAACCAACACACGTTCTACGTGGCCGATGTGCTGGGCGTCAGGGGCATTGCCGAGGACAGCGCGAACCTGCGTTTCGGCGCCGAGGAATTCCTGCTCGGCTTCCCAATGGGCGCGGACGGCCACCACCGGTTACTCGGGGTGCTGAGGACAGCGCCCGGTACCGACGTGCCGGAATCGGTTGCGCTTCAGCGGCTCGATGCTGTGTTTGGGGTGACCTACCGGGAGCGCCTCTGGTTCTCGACCTACCGCATTCATCACCGCGTTGCCGCCCGCTTCCGGCAGGGCCCCGTGTTTCTCGCGGGTGACGCAGGGCATGTCCATTCGCCCGTCGGCGCGCAGGGGATGAATACCGGTCTCCAGGACGCGCACAACCTGGCGTTCAAACTGGCGGACGTGATCCAGGGGCGTGCCTCGGAGTCCCTGCTTGACCGTTACGAGTCGGAGCGGCGCCCGGTGGCGCTCCGACTGGTGAACAGCACAGATCGGGTGTTCGCCCTGGTGACCTCGGACCGGCCGCTGGCCCGTACCGTCCGGCGAGTTCTTCCCCGGCTGTTCGCCCCAGTGGCGATTCGCCTGGTGCCCAGGCTTCCCATCGCCCCGCGCCTCTTCGGCTACCTCTCCCAGATCCGTATTCACTACTGGATGAACGACGCCGTCCCCTCGCCCGATGCGAGCAGTACCCGCGCGCGC
Source organism: Arthrobacter sp. D2-10 (assembly GCF_054161285.1). Lineage (NCBI taxonomy): Bacteria > Bacillati > Actinomycetota > Actinomycetes > Micrococcales > Micrococcaceae > Arthrobacter > Arthrobacter sp. D2-10. The sequence continues at coordinate 2,521,154 of NZ_CP096431.1, read as the reverse complement.
AGGCGCCGGGGCCGGGTGGTCGGCAGGCGGTTGCCGTGGACGGGACCGAACTTCGAGCCCCTCCGCTCCGCGACGTGGCAGGTGCACACCTACGGTGAGATGGACTGCGAGGTCGCCGCCGCCGTCGGGCATGCCCTGCAGGTGCCGGTGCACAGCTTCGCGGCCGCCGCGGACAAGGGCCTCGAGGCGGGAACCTGCTATCTGGTGCGCCCGGACGGGTTTGTGGCCGGCGCCGCGCCGGTGGAGACGGCGGTGTCGCGACTCCGTGAGATGCTTCCGGATAGGTGGTTCGGGTCACACCAAACTTCAACCTAGGATGATTTCATGACCTATCATCCGGCGGAAAACCGCTATGAAACCATGCCCTATCGACGAGTTGGACGCAGCGGATTGCACCTTCCGGCTGTCTCCCTGGGACTGTGGCACAACTTCGGTGATGACAAGCCGTTCGATGTTCAGCGTGCCATCCTGCGTCGGGCGTTCGATCTCGGTGTCACCCACTTCGACCTCGCCAACAATTACGGGCCTCCCTATGGAAGCGCCGAGACCAACTTCGGCAGGCACCTCAAGGACGATTTCAAGCCCTTCCGGGATGAGCTCATCATCTCCAGCAAGGCCGGCTACGACATGTGGCCGGGCCCGTACGGCAATTTCGGATCGCGCAAGTACCTGCTGGCCAGCCTGGACCAGTCGCTGGACCGCATGGGCCTGGACTACGTCGACATCTTCTACAGCCACCGCCCGGACCCGGAGACCCCGCTCGAGGAGACCATGGGTGCGCTGGACACTGCGGTGCGTTCCGGCCGGGCGCTTTACGCCGGGATTTCCTCATACTCTCCGGAGAGGACGGCGGAGGCGGCGGCAATTCTGCGCGACCTCGGTACGCCCCTGCTGATCCACCAGCCCTCCTATTCCATGCTGAACCGCTGGGTGGAGAACGGCGAACCCAACCTGCCGGAGGTCCTGGAGCAGGTCGGTGCTGGGTCCATTGCGTTCTCGCCGCTGGCGCAGGGCCTGTTGACCAGCAAGTACCTGAACGGCGTGCCCGAGGATTCCCGTGCGGCGGCGCAGAAGTCGTTGTCCGAAGACCACCTGTCCGAGGACAACCTGCGCCGTGTCCGCGGCCTGAACAGCATCGCTGAATCACGCGGGCAGACTCTTGCGCAGATGGCGATCGCGTGGATCCTCCGTCCGCAGAGCAAAGGCACCCCGATCACGTCGGCGTTGATCGGCGCGTCGAGCGTGAAGCAGCTCGAGGACAGCGTGGGTGCGATCAACAACCTCGATTTCACCGGCGAGGAGCTGCACGCGATCGACGAGTTTGCTGTCGAGTCCGACATCAACCTGTGGGCAAGGGCGCTCGAGGCCTAGGGATCTGCTCCTTCCCGCTGCCCCTCGTTAGCAGGCAGGGGTAGCGGGAACCTAGCGCCAGAGTTTCGACAGTTGGGGGAAAGCCTTCTCATACCCGCGCAGCAGTCGCTGGGCGGTGTGTCCGGAGTCGATCAGCGGATGCAGGGCGAATGCCCGGACTGCCAGTGTCCGGTCTCCGTGCACGACGGCGGCGATCACGTCCCGCTCGGAGGCCTTCACCTGCGCCATCAGGCCGAGCTGGTGTGGTGTGGGCTCACCCGCCGGAAGCGCCGCAACCCCTGCACGGGTAACGCGGGCAGGAATTTCGACGACGGCGTCTGCCGGAAGCTGCGGTATCGAGTCACCGTTGCGGACGTTCACGATCAGTTCCGACGGCTCGTTCCGGGTGAGCGAACGCATGACGGTCAGGGCCACCTGCTCATACCCGCCGCCGGCCAGATCGGCTTCATCGCGGGACTCCTCGGCCGTGCGGGCTTCAGCGAGGTAGCCCTCTTCCCGGGAGCGGCGGGCCGCCTCCCACTCGGTGAACGGATCACGCGCGCAGAGGAGCCGGGGGTAGAGACCGGACTGCTGGCGAACCAGCGATTCTCCGCGGGTTTCGGCAGCGGCGGAGACGGAGCGTCGGGCTTCTGCATGGAAGTAGTAGTAGAACAGGTACTCGTTCGGCAGGGCGCCGAGCATGTGCAGGAACTGCGGACCGAAAACCCGCCCTTCCTCGAATGAACCCAGCCGGGCAGGATCGGCGAGCAGCGCGGGCAGGAGGTCGCCGCCGTCGTGCTTGAGGCTCCGCAGCCAGCCCAGATGGTTGAGTCCTACGTAGTCGACGCCGGTGAGATCTCCGAAAGGGAGCGGCGCACCGGCGGCGACGGACGCCCGGCGGACCAGCCCCGACGCCGAATCACAAATACCCACGACACGGCGGCCAAGCACGGGCTGCAACGCCTCCGTGATGATCCCCGCCGGATTGGTGAAGTTGATGACCCAGGCGTCCGGGCACGTGCGGAGGATCTCATCAGCCAGTTTCAGCATTTCCGGGATGGAACGCAGCGCATAGGACAGGCCGCCGGCGCCTACCGTCTCCTGTCCCAGCATGCCCTCGGTGATGGCAACTCGCTCATCCACGACCCTCCCTGCGGCGCCACCGGGACGGATGGCAACGAAGACGACGTCGGCTCCCGCCAGAGCATCTTCCAACCGGTCCTCGACGGAGAGAACGGGCGGTTGAGCGCCGTCGGGAAGCGGCATGTCCAGCGCGACGCGTGCGATCGCTGCCGAGCGGGAGGGGTCGGCGTCGTGCAGGCACACTTCATCGGCGAGTTCAGCAAACGCCCCCGAACAGAGCGCACGGTAGATGAGCGGAACCCGGAATCCGCCGCCGCCGATGACAGCCAACTTCATGATGTGCTCCTTCGGTCGCTGTAAGCCTGTCCTGCGCGCTGTGCCGTGCCGGTTGCCGGGGTATCGTGCCGTACATGGCCACGCCGCATCGATTCGACCCGCTTGCCTCCGCGCGAACCGCCGACGACCCTGAGTTCGATCTGTTGCTGACCGGCTCGGTGTTCTTCGACATTATCTTCACCGGGCTCGATACGCTGCCCACACCCGGCACCGAGGTATGGGCCGAGGGTATGGGCTCATGTCCGGGTGGAGTGGCGAACCAGGCGATCGCTGCCAGCAGGCTCGGCTTGCACACGACCCTCGCGGCGGCCTTCGGCGACGACGGGTACGGCGCCTTCAACCGGAGCATCCTGCAGGGGCAGGAACACGTTGACCTGTCCCGTTCGCGGACCTTCGAGCAGTGGCATTCGCCGGTCACGGTATCGCTGTCCGTCGAGCGCGACCGGTCGATGGTGACGCACGGCCACCCGTCACCGCTGTCAGCGTCCGAGCTCATTGCCGACCTTCCACGCTGCCGGGCGGCCATGGCCGAGGTAGGGGTGGAGGTGGAGCCCTGGGTTCCCGCGGCCTATGCCAAGGGCATGCGGCTCTTCGGCGATGTGGGCTGGGACCCGAGCGGCGCCTGGTCCACAAGTGCCCTCGACTCGCTGCAGTACTTCCACGCCTTCCTGCCCAACGAGGCAGAAGCGATGGCGTACACCAAGACCAGCGACCCGTGGGCTGCTCTGTACGCGCTCGCCGACCGGGTGCCGGTCGCCGTGGTCACTGTCGGTCAGCACGGTGCCATCGCCGTCGACTCTGTGACGGGGGAGGAAGAGTGGGTACCGGCTCTGCCCGTCAATGCCTATGACCCCACGGGCGCAGGAGATTGCTTCGGCGCTGCCTTCATCACGGGCGACCTTGCCGGCTGGCCGCTGGCGGACCGGCTGGCGTTCGCAAACCTCTGCGCCTCACTCTCGGTTCAGGAGGTGGGAGGATCCCTGGCCGCTCCCGGCTGGGGCGACATCGCCGACTGGTGGCGGCGGATGAGTGCAGAGCGCGACGGCGTCCGGAAGCAATGGCTCCGGCGCTACGCTTTCCTCGAGGACATTGTGGCGAATGTCCCGCCCGGAGCGGTTCGGAGGGCGACCGCCACCATAGCCACGCAGTCGGACGCCTGAGTGCGTCTACAGGGCCCGCTCAGACCGACCGCCAATCGTCACTGGTGATGTGCGAACCGGCCTGCGGTCCCATCTGCAGCATGCCGCCGTCGACCACCCAGGATGCTCCGGTGACGTAACTCGCCGCGGGGGAGGCGAGGAACGCAATCACGGCGGCGACTTCACGCGCATCGCCAGGCCGTCCCAGCGGTACGCCAGGTCGGCGGATCCGGTGGGGATCCTCGTCCTCGTTACCCGTCATCGGGGTTGCAATCTCCCCGGGCAGGACGGCGTTGGCAGTGATGCCGCGGTCTCCAAGTTCCAGGGCAATGGTCCGGATGAGGCCCCCCAGTCCATGCTTGGAGGCGTCATAGGCTGCAGCGCCTACTCGGGGCTGCTCCTGGTGGACACTCGTCACCGCAATGATGCGTCCACCGTTTCCGGCGCTGGCCATGCGCTGTGCGGCCCGCTGAATGCAGACAAATGCGCCGTCCAGGTCAGCTGCAACCGTTCCGCGCCAGGTGTCCCAATCGAGGTCGAGGAAAGGCGTTCCGTCGCCGGTGCCCGCATTGTTGACGAAGACGTCCACGCCGCCGAGCTCGTCCGCCAGCCGGTCGATGACGTCCCCGCAGGCGGGTGTGTCGGTGGTGTCGAGCTGCGCCACGGCGGCTTTGGTTCCAGCTTCCCGAACCAGTCGCGCGGTTTCCTCGGCTCCTTCCTGATCCGAGTGCCAGGTGATGCCGACGTCGCACCCTGCCTCTGCGAGCGCGACCGCGGTGGCGCGTCCAATGCCCGAATCGGAGCCCGTGACTATTGCTGTTTTCGGTGAGAATGTCATGTTCCATCGTGTCGTCGTCGGGAAGCTGAGCGCAAGGGCGGCCAGTACTGCTGAGCGGCCCGATTCCTGACCGACCGTTCATAGCTGACAGAATGGGCCTGTGAGTTTTTCAGCGGGACCCGTGCCGGAACGGCGAGTGGACATTGACCTCGCCGCGGTGCGGCACAACGTTCGGCATATCGCCGAGATCGCCAGCCCGGCGCGCGTCATGGCTGTCGTGAAAGCTGATGCTTACGGGCACGGTGCTGTCCCCATAGCGGAGGCGGCGCTGAAAGCGGGTGCGACCTGGCTCGGTGTGGCGCATATCGCCGAAGCCGTCGAACTGCGCCGGGCCGGTATCGAAGCACCGATCCTCGCCTGGCTGCACACCGGGACGAGCGACTTCGCCGCCGCCATCGAGCTTGGCGTGGACCTTGGTATCTCCGGCTGGGAACTGGCGCACGTGGTAGCCGAGGCCAGGCGGCTGGAGCGCCCTGCCCGCGTACACCTGAAGATTGACACCGGGCTCGGCCGCAACGGGTGCCCTCCGGAGCACTGGGAGGCACTGCTGGGCCGCGCGCTCGAACATCAGGAGCACGGGCTGCTGCGGGTCGTGGGCGTCTTCTCCCATCTTGCCGTTGCGGATGAGCCCGACAGGGAAGAGACCGACGAGCAGATTGAACGCTTCCGCGAGGCCGTGGCCGTGGCCGAGGACGCCGGCGTCGACCTTGAGGTCCGTCATCTTGCCAATACTCCCGGAACGCTCTCCCGGCCGGATGCGCACTTCGACCTCGTGCGGGTGGGGCTCGGTATCTACGGGCTCTCTCCCTTCGACGGACAGTCGTCGGCCGAGCTCGGCCTGCGTCCGGCAATGAGCTTCCTAACCACCATCGCCAACTGCAAGGAAGTTCCCGCTGGTCACGGAGTGTCCTATGGCCTGTCCTACCGGACGGACAAGCGGACCACCCTCGGGCTTGTCCCGGTTGGCTACGGCGACGGCGTCCCGCGTGTCGCCACGGGTGCACCAGTTTCGATCGGTGGCCGGATCTACCCGGTGGTCGGCCGCATCGCCATGGACCAGTTCGTGATCGACTTCGAGGAAACGGGAATCGCCGAGTCTGCGGACAGCCCGCTTGGTCAGGAAGTGGTCATTTTCGGCGCCGGGGACGGGACGCCCACCGCAGATGACTGGGCCCGGGCGAGCGGCTCGATCAACTACGAGATAGTCACCCGCATCAGCCGACGCGTTGCGCGCCGGTATATCGATTCGGACGCCGACCAGTGACCGCTCCCGTCTGGTCCCAGGAGTTCACGGTCGCCTCCGTCGACGAGCTGCAGCGCGCGGCAGCCGGCCTCGGCGCCCAACTCGCAGCCGGTGACCTGCTCATCCTGACCGGTGAGCTGGGGGCCGGCAAGACCACCTTCACCCAGGGTCTGGGTAGGGGACTCAACGTGCGGGAGGGCATCATCTCCCCGACGTTTGTGCTGGTCCGGAATCATCCGTCCCTTGCCGGCGGCCCGGCGCTCGTCCACGTCGACGCCTACCGCCTGGAATCGGACGCCGAGATAGACGACCTCGACCTCGAATCGACGCTGGATACATCGGTCACGGTTGTCGAATGGGGCGCCGACCGTGTGGAGCACCTCGCCGACAGCTGGCTCCACGTCACCCTGGTTCGCCCCGCCGTCGCCTTACCGGCCACGCCGGGAACAGAAACCGACGACGACGACGAACCCCGCTCCGTGCGGATTGACGCCTTCGGCCCACGCTGGGCCGCACTGCAGCTGGGAGCGCTGGTCTAGATGCTGATTCTGTCTTTGGATACCTCAGCGGCGGCCAGCGCAGCGGTAGTGCGTGACGGCGTCGTACTCCAGCGGTTCGCTTCGACCGACACGCGCTCGCACGCGGAAGTGTTGGCCCCCGCAGTAGAGCGTTTGCTCGCTGACGCCGGCGTGGCCGGGACGGCGTTGGATGCCATTGTCGTGGGTGTCGGGCCAGGTCCCTTCACGGGGTTGCGTGCGGGAATCGCGACCGCCCGCATGCTTGCCTTTGTGTGGAACGTGCCGCTGCACGGCGTCATGAGTCTTGATGCGGTGGCGCTCGACGCCGGTCACCCCGAGGGTGAGTTTGCCGTTGCCACCGACGCGCGGCGCAAGGAAGTGTACTGGGCGCGGTATCGGGCGGCATCGCCGCTGCCGGAGCTTCTGGACGGACCGCATGTCGGTCGCGCGGAGACCGTGCCCGAGCTGCCCGTTTATGGTCGGGGTGCGGGTATCTATGCCGACCGGTTGCCCGGGCCGGCGGCGGCTACCGAGCTCACCCCCGACGCGGCCGCTCTCGCCCTGGTGGCGGACCGTACCCTGGCCGCCGGCGGTACCCTCCGCCCGACCACGCCGCTGTACCTGAGGGAATCCGACGCCAAAGTGCCCGGTCCGCGGAAGAAGGCACTGCTGTGACCTTCGCCCTTCGACCGATGCGCCTGCACGATATTCCGTTGGTCGGACGCCTTGAGCAGCAGCTCTTTCCGGTCGATGCCTGGCCGCTCGAGCTGTTCTTCGACGAGTTCGCGCTGACCGAGACCAGGCAGTACCTCGTGGCCGAGGTGGACGGAGAACTGATCGGATACTGCGGCATCATGGTGGTCGGATCCACCGCTGATATCCAGACCATCGGCGTCCTGCCGCAGTATGAGGGGCGGGGAATCGGAACGGCAATGCTGACCAGCATGCTCGATGAGGCCCGGCGCCGGGGCGCCGCCGAAACCCTCCTTGAGGTGCGCGAGGACAACCCCCGGGCGCGGCGGCTGTATGAACGGTTCGGGTTCGAACACATCCACACCCGGCGCGGGTACTACCGGGACGGTGTCAGCGCGCACGTCATGCGACTCATCTTCAACACAGCCGACGCAGCGAAAGGTGACCATGAACCGGTCTGAACCCCTCGTTCTGGGAATCGAATCCTCCTGCGACGAGACAGGCGTCGGCATCGTCAGGGGAACCACCCTGCTGACCAACGCAGTGTCCTCCTCGATGGACGAGCACGTCCGCTTCGGAGGGGTCATCCCGGAGATTGCGTCGCGCGCGCACCTTGACGCCATGGTGCCCACGCTCCAGCAGGCGCTGGACGAGGCAGGGGTTTCCCTGTCCGACGTCGACGCGCTCGCCGTCACCTCCGGGCCCGGTCTCTCGGGCGCCCTCATGGTCGGGGTCGCAGCGGCGAAGGCACTGGCGGTGGCTACGGGCAAGCCCCTGTTCGCTGTGAACCACCTGGTCGCGCACGTCGGGGTTGGCCTGCTCGACGCCGGTACGTTGCCCGAGAATCTCGGAGCGCTGCTGGTATCCGGTGGGCACACCGAGATCCTTCGGGTGCGCAACCTTGCTTCCGACGTCGAGCTGCTGGGGTCCACTATCGACGACGCCGCCGGCGAAGCGTACGACAAGGTGGCGCGCATCCTCGGGCTCGGCTATCCCGGCGGGCCGGCAATCGATCGAATGGCGGCGCAGGGCGATCCTCTGGCGATCAGGTTCCCGCGCGGGCTGAGCCAGCCCAAGTACATGGGCACGGCCGAGCTGCACGGCCCGCACCGATACGACTGGTCCTTCAGCGGCTTGAAAACCGCAGTGGCCCGGTACGTCGAGGACTGCGAGGCGCGCGGCGTGGAGGTGCCGGTTGCCGATGTCGCGGCATCGTTCCAGGAGGCGGTGGTCGACGTGATCACCGCGAAAGCCGTGCTGGCGTGCACCGAGAACGGCATCACCTCGCTGCTCCTGGGAGGGGGAGTGGCTTCCAACTCGCGGCTCCGCCAGCTCACCCGGGAACGCTGTGACGCGGCGGGAATCACGCTGACCATCCCGCCGTCGTCGTTGTGTACTGACAACGGAGCCATGGTGGCGGCGCTCGCCGCGCGCATCATCATGGACGGGGGCGAGCCCAGCGGGATCGGCTTCGGAACCGACTCCTCGATGCCGGTCAGTACCGTCCACCTCTCAGCGACCGGCTAGGGATTGTTCTTCCTCAGGTACGCTCCCGGCGTCATCCCGATCACCCGCGAGAAGTCCCGGGTGAAGTGGGCCTGGTCTGCGTAACCCAGCTCGGCGGCCAGGTCGCTGACCGTGCAGTCTCCTGCGGCCAGCCGTGCACCGGCTTCCTGCAGCCGACGGCGCTGGATCAGCCACTTCGGACTCAGGCCCAGGCGTTTGCGCGTGAAGCGTTGCAGCGCCCGCTCGTCAAGGCCGGTATGGGCGGCGAGCTTGTCCACACGTGTCAGGGACGGCGTCGTCTCCACCTGGTCCGTGATGGAGTTGATGAGCCGTTCGTCCGAGTCGAGCGGTGAGCACCAGGGCCGCAGTGCTGCGGTCACGAGGTCGATGCAGCGTGCATGGACAGCCGACGACGACGGCGCCACGGACATCTCCGTCCGTACCGCCTTGATCACCTCAGCGAAGGATGGTGAGACCTCAGCAAGCGGCAGTTCACGTCCGACCAGCCCGGGTAGACCGGAGCCATGCAGCCGGTACCCGGCGGCGGCCTGGAACAGGATCCCGAAAGCCCATGACGTGCCGCTGAGATGCTTGTGCGAGAGTGCCGGTTCAGGCCCTTTGGCGATGGCGTAGTCGGGGGCGATGACGAGCAGGGTGCTGGGGTACTGCAGGACCTTCTGGTGGGAGACAACACCCTCAGGAAAGTCCCAGACGGGGATCCAGAAGTGGCGGATGATGTGCAGGTATTCGGCCGTCGGTGCATACCGGAAAAGCTGCGGTGCCGGCGTGGCCGGATCCTGCAGTTGTCCGCGGCTGATGGGGTCCGTCGAGGATGCCACGTGTCGGATTTTATCAATACGTCCCTGCGCAGCGCGGTCTACGGTGGGGCCATGACTACCAATTCGGAATTGTTTGGGACAGCGAACGCTCGATTGACGGAGATAGTCGAAGGTGTGGAGGACTGGACGGCATCTTCACCCTGCACGGGCTGGACGGTCCGCGACGTCCTCGACCACCTGATCGACACGGAACGCGACTTCCTCGGACAGCATGAGCTTGACGCAGGCCCGCGGCCTGATACCGCCCAGGAACCTGCCGACGGGTGGCGGACCCACTCGTCACGCGTCCAGGCAATCCTCGATACTCCTGAACTTGCTGAGACCCAGTTCGACGGCTTCTTCGGCCCGACAACGGTGGGAGCGACCCTCGCGAGGTTCTACGGATTCGACCTGGTGGTGCACCGCTGGGACATTGCACGCGGTGCGGGGGTTGACAGCAGGTTCACCGATTCGGAGCTCGACCTCATCGAGCAGTCCCTTGAGGGCTTCGGCGAGCACCTCTATATGGAGGGCATCTGCCGGCCGGCGCTTCCTGCACCCGCCGACGCGAGCCGGGAGACCCGACTCCTCGCGAGGATGGGACGCGACGCGCAGTGGCGACCGTCCGTCAACGCCTGACCAGCTGCGTTGAGTGAGCAGGACACACCCCTGAAAGGCATTCTCAGGGGTATGTCCTGCCAACTCATGACGGGGTCGGTCCCTCGCGCAGTTGGCGCACCAGATCCAGTACGACGGCGCTCAGGTCGCCGTTGTTCTCAGCGGCCACGCGGCGCTGGCGCTGGTACCCGGCACCGCGCTTCAGGATCTTCTCGACGTCGGCCAGCTCCTCCGAGCAGCCCAGCTTCGCCGCAACGGGCTCGAGCCGGTTGAGCTCATCCATCAGGTGTTCGGTGACCAGCCGTTCGGTGCCGGCAGCGTCGAGGATGATGATGGCGTCCAGTCCGTACCGGGCGGCGCGCCACTTGTTTTCCTGCACATGCCACGGAGGCATGGTGGGGATGGATCCGCCGTTGTTGAGGGCGGTGGAGAAGTCGTCAACGAGGCACTGGGTCAAAGCGGCGACGGCGCCGACCTCCTCGAGCGTGGACAGTCTGTCACACACACGCATCTCAATGGTGCCCAGGTTGCCGACCGGGCGGATGTCCCACCGGATTTCGCTCACCGTGTCGATCACTCCGGTGGTGAACATGTCCTGCACATAGGCCTCGTACTCGCTCCAGGTGGGGAACTGGAACGGCAGCCCGGCGGTGGGAAGCTGCTGGAACATGAGGGCACGCTGGGAGGCGTACCCGGTGTCCTCGCCGCCCCAGAAAGGGGACGAAGCGGAAATGGCCTGAAAGTGCGGGAAGTAGTTCACCAGGCCATCGAGCACCGGCAGGACCTTGTCGCGATGATCCAGGCCAACATGGACGTGGACGCCGTAAATCACCATCTGCTGACCCCACCACTGGGTACGGTCAATGAGTTTGGCGTAGCGTTCCTTGTCCGTCACCGGCTGGGAACGGGGCGCACTGAAGGGATGGGATCCGGCGGAGAAGAGTTCGACACCCATCGGATCCGTCACTTCGCGGACAGCGGCGAGCGAGCGGCTCAGGTCTTCTTTCGCTTCCGCGACGGTATGGCAGATTCCGGTCACGATCTCAACGGTGTTGAGGAGCAGCTCCTGTTTGATGTGCGGGTGTTCGTCGTCGGCCTGCAGTTCAGGGTGCCGCTCGTTGACGCCCCGGAGGACTTCCTTCGCTACTGAAACGAGGTCGCCGTTGTACCGGTCGACGAGTGCGAGTTCCCACTCAACCCCGAGGGTCGACTGCTCGGACTTCGCGAACTCTAACTTCAATGCTGTGCTCCTGACCGGTACCGGACGGTGGGTGATTGCTGCCTCGGTATCGCGCCATCGCGGGTGAGAACTGAGCCCAATAGTAGTGCAGGCGGCCTGTCGAACCCTCGCTGAAGTCTTCCGCGCCACCTAGTGTGAAGAACATGTCTTCGCGAGCTGGTGGGGAAAACCGCCACGGACAGGGCGGCCGCGTGAGCGTTCAGGAACAGGGAAGGAATCGGTATGTGGTTCGATAGCTGGGCTGATATTGGGCGGATACTCCTTGTAGGATCGGCTGCCTACGCGCTTCTCGTCGTGGTTCTTCGGGTGTCGGGCAAGAGAACCCTCAGCCAGCTCAATATCTTCGACTTCATCGTCACTGTTGCCTTCGGGTCGACCCTGGCGACCATCCTGCTCAATTCGGATGTCTCGTGGACGGAGGGTGCGTTCGCACTCGCCCTGCTGGCGGGGCTGCAGTTCATGGTGGCTTTCGCCTCGTCCCGCCGCCCGGGCTTCAGGGAATCGATCACTTCGCGTCCGGCTCTCCTGTTCAAAGACGGCGAGATACTCGAGGCAGAGCTGCGCAGGAATCGTCTGACCAAGTCGGAACTGCTACAGGCAGCGCGCATGCAGGGCAACGGTGACCTCTCACAGATAGCGGCAATCGTGCTTGAGACGAACGGCAAAGTCAGCATCATCTCCACCCAGAAGTATGGGGATGGTTCCGCGTTGGAGAACGTACTGGGGCCGGAGCATAATTGAGCGGGTGCCGATCCTGAACAAAGACATGGTCCTGTGTATCTCCCTTGCAGCGAGGCCGAGCAACATCGGAACCCGGTTCCACAACTGGCTGTATGACGAACTGGGGCTGAACTACATCTACAAAGCGTTCACCACCACTGACCTGCCGGCAGCCATCGGCGGAGTGCGTTCGCTGGGTATCCGCGGCTGTGCCGTATCGATGCCGTTCAAGGAGGACGTTATTCCGCTCGTCGACCGGATGGACCTTTCAGCGACCGCGATTGATTCTGTGAACACCATCGTGAACGATGACGGTGTCCTCACCGCTTACAACACCGACTACCTGGCCGTCGCGGAACTGATCGGACAGCGCCGGGAGGTGACGCCGTCGTCGTCTGTTTTGTTGCGCGGATCCGGCGGCATGGCGAAGGCCGTTGCGGCAGCCGTGCGGGATGCCGGCTTCACCAGGGTCACCGTCGTGGCGCGGAACGAGGACGCCGGGCGGAGACTGGCGGAGCTGTACGGCTTCGAGTGGCAGGCAGAGCCCGGGAATACCACGGCAGACCTGCTCATCAACGTGACACCGCTCGGGATGACCGGTCAGGACGAGGACGTCCAGTCGTTCAGCGATGAAGCGGTGACGGCGGCTTCGCTGGTGTTCGACGTCGTTGCGCTGCCGTCCGAAACACCCCTCATCCGCGCAGCCCGCCGGGCAAACAAGCCGGTGATAACCGGTGCGGAGGTCATTGCGCTGCAGGCAGCCGAGCAGTTTGTGCTCTACACCGGGGTCCGGCCGACGGCTGAGCAGATCCGCCTGGCGGGCGAGTTCTCGCGCCAGCTCGCCTAAAAGTCAGCCCAGAACTGGTTCGACGACGACGGCGACCCTCTCCTCGCCGATCCTCGTCAGCACCAGCGTGGCCTTACGCACGGACTTCCTGGAGCCGGTGAGCAGCTGTTTGCGCAGCTCCTCCGGGGTGACGGAAGTGCCGCGCTTCTTGATGTCCAGGACGCCGATGTCGTTGGCCTTGACCCAGGCTTTCAGGGCCTTCACGTTGTAGGGCATGACGTCCAGGACACGGTAGGGCCGGGCAAACGGCGTCTCCACGAGGTTGGGCGCGCAGATGTAGGCGATGTTGGGGTCGACAAGGTGTCCAGCGATCTGGCGGGCGACGTTGGCGACCAGCCCGGTACGGATGATGGCGCCGTCGGGCTCGTAGAGGTACCCCTCAGCGGGGCCGATCGGGGCGTCGTCGTCCGCTCCGAAGTCACTCTCACTGGTGAGTTCCGTCGCGCCATCGGTACGGATGAGCAGGGCGCTCCGGCGCACGTTGTCGCGGCGGAGTGCGTTGAACCACAGGACCACTTCCGCGACATCGCCGTCCACCGATACCCACTGCGCTTCGCAGCCGGCAGGAATTGCCTCGTGGGGGATACCCGGGCCGAGCTTCACCCCGACGGGCATACCTGTGTCAGCGAGCGCTTCGACGAAGGACAGCGGCGGGGAGAACGCTTCGGGATCGAACAGGCGCCTGGTGCCGGAGCTGGAAGTGGTCCGCCGGGCGGGATCCAGCCAGACGCCGTCGTACCCCGCGAGGTCTACAGCTGACGCATCGGCATTCAGGACCGTCGCATTGGACCAGGGCAGGAGGTTCATCGTGGCGGCAGCTGCGGTGGTTTCATCGAGCTCGACGGCGGTGACGTCCCTCTCAAGGGTGGCGAGCGCCATCGAGTCGGCACCGATCCCGCAGCCCAGGTCGGCAACCTTCTGCAGCCCGGCGGTCACGTAGCGCTGGGCGTGCCGGGCAGCGACGTTGAGTCGGGTCGCCTGCTCAAGGCCAGCGGGCGTGAACAGCATCCGCGCCGCGAACGGGCCAAACTTGCTCTGTGCCTTGGCACGAAGGCGGGACTGCGTGAGGGCGGCGTTGACCACATCAGGGGCATGACCTGCCGCGCGGAGCTGCTCATTGAGGCGGAGACTGTCCGCTTCGGAGTAGGGGCCAAGCGAGTTGAGCAGTTCCCAGCCCTCGGGAGTCAGGACGGGCTCAAGAAGGTTCTGGGTCAAGATATCGCTTTCCGCTGGGCTTTCGGCTGAAGTTTGGAACGGCCTACGCCGGGTCCTTCAGTTTAGGGCGTCTGTTGACGGCAAGCGGCAGCGCGTGTGGATTGCGATGGCTCTTGCACAGCAGACAGACGTACTGCTGCTGGACGAGCCGACGACGTTCCTTGAAGTCACGCACCAAATTGATGTCCTCGATCTGCTGATCGACCTCAATCACATGCGCGGGACGACGATCGTTATCGTTCTGCACGACCTCAATCTCGCGGCGCGCTATGCGGATTACCTGGTTGCCATCGCTGAGGGCCGCATTTACGCGATGGGAACGCCGGCGGAAGTTCTGACGGAGGACACCATCCGTGCAGTGTTCGGGCTAGACAGCCGGGTGATCATCGATCCCACCTCCGGCGCGCCACTTATGTTGCCGCTCGGCCGCCATCACGGCCGACATACGGCAGAGCTGGCAGAACCGGAGTCGGCCCGGCGGTGACAGTTTCTGCTGCCAGGCCGGGCGGTGACACGGGGGTGCCGCTGCCCGGTCATGTTGCTGGTGATGTCCGGTTTTTCACTCGTTTACACCTTCGAGCGAAAATGTCGGTGGTGGGTGATCGACTTGTTTCATGACTATGAAGGAGCAGTGCCCTCCGGATGCTGATGGTGCGCGGATTGGGCTGACATCGGTGTGGGAGGGTTCCTCGGTGCCGGCTCCTGCCGGTCCGCCTGGACACGCGGCCTGTCGAAGTGCGCGGGGCGTCGCGTCGTCGTGCCCGGATTTACACCCCTCTGGCACTCGCCTTGACCGAGTGCTAACCGTTTGCATAAAGTCAGACTTGGCACTCTCGCTATGAGGGTGCTAATCCTTCGAGGATGCGCCAACCGGCACCGCGACGACGGTCAGCGCCTGCTCGATACCCCGATTCATTCAAACCAAGTGAAGGAGAGGTCCGAGTGTCGGTCTCTATCAAGCCTCTTGAAGATCGTATTGTTGTCCGCCCGCTGGAAGGCGAGCAGACCACCGCTTCCGGTCTGGTCATCCCGGACACCGCCAAGGAAAAGCCCCAGGAGGGCGAGGTCGTCGCAGTAGGCCCCGGCCGCGTTGACGACAACGGCAACCGCGTTCCGGTCGACGTTGCTGAAGGCGACGTCGTCATCTACTCCAAGTACGGCGGAACCGAGGTCAAGCACGGCGGCCAGGAGTTCCTGGTTCTCTCCGCTCGCGACGTTCTGGCGATCGTCGTCAAGTAGTTGTGCAGAAGAACCCCGGTCGCATCAGGCCGGGGTTCTTTCCTGTAAGTACACATCCCTGCACACGCCTGAAAGGAACGTAACAAACAATGGCAAAGCAGTTGGAGTTTAACGACGCCGCTCGCCGCTCGCTGGAAGCCGGCGTCGACAAGCTGGCCGACACCGTCAAGGTGACGCTCGGCCCCCGCGGACGCAACGTCGTCCTCGACAAGAAGTGGGGCGCCCCCACCATCACGAACGACGGCGTGACCATCGCCCGTGAGGTTGAGCTGGACGACCCGTACGAAAACCTCGGCGCTCAGCTCGCCAAGGAAGTTGCCACCAAGACCAACGACGTCGCCGGTGACGGTACGACGACGGCCACTGTCCTCGCACAGGCACTGGTCAAGGAAGGCCTGCGCAACGTTGCAGCCGGTGCAGCACCGGGTGCATTGAAGCGCGGCATTGAAGTTTCCATCGAAGCCGTTGCGGAGCGCCTGCTGGAGAACGCCCGCGAGGTCGTCGGGAAGCAGACCGCAAACGTTGCCGCCATCTCGGCCCAGAGCCAGGAAGTCGGCGACCTGCTCGCCGAAGCGTTCGAGAAGGTCGGCAAGGACGGCGTCATCACGATCGAGGAATCCTCGACCACGCAGACCGAGCTGGTCCTCACCGAAGGTATGCAGTTCGACAAGGGCTTCCTGAGCCCCTACTTCGTCACCGACGCCGAGCGTCAGGAAGCCGTCCTCGAAGACGCGCTGATCCTGATCAACTCCGGCAAAATCTCCGCTCTGCAGGAATTCCTGCCGTTGCTGGAGAAGGCGCTGCAGGCCGGTAAGCCGCTGTTCATCATCGCCGAAGACATCGAAGGCGAAGCACTGTCCACCCTCGTGGTCAACAAGATCCGCGGCACTCTGAACGTGGTTGCGGTCAAGGCTCCCGGTTTCGGTGACCGCCGCAAGGCCATGCTCCAGGACATCGCCACTCTCACCGGTGCGCAGGTTGTTTCCCCGGATCTCGGGCTGAAGCTGGACCAGGTCGGCCTCGAGGTGATGGGATCGGCACGCCGTATCACCGTTACCAAGGACAACACCACCATCGTTGACGGTGCCGGCAGCGAGCAGGATGTTGCCGATCGTGTTTCGCAGATCCGCGCCGAGGTTGAGCGCACCGATTCTGACTGGGACCGTGAGAAGCTCCAGGAGCGTCTCGCGAAGCTGGCCGGCGGCGTCGGCGTCATCAAGGTCGGAGCAGCCACCGAGGTTGAGCTCAAGGAAAAGAAGCACCGCATCGAGGACGCAGTGTCCTCAACCCGCGCCGCCCTTGAAGAGGGCATCGTGGCAGGCGGCGGTTCTGCCCTGATCCACGCGTCGAAGGTCCTCGACGAGGACCCGAACGTTCTCAAGCTTGAGGGCGATGCGGCAACCGCCGTCGGTCTCGTCCGCCGCGCTCTCGTCCAGCCGCTGCGCTGGATCGCCGAGAACGCGGGCTTCGAAGGTTACGTTGTCATCGACAAGGTCAGCCAGCTCGAGGTCGGCCACGGCTTCAATGCCGTCTCCGGAGAGTACGAGAACCTGGTCGACGCCGGCATCATTGACCCGGTCAAGGTCACCCGCTCCGCACTGCGCAACGCAGCGTCAATCGCCGCGCTGGTCCTCACCACCGAAACACTGGTGGTCGAGAAGCCGGCCGACGACGAAGAGCACGGTCACGGCCACAGCCACTAGCTGCAACTGCAACTGTGCCCCTGCGACGCCCCGGTCCCTCGGACCGGGGCGTCGTTGTCTTCATCACCGACGCCAGCGTCAGTGAATTTGATCACTCGATAGGGCGCCGAAAAGCCGGTGATACCCGGGATCACCAACTTTGCGTGCTGTGCCCGGCGGGCACATGCTTGGTGAAAGCGCGGTGGTCGAACCGCCCGGAATAGGGAGCGCCGTCCGTTCGTTACGATAGAACCCGCACAACCGGCGAATCGAAGCCGGTGGTCCCGTCCTCCACATCTCCCTGAAAGAGGCGCCGCGTTGAGCGAACAGTCGACTCCCCATGATCCCTTTGGCTTCGTCGGCCTGACCTACGACGACGTCCTTCTGCTGCCCGGCCACACCGACGTCATCCCGTCGGAAGCCGACACCAGCTCTCGGGTGTCCAAGCGCATCATCGTTCAGACCCCGCTGCTGTCCTCCGCCATGGACACGGTGACCGAAGCCCGCATGGCCGTGGCAATGGCGCGTCAGGGTGGCCTCGGTGTCATCCACCGCAACCTTTCGATCGCCGACCAGGCCGAGCAGGTTGACCGCGTGAAGCGCAGCGAGTCCGGCATGATCACCAACCCGGTCACCATCGGCCCCGACGCAACCCTCCGCGAGCTCGATGACCTGTGCGGTCACTACCGCGTGTCCGGACTCCCAGTGGTCGACGGCCAGGGCAAGCTTCTCGGCATCGTCACCAACCGCGACACCCGCTTCGTGTCCGAATCGGAATTCCCCCACCGTCTGGTCCGTGAAGTGATGACCCCGATGCCGCTGGTTACCGGCCACGTCGGCATCAGTGGCGAAGACGCTATCGGCCTCCTCGGCAAGAACAAGATCGAGAAACTGCCGCTGGTCGACGACGACGGCGTCCTCCGGGGCCTCATCACCGTCAAGGACTTCACCAAGGCGGAGCAGTATCCGCTGTCAACCAAGGACGACGAAGGCCGCCTCCGCGTCGGAGCAGCCATCGGCTTCTTCGGTGACGGTTGGGAGCGCGCCATGACACTGGTCGACGCCGGTGTGGATGCGCTCTTCGTGGACACCGCCAACGGTCACAGCGCCGGCGTGCTGGAGATGATCGCCCGGCTGAAGGCAGAGAAGTCCGCCGCGCATGTCGACATCATCGGCGGCCAGGCTGCCACCCGCGAAGGCGCCCAGGCACTGATCGACGCCGGTGCCGACGGCATCAAGGTGGGCGTGGGTCCCGGATCCATCTGCACCACCCGTGTTGTGGCGGGTGTCGGCGTTCCTCAGGTCACGGCCATTTACGAGTCGGCGAAGGCCGCCATTCCTGCCGGTGTACCCCTGATCGCCGACGGCGGTCTCCAATACTCGGGCGACATCGGGAAGGCACTGGTCGCCGGTGCTGACACCGTGATGCTCGGCTCCCTCCTCGCGGGTTCGGCCGAGGCACCGGGTGAGCTGATCTTCGTCAACGGCAAGCAGTACAAGACCTACCGCGGCATGGGCTCCCTGGGTGCAATGCAGACCCGCGGCAAGAACACCTCGTACTCCAAGGACCGCTACTCGCAGGGCGATGTGATCGGCGATGACAAGCTCATTCCCGAAGGCGTCGAAGGCCGCGTGGCCTACCGCGGGCCGCTGTCGTCGGTTGCGCACCAGTTGGTTGGCGGCCTCCGTCAGACCATGTTCTACACGGGCGCACGCACCATTCCTGAGCTGAAGGCCAAGGGCAAGTTCGTGCGGATCACTTCGGCTGGTCTGAAGGAGTCACACCCGCACGACATCCAGATGACGGTGGAAGCACCTAACTACGGCTCCAAGTAGCCCCCGAGCACGCAAAAGCGCCGGTGCCGTGCAGGATCGTGGGATTAGTTCCACGAACCTGCACGGAACCGGCGCTTTTGTCTTCCCTGGAGCGCTTGACGTGCTCCTACAGCGGTCCGAACTGCAGGCTGCCGCCCTGGCCTTCGTGCGTCAGGGCCAATTCCTCCAACGACTGCCTCAGCTCGGGTTCACTTTCGATCCGGGTGCGGAAGAGACGCGTTGCATTCTCGATGTGCCATGCGGGAATGAGGAGGGTCCCGGCAAAGAATGCGATGACGAAGAATACGCCGATAACGGCGCCGGCAACGGAACCCGGACTGAGGCTCGCTTCCCCGGAGAGTCCGAGCGCCACCATGATCCCGCACGAGCCGAGGGCCACCAGAGCAACTCCCGTCCAGGCACCACTCATCCTACGCGGAGCCCTCGACGACGCCGGGTGGCCGGACGAAGGGACCTTCCTGCTCCGCCGACGGGCCTGAAGTACCGCTGCAATGGCGCCGGTGATCAGGGCACCCGCAACGGCGTAGGGAACAGCGTCCGGTGCGGCGAAGGCAGATATCACTGCAATCAGAGCCAGCCATGCGCACCAGAAGTACATCATGAGGCAGGTTGCCCGGCTCTGTGCATCATTGAGCGCCATGCGCCTCAGGATGCTTGTGGTGCCCTGCCCGGAGGAACTGAGTTGGGGTGACATCCAATACTCAAGGCGACGCGAATACTGGTTCACGCCGAGCCTTCGGTAGGGCGATCCAGATCCAGTGCTTCCTCGAACAGCTTCAGCGCATCGGATTCGCTGACTTCGCGCTGGGTGGCTTCGTCACCTTCACCTGTAGCCAGATGCCATGCGCCCGATTCATCGACCAGCAGGTTCGCTGTCCTGGGTTCGACGCCCAGGCCATGGTGCTTGATCTGTGCGGCCACCGGACGGGGTTGAGGGCGACCGTTCGCCTCCGAACCAGGGCCTGAGTTGCGCAGGTAGTGCGCTGCTGCGTCGACCCCGAACTTCAGGACAGGATGATCGTTCTTCAGCGGGGTGAATCCGTGCGTGCCGTTCCCGTTCACGTTCGCCACGAAGACACCTCCCGCGGAGGCGACGACGAACATCACGTGATTGCCGTTGGGGGTCAGCAGGGCGATCTCGAGCCACTCGCCGGCGGTAACCATGACGGCCGCAATGAATTCCGCTGGTCCCGAAACGACGAGGTCATCACCGTTCATCTGGGCCAAACCCCGCACCAGGAGCGTCGTCATGCCGGCTTTGGTCAGCTGCTCGTTGTCCGCCAGGGGAGTGAGCCGGAAGATGTCGCGACTCAGCGTGATCGACTCGCCCTCGTTGAAGGCCAGGAGGGCGAGGATCTCGTGTTCCGTCAGCTGGAGTGAATCCGTGGTGGACAATGCTCTCTCCGGGATCGATGGGGTTTGGGCAGGGTTCTCTTCACGACGCTACTATCCGAAGGCCCAGTTCCATGCATCTTCGGCTCCCTCCGCGAGGGCGTCCGCGCCATCGGAGATGACGTCGCCCGCATCGGATGCAAAGTCGGTAATTCTTTCGGTGACCGGCACGTCCCCGGACAGGAACTGCGCACCGGCCCACACAAGCGAGGCCGCTGCGAAGAAGGGAGCCGCGGGGGTGGGTGTGAGGCTGCCCGCAGCGAGGATGGTGGTGATGGCGCCATCCGCGACTACATGGCCGTCTCCCGACTGGATGCCCTGATAGGCCTGTCCCAGACCGGTCAGGATACTCAGTCCGCCGGCGAACTTGCCCGCGAGGTTCAAGGCGTTGAGAGTCTGGGTTCCGCGCAGGTAACCCACGCCGGCCGCGGTGCCGAAGTCGTCCGTCAGCAGACCGGCACGGTACATCGCGTTCAGGAGGCGCTCCGAGGAGAAGCCGCCGGCAGAGGTGATCCAGTTCGCGATCTGGAACGGCGGCCAGGCGCCCAGATCGCCCACCGCGTTTCCGAACAGGTCGAGAAGATTCTCATTCCCGGAGCCCTCGGTACTGCCGCCGTCCGCGCTCGCGCGTGTCCCGTCAAAGCCGCCGGCACCGCCGCCCTCGTCACTCGCCGCTTCCTGATCGTCCGCCTGGCCCATCAGTGTACGGGACTGCGTTTCGAGCATCGCCGCAGCCTGATGCAGTTGCACCCGGAAGCTGGAATGCCACTGCGAACGGAAGCGATCCGCGTCGCCGCCCTGCCACGGGACGCCGTTCAGCGCCGCCGTGATGGTTTGGTCGGCGGAGGCGATCGTGTGGCCGAAATTCCCCATGGACTGGGCGAGGCTGCGCAACTGTTCCGGGTTCGCGCCGAGCGTCTCACTTGTCATGTTCTGACTGTAAGCACCAATGCCAACCCGCCGCGATGGGCAGGTCTCCCCGCTGGGATAACCTAGACCGGTGACTTACGAGATTGAGATCGGCCGAAGCAAGCGCGGACGCAGGGCGTATTCCCTCGATGACATTGCAGTGGTCCCGTCCCGCCGGACCCGTGACCCGCTGGACGTTTCGGTGCAGTGGCAGATCGACGCCTATCAGTTCGAGATGCCGGTCATCGCGGCGCCGATGGACTCCGTGATGTCGCCGTCCACCGCCATCACCATGGGCGAGCTCGGCGGCCTTGGCGTACTCAACCTCGAGGGCCTTTGGACCCGCTATGAGGATCCGGAGCCCGTGCTGGAAGAGATCGCCTCGCTCTCCACGGAAAGCTTCAGCCCCGCTGCAACCCGCCGCATGCAGGAATTGTATGAGGCGCCCATCCAGGCCGAACTGATCACCAGTCGCCTGGCCGAGATCCGCGAAGCCGGCGTCACGGTCGCAGGGTCCCTGACCCCGCAGCGTACGCAGGAGTTCTACAAGACGGTCCTGGCTGCCGGTGTCGACATCTTCGTCATCCGCGGCACCACAGTGTCCGCCGAACACGTCTCCAAAAATGATGAACCGCTCAACCTCAAGCAGTTCATCTACGAACTCGATGTCCCGGTGATCGTCGGCGGGGCCGCCGGTTACACACCGGCGCTGCACCTCATGCGCACCGGTGCAGCAGGCGTGCTGGTCGGCTTCGGCGGAGGAGCGACGACGACGACGCGGCGCGCCCTGGGCATCCACTCGCCCCTTGCCTCGGCCATCTCCGACGTCGCAGCCGCCCGCCGCGACTACCTTGACGAATCAGGCGGCCGGTACGTCCACGTCATCGCAGACGGTGGAATGGGAGCAAGCGGCGACATCATCAAGGCCATCGCAGTTGGCGCGGACGCCGTCATGCTCGGCTCTGCATTGGCGCGGGCCGAGGAAGCCCCCGGAAAGGGTTGGCACTGGGGGCAGGAAGCGCATCACAGCGAACTTCCACGGGGCGATCGGGTCAACGTCGGCACCGTCGGGCCGCTCAAGGAAGTGCTATGGGGACCCTCGCATCACACTGACGGCTCGTCGAACATGATCGGTGCGCTGCGCCGCGCAATGGCCACCACCGGGTATTCAGACCTCAAGGAGTTCCAGCGGGTGGAGGTCGTGCTGTCGCCCTACCTTTCGAACGGCTAATTGCCTAAAGTTGGGGAACCAATCCGCAACAACGAAGGTGGATATCGGCCATGACCAGAGGTGCACTCAGCCCGCAGCAGCGCGACGAATCTCTCGCCGCACTGAAGTCCACGACCCAACCCGGCAAGGAACTGGACATCCTGATCGTGGGAGGCGGCGTCGTCGGCGTCGGCTCTGCCCTCGATGCAGTGACGCGGGGCCTCGATGTAGGGATCGTCGAGGCCCGGGACTGGGCAGCAGGCACATCCTCTCGGTCTTCAAAGCTGATCCATGGCGGGTTGCGCTACCTCGAAATGCTCGATTTCGCCCTGGTTCAGGAGGCGCTGAAGGAACGCGGGCTGCTGATCCAGCGAATCGCACCGCACCTGGTCCGCCCCGTGCCTTTCCTGTACCCGTTGACCAAGCGTTTCATTGAGCGTCCGTACGTCGGGGCGGGCATCATCCTCTACGACACCATGGGCATGACGTCCGGCAACTCGCGCGGTGTCCCCATGCACAAGCACCTCACCCGCAGGGGAACGCTTCGGGCCGCGCCAAGCCTCAAGGATGACGCCATGGTCGGCTCCATCCGCTACTACGATGCTCAGGTCGACGACGCACGCTACGTGGTCAACATGATGCGCACCGCCGCGTCGTACGGAGCGAAAGCCGCGAACCGGGTCTCGGTCGAAAACTTCCTTCGGGAAGGCGAGCGCGTGGTCGGAGCACGCGTCAAGGACCAGGAGACCGGCGAGGAATTCGACATCCGCGCCAAGCAGATAGTCAATGCGACGGGCGTCTGGACCGACGAGACACAGGCCATGGTCACCGACCGCGGTCAACTGAAGGTCCGGGCGTCCAAGGGCATCCACCTCGTGGTGCCGCGGGATCGCTTTCAGTCGACCGTCGGACTCATCCTCCGCACCGAGAAATCGGTCCTGTTCGTCATCCCCTGGGGACGGCACTGGATCATCGGCACCACTGACACCGACTGGGACCTGGACAAGGCGCATCCGGCAGCATCGTCGTCGGACATCGACTACATCCTCGAACATGTCAACCGGGTGCTCAAGCGGCCGCTGACGCGGGAGGACGTCGAAGGCGTCTATGCCGGCCTGCGTCCGCTCCTCGCAGGGGAGAACGACTCCACTGCCAAGCTTTCCCGCGAACACGTGGTCGCGCACCCGGTGCCGGGCCTGGTGGTGGTAGCCGGCGGCAAGTGGACCACGTACCGGGTCATGGCGAAGGACGCAGTGGATGAGGCATCGCGCGCCCTCGACGAGCGGGTCCCTGACAGTTGCACCGAGACAGTTCCCCTGCTGGGGGCTGAGGGGTACAAGGCAGCCTGGAACAAGCGGGCACGGATGGCCGAAGAAGCCGGTGTCCACGTAGCGCGCGTCGAGCATCTACTGCAGCGGTACGGAACTGACGCTCACCATGTGCTCTCACTCATCAGGGAGAATCCGACACTCGCCGAGCCGCTGCCTGGAGCCGATGACTATCTCGGCGCCGAGGTGGTCTTCGCGACCACCTATGAGGACGCCCGCCACGTCGACGATGTTCTGACCCGCCGAACCCGCATCTCGATCGAATCCTGGGACCGCGGCGTATCAGCGGCCCCCGTTGTCGCCGACCTCATGGCGCCCCACCTGAACTGGAGTGAAGCGCAAATCGACCGCGAGGTTAAGCACTACCTCGCACGGGTCGAAGCCGAGAGGCTGAGCCAGCAGCAGCCCGACGACGTCTCAGCCGACAGCGCACGCATGGGAGTCGAGGACATCGTGCCGCTAAGCTAGTACCCGGATCGGCGCGCCGGTCAGGCACTGGCGTCGGGCGCATCCGTCCTGACGTAAAGTTCCCGAATTCCCCGTGAGAGGCCGGTTGTGACACCCCTCGACCTGCATGACGCCGAATTGACCACACCGGAGATGGTGATCCTCGACATGGTGGCGGAGGATAAGGCCGACGCCGCTGCCCAGTTGGCTGCCCGCTTGCATGCGTGCGGGCGGATTTCAGACCTTGAGGCCTTCCTCGCGCAGGTCAACTCGCGCGAGCACCAGATGGCCACGGGACTGCCCGGCGGCATCGGCATGCCGCACGCCAGAAGCGATTACGTGAACCAGACCTCGATCGCAGTGGGTGTCACCCGCTACGGACACAGCCTTGATTTCGGAGCGATCGACGGACCGGCAACCCTGATCCTCCTGATCGCCACACCGGCAGGGTCCTTTTCGGAGCATCTGGAGGTGCTCGCCACGCTGGCGCGGTCCCTGTTCAAGGAGAACTTCCGCGAATCGCTCCGCAGGGCGCACGACGCCGAAGTGATCAGTGAGCTCATCAACTCCTCCCTGGTGTTCTTCGACCACTGATCAATCCGGAACTATGGCGCCTATTCAGTTCGCCAGGAACGCCACAAAGCGGCATACGATCCCCCGAGCGCCAACAGCTCGTCATGGGAACCGAGTTCCGTAATGTTGCCGTTTTCCACCACAGCCACCCGGTCGGCGTCGTGAGCGGTGTGGAGACGGTGGGCAATGGCGACGACGGTACGTCCTTCCAGCACCGCGCTGAGCGATCGCTCGAGGTCGCGGGCAGCCTGCGGGTCAATCAAGGACGTTGCCTCATCAAGTACCAGTGTGTGCGGGTCCGCCAGGACCAACCGTGCCAGTGCAACTTCCTGCGCCTGCGCCGGCGTTAGCTCGTAGGCACCGGATCCCACCTCCGTCTCCAGCCCTTCAGGCAAGGCGCGCGCCCAGGTCAGGGCGCCGACGTCGTCGAGGGCCTTTTCAATCTCGGGCGTTGAGGCGTCGGCCTTCCCGAGCCGGATGTTGTCGGCCAGCGAGCCGACGAACACGTGGTGCTCCTGGGTGACCAGCGCAACCTCGCGGCGCAGCGCATCCAGGGGTCGATTCACCAACGGCACTTCACCCACTGTCACGGACCCTGCCGTGGGCGGATGGATACCGGCGATCAGCCGCCCCAGCGTCGATTTACCGGCTCCTGACGGACCCACCATTGCGAGGCGTTCGCCGCGCCGCAGTGTGAGGTCAACACCGTGCAGAACGTCGTGTCCGGGCCGGTAGGCGTAGCGTGCGCCTGAGACCATGATGTCCTCTGATTCCGGTTGCTCGCCGGTGGCCGTCCGGTCTGCTGGCACGTTCTTGATGCCGATGATCCGCGCCAATGACGCTGCACCCACCTGGATTTCATCCGTCCACATGATCAACAGATCCACCGGGTCGATGAGGCGAACCGCAAACAGCGCCACGGTTGCCACGGCACCCGGACTCACCACATCATTCGCAGCCAGCCAGCTGCCCCACAGAAGGACACCTGCCACCGGAAGCCAGAAGGCCGTGTCCGCAGCAGGGAAGAGCACAGACCGCAGCCACAGGGTGTACCGCTCCGCGGCGAAACTACCCGAAAGCGCCTCGTCCATCCTGTCCCGGCGCAGGGCTCCGAGACCGAGCGCGTCGACGGTCCGGGCGCCCTCGATCGTTTCCGTGATCGACCCGTTGACTACGGCATAGCTCTCCCGCTCGGCCTTGTAGCCGGCGGAACTGCGCTTGAGGTACCACCTCGTCGCCGGGTAGAGCAGTGGAACGCCGATCAACAGTGCGAGCGACAGCAGGGGAGAGGTCAGGATCGCGGCGGCCAGCGTGATGATGATGGTCACCACCGAAACCACGACCTGCGGAACGCCGAAACGGACGGTGTGGGAGACCGAGTCGACGTCATTGGTGGTTCGCGAGACAAGGTCACCGGTGCCGGCCTTCTCCACGGTGGACAGCGGCAGCGAGGTGACCTGCGCCATGAAGTCCTCCCGCAGTTCTGCGAAGACCCTCTCCCCGAAAATCATGCCGGCACGGACTGCGAGCATGCGCAGGAGCGCCTGAACCACCAGGAAACCCAGCATCAGCAACGACATCGATGCGATGAATCCCGAGGTGGTTCCGGCAACCACGGCATCCACCACTTCGCCGAGGATGAACGGCCCAACCAGTCCCGCGGCTGCCGAGCCGACATACAGGAGGACAACCTTGGCGAGCCCGCCGCGGTGCTGACGGATGAGGCGCAGGGACTCAGCTTTCACCTCGCGGGCGTCGGCGACCGGCAGTTTGTCGGACGCCTCACTGCCCTGATCGGCCATGGGTTCCAATACCTGGGTGTCACTCACTGCGGATCACCACATTCCGGTAGGCGGGGTTCGAGGACATCAGCTCCTGATGTGTTCCTTCAGCTCGGCGGCGGCCATCCTCAAGGAAGACAACGTGGTCCATGGCTCCGAGCATCAACGGGCTGGCAGTGACGACGACGGTGGTTGCGCCACCGGCGCCGCGCGCCCCTCCCAGCCGCTCAGCGATCCGCGATTCGGTGTGTGCATCGACCGCGCTCGTCGGTTCGATCAGCACGAGCGTCTCGGCATCGGTCAGTAGCGCCCTGGCGAGGACCAGGCGCTGTCGCTGTCCGCCGGAGAAGCCTCGACCGCGTTCCGTGACCATGGAGTCCAGGCCTGCATCCAGTCCGTCAAGGATGTCCAGCGCACTTGCCGCTTCCAGGGCCGCGAGGATTTCCGCGTCGCTGTGCCGCCCATGGGGATCGAGTTGGCTGCGCAAGGTTCCGGTGAACAGTTGCGGGTTCGCTTCGCTCACGACAATCCGGCGACGTACCTCATCGAGGGGAATCTCGTGCAGCGCTGCGTCACCCCAACGGACCAGTGCTTCCCTCAGCACGGCGTCGTCGAAACGGCCCAGCCGCACTGCAAGGTCAGCTGAAGCCGCGGGGTCGGCTGAAACCAGCGCGGTCAGCCTTCCCGGAGTGAGCACAACATCGCTCGAGGTGTCTACAAGGGGAGCGGGCCCGGAGGGAGCGGGGGCTGCGGCGTCGTCAGTGACGTTCGCGTCCACCGAAAGCACGGTGATGATCTTCCGGGCGCCCACAAGCGCGCGGATGGAGTGCGAAACCCCGTCAGCTGCGCTCCTGATGGGCGTCATCAGGAATATCGAGTAGCCGAACAATGCGACCAACTGTCCCGGCTCAATCGCACCGTCCAGGACCAGGGTGGCACCTACCCAGGTGAACACCACACTGAAGGCGCCGGCGATGAATACCTGCGAGGCTTCGAGGGTGGCCAGCGAGCCGGCAACCCGGATGC
This sequence comes from Arthrobacter sp. D2-10, assembly GCF_054161285.1. Lineage (NCBI taxonomy): Bacteria > Bacillati > Actinomycetota > Actinomycetes > Micrococcales > Micrococcaceae > Arthrobacter > Arthrobacter sp. D2-10. The sequence continues at coordinate 2,493,567 of NZ_CP096431.1, read as the reverse complement.
CGGCGTCGCGGGTTTCTGCGGACCGCGTCCGGTATCTGCCGACAAAAATGTGTTCGCCTCCGATCCCTCGCAGTACGCGGAGACCGGCAACCGTATCCGCACCAACGGCGGTCATTTTTCCTGAGGCCTCGCGCTGTTCGCGCTGCCGTGCCTGCAGCGGCCGCACCACGAAGAGCAGCAGCGCGCAGCACACCGGAACTCCGATGAGCACAACAACGGCCAGCGTCACCGAGCTCAAAGCGATCAGCGCACAAACCACAAGCCAGGACACGAGCGCTCCTGCGAGCCGGGCGGCTACATAGAAGATTTCGCCGAGCCGCATCGCATCCGATGCCGCCGTCGACACCACCTCCCCGGTGGAAAGCCGCTGCGGAAGCGCATCCCCGGTGCGGGTGATCTTGTACCCCACGAGACGGATCGACTTGAAGGCGGCCTGCATCCAATTGCTGATTGCAGCGCGGTGCGCGAGCATGCCGGCGAAGGCCTGGCCGATCGTAAGCGCTACCAGGATGCCCGCCCACAGGAACAACGCGTCCCAGTTCCGCCCGATGATGCCCCGATCGATGGCGCGGCCCAATGCGAAGGGGACCACCGCCTGCGCCACCATCAGGAGCGTTTCCAGTACGACGGCGCCGGCCAGCGTGCCCTTCTGCCTGGACGCAAGCCACACCAGATAGCGGGAGGGCGACCGGAGATTGGGGGGACCCGGGTCTGGGTAGGGATATGAGCGCACGACAGTCCATCGTAGCGACTAATCCTCCGAAGTGATAGACAATTCCCAATCACTTCTGGAAAGTGATATCCATCTCGCTTCGCGGGCTGCAATTCGTTCCGTTTGGACGGCAGCGAGTACCGTTAAGAAGTGTTGAAAACCGCGCTCAAGCCGCGATGGATCCTCTCCCTGGTCCTCGCCATGGCTATCGCCGCGCTTTTCGTACTGCTGAGCCAGTGGCAGTTTTCGCGGTCGCAGGACTCCGCTCCGCCGCCCCCGAGCACCACCGAGGTCGTCCGGCCCCTTACCGAGGTTTTCCAGCCCGGCGTGCCCATGACTGCCGGCATTGCAGACCAGATGGTCCGCATGGAAGGCACTTTCCTGCCGGACACCCGGGTGCTGGTGCAGACCAGGTTGCAGGGAGACCGCGACGGTTTGTGGGTGGTCTCTGCGTTCGAAGTAGACGGTTCCGGAGAGCCGGCCGCCGTGATTCCGGTGGTCCATGGCTGGATCCCCGATCCGGACTCGTCCTCCCAGGTTCCGGAAAGCGTCGGCGCGGGCATTGTCGAGGGACGGTTACTTCCTTCAGAGGCACCGGTGGTCCAGCGTCCTGTTCCCGGTCAGGTTCCTACACTCTCTGTCGCGCAACTCATCAATGTGTGGGACGTACCCGTCATGTATTCCGGCTTCGTGGTGTCTTTCGAAACCGCCCTGAACGGCAGCACCGCCCAGCCGGAGGCGCCTCTAGAAGCCGTCCGTGTCGGACCGCAGCCGCAGGAGACGCCGATCAACTGGCTGAACATCTTTTACGCCGTGGAGTGGTTCGTCTTCGCAGGCTTCGCCTTCTTCCTGTGGTGGCGGCTTGTCGCTGACGATCACCGGCGCACGCTGGAAGAGGAACTCGACCGGCACAGCGGCATCGACGACGCCTTTCCCAACGAATCCAGCCAGAACGAACCCACCACCGACGAGGTAAGAACGTGACCGAATCTGCACCCGCGAAGAGTCCGGCCGGCAAGCGCCGTTTCGGAGGAACCCACGCGCAAATCCTCTCAGCGCTCAGCTTCTATAAAGTACTCGCCTACGCCACCGGCGTCATGCTGCTGCTGGTCGTCGTGGAGATGGTGGCCAAGTACGGGTTTGGGGCAGAGATCATCGCCGGAGGATCAGCAGGAGCCCTTGGACTCGTCGAGGAAGCCCAGGTTGACGGCGCGGGCGGCTTCAACCTGTCGACGGCGGTCCTCATCGTCCACGGCTGGCTGTACGTGGTGTACCTCATCGCCGATTTCAGGCTCTGGCAGTTCATGCGCTGGCCGTTCTCCCAGTTCGTCATCATTGCCCTCGGCGGCGTGGTCCCGCTGCTGTCGTTCATCGTCGAGAAGCGCGTCCACCGCCGTGTCGAAGAAGAACTCGCCGCCCACCCCGAAGCAAAGACGAGGTACTGACAAGATGATGTGCAGCCTTACGCCCACTACCACTATTGTTGACGCGTGACTACCCCCGCTTCCGCTCCTGAACATCCGCCCGTACTCGTTGTCGATTACGGCGCGCAGTACGCCCAGTTGATTGCGCGCCGCGTTCGGGAAGCGGATGTCTACTCGGAGATCGTCCCGCACACTCTCAGCACTGAGGAGATGCTGGCACGCAATCCTGTGGCCATCATTCTCTCCGGGGGCCCGTCCAGCGTGTACGCAGAAGATGCTCCCCGCGTGGACCCTGAACTGTTTGACGCCGGTGTGCCCGTCCTCGGTATTTGCTACGGCTTCCAGGCCATGGCGTCTGCGCTGGGCGGTACGGTCGCGAAGACCGGCCTGCGCGAATACGGTTCCACCGACGTCACAGTCGCCAATGGTGCGCGGTCCATCCTCGAGGGGACTCCTGACCACCAGAACGCCTGGATGAGCCACGGTGATTCGGTGCATGAAGCGCCCGCGGGCTTCGAGGTTCTGGCCAGCACGGCAGGAGCGCCGGTCGCGGCATTCGCACATGAAGGCAAGCAGTTGTACGGCGTGCAGTGGCACCCCGAGGTCAAGCACTCCGCCCACGGTCAGCAGGTGCTCGAAAACTTCCTGTTCAAAGGAGCGCGCCTTCATCCCAACTGGACCACAGGCGACATCGTCGAGGAACAGGTCGAGCGAATCCGCCAGCAAGTGGGCGATGCCCGGGTGATCTGCGGACTTTCCGGTGGCGTGGACTCGGCTGTTGCGGCGGCTCTGGTTCAGCGCGCGGTCGGTGACCAGCTGACCTGTGTGTTCGTTGACCACGGACTGCTCCGTGAAGGTGAAGCAGAGCAGGTGGAGCGCGACTTCGTCGCCGCCACCGGTGTCAACCTCTACGTTGCGAACGAGCAGAAGCGCTTCCTCGACGCCCTTGAGGGTGTGGAGGATCCGGAAACCAAGCGCAAAATCATCGGACGCGAATTCATTCGCGCATTCGAAGAGGCTGAGCGCGCCATCATCGCCGACGCTGAGGCGCACGGGGAGAAGATCCGATTCCTCGTTCAGGGCACGCTGTATCCGGATGTCGTCGAATCCGGCGGCGGTGAGGGAGCGGCCAACATCAAGAGCCATCACAACGTCGGCGGGCTCCCGGAAGACCTGCAGTTCGAGCTCGTGGAGCCGCTGCGCACTCTTTTCAAGGACGAGGTCCGTGCCGTCGGCGCGCAGCTCGGCCTCCCGGCGGAGATTGTGGGACGCCAGCCGTTCCCGGGCCCGGGCCTTGGAATTCGCATCGTGGGGTCCGTCAACCAGGAGCGCCTTGAGCTGCTCCGAAAGGCTGACGCCATCGCGCGTGCCGAGCTCACTGCCGCGGGCCTCGATAACGAAGTCTGGCAGATGCCGGTCGTTCTCCTCGCCGACGTACGAAGCGTCGGTGTCCAGGGCGACGGCCGGACCTATGGGCACCCGATTGTGCTCCGTCCGGTGTCCAGCGAGGATGCGATGACCGCGGACTGGTCGCGGCTGCCGTATGAGCTGCTTGCCCGGATCTCCAACCGGATCACCAACGAGGTCGACGGCGTCAACCGCGTTGTCCTCGACGTGACGAGCAAGCCGCCGGGCACCATCGAGTGGGAGTAAGGCCGGCGCCCGCAACGGGCGTCGGTGAGGCACATGGACCGGCAGGTAAATTCCCGCCGGTCCGCGTTGCTTGCAGGGTCTGCGAGGCAGCGTCGGATAGCTTGTAAGACATGCCTATCTGGTCAAGATCAGGCCGTGAGGCCGTAGGGAAGAGGACAACCGTGCCGGAGCTGGATGCCGGGGACTCCGCTGAGGACTTCCTCATTCCGTGGCTGCGCAGGCTAGGTCCCCACGCAGGGACGGACACGCTGCTGCACTTCACGCCGTCGCGCTCCAACAGCATCGACCTGACCCATGCCCATCCGTCCGGTCTGGCGCAGCTCCTGGCCGGCCGGCGTACGCGGTTGTCAACGCTCCTTCGTGATTCAGACCAGTACGCCGCCGCCATGAAGGCTGCGCGGCTGCTGCGCGCCAAAGTGTATGAACTTGCCACTGAGCGCGGTATCGACGTCGGTTACCTGGCCGCCGGTACTGCCTCCTGGCGCACAGTGGACGACGACGGCCGCACAGACTCGCTGACCGCGCCGGTCCTCCTGACCTCCGTTGCGCTGACGGTGCACAGCTCCCAGGACGACTACGAGCTTCAGCTAACGGAAAAGGCCCGGCTCAACCCGGCGCTGGTGCGTACGCTGCACAAGGATCACGGCATCGACTTCGATCCCGACGCCGTTGCTCAGCTCGCCTACAGCACCGCGCGTTTCGATCCCCATCCGGTGCTGGATCGGCTCCGCGCACTGACCGACAACGTCCGCGGCATGACCGTCGAGCACCACATCCTCGTGTCGACCTTTGCGGACCTCGCCGACGTCGGAGCTGATACCGCAGTCCGTCCGGACCATCCACTCCTCGCCGCACTCATGGATGCGGCCCGTGAGGGTATCGACACTCCGTCCGGTGCTGAGGCGCCGTCCCGGGATACCCCGCTCGATGAGCGGCACCCGTCCACCGAATTCCTGATCCTTGACGCAGATCCCGGACAGCAGCGCGTCCTTGACGCTGTCGCCGCAGGGGGTTCCGTCGTCGTCTCCGCTCCTCCCGGGACGGGGCAGACCCAGACAGCCCTGAACACAGCTGCGGCATTGGCGGAGCAGGGCAAGAGCGTGCTCGTCGTCGCAGAGCGGCGGGGAACCCTGAACCAGTTCGTTCAGGAACTCGATGCGTTGAATCTGGGGTCGCTGGTGCTCCAGCTCAATGCGAACAGCAATCCCGCCCAGTTGAAGGACCAGCTCCTCCGGGCAATTGTGCGCAATGAGAAAGCCGTACAGCCCAAACTGGCGACGCTGCACGAGACCCTCGTATCGCATCGGCACAAGCTCCTTGATCACGTCCGATCGCTGCACAACGTGCGCTCACGGTGGGGGTGTTCGCCGTACCAGGCCATGCAGTCCCTCGCTGAACTCACGTCGCTGAACCCTGCCCCGGCTACCACCGTGCGTCTCAAGCGCAGCGTCATGGACAGCATTCCCAATCGCGCGGAGCTCACCGGTCGGCTCCGCCGGGCGGCCGAACTGGGCGGGTTCAGCCGGGAAGCTACGCAGAGTCCCTGGTACGGGGCAAAGCTGCGCAACCGCAAGGAAACCGAGCACGCACACAGTCTGGCGGCTGACCTGGCCCGGGACATCCCGCTGCTGCGGGAGAAAGTCCGGGCAGTAGCTGAACACTCGCACATCGAGCTGGGGACCACTTTCGAGGAGTGGGGCGGCCAGCTGGATTTGCTGGTCGCGGTGCGCGCCAGCCTCGACAAGTTCACCCCGGACATTTTCGACCGGCCGGTCACAGACCTCATCTCAGCGACCGCGCCCTCAGCCTGGCGGCGGGAGCGCACCATCGAGATGAGCTCGATGACTCGATCGCGTCTCCGCAGGGTCGCGAAGGAGTACATCCGACCCGGGGTTCATATTTCTGATCTGCACCAGTCCCTGGTGCAGGTGCAGGAGCAGCGCACGCTGTGGACCAAGTATGCGACGACCGAGCGCCACCCTTCAGTGCCCACAGGGTTGGCGGAGATCAACAGCTTCTATCGCTCGGTGGACACCCGGCTGAACGAACTCGCGTCCGTTGTTGCAGACACCCCGGGGGAGTCCAAGCTTCCCCGCATGCCGCTCGATGAGCTGGAGTCCCGCCTCGCTGAACTCGCCCGGGACAAGCAGAGCCTTGCAACGCTGCCCGAGCGCACGCTGCTCCTTGATGAGATGCGGGAAAGCGGCCTCGGGGAGCTCCTCGACGACCTCGCGGCCCGCGAAGTGGGTGCCCGCCAGGTTGGGGGAGAACTTGAGTTGGCATGGTGGCAGTCCGCACTCGAGGCAATGATCAGTGGGGATGATTACCTCGCCATGTCCGACGGCGCCAGCCTGCGCACCCTTGAAGCTGAGTACCGGCTCGCTGATAACGCCCATGTCGCGTCCGGCGCAGGCAGGATTCGTTGGGCGCTGGCTGAACGCTGGCGAGCAGCGCTGGAAACCATGCCGGCGGAAGCTGACCAGTTGCGTGAACTGCTGCGCGAAGGCGAGCCCGGGTTGGACGCGCTGTGTGTGCAGGCAGACGAGTTGGTTACTGCACTGATGCCCGTCTGGGCCGCCAGCCCGCTGGTGTTGCCCCTGGTCCTTCCGCAGGACAAGACATTCGACGCCGTCATCGTGCTCGATGCCGAATCGATCTCCCTGCAGTCGGTGGTGCCCGCTCTGGCCAGGTCGCGGCAGGTCATCGCTTTCGGCGACGACCGCCTCGGCGGACCCCGCAGCTTCACCGTCTCGGTCGAAGACGGGCGCCGTCACACGCCGGAGCACCTTCCGAGCGCCTACCGGGCGCTTGCTGCGGTGCTGCCCTCGCTCGCGCTTCGGGACGTCTATCGCGGGGTCGACAAGGAGCTCATCCGCTTCCTCAGCGAGCGGTTCTACGGGAACGAGCTCTCACGCCTGCCCTCCGGGTCGGAGATCACGGGCGTCGAGCGGGCTTTGACGGTCGAGTACCTGCCCGATGGAACGGGTATGCCAAGCTCGGATCAGGACGGCGTTGAGAGCGTCGCTGCCGAGGTCACCCGGGTTGTGGACCTGGTATTCGAACACATCCGCCGCCGGCCGAGCTTCTCGCTTGCAGTGGTCACAGCCAGCGCACGCCATGCGCAGCGCGTCGGTGAGGCTGTGCGGCTGTCGATGGCAGATGCGCCGTGGGCTGCTGATTTTTTCAAACCCGGCAACGAGTCCTTCCGGGTCGTCCCGATCGACCGCGCCGCCGGCCTGACCAGGGACGCCGTCATCTTCTCGTTGGGGTTTGGGCGGACGCCGCACGGGCGCGCGCTGCATAATTTTGGACCGCTTTCTGCTCCGGATGGCCGGGGGAAGTTCGTGGCGGCGATGACTCGTGCCCGGCACCGGTTGCACGTGCTTACCTGCTTCCGCCCCGAGGACCTCGATCCTGAGCGCTTGGGCCATGGCGCCCTCGACTTCTACGAGCTCCTGCGCCGGGAACTGTCCACGGATGCTCCTTCTGCCGGCAGCGGCCAGCAGGAATCGGCCAACGAGGATCCGTTGGTGGCGGATCTCGTGGAGCGACTCCGTCACCGTGGGGCAGCTGTGCACAGCAATTACGACGGCGTGCTCGACATCGTTGCCGCATCAACGGGTGGCGCGGGCAACGGGGAGGACGTGTTCGTTCAACCCGTCGCCATCGAGTCGGACGGCTCGGACCGCTATCGTGGCATGACAGTACGGGAGCGAAGCCGGATCCGTCCGCAGCTTCTGGAACGGATGGGCTGGCGCTACATGCCGTTGTGGACCATTGAAGTCTTCACTGATCCGGAAGGGTGTGCTGAACGAATCTCGGGATATCTTGGTCTGGAAGAGTCTGTCCGTCAGAATCCACTCCGGGCAGTTCAGGAGACGCCGGCAGGAAACGGAGACGCCATGGACAACGGAGCCGAGCAGGAGCAGGCCGCCGGGGAAGACCGGACTGCTGATCAGGCCATCGGGGAAGACAAAACTGCCGACCGTGAACCGAACGACACGTCGGAGGATGCTTCGGACGCCGCGAAGGCTCCTGCCGCAGTAGCGCAACCGAGTTCCGAAGCCACCACCAGCACTGCCCCGCACGGTGACGTTCTGCCACAGCGCGCGGCTGAGGATGACCCCCGATCGTGGAATGACGATGACGGCAACCACGAGGAGTGGTTGAAGGAGCAGAAGCCTCCGCACTGGAGCTAGCTCGCGTCGCCCTCCGCAGTGAGAACAAGGTGAACCTGGCCGGTGCTTGATGCACCGGCCAGTGCTGCTGCCTCGTCTGGATTCGCCGCGACAACCACAAGGCCGTCCTCAGACCCCGAGGGCGGTGCGAACGGACCGGCGCCGGGCTCATCCGATGTCCAGAGCACAGGAAGCCCGCGCGCCAGCACAGTGTTCTTTGCGGATGTCTCGAACCCGTTACCGGTACTGAGGACCACATCCACTCGCTGGCCCGGCGAGAGCAACTGCACCGTGGAGGCATCAGCGGGTCGGAGAGGGACAGCAACGGTACCTTTCGGGCTCCCGGCAAGGAGGCCTGCGCCAACAAGGAAATTCTGGGCCAGCACGTCGCCGGCGTAGACCGGGGTTGCCAGTTGCTGGCCGGCAACGAGCTCACGTGCTGTGAAGGAGTGCTCCGGGACGGCCGCTTCGGGCACCCTGACAAGAGCGAGCTGGTCCTCGGTAAGCACCGTGCCCACCGGCAGGTCCGTTGACGCAGCGACTACCTCCATCGTTGCCGGTTCGTGGGGCAGCAGCGCTTCCACGGCCACGCCTGCCGCCGCACACAGTGCGGCGGCAGCAAGAAGACGCCGTTTCCGAAAGATGAAGGCGCGAAATCGGCTTTGCAGAGGTTTGATGGCGGGAGCTGGCTTATTCATGAATCCAACGCTAGGAATGCCCTGGATCCGGCGCCGCACATACCGGCCTCATGTGGAAAAACCGCCCCGGGAGAACAGGCTGTGCAGGACAACCGGTCTTCCCGAGGCGGAGGAGTTTTTCGGCTCCGGGCGGCTTAGGCTGGAGCCGCTGCTGCGGGCGTACTCGTTCCAGTCTTGGTCCCGGAGGAAGCAGACGAGCTGTCCGCAGTGGACGGCGTCGAGGACGGCTTCGGTGACGCTCCGGTTTCAACCGACGAGGAGGTCGATCGCGAGTCGGTGCGGTAGAAACCCGAGCCCTTGAAGACGACGCCGACGCTGTTGAACTTCTTGCGCAACCGGCCCTCGCACTCGGGGCAGACCGTCAGCGAATCATCCGAGAATGACTGTTGGACATCGAAGGCGTGGCCGCAGTCCCTGCAAGCGTAAGCGTATGTAGGCATGGACAATCCTCCTGTGGGAAAGCTGTTTGTGGGCCGTGCCGGTGCCGTAGCCGATCAGAACTTGGCACTCAACCCGTCCGAGTGCCAATTCTACACTGCCCAGTGTCATGATGCCTATCAGCGCGGGGAAGAGTGGTACAGGCGAGCGGGAGTGAAGGCACCCGGCAGCGGCATGTCGAGCGGAGTGGCTTCAACGCTTCCGGCGGGCAGGATCTCCTCGTCGTACAAGTACCCGAGTTGTTGCACCTCAGGCTGTTCAAGCGTGAGTTGCGCCAGGAAACGGTCGTAATACCCACCCCCCTGACCGATCCTGTTTCCTCCTTCGTCCATGGCAAGGCCAGGAACAAGCACCAGCCGGAACGGCAACAGGGCCTCGAAATGGGAGCGTTCTCCGACAGGTTCCCAGAGCGGCGCCCGGGGGCTCTTGGCTAGCTGGACTCCGGGCCTCCACCGCACCCAGCTCAACTGGTACCGGGGTTCGCACACGGGCACCACGACGTCGTAACCGGCCTCGACCAGGGCAGGAAGCAGCACCTCGGTGCCGGGTTCCGGCGGTGTTGACAGGTAGGCGGCAATGACACTGCTTTCTGCAGAACTTTCTGTGGAATTCACCGCAGACGGTCCGGTGCGCAGCCAGTCGAGCACCTGACCAGCCAGCGCCGCTGCCGCGGCCTGCTGCTCCTCACCCCGCAGACGACGACGCCGCTCCCGCAGCGCGCGCCGTAATTCCTCCTTGAGGGCCGAAGAACTCGCTTGGGGTATTGACGATGGCGCAGACGGATCCATGCTGGCACTGTACAGGGACTCCGCTGCGTCGCACGTGCATCCATTGAGCGGTCGATTATGTAGTGTTGTTGCATGACTGAGCGACCAAGAGTGAACAAGGCCGTCATTCCTGCTGCTGGCCTGGGGACCAGATTCCTGCCTGCAACCAAGGCCATGCCGAAAGAAATGCTTCCGGTCGTGGACCGGCCGGCTATCCAATACGTAGTAGAAGAAGCTGTCGACGCCGGCATCAATGACATTCTGATGATCACCGGACGCAACAAGAGGGCACTTGAAGACCACTTCGACCGCGTGCCCTTCATTGAGCAGACTCTCGAGGACAAGGGTGATCTCGAGAAGCTTGCGTCGGTTCGCCGGGCTTCCGAACTGGGCGATATCCATTACCTTCGTCAGGGCGATCCCAAGGGCCTCGGCCATGCGGTCCTTCGCGCCAGGCTTCATGTTGGAGCCGAACCGTTTGCGGTTCTCCTCGGTGATGACCTCATCGACGAACGGGATGAACTCCTCGAAACGATGATCGACGTCCAGGCCAAAACCGGCGGCTCTGTCATCGCTCTTATCGAGGTCGATCCGGATCAGATCAGCGCCTACGGCTGCGCGGACGTCTCCTCACTGGAAGGGGAGGGCTACGTCAGGGTCAACAAGCTCGTCGAGAAGCCGTCGGTTGCTGAGGCGCCGTCCAACCTTGCAGTCATTGGCCGTTACGTCCTGCATCCCCGGGTCTTCGAAGTACTCGAAGAGACGGGGCCGGGCCGCGGCGGCGAAATCCAGCTGACCGACGCGCTGCAGACCCTTGCGGCCGCCGACGGGGAAGGCTCGGGCGTCTTCGGCGTCGTCTTCCGCGGACGTCGGTATGACACGGGAGACAAGCTGAGCTACCTCAAGGCAGTAGTAACTCTCGCTTCCGAGCGCGAAGACTTCGGCCCGGACCTGAGGAACTGGCTGCAGGAGTTCACTGACTCCATGGACGGCTAAGCACGGAAATGTGGGGTCGGTTCGCCTGGCCGGTCACCCTGGAAGCCGGCAACATTGTTCTTCGTCCGCTCCGTCATCGCGACAAGAGCGAGTGGACGAGGGTTCGCCAGCGTAACCTCGAGTGGCTTTCGCCGTGGGAAGCCTCCAACCCCGCTCCGGGCGGTTACCTGCCCACGTACCATGAGATGGTCCGTGCACTGAATGCCCAGGTGCGGGCCGCCTCGGCCATGCCGTTTGTCATAGCGGAGAGGCCCGAGGGCGGCGGCCGGCCGGAGATGGTCGGCCAGCTCACCGTTTCGGGAATGGTATGGGGTTCGGCGCTGACCGCCACTCTTGGCTACTGGGTGGACAAGGACCGGGCGGGCAGGGGAATTGCTCCCACCGCGGTCGCCCTGGTGACGGACTACTGTTTCTGGCAACTGGGCTTGCACCGCATGGAAATCAACATCCGGCCGGAGAATGCCGCGAGCCTGCGGGTAGTACAAAAGCTCGGCTTCCGCGACGAGGGAATCCGGAAGTCGTACCTCCATATCGCCGGCTCGTGGGCGGACCATCGCTCTTTTGCGTTGACTGCGGAGGAGACCCCCGGCGGCCTGTTGCGTCGGTGGCAGGAAACCGCGCCGCGGCTGTAGCCAAACTATTCGATTTACCCTCGGACACACCGCGGTCAATGAGGGACCCACGAGACATCTGCTCCTAACGTTTTGTAGGTGGACTTCTCTCTGAACAGCTCAGTTGTACTGGCGGCGATCGTCGGGCTCTGGCTCATTTGGGTTGCTCCATATTTGCTGCGAAGCCGGCAGCCTTTCCCCGTGGCCGGCCCCGTACATTCCGCATTCTCAGCCACGACAACCGGGGACGCCGTGTTGCAAAGGAGCGTCATGACCAGGTCCGCCGCCGACGATTCAGAGTCCGTGACAGGGCCATCGACCGCAGGGAAGGCAGGCGAGTCATCCCGGGTCGGAGGATCGGCCGCCAATTTCAGGATCCGCTGGGATCGAGTCGCCATTGCACTGGTTGGAGCGACGGCGCTGGTAATTGCTTTGGTCACCTCTGTGCTTGCCGTTGTGGGGCTGGTCGCTTCGGTGGTTCCCGTGTTCGCTCTCGTGCTCGCCATCGCGAGCGTTGTGACGCTTCGCACGTTGGCGGTGAGGGGCCGCCGTCGTACGCCGCAGCCGGACGCTGGCGCTCCGGAACGCATCGTGCGCCAGGAGGAATCCGATGCACCGGTAGTTCACCGGCCCACCACGCTGTTCAATGCGGAGGAATCCGAGGAAGCTGAGGACAAGAACGACGACGTTCAGGCGTCGGCTTCTGCGCCCGTTCAGTTCACGGCAGCCGAGTTGCGGGCCGCGGCCCTGGCAGTGGCAGCTGAAGCGGGCGAGAAGCCGGCCGGCACGGGCACGCCCTGGCAGCCGGTCGAAGTTCCGAAGCCCACCTATGTCGAGGCTCCCAAGGCTGATCGGGAGGATCCGGCACCGCTGGATCTGCCGGAGGCACCCAGGCCGCAGGCAAAGACCCCGATCAAGAACGCTGCCGTGGCTCCGAAGGCGGAAACGTCTGTGTCCGCAGCTCCCCGGATGAACCTGGACGAAGTCCTCCAGCGTCGTCGGGCGTAACTGCCGGACTCGGCGTTCAGTGTCCGAGATCGACGAACGTGCCTTGTTGGAAGGGCCGGCCATCGAGCCGGCCCTTTCTGCAGCGGCAGGTGCCCTGCTGGGTACCTTGGAGGCGTGGTCGCTGCGGGGGCTGCATCACCGGCCGGGCGCGGGTATTACGGGTATCTATGCTGTCCGATGCGCGGGCGCGGACGGTCTCTTCGACGGGTTTCTGTGCGTCAGCACGCGGAACATCGAGGGTGACTTCCGTCGTTCAGTCCGGCTGGAGGGGCCAGGCTCCATCCCGCTCCTGGTGTGGAGTCATCCCAATGATCCGCTTCTGCCGGATCTGCCGTGGGCGTGTGATGCGCCTTCTGTCGGCCGTGATCTCTTCGGGGTTCCCGCCGCCGCTCTCACGACTCTTGGGTACCGACCCATGAGGCGGGCCGTCCTGCGCGCCGAGGCTGCGGGGGAGCTCCGTTTCCTCAAAGTCGTGCAACACGGCCGTGCCGCCCTACTTCGCCACCGCCACGAGCTGCTTCACAACGCGGGCATCCCTGTTCCTCCGCCCGTCGACTCGCCTGCACACGATGTTGTCGTGACCCTGCCGGTGCCGGGTGTTCCGCTGGCTCAACGCCTCATGGTGAACGGCGCATCGGAGCTTGATCCCCGGGCGCTGGTCGGCCTGCTCGCACAGCTCCCGCCTACGGCGAGAAACCTTCCCGAGCGGCCGCCCTGGTCTGCCCGCGTCCAGGATTACGCGCGCGCTGCAGCAGTAGTGCTTCCCGCAGAAAACGAGCGGATCCTCGTCCTTGCCTCCCGGGTGGAGGAGATGATCCGTGCCGCTCCATCAGGTCCTGTGGTACCCACCCACGGGGATTTCTACGAGGGAAACCTCCTGGTGCGGGACGGCTCTATCACGGGCGTACTCGATCTCGACAGCGTAGGCCCTGGCCACCTTGTGGACGATCTGGCGTGTTTCCTGGCGCATCTTGCCGTTCTGCCGTGCGTGGACGCGCGCTACGCCGAAGTGCCTGCGGCGTTGGTTCGGTTCCAGCAGGCCTTTGAAGAGGTAACGAACCCGTTCGCGCTTCGGGCACGGGCGGCAGGAGTGGCACTAACCCTGATCGCTGGTGCGCGAAGGCCAGGGCAGGACGCCGTCAGCGGCACGTGGAGGGCCGACGCGTTGGGCAGACTGCGCGTGGCCGAGGACTTTCTGAAGCCGGGTGGGACTTCTCCGGCTTCGTGAGAGTTTTCTCATCGGGCTCTCCTCAAGTTCTCACAGTGGGGCGCCATGCTTGGAGCACCAGACCCGTGGCCCTCGCAGACAACAGGTTGTTCTGCAGGCCACCTCCCAAGGACCCGGGTGCGTTCCCCCAACCGCACCCGGGTCCGACCACGTCCGAACCCGACGAACCTATGGGGTGGCGGTATCAGGAATCGTCCGCAACCAGGCGGTACCCCATACCCCTCACCGTGGCGAATCGCTCGGCACCCAGCTTGTTCCGCAGGTAGCGCACATAAACGTCGACCACGTTGGAGCCCGGGTCGAAGTCGTAGCCCCATACGCGTGAGAGCAGTTGTTCCCTGCTGAGGACCTGGCCGGGATTACGCAGGAAGGCCTCGGCGAGTGCGAATTCCCGCGCGGAGAGATCCACTTCTTTCCCGTTGACAAGAGCCCTGCGGGACCGGAGATCCAGTTGGAGGTCCTTGTAGGAGAGCACGGAGGTGTCAGCGGATGGAGCTTCCTGGCGGAGCCGCAGCCTCACCCTCGCGAGCAGCTCCTCGAATCTGAAGGGCTTGGACATGTAGTCGTCCGCACCGCCCTCCAGGCCCGCTACTGTGTCGTCCACCGAGCTGCGTGCAGACAGGATGATGACCGGTGTCGTATTTTTTGACTCCCGTAACCGCCGAAGGACGGTGAAGCCGTCCTGGTCGGGCAGCCCGAGATCCAGCACAATCAGCTCGAAGTCTCCGGTTTGGGCGAGCTGATACCCGTCCCGGCCGTTGTCCGCGACTGTCGGAACATACCCGGCGGAGCGCAGCCCTTTCGCAATGAAGGAGCTGATGCGGTCTTCGTCTTCGACAATCAGGATCTGGCTCATGGCCGTTCTCCCCTTTCGGTCGAAAGGGCAGGCACAGCGGAAGGTGTGGTGGGGGAGGGTACGGGCAGGAGAGGGATAACCATGGTGAACGTGGCGCCCTTCCCAGGGGCTGATCTGAGCTCCACCTCGCCGCTGTGAGCCTCGGTGATCGCGCTGACTATCGTCAGGCCGAGTCCTGCTCCTTCGGTGCGTTTACCGCTGCGTCCGCGCTCGAAGCGTTCAAAAATCCGCTTCTGGTCCTCCCTGGCGATTCCTGAGCCTTCGTCACGTACCCAGAGGCGGATACAGTCGTGGTCCTTCCGGGAGCCGAGCGCAATGGTTGTTCCCGCATCGGTGAACTTTACTGAATTGGCGGCCAACTGCAGCCAGGCCTGCGTGATGCGGCGGGCGTCCAGCACGGCAATAGCTTCCGCACGTGCATCGATGATCCATCGTCGGGCCCCAAGGGTGCGGGCCTTGTCCATCACGTCGTCGGTCAGCCTGCCGAGATTCACCGGTTCCGGACGCACGAAATCGGGGCCCGCAATTCCTGCCAGGGTCACCAGGTCATCCACCAGTAGGCGCATCCTGTCGAGCTCATCCAGGGCAATGTCGCGAGCAGCCTCGACGTCGCGTGGATCCTGCGAATCCTGCAACTCCAGGTGCCCCTGCACAATGGTGATCGGTGTACGCAGCTCGTGCCCGACGTCGTCGAGCAGCCGGCGCTGGGATGTGAAGGACCCCTCCAAACGGTCGAGCATTGCATTCACGGTGCGTGTGAGGTCGGAGAGGTCGTCGTTGCCTGTCACCTCGATCCGCTGGGAGAGGTCCGTTTCCGTGATGCGTTTCGCCGTCGTCCTGACTCTTCTGATCGGATCGAGCAGCTTCCCCACCAGGAGGAAGCCGACCACTCCAATCAGCACCAGCGTGGCGAAGCTGATCAACGCGTAGGTGCCGAATGTTCCGTTCAGTTGTTGGTGCTCCGCCTCGGCATCGAACCCCAGGACGAAGAAGGTGGGATCGGTGTCATTGGCGAGCATCACCGGTGCCACCAAGACCCGATAGTTTGTGAAGGCGGTGCGCTTGGACTGTATGGTCACGGAATCCTGAGGCGCCTCATTGGTGACGTAGTCGACCAGCTCAGGGTCATCTTCGAGCCGGACTTCAACTTCTGCGTTCGCGTAGAAGATCACCTGCCCGTTCCGGACTGCCATCATTCCCTCGTTCGGTTGGGTGAGGGTCCGCTCCATGACGAGGTAGACCAACTGGTTTGCCTCCACGAACGGCTGCAGCGTGTCCGGGTCGATGCCGGTAGCGAGCAGGGTCTGGAACTCCTGGAAACTGCGCTCCAGCGAATCATCCATATCCCGGTTAAGATCGTTCCGCTGAAGGGCGAAGGCCGTTGCTCCTGCGAGCAGAAGACCAAGGGCGCTCAGCACCAGCATGGCCATGAGAACGCGGGCTCGCACCGACGAGTACCCGCGAACCGACTTTCGAAGTTGCGCCCACACGCTCGGCCGCCCGCCGGCTTCCGTGTCAACCTCGGATGACTCTTTCGCATCCTGCGGGACCTTGACCAGGATGGTCGGCTCCGCGGACATCAAGCGGTCCCTCCGGATGGGCTGGGTAGGCGGCGTGCCTTCGCGCGAGGGCGAGGCCTGCGGGCCGTCCGTCGGCGTTGGTTCGGCCTGAGTCGCAGGGGCATCGGGCTTAGTCATCGTCGAAGTCCCCTTCGTCCTCGTCCTCGAATTCAACGTCGTCGCCTGCCTCGTCATCGCCCCCGCGGCCGCGGCCGCGGTCGTCCTCCAAAATCACGGGCGGCGGCGCCGGAACAACGGCGGGGGGCGGTTCAGCTGCCGGCGGCGCGGTCGCACTGATCGTGGCATCAGGAGTGGGCTCAGGAGTGGGCTCAGGTGCCGGCGATGAAGGCACGCGGGACGGCGAAGGGGAAGGGGTCGGCGAGCTGGACGCGGTCGGTGAGGGGGTGGGAGAGAGGGTGCCGGGCGGCGCCGGAGACTGGGTGACGCTTACCCCCACGACCGGGCCGAGAATTTGCGGCGCGGGACTGCGAAGCGCGCCCACCATCGCCACACCCACCGCAACGACGGCGCCCGCACTGGCCGCCGTGATGAGCCAGGTGTGCAGTTGCGACCGTTTCATGCAACAAGTATCCCCACACATCATGAGATGCGGATGAGAACCGGTTGACACTTCTTGTGAGGCCGCCCATGCGCCCCGACTACTGCTTCTCCTGCGATTTCTCCGCCAACAAGCGATCCAGCAACGGTTCGACGCGATACGGGATGTGTTCGTGCAGCGCCAGTACGGTTTCTGTGCGGATCACGCCCTTGATGCGCAGTATCGACCGGAGGGCGGACTGCAATTGATGCGTATCCCGGGCAGCAACCCTGCACCATACATCACCGCGGCCGGAAATCTCGTGGACTTCGAGCACTTGTTCCAAGGTTCGCAACGCTGAGATGACACCGTCCAGTTCCCGGTGGTTAACCTCAATCGTCACGAAGGCGACGACGTCGTATTCCAGGCGCGCCAGGTCCAGTTCCCGCCCGCTTCGCCGCAGGATGCCGGACCTGAAGAGCCTCTGCATGCGTGCCTGCGCCGTGTTGCGTGCCATACCGAGCGTCTCGCTGAGCTGGCTGACCTGCGAGCGCGGGTCGCGAACCAGTTCACGCAGGAGCCGGATGTCTGTCTTGTCCAACATGCGGTCAACTCCTCGTTCAGCCCATCAGGGAGCCGGTTCTCCCGCAACTTTTGAGCACGATGATCAGAGTATGCCCGATCGAGCTTCCAGCCCAACCTCCAACCGTCACCATCAAGAGTAGTAATGGTAGGAAAGACGGAAGGCGAGCATGAGCGTCATCAGTGAATTGCGGATGCGCCCTGCGCTGGTCCAGTCCCCGCGCTGGAATGCCTCCACCCGCACGCGGCTGGCGCTCGCCGTCGTCGTGATGGCCACCCTGCTGGTAGGTGCAAACCTCGCGACGCCGCTCTATCCGCTCATTCGGGCCAACCTGCGCCTCACTGCCTTCGACACGACGGCGGCATTCGCTGCGTATGTGCTTGTCCTGGTCGCGGGCCTATTGTTGGTCGGCCACTGGTCAGATCACATCGGACGGCGCGCGGCGTTGGTCCTCGCCGTACTCACCGGAGTACTCGGAGCCGCCGTCTTCGGCAGTGCGACCACTCTTCCGATGCTTGTCCTCGGCCGTTGCCTTCAGGGAGCAGCGGTGGCGTGCGCTACCGGAGCAAGTTCGGCCGCGCTGCGCGACCTGTTGCCGCATCGCCCTGAATGGGCGTCGCGGTTCACGCTAGTCGCTTCGGCAGGGGGAGTGGCAGCTGGACCGATGATCGGCGGATTACTGTCTCTGCTGCCTGAACCCACGCGCCTGCCGTTCGGCATCTATGCGCTCTTCCTTGGGTCGCTCCTGATTCCCCTCGTACTCCTCGAAGCCCGGCCGCCCATCAAGGCGGCACTGCCGGAAAGGCCTCTGTCCGCCCTGAAGCCACGTCTTCCAGTGGTTTCCCGGACCGCACGCAGCGCGTTCTGGTCGGCCGCATGCGTCGGGTTCCTCAGTTTCGCCGTTTTCGGCTTCTCGCTGAGCCTGATGCCCACCTACCTCGCCGGTATCGCTGGAGACCTTGGCAGGCCTTCGCTGGGCGTGGTCGCCGGCCTGGTATTGGCGGCATCAGCAGCCAGCCAGTTGTTCCGGCAGGGCACGTCAGACGCGGCGAAGGCGGGCGTGCTGGGGTTGTTGGTGATGGCCGCAGGAGTTGCGCTCATTCCCATCGCCGGCAGTCTGGCCAGCGTCCCGCTCCTGATCTCCGCGATGGTCCTCGCCGGTGTGGGGCAAGGAGTGGCCTTCCGGACCGTCTTCAATGCGGTGGCACAGCAGGTCGAAGGTTCCCAGCACGCGCAGATCATCAGCACCGTCTACGTCATCACCTACCTGGGGAGCGCTGTGCCGGTGTTGGGCCTTGGCCTGGCAGCAGACGCCATGGGCTTATCCGGCGCGGTTGCGTTCTTTGCAGCGGGCGTTGCTGCAGCCTGTCTTTGTGTCGCCGTCTTCCTCTGGAGCAGCGCCCGCCGGAGCCGCCCGTAACCGCAAATAGTCCTTTGCAAACAAAGTGTTGCAAATAAATCTTTGCACGAGTACGCTCCTTCTATGGAGTCAGCAAAGCCGAACGACCGCACAGTCGACGTCAACGCCCTCAAAGCTCTCTCGCACCCGCTCAGGATGCAGCTCCTCGAGGCGTTGTCCCAGTTCGGTCCGCAGACGGCCAGCGCACTCGCCTCCCGCCTTGGGGAGTCGAGCGGTTCGACCAGCTACCACCTGCGGCAGTTGGCCAAACATGAGCTCGTCCGTGAAGTGGAGGGCCGGGGATCAGCGCGTGAACGCTGGTGGGAGCGGCCCCCTGGCGCTCTCAACCTTTTCTCGAGTGAGCTGGCAAAGGATCCCGGCGCCCGGGACATCGCAGCCATCGTCAATCGCGAGTTCAGCCACAACCGGGCTGCTCTCCTCGAGGACTATATGGAACGCGGGCCGATGGTGCTGCCCGAGGAGTGGCTGGACGCTTCAGTCATCTCAACGATGAACGCACGCCTCACTGCGGCGCAGCTCGCCGAGTTGTCCGAAGAGCTGATGAGCCTTGCTCGCAACCTCTTCGAGAAATACCGCCCGGACAGCAATCCTTCGCCGGATGCCAAAGCGGTACAAATTCACCTCAACACCTTTCCGATTATCCAGGGCCAGTTCCCTGAAGCATCCTCGCGAAAAGAGCACACGCCATGACTACGCTCACCGGACTCTGCCCAACCGTTCAACCCTCCGGCTTTGATGCCATGCTCATACGTGTCGGCCGCTGGCTGGTCAGCACGGGTGAGCATTTCGCCTCCCGGGAAAACACAGTCGCGGACCACTCCGAATATGAGGATCGGGTTCGGGATGGAATGGCCATCCGTCACTCTGGGCTGTGGATCTAGTCCGGAACCGGAAGCAGGCCCGCGTTGCCGTCCATACGATTGAAAACCAGAGTGGTTTCGGTGTGCCCTACCACCGGGTCAGTGGTGAGGTAGTCCAGCACCCAGTCCCGGAGCGACTCCGTATCGGGAACAGCGAGATGGATCAGGTAGTCAACCGAACCGGACACGTGGAAGGTTGCAACCACTTCCGGCAAGGCCGGCACACGGGACGTGAACCTGTCGATTTCCTCGCGGTTGTGCCCCTTCAGCTGCACGGAGATCAGGGCCTGCACTGAACGTCCGATCGCCGCCAGATTCAGCTCGGCGTGGTATCCGGAGATGACACCGCGTTCGGTGAGCTGGCGGGTCCTCAGCAACGCAGTGGAGGGTGCAACTCCCACCTTCTCGGCGAGCTGGGCGTTGGTGATCCGAGCGTCCGCCAGCAGTTCCTGAACGATGCGACGGTCCACCGGATCCAAGCCGTCCGGTCTGCCACTCTTCGCCATGCGGGTGCTCCTGACTCGCCTGTGGTGGTACCTGCGGGAATTCCTCCAGCCTACCGGCGGGTGCGTAACCTTGTGCCCATGCCGGACAAACCGTTCCCAGAAACATTGTTCACTGGCCCCGCCGCCGGAAAGGGCGGCGGTGCCGTTGGAATCGGCGTGAACGACGTCGTTGGTTTGGACATCGGAGGCACGAAGACTCACGGGGTCCGATGGAGCGGAGGGAAGGTTTCCGCTGAGGCGAAGAGCGGCAGCGCCAATGTCCAGAACGTCACCCAGGCGGAAGCAGCCGGCAGCCTCGCTGAGATCTTCGCAGCGCTCGGCGGTAACGTCCGGCGTGTGGTTGCAGGGTCCGGAGGTGTGGACACCGAGTCAGACGCCGCTGCACTGCGGGCACTGATCGCCGAGCAGGTGCCGGACGCACACATTGACGTGGTTCACGACACCCGCCTGATCCTCGCCGCCGGCAACGCCGCCACCGGCATTGCGGTGATCGCAGGCACGGGATCCGTAGCGTGGGGTCTGGATGCTGAGGGAAGGCAGGCACGATCCGGTGGCTGGGGCTACTTGCTCGGCGACGAGGGAAGCGGTTACTGGGTCGGCAGGGAAGCGGTGCGCGCCACCCTCCGGCGCTACAACAGGGCCGAACCGCTCGGCGTCCTGGGCGAGGCCGTACTTCAAGCCAATGAGGTCCAGAGTCCCGAGGAGCTCATCGCCCTGTTCCACAGGGAATCCCGCCGGCGGCATTGGGCAGGGCAGGCGCATCTCGTGTTTGACGCTGCCAGGGCAGGAGACCGCGTCGCTCAGGGCATTGTCGACGACGGCGTACGCCACCTCTGTGGTCTCATCACCGACGTCGGCTCCGTGCTTGCGATCCGTGGTCCAGTTGTCATCGGGGGCGGCCTCGCCGTGCACCAGCCGGCGCTGCAGAATCTCCTCACAGCAGCGCTCGCAGCGGAGGGTTTTGACGAGGTGCGCTTTCTCGACAGGGATCCGGTGTACGGCGTTGACTTCCTGTTGCGCAGCGGTGCTGTCTAGCTGCTCGGCACCCGCTCAGGTGTGACCTGGAGCCTGCGGGCGCCGTCGTCGTGGTGTCAGTCTGACGCCGGGAAGGGCGGGGGCGGGTATGCGCTCCCGGCCGTGCCCGTGTACGGTGCCGAAGCGCGGGTGCCCGTTCTCCCAGTCCTCGCGTGCCTGGGCGATCTCCTCGTGGCTCCGGCCCACGAAGTTCCACCACATCAGCAGCTCCTCCGTGAAGGGCTCGCCTCCAAGCAGCACCCACCGCGCACCGCTCGAGGCGTCCGCACGCAGGACCGACCGGCCGGTTCCCAGGTACGCCAGCGGTCCGGGACCCACAGACTCCCCGTCAACGGTGAGGGTGCCTTCCAGGACAAGGATGGCGTGCTCGAAGGTCTCCTGGAGCGGCAGTTCAATCCCGCCGCCGTCGTGTGACGTCAGCTCCGCCCCCACGAGGGGCGAGTAAACCGTAGCCGGGCTCGAGACCCCGGCAAGGGAACCCACGAGGACAACGCCGCGGAAGCCCGGGCCTGAGATGACCGGCAGGTCGGTGTGCCGCTCGAACGACGGCGGAGCGGAGGCCGCAGACGCCGGCAGCGCTACCCAGAGCTGGAGTCCGGACAGGGTTCCGCCCTCCGGGCTGAACTCGGAATGTGAAATTCCCGCACCTGCCGTCATGATGTTGAGCTCGCCCGGCCGCACCACGACGTCGGACCCGACGCTGTCCCGGTGATGCACTTCGCCGACCAGCGGCCAGGTCACCGTCTGCAGGCCGATATGCGGATGCGGCAACACCCGCATGGCTATCCGATCGGGGCCGAAGGAGTCCAGGAAGCACCAGGCACCCACAGTGGGCAGCGAGCGTTGGGGGAGCGTGCGGCGCACATTCATGGCCCGCACACCGCCGAGCGGAACCTCGCGGTCCGGTAGCAGTTCGACGGTGAAATTTTCCCTGGCGGCGGTTTCGCAGACGCTGGGTGCTGGATGAACATCCAGGTTACTCATGGCGCTCCTGTCCATCTGTCGATGGCATCAGAATACGCTCGTTCCGTGACCGGCCGCCCCGTTTAGACTGGGTCTCATGACTCAGGAGTGGGATACCCGGGTAGGTGCGTATGCCGTCGTCGTGCGCGCTGACCACATCCTGCTTGCGCACTGGAACGAGCGCGGCAGAGAGGCGTGGACACTGCCCGGCGGTGGCCTGGAGTTGGGGGAGGACGCTCCCACCGCAGCGGTCCGCGAGGTGCTCGAGGAGACGGGTTACGTCGTCGAACTGGATGAGCTCCTCGGAGTGGACAGCCTGCAGGTCCGGCCCGAAGACCGCCTGAACGGATCCGGCCGTCCCCTGCACGCGTTGCGGATCATCTACCGCGCCCACCCAGTGTCGGGCGAGCTTGTCCATGAACTCGGAGGTTCCACGGACGAGGCCGCCTGGGTTCCGCTCGCTGACGTGCCCAACCTGACCCGTGTCGACTTGATTGACAAAGCTCTGGAACTCTCTTACCAAAGTCCTGCCCGGGCGCTACGATGAGACCCTCTGTTTAAGACCTGACCGGTGGGTGACTTTCCACTTTGCCAGGCGAAAGTGAGTGCCCTCGGCGCTGAAGGAGGTGACGTGATGAACCCGGTTTCCGAAACCCCCGTCATGACTCACGCCTCCCGCCTGCATCTGCTCTGACCGCACAGTGCGCTGCGTGGAAGGCCCTTCCAGAGGACTTTCCCTTGAATACCCTTCTTGATTACGGCTTCACGGACCGCATCCGTGGTCTCTTCTCTTATTCCTTTCCATCACCCGATACCTCTAGCCCTGAGCCGGCGCGCGTCATCCGCGCGGACCGCGGACGGGTGCTGCTGATGACCGGCAGCGGTCCGTTGCAGGTCGAAACCGGTGCCTCGATCGTGACGGGGGACTGGGTGGCGCTCGCTCGCAACGACGACGACGGCGCCTTACCGCCCGCCGTCGTCGGCACCCTGCCGCGCTACTCGACCCTGCAGCGCAAGAGGGCCCATGATCCGCTGTCCGAGGCGCAGGTGCTGGGAGCCAATATCGACCTCGTCGGCGTGGTGGTGCCGATCGACCGTCCGCTGTCTGCCAACCGGCTGGAGCGCACCCTCGTTGCAGCCTGGGACTCGGGAGCGGTTCCTCTCGTCATTCTCACCAAGGCCGATCTGACCAGCCGCTTCGATGAGGTAGTCGCACAGACTGTGGAGCGTGCCCGCGGCGTGGAGGTCTTCACGACGTCAGCCGAGGCGGGTGACGGCCTTGATGCGTTGCACGCGAGGATCGGCAGCGGCAGCACCCTGGCGCTGATCGGTCCCTCGGGTGCCGGCAAATCGACGCTGATCAACGCGCTCGTCGGATTTGAGGCACAGCACACCGGTGACGTGCGGGCCGGCGACGGCAAGGGCAGGCATACGACGACGGCCCGTGAGCTCATCCCGTTGGGTGCGGGTTCCGTCCTGATGGATACCCCGGGCGTTCGAGGGTTTGCGCTGTGGGATGCCGAGGACGGGCTGGAGGCGGTCTTCGGGGATATCGAGGAGCTCTTCAGGAGCTGCCGGTTCAGGGACTGCGCCCATGATTCTGAGCCCGGCTGTGCAGTACGGGCGGCGATCGAATCCGGGGTGGTGGAGGAGCGCCGCTGGCTCAGCTACCGCAAGATGCAGCGCGAACTGGCCAGTCTGCACCGCCGGCAGAGTGTCGCGGAGCAGCGACGGCATGACCGGTCCTTCCACAGGATTGCGAAGGAGGCAGCCCTGGCGAAGGACTATCGCAACCGTTTCATCGAGGGGTGAGCTCCGACGTCGGGGGCCCGTGCGGCAGCTTCGGTCGGCAGGGAACCGGTTCCGTCTTAACGATTCGAGACAAAGTTCTTCACCGGCCCATACAACTGCTTGTGTGCAACGAACGCCTAGCTAGACTCAACAAGACGGTGTCCGCTGTGCGATTTCGCAAGCCGCGGGTACACACAATCGCCAGGGAGCGGCCACGGCCGGGCCTGACGTCGATGAAAGGTGTGGCTTCATGACTGGCGTGACTTCCGGGCCCGGTGCGGGTAGCTCAAGCTCTCCGGCGATGATCGAGTTCCGGAGCGTATCCAAGAATTACGGGGGCGGGACAGCCGCCGTCGAAAACCTCACCATGGACATCGACCGGGGCGCCATCACTGTCTTCGTCGGGCCGTCCGGATGCGGCAAGACGACGTCCTTGCGCATGATCAACCGGATGGTGGAGCCCAGCTCCGGTTCCATCCTGGTTGACGGCAAAGACGTCAGCCGACAGCGGGCAGCCGAACTCCGACGATCCATGGGCTACGTCATGCAGTCCTCGGGTTTGCTTCCGCACCGCACCGTGCTGGACAACATCATGACTGTGCCGCGGCTGAACGGTGTCCCCAAATCGACGGCCAGCAAGCGGGCGGCTGAACTGCTGGACGTCGTCGGGCTGGCATCGGTGCTGGGGAAGCGGTACCCGGGTCAGCTGTCCGGAGGCCAACAGCAGCGGGTGGGGGTTGCGCGTGCACTGGCGGCGGACCCGCCGATCCTGCTGATGGACGAACCGTTCAGCGCCGTCGACCCGGTGGTGCGCCACGAGCTTCAGGAGGAGTTGCTTCGGCTCCAGCGTGATCTTGCCAAGACCATCGTGTTCGTCACGCACGACATCGATGAAGCCACCGTCCTCGGGGACAAAGTCGCGGTATTCGCCACAGGCGGGCGCCTAGCCCAGTACGCCGCGCCCGAGGAGATCCTGCGGGCTCCGGTGGATGAGTTCGTGGCGGGTTTCGTCGGCAGGGACCGCGGGTTTCGCCGGCTGTCCTTCCAAGGCGGCGAGGGCGTGCAGGTCCACCCCGTTGAGACCGTGAGAGTTAGTCGGCTCGCCGATCCGGCTGTCGCCGTGGATTCCTCCTGGACCCTGGCTGTTGACGACGACGGACGCCCTCAGGGGTGGGTGCCGCGGGCCAAGCGGCACCAGATAACCTCACTCTCCGACCTCGTTCCCGGCGGCTCACTGTACCGACGCGGCGATTCCCTTCGCCGCGCGCTGGACGCGTCGCTGTCCGCGCCGTCCGGGCTCGGCGTGGCCGTCGATGACGACGGTCGCGTGATCGGCGTGGTCGAGGCTGCCGAAGTGCTTGAGCTCATCGAGGAAGCACGCCTCGACCGCGGCCGGGCTGACCACAACACGGCGGTCTGACGTGGAGTGGTTCATTGACAATTTCCCCTACGTTGCAGAACTGACCGGATACCACCTGATTCAGGCAGTCCTTCCGCTGGTGTTCGGCGTCGCCATCGCGATCCCCGTGGCGCAGGCTGCCCGGCTGAGCAAACCTCTTCGCGGCATCATCCTCACCACGTCGGCACTGCTGTACACAGTGCCCTCGCTTGCGATGTTCGTGTTGCTTCCGCTGATTCTCGGCACCAAGGTTCTGGACATGCTGAACGTCATCGTCGCACTGACCATCTATGCGGTTGCGCTGCTGGTGCGATCAACGCTCGATGCGCTCAATTCGATTGACGACGGCGTGCGGCAGGCAGCAGTAGCGATGGGATTCACGCCGCTGCGCCGTTTTCTTACGGTTGACCTTCCGCTCTCACTCCCGGTCCTCTTCGCCGGTCTGCGGGTCATCTCGGTCACGAACATCTCGCTCGTCAGCGTGGGTGCGCTGATTGGGCTTCCGAGCCTGGGAACCCTGTTCACCGACGGGCTGTTCCGATCGTTCCCCACCGAAATAGTGATCGGGATTATCGTGACCCTGGTACTGGCGCTCGTCATGGACCTGATGCTCGTGGCGCTTGAACGGGTGCTTACGCCATGGGCACGCAACGTCAGGACGCCGGAACCGATGCTCATCACCAAAGAGACGCAGCTTTCGGTGGACGCCCCACGGGCAGGGAGCGCCTACTGATGGATTACTCCAGCAGCAATCTCCTGGTCCAGATGTTTGAGTGGCTCACGTTCGCCGCGAACTGGAGCGGACCGGCCGGTATCCCGGTACGAATCCTTGAGCACCTCGGTTACACCGGGCTGACCATTCTCATCGCCGCGGCCATTGCTGTGCCGATCGGGCTGGTGGTCGGACACACGGGAAAGGGGCGGGTCGTCATCGTCTCCGGCGTGGGCATCCTGCGCGCGCTGCCCACCCTCGGCGTCCTGATCCTGTTTGTCCTGCTGGCCGGCCTTGGGCTCATGCCGCCCATCTGGGCCCTGGTGCTGCTCGCCATACCGCCGATCCTCGCGGGCGTGTACGCCGGTATCTCGTCGGTGAATCCGGCGGTGGTGGACGCTGCACGCAGTATGGGGATGAACGAGTTGCAGGTACTGTTCCGCGTCGAACTGCCGAACGGGCTGCAGGTGATACTTGGCGGCTTCCGGGCCGCGGTGCTGCAGGTTGTCGCGACGGCCGCCGTCGTCGCCTTCATCAATCTCGGCGGGCTCGGAGTGTTCCTGATCGAGGGCACCCAGTTGCGCGACAACGGCCGCCTGTTCGGTGGGGCCGTCGTCATCGCCGTCGTGGCTATCGCCGTCGATGGCGTCATGGCGCTGCTACAAAAATTTGCCGTCTCGCCCGGCCTGCGGTCAGCCCGCGTGCCGGCGGAACCGTCAAAGACCGGTGGGCAGGAAGCCCACGCACGTTCACAAGGAGGAACACCATGACCATCTCATCCACGCGCAGCTTCCGGCGTGGCCTGCTCGGCCTCACCGCAGGTCTGACCGCGGCGCTCGCCCTGTCAGCGTGCGGTGCCAACTCAGATCCGCAGGGCGGCACCGAGAGTGAAGGCGCAGAGGGCACCAGCGGGCCGGTGACTGTAGGTTCTGCTGACTTCCCGGAGAGCCAGATCATCGCCGAAATCTATGCCGGCGCGCTCAACGCGGCCGGTATCGAGGCGGACACCCAGCCCAACATCGGATCCCGCGAGATTTATTACCAGGCGCTCGTGGACGGATCGGTGGACATCATTCCCGACTACAGCGGCAACCTGCTGCTGTTCCTCGATTCCGAGGCAACCGCGGAGTCCGCGGAGGACATCGTAGCGGCGCTGCCGGATGCGCTCGCGGCTGAGTCCCCGGACGTCAACCTCGGGGTGCTTGAGCCTTCCGAGGCTGAAGACAAGGACGCCATGGTGGTCACCGCCGCCACCGCCGAGAAGTACGGATTGACCTCGCTCGAGGACATGGCTGAGGTGTGCGACGAACTGGTCATTGGCGCCCCGGCCACGTTCGCCGAACGGGCGTACGGTCTGCCCGGACTTGAGGAGAACTACGGGTGCGTCCCGAAGTCCTTCGAAGCCATCAACGACGGCGGTGGTCCTGTGACGCTTGAGGCGCTCCTGAATGACACCATCCAGGTGGCGGACATCTTCACCACCACACCGTCAATCGCTGACAACGATCTGGTGGTGCTCGAAGACCCGGCCAACAACTTCATCGCCCAGCAGGTCCTGCCACTCGTGAACCTGGACACCGTCGGTGAAGACGCGCAGGCCGTCCTCAACGAGGTTTCCAGCGTCCTCACCACGGAGCACCTCATCGACCTCAACCGCGAGGTCAGCGGGGATGAGAAGCGTAACCCCGCTGACGCCGCCGCCGACTGGCTCGAGGAAAACGGCCTGGCAGGCGAGTAACGCCCTTCAGCCCGGGTCCGCTCAGTTGCCTTGATCACAATGCAGGGGCGCGGGCCCGGGCTATGGCATTCTTTGTTAATGGCCGAATTCAAGCAATCAGACAAGCTGCACAACGTCCTCTACGACATCAGGGGGCCGTTGCTTGAGCACGCCAAGCGCATGGAGGCGGAAGGCCACCGCATCCTTAAGCTGAACATCGGCAACCCGGCGCCTTTCGGGTTCGAGGCGCCCGATGCCATCCTCGTCGACATGATCCGGCACCTCCCCAAGGCCCAGGGATACAGCGATTCACGCGGAATTTTCTCCGCCCGCACGGCAGTGGTCCAGTACTACCAGAGCCGCGGCATCCAGAACATCGATGTGGATGACGTCTACCTGGGCAACGGCGTCAGCGAGCTGATCACCCTGTCACTGCAGGCCTTGCTGAACAACGGTGAAGAGATCCTGGTACCTACGCCGGACTACCCGCTCTGGACTGCGTCAGTGAGCCTCGCCGGAGGCACCGCCGTCCACTACCTGTGCGACGAAAGCAATTCCTGGTGGCCTGATGTCGAGGACATCGAGTCGAAGATTACCCCGCAGACTCGGGGCATCGTGCTGATCAATCCGAACAATCCCACCGGGGCCGTTTACCCGCGTTCTGTGATCAAGCAGATCGTGGATCTCGCCCGCCGCCATGACCTCATCATCTTCGCCGATGAGATTTACGAAAAGATTCTGTACGACGACGCCGTGCATGTGAATGCTGCGTCCGTCACCGGTGACGACGTGCTGTGTTTGACCTTCAGCGGGCTGTCGAAGGCCTACCGCATTGCCGGCTTCCGCAGCGGGTGGATGGCCATTTCCGGGCCGAAGCACCGTGCCGCTGACTACATCGAAGGCATCAACCTGCTGGCGAATATGCGTCTCTGCGCCAATGTCCCCGCTCAGCACGCAATTCAGACCGCGCTTGGCGGCTACCAGAGCATCAACGACCTGATCCTGCCTGGTGGACGCCTTCGCCAGCAGCGGGACAAGGCATACGAGCTGCTCAACGCCATCCCCGGCGTGTCCTGCGAACTGGCCAAGGGAGCCCTCTACCTTTTCCCGCGTCTGGATCCTGATGTTTATCCGATCAAGGACGACGAGCAGTTCGCGCTGGACCTTCTCAAGCAGCAGAAGATTCTGATCTCACACGGCACCGCATTCAACTGGATCAATCCGGATCACTTCCGGATGGTCACTCTGCCGAGCGTCAAGGACATCGAGGACGCAATCGGACGACTGGCGGAATTCCTGAGCACCTACAAGCCCTGACCTGCGCCCTGGCGGTGCCCGAACGAGGAGGTTCCATGCACACTGCTCCCAATTTCACTGTCTCTCCCACGCAGTCGCTGCTTGCGGGGCCCGATTTCGATCTTGCACGAATCGACCCTGCATCGACTCCCGGTTTCACTGGCGGGAAGCAGGAAGGGAAGGCTCGGCTCGCGGCGGGCACGGACCGGCTGTCCGAGCTGCAGGAAAAACTTTTCGCTGAGAGCCGCTTCGGCAGCGAGATCTCAGTGCTGTTGATCCTGCAGGCCATGGACACTGCGGGGAAGGGCGGCGTCGTCCGGCATGTCGTGGGTGCAGTGGATCCCCAGGGGGTTCAGCATCACGCCTTCAAGGCGCCTACGGTGGCGGAGCAGAAGCATGACTTCCTGTGGAGAATCCGGAAAGAGCTTCCCGGTCCGGGGATGATCGGTGTGTTCGACCGGTCGCATTACGAAGACGTCCTGATTCACCGGGTGCGTAAGCTGGCTGAACCCGAGGTGCTGAACGAGCGGTACGGGAAGATCCGGGAGTTTGAGGCCGGTCTGGTCGATTCGGGGACGCGGATCATCAAGGTGATGCTGCATCTGAGCAAAGATGAGCAGAAGAAGCGCCTGACGGAGCGGCTGGAGCGTAAGGACAAACACTGGAAATACAATCCCGGAGATCTTGCCGAGCGCGCCCTCTGGGACGACTACCAGCAGGCTTACCAGATAGCCATTGAGCGGACAAGCACCCCGGACACGCCTTGGTTCGTGGTTCCGGCGGATCGTAAGTGGTACGCCCGGATCGCCGTCCAGCAGTTACTGAGTGACACACTGGCGGGAATGCAGCTGAGCTGGCCCAAAGCCACATTCGACGTGGCAGGGGAGAAAGCGAAGCTCGCAGCCACCTGACTGCCAGCTATGGACCTGGCGGTTAGCTCTGAGGCGCGGCGGGCGAATCTGCCTGGTCACGGGACGCGGCGAGGCGCTTGCGCGCTCCCTCCAGCCATTGCTCGCAGTGATCCGCGAGGGCTTCGCCGCGCTCCCAAAGTGCCAGAGACTGCTCAAGGCTTACGCCGCCGGCTTCCAGTTGGCTGACCACCTTGACCAACTGCTCCCTCGCGTCCTCATAACTCAGCTCCGACACGTCTACCGACGCTGCAGCGGCGTTGGCTGCATTCTCGCTCATATCTGGTCCTCACTCTCGTGCGAATTGCTGTTGGACGCTGAACGGGCATTGAATCTACCGCCTGCGACCCTGATGCGTAGAAGAGAATCCTGCGGTGCCTGGTTTAGATCTCGCACAACTTCTCCGGCCTCGTTCTGAACGACTGCGTACCCGCGGTCGAGCGTGTTCTGCGGCGAAAGCGACCGGACGTGGGCCCGCAGGTGCGCTACACGGTCCGATTCCCTGGCCAGAGCACCTTCAATCGCCATCGTGCTGCGGTTGCGCAGCCGCACGAGGTCATCGTGGCGGACAGTCACCATTCCGCTGGGCTGGGCCAGGACCGGACGGGACTTCAGATGAGCCAACCGCTCTGTCTCGCGGGTCATCAATTGGTCGACGCACCGCCGCAATTGCCCCCTCGCCTGACGGATACGCTGCAGCTCCTCGGAGACGTCGGGGACAACCCGCTTGGCAGCGTCCGTGGGAGTGGAAGCACGGAGGTCGGCGACGTCGTCGAGCAGGGGATGGTCTGCCTCATGCCCGATAGCGCTGACCACCGGAGTGGTGGCGGCAGCCACAGCGCGTACGAGGTCCTCGTTGCTGAATGGAAGAAGATCCTCGAGCGAACCGCCGCCACGGGCGATGATGATGACATCCACCTCCGGCATCCGGTCGAGTTCGAGCAGCGCCGAGCGCACCTGCGAGACGGCATTGACGCCCTGCACGGCGACTTCACGTATTTCAAAATCGACCGCAGGCCAGCGTAAACGGGCGTTCCGAAGGACATCTTTCTCGGCGTCGGAATCCCGCCCGGTGATGAGGCCGATACGGTGAGGCAAAGCCGGTAGGGGGCGTTTGCGATGCGCAGCGAAAAGCCCTTCAGCCGCCAGATCCTGACGGAGGCGCTCGATCCGGGCGAGCAAATCGCCCAGACCGACCGGGCGAATATCCCACGCCTGCATGGACAGGCGTCCCGTCTTGACCCAGAAATCCGCCTTGAGCCGGGCGACAACCCGCGATCCGCGCTCCAACGGCATCGCGAGCCGGTCCATCACCGTTCCCCAGACCGTCAAGGACAGTGATATCTCCGCGTCAACATCACGAAGGGTGACGAAGCACATGGTCCCACGTTTGTTCAGCTCAATGACCTGACCCTCAACCCAGGCGGCGGGAGCGCGCTCAATGTGGGCCTTCAACTTCTCCGAGAGCACGTGGAGCGGCCATGGGCGCTCAGCGGATGTCTCAGCTGCTGTCTCAGGGAGTGTGGATGGGTCCCCGGGGTTAGGCGGGCCGGCTGCGACCACGGTGCCCAAGAAAGCGCCGTCGTGGTTCATCAAATACCGCATCCTCCCGAAACAACCCGCTTTGCAGTCCGAGTTCACGAACGCTGCTTCTCGCAGCGCCGCCGGCTGCGGGGCTTCATCACTAGTTAATGTTTATCAGGTACCCCTGACAACGGTGGCACCGGACGGCCGCATGTGCAGGAGCAGAGCGCCACAAGGCAGGCGGCATAGGGCGGGTGCTGCGGCGAGGTAAGCAGGGGTCATAATCGAAGAATTGTCGATCAACGGAACGGGAGCCGATGAGAACCGCCGGTTCGGCCTTCTTTGCCCTGTTAGCCCTCCTGTTCGGTGCGGTGGCGCTGCCGAGTGCGTGGGTCGCCTTGAACGTGGCTGCAGAGGAGGGGTTCGTTCAACTGACGTCGCCGCTCGCCAGTAACCCGGAGTTCACGGGCGCCCTCGCCGACGCGCTGTCCGAAGAGAGCATCTCGGGCGTCGAACTCCCGCCGGAGATGGCGGAAGCAGCCCAACCTGTCGTGAGGGATGTCGCGCTGGGCATCACCCAATTGCCCGGCTTCACAGAGGCGTGGCAGGAGACCCTTGGACGCTCGCATGACCTGACGTTCACGGCTGAGGCTCAGCCGCCGAACGACCCCGTGGGACGGGCATTGTTTACGCTCGACGTCGCACCGTTGGTGGGTCTGGTGAGCTCCGAGATCGGCGGACAGTTCGGGGTCGACGTGCCTGTTCCTGAACAGGTGCCTGTAGCGGTCGGCGGAACGGACCGATTCGACGTCGTCGATCGCATGGAGACAGCCGCGGCGCTGTGGCCGGTGCTTGCTCTCGCCGCTGGCGTTGGCGCAGTCATCGCCCTCGCGCTCGCACGCCGTCGGAGCACGACGACTGCATTGCTCGGTCTCGGGGTGTTGATGATCGGGGCGGCGCTGTGGCTCGCCGCCGGCTTGGCTCCTGTTTCTGTGGACCGGGTTGCCGTGGGAGGAGCCGTGGCGGACGTGTTCATGGTTGCTCTCGTTACACGGGCTGCAACTGACTTCCAGGAGTGGTGTCTGGCAGCCGTTGCCGCGGGAATCCTGTTGACGGTTGCGGGCACTGTGGGCCGTCTGTTGAGTGGCTCCCGAAGATAGACCGTGCTGAGAGCCGACCACGCTCGGCTCTCAGCGGACAGGCCCGCGCGCCCGCCGAACCGGTGAGTCCGGGCCGTTAGCATGGAGTTATGTCTTTAACAGCTGTATCCGTGCCTATGCCGATGGTGCCCCGCAAGCGTCGCTCACCGGAAGAGGTACACGCCGCTGCGCCGGTTGCGGGAACTCGGAGAGTTCTTCTTGCGGCTCCTCGGGGGTACTGTGCCGGCGTGGATCGGGCCGTTATCGCTGTTGAGAAGGCACTGGCCCACTATGGCCCGCCGGTTTATGTGCGGAAGCAGATCGTTCACAACCTGCACGTGGTGTCGACGCTTGAGGAGAAGGGCGCGGTCTTCGTCGAGGACACAGATGAAGTTCCTGAAGGCGCGCTGGTGGTGTTTTCCGCACACGGTGTTTCTCCTGCGGTGGTCCAGTCCGCAGAGGAGCGGAATCTCCGGACCATCGACGCAACCTGCCCTCTGGTGACAAAGGTCCACCGTGAAGCAGTGCGCTTTGCGCGCGATGATTTTGACATCCTCCTGATCGGCCACGACGGGCACGAGGAAGTAGAAGGAACCGCCGGTGAAGCGCCCGACCATATCCAGATTGTGAACGGCCCGGAGGACGTTGACTCTGTGACGGTCCGTGACCCGAGCAAGGTGATTTGGCTGTCGCAGACGACGCTCAGCGTTGACGAAACGATGGAGACTGTGGCGCTGCTCAAAAAGCGGTTCCCCACTCTGCAGGATCCGCCAAGCGACGACATCTGCTATGCAACCTCAAATCGCCAGGCGGCGATCAAGAAGATTGCACCCGAAGCGGATCTCGTGATCGTTGTGGGCTCGGCGAACTCCTCCAACTCGGTGCGTCTTGTCGAAGTGGCGCTTGAATATGGGGCAAAGGCATCACACCGGGTGGACTTCGCCAATGAGGTGGATGAATCCTGGTTCGAAGGAGTGTCCACCGTCGGTGTGACGTCCGGTGCCTCCGTACCGGAGAACCTGGTGAAGGACGTGCTTCGTCTGCTTGCCGATTACGGATACGCGGATGTCGAGGAAGTAGTCACCGCGGAGGAAGACATCATCTTCTCGCTTCCGAAGGAAATACGTGCAGCGTTGAAGGCCATGGGTGACCCCTCCAGTGGACTGGGAGGACGCGGGCAGCGCCCCACCTCCTGAGTTCATCTCTGTGAGTTATCGCTGACGCGGCTCCCTTATGCAGATTGCTCCACAGGCGCCGCCTCGGACCTGGAGTCAATGAGTTCCGGTGCACTGAGCAGGCGCGGCGTCGTCTCCACCGCCTTCGTTGTGAGCCCCGGATCCTGGTCATCGGTCTCGAAAGCGTTGATTCTGCGGGCGGTCGGCAACACTCTCGACTCGAGGGTGCCGACGAACGAGTTGTACTTTTCCACCGAGCTCTTGAGCGAAGTGCCGAGGCGCGTGATGTGTGAACCCATGGTGCCCAACCGCTCGTACAGCTCCCGTGAGAGGTCGTACAGTTCCTTGGCGTTCTCGGTCAGGACGTCCTGGCGCCAGCTGAATGCAACGCCCTTCAGGATGGCGAGCAAGGAAACGGGGGAAGCCAGCACCACATTGCGGCTGAAGGCATAGTCCAGAAGGCCAGGATCCGTTTGCAGCGCGCTGGACAGCACGGACTCAAGCGGTATGAAGCACACGACAAGGTCGGGGGAGTTGTCAGTGCCCTCCCAGTACTTCTTCCGCGCGAGTGCGTCCACGTGGGCCCTGACTGCTTTCACATGCTGGGACAGTAGCTCCCGACGGCGACCTTCCTCGAAGGCGCCTTGCCCCTGATCGTCTGTCGACGGGTGGGACTGGGCCTCCAGATAAGCGTCCAGGGGTACCTTGGAATCCACGACGATCTGCTTGTTGCCCGGTAGTTGGATGATCATGTCCGGGCGGGCGGTGTTCGATGCCCCCTCCCGGGAGGCAATGGTGAGCGTGGCCTGTTCATGGAAGTCCACCCGGGGAAGCATGCCCGCGGATTCGACGATTCGCCTCAACTGCACCTCGCCCCACTGGCCGCGGGTTGTGGTGCTGCGCAGGGCAGAGGCAAGCGAATGGGTAGTGGACAGCAGCTTCGAATCGGACAGCTGTGCTTCCTGCAACTGCTGGGCAAGCTGCCCAAATTGCTGGGCGCGCTCCCGCTCCAGTTGGCCCACATGGGCCTGGACCTGGCCGAGTTTGTCGGCGAGCGGAGCGATGGCACGCAGAACCGACTGATCATGACCGGACTGTTCCATAAGCTGCCTGTTCTGCGCCTGCAGGATCCTGTTTTCCGCCTCAGCAGCCGCGCGGGCGGAAACGGCAGTACCCAGCCGGGTACCGGCGTCGTCCACTTCATTCCGCAGCCCCGTAAGGACCGGTCGGATCAGCGCAACTGCGACACCTGCTCCGACAATGAGACCAATGACCGCGGCAAGAACTACGAAGAGAAGAGTGAATCCGTCCATGATTCAACCTTCGCAGGCGCCTCTGACATTTTCGGAGAGCCCGGGGCCGGGAGCGGGCGCGCCGCGTGCGGCAACGCGACGGTAGACTGTTATCCCGTGGCTCTTACTATTGGCATCGTCGGACTGCCCAACGTCGGCAAATCAACCCTCTTCAACGCTCTCACCAGGAACAGCGTCCTGGCTGCGAACTACCCGTTCGCAACGATCGAGCCCAACGTTGGAGTAGTGAACCTGCCGGATCCGCGCCTCGGGCAGCTTGCTGAATTGTTCAGTTCACAGCGGGTGCTGCCGGCAACGGTCTCGTTCGTGGATATCGCGGGGATCGTCAAGGGCGCCTCGGAAGGGGAAGGGCTCGGTAACCAGTTCCTCGCAAATATTCGGGAGGCTGAAGCGATCGCCCAGGTAGTGCGCGTGTTTGATGATCCCGACGTCGTGCATGTGGACGGTGCGGTGAACCCTGTCTCGGACATGGAGACCATCAACACGGAACTGATTCTCGCCGACCTTCAGACGCTTGAGAAGGCGATTCCGCGCGTGGAAAAGGAAGTCAAGATCAAGAAGCGCGAGGCCGCGCAGCTTTCCGCGATGCAGGCGGCGCAGGCTGTTCTTGAGCGCGGCGACACCATCTTCTCTTCCATCGCCAAAGACAAGCTGGAGGTGGAGCACCTCCGAGAGCTGAGCCTTCTTACGGCCAAGCCTTTCATCTATGTGTTCAACGCTGACGACTCGGTGCTGGGGAACGAGGAGCGTCAGAGCGAACTCCGTGCGCTGGTCGAACCCGCGGACTGCATCTTCCTCGACGCCAAGCTCGAGGCAGACCTGGTCGAGCTCGATCCCGAGGAAGCGCGGGAGATGCTGGAGATGAACGGCCAGGAAGAATCCGGCCTCGACCAGCTTGCCCGAGTCGGCTTCCACACGCTTGGGCTGCAAACCTATCTGACTGCCGGTCCGAAGGAAGCCCGCGCCTGGACCATCCGCAAGGGCGCCACCGCACCGGAGGCGGCAGGCGTGATTCACTCTGACTTTCAGAGGGGTTTCATCAAGGCTGAGGTTGTCTCCTTCCAGGATCTGGTGGCTGCTGGTTCCATGGCCGAAGCCAAGTCCCGCGGCAAGGTACGGATTGAAGGCAAGGAATACGTCATGGCCGACGGCGACGTGGTGGAGTTCCGCTTCAACGTCTAGGGGCTTTCTGCCGCGGAACTGCTTGGATCACGGGACGTCCCAACCCAGGCGGCCGTTTCTTTACTGTGCCCACGTAAGCAAATTTGGTTGCATCTCGGTAACAACCGTCACCACCCTTCCCTTTGGATACCTACCGGTAACAAATACCGCCTAAGCTTTTCTTCATGTGAGGCACGCCACTTTGACCATCAAAGTGCGTGTCAGTCCTTTGTAAAACCATGAAGGACATCTTCCACAACATGAAACAAGGAGGCGGAATGCGTTTCGGACGTACTTCCAAAGCCGTAGGTGTGGCAGCAGTTGCTGCACTTGCACTGAGCGCCTGCGCCGAGAGCGGCGGCGGCGAAGATCCGGGCACAGGGGGCGGGGGCGAAGCTTCCGGTGGCACAGTCACCGTTGCCGAAGTCAACCCGTTCAGCTCGTTCAACTCCGACACCGCCGTAGGCAATGTTGATATCAACAACAAGGTGGCGCTGCTCACAACGAATGACTTCAACTACATCAACAGCGACCTCGAAGTAGTTCCGCGCGAGGAGTTCGGAACCTACGAGGTTGTCTCTGAGGATCCGCTCACAGTCACGTACACGGTTAACGAAGGCGTTACCTGGTCTGACGGTGAGCCGGTGGATGCAGATGACCTGCTTCTTTCCTGGGCATCCACCTCGGCATACTTCGACGACGAATCAGACCCGGACCCTGAGGTGGAAGGCGACGAAACCGGAACCACCTACTTCTCCGCTGCCTCAACCGCCGGCCTCGACCTGACAGAGATGCCCGAGCTGGGTGAAGACGGACGCTCGATCACTCTGGTCTACTCCGAGCCCTACGCGGACTGGGAGATCGCCTTCGGCGTCACCGACACCCCGGCGCATGTCGTCGCTACCAATGCGGGCCTCGCTGACGGTGATGCCCTCATCGAAGCGATCCAGAACGCACCGGAAGGGGATCCTGAGAATCCGCAGGAACGTCCGGAGATCTCCGCTATCGCGGATTTCTGGAACACGGGCTTTGACTCCACGAGCCTCCCGAGCGACCCGGCTCTCTATCTCTCGAACGGTCCTTACGTCGTTTCCGAGATGGTGCCGGATCAGTCGATGACCCTGGTTCGCAACGAGGACTACAACTGGGGACCGATCCCTGCAATCGACGAAATCACCATCCGTTACATCGGTGATGCGAACGCACAGGTTCAGGCTCTTCAGAACGGTGAAGTCGACATCATCCAGCCTCAGGCTTCGGCTGACACGCTGACGTCGCTGGAAGCCATCGACGGTGTCGAAATCCTGCAGGGCCCTGAGCTCTCCTTCGACCACCTGGACCTGTACCAGGAGGGTGGAGTCTTTGCTGACGAGAACGTCCGCAAGGCCTTCATGAAGACCGTTCCGCTTGAGCAGATCGTTGATGCAACGATTCGTCCGCTTGATCCGGAGTCCGGTCCCCGCATGTCCCAGATCTTCGACTTCGGCACCGAACCTTACCTGGCGGCAGTCGAAGAAAACGGATCGTCCGAGTACGCCGAAGTTGATATCGAGGGCGCCAAGGAACTGCTCGATGGTGCAACTCCAGAAGTTCGCATCATGTACAACGCAGAGAATCCGAACCGCGTCGATGCTTACACCCTTATCGCCGAGAGTGCCGAGCAGGCCGGTTTCCGGGTTGTTGACGTCGGTCTCCCCGGCGCTGAGTGGGGACCCGCGCTTGAAGAAGGCGGCGCCCGTTGGGACGCCACCATCTTCGGCTGGATCAGCCCTGGTGTCGGCGTGACCGGTGTGCCGCAGCTCTACGGTTGCGGCTCCGCCTCGAACTACGTTCAGTGGTGTGATGAAGAGGCGCAGGAGGCCATGGATGAGCTGATCCTGACCACCGATCTGGCCGAGCAGCAGGAACTGCAGACTCTCGTCGACACCCGTCTCTACGAGACCGGCTTCGGCCTGCCGCTGTTCCAGTCTGTCGGTATCAACGGTGTGAGCGATCGCATCGAAGGAACCGAGTACATGTCCAACCAGGACGGCATCTGGTGGAACTACTGGGAGTGGACCGTAGCGGAGTAATCGCTGACGGCGATGTAACCGTTCGAAACTGAGATCAGGAAGCGCCGGGGTCACTACGTGCTCCGGCGCTTCCTGACGTTTCAGGCGAATTCGAGCCACGCACACTGATTGGGAAAGCCCAAATTTCCGTTCAACGTGACCTGAATTACGCTCGTTTATGACCTCCCGGCTCCGTCCGGGTCCAACCGGGGAGATCCCGGACGCTCAACTCTGAGGCTGACAAATAATGCTGACGTATATCGTTCGGCGGCTGATCGTCGCTGTACTCATACTTCTTGGCGCGTCTTTTCTCGTATACGTCCTGACAGCGGTGTCAGGCGATCCACTCGCGGATCTTAGGGAAAGCAACGCGCCGAACAGGGACCAACTCATAGCGTTTCGCACAGATCTGCTGAACCTCGATGTCCCACCGGTCCTGCGCTACTTCGCATGGCTTGGGGGAGCGGCTGGCTGCCTGGTCCCCTTTGCAGCAACCTGCGACCTTGGCAACGCCATCAATGGTGCGGAAGTAACGCAGCTCCTTGAACGGGCGATGGGACAAACCATCCTACTCGTCACCGCTGCGACCATCCTCGCAATCCTGATCGGTATCACTCTCGGGATCATCACCGCCCTCCGCCAGTACAGTGGGCTGGACTACGGCGTCACCTTCATGGCGTTCCTCTTCTTCTCACTACCGATCTTCTGGGTGGCAGTTCTGTTGAAGGAGTACGGGGCAATCAGCTTCAACGATTTCCTCCGGGAGCCGGATATCTCACTGTTTGCGCTGATCGTGTGTGGATTACTCACCGCTTTCCTCTTCTATCTGGTGTCGGTGGGAAACCTGAAGAAGCGGCTTCTGACTGCCGCCGTCGGGTTTGCTTTCGCAGTCGCGCTGCTGTGGACTCTGGATGCATTGGGATGGTTCCTTACCCCAGGATTCGGACCAGTCGTCATCGCCATCATCGGTGTGGGTCTCGCCTACGGTGTAACGCTTCTGTCCGCCGGCCTGAAGAACCGCAAGGCTCTGTACAGTTCGCTCATTGTCGTGGGAATCGGCATGGTGGCTTACTTTGCGGTTCAGCCGTTGCTGGACCGTGCCACCGGTCTGATGATCTTCCTGCTGGCTGTCGCTACCGTCCTGGTGGGTGTCGCCGTGGGCCACTTCATGGGTGGATACGACCGGCGCCAGAACATGACCGCAGCCGGGCTGACCGCCTTCCTCATGGGATTCTTCATCCTTCTTGACCGCTTTATGCAGGCCTGGCCCGCCTACTTCGACAACAGCCGCATCCGGGGGCGTCCAATCGCCACCATCGGGTCCTCAACTCCGAATCTTCAGGGCGATTTCTGGATTCTTGGTCTCGACACCTTCACCCATCTGCTTCTTCCGACCATTGCCCTGATGCTGATTTCGCTGGCCGGTTACAGCCGGTACTCCCGCGCCTCGATGCTCGAGATCATGAACCAGGACTACATCCGCACGGCCCGGGCGAAGGGTCTGGGCGAACGAACGGTGGTCATGCGGCACGCGTTCCGTAACGCACTGATTCCGCTGGCTACCCTCGTTGCCTTCGACATCGGTGGCCTGATTGGCGGAGCAATCATCACCGAACAGGTATTCGCATTCAGCGGTATGGGCCAGCTTTTCGTCGGTGCACTGCGCGTAGTGGACCTGAACCCGGTCATGGGCGTATTCCTCATCACCGGCATTCTGGCATTGGTCTTCAACCTAGTCGCTGACCTTGTCTATTCCGTCCTCGATCCGCGCGTAAGGGTGAAAGCATGAGCACACGAATCGGCGAAAGCACAAAAGTTGCCGAGAACGAGACGAAGGGACTCAGCCAGGGACAAATAGTCCGGAAGCGGTTCCTGGGGCACACCGCGGCGGTCATCAGCATGGTGGTATTCCTCGCGGTCGTGGTGCTGGCCTTTACTTCCATCGGGTATGCCGGCATACCCGGGTGGTGGAAATGGAACTATGTCGAGACACCCAGCCTGGCAACCCCGAACGGTGCACCGACCTGGACGTTGCCCTTCGACTTCGGAGATCACCCGTTTGGCCAGGACCGTGTAGGACGCGACCTGTTTGCCATGACGATGCGTGGGGCCCAACTGTCCCTCATCATCATGTTCATCATCGGGGCGATCGGTGCCGTC
The DNA here is from genome assembly GCF_054161285.1 of Arthrobacter sp. D2-10. Classification (NCBI taxonomy): domain Bacteria; kingdom Bacillati; phylum Actinomycetota; class Actinomycetes; order Micrococcales; family Micrococcaceae; genus Arthrobacter; species Arthrobacter sp. D2-10. Next base: position 2,453,188 of record NZ_CP096431.1, on the reverse strand, counting down.
ATCGGAGTGGTCGTCGGTGGTGTATCCGGCTATTTCCGGGGATGGATCGAGGCAGTTCTGATGCGTCTCACCGACGTCATTATCATCATCCCCCTGCTGATCCTGGCTGCCGTACTTGGCACGGTGGGTAATGAGCTCGCGGGTAGGGGCACCTTCTTCAATGCGATCTTCGGCGGCAGCGCCGGAATCATCCTGCTCGGAGTCTTCATCGGTCTGGTGATCTGGACGGGCCTCGCCCGGCTTGTCCGCGGCGAGTTCCTTTCCCTCCGCGAGCGCGAGTTCGTCGATGCAGCCCGGATCGCAGGGGCATCGAACGCGCGGATCATCTTTAAGCACATCCTGCCGAATGCCGTCGGCGTCATCATCGTGAACACCACCCTCGTGATGGCGTCAGCGATCCTTCTCGAGTCCGGTCTGTCCTTCCTCGGACTGGGTGTCCAGCCGCCGGACATCTCGCTGGGCAACCTGATCAGCCAGAACCAGGCCGCTTTCGCAACCCGTCCCTGGCTGTTCTGGTGGCCGGGTCTGTTCATCGTCGTGATCTGCCTGTCGATCAACTTCATCGGCGACGGTCTCCGCGATGCTTTTGACCCGAGGCAGAAGAAGTTCAACGCGAAGAAGGCCGCTGAGCCAAAGAAGCCGGCCTGATGACCAGTTTCAGTACCCGGGGGATGCGTAGCGTCTGCCGTACGCGAGGCGCCGGCCTGCTGTCACTGCAGAGCGAAAGTGAACACGCTCAGCAGCAGCAGGCCGGCGACCACGCTCAGCGGCAGCCAGTTGATCCGCCGTTCCACCCGAGCGAAGTCTGTAGCGTCCACGTCGATCAGGCCCTTTTCGACCTGGCGCTCCCACTCCGAACGGACCAGCAGGGCTGCGAGACCGGAGTCGGTGTTGCTGAGGTCTCCAGGGCGGACGCTACCGCCGGCGCCGTAACTGGAGCTCGGCAGGTTCTGCATGTTCTCAGGTTTCCCCGCATGTGCTCCTCGGACTCCGGGGGCGGGGGCTGCCCAGGCGGTATAGCTTCCGCTGGGCGTGATCAGCTTGAGCGCATACTTTGTGTCGACGTGAATAAGACCTGCCCAGGGCACGTCGACGGTCCTGGTGGGATTACGGAGCTGAACCCCGTCCGGTCCGACGATCACGGCCGGATACCAGAACAGCCACCAGGCGATAGCCGCGACGGCCAGCAGCGGGGAAGCCGCGGCAAGTGCCTCCAGCCCCGACGAAACGATGGAGCTCGCGAGCCCCACGCCCACGATGATGCAGGCAATCACCAGAATCCAACGGCTGCTGCGGGGACGAAAGACGGTGGTCCGAGTGGGACCGGTCAGCGAGTTCATACCTCCATATTTCCAACATTCAGCGTCGGCGCCGTAATCAGCGGGCAAACAGTCCGCTCAACCGCGCCGTACACCCGGTCACACAGTGGAAGGACAGCACTATGACCAACGACATCATTGAAGGCAACGGGAGCAAGGAAAATCCTCCATCCGCCCGTCAGCCGGTGCTCGAAGTTCGCAACCTCAGCGTCGACTTCGGCGTGGAGAAAGAATGGGTTCCCGCTGCAATCGACCTGAACTACCACGTCAACGCCGGTGAAGTGCTCGCCATCGTCGGTGAATCGGGTTCCGGCAAGAGCGCAAGCTCAATGGCTCTGCTCGGACTTTTGCCCAGCAACAGCCGGGTCACCGGCGAGGTCATCCTCAACGGCCGGTCGATTCTGAACCTCTCAGCGAACAAGCTCCGGGAAGTGCGCGGCAATGACGTCGCCGTGATCTTCCAGGAGCCGATGACCGCACTGAACCCGGTCTACACGGTCGGGTTCCAGATTGTTGAGACGCTGCGGTTGCACAATGCCATATCGCCGGACGAGGCGCGCGAGCGTGCCCTCAAACTGTTGGAGATGGTGGAGCTTCCCGATCCGGAGAAGGCGTTCCGCTCCTACCCGCACCAGCTCTCGGGCGGTCAACGGCAGCGCGCGATGATTGCCCAGTCGCTCTCATGCGACCCCAAGCTACTCATCGCTGACGAGCCGACCACTGCTCTTGACGTTACGGTCCAGGCAGAAATCCTTGACCTGATGCGCAATCTCCGCAACAAACTGGATAGCGCAATCGTGCTGATCACGCACGACATGGGTGTCGTTGCCGACCTGGCTGACCGCATCGCTGTGATGCGCAAGGGGATCATCGTGGAGACGGGCACGGCCGAGAAGATCTTCCGCGAGCCGGAACACCCGTACACGCAGGACCTCCTCGCAGCGGTGCCACATCTTGGCCAGGGGTCCGAGGGCGGCACTGACGACGTCGACATCACAGCCGCGCTTGCTGCTGCCACTCACTCGGAACTGGTGGGAGTGGATGCCGAGGAACTCGACCGCCGGGAACGCGCCGTGCTCGCAGGCCTGGAAGAGCAGGTCGCTGCAGAGCGGCAGAGCCGGGGAGACGCAGTCCTCGAACTCGTCAACGTTGCGATCGAATACCCCAAGCAGGGCAGGGTGCCGGCGTTCCGGGCCGTCGAGAATGTGACGCTGTCCATTTGGCCCGGCGAGGTCATGGGTCTGGTGGGTGAGTCCGGCTCCGGCAAGACCACTATCGGGCGGGCCGCCGTCGGCCTTCTGCCGGTGGCAGAGGGATCCATGCGCGTTGTCGGTACGGATATCTCGGGCTACAAACCGACCTCCCGGGAACTGGGAGCAGTGCGGAAAAACGTGGGCATGGTCTTCCAGGATCCGTCCTCGTCGCTCAACCCGCGGCTGCCGATCGGTGAAAGTATCGGCGAACCGATGTTCCTCGCCGGAGAGGCGAAGGGCGCCGAGCTGCAGAAGCGAATCGAGACGCTGCTGGACCAGGTGGAGCTGCCCCGCTCGTACCGGAACCGTTACCCGCACGAGCTCTCGGGCGGACAGAAGCAGCGCGTAGGCATCGCCCGTGCGCTGTCGTTGAAGCCAAAACTCATGGTTGCGGACGAGCCCACGTCCGCACTGGACGTTTCCGTCCAGGCCAAGGTGCTTGAGCTCTTCCAGAACCTGCAGCAGGAAATGGGATTCGCCTGCCTGTTCGTGACCCACGACCTCGCGGTGGTAGACGTCCTCGCCGACCACATCTGCGTGATGCGCCGCGGCCGGATCGTCGAGCAGGGCACCCGGGACCAGATCCTTCGAAACCCGCAGGACCCGTACACCCAGCGCCTGCTTGCCGCTGTGCCGCTACCGGACCCGGAGAAGCAGCGCGAACGGCGTGAGCTCCGCGCACGCCTGCTGGCCTCGGCCGAGTAGAAACGCCCAACGCACGACGGCGGTGCCTCCCTCTTTGTCCACGGCAGGGGAGGCATCGCCGTCGTTCTTAAGTCGGTGAGCAGCGGGGCTGCCAGGGCAGGGTGAGCAGGCTCGTTAGGCCATCTTTTGCCTAACGCTTAGACTGGTAGTAGAGCGCGCTGTGCCGCCCGCTTTCATTTTTCCTTGATGCTCACCCAGCCCCTAAGAAACGAGTCATTCCGCATGTCTGTATCCACGAGCAACACTGCAATCCGCAGTGACCTTCGTAACGTTGCCATCGTGGCGCACGTCGACCATGGCAAGACGACGCTCGTTGACGCGATGCTGAAGCAGACCAACTCCTTCGCCGCCCACGGTGAGGTTGAGGATCGTGTCATGGACTCCGGCGACCTGGAGCGCGAGAAGGGCATCACCATCCTCGCGAAGAACACCACGGTGTTCTACGAGGGTCCGTCCGCCAACGGTGAGCGCATCACCATCAACGTCATCGACACCCCGGGCCACGCCGACTTCGGCGGCGAGGTTGAGCGCGGGCTCTCCATGGTCGACGGCGTGGTACTGCTGGTGGATGCCTCTGAGGGTCCGCTGCCGCAGACCCGCTTCGTTCTGCGTAAGGCCCTCGCAGCCAAGCTGCCCGTCGTGCTCCTGGTCAACAAGACCGACCGCCCTGACTCCCGTATTGACGAAGTTGTGAGCGAGTCGATGGACCTGCTTCTGGGCCTGGCATCCGACCTGTCGGACGAGGTTCCCGACCTGGACCTCGATTCCGTCCTCAACGTCCCGGTTGTCTACGCCGCAGCCCGCGTCGGAGCTGCTTCCCTGGAGCAGCCGGCAGACGGCTCAGCCCCGGACAACGACAACCTTGAGCCCCTCTTCAAGACCATCATCGAGCACATCCCGGCACCGAGCTACGACCCCACCGGGGTCCTGCAGGCGCACGTCACCAACCTCGACGCTTCACCGTTCCTTGGCCGCCTGGCACTGCTGCGTATTTTCAACGGCACCCTGCGCAAGGGCCAGCAGGTTGCTTGGGCGCGCCAGAACGGTGAGCTCAAGACGGTGAAGATCACCGAGCTCCTCGCCACCAAAGCACTGGACCGGGTGCCCACTGACTCTGCAGGCCCCGGCGAGATCGTGGCCGTTGCCGGTATTGAGGACATCACCATCGGTGAGACCCTCACGGACGTCGACAACCCGCAGCCGCTGCCGCTGATCACCGTGGATGACCCGGCTATCTCCGTCACCATTGGTATCAACACTTCGCCGCTGGCCGGCAAGGTCAAGGGCGCCAAGGTGACTGCCCGTCAGGTGAAGGATCGCCTGGACAAGGAGCTCATCGGTAACGTCTCACTGCGCGTGCTTCCCACCGCACGTCCGGACGCCTGGGAAGTACAGGGTCGCGGGGAGCTCGCGCTGGCCATCCTCGTGGAGCAGATGCGCCGCGAAGGCTTCGAGCTGACCGTCGGTAAGCCGCAGGTTGTCACCAAGGTTGTGGACGGCAAGGTCCACGAGCCGATGGAGCACATGACCATCGACGTCCCGGAGGAATACCTCGGCGGCGTCACCCAGCTCATGGCGGCGCGCAAGGGCCGGATGACCAACATGGCGAACCATGGCACCGGCTGGGTCCGCATGGAGTTCATCGTTCCCGCCCGCGGCCTCATCGGCTTCCGCACCCGCTTCCTCACCGACACCCGTGGTGCCGGCATCGCGTCCTCCTACTCGGAGGGCTATGAGCCGTGGGCCGGCGACATCGAGTACCGCACCAACGGTTCGATGATCGCGGACCGCTCCGGCGTGGTCACCCCGTTCGCGATGATCAACCTGCAGGAGCGCGGTTCATTCTTCGTTGAGCCGACCTCCGAGGTGTACGAGGGCATGATCGTCGGCGAGAATTCCCGCGCTGATGACATGGACGTGAATATCACCAAGGAGAAGAAGCTCACCAACATGCGTGCTGCTTCCTCGGACAGCTTCGAGAACCTCACGCCTCCGCGCAAGCTCACGCTTGAGGAATCACTCGAGTTTGCCCGCGAGGACGAGTGTGTCGAGGTCACCCCGGAAGCCATCCGCATCCGCAAGGTCATCCTCGACGCCAACGAGCGTCTGCGCGCAGCACGTTCCCGCGCACGCGCCTAGGGACCGGCGTCCCTTGCCGGCTCCCGGCGAAGCTGCGGACGCACAAAGGCACGGGAACGACGACGGCGCCAGCCCGGCCGCCGTCGTCGTTCCGCCTTCTCCTCACCTCGCCCGATGGCATGGAGTTCTAGCTGCCGTTGTGGCAGGGGTCCTCGCCGCTGTCTTCGGTACCGCTCTCCACGCGAACGTCTGGTACCTGGGCGGCATGGGACTGCCCGTCGGGGCGCTGGCGGCGATCGTGCTTGCGGTCAGTCTGGCCGTCTTTGTGGCGGTGTCCGGCCGCAATGTTCTTCTTGCCGGCCTCACGGGAGCAGTGGCGTACATCCTGGTGGGCCTCGCCGCGTCATTCTCTGCGGGCAGCCTCATTGCTGCGGGCGTTGAACTCGAAGGTGCGCAGCCGCCGGTTTCGCTTGCCGGTTATGTCTGGGTAGTCGGTCTGGCGGTTGGGACGGTGATTGCCGTGGCGGTGTCCTGGTGGGTCCTGCGACCAACCCGGCGGCGCTGATTCGACTGCCGGTTCAGTCGGCGCTCCGGTCCAGGTGGTGGGCCAGCATGATGGAGGTGGCTGTGCCGTCCTCATCCGCTCCGCGTCGGGCATACTCCTCGAAGACGGTGCGGATCTTCTCCATCATTTCGGCGCGGTGCGTGTCATTGAGCCGCACCCCCAAGCGCCAGACGTCGATCTCTGACGGGCTCAGGCCGTCGATCTCCTGCAAAAAGGTCTCCACGAGGACCGGAGCGGCGTTGGGCATCCTGCTTCCCCAGGACAACCCGGTAGCCCTATAGGGGATTTCCTTGGCCCCCCGATTGCCTGATCGTGGCTCCTCGGCCCGAAGGAATCCTGTTGCAAGGAGGGTACGTACATGGTGCAAGGCCGTGGCGGGATTCAATTCCAGCACCTCGGCGATTTCCTTGTTGGTGCGGGCCTTGTGCAGGCACAGCCGGAGGATCCTGAGCCGAACGGGGGAGCTCAGCGCCCTGCCGCGTGCCTGGACGTCCTCATCTGTTTCCATGTCCAAAAGCATACGTCAGCAGGCGTGTAGCGATTGAACTTAGTCAATCGCGTGGAGTCCGAGACGTCATCCGTGCAGGGCGGTACGTGGACCCCGCCGCGGGGGAGGCGGGGGCACCGGCTTCGCTGCGGTGACCGCGTCGAGAGGCACGACGACGTCGCCCCGCCTGGTCGCGACGGTGCAGGATGCCTCATCCCTTCCGGTCAGCTCGCCAAGCGCGTCGGTGAGCCCGCCCTCGATCCGGTATCTGACCACCACGCGGGTGCCGAGCGGCAGTGCGGCCAACCGGTCTGCGGCGGGGTTCGTCATGGCCATAGCGTGTCATATTACGGCGGGCGCCGGTCGATGCCGAACCCTTCGACCGTTGCGTTAAGCTTGAACAGCGACGAAGAGCCGGTACCGGCACCAGAATCCTAGGGAAGGCGTGGGACGTGACCTACGTAATCGCACAGCCGTGCGTGGATGTGAAAGACAAGGCCTGCATTGAGGAATGCCCGGTCGACTGCATCTATGAAGGCGAGCGTTCGTTGTACATCCACCCGGATGAGTGCGTGGACTGTGGCGCGTGCGAGCCGGTCTGCCCGGTGGAGGCCATCTACTACGAGGACGACACCCCGGAGGAGTGGGCCGATTACTACAAGGCCAATGTGGAGTTCTTCGATGACCTGGGTTCTCCGGGCGGTGCCGCCAAGCTCGGCAACACCGGGAAGGACCACCCGATGATCGCCGCCCTGCCGCCGCAAAACCAAGAAGCGTGACAGCAGAGTGACTCTCGAGCGGTCCTTCGGGCTCAACCTGCCGGATTACCCGTGGGACGCCATGGCGCCTTATGTGGAGGAAGCCCGGCAGCATCCCGACGGCGCCGTCAATCTTTCCATCGGCACCCCTGTGGACCCCACGCCGGACGTTGTCCAGCGTGCACTCCGGGACGCCGCAAACGCTCCTGGGTACCCCACGACGCACGGCACTGTGAAGCTGAGGGAAGCGATCAGCGAGTGGTACCGCCGTCGTCGTAATGTTGTGGGCCTGGATCCTGCTGACATTCTGCCCACGGTGGGGTCCAAGGAACTCGTCGCGTGGCTGCCCACGCTGCTCGGGCTGGGAGCCGGCGACGTCGTCGTGCGCCCCACGGTGGCCTACCCCACGTACGACATGGGCGCGCACTTTGCCGGCGCCACTCCTGTCGCTGCGGATTCGTTGGCCGAGCTCGACGCCGACACCCGTGCCCGGGTCCGTCTTGTCTGGGTCAACTCACCGTCCAACCCCACCGGCGCGGTCCACGATGTGGAGGCGCTGCAGGCAATCGTCGACGAAGCCCGCAGTCTGGGGGCCATGGTGGCCTCGGACGAGTGTTACGCCGAACTGGGGTGGGGCATTTGGGATCCGGCGACGGGAGGCCAGCCGGTGCCCAGCATCCTCGATGCGCGGGTCAGCGGCGGATCCTCGGACCTGTTGTTGTCCGTCTATTCGCTCAGCAAGCAGTCAAACGTTGCGGGTTACCGCGCTGCCTTCGCAGCGGGCGACAGCAAGGTGCTGGCGAATTTGATCAATTCGCGCAAGCACGCGGGCATGATCGTGCCCTTCCCGGTTCAGGAAGCCATGCGCGCAGCGCTGTCGGACGACGCGCATGTTGCTGCCCAGAAAGATCTCTACCGGGCGCGCCGGGAGCAGCTGATCCCCGCCCTCGAAGCTTTTGGCCTGACCATCCATTCTTCCGACGCCGGTCTTTACCTCTGGGCCACGGCGGGCGAGGACACCTGGATCACTGTGAAGCGGTTCGCGAAGCTTGGAATCATCGTCGGACCGGGCACCTTCTACGGCGAAGCAGGGAACGGATTCGTCCGCGTCGCGTTGACGGGTTCGGATGAGCGGGTGCGCGCTGCCGCTACACGGCTGAGTGCCTGAGTGCATGTTGCTATTGCACAACAACGGCCAAACGGATTAGTGCTGAAGGCGTGTGTGCCGGTAGCGTTTTAGCTGACTAGGCTGATCCAGCCCACACGCATGCTTTTCCATAAGCTCCACAAGGAGAGTCAATGACTGAGCACAACGGAGCCTCACTCCAGTATGACGGAGGAAGCCTCAGCCTCCCGCTGATTTCAGCGGCGGAAGGCAACCACGGGTACGACGTCTCTAAGCTTCTCAAGCAGACCGGTTCCGTCACGTTCGACCCCGGCTTCATGAACACAGCGGCCACCACCTCAGCGATCACCTACATCGACGGCGACCAGGGAATCCTGCGCTACCGCGGTTACCCGATCGACCAGCTGGCAGAGCACTCCAGCTTCCTCGAGGTCTCGTACCTGCTCATCTACGGCGAACTGCCGACCCCTACTGAACTCGATGCCTTCGATCAGCGCATCCGCCGTCACACGCTCCTGCACGAGGAGCTCAAGGGCTTCTTCGGAGGCTTCCCCCGTGACGCCCACCCCATGCCGGTGCTGTCCTCCGCTGTTTCCGCTCTGTCGACGTTCTATCAGGACTCGCTGGACCCGTTCGACGACGAACAGGTGGAACTATCCACTTTCCGCCTCATGGCGAAGCTCCCGGTGATCGCCGCGTACGCGCACAAGAAGTCGATCGGCCAGCCGATGCTGTATCCGGACAACTCCATGAACCTCGTGGAGAACTTCATGCGACTGTGCTTCGGTCTCCCTGCCGAGCCCTATGACCTCGACCCCACGATGGTGAAGGCACTTGACCTGCTCCTCATCCTCCACGCGGACCACGAGCAGAACTGTTCGACCTCCACCGTCCGCCTTGTGGGCAGTTCGAATGCGAACATGTTCGCTTCCATCTCCGCAGGCATCAACGCACTCTTCGGCCCGCTGCACGGCGGTGCCAACGAGGCCGTGCTCAACATGCTCCGCCAGATCCAGGCAACAGGCATGCAGCCCGAGGACTTCATGGAAAAGGTGAAGAAGAAGGAAGACGGCGTGAAGCTCATGGGCTTCGGGCACCGCGTCTACAAGAATTACGACCCTCGCGCCAAGATCGTCAAGGCAACAGCGCACGACATCCTCTCCAAGCTCGGCGGCAATGACGAGCTGCTGGACATCGCCATGCGCCTCGAAGAGAAGGCCCTCGCCGATGACTACTTCATCGAGCGCAAGCTCTACCCGAACGTGGATTTCTACACCGGTCTCATCTACAAGGCGATGGGTTTCCCCGAGAAGATGTTCACGGTGCTTTTCGCCATCGGACGTCTCCCGGGCTGGATTGCCCAGTGGCGCGAGATGATCAAGGACCCGCAGACCAAGATCGGACGCCCGCGGCAGCTGTACACGGGTGCCGGGGAACGGCACTACCCGGCTCGCTAGGGCCAACAGGCGCAGAACCAGTACGACGACGGCCGGTCACCTTCGCAGGTGGCCGGCCGTCGTCGTACGTCAGCAGGGAACGGAGCTAGGAAGCGTACCCCTGGGGATTGTTCTTCTGCCAGCGCCAGTGGTCCTCACACATCTGGTCCAGCGACCGGTGGGCAGACCAGCCCAGGTCAGCAAGGGCGGACGACGGATCGGCGTAACTGACGGCAGCGTCACCGGGCCGCCGGGGGGCGAACTCGTAGGGGATCTCGTGACCGGCCGCCTTGGAGAAGGCTGCGAGCACCTCAAGCACCGATGACCCGTTTCCGGTGCCGAGGTTCCAGCGGTGCACCCCGGAGTGGGTGGTGAGATAGTTCAGGGCTGCGACATGGCCGTCGGCAAGGTCCACCACATGGATGTAGTCGCGGATGCCGGTGCCGTCCGGGGTGGGGTAATCGTTACCGAAGACCAGAACCTTCTCCCGCCTGCCGACTGCTACCTGCGCCACGAAGGGGAGCAGGTTGTTGGGGACACCGGTGGGATCCTCACCGATCCGGCCCGATTCATGGGCGCCGACGGGATTGAAGTAGCGCAGCAGGGCAATGTTCCAGCGGTCGTCGGAAGCACCGACGTCGCTCAGGATGTCCTCGATCTGTTCCTTGGTGCGCCCATAGGGATTGGTCGCATCCAGCGGCATCTTTTCGATGAGCGGGACCTCCTCGGAGGCGCCGTACACCGTGGCGGAGGAACTGAAGACGAGCGTACGGACGTTGTGCCGGTCCATGGTGCGCAGCAGGTTCAGGGTGCCGCCGACGTTGTTGTGATAGTAGAACAGGGGCTTCTCCACCGACTCACCGACCGCCTTCAGCCCGGCGAAGTGAATGACCGCGTCTACGGACTCTGCCTCGAAGACGGCATCAAGCGCGTGCTCGTCGAGCAGGTCAACCTTCCGGAAGTCCACCTCACGTCCCGCGAGCTCCTGCACCCTGCTCAGCGCGACCTCGCTTGAGTTGTACAGATTGTCCACTACGACGACGTCGTGGCCCGCCTCCAGCAGTGCCAGTGTGGTGTGCGAGCCAATGTAACCGCTTCCGCCGGTGACGAGTATCTTCATGGGTTCAAGCCTACCGACCGGCCGCCTGAGGCGCCTAAGTAAGTCACAGACTGTGCGCCGATCACTCTGGAGGCTCAAGCCCTATCGGTCTACCCTTGGAGGATCACGCGCGAGCCGGCCCACCTGACGCCGGCGGAGAGGTCAGGACCACGCATGCACGTCAACAGGGCACCTTCCTGGAGAGTGGAAGCAGGTTCATCTCTGGAAATGTGCTTCGCCCTGTACCTGCGTGACTGTGCCGGACTCGGAGTGATCGGCCAGCCGGCGGTGTGCCCGGTCAAGCCAGCCGTTCATTGTGTCAGCCCGCGCCAGGTGGTTCATGATGTCGGCGGAATGACTGCGCTCCGGGTCGAGTGGGAGGCCTGGTGGTATGAGCTCGTGGCACACTACGGAAACGGGACAGCGCTTCCGACGCCACCCGATTTCCCCGAGCTCACGTCAATGCCGGCGCTCCAGCGCCTGACACACGCACATTATGGGACTGCCCTGACCTGGACGCAGGAACGCGATGCTGCCTGGCGCCAACGGTCGCTCAAACGGATGCACGACGGCGGCCAGCGATGCTTCGGCGACCTCGTGCGGGAACGTGAACTGGAGCTCGGCCGGCCCGCGAGGCACTTTTCGCTTTCCGTGATCGAGCTGCCGTTGAGCGAGACGCGGGCCTGGTACGTGGAGCCGGACCGGCTCATTCTGAGCGAAGACCTGTACGACGACGAGGCCACCTTCCGGAGCTACGTCCAGCCGGTCGTGGAGATTATTGCGTAACCCCGGTTAGACGGGCGTCTCAGCGAGGGTGATCAGTATCTGGCCGGTTTCGGTTTCCGCGGTGGTCCAGCCGCCGTCGTTCCGGTCCCATCGCAGGCCGGCATGGGAGACGGTGGAGATACCCAACTCCTTGGCGTGGGCGACCGCGAACTGCGCGGCAGCCCACCCGACGGAGCCGGATGCACTGGCCACCATCCCGTTCTCAGTGGCGCTGGTGGCCACAGTGGGGAAGACGGCGGCGAAGCGTTCGGCCACTGCCACCGCGTTCCCGGGTTCCTCAGCCTTCCGCAGGACACAGTTGAGCGATGCCGGAGACTGGCCGGTCAAAGCGGACGCGAAAGCACGTGCTTCGGGCTCGTGGTCGGCATACGCATCGGGGTAGGCGCTTCGCTGGACCAGCTGCGCGGCTTCCGTGATGGGCAGCGTCTGGTATGCCGGAACCTCAACGAGGGCATCGTAGAAGGCTCCGGCGGCGTAGATGGGATCCTGCACCTGTTCCTCGCTGCCCCAGCCCTGCGACGGCCGCTGCTGGAACAGGCCGCGCGAGTCGGGTCCCGCCTGATCACCGTAATCCAGGTTACGCAACCCCGATTCCTGCACCGCTGTGGCCAGGGCAATGGAAGCGGCGCGGGGCGGCAGGCCGCGGGTGACCGCAACTCCCGCGATAGTGGAGGCGTTGGCGGCCTGCTCCGGTCGCAACTCGTACGTGTCCGTACCGACAACGGCGCTGCATCGCTCACGAACCAGAACCTCGGAGGAATTCAACTGGGTTACCGCGAGGTATGCGCCGCCACCGACCACGGCCGTCAACAGGGTGAGGACACCGGCCGCGCGGAGCCGGCGCCGTCGTCGTGCTTGGTGGGAGGTCGGTGGCACGCCGCTCCCTAGTTCGCGTGCAGTGCAGCGTTCAGGGCGATGCCGTGCCCTGACCGCTGGCGCGCTTCCACGATTCCCGTGGTGGAGTTGCGGATGAAGAGCACGCCCGACTGTCCCGAGAGTTCGGCCGCCTTGACCACCGAGCCATCGGGGAGGGTCACTTTGGTGCCCGCGGTGATGTACAGGCCGGCCTCCACGACGCAGTCATCACCGAGTGAGATGCCGATTCCCGCCTGTGCGCTGAGGAGGCAGCGTTCGCCGATGCTGATGCGCTCCTTGCCGCCGCCGGAGAGCGTACCCATGATTGACGACCCGCCCCCGATGTCCGAACCGTTGCCGACGACGACGCCGGCCGAAATACGTCCCTCAACCATCGAGTGGCCCAGCGTTCCGGCATTGAAGTTGATGAAGCCCTCGTGCATGACCGTGGTGCCTTCGGCCAGATGGGCGCCCAGCCGGACGCGGTCGGCATCGGCAATCCTGACGCCGGAGGGCATCACATAGTCCACCATGCGGGGGAACTTGTCGACGCCGTACACGACGACCGCGCCGCGCGAACGCAGGCGAAGGCGGGTGGTCTCAAAACCGTCGACCGGGCAGGGTCCGAAGTTGGTCCACACGACGTTGGCGAGCAGGCCGAAGATGCCGTCGAGGTTGATGGTGTTCGGCTGCGCCAGGCGGTGCGAGAGCAGGTGGAGGCGCAGGTACGCATCGGCGGCGTCCACCGGGGCGTCATCAAGCGATGAGGTAGTGAAGACTACTCCCTGCGTGACACCACGCAGTGCGTCCGGCGCCGCAATGCCCGCGAGTTCGGTGCGCAGCGAGTCTGCGTCGGCTGAACCTTCGCCCAGAACCGGCTGCGGATACCAGACATCGAGTACCGTTCCATCGTCCGCCAGGGTGGCAAGGCCGATGCCGGAAGCGGTCCGGGAGGTGGTTTCGGAGGGGGTCAGGGAAGCGGAGGCCGTCTCAGTCATGGCCTCCATTCTACCGAGTTGGTGCCGGCGACCTCCTCCACCTCGCCGCCACCAGGGGCGGGACCTACGCCAAGTACCCTTGAGACCATGACTGCTTCCGACATTCTTCGGCTCGATCCCACTACCGACGTAGCGCAACTCACGTCGCACATCATGGACATCGAAAGCGTGTCAGGCAACGAGCGGGAGCTCGCAGACGCCGTTGAACAGGTCCTGCGGGCGAGCCCGCACCTCGAGGTCGTCCGGGATGGTGATTCGTTGATCGCCCGCACCAACCTCGGCCGCGCAGAGCGGGTCATCCTCGCCGGCCACCTCGACACGGTTCCCCTGCCGCACGTGCCGGGTTCCCGCGGGACGGTCCCCAGCTCCTGGGACGGTGAGGTTCTGTACGGGCGAGGCGCCACCGACATGAAGGGTGGAATTGCTGTGCAACTTGCCCTCGCCGCTGCGCTGACCGGACCCTCCCGTGACATCACCTATGTCTTCTACGACCATGAGGAAGTCGAGGCTGCCTTAAGCGGACTCGGCAGGCTGGTCGAAAGGTACCCATCGTGGCTCGAAGCCGATTTCGCTGTCCTGCTGGAGCCGACCGATGGAGTCGTCGAGGGCGGCTGCAATGGAACTTCACGCTTCAACGTCACGACGACGGGGCGCGCGGCCCACTCGGCACGCGCCTGGATGGGGGAGAATGCGATCCACAAATTGGCCGACGTCCTTGTGCGGCTGCGGGACCATCAGCCCGCCACCGTCACGGTCGATGGTCTGGACTTCCGCGAAAGCCTCAACGCCGTCCTCATCAACGGTGGTACGGCCGGTAACGTGATCCCCGACCAGGCAGTGGTGGAAGTCAATTATCGCTTCGCTCCGGACAAGACTCCCGACGACGCCGAGAGGTACGTAAGGGAACTGCTCGACGGCTTTGACGTGATCAGGACCGATGCTGCGGCTGGTGCCCGCCCCGGTCTGAATCATCCCGCTGCAGCGGCATTCGTCAGGGCAGTCGGAGGCGAGCCGAAGCCGAAGTACGGCTGGACCGACGTCGCGCGCTTCAGCGCGCTCGGTATCCCGGCAGTGAACTTCGGTCCGGGTGACGCGCTGTTGGCCCACTCGGACAACGAGCATGTGCACGCGGACGCGATCCGCGCCTGCCTGTCTGCGTTAAAGGACTGGCTCGCCTAGACCGGAGGTCGAGACGAGCCAGTGAATCCTGTTGACCGGGCCTAGCCGGCGTTGGTTGCGTCGGGTAGCAGCACCTTTTGGTCCTTGTCCCGCTTGGCTCTCCCGGCGGTGCGGAAGCTGAGCAGCTTCGACAACCGGTTGGCCAACGACGACAGTGCGAAGTTGATGATGATGAAAATTACCGCAGCAATGAGGAGCGCCTGCAGCAGGTTCCCCTCGCCGACGCCGAGCCTCCGCGCGTTCTGCAGCAGCTCGGTGTAGGTGATGATGTAGCCGAGTGCCGAGTCCTTGAGGATCACGACGAACTGGCTGACCAAGGCAGGCAGCATGGCAGTGAGCGCCTGGGGCACCTCAACCGACCGCAGAGATTGACCCCGCGTCATACCGATGGCCATTGCGGCTTCGCGCTGTCCCTTGGGGAGACCCTCCACGCCGGAGCGCACAAGTTCAGCGATGACCGAGCCGTTGTAGAGCGTCAGCGCGGTGACCACCGCAATGAACGGGATGTCCTGCGGGCGCATGATGCTCGCCGCGCCGATAGCCAGCCAGAGGAAGATCATCATCAGCAGGACGGGTACTGCCCGGAGGAACTCGACAATGACCCCGGCGAGCCAGCGGATTGGCAGGAAGTGTGAGAGCCGGCCGATGCCTAGGATGAGGCCCAGAACCACGGAGGTCACGATCGCTACGCCGGCGGCGCGCAATGTGTCCCAGAGGCCCGGAAGGAAGAAGAATTGCCACGTCCTCACCTCGAGGAAGGGTGTCCACTTCGCAGGCTCCAACTGACCGCGCTCGGCGAGGGTGATGACGAGCCACGTCAGCAGCCCAATGACGAAGATGGCACCGGCAATGTTGCCGATCAGGATATTGCGCTTGGCTTTGGGGCCGGGCGCATCGAAAAGTACCTGCTGAGCGCTCAACGTGCCACCGCCAGTTTCTTGGATGCCCAGGTGGTCAGCAGACCGATCGGGATAACGATGATGACGAAGCCCAGGGCAAAGGTGAAGAAGATCGGGATAACCATGTCAGAACGGAACTCGATCATGGTCTTCATGAGACCCGCAGACTCCGCCACCGAGCCTGCAGCCGCCACCGTGGAGTTCTTGGTCAATGCAATCAGCACGTTGCCGAGGGGTGCAATGGCGCCGCGGAAAGCCTGAGGAAGAATGATCAGCCGGGCGGCGGGGAGGAACGACAGCCCGATCGCGCGGGCGGCCTCCGCCTGACCGAGCGGAACAGTGTTCACGCCGCTTCGGATCGCCTCGCAGACAAATGCCGCGTGGTAGAGGCTCAAGCCCAGGATCGCGAGACGGAAGAAGTTGAGGTTGAAGTCTTCCGACAGGCTCACGAAGAGTTGGCCGAACAACGCAAGTACGCCGAAGGCGATGATGATCGTCAGCGGCGTGTTGCGGAAGATGTTGACGTAGGTGGCGCCGAACCACTGCAGGCTCGCAATGGGAGAGATCCTGAACAGTGCGAGGAGAGTTCCCAGGAGCAGGGACCAGATCGCCGCCCAGAATGTCAGCTGGATATTGATCCAGAAAGCCCCTGCGACGTCGTATTGCTCGAAGAGCGATAGGAAACCGTCCACGGCATCCTTTCTTGTCGGTACGTCAAACGGCTGTGTGGGGGCTGCAACGCAACCCCCACACAGCCGCAGAGGGTGTTAGGCGCACTCAGCCGGCGTCGGCGGGTTCAGTTCCGCGTTCGGCTCATAATCGACGCCTTCAAGGTTGGCTGCCAGGGCTTCTTCCCAGGCGCCGTCCTCGATCATCTTCTCGATGGCGGCGTTGATGTCCGAGCACAATTCGCTGCCCTTGGTGAGACCAACGCCGTAGTTCTCCTCCGAGAACGGGTTGCCGACAACCTTGAACTGGCCCTGGTTGGCTTCCTGGGCAGCAAGACCGGCGAGGATGATGTCATCGGTGGTGACGGCGTCGATCTGTCCGCCGCCCATGAGGCTGACACACTCCGCGTAGCCGGGCTGCTCGATCAGGTTAACGTCTTCAGCGAACTCGTCCTTCACGCGCTGTGCGGAGGTGGAACCGGTGACGGAGCAGAGGTTCCGCCCGTTCAGGTCCTCCGGTCCGGTGATGTCGCTGTCGGTGGGAACGAGAAGGTCCTGGCCTGCAACGAAGTACGGTCCGGCGAAGTCGACGGTTTCCTTGCGGGTGTCGGTGATCGAATAGGTAGCGAAGATCATGTCGACCTGCTCGTTTGACAGCAGGTTCTCGCGGTTGGCGGACGGTGCTTCGACCCACTCGATCTGATCTTCGGTGTAGCCCAGTTCGCCTGCAACGTACTTGGCAACGTCAACGTCGAAGCCCGAGTAGGAGCCGCCCTCGTCGAAGCCGAGGCCCGGCTGGTCAAACTTGATGCCGATTCGGATCGAATCTGCTGCGGCTTCGCCGCCTTCTGCGCCGCCGCCTTCGCCTTCTCCTCCGCCGCCGCCGCAGGCGGACAGGGTAAGCGCCGCTGCTGCTGCCATGGCCAATGCGCCATATCGTGTTGTTCGCATGTTTTCTCCTCGGGTTATTTCCTGATGGGAATTCGTCGGTAGTTAGTGGGCGAGGATCTTGCCCAGGAAGTCCTTGGCGCGATCGCTCTGCGGGTTGGTGAAGAACTCTTCGGGCTTTGCCTGCTCGACGATCTGGCCGTCGGCCATGAAGATCACGCGGTCCGCGGCTTTCCGCGCGAAGCCCATCTCGTGGGTGACAACGATCATGGTCATGCCCTCCTTGGCGAGGGAGACCATGGCGTCGAGCACTTCGTTGATCATTTCCGGGTCCAACGCAGAGGTGGGCTCATCAAAAAGCATCACCTTAGGCTGCATCGCCAGCGCACGGGCTATGGCGACACGTTGCTGCTGCCCTCCGGAAAGCTGTGCGGGAAGCTTCTGCGCCTGGTTATCGACGCCCACGCGCTTCAGAAGCGACATGGCGAGATCTTTCGCCGCGTTTACCTTCATGCCCTTGACCTTGACCGGCCCCAGGGTCACGTTCTCAAGGATGGACTTATGAGCGAAGAGGTTGAATGACTGGAAGACCATGCCGACGTCGGCGCGGAGTTTCGCGAGCGCCTTGCCTTCCGCCGGGAGCACTTTGCCGTCGATGCGGATCTCGCCGTTGTCGATGGTCTCAAGGCGGTTGATGGCACGGCAGAGCGTGGACTTGCCGGAGCCCGATGGTCCGATCACCACCACTACTTCGCCGCGGGCGACCTCAAGGTTGATGTCCTTGAGCACATGGAGTTCACCGAAGTGCTTGTTGACGTTCTTGAGGGAGACGAGCGGCTGGGCCGGCGAGTTGGACGCGGACGAGGGCGTGCCCGACTGTGTGTCACGAGTCATAGGTAGAAATGTAGTCAAAGATTCCACACCGGCGGTACATCGACTGGCCGAAAGCGGAAATCGTGATTCAAGAGCAACCAAAGCGTCAGGCCCCCGCGCCGGTTAGCCTTGGGTGTATGAGTCCCCATAGCGGTAATGACGATCAGCAGGCAGGGCCCCCGGCACCGGCACGGCGCCGGGGCCAGGTGGAACTCCGCCGCGACCAGGCAAGTGCGGTGCAGTCGGACCGGTACCTGCTCGACTCGATGGAGGAAACCCCGTTCACCAAAACGGATCCGTGGCGCGTCCTCCGGATTCAGAGCGAGTTCGTGGAGGGCTTCGGCACCCTGTCGGAACTGGGGCCTGCCATCAGCGTGTTTGGTTCCGCTCGCACTCCCCGGGACTCGCAGTTCTACAAGGTAGGCGAGGAAGTGGGCCGGCTTCTGGTGGAGGCCGGGTACGCCGTCATCACGGGAGGCGGCCCGGGCGCTATGGAAGCGGCCAACAAGGGTGCTTGTGAGGCGGGCGGAGTATCGGTGGGGCTCGGTATCGAGCTTCCGTTCGAGCAGGGGATGAACGAGTGGGTGGATCTCGGCGTCAACTTCCGCTATTTCTTCGCCCGCAAGACTATGTTCGTCAAGTACGCCCAGGGTTTCATTGTGCTGCCCGGTGGATTCGGCACTCTCGACGAATTGTTCGAAGCGATGACACTGGTGCAGACCCAAAAGGTGACGTCATTCCCGATTATCCTCATCGGATCTGATTTCTGGGGTCCGCTGTGGAACTGGGTGCGGGACACGCTGCTCGCGAACGGGATGATCTCCGAGAAGGACCTTTCACTGGTTCACCTGGTCGATGATCCGGCGGACGCGGTGGGCGCCGTCCTCGCTGACACAGCCAGGCACACCGGGCCCTGAGTGATGACCATCTTCCTCGTGCTGATCGCCATAGTAGCCGTCGGCGCCACCGCGTTTTTCGCCGTCGGTCGGGGATGGCAGGGGAGGGATCAGCTGCCGCCGCGCGACCAGCCGAGCGTGACGGGGTTGGTTGAGCCGACGCCGAACCTTCCGCCTGTCCTGCTCCCGGATCGCCCTACCGCGTCGGATATCGGCCGTATCCGCTTCTCCCTCGGATTGAGGGGCTATCGGATGGACCAGGTGGACGAAGTTCTGGACCGGCTTGCCGCAGCGCTTGCCGAGCGGGACGAGCTCATCGAAGCGCTGCAGAACCAGAATCGGGACGCTCGGTGACCGCGGTCAGCGGCAGCGACGGCCGCCTGCGGTGCGGCTGGGCCATCTCCAGCACCGAGTACGAGGCCTATCACGACCTTGAGTGGGGCCGTCCAGTCGTTGGCGATCAGGCTCTCTTCGAACGAATCAGCCTGGAGGCGTTCCAGTCCGGGCTCAGCTGGATTACCATCCTCCGGAAGCGGGAGGCCTTCCGTGCGGCTTTCGCCGGTTTTGACCCGCAAGCGGTCGCGGCCTTTGACGACGACGACGTTGCCCGCTTGCTCAGCGACGCCGGCATCGTGCGGAACCGCGCCAAGATCCTCGCGACGATCTCCAACGCGAGGGCGCTGCTCGCGCTTCCGGAGGGAATGACGCTGGCGGGAGTTCTGGAGAGCCACCGGCCGCCGCCTAAAGCTGCGCCTGAGTCGCTCGCGGATGTTCCCGCCGTCGTGCCCGAATCAATTGCGCTCGCGAAGAAGCTGCGCTCGCTCGGGTTCCGGTTCGTTGGGCCCACCACTGCTTACGCCATGCAACAGGCAACGGGTTATGTGAATGACCACCTTGCTTCCTGCTGGGTACGAAATGACGCCGCGGGACCCTTCCATGTCGCTGAGACTGCGTGAATCCCTGAGGCTTGGCGGGTCGTCGTTGCCTGCCTGGATCCGGTCGCTCCGTGATCGGGCGGCGGCTTTCCCCTGGTGGCTGCAGGTGCTTCTCATCTACGGTGTAGCCCGGTTGTATTCGACGATTGTGCTCACCGTAGCCGCGCGCCTTCAGATGCCCAGTCCGTGGGCCGAAGGTTCTCCCACCTATGAAGAGTTCATCAATTTCTGGGACAGCGGCTGGTACGCGCGAATTCACGACGGCGGGTATCCCACCGCGCTCCCGCGGGGCGACGACGGGTCCGTTCTCGAGAACCAGTGGGCGTTCTACCCGCTTTTCCCGGCGGCCGTGCGGGTCTTCTCGATGCTCACGGGCACGGGATGGAATCCCGGGGCCGCGGTCCTCGCCACCCTGTCTGGAGCTGCGGCCGCGCTCGTGATCTACCGCCTCTTCCGGCTGCGCTCCGCTCACCGGGATGCACTGTGGGCAGTGGGGCTGGTCGCTTTCCTTCCGATATCGCCCATCCTGCAAATTCCTTACGCAGAATCCCTTCATCTGATGCTGCTGTCACTCGCGCTGTATCTGGTGATCGGGGGACACTACCTGCGCGCCGTCCCGGTGGTGGTGCTGATGTGCCTTGCCCGCCCGGCCGGTGTCCCTTTCGCCGCGATGCTGGGAGTCCTCCTGCTGATGGGACTGGCGGCGCGGGGCGATGCCCCGGAGGGGAGGTCCTCGGCTGCGGGGGATCTGCTGCGGCTGGCGGTCCTTGCCGGTGTTTGCGGCATTGCGGCCGTCGTTTGGCCGGTTGTCGCGTGGATTGCGACCGGTATACCGGACGCCTACGTCCAGACAGAGACCGCCTGGCGCGGATCTGAACTCACGCTTTTCGCGCCCTGGCTCAGTGCGTCGATGCAGTTGCTGGGCCCTGTCCTGGGCCCGGTCGGCCTAGTGCTGCTGACCGCCGGTTTCGCCGCGATTCTCCTCTCACCCGCGGGCCGGCGTCTCGGATTGCCGCTCCAGCTGTGGTGCGCGGCCTACCTCTTGTACCTCGCCGCTTTTTGGAATCCGCAGACGAGCACTTTCCGGATCCTGCTTCCGTTGTTTCCGCTGGTACTTGCGTTTGTCCTGCTCTCGGATTCGAGGGCATACCGATGGCTGGCGCTCGCCGCTTGTGCAAGCCTGCAGATCGTGTGGGTCACGTGGCTGTGGGCATGGGCACCGCTGTTCGGCGCGGGCGATTATTCACCGTGACGATGTGATGGGCGCCGCATGGCGATTAGCTCGGCGCGCACTTCTACGGGATAATGGGTGTGGACGAGCGTACGGGGGATACTCCGCCGTGCAATGTTGACCGCGGCCCGGTTCCGGCTGCGCACACCGTGGAAGGGAAACTACTCAGATGGCTGCCATGAAACCCCGTACCGGTGATGGACCTATGGAAGTCACCAAAGAGGGACGCAGCCTCATCATGCGGGTTCCGATCGACGGCGGCGGGCGCCTGGTGGTCGAGCTGAACGCCGAGGAAGCCGGCAAGCTCAAAGACTGCCTGGTCACCGTCACGGACTGACGTCCAGCACTCCAGACGTCTCAGCACCAAGAATCTTTCAGCAGCACCGACTGACGAGTTCTTGTGCCCGCTACGCGGGCATTTTGACTGCCATCAAGAGGCCGTTTCCGGCTGGCATCAGCGAGCTGACCAGCGACTCGTTGGCACGCAGCGTCTTGCCCACCTGCCGCAGCGTGTTGGTTGACGCGTCGCGAATGGCCGGGTCAGCTACTTTGCCGCCATCCAGGGCGTCGTTAATCAGAAGCAGCCCTCCGCGTTTGAGAAGTCGGACCGCCTGGTCCGCGTACAGCGGGAGGTTGGTTTTGTCAGCATCGAGAAACACCAGATCATAGGCTGCATCGGTCAGCCGCGGGAGCACATCAGCCGCACGCCCCGAGATAGTGCGCGTCCGGTTCGCCGGAATTCCCGCCTCCGAGTACGCCTCCCGGGACGCCCGCAAATGGTCCACGTCCGAGTCGATCGTGGTCAGAACCGAATTCGCCCCCATGCCCCGCAGCAGGCACACTCCGGATACACCCGCCCCGGCGCCGACTTCGACAACCGTCATCGCCTTCGACGCCGCGGCAAGAACGGTGAGCGCGGCCGCAATGCCGGTGGTGACGGGAGTGACCCCCAGCTCGTATGAGCGGTCGCGTGCTCGAAGCAGGACATCGTCTTCAACCGGCAGGCCTTCCGTGTAGGACCAGTTAGCCTGCTTCTGCGCGCTCATGTTGTTCCGTTCTCTCCACTGGTTCAACCGGGAGCTGAGTAGGGTCGGATGGTTCCCGCGAACTGCCGGGCGTATCTTTCCCAGCCTACTGCCGATGAAGGGGGGCCCCGGGTATCACCGCGTAACAGCGCAGCCCGTTCTCCTGATCTTTTCAGCGAGCTCACAGCAAGATCCGGCACGATTGATATGCAAGACGTGCACTATAAGGCATCCAACCGAGGTGAAGCCCCGAATACCTGATGTGGGTCTTTCGGTTTACGACTGGCGCAGCACACCAAACACATCATTCGAGGGCGAGAGGAGAAGGTCGATGGCTACTTCGCGCACGGTGGCCCCTGCACAGGGCGTCACCACCGGAGAGCACGATCAGGAGGTACCCGGCTGGGTGCCGCCGTCATGGGAAGAAGTGGTTCGTGACCACTCTCCCAAGGTCTATAGGCTTGCCTACCGTCTGACGGGCAACAAGTACGACGCGGAAGACCTCACCCAGGAGGTGTTTGTCCGCGTCTTCCGGTCTCTGGCAAACTTCAAGCCGGGAACCCTCGACGGGTGGCTCCATCGGATCACCACGAACCTGTTCCTGGACCAGGCGCGTCGGAAGAACCGCATCCGGTTCGACGGGCTGGCTGAAGATGCCGAGAGCCGGCTGCCCAGCACCCACCCGAGCCCGGAGCGCAGCTTCGAATTCAACAACCTCGATCTCGATGTGCAGGCCGCTCTGGAGGAGCTTCCGCCGGACTTCCGCGCCGCCGTAGTGCTGTGTGATCTTGAGGGTTTGCCTTACGACGAGGTGGCCCGCGCGCTTGGGGTGAAACTCGGCACTGTACGTTCCCGCATCCACCGTGGACGCACCATCCTTCGAGAGAAACTGGCTCACAGGGACCCCCGGCAGACTCCACCTGCTCCAACCCGCCTCAGCCTGCCTCGAATCGCAGGTGCGCGCTAGGTCGATGCGCCATCCAACCCGTTTCCTGATCGACTACGTGGCGGGCGAGCTGAGCCCGGTCCGGCAGCACGCAGTCGAGAAGCACCTTCTTCGGTGTGCACGGTGCCACGAGGTCGTGGAGCAGGAGCAGGCAATCCGTCGTCGGCTTCGGAGCACCTCGACTCCCGGCCCCTCAGAAGACCTGTGCGAGCGCATCCTGCGCAGATCGGCCGCTTCGCCTGCGGGACTTGACGGACTGGCTGATGCGGGCAACGCCGCCGCCTGCAGCCCGGCGCGCATGAGCGACGAGTCCTTCGCCCACCGGCACAGGGCGGTTGTGGCGGTCGGCAGCGCTATCGCAGTCGCCGCCGTCGCGACCCTGAGTGCAGCCTACGCGCTCGGCTCCGAGGTGGAGTCCGGCGAACTTCCGGCAACGGCCGGCTCTGCGTCCGTTTCAGAGAGCTTCAACAGTGTCGCAGAAGGCACTCCCGCCAGTCTCGATGAAGGTCAGATCGAACAGCTGCGCGACGACGGCTGGTTCTGCCCGGAACTGCAGTCGCTGGGCTTCCGGCTTGAGGGTGCCCAGGCACACGAGATAGACGGCCGGCCCACCCTACAGCTGAACCTGTCGGACGGCACTCACACGCTGACCATCTATGAGCAGCGGGGAGAGACGGATATCCCAACCTCTGCCCCTGTCAATGCGGCGACTGGAAATACCGTGCAGGAGGACGGATTCGAGGAAATCGGCGGCACCGAGCAAACGGTATGGCTCCACCCCGGACGTGCCTGGCAGCTGGTTATCGATTCCGGCTCGGCGACGTACACGGTAGTGTCCACGCTGCCCGTCGCGGATATGCCCCGCGCTGTCAGTCAGCTGATGTTCAACGAACACTCCCAGCTCGCCTACTCCCGGCCGGACGCACCCAGCGACCCGCTGAGCCGTATTCTCCGCGGTCTCGGGAAGCTCGCCCAGCCCGCGCCCTGACGCAAATAGATTCGGTGTTGTCCGGCAGGTAGGCTTCGAGGGTGTTTGGAATCAATGGATACGAGTTCCTGCTGTTGGCGCTCATTGCTGTGATCGTCCTTGGTCCTGAACGCCTGCCCGAATACGCGTCCCAGCTGGCACAGCTCGTGAAGGGCTTGCGAAGGATGGCTACCGGCGCTCGTGAGCAGCTCCGGGAGGAAGTCGGCTCGGAGTTCGACGACGTCGACTGGCGCAAGCTTGATCCGCGCCAGTACGATCCTCGCCGCATCATCAAAGAGGCGCTCCTCGACGACATTGAAGACGCCATCAAGCCCGTGAGTGAGAACGGGTCCATTCCCGGTCCGCGCTCACCCTCTACACCGACGGCCTACACGCCCGGTTCCGCCGCGGCGGATGATGCGACCGGCGCCACAGCCGTCACCCCGCAGCGGCTCACCGCGGGCCAGCCCGCACCATTCGATGTCGAGGCAACCTGACGTGTTCTCACATGTGAGTAGGCGTAACTTTCAGCAGTCTCTCGCTCAGCCCGCGAGGCCGGCGCGCCAACGCTGAGGCAATGCGGCGAAGCTCGCCGGCGGCGCCTGAGCTGCCGTCCAGAACCACGGGGCGTCCGCTGTCACCGCCTTCCCGCAGGGAAGGTTCCAGCGGAATACTTCCGAGCAGGTCGACGCTGTACCCGACCGTCGAGGTGAGCCGGCGGGCCAGCTCGGCACCGCCGCCGCTGCCGAATACCTCCATGCGCTCACCCGAGGGAAGCTCGAGCCACGACATGTTCTCGATAACTCCCGCAACTCTCTGGCCTGTCTGGACTGCCATGGAACCGGCGCGCTCTGCGACGTCGGCCGCCGCTGACTGAGGAGTGGTGACGATGAGCAGTTCCGCCTCGGGCAGCAGCTGCGAGACGGAGATCGCGATGTCGCCTGTTCCCGGCGGCAGATCGAGGAACAGTACATCCAGGTCCCCGAAGTACACATCCTGGAGGAATTGCTCCAGTGCCCGGTGCAGCATCGGGCCGCGCCAGGCGACCGGCTGGTTACCCGCGACGAACATACCGATCGAAATCGCCTTGACCCCGTGTGCAACCGGAGGAAGGATCATCTCGTCCACGCGCGTGGGTGACTGCTCGATGCCCATGAGGGCAGGAACCGAGAATCCGTAGACGTCGGCGTCGACAATGCCGACCCGCAGACCCTGTGCCGCCATTGAGGCCGCGAGGTTCACGGTAACGCTTGACTTGCCCACGCCGCCCTTGCCGCTTGCAACGGCCAGCACGCGCGTAAGGGATCCAGGATCGTTGAACGGGATGCCGCGCTTTGCTCCAGGGCCGCGAAGCCTATCCTTCAGGCTGTCTCGCTGCGCTTGCGTCATAACCCCCAGCTGCACCGAAGCCGTGCTCACGCCGGGGAGTCCGATGAGCGCTGTTTCCACATCCCTGGTGATGGTGTCGCGCAGCGGGCACCCGGCAATAGTCAGCAAGACGTGTACGACGACGGCGCCGTCGTCGTGCACCGTGATGTCCTCCACCATGCCCAACTCGGTGATGGGACGGCGCAACTCCGGGTCGATCACCTTCCCGAGGGCGGCGCGGACAGCGCTTTCGAGGGATTGGGACTGTTCGTCCGTCACTGTCTGTCCTTGCGCGCCGGCGGCACCTGAGGGAGGGACGTGGTGGCATCAGATACCCTGCGTCTGGGCTTGCGTTGGGCGGGTGTCTCATGGCTGTCGGCGGACTCCAACAGCTCCTCCATGACGGAGCGCAGCTCCGACCGGACGAAGTCGCGGGTGGCAACCTCCCGCAGCGCGATGCGCAGCTCCGCGATCTCACGCGTGAGGTACTCGGTGTCCGACAGGTTCCGCTCGGCGCGCTGCCGGTCCTGTTGGAGGGAGACGCGGTCACGGTCATCCTGCCGGTTCTGCGCCAGCAGCAAAAGGGGAGCGGCATAGGACGCCTGCAGGGACAACATGAGGGTAAGCAGCGTGAACCCGATCGCCGCGCTGTCGAACCTCCACGACTCCGGAGCCCAGCTGTTCCAAGCCAGCCACACAGCAACGAATACCGTCATGTAGAAGAGGAACTGCGGCGTGCCCATGAAGCGCGCGAAATTCTCGGTCGCGCTCCCGAAGGCGTCTGGGTTGGGGCGCAGACGTGGCAATAACCTCGCGCGGCTTTCGCGTGGTGTGTCCAGGCCGCTGCTGGTCACAGTTCTGGTTCTCTCAGCCATTCATGCCTCCCCGAGTTGTATCGGGCGTGACGTCCTGCGCACGCCAGTCTTCCGGTAGCAGGTGATCAAGGACGTCATCAACAGTCACCGCCCCCACTAGTCGGCCGTCGCCATTGACGATCGGCAGCGAATTCAGGTTGTAGGTTGCGAGGATCCGCGACACCTCGCTGATATTCGCCTGGTCACTGACCGGTTCCAGATCAGTGTCGACGATGTTTCCCAGCTGCTCAGGCGGCGGGAAGCGCAGCAGCTGCTGGATGTGGACAACGCCCAGGTAGCGACCGGTCGGTGTCTCAAGCGGCGGTCTGCATACGAAGATGGAGGATGCCAACGCAGGGGTGAGCTCCTCCCGGCGCACATGCGCCAGTGCCTCGGCAACTGTCGCTTCAGGAGGCAGGATGACGGGTACGGGCGTCATCAGCGACCCTGCTGTGTCCTCCTCGTACTGCAACAGTCGCCGCACGTCCTTGGCATCGTCCGGCTCCATGAGTTGAAGCAGTTCTTCCTTCTGCTCTTCCGGCAGTTCGTTCAAAAGGTCTGCGGCGTCATCCGGGTCCATCTCCTCGAGCACGTCTGCGGCCCGCTCCCGGTCTAGGGAGGACAGGATCTGTACCTGGTCGTCGTCGGGCAGTTCCTGGAGGATGTCGGCGAGGCGCTCATCCTGAAGTTCGGTGGCCACCTCGATCCGGCGCTTCACACTCATTTCGTGGAGCGCGTCGGCGAAGTCGGCGGCTTTCAGGTCATCGTGCTGTGCGACGAAGGAGGTCGCAGCCTGTGGTTCGTCAGCGTCGCCGTGGAAGGCATCGAGCCAGTCAATGATGAGACGCTCGCCTCGACGGAGGCCCCGAAGGCGGGATTGCGGTCCGCCGCGGCGGACGAAAATCTGGGAGACATGCCAATCCCCGGAGCGGTCCTTCTCCATGGCAACATCTTCAATGGTCGCTTCACCGCTGCCGTCGCGCAGGGTAATCCTGCGGTCGAACAGCTCTGCGACAACAAGCTGTTCGGCCCCACGCTGGTCGAAGCGGCGCAAATTAACCAGCCCGGTGCAGATGATCTGGCCTGCGTCGATGGAGGTCACACGGGTCATCGGCACGAAGACGCGCTTCTTGCCCGGAACCTCGACCACGAGGCCCACCACCTGGGGAACAACTGCTGGACCGCGATCCAGCACGACGGCATCACGAAGCCGCCCGAGACGGTCACCGAGAGGGTCGAAGACGTCCAGGCCCAAAAGACGTGCCACGAATACGCGCGTTGGGTTGCTGCTCACATGCCAAGGCTACTGCCGTTGCTGTACTAGAGCCGTATTGCGTGACAGCCCGCACAACCTGCGCCCGGGGACCTCCGGCCTTCGGGGAGCTTTCCGTCAGCCCGGAAAGTTCACCGCGAGCGATACGGTGACACAGCCAAGCGCTTGTAAGCAAGAATGAAACTATGTCAAACGTACTTGGACGAACCGCCTCACGCGATGAGGGCCGCACCCTCCCGAAGGGCGAAACCATCGGCCGGTACAACTCGTACCTGGATGCGCAGAAGGCAGTGGACTATCTCGCGGACAGCAAGTTCCCCGTGCAGCAGGTGTCGATCATCGGCAATGACCTCAAGACGGTGGAACGGGTGACAGGTCGCCTGAGCTATCCCAGGGTTGCGCTTGCCAGTGCCGCCACCGGCGCATGGTTCGGCCTGTTTGTGGGCTTCATCCTGACGCTTTTCGGCGGTGACTCAACCTACCTGCCTATCCTGTCCTCGATGGCGCTCGGCGCTGTTTTCTGGGTGTTGTTCGGAGTGATCGCCTACGCCTTCCAGCGGGGAAAGCGGGACTTCACGTCAACCAGCCAGGTCGTGGCCACCAGCTACGACGTCATTGTTGATCCCTCCGTAGCCGGTGAAGCCCGCCGCATGCTGCAGCAGCTTCCGATGAACTCGCGTCCGCAGGGGGAGGCAGCGGCGCCGCCCCAGCCGTGGGGTCCGCCTCCGCAGCAGAACCAGCCCCCGCAGCGTCCCGAAAGCTGGACTCAGCCGCCGGTCCAGCCTCCGCACGTGCAGGCACCGGACGGTGCTCAGGGTGCTGCGCCGCCGCAAGCCGGTGAGGAGCAGAGCGATGCCACGCGTCGTTCCACCCGCGGGCAGTTCCCCGATCTTCCCGACGGCCGGCCGCAGTACGGAGTGCGCGTTGAACCGCAGGCAGGGCCGACGTCCCCTGAACCGGAAAAGCAGGGCGACGAATCCACCAGCGATCAGGCGCGCAACCCCTAAAGCCGAAGCGCATGAACCCGAACTGCAAGAAAGGGCGGACAGCCACGTGGCTGTCCGCCCTTTCTTGCGGTCGTAGGGGTGATCCGCTATTCGCCGGTAGGGCTGTAGATACCAGCCATCCACGCCTCGACGTCGTCGGGATCGCGGGGAAGTGCTGAACTGAGGTTCACCGGTCCATCCGCCGTCATCAGGATGTCGTCTTCAATGCGCACACCGATTCCGCGATACTCCTGGGGAACCGCGAGATCCTCTTCCTTGAAGTAGAGGCCCGGCTCGATGGTGAAGACCATCCCCTCCGCCAGGACCCCATCGAGGTAGAGTTCCCGCCGGGCCTGTGCGCAGTCATGGACGTCCATGCCAAGGTGGTGGCTGGTGCCGTGCGGCATCCACCGGCGGTGGTGCTGGCCCTCGGGAGCAAGAGCTTCGTCCAGCGGCACAGGCAGGAAACCCCACTCATCCAAACGCTCAGCAAGCACGGCTACAGCAGCGGCGTGCACCTCGCGGAACTTCACGCCCACCTTCGCAGCCGCAAAACCGGCGTCGGCGGCGTCCAGCACGGCCTGGTAGACCTTGCGCTGAATATCGGAATATTTGCCGCTCACCGGCAGCGTGCGGGTGATGTCCGCCGTGTAGAGGCTGTCAGCCTCCACTCCAGCATCCAGGAGCAACAGCTCATCGGCGTTGACCTGCCCGTTGTTGCGGATCCAGTGCAGAATGGTTGCGTTGTTGCCCGAAGCTGCGATGGTGTCGTAGCCGAGGTCGTTGCCCTCTTCCCGTGCCCGGGCGAAGAACGCCCCTTCAACCACGCGCTCGCCGCGCGGATGCGCAATAGCGCGTGGCAGTTCCTTCACAACCTCGTGGAACCCGTTCACGGTAGCCTCCACAGCCCTGCGCATCTGCTCGACCTCCCACTCATCCTTGATGAGTCGAAGTTCGGACAGAGCTTCCGCAAGTTTTGCGTCGAGCGCATCGGAGGCCTCAAGGTCCACACCCGTGTTGATGCGGGACGTGTCCACCAGGGCGTCAGCGTTCAGATCGACTTCCCGGAGCAAACGGATGCGGGTGCCGCCGATCTCCACTGCGCCGGCGTCCTTCGTGATCGCCGTTTCAAGGTCGGCGAGGTCAGCTGTTTCCAGCGCTAGCAGTGCACGCACCTCCGCGCGGGAAAGACGGGAGCCGATCCAGAACTCGCCGTAACGCGCGTTCGCGTAGAACTCGGCGCTGTCCCGTCCGGCCAGTTCGCGGAAGTAGAGGGTGGAGTGATGGTTGCCGCCGTCGTCGCCGTTGCCTTCTTCAACCGGCTCCATGACGAGCACTGCGTCGGGCTCGTGGTCCAGGCCGAGTCCGGTGAGGTGGGCGAACCCGGAGTGCGGGCGGAAACGGTAGTCCGTGTCGTTTGAGCGGACCTTCAGGGGACCGGCGGGAATGACCAGGCGCTCGCCGGGGAATTGCCGGGAGACCTTGAGGCGGCGCTGCGCCGCGTACCGCGCTACTTCGGCTTCCGCTGGAAGCTCGGTGTCTTTCGGCGCCCAATTGGAACCCATGAACGCCTTGAAAGCGTCCGAGTCCGGCCGCTGCGACCGGTTCTCGTTGCGGCTCGAGAGCGGCTGCTCCTCCGGCGTGACAGGGGTGGCGTCATTGCCGGCTTCGTTCGGATTCATGGTTACTGCCGATGGGATGTTCTCTGCTGTACTCACCAGACCATCGTCTCACCGGCCGTGGAGTGAGCCAAACACTCCCTGGGGCCCGCCGGGCGTACAGTTATTTGGTGAGAATTGACCTGCACGCCCACTCCACCGAGTCTGACGGCACTGAAAGCCCGGCGGACGTCATGCGCGCCGCGGCCGCAGCCGGACTCGACGTCGTCGCACTCACCGACCACGACTCCACAGCCGGCTGGGCCGATGCGGCCGCGGAAGCCCGCACTCTGGGTCTGACACTGGTTCCTGGTATGGAGGTGTCCTGCCGCACCGAAACAGGCATCAGCGTGCACGTGCTCTCCTACCTGCATGATCCGGCCCATCCGGGACTGCTGGCTGAAGTCGAGCGGTCGAGATCGGCCCGGCTTACCCGGGCTGAACGGATGGTCGAGAAACTTTCCGTGGACTACCCGATCTCGTGGCCCCACGTGCTTGAACACGTCGCCGAAGGCGCAACCATTGGGCGGCCACACATCGCCGATACGCTCGTGGCACTGAAGGTCGTGGCGACGAGGAGCGAGGCGTTCGCCAGCATGCTCAGCGCCCGGTCACGGTACTGGGTTGGACACTATGCCCCACACCCCGCAGATGCGGTGGCGCTGGTACGTGAGGCAGGGGGCGTTCCGGTCTTCGCGCATCCAGTGGCGTCCTCCCGAGGCCGGGTCGTGGACAACCGGGTGACCGAAGAAATGATCGACGCCGGCCTTCTCGGCCTGGAGATCGATCACCGGGACAACTCGGAGCAGGGGCGCGCGGATCTGCATCGAATCGCCTCGCGGCACAACCTGCTGATCACCGGCTCA
The DNA here is from genome assembly GCF_054161285.1 of Arthrobacter sp. D2-10. Lineage (NCBI taxonomy): Bacteria > Bacillati > Actinomycetota > Actinomycetes > Micrococcales > Micrococcaceae > Arthrobacter > Arthrobacter sp. D2-10. Next base: position 2,422,210 of record NZ_CP096431.1, on the reverse strand, counting down.
AGCGACTATCACGGAACCGGGAAGCCCAACCGGCTGGGTGAGAACGTCACACGGCCCGAGATGTTTCAACGCCTAGAGGAACTGGCTACCGGCAGCAGCGTTATCCGGTAGCGGCCGGCGAATCCAGCTCATCGGATGTCGGACTGCCTTCCGCCTCCAGCCAGGGTGCCAGCCGCCGGGACATCACCTCGATCGACTGCGGATTGCTGTCCACGCAGACGAACCGCCGTCCGAGCTTGCCCGCGACGGCGCCCAGCGTCCCAGAGCCGGCGAAGAAGTCAAGCACCCAATCACCCGGCCTGCTGCTCGCAGCCAGAGCCCGCCGCACCAAACCCTCCGGCTTCTGCGTAGGGTAGCCGGTCTTTTCCTTGCCCGTCGGGGAGACGATGGTGTGCCACCAGACGTCGGTGGGCAACTTGCCGAGCGCTGCCTTCTCCGGCGTCACAAGGCCGGGCGCCATGTACGGCTCACGGTCAACTTCGGCGCTGTCGAAGTGATACGCCGCCGGATCCTTCACGTACACAAGGATGTTGTCGTGTTTCGCCGGCCAGCGGCGTCGTGCCCGGGCGCCGTAGTCGTAGGCCCAGATGATTTCGTTGAGGAAGCACTCACGCCCGAACAGGGTGTCGAGCATGACCTTGGCGTAGTGCACTTCCCGATAATCGAGGTGCACATAGAGGGTCCCGTCCTCAGCTAACAGACGCCAGGCCTCGGCGAGGCGGGGTACGAGGAACTCCCAGTAGTCCTCGAAGGCATCGTCGTAGCTTGCGAGCATGCCTTTGACCGTGGAGTAGCTGAGCCCCTTGAAACCGACGCGGTCCCCGGCACCCGGCGCACTGCGGACCATGGAGGTCTGCTGCCTGCGTTGCGAGCGGCCCGTGTTGAACGGCGGGTCCACGTAGATCATGGTGAAGGAATTGTCCGGAAGCCCGGCCAGGTACTCCAGGTTGTCCGCCTGCACCACGAGGTTCGGTCCATCCGGCCGCCAGACCGGATGGACCGGAAGATCTCCCACGGATCTGTCAGCTGTCTGCGGCAGGCTTGGCCACGACCTCGCCGTTACGACGGCGGGTCCGTGACCGGTTGCGCTTGGGGCGGTCGGTCCGCTCTGCCCGCGTGCCGCCGGCTTCCGCTGCGGCGTGGTCCTCGGCGGGAGCGGCTGAGCCACCACTACGACGACGGCCGCCCGTCTTCTCCTCGGAACCCTGCTTGCCGCCGCGGCCAGCAGAGCGGGTGCGGTCACCGGTGCGGTTTTTCTTGCCGGTTTCGCCGAGGTCTTCGATCTTCTCGGCGTTGATCCCCGCGAGCGTGCGCTGGGCGCGGGGGAGGCGTCCCTTGGTGCCTTCGGGGATGTCGAGGTCGGTGTACAGATGCGGCGAGGACGAGTACGTTTCCACGGGTTCGGCCTGGTCAAGCCCGAGCGCCTTGTTGATCAGGCCCCAGCGGGGAACGTCATCCCAGTCCACGAAAGTGACTGCGGTGCCCTTCTTGCCCGCACGGCCGGTACGGCCAACGCGGTGCAGATAGGCCTTCTCATCCTCAGGGCACTGGAAGTTGATGACGTGGGTGATGTCCTCGACGTCGATGCCGCGGGCCGCAACCTCGGTTGCGACCAGAACATCGATCTTGTCTCCGCGGAAGGCGCGAAGGGCCTGCTCGCGGGCTCCCTGGCCCAGGTCGCCGTGGATCGCGCCGGCGGCGAATCCGCGGTCCACGAGCTCTTCCGAGAGCTTCGCGGCCGTGCGCTTGGTCTTGGTGAAGATGATGGTGCGTCCGCGGCCGCGGGCCTGAAGGATCCTGGCCACCACTTCGTCCTTGTCAAGGTTGTGCGCCCGGTAGATGACCTGGCGGATGTCCTTCTTGGTGGCGCCGTCGTCTTCAGGATCAGCAGCGCGGATGTGCGTCGGGTGCGACATGTAGCGCCGGGCCATGGCCACAACGGGTCCAGGCATGGTTGCCGAGAAGAGCAGGGTCTGGCGGATCGCCGGGGTTGCCGACATCAGGGTCTCGACATCGGGCAGGAACCCGAGGTCAAGCATCTCGTCCGCTTCGTCCAGGACAACGATGCGGACGTTCTTCAGCGACAGGATCTTTTGGCGGTACAAATCGATCAGGCGGCCGGGCGTGCCGACGACCACTTCGGTGCCGCGCTTGAGCGCCTCGATCTGCGGCTCGTACGCACGGCCGCCATAGATCGTCACGATGCGGGCGTTCCGCTTCTTTGCGGCTTTCGTCAGGTCATCGGCAACCTGGACGGCGAGCTCACGCGTCGGAACAACGATGAGCGCCTGTGGTGCTCCGGGCGCGGGCAGCCTGTCATAACCCTCGTCCGAGGGGCCGACCACGCGCTGCAGGGCGGGCACGCCGAAGCCGAGGGTCTTACCCGTTCCGGTCTTCGCCTGGCCGATAATGTCGTGGCCGCCCAGAGCGATGGAGAGGGTCATCGCCTGAATGGGGAAGGGGTGCACGATCCCCGCATCCGCGAGGGATTCGACGATGTCAGCGCGGACGTTGAAGTCGGCGAAGGTCTCGGGTGCTTCCTGGTGCGGTTCTTCAGTGGTGACAAGCGTCTCTTCGACGAAGATTTCGTCATCGCTGTTGTCCGCGTGGAGGTGGTGGTTGTCTGTGGTCACTCTTACTACCGTTTCGATTAGGCACTGCCGCCGCCGGGCTCAACGGCCGGACCGGTGAGGTCCGCTCGGAGCAGGACGGGGCAGGGCGTCCAGTGGAAGCCGATCGCGGGCTATCAACTGCGGCTCGGGAGCGGAGCGGTCCGCTTCGAGCTGGTAAAAACTCAAGATCGCGTAGGTATTGCGGGTCGATTGTTGGGAGGCTGCCGGTTCACAAGAACCGCGGCCCACCACGTTCGGAACTGGAACAAAAGTTCGTCGAGAACGACAAAAGTTCATCTAGAACGACCGGGCATCCATTACTACGCGTTCCAGTCTACCCTGCCGCGCTTTCACTTTCCGACGTCGACACCGCTTCCTGCGCACCCTCGATCAGCTCGAAGCGCAGGTCACGCCGGCTGATGTCTGCCGTGACCAGCCGAACCCGTACCTCGTCTCCAGCCGTCATGACGCCGTCGCACCGTGCTTCGACGGCGGGATCCGCGATCTGAATGACACCATGGGGGGCTCCGTTGCCGTTCCGGCCGTTCCCGTTCCGGCCGTTCCCGTTACGGCCGTTCCCGCCGTTGCGGCTTTCACCGTCGCTTGCCCTTCGGGGTGCCTCTTCAGGGGGAGGTGCCGGCTCGGATACGGTGGCAGGCGCGTCAGGAGCCGGCTTGGAACCAGTGATAACGACGGCGTCGAACTCCTGGCCCACCCGGTTGCTGAGCAACGCGGCCTCCACGGCGGCAATGGCCCCGCTTTCCAGCCGTGATGCAAGCTGGTTGGAGGAGGACATGAGCGCGTTCAGTTCCGGCAGAGCCGCGCGCACCCACTCCGGGACATTCTTTCCTGCGCACAGTGCCTCGCAGATCACCAGGACGAAACGGTCAACCAGGCGCCGCAGGGGCGCGGTGGTGTGCGCGTAGGGCGCTGCAATTGCAGCCTGCTCGACGGCCTCCGGGATGTCGCCGTCGAACGCTGTGTAGCCTGCCCCGCGGAACAGTGAGGCAGCCGCATGCATGAGGGAGAGCTGCCTGGGGTCCGAGGTGTCGAGGCTGCGCAGGAACTCGCCGTACGGCAGGTCCCGGGGCCAGGAACGCCCGAGTGCCCGGGCCTGGTGCCGGAAGCGGGCAAGAGAGGTTTCATCCGGGGCGGGCATGGTGCGCAGAATCCCCACGCCGCCCTCGAGCATGATCTCCGCGGCTGCCATGCCGGTCATGAGGGAAAGCTGTGCGTTCCAGTCCTCCGACGCCAGGGGCGGGCGCGTGACGATGAAGTAGCGCTCGCCGTCGTGCGCTATTTCCTGCTCCGGCAAGTTGAGGCTGGCGCCGCCACGTTCCTTCTCGAGAGCGATCCGCTTGGTACCGATTTCCTTGAGCAGGGTCAGGTTCTCGGCGGCACCACCCGAGTCAATGTCCTCCTGCACCTGCTCATAGGTGAGTTGCGCGCGGCTCTTGACGACGGCCCGTTCGACGACGACGGACTCAACCTGCGCATCCTCGTCCAGTTCAAATTCCCAGACATAGGCGGACCGCACCCTGCCGGGCAACAGGCTGGCGGCGTCTTCGGCAATGACCTCGGGGTGGAGGGAGATCCGGCCGTCCGGGGCGTACATGGTCTGGCCGCGGAGACGGGCTTCGGCGTCGATCGCGCCGCCGGGAGCCACAAAGGCCGGGACGTCGGCAATCGCATACCAGACCCGGTACCCCGAGCCTGCACGCTCCAGGTGAAAAGCCTGGTCAAGATCCGTGGAGCCCGGGGGATCCACGGTGATGAATCCCAGCGCGGTGAGGTCTTTCTCCGGCAATACATGTTTGTGCACCGCAGCATTCGCCTCTGCCAGCACGTCCGGTGGGAAATCGGCGCGCAACTCCAGTTCCTCGCGCAACCCCTCAAGCGCAGCAGTGAGCTGGACCTGGGAGTCCCTGTTGCTCAAATCCAGATGCGAATACGGCACAGTGCCAACCGTAGTACAACCCACCGACGAACTGTCGGTGAAACTGCGCGCGGGTACCCTTGATCCCATGACTGCCTTGCATCCGCAAACCCCTTCGAGCTCCTCCGCAGCATCCCCGACGACCCGCACGGGAACCGGCCAGGAGCCACTGAACGGGTTCGTCGTCGACCTCTTCGGCGTCATGGCTTATGGGGAACTGTCCGCGTTCGAGCGGCTGTCGTCGGACGCGAGATTCTCGCCGACGCTTCGGGACCGGGCAGCGCTGGGGCGCCTGGCCGTCACCGAGTTCGAACACTTCGAGATGGTCAGCGCCCACCTGGCCGGGCTCGGTGTGGACGTCGAGGAGGCAATGAGCCCGTTCCAGGCTTCGATTGACTCTTTCCATGAGCGGACGCGTCCCGCCGACTGGTATGAGTCGCTCATGAAGGCGTACGTCATCGACGCCATCTCCGGCGACTTCTACACAGCGCTCGCGGAGCACCTCGACGCCCCTACCCGTGACTTGATCGCCCGCATCCAGTCGACGGCCGAGCAGGGCGGTCTGCTGCAGTCCAGGTTGAAGTCCGCGCTCTCCGACGATCCGAGACTCGCCTCCCGGCTTGCCCTGTGGGGACGGCGCCTCGTGGGGGAAGCTCTGACGCAGGCACAACGGGTCGGCATTGAGCGCCAGTTCCTGGGCGGCCTGCTCTTCGGTGCTGCAGACGTGGACCAGGAACGGGAAACTGCGCAGCTCTTCGCCCAGCTCACCCGGAACCATTCACGCCGGATGAGCTCACTCGGGTTGACTGCCTGACTCCTGGCGGCCTTACCGTCCCCGCTGCTCCTCATCCGGAAGCTGCGCCTTGAGCTTTCCGGCGGCCTCCTGCGGATCGTCGGCTTCCGTGATGGCCCGTACGACGACGACGCGCCGGGCTCCCGCAGCCACCACCTCCGGGAGGTTTTGAAGGTCGATGCCGCCGATCGCGAACCACGGCTTCAGGGGGCGGCCCTGTTCCGCCAGCGCTGTTTCGAGCCTCGCCGCCTCCCGGACAAGCTCCAGCCCGACGGCGGTTCGGCCGGGTTTGGTGGGCGTGGCCCAGATCGGTCCCGTGCAGAAGTAGTCGACGTCGTCCTTCGCTGCCGCCGCTGCCACCTGCTCGGGTGAGTGGGTCGACAAACCGAGAACACCGCCGTCGGGCAGGAACTGCCTCGCACGGGTGGGCGGCAGGTCCCGCTGTCCGACGTGCAACACAGGCGCGCCGCTGATGGAGGCGATATCTGCGCGGTCGTTCACTGACCACAGCCTGCCGTGCTTCCCGGCAGATGCGCGCAATACCTGAAGCAGCTCCAGTTCCTCGGCGGCCTCGAGGGACTTGTCCCTGAGCTGAATGATGTCCACACCGCCAGCAAAGGCAGCGTCCACGAAAGCCCCGAAGTCCTGCTGCTGCCGGCGAGAGTCGGTGCAGAGGTAAAGTCGGGCGGCGTCAAGTTGCATACCCCCTACAATAAAGGCGTACTGCGGGAGCCGTGCCGCATCCGGGAACCACCGGATGCCACACCGGCTGAGAGGGCGTTCGACGCCGACCGCGTTGTGAGAACAACGAACCTGATCCGGGTCATGCCGGCGTAGGGAAGGGCTGTGGGTGAATACGGACGTGGATGTCGCCGTCGTCGGCGGAGGGATCATCGGGCTGGGAATCGCGTGGGAAGCGATCCGCAGGGGCCACTCGGTTGCGTTGATCGACCCGGATCCCGCAGGAGGGGCAACACACGCCGCCGCGGGCATGATCGCCCCGGCCAGCGAGCTGCATTACCGCGAGGAGCATCTGCTGCGGCTCACGGTCGACTCCGCATCCCGCTACCCCGAGTTCCTGTTCTCGCTTGCCTGGACGGGCGTCGACCCCGGCTATCGCAGAACCGGAACCCTGGTCATTGCGCTCGACGGCGCCGACCGCACGGCGCTCGCCGATCTCCAGACGGTACAGCAGCGCAATTCGTTGTCGGTGCAGCAGATTCCCCTGCGTGAAGCGCGCCGGTCGGAGCCTCTGATTGGTCCGGCAGCGACCGCGGCTTTCCATGCGCCTGACGATCACCAACTGGATCCACGCAGGCTGGCGCAAGCGCTGATCGCTGCCGTGTCCGAGCGTGGCCGCCTGGTACGGCGACGGGCTTCCGGGATCGAGCGAACCGGAAACCGCGTCACTGGCGTCAGTCTCGAGGACGGCACTTTCGTGGGCGCCCGGCAGACGGTCGTTGCCAACGGCTTGGCTGCTGCAGACCTCGCCGGCCTGCCCTGTCAGCTTCCCCTCCGGCCGGTCTACGGCGACATTCTTCGCCTTCGGGTTCCCGAGGCGCTGCAGCCCCTGCTGACCCACACCATCCGCGGGCTGGTGCGCGGGCACGCCGTCTATCTGGTGCCGCGTGAAGACGGAACAGTCGTGCTTGGAGCGACCATGCGGGAGGACGGCAGCAGCGCCGTGTCCGCGGGAGGGGTGTATCAGCTGCTGCGCGACGCCCAGCAACTGATACCCGCCGTTGCCGAGCTCGAGCTTGTCGAGGTGCTGTGCCGCGCGCGGCCGGGAACGCCGGACAACGCGCCTCTACTTGGTGGTGTAACGGGTACCCACAACCTGGTCATCGCCACCGGATTCTTCCGCCACGGCGTACTTCTGACGCCGGCTGCAGCGGCGCTGTGCGTGGACCTGCTGGAGGGCAAACCGGGCCCGGCGGAACAGGAGCGGTACAAGCCCGATCGATTCGAGGAAGGACGAGCATGGAGAAGTTGACCATCACGGTGAACGGGGAGGACTCGGTCACAACAGCCCCGGACCTGCTGTGTCTGGTGGCAGAGCTTACGGGGAGGGAGCTGGCACCGACCGGGCAACCGGTCGACGGCTCGCGGCTCGGGGTGGCGGTCGCTGTCAATGCTGCCGTAATTCCCCGCAGCCAGTGGTCCGGCAAGGCACTTACCGAGGGGGACGACGTCGAACTCGTCACCGCCGTACAGGGAGGATGAAAATGCAGACGGACACAATCGTGAACGCTGACCCGCTGGTCATCGACGGCGTTCCACTTACCTCAAGGCTCATCATGGGAACCGGGGGAGCACCGAGCATTGAGGGGCTGGGCGAGGCATTGGCCGTTTCCGGTACCGAGCTGACCACGGTCGCAATGCGGCGCTATACGCCGCAATCCGGAGCGTCGCTCTTTCAGCTGCTGAACGGCCGCCGGATGCGCATCCTTCCGAACACCGCGGGCTGCTTCACCGCACGCGAAGCCGTACTGACTGCCGAACTGGGACGCGAAGCGCTCGAGACCGATTGGGTGAAGCTCGAAGTCATCGCCGATGAACAGACTCTGCTGCCCGACGCCGTCGAACTGGTCGAAGCCACTGAAGCCCTGGTGGCACGCGGATTCACGGTTTTCGCCTACACCAATGACGACCCGGTCCTGGCACTTCGGCTGGAGCAGCTGGGAGCTGCCGTGGTCATGCCGTTGGGCGCGCCCATTGGTACCGGGCTGGGCATCCTCAACCCGCACAACATTGAACTGATCGTGGCCCGGGCAGGGGTGCCCATTGTGCTCGACGCCGGAATCGGCACGGCCTCGGACGCCGCGTTGGCGATGGAGTTGGGCTGCGACGCGGTGCTCCTCGCCACTGCCGTCACCAGGGCCCAGGACCCGGTGACGATGGCGTCGGCTTTTCGCCATGCTGTCATCGCCGGACGCCTGGCTGCTCAGGCGGGGCGGATTCCGAAGCGGGAGCACGCGCTCGCGTCGTCGTCCTTTGACGGCAGGGCGGACCTGTAAACGGGCTGCCCGGGCTGTCCCTTCAGCGCCGTTTCAGGATCGCCGTCATGGCTTCGGCGTCAGCCTGCTCCCGGTGCCGGCCGAACCACCAGGCCGCAGCCACGGTAAGGGCGGTGGATGCAACCAGCGGGAGGATCCAAGCCAACCAGGAAAGGTCGGGATGATAGCCCAGACCCGCAAACTGCAGGATGATCCACAGAATCAGCGCTGAGCAGAGGGAAATGGCGGGGAGCAGGAGAACGCCGTAGCGATGATGCCGACGGTCCGCGAACCACACGAAGAAGCCGACGCACACGGCGACGCCGGTAACGACTATCAGCGAGACCACGGCGGCACCTGCTCGGTCAGAGAGCGCCGAATCCGATTCGGCGTGATTCGCTCTCGCCGATCTCCACGTAGCCCAGGACACCGGTGGGAACAATGACCTGGCGCCCCTTGGCGTCGGCCAGGCGCAACTCGGCACCACCGTTCATGGCCCTGCTGACAATCTCAGCGACCTCATCTGCAGACTGGTTGGACTCCAGGACAATCTCGCGGTTGACGTTCTGAACGCCGATTTTGATCTCCACAGCTAAGGCCTTTCATAGACGGGCAGATGACTTTGGCGACGCTCGTACCTCAGCGCCACCACTTAGGGAAATGTAACTCAGATTTCCTTGGGGAATCGACTTATTCCGCGCCAAGCTAAACGGTAGATAAGCTCGCTGGCAGTGTCGATGTCGAGGCTGCCGTCTGTCTCGAGCCAATACCGCGCACTCACCTGTGCCATCCCGGCCATGGCCCGCCCCAGCAGGGTGGCCTCCAGGTGGGATAGCCGGGTGTCACCGGAAATCACACCGGCAATCTGATCCGCGAAGTGGGCGTTGAAAGCTTCGAGACGGCGGCTCACATCAGGATCATTATTCAGATCGGACTCGAACACGATCCGGTGGGCCTGGCTGTCTTGGGCGATGAACTGAAAGTACGCGCGCATGGTGGCGTGCACGCGAAGTTTGTTGTCCGTCGTGGATTTCAGCGCATCCACCAGCAGTTCAGTCAGCGACGCAAGATGGCTCTCAAGCAGCGCCAGATACAGTTCGCGCTTGCCCGGAAAGTGCTGGTAAAGCACAGGTTTGCTGACATGGGCCACTTCAGCGATCTCGTCCATTGCCGCGCCATGGTAGCCGTTGACAACAAACACCTCGTGGGCGGCATTCAGCAACTGGCGTCGTCGCTCGTCTCGCGGAAGCCGTGTGGCCTTTCCGCTTGCCGGTGCCTCTGAACTCACTGTCTGGGCTTTCGTTGTACGTCTTCATAAACCCGCCGGTACAGCGGGTCTCCCAGTCTACCCGCGCAGCACCATGCCGGAGGGAACATCGCCGGGGGAATGTGTGCCTGATATGTCGGCCCTGTATTGCGTTGTGCAGCGCCGGTGGGCATACATTGAAGCATGAGTTCCTTGACTCCCGTCCCTGGCCCGCTGGTGGAGCCGCACGCCGATCTGAGCAGGGAGGAGACGGAGCGATACTCCCGCCACCTCATCCTTCCGGAGTTCGGTCTCGAGGCCCAGAAACGGCTCAAGAACGCCCGGGTTCTCGTTATCGGGGCCGGTGGGCTGGGCTCGCCCGCGCTTCTCTACCTCGCCGCTGCGGGTGTGGGAACGCTGGGCATTGTGGATGACGACGTCGTCGATGTCTCCAACCTGCAGCGGCAGGTGATTCACGGAGTCAGCAATGTGGGTCAGGCCAAGGCCCGCTCGGCCGAGCAGAGCATCAAGGAGCTCAACCCTCACGTGGCGGTCATCCGGCACGAAGTCCGGCTCGACACCAGCAATGTCCTGGACATCTTCGCGCAGTATGACCTGATCCTTGACGGCACTGACAATTTCGCTACCCGGTACCTGGTGAGCGATGCCGCTGAGATTTTGGACAAACCGTACGTCTGGGGCTCCATTCTCCGGTTCGACGGCCAGGTGAGCGTTTTCTGGCCCAAGCCGTCCGTCGGAGGGCCCAGCTACCGCGACCTCTATCCCGAAGCGCCGCCGCCCGGCGCCGTCCCCTCCTGCGCGGAGGGCGGAGTGCTCGGCGTGCTGTGTGCCCAGATCGGTTCAGTCATGGTCAATGAGGCGATCAAACTGATTACGGGCATCGGCTCCACGCTTCTGGGCCGGGTCCTGATCTTCAATGCCCTCGATATGACGTGGCGGGAACTGCGCGTACGCAGGGATCCTTCCGCGGCGCCCATCACTGAACTCTCAGACTATGAGGCGTTCTGCGGAATCGTCCCGGCCGATACGGAAGGGGAGGAGGTTCCGTCCGTCACAGCTGCGCGTCTGGAGGAGCTCCTCCAGGAACGCTCCGCCGGTGCCCATGACTTCGACCTGATCGACGTGAGGGAGCCTGGCGAATACGAGATCGTCCGCATAACGGGAGCAACCCTTGTTCCTCAGAACCGGATCCTGACAGGGGAAACGGCGCTTGATCCCAGCCGGGAGATGTACGTGCACTGCAAGGCCGGTTCGCGTTCCGCCAACGTTGTCCGCTATCTGCGCGAACAAGGCGCGCGGAAGGTCTACAACGTGGAGGGCGGCATTCTGCAGTGGGTTCGCGACGTAGAACCGGACAAGCCGGTCTACTGACCCTGCCCGGCTACTGCTCCTGCTCGACTACTGACTTGCAGTAGATCCTTGTCAGGCTGAGTCGGCGCGGGACTCGTTGACTTCGTGCACCGGGCAGGACTGCGCAGGAGCCGTGCCGGCGCCGGTCTCGGGTTCGATGCCGTAGAGCGCTTCAAGTGCCGCGGTGTAGTCCTCCTGGCGGCCTTCGGCTGCCAGTTGCCGCGCACGGACGGTGGGAACATGCAGGAGCTGGCGAACCATGCGTCGAAGGGCGAACTCGACTTCTTCGGCCGCAGCGGTGCAGCCGTGCTGCGCCCGCACACGGGTCATTTCGGCGTCGAGAACCTGCTGTGTGTGCTTACGCAGTGCGACGATAGCGGCATCAACAGAGCGGGAGTTGACCTGCTCCTGGAAGGCGTGCGCCGCGTTGGATACCAGCTCGCCCGCCTGGCGGAGGGATTCGGCTTGTTCCTCCGGAGCCGCGAGCCGGACGGACTCAAGCGTGATGAGCTCTACGTTCTCCACTGAGTCCACCGCTGGATCGAAGTCGTGGGACAGGGCCAGATCAACGATGACTAGGGTGTGCTCGACGCCGTCCCGAAGCTGACGGATGTCCTCGGCGCCCACGCGACGCTCACTGCCGCTGCAGCCGATGACGACGTCGGCGCGCGTCAGTGCGGCTGCGAGTGTCTCATCGGTCAGGGCTGTTCCGCCGCGGGTAGCCACGAAGCTTTCTGCCCGGCCGGAAGGAGAGTAGACGGAGATGTCGGTGCAGCCGCGCTCACGAAGCAGCGCCATGGTGGCGCCGGCGTATGCTCCAGTGCCGAAAACAACCACGGATTTCTCCGCCAGATCACGGGTGCTGGAGAGGTCTGCGGCGAGGTCGAGTGCAACAGAGACGATTGAACGGCCGCGGGCGCCCAGGGCGGTCTGCGCTCCGACGTCCCGGGCGGTGCGTGAAGCGGCCTGGAACAGGCGTACCAGGCCACCGCTGGCGGTGCCGATCCCCTGGGACTCAACGAGCGCACGCCGTACCTGGCCGGCAATCTCGCGTTCGCCGACGACGGCGGAATCGAGCCCTGCGCTCACACTGAAGAGGTGGCGCGGCACGTCCTGTCCCGTCAGTGTGGTGAACGATTGCGAGACTTTGCTCTTGGGAAGTCCGGACTGGTCGCTGATGGCTGCGATGATGGAGGAACGGGCAGACTCAATGTCTGCTTCCGATGCTGCCTCGCCATAGATTTCGTAGCGGTTGCAGGTTGCAAGGGCAACGGCTCCGCTGAGAGCCTGACTGTCCCGAAGCGCGGACGAAGCGACCTGGGACGCCCCGACGCTGAGGCGGGCGACGGTCTCCAGATCGATATCCGAGTGGGTTGCAACCAGGGAAAAGTAGTTCACAGCCCTCCCAGCATAGCCAAAACGGCCTCTTGAACCCTAATAGGGGAACCTAACCTCCAGCCTTTCTCCAGCGTCCAAAAACCGCGCCGTTGCAGGGAAGTGGGCAAGCGTGCACGGAGGAGAATGTGGGAGCTGTTACCGTGATTTCGGCCACCACCCACGGGTGAAGTTATCCAACCGGGTGGAACTTCGGCAGAATCGACTCATGACCCTCAGCGCAACGCACCCCCTGACTGACGGCACGACGTCACAGTCCCCGCTCATCCAGGCCTATCGTGGCGGCACGCCGTCCCGCCGTCCGGTCTGGTTCATGCGTCAGGCCGGGCGCTCGCTGCCGGAGTACCGTTCGCTCCGTGAGGGTACCGCCATGCTCGACGCGTGTCTGGACCCGGCCATGGCCGCCGAAATCACGCTTCAGCCGGTCCGGCGGCACGATGTCGATGCCGCGATCTTCTTCTCAGACATCGTGATCCCGCTGAAGCTGGCAGGCGTCGATGTGGACATCGTTCCCGGCGTCGGTCCGGTGCTCGGAAGCCCCATCCGCAGCGCAGCGGACGTGGCTTCGCTGCCCGAACTGACAGATGGAGCACTGGAGCCGATCCGCGAAGCGGTATCCCGTACCGTCTCAGAACTGGGCACTACGCCGTTGATCGGTTTCGCTGGGGCACCTTTCACCCTCGCCGCCTACATGGTTGAGGGCAGGCCGTCACGCGACCACCTTGGCCCGCGCACCATGATGCACGCAGACCCGGCCGCCTGGCGTGCCCTCACTGAATGGGCAGCGGACGCATCAGGCAAATTCCTGCGCGCCCAGCTGGAAGCCGGAGCCAGTGCCGGCCAGCTTTTCGATTCGTGGGCCGGATCGCTGGGGCTCAGGGACTACATCGAGCATGTTGCGCCTGCGTCCTCCCGTGCCCTGGACCACGTCCGCGGCCTCGGTGCACCACTCGTGCACTTCGGAACGGGGACCTCGGAGCTGCTCGTAGCCATGCGGGACGTCGGCGTTGACGTCGTCGGGGTCGACTACCGCCTCCCGCTCGACGAGGCGAACAGGCGGCTCGGCGGAACAGTAGCGCTTCAGGGAAACATTGACCCCGCGCTGCTCTCAGCACCGTGGGAGGTACTCGAAGCGCATGTACGGGAAGTTCTCGACGCCGGCTCAGCAGCTCCCGGGCACGTGGTCAATCTCGGTCACGGTGTCCCGCCGGAAGCGGACCCCGACGTGCTGACCCGGGTCGTTTCGCTTATCCACTCGGTGCCGCCCGCCCCATGAGCCGCGAAAAGCAGGTCGAGGCAGGTCCCGGCGTCGTCGTCATCGGAGGCGGTATCGCAGGGCTCTGCGCGGCGCGTGAGCTCGTGGCGGCCGGCCTGCGTGTGACCGTGCTCGAATCGTCGGAGAGGTTCGGCGGGTCAGTGGCCAGCCACGAACTGGCCGGCCTCACGCTCGACGCCGGTGCAGAGTCCTTCTCGACCCGCTCCGACACCGTGCCGGCCCTGGCACGGGAACTGGGCCTTGGGAGCCTGGTCTGCAGTCCCGATCCCGTCGGCGCGTGGTTGCACCTGCCCGGGCCCGAGGGCGGCTCCACCGCCGTCCCGCTTCCGAAATCCGGGCTGCTCGGGATCCCGGCAGATGTACGGGATCCGGACCTGCCGCGGCTGATCGGCCGGGCAGCCAGCGTACGGGCCGGTCTTGACCGCGCCCTGCCCCTGGGCGGACTGCTGAACCAGGATCAGCTCAGTCTGGGAGCGGTTGTGCGGGCACGGATGGGCTCCGAGGTATTGAAGCGGCTGGTGGCTCCCGTCGTCGGGGGTGTTCTCTCTGCCGATCCGGACGATCTCGATGTTGATGCCGCCGTGCCGGGACTGCGGGCGATGATGCGCAAGCACGGGTCACTCGGTGCGGCCGTCGGCGCGATGCGGCAGGCCGCTCCCGCCGGAACTGCCGTTGCCGGTCTGGACGGCGGAATGCACCAGCTCGCCACAGCCCTTATCGAGCGCCTCAGGCAGGACGGCGCGAACCTGCAGGCGCAGCAGGACGTTCGAAGCCTCGTCCGTACCGGCGACGGCTGGACCGTGAACACTCAGAACGGGTCGTTGGCCGCCGACGCCGTCATCGTTGCCACCGGCGGTCCCACCGCGGTTGACCTGCTGGCGCCGACAGTGCCGCGACTGCACGATGACCGGCCGGCGGTGGTGCCCGCAGTGGCGCTGGTGAGCCTGGTGATGGACGTACCCGAACTCGACGCCGCGCCACGCGGGACGGGTGTTCTGGTTGCCCGTGATGTTCCGGATGTCCGGGCGAAGGCCCTTACGCACGCCACAGCCAAATGGTCCTGGCTGGCGGAACGCGCGGGCCCCGGTAACCACGTGGTGCGCCTCTCCTACGGCAGGGGAGCGGACGACGACGACTCGGCGAGGCTCGCTGACGACGACCTGTATGAACTGGCCCTGCGGGACGCTTCGGTGCTGCTCGGCGTGGAAGTCAACCCGACCGACGTCGTCGACTGGGATGTGGTCCGGTGGACCAATGCGCTGCCCCACGCCACGCTGGGCCACAGGGACCGCGTGGCGCGCATCCGGGCTGCCGCCGCGGAGGTAAGTGGTCTGGAGATCACCGGCGCCTGGCTGGCCGGCACCGGCCTGGTGGCGGTAATCGATAACGCTCGGGACCGCGGGGCGGCGCTCGCGCGGCGTCTTCAGCCGGGCCGCTAACGCGGTGAGCCGGGAGGTTGATAAACTTCTACCGGCTGTAGAACCGATCAATTTTTATTTGCCTGTTGACAGGAGCAGACTGGATTCATGAGCGAGAAGGCGGGGCACGACCACGTGCAGAGTACCTCCACCAGCGACACCCTCCAGAGCGGCGACGGGAACGGTGGTTCCGAGTTCTACACTCTCTGGACCGTCTTCAAGCGGTCAGCGGCCGCGCCAGACGACGGCGGTGCGCTCGAATCCGCAGTGTCGGAGCTTGAGGCGGCCGGCGTCGTCGTACGCGGTTTCTACGACGTATCCGCGATGCGCGCCGAAGCCGACATCATGGTCTGGCTCCACGGTCCGAAGCCCGAGGAGCTCCAGGCCGGTGTGCGTACCCTGCGGAGAACCGCAACTCTGGCCGACGCCGAGATCGTCTGGTCGGCCATGGGCGTACACCGGGATGCGGAGTTCTCCAAGAGCCACTCGCCGGCGTTCTCGCGCGGTGTGGCGCCGGAACAATGGGTCTGCGTCTATCCCTTTGTCCGCTCGTACGACTGGTACATCCTGCCCAGCGAGGAACGCCGGGAAATGCTGTACGACCACGGCATGAAGGGACGCCAGTACCCGCAGGTCATCTCCAACACGGTGTCCTCCTTCGCGCTCGGCGACTGGGAATGGATCCTCGCTCTTGAGGCTCCCGAACTGGTCGATCTGGTTGACCTCATGCGGCATCTTCGGGAGACCGAGGCACGCCGTCATGTCCGCGAGGAAGTTCCGTTCTACACAGGCCGGCGGATCAACGCCAAGGAAGTAGCAGAGGTACTCCGATGAGCACGCACACCTTCCACCCCCTCGAGGGCGTCGACGAGGACGGCCGGATGGCGCCGAAGAAGTACGACGCGATCGTGCTGGCCTCCTTCGGTGGCCCCGAGGGTCAGGAAGACGTCATTCCGTTCCTGCGCAACGTCACCCGCGGCCGCGGTATCCCGGATGAGCGTCTCGAAGAGGTCTCGCATCACTACCGCGCGTTCGGCGGGATCAGTCCGATCAACCAGCAGAACCGTGAGCTGAAGGCCGCAATGGAGGCCGAGCTGGCCCGCCGGGGCATCGACCTGCCGGTGCTGTGGGGAAACCGGAACTGGGCGCCCTTCATCGCTGACACCCTGAAAGAGGCGTACGACGCCGGTCACCGCCGAATCCTGGCCGTCACCACGAGTGCGTATTCCTGCTACTCCAGCTGCCGGCAGTACCGGGAAGATCTCGGCATGGCGCTGGTGGAGACCGGCTTGGCCGGACAGCTCGAGGTGGACAAGGTGCGCCAGTACTTCGACCACCCGGGCTTCGTCGAGCCGTTCGTCGAGGGCGTCAGCAAGGGGCTGAAGTCAGTGCGTGAGCGCCTCGCTGCCGCAGGCGAGGCCGACGCACCCGTGCACATCATGTTCGCGACTCACTCAATTCCCATGACCGACGCCGAGGCCGCCGGTCCCCGTGACGCGGACGGAGGACCCCTCCTCGAGGACGGCGCCTACGTTGCCCAGCACCTGGCCACGGCGCAGTCCGTTCTGGATCGCGTGCCGGAAGCAGCCGGCGCCGAGTGGTCGCTGGTCTACCAGTCACGTTCCGGCGCTCCCCACGTTCCCTGGCTCGAGCCGGACATCAACGATGCCCTCGGTGACCTCGCGGCGACCGGCGCGAAGGGCGTGGTCATCGTCCCGCTCGGGTTCGTCAGTGACCACATGGAGGTGGTCTGGGACCTCGACACTGAAGCCATGGAAACGTGTGCCGAACTCGGACTGGTGGCAGAACGAGTCCCCACGCCGGGAACGCACGCCAAGTTCGTTGCCGGGCTGATCGACCTCGTCAGCGAGCGGACTGCGGACAACACCATTGTCGAACGTCCCGCCACCACGGATCTGGGCCCCTGGTACGACGTCTGCCGTCCCAACTGCTGTGCCAACCGGCGCGGAGAGAAACCGACCGTCGCGGGTGCCGACTCAACGGTGGGGCTTCCGGAAACAGAACAGGCATGACTCAAGCCGTACGGGTCGGAACCCGGGCCAGCGCCCTGGCACTGACGCAGACCACGACCGTCGCCGAAGCCCTCTCCGGCCTTGGCGGGTTCGACTACGAGCTTGTCCGGGTCAGCACAACAGGTGACGTCAACCGCGCGTCGCTGTCGCAGATAGGCGGCACAGGGGTGTTCGTGGCTGCTCTGCGGGAGGCACTGCTGGATGACAGCTGCGACGTCGCGGTTCACTCGCTGAAGGATCTTCCAACCGGCGACGCGGAGGGGCTCACGGTGGGAGCTGTGCCGGAACGCGCGGACATCCGCGACGCGCTCTGTGCGCGTGACGGGCTGACACTCGCCGAGCTGCCGCCAGGTGCCAGCGTAGGCACGGGCTCGCCTCGCCGTGCCGCGCAGCTGCGCGCTGCACGACCAGACCTCTCGGTCATCGACATCCGCGGCAACGTCGATACGCGACTCGGGCGGGTGGCTGGTCTGGTGGACGGGGGACCGGGTGACCTCGACGCCGTCGTGCTGGCAGCAGCTGGTCTTTCGAGGCTGGGTCGTGAGAATCTCATCACCGAGTACCTGGACCCCGCGCTCATGCTTCCGGCTCCTGGCCAGGGAGCCCTGGCTGTCGAGTGCCGGACCGGTGACGCCGGAGCTTCTGCCTTTGCCGAGGCTCTCCGGCAGTATGACCACATGCCTACCCGGCTGGCGGTCACCGCTGAGCGTGCCGTCCTGCGCCGGCTGGAGGCGGGCTGCACCGCCCCCATCGGAGCTCATGCTGCCGTGGACACAGGTGTCCTGACCCTTGAGGCAGTGGTGTGCAGTGCGGACGGCAGCAGGCTGCTGCGGCGGACACAGACGACGACGGCACTCACCGTGGAGGGGGCGGCCGCCGTCGGCGTCGTCCTCGCCGAGGAGCTCCTTGCCCACGGGGCAGCGGAGATTGCCGAGCTGACTCCAGGTTCATGACCGTCGGCTCATCGGTCGGCAGCCTGTCCGGGCTCACCGTAGCTTTGCTGCGCAGTCCGGACCGGGGAGCTGCGATGTCGTCTGAGCTTGTCCGGCGGGGAGCCGAGACGTTGCTGGTTCCCCTGGTGGACTGGGAGCTGCCCGCGGACACGAGCGAGCTGGACCGGCTTCTCGACGCGGCGCCCACGTACGACTGGATGGTGATAACCAGCGTGACCACAGTGCGTGCCCTTGCCCACCGGGCTGAAGCCCGACGGCTGTCACTGGCATCGCTTGTGGGTTCCGCCAGGGTCGCCGCGGTTGGCACCGCTTCCCGGGACGCCCTGGTGGAAAGAGGAGTGCGGGTCCATCTGGTTCCTTCCGAGGACCAATCCGCGGAGGGGCTCCTGGCCGCCTTGCCCGCGGAGCCTGCGCGGGCGCTGCTCCCGCAGTCTGACCTTGCTGCCGACACCCTGGAGAAGGGGCTGACCGGGCGCGGCTGGACCGTCGATGCAGTCACTGCCTATTGCACCGTGGATCATCCAGCAGCCGCGGAGCGGCGGCTGAGCGGACCCGCTGAGATCGCTGCCCACGCCGCTCGAACGGTGACGCGGGAGGAGCTGTCGGAGGGGATACTGCACGGGACGATTGACGCCGTCGTGCTTACCTCGCCCAGCATCGCCGGGCGCCTGCATGCCATGATGGGAACCCTGCCCGAGACCGTGATGACAGTCGCGATCGGGCGACGGACGGAGCGGGACGCCTCCGCCCTCGGACTAAGGATCGACGCAACAGCCGCGTCCCCCAGCCCAACAGGAATCGCAGATGCGGTGAGCAACGCCGTCGTCAATCATCGGAAGAGGACCTGACCCATGAGCTTCCCTCAGCACCGGCCACGCCGACTTCGCTCGACCCCGGCTATCCGCCGGCTCACCGCTGAGAACCGTCTCAGCCCGTCTGAGCTGATTCTGCCCGCCTTCATCCGGGAGGGCCTGAGTGAGCCTGCCGCTATCAGCTCGATGCCCGGCGTCGTCCAGCACACCACCGACACACTGAAGCGCGCCGCCGTCGAAGCTGCGGATCTCGGCGTCGGAGGCATCATGCTCTTCGGTATACCGGCCCAGCGTGATGCCACCGGCAGCGCCGGTCTCGACCCCCACGGCGTCCTGAACCGGGCTATCGCTGATGTGCGCTCGGAGGTGGGGGATGCCCTCGTCGTGATGAGCGACGTCTGCCTGGATGAATTCACCGATCACGGGCACTGCGGCGTATTGGATGCCGATGGTGCTGTGGACAATGATGCCACGCTGGACCTCTACGCACAGATGGCCGTTGTACAGGCTGAGGCAGGTGCCCACGTCCTTGGACCCTCAGGCATGATGGACGGCCAGGTAGGAGTCATCCGCCAGGCCCTCGACGCAGCCGGTCATCAGGAGACCGCCGTCCTGGCTTACGCCGCCAAGTACGCATCGGCTTTCTACGGCCCGTTCCGGGAAGCGGTGGACTCGCAGCTGACCGGCGACCGCCGGACCTACCAGATGGACGCGGCCAACCGCCGGGAGGCCCTCGTCGAGGTCAAGCTCGATCTTGAGGAAGGTGCCGACATGGTGATGGTGAAGCCGGCCATGAGTTACCTCGATATCGTGGCGGATGTCGCCGCGATGTCGCCCGTCCCGGTTGCGGCCTACCAGATCTCGGGAGAGTACGCCATGATCGAGGCGGCCGCTGCGAACGGCTGGATCGACCGGCGTCGTTCCATCGAGGAATCAGTGCTGGGAATCAAGCGTGCCGGCGCGCAGATCATCCTCACGTACTGGGCAACTGAACTGGCCACCTGGCTGAAGGAGAGCAAGTAAATGACACAGTCCGAAGACCTGTTTGCGCGCGCACAGACCCTGATGCCCGGTGGGGTGAACTCGCCGGTGCGGGCCTTCGGCTCGGTCGGCGGCACGCCGAGATTCCTGGTGTCTGCGCAGCGGGCGTATGTGACGGACGCCGACGGCCGCGAGTACGTTGACCTCGTCTGCTCCTGGGGCCCGGCGCTCCTTGGACACGCCCATCCGGCCGTGCTCGAGGCCGTTCACCGTGCCGCGGACAGGGGACTGTCCTTCGGCGCTTCGACCCCGGCTGAAGCCGACCTGGCGCAGTTGGTCCGCGAGCGGGTGTCCGCCGTCGAACGCATCCGGATGGTCTCGACCGGGACCGAAGCCACCATGACGGCAGTGCGCCTGGCGCGCGGCTACACGGGCCGGAACCTCATCGTGAAGTTCGCGGGCTGCTACCACGGTCACCTTGACGGGCTCCTCGCCGCAGCCGGATCGGGAGTGGCAACTCTTGCCCTTCCCGGATCTGCAGGGGTCACGGATGCCACAGCTGCCGAAACACTGGTACTGCCGTACAACGACGTTGCAGCAGTCGAAGCGGCGTTCGCTGAGCACGGTGGATCGATCGCCGCAGTCATCACCGAAGCGGCTCCCGCGAACATGGGCGTGGTCGAACCGGCCCCCGGTTTCAATGCGGCGCTGTCGCGTATCACCGCCGAGCACGGGGCACTGCTGATCGTGGATGAAGTTTTAACGGGATTCCGTGTGGGTCCCGGCGGCTACTGGGGGCTAACCGGCAAGGATGAAGGCTGGGCTCCGGATCTCTTGACCTTCGGCAAGGTCATTGGCGGCGGGCTTCCGGCGGCAGCACTTGGCGGCCGCGCGGACGTCATGGAATATCTGGCGCCTTTGGGGCCGGTCTACCAGGCCGGAACCCTTTCGGGGAACCCGCTCGCCATGGCTGCGGGTGTCGCCCAGCTGACCCACGCCACTGACGAGGTGTACCGCACGATCGATGCCCGTTCGCTGGAGCTGTCCGCGGCTGTGTCGGAGGAGCTCACGCGGGCCGGCGTCGATCATTCTGTCCAGCGGGCGGGAAACCTGTTCAGCATTGCTTTCGGCACCTCGGAGCGCGGCGTACGCAACTATGCTGACGCCCAGGCACAGGAGACTTTCCGCTACGCGCCGTTCTTCCACTCAATGCTGGACTCCGGGGTTTACCTGCCGCCGTCTGTCTTTGAGGCCTGGTTCCTCTCCTCGGCCCACGACGACGCCGCCATGGAACGCATTGTGGCCGCATTGCCCGCAGCCGCTCGGGCTGCAGCCGCCGCGGGCGCTACGCCGTCGGGAGTATAGGTCGGCATCCGTCCGGAACGTCCTGGAACAGTAATGGCCGGCGGACCCGTGAGGGTACGCCGGCCATTCTTCTGTGTACATCTTTGCGGATTACCGCGGGCGGCTTAGAAGCCGGGGGCTACGTCCCCGTTCGGCCAGGTCTCCTCGATGTACTGCTTCACCTCGGGGGAGTGCAGCAGTTCCTCAAGCTTGGCGATCCGCGCATCACCCTCGGAGGATGCGTTCCATGCCAGGAAGTTGGCGTACGGGTTGTTCTCGACGGACTCGACAATCAGGGCGTCCTCAGTGCTGAGGCCGGCATCCAGGATGTAGTTGCCGTTGATGATTGCAACGTCCACGGTGGGGTCCTGCAGGTCGTTGAGCAACAGTTCGGGCTGGTTCTCCACGAACTCGAGACCCTTCGGGTTCTGCTCTTCAGTCAGGGACAGCACCGAAGCGTCGGCCTCAATGTTCTCGAGCAGGCCTGCTTCCTGGAGCAGCGTCAGTGCGCGCGCCTGGTTCGAGGGGTCGTTTGTGATCGCTACGCGACCGCCGTCGGGTACTGCTGAGACGTCGTCGTGCTTCTCGGAGAACGCAGCATAAGGCTCGATGTGGACGCCCTCACCGTGCGCGAACTCGTAGCCCTGGCTTTCAACCTGGCTCTCGTAGTAGGGCAGGTGCTGGAAGTAGTTAGCATCCAGGTCGCCCTCGCTCAGCGCGATGTTCGGCGTGGTGTAGTCGTCGAACTCCTGAATTTCGAGTTCGATACCGCTTCCCTCGGCGAGGTTGTCGCGGACAAATTCGAGGATCTGGGCATGGGGTACGGGGCTTGCACCGACGGTGACCGTGGCCGGACTGGCGGGGTCGAGGGTTTCAACGGCGGCGGGAGCGCTGTCGCCCGCACCGCATGCTGAGAGGGTGAGAAGTGTGGCCAGCCCGGCGGCTGCCAGCGAGAACTGCTTACGCATGGTGATGTGCGTTCCTTTCTTTGGACCGGCGGTCGGGTGGGACCGTGGACGCCGGGAGGATGACGGCTGGCGGCTACCGGCCGTCGTCGGCCCCGCCTGGCGGGCGGAGCAAGTTGGGGGAGCGCCTTCAGACGCCGATCACGTTGTTGGCTGCTTCCTGACGACGGTTCCGCCTGCTGCGGCGGGCACCTGCCGTGGCGGCAGTCCGGTGGTCCACACGCTGAGCGAGGCGGTCGCCGATCAACTGGATGATCTGCACGATGGCGACGATGATCACGATGATGACCACCATGACCGTAGTGTCGAACCGCTGGAGTCCGTAGTTATACGCGAGCCGGCCCAGGCCTCCACCACCGATGATTCCGGCCATTGCCGAGTATCCGACAAGGGTGACAAGCGTGGTGGTGAACGCCGCGATGAGCGACGGGAGAGCTTCGGCGATCATGACCTTGGTGATCACCTGGAGACGAGTCGATCCCATAACCAGTGCAGCATCAATTTTTCCGGACGACACATCACGCAGGCTGGTCTCGACGAGGCGGGCGAAGAACGGGATGGCGCCGATGCTCAGGGATACGGAAGCTGCGACTGGACCGATGGAGGAACCGGTCAGGAACCGGGCGAGCGGGATCAGGGACACCATCAGGATGGCGAAGGGAATGGACCGGGTGATGTTGACGACGACGTCGCTCACAATGCGGTTGGTCACGGGCATCGGCCGGAGCCCGCCGGGGCTGCTGGTATGCAGGAAGATTCCCAGCGGGAGACCGATAAGCAGAGTGAAGAATCCCGAGATGCCGATCATCTGAAGCGTGGCGAGGAACTCCTCAGGAAGCGCCTGGGTGATTCCGGGATTTTTGAAAAGGCTGTCGAGGAAATTCACGCTGCCACCTCCACATGTACGCCGGCACCCTCAAGGTAGGCGGTGATCTCGCTGAGCGGCACGGGAGAGTCAACCTCTACCCGGAGTCGGCCGAAACGTGACCCTGCCAGAGTTTCCACGGTTCCTGCGATGACGTTCACATTGGCGTCGAACCGCCGGGTCAACTCCGACAGGATCGGTGCTGAGGCCGTCTCACCGACAAGCAGCAGATCAAGCTCGGGCAGGGTCGCATCGAGAGAGCTTGAGGGCAACGGCATCAGGGACTTCCCCAGGGAGCCGGAGCGGTCGCCCACAACTTCGTGAAGGGGTCCGTGCTCGATGATTCGGCCGCGCTCAAGAAGCGAGACCGAGTCGCAGATCCGCTTTACGACGTGCATCTCATGCGTGATGACCAGAACGGTCAAATTCAGGGTACGGGTCAGGTTCCTGATGAGCGTCAGGATGTCCTCGGTGGTCGCGGGATCAAGCGCCGAGGTCGGTTCGTCGCACAGCAGCACATCCGGATCCGAAGCCAGAGCGCGGGCAATGCCCACCCGCTGCTTCTGACCGCCCGAAAGCTGGGACGGATAGGCATCAGCGAACTCGGTGAGGCCAACAAGGCCAAGGAGTTCGTCGACCTTGCGGCTGATCTCGGATTTCGGGGTCTTTACAAGCTCGAGCGGATGAGCGACGTTCTGCGCTGCAGTCCGGGAATCCATCAGGTTGGCGTGCTGGAAGACCATGCCGATCCGGCGACGGGCTGTGCGGATCTCAGAATCCTTGACGCTGGTCAGTTCGCGACCATCAATGACGACGGATCCCGAGGTTGGGCGGTCGAGGAGTGTCAGGCAACGGACAAGCGTTGACTTGCCGGCCCCGGAGTGTCCGACGATTCCGTGGATGGAACCTTTCGGTACTGCGAGGGTGACGTCGTCCAGTGCTGTAACGGTTCGCTCACCCTGGCGGTAGGTTTTGCGCAGGTTGGTGACTGTGATCATTCGTCCTCATGCTGTCTGGGAGTTCACAGGATCTCTGTGAACTCCGCTACTCCGCGAGCAGGAAAGCGGCATCCTTCAGGGCGTCGTTCGGGAGTGTGATGGGTCCTCAGCCGGCCGGAATTCGGCGCGGATGGACGCAGAGTAATGCCAAGCAAGTATGGCACGGTCGAAAGATCCGACTGAAATTTAGTGCGGGGGATCACGTCGCCGGCTATGAAGAAGTAGTATCCCGGGGCGGGGTCGAATAATCTTCGATCTGATGGACGAGCGGCACCTACTTGGGGTCGTTGCTGCGTGACCTGCCTGTAGATTCAGCACGCAATTGCAGGCCATCCGCCCTCGACCACCGCTGCTGGGTCACTGCGGCGTAGATATTCCTGGAAACTTTCAGCCTGGCGACGAGCCCAGGTCACCTGGAATCCATGCAGGTCGGGCGCCGGCTTTTGAAGCTGATGGAACCGGTCTGCAAGCACTGCACCGACGCCGAGTGTGGCCAGGACGTCAGCTGCGGAGGTATGCGCGTTCTCAAGGGGGACGCCGTAATGGGCGCATGTCGCGCTGAGCGTTCGTTTCCCGCGGCGGTAACGGTCCGCGTACTTGTCCATGACATAGGGATCCAGCACAGGGAATGGGTTGGGCGTGAAGACGTTATGCCTGGAACCTTCGCTGGCGAGGACCGTGAAGTCATAGCGGGCGTTGAACGCCAGGACGGGAATGCTCCTCCGAAAGTAGCAACGCAACACTTCGGCTACCTCGTGCACTACCTGCGCGGCAGGTGCTCCCTGTTCTCTTGCGGTGCTGGTGGAGATCCCGTGGATGGATGTTGCCTCACTGGGGATGTCCACGCCTGGATCGGCAAGCCACTCGTGGTGGTGCAGGACTTCTCCCTGCCCGTCGACGAGGATGATCGAGGCGGTGACGATGCGCGCAGTGAGCGGATCGCGGCCGGTGGTTTCAAGGTCAAAAGCCGCCCTGGGATGCATGTGCCAGCTGTTCATGGCCCAGACGGTATCCGCCGGGTATGACAATCTTGTTCGCCGACGCCGCGCCGGCGACCCGACATCGTTCCCCTCCAGGGCTTTCGGTACTGTGGTTCGGTGCGCGGCAGAGGTCTGGACTATGAAGAGGCGGTCCTGGACATCGTCAAGCTCATTCCCTCCGGGAAAGTTCTGACGTATGGCGACATAGCGGAGGTCCTCGAAACTGGCGGACCGCGTCAGGTGGGAGCAGTCATGTCCCGGGGCCCCGTCGACGTGCCGTGGTGGCGGGTTCTGAGCGCCGACGGCAGGCCGCCCCAGAGACTGGAGACCGCCGCCGTCGAGCACTATCTAAGAGAATCCACCGCTTTGCGGAAGGTTGCAGGCAGGGGGAGCAGGTCCGGAGCCGGGTACCGCGTGAACCTGGCCGTGGCCCGCTGGAACCCGACTCCTGACGAAGAGGACGCGTTGCAGCGCGTGCGCGCGTCTCTGGAATGCGTTCCCGGGCGCGGAGATCGCTCGTTCGGATTGTCGGAGGCGGATGATGGTGTGGAGCCATGAGTAGTAGTTCCTTTCGGGACACGGCACCCACGCCGTCCATAGTCAGTCTGAGGTCGCCTTCGGGTGCGGCTCAGCTCTTACAGCGGCCCCGCCTCGACCCGGAACAACGGGAAGTGTTGGGTCTCGGGGCAGGGGTAGGTCCGGTACTGGTTCTCGGCGGTCCGGGCACAGGCAAGACCGAAGTCCTGATCGAGACAGCGGTCAGCAGAATTACGGATGGTGAGGTGGATCCGGGCCGGGTCCTGATTCTGGCCCCCACCCGGCTGGCAGCAGCACGCCTTCGTGATGACGTGACGGCACGGCTGCACCGCAGCATCAGTGCGCCTCCCGCCCGGACCTGGTCGTCCTATGCCTTCGACCTCATCCGCCGGGCCCGTGTGGCAGGCCTTCTGCCTGAGCTGACACGCTCCCCGCGGCTTTTATCGGGCGCGGAACAGGACCTCATCATCAAGGAGCTCCTCGAGGGACACCGCAGGCTTGGATTGCTCGATGCCCTCTGGCCGGAGGGACTACGTCAGGCACTGGGGACGAGGGGATTCCGTCAGGAGGTGAGGCAACTCTTTGACAGGGTCAGTGAGTACAGCCTGCATGCGGATGAACTGGCAGAGCTTGGGCGCAGGTTTGATCGCCCCGACTGGGTGTCCGCAGCCGCGCTGTACAGCGAGTACCGGGATGTTCTGGACCTCAGAATGCCGGAAGCGTTCGATCCCGCGGGAATCCTCACGGCAGCCCGCGGCATCCTCGAAACAAACCCGGACTTCTTGAGCGAAGAACGGGACAAGTACGCGCTGATCCTGATTGATGATTATCAGGAGTCGAACACGGCAGTGCACGCGTTGTGCGGAGTGCTGGCAGAAGGAAAGGATTGCCTGATCTCGGCATGCCCGGACACCGCAGTGCAGGGATTCCGCGGCGCACGCCCCGAACTGGCAGCACGTCTCCCAGAGATTCTGGGGCAGGTGCACACTGTCCAACTGACCGGTTCGCACCGTCTAGCGGGTGCGCTCGCCGAGAGATGGGCCGCCATCGCGGCAAGGACACCGGTGAGCGGGACACCGGTGGGATACCGACGGCTGACCGTGCCGGAAATGGGCCCCGACGCCCAGTCCCAGTCCTCCGGGCATGGCGTCGTGTCGGTGCATGTGGTCGATTCCGGATATCACGAGCAGCGCTACGTCGCACAGCGGATCCTGGAAGCCCATGTCGAGCAGGGCAGAAGCTTTGACGAGATCGCCGTCATCACAAGAACCGGCGCACAGGTGTCCGAACTGCAACGGTATCTCGCGGGGCAGGACATACCGGTGAGCGTTCCACCGGCTGAACGAGCCATCCGCGATGAACCCGCTGTGCGCCCACTACTGGAAATCCTCAGCGTGGTCACGGGCGCTCAGGAACTGGACGCCGAGTTGGCCGTTTCGATCATGACCTCCCGGATCGGCGGCGTCGGTGCCCTGGAGATCCGTAGGCTGCGCCAGCTGCTGAGGCAGGAGGAACGGTTGACCGGGGGAGAGCGGGACTCCGATCAACTGATCGTCGATCTACTGGCTCAACCGCACATTGACGACCCCCGCCCGCAGTTCCGGCCCGCCCGTCGGCTGCACTCGATGGTGAGTGCGGGCCGTGAGGCGTTGCAGGACGAGGCGAGCACGCCCGAAACGGTCCTGTGGTCCGTGTGGTCGGCATCCGGGCTCTCTTCGCGGTGGGAAGAGGCGGCATTGCGGCACGGACCCGCGGCGGCGCGAGCCGACAGGGACCTGGATGCCGTCGTCGCGCTCTTTCAGACCGCTGAACGCTACGTGGACCAGGTACCCGGGGCCCCTGCATCCGGTTTCCTGGAATACCTGCTGAGCCAGGAACTCCCCATGGACACTCTTGCCGCCCGTGCACAGAAGGGTGCAGCTGTGGCAATCATGACCCCGGCCGCAGCAGCTGGACGCCAGTGGCCGGTAGTCATCCTCGCCGGAGTGCAGGAAGGTGTATGGCCGAACCTGAGGATCAGGGGTGAGTTGCTCGGATCGGGGGACCTCGTCGCCCTGCTTGAGCATGGCCGCGAGTTTCGACACCATCGCGACCCGCTTTCACTCATGCAGTTCACCAGAGCGGACGAACTGCGAAGTTTCTCTTCGGCGGTGAGCCGTGCAGCCGAGGAGCTGATCTGTGTAGCCGTTTCCTCGGAAGATCAGCAGCCCTCGTCATTCCTCGAGATTCTCGACCCCCTGCCGTTCGGGATCTACGAACGCCCGCGCACCGAGGTGAAGCGGCCTCTCACCCTTCGGGCGCTGGTTGCCGAACTCCGCAGGTACACCCAGCAGCCTGACCGTGACCCCGACGCTGCCGCTGAAGCAGTGCATCATCTGGGGATGATGATGTTGCACCGTCCCCTTGTCCCGGGCGCAGATCCCGCGCAGTGGTGGGGGTTGGCCGGTCTCTCATCAACCGATCCTGTGGTGCCTCCCGAAGCGGTCATTCCCGTCTCCCCCTCGAAGGTGGAGGCAGTACTCGCTTCGCCGCTGAACTGGTTCGTCTCGGCTGCCGGCGGCGAGCGGCCCACCGACTTCGCCCGTTCTCTCGGAACGCTCGTCCATTCGATTGCCCAGGACATGCCGGATGCCACCGGTAATCAGTATGCTGCGGAACTGGTCCGCCGATGGCCGGCTCTCGGCATGAAGGACACCTGGGAGTCGAAAAGCGACCTGCGGCGTGCCGAGCACATGGTGAGGAAACTTGGAGCCTACCTGGTGGAGATGCGGAAGGCGGACCGTTCCCTGCTACGTGCAGAGGTGGACTTCAGCGTCGATCTAACCGTCCTCGTCAACGGTTCGGAACGTCAGGCCAGGCTCCGCGGTTCTGTAGATCGCCTTGAACTGACACATGACGGACATGTCTTCATCGTGGATCTTAAGACAGGCAAGTCAGCCCCGCCAGATTCCGAGGTCTCCTCCCACCCGCAATTGGCGGCGTACCAGGTCGCTGCGCTGGCCGGGGCTTTCGGTGAGTCGGACCGCCCGTCACATGATCAGCCCGAGGGATCGCGGTCCGTCGGGGGAGCCGCCCTGGTGCATCTCGGCACGAGCGCGAAGGCACCCAAGGTCCAGGACCAGCCAGCTCTGCACCCTGACGATCCCTGGGCACACGAGATGATTGAGCAGGCGGCGGGACTGATGTCAGCTGCCGAGTTCGAGGCAGTCCATGATCCTAAACGTTCGGCTTACGGCGGCGGTGCATGCCGTCTCCCGGAGATATGTCCGCTCTGCGTCGAAGGAAGGCAGGTAACCGAATGAGCACCGATACGGCTCATACGGCAGCGGTGCCGCCCAAGCCGGAACAGCACCTCTCTGCGGAATCACTGGCTCGCTTGCTTGCGGGCGGTAATGATGCTGACGTTCACTACCCCACGCCGGAACAAACGCGCATCATTGAGGCGCCGCTGCAGCCGCAGCTGGTCATCGCTGGAGCAGGCTCAGGAAAGACCAAGACCATGGCCGACCGCGTCGTGTGGCTGGTGGCCAATGGATTGGTGCGGCCGGAGCAGATCCTTGGGGTCACGTTCACCCGGAAAGCGGCCGGGGAATTGGCCGCACGCATTCGCCAGCAACTTCACGCCTTGTATCGGGCGCAAGGGGAGGGCGTTTTCGAATCCGGAGAAGACCGGCTGGAACCTACCATCTCCACCTATCACTCCTATGCCAACGGCATCGTTCAGGACTACGGCCTGCGCATAGGAGTGGAACGCGACGCCGTCATGCTTGGCACGGCACAGTCCTGGCAGCTGGCGGGCAGGATCGTCGAGTCCCACCGCGGTCCGTGGGAACACCTTTCCGCAGCAAAGGCTACGCTGACCAACGCAGTCCTGACCATGGCGTCGGAATGTGCGGAGCACCTCGTGGAACCTGCTGCCGTGCGGGCATCGTTGTTGGAACACATCGAATCAATGACTACCCGCCCTTATGAGGCAAACAAACCGAAAGCCTCCACCCAGCGCGCAAAAGACCTCCTGGACAAATTGCGAACGCGAGTTACCGTCACTGAGCTCGTGGAGCGGTATACCCAAGCCAAACAACATGCAGGGCAGCTCGACTACGGCGACCTCGTTTCACTGGCAGCACGTATTGTCAGCGAAGTTCCGCAGGCCGTCGAGGTCGAGCGACAGAAGTACTCGGTCGTCCTCCTTGACGAGTTTCAGGACACCTCGCACGCTCAGATGGTCCTTTTCTCCAGGTTATTCGGTGACGGCAGGTCTGTGACGGCAGTGGGCGACCCGCACCAGTCCATTTACGGTTTCCGGGGCGCTTCAGCAGGGCAACTGGGTACCTTCAGATCGCGCTTCCCGCTGCATACGGACAAAGGGCGGAATCCGGCGCCCATGGTCAACCTCTCGGTGGCATGGCGGAACTCCACGAGCATTCTGGGAGCGGCGAACGCCGTGGCGGCTCCGCTCAACGTTCCGCCTCCTTGGGTTGGTCCGCAGCAGCAGCTTCAGGTGCCCGGGCTGTTGCCCCGGCCCAACGCACCAACCGGAGAGGTTTACCTTGCACGCTATCTCAGCGAGAGCGCCGCCCAGGAGGCCGACCCCTCCGACCCCGATAGCCCGCTCGCCAACGAGGCTGCTGCGCTGACGCGATTCATCCAGGCAAAACGCCGCCAGTTTTTCGACATGGATGAGGACGGGCGGCCGCTGCGGCCGACTATCGCCGTCCTCTGCCGTGGCCGCCGCCAATTCGAACCGCTTCGCCGAGCGCTTCAATCGGCCGGTATACCCGTACAGATCATCGGCCTCGGCGGACTCCTTCGCACACCGGAGGTCATCGAAATTCTCTCGGTTCTCCGGGTCCTCGGCGACCCCGAACGATCCGACGCAATGTTGCGCCTTCTCGCCGGAGCACGCTGGCGTCTGGGCAGCGCGGATCTGATGGCGCTGGGCGACTGGGCCCGTCAGCTCGCCTATGATCGCGACGCCCGTATCCACCGCCTCAAATCCGCCAGCGAGGCGCCGGAGGAGGGCACTTCGGTCAAAGGTCAGGCAGGAGGAGCATCCGAGAGCGAAAGTCATAGCGAGTCTGTTCCGACGCCGACAGAGGACTCGGAGCCGGCCAGCCTTGTGGACGCCGTCGATCATCTACCGCCGGCTGGATGGGTCTCGGGCAGCGGCCGCACTCTCTCACCTGCAGCAAGAGAACGACTCATGCTGCTTCGGGACGAACTCCGCGGGCTCCGTCAGTCAGTCGGAGACGATCTGCATACCCTGATCGGCGAGATAGAACAGACACTCCTGCTCGACATCGAACTCGCAGCGAAACCGGGGGTGAGCGTCCACGAGGCACGACGAAACCTGGACGCCTTCGCTGACGCCGTCAGCAGTTTTGTTTCGACCTCGGATCGTATCGACCTGCCCGCCTTTCTCGCCTGGCTGGAGGCGGCCGACGCGGAAGAAGACGGACTGCCGGTAACGGCCCTGGAGACCAGCAGGGAAGCGGTTCAACTCCTCACGGTTCACGCGTCCAAAGGTTTGGAATGGGACGTTGTACTGGTGCCGGGCATGAACGAGGGTTCCTTTCCCAGCGGTACAGGCTCGCGCTGGAGCTCAGGGGACTCATCTGTTCCGTGGCCGCTGCGCGGTGATGCTCCTGAACTGCCGCAGTGGGACTGGGACCAGCCCGACCAGAAGTCATGGCTCGAGAGCGAGAAGCTCTTTGCCGAAGACGCCCTCACCCACAGCGAACGGGAGGAAAGGCGGCTTGCTTACGTGGCCCTCACCAGGGCACGCCATGTCCTGTTCTGTTCCGCCTCGGCATGGGGAGGCGGAAGATCCAAGCCGACGGCCCCCAGCCGTTACCTTGAACAGTTGCGGGAGCTTGCGGCTGCCGGTGCACAGGGTTACCGCGAACTCGCTTGGATCGAAGATACCGCGGTCGGTGACGAGAACCCGGCGCGCGCCCACAGCGACCGGGCGGTATGGCCCATCGATCCGCTGCGCGAGCGCCGCGACACCGTGGAACAGGCAGCAGCGGCTGTCCGTGCAGCGGCGCATGACCTAGGGTCCGCGGACCACGAGGCACCCACCCGCGAACAACCTGCTCCCGGACGATGGGGTAACGAAGTCCGGAAAGCCCTCGCCCGTCAGCAGAGTAGGGCTGTCCTGGCGCCGGTCGAGCTTCCCACCCATATCTCTGCCTCGCTGATGGTTGAACTAACGGAAGACAGCGCGGCTGTGGCCAGGCGATTGCGACGGCCGGTGCCACGTCGTCCCGGCTCGGCTGCCCGGCGCGGCACTGCCTTCCACGCGTGGATCGAGGAGTTCTACGGCACAACGGGAATGCTCGACCTGGGGGAGTTCCCCGGGGCCGCCGACTCCTTCGTGGAAGAGGGCTTACAACTGGAGGTGCTCACGGACACGTTCAGGAAGTCGCCGTGGGCGGATCGCGTTCCGTATGGCATCGAAGTGCCGGTGGAAACCCGTGTCGAGTCTGTTGTGGTGCGCGGTCGGGTGGACGCGGTCTTCAGGGACGACGACGGCGGCTGGGACCTTATCGACTGGAAGACAGGGCGACCTCCCGCAGCGGGAAGCAGGGAGGCGAAGTCAATTCAGCTGGCCGTCTACCGGCTTGCATGGGCGCGCGTGATGGATGTGCCGCTGGCATCAGTGAGAGCCGCGTTCTACTACGTGGCTGAGGACCTGCTCGTACGGCCGCACGACCTCGCGGACGGCAGAGCGCTTGAAGGCATCATCCGCCGCGCAACAGCCGCAAGCGGGTCCGGCTAGGGTCGGGGCACCACGGGCAGGGCGGATGTTTCCAGGTTTTCCTGGTCCTGCGGCGCTGGAGATTCTGTGCCCGGTGCCTGGTGCGCAGGAGGTTCGGTGTTCGAGGGGCCGGAAACCCGTGTGCTACCCGGGCGGTTATCTGCTTCGATAATGATTCGGGATGTGCCGGAGGGTGTTTCTACATCCTCGGCTGAGTCGTCTTCAGCCGCGGCGGCAACGGCCGCCTCTTCGGCCGCAAGATCAGCAGAAAGCGTGCGCATCATTTCTTCTGCCTCTTCGATCATGTCCTCATCGCCCAGGGCGAGGCCGCGCACCATCCATTGAGCCAGGGCAAACTCTGCAGCGAGTGATGCCCGCCGCAACAGGTGATCATCGGTTGCATCCGTTCGGGCGCCGAGGTAGGCCGCATGTACTTCATCGGAGAAATGCGCGTCCTGTGTCGCCGCCAACCAGGCGAAGTCATCCGCCGGGTCCCCCACCGACAGGTCGGTCCAGCCGGTGACAGCACACACCCGTCCCGCCGCGAGGAGCAGATTGTCTTCGTGGATGTCCCCGTGGATCACGGTGGGATTGAAGCGCCACAGCGAGACGTCTTCCAGCGCATGCTCCCATCGGCGTAACAGGTCTGACGGGATTCTCCCGGTTGTGGCCGCCTGGTCGAGCTCGTTGAGACGCCGCTGCCGCACTTCATTCGCTTCGTACGCGGGCAGGTCCGCTTCACTGACGAGCGTCCGCGGGAGTTCATGGATGGTGGCTATCGACCGGCCGATTTCCCTCGCCAACTCACGACCGCCCGCTGCGAGATCATCGAGGGATCGCGTCGAACCCTCGATGTGCGAGTAGACGAAGGTGCGCAGGTCGCCGATCCGCACCGTGCCCGCGACGTGGGGGACGAGGAATGGAAGCTCCGCCCTCACTCCGGGCGTGAAGGCGCGCAGTACCTGCAGCTCTGTTTCCAGCCGCATGCTCGCCTCGGCATGCCGGGGTGCACGGACGCGCCACTGTTTGCCTGAGCCATCAATCAGAAGGGCCGATTCGAAATCGGCGGGATCATCGGGTGCGCCGGAGACACCCGTCGGGGAGAGACCCGGCACGGCCGCGCTGGCGAGGGCGGCAAGTTCCATTGGCGAGCGTTTCACATCATCCACCGTAAGCGCGCAAGGTCATGTGCCCGAATGTCCCGGACGGCGAGTCGCTGCTCGCCATCACTATTCCTCCAGAAAAGTGCTCCGAATGTCCTTTTGGGGGTGCGGGACCGTACCGTAGAAATATGACCCAAGCCGTCGGCATGCAGGCAGCCGGTACTGCCAGCCTCCCCCCACTCGGATCCCTGCCTCTGGCCCGCGGCACGGCTGATCGCGGCTCAACCTTCCGCACCACCCCTGATCTGTTCGACCGGCTGTGGGAGGAACCCGGGACCCGGATCCTTCATCTTGCCCAACGGCGTGCGCCCGTTCAACAGCGGAGGCTCGTGCTGAGTCCTGTGTCAGAGGTCGTTCGCCCGGAGAATCCGATTTACCTCGGCAGCACAGTTGAACCAACGCCGGACCTACCCTCCGGCACGCACATCGTCCTTGTGCAGTACGAGGAAGTTCAACCTGAGGTTTCACCGGAAGAGTCGTGGGTCACGTTGCGGGACGCCGCGGCTGAACTGACCCCTCAGGAATCGGGCCTGTTCGTTGAAGCCGTGGCCATCTCCAACTGGCACGCCACCCATACGCACTGTCCGCGCTGCGGTCAACGAACTGACCCGATCGACGGCGGTTGGGTCCGGCGATGCCCGGCCGATGAGAGCCAGCATTTTCCACGGACGGATCCGGCAATCATCGTGACGGTGACGGACGAGGAGGACCGCCTGCTCCTGGGATCTTCCGCCGCCTGGCCGGAAAATCGCTTCTCCACTCTCGCAGGGTTTGTCGAACCGGGTGAGTCTCTTGAAGCTGCCGTGATACGCGAAGTGGAGGAAGAGTCGGGCATCGTCGTGCATTCGCCGACTTATCTGGGATCGCAGCCCTGGCCGTTCCCGGCCTCCCTGATGCTGGGCTTCACCGCCAGGGCATCGCACGCTGAGCCCATGGCCGACGGCGTCGAAATCAGGGAGGTGCGCTGGTTCACCCGGGAGGAACTGTTCGTCGGCCTTCGGGAAGAGCGCTTGTCCGTGGCCTCTGGAGCATCCATTGCACGCGCGCTCATCGAGAATTGGTACGGTGGCCCCCTCGATGAAGAACCGTCCGCCGGGAGACCGTAGTGGAGGGTTCCGTCGAAGAAAAGATCCTCGCCGGCCTCGATGACGAACAGCGCGCGGTGGCATCTCAATTGAGCGGTCCGCTCTGCGTTCTTGCCGGAGCCGGAACGGGAAAGACCCGGGCAATCACCCACCGTATTGCGTACGGTGTGCACACGGGAGTGTACAAACCCCAACAGGTCCTTGCGGTGACCTTCACTGCACGGGCAGCAGCGGAGATGCGCACACGTCTCCGCGATCTGGGAGCCCAGGGCGTACAGGCGCGCACCTTCCACGCGGCTGCCTTGCGTCAACTTCAGTATTTCTGGCCGCAGGCAGTCGGAGGAACGCTGCCTGCTCTCGTCGACCATAAGGCGCAACTGCTGGCGGAAGCTTCGCGCCGGCTGAGGCTGAGTACTGACCGCGCCACCATCCGGGACCTCGCTGCTGAAATCGAATGGGCAAAGGTATCCATGCTGACGCCGGACACCTACGTCGAGGCTGCCAGCGGCCGGGTGGAACCGGCGGGTATGGATACCACCACGGTTGCCCGTGTGTTCAGCACCTATGAGGATCTTAAAGTGGATCGCAACGTCATCGACTTTGAGGACGTACTGCTCATCACGGTGGGAATACTGCAGGAAGATGCCAAGGTGGCAGCGACCGTCCGTGCTCAGTACCGGCACTTCGTGGTGGATGAATACCAGGACGTGTCGCCGCTGCAACAGCGCCTGCTGGACTTGTGGCTGGGGGAGCGGGATGAGCTCTGTGTCGTGGGAGATGCCAGCCAGACCATCTATTCCTTCACCGGCGCCACCAGCGCCCACCTGCTGAACTTCACCGGGAGGTATCAGAAGGCCCAGGTCATCAAGCTCGTCCGGGACTATCGTTCGACGCCCCAGGTCGTGCACCTTGCCAATTCGCTGCTCGCTGCCAGAACAGCCGAAGTTGAGCGTCGGGGCGGCGCCGGCACCTGGGCTACGCCGCTACAACTGATTGCCCAACGACCTCCGGGGCCGGCGCCCAGCTTCACTGAGTGCAGCGACGATGAAGCAGAGGCCACTGATGTCGCTCGACGGATCTCGGCCCTGCTCGATGAGGGCGTGCCCGCCAGCGAAATCGCAATCCTCTACCGGACCAACGGCCAGTCAGAGGCGTATGAGCAGGCCCTCGCGACCGCGGGCATTGGATACCAGTTGCGCGGAGCGGAACGATTCTTCGCACGGCGTGAAGTACGGGAGAGCCTGCTTCAGCTTCGGGCTGCCGCGCGCGCGGCGACTGACGATGATGTGCCGCAGCTGGTGCGCGATGTCCTCGCATCCCTCGGGTACACCGGCGAAGCTCCGCAGAGCTCCGGTGCCGTCCGTGAGAAGTGGGAGTCGCTGGCCGCGCTGGTCTCACTCGCCGACGAGCTTCACGCGGCGCGCTCAGAGCAGGGCTTCACACTCCAAGACTTCGTCGTCGAACTCGACGAAAGGGCGGCTGCACAGCACGCACCCACAGTTCAGGGCGTAACCCTCGCGTCACTGCACTCAGCGAAAGGCCTCGAGTGGGACGCCGTGTTCCTCGTAGGGCTGAGCGAGGGACTGATGCCCATCTCGTTCGCCGATACGCCGGACGCCGTCGATGAGGAGCGCCGCCTCCTCTACGTCGGCATAACCCGTGCCCGCAAGCACCTTGCCCTCTCCTGGTCTACCTCCCGCACTCCGGGCGGTCGGGCATCGCGGAAGCCTTCCCGGTTCCTCGACGGCCTCCGTCCTGACTCCGGTGGTACACGATCCTTCCGACAACCTACTGCCCGACGCGAGCGGAAGATGTCTGCGCCTGCGAACTGCCGCAGCTGCGGGAAGGTCCTCGGAACGGGAGCCGAACGCAAGATCGGCCGTTGCGGGGACTGCCCTGCGAATTACAGCGAGGAGACGTTCGAAGC
Organism: Arthrobacter sp. D2-10; assembly: GCF_054161285.1. Classification (NCBI taxonomy): domain Bacteria; kingdom Bacillati; phylum Actinomycetota; class Actinomycetes; order Micrococcales; family Micrococcaceae; genus Arthrobacter; species Arthrobacter sp. D2-10. The sequence goes on along the minus strand of NZ_CP096431.1, from coordinate 2,385,764 downwards.
GCTGCGGAACTGGCGTCTGCAGGCAGCCCGGGAAACGGACGTTCCTGCCTTCGTTGTCTTCACAGACGCCACACTGGTCGCGATCGCAGAAGCTCGTCCTGACTCGCTGGAGAAATTGGCGCAGCTTGCCGGTGTCGGCCCAACCAAGCTGGAACGTTACGGGGAGTCGGTGCTTAGCGTCCTTGCGCAGGGCAGCTGAGAGCGCACACGTGGAAGGAAACGCCGCATGACCGCGAATAATTCGCCGGCACCATACCCGGTGGAGGTGCGTCGGTCGGCCCGCCGTCGCCGGACGGTCAGCGTGGACCTGCGCGACGGCGTTGCAGTGGTTTCGATTCCGGCTTCCTTCAGCGCGCGCCAGGAAAAGCAGTGGGTGGAGAGAATGGTTGCCAAGCTTCACGCGAATTCCCAGCGGCCGGCACACTCCGAATCCGGGTTGAGCGACCGGGCCTCCGAGCTTTCAAAGCAATACCTGGTCGGAAGGGGCATGCCCACGAGCATCCGCTGGGTCACGAACCAGAACTCCCGCTGGGGATCCGCGACACCCGCTTCCGGCGCTATCCGGTTGTCCCACAAGCTGCAGGGGATGCCGGACTGGGTTATCGACTACGTGATCCTGCACGAAATGGCACACCTCATCGAGCCAACACACAACGCGACTTTCTGGAGTCTGCTCAAAAGCTACCCGCACACCGAAACCGCCAAAGCGTTCCTGCTTGGTGCAGCCTATGCAGCAGACCACGGTCTGAGCGGCCGGTAACCCGGCCGCTCGGGTCAGCGGCCGTCGTCGCTTGTGCCGTTTGAGGTATCGTCGCCGTCGTCAGCTGCAGGAGGAGCATCCTCGTCCTGGGACTTCTCATCCGCGGTTGGCTCGAAACCGCCGGCGAGGAGTTTTTCCAGGGCGGCGTCGACGTCTGCGTCCTCTGATTCGGCCAGCTGCCGCCGCTTGCTGAATCCTGCCGGATCGTCAAGGTCTTCAGGTGTGGGAAGCAGATCGGGATGCTGCCAGATGGCATCCCGCCCAGCGATTCCGCGCTCCTGGCGCAACTGTTCCCACAGGGCAGCGGCATCGCGCAGGCGCCGGGGGCGTAGTTCCAGGCCCACAAGCGAGGCAAACGCGTTCTCCGCGGGGCCACCGGTGGCGCGGCGGCGGCGAACCATCTCGCGAAGCGCGACCGACGACTCAAGCTTGGCGGTGGCGGCCGCACTCAACTCATCGACCCAGCCTTCGACAAGGGCCAGAGTGGTCTCCAGACGAGCGAGAGCCGCTTCCTGGGAGGCAGTGCGCTCCGGCATGAAAACGCCCTCGGAAAGCGCGCCCTGCAGCGACTCGGGATTCGACGGATCGATGTCGCGGGCGACTTCCTCGATCTTCGACATGTCGATGTGAATGCCGCGGGCGTAACTCTCAATTGCACCCAGAAGGTGTCCCGTCAACCAGGGCACCTGGGTGAACAGCCGAACGTGCGCAGCCTCCCGCACCGCGAGGAACAGTCGGACATCGTAGTCGGAGATATCCAGGCCTTCACCGAATGCCTCAACGTTAGCCGGGAGGAGGGCCATGCTGTGTTCAGCCAGGGGTATGCCGATGTCAGTGGAACTGACGACGTCGCGCGAGAGCGCACCGACCGCCTGCCCCAGTTGCATCCCGAACATTGCGCCGCCCATGTTCTGAAGCATCGATGCCGCACCGCCCATCATGGACTTCATTTCTTCCGGCATCTGTTCCGTGATGGCGTTGGAGAGCGCGAGCGCGATGCTGGTAGCTACCGGTTCCGTGAGCCGCCGCCAAGTGTCCATGGTGGCTTCGACCCATTCGGCGCGGGACCACGCCTTGCCCAATAGGGCTGTGGACGGGAAGTCGGTGACGGGGTCCAGCCACATCTCGGCGAGCCTGAGTGCGTCGTCCACCTCACGCTTCGCGGTGCTGCTCACTGAGGGATCCCCGCCGGTCGCGGCGGCGCGGCGGGCCTGATCGCGGGCGAGACTCCAATTCACCGGGCCTTCAGACCGTGCCGCAAACATGGCCTGAACCTGCTGCATCATCATCGCCATGGCCTGGGGGTCATTGGGCAGCCCTGCTGCCTTCGCGATTTCCTGTGGGTCGATGCCCTGCATGTTCCCGCCCATGAGACGCTCAAGCATCTCAGAGAGCGGATCCTTGGGAGTGTCGTCTTCGTTGTTCGACGGATTGGAACTCATCGATACCACCGGTCCTTGGTCGAAACTGGTTGAAGCTGGACGGAGCATGGCAAGCCGGACGGGATCCGGCGGGGGCTTCGAAGGTGCCCTACTCCAACCTGCAGCTGCGGTCGCTCAGGACCTCAAACGTTACCGGGAGCCAATGGACTTGTCCTGCACAGCGTGAATGAGTTCGCTCTAGGCAAAGCACCTACGTTTGCAGGGGCGCCTCGAGCGCAGGGTGGGCTTGTAGGCTTGGAGTGGAATGCCCTGAAATCTCGCCATCCCGGGATACTTGGCGCCCCCAAATCGAAGGTGAACCACTTGATTCAGCCCCTCGCCCAGAGAACGGACAGGCCCCGGCACGACCCCGTGAAACGGGATCCCCGCTTCACGGTGATGTCGGTTTCCGGCCTGCTTGCGGTTGGCCTTGGCGCTGCGGCAGTCCTCCTGCCGTCCCCGTACGTGGTCGAGTCTCCCGGTCCGACATTCAACACCATCGGCGCGATCAACGACGAACCGTTGATTTCCATCGACGGACAAGAGACCTACCCCACGGGCGGTGCGTTGGATCTCACGACCGTGTTCGTCGCTGGCGGGCCCGGTCAGAGCGTCAGCATCTTCGACGCGTTCCGTGCCTGGGCAGACCCATCCCAGGCCGTAACCCCTCGTGAACTGGTTTATCCCCCGGACGTTTCCGAGTCGGACGTCGAACAGCAGAACGCACAGGCAATGACCTCATCGCAGGAATCGGCGGTTGCTGCAGCCCTGGCCCACCTGGAAATCCCGTACGAGGAAACTCTTTCTGTCGTGGGATTCGCACCTGAGTCTGCCGCCGAAGGGCTTCTGCAGGAGGGAGACCAGCTCAACCGTGTCGGGAACGAGGAGATCGAAGCGTTGCAGCCGCTCAAGGATGCGCTGAATGCCTCGGGCGGCGACGACGTGAACATCACCGTCACGCGTGACGGTGAAACGGTCGTCGAAACGGTGAAGCCACGCAAGGGGGAGTCCGGTGACTATCAGCTGGGCGTCTTCCTGATGTCCGAATTCCAGTTCCCGTTCGACGTCGACATCGCCCTCGACAACGTGGGTGGCCCGTCAGCCGGCATGATGTTCGCGCTGGGAATCGTGGACAAGCTGACTGATGGGCAGTTGACGGGCGGGAAGCATTTCGCCGGCACCGGGACCATCGACTCCTCAGGCGCTGTCGGACCCATCGGCGGCATCCGGCAGAAACTGGCGGGCGCCCGGGAATCTGGAGCGGAAGTCTTTCTCGCTCCGGCGGCTAACTGCGGTGAAGTCGCCGGTCATGTTCCCGACGGCTTGAGGGTGGTCCGCGTTGAGACCCTTGAGGACGCGGTGACAGCCGTCCGCACTCTGGGTGAAGAGAACGACGGCGGTGCTGATCTGCCGTCCTGCGAGGACTGATTTCGCCGGTGAGACCCGCGATGGACACGATTGGGAAACGATTCACGGCCGGCCCCCGCCGGGCGGAACTGAATTGTGTGGCCCGTACGTGCACAGGGCAGAATAACAACAGTGGACCCATGCGCCGCTGAGCGCACACAGCACTCCGTACCCCCGAGGATGAGGTAATAGTGACATCCGGACCAGACCGGCCATTCAGCAGCAGGCCGAGCCAACCGTACTCGGCCCCAAGCAGGCGGCGTGGACCGCTGATTCCTACCCTGATCGTTCTCGGTCTGCTGGTGGTGGGATTCGTGTACTTCTCCCAGGTCTACGCCGACGTGCTCTGGTACAACCAGCTTGGATTCCTTGAGGTATTTGTCACCGAGAATCTCGCACGTATCGGTCTCTTTGTCGCCGCCTTCCTGATCATGGGCGCAAGCGTCTATCTGAGTCTGCGGATCGCATACCGATCACGGCCGATCTACGCGCCGGACAGCAGCATCCAGGACAACCTGAACCGTTACCAGGCTCAACTCGAGCCCATTCGCCGGCTGCTCATGCTCGGCATCCCTCTTGTGCTCGGCGCTTTCGCGGGCACGGCGGCCTCGTCCCAGTGGGAGCGCATGCTCCTCTTCTTTAACACCGAGGCATTTGGTGAGGAGGACCCCCAGTTCGGACTGGACATCGGGTTCTACGTTTTCACCTTGCCGTTCCTCGGATTCCTGATCGGTTTCCTTGTCAGTGTTGTGGTGATCAGCGGCATTGCAGGTGTGCTCACCCACTACCTGTACGGTGGCATCCGTCTGGAGGAAAAAGGGCTGTTCACAAGTAGGGCTGCCCGGACGCACATCGCGGTTCTCGCAGCACTATTCCTGATTCTTCAGGGCGTGAACTATTGGCTGGATCGGTACGCCACGGTTACCAGCGGCGACGGCAAGTGGGCCGGTGCCCTGTATACCGATGTCAACGCGGTCATTCCGACCAAGGCAATCCTCGCCGCCGCCGCTGTCATCGTCGCTGTGCTTTTCATCGTTTCCGCGATCATCGGGCGGTGGCGTCTGCCCATGATCGGCACGGCGATGCTGGTCATCACCGCCATTCTTGCCGGTGGTGTCTACCCGTGGGTGATACAGCGCTTCCAGGTAGTCCCCTCGGAATTCAGTCGTGAAGAGCCCTTTATTGAACGCAACATGACCATGACACGTGCCGCCTACGGTCTCGATGAAGTGCAGGTCAATGACTATGGTGTCGAGGACGTCCCCCAGGAAGGAGCGCTCAACGAAGACGGCGAGACGACCGCCAATATCCGGCTTCTTGACCCCAACCTGGTGAGCGACGCGTTCAGTCAGCTCCAGCAGTTCCGTCAGTACTATCAGTTCCCCGAAATCCTCAACGTCGACCGCTACGAGATCGACGGTGAGATCGAGGACACCGTCATCGCGGTCCGCGAGCTCAACACGGCCGGCGTTCCCGAAGGCTGGATCAACGAACACGTCTACTACACGCATGGTTACGGCGTGGTGGCTGCTGCGGGTTCCACTGTGGAACCCGACGGTCGTCCGGAGTTCATCCAGTCCGGCATCCCTTCGACCGGTGTACTCGGCGACGAGACCACGTTCGAACCCCGCATCTACTTCGGCGAGGAATCTCCCGAATACTCAATCGTGGGTGCCCCGGATGGAGCAACACCCCTGGAAATCGACCGTCCGCAGACGGAGGAATCCGACCAAGAGGCGCGCAGCACCTTCCAGGGTGAGGGCGGCCCGCAGGTGGGGAACTTCTTCAACCGGCTCGTGTATGCCCTGAAGTTCCAATCGACGGATTTGCTCCTCTCCGACCAGGTGAACGGCGAATCGCAGATTCTCTACGACCGGGACCCTGTCGACCGTGTCGAGAAGGTGGCACCGTACCTGACGCTGGATAGCAACACCTACCCGGCCATCGTCGACGGGCGCGTCAAGTGGATCATCGACGGATACACCACCACCGCGGACTACCCGTACTCCACGCAGCAGGAACTCCAGTCAGCAACGGTTGACTCACTCACTGCGGAAGGTGTTACCGCGGCCCTACCGGCAGAACAGGTGAACTACATCCGCAACGCGGTGAAGGCAACGGTTGATGCCTATGACGGCTCGGTCAACCTGTATGCCTGGGATGACCAGGACCCCATCCTGAAGGCCTGGCAAAAGGTCTACCCGACGTCCCTGCAGCCCTTCAGCGAGATGTCGGCAGACCTCATGGCACACGTCCGGTACCCGGAAGACCTGTTCAAGGTTCAGCGTGAACTGCTTGCCCGCTACCACGTGACCGAGACCCAACCCTTCTACAGCAACAACCAGGCCTGGGCGGTCCCTGTGGACCCAACGCTGGAGGACGGCGAGCAGAACGTCAAGCAGCCTCCGTTCTACCTCTCGCTGCAGATGCCCGATCAGGATTCCGCCAGCTTCTCGCTCACCACTCCATTCATCCCGTTTGTTCCCGAAGGCCAGGAACCACGAAACATCCTTTACGGGTTCCTCGCGGCGGACGGCGACGCGGGCACCGGTGAGGACGGGGTCAAGGCGGAGAGCTATGGAACACTCCGGCTGCTTGATTCTTCCGGGCAGGATTCGGCGGTTGGCCCGGGCCAGGCAGCGAACCTCTTCAACTCCGACACCGAAGTGTCACAGCAGTTGAACCTTCTGCGCCAGGGCGCGTCCGAGGTGATCAGCGGAAACCTGCTCACCCTGCCCATCGGCGGCGGCATCGCTTACGTGCAGCCCGTATACGTCCAGTCCTCGGGAGATTCGTCCTTCCCCGTCCTGCGGCGCGTGCTGGTGAGCTTCGGCGAGCAGGTCGGTTTTGCTCCGACGCTGGATGAAGCCCTGGATCAGGTGTTCCAAGGCGACTCTGGGGCAGTAACGGGCGACAGTGAAAATGTCGGTGAAACGCCGGACGACCCGGCTGCTCCACCTGCAGGGGAAGAACCGACGGCGGAGCCTACCGAAGAGCCCACCACGCCGGCCGATCCGGGTACGGGTGATCCGGCCGCCGATCTTCGGGCTGCTCTGCAGGAAGCTAACACCGCCATCCAAGAGGGCCAGACGGCCCTCGCAGAAGGCGACTTCGCAGCCTATGGGGAAGCGCAGGAGCGGCTCGACCAGGCCCTGCAGCGGGCTTTGGACGCTGAAACGCGCCTCTCGGAGGCTTCTGGAGGAGCCACCGAATAGGGTGAATCAGCCCGATTTGGGATCCGAGCCCGCGGCGGGTAGAGTAGTAATCACGCCGCGGGGTGGAGCAGTTCGGTAGCTCGCTGGGCTCATAACCCAGAGGTCGCAAGTTCAAATCTTGCCCCCGCAACAAGTAGATGAAGGTCCTGGAAGTTCGGCTTCCAGGACCTTCTCTGTTTCCTCAGCCGGTTTCGCCCGTCGGCAGCGCCGCTCACCTACACTATGTCCATGATCGATCAGGGACCGGTGGGTGGTGATGAAGAACGGGGAGAAACCGCGCTGCAACGCGTCGACCGTAACTGGCTTGAACTATTGCAGGAACTCCGCGTGCTTCAGACCGGTATCCAGATCCTCACGGGATTCCTCCTGACGCTGCCCTTCCAGTCCCGTTTCAGCGATCTTGATGCGTTCCAGGTGACCGTGTATCTGGTCCTGGTGGTGCTCTCCGCCCTCATCACGGCGCTGCTGCTGAGCACCGTGATCATGCACCGGACGTTCTTCCGGTTGAGGATCAAGGAAACGCTTGTGCGCAACGCAGACCGGATTCTGCGCATGACCATGCTCCTGGTAGCGCTGGTCCTGGTGGGGACCACCGGTCTCATCTTCGATATCGTGTTGAACCGGACGGCGGGAACCATTACTGCGGTCGGTCTGTTCGTGCTCATTCTCGCTCTCTGGGTGGTCGTTCCAGAGATGCTCAAGCGGCGGTCGGTGAGAGCTGCTAACCCTGACGCAGCTCCTGGTATGCGGTGAGCGCCCTGTTGCGTGAGTCCTTGAGATCGAGCAGCGGCGCGGGGTATCCCGGCGGCGCGTCCTTCCACGGTTCGTGGACATGGGCTGCGGAGCGCAGCTCCGGCACCCACCGCCGGAGGTAGTCGCCGGCGGCGTCGAACTTCCTGCTCTGAGTTACTGGATTGAAGATGCGGAAATAGGGGGCGGCGTCTGCTCCCGAGCCGGCCACCCACTGCCAGTTCGCGGCATTATTCGCCGGATCTGCGTCAACGAGGGTGTCCCAGAACCACTGTTCGCCCACTCTCCAGTCCACCATCATGTTCTTCACAAGAAATGATCCGACGGCCATGCGAACCCGGTTATGCATCCAGCCGGTGTGCCACAGTTGACGCATCCCGGCGTCGATCAGGGGATAACCCGTGCGGCCATAACGCCAGGCGTTCAGTTCCTCCGGGTCCGGTTGCTGCCACGGAAAGGCGTTGAATTCCGTTCTGTAGTTGTCGGTGGCGAGGTGCGGGTGATGATAGAGCAGCTGCCAGCAGAACTCACGCCAACCGATCTCCTGGATGAAGACGGCAAGGTCATTTGCTACCGATGGTGCTGATCCGGCGCGAGCGGCATGCCAGACCTGAAAGGGGCTGATCTCGCCGAACCGGAGGTGAGGAGACAGACGGCTCGTGCCCTCCACATTGGGCAGTTGCCGGGCCTGTGCGTAACCGTCAACAGTGTCACTGAGGAAATTCGCAAGCAGATCCTGTGCGGTCTTCTCACCCGGCGTCCATGTCTCACGGAGACCCCCTGCCCAGTCAGGAGTGCGGGGGAGCAGTTGCCAGCTGTCGAGCTCAGCAGAAGGGAGTGAAGGACCCCTCAGGGCGGACGGAGCCTCGAGAGGCATGCGCGGGTCGGGCAGGCGCCGGCAAGCCCTCCAGAAGGGACTGAACACTCGGTACGGGGAGCCGCTTCCGGTAGTTACCTCCCACGGTTCGAACAAAAGGTTCGCCTGAAAGCTGCTCACCTCACATCCGCCGGCGCGCAAGGACGCTTTGAGTGACGCATCAACAGTTCGCTCGGCCTGCGCGTACCGACGATTCCAGTAGACGGCATCCGCTCCTGCCTCTTCGACAAGGCGCGGTATTGCATTCGAAGCCCGGCCCGCCCGAAGGACCAGCGGGATTCCGCGCGCTTCTAGTCCAGCGGAGAGGGCCGTCAGGGAGTGATGGAGCCACCAACGGGAGGCGCTGCCGAGCGGTCTTATGTCCTCGCTCGCCTCATCCAGCACGTAACAGACGACGACGTCACCCCTCTCCGCTGCTGCGTGCAGGGCAGGGTTGTCGGCTAGACGGAGGTCGTCGCGAAGCCATACTACGGTCAGAGCCATACAGGTCAATCTACCGGCGGGCTACAGGCGTCGTTTATGCCGGCCCTAGCCTTATGCGCTTTCGATAGGGCAGGAGGCCTGAAAACAGGACGGCGGCTCCGTCAGGAACCGCCGTCTTGCGTTCAGAAACTGCCGTCAGTATTTGGGAACTTCCTCACCCTGCTCGATGGCGGACTGGCCGGCGCCTGCGCTGCCAGACTTCAGAGCGGCGAGCCGGGCCTCGATCTCGCTCTGCTCACCGAGGTCCTCCAGGCTTTCGAACTGCGCGTCAAGACTCGAGTTGGCAAGTTCAGCCTGCCCGAGGACGCGTGCTTCCTCGCGACGGATCTTCTCTTCGAATCGGCCGACTTCACTGGTGGGATCCATGAAGTCGATGCTCTTCATGGCGTCATGAACCTGCGCCTGAGCTGCTGCCGTGCGGGAGCGGGCAATGAGCTCATCACGCTTGCTGGTCAGCTCGTTGAGCTTCCCCTTCATCTGGTTAAGCCCGCCCTTGAGCTTCTCCACGATCTCAGTCTGAGACGCGATGGTCGGCTCGGCGCCCTTGGCCTCGTTCTCGGCGGTAATCTGGCGCTGGATCGCGACCTTGGCCAGATTGTCGAACTTCTCAGCGTCCGCCGTGTCGCCGGACGCCCGGTACTCGTCGGCCTTCTTGGATGCTGCCAGGGCCTTGTTGCCCCAGGTGCGGGCGTTCTCCCGGTCCTCGTTGTAATCCTCCTGCAGCATCCGCAGGTTGCCGATGGTCTGCGCAACCGCACTTTCGGCCTCCGCGATGCTGTTGGAGTAATCGCGCACCATCTGGTCGAGCATCTTCTGCGGATCTTCCGCCTGATCAAGCAGCGCGTTGATGTTGGCCTTTGCCAGTGTTGCCATACGTCCGAATATTGATTGCTTTACCATGGGATACCTTTCGATCTGCCTGACTATTTACTGCCTGGTTGAGGTCGCTCTCCTAGAAATCTCCGAAGCCGCCTCCGAAGTCACCGAAACCGCCGCCGCCGGCATCGAACCCGCCGAAACCGCCTCCACCGAACATGCCGCCGTCCCCGCCGCTGAAGCCTCCGCCGTCTCCGCCGAAGAAGCCCCCACCGTGGCCGCCGCCACCGTTGAGGATGGAGCCGATCAGGATACCGCCGAGCAGGGCACCCCCCATGCCGTCACCACGGCCACCGAACATACCGCCTCCACCGAAACCACCCATCCTTCCGCCGAAGCCGTCCACATCGCTCTGCGCGATCTGGCCGGCCTGCTCCGCAAGTGACACGGCCTGCTGAGCGTGCGACAACGCGGTGACCGGATCCTGCGACTGAATGCGCACCGCGTAATCGAGGTTGCGTTCCGCTTCAGCCAGACGTGTCCTGGCTTCGCTGCCCACCCCTCCGCGTCGAGCCCGAATATAATCGGCGGTACCGGATATCCGTGATTGGGCAGCCATGATGGTGTGCTGCAGCGTCTCGCGTGCCCGGCGGGTCTGCTCCGCCTGGTCACGGACGCCCCCAACGGCAGCGTCAAGCTGTGTGTGGGCGTTCTCGACCCGCTGAAGAAGCGAGACGGGATCGATCCTGCCCGACGCAATCTCCCGCTGTACAGACTCAAGGGCGGCGGTTGCACCGGCAACTGGACCTGCAAGTTCCGGATTGGATCCAGCAGCGACCATCGCCTGTGCCTGGGCAAGGTCCTGGGCCGTCTCTGAGACGGCTCTTTCCATCTCCCGCTCAGCGGTGGACAGCTCGGCGGCACGCCGGTCTATGGCTTCCAGCAGGACCTTTGTCTGGTGGACCCCTTCTTCAGTGGCTCGGACGGCTACAACTGCCGCGCTGGTGTTGCCCTCTGTCAGTTGCCTCTGGGCTGTCGAAGCAGCGTTGTCGACGAACTGCAGCCGCTCCCGTGCCTGGTCAACATTGTCCTCGATCTGCGATGTGGCTGAGCCAGCGTAACGTCCCTGAAGCTGGCGCAGCGTTCCCTCTGCCGCCGCAAGACGTGCGCTGACATCCGCAGCTGCGGCCTGTGCCTCAGCGAGGGCCTGGGGCGCATTGCGTTCCAGCTTCCGCAGGGCATCGAAATCGGCTTTGTGCTCCTGGAGGCTGGCGTTGACTGAATCACACCTGCGGATGATGTCGCCGAGCCACTTCCGCTGATCCTCTTCGGTGTCGGGGATGTGGTCGTCGAGCTGCTGCTGCAACTTGAAGGACTCGCTCATGTGAGCCCTCGCAGCGGCGATATCCTCCGCGAAGGGCTTAACGGCCTCATCACCGTATTGGGCCTGGGCGAAACCCAGCTCCTGCTCGCTGGACTTGATGGCGTCATCGGCTGCGATGAGCAGGGTTCCGGCACGGCGCCGGAGATCTTCCACGCTGAGTGACGCCAGCGGATCCAGCACCTGACCGTCCGCTCCGCGGCCCGGTCCGAACTCGATCTCTGAGGCCGACTGGGTCTGCTGCTGCTGCAAGCCGCGGTTTTTACCCTTGGACCTCAGGTAGAAGTAACCGCCGACTCCGGCAAGTACGAGTAGCCCGCCGATGAAAAGGAATGAGCCCCCACCCCCGCCGTCGGCGGAAGTCCCGGCGGTACCAATGGCGCCGCCGTCGAGAACCTGGTCAACCCCGGTTACGGCTGCGATCGCAGCCCCTGCCCAGTCACCCCCACTCAGCTCCGGTCTGGCGAGACTCTCGTAGATAGCTGTGGATTCATTGTCGATCTCGCTTGAACTATCGGCGAGAATGCCACCTCTGCTTTCATCGACGCTGACAACGAAAATCGCGTCGTCGGCCTGAAATGAGCTCGCTTCAGCAGTTGCCGCGGCCCAGTCGCGGGGGCTGGACGGGTTGCTGAAGGAATCGATGTAGGCAACGTGCAGGGTATAGCCGTGCTCGCTCTGCAGCTGCCCGATCGCCTGCTCCACTTGTTGCTGCTCTGCGTCGGAGAGGACATCAGCCTGGTCAATCACGGTCTCAGAACTGAAGTCGACCGGGTCAACGGCAAATGCCGGAGTTGCGAGGAGTGGGCTGAGCAGAACCAGTGTTCCAACTCCCGCGGCGGAGCAGACGCGCGTGATGCTTGACTTCATTCACAACCCTTCAGCCATGTCCGCCGGGCGCTCCGGGAACGGGCGAACCGCCGTAATGCAAGGCATTAATCCCCCGGTCCGCCTGATTGCGATTCTATGGCGCGCTTCTGGGGCAGTCCACCGAGAGCGCTATGCCCCGAGCGAAACTGCATACGGTGCGACAGATCGGCCTATGCGGGAGAATGAAAGTGAAGGCTCCATTCGGCTGGTTCACAGCGCTCGTACAGGAAACATCAGCTTTTAATACAGCCTGATTTGCCATAGTTCAGGAAGCACCAGTGAAAGGACAAACGATGACCGAGAACAACGGGTCGTACGATGGACCGCTTCCACCCCGCCCGCAGAATCCCCCCAGCCACAACCCAAATATCCCGCCCACGCAACAGCATCAGGCCCACCCCCTCACGGCGCCGATCGACACAACCGGACAGGAACGCGGGGAGTCCTTCGCGGCACATCCACGGCCGCAGGGCACGGCGAATGGATATGGACCCTACGCCACCCCCGGCGGACCCCCGAAGAAGCGCGAGTCCAAGAAGCGGGTGGGAACAGGCACGTTCATTACGGGAATGCTCGTTGCGGGCCTCCTCGGCGGTGGCGTCGCTGTCGGTGCCGACGCGCTGCTGGACTCCGGCGACCCGGCCTCAAACAACGGCGGCTCGCAGGCGCAGTCCGTTGTGGTCAACGACACCGAGAACGTCAACGAAATCACTGGCGCTGCTGCCAAAGCCTCGCCCAGCGTAGTGACTATCTCCGTCAACGGCGGCGGTTCCGGGGGATCCGGGTCGGGCATCATTCTCGACGCGGAGGGCCACATTCTCACCAACACGCACGTGGTGACCCTCGGCGGCCAGGTTGCAGACGCGGCAGTAGAAGTCCGAACCAATGACGGGCGGGTTTTCCCGGCAGAGATCGTCGGAACAGACCCGCTATCCGACCTTGCAGTGATCAAGATCGACGCTCCGGACCTCCAGCCGGCAACACTGGCGGACTCCTCCGAACTGAACGTGGGAGACGTCGCCATCGCGATCGGCGCACCCCTTGGTCTCAGCGGAACCGTCACGGACGGCATCGTGTCGACCCTCAACAGGACCATCAGCGTGCAGTCCTCGGCGGTTCCGGAAGAACAGGCCGACGCACCCGAGCAGGATCCGGGCGACGGATTCAACTTCCTCCCGCCTGACGGCTCCCAGGCGCCGCAGCAGGGAGGCCAGGGTTCGATCTACCTCAATGTGATTCAAACCGACGCGGCGATCAACCAGGGGAACTCCGGAGGAGCGCTGGTCGATTCACAGGGCCACATCATCGGAGTGAACGTGGCAATCGCGTCGGCCGGAACGGGCGAGAGCGCCGGCAACATCGGCGTCGGATTCTCGATCCCGATCAACTACGCGAAGCGCGTGGCTGAGGAAATTATCGCCAACGGCGAGGCGACCCACGGGTTCCTCGGGGTGAGTGTCGGCGCCGCATCCGGCAGCGGGGAGGGCAGTTCCTTCTCCGTCGGCGCCCAGGTCCAGTCCGTCGAGGCCGGCAGCCCGGCAGAATCCGCCGGTATCAGGGAAGGGGACATCATCACCCGAGTCGGCGACTTGTCGATTGAGGATCCGAAGTCCCTGACCGCAGCGGTACGGATGCTCGCCGAAGGGGAGTCCACCCAGGTGGAACTGAAACGCGGTGAGGAGACCCTGACCCTCGATGTCACGGTCGGACAGGCACCCGCCTAGAGCAAGCGAAAACCACCGAGCAGCAGCCCCCGTTCGAGGGGGCTGCTGCTTCGTCATATAGCTGCGGTAAACGGCATGCCTGTGTGGTTAGCTTGTGTGCGGGCAGCTACTAGCCGGAGGAAAGGCACCAATGGACGAGACACATTCCGCGCTGAATATCGCAGTGTTGGTGAAGCACGTACCGGATGCGCAGTTCGACCGTCACCTCAACGGAGAGCACAACACCACCGATCGCTCGGAAAGCATCCTGTCGGAACTCGATGAGTACGCTCTCGAAGCGGCACTGCAGCTGGTGGAAGCCCTGGGTGGAACGGACCACAAAGTCACGGCCGTCACAATGGGCCCGTCGCAGGCGGTCAATGCCGTGAAGAAGGCCCTGCAAATCGGTGCCCACGAGGGCGTCCATCTCAGTGACGACGCCCTGGCCGGATCGGATGCCTCCGGCACGTCGCGTGCCCTCGCCGCCGTCGTGCGCCATCTTGGCGACGTCGATCTGGTGGTGACCGGCATGGCCTCCACCGACGGGGAGACCTCCCTTGTCCCGGCACAGCTCGCTGAACTGCTCAACCTTCCGCAGGTCACGTTCGCCTCGAAACTGGAACTGCAGCACGACGGCGGCGCCTGGCAGCTCACGGCGCAGCGCGAGAGCGACAATGTGGCCGAGACCGTGGAAAGCAATCTTCCGGCAGTCGTCTCGGTTACGGACCAGATCAATGAGCCGCGGTACCCGAACTTCAAGGGCATCATGGCGGCCAAGAAGAAGCAGATCACCACCCTCGGTCTGGCCGACGTCGGACTGGAGGCTTCGGAGGTCGGGCTCACAGGTGCCTGGACCCGGGTCAATGAGGCGCAGCAGCGCCCGCCGCGCTCGCAAGGCGTCATCATCACCGACGAAGGCGACGCCGGACGCCGGCTGGTTGACTTTCTCACCGAGCAAAAGCTGCTCTGACCGCAGAGCCTCCCAGCGACACAACTCTTCAAGGAGCCTTTGGTATGGCAAAAGTCCTCGTATACATCGACACGCCCGGTAAGAACCTGCACAAGACCGATCGAGAACTGTTGACCCTTGCGGGAAGCCTCGGCGAGCCGGCGGCCGCGGTGCTCGGTGACCTGACCGACGGCGTTGCAGCGGAGCTTGGCGCTTACGGCGCAGGGACCGTCTACCGTCCTTCATCCGATGGGCTTGGTGAGCTGCTGGTGGCAGGGAAAGCCGCATTCCTCGCCGCAGCGGCCCAGGAATCACAGGCCGACGCCGTGCTCCTCGGCAACACGTTCGAAGCCAAGGAGATCGCAGCACGGACCGGTATCCGTCTGTCCTCGGGCGTCATCACTGATGCAGTAGCGGTGAATGAGGACTTCAGTGCGACGAAATCGGTCTTCGCAGGGTCATACAGCGTGAACTGCGCCGTGACGACCGGACGTCCCATCATCACGGTCAAGGCCAATACCATCGAGGTTGCAAACCCGGAGGGCGGTTCCGCGCCCGAAATACGCACGGTGGACGTGGCAGTGCCGGACGCGGCCGCACACATTACAGGACGGACCGAAAAGACTGCGAGCGGCAGGCCGTCGTTGGATGAAGCCCGGATCGTGGTGGCCGGCGGCAGGGGAGTGGACGGTAACTTTGGTCCCGTCGAAGACCTCGCGGATGCGTTGGGTGCAGCTGTCGGGGCGTCAAGGGCAGCGACCGACGCCGGGTGGATCGATCATTCGGCTCAAATCGGCCAGACCGGCAAGACGGTCTCCCCGCAGCTCTACATTTCGGCTGGTATCTCGGGTGCTATCCAGCAGAAGGCAGGAATGCAGACCGCGAAGGTGATCGTCGCAGTCAACAAGGATCCGGATGCCCCGGTGTTCGAGATCGCCGACTTCGGCGTTGTGGGAGACCTGGCAACCGTCCTGCCGCAAGCGACCGAAGAAATCAAGAAGCGCCAGAGCTGAAATGGCCAAAGTCCCTGAACAGTCGTTGGACGGCGTGAGCCGTGTTCTCTGTTTCGTAGCGCACCCGGATGACATTGATTTCGGTGCGGCGGGGACGGTCGCACGATGGCGTGCGGGCGGCGTCGTCGTTGAGTACTGCATCATGACCGACGGTGATGCCGGGGGATTTTCCGACGAGCACCGGCCCGACATCGTGGAGTTGCGTCGCGAGGAGCAGCGCGCCGCTGCGCGTCTGGTCGGTGTTGAGAATGTGCATTTTCTTGGTCATCGGGATGGCTATCTGGAGCCTAGCCAAGAGCTCGTTGCGAGCGTTGTTGAACTCATTCGAACGGTGCGTCCGCAGGTAGTCCTCTCCATGCACCCTGAGCGCAACTGGGAGCGAATTCAGAAAAGCCATCCGGATCACCTCGCATGCGGGGAAGCGGTCACGCGCGCGATCTATCCGGCCGTAGAAAATCCGTACGCCTTCCCTGAACTCGCCGCCCGGGGACTCGACGCCTACCGGGTGCCGTGGCTTTGGTTCTTCGGCGGGCCCACCCAACTCGAAAACCACTTCGTCGACGTGACCGACCACGTGGAAGACAAGATGCGGGCTCTGCGGTTCCACGCCAGCCAGCACCCTGACATCGAGCGCATGGACAGCGCAGTCCGGGGGTTTCTCGCCGCCAATGCTCGCCGTGGCGGTCTGCCGGAAGGGCGCAGCGCGGAAGTCTTCCAGGTTGTGCCTATCAACACTGACGAGACGATTGCCGGTTTCTGACTAGGCGTCCCCGAAAGGAATCTGCACGACGATCGGAAGGGTCGGCGTCTCAGATCCGCCTTCCGGCTCCACAGTGATCGCAAGTCCGCTGTAGGTGTTGATGCCTTCGATAGCCAGCTCGGTATGGGCGACGTCCTCGCCGGTCATCGTCCCCAGCGATTCAGGGGAAGCACCGTCAGCAGGGACCCGCCACATCTGGTAGACCTTGCCTTCCGGCGGGGACGGCACACCGTCCAGGGTAACGACGGCTGCATCCCGGGACTCCGAGAACGCCAGTACAGCGGTACCGGTGTCACCGATCTCAACCTCTTCGCGCTGGACATCGTCCGCCTGCAGAACTTGCTCCTGAACTGATGATGGCTGCAGGTTCTGCGCCACAGTGACACCGCCGACGGCAACGACCACTGCAGCCGCGGCGGCGAGCAGCCACCTCGCGGCCGGGGACTGGCCCCGGCGCGCGTTGCGGCGTGCGCTCAACTCATCCGTCGCTGAAGCGCCTGCCGGCTCGGCAGCTGACGGTCCGTCAGCCGGAAGATTCGCAACAATGCGTGAGAGCAGGTCGGCGGGGGGTTCTTCCTCATGGGTTGCGAACGACTGCGCCAGTGCCTCACGTGTCGAGCGGACCCGGCGGTGGAAGGTCTCGCGTACCTCGGGAGCGGCGTCTGAGATGTAGTCCTCGAGTGTGGTGCGCTCCTCGTCAGTCACAGCATCCAGGGCGTACATCTCGGCCCACTCGGCGACCAGGCCTTTGGCCAGGTCCTGCCGGAGATCGTCTGTAAAGTGCTTGTTCATTTCCTTGTCCTGCATCTCAGTTCACCCCCAAACATGTTTTCAACCGAATCAGTCCGTCCCTGATTCTCGACTTGATCGTGGGCACCGCCACGCCAAGTTTTTCTGCCACTTCGCGATACGTCAGGCCGCCGTAATAAGCGAGCCGAACGGACTCCTGCTGCGTCTTCGTCAGTGTTTCCAGACACTGGACCACAGCTTCGGCCTCCAGGCGCTGCGTCACTGTATCGACGACGTCGTCATGGTCCTTCACCTGCATCGCCGCTCCGTACCGAGCCTCCCGGTCGGTGGAGCTCTGTTCGGAGCGCACTCTGTCCACGGCCCGGCGATGCGCCAGAGTCATGAGCCAAGCCATAGGGCTGCCGGCGTCCGGGTTGAAACGGTCGGCCATGTTCCACACCTGCAGGTAAACCTCCTGCGTTGTGTCCTCACTGAGTTCGGGATCGATGAGCACTCGTCGGGCGAGGCCGTAAACCCTGCGGGACGTCTGTGCATAGAACTCAGCAAAGGCGCTCTGGTCCTGCAGGGCGACCCGCGCTAGAAGATCAGCGAGGTCAACCGCTCCTGAGGATTCACCGGCAGCCTGGTCGGGGTCCGACCTGGCGGGCGTTATCCGGCTCACACGTGGCGTATCCATAGGTTTCAAGCATAAAGCGCCCCGCCGGGTATCCCGAACAGGTCGAGCGGCCGCGCGGGTCAGTACGTGACCAACCACCGTTCCGCCCATGCTGCACCGCCCGTTTCTGCGCCAGTCTTCACCGGCCTGCTGCCGGTACTACCCCTCATTCGAAACGGCGGGCGAAACGGATGGGTCAGCCTACGCTGGGGGCTAGGGGCGGGTCGCGACGGCGATCAACGAGTCAGCGTTGAGGGTCATGTCCTGTCCCAGGCTTTCGAGGAACCGCGTTCGTACCCGTTCCCTGCCGTCCGGGTCGGACGGCAGCATGAAGCGGTACCCCGTGCCGAGTACCAGCGTCCAGGTCAGTTCGGCGTCGAGCGGTACCTGCAGGGGCGTCTCGTGTACCTCAATCGATTCGAACCCCACTGTGGTGAGGAAAGCATGCAGTTTCTCGGCCGATGCGACCTCTGCCATCTGGCGTGTCGCTTTGGGGACAGCAGCTTCCCGCAACTGCGGCTGTTCCTCGAAGCACACCTCGCGCAGGAGCGATGCGAAGGGTTCGTGGGCGTGTTCCTGCCAGGTGCTCACCGCCAGCTTGCCGCCGCTGCGCAACTGCGACGCGAGGTGGACGGCGCCGGCAGCCATGTCGGGAAGGAAGAAGAGGCCATACCCGCACAGCACTGCATCATAGGGTTCGCCCGAGGTCCAGGTGGAGGCGTCTGCGTTCACGAAGTTGACCGAGCTGAGATCCAGCGCGGCTGCCTTTGCTTCGGCGAGTGCAAGCAGCTCGACAGACAGGTCCACAGCGTCCACCCGTCCTTCGGGACCCACCTCCTGTGCGGCGGGAATGGTACCCGAACCGCTGCCGCAGCACGCGTCCAGAACTCTGTGTCCCAGGTGTAGGTCCGCGGCGGCCACCAGCACGTTTCCCATGGTGTTCCACAGAACGGGTGCCAGGCGCTCAAAATGCTCCGCGCCGTCGTCGAAAAGGTTACCTACGCCGGTCATGAGTGCTCCTTTGCGACGGGTTGCACATCCTGTGCGCCCCCGAACCCCTGCTGGCGCCATGCTTCGTACACCACGATCGATGCCGAGTTGGCCAGATTCAGGGACCGGCGTGAAGGCAGCATGGGGAGGCGCACCCTGGCTGTCACGGCGGGGTGGTTCTTCACCTCGAGGGGAAGCCCGACAGATTCCGGCCCGAACAGCAGGACATCACCTGGCCGGTACTGGATATCTGAGTAAGTGACTGTTCCCTCGGAGGTATAGGCAAAGAGCCTCTCAGGCCGGAGCACGCCGAGCGCTGTATCGAGGTCCGGGTGAACCGTCAGTACGGCGAGGTCGTGGTAGTCCAGCCCGGCCCGTCGGAGCTTCGTGTCATCAAGGTCGAAGCCCAGCGGTTCCACCAGATGGAGCTCAGCTCCGGTGACCGCAGCCAGCCGAATGGCGTTGCCGGTATTGCCGGGAATTTCGGGCGTGTAGAAGAGGATGCGGAACACTGTGCAATCCTAGCGTCCGGCCGCGTCGAGCAGCCTCGCAAGCACCGGCACCTGCACAGTGTTGGGCTGAGGACCCTCGGACAGGAAGCGCCGTAGCTCCCGGAGGAGCGTCCCGGCATTGGCGACGTGCACGGACGCCAGTGCCGAGCGGTCGAGGGAGGGCGGGTAATCGACAATCGGCTCGAACGGATTGTCCAGCCTGCCGTGAAGCACCAGCCAACCGCGCACGTTGCACTCCGGGAACAGGTCCTGCACCTGACGCACCGTCTGGGTGATGCGCACATCGCCGGCCTGCCGCCCGCGGTGCCGCAGCCGGTGTCCGTCCCAGGAGTAGTTCCCCGGCGGTGCCACGAGTGAGTCCACCACGGCGATGCGGTAGCCCGCCAACAGCGCATGCCCTACTTCGACTCCGCCGCCGAACGCCAGCCCGTTGACGAGCCGCGCCGCAGGAAAGCCGGGCAGCAGGCTGCCCTCGACGAGGCGTGCAGTGGCGCGTTCCCCGTCGTATCGCGCCGTCGCCCCGGGGCGAAGGCGGGCAAGGGCGCCCGGTTGACGGGCTGTACCGTGAACCTGCTGCTGCGCGAGGGTGAGCGGGACCGAACCGGCTGTTGCGCCGCCGTCGTACGGGGGCTCATACCGGGGCGGCAGGGCGTGAGCCTCGGATGGAGCGGGCCGCGATGGCCGCGAAGAGTTGGATCTCGGCCGGGCATCGGGCAGCGGATCCTCCACTCCGAGTGTGCGGTCGTAGCGCCGGCGGCGTTCGGGATCGGCAAGCATCTCATAGGCCACGGCCACGTCATGGAACAGTTCCGCACTTCCGCCGGCATCAGGATGGGCCGTCCGCGCAGCCCGGCGGTAGGCGTCCTTGATCTCCTTCGCGGTCGCACTCCTGCTCACCCCAAGCACGGCGTAGTACGTGCGTTCGGGGGCTGCCATGGTGGCCTTTCATCCGGAAGGGGATCGGGAACGGTGTTCGCAGGTTCCGCGCTTGACTGTAAACGGTGCGTCCACCTCCGGCAAATGGGCCGATAACATCGAAAGCATGGCGGGCAAGGATCAGGCACCGAGCAGGTTGGACTGGTACGGGCTGAGCGGCGAGCGGGAGGACTGTGGAAGAGCCCGCTTCGTCGACGCTTCACAGGCGATGGTCATCGCGGAGCCACACGGCAGGGTAGTCCGGTGAGGCTTGTCCTTGCAGTGAATCCGACGGCCGGATCCGGCGCAGGCGCACGCGCAATGCCCGGTACGCTGGCCGGGCTGGAGGCTTCCGGCCACACGCTTCGGGTGGTGGGGCTACAGGGCCTTTCATCTCTGCATGCCGAGCTTGAGACAGCGCTCGCGGGAGACCCGGACGGACTCATCGCAATCGGCGGAGACGGTCTCGTGCATGTGGCGATCAATGCGCTCGCCGGTACCAGTGTGCCGCTGGGCATCATTCCGGCGGGCACGGGCAATGACATCGCGCGGTCTCTGGGCGTTCCGCTCGGCTCGCCGTCGGCCGCGCTCGCCGTCATTTTGAAGTCGCTGACCGGTGATTCGCGGTTAATTGACCTCGGACGGATTCGCGGCTCCGACCGCCCCGACGTCTGGTTTGCGGCCGCCTGTTCGGCAGGATTGGATGCGGTGGTGAACGCCCGGGCGAACCGCTGGTCCTGGCCGCGGGGGCGGGCGCGGTACGTTCTGGCGCTGTTCCGCGAGCTGCCATTCTTCCGGCCGCCGCAGTATCGGTTGAGCGCCGACGGCCACCGGACCGATCCGCACGCGGTACTTGTCTGCATCGCAAACATGCGCTCCATCGGCGGGGGCATGTTGATCGCACCTGATGCACGCCCGGATGACGGTCAACTGGACCTCCTCGTGATTGACCCGCTGCCGCGCCTGCGTCTTCTTATGCTGTTTCCGCTCCTCTTCTCCGGCGGGCATGTTCGGTTGCGGGCAGTCCACATTCGCCGGGTGTCGTCGGTTGAGCTTGAGGTGCGGGACGTCGAACTGTTTGCCGATGGCGAGCCGGTCGGGGACGGCCCGGTGCAGATCGACGTTGTGCCGCGGGTGCTCAGGGTGCTCGCGCCGTAGGAACAAACCGTATGGGCACGCCTCCCCATGGGTGCCATGCACCGCGCTCGGTAGAGTGGGCAGGGCAATTCGGAAGGTCCAGACGTTAGGGAGTGCGTGGTGCAGACATGGCGCAATAGACCGCTTCCGGCGTGCCTGGTCCTGCTCTGCCTTGCTCCGGTGCTCGCCGGGTGCCGTATAGAAGTGCCGGTGATGCCGGGTGCTGAGACCCCCGCCAGCAGCACGACGGCGCCGGTGCAGCCTGCGCCGGTGGACAACGCAGCGGCGGAGGCTTCCGGTCCGCCCGAACTTCCCCCGCTTCCCCGCGCCGACATCGTGGGCAACGACATGACGTTTGACCGCGGTGGGTACATCGAGCAGGCGGATATGGTCGCGTTCTCCGACGGCATCACCCGCACCCCGGGCTGGACCCAGAAGAAGCTGCTCGTCAACGGGGAGTCCGTCTACGTCAGCGAGTCCGGATGTACTGCGTCGTTGCGATACACACCCGCTCAGGGTCCGCTCCTGGTCGACGGCGACGACCGCGCGTCCACCGAGGCTCTGTTCCGCTTCATGGACCCGAGTATCCTGCCCGAATATCTGGTCATCACGGAATGGCTGTGGGGAGAGTCCGCGGGCGAATCGAAGGCCTCAGTCGAGTTCCTGACGTACATCCAGGAGGCGACGGGGGATACGCCCGCCAGCGCGATTTCGCTGCGGCTCTTTCACGCCACCGGCACGGGGTTGGCGTTCGTCGTGTCTTGCCCGTCGGACGAAAATCTCACAGCCGCCGTCGCAGACATCCGGAGCCGAATCTCGGTTGTTCCGCCGGGCTAGGCCCCGCCCGACCTCACCCAGCGACCGAAGAGGGCGGAGTTCGATTCAAGCAGTGAGGCAAGCGTCATCGCTCGCAGTTGCGGGTTGTCAGCGCCGGCCGAAATGCGGGTGCCCTCGCCGCCGGTCAACAGGGGGCTCACGGAAAGGCACAGCTCATTGACGGAGTCCTCGGCGATGAACCCTCCGAAGATGCCCGGTCCGCCTTCGCACAGTATCCGTCCCAACCCGCGGCTATGGAGCCAGTCTGCGCAGGTACGGGAATCGATGCGGTCCTCACCCACGACGACGACGTCGGCCACTTCGGAGAGTGATCGCACCCGCTCCGGGTTCGCAGTCGCTGCTGTGAACAGAACCGGGCGAACCGGAGACCGTTGGAAAAGCTCGCTGTCCCGATCCAGCCCGAGAGTGCCGGAGATGATCGCGAGCGCCGGATGGCCGGACATCCCGTGAGCTACGCGCCACCGGGTGTCCTCTTCGCTGACGAGCGGTCCCGCGTATCCCTCGGCCCGCACCGTCCCTGCTCCCACCAGGATGACGTCGCACAACCTGCGGAGGAGACCAAACAAACGGCGGTCGCCCTCGTTGCCCAGGGGTGCGGAAACGCCTTGGTGTGTTGCGGACCCGTCGAGACTGGCGATGAAGTTGAAACGTACCCATGGGCTATGGGCCGGGTAAGCGTACAGGGCGAGCAGATCCTCGTCTGTCCGATCGACGGCACCCGCCGGGAGGACCTGGTTGATCATGGCTGGTTGAACTCTCCCATGTTGTGCCGGAGGTAGACCGGCTCACGCCACCCCATCGCTGCTTCGATTAGATTGATGGTGGACCGCGCGGCAGTGACGTTATGCATCCGGAGAATCCTCGCCCCGCCGAGCGCGCACATGACAGCTGCAGCGAGGGAACCCTCATCCCGGGCCTTCTTCGGCCGATCCAGGGTTTCACCGATGAAGTCCTTGTTGGATACAGCCGCAAGGGTCGGGTACCCGAGTCCGGCGATTTCTGAGAACCGCCGTGTGATCTCAAGGGAGTGCATCGTGTTCTTGTTCAGATCGTGGCCGGGATCAACCAGGATCCGGTCCTCACTGATACCCAGGGAAACCGCGAGCTCAACCTGGCGCACGAGGAAGTCGGCTACCTCGGTCACCACGTCGGTGTAGTTCGGCCGGCCAAGAACGGTCCTCGGTTCGGCCAGACTGTGAGTGATCACGACGTGGGCGCCCGTCTGCGAGATCACCGCGGCAAGATCGCGGTTGCGCAGGCCGGTGGTGTCATTGACGACGTTGGCGCCGGCCTTGATTGCCTGTTCCGCCACCTCCGGGAGGAACGTGTCCGCTGAGATGACGACGTCGGAGGCTTCCCGCACGGCCTGGATGACAGGAACAATACGGTTAGCTTCCTCGGCGGCCGGTATCCCAGGCCCAGGAGCGAAGGGCGCCCCGCCGATGTCAACCCAGTCCGCGCCGTCGGCGACTGCCTGAAGTGACGCGTCCACCGCCGCCTCCAGCGCAAAGGTGCGTCCGCCGTCGTAAAACGAATCAGGAGTGCGGTTGATGATGGCCATGAGGGCGATCTGGTTGTCGAAATCAAGGACCCGTGATCCGAAGTCATGCCTGGCGTGCAGCAGTTGGGGAATGAACTGGGCGCCTGTGCGCACGGGGAGCTTTTCCACAGCTTATTTCTATCAGGCGTTCCTGACCGTTCCTCCCGGGGGAGACAACTCACAGGCCCGTTCGGCTTTGGCGACACCCAACGATAGAATTGCGGGGTGCCCGTGTACCTTGACCACGCGGCGACCACGCCCCTCTCGGCGCCCGCGCTCGCCGCTCTCACCACCGAACTCAGCCGTAGCGGCAACCCCTCGTCGCTGCACGGCTCGGGCCGCCGTGCCCGCCGGGTGGTCGAGGACTCCCGGGAAACCATTGCGCGGGCCGCCGGCGCGCATCCCTCGGAAGTCATCTTCACCTCCGGCGGAACCGAAGCGGACAACCTCGCCGTCAAGGGTCTCTTCTGGGCCCGCCGCGACGCGGACCCGCGCCGCCTACGGATACTGTGCAGCGCCGTCGAACATCACGCCGTTCAGGACACCGTCGAGTGGCTGGAACGTCACGAAGGCGCCGAAGTTACCTGGTTGCCGGTCACCGACGAGGGGATCGTCCGGATGGACGTGCTCGAGCGGGAGCTCGCCGCCGCCGCCGACGAGATCGCGCTGGTCACCGTCATGTGGGCCAACAACGAGGTGGGCGCGCTCCAGCCCATAGCGGACATTGCCGCTGCCGCTGCCCGCCACGGCATCCCCCTGCACTCCGACGCTGTTCAGGCGTTCGGGTCAGTTCCGGTGTCCTTTGCGGATTCCGGACTTGCCACCATGGCGATCAGCGGGCACAAGATCGGAGGCCCTGTAGGTGTCGGAGCCTTGCTGGTGGGTCGGGCAGTGAAACTGACCCCGGTCCAGCACGGTGGCGGACAGGAGCGCGACATCCGATCGGGCACCCTTGACGCCGCGGGCATCGCCGCCTTCGCAGCAGCAGCCGACGACGTCGTCACCAACCTCTCAGTTGAGTCCGCACGTATTTCCGGTCTGCGCGACCAGCTGATTTCCGGCGTCGAACGCGTTGTTCCGGAAGCTGTCCTGAGGGGCCCGCGCACACAGCGGCTGCCGGGAAACGCCCACTTCACCTTCCCGGGATGCGAGGGAGACTCGCTGCTCTTCCTGCTCGACGTGGCGGGAGTGGAGTCCTCCACAGGGTCTGCCTGCACCGCCGGAGTGCCGCGGCCATCGCACGT
The DNA here is from genome assembly GCF_054161285.1 of Arthrobacter sp. D2-10. Classification (NCBI taxonomy): domain Bacteria; kingdom Bacillati; phylum Actinomycetota; class Actinomycetes; order Micrococcales; family Micrococcaceae; genus Arthrobacter; species Arthrobacter sp. D2-10. The sequence goes on along the minus strand of NZ_CP096431.1, from coordinate 2,360,779 downwards.
CCTCCTGGCCATGGGGCTGACCGAAACCGAGGCGCGTGGTGCCCAGCGTTTCAGCCTCGGGCATACATCGACGCCTGAAGACGTTGACACCTTGGTGGCCGCGTTGCCCGACGCGTACGAGCGAGCGCGGAAGGCTGGGATGTCCGGCCACGCATCATCCATCCAGACAGCAGGAACGGGTTTCAGTTCATGAAGGTACTCGCAGCGATGAGCGGCGGAGTCGATTCGGCCGTCGCGGCTGCCCGCGCCGTTGAGGCGGGGCACGACGTCGTCGGTGTTCATCTAGCGCTATCCCGGATGCCGGGAACCCTACGAACCGGAAGCCGTGGATGCTGCACCATCGAGGACAGCCGGGACGCCTGGCGTGCCTGCGACATCCTCGGCATCCCGTACTACGTCTGGGACTTCTCCGAGCGGTTCAAGGAGGACGTGGTTGACGACTTCATCGCCGAGTACGCTGCCGGTCGTACCCCCAACCCATGCATGCGGTGCAACGAGCGGATCAAGTTCGCTGCGCTGCTGGAAAAAGCGCTAGCCCTCGGGTTCGACGCCGTCTGCACCGGCCACTACGCGAAGGTGATAGAGAATGCCGACGGCAGCCGGGAGCTGCACCGTGCGGCCGACTGGGCAAAGGACCAGTCATACGTCCTGGGCGTTCTCACGCATGAGCAGCTGAAGCACTCGATGTTCCCGCTCGCGGACACGCCGTCCAAGGCCGAGGTGCGCGCGGAGGCTGAGCGGCGGGGCCTGTCGGTCGCCAACAAGCCCGACAGCCATGACATCTGTTTCATCCCCGACGGCGACACGCGCGGTTGGCTGGAGGAACGCATCGAGCTCACCGAGGGCAACATCGTCGATGTGGACGGTGAAACCATCGGCACCCATCCGGGAGCGAACGCCTTCACCGTCGGGCAGCGTAAGGGCCTGAAACTAGGACGCCCGGCACCGGACGGAAAGCCCCGATTCGTGCTTGAAATCCGACCGAAGGAAAACACGGTAGTCGTCGGTCCCGAGCGCATGCTCGCGGTCGATCAGCTGCGGGGCATCAAGGTCTCCTGGGCGGGTCTGCCCATTCCCGCCGTCGAGAGCGGGGAGGAGTTCGACTGCATGGCCCAGGTGCGCGCCCACGGTGACCCCGTGGACGCCCGCGCGCAGGTCGAGTACGACGACGATGGTCGCCAGAGTCTCGTGGTGCGGTTGATCGAGCCGATGCGCGGTGTCGCTCCCGGACAGACAGTGGTCATCTACCAGGGCACCCGCGTGCTGGGGCAGGCGACGCTGGATTCCGCCCGCTCGCTTGAGCGGCCGGACCTTGCGGCAGCGCGCTGACCCTTCGGCGTCCCGGGACACAATGCGCTGTGCGTCTGCCGGTTCTGCTTAACTGGAACCATGACTGAGAAAACCCGGCGCTTCGACCCCGCGGCGAGTTCAATCGCCGGTGAGGTCGACCCCGCCGTCATGGAAGAACTGCTCTCAGTTCGGGGCAGCATCGACAACATCGACGCGACCCTGGTCTATCTGCTGGCTGAACGGTTCAAGGCAACCCAGCGGGTGGGTCATCTGAAGGCTGAGCACAAGCTTCCTCCAGCTGATCCCGCTCGTGAAGCCGCGCAAATTGCGCGGCTGCGGGCGCTCGCGGAAGAAGCCCACCTTGATCCGGCCTTTGCCGAGAAGTTCCTGAACTTCATCATCTCCGAGGTCATTCGCCATCATCAGGACATCTCACAGAATCATTCCTCGCGCGATGGTGCTTGATCCCGCTGCGGCGTCGCACGCCGTTGTGCCCGACTCCGGCGCGGTGACGGTCACCGCCCTCGGTGACTGGCCGGGCCAGGATCCGGTCGAAGCGCTGCGGATCATCCGCGGTGAGCTGGGCAGCCCGAACCTGCCGTTCCTGCCATCCCTTCCCGAACGCGGTGTAGGCAGTGACGAGGTCGGCAGGACCGCCGGACTGCTGCCGGAACTTCCGGTCGATCTGCAGCCGCATGGCTGGAGACTCGTTGACCGCCCCGGACGGGATATCCGGCGGGCGGTGTCAGCGCTCTCCACAGACTTCAACGTCCTCGCGGATCTCGTGGGGGCCGAGGAGCGTCCCACCCATGAACTCAAGGTGCACTGTCGGGGACCGCTGTCCCTCGCGGCCAACCTGCACCTGCACAACGGTGAACGAGCCCTGCTGGACCACGGGGCCAGGCGTGACCTCCGCGATGCACTGGTCGACGGCGTCGGATCGCTTCTGGCTCGGGCCGCTGCGGCCAGTCCCGGGGCTGCCCTCACTCTCCAGCTGGACGAACCCGAAATTGCGGAAGTCCTGCAAGGTGCCATCCCGACCGCCAGCGGATACCGGACCCTCCGCGCCGTAGGGGAGCAGGAAGTCATCGAAGCCTGGACGCTGCTGGCCGAGGGCGCGCGCGCAGCCGGGGCTGCCGCCGTCGTGCTTTCCCTGAGTGAAGCGGAACGGATAGCGCTGCTTCAGCGCGTGCCCGACGTGGGATTCGCTGTCCCGGTCAGCGGAGTGACCAACCGGGACTGGGAAGCGATAGCCGAACTGGTCGAGGCGGGACGCACCCTGTGGGCGGGTGTACAGGTGCCCGGCCGCAAGCCCCTGCGTGTGCAGGAAACAGCCGATGCGCTTCTGCGGCCGTGGCGGGGACTCGGACTGGCCCTTCAGTCGCTCGGATCAATCCGGCTTGTCCCCTCCGAAAGCCTTGCGGAGCGCGGGGCGGATCACAGCCGCCGCGTGCTCTCCCACCTTCACCAGAGCGCCGACGCGCTCAACCAGGCCATCGCCGACGCCTGACGCTCAGGTTCGCGGCTCCCACCGTGCCGGGGCGACGTCAGCGGGCAGGCCGCCGTCGTAATCAACCAGGTCATAGGTGAACCACCCGGCGTACACCAGGACTGGCCCGAGCTGCCGGTGCAGGACGTTCGTCTTGATGCGGAACCGGCTCTCGGCGCCGTCCCACCACTGCTCCATGTACGCCTGTGCGCCGACCACGTCGGGCAGCCCCAGTCTCAGCCGGCCGGCGAACAGGCGCGTTGATGACGAGATCATTCGCATATGGCCGTCGGCCGTCACCTCGCAGGTCAGCGCCGTGGCCATGCGGCGATGACGCCCGAGGTAGTCGACCAGGCTGTCCCCGGCCCAGGACGTGGTGTCTTCGAACACTCGGGATACGGTGCTGAACGAGATGTCGCGGCGCGCGGTCAGGGAGGGCCTGCCGTACGGATCGGAATGGGCCCAGTTCCGCACCGTGAACTCGACGTCGTTCTCGTACTCGGGGAAGAAGCTGTTTTCCTTCGCAGCCAACGCGAAAAAGGGCCTCACGAGAGGGGCAGGACTCCCCGCTACCGCAAAGACGCCGCGGCCAAGGCCGAATGCATGGGAGCCCTCGTTCAGGCTGAAGTACTCCTGGAGCTCCGGTTGCAGGCGTCCGAACTCCGCTCCGAGCGCGCGCTGGTACACCGACGGCGTCATACACTTCTCCTTCGTAAATTCCGGTCAATGGAGGTGCAGGCAGGGAAGCGTGCAGGACTCGGGGGGCTTATGATTCGCTTCCCGGCATTCACAGGCGCCCGGTCGCTTTGAGACGAATGTAGACATCAGCCAGCTTCGACGGAAGCTCGTGGGGAGGCTCGTCCACTACTTCGGCGCCGAGCTGCCGAAGCCGCTCCTTGATGGCAGCCCGGTCTAGGAGCGCGCGTTCCGCGGCTGCAGCCCGGTAGGTCTCCGCGGCGGTGCCTCGCTGACTGCGCAGCTCATCGAGATGCGGGTCCCGCACAGATGCAACGACGACCACGTGCTGTGCGGTGAGGGATGGAAGCATGGGAAGCAGGCCTTCCTCCACTGCGCCCGAATCGAGTGCGGTCAGGAGTACCACCAGGCTGCGGTGCGCGGAGATGGAGCGCACCTGTGAAGGAATCCGCGAAAAGTCGGCTTCAATGAGCTCTGACTCCAGCGGAGCCATCGCCGACACGAGCGAAGCGAGCATATTCCCCTTGGCCGCCGATTGCACCCGTGCACGAGGACGCCGGTCGAAAGCGAGAAAGTCCACACGGTCCCCGCCGCGCTGGGCCAGCACCGACAGGAGGAGAGACGATTCGATCCCCGTGTCCAGACGGGGCTCATCCTCGATCCGTGCTGCCGAGGTGCGGGAGGTGTCGAGCACGATCACCACCCTGCGGTCACGTTCGGGTCGCCAGGTTCGCACCACCGTATCCCGTCGGCGAGCTGACGCGCGCCAGTCAATGGACCGGACGTCATCCCCGCGGACGTAGTCCCGCAGCGAATCGAATTCAGTGCCGGCACCACGGATCTGCACTGCGGCGCGGCCGTCGAGTTCACGCAACCGCCTCAACTTCGACGGCAGGAGCCGTTTGGAATGAAACGGCGGCAACACCCGTAGGGTGCCGGGCATCGGAATGGTAACCTGCCGGGCAGCCAATCCGAGAGGGCCGGCACTGCGGATGGTCACGTGGTGAACGGATAGGTCGCCGCGACGACGGGGGACCAACCGGACCTGTAGGTTGCGGCCTTCGCCTGCAGGAATGCTCAGGTGATGCACCGGATTCTGGGCACCGGCTGAAGGTTGCCACCCCTCACGTATCCAGCCCCGAAACGTCCGCCTGGCGTGATTGCGTACCGTCAGGGTGCTCGTTGTCTCCTCGGTGAGACGGACGGTTTCCGGAAGCTTGCGCTGGAGGCCAATCGCACGGGGAGAAGCGGCGAGCACCAGGTCGACGACGCAGCCCGCAACAAGCAGCGCGAGCCACACAGCGATAGACACAGCGCCCGGATAGAGGATCACCGGAATGACGCCGAGAGCGGCCAGGAGGACGAGGCGGGCAGTGATACTCATGCTGGGAAGCTCACGACTACCTCGGCACGGGAACGGTTGCCAAGATGTTCCCCAGCACGGTGTCGACGCTCACGCCGTCCATTTGCGCTTCAGGGCGCAGCGCCACCCGGTGCCGGAGGGCGGGTAGAGCCAGGGCCTTGACGTCATCAGGCGTGACGAAGTCGCGGCCGGACAGCCAGGCCCACGCCCGGGAGGTGTTCAGCAAGGCCGTGGCCCCACGGGGTGAGACTCCGAGCTGGAATGAGGGCGCAGTACGGGTAGCCCGCACGAGGTCGACGATGTAGCTCAACACCTCCGGCGCCATGCCCACCCGCTGAACTGCCTGCCTTGCTGCCGCAAGGTCACTCTCACCGGCGACAGCTCGCACGCCTGCAGCATTGAGGTCGCGCGGATCGAATCCCGCGCTGTGCCGTCGAATAACCTCGATCTCATCATCGCGCCCGGGCAACGGAAGGGTCAGCTTCAAGAGGAAGCGGTCCAGTTGGGCCTCGGGAAGCGGGTACGTACCCTCATATTCCACGGGATTCTGGGTCGCCGCCACGATGAAAGGCTCCGGCAGGGGCCGGCTCACGCCGTCTACGGATACCTGCCTCTCCTCCATCGCCTCAAGCAGAGCCGCCTGTGTCTTGGGCGGGGTGCGGTTGATCTCGTCCGCGAGGAGGATGTTGGTGAAGACGGGACCCTCACGGAACGTGAACTCAGCCGTGCGGGATTCAAAGATCAGGGATCCGGTCACATCACCCGGCATGAGGTCCGGGGTGAACTGGACCCGTTTGGTATCGAGGCTCAGGGCCGCGGAAACACTCCGGACCAACAGGGTCTTTGCCACACCCGGTACGCCCTCCAGCAGGACGTGCCCCTTCGCGAGGAGAGCAATTAATAGGCCGGTAACTGCCGCGTCCTGCCCGACGACGGCTTTGGCCACCTCTTCGCGGACTGCAACGAGGGCTCGGCGTGTTGGGTCCGCCCGGGACGCCTCGCCCGACGACGGCGTCACCTGTGAAGCTCCATTGGCTCCAGGCTGGTACGCCGGGGGAGCTGGCGTGTGCTGGGGGTGCTGATTCATGAACGACGGATCTCCTGTTCGAGTTTTTCCAATTCCTGGCTCCACTGCACCAACTGGGCATCGGAGCGTGGGCTGTAGGAGTTGAGCAGCTGGTCGAGGTCGCCAAACTCCCGGCCGGTCTTCTGTGCAGCAGCGGCAACAACGGTCGCCCTGCTGCTGGAGGGCGGTATGCGCAGGGCTGAGGCCAGGCGATTCAGAGTGGCCGCGCGAAGGGTCTGGACGGCGTGGTCCACCGACCCCGCATCCTGGTAAAGGCGTGCACGTCCGGCGGCGGTTTCAGCAGAGCGCACGACGACGGGCAGCGGCTCCGTGACCAGCGGTCCCAAGCGGCGGCCTCGCCAAAGGATGGCGAGCAGGGCGGTGATCAACAGCCAGATCATCAACGGATTGACGAAGTCCGGCAGCAGGCTCAGCGGATCAACCGGTCCGGAACTTATGGCGAGGTCGTTTTCCGTGGGCTGGTACCAGACGAGGGTGGACGTGCTGCCCAGAACCCGAAGTGCAAGCGCTGCGTTGCCCTGCTCGTCAATGAAACCGTTGCTGATGATGTCGCCGTTACCCAGGACGGCCACCCTTGCGTCTGCGGTAGTCGCGAATACTCCGGCCGGACGTCCGCCTTCACCCGCGGGAAGCGGAAAGCAGGTCACCGCGCCTCGATAGGACAATCCACCCGGACTCACAGCCGCAGCGGCTCGGGCATCGGGATCAGCGCACGCTGCCTGCAGAGGCTCCTCGACGTCCGCAGGCACAACTCCGGCAGACCTTATTCCGTTTGCGAGCTGCGTCAGCATGCCCAGGCTCGGTTCGATCAGGACGGTGCGGTCGGCAAGGCCCCCGATGTTTCCGAGCTGCCCCGCAGTAAGCCAGGTATTGGGATCGTGCAGGAGCAGCGTGTCGTCCGGCCCCTCCAGCCGGTCGATGGCATCCTCGAGCGATTCCGCACGGACAACCTCTACCCCCTCGGCGCGGAGGACCTCCGCCACCGCCCGCGCTCCCTCCGGGGCAGCGTTGTCGGGCGAAAGCGGATCCTGCGCGCCGGAACCCGCGAACACAACACCGATGACGACGACGATCCCAAGGAGAACACCGAGAGCAATCCACCCTCGTGCCCGGGTGAGCCTGTCCAGAACGGTCGAACGCGCGCTACCGCCGTCCCCCATGATCTCATTGCCGGCCTCCTGTTCGATTTTCTTCGGAGGCAGCTCGTGTGCAGGTGGACCCGACTGGATGACGCTGCTCATACCGGCACCGTCCACTGCTGGCTTACGGTCCGGTGCCGGGGTTGTGAACGGAGCAGCACCTGATCGAGCTCCACTGTTCGCTGGTAATCGCCCTGGGTTGCAGGGCGCGCGCCGTAATGCACCTCGTTGAAGCGGAGCGCCAACCAGTCGAGATCGCCTGATTGAGCATTGAAGAGGTCCTGCAGCTGCCGGGCCACCTCGACAGCGGTGCGTCCGGCCTGCTCGTCGATGATTACCCGCTCCTCGGCAGAGCGGGTAATGGCGCGGAAACGTTCAGTCAGAGCCTCATCCCACTGGCTGTTCCGGGCAGCCGCGTCGGCAGCAGCCCGGTGCGTCTGCGCAGAGCTGCGGGCTGATGCCTGAAAGACCGACGGCTCGGGGCGCCTTCTGGCGTTCAATCGCGGTTTGATCAGGAGAATAGCTACAGCAATAACGACGACGGCGCCCACCGCAAGCAGGATCGTCCCTAATCCGGCGTCAACGCTGCGGATCTGACCGAGGAGCTCGCCCAGCCAGTTGAGGAACGCTGTCCACGCGCGTTCCAACAGGGAAGGTTCAGCTTCCTGGTAGATGCCTTTTGCGAGCTCATCCTGAAGGAGCCGGCGGCCTTCGTCGTCGTCCGGTTGAAGTGGCACGGTGGACGGAAGGAGCCGTGACTCGGGTCCGTCCTGCATGAAGCTCAAATTTCCGGTCCGCTGCGAGGGGGCGGGGGAGCGGAAGCTCCAGGGCCGCCTGCTGACTGCCCCGGGATGGGGGAGTAAGTGCCCTTTGCCCGGGCCTCGTTCTCGCGCAACAGGACGATGTCGAACCCCTCCCGCCGTATCCGGAGGTCCACGTAGAGCAGGGCTGTGACGCCCGCCTGGAACGCGAAGCCGACTGCGGTGAAGACAGCTGTCACTGCCTGGGCAATCAACAGCACCGGAAGGGACTCGAGCAGCGCCGCTTCCGTCGACGCGGGCGCGGTGGAGAAGGACCCGAATCCGAAAGCGAGGAACGAGACGGGCGCGGCCACAACCTGGGTGATGATCGAAACGATGATGGATGTCAGCACGAGGATGCCAAAGGTCCGCCACCAGTTGCCGGTTGTGAGTGTCCAGGACCGGCGAAGCGCTGCTATGGGGCCGACTCCTTCCAGCATCAGGGCGGCGGGAGCCATGACCCACTTGATGTTGAGCCAGATTGCAGCGGCGACTGCTGCAAGGACACCAATGATCACGATGGCAATAGCAGCGTCTTCGAGTGCCAGCGACAACCCCACCAGGATGAGTACGAGGACGACGACTGAAACCGTCCACAAAAGGAAAAGGATTGCTCCGAGGCCGATCAACGGGAGGATACGGCGGCCGGCGAGCTTCCATAGCTCCGCAAACCCTGTTCGTTCATCGAGTACCGCCCGGGCGATCGGAATAATCAGGACGCCCTGCAGGATGAGGACACCTACCGATGTCAGAAGGATCAGAACGGAACCGACCGAAAGCGCCGAGGCTACCAGCCCGGTCACTTCTGCCGACGATGCCGTGATCGGATCGAAGGTAGCTAGTGATCCTGTCAGGCCGATGGTCAGCAGAACAGTGAGAACAGCGACGATCACCTGGAACAGGATCGCCGTTCCGAAGGTCGAGAGGGGATTGCGGCGGCAGGCCTGGAATGCGCCGTCAAGTATCTCGCCGAGACCCAGCGGGCGCAGGGGAATGATGCCGGGCTTCGGTGGTGCCTGATATCCGTGGAAGTGGCCGGGCGGAGGGACCGGCCATCCGGGCTGCTGGCCCCACTGAGGCTGTTGCTGGTTCTGGCCCCACTGAGGCTGTTGCTGGTTCTGGCCCCACTGGGGCTGCCCGGACGGGGACTGCCATGGCCGGTCCTCTGGATTCCCTCCCGGGACGTTCCCGCTCATGCTTATCCCCTTACGCCTCATGTCTGTTCACTGCGCGCGATCCGGTCGAGCTGCCTCATGCTTCACAGCGCGATCTGTCGCGGCTCTTCCGGCACCTTCACCTAGAACTATAGTTACCGGCGCGGTCGATTCCGCCTGAACGCGATCACGTTCAGGGACTGCCCCGTTCCATTCTTCTCCACCGCCGGTTCGTCGGCAGTGGTTCCCGGGAAGTTTCCTGTAAATCGTCCTCTAGGATGACAAAGGCATGCCAGGCGCGCGCCGATGCGACATTGATGGGGCAATGGGAGAATATGAGGATATGAAGGCACGCATTCTGGTCATAGATGACGACGAAGCACTGGCTGAGATGATCGGCATCGTGCTGCGCAATGACGGGTTCGACCCGGTGTTCTGCGCAGACGGCGCGCAGGCGGTAGATGTCTTCAGAAGCACCAAGCCGGACCTCGTTCTTCTAGACCTCATGCTTCCAGGGATGGACGGCATAGAGGTGTGCCGGCAGATCCGCAATGAGTCCGATCTGCCGATTGTGATGCTGACTGCCAAATCGGACACGTCCGACGTCGTCCGCGGACTTGAATCCGGAGCTGACGACTATGTGCCTAAACCATTCAAGCCGGCCGAGCTGGTGGCGAGAGTCCGCGCTCGCTTGCGGCCGGGTGACCAGAAGGCACCTGAAACCCTGCGGATCGGCGAGGTCAGCATCGACGTGGCGGGGCACTCCGTAACACGGGCTGGGGAACGCATTTCTTTGACACCCCTTGAGTTCGACCTCCTCGTCGCCCTTGCGCGGAAGCCCTGGCAGGTATTCACCCGCGAGTTGCTGCTTGAGCAGGTGTGGGGGTACCGGCACGCAGCAGACACCCGGCTCGTTAACGTACATGTGCAGCGGCTGCGCTCGAAGATTGAGCGGGATCCCGAAGCACCGGAAATCGTACTCACTGTTCGCGGCGTCGGATATAAGGCAGGACAAGCGTAATTTTGGAAGGGCGTGCAGGTCGGTCCCTGAGCTCGGTGTCCACCGGCGCCGCGCGGGGCTGGCGGTGGGTTCATTCCATGACGGCGCAGGTCTCGCGGCGCTGGCGCCGGTCGCTGCTGTTCCGGACTGTGACTTCCACTCTGGTACTCACCGCCGTCGCGCTGATGGCTGTCGGCGCTTTCCTCTCCAGTCAGATCGCCAATGGGCTTTATCAGGAGAGGCTTGAGCAGTTCAAGGTTGAGGCCAGTGCCGGCTTGAGTGAGGTGCGGGAAATTTTCGCGCAGACTTCGGTCACCGACCGTGAGTCCACTGCCCAGTTGGTGCGCGATACCCTGCCCAGCCTCGAAGGCGGGGGAGCGGACGCGCCCAGGCAGTTCGTGCTCAACAGCGTGCCCAATCAGGAAACCCCTATCTTCGTGACACCGACCGCGAGCTCAAATCTGGTGGAGTCCTCAGCCATTCCGGACGCTCTCGCTGAAGCCGTCCGGAACGGGGACGACCAGTACTGGTCCCCAATTACCCTCGCCACTTCCGCATCCGGCACGGAGTTCAACGTGCCCGGTATCGCCTTCGGCACCAAGGTGACACTGCCTCCCGAGCAGACGGAATACTCGCTGTACCTCATCTACGATCTGTCCTCGATGCAGGCCACTCTGGACTACATCCACGGGGTCACCTGGATCGGCGGGACGCTGCTTCTCGTGACCATCGGCGCCATCGTCTGGCTCGTCACGAGGAGCGTGGTGGGTCCCGTCAGCCATGCTGCGCTGGTTTCCGAGAAGCTGGCCGCGGGACAGCTACAGGAGCGCATGGAGACTCAGGGCGAGGATGAAGTCGCGCGGCTGGGGGCTTCCTTCAACCATATGGCCGCCAGTCTCCAGGACCAGATCACCCAACTCGCCCAGTTGTCGCAGATGCAGCAGCGTTTTGTTTCCGATGTCTCGCACGAGCTGAGGACGCCTCTCACCACAGTCCGCATGGCGGCCGAGGTACTGCACGACGCGCGCCAGGACTTTGATCCCGTGAATCGGCGATCAGCGGAGATTCTTTATAACCAGGTGGAGCGCTTTCAGGCACTGCTTGCGGACCTTCTGGAAATTTCCCGATTCGACGCAGGCGCAGCGGTGCTCGACGCCGAGCCGACGGACATCTTCCAACTCGTTCATCACGTCATTGAGGGAACGAAGCCGCTGGCAGAGAGTCACAACTCCGACGTCACGATCATTTCGAGTGAGTCCAAGTGCGTGGTGGACGTCGATCCCCGGCGGATTGACCGCATCCTGAGGAATCTAGTTGTCAACGCCCTGGAGCACGGCGAAGGAAAGCCAATCAACATTTATATTGCCTCCAATCCTGATGCAGTGGCGGTGGCTGTTCGGGATCATGGCATCGGTATGACTCCGCTCGATGCAGCCCGGGTATTCGACAGGTTCTGGCGAGCTGATCCCGCTCGTGCGCGGACAACCGGCGGCAGCGGGCTCGGGCTCTCCATCGCCACCGAGGATGCCAGGTTGCACGGTGCCTGGCTCCAGGCCTGGGGTTCACCCGGAGAAGGTTCCTGCTTCCGCCTCACTCTGCCCAAGCGCCGGGACTCAGTGCTGAAGGTCTCGCCGCTTCCGCTCCCGCCGCGCCAGGCCGCCCTGCCTCCCGGACGGAACGCCGGCACCACCCCCGACGCTGTGCCGTCGATGCACGGAGTTCCGGGAGGGGACCAATGAGATGCGCTGACCGTTCCCTGCGAGCCATTGCAGCGCTCTCGCTTCTTGGGATGCTGGGGGCCTGCTCGGCAATTCCGACGGCCGGACCCGTGGGCACCATCGAAGCCACGGCCGAGGCTGAAACGGATGCTCTCTTCGTCAACAACCCGGCGCCCCCGCGCGAGGGTGCAAGCGCAACAGAGGCGCTCTCCGGTTTCCTCGTAGCGGGAATCGGTGTGTCCGAGAACTACAGTGTGGCTCGCGAATACCTGACGCCCGCGCTGTCGCAGGTCTGGGAGCCCGAGGAACAGATAACGATCTACCGGTCGGATCCCAAGATCAGTTCCACTCCTACTGAAGGCCAGCTGCAGCTGCAGGTGGAGGTCGCCGGATACATTGATGCCGCCGGCATTCGAAGGGACGTGGGTCCGGGCACCACTGAGACCATCACAGTGCGGATGGAACAGGTCCGAGGACAATGGCGGGTTGCGGAGATACCCAGCGGAATCATGATTTCGGCGGCGGACGCGGAGATTCTCCTGCAGCCGCATGAGCTCTACTTCTACAGCAGTTCCTACCGGTACTGGGTGCCGGATGTTCGCTGGTTCGTGAATCGTCAGGGCATTGCCACCAACATAGTCCAAGCGCTGATCGATGGCCCGGCACCGTATCTGCAGGGGGCAGTGACCAGTGCTTTCCCTGAGAACGCAGCCCTCGCCGTTGAATCCGTTCCGATCGAGTCAGGAACGGCTACGGTCGATTTCACCGCTGATATACGTACGGCGACGGATAACCTGCGGCGCCTGCAGATGGAACAACAGCTGAGCGTCACACTGTCCGGGCTGAATACGGTGAACTCAGTGGAGCTTCGCGCCGGCCAACCCATACCAATCGAACCTGATCCCGACCTGGTGCAGCCTGAACTGAATTCAGCCGTGCCAAGCAGGCAGGTCGTGCTCAGCGAGGACGAACTGGCTTTTTTTGAGGGCGGCCAGCTCATCTCCGTGGAAGATGTGCCGTCCATAGCGGAGTTCGACCCCGTGGACCCGGCTATGTCCTATGACGGCAGAAATTTCGCCTTTCTCAACGAGGACCGCACGGAGTTATTGGCTACAGGTGAAGGACAGACGGTAAGGGCGGTCACAGCCGGCTCGAGCTTGACGACACCGAGCTATGACCCAGCCAACTGGATCTGGACGGCGGGTACATCAGACGGACGGTCATACATTCGCGCCGTTCCGCCCGGCGGAAGCGCGAGCAACGCCGTTGAGGTCCTCGCGCCGTGGCTCGGCAACAGGACCATCAGTGAAATCAGGATCTCGCGCGACGGGGCTCGGGCACTTATCGTTGCCCAGCAGTCGGGGCAGAGCCAATTGCTGCTGTCCGGGATCAGCCGGAGCGAAGACGGTGTACCAAAGACACTGAGTGATCCTGTGTCACTCAACCCGCCCGGGACAATCGACACAGCAAAGTGGGTGACGGAAACCTCTGTTGTGGTTGCTGATACTGCAAGCGAAGGACCAGTGACGGTCACGCTGATCCCATTCGCCGCCGAGGCAGACGATTACCTGCCACTCGAAGGGCTGGAGCATCTCAGCGCCGGTACGGGACGCACCAATGTCTATGCTCAGAGCGGTGACAGTATTTGGGGGGTAGTAGGTAATACCTGGACAGACCAGAGCGTTACGGCACGCGATCCCGCTTTTGCCGGATAATCCTTAGGCCGGGTCTATTATCCACACTGTGCTGGATTCGTTTTTCTCCGTCTAGCGTTGTGGGACGGTGGAGACATGCGGCAACGACTGGAGCGATATCTGGACGAGGCGCGTCTGCATCCTCTCTGGGATCGGACCGGTGGGGCGCTGCGGGAGTTCTGGTCCTTGATTCTGCCCACGGAATGCGTGGTTTGTGAGCAGGCTGACAGCTCATTGTGCGTTGATTGCGCAGTGATTCTGCGGCGGGCAACAGTGCGCCCCTTCCGAGCGGAGCACGGAGCGGAGGGATTGCCGGAAGCGGAAGCTGGGCTTGCGGTCTCCTTAAACCCGGCTGTGCATCTCTTTTCCCCTCTACCCGTCGTCGCTGCCGGCGAGTACGCCAAGGCGGTGGCGGCCGCCATCCTGGCATTCAAGAACCACGGCCACACTGACATCGCACGCTGGCTTCAGGCTGCGCTTGCCGGTGCTCTCCATGACGCCAGGTGGAGGCTCTGCGGGGACTATGAACACGTGCTGCTCATTCCTGTTCCTTCCCGGGGTGTCTCTATCCGGCGGCGTGGCTATGACCCGTTGGGTCTTCTGCTCGGTGGTCTGGCCAAGCGACGGGAGTTCCCGGCTGGAACAAGGGTTGTCGGTGCGGTCCGACTCAGCCGGCCTTCGCTTGGCCCGGCAACCCTTGTGCCGGACGGATTGTCCCAGAAGTCTCTTGGGCGGCGAGGCAGGCGCCGGAATGTGCATGGCAGCATGGAGGCATCTCCGATGATCCGGAACATCCCAAAGGGTGCGCCCTGCCTCATCGTCGACGACGTCCTGACAACGGGCGCCACCATCGCCGAGACTGCACGCGTACTTCGTGCCGCCGGAATCATCGTGGCGGGTGCTGTCGTCGTCGCTGCAACTCCCGCCCCACGCGGAGAGAATCAGGCGACGGTTACGGCCTTTCCAGCTTCCGTAGAGGGAGCTTCCAGCGAACCCACCGAAAAAAACCGGCGGGTAGGGGTGAATTCAAACAACGGGTGAACTACCGTGAAGTATGGGTATCACAACGAAGACAGTTACCCATCGACAGCGGCTGGAAGGAGCACATCCTCGGCCGCTGTTGTGTCACCTGAGCGATTTTGGAGGGCACTATGGAATTCATGATCAACGGACGGAACCTCGCAGTCTCTGACCGATTCCGGGAATACGCGGAAGAGAAGATCGACAAAATCGAACAACTGGGGGACAAGGTCCAGCGGCTTGACGCAAAAGTGACGAAGGAACCAAACGCGCGTCAGGCAGACAGTGCACTTACGGTTGAGCTCACCGTTCTGCAGAAGGGTCCGGTTATCCGGGCCGAGGCATCAGCTGCGGACAAGTTCGCCGCGTTCGACCTCGCATACAGCAAGTTGCTCGAGCGGCTTCGCAGGGCGCGGGACCGTCGGAAGGTACACCACGGACGGCACACACCCGTAGCAGTCCGGGAAGCGACTGCCACGCTGGAACCCGCCAGCACGGAGCAACCCATCTATGCGGCATCTGCCAATCACACGGGCAATACCGACGCTGACACCGGCGATCAAACCGGATACGAAATTGACACCGACATCCCGGCGGGCGATTCACCGGTCCTTATCCGTCGGAAGGTCTTTTCGGGAACCCCGATGAGCCTTGACGATGCGGTCGACAATATGGAGCTTGTCGGCCACGATTTCTACCTTTTTGTGGATTCACAGACGGGTGCGCCCTCGGTTGTTTACCGGCGACAGGGTTGGACCTATGGAGTGATCACGCTTGACTCTAAGTGCGCGGACGGTCCCGAGGACCCGCACGAGGAGCTCGTTGCATACCGAGCGCGAGAATCGGCAACCGCCTGAGGACTGAACTGGCACCTATGATCGAGCAATGACCCTTTCCCTGACTCTCCTCCAGGCACGTCGGATTGCGCTGGAGGCGCAGGGACTGGCACGGGAGCGGCCCACCAGATCCCCGGGAACACGGGAGGTGGGCCGTACCCTTGCCCAGCTGCAACTCCTTCAGATCGACTCCGTCAACGTACTCTCGCGAAGCCACTACCTGCCCCTTTTCGCTCGCTTGGGCCCGTACGATCGATCGATCCTCGACCGGTTTTCGTCCCGGGCTCCGCGGCGTCTGGTCGAGTATTGGGCGCACGAAGCCAGCCTGATCTTGCCCGAGCTGTACCCCTATCTTGTCGCAACGCAGAGCCGGAAATGGGCGGGCGCATCTTCCCTTCCCACGGATACCAGACAGGAACTCAGTAGGAGGATCCTTGAACTGTTAGGTACGAGCCGGCCACTGACTGCAGCGCAGGTTCAGGATCGGATCGGCCATACCGAAGTGAAGACTTACGATCGATGGGGCTGGAACTGGAGCTCGGTGAAGAGGGTACTTGAGGACCTCTTTCAGCATGGGCTCATTTCATCGGCGGGCAGGACCGCGCAGTTTGAGCGCCGCTACGCGCTGACGAAGTAGGTTCTGCCGAACAGGTCGCTGGCCGGGCTGGAGGTTCCGGCGGAAGACGCTTACCTGCACTTGACGGAACGCGCTGCCCGCGCGCTCGGGGTTGGTACCGTCCGGTGCATTGCGGACTATTTCCGCATACCCATCAAGGCGGCGACCGCGGCTATCCATACCCTCACACAGCGAGGGACTTTGGTTCCGGTTTCGATTGACTCCTGGGCACAGCCCGCCTATAGATATGCCGGATCCGTCTTGCCCCGGGCTGCAACAGGCAGAGCGCTCCTCAGCCCCTTTGACTCGGCTGTCTTCGAACGTCGGCGGCTCGAGGCGCTGTTCGACTTCCACTATCGCCTTGAGATATACACTCCGGCAGAGAAACGCAAGTATGGCTATTACGTGCTTCCCTTCCTCCTCAGAAACTCTATGGTTGCGAGGGTGGATCTCAAGGCGGACCGTGCTCAGAATCAGCTGCTGGTGCGGGCTGCCCACGGCGAACCTTCTGCACCGGCAGACACCGTCGTCGAACTTGCAGCGGAACTGGTTCTCATGGCTGGCTGGCTGGAACTCGACGAAGTGGTGGTTGAACCGCGGGGAGATCTGCACCAGCCGTTGGCTGCCCATCTGGCCGAAGAGTACGGGTGGGAACTAAATCGGGGGACAGCACGTCTCTCACGTAGACTGATTTCGCCAGGAAACGGCGTACCTAGATTGGGAGCAAAAACCAGTGCCATCACTTCTTGAACGAGTCCTTCGTACCGGCGATAAGAAGACACTGAAGCAACTCCGCAACTACGCCGACGCGATCAACGTACTCGAAGACGAATTCCGCGCCCTCAGTGACGAGGAGCTGCGTGGAGAAACCGACAAGCTGAAGAAGCGTTATCAAGACGGCGAAACCCTCGAGGCGCTGCTGCCCGAAGCATTCGCAGCTGTGAGGGAAGCCGCCGGCCGCACACTCGGACTCCGCCATTTCGACGTCCAGTTGATGGGCGGCGCAGCCCTGCATCTCGGAAACATCGCTGAGATGAAGACGGGTGAAGGCAAGACGCTCGTCGCGACTGCGCCCGCCTACCTGAACGCACTCACGGGTAAGGGCGTCCACGTCGTCACAACGAACGACTACCTGGCCGAGTATCAGTCCGACCTGATGGGCCGTGTCTTCCGTTTCCTCGGACTGAGCTGCGGATGCATCCTGTCCAAGCAGGACCCTGCTACCCGACGAGCACAATACGCAGCGGATATTACCTACGGCACGAACAACGAGTTCGGGTTTGATTACCTGCGCGACAACATGGCCTGGAGCGCAGCAGAGCTGGTTCAGCGTGGGCACAATTTCGCGATCGTCGATGAGGTGGATTCGATCCTGATCGATGAGGCGAGGACGCCGCTGATCATCTCGGGTCAGGCATCCGGAGACGTGAACCGGTGGTATACGGAATTCTCCAAGGTCGTCACTCGGCTCACGAGGGAAACCGACTATGAAGTCGACGAGAAGAAGCGGACCGTCGGTGTTCTCGAGAGCGGCATCGAGAAGGTTGAGGACTACCTCGGGATCCACAATCTTTACGAATCGGCGAACACGCCCCTGATCGGGTTCCTCAACAATGCGATCAAGGCCAAGGAACTTTTCAAGCGTGACAAGGACTACGTCGTTCTCAACGGCGAAGTCATGATTGTCGACGAGCACACCGGTCGTATCCTTGCGGGCCGGCGCTACAACGAGGGAATGCATCAGGCGATCGAGGCCAAAGAGGGCGTCGAGATCAAGGCAGAGAACCAGACTCTGGCTACTGTCACGCTTCAGAATTACTTCCGTCTCTACGGCAAGCTTTCGGGCATGACAGGCACAGCTGAAACCGAGGCGGCCGAGTTCATGGGCACCTACAAACTGGGTGTCGTTCCCATTCCGACCAACCGGCCCATGGTCCGTGAAGACCGCTCTGACCTCATCTACAAGAATGAAGTCGCCAAATTCGATGCTGTCGTCAAGGACATCGTGGAGCGTCACGAGAAGGGCCAGCCGGTCCTGGTTGGCACTACCTCGGTCGAGAAAAGCGAGTATCTGTCCAAGCAGTTGGCCAAAGCAGGCATTCGCCACGAGGTCCTGAATGCAAAGAATCACGCGCGTGAGGCAGCGATTGTCGCACAGGCGGGGCGCAAAGGTGCAGTCACCGTAGCAACCAATATGGCGGGTCGCGGTACGGACATCATGCTCGGCGGAAACGCGGAGTTCAACGCGGTCGCCGCGATGGAGAAGAAGGGCCTTCACCCGGCCGAGAATCCTGAAGAGTACGAGGCGGAATGGCCGAAGGCACTCGCGGAGGCGAAGGATGCGGTTGAGGCCGAGCAGGAAGAGGTCCGAGAGCTTGGCGGGCTTTACGTGCTCGGTACTGAACGGCATGAATCCCGCCGTATCGACAACCAGCTGAGAGGCCGTTCCGGCCGTCAGGGTGACCCCGGTGCATCCCGCTTCTACCTGTCGCTCACCGACGATTTGATGCGTCTGTTCAACTCCGGTGCCGCTGAGCGCATCATGAACAGCTCGTCAATGCCCGACGACGTCGCCCTCGAATCGAAGATGGTATCCAAGGCTATTGAAAGCGCTCAGGGCCAAGTCGAAAGCCGCAACGCCGAGCAGCGCAAGAACGTTTTGAAGTACGACGACGTTCTCAACCGGCAGCGCGAAGCGATCTACAGTGATCGGCGACGAATCCTGGAGGGTGACGACCTGCACGAGAAGGTCGAGCACTTCCTGGAAGATGTCGTCACCGCAATGGTCGACGAAGCCACGGCCCAGGGCCACGGCGACGATTGGGACTACGAGCTTCTGTGGAGCAACCTGAAGACGCTCTATCCGATCAGCCTGACCATCGACGAAGTAGTTGAGGAAGCCGGCGGAAAGTCGAAAGTTACCCGGGACTTCCTTCACGCGGAGATCCTGTCGGACGCAAAAGTGGCCTACAAGCAGCGGGAGGAAGCTCTCGGTGAAAAGTCAATGCGCGAGCTGGAGCGCCGCGTAGTGCTCTCCGTGATCGGTCGAAAGTGGCAGGAACACCTGTATGAAATGGACTACCTGAAAGAGGGCATCGGCCTTCGGGCCATGGCCCAGCGTGATCCGCTCGTTGAGTATCAGCGCGAAGGTTTTGTGCTGTTCCAAGCCATGATGGAAGCCATCCGCGAGGAGAGCATTGGCTACATCTTCAATCTCGAGGTTGAGGTTACCCCCGCCCAGCAGACCGGGCTCCCAGGAGTGGCGGATGGTCGCGGACTCGTGGGCACCCCCACTATCAAGGCTGCAGGTCTTGAGGCACCGGAGAAGCCGGCCAGCTTGGCATTCACCGCCCCCAATGCGCAGGGCGAGGTGGAGACCCGGGTTGAACGCAGCGGAAGCGCCTCCGACGGGGATGCAGTGAAGGGCGGACGGGCCGAACAGCGCGCAACGGCAAAGCGCCGACGGAAGTAGCTCGGGCAGGACCCAACGCAGCGGCGAGGCGCGTCATCCAATCTCGAGTTCCGTGACGCGCCATTGACCGCGCCATCGCTCAATCCTGAGAGCGATTGCCCTGGCCCGCTTCTGCTCTGCCGCCACTACAGAAGCCTCAAAGACACTTGGTGTTATGGCGCATATGCGTACCGCCCGGATGAGGATATTGCGGTGAAGTCGCAGGGGGCGAGCGGCGGCATTCGCTCTAGGAGATGCTCCGTGCAACCCATCTATGCTGCGAACCAGGTTGGAACGCAGCTGAAGACGCTCATAGCTGCGTCCGTCGAGTAGCCGTGCCATTTGCTGTAAGGGCCTTGTGCCGCCGAGAACCTCAAGTGAACCTCGGGCGACTTTACGAGCCAGAGCCTCGAGTTCCAGCGGGATCTCTGGTTCTGCTGTCGGCGCAGGTGCCGGCGGACGTGGGAGCGGAAGTACCGCGGCGTCGACCGTTCCGGTGGACGCAAACGTAGGCGACTGCACGATGGGTCTGGGCGCTCCGCTGGCCTCGGCGAGGGAATCGACACTGTGCGGTAGCGGCATGTGTGAGATGGTGCTCATGTCAGTTCCTCGCTTATTTCGATTCGGAAGGGGCAGCCGAGGGCGCTTTGAGTACTTGGCCGGGCTGAAGTAGTTCGGGGTCCTCGCCGATTACTGATCGGTTCGCCTCATACCACCGGGGCCAAGCTTCCGCCACGCTCGCATCCGACGCATGTGGATCCAGATGTCGGGCGGCAATTGTCCAGAGGGAGTCGCCAGGCTCAACGACTGTCTCCACCTGGGCTGTGGCGCTGGGGGATGAGCGGCCTTCCCTTGATTTCTTCACCAGTAGCCCGCCACCCGGCAGTGGGGTTGTCGGTTGCCAGGACGGCTCAAGCATGTGCCGTGACTCAACCGGTATCCATTGGGGAGTGAGAACCGCATCCTCAAGGACGGTGTTGATCTGCTCGGAGGCAGAGGAGGCAGAGGAGGCAGAGGAGGCAGACGTAAGGCCGGTTGCCGCTTGAGCTGCCGGCAGCACCGCAAGGTTCATGCCCAGGGCGAGGCAGGCCGTCCGTCGCATGAAGACAGGAGCGAGCGCTCCAACCCGGCGGGCGGCGTCAGTGCTGCCTCCTCGGCGAAGGAGTTCCGCGCTGACCGCGAGACAGAAACTTAACGCCCACCAAAGCACCACGAGACCGCCAATACCTGTTACCCCGAGCCCAATCAGCCTGGTGAGTGCCGTACCAGGTGCGGCATCCTGACCGTCGGCAAGAAATCTCCCCAATGAAAGGAGCGTGATTCCAAGAATGAATACGACAGCGGCCAATCCCGAGCCACCCCTGCCTGAGATTCGCACCCCCGCATTTGATGCAGTTTGATGTGATTTGCTGCTTTGCATGGCTACTTGTCTACCCTGAATGTCATTCGATGTCTACCAGTTGACCGAGGGAAGAATGGAACCATAGGGTGAACTAATGCGTTGGACCGCCCTCTTCGAGGATCTTGAGACTCAGCTCGATGCCGCAACGCGTGTTGCGGATGACGCAGAGATCGCGGACAGAGTGCGTCGTGGCCATAGTGAAGTGCCACTGGCCGATCGACTTCGGGGCCAGCTGGGACTCACGCTCAGGGTGAGCACGTTCGGCGGTGAAATCTTCCAGGGCCAATTGACGCACGTGGGCGCGGAATGGTTGGTTTTGCGAGGCCAGACAGCCGAGATTGTTGTACCACTGACGGCCATACGCTTTGTCGACGGCCTGAGCCGAACCGTAGTCGGGGAGAAATCGCAGGTGTTAAGGGCCCTCGGATTGGGATCCGTTCTGCGGACTCTCGCCAGGGATCGCGCTCGGGTAGTCATCCATACGGTCGATGGCGGTCCACGGCTTGAGGGAGTCATCGATCGCGTGGGAAAGGATTTTGCGGAGATTGCTGTGGTACTGCCGGGTGAGGCGCGGCGCGCGGCCACGGTGTCGGCTGTCTATGCGGTCCCGTTCGCTGGCATAGCTGCGGTTTCTTCGCGCTGAGGGCAAAGACGGACGCGGGTGGCCTACACCGAATGCGCGGTCAGCGCTGCAAGGAGGCGCTACACATCCTGCTCGACGTGCAATCCTTCCTTCACGCTGGCGGCAGTCTTTTGGTAGGCGCGGGCGATGTAGTCCTCGAGAACCTGGGTCTCGACCCGCCACTGCCCTCTGCCACCCACCTGAATGGCCGGTAGTTCACCCGAGCGCACCAGCGCGTAGGTCTGCGACGAGGAGATATTGAGCACCTCACCAACATCCGCGAGGGTCATGAATCGTTTCTGTGCCACTAAAGCCGCCTTCCCTTCGTACAAGGCAGGAAACCTTATCTGTACATCTTGCCACCTCGGAGGCGCGGTCGGTGCCGTTATCCACAGTTTGACGTCAATCGTGCAAAGTCGTTTCCGTTTGCCGTGCCCCTGAAAGACAATTGGTTTTTGAAGCGCGTGGTCTCACCGCGCTTCGCCTAAACGGCAGCACCAGGGGAGTAGGGGAAACAACGCGTGAGTCTCACATTCGATAGTCCGGCAAATGCGGATACGCCACTTCGGCTGCGCAAGCCCTCATGGAAGGATCCGCGGTTGCTCGTCGGGCTGCTGCTGGTGTGTGTGTCCATCGCCGGGGTCATAGTCATTGTCGAGAATGCGGATAGGACGGTCGGCGTCTATGCAGCCAGGAAGGACCTTCCCGTCGGTCAGGAACTCACAGAGGATAGCCTGCGGGTCGTGCCGGTGCACCTGGGCGAGGTTGAGGGATCCTATGTGACCGTGAGCGATGGGCTGCCTCACGACGCTGTGGCTCAGCGCATGCTTTCAGCGGGAGAGCTCCTCCCTGCGTCCGGTATCGGATCCGCCGATGCTCTCGACCGGAAGCCGGTGGGCTTGACCATTGAGGAGCCGCTCCCGATAGCCACTGCCATCGGGGATCGCGTCGACGTGTGGATCTCCCCGCGAGGAGAGGGGAACGAGTTTTTGGAGCCGGAGTTGCTGCTTGAAAGCGCCGAGATCTATGACTACTCAGAACAGGATTCCGCGTTGGGCGCTACCCAGTCGGCGCGGGTGTTCGTGCTCGTCGGTGAAGAGAGCCTCCCGGCTCTTCTCGATGCGCTTTCCAATGAAGCCAAGATCGCAGTTCTCGTCAACGCGGGCAGCACAAAGTGACTATCCCCGTAGTGACCGTAGGGCGTTCAGCCAGCGACTGCGTAACAGGCCTTGAACAACTGCGCGGACCGGTCACTGTGGTTCGCCGCTGCGACGAATTCGCCGACATGATCGCAGCTTGCCAGACCGGAGTTGCGCGCGCTGCGATAGTTGCAGTCGACGCCGGCGAGATAACGACGACTCTGGTCGAGCGCCTGCGCGCGGCGGAAGTCGCCATTGTCGCGTTGGCAGACGACGACGACGCTCGGGAACGGATGCGCGCGCTAGGCGTGCGACACACCCGCTCGGCGATAGATCCGGGTGTACTTGCGGAGGAGGTCGCTGCTGCTGTAGCCGACTTGGAACAGCATCGCAGCGGCGTTCCGAGCGTTGCTTTTGCTGACCCGTCGTACGCTCTAGCCCCGATGATTCCGCCCTCTGGTCAAAGTCAGGAACCGGCTGGCGACGGAACCGTGATTGCTGTCTGGGGCCCTACGGGTGCCACTGGCCGCACTACGGTCGCAGTCAATATCGCGGCGGAACTGGCCGCGACGGGCTCTCGGATCCTGTTGATGGACGCAGACACATACGGCGCGAGCGTGGCCGCTTTCCTTGGGCTCCTGGATGAGTCAGCCGGCATCGCTCAAGCCTGCAGGATCGCGGATCAGGGAGTATTGGACCCACCTTCTCTGAAGCGGGTGTGTGCTGAGGTGAACGTAGGAGGAAATTCTCTGTACGTCCTGACAGGCGTCACGCGGGCGGATCGGTGGGCAGAGGTAAGGCCTTCGGCGCTCTCCGCTTTGCTTACTGTTGCGCGTTCTGTCTTTGACACCGTTGTCATTGACTGTGCGTTCGGCATCGAGGCTGATGAGGAGCTGAGCTTTGATACCCTCGCTCCCCGCCGTAACGGGGCAACTCTGCGTTGTCTTGAACTCGCGGACGAGGTGTACGTGGTGGGTTCGGCGGACTCCGTTGGAGTGCCTCGACTGGTTCGAGCTCTTGCGGAACTGGATGAAGCGGTGCCAACCGCAGTGCCGCGAGTCGTCTTCAACAAGGTGAGGGCGGCTTCTGTGGGTCGATCACCTGATCGGCAGTTACGGGAGGCATGGGACAGGTTCGGTCCATCAACTCCGATCTCGGCTTTCCTGCCGGCAGACTTCGACGCCGCCGACGCCGCCCTCCTCAACGGCGAGGCGCTCTGCGAGACGGCCCCCGGCTCACCGCTCCGAAGTGCCATCGCCGGGCTTGTGGATGCACCGGTTGAACAACGGAGACGGCGCCCTGCTGGCTCATCTCACAACGAAATGAAGTTTTTCGGTAACGGCGTTAGGCTCTCACAGTAAGGGGGTCGCGAAGGGGCGGCCTTTCATCTCGTTACGGAGGCGGTTCATGTCGTCTGGATCCAGCACCACGGAACAGTCCAGCTCTGACACTTCACTCACCGAGTTCTTTCAGCACTACTACCAGCACCTCGCGGATGACGACGCCGGCGCCTACTCGCCGGACGCGCTGACGGAACGGGCGCTCGA
The DNA here is from genome assembly GCF_054161285.1 of Arthrobacter sp. D2-10. NCBI lineage: Bacteria > Bacillati > Actinomycetota > Actinomycetes > Micrococcales > Micrococcaceae > Arthrobacter > Arthrobacter sp. D2-10. The sequence continues at coordinate 2,336,716 of NZ_CP096431.1, read as the reverse complement.
GCATCGCTCTGTGGCCTCCATCCGGTCGACCGGTGAGGCGCGAGTGGAAGTGTTCGATCAGGATGACGCGAGCATCGTCATGATCGTCACGGACGACATGCCATTCCTCGTCGATTCCGTGACTGCCGAACTCGTACGTCAGCAAGCCGCCATCCGATTGGTCGTCCACCCGACCTTCGTTGCAGTGCGGAACCGCGCATCGTCAGAACTGCTGAAGCTGCGGCGCGTTCCCTCCTCCGCCGGCTCATCCAGCGGAGATACCGCGGCGTTGCCTAATCTGACTGATCTGGTGGCCGAAGGCGACATCAGTGCGCATGTCGAGTCCTGGATTGCGGTGGAGGTGGCCCGAATCGTCGACGAGACCCGGCGGGCTGAACTTATCGAGGGTCTGTACCGGATTCTCTCGGATGTGCGTGCCGCCGTCGAGGACTGGACGGCAATGCGAATCAAGCTCCGTGAGGTATCGGACACGCTGAAAAGCGTCCCAGACAACGCGGGTGTTCCAGGTCTGGATCAGGCACAGGAACTCCTGGCCTGGCTGGACCAGGGCAACTTCACCTTTTTAGGCTTCAAGGAATACGACCTTGAAACCATCGACGGGGAGGACGTTCTTCGTGTCCGCGACGACAGCGGGCTAGGCCTGTTGCGCCACCCGATTGACGGTCGGCCTATCCAGCATCTGACTCAGGCCGGACGCGCAAAGGCTCGGGAAAAGCAGCCGCTCGTCATCACCAAGGCGAACTCAAGGTCGACCGTCCACCGCGCTGCCTACCTCGACTACATCGGGATCAAGCGATTCGATCAGCAGGGGAACGTCTGCGGTGAACGGCGCTTCATTGGACTGTTCGCAACCAGCGCTTACACCGGATCCGTCCGCAATGTGCCGATCATTCGGGACAAGGTGAACGAGGTCCTGCACCGATGCGGATTCCCGTCCGACTCCCACTCAGGCAAGGACTTGCTTTCGATCCTGGAGACCTATCCGCGGGACGAGCTGTTTCAGATAGACGTCGATGATCTGGTCACTACAGCCATGGGCATCCTGCGTCTACAGGAGAGGCGCCGTACCAGGCTGTTCCTACGTCCTGACACGTACGGGCGCTTCATGTCCGCTCTTGTCTACCTTCCGCGGGACCGCTACACAACCAGCGTTCGGCTGCGGATAGAAGACGAGTTGCGTCGTACCTTCAATGCCGAGTCCATCGACTACGAGGCGCGGATGAGTGAGTCAGCCCTCGCGCGACTGTTCTTCCGGATTCGGCTTCCCAAGGGCGCTGAAGTGGCACATGTCGAGTTGGCGGAGTTGGAACAGCGCCTTGTGATGGCTGCTCGTTCCTGGTCCGAGGGAATTGACGAGGTGGCACGGAACCGTCTGAGCCGACAGGAGGCAGAGCAGTTCTCCGGCCTATGGGCGGAAGCCTTTCCAGCGGCTTATCGAGTGGACTATGAAGTCGAAGACGCGCTCGAAGACATCGAGCGCTTCTCTATCTACGACCGCACAGATACACCTGGTCCGATCATGCACGTTTACGTGCCGACGGGAGCGGGTGAGCACCTGGAGGAGGACGCGCGGCTCAAGCTCTACTTGACCGAGCCCAAGAGCCTCAGCCAGATCCTGCCTTTCCTGCATAATCTCGGACTGGAGGTGCTCGACGAGCGTCCCTTCGAGATCGAGCGTTCTGATGGCCGGGATTTCTTCCTCTACGACCTGGGCTTGCGATATCCGGCCGGCATCGATCCGGAAGGCACCGGGGAATTGTTGGAGGGCGCATTCGCTGCTGCCGTCGCCAACGCCAGTGAATCAGACTCGTTCGACCGACTCGTGCTGAAGGAGAACCTTCACTGGCGAAAGGTCGCCATCCTTCGCAGCTATGCCAAGTACATGCGCCAGATGGGCAATATGAACTCGTATGGCTTCATCAGCGATACCCTTTTGGCCAACCCTGAAGTGACACGCAGATTGGTCGGGCTCTTTGAGGCCCGATTTGATCCGGATCTCAGTTCGACGCAGCGAGCAGAGGCCACGGCGCTGGTGCGTCAGGAACTGGATTCCAGTCTTGAGCAAGTCCCGACACTCGATGCAGACCGTGTGCTGCGGACATTCGCCAATGTTATCGAAGCGACCCTTCGCACGAACTACTTCCAGAACAAGCGCCACATCAGTTACAAGCTGAGCACTGCTGCGATCGACGGCGCTCCGCATCCCCGTCCGAAGTTCGAGATTTGGGTGTATTCGCCTCAGATCGAGGGTGTGCACTTGCGCTTTGGAGATATCGCCCGTGGAGGTCTGCGGTGGTCCGATCGTAGGGAAGACTTCCGAACGGAGATACTCGGCCTCGTCAAGGCCCAGACGGTGAAGAACGCCGTGATCGTGCCCACCGGAGCGAAAGGCGGTTTCTACGCCAAGCAATTGCCGGATCCTGCCCAGGACCGGGCCGGCTGGATGGCGGAAGGTCAGGCAAGCTACCGAACATTCATCCGAGCCCTTCTCGATGTCACCGACAATCTGGTGACCACAGAAGAGGGCGAGCAGGTAGTCCCACCCGAAAGGGTGGTTCGGCATGACGGGGATGACAGCTACCTGGTGGTTGCGGCGGACAAGGGCACCGCATCGTTCTCGGACATAGCGAATGAACTTTCAGCGGAATACGGCTTCTGGCTGGGTGATGCCTTCGCCTCCGGCGGCTCCGTCGGGTACGACCACAAGGCAATGGGCATCACTGCCCGCGGCGCCTGGGAGTCGGTGAAGCACCACTTCAGCGAATTCGGCGTCGATACGCAGACCGAGGACTTCACGGTTGCCGGTGTCGGAGACATGAGCGGCGACGTCTTCGGGAACGGCATGTTGCTGTCGGCACACATCCGACTAGTTGCGGCCTTCGACCACCGGCATATCTTCCTCGATCCCAATCCGGACGCATCGGCGTCGTTCGCTGAGCGTAAGCGGCTCTTCGAACTGCCCCGGTCCAGCTGGGCGGATTACAGCCCTGAACTGATCAGCGACGGCGGCGGCGTATATGCGCGTAACGTGAAATCCGTTCCTATCAGCGAGCAGGTGCGGGCGGCGCTTGGTCTGGACGAGTCCGTCATTGCGTTGAGTCCTCCGGAGCTTCTGCGAGCAATCCTCACTGCCCCGGTCGACCTCCTCTACAACGGTGGAATCGGTACCTACGTCAAGGCTTCAACCGAGACCCACAGCGATGTCGGAGACAAGGCAAACGACGCGATCAGGGTCGACGGTAACCAGTTGCGGGCACGGGTCGTCGGTGAAGGCGGAAACCTCGGGATGACGCAGCGCGGACGGATCGAGGCGGCACTCAGTGGAGTGATCCTCAATACGGACGCGATCGATAATTCAGCGGGCGTTGACTGTTCCGATCATGAGGTCAACATCAAGATCTTCGTTGACCGGATGGTGCGTATCGGCCGCCTCCGGGCGGACGAGCGTGCTCAGTTCCTCCACTCAATGACTGATGAAGTAGCCGAGCTCGTTCTGCAGGACAACATTGACCAGAACGTGCTGCTGCTCAATGACCGGCAGCGGGTTCTCGAGTGGAGCCCCACGTTCGAACGGCTGATGGACTGGCTGGAGTCGCACGCGGACTTGAATCGCGAACTGGAAGCACTGCCGACCACGAAAGAGCTGAGGGCGCGAGTCGAGCGGGGGCAGGGGCTTACTTCGCCCGAGCTGTCCGTTCTGGCTGCTTACGCCAAGATCGAACTCACCAAGGCGCTGACCAAGAGCGACCTTGCAGACGATCCGTGGTTCAAGGACACGCTTCGTCGTTACTTCCCGCAGCAACTGGTTGAACGCTTCGACGAAGAGCTCGACAGCCATCCGCTGCGCCGCGAGATCATCTCCACGGTCATCGCAAACGACATGGTCAACCTGGGAGGCATCACCTTCGTTTTCCGGGTCATGGAGGAAACCTCGGTCAGCGAGCCTGTAGTGGCGCGTGCATTTGTGGCGCTGCGTGAGATTTACGAGCTTGACCGGGTCGTCGGCGAACTCGCCGAACTGCCTCCCAGTTTCCCGGTTGAACACCGGACAGCGGTGCACCTTGATGTTCGACGGCTGTTGGACCGGGCGGTTCGGTGGTTCGTCAACCATGTAGGACGCGGCACAACTGTGCAGGAAGATATCGCAGCCTTCAAGCCGCTGATCGATCCGCTGCGCACCCGACTAGTCAGCTACGTCCGCGGGGGAGACCTGGAGCGGGTTCGCAGCTGGTACCGGCGCGCCGAGGAGTGGGGACTGCCTGACTCGATCGCACATTACTGGGCAGAGCAGTTCGAGTCGTTCGCTCTGCTTGACATCGCACTCATTTCCCGTCGTGTCGATGAACCGGTGGAGCGCATCGCAGAGGTCTACTATGCGATCTACGACCGCTTCAATGTGGACGATCTGCTCGAACGCATCACTTCGCTGCCGAGGGAAGACAGATGGCAGGCGCTGGCTCGCGCGGCCCTGCGGGATGACCTCTACTCCACGGTGTCCGAGATGACTGTCTCCGTCATGAACAGTTCGGCACAGATGGCATCGTCGGACGCCTCGAGCAGGCTTCAGGAGTGGGAGCAGCTCAACGCAGAACACTTGGAACGGGCGAAAAAGATGTTCGCTGAGGTGAATCAGCTTGAGCGCGATGATATGGCGTCGCTCTCCGTTGCATTACGCTTGCTGCGTTCAATCGTGCGGCAGTAAGGAATAAGTCGATGGCAATCTTCACGGATCCAATCCGGGAACATACAGGGTTTGCTCCGGGAGATGCTGAGTGGCTGCACCTGCTGGTGGGGGACTGGCAAATGGTCGCGGACCTCGCGTTCGCCGACCTCGCACTCTGGTTCCCTCTGCACGACGGCGGATACGTTGCTCTTGCACACGTCCGCCCCTCGACGTCCCATACTGTCTTTCACAGCGACTTTGTGGGGGAGCGCATACGGGCTGACCTTCAACCGCTGGTAGACAAGGCTTGGGAGAGCCAGCAGATCGAACGTTCCGGGGAAACCAACTGGACCACCGAGATGGCCATGCGCGTTGAGGCTGTGCCGATGGTGCGAAATGGGCGGACGCTGGCCGTCGTCACCTCGCACATGGATCTCTCCAGCTCGCGTATGCCCTCGAGGTTGGAATTGACCTATCGTCAGTGTGCGTACGACCTCCTACGGATGGGCACGCTCGGACTTTGGCCCGACTTCGCCACTCCGACGGGATCAAGGCGCGGTGCGCCGCGGGTCGGTGACGGTCTGATCCGGCTCGATGTTGACGGTGTCGTGCAGTACGCAAGCCCTAACGGCGTGTCGGCGTTCCGAAGGCTCGGCGACGTCGAGACGCTGGAGGGCCGTCCGCTCGCGGAGATCGTCACCTCCCTGCTGAAGGACCGCAGGATGGTAGACGAGACGCTTCCGCTCGTGCTCACGGGCAAAATGCCTTGGCGGACGGAGATTGAGTCGCGCGGAGTAAGTCTCTCTTTGCGCGCCATTCCGCTGCGTGACGATAAGGAACGCTTCGGAGCTCTAGTGCTCTGCCGGGACGTCTCCGAGCTTCGGCGCAGAGAAATGGAGCTGGTGTCCAAAGACGCCACCATCCGGGAAATACACCACCGGGTGAAGAACAACCTGCAGACCGTCGCCGCTCTGTTGAGGATGCAGTCCCGGCGCATGGTGAGCGATGAAGCGAAGCAAGGCCTTGAGCAGGCTATGCGCAGGGTGGCCACGATTGCGCTGGTGCATGAAACCCTCTCCCAGGGCCTGTCCCAGAGCGTTGACTTTGATGAACTCATTGCCAGGCAGTTCCGTCTGTCGGCAGAGGTCGCGTCCCCTAACCAGGCCGTGCGGACCGAGAGGTCAGGTGAGTTCGGGGAGCTCCCCAGCGACTTCGCCACCCCGCTGGCACTGGTGATCAACGAGCTGGTGACGAATGCCGTTGAGCACGGTCTGGCCGACAAACCGGGGACGGTGTGGCTAAGGGCGAACCGGAGCGTGAGCGACGAGGGTGAAGTGCTTACGGTTTCCATCATGGACGACGGGGCGGGACTGCCCTCCGAAGGGTATAGCGAAGGCTTGGGCCTGCAGATCGTGCGTACGCTGGTGATGAGCGAGCTTGGGGGAACGATCGAGTGGGCATCACGCGAGGGCGGCGGAACCGTCGTGACAATCGAAATGGGTATCCCCGGAGCCGGTCGCAAGACGGGCGCAATCGGCGCTCCGCCGACCCGGAGCTGATCCTCGCAGGGCAAGGCCGCAAACGCGCTGAAGGGAGGGCATCAGGCGATGCCCTCCCTTCAGCATGTACAAGGTTTGCTAGGAAGCGCGGCGGGCCCGGGCTGCGCGGCGCTTGAGCGCGCGGCGCTCGTCTTCGCTCAGGCCGCCCCAAACTCCGGCGTCCTGGCCGGACTCGATGGCCCACTGCAGGCAGGTGTCTATCACCTGGCAGCGGCGGCAGACGCTCTTCGCTTCCTCAATCTGAAGCAGGGCGGGCCCTGTATTGCCGACCGGGAAGAACAGCTCCGGGTCTTTGTCTAGGCAGGCAGCGCGGCTACGCCAGTCCATGCTGATCACTTTCTCCTTACGACTCGCGAGCTTTGTGAAAACATTCACGAGGGGTGTCATAGTAAAGGGGGCCACTACGGCCCCCGCATTTTCCTTCATAAAGGCTGTCACGTTACGCGGGCGCAAACAAGGGGTAACGAACAGGTAATCGCCTCAAACGGTGAGGGATGCGTCACACAGTTGACATCGACGCAAAGCGGTCGTAGATGTCATTGACTATGTCCGGTAGTGTGCCACTGTGTCAAGACCCGTACCCCTGTCCCAGCCTGACGGAAGCACGCGGCCTGTTGGGGTGAAGCTCATTGCCTTAATTCTCCTGTGTGAGGCAGCAGGGCTGCTCGCAATTGCCGGGTGGTTTGCCCTCGGTCTTCTGACCAGCACGCCTGCGTCCCTCGGTGGTGCAGTGTTCATGCTGGTCCTTCTGCTTGTCTTCGCCGTGTGGCTCCTCGTCGTCGGTCACTTCTTCTTTCGGGGATATCGCTGGACCCGTTCAGCGGCGCTGGTGTTCCAGTTTTTCGTCATAGTTGTAGCGATTCCCACGCTGACAAGTGGCGTGATTTGGGTCGGCCTCCTGCTTCTCATCCCTGCAGCAGTGGTGACGCATCAACTCTTCACGCGTCCCGTCATGACGTACACGCGCAGGTCCGGCGACGGTATACCGATGCTCTAGGGCTCTCGTTGACAGGTGTTCCATCTAGTCAGGAGCCCGTTTCAGGTGCAGAGCGCGATCTGAATCTCCGTCGACCCACGTGAGTTGACCAAAATGCCGCGACCGGGTGGAGCCTTGCCGTCTACGTCAACACGGAGGCCGAATATTTCTCCGTCCGTTTGCGCCCGAGGGCCGAGAATAACGCCTAAAGGGTTGACGCGCAGGCGGGCCAGTGCAGGGCTCGTGCCCAGCGCAGGTGAGGGTGAACCGGCGAATACTGCCCTGGCGCCGGTTGACACCATAGCGGCGAGAGTCTGGTGTGTTTCTCGGGACAGCTGGTCGGCGTCGTCGATTAGCAGCAGATCCTCTGGGCCGGCTACTTTCGAAGCACGCTGCCAATAGGCTTCCGGGTCTTCTCCTGCTGCTGGTCGTGAACATCGAACCGACCGCGGGGCCGTCTGCGCGATGAGATCAAGGGCCTGCGATTTGCCTGTTCCTGCAGCTCCCACAAGCAGAGCGACAGCACGCTGCGGCAGATCGATGTGAACCGTTGCCAAGTCGTCTCCACCTACGCCAATCGGAACATGTACCACCCGTGGACGCGCGGTTGCTGAAGATCGGAGGGACGCGCTGCTGACGGAGCTGGGCAGCGTTGACACTTTGAACGGGGGGCGGGTTGGAGACGTTGACGGCCCCACCGCAGAGGCGGTGAGCAGTTGGGCCACCGAGCCGATGTCTGTACTGAGTCTCCCCTGCACGAAAGCGCGACCGGGGACAGCATCCATCGGCGGTAGCTTCGGCCAGCTGAGCAACGATTCCGGGCTGGCATCGAGGGGCAGGTAAAGCCGGTTGGGCAGCAGCGTGAAGAACCTGCTGGCGATGAGTTCGCGTTCACCCGCGATGATGAGGGCGATTCCGCACGCTTCACCGTCTCGGGCGATGTCTTGTAAAGCGTCTTCCGCCCAGGCGAAGCGTCCCGACCGAAAGGCCGCGGCCCACCGGCCCCACCCGGTGACAACCACTGTGATCGACGATTCTTCAACCGAAGTCCCGACTTCCCCAAGTCGGTCAGCGACAAGTTCGGCGATCCGCTGAAGCACCCGGGCTGCTCGCTTAACTTCGGAGGGGGTCACGTAGGCACCGACCTGAGGAGCGTGCCTGAAGGATCGCAGCGCTGAGGTGGCATCGAGCAGGTAGAGGTGCCGGTCGGGGAGCGCGCGAAGGTGCTCTGCGGTCACGGCGGGAACCACAACCTCAAGTCCTCCGCTGCCCTGACCCAGGAAAGCAAGATGGGCGTGGCGGGCGGGATTCCACGCCAGAGACCGTTGTTCTTGTTTCTCCGGGATATCAAGGAGCCCCAACTGAAGGACATCGGGCGGGAGTGTCCGCGGTAGCACGACCATCGCGGGCAAAGGTGGGAGCACCGGTTGGCATAGCGCCGGAAGCGGTAAGCTTCGGGCCACGTCGACTGCAGTCCGCACGATGACCTGAAGACCGTCCTTTCCGGCGAGGGTTTTCGGCACTGCGACGGGGTTGCCTGTTACAACCGACGGGCCTGCCGACATCGCCGCGGTGAAGGTGAGGATCGACGCCGACTGCCACGAAGGGTCTGCATCCGTCGTCGCTGTCTGAAACTCGACTGGCGGTGCCGACGCTACGCGCAGGTACCCGCGTCCGGGTGAACCAATCGGGAGGGAACTGGCGACCGGCGAGTCGAGGACGTCCTGCGATTCCATCGCAGACTGCATTCTCAGGGCAACGCTTGCCGTAATGTTGGCGCGGATTTCGGACGTGATTGCGCCCTGCGGACGTTGTGTTGCAAGCAACAGGTGCATTCCGAGGGATCGGCCGAGAACGGCGATCCGCATGAGCTCATGAACGGAACCCGGAACCTCCTCGCTCAGAATTCGGAACTCGTCAATCACTATGACGAGGCGCGGTAACTGTTCCGCTGATTTCCCGCGATGCTCGCGGAAGTTCGATGCTCCAGTCTCCGCGAAGGCACGTTCCCTGCGCTTGACCTCGGCGGTGAGCGAGACGAGAGCGCGCGAAACGTCGGCGGGGGACAGATCGGTAAGAATGCCGGTCACGTGGGGGAGTGAAGCGAGGGCGCCGAGCCCGGAACCTCCCTTGAAATCTATGAAGAGAAAGTTCAGGTTGGCGGGCGAATACTTCATCGCAAGACCCAGGACCATCGTCCTGAGGAATTCGGATTTTCCGGAGCCGGTTGTGCCCGCTACGAGCAGGTGAGGGCCATCAGCTACGAGGTCGAGGTTGACGGGCGCGGAAGCCGACGAACCGACTGGCGTGCCCAGATGCATGCCGTCCCAAGGCTCGCACCACCTCGCCACGACGCTCGCATCGTCGGTCGTGATCAGATCTTTCAGCGTTACCGCGGCAGGGATTGACCCGTCCGCTGGGCTCACAGTAGTCCGACCGCCACGGGCGGCGACCGCGCGAGCCAATCCCTCGAACGTCTCACCACGCATGTAATCAGGTTGGAAGGTGAGCGATCCAGCCGGGCTGGAAAGCGTCGGCTCGGCAGAGAAGTAATCCGCGGTCCACGGCCCATTTTTAGATCCCGTGGATGACACGAAATGCAAGATCCGCAGCCCGGGCGTTGACACCACAGGGTCTGCGTCAAGCAACACAAGGGAGGAGTATCGGCCGGTTGCGAGGAGTTCGATGAGACGATCAGGATGTGCAACGAGCGTGACGCCCGGCAGAAAGCGAGCCGCCGCCGGTAGCTGTGAAATTGACCCGAAGCACAATATCTCTTCCGCCTCTCTGATTGTGGCGAGTTGGAGGAGTAGGAGATGGGCAACGCGGAGGACTGTCTCGCCCGGGCCTCGAACGAGCAGGTGCAGTGGCTTTCCACCATTGGGTTCCGTTAGGGGCAGAAGCACAGGCATTCCCTTGAGGCACGGCGGTACCCAGCCTGGGGCCTTCGACCCGAGCGCGATATTTGCGGGCTGATCAGCAGTTCCCAACCGCAAGTACAAGCCTGCGGAGGATGAGTGGGAGGGCTGAATCGAGGGGTGTACGAGCGGCTGCAAAGCAGCGGCTGCCAGCAACCCGACGTCGGGTGCCGCGCACCGTCGTCGTGCGCTGTCCGCAGCTACAGCGGCAGCGACAGCTGCCCCGAACGCACGCGTCTTCCTGCGCCCGTTGACCAGTGGGACCAAGCCGGTGACAGCGGATAGTGCGCTGAACGCGAGGAAAAACCACATACCGGTGGCGACTGCCAAACCTATCCCGAGCACAAGCGGCAGCAGGGATGTGAGGATCAGCAGGCGCTGGCCCTCAGGAGGCGGAGGAGCGCTCACCTCGCACGGTTCGCTGACGTCCACTGCCGAAGTTGGCTCGGTAGGTGCATCGTTGAGGATGAGAGCGCATCGGCTCCGGCCCATGACAATGTCGGAATCCGTGGACACCACGGTCTCCGCAACCTGTTCTCCGTTCACCCAGACACCGTTCGCGGATCGCCGGTCGCGCAGCGTGAGGGAGTTGTTGGTGACGGACAGGACGGCATGGACTCGGGAGAGTTCGGGATCCTGGATGGTGATATCCGCAGAGCCGCGCCCGATGGTGTATGTCCCGCGGGATAATGAGACAACCTTGCCGGCGTCGGGACCGGAGCGCACAAGGAAGAAGAGATTTCCTGGACGGGATGAACTCCCCGCTTGAAGTGGACCAGTCGTGGCCACGATGACTGCCCCTGAGGTGAACGGCGGGACGCCGGGCTGAAGTACGCTGAGCGGCTTCTCGCCGACAAAAAAATACTCGACGCCGGCCCGCTCGCTGAACTGTTGGTGCAACTGTTCACCGGTGGCCAGGTGCACCCTCGTGATGACGAGTTCCTCTGTGGCTGCACCTCCAGGCAGGCTTGCACCGGGCCCTGCCGCCAGCGTCACATGCAGATCCATGATCAGAGCCTATGGGCGCCGAAGGAGTCGTGTCTCGGGTCACCGGTTCCTGTGGATAAACCCTTACTACCCGCGATGACCCACGTCAAGGCGCCTCCCGGTGCAGGGTAAAGTTTGTCGTCGGGCCTCGTGAAGAAGGCCCTCCGACTAGGATTCCCTGGAGACACACTTGGTGGCAGGTTTGGCAGCGATTGACAGAGAGCGGCCGTCGGGCGCAGCCGGAAAGGACGCGTCATATCGGCCCGAAATTCAGGGGCTTCGGGCGTTCGCTGTACTCTTGGTGGTCGTCTATCACATCTGGTTCGATCGCGTATCCGGCGGTGTTGACGTATTCCTGCTGATTTCGTCCTTCCTCCTCACCCTGTCGTTCCTACGCAAGGGCGAAAGTGGTCGCAGCTTCGAGCTGGGACGTTACTGGTCACAAGTGTTCAACAGACTCCTTCCGGCCGCCGCGACCGTGATGCTTGGCACATTGGCTGCCACGCTGTTGTTCGTTCCGCAATCCCGCTGGAGCGAAATCTTGGACCAAACGTGGGCCTCCCTGTTCTACGTCCAGAACTGGCTGTTGGCAGAGCGGTCAGTTGATTACTACGCACCGGACGACAGCCTTGCGAGCCCCCTCCAGCACTTCTGGTCCTTGTCTATCCAAGGACAGATCTTCATGCTTTGGCCGCTCCTCTTCTCGTTGTGCGCACTGCTCGCAAAACTCGGACGATTTCGATTCCGGCTCATCGTCGTCATTGTCTTCGGTGCCGTCTTTTGCGCTTCGCTCGCCTATTCGGTAGCGGAAACCTATACCAACCAGTCCTACGCTTATTTCGACACTCGGGCACGCCTCTGGGAGTTCGCGCTTGGAACTTTGCTTGCAGCCGCGCTTCCGTACATTTCACTGCCGCGTTCACTTCGCCTAGTGATTGGCTGGCTCGCGCTGTTGGCCATGGTCACCGGAGGATTCATACTCAACGTTGAGCGTGAATTCCCCGGTTACATCGCACTCTGGCCCCTTCTCGCCGGCGGCGCCATCATGGTGGCGGGTCCTACCGGCAGCCGGTTTGGAGCGGACAGGTTCCTGAGTTGGAAACCGCTGGTTCGCATTGGCGACTATTCCTATGCCCTCTACCTGTGGCACTGGCCGATCATGGTGATATACCTCATCTTCCGTTCCCGCTCCGAGGTAGGACCACTTTCCGGTGCAGCGATCATCGGTGTTTCTCTCTTCCTCGCTTACCTGACGACGCGCTTCGTGGAGGAACCTATCCGGGGGAGGAAACGTGTAAGCCGGCGATACGCAGCAGCGGCGATCGTGGTTTCATGCCTGACGGTGGCGCTGCCGCTAACGGCCTGGCAGGGCGCCCTCAAGATACAGGCTGACCGGCTTAGCGCCCAGACTATCGCCGACAACCCCGGTGCGCGGGTGCTGGCGGGACTGGTTGAACCGGTCGGAGAGTATCAGGCCGCGATCATTCCAGCAGCCAGTGACATTCAGGGTGAGTGGGCGTCGCTGTCTGACTTGTGCATGGGCAGCGACCTCGCTCCCGAGGAGGATCGCCTGGCCGAGCACTGCAGCCATAACGGCATCGATCCTTCCGCGAGCGAGCGCACGCTTGTGGTGGTTGGCGATTCGCACGCCGAACAGTGGCTCGGGGTGATGCGTCCCTTGGCCGAGCAAAACGGGTGGACGCTGGTCGCGCTGCTCGACGGCGGCTGCGACTTCGGTGTACCCGCTGAGAGTCGAGGAGCCGACTGCAGGGACTTCAATGAAGCAGCACTTACTTACATCAGCAGACTCAGCCCGGACGCCGTCTTTGCCGTGGCTACCGAAGCGCATCCTGACACGGCACAGGATACGGTTGTTCCCGGTTTCCCTGCTGCCTCCAAGATGCTTCTTGCGCAGGACATTGAAGTTATCGGCATCCGAGACAACCCGAGATACTCGTTCAACATGACCAGCTGTCTGAATCAGTCCAAGGGGGACGTGACCCGGTGCAGCCGGGACCGCAACGTGACCCTGAATGACAAACCCCCGTTCGGGGAGATCCTGAACGTCGCGCCAGGCACCCTTCTCCTCGACGCGACTGACTTGATTTGTTCAGATTCCGCGTGCGAACCGGTTGTTGGAAACACCTATGTCTATATCGATGACAATCACCTCACGGAGACTTACGTGGAGTCCATGTACCCGGCGTTCCTCGAGATGTTCAAGGAAGTGACCGGATGGGCGGATCTCCGGTAGGAACGATAGTCTTGGTCACTGAATTGTCGGGTCGAACCAACGCCCTAGAGAAAAAGGTCATTTCGTCTTGAAAATTGCTGTCATTGCCCTCGGGAAGATCGGCCTGCCACTCGCGGTCCAGTTCGCGTCAAAGGGGCACGAAGTGGTGGGCGTCGACGTCAACGCACAGGTCGTCGAGTCCATCAATAACGCCGTGGAGCCCTTCCCCGGTGAAGCGCACCTTCAGGAGAAGCTCTCCGAACTCGTGCCTGCAGGCAAACTTCGAGCAACAACCGATTACGCGCAGGCCGTCCCCAATGCAGACGCTGTAGTCCTCGTGGTGCCCTTGTTCGTGGACTCAGATGCCAAACCGGATTTTGGTTGGATGGACGGTGCAACCGCCGAACTCGCCAAACACCTGACGCCGGGCACGCTTGTTTCCTACGAGACGACGCTCCCGGTCGGGACCACCCGGAACCGCTGGAAGCCCATGCTTGAGGAAGGCTCCGGTCTTGTCGAGGGCCAGGACTTCCACCTGGTGTTCTCCCCTGAGCGCGTATTGACAGGACGCGTCTTTGAGGATCTGCGCAAGTATCCCAAGCTCGTGGGCGGCCTTTCCGATGACGGAGCCAAGGTAGCGATCGAGTTCTACGAGTCCGTGCTTGATTTCGACGAGCGCCCTGACCTGGTTCGCGGCAACGGAGTGTGGGATCTTGGCTCAGCCGAAGCATCGGAACTGGCTAAGCTCACTGAAACAACCTACCGCGACGTGAACATCGGTTTGGCGAACCAGTTCGCCCGGTTCGCCGCGACAGCGGGTATCGACATTTATAAGGTCATCGAAGCGTCGAACTCCCAGCCCTATAGCCACATCCACCAGCCAGGAATCGCCGTCGGCGGTCACTGCATTCCCGTCTATCCCCGCCTTTACCTCTGGAATGATCCTTCCGCAACGGTCGTTCGGGCCGCCCGCGAGGCTAACGCGGCGATGCCCGAATATACCGTCGGACTGCTGGAGGGCGCCCATGGCACCCTTGACGGCGCCACCGTCGTCGTTCTCGGTGCTGCGTACCGGGGGGAAGTCAAGGAGACCGCCTTCTCGGGCGTTTTTGCGACGGTTGAAGCGCTCAAGCAGCGAGGCGCGAAAGTCCTTGTGCACGACCCGCTGTATACCGACGATGAGCTGGCAGCGCTGGGCTTCGATGCCTACCATGTTGGCGAACCCGTCGATGCGGCAGTGGTGCAGGCGAACCACGCGGAGTACGCGGCGTTGTCGCCGGCCGATCTCCCAGGAGTGAAGACGTTCATTGATGGTCGGCGGGTAAGCACCGCTGATCAGTGGGCCGGAGTCACCTATAGGGTCATCGGTAAAGCCTGATTCGCGCAACGAAAGGGAATTCCCATGACTTACATCGCCGATAGCGCTGACGTCTCGGAAGAGGCCGAACTGGGCGAGGGTACGAAGGTGTGGCATCTGGCACAGGTCCGTGAGAAAGCCAAACTCGGAGCCAACTGCATTGTTGGCCGTGGCGCCTACATTGGGACGGGAGTCCTGATGGGGGAGAACACCAAGGTTCAGAACTATGCCCTGGTCTATGAACCAGCAACGCTCGGGAAGGGCGTCTTCATCGGCCCGGCCGTTGTCCTGACGAATGACACCTACCCACGCTCCGTGTCACCGGACGGCACGCTGAAGAGCGCGCATGACTGGACGCCCGTGGGTGTCACCATTGAGGACGGCGCTTCCATCGGCGCACGTGCTGTGTGCGTCGCCCCGGTGACTATTGGCGCCTGGGCTACAGTGGCCGCCGGCGCCGTCGTAACCAAGGACGTACCCGCTTATGGGCTCATGGCCGGAGTGCCTGCGCGCCGTCTGGGGTGGGTGGGCAAAGCCGGTCACCCGCTCAAGGAGCAGGACGGGCTGTGGATTTGCCCTGAGACCGGTGAGAAATATAGCGAGACAGACGGAACATTGGCCCCAGTAGAGGAACAGAAATGAGCACAGGATTCATTCCGGCAGCGAAGCCGATTGTAGGGGATGAGGAGCGGGCAGCAGTTGATGCAGTGCTCCTTTCAGGCATGCTGGCGCAAGGCGCCGAGGTCGCGGAATTCGAGAAGGAGTTCTCGGATGTGCTCCTCGACGGGCGCGCGTCTGTCGCGGTGAACTCGGGGACGTCCGGGCTGCATCTCGGTCTGTTGGCTGCGGGGATCGGTCCGGGCGATGAAGTGATCGTTCCTTCCTTCACTTTTGCTGCAACGGCGAACTCGGTAGCACTCACGGGTGCGACGCCGGTATTCGCCGATATCGAGCTGGACCACTATTGCCTTGACATCAGCCATGTCGAGTCGCTGATTTCGGACAGGACCAAGGCGATCATGCCGGTTCACCTGTATGGGCATCCGGCCAACATTGTCGCCTTCCGGGAGTTGGCTGACGCCCGCGGCATAAAACTTTTCGAGGATGCCGCACAGGCTCACGGTGCCGGACTGAACGGACGGAAGGTCGGCACCTTCGGCGATTTCGGGATGTTCTCGCTGTACCCGACCAAGAACATGACCTCAGGCGAGGGCGGAATGGTGTCGACCGGAGACTCCACGATCGAACGGAATCTTCGTCTTCTGCGTAATCAGGGCATGGAGCGCCAGTACGAGAACGAGCTCGTCGGCTTCAATGCGCGCATGACGAACCTTCATGCAGCGATCGGACGCGTGCAGCTGACCAAGGTACTTGGCTGGACTGCCCAGCGCCAGTCAAACGCAGCGTTCTTCAACGACAACCTCGAAGGCGTCGGGACCCCGACCGTAGCGGAGGGGGCCGAGCATGTGTACCACCAGTACACCATTCGCATCACCGGAGACCGGGATGGTTTTGCAGCCGCGCTGAAGGATGAGTACAACATCGGCAGCGGCGTTTACTACCCGATCCCCAATCACCGCCTGCCCTCGTTCAACCGCAGCGAGGACCTCCCGAACACCGAAGTCGCAGCACAAGAGGTGCTCTCCCTCCCGGTGTATCCTTCGCTCGATGAGGAGGACCTGGACCGGATCGTGTCCGCGGTGAACAAGCTCGCGGGAGCGGGCGCCTGATGGCGGATCTGCGAGTAGGCCTGATCGGTTTGGGGATGATGGGCCGTCACCACGCCCGCGTGGTGCGCGAACTCGACGGTGTCCAGTTGGTCGCGGTTGCCGATGCCTTCGGCGACCCGCACGGTGTTGCCGGGAACCTGTCGTTGTGCGGGTCCGTGGACGAGCTGATCGACCAGGGGATCGACATGGCGGTGTGCGCAGTGCCGACGGGTCTGCATGAGGAAGTCGGCCTCGCGCTTGCCGCTGCCGGAGTGCACACGATGGTTGAAAAACCGATCGCCTCCACGATCGAAGGCGGGGTGAAGCTGGCTGATGCGTTTGAAGACGCTGGACTGGTGGGCGCCGTGGGACACATCGAACGGTTCAATCCCGCTTTGCAGTCGCTGCGGTCCCGTATCGAAAACGGCGACCTTGGCGACGTCTACCAGGTGGCAACCCGTCGTCAGGGACCGTTCCCTTCACGCATAGCCGATGTCGGCGTCGTGAAGGACCTGGGCACTCATGATATCGACCTCACTGCGTGGCTCGCCCAGTCACCCTACAAGTCTGTCTCTGCCCGAACCAGTACACGGTCAGGCCGCCCTCATGAAGACATGGTGACCGCGTCATGCCAACTGGCAAACGGCGTGATCACATCCCACTTGGTGAACTGGCTTTCGCCCATGAAGGAACGGCTGACGGTGGTCACCGGAGAGACAGGTGCTTTCGTAGCTGACACGCTCACAGCTGATCTGACGTTCTACGAGAACGGCACCATCAATACTGAGTGGGAAGCTGTATCGAACTTCCGGGGCGTCAGCGAAGGCAATATCACCCGGTTGGCGCTCACCAAGCGTGAGCCGTTGAAAGCGGAGCATGAGGCGTTTCGCGATGCGGTGTCGGGCAAGCGCCATGACGTTGTAACAATGCGCGAAGGACTCAACACCCTGCGGGTGGCCGAAGCAATGATTGAGTCGGCCCGTAGCGGAAGAATGGTGGATCTCGGCGCGTGACTATTCGAACAGTAATTGCAACGAGGCTTTATCCCCCGGAAGTAGGAGCCGCAGCTTTCCGCCTACGCGCGCTCGTGAACGCGCTTCAGCGATCTGGCGCTGGAGTGAGAGTAATGACGACAGTCCCACCATCCGAGTATATGAAGGAGCCTGGAGTATCCCGATGGCCGGTCTTGCGAGACCGGGGGGGGAATGTTCGGGGTTATGTCCAGTATTTAAGCTTCGACCTTCCTCTGTTCTTCCGACTGCTTCTTAGCCGGGCGGATGTGGTCGTGTGCGAACCTCCTCCAACTACAGGACTCATTGTCGCGATGTCCTCCTGGATCAGGAGACGTACGTATATCTACTACGCAGCTGACATCTGGACGGATGCAGTGATGGCAATGGGCGCTCCACGCCCGGTCGTTTCGATCATGCGGTGGGTCGAGGGAGTGGCGCTGAGGAAAGCCACGAACGTACTGGCGATATCCGACGGAGTGGCGCAACAGTTGCCCCAATTTGGGGTCCCGTCCCATCGTGTAACTGTTGTAGGGAACGGAGTAGATACGGACACATTCAACCCGAACGGACCGCACGAAGAACCCGGACACCCATACTTCGTCTATACCGGCACCATGTCCGAATGGCAGGGTGCTGAGATCTTCATCGAGGCGCTGAAGGAGTTCGAAGAAGATGTGAGGATTTACTTCCTGGGTCAAGGGGCGTCTGAGTCCAAGCTGCGCGAACTTGCCGAGCAGGTTGTTTCCGGCCGAGTCACCTTTCTGGGGGTGCGGCCGCCGGGGGAAACTGCTTCATGGATCCGCGGAGCAGCGGCAGCGCTGGTCAGCATAGTGCCCGGGAAGGGCTACGACTTTGCCAAACCGACCAAGATTTACGCCGCTGCCGCCTGCGGCACTCCCGTTATCTACGCCGGTGTCGGTGAGTCAGCCACCATGGTGGCTGAGAACTATCTGGGCGTAAGCGTCGCTTACGATCCGAGACACGTAGCAGAGGTGATGCGTCGCTTCCTCATAGAGCAAGATGACGCCCGACAGCTGCGCGTGGATTGGGTGAACAACAATGCGTCGCTGCGTATGGCGGGCGAACGCGCTGCTGCGGCCGTCTTATCCCACCGGAGTTAGGAGCGGGGACGAGCGCAGGCTCAGGAAACCGGGTTACGACCTTTTGGCGTCAAGAAGGGCAGTTACCACCTGATGCGCTGCTTTCCCGGTTCCATACGGCGCGGCCTCAGTAGCAGGGGGTAATGGACGGGTCACCGCTCGCCCGATTTGACTCAAGTCCTCTGACACAAGTGCGTTCCACCCTAGCTCCACCGTTTCCACCCACTCAGTTTCAGGCCTTACTGTCGTGCAGGGAACCCGAAGTAGGAACGCTTCTTTCTGCAGACCGCCAGAGTCCGTGATGACGCCTGCAGAGTTCTGAACAGCGTTGATGAGTTGGGGGTAGGCAAGCGGATCGATGGATCGGAGGGATCCCCGGTTGAGAGCGATCCCGTGGTCCTTCGCCAGCGAGCGAAGACGCGGATGAGCCAGGAGGAGAACCGGCTTGTCGAGCTCGGCGAGCTGCGTAACGATGGCGGAAAGCCGAGCTGCATCGTCCGTATTGTCTGGCCGATGGATGGTGCTTACGTAATATTCTCCGGCGGACAAGTTGTTGGGCAGCGGTTCTCGCTTTCCTGTTACTGCATCCCTGGTCAGGTACAGCACATCCGTCATAACATCCCCGACCAGCACGCTGCGATCAGCTAGCCCTTCGCTGGCAAGGTGGGTCATTGCCACTTCAGTTGGGGCAAGAAGCAGATCTGCCGCGTGATCAGTCAATACACGATTGTGTTCTTCCGGCATTCGTCGATTGAATGAGCGCAAACCGGCTTCCAGATGCGCGACCGGAATGTGCATCTTCACGGCGGCTACCGCAGCAGCGAGCGTTGAGTTTGTGTCTCCGTAAACGAGCACCCAGTCGGGCTGAGCCTGCTCAAGCACCTCTTCCAACCCGGCGAGCATGGCCCCCGTCTGCCGTCCATGCGGCCCGGATCCAACAGCTAGATTGAAATTCGGCGTTGGTATGTTGAGATCTTGGAAGAACACGTCTGACATCAGCTCGTCATAATGCTGACCGGTATGGGCGATAAGGTGGTCCGCTTTGCCTTGCATGGCTGAGGCTATGGGAGCGAGTTTAACGAACTGAGGGCGCGCGCCGACCACGCTGAGAATACGCATAACAAGCAGTGTAGTTTCTCTTTTCAGCTGATCATGCAGCGGTTGGCTTCAGCAGCCTTCGAAGGATGTCTCTCTCGGAGTTCTCATCGGTCTGTGAGCTCAGCAAGGTAGCGGCCCGGTGAGCGTTCTCCTTCAGTCTCTGAATGTCTGCACGGCTTATTGATCGAATTGTCTCAACCAAAGACTCTGAAGAGAAGTCGCGGGTGATCGCGCCCAGATCATGCTCTTTGATCAGCCGATCAGTTTCAGGAGACGGGCTGAACACTACGCCAAGTCGAGCCTGAACGAAGTCGAAGAACTTGTTCGGAAGCATCAGCGCGTGGTTGCGTGTCTGTGGAGGGAGGCTGAAAACTCCCAGGTCATATGCGTTAAGAACCAAGGGAAGCTCATGCGGCAGTACCGGCGACAGCAGTCGGACGTTGCCGTAACTGGTGGCCAAGGCTTCGAGTTCAGCCTTGTACCGGCCTCCGTCCCGTGCCGGCACGAGATACATGTCAAGCGAATATTCGTGTCCCAAGACGCCCGCGGCGTGAATCATCCCCTCGAGATTCCTGCCCGGCACTGCCCCGCCGCTATGTACGAGACGAATAACTCCCGGGTCCATCGGTGAGGGCTTGAGGTCTTCGAACGGCCGTGCGTTTCGCACGGTGGTTGTGGTCACCCCGAAATGTGACTGATACAGCTGCGCTATGGAGTCATTGACAACGGTGACAGCAGTGGCAGCTGGCAGATACTTTTTACAGATCCAGGTAATGAAGGGCTTTATAAGGATCTTCCATGACTTCACGTGGACTCGTTCTTCGGGCGCCCACTCATGCATGTCTCCCCAAACAGGAACATCGGGTCCGGCAATGCGGCGGGCGAGAGGAAGTGCCCGAGCTTCATTCGCGACCACCAGGTCGAAGGGAGCCTCTCCTACCAGTTCCAGACCTCGTTTGACAGCCGGTGCCCGGAACTCAACCGCCCGAAAGGCTCGAACCGCGAGTAGAAGGACGCCTAACGGCGTTTGAGGTAAAGAAGGTAGATGGGTCTCTATCCTCATGTGGTTGGATGACTGTGTCGGTTTCTTGCCGTAGGAAAGAGTCGTGACGTCACCGAATTCGCTCAGCACGGCGAGCTGGCGCAGCACACGCGCATCGGAGCAGATGTCCGAGAAGGAGATACAAAGAATTCGTGCCCGCATAGAACTCAGCTTAGCGGCGGGCTGAGCGATCAAAGCCCGTCCCAGGTGTTCGGGTAACCTAGACGCGACAGCCGTTTGTTTTCACCCTTATGTCGACTTACAGGAGAACTTGTGAAGTTTCAGCTCGTCGGTGAGCACCAACGATGAGGGGGTCGATCACCGAGCCGGGGTATTTGTCGAGGATAGGAGAGGCGGACGGATGAGGGTTCTTGCTGTAACAACCTGGTACCCCTCTTCAAGCAATCCCACCGAAGCACCGTTCAATCATGAACACGTTAAGGCTATAGGTTTGCGCCACTCCGTTCGCGTAGTGCACGTCAGGTTGCACTCAAAAGGATCGCCTCGGTCATCGGTGTATGACGGCGTTGACGTCTTAACACTGCCCGTCAGTCTTGGCCGCCCATGGAGTTTTGCTCGCGCCGCATTGCGTTTGCTGCGCGAAGCTCGTTCAAGTGATCTTGTGCACACCATGGCGTTCTCAAGCGCCCTCGTCATGGCGCCAGTCTGGACGTTCCTACGGCTTCCTTGGGTCCACACTGAGCATTGGAACGGTGTATCGAACCCTTCTAGCGTTGGGCCCCTTTGGGAGAAATTCGCCTGGAGCAGGCACGTGCTTCGTCTACCTCATCGGGTCACCGGGGTCACACAGCAACTAGCGGACTCGCTGCAGAAGTTCTCACGGACAGGAGCCGCATCAGTCGTGCCTTGCGTCGTCAACAACACTAGGCCGATCGTGCCCAGGTCCTCCAGCGGCACGTTGCGTCTCGTTGCGGTGGGTGGCCTTCAGCTTCGAAAACGGCCTTATCTCGCGCTGGAGACGATAAGGCGACTCGTGGACATGGACATTAATGTGGAATATGAGTGGGTAGGTGGTGGCCCGCTCGAATCGGACGTTCGAACTTGTGCGTCGCGGCTGGGTATTGCCGACCGCGTGCACTTCGCCGGCTCTGTCCACCCTGCTCAGGTCCTTGAGCGTATAGAAGGAGCGGATCTCTTCTTCTTGCCGTCTGCACAGGAGAACTTCTTCACAGCGGCTGCCGAAGCTCTGTCCGCTGACAGGCCCGTGGTTGCCGCGCTCGTCGGCGGGTACGACGACTACTGCACCAGCGAAAACAGCGTACTCGTGAAAGAACCAAATGCAGAGTCTCTTTCGCAAGCTATCCTCGAAGCTCGCGATCGCTTACTTCCCATGCCGATTGGCGCATTGGCCGAACCCATTCGCGTGCGGTTCAGCCCGGATTCCGTGTCGCTTCTTTTCGATGGCATCTATGGTGCAGCTACCCGGCGCGCCGTAAACGTTGCATCTGGGCGGTGAGCGTTGGTTCCCCCCGAGCAGCAGGATTTTGCCGTTGACCTGGTGATCGCCGTCCACAACACAGCGCGGCCTGTCGGACGGGCCGTTGAGTCGGTAGCACGGTCCGGACTGGTGCTGGGTGAACAGGGCGGCGTTCGCGTCACTGTCGTTTGTCATAACGTGAGCATCGAGGAGATAGCAGCACAGATCGGTGAAAACCTGAGGGACAAGATCCGATATCTTCATCTGCGCGATGGTATTCGAAGCCCCGCTGGACCTCTTAATATGGGTTTGGACCACGCGACTGCTCGGTACAGCGCGGTGATGGGTAGTGACGACATGCATGAGCCAGGCGCACTGCGAGACTGGTTCGACCTAGCTGAAAAGTACGGCTCCGACGCCGTAATTGCGCGCCAGCGGCACGCTGACGGGCGCAAAATCAGGACGCCAGTCTTGCGCGTTGGTCGGACCCGTGACCTCGACCCCGTCAAGGACCGGTTGTCTTATCGGACGGCTCCGCTCGGGCTGATTCGTACGGCAACGATCCGCCGACTTGGTCTGCGCTTCTCGGAAGGTCTTCCGACAGGCGAAGACCAAGAGTTTTCCGCGAAGCTTTGGTTTGGAGCGGATCGCATAGATTATGCCGCGCGGGCAGGGCAATATGTCGTTGGTGCTGATGCCGCCGATAGGGTGACATACGCACGTAGAGCAGTGTCGCAGGAGCTTGAATTTGTAGTTCGTCTTGCGCGCAGCGACTGGTACCTCAGTAGGTCACAACGGACGAAGAACGCCATCGCAACCAAACTCACTCGCGTCCACTTTTTCAATCTCATTCTTACCAGGCACGAGTCAGGCGGTTGGTCCAATCAAGACCTGGGTGAATTGAGATCGATTTTGAACGAGTTGCTCGCTACGGCTGAGACTGCGGTGTGTCCGCTGAGTATCGCTGATAGGCGCCTGATCGATGCGATCCTTGAACCACATTCCACGGAAGGCCGCTTAGTTGAGCTCGCGCTCGCCCGCCGTCGATTCGGTCGAATCGACACAGTACTTCCACAAGTAGTGCGTTTCGCGTGGAGCCCTGAGTCCCCGGTTCGGTTCTTGCCGGCATCGGCCATGTTGCGTTGATCTCGGATTCGCCCGTCAGTGGGTTATCTAGGGCGCCGCAAGACGCTTCTCCCTCTCCGCATTCCCGAAGTGAAAGCTGTGGCGTTGAGCAGCGACCAGATCACCACAAAGACGCCTGAGCAGGCGATGTTCCACCAGATGGCCCCTCCCGTCGAGTGCTGCCCGACCAAGGCGACTACCATGGCGAGATAGGCTACGGTCAGCCGTGCGAGCACCGGAAGCCAAGCCATCGAGTCCCTTCTCCAAACGATCAAGAAGGGCACCGTGCCGCTGATGAGAGCCCCGGTAAGGTACCCGACTGCTGAACCTGATGCCCCCAAAAGCGGCCCCAGCCAGAGCATGACTGCCACTCCCGCCACTAGTGCTGTGAAGTTCACCGCAGCGAGTTCTCTAATGCCTCGCTCCTCAGTGCCATTCAACCTTGCGTTCGCAGCATTGAAGCTTGTCACCGAGACGGCAACAAGTAGTGTCCCTAAGTACGTCGCACCCTGGGTGAACTGAAACCCGAATACGATCAGCATTGCTACTTCAGCCCAGATCACACCGAAAACGAATAAGGGCATAAAGAAAGCAATGGTTATATTCATGATCCTCCCGAGCTCCTGCCGCATCCCCAAAAGGTCCCCGGCCGCGAACTTGGTGACCAGAGAGGGTCCCATAGCCGTCAGCATGGCACTGGAGAGCATCGAAGCAGGGGTGGCGAGTTGCACGGCGGCGCTGTATAGGCCGAGTTCTACGCCGCTGGACCATGAACGCGCGAGGACGATGGATAACTGCAGCAGTCCTCCAGCCGCCATGATGTTGAGCGAAGACCAAGCCGAAAACCGGAGGATTTCCCGTTTCCGCTCCGGGGACAGCTTCCCGGAAGCGTTGGCAGGCCAAGCGGTAACGGCGAACAGCGTATAACCGGCCACCAGCGGTAGTAGCAATACCGCCTCCCAACCCGCGACCAGCACGCCCATGAGAAGTGTCAGACTGAGTGCGGATGCAAGGATGTCCCACACAGCGGTGGTAACAAAATGACCGTAGCCGACCCTAAGGCCCCGCGAGAAGCTATATCCGGATAGTGCGACAGTGAGAGCGCCAGCCATTATTCCGGCAAGCCAGCCAGCCCCAAACTGGAACACGACGACGAGGGCAGCTACGGTGCTGAGGATGCAGCCTGCGATAGTCGATGAGCTCGCTACGAAGCGTTCGGTGGCGCGCGCTGTCTGCAGATCTTCTTCGCCCCGTGCAAGCGCAATGAACTTGCCAGCGGCGTTGGCACCCGCAGCAGGCCAGAAAAGTACAAGGAACGATGCGAGGGCTAGGACAGAGGCGAGGTCGCCAAGGGCAGCGGGCCCGAGGACACGTCCGACTAATACGCTATACCCAAGACGCGTCAATCCTTGAACGAAGATGCCCGTTACCGTAAGACCGAACGCGGCTCCCAGGCCGCCAGGCGCCGGGGCAAGAACGGGCGCCGGAAACAGAACGCGGCGAAGGGTAAGGCGTGCCGTCACAGGTTGGAAGTCGTAGCTGTCATATACAGATCTTATCTGCGCAAGAGGTGTGCGTAGGAGGGCTGGAGTCGGAGTCGGGTAACCTTGTGGCGCGGGCAGTGCACACATGTTGTCCGTAGCTATCCAGTACAGGAGATTTTGTGAACGTTGACCTCGTCATCGTAGGTTCCGGCTTTTTTGGCCTGACAATCGCTGAGCGTGCGGCCGAGGACCTCGGTCTGAAAGTAGCGGTGCTGGACCGTCGGCACCACATCGGCGGAAACGCCTACAGCGAGAATGAACAGCAGACCGGCATTGAGGTTCATCGATACGGCGCTCACCTTTTTCATACGTCGAACGAACGCGTGTGGGAGTACGTCAACCGCTTCACCGACTTCACCAGCTACCAGCACAAGGTGTACACGAGCCACAAGGGCGAGGTATACCCCATGCCGATCAACCTCGGCACCATCAATCAGTTCTTCCGCACCTCGATGGGGCCGGGCGAGGCCCGCGCGCTCATCCAGGAGCAGGCGGGTGAGCTGGCGGGAACCGACCCCGAGAACCTCAACGATAAAGGGATACAGCTCATCGGCCGTCCCCTGTATGAGGCCTTCATCAAGTACTACACCGGCAAGCAGTGGCAGACGGACCCCAAAAACCTTCCAGCCGAAATCATCTCCCGGTTGCCCGTGCGTTATACCTATGACAACCGGTACTTCAACGACAAGTACGAAGGTTTGCCGGTGGATGGTTACACCGCCTGGATCGAGCGGATGGCTGCCCACCCCAACATCACCGTCGAGCTCAATACGGACTTCTTCGATGACGGCCACCCCTATTCGCGGAGTTCCACTCTGGGCCAGGTTCCGGTTGTGTACACCGGCGCGGTTGACCGGTACTTTGACTACGCAGAGGGCGATCTTTCGTGGCGGACCATCGACCTCGAGGAGGAAGTGCTTCCCATCGAGGACTACCAGGGTTGCCCGGTGATGAATTACCCTGACGAAAATGTCCCCTATACCCGCATCCATGAGTTTCGGCACTTCCACCCCGAGCGCGACTACACCAAGGACGCAACGGTGATCATGCGTGAGTTCTCACGGTTCGCCGAAAAGGACGATGAGCCCTACTACCCGGTGAATACTGAAGCTGACCGTGCGAAGCTCCTTGCTTACCGCGACCTCGCCCGAGGCGAGGACATGGTGCTTTTTGGAGGTCGTCTCGGCACCTACAAGTACCTCGACATGCACATGGCCATCGGGTCGGCGCTGTCGATGTTCGATAACAAGATCAAGCCCCACTTCAACGGTGGCGCACGGCTCGAAAGCGGAGGCGTGGAGGAATGAGCACGACGACGGCGACACACGGGAACAACAGCGAAGACACCGCGCAGTGGCAGACACTTCAGCGTGTCATCTTTCCTCAGGAGAGCAACCTCGACACTGCAGCGCTCTACATCGACAGTGGTAACGCGCTCAGTGTGCAGCTCAACACCATGGACGGCAGCGCGTCGCAGGACCGCTCCCCGTCCGGAAGCTTCAGCAACGCCAAGCAGATCCATGCCGAGGATTTTCGATCACGTCATTCGACACTGGTCCGTCGGGGCGAACGCCTTTCCTTCGGCAGTTACTTCAACGCATTCCCGGCGAGCTACTGGCGCAAATGGACTTCACTTCGGGAAATTCGCCTATCGGTTTCGACTTCCGGGCAGGGCAGCATCAGTGTGTACAAATCCAACGCCCGAGGTTCGTTGCAGCACGTCGACACGCAACGGGTTTCCGATGCGGCGACGACCACTTTCGACCTCTCCCTGAAGCCCTTCGGGGACGGAGGGTGGTACTGGTTCGACCTGGTGGCCGGTTCGGAGGACTTCCTGCTTGAATCTGCCCAGTGGCGCGCCCGCGAGGAGCCGAGGGAGCCGGGAAGCATTACTCTCGAGATCACAACCCTGAACAAGCCTGATTTCTGCCTGAACAACCTGCAGATCCTCGCCGACCACCCAGAGAATCTCGAGCGTCTGAAAGAAATCCTCGTTGTCGATCAGGGAACCCAGAAGGTTGCCGATGAACCTGGATTCCACGAGGTCCGTGCTGCCCTTCAGGGGAAGCTGCGCATAATCGACCAGGACAACCTGGGCGGTTCGGGAGGCTTCGCCAGGGGCATGTACGAAGCCGTTGAGAACGGAAGTGACTATGTGCTCCTGCTCGACGATGACATCGTCGTCGAGCCTGAGAGCATTTCCCGTCTCCTGACCTTCGCCGATCGCTGCAAGACTCCGACCATTGTCGGCGGCCACATGTTCGATCTGTACAACCGGACGGTCCTTCATACATTCGGCGAGACGGTCAATCCGTGGCGTTTCCAGCCAGACCAGCCAGTGGCCGAACAGATACTCGGCCACGACTTCGTGCGGTCCAACCTGCGTC
Source organism: Arthrobacter sp. D2-10 (assembly GCF_054161285.1). Classification (NCBI taxonomy): domain Bacteria; kingdom Bacillati; phylum Actinomycetota; class Actinomycetes; order Micrococcales; family Micrococcaceae; genus Arthrobacter; species Arthrobacter sp. D2-10. The sequence continues at coordinate 2,309,567 of NZ_CP096431.1, read as the reverse complement.
AGACGCCCTGGTTGCACCGCCGGGTGGATGTGGACTACAACGGGTGGTGGATGGCCCTGATCCCCACGGCAGTGATCCGCGACATCGGACTTTCACTCCCTGTATTCATCAAGTGGGATGACGCTGAGTACGGCCTCCGTGCCAAAGCCGCCGGTTATCCGACTGTCTCCCTGCCCGGTGCCGGCGTCTGGCATGTGTCGTGGATTGACAAGGACGACCTGGTGGGCTGGCAGGCCTACTTCCACACGCGCAACAGGCTGATTGCAGCGCTGCTCCATAGCCCGTATGAGCACGGCGGCAGGGTAGTCCGTGAAACCGGCTACATGGACATCAAGCACCTGATTTCGATGCAGTACTACACCGCCATGGGCCGGCTGATGGCGTTGCGGGATGTCCTCAAAGGTCCCGGCCAGTTGCACGCGATTCTTCCGACCAAGCTCCCGGAGATCAGGGCGATGGCGAGTCAATACCCGGACTCCCAGTTCCGCAATGACCCGGATGCCTTTCCCGCGCCGAAAATGGACAAGCCGCCACGACACGGTATGGGTTTCAGAGCACCCTCTCATCTCCAGCTCGTGCCCTGGGCTGCGAAGACTATCGTTCGGCAGCTGAGCAAGCCCATCGCGAACACCAGCAAGGAGCGGCCCCAGGCCTTCGTTGCCCACCAGGACAACAAGTGGTGGCGAATGTCGCAGTACGACAGCGCTGTGGTTTCCAATGCCGAGGGGACCGGTGCTTCCTGGTACCAGCGTGACCCGCGGAAGCTTCGGGCCATGCTTGCGGAATCCGCCAGGCTCAATGCGGAGATCCTTCGCGAGTGGCCAAGACTGCGCGAGCTATACCGGAAGGAACTGCCGGAGATCACCTCGTTTGACGCGTGGAAGAAGACCTTCGAGGCGCATTCGCAGAACGGAACCCGGGATTGAGCACAGAATTGACGACGCCCGGGCTCGGGCGTGGTTTAAAGGACGTGCTTCGCTCACGATTCCTGCTCAAACTGCTCGTCGCAAAGGAAATCAAGGTCCGTTATCGCGGATCGGTACTGGGTCTCCTCTGGTCATACGTCAAGCCGGGTGTGCAGTTCGTGGTCTTCTGGTTCGCTCTTGGGATTTTCCTGGGCATGAACCGGAACACTGAGAACTATCCGATCTACCTGTTTTCCGGAATCATCCTCATCAACTTCTTCACCGAGGCATTAGGCAACGCCTCCCGTTCCATTGTTGGAAATGGCGGGTTGATCAAGAAAATCTACCTGCCGAGGGAACTCTTCCCCGTTGCCTCCGTGTGGGTATCGGCGGTCCACTTCGTCCCGCAGCTGGTCGTGCTGCTCATTGCATGCCTCTTGACCGGGTGGGCACCCGGTGTGCCACAGATCGCTGCCGCTGTACTGGGGTTCGTTATCGTCGCTCTCCTCGCAACGGGTTTGGGCCTGTTCTTCGGCGCCGCCAACGTCTACTTCCGTGACTCCGAGAACTTCGTCGACATGCTGCTGATGATAGCTACCTGGGCGTCGCCGGTGCTCTATTCGTGGACCATGGTGCGCGACACGCTGGGGGAGACCTTTCTCACCCTGTACCTGCTCAATCCGATAACCATCGCCGTCGAACTGTTTCACGTAGCTTTCTGGCAGCCTACGACTGACGCTGCAACCGACCCGGCGAGCCTGATGCCGCCGAACCTGTTCACTGTTTGGTCTCCCCTCGCGGTGGGAATTGCAGTACTGGTGATCGTGCTGGGTCAGTACACCTTCCGCCGCCTTGAAGGCCGATTCGCCCAGGAGCTATGAGTGAGTACTGCAATCGAGGTCGAGAGCGTCACGAAACAATTCGTCCTTCGACATACCCGCTCCATTAAGGAAGCGTTCGTCTGGTTGGTCAAGGGGCGTAAAGGCGATCTGTCCCAGAAATTCCATGCCCTCAGTGAAGTGACTCTCACGATCGAGGAAGGCGAGGCCGTCGCTCTGCTCGGACTGAACGGCTCCGGGAAGAGTACATTGCTCAAGCACATCTCCGGAGTCATGTTGCCTGATTCTGGACGTGTACGGACTCGCGGCAGGGTTGCGGGGCTGATCGAGGTCGGTGCCGGTTTCCACCCGGATCTGAGCGGCAGGGACAACGTCTTCCTCAACGGAGCGATACTGGGGATGACCGAAGCACAGATCCTCGACCGGTTTGACTCCATCGTCGAATTCTCGGAGATCGGGCAGTTCATTGACACAGAGGTGAAGTTCTACTCCTCCGGAATGTACTTGCGGTTGGCTTTTTCCGTTGCCGTTCACACCAACCCTGAGGTGTTTCTGGTCGACGAGATTCTCGCCGTGGGGGATGAGCCTTTCCAGAAGAAATGCATCTCGAAGATCAAGGAGTTGGCAGCGGCAGGTAAGACGCTTGTCGTCGTGAGCCATGACCTTGATCTTGTAGCTCAGATATGTGACAGGGGGATCGTCCTGGAAAGGGGCAAGGTCCGCTTTGATGGGCCTGTCAATGAAGCGGTGGCCGAGCTCCGCGGCTAGAGCACCCGTATGACCTAGCACCCGGACGGTTCCCTCAGCAGTAGATTACTGTCTCTAGCGACAGCTCGTAATCCGCTGAGGTTCTTCGGCGCGCCTGATCAGCCGATCACCATCGTGTGAACGAAGTGGAAACCTGACTATAGACGCGCCTGAATATCAACAATGCATCGGGCTAAAGCGCCGCTCGCCGACCGTCATCAACAACCAACGGCTTTCCAGAGGGAAGCCTCGCCCTCTTGAGCGACGAGCTCAAAACCGGTGGCTGGCGATATGCTGTCGGTCCCCTTAAACGGGTGAGAACCACCATGAACCTCATCCGGACCGAAGTCCAGGACGAAGACTTGCCCCATGTTCTCGACCACGGAGCAGACCTCGGGATTCGTCAGCATTTCGTCCAGTTCATTGAGGAGAACCTGTGCCTGCGGGTTCTGCCCCTGTGCTACGTGCGGCGATGGCGTGGAGCGGTCGGCTAAGGCATATACCAGAGATGCGCCCGTGTAGGGGTTGCCCACAACTGTTGCCGACTCCGGCACCAATTCCGGTACTCGCTCGAGCAGTGCAGCCTCATCAGCGGAGATGAGAGGGGAATTTTCGCTGATGCCGTAACTCTCGGAGGCAGTTCGAACCGCGTATGTCACCGAATCGCCCTGCGTAGCCGCGATCAACAGGATAAGAGCGATGGCATTTAGTCCAATTGAAGCGGAGCCGGCGTGAAGATTGTCCGTGCGCACGACTTGTGCCGCCATGCGCTCGTACGCGTCACTGACCGCTCTCCAACCCAGCAGAATGACGGGCAGGAGCGCGATAGGCAGCAGAGCTGCAAGACGGTATGCGTCGTTGTACCAAATCCCTGTGATGAAGTAGCGAACGTCGTCATTGGGGAAAGAAGTGACGACTACATATAGGAATGAGCCCAAGAGCATCGGAATGAGTGTCCAGCGGTGTAGCTGAAACCGGAGGGCCGAGTACATCCCGGTGAGAATGAGCGCGAGCATGAGCCATGCAATCGGTGCTCTCATAGGGGCCAGCGTCGCTATCTCTCCAAGCGCCTGTGCGCTGGTTTGAGTTGGCGGCCAGAATGATGCTCCTCGTGTGGGTCTCGCAATGGTCCAAATCTCGCGAACAACGTAGGTCGATACCGTCAGGACCCCTACCATCGCCGTAGCAGACAGGAGCTTCCTCCTGAGATCCCCTGGGGCGAGTAGACGTTTGAGGAATGGGAGGGGGGTGAAGAGCAGCACAACCAACATCAGGAAAAGAAGCGCGCTCGGGTGGGCTAGTCCAAGCCCAGGGACAAGCGCGCCGAGAAATAGTCCGATTACCCGACGATCCGTAGGCGTCCTCCTCACCATGCCTACCCGGAAGAGTTCGCAAACCAAGGCGATGGCTGCAGGAAGTATCGCTAAAGCCAAAAGATATGGATACAAGACACCAAAATTGATCATGAGGTATGGGAACGCACCGAATCCGGTTGATATGACCGCTGTGCCGAGCATGACCAATGGGCGTGGGCGGCATAGGACGGTCGCGATCAACAGGCATGACGCTGGCCAGATGAACGCGCCAATTACTAATGACGCCGCCGTTATGGCCACTGGAATCGAGGCGCCGGTGAATAGATGGATAAGGGCAACGAAATCATGCCACGCTGCCGGGTAGAAGATGTTTGGCCCTGTACCCAACATACCCATTGTCAAGGACGTACCTGAGCCGCTGTCGGCAATATAGCGGACGGCGCTCATGTGAAATATGTTGTCGTACGTCTGTGAAAAATTGTCGGGGCGCTCGATAATCTTAATGAAGTTCGATCCAATGAGGCTGCTTGCGACCGCCAGTGCAGTAAGCGGGACACTCCAGTTCATGCGAACCACGGTGTGATGACCTGTAGGAGGCACTAGCGGGCAACGCAACATCCGCCGTGCAAGCAGCGCAACCGTACAGCTAGCTACAGTAAGTCCCAGCAGTGGAATGAAGCCGAACCTGATCGAGAGCGGCGCGGCAACAATCGCAGAGAGCGCGACAAGTGAGATTGAAAGCGGAGCGGCCAGAGCAAGGAGGTGATAGCTCCGCGCTCCCGCGGTATAGGCCAACAACCCGCCCGGCACGAAGGCCAAGGCCAGAGCACATGCGAAGGCAGGCGCAATTTGGATCCAGGACATCAAAGACTTTCGAATGGCTGAGACTGGTCGGAGGCACACATACGTAACCAGCCATCGAGCATATCACCGCGTCTGGCGCCTTCCACTGGAGTGATCAGAGCTTCTGAGGCTCTGTGGAATACTGAACGACGTGAGTCATGCCTGGATTGTCATCCCTATGTACAACGAAGCGACCGTAGTTGGCGGGGTCGTGCGAGACCTGCGGAACCACTTTGAGCACGTTGTGTGCATCGATGACGGGAGCACAGATGGTTCTCAGGACGTGGCCCGGGCCGCCGGCGCCGTTATCGTGCAACATCCGATCAATCTCGGGCAAGGGGCGGCCCTGCAGACCGGCTTTGAGTACGCTCTACAGGATCCCGACATGGATGCTGTTGTAACGTTCGACGCAGACGGACAACACCGTAAAGTTGACGCCCTCGCGATGCTTGAGCGAATTCGGGCCGGGGAAGCCGACGTTGTTTTGGGCTCCCGCTTCCTCGACGACCGGACGAACGTCTCCCGGATGAAGCGGCTCGTTTTGAAGACGGCGGCAATCCAGTCGCGTCTTGCGACTGGCTTGGACCTCACTGACGCACATAACGGGCTTCGTGTGCTCGGAAGAGATTTCGTTCAGAACGTTCATCTGACGCAGAACCGCATGGCTCATGCGTCCGAAATCGTGCACCGGATCGCGGAGTTGCAGCCCCGATGGGTGGAGCATCCGGTGGAGATCGTGTATACCGACTATTCAAAGTCTAAAGGCCAATCCTTGCTGAACTCGGTCAATATCCTTGCTGAATTGTTTTTGAGGTAGGTAATCGTGATCATTTTCATTCAGCTCGCTCTGGTCCTCGCGGTCGCGGCATCCGCGCTCGTCCTCATGCGCGGCGGTAGCAATGCTCGGCATCTCGCTATTCGGCGTATGCTCTTGATTGCTTTCGGATTTGCTGCGGCATTCTCCATATTCTTCCCATCAGTGATGTCGACTGTCGCCTCATGGTTCGGAATAGGACGTGGAACCGACCTGGTGTTGTACGGTCTCGTCGTTTCCTTTTTGGTTTTTATGGCCACCACCTACCAGCGCTTCCGCCAGACGGAGCTGAGCATCACTCGTTTAGCGCGTCGGATCGCCATAGATGAAGCCGAGCGGCCGTGGGAGGTTGCGTCCAAGTAGCCCGTGGCCATAGGCTGTTTCCGGCACTGCGGAGGGCTTGGACGTGGGTAGCGGAGCTCCCCGGAAGCCGCCACTGAGCTAGTCTTTCTGTAGCCATGAATTCACTCATTCAGATAAATAAGCGGTTGCTTCGCGTCTTACCGGACTCCGCGCGCCGCTTCCTCGTCCGCTATGCGGTACTTTCCTCCTCCCTCGCGTTGATCGACGTAGTCGCCCTTGGCCTGTTGGCTATAACACTCTCAAGCATCATTACCGAGCGACCAATCAGTCTGGGTCCTGTCACTCTCGATTCAGTCCCTGACTACGCCGCGGTACTTGTGGTTTTTTGCGTCTTGATAATCGCCAAGAGCGCTCTGAACGTCGTGTTGCTCAAGGTCGCTACTACACGGTTTGCTGCTCACGAAGTTGCCATCGGCGACCGGTTGCTCGCTGCATACATGAGGGCTCCCTGGGTGGACCGGCTGAAGCGAAACTCGTCGGAGCTCGTGCGCTCCGTCGATTCAGGCGTGTCGATCACTGTTTCCGGAGTCCTGATGCCCTCAATGGGCCTAGCCGGAGAGATTGTTTCAGTCCTTGCAGTAGTTGTCGTGCTGCTGGTGAGCAACTGGATTACCGCCATCACGGCCATCATCTATCTTGGCCTAGTTGCATTATTTCTCTCCCGCGGGATCTCTCGGCGCGCAGTCGCCAACGGTCGGCGGAACCGCCAGTTCTCCCTGCGCACGGTGCGCCTTATCACCGAGGCGATGGGAGCACTGAAGGAAGTGACGCTTAAAGGTGCCACCGAGGACGTGGAGAAGGCCGTCCACGAGAACAGGATCCATTCCTCACGCGCTCGCTCAATGGCGCTCTTTCTGGGGCAGGTCCCCCGATTCGTGCTCGAATCCGCACTGATAGGAGGATTCGTCCTCGTGGGGATCGTCGGCATGTTGACCAGTCCCACTGGAGTTGACCCCGTGACTAACACTCTCGCGTCGATTGCACTTTTCGGGGTGGCAGGCTTCCGGATAGTCCCCTCGCTGACCCGCTTTCAGTCGATCCTTTCAACAGTGCATTCCAGCACGCCGTTTGCTGAGCAGGTTCTCTCGGACATCAAGGAGGCCGAGGCCCGGGCAAAGGAGCAGGAGTCCCCGGACCAGTCCGAGCTTCCTGATGGCGTCCCCGACATAGTCCTCAGCGATGTTAGTTTCACGTATCCCGGTGCGGACCTCCCTGCACTGATTGACGTGAACATGAGTATTCCGGCCGGATCCCGTGTGGCCATCGTCGGGTCCTCAGGAGCCGGCAAGTCGACCCTGGTCGATCTGTTGCTCGGTTTGCTTCTGCCGAGCAACGGGGAAGTTCTCATCGGCGGCGTGCCGATGAATCAGGTGCTGCATTCCTGGCGTTCACGGGTCGGATATGTGCCGCAGGAAGTATCTCTGTTCGACGCTTCAATTGCCCAGAACGTCGCGTTGACATGGGACCCGGAGCAGGTGGACCCCGAGCGCGTTCGAAGGGCGCTCAAGCGGGCCCAGATGCTGAACGCAGTGGAAGCGCGTCCCAACGGGATCTATGGTGCTGCCGGGGAGCGGGGAATGGCACTGTCCGGCGGCCAGCGGCAGCGACTTGGCATTGCACGCGGTCTCTATGCCGATCCCGTCGTGCTGGTGCTCGATGAGGCAACAAGTGCCCTTGACACGTCGACCGAAGCGGCTGTGACCGATGCCATCCGTAACTTGGCCGGCAGGATCACCACAATCACCGTGGCCCACCGCTTGTCCACCATCAAGGACAGCGACATTGTGTTCTTCTTTGCTGACGGGCGGCTTGCGGCCCAGGGGACCTTCACCGAGGTGGTGGAGTCTATGCCGGACTTCGCGAGGCAGGCTACATTGGCGGGACTCGTCTGAACATTGACCACTTGTTCCTGGATCCAGAGGGATGGAAATGATGACTGCAGACAGACGTGACACATCACGACCGCGGGTCCTGGTTCTGTCGTTCTCGCCTATCATTCGGGATCCGCGGGTGCTGCGCCAGATTGCCCTCTTCCGTGAGTTTGCGGACGTCATCTCCTGTGGGTACGGGGAGTCGCCGGAAGGAGTCGTCGAGCACATCCAGATTCCGGATCGTTTCAAGACTTGGCGCACGAGCTACAAGAAGGTAGCGGCACTTCTGGCCACCCGTCGGCACAGGCGGCTCTATTTCAGGGCGGAGCGAGTCCGGTTCGTGCAGGACCGAATCCCCGAGGGCAGCATGGACGTGGTGATAGCAAATGACGTGCTTGCCGTTCCGCTGGCATTATCCCTACGGCCGGAGAGAGGTGTGCATGCCGACCTTCATGAGTACGCTCCCCGCCAGGGAGAAAACAATCTGAAATGGCGGCTGCTTGTGGGCCCCTTGATGGACTGGGCCTGTCGCGAGTACGTGACAACAGCAGATTCCGTATCGACCGTGGGCAAGAGGATTGCCGAGGAGTATGCCTCGGTGTACGGCATTGCCGAGCCCACCGTGGTGCCTAATGCCTCAGGATACGACGACAGGTTTGCGCCTACCCCCGTTCAGTCACCGCTGCGGCTTATCCACACAGGAGCCGCAGGCCGCGGACGGCAGATTGAGGTAATGATAGATGCCGTCGAGCGGGTCAATCAGCTCCGTCCCGGGACGGCGACAATGGATCTGGTGCTCGTGCCGGGTGAGCAACGGTATATCGATGAGCTGACAGCCCGTGCAGCTTCCGTACCCGGCGGAGCGGTGCGTATGAAACCTCCGGTACCGTTCGACCAGATCGTGCCCATGCTGCAGAACTACGACGTCGGCATCTTTGTCTGTCCACCGAGCACGTTCAACCTGGAACACACGCTGCCAAACAAATTCTTCGAATTCATTCAGGCCCGTCTCGCGATTGTGATCGGTCCCTCACCGGAAATGGCCCGGCTGATCCACGAGTACGGTGTGGGATGCGTGGCCGCGGGATTCGACGCGGAGTCGACCGCGCGTGTCATCCTGTCACTCACGGAGGAGCGGGTGGCCGAGCTGAAGGAGAACGCCCACAGGGCGGCGGTTCCATTGAGTTCAGAGCAACTGACCCGCCCATGGATCGATGCCGTGAAGAAGCTCGCCGCCGTCGGCTGACGTCGTGTGAATGTCCGACCCAGCCTGCGGCCTGAACCAATGTCGATAGAGTGAAAAATATGCCGCACGATGAAGCTCCTGGATCCACCCGCCCACAGGTACTTGTCCTTTCGTTTTCACGAATAGCCCGCGATCCCCGCGTGCTCAGGCAGATCCGTCTATTCCAGGAGTTCTCCGACGTCGTCTCCTGCGGTTACGGGCCCTCGCCTGACGGTGTGATCCGGCACGTTGAAATCCCCGATAACCTCCCTGTCTGGTACTCGAGCAAGGCTCGTGTGAGGTTCCTCCTGGGCGCGCGCCGGTACCACCGCCTTTATTTCGGGGCCGATAAGGTCCGGCTGGTGCAGGAACACTTTCCCGCGGGCAGCGTGGACGTCGTAGTCGCGAACGACGTCCTGGCCGTTCCATTGGCTGTCTCCCTGCGCCCGCGCAGGGGAATGCACGCCGACCTTCACGAGTATGCACCCAAGCAGGCCGAGGACGACCTGAAATGGCGCTTGCTGATGGGCCCTTTCATGGACTGGGCCTGCCGGCAGTTTGTCACCAAGGCGGATTCTGTATCCACAGTGGCTGACGGCATAGCGGAAAAGTACGCCGCTACATACGGGATACCGAAGCCCTCAGTGGTGCCGAACGCTTCCGCTTATGACGATCGTTTCAGCCCGTCTCCTGTTCAGTCACCTCTGAGGTTGGTTCATACCGGCGCGGCCGGTCGTGTACGGAGAATCGAAGTGATGATCGAAGCCGTCCGGCGCGCCAACCAACTCCGTCCCGGCACCGCGACGCTGGACCTGGTGCTTGTGCCGGGGGACCAACGGTACATTGACGAATTGGCGCAGAAGGCCGCCACCGTGCCTCATGGGGCAGTGCGGATGAAGCCGGCGGTCCCTTTCGAGCAGATCGTCCCCATGCTGCGGGCCTACGACATCGGGTTCTACCTTTGTCCGCCCAGTAACTTCAATATGGAACATGCGTTGCCCAACAAGCTGTTCGAATTCATTCAGGCGCGGCTTGCCCTTCTCATAGGTCCCTCTCCGGAAATGCAGGCACTGGTTGAGCGTCACGGCGTCGGGCTCGTAGCGGGGGGATTCGACGCGGAGTCCGCCGCAGCCGTTCTCGCTGGTATGACAGAAGCTGACGTGGCGCGGATGAAGGAAGCTTCGCACTGCGCAGCATGGGAGTTGAGTGCCGAAGCGACGAGCAGTGCGTGGTCTGCCGCCGTCCGAGAGATTGCTGGTATCAGCAATGGTTGAGTCGACGAACCGCATTCGCGCGCTTCACATCCACGATGCTGCGAGCACCGCTAGGAACCTGGTCGATCACGCCAACGAGACAGGACAAAGCTGGACCACAACGGATATCCCCTGGTATTACCGGAAGGTGTGGGCCGGCCCCCTGAAGCATCCGGCACTCCGGGCGCGCCCGGTGCTGTGGGACGGCACGCTGGCGCTGAAGAGCACGCAGACGGACGTGGTTCACCTTCACACGGGGGGGCTTTCTCCTCACATGCGGTGGGTGCGGCGACCGTGGGTGTTGCACCTGCACGGCACCGATGTGCGAAGCCGGCAGTATGAGGGGTGGGGGGATAAGCTGCACTTCGGCGCCCAACATGCTGCCGCAGTCCTCTATTCAACGCCCGATCTGCTGTCTCACGTTCGTAACATCAACCCCCGGTCAGAAGCGATCTACTTCCCCGTTCCGGTCCGGTTGGATCAGGCGCCAGACTGGTCACCAGTCCCGAACCGCGTGATTTTTGCCTCCCGATGGGAGGAAGTGAAGGGCAGTGAAGCCCAGATCGAGGTCGCACGGCGCCTACGCAGTGAACTCCCCGAGGCCGAACTGCTGGGACTCGATTGGGGAGAGGACGCTGACGCCGCGCGTGCTGCGGGGGTCGAACTTGTACCCAGAATGCCCTACCAGGAGTACAAAGCCTGGCTGGGGAGCGCCGCCGTCGTCGTCGGACAGATGACAAGCATCCTTGCAGGAAGTGAGCTTGAAGCGCTGTCGATCGGCGTACCTCTGGTCAGCAGCGCTTCACATGAGTTCTACCCCGATCTGGTTCGTTTGAGTGGCCCCACACCGGAAGGGGTGGCGCAGGCAGCCGCGGACATTCTCGCTGACCCGGAACAGGGCTCCCGACGGCAAGCAGGCAAGAAGTTCATCGCCCAGCATCACGACGTAAGGGTTGGCGTGCAATCCCTGCTGGAGTTGTATGGGCGGCTTCTTGGCGAGGACCTGGGTTAGTCCGCAGCCGTCTCACGTTCAGGTCGGTTCGACGGCGCAGTTGAAGCCGCCGTGCTTTCAGCGTGTCCGTTCGAGCCGAACACGGTCATCGAGTGAAGTCGGTGCCTGAGATGGTGTAGGTGTTCCAGCCGGTGCCGATGGGTGTGGGGGTGCCGAAGCCGGTGGTGGTGAAGGGGTAGTACGTGAGGTTTCCGGTGGTTGTGCGTCCGATAAGTCCACGGCTGGTTGGGCCGTTGAAGCTGTCGACGGCGTTGACCGCGTCGATTATGTCCCAACCGGTTCCGACGGTGGTGCGTGAGCCGGAGACGATGGTTCCGGTTCCGCTGCCGGTGTAGCGCAGCAGGTTGTTGTGGGAGTCGCGTGAGAGCAGGTCCATGCGTCCGTCGAGGTTGTGGTCGGCCATGACGATGGGCATGTTGGTGAAGCCGGATCCGATTCTGACGGCGTTGCCGAGTCGGTGGGTGGAGGTGTGTGGCCAGTAGTGCAGGGTGCCGTCAGGGCGGGCGCCGACTACCGTGATGCCTTGTCCTTTGACCCAGGGGCCGACGGCGATGCTGATGCCTTGCCAGCCGGAGCCGATCTGGATGGGAGCGTTGAAGCCTCCGGTGGGTTTGCCGGGGTAATAGCTAAGGGTTCCGTTGTTCCACTGGGTGAGGATGTCGATGGTGCCGTCGACGTTCCAGTCGACGGGGTTGATGGATGCGGCCCCGGTCCAGCCCGAACCGATCTGGAAGCGGGTACCGAAGCCACCTGTGCCGCTGGCCGGGTAGTTCCACAATCGACCGGAGGAGTCGATCGCCACCATATCCGCCAATGAACGCACAGACGGCAGCTGCGGAGCAGGACTCGGCGTGGGCGCGGGTTCAGGCTCAGGTGCGGGTGCCAGTTCGGGGGCCGGAGCAACCGGCGTGAAGTCGGTGCCTGAGATGGTGTAGGTGTTCCAGCCGGTGCCGATGGGTGTGGAGGTGCCGAAGCCGGTGGTGGTGAAGGGGTAGTACGTGAGGTTTCCGGTGGTTGTGCGTCCGATAAGTCCACGGCTGGTTGGGCCGTTGAAGCTGTCGACGGCGTTGACCGCGTCGATTATGTCCCAACCGGTTCCGACGGTTGTGCGGGAACCGGAGACGATGGTGCCGGTTCCGCTGCCGGTGTAGCGCAGGAGGTTGTTGTTGGAGTCGCGTGAGAGCAGGTCCATGCGGCTGTCGAGGTTGTGGTCGGCCATGACGATGGGCATGTTGGTGAAGCCAGATCCGATTCTGACGGCGTTGCCGAGTCGGTGGGTTGAGGTGTGTGGCCAGTAGTGGAGGGTGCCGTCCGGGCGGGCGCCGACTACCGTGATGCCTTGTCCTTTGACCCAGGGGCCGACGGCGATGCTGATGCCTTGCCAGCCGGATCCGATCTGGATGGGAGCGTTGAAGCCTCCGGTGGGTTTGCCGGGGTAGTAGTTCAGAGTTCCGTTGTCCCACTGGGCGAGGATGTCAATGGTGCCGTCGGCGTTCCAGTCGACGGGGTTGATGGATGCGGCCCCGCTCCAGCCCGAACCGATTTGGAAGCGGGTACCGAAGCCACCTGTGCCGTTGGCTGGGTAGTTCCACAGTCGACCGGAGGAGTCGATCGCCACCATATCCGCCAATGAACGTACAGACGGCAGCTGAGGAGCAGGAGTCGGCGTCTCGCCGCCGCGAGCGAAGTTCTGCAAGTCCGTGAGGGTGCCGTTCCAGTGGTTCCAGTCACCGACCACGGGGCCATCATCGGTGTACTGCCACACGCTGTAGTAACCCCAGCCTGCCGGGATCGCTGGACGGGTTGTCTGGTAGTGCGCAACGTGCAAAGCATGGTCGGACAACGCAGTGGAGTTGTTGGTGCAGTAGTTCCACCAGCCAGCGGTTGTGTAGATCATGGGCTTCCGGCCAGTGAGAACAACCATCCGATTCGAGAAGTCGCGTACCCAACTCACAAGTTGCGAGGCCGACATCCCGTAACACGTGTCGCCCTTACCCGAGGGCAACGTCTTCGCATCGTAGGGGTTGTACTCGAAATCCAGCAGGGGCGGAAGCGTTCGTCCGTCGGCGGACCAGCCTCCGCCGCGGGCTACAAAGTAGTCTGCTTGCGCAGCGCCTGAGCTGTTACTAGGGATGGCGAAGTGGTAGGCACCCCGTATGAAGCCTTGTGAGTACGACTGCGAATACTGGTTCGCGAAGGTGTTGCTCTCGTGATAGTTGCCTTCAGTGGCCTTTACGTAGGCGAAGCGGGCACCGTTTGCCCATACAGAAGCCCAGTCGACCGTCCCCTGCCAGTTCGAGACATCAACACCCAAGACGCCGCCCGAAGGACGCCAGGTGGTTGCCTGCGGAGTTACCAGGGTCCCATCGCTTGCGGCTGCCCCGTGCTCGAGTGGGGATGGGATCGCTTTCCCATCCAGCTCACGAGTTGGCGGAACCGGTGAATCGCCGCCCTCCGCCATCCTCGACAGCCCTTGTCCCATGCGCGCGCTGCCTAATTCAGAAGCATCGCCCACACTGCTTGCGTCAACTTTGCTCTCCTCCGCGTTCTGGCCTGCCGAATCCGACGGCGAGGGCGTGCCTTCCGCTGGGGGAGCGGTTGACTCGGTGGTAGCAGTTGCTATTGCAGTAGGAGCAGCTGGAACAGCCGGAACTGTATCTGCCGCCTCCATTCCTGCTGCCGGCGTCATACCGATGAGAAGACTAAGCGTGACCAGCGATGAGAGAGCGAGGGATTTGGACGCGCGGGAAACTATCACGAGGGATCTCCAGATGGTGCAAGCCCCGGATTGCACCGGGCATTTTCCCCACAAAGGGTACCTGCGTGTTACATGAGTGACTAGAGGGACAGATGTGATGGCCCGCGGAAGGTTCTCCACAGGCCTTCATCAGGCTAGGTAAGTGGATTCAGTGTGTCCTACGCTTTGAGGCAGGAAACAACTTCGAACGTGTATTACCAGTCTGACAGTCTCCGGCATGCGTCTCCCGTCTGCATGCCGAATCCTTGGGGAAAACTATGGATGCAGTGCGCATTGTTGAGGATGAGGTAAGAGAGCTCATTCGTCGCCGTGGGCTGGACCCGACGATGCAAAGCTCGGAAGTGCGGCGTCTGGTCGAAGCCGCAGTTCAGGACTATGACGAGCGGTCCCTTGTCGGTTCGCTTCCCCCGCTGGGGCATATCGAACAGGCAAGCCGGCATGTCTTCGACGCCGTTGCAGGGTACGGTGCACTGCAGCCGCTGCTCGATGATTCCACTGTCGAAGAAATATGGATCAACGCCCCATCGGAAATATTCGTCGCACGGGCGGGCGAATCAGAACTCACCTCCCTTACGCTCACCCAACAGCAGGTCCGCGATCTCGTGGAGAAGATGCTGAAATCATCCGGTCGTCGGCTCGACCTTTCGTCCCCGTTCGTCGACGCTTCGTTGCCCGATGGCTCGAGGTTGCACGTGGTCATCCCTGACGTCACCCGCCGCCATTGGGCAGTCAACATCAGGAAGTTCATTTCCCGGGCCACTCGTCTGGAACACCTCGTCGAGCTGGGGTCTCTGTCGCCGCACGCAGCTAGATTCCTGAGCGCCGCGGTAGCAAGCGGCCTGAATATCCTCGTATCCGGAGCGACCCAGGCGGGCAAGACGACGATGCTCAATTGTCTTGGAGCCAGCATCGGGCCGCGAGAACGGGTTGTGACCGTTGAAGAGATTTTCGAACTCCAGTTTCCGCTGCGTGACGTCGTCGGCCTGCAGTGCAGACAGCCCAACCTTGAGGGGCAAGGGGAAATTCCGCTGCGTCGTCTTGTGAAGGAAGCGCTCCGCATGCGTCCGGACCGTCTTATCGTGGGTGAGGTCCGAGAGGCTGAAAGCCTGGACATGCTGATCGCCTTGAATTCAGGTCTTCCAGGGATGTGTAGCGTCCACGCCAACAGTGCGCACGACGCAATAACCAAGATCTGCACGCTGCCCTTGCTGGCGGGGGACAACATCTCAAGTGCGTTCGTGGTGCCTACCGTCGCCTCCTGCATCGACCTGGTCGTACATTGCGTTCGAGAGCGGACCGGTCAACGCCGGGTGGTTGAGATAGTTGCGCTCGGCCGCAGGGTCGAAAATGGCGTGATTGAAACGTCGACGGTATTTCGGCGAGTCGACGGTGAATTGCGAATGACGGCGTCGAACATGCCGGCCGAAGAGAAGTTCGCTGCTGCGGGCTACAGTGTTGCCTCCATTCTGAGCCCATCGTGACCGTCGCTGTGGGGGCGGCGTTGGGCGCGGGCCTATTCATGATCTGGTGGTCGACATGGGCGGAGCCGCCCTGTCCAGCCAGGATCAAACGCCGCGCCGGCAAGGTCGACGAGCTACTGCTACGTGCCGGAGTAGAGCGGGTATCCGCGATGGGTTTGTTGACGGCAAGCGCCGCCGCAGGGCTGTTCGTGTTTCTCATCGCTTTCGTCTTTACAGCAACCCCCGCCATTGCTGCCTGTTTCGCGCTCTTCGGTGCGCTTGCACCCTTCATGCTGGTGCGCTGGCGCGCGCGAAAACGGACGGCGTCACTCCGGGAGCTATGGCCGGACGTCGTGGATCACCTGCGCTCGGCCATCCGGGCTGGCCTCTCACTGCCCGAAGCGTTGATGCAACTGGGCGTAAAAGGCCCTGAAGAACTCCGCCCCGCCTTCGGCGACTTCGCACGCGACTACCGGGCAGGCGGACAATTCGACCATTCATTGGACCGTCTTAAGGACCGGTTGGCGGATCCTGTGGCGGACAGGATCGTCGAAGCACTGAGACTAACCCGCGAAGTTGGTGGGACCGATCTGGGGCGGCTTTTGGGCACGCTGGCCGAATTCCTGCGCGATAGCGCGCGGACTCGTAGCGAACTTGAGGCCCGCCAGTCGTGGACAGTTAACGCAGCCCGACTCGCGGTAGCCGCACCTTGGATCGTACTCGCCCTGCTGTCGACGAGACCGGAGGCAGTGGCCGCTTACAACACCACGGGCGGGGCTGCTGTACTCATTGGAGGCTTGCTCGTATCGGCCTTCTGTTACTGGGTGATGCTGCGGATCGGTGCGCTGCCCGAGGACGAGAGGGTGCTTCGCTGATGGAACTTGCTCTGGCGGCCCTGGCGGGGGCGACACTCGGCTCTGGGCTCTGGCTCACGTTCGTGCGGCTACCGGTGATGCGTCAACCCCGCTTCGTCGAGCGAATTGCTCCCCAGCTTAAGTCCGTCGATGTGCAATCCCGCCTGCTGAAGACTCAGGCAGTGACTCCCTTCGGCCCGTTGGAACGGATCATCCGCCCGGTCGCGCGCGACGCCGTCACCTGGCTGAACAAGTTCAGTCCAGCGTCATCTGTGCTCGCCCGCAGACTCGAACAGGCCGGGCGGACGCAATCCGTCCTCGACTTCCGCGCGGAACAGGTCATCTGGGGGAGTGTCGGGCTCGCCGCGTCAACGACCGTCATCCTTACCCTCGCTGCCTCCGGCAGCTTCAACCCGATGCTGGCGGTTCTCATCGTGTTCGGAAGTGCGGCCGGTGGGTATCTGCTTCGGGACTACCTACTGGGCGCGGAGATAAGAAAACGGGAGAGCCGCATCCTTGCCGAGTTCCCCAGTCTCGCCGAGCTTATGGCTCTTGCCGTCAGCGCGGGGGAGAGTGCCACGGGCGCGTTGGAACGGATCTGCCGCACGGGTCATGGCGAGCTCGCGAGAGAGTTCGGCCGTGTCCTCTCAGAGACCCGAGCGGGAACACCACTACTGCAGGCGCTCCAGAACTTCTCCAACCGCACACAACTGGCGCCGCTCGTGCGCTTCGTGGATGGTGTCAGCGTCGCTGTAGACCGCGGAACGCCGCTGGCTGACGTGCTGCGCGCTCAGGCGCAGGACGTTCGGGACCTGTCCAAACGGGAGTTGATGGAGTCCGCTGGTCGCAAGGAGATCGCCATGATGGTGCCGCTGGTATTCGGGGTCCTGCCGCTCACCGTTCTTTTTGCCGTGTACCCCGGCATAGCCCTGATCAACCTGGGACTCTGACCACCGGGCAACTCCGCCTAGACCTCAAACGAACACCACGGAAAGAGAGAAAAACCAGCATGCGTAACCGCCTCATCGCAAGCTTCCTGCTCACTGCTGCCGTTCTACGCGCCCATGTGCCGGCGGCACCATCCGATGACCATCGGGAGCGCGGAGACGTCCCAGGTTGGGTCATGATCACCCTGATGTCTGCGGTCCTTGTCGCTGCCCTTCTGGCGATCGCCGCACCCGCCCTTGAAGGGCTGTTCAACGAAGCGATCAACCGCGTAAGCCCGTAAGCCGGTGGAATTCTCGCAGTGCAAAGGCGCGCCACGGCCCTCGACTCAACGAGAACGAGAACGAGGTGCCGCCACCGTCGACTTCGCGCTCATCGGCGGATTACTGACCGTCGTCTTCATCGCGATCGTTCAACTCACTCTGGTGCTGCATGTCAGGAACACGCTGATCGACGCTGCATCCTCGGGTGCCCGCTATGGCACCCTGGCCGACCGTTCGCCCGCTGATGCAGCCGCTCGCACCACCTCTCTTATCACTGGTGCAATCAACAGCGCCTATGCGCAGGACGTGTCGGTAGCCCGGATCGAGCAGGGAGGTTCGCCAATTCTTCAGGTCACGGTTCGCGCGCCCATTCCTGTGATCGGGCTGATCGGTCCGAGCGGGACCATGGAGGTGACCGGGCATGCTGCGCTCACTTCCTGAGCGGGTAGGTGCTGCCGCGCCCGACGGCGAGGCCGGCAGCGCCGTTCTTGAGTTCACTTTCCTTGGACTACTCCTGCTGGTGCCTGTGGTCTATCTGGTGCTGACCATCGGCGCCATCCAGGGAGCGTCCTTCGCTGTCGTCGGTGCGGCCGACCAGGCCGCGAAGGTCTTCGTGGATTCGGAAACTCCGGAAGAAGCACACGTGCGGGCACAGCAGGCAGTCGATCTTGCTATCTCCGACTTCGGGCTGCCCGCTGACGACGCCGGCGTGACCATCACCTGCGGCGGAATGTGCCTCGAACCGGGCTCAAGCGTGACTGTCGACGTTGATCTACGGGTTCCACTCCCGTTGGTCCCCACAATGCCCGGGTTGAACACGTCAGCAGCAACGGTCGACTCAAGCGCAACCCAACTTGTGGAGCGGTTCGGATGACGGAAACCGGAGCAGACAACCCACGTTCGCGCGTCATGAACAACGACGTCATGAGCAACGACGACGGCCAGATCACCGTGCTGATCATCGGCTACATGCTGCTCTCACTGCTCGTCGTCGCCGTCGTCACCGCTGCGTCCGCCGTATATATCGAGCACAAGAAGCTGCTCTCCGTTGCAGATGGAGCGGCGCTCAGTGCAGCCGATACTTTCTCGGTGGCCTCCATCAACTCCGGCGGCGGCGAACCGACTCCCGCGCTCGATTCGACGTCGGTGTCCCAGGCCGCCGCCGCGTACCTTGAGCGCTCCGGCTCAGTAGCGCGCTTCAACGACCTCGCCATAGATCCCGCAACTGGAGCGCCAGACGAGCGCACGGCCAGGGTGGTTCTGACCGCCGTCGTCCACCCGCCGATCGTCAACTTCCTCGTTCCTGCAGGCATACCCATCGCGGCGACCGCGGATGCACGCGCCGACCTTACACGTTGACCAAGCGAACAGGACCATGACGTAGTCTTGAAACACCATGGCAGATATTGATTTTTCCGCGGAAATCCGCGCGCTCCGAGCAAAATACGACTCCATTGAGGCAGTAACGGACGTAGAAGCGATCCGCGCAGAAATAGCCGAACTCAGCGAGCAGGCGGGTGAACCCAACCTCTGGGATGATCCCTCAGCAGCGCAACAAATCACGTCGAGGCTGTCCCACAAGCAAGCCGAGATCGACCGGTTGCAAAAACTGACGGCACGCATCGATGACCTCGAGGTCCTCGTCGAACTCGCGCAGGATGAGGACGACGAAGACTCCCGCACTGAGTCCGTCAAGGAACTGACCTCCCTGAGCAAGGCCCTGGACGAACTCGAAGTCGTCACCCTGCTGGCAGGGGAATGGGACGAGCGCGAGGCGGTTGTCACCATCCGCTCGGGGGCCGGGGGAGTGGACGCCGCAGATTTCGCCGAGATGCTGCTGCGCATGTATCTGCGCTGGGCGGAACGCCGCGGTTACCCCACCCAGGTGCTGGATACGTCTTACGCGGAAGAAGCCGGACTCAAATCGGCAACGTTCGAGGTCAAGGCCCCGTACGCGTTCGGTACGCTGTCCGTTGAAGCCGGCACGCACCGCCTGGTCCGGATCAGCCCGTTCGACAACCAGGGCAGGCGCCAGACATCCTTCGCCGCCGTCGAGGTCATCCCGCTCATCGAACAGACGGACTCCATCGAGATCCCCGACAATGAGATCCGCGTCGACGTCTTCCGCTCGTCGGGTCCTGGCGGCCAGTCGGTCAACACGACGGACTCGGCTGTACGTCTGACCCACATCCCCACCGGCATCGTTGTCTCGATGCAGAACGAGAAATCCCAGATCCAGAACAGGGCAGCAGCGCTCAGGGTTCTCCAGTCCCGGTTACTGCTGCTGAAGAAGGAGCAGGAGGACGCCGAGAAGAAGGCGCTCGCCGGCGACGTGAAGGCTTCGTGGGGGGACCAGATGCGCTCCTATGTTCTTAATCCGTACCAGATGGTGAAGGACCTTCGCACGGAGCATGAGGTGGGAAACCCCTCTGCCGTCTTCGATGGCGAGATTGACGACTTCATCGACGCAGGCATTCGTTGGCGGGCCAACAACCGCAACAGCGAGGCCTGATCCGCACAGCCCTGCACGTTTCGAATCGACGACACACCGCGAAGCTGTCCGGATCCGCGGGGACCGGCTGCCTATAGTCGAGGAGGCCGGTCTCTCCTTCCCCCACCCATGCCCGTGTACCGGCAGCATTTTGTGGGCGCAGAGTAGTCATGATCAGATTCGAGCAAGTCACAAAGGTCTACGACCAGAAGTCGAAGCCCGCCCTGGACAGCGTTAGCCTGGACGTCGACCGGGGCGAGTTTGTCTTCCTGGTGGGTGCTTCCGGTTCCGGTAAGTCGACGTTCATCCGTCTTGTGCTCAAGGAGGACCGGGCAACGCGCGGAGGGGTGTACGTGGCAGGCCAAAACGTCGCCAACATCCCCAGCTGGCGAGTGCCGAAACTCCGGCGGGGGATCGGCGTCGTCTTCCAGGACTTCCGCCTTCTGCCCAACAAGTCGGTGTTCGCCAACGTGGCCTTCGCCATGCAGGTCATTGGGAAGAGCCGCGCGGTCATCAGGGAAACGGTTCCGGAGGTTCTGAAAACAGTCGGCCTTGAAGGCAAGAACAACCGCATGCCCCATGAACTGTCGGGCGGCGAGCAGCAGCGCGTAGCGATTGCACGCGCAATCGTGAACAAACCCGGAATCCTGCTCGCTGATGAGCCCACCGGAAACCTCGACCCCACAACCTCCATGGGCATCATGAAGGTGCTCGACAAGATCAATCAGAACGGCACGACAGTAGTAATGGCAACGCACGACGACGACATCGTGAACACCATGCGCAAACGCGTGGTCGAGCTCCGGGATGGCTCCGTGGTCCGCGATGACGCGCAGGGCATCTACATCGGAGAACCAACGACGACGACGGCGGCCGCCGGATGAGGTTCGCATTCGTTCTGGGCGAGATCGCTTCCGGCATGCGACGGAACCTGGTCATGGTGGTTTCGGTCGTTCTTGTCACCTTCATCTCGCTCACCTTCGTCGGCGCTGCAGGTCTTCTACAGTTACAGATCAACCAGATGAAGGGGTACTGGTACGACCGCGTCCAGGTCGCAGTATTCCTGTGCGTCGAAAACTCGACCTCGGAGAGCTGCGCATCCGGACCTGTCACGGACGAACAGCGCGCAGCGATCGAGGCGAAGCTGAAGTCGCCCGAACTCGGCGCGTACGTCGACACGGTCGAGTACGAATCGCAGGACCAGGCACTGGTTCACTTCCGTGACCAGCTTGCCAACTCGCCCATCGTGGAGGCGGTGACTGCCGAGCAGCTTCCCGAGTCGTTCCGGGTGGGACTTGTCGATCCCGAGAAGTACGAGGTCATCAGTGAGGCCTTCTCCTCGGAACCGGGAGTGGATATCGTCAGCGATCAGCGTGAATACCTGGAAGAGATCTTCGGGTACATCAATATCGCCTCCCTCGTCGCCCTCGGAATCGCCGTCGTCATGAGTGTGGGGGCAATCCTGCTGGTTGCCACCACCATCAGACTGTCCGCCTTCAGCCGTCGGCGGGAAACGGGCATCATGCGGCTGGTCGGCGCGAGCAAAGCGATTATTCAGTTACCTTTCGTCCTGGAGGGCGTCATTGCGGCCATCCTGGGAGCGGCAATCGCCTCGGGGACGCTGTGGGCGGTGCTGCGATATGGCGGCGAGTGGCTCTCGAGGGAGTACCCGCAGATGGGGTTCATCTCGACGCAGGAACTCCTCCTGGTGGTTCCGGCCCTGTTCCTCCTCGGAGCGTTACTGGCCGGTGCGTCGTCCCTCCTAACCCTCAGACGCTACTTGAAGGTTTAGGATTGTTGATTGTGAGAAACGAGACCGTATGCCCCGCGTGATCCCCTGCAAGCCCGGCCTGACTGCCCGGCCCGCGGCTGGAAAAAGCCTGATCGCCCTGTCATTGGCTGCCGTAACGGCCCTGACGCTGACGCTGAGTGGGCCGGTCCACGCCGATGAGCTGGAGGATCGCAAGTCGGCGTTGGAGCAGCAGATCGAGGAAGTCCAGCAATCGATCGAGTACCTCGACGCCGACATCTCCGAGACGATTGCCCAGCTGAAGGTTTACCAGGGCCAACTGCCGGGAGCGCAGCAGGCACTCGCGGATGCGCAGGGTCGGGTGGAAGCCGCTACGGCCGAGGTCAACGCTCTCGCTCAGCGGGTGCAGCTGGCCCAGGAGACGAAGAACAAGATCACCGAGCAGTTGAAGCAGGATGAGGCCGAGATGGCTGAGACCCGGACGGTGATTGGCCAGATTGCCACCCAGGCCTACAAGAGCGGGGGTGTGCCCACCGGCCTCTCACTGATGCTTGGCAGCAAGGGCTCCGATGGATTCGCATCCATTGAACTGGTTGAGCAGGCATTGCGCAACCAGAATTCCGCACTGGAGCGTCTGGCGCAGCAGAACGCGACAAACGTGAACTCGCAGGCCCGTCTCGTCGCGGTCGAGGAGGAGATAGCTGACCTGAAAACGAAGGCTGATGCAGCCCTTGTCGCAGAACAGGTTGCCAGGGATGAGGCCGCTGCCGAAAAGGCGAAGGTCGACACCCTCATCTCCGATACGTCCAAGCTCTCAGAAAAACTGCAGAAGCAGAAGCCCGTCATTGAGGCAAAGCTTGCGCAGGTGGAAGAAGCACATCAGCAAGTCGTTGTCGATATTGCGGAACGCCAGCGCAAGCTGATCGAAGAGGCGCGCAAGCGTGAAGAGGCGAGGCTGAAGGCCGAGGCTGAGGAACGGGCGCGGATCGAGAACGAACGGCGCGCAGCCGCAGCGGCGGAGGCCAACCGTCGTGCAGCAGCAGAAGCGGCAGAGGCGAACCGGCGTGCTGCCGAAGCAGCAGCCGCAGCGAATCGTCCCAAACCCCCGCCCGTGGTGCCGAAACCAGTCGTCCCGCAGCCTGTGGCTCCCGTCATCGTCCCGCCTCCGACGTCGAGCCCGTCCGCCTTCGGGTTGCGGGCTCCTGTCAGCGGACCGATTACGTCCGGATATGGGTGGCGTCCGACACCGCTGGGAACAATCGATTTCAACGGTACCGGCGGGTACACTCACACGGGCATCGACTACGGCGTCGCGTGTGGAACTCCGCTGTATGCGCCCGCGGCCGGCGAAGTCTGGTATGCGGACTCGAACGTGCTTCCGGGTGCGGGCAACCGGATCGTATTGAGCCACGGCGTGGTCGGCGGAAACGCTCTGGCCACCAACTTCTACCACCTATCGAACTACGTGGTGGGTCCGGGCCAGCGCGTGAGCGCTGGGCAGCTGATCGGCTACACAGGTACCACCGGTAACTCCACCGGCTGCCACCTGCACTTCGAAACAGTACTCAACGGAAGCCTGGTCGACCCGATGGGCCTCCTCTAGGACTGTCGGCGTGGCCCGGTTGGCGGCCGGACACCGCACGACACAATGAGCTGATCGACGCCGTAGACTAGGACGCACCGTCCGCATCTGCGGGTTGAAGCGCACCGCACTATTGAAGGAGTTGAACCGTGCCCAAGGAAAGTGGCCGTCAGGTAGTGGCCACCAATCGGAAGGCCCGGCACGACTACCAGGTGCTGGACACCTATGAGGCGGGAATCGCCCTCCAGGGCACCGAGGTGAAATCCCTTCGGGCGGGCCGCGCATCCCTGGTGGACGGGTTCGCCATCTTCTATAACGACGAGCTCTGGCTCGAGGGAATCCACATTCCCGAGTATTCGCAGGGAAGCTGGACCAACCACGCCGCGCGCCGTCGTCGTAAGCTGCTTTTGCACCGCGAAGAGCTGACAAGAATTTCGCACAAGATCCGGGAGAGTGGTTTCACCATCGTGCCGTTGCAGTTGTACTTCCTCAATGGGCGAGCAAAAGTGGAGATCGGCATAGCGCGCGGCAAACGGGATTACGACAAGCGTCAGACCCTCCGCGAGCAACAGGACAACCGTGAGGCGCAGCGCGCCATGCGAGAGCGGAACCTTGGCGCATGAGCGATGTCTTCTGGGACGCGCAGGAACCGGACGACGTTGAGGAAGGCTCGGAACTCAGGTACAAACGCCCCTGGTGGGTAACGGCAGGTGCTGTTGTAAACCTGCTGTTGCTGTTCGCCGTAGTTCCGGCGGGCTTTCTGGCCCTGATACCGTTCTTCTTCTTGATCTACGTCTTTTTCGCGCAAATTCTCGTGTGGATTTCCCCGGTCCTGATCCTGCTGAATATCGCCGTCTTCTGGTGGAGCTTCCGGCGCAAACAGGCGGCGACGACGGCGCTGGCCGCTCTGGGCCTGGCTTTCGTGGCCGTTTCCTTTGTTGTGTTGATGATCTGGCAGTCGGAGATCGTCATTCTCGGCGTCAGGTTCTGACGGGACCTCCGGAACTCC
This sequence comes from Arthrobacter sp. D2-10, assembly GCF_054161285.1. Classification (NCBI taxonomy): domain Bacteria; kingdom Bacillati; phylum Actinomycetota; class Actinomycetes; order Micrococcales; family Micrococcaceae; genus Arthrobacter; species Arthrobacter sp. D2-10. Next base: position 2,285,267 of record NZ_CP096431.1, on the reverse strand, counting down.
ACGTGTCGGGGAATGATTCCAGCGAAGGGTGCGTTAGACTAGATAGCCCCGGAGCGATTCGGGGAATCAGCGAGTGGTAACGCTGCTTGAAAATTGAACACGGGGATGACAGGTTTCGACGATGTTAGTCGCGACAGGGGAAGCGGGCCGAGGATACAGAGTTATCTCGTAAACGCTCTCTGTAAAACAATAAGTGCCGAACAGAAGCGCACTGACTTCGCTCTCGCTGCCTAAGCAGCAGAGCTAGTCCGTCAGCCCGGGTATGCTCTCGACCCGGTTCCTGGCGTCATTTAGAGGGCCACTGCTCTTGGTTTTCGTTGCAGGAACCAAGGGGACTCTTATGCAACTGAGCTCGGCAGCCACTTGTTTGCATGATGGCTGGAGCTGAGAAAAACCGACGCAAACTGCGCCCGGAGAAGCCCTGACTAAACTGCATCGGACGCGGGTTCAATTCCCGCCATCTCCACCGACAAAGCCCCGGTTCGCCGGGGCTTTTTCGTTGCTCAGTTTTGCCCGGTGCAGACCCGAAAGTTACGCACAGCTCTGTGGTCCGGGCTGCAGAGGTTCTGTACCGTTGATGAAAGTGCCACCTGCTCCCCACCTCTCAGGATTCTCTCTATGCCTTTCCTGTCCCCGCGCTTTCATACCTTTCTACCCGCCGCCATCACGACGGCGGTGCTTGGCACCTTGCTCGCCGCGCCACCTGCCGGAGCTGCTCCCACCCCGCCGGGACAGGGCCTTACGGACGAGGTGGTTGCAGGCGCGTCCAGGGTGGACTCGGTCCCAACCGAATCCACCGACCGCTTCATCGTCAAGTTCGAAGGCGGTGCATCAGCCGCCTCGAACATCAAGGGCAACGCCTTCGGCCGCGTAGCCAAGGACCTGGGAATCTCCGTGAAGGAGGTGCGTCAGACAGTCAGCGGCGCCGTCGTTGTGGAAGCTGCCGGCGAGGTCCCGTCCCAGGGCGCTGACAGCGCGGTTGCGCTTTTGAACTCGCTTCCGGGGGTGGAGTACGCCGAGAAAGACGTGCTCATGCGCCCGCTCGCGGCCGTCAATGATGAATATCAGGGGTTCCAGTGGAATCTCTTCAATGACTTCTCGGGTCTGCGCGTGTCTGCTGCATGGGACCGGTCAACGGGCGCAGGCCAAACGATCGCCATTCTGGACACGGGAATCACCGCGCACAATGACCTGTTGGACAACGTCCTGCCGGGATACGATTTCGTCGCTGACCCCGAGATCGCGGTCGACGATACTGGCCGCGATGCCGACCCAAGCGACCCGGGCGACGCTTGCCAGGACCCCGAACTAGGCGAAGCTGGCGCGTCCTCCTGGCACGGAACCCATGTGGCGGGCATCGCCGCGGCCAAGGGCAACAACGCTATCGGCATAGCAGGAGCAGCTCACGGCGCGAACCTTCTTCCAATCCGCGTTATGGGAGCCTGTGGCGGGGATCTTCTGGATACGGTCGACGCGCTCACCTGGGCAGCGGGCGGCATGGTGAGCGGTGTTCCCGCCAATCCGAGCCCTGCCCGGATCATCAACCTGAGCCTGGGAAGCGAGGGTGCCTGCAGCCGCACCCTGCAGAACGCTATCGATTTTGCGGTGCAGCAGGGCTCTGTCGTCATCGCTGCGGCCGGCAACGAGTTCCAGCCCGCAGCGAACGTGATGCCGGCGAACTGCAGGAACGTGGTCACCGTAGGAGCCACCAGCAGGGCAGGCGACAGCGCCAGCTACAGCAACTATGGTCCCGAAGTGGACGTCAGCGCGCCGGGCGGAGACGGAAGTACCGGTAGCGAGAACATCCTGTCGACCTTCAACACCGGGATGACCACGCCCGGCACCGCAACTTACGCGTACATGCAGGGCACATCCATGGCCGCCCCGCATGTCGCCGGGGTAGCGGCATTGATGCTTTCGATCAACCCGGCGCTGACTCCCGCACAGATTGAACAGATGCTACGCGATTCCGCCCAGCCGTTTCCCGGCACGTGCGCGGGGGACTGTGGTACCGGCATCGTCGACGCCACCGCCGCTGTTGCCCTGGCCGCCGGCGTCAGCAGTTCGCCTTCTCTGCGCAGTTCTGCCGACGTCGTCGCTGCGGACTCCGGTGGCACTCTGTGGAACTATCCGTCGAACGGCAGGGGCGGTTTCCTGCAGCGCGAGAAAGTGGGTAGCGGATGGTCGTCGCTGAAGCAGGGTTTCGTCACTGACTGGAACTCCGACGGCGTCCTGGACATCATCGCCCAATGGAAGGACGGACGACTGACGTTCTATGCCGGGCGGTACGACGGCGGATTCGCGACCGCGAGGTCAATCGGAACCGGATGGGGCGACTATTTCATAACCGTGGGAAAGTGGCGATCCTCAGATCGCTTCCCGGGCATTGTCGCCACCGATCCGAACGGCGCTCTCTGGTTCTACGCAAACGCCAGCGGCGGGGCGCTGAGCCCCCGGACGGGTATCGGTACAGGTTGGCGGGGACTGTACCTCACCATGACCGATTTCGACGGTGATGCGAGAATGGACATCCTTGCGAAGCGGGCTGACGGGAAACTGATTCAGTATCGGTCTGACGGAAGCGGGCGCTTTCTGGCAGAAGCGCGCAAGACCGTCGGAAGCGGCTGGCAGGTCGCCGACTCCATGGCACCGACAACAGGCTTCACCGGAACGGGACAACAGGGTCTGATGACTCGGCTCACCGACGGATCACTTGCCTACTATCCATACGCGAGTGGAGGCTGGGGAGCGCGTTCCATCGTCGGCTCTGGTTGGGGCAGCTTCAACCTCTTCCGCTAAGCCTCCCACCGGCAGGCACGAGGACAAACGTAGACTGTGCGTGTGAGCTCGATGAATGACCGCCCGCCGTGGCTGCCGCCTTTGCCGCCGCCCCACCGCGGCCGGGCGTTGATCACGGTCGGGCTGGTGCTCGTCATCGCCACCTTTATCTACATCTTCGTGATGAGCTATCTGGGCGGGACTCACACACTTTACACACTGCTTCCCCTCGCGGTCGGACTGATCTGCCTGATCGTGGGCCTTACTCGACGCAACGAAGGGCGGTAGCTCCGACATGAACCGAGATCCGGACGAAACAGTGAGTGAACCCGCATGGTGGACAGGCGCCGTCGTCTACCAGATCTACCCCCGCAGCTTCGCAGACTCCAACGGGGACGGTATCGGCGACCTCCGTGGCATCATCAGCAAGCTCGACCACCTGGAGGAGCTTGGTGTCGACGTTGTGTGGCTTTCGCCGATCTACTCTTCACCGCAGCATGACAACGGTTACGACATCAGCGACTACCAACAGATCGACCCGACCTTCGGCACGCTTGAGCAATTCGACGAGCTCCTCGAAGGAGTGCACCAGCGCGGCATGAAGCTGGTCATGGACCTCGTGGTCAACCACACCTCCAGCGAACACCCGTGGTTCCGTGAGTCTTCGTCGTCGACCGATAATCCCAAACGCGACTGGTACTGGTGGCGGGATGCCCGGGAAGGTTTCGAGGCCGGCGAGAAAGGCGCCGAACCCACCAACTGGGGTTCCGCCTTCAGCGGCCCCAGCTGGTCGCTGGACCCGACGACGGGGCAGTACTACCTCCATCTCTTCGCTCCCGAGCAGCCTGACCTGAACTGGGAGAACGCGCAGGTACGGCAGGCGGTCTACGCGATGATGAACTGGTGGCTGGACCGCGGGGTCGACGGCTTCCGGATGGATGTCATCAACTTCATCTCCAAGGATCCGGCGCTGCCCGACGGCCCGGTACAGCCTGGCAAGCTCTGGGGCGACGGCTCGCAGTATTACATCTCCGGTCCGCGCATCCACGAATACCTTCAGGAAATGCATCGTGAGGTTTTCGACGGCCGCGAGGCGGAGCTGATCACGGTCGGCGAGATGCCCGGCGTCACCATCGACGAGGCGAAACTCTTCACCGATCCCACCCGACGTGAGGTGGACATGGTCTTCCAGTTCGAGCATGTCGGACTCGACCACGGACCAGGCGGCAAATGGGACTACAAGGGCCTGGACCTCAGGGATCTCAAAACCTCCTGGAACCGGTGGCAGAAGGGGTTGGCGCAGACGGGCTGGAACAGCCTGTACCTCAACAACCACGATCAGCCGCGCCTCGTCTCCCGTTTCGGCAACGACGGCGCGTTCCGCTACGAATCGGCCACGCTCTGGGCGGCGTTGCTCCACCTGCACCGGGGGACGCCGTATATCTACCAGGGCGAGGAAATCGGCATGACCAACGCGCCGTTCGAGACCGTCGAAGACTTTCGGGATATCGAATCGATCAACCACTTCTACGAGGCGACGGGCCCATTGCGCCACGAGCCTGAGGAAGTACTGCGCAATCTGCGGATCATGAGCCGGGACAACGCGCGCACACCGGTGCAATGGACCCCGGGTGTGCACGCAGGGTTCACGACCGGAACGCCGTGGATCGGAGTCAACCCGAACCATGCTTCGATCAACGCCGAGTCGGACCGGGCGTCGAGCAGGTCTGTGTTCCGGTTCTACCAGCAGCTCATCGAGCTGCGGCATAAGAACGAGACGGTTCGCCTGGGCGATTTCGCGATGCTGGCGGAGGACCATCCCACGCTTTACGCGTTCACGCGCACGCTTTCGGGGAGCAAGCTTCTGGTCGTCGGCAACGTCTCCGGTAGCGACCTCGCACTGCCCGATGACCCGTCGCTGAAGGACTCGTCGCTTGGCGGGTCGCTGGTCCTCGGAAACTACGACGGCGGGCTGACTCCCGAACTGCGTCCCTGGGAAGTACGGGTCCTGCAGATGACCTGACGCCGAGTTGGCAGGACACACACCCCTTCTCACCCCCGAAGAAGGGCAAGTCCTGCCAACTCATGGACTAGCGCTCGGCAATCAGCGTTTCGGCGTAAAGGTCGAGCAGTCCTGTCATGCCGCTGTGGTGCATCGCGCGCCGCTGCCGGACCGCACCGGTTCCCCGGTCCCAGACGGTCTTGAGCCCTGCGAGGACCCAGTTCGTGTCACCGGCTGCATCCAAAGCCGAGCCGGTGTACTCAAGGAGCCGGTCCATTTGTTCACGGGCGGGCACCAGCTTGCCGCTGAGCGGATTGACGACGACGTCGCTCAGACCCTGCCGCGCCGCCTGCCACTGCGCTGCATCCAGCAACTCCGCGTCAGGGTCAGCGTACGGCTTTCCGGCTAGTGCGTCGTCGACCGCGGTGGTCACAAGACCGCGCACAAGCGCAGCGATCAACACCGAATCCTGCGCCTCGAGCTGTGAGTCCGCCGTGCGCACCTCAAGGGTGGGGTAGTGATCCGACAGCCGCGCCACCCACGTGAGGACTCCGCGGTCGATGATGACACCGGTGTCCACCAGTCGCTGGATACGACGTTCGTATTCCCCGGCGTCGGCGAAGACCGGCGGGCAGCCCTGCACCGGCCAGCGTCGGTAGTGCACGGTGCGCCAGCTTGCGAAACCGCTGTCGCGGTCGAGCCAGAACGGCGAATTGGTGCTGAGGGCCGTGATAATCGGCAGCCAGGGGCGGATCCGGTTCAGCGCCTGGACTCCGGTCTCCTTATCCGGAATTCCCACGTGAACATGGAGCCCGTTGACGAACTGGTCAGCGACGATCCCGGGAGCGCTCGACTTCAGCTCGTAGTAGCGCTGTTTGTCCGTGAGCTGCGGGTATCCCTCCTCGATGCGGGGCGCCGTCGCCGAACCGCTCGCCCGTACCCCTGACTTCCTGGCCGCCGCTGAAAGCTGACGCCGGAAGTTCAGCAGGGATTCCTCCGCTTCGGTAAGCGTCTCGCACACCGGCGTCGCAGTCTCGATCTGGCAGCTCAAAAGCTCCCGCTGGATATCTTCGGTGCTGATGGAGTCGCCGGTCTCCAGAAGCGCCTGCACTTCCGTCGCATTGAATACGGGCAGGCCTGATTCCGGATGGAGCAGGAGATACTCTTCTTCGATACCCAGGGTGGTCATGGGAGCCTTTCGATGCATCGACGGTTCGCACCCAGTCTAGGCAGGCCGCGTCGCGTCGAGGGACCGCACGGTCACAGAAGGCTCGCTCCGTGCAGCCCCAGCCACGCTGCTGTGAGACCACACACCAGATTTGCGCTCACATGCACGACGGCGGCGCCCCGCCTCCCACCCTGCCACAGCGAGGCAGCAGCGACCGAGAAGGTGCTGAACGTTGTCAGGCCACCGGCCAGCCCGGTTGCCCACACGGAGTACCAGAAAGGGTCGAGCGCAGAGCTCTGGAGCAGCCCCCACAGCACGCCGATCGCACCGGATCCGAGAATGTTGACCACGAGGGTTCCCCCGGGGAAGGGGGGACGGGGCGGCACAGAGTGCCGCCGTCGTGCGCGGAGTGTTTCAAAAGACCTGTCGACGGCGAAGCGAACCAGAGCGCCGGCAGAGCCGGCAAGACCCACGACCAGCGCCGCGATCATGCCGACTTCTTCTGCCCGAGAGCCATCCCGGCGGCCGCTGCGGCCAGACCGAGCACCACGGAAACGCCGAGGTACGGCAGCAGGAGATCCGGTTGGATTACCCCGGTCAGGGTGATGGCCGAGAAGGTGGTGAAGGAGGCGATGAGGCCGGGCCCCACGGCGGCCTGCACCCATCGGGGGCTCCGCGCTCCTCCGGACCAACGGACGGTCAGCAGGCCCAGCAGGAAACTCCCGACCACGTTGATGGTGAGCGTGGTCCACGGGAACGAACCGGCCGGCTCTGGAAACAGCAGGCTCAGGAGGTACCGCCCTTCCGTTCCGGCGAAGCCGCCGGCGGCCACGGCAACCCAAACCTTCCAGCCGGCGCGGTCCGGTGCACCGGGTCGAGATGCAGTCATCGCACCAAGCTACAGCCAGTGTGCTCGCCGACCGTTTCCACCCAGATCGCCCGGGTGAGTTCATCCCCGAGACTGAGCTCGCGCGCAGCACCGCCTATGCCGACGCGCGCCTGAAGCGGACCTCCGAAGGGGGTACGCCCCACAACAGTCACGGCCGAGCCGATGCCGATGCCCTCGTCCGCCAGGAACCTCAGCAGCTGCGGATTCTCGTCACTGATTCTGGAGACGCGTCCGGAGTGCCCGTCGTCGAAGCTGCCGAGGGGGAGCGCGTCGGGAAGCGTGATGGACCCCTCGGCGGTGGGGATCGGGTCACCGTGGGGATCTATTGGAGGAAAACCGAGGCGGGCGTCCAGCCGGTTGATGAAAGTGTCGGAGACGGTGTGTTCGAGTAACTCGGCTTCGTCGTGTACCTCGTCCCAGCGGTAGCCGAGATCCTGGACCAGAAAGGTCTCGAGGAGCCTGTGCCGCCTGACCATGGCCAGCGCGAGACGTAGACCGCTTGGCGTCAGCTCGACAGGCCGGTAGGGCGTGTGATCCACCAAGCCAAGCTCTGCCAGCTTCCGGATCATCTCGGAGACGGAGGAGTTGGCCACTGACAGCCGGGCTGCCAGCCGTGAGGATGTCACCGGCTCGTCGTGCCACTCCGACAGTGCATAGATGGTCTTCACATAGTCCTGCACGCTGGAGGAGTCGCTGCCCGACGGGTTGGGCTTTGTCGCCACGTCAGCCGGCCGTTCCAGCAGCGGAGCCGGCGCGCCGCCGTCGTCGTTGCCTCAGCTGATGGATGAGTCCGGTGCGCGGTGCTGCGAAGTACGCGACAGCGAAGGCAACCGCCTGCGCCAGTACCACGGACGCCCCGGTGGAAAGGTCGAGGTAGTAGCTGGCGTAGACCCCCGCGACGGCGGCCGTGGTGGTGATCACGACGGCGAGGATCAGCATGCGGTCGAAGCTGCGTGACAGCAGGAACGCCGTCGCGCCGGGGGTGATGAGCATTGCCACCACGAGGATGATTCCGACGGCCTGTAGTCCTACCACGACACTGAGCGCAAGCAGCCCCAGGAGCAGCGCGCCCAGCGCTTTGGTGTTGAGCCCAATGACGTGGGCATGAGTCCGGTCGAACGCGAGCAGCGTGAGATCCCGCCGCTTGACCAGTACGATCGCGAGGGTCAGCGCACCGAGGACCAGCACCTGCCAGAGTTCACCGTCTGTGACTCCAAGAACGTTGCCGAAGAGGATATGCATGAGATCCACCTGGGACGGCGTTCGCGAGATGATGGCCAGGCCCACGGCGAACAGTGCCGTGAACACCACGCCGATCACCGTGTCCGACTTCAACTTTGTGGTCGACTTGACTGCTCCGATGAGGGCAACCGCTCCGGCGCCGAAGATAAAGGCGCCAATGGAAAACGGAACACCGACTATGTAGGCCAGGGCGACGCCGGGCAGCACAGCATGGGAGACGGCGTCGCCCATGAGCGACCAGCCCATCAGGATGAGCCAGCACGAGAGGACGGACGCGACGACGGCGGCCGCAAGGGTCACGAGCAGTGCGCGGGTCAGGAATCCGTACTGAAGCGGCTCGAGCAGAAAGGTCAACGGGTCCATTTATGCTCCCGGAGCGGTAGGAGTAGTGACGGACGAAGTGCCGGCCGCGCCGAAGGCTCTCGCCAGATTGGCATGGGTGAGCACATCACTGGGCGTACCCTCGGCAAGGATTCGCTGATGAAGGAGGATGGCGCGGTCACAGAGGCGGGGTAGGCCCGCGAGGTCATGGGTGGAGATGAGCACAGTCCGGCCCTCACTCTTCAGTTCGTGAAGGAGCTCGACGATGGTGGCCTCACTACTCTTGTCGACACCGGCGAAGGGTTCATCGAGGAGGAGGAGTTGCGCGTCCTGAGCGATGCCGCGCGCAACGAAAGCCCTCTTCTTTTGACCGCCGGACAGTTCGCCGATCTGGCGATTGCGCAGTTCGGTGAGGCCTACCCGCTGCAGTGCATCCTCCACGGCGGAGCGGTCGGCACGCGTGGGATGCCTCAGCGGGCCCATGTGCGCGTAGCGGCCCATCATGACGACGTCGCCGACGGACACGGGGAAGTTCCAGTCCACGTCCTCGGACTGTGGAACATAGGCGACCAATCTGCCTTTCCTTGCGGCGGAGGACGTCTGGCCGAAAAGCGACAGAGAACCGTGCTGCGCGGTGACCAGCCCCATCAGGCACTTGAACAGCGTCGACTTCCCAGAGCCGTTCACCCCGATCAGGCCGCAGACCTGGGCACGACCAAGGGTGAAGCTCACGCTGTCGAGGGCAGTGACATCGCCGTAGTGGACACTGAGGTGCTCGACGGCGATTGCTGGCTGGGTAGCGCCCGCCGCATGTGAAAGGGTCATGGGGCCAATCCTTCGACGATGAGATTGATGTCGTGCCGTAGGAGGTCAAGGAAGGTTGGCACAGGGCCGTCGGCCTCGGAGAGGGAGTCTACGTACAGCGGTCCGGCCAACGCGGCGCCGGTGCTCCGGGCCACCTGCTGCTGCGCCGACGGGTTCACCGTGGACTCGCAGAAGACGGTCGGAACATCGTGCTCCTCGACAAAGGAGATGACGTCCTTGATCTGGCGTGGAGTACCCTCATTGTCGGAATTGACCGGCCATATGAAGGCTTCCTCCAATCCGGCGTCGCGGGCGAGATAGGAGAAGGCGCCTTCGCAGGTGACCAGGGCGGGTGTTGCCGTACCGGTCTCAAAAGCCGACTGCAGTTCGGCAAGCAGGTTCTGAAGCTCCTGCTTCAGCATGTCGCCGTTCGCTTCGTAGTCCGCTGTGTGGGAGGGATCGAGGTCTGAGAGAGCGGCGACTATGTTGTTGACGTAAATCTGCGCTGTCTTCGGCGACATCCACGCGTGCGGGTTAGGCAAACCCTGGTAATCGCCGGAACGGATATCGACAGGATCAACGCCCTCGGACAATACGACATGCGGCGCATCCACGGACACAACGAACCGCTCGAACCAGCGCTCAAGGCCCAGCCCGTTGTCGAGGATCAGATCGGCCTGCTGCGCACTGATGAGGTCGGATGGTGTGGGTTCGTAGCCGTGGATCTCCGTCCCGACCTTGGTGATTGATTCCACGCGCACGTGATTGCCGGCCACCGTGCGGGTAAGGTCGGCGAGCACCGAGAACGTAGTCAGGACGACCGGCCGCGGATCCTCGCCGGCTCCGGTTCGTTCCACCCGCGGTCCAGTACAGCCCGAGAGCAGAAGAACGGCGATCATTAGGAAAGCCGTAACCAAGAATTTCGGCATACCGAAACCATAGCGCTGAGCGAGTGTTTTCGCCACCGCCCGCGGGGCGCCCCCTCGACAGCGACGCGCCCCGCGGTGCAAGGTGGCACCATGGCTTTTTATGTTGAGTACACCGTGTCGGCCGCTGCCGATGAGAAGTTTGAGATGCCAGTCAGCGACGAGGAATCGGGTTACACAGTTCCACTCACTGAAACTGACGCGCCCGTAGTCACAGCGGGCGCGCTTCCCATCCGAAGCGGTGTCTTCGGCTCGTCGGCGGAGGAGGCTAGAAAGGCTGCCGAGGAAATCATTGCGCACAGCAAGGCGTCAGAAGCGAAACTGTATGAAGATGGTGACAACTCAGACCAGATGGGTGCCGGCACACTGATTGCAAGCTACGCCGAAGGTGTCGGCTGGACCGACCGTTAGACACCAACTATGAGGCACGGAACGTCTTCAGGATCGACACACAACTTCAGGATCAGCACACACGGAGGGTATGAGGGATGAGCAACGAATCGCAGTATGAAGAAGAGCCGCGCCAGCACACCGAACAGCCGGCGGAGGGGAAGCCCTCCCAGGATCCTGCTGATACGGGGATACACTCGCAGGACCCGGCTGAGGGCGCAGATACCGAATCGGAAACCTCTGACGACTCAGGGCAAGACTAGAGGCGAGTGGCCCGCCAGCAGTAGGTCAGATACGGGAGCGGCAGCACGGCGTCGGCCTCGTGGCCGAGGTGGTCGTGAAGATACCAGCGCAGGTTCGACTCGACCTTCGCACGGACACCGGGAGAAGCGTTCTGGTAATAGCTGCGGGACCGGCCGAGTTCCACGATGTCCGGAACCCGAATGGACTGCGCCCAGCCGACTACCTTCGATTCCGGTACCGAGAATCCGGGGCCGAGGGCAGGGCGATAGCTGGGTTTGAAGACATCGCCAGCGTGCATGATCCTCGAGAGCCGGTGCACCCAGGGCATGCTCACATCCAGCTGGTTCCAGACCAGAGCGAAACTACCACCCGGGATGAGGATGCGCGCAGACTCGGCGCTCGCGGCAACAGGATCGCACCAGTGCCACGCCTGCGCGATGGTGACAAGGTCGACGCTCGCGGTATCGAGTCCGGTCGCCTCCGCAGTGCCCTGAATCCTTCTGACATCGGGAAGGTGCTGGGCGAGGATTGAAAGCATGTCGTCAGAGGGATCGACTGCGGTCACGTCCGGGCAGCGCAGCGCCAGCTCCCGTGTGAACTTACCGGTTCCCGCGCCGACGTCTGCGACGCGTTGTGTCCCCGCCGGCACCAACCAATCCACGGATGCAGCAGGGTAGCCGGGACGGACACGGTCATAGCGTTCACTGTCCTGCAGGTAGCCCCGCGCCATCTCACGACGGCGGTGCGCGGCGAGGCGCGGACCTCCAACGCCCATGACGGCAACTCCTGGATTGACGGGTACAGCCGGACGGCTACAGAACCCGTCAATTAAATCATCCGTCGGCAGTCCCGGTCCCGCTCGCGAATGTCAGTCGGTGGTGCAGGGGGCAGCCCCGGCCGTTCCGGGCGTATGTGGAGCCCAGTCGGGGAAGGCCCGTGTCTCCACTGCAGGCACCCAGCGTCCGGCGTCAACCACGTAGTCCGTTCCCAACCCGTTCCTGATCAGCGTAGCGAGGCCTGCAAGCAGCCTGTCGACGTCGTCGTGCCGGGAGCCCAGGCCGAAGCTGGCGCGGAGTGATCCGGAGGGCAGGCCGAGACGCTTCAGCAACGGGTGCGCGCAGAACTTCCCGTCGCGAAGCCCCACGCCATGCTCAGCGGAAAGATATGCGGCGACGAGGCCGGCGTCGTAACCGTGAACTGAGAAGTTCACCACTCCTATCGCATCGGTGCTGTCCGAGAAGATACGGTGCACCGTCACGCCGGACAGGGCGGCAAGCCCTTCAATCAGAGCGTTCCGGAGAGCCGACTCGTGCGCGAGCCATTCATCCGCATCGAGAGCCGCGAGGACTTCTGTCGCATGCGCGAGCGCTGCCGCGCCGAGGACATTCGGGGAGCCGCCCTCATGCCGGGCTGGGCCGGTTGTCCAGGCCACCGAATCAACCTTCACCGTTTTCACAGCTCCGCCACCGGCGAGGTGCGGCGTCCCGGCGTCGAGCCAGTCAGGCCTCCCAACCAGCACACCGGCTCCGAAAGGGGCGTACAGCTTGTGACCGGAGAAAACGACGTAGTCGATGCCATCCCTGACCAGGTCCAGCCGCCGGTGCGGGGCCAACTGGGCGGCGTCGACGACGATGCGCGCCCCGTGCTCATGCGCCACACGGGCGAGCCGGTCGATCGGTAGGATCTCCCCGGTGACGTTCGAGGCGCCCGTCACGGCGAGGAGACTCACACGGCCGGACTCCAGTTCTTCCTCCAACGCAGTCAGCGTTCCTTCGATGGTCTCTGCTGCGACGATTCCGCGGTGAGGGCGGTCGAACCAGGGGAGGAGGTTGGCGTGGTGTTCCAGGTCGAGGTAAAGAACCTCCCCGTCCACCGGTACGCAGCCCGCCAGGAGATTGAGGGAATCCGTGGTGTTGCGGGTGAAGATGACCGCGTCGTCTTCTCGGCCACCGACGAAGGTCCTGACCGTTCTCCGAGCGTTCTCATACAGAGACGTTGAAATCTGCGAAGCGTATCCGGCACCCCGATGAACGCTCGCGTAGTAGGGAAGAACGCGCTGCACATAGTCATTTACCGACTGAAGCGCGGGCGTAGATGCTGCGTAATCCAGGTTGACGTAGCGAACCGTCGCGCCGTCAATCACCGGTGCCTGCAGTTCTGCGCCGAGAACTGCAGCAAGTGGTGCAGTGGTCAGCCCATCAACGTCTTCGAGAAGTGCATTGGTCACAGGAATTTACCCCACAAATTCTCATGGGGCTCCACCGAGGTTGGCCCCGCGCTTGCCGAACCAATTTTCTGGACGGCCTGGTCGTCACCCGGGGCACCCCACCGCGGAAGGAGGGTTGCCGGCCAGCAAACCGGGGTTTAGCGCTGGCACTCGTGACCTAGTAGTTCAGAATAGGGCAGTCCCGAATAAGATGCGGATTTTGTTACGCGGCGTTGTCAGGCGCCGGCGCCTTTCTGCAGGAGATCGTCCAGCGAGGGGTTGAGCATCTTCAGCACATCGTTGTGCAGAATGCTGTTGGTAGCCAGTGCGTTCCCGCCGAAGGGGCCGTCAGCACCTTCGAGTGATGTGAACCGCCCGCCGGCCTCCGTAACAATGGGCACCAACGCAGCCATGTCGTACAGATTCAATTCCGGTTCGCATGCGATGTCCACTGCACCCTCCGCGACCAGACAGTACGACCAGAAGTCGCCATAAGCGCGGGTACGCCAGACCGAGTCGGTGAGCGACATAAACTCGTCTAAGTTCCCGCGTTCCTTCCACCCGGTGAGGCTGGAATAGGAGAGGGAGGCGTCCTCCAGCCGGGAAACGCTCGAAACCCGCAGGCGGGTTGCCGCGGCAAGCGACTTGCCCATGAACGCACCGGTTCCGGTCGCCGCCCACCAGCGCTTGCCCAGGGCAGGAGCGCTGACGACGCCGACAACCGGACGACCCTCATCAACGAGGGCGATGAGGGTGGCCCACACCGGAACCCCTCGGACGAAGTTCTTGGTGCCGTCGATCGGGTCGATGATCCATCGCCGGGAGCCGGCGCCGCTGCTTCCGAATTCCTCACCGAGAACGGCGTCGCGGGGGCGGGCTCGCGACAATTGTCCGCGGATAGCTTCTTCGGCCGACTTGTCGGCATCCGTGACCGGAGTGAAGTCAGGCTTGGTTTCAACCGCCAGATCCTGTGCCTTGAACCTCGACATGGTCTGGTCGTCCACGGAGTCGGCCATCACATGGGCAAGGCGGAGGTCATCGTTGTAGCTCTGGAGGTTCATACCCTTCAACCTATATGGTCAGGGCTTCCAGATGCGCCAGGCCGGAACTGGCGCGCTGGCGTGGACATGGACGACTTTCAGAACCACGATCTTAAACGAAAGAAAGGCGCACCGGCCGATTGGCCGGTGCGCCTTTCCTGGAAGCTCTAAGACTTAGAGAACGGAGATGTTCTCAGCCTGGGGGCCCTTGGGGCCCTGGGTGGTCTCGAAGCTGACCTTCTGGTTCTCCTCGAGCGAGCGGAAGCCGCCGGAGTTGATTGCGGAGAAGTGAGCGAAGACGTCAGCGCCGCCGTCATCAGGAGCGATGAATCCAAAGCCCTTTTCAGCGTTGAACCACTTGACTGTACCTGTTGCCATTTTTTTATTCCTTGAGTGTGAGGATCCCCCCGTACTTCGGGGTTCCCGTCGCGGTGTTCATTTCGCCTGCAAAAAAAGCTTTCGAACTCCGTAGAGAAATCAAGGCTTAACATTCGTGCGCAACACAACAACTTCCATCAGTCTAGCAGGCATTGGGCCGCTGTAAACGCATTTCTTATTGCAGGCCCAATTCCTTGGTTCCCTGGGCGGGTTCAATGCCGGCGCCGAGAAGCCGCCGCAGGGAAGCAAGGCGTACGGGGCCGGACTCTCCGGCTGCCCCGGAATCAACCCATCCGTCCAGTCCGCAATTGACCGCAGAGTCGTCGTGCCTGCACCCTCGTTCACATTCTCCCGTTCCGGGTGCGAGGTCAGGGAATGCAGCAAGGATGCGGTCGGCGTCGACGTGGGCGAGGCCGAAAGAGCGTATCCCGGGCGTGTCGATGATCCAGGTTCCGGGGGCCGAATCGGCGGCTTTCAGCGCGTACGCCGAAGATGAGGTGTGGCGTCCGCGGCCGGTCACCGCGTTCACGCCGCCGGTTGCACGATTCGCTCCAGTAAGGGCATTGACGAGCGTTGACTTGCCCACGCCCGAGTGGCCCAGAAGCACGCTCACCCTACCGTCCAGAAGACCCTTCAAATGTGCCACCGCACCGGGCGCCAAGAGGGCGGATGTGCCGCTGGCCGAGGTTGTTGCCACGGCATCGGGGGTGGACGCGGTCTGGCTGGTGATGATCGGCAGGTCAAGGTGCTCGTAATTGGCCAGCAGTTCCGCAGGATCCTTCAGATCCGCCTTGGTGACGCAGAGCAGCGGCTGGATGCCGGCGTCGTACGCGGCGACCATGGCGCGGTCGATGAAACCGGTGCGGGGTTCCGGGTTGGCGGCCGCCACTACGATCACCAGCTGTTCAGCATTAGCAACCACCGCGCGTTCCACCGGGTCGGTGTCATCGGCGCTGCGGCGCAGGAGAGTCAGACGATCCTGTATCCGCACCAGACGGGCCAGGGTGTCCGGCTCGCCGCTGACGTCTCCCACGAGGGAGACAAGGTCCCCGGCCACGACGGGGGAGCGGCGGAGTTCGCGTGCACGGGCAGCGATGACCACCCGCTCCGCCTCGGTGTCCTCGTCCACTATGGCTGTATACCGACCGCGGTCGACCGTGATGATGCGTCCTGTCACTGCATCGTCGTGGGCCGGGCGGTCTTTGGTGCGCGGACGGGAGCCCTTCTTGTTCGGCCTGATGCGTACGTCCGACTCATCCCAGGAGGAGGTCCCGCGCCGGGAACCGGCTGGTGTCACCGCGAGCCGCTCGATTCGGCCGTGGCCGTCAGTGCTTCCCAAAGGGCAGGGAACTGCGGCATGGTCTTCCCGGTCGTTGCGATGTTCTCGACCTCAACGCCCTCAACGGCAAGACCCAGGATCGCTCCAGCGGTGGCCATGCGGTGGTCATCATAGGTCTGGAAACGGCCGCCGTGGAGTGCGGCCGGACGGATGATCAGGCCGTCTTCGGTCTCTTCCGCGTCACCACCCAGACGCGTGATCTCGGCGACCAGCGCTGCCAGCCGGTCAGTTTCATGCCCGCGCAGGTGGGCGATGCCCGTCAGTAAGGACGGTGACTGGGCCAAAGCGCACAGTGCCGCGACGGTGGGTGCCAGCTCGCTCGTGTCAGCCAGTTCAGCGCCGCTGACCACTCCTGATCCGCGGACCACGAGGGTGGAATCGTCGGTCAGCTCGACCTCCGCGCCCAGCATCGGAAGGATGGTCCGCCATTTCTCGCCGACCTGCGTGGTGTCTCGCGGCCAGTGCGGCATGCGGACGGTGCCCCCGGTTGCGACCGCGGCCGCAAGGAATGGCCCGGCGTTGGAGAGATCGGGTTCGATCCGTACGTCGAATGCGCCGATGACTCCAGGCTCCACACGCCAGGAATTTGGGACGGAGTCATCCACGGTGACGCCGGCCTCACGCAGCACCCGAACCGTCATGGCGATGTGGTCCAGGCTCGGAACCTTCGCGCCCGAATGCTGCAGGTGAAGGCCGTTGGTGAACCGGGCGCCGACGAGAAGCAGTGCCGAAACAAACTGCGACGAAGCGCTCGCGTCAATAACCAGCGGCCCGCCCTCAACCGCGCCGGAGCCGACGACGGTGAACGGGAGGGCGTCGTCGTCATTCTCAAGCTGGACACCGAGGCCCCGGAGCGCGCTGATCACGGCACCCATCGGACGGCGACGGGCGTGGGGATCGCCGTCGAAGGCAGTCCGGCCGTGACGGAGCGCAGCCAGCGGGGGCACAAAGCGCATGACCGTGCCTGCCAGTCCGCAATCAACGCTTGCATCGCCCGACGCCCCATCGGGGATGGGGGTGACAAGAAGGTCCGGCCCGAAACTGCCGTCACCGTCGACCTCCTCGACACCGGCACCGAGCGACCGCAGCGCATCGACCATCAGTTGCGAGTCCCGCGAATGCAGGGGAGCGCGCAGCCGGCTTGGTCCGTCGGCAAGCGCAGCGAGTATGAGGTACCTGTTGGTCAACGACTTTGAGCCGGGGACCTCAACGGTTGCATCGACGGGACCTTGTGCGTGGGGTGCAGGCCAGAATGACGTGGCCGATGGTGCAGCGGACAGCGCGTTCATTCCCCTTAGCTGCCCGTGACTTCCGAGGCGGTCTTGCGCACAGCCTTCTCGGCCTTCCTGATGCCCTTCTTGGTGTCGTGAGTGAGCGCCAGGGCGTTACGACGGGCATCTTCGGCGAAGTGTTCCGCGCGCCAGGCCCAGCTCGGACGGCCGTTGGTGTCCACCGCTGCAAGCAGCACGGCACCGATCAGGGAGATGTTCTTGAGGAGCTGATTGCGCCGGTCCTTGCGCGCCTTCGCTGTGGAGGAGTCGGCATTGTTGAACTCGACGACGGCATTGAGGGTGGACGTACCGACCAGTATGACCGCCGAAAGCCGGGAGAAACGCCCGATTCCCAGCAGCACGGCAGCACCGATATGTGCGGCGCCGAGTACCTTCGCTACGCGCTGTTCGTCGCTCGCCACCGATGCGGCGGAGGGCACCATCTTCGTGATGCGGTTCAGCGTGGGACGGAGGGCGGTGGCCGCGGCGTCGGTGTTCCGGAGCCGGTCAAGGCCCGTCAGAACGAAGCTGCTGGCAAGCAATGGGCGGGCGAATACACGAACAAGGGTCACAATGCCTCCTGGCTTCCAGCACCATCAAGGGCACCGGATCTACTCATGCGAACAAAGTCAGTTACAACCGTGGATGGATGAGTCTAGTTTTGCACCTTTGGCGCAACGAGGCGATCCAGTCCCGGGGCCTGCGACGGAATATCCCACCCCGGCTTCTGGTTAGCGATAGGGAAGCCCGGATGAGGCAGCAGACGATACGAGGAGCAGATGGGTACAGCGACATCGGTACGGGACCATTTTCCGCTTATCCAGGTGGACGCACCGGCACGGCCGGCGCCGCGCCGTCAGACTGTCGGGCGCGTAGACTTTGCAGCAATGAATACCACAGCAGCGGCGGGACCCACCCCGACCGAAGATGAGGAACTGGATCTGTCCACCGAGTCCGTTGCGGAACGGACGGCGCGGTTCGAGCGGGACGCCATGCAGTACGTGGACCAGCTGTATTCGGCTGCCATGAGAATGGCTCGTAACCCCGCTGACGCGGAAGATCTGGTGCAGGAGGCCTACACCAAGGCTTTCTCCGCCTTCCATCAGTACAAGCCGGGAACCAACCTGAAGGCCTGGCTGTACCGGATTCTCACGAACACGTACATCAACCTGTATCGCAAGCGGCAGCGGGAACCCCTGCAGTCGAATTCGGACACCATCGAGGACTGGCAGCTCGCGAAGGCAGCCGAGCATACCTCGTCAGGGCTGCGGTCGGCTGAGGTTGAAGCACTCGATCACCTCCCTGACTCGGACGTGAAGCAAGCTTTGCAGGCAATTCCGGAGGAGTTCCGCCTGGCGGTCTACTTCTCGGACGTCGAGGGTTTCGCGTACAAGGAAATCTCGGAAATCATGAACACCCCCATCGGCACCGTGATGTCACGGCTGCACCGCGGACGCAAGCTCCTCAGGGACCTGCTGTCCGAGTACGCGCACGAGCGCGGAATGGGCGGTTCGGCACGCGCTTCCACCGGAGATGGTGGAACTACACAGGAGAACGGAAAATGAGCGACTGCCACAGCCTTGGCGACTGCGACGACTCACGCATCGAGCGGCTGTATGAGTACCTTGACGGGGCTCTCTCGCACGCTGACCTGGTCGAAATCAAGGACCACCTTGAGGATTGCCCGGAGTGCGCCCAGGAACACGATCTTGAGTGCCTCATCCGGTCTGTAGTGAAGCGCTCCTGCACAGAGGTCGCGCCTGCGAAACTGAAGTCGAACATTCTGGACCGGATCAGCCAGATCAAGACCGTCGACCACTAGCGTCATCTGCGCTCTGTTGATGGCCAGCCCCATACAAACAGAAGAACCCCCGTACGAGTACGGGGGTTCTTCTGTTTGCTTTGACTGTGATGTCAGGTGTTGGGGCGCTTACCGTGGTTAGCGCCGCCGCGCTTGCGATCACGGCGCTTGCGTGCACGCTTGCTCATGGCTGCCTCCTTACGTTGCCTATAGGGCTTTTGCCGATCGACCACATGGGTCCGGACTGCCCTCCAGTCTCCCACACCCGGACGCACTGAACCTAAACGGCCGGGGCAGTCGGCGGCTACCTGCTCGCACCGGTGCCTAGGATGGAACGGAATGATCCGAGCGACCCCGGAGCAAAGGAGCGCCGATGCGCGCAGTGTACGCAGAGTCCCTGTCCGCCCAGTCCCCGCTTGACGGGTTGAGGGTGGGAGAGCTTCCCGAACCGAAGCATCCCGGAGAATTCCGCAGGGTGCGTGTCCGGGCGTCCGCTCTGAACCACCACGATCTGTGGTCATTGCGGGGAGTGGGCCTCGGACAGGACAAGCTGCCGATGATCCTGGGCTGTGACGGCGCCGGAGTGGACGACGACGGTAATGAAGTCCTCATCCACAGCGTCATCTCTTCTCCCGACTGGCAGGGCGACGAGACGCTGGATCCCCGCCGCTCGCTCCTCTCAGAACTCCATCCAGGCACGATGGCCGATTACGTCTGGGTGCCGGCACGTAATCTGGTACCCAAACCGTCCGGTCTGAGCTTTGAGGAAGCAGCGTGCTTACCGACGTCCTGGCTCACCGCATACCGGATGCTGTTCACGACGTCGCCGGCCGCTCCGGGCTCCACCGTTCTGGTGCAGGGCGCGGGGGGAGGGGTCTCCACCGCGCTCATCCTGCTCGCCGGCGCGGCGGGCTACCGTGTGTGGGTGACCAGCCGCAGCGAGGCTAAACGTGAGCTGGCCCTGAAGTTGGGAGCGCAAGACGCGTTCGACGCCGGTGCTCGCCTTCCGGAGCGCGTTGACGTCGTTTTCGATTCGGTCGGGGAAGCGACCTGGGCGCATTCGTTGAAGGCACTCAAGCCCGGTGGCGCCGTCGTCACCTGTGGCGCGACAAGCGGACCGAGTCCGTCGGCGGACCTCAACCGCGTTTTCTTCCTCCAGCTGCGGGTACTGGGTTCAACGATGGGCTCCCGCGATGAGCTCCAGCGACTGGCGGAGTTTCTTGCCGTCACTGGCGTGCGACCCATCATCGATTCCGTGTACCCGCTGGAGGACGCGCGGACCGGATTCGAACGGATGGCCAAGGGTGAGGTTTTCGGAAAGGTCATTTTCAACCACGGGAACTGAACCGCGACTTTCCGAGGGGGACGGCTACGGCCGCTGTTTCGATGAGAGCGACGCCCGGATTGATGCCTGTGCCTGGCGTAGGACTGTCACCACAGTTTCGGCGACGGCGTCGCTGATTCCCTGCTCGGTCTCGGCGGCGTGTCTCCGCAGCTCCATGCGAACGTCGTCCCGGAACTGGTTGACGATCAGCTCAAGTTCCTTCAGCGATCGCCGCTGGTCGGAACGGCTGGCGTCCGCGGCCGCCTGCCGTCCGGACCGGCGCGCACTTTCGGCCGACGCCGCGAGGTCCGCCCGAAGGCCGCGCATGTTTGCCCGGATCTCCTGCCGCAGGCCATCTGCGAGCCGGCGTATTGACGCGGAGATGTCCTCCTCGATGTCAGCAAGCTCCCCGCGCCGTTCCGTTAGTTCGCGGCGCCCTTCTTCGGTAATCAGGTAGGTGGTTCGACGCCCCTGTGCCTGGGTTGACACCAAGCGCTCCGCCTCCAGCTTGGCCAGCCGCGGGTAGATAGTGCCTGCGCTGGGGGAGTAGGTCCCACCGAACCGGTCTTCAAGGGCCCGGATTATCTCGTATCCATGTTTGGGGCCGTCCTCAAGGAGTGCCAAAAGATAGAGACGCAGAGCGCCGTGGGCGAAGACAGGGGGCACTAGTGCCCCCTGTCCTGTGCTTCGCCGGTACCCTGATCGGCGGGTGCGTCCGGGGAACGATGGAAGATCGCCACATCACCCGAAACAGAGTTGGCCCGCACCGTCAGGGTGGAGCCGGAGGAGCCCGGCTCGATGAACGTATTTTTCCCGTGACCGGTGAATTTTCGGTTGTCCACGGAGAGGGACCCCGAAACGGTGGAGGCCGCGACGTCGACTCCGAGCGTCTGCGACAGCCGTACGACCAGGTCACCGGAAACGGTTCGCGCGGCCAGGTTTCGGGGCTCTCCCAGGAGGTCCAGGGTGACCGCCCCGCTGACGCTATTGGTGCGGATGCTTTCGCAGTAGCCCGAGGCTGTGACCTCACCCGAAACGGTCTTGATCACCAAATGCCCGGAGTGATGGCGCACGATGGCCTCCCCGCTGACGGTATTGACCGTCAGCCTTCCGGAGGTGTCATCGGCCATGATGGAACCGGACACGGTGTCGATGGATGTGTCCCGCGTACCGCACGCCAGTCCGTCGCCGCTGACAGTCCTCAGCGCAACAGAGGTTCCTTCGGGTACCGCGATGCTGATGACGGCGGCTTCCTTCGGCTTGCCCAGAATTACCTGGCTCGTGACTCCCAGCCAACTCCGGGACGACCCGCTGAGGTGCGAGATTTCCAGCGCGCCCCCGTTCAGACGGACGTCGATGGGCTGCCCCTTGACGTCGGAGACCTCCACCCTGGTTGTCGGCTCATCATGCACCAGGATGTCAATGCGCCCGGCGATGATGCCCGCCTTCACGGACAGCACGTCATCGAACTCAAGGGTCTGAGGAGTTCCGATCTCCCAACGGTCCTGCTGCATGGCTGCTCCTGAGGTATGGATGGAGGAGAAACGCGATATATCGCGTTAACAACACGATATATCGCGTCTTCAGGTCCAGGCAAGGCAGCTGGGCACTTTTTCTTAGAAGTGCCGTCAGAGCGGCGCTGGAATCTCCAGCCACTGGAACCAGCCTCGGTGCAGAACCAGCCACGCCATGAGCCCATAGCCCGCCTGACCGGGGCCGCCGCCGTTCGCCGCCAGATCGGAGCGCCACTGTTCATGCGCGTGCAGGGGAGTGAATGTATCCACGAAGACGTGTTTGCGGCGCGTGGTTACGTCCGCGAAGGCCGCGGAGAGATCGGCGAGACGGCGGTTACGGTCAGCATCCAGTCCGGGCGGCGGCCCGACAACCAGAACTTTGATGCTCATTTGCGCTGCACCGTCGAGAATGTTGGCAAGGTTCAAGCGACTGCGCGCGGTAGAGATATCGAGATCGAGGTCGCGATCGGAGAGCGCGATGACCAGCCGGTTCTCCGTGTGAGCCGAGAACCTCCGACCAGCTTCCTCCAGCCAGCGCGCAGCGAGCGCTTCGGTACCCTCACCGGGGGCTGCCAGGCTGAACGCTTCGAGCGTGGCATTGTCCGGGGTGGTACGCGCCAGGACACGGCCAATCCATCCCAGAGCACGGGGATCACCCAGACCCGCAAGGAGTTCGTCTCCCACTGCGGCAAGCCTTATTCTGCGCTGTTCCACTTATCACCTCGGGTTTGCTGGTCGTGGTCGGTTCTCGATAGGGCAACAGGGCGCCCAACTGGTCCGGGAAACGCCAATGGGCAGGGTCCCCAACAGACCCTGCCCATTGTACGTTCGGGCTTCAGGCTCGCTTAGCCGCGGTCGAATGCCTTCTTGATGAGAATTTCCTGCTCCACAGCGTGGTGCTTCGCCGATCCGGTTGCCGTCGAGGCCGAGGCCGGACGGGATGCCAGGCGAAGCGGGCGATCCAGATGCTCAGGGAGGTTGAGGCCAATGAATGGCCAGGGTCCCTGATTGGCCGGTTCATCCTGTGCCCAGACCAATTCAGCGTTCGGGTACGCTGCGACGGCGGCCTTGATTTCTTCGACCGGAAGCGGTGCAAGCTGCTCCACGCGCAGGATTGCGGTTGAGGTGTCATTCGCCTTCTGGCGCGCGGCCGCGAGATCGTAGTAGAGACGGCCGGATACCAGGAGGACACGTGTGACATCCGCCGGGTTGAGGCCAGCGCTGTCTTCGATTACCGGCTTGAAGCTACCCTGCGTGAAGTCTTCGACGCTGCTTGCTGCCGCCTTGAGGCGCAACAATTGCTTCGGCGTGAAGATGATGAGCGGCTTACGCGGGCGGCTGTAGGCCTGCCTCCGCAGCAAATGGAAGTGTGATGCAGCGCTGGTGGGGTTGGCGACCACCATGTTGTCTTCCGCACACATCTGCAGGAAACGCTCGATGCGGGCGGATGAGTGGTCGGGGCCCTGTCCTTCGTAACCATGCGGGAGCATGAGTACCAGTGACGAACGCTGTCCCCACTTCTGCTCAGCGGACGAGATGAACTCATCAATGATGGTTTGCGCACCGTTCACGAAGTCGCCGAACTGCGCCTCCCAAAGCACCAGCGCGTCCGGCCGCTCAACGGAGTACCCGTACTCGAAGCCCATCGCTGCATACTCCGACAGGAGGGAGTCGTAGATCCAGAACTTCGCCTGTCCCTCACTCAGCTCGCCAAGCGGCAGCCATTCAGTGCCGTTGGCGCGGTCGTGGAAGACCGCATGGCGCTGTACGAAGGTTCCGCGACGCGAATCCTGCCCGGCAAGCCGCACCGGCACGCCTTCCATGAGGAGGGAGCCGAAAGCCGCGATCTCGCCGAAGCCCCAGTCGATCCCCCCTTCGCGGGACATCTGCTCGCGCTTCTCGAGCAGCGCTTTCAGCTTGGGATGGACTGTGAAGCCCTCCGGGAAGTTCAGGTGCGCCTTGCCGATGTGAGCCAGCGTCTCGGCGGTAATGGCCGTGCTCGCCGGGACTCCCACGCCGCTGTCCGCACGCTGCGAGATCGGCCGCTCGATATTCGAGACGGCCGCTGCGTCCTTGGTCACCACCGGAATAGGCGAGGTTTGGGCAGCATGCGTTTCGGCGAAGACCCGCTCGAGCCGCTCCTGATAATCGCGCAATGCCTGCTCGGCTTCTTCCTGGCTGATGTCACCGCGCCCAATCAGGGCCTCGGTGTACAGCTTGCGAACCGAGCGCTTGGCTTCGATCAGGTTGTACATCATCGGCTGGGTCATCGAGGGATCGTCGCCCTCATTGTGACCGCGCCTGCGGTAGCAGACCAAGTCGATGACAACATCCTTGTTGAACCGCTGACGGAACTGGTACGCGAGCTGCGCCACGCGGACAACAGCTTCCGGATCATCTCCGTTCACGTGGAAGATCGGTGCCTGCACCATCTTCGCCACGTCGGTGGAATACACCGAGGACCGTGATGCGGTCGGTGAAGTCGTGAACCCGACCTGGTTATTCACGATGATGTGGATTGTTCCACCCGTACGGTACCCGCGCAGCTGGGAGAGATTCAGTGTTTCCGCCACGACACCCTGACCGGCGAAGGCCGCGTCGCCGTGAACCAGGATCGGGAGGACCGGGAAAGTGTCGCCCTGGTCCAGGCGGTCCTGCTTGGCCCGGACGATACCCTCAAGCACGGAGTCGACCGCCTCGAGGTGCGACGGGTTGGCGGCGAGGTAGACCTTCGTCTCATTGCCGCTGTCGGAGGTGTAGGTGCCTTCAGTGCCGAGGTGGTACTTCACATCTCCCGAGCCCTGCACCGAGCGGGGGTCCTGAGTACCTTCGAACTCGCGGAAGACCTGGGCGTAAGTCTTGCCGGCGATGTTGGTGAGTACATTCAGACGGCCGCGGTGAGCCATGCCGATGGCGACCTCGTCCAGTCCGTCGTCGGCCGCGTCCGAAAGGATGGCGTCCAGCAGCGGAATAAGCGACTCGCCGCCTTCCAGCGAGAACCGCTTCTGCCCGACGAACTTGGTCTGCAGGAAGGTCTCGAAAGCCTCTGCAGCGTTCAACCGGTGCAGGATACGCAGTTGTTCTTCACGGCTTGGCTTGGAGTACGGGTGTTCCAGCTCGTCCTGGAACCATTGCCGTTCCTCCGGGTCCTGAATATGCATGTACTCGATGCCGGTGGTCCTGCAATAGGCATCACGCAGAACCCCGAGGATGGTCCGGAACTTGAGGGCAGGCTTTCCGCCGAACCCGCCGGTCGGCCATTCGCGGTCCAGGTCCCAGAGCGTCAGGCCGTGGGTACGGACGTCGAGGTCGGCGTGCTTGCGCTGCACGTACTCCAGCGGGTTTGTGTCCGCCATGAGATGGCCGCGTACCCGGTAGGCATGGATGAGCTGCTGGATCCGGGCCACCTTGTTGATCTCGTCCATCGGATCAACCTGGATGTCCGCGCTCCAGCGCACGGGCTCGTAGGGGATACGCAGGGCTTCGAAGATTTCGTCGTAGAAGTTCTGCTCGCCCAGCAGGAGCTGGTGCACAATCCGCAGGAACTCTCCGCTGCCCGCACCCTGAATGACCCGGTGATCATAGGTGGAGGTGAGGGTGATGGTCTTGCTGATCGCATGTTGAGCCAGCGTCTTTTCGCTGGCGCCCTGGAAGGCTGCCGGGTACTCGAGGGCTCCCGCTCCGATGATGCAGGCCTGGCCCTTGGAGAGCCGGGGAACCGAATGTACGGTGCCGATGCCGCCGGGGTTGGTAAGGGAGACAGTGGTGCCTGCGTAGTCGTCAGCGCCGAGCTTGCCTGCGCGGGCGCGCTTGACGAGGTCTTCGTAGGCATGCCAGAACTCGGAGAAGTTGAGTGTCTCCGCCTTCTTGATGTTTGGCACGACCAGGAGGCGCGTGCCGTCCGGCCTGGGCATGTCGATTGCGAGGCCAAAGTTCACGTGGGCGGGCTGTACCGCTGCCGGCTTGCCGTCGACCACGTCGTAGTACACGTTCTGCGAAGGGAACTGCGCGAGGGCTCGGATGATCGCGTAGCCGATGATGTGGGTGAACGAGACCTTGCCGCCCCGGGCACGCTCCAGATGGTTGTTGATGACCACGCGGTTGTCGATCAGCAGCTTCGCAGGAACAGCGCGAACGCTGGTGGCGGTGGGAACCGTCAGGCTGGCATCCATGTTCGTGGCGATCGCCTTGGCGGGGCCGCGAAGAACAGTGACGGTGTCTTCGTCCATTTCCGGGTTCAGATCCGACTTCGGGAGCTGGGCCGGGATGGGAGCCTTCTCTGCCTTGGGCTCGGTCTTGGGTTCCGCCTTCGCGGCGGGCTTTGGCGCAGACGCCGGCTTCGCGGTTTCCTTGGCGACAGGAGGAGTGCCCGTTTCCTGGGTTGCAGCAGGGGACTCGCCGGAAGCCTTGGGAGCATTCTGCTCAGTTGAGACGACGGGAAGCTCCCGTGTTGGGGGATGGGGTTCGGAACCAGCTGACCGCCCGGCCGCGTGCCGCCCATTGTCAGAACCGGTGTTCTCAGCCTCGAAGGATTCGAAAAGGCTCCACCACTTCTTGTCTACGGAGTTCCGGTCCTGCCGGAATTGCTCATAGAGCTCATCCACAAGCCATTCATTTCCGCCGAATTCTTCCGGTAGACGGTGGTTGGGTTGTTGTGGCACTTGTTATACGCCCTCTTCCGTGAGTTGCCCTTGGCCCAAAAAAGGTTACGTCGGCGCTCGCCTGACCCTGTTGACCTGCACTTCAGTCTAATGACAGTTTCAGGCAACAAGCCAATCTCTACCGCTTCCTTGCGCTTATGTTCCGATCCGGTTCAGAAGCGGTCCGGATCGGTCGCAAAAACGGCATACACTCGCTTGTGTAACCGACTGCAGGAGCACCCGTGCGTTTCATCAACACGCCCTCAACCGACCTCACTTATTCGGACGTTTTCCTAGTGCCGTCGGCGTCCGAAGTCATCTCGCGGTTCGACGTCGACCTGTCCAGCGATGACGGAACCGGCACCACCATCCCCCTAGTGGTGGCGAACATGACCGCCGTCACTGGCCGCCGGATGGTGGAAACCGTGGCCCGGCGGGGTGGGCTTGCCGTACTGCCGCAGGACGTTCCTACCCGGGTGATCAGCGAAGTCACCCAGTGGGTGAAGCAGCGCGACCTGGTGTTCGAGACACCGCTGAAGCTGCACCCCGCAAACACCGTCATTGACGCACTGCACCTGATCAATAAGCGTGCTCACGGCGCCGTCATGGTCGTCGATGACTCCAACCGCTGCGTCGGAGTGGTCCATGCGGCCGACTGCGAGGGCGTGGACCGCTTCGCCTCCCTTGAAGCGGTGATGCGGACGCGGCCGCTGATCCTCGACGCAACACGTTTCTCGACTGACCGGGACGCGGCCCTCCAGCAGGCTTACGAGGAACTGGACGCCGCCGGTGTATCGCTGGCAGCAGTCCAGCAGGATGGTGAGCTCGTCGGCGTTATCACTCGCAAGGGCGCGCTTCGCTCCACCATCTACCAGCCCGCGACGGACAGTCAGGGGCGTTTGCGGGTGGCGGCAGCCGTCGGAATCAACGGCGACGTGGCAGCGAAGGCCGCCGAACTTCTCGACGCCGGTGTGGATGTTCTCGTTGTTGATACGGCGCATGGCCACCAGCGCAAGATGCTGGACGCGCTCAAAGCAGTGACAGCGCTCGATCCGTCGGTTCCCGTGGTTGCCGGAAACGTGGTGAGCGCAGACGGCGTTCGCGACCTCGTTGAGGCGGGCGCTTCGATCATCAAGGTGGGCGTGGGTCCGGGTGCCATGTGCACCACCCGAATGATGACGGCGGTGGGCCGTCCGCAGTTCTCGGCTGTTTATGAGTGCTCACAGGCTGCGGCCGAGCTCGGCGCACATGTGTGGGCAGACGGCGGCGTCCGGTATCCGCGGGATGTGGCGCTCGCGCTTGCGGCAGGGGCCAGCCAAGTCATGATCGGCTCCTGGTTTGCGGGTACCTATGAGAGTCCCGGCGATTTGCAGACCGACGGCCAGGGGCGCCAGTACAAGGAGAGCTTCGGCATGGCTTCCGCCCGCGCCGTCCAGAACCGGACGCAACGGGACGATGTATTCGCTCGTGCTCGCAAGGGCTTGTTCGAGGAGGGCATCTCGACCTCAACCATGTACCTCGATCCAGCCCGCCCTGGGGTTGAGGACCTGCTGGACATGATCACGGCAGGGGTACGCAGCTCGATGACCTATGCAGGCGCGCGTTCCCTCGCAGAGTTCCGTGAGCGGGCAATAGTCGGCGTGCAATCCGCCGCCGGCTACGAAGAGGGTCGTCCGCTCCAGCAGAGCTGGTAGAACCGCGTCGGCCGCAGGGCTTGAAGCGCCGGCGGCCCTTCGGGTGCTGTAAACTGGAGATCTTATGGACAGTTCCTCTAGGGGCCGGCCCATGGCGCGCACGCAGCGAGAGGCAACATCGACCCGATGTGCAGCGCAGCCATCCAGTGCCGGCAGACCCCGTTCACTTGCCCATCACTCAGCTTCCGCGCGTACTGCCACAGGCGGTTCGCCTCGGGCTGGGCTTCCCAGTGCGGACGCCGGCGGCGATGCGGTCTGCGGTGACGCCGTCTCGGAGCCGTCTCAACCGGAGGACTCCTCCGAGCCGACGGAACCTCCGAAACCCGTCCCGCCCGTTAGGTCCGCCACGCCGCTGACCGCCCTGGCGGTGATCGCGTAGTGGAATGGCTCTATCTGGTTGCCGGTCTCCTACTGATCCTCGGCACGGGCTTTTTCGTCGCAGTCGAATTCGCACTGGTCGCACTTGACCAGACGTACGTGCAGAGAGCGGTGGACGAAGGCGACAAACGCGCGGAACCCCTGCTGAGGTGTTTGAAGTCGCTGTCGACCCAGCTGTCCAGCTGCCAGTTGGGCATCACGCTCACCACGCTGCTGACCGGCTACGTCATGGAGCCCTCAGTGGGCCGGCTGCTGGAGACGCCCCTGGCCTCACTCGGTGTGCCGGATGCTGCAAGTGCATCCGTCTCCCTCGTCCTCGCCATGGTGTTGGCAACCCTGCTTTCGATGCTGATCGGCGAACTGGTGCCGAAGAACATGGCTATCGCGCTGCCTTTCAAGGTCGGCCGGACGCTGGCGCGTCCCCAGCTGATCTTCACCGCCATCTTCAAGCCCGCCATCGTCCTCCTCAACGGCTTCTCGAATCGTGTGCTTCACCTGTTCGGGCTCGAAGCGAAGGAGGAGATCTCGGGCGCACGAACTCCGTCTGAACTTTCCTCCCTGGTCCGACGGTCAGCTGAACTCGGCACGCTGGACCAGGGCACTGCCACGTTCCTGGCACGAACGTTCAGTTTCTCGGAGCGCACGGCAGCGGACGTGATGACGCCCCGTATCCGCATGGCAGCCGTCGAATCGGACCAGACGGTAGCCGACGTCGTTGATCTTGCACGCAGGACGGGCTATTCACGCTTTCCTCTCATCGGGGACTCACCCGATGACATCCGCGGGGTGGTGCACGTCAAAAAGGCGGTTGCCGTGCCGCGATCCAGGCGCGCAGAGCTGCCGGCCGGCACGATCATGACCGATGTCCTGCGCATCCCCGAGACTGTTCACCTTGACTCTCTGCTCAGCGAGCTCCGGGAAGCGAACCTGCAGCTTGCCGTCGTGCTGGATGAGTACGGTGGAACGGCAGGGGTCGTCACTCTTGAAGACCTGGTGGAGGAGATCGTTGGAGAAGTTGCCGACGAGCATGACAAGCTCAAGCCGGGCGTCCTGCAAAGTGCGGCCGGCAACTGGTTCTTCCCGGGGATCATGCGGCCGGATGAGGTCAGCGACCAGATTCCCAACCTTGTGGTGCCTGACGAATCCGGTTATGAGACAGTCGGCGGCTTCATGATGTCCGTCCTCGGCCGGATCGCCGAGACAGGTGACCGTGTGGAGGTGTCCGGCGGAACTCTTGAGGTGGAACGTATGGACGGACGCAGGATCGACCGCATTAGTTTCCTTCCTGCAGAGCCGGAGGACGCCGGTCACTCCGGATCCGGCCCAACTGCAGTGGGAGGTTCCCGATGAGCGACTGGGCTGGAATTCTCTGGCTGGTCATCCTGCTGGTCGGCAACGCATTTTTCGTCGGCGCCGAGTTCGCGGTCATGAGTGCGCGTCGAAGCCAAATTGAGCCTCTCGCTGAACAAGGCCTGAAACGTGCCCGCACCACCCTCTGGGCAATGGAACACGTTTCGCTCATGCTCGCCTGTGCGCAACTCGGTATCACCGTCTGCTCCCTGCTGATCCTTCAGGTGGCAGAGCCCGCCATTCACCACCTGATGGTGGTCCCGCTCGAGGCGATCGGTCTGCCGGAAGCGCTGGCCGACGGCGTCGCATTCGGCATCGCGCTGGCCCTGGTAACCTTCCTGCACGTGACGTTCGGGGAGATGGTGCCGAAGAACATCTCGGTATCCGTCGCCGACAAGGCAGCACTGTTCCTCGCGCCGCCGCTCGTCATGGTGGCGCGCATCGTTCATCCCGTCATCTCTACCCTGAACTGGACCGCCAACCATATTTTGCGCGCACTGCGCATCGAGCCGAAGGACGAGGTCACTTCCTCCTTTACGCTCGAAGAAGTGCAGTCCATTGTGCAGGAATCGACGAGGCATGGTCTCGTGGACGACGACGCGGGGCTGATCAGCAGTGCACTGGAGTTCTCCGGACAAACGGCCGGAACCGTCATGGTGCCGCTGGACGAGCTGGTTACGCTTCGTACCGATTCAACTCCTGAGGAATTCGAAAAAGCCGTTGGGCGCACGGGGTTCTCCCGTTTTGTCCTCGTGGATGAACACGACAACCTCACGGGTTACATGCACCTCAAGGACGTCATGTCGATGCCGGAAGGCGCCTACTCGCGTCCTATCACGGAGAACAAGGTGCGGGCTCTGGCCAACCTGAGCGTGGACGATGAGATCGAGGACGCGCTGGCAACAATGCAGCGCACCGGCTCCCACCTCGCCCGGGTAATGACCAGTGACGGGCAGGCGCGGGGCGTGCTCTTCCTGGAGGACGTTATCGAACAATTGGTGGGCGAGATCCGGGACGCTACGCAGAACCAGGGACTTCGGAGAACCGGAGAGTTCCTCCAGGACGGCGGAGACCTGCGAACCCGACCGGCACGCTAGTCTCCGGTGAGGCAGCGGGGGTTCCCATCGGAGTATGGGGACCTCCGGCCGTCATGGCGGGAACGTCAGTCCCATCCTTGCTGAGGAGTGGCACAGGTGTCCCGGAACACGTACTGCGAGGGTCGCTTGCGTTGACGGCTGGACCAGTCGATAGCAGGCCGGCGCTGCTTCTCGGGAAGGTAGCCGAGGCGGTAGACCGCCATCAGCTCAAGACCGTCCGGCACACCAAGAATGGCCTCAACCCGGCTCCAGTTCTCCGGAACTTCCATCGGGAAGGAGACAAACTGGATGCCCATCCCGAGCTCCACGGTGGTCAGCCATACATTTTCCATCGCGGCGCCCATGCTGAAGACGGAATAGAAGCCGGACAGTTCGCCTGGTCGATACTCGCTCCTGTCCAGCATGACGCCCAGTAGCAGCGGGGAGCCCGCAACGAGCTTTCTGTTTTCCTCGCCGAGGGTCTGGGGGACGCGGAGCTTGTTCATCAGCGTCTGACCGGACGGAGTGAACACCTTCCTGGTGAATGGGCGGAGCAGCGCCGGAAGCTGGTCGAACAGCATGCCGTCCCTCCGCTCCTCCATCTCGGATTCGCTGAAGCGGAAATAGCGCTTGTAGCGCTCGAAGAACGTTCCCTCAGCCATGACCTGCGTCATGCTCTCGCCGCTGATGGCTGCAATCTTGCCGATGGTGTCCTGGTCCTCAACGAGGACAAAGCGCCATGGCTGGCTGTTCAGCTGTGACGGCGCAGCGCCGGCCACCTGCATCAGAACCTTCTGGTGCTCTGTGCTCACGGGCTCGGACAGAAAGGGACCGTTCGTGGTCTTTCGGTTGAATACGACATCGAGGAATTCCACGGGTGTCCTAATGGTTGCGGTTCACGTTGGGAGTGCGACTATCAGGCTCAGAATATAGAACGGCAGCGGAACCAGGGCAGCCCAGATATGCCGGTAGGGGTGGCGTCGAG
The DNA here is from genome assembly GCF_054161285.1 of Arthrobacter sp. D2-10. Lineage (NCBI taxonomy): Bacteria > Bacillati > Actinomycetota > Actinomycetes > Micrococcales > Micrococcaceae > Arthrobacter > Arthrobacter sp. D2-10. Next base: position 2,253,508 of record NZ_CP096431.1, on the reverse strand, counting down.
CCGACCCGGCGTACGGCAGGGCGACCAGCGCCACCAGCGCTGGAATGAGGAACCACCCTGCCGTGCTGGAACTCCACCACAGGGAACTCAGCGCAACGAGGCCGAGGCTGAGGGTCGCGACATACAGCGCGTGATGGATCCAGTGGAATCCCTGCGAGTTGATCAACCCGGTCCGCACTGACGCGCCGAAAGCCGCGTTCGCGGCGTAGAGCCCAAAAGCCAGCGCGACGACGCCGGCTGCACCGTTCATGCTTCGGAACCTCCGCGGAGAAAGGGTCAGGAAGGATCATCGTCGCACCATTCCTACACCGCCGCACAAACTGCGAATGATTCGCGTTTAGGTTAGAGTTGACCTTGCCTGATGGCCCGACCCTCTCCCCAAAAAGATCGAGGATACTCATGCGCTCCGTTCTCGCGCGAACCACTGCGGTTCTCTCCGCTTCGGCCCTTCTGCCGCTGGCGTTGGCTGGCTGCGGCCAAAATGCCGATGGAACGGCCTCCGCCGAGGACGCGGGCACTCTTCAGGTGGTGACTTCCACGAACGTCTACGGGAACATAGTCGAATCCGTCGGCGGTGACCTCGTGGAAGTGACGGCGATCGTCGACAGTTTGAGCCAGGATCCGCACTCCTACGAGGCGACGGTGCAGGACAAGCTCGCTGTATCGAAGGCTGACCTGCTGGTGGAAAACGGCGGCGGTTATGACCCCTTCCTGCACACGCTCGCTGATTCGGTCAAGGTGGATCATGAGTATGTATTGAGCGCCGTCGACATCGCGGGAGTAGCAGGCGGGGAAGAGGCCCACGCCGAGGAAGAGGCTCACGCCGAGGAAGAGGCTCACTCCGAGGGTGAGCACGGGCACGGCTCCTTCAACGAACACGTCTGGTACAAGCTGGACGCCATGGCCGATCTTGCAGGCGCTGTGGCGGAGAAGCTGGCCGCACTCGATCCCGACAACGCGGAAACTTATGAGAGCAACGCTGCGACGTTCGAGAAGGACATCGCCGCGCTGCTTGAGGAGGCGCAGGCACTGGCTCGCGAGGCTGAAGGTAAGTCCGTTGCCGCTACTGAGCCGGTGCCTGCCTACCTCCTGGAGGCGGCGGGCCTTGAAGACGTTACCCCCGAGGATTACTCGGAGGCCATCGAGGAGGGCTCCGATGTTCCGGTGGCTGCCATGAGCGAGATGCAGCAACTCGTGGAAAGCGGCTCTGTTGCTTTCCTTGCCTACAACGAGCAGACCGAAGGCGCGCAGACGCAGGCGGTCCGCAGCTCCGCGGAGAGTGCCTCCGTGCCCGTGGTCAGCTTCACCGAGACGGTGCCGGACGACGCTGATTACATCTCCTGGATGACCACCAACATCCAGAACATCGCCGAAGCACTGAAGTCCTGACAGAATTGGCCAGTACCCTCCCTTCCCAGTACCAAGGAGACCGCGTGGCCAACGACGGCGGTGCTGCAGCACGCCCCGTAGTCAGCCTGCGCTCAGCTTCACTTTCCTTCGGCCGTCGCACTCTGTGGCACGACCTGGACCTGGACATCCGGACCGGGGAGTTTCTAGCGGTGCTGGGTCCGAATGGGTCGGGCAAGACCAGTCTTCTTCGGGTTCTTCTCGGCCTGCAGGACCTGGACTCGGGAACGGCCACGGTGAACGGCCACGCCCTGCACCGGGGAAGCCGTGCCTTCGGCTATATCCCGCAACAAAAGTCCTTCGCCGCCGAAACGCCACTTCGTGCCCGTGACCTCGTGGGGCTGGGAGTGGACGGACACCGTTGGGGCTTTCGCCGCGCGGGATCGGCGTACCGGCGAACCGTCGATGCACTCCTCGAAAAGGTGGGAGCGTCGTCGTACGCTGACGCCCCGGTCGGCCGATTGTCGGGCGGAGAGCAGCAGCGGCTCCGCGCCGCCCAGGCGCTCGCAACTGATCCGCAGGTGCTGCTCTGCGACGAACCGCTGCTTTCACTGGACCTGCACCACCAGCAGGCAGTGAGCCGGCTGATCAACGACCAATGCCGGGAGTACAACACCGCGGTGGTATTCGTGACCCATGAAATCAATCCCATCATTGAGTACGTGGACCGCGTTCTGTACCTTGCGGGCGGACGTTTCCGCGTGGGCACACCGAAGGAAGTTATGACCAGCGAAGTGCTGTCCGACCTCTACGACAGCAGGGTCGACGTGATTCACAACAACGGCCGCATCGTTGTGGTCGGTCTGCCTGACGCCACCACGCACCATCATGCCGAAGTTGCGCACCCGTGAACTTCGAGGAAATGCTGAGGGCCATCTTCACGTTCGACAACTACGCCGAGCTGCTGCCCCTGGTGCAGAACTCGATCTGGGCCGGCGCCGTGCTGGGCCTGTTGGGCGGGCTAATCGGCACCTTCGTGATGATGCGGGACCTTGCCTTCGCGGTCCACGGGATTGCTGAACTCTCCTTCGCGGGTGCGGCGTTCGCCCTGCTCGTCGGCGCGAACGTTGTATACGGTTCCCTGGTCGGGTCCGTGATTGCGGCGCTGCTGCTCGGGCTGATGGGCATTCGGGCACGGGACCGCAACTCGATCATCGGCGTCATCATGCCTTTCGGCCTCGGCCTGGGGATCCTGTTTCTGGCGCTCTACGAGGGCAGGGCCGCGAACAAATTCGGTTTGTTGACCGGACAGATTGTTTCTGTCGACCAGGTTCAGCTGACACTCCTGGCGGGATGCGCGGTGGTTGTCATGGCCGCACTCGGCGCAATCTGGCGCCCACTCACCTTCGCCAGTGTGGACCCGGATCTGGCTGAAGCCCGGGGCGTACCCGTCCGCGGGCTGTCGCTGGTGTTCATGTTCCTGCTGGGAGTGTCGGTGGCGCTGTCCATTCAGGTGGTCGGCGCGCTGCTGGTGCTCGCGCTGCTCATTACCCCGGCCGCCGCAGCCCTGAAGGTTACGTCGTCGCCCCGCCTGGTCGTGTTGCTCAGTGTTGTGTTTGCGTGCACGTCAGTGGTGGGCGGAATCCTGCTGGCACTGGGGGGACGGATCCCGATCAGCCCCTACGTGACCACTATTTCCTTCGTGATCTACCTCGTGTGCAGGACCATCAACTGGCGACGCTCGAAAAAGGCGACGGCCTCGGAGTCGCGTGCGGTCCAGCCCGCCTAGTTCGCCCGGTTCCTAGTCCTTCGCGGCAGTGCACTCCGGGCATAGTCCGTAAATCTCGACTGTGTGGGCTACATCGGTGTAGCCGTACTCCCGTGCCATCCGTGCCGCCCACTGCTCAACGGCCGGAGCCTCGATCTCCACGGCCCTTCCGCACTTGCGGCACAGCAGGTGATGGTGGTGGTGCTCGACTGCGCAGCGGCGGTACACGGCCTCGCCCTCGCCGTTCCGCAGGACGTCCACGAGGCCGTCGTCGGCCATCGACTGCAGGATTCTGTAGGTCGTGGCGAGGGAGACCGACTCACCGCGTTCATGAAGTTTCCGGTACAGCTCCTGTGTGCTTACGAAGTCGTCGAGCTCATCGAGGGTAGCGCCGACGGCCCGGCGCTGCTTGGTCACGCGTTGTTCCGGTCCTTTGCGGACCGGCTGTGCTGCCTCCGATGACATGCCTGGCTGGTCACCTTCCTGTCCTCGATTCGACCCGCGTCAAGGGTAGCACCGGGGTGGCGGCAACCCCGCGGCGCCGCCGCTGACAGGCTGCACCGACGGCGGTAGTCTGGGCGGATGTTGATGACGAAGTTCACTCATGCGTGCGTCCGGCTGGAGAAGGATGGTTCCGCCCTCGTGCTGGATCCAGGCAACTTCTCGGAGGTCGAAGAGGCCGTTGCCGGAGCGGCAGCGATCCTCATCACTCATGAACATGCGGACCACTTCGACGTCGGTAGGATCGCTGAGTCGATGCGATCTGATCCCTCACTGGAGGTTCATGCGCCGGCTGGTGTCGCGTCGCAGTTGACGGAGGCGCTGGGAGATGACGGCGGGGCGCGCGTTCACGCCGTGGATCCTGAGAGCAGCTACACCATCGCAGGCTTTGACGTGAGAACCTTCGGCGGGCAGCACGCGCTCATTCATCCGCACATCCCGGTGGTGAAAAACATCGGATACCTGATCGATGACAACCTCTACCACCCGGGTGATTCTTTCATCGTCCCGCACGGCGTCCAGGTGAATACGCTGCTTGTGCCGGTCCACGCTCCCTGGTCAAAGACCGCCGAAGTCGTTGACTTCGTCACGGCCGTCCGCGCGCCGCGGGCACACCAGATCCATGATGCGCTGCTGAACGAAACGGGCCTTGCGATGGTCGAAGGCCATGTTGCCCGCCTGGGGAAGCACTACGGCACTGACTTCGAACATCTCGAGCCGCGCCAGAGCGTCACTGTCTAAAGCGTCACTGTCTAAAGCGTCACTGTCTAAAGCGTCACTGTCCAGAGCGTCACTGTCCAGAGCGTCGCTGTCTAGGGCGCGTTCGACGGCGAGGGTGCGTGTGACCGCGGGGACACCGTGTAACTGGCCACTTCCTTGAGCCGTGGAGTTCTGGGGTCGCCATCGGCCACACCGGTGGCCCACTGCAGCCTCAGTCCGTCATCGCTGTCCTCCAGCACGGCCAGGTTGTTGTCGAACCACGGCCCCTTGATGTTCTCCCAGGAGAACGGCGGCTTCGGAACCCTCACCGAACGCGCCACCAGGGCACCGATGGGGCTTGCGACTCCGTACGACATCGCCACAGTGGCGAAGCGGAGCGCCCGCGGGAGCGGGTTGCGGATGGGGGAACACACTGCCTGAAGGATACGGCTGCCCGAGGACCGGTTGACTTCCGCGATATAGGAGAAGTGGACATCGCCGGAGAGGAATGTGACTGTCTGCGGTGCCGGCCCCCGTTTCCCATCGGCGACCTCCGTTGCCAGTTTCGCTACCGACCGGAAGCTGCGCTGGAACGCCCCCCAGTGCTCGAGGTCGAGCGCCTGACGCAGTCCCTCGCCGATCCGCGACCCCTGCTTCCCCCAGGCGCCTTCCGCGAGTGCCTCGTCCCATGACTCGATGTGGTGCAGGCCGCGAGGGAGAAGGAAGGGGAGCGAGGTTGCCACGAGCAGATGCCTCACGCCGCCCTGGAAGTGCTCGTTCAGCCAGGCCAGTTCCGACTCGTCCAGCAGGGAACGCCGACCGGGGTCCAGGACCCGCGCAGCGCGCGAATCGACGGTGATGATCCGGACGTCACCGATATCCCGGAAGTAGCTCCAGCGGTAACTGACCGGATCCGAGTCGGCCTGTTCGGCGAATGATTCCAGCTCGCCGGTCAGATCCAGTTCACCGGGGCCGTCGTGGGACGTGATCCTGTTCCACAACGGATCCTCCGCTCTCGCACCGGGTGAGAGGTTGCCGAGGTGCTGGTACACCCAGTAAGAAGCAAGCCCGGCAACAATCCTGCCGTGCCACCAGTCGGTGGCATGCATCTTCTCCCTCCAGGTCAGCGACGCGTTCCAGTCATCGCGGATGTCGTGGTCGTCGAAGATCATCGCGCTGGGAAGGGTGGAGAGTAACCAACGGTTTGCTTCGTCCGACCACGCGAGCTTGTAAAGATGCGCGTACTCCTCGTAGTCCTTCAGTTCCTCGCCCGGCGGTTCCGACAGCGACCGGCGGGACTCGATGAAGTCCTGCATCTGGCTGCTCGTCGAGTCGGCGTAAACCTGGTCACCGAGGAAAGCGACTAGGTCGGGACGGCCGCCGTCGTCGTTCGCGACATGCAGCGCATAGGCACGCAGGGCATCCACGCCGTGAGTGGCGTTGCCCATCCTGTCGTGGGGGACACTTGTCCGGCACGATCCGAAGGCGAGCCGCAAGCGCCTTTCCGGGTGGAGGGTCCGGATGGATGAGGGCGGGAATTGTGAGGCAGGATCCGGCCAGAGGCGCTCTCCGTCTATCTCAACGGAATACTCGAGTGTTTCCCCGGGAGGGAGGTCCCGCACCTCCACCAGCGCGTAGTGGTGGCCATATACCGCGAAGGTGGGCGCGGCGGCTTTGCCTCCGCCGACCCGCACCACCACCGTGCATGCTTCGCTTGTTTCCAGCCACACCGTGGCAGAGGTTTCGTCGACATACCGGAGCATCGGTCCGAGCACCAGGGAGACTGTCATTACCCTGTTGTACTCCCTGACGCCGCGGAGGGCCAGAAGTTCGGCGGGCAACCGGCGCGGGCATGGCTTGGTGGGTTCCCGGAGCTGTGATGAACTTGGTTCACACCCTGACCGGTGTGCCACCGGTCACACTTCATAAGGAGATCTTCATGGAGACTCTGATGGACGTGCAGGCGCTGCGGAACCGGATGACCTCCGGTCAGCAGACCGTCCTGCTGGATGTTCGTTGGGCGTTGGGCAACCCCCACGGCCATGAACAGTACCGATCAGCTCACATCCCCGGCGCCGTCTACGTTGACCTGGAAGCCCAGCTTTGCGCCGGCGCGTCACTATCCGAGGGACGGCATCCGCTTCCGGAACCCGTAGAACTTGAAGAAGCGGCCCGCCAGTGGGGAATCAACGACGGTGATGTCGTTGTCGCCTATGACGACACGGGTAACCTCGCCGCTGCACGCCTGTGGTGGCTGCTTCGGAACGCCGGCCTGACCAGTGTCTACCTTCTCGACGGTGGACTGAGTGCCTGGCAAGCGGCCGGTTTTGAGACGGAGCGCGGCGAGGAGCAGCATTGCCTGGGCGACGTGAACCTGAGCTCGGGCCATATGCCGGTTCTGGCGATCGAGGACGTTTTGTCGTTCACCGAACACGGTGTCCTTCTCGATGCAAGGGCACCTGAGCGGTTCCGCGGCGAGGTCGAGCCGGTCGACCCGAAGGCCGGTCACATACCTCGTGCTGTCAGCGCCCCGACGACCGGTAATCTCACGCCCCAGAAGACCTTCCAGCCGCCGACTGAGCTGCGTCGCAGGTTTGCAGCGGTCGGGATCACGGAGAGCGCCGACGTCGCCGTGTACTGCGGTTCAGGCATCACCGCCGCACACGAGATAGCTGCCCTTGAGGTTGCCGGTTTCCGGGCGGCGCTGTACCCGGGATCGTGGTCGCAGTGGTCCCAGCGCGCTGATCTGCCGGTGGCAACCGGTCCGTGACGGTCGCCATTTGCTGATCGGCTGGATAGCCCGGATATGGAAGAGTAACCGGTATGACCACTGCATTCGCTTATGCCGCCACGTCGCCGTCCAGCGGGTTGGGCCGAACCACCCTTGAGCGTAGGGAACCGGCACACGACGACGTCGAGATAGCCATTGATTTCTGCGGACTGTGCCACTCGGATGTTCACGCCACACGGAGCGAGTGGGGCTCCGCCCGGTACCCGCTGGTGCCCGGTCACGAAATAGTCGGCCGGGTCACCCGCATCGGCGGCTCAGTGACGTCGTTCGCCGTGGGCGACCGGGTTGGGGTCGGCTGCATGGTTGATTCCTGCCGCGAGTGTGAAAGCTGCGCCGACGGTCTGGAGCAATACTGCGAGCGGGGCATGACCGCCACCTACGGTTCGCCCGACAGGAGGCACGACGGCGAAGTCACACAGGGCGGGTACGCCACCTCCATCGTCGTGAATGAGGGGTACGTTCTTCGGATTCCGGAGGGGATGGACCCGGCCGCAGCAGCACCCCTGCTCTGTGCAGGCATCACCACCTTCTCGCCGCTGAACCACTTCGGTGTCGAGAAGGGCGACGCCGTCGGGGTCGTTGGCTTGGGTGGCCTTGGGCACATGGCCGTGAAGATCGCCAAAGCGATGGGGGCGTCGGTGACTGTTTTCACGACGTCGTCCGGCAAGGTGGACGCCGCGCACGAGTTGGGGGCGGACCGCGTGGTTATTTCCAGGGATGCGGACGCCATGGAAGCAGCTGCCAACACGCTCGATGTTGTCATCGATACCGTGGCAGCCCCGCATGACCTCAACCAATTGATCCGGACGCTCCGGCTCGATGGGGCCTTATTCCAGCTAGGTCTTCCGGCCGACCCAATGCCGGCCGTCGACCCGGGATTGCTGATCCGGAAGCGGCGGACGTATGCCGGCTCGCTGATCGGCGGCATCGCGGAGACACAGGAGATGCTCGACTTCTGTGCGGAGCACGGGGTCGTATCCGACATCGAGCTCGTCGCCGCCGACCAGCTCAACGTGGCCTACGACCGCATGGTAGCGGGAGACGTGAAGTACCGATTCGTACTTGATGCCGCTTCACTTGAGGAGGAATCATGAGCACGCTGTTCACCAGGATCATCGCCGGTGAGATCCCGGGCCGTTTCGTCTGGAAGGACGATGACGTGGTGGCTTTCCTGACCATTGAGCCGATCACGGACGGACACCTCATGGTCGTGCCCCGCCGAGAGGTGGCGCACTGGATCGACCTTGAAGCGGAGCTGCTCGGCAAGGTGATGAATGTTGCGCAGAAGATAGCGAAGGTGCAGGAGGCGGTGTTCAACGCCAAGCGCATCGGCGTGCTGATGGAGGGGTACGAGATTCCCCACGTCCACGTCCACATCTGGCCGACGCACAGCCCTGCAGACTTCGACGTGCACAACGTGGACCGCTCAGCGGATCCTGAGAAGCTCGACGGGAACGCGGAACGGTTGCGCACCGCACTGCGTGCCGCTGGATACGCGGAGTTCGTTCCACAGCCCTAAGCGGCAAGTGCCTCGCCGAGGGCCGCGCGGATACGTTTCTCCGACACGGAATAGGCGGTCCCAAGTTCCTGGGCGAAGAGACTCACGCGGAGTTCCTCCAGCATCCAGCGAACGCGGCCCAAGCCGGGTGGCACAGGGCGTCCATGGGGAGCGACGGACGCAACGGCGTCGTCGTACTCGTCCTCCAGCCGCTGGACGATGGCCGTGCTGAGACCGTCGCGCTGCACGTTGCTTTCGAGCTTCTCCAGCCGCCGCTCGATGCCCGCGAGGTAGCGGGGAAGGTGCGCCAGTTGGGCGTAGCCCGTAGTCGCCACGAATCCGGGGAAGACCAGCTGCTCCAGCTGGCTCCTCACGTCATTGAGGGCGGTGATGAGCGCCAAACTGGTCGAGCCCTTCAGCCTCTTCTCGATCCGGCGCGCGCTTGCAAGAATCTTCTCCACGGTCGCTGTGACTGTGAAGACCGTGTCGATCAGTTCGGCTCTGACAGCCTCGTATAGTGCGTCAAATTCCTCGGGCGACCAGGGCAGTTGCTCGGGCGTGAGCTTGTCAATGGCCGCGATAGAGCAGTCCTCGATCAGTGCGCTGACGCTGCCGTGAGGGTTCTGGCTGAAGGTCAGCTTCTCCGTGTTGCTCAGGTGCTCCAGGACGTAGCGGGCGGGACTTGGGACCCGCAGCGCGAGCAGGCGGATTACCCCTGCGCGCATGGCGGCGGACTGTTCGGCGGGGTTGGGGAAGACCCTGAGCCCCACGGCGTTCTGCTCGTCGACGAGGGCCGGGTAACCCGTGACGCGGTGCCCGCCGACGATGCGGGACACTTCCTTCGGCACCGTGCCGAAGGTCCAGGCGGTTGCGCCGGTGATCTCCTTGATTCCCGGATCACCATTCCCCGACGACGACGCCTGCTCCTGGCGGTGCCGGCGCCCCGCCGTCTGCTTCTGCTGGATCGAGCCCGGTGTAGCGCCGAGGGAGTCGGCGATAGCCCGCCGGGTCTGCGGCGCGAGCCGGTCCTGAAGCGCATGAAGGTCCGTGTCTTCGTCCAGGACCCGGCCGTTGGCGTCGACTACCTGGAAGTTCATGAGCAGGTGCGGCTGCAGCGTTTCCCTGTTCCATGATCCCGGCGGAATGATGTGTCCCTTCAAGCGCCGCAGTACGAGCTCCAGGGATGGTTCGAGCTCATCCCGCGCGGGATCGAAGTCGGCATGGAGTGCTTCGACGGCGGTTCGGGCGACATCCGGAGCGGGAATGAAGTTCTTGCGGACCTGCTTCGGCAGGGACTTGATGAGCGCAGTCACCAGTTCCACCCGCAATCCGGGGATCTGCCATTGGAAGGGCGCCGGTTCCAGCTGGTTCAGGAAAAGGATCGGAACCTGCACCGTGACGCCGTCGGATGCGCCGGGAACGTTCGGCGAGAACTCATAGCTCAGCGGCAGTTCGAATCCCTGCTGGTGCCACGTCTTCGGAAAAGCACCCTCGTCGAGATCGGCATCCCGGCTGAGCAGTTCCTCGGGCTTGAAGTCCAGCAGATCAGGGCTGTCCTGCCGGGCCTGCTTCCACCACTTGTCGAAGTGGCGCTCCGAGACAACGTCGGGGCCCACACGCGCATCATAAAAGGCGAAGAGAGTCTCGTCGTCGACCATGAGGTCGCGGCGGCGCATCCGGTTTTCCATCTCTTCGATCTCCGCGATCCGCGCCTTGTTGCGGTGGAAGAACTTGTGATGAGTACGCCAGTCGCCTTCGACCAGTGCATGCCGGATGAAGAGCTCGCGTGCGACCTCCCTGTCGATTCGGCCGTAGTTGATGCGCCGTTGCGGGACAATCGGCACGCCGTAGAGTGTGACCTTCTCGTACGCCATGACTGAGCCCATCTTGCGGGACCAGTGCGGCTCGCTGTAGCTGCGCTTCACCAGGTCCGGGGCGACCTCCTCAGCCCAGAGCGGGTCGAACCTGGCAACCACCCGCGCCCAAAGCCGCGACGTCTCTACGAGTTCTGCTGCCATCACCCAGTCCGGGCTCTTCTTGAACAGAGCGCTGCCGGGGAAGATGGCGAACCGGGTGCCGCGGGCACCGGCGTACTCGCGTTTGCGCTGGTCGTACAGGCCAATGTGGCTGAGCAGCCCGGACAGCATGCTGATATGGACCGCGTCATGCTGGGCGACCGGGTCCACCTCACCGGGCGGAAGGGTGATGCCGAGCGGTTTGGCGAGCTGGCGCAGTTGGGTGAACAGGTCCTGCCACTCGCGCACGCGCAGGTAGTTGATGAAGTCGTTGCGGCACAGCTTGCGGAACTGGGTCGATGACAGTTCCTTCTGCTGGTCCTGCAGGTATCGCCACAGGTTCAGGTACCCGGTGAAGTCCGATGTCTCGTCCACGAACCTGCGGTGCTTCTCGGTGGCGCTCTGGAGCTTTGCGGCCTGGTCGGGTTGCGGTCGTTCCCTCGGGTCCTGGATGGTCAGGGCCGCAGCCAGGACCATAACCTCTTTCGCGCAGCCTCGCCTGCCCGCCTCGACAATCATGCGTCCGAGCCGGGGATCTACCGGCAGTTGGGCCAGTTGCCTGCCCACCGGAGAGATCCCGCCGTCCGGGGCCAGGGCGCCCAGCTCGCGCAGGAGGGTGACGCCGTCGTTGATTGCCTTTGAATCAGGCGGCTCGACGAACGGGAATGCTGCAACGTCCTTTGGTCCGCGGGTCACGCCCATCGCCGTCATCTGGAGGATGACGGCAGCAAGGTTGGTTCGCAGGATCTCCGGGTCGGTGAAGGGGCGCCGCGACTCGAAGTCCTCTTCCGAGTACAGGCGGATGGCGATGCCGTCGGAAACACGGCCGCAACGGCCCGACCGTTGGTTCGCCGATGCCTGTGACACGCGCTCGATCGGGAGCCGCTGCACCTTGGTCCGATGCGAATACCGGGAAATTCGAGCGGTTCCCGTATCGATGACGTACTTGATTCCCGGCACCGTGAGAGAAGTCTCCGCGACGTTGGTCGCGAGGACGATACGCCGGCCTGCACCCCCGGGGTTGAAGACGCGGTGCTGTTCCTGCAGCGACAACCGGGCAAAAAGCGGAAGGATCTCGGTCCCTCGCAGACGCGGATTCACCTGGACGCGTGCACGAAGCGCGTCGGCCGCATCGCGGATCTCGCGCTCGCCGGAGAAAAACACCAAAATGTCACCGGGGGCTTCCCGTGCAAGCTCGTCAACGGCGTCACACACGGCATCGAGCGGGTCGCGGTCTTCCTCAAGCTCGTCATCGGTGTCCGACTCTGTGTCACCCGCAGGCTGACTGAGCGGACGGTAACGGATCTCTACAGGGTAGGTGCGCCCGGACACCTCAATGATGGGCGCGGGCGCCTTCTCACGCGCGAGCTCATCCGCTGCGAAGTGGTTGGCGAAACGCTCTGGATCAATAGTGGCGGAGGTGATGATGACTTTCAGATCCGGACGCTTGGGCAGGATCCGCTTGAGATAGCCGAGAATGAAGTCGATGTTGAGGCTGCGCTCGTGCGCCTCGTCAATGATGATCGTGCTGTATTTCTTCAACAGCCTGTCGTGTTGTATCTCGGCAAGCAGGATGCCGTCCGTCATGAGCTTGATCCGGGTGCTTCGGCCCACCTCGCCGGTGAAGCGCACCTGATAGCCGACCTCCTCGCCCAGCTTCACGTCGAGTTCTTCGGCGATGCGCTCAGCGACGGTCCTCGCGGCCAGGCGGCGAGGCTGCGTGTGGCCGATCATCCCGGACTCGGCAAGGCCGAGCTCCAGGCACATCTTTGGGATCTGCGTGGTTTTCCCGGAGCCGGTTTCACCCGCGATGATGGTGACCTGGTTCGCCGCGATGGCAGCCATGATGTCTGCCCGCCGTTCCGAAACCGGGAGCTGGGCGGGGTAAGAGATTGTCAGCGACATGATTACCCGCAAGTTTACGTGATCATGCCGGGTCAGGACCTGATCGCGGCCGCCGCAGGCTCGATTCCGGTCAGCCGGCCTCCTGCCTGTCAACCATTGCCTTGATCCAGATGGGTGCATAAGGCGATGTACAACCTGGGGAGGCGGGGTAGTCCTTGAGGACTTCCAGGCCCTCCCCGATGGCGAGTGCGCGATCGCGTTGCCCGGGATGGTTGATTCCGATGTGCGCCAGGCAGGTGTTCATGGCCCACTGCAGGCGATCCGGAGCGTCCTTCATCTTTGCCTCGATGCTGTCCAGCAGGGCCGGGAGGTCCAGCTCACCCGGGCTCTTCACTACGCGGTCCGCCGTCAGGGCCCAACCGGCACTTGCGACCACGGGATCCGGATCGGTGAACCAGGCAGCCCGCAGATCTTCCACATGAGGGCTCTTTTTCACCACGTAATTCAGGAACCAGTCGAGCACCTTGGGTGAAGGTGCGGAACGAAGCATCCCGTCCAACTCGTTCCGGTCGAATGCCTTCGGACGGCAGATCAGAGTTGCGAGGAGTTTGGCGGCGGTGTCCCCGGTCTCCCAGAGCTGCAGGGCGAGCTCGTGGTTGGTCTTCAAGCCCTTGGCCAGTGCGCGCAGCTTGCTGAGGTTCACCCCGTGGTCATCATCGTGCCTGGCGTTCACTTCACGCGTCCTCGGATCCTCAAGCGTGGCCAACTCGGCCATGACAACGCCAAGCATCGACTCGGCCGGTGCTGTCTCTACCACTACTGTCTCCTGTCCTGAGTGCCGGCTTAGCTTGCGGGCTTTCGGGATTCAGCCCCCGCGGCGCTTTCCATGACGCCTGCGTCGGCCCGGGCTGCCCGGACCAATCGCCCAGCGGCGGCGGCGGCGTGGTCCCGAAGCTCCGGAGGGCCGAGGATATCGAAATCCAACCCTAGCGCCACCAGATGCATCAGGGGCCAGTCGAACGAGTCTGCCCCGAAGCGCATGAGGGTGGTTCCGGCATCGTCCTCAAGTTCGGCAATGTTGGGTGGGATCATCTGGCCGACATCCACCGCGGGTGCATGGACGCGCACGACGATGTCGTGGCTGTAAGGGGAGCGCGTAATCGACTTCTGCACGTATGCGGCGAGGTCTGTGGCGGGAAGGGGCCGGGCGGCGAACCTGTCGCGCGGCGAAGGCACGCTTTGGCACCGATCCACACGGAATGTTCGCCAGTCCTGCCTGGCGGTGTCCCATGCGACAAGGTACCAACGGCGTCCGGTGTCCACCAGCCGTACGGGCTCGACAACACGTCGGGAGGAATCGCCGTCCTGACGTGCATAACGGAACACCACCACCCTGCGCTCAGTAATCGCTGAGGAAAGGGCCGTGAGGACCTCCGGGTTCACCGGCGTGCTCACCGCAGCCATGTGTGTAACTGCTGTCCGCAGCCCGGCGAATTTCGGCCGAAGTCTGCCGGGAAGCACCTGTTCCAGCTTGGTCAGGGCGCGGACCGAGGCTTCCCCGAGCCCTGACACGGGGCTCGCGGTGACGGCGCTCAGGCCAATCGCAACGGCGAGCGCCTCATCATCATCAAGGAGTAGCGGGGGCAGCTGCGCTCCTGCGCCCAGTTGGTAGCCGCCCGCGATGCCGGGCGACGCGTGGATGGGATAGCCCAGAGTGCGCAGCTTGCCGATGTCTCTGCGTACCGTGCGTTCGGTGACCGACATGCGTTCCGCCAACGCAGAACCCGTCCACTCACGCCGAAGCTGAAGCAGGGACAGCAGCTGCAGCAGACGCGCTGATGTTTCCAACATGGAACCACGGTACCCAGCAACACGGACAGTTGCTGTCCGCAATGGCTTCTATTCTTTCAGCGAATATCCGGGAGGAAAGGAAGAACGATGGACATCAGCAGGGAGCTCACCGACCAGCTTGCGTGGCACTGGGAGCATCACGCGCGGCCGCGCCTGGACGGGCTGGAGGATGAGGAGTACTTCTGGGAACCCGTTCCTGGCAGCTGGAGCGTGCGTCCGCGCGGAACTGGCACAGCACCTCTGCAGGTTGGGGGAGGGGACTACACGATCGACTTTGCCCTGCCCGAACCTAAGCCGGCGCCGGTCACCACGATCGCCTGGCGGTTGGGCCACATCCTCGTCGGTGTACTGGGCGGTCGGCTGGAGGCGCATTTCGGCGGTCCGCCGGTCAGCTACGAGACCTATGAGTATCCGGGCAGTGCGGGTACAGCGCTCGAACAGCTGGACGGCATGTACGCTCACTGGTCCGGTGCCGTGTCCGCCCTGTCGCTGCACGAGCTTGACCGCCCGGTCGGCCCGGCGGAGGGACCCTTTGCAGAGGCTCCCATGGCTGCACTCATCCAGCACATCAACCGGGAGATGATCCATCACCTCGCTGAGGTGGCGCTGCTGCGGGATCTGTGGGCTCACGGCTACATGCACCGCAGGCCGGCCTGATACTGGTTCACCAGGCAGTCATGACCGCTGACGAAGGGCGATTCAGGTGGAAGAAATGTGCCCTCGATAGGATTCGAACCTACGACCTTCTGCTCCGGAGGCAGACGCTCTATCCCCTGAGCTACGAGGGCGCGGCCACCGGAGTGAACCAGTGGCCGAAAGGGACTCATGAAGCTTAGCAGGGAAAAGTTGGCTGAACGAAACGCCGCCTGAAGGGCTCGGAGAGGCCTTAGTAGCCGAGGAAAGCGTCGGTCCTGATCGACTTCCCACCGGCGCTCCGAATAACCGGTTTGGCTCGCGCCAGGGTGGTCGGTGACCCGGAAAGGTAGACGCGCCGCCGTCCCAGGTCCGGAACCAGCGAGCGCAACTCCTCGGCAGTCGGGAAGTCCGTGCTGCCTCGGGTCCAGCCCTCCGGCAGCCGTCCCGGATCTCCGGGGCAGAAGAGCAGCACACGTGCGCTTGCAAGCTCGTCGACATAGCCGAGTTCCGTTGGCCGGCTGACAACATAGACCACGACGACGTCGCGCCCCTTATTATTCCCGGCGCTCTTGTTCCCGGCGATCGATCCCAACTGGCTGAGGAACGGCGTTATCCCGATTCCACCGGCGAACAGGAGCAGCGGCACCGACGGATCTTTGGGCAGCACGAAATCACCGCCCACGGACGTTGCCTCCACCGACGCCCCGGGGCGAAGGCTCAACAGGGCAGCTTTGAAGGAACTCGGTGGATTCGAGAGTCGCAGTCCGAAGCGGATGGTGCCGTCGTCGGGCGCTGAACTGATGCTGAAAATGCGGCGCAGGCCGCGGCTGTCCGCCCGAGCGTGCGGCAGGGTGAGTTCCATATACTGACCTGCAGTGAAGCGCACCGGTGACTCCGGAGAGAAGGAGACTTCCGCGCTGGTGGGAGTCAGCTGCCGGGAACCCTCGTAGCGCAGGCGTACACGCCGTCGCTGGCCCATCGTGAATGCGACGGCGTTGCCGATCAGCAGAGCGTACTCGGGTCCCAGGAAAACGGGCGGGATGCTGATCTGCAGCGCAAGGACCACAGCAACGACGGCGGCGACCAGGAGCTGCTGCCACTGCCTTGGCGGCAGGGTCAGCGGCTCCGTCAGCATGAAGCCCAGCAGGAAGAGCAGGGGGTAGGAAACGAAGACCAGCTGCAGAGCGGTGATCGGATCCGTTCCGCCCGCCGCCAGGCGCGCCACCAGGATTCCGACCGCGAGGGCGAGGAAAACGGCGCCCATGGGGAACTTCCGGGTTCGGAACAGGATCAGGATGGTGGCCAGCAATACCACCGGCAGCATTGCGGGGTTGGCAGCCCACCAGGCGGCGGCGCCGAACCCGAGCAGCGTCGCTGCGACGGCGCCGAATGCGGCCGGGTTGAAGATGTGACGGCCGCGGACAGCGAGCAAGTACTTGGACGCGGCGGCAGCAAGGCCGGCGATCGCGATGCCGCCTACCCCGGAGGCCTCGTCGGACGGAAACATCACGAAGAAGAGCAGGAGCCCGGTGATGAGAGAGGACTCGGTGTGGGGACGTGCCCGGAGCATCATCGCCATCACCCGCGTACCGCCCCAGGATGCGATCACCGCGGTAGCCAGGGTCGCGCCGAGCTCCGTTGGCGTGAAGGCCAGGAGGCCGAACGCGGACAGGACGAAGGCGTATGCACTCAGGATCAGCAGAAGGATAAAAACCAGGCGGTACATGGTGGTCCTGCCCAGGAAAGTGTCCAGCCTGGTGACCCAGTTCAGCCGTCCGACCATCTAGAACAACGCTCCTGCCAATGACGATGAAAAATGCGCGCGTCCCTCCGAGGAAACCCGGATGTAGTCGAAGTCGAACTCGGCAAGGAGTACTTCCGGCGGGACAAGGAAGAGGGCGGTGGCCAGAGCATCGGCAACGAGCGCATTGTCAGCCAGCACCCAACTAGCCACCACTGTATCGACGCATTGCCCCGTTGTTGCATCCAGCACGTGGTGCAAGCCATCAGCCCAGCGGCGCCTGTTGGAGGCCGATGCGCAGAGCGCCCGGTCCTGCAGCGTCACGACGCCGATTGCCGTGTCCAGAGCGTACGGATGCTCGAGCGCTACGCGGAGGGCCCCGGTTCCGTAGTGCACCATGTCTCCGCCGGCATCCACGGTGTGCTCCCGGTGACCAGCCTCCGCCAGCGTTGCCGAAACAAGGTCGACAAGCTGTCCCTTGCCGGCGGCCCCAACATCAAGCATGACCGGCTGCCCGGAGGAGATGGTGCTCCCACGCCACTGGAAGGTTGCGTCCCACGCCGCTGCCGGCACGGGGGCGCCGCGGGGCACAAAGGAGTAGTCGGCGTCGTATCCCAACTGGTCAAGTGACCGCCCCACCAACGGTGACATGGCTCCATCGGTCAGCCGGTGGAGCGTTCGGAATACGCGACCCAGTGCATCACCACTGGGAGGCAGGTCAACGCAACCACCGTCCGCGGCGAGCGCCGAGACCAGCGAGTCGGCGCGGAAGCGGGAATAAGTGGCATCGTAGTGGTCGATCACACGGACGACGGCGGCACGGACCTCCGCGGTCAACTCGCCTGGAGTGTCGATATGCCACCGTGTGCCGATGGCGTCGAAGCTGAATCTGTGCGCGTAGCCCGCGGGGCTCACTGCGCGGCTTCTCCCTTGATCTGCTCGATCGCGTCGCTGAAGCCGCCGCTGGTCAAGGAGGAGCCTGAGACCTTGTCGACGCTCAGCTCGTCGAGCGGGGTCCCTACGATCTGCTCCTTGATTCCGCTGCTGAACTTGCCCTGGTACTGCTCGGTGGTGGCGTTGCTCGGCATGGGCTCGGTCTGCACATCGGCAACACTGCCTGCCTCGAGGGTGACGGTGACGCCGATTGACTCCTCGCCGCCGGGCGTCTGGTAGGACCCTGTTGCGGAGTAGGTGCCATCGGCATAACTGCCGGATCCGCCGGCTCCGGGCTCGGCGGCGTTGGCAGCGTCACCTCCGCCACCGGGCGACGGCGTCGGGCTGGCAGCACACGCCGCCGATCCCATGAGGGAAACGGCGGCAAGCCCCGTCAGGGCCCAGCGCTGGTAAGGCTTCTTCACGGCGTCAGTCACGCAAACTCCTCGGTGGGGAACTGGAAGCGGTTCTGCTCCTGTACAACGCTAATGGCCCTCATTCGGTTCAGAACGGCTGCGGGATGGGTCGGCGACTTGGCGTCCGTCACAGAATCAGGGGGATTAGACCCGCGCCGTTATGCTGGATGGGTGACTCCCGAAGAACTCTCCTCCGCAATCTCCTCATGCCTGAAAGACGCCGTCGCAGCCGGTGAAATTGACGTGGAGCTGCCTTCCGAGGTACGAGTCGAACGGCCGAAGAGCCGCGAGCACGGAGACTGGGCAACCAACATTGCCCTTCAGCTGTCAAAGAAGGCCGGCATCAACCCCCGCGAGTTCGCGGGCATCCTTAAGTCCCGGCTTGAAGCGATCGACGGCGTTGCTTCCGTCGAGATCGCCGGTCCGGGCTTCCTCAACATCCGCCTCGACGCAGGTGCCGCCGGTGAACTGGCACGCTCGATCGTTGAGGCCGGACGCGCTTACGGCACGTCGGATGCCCTGAACGGCACGAAGATCAACCTGGAGTTCGTGTCCGCGAACCCTACGGGGCCGATCCACCTTGGCGGTACGCGCTGGGCTGCCGTGGGCGACGCGCTGGCGCGTATGTTCCAGTCCCAGGGCGCTTCCGTCACGCGGGAGTACTACTTCAATGACCATGGAGCGCAGATCGACCGCTTTGCGCGCTCGCTGTACGCCAGCGCCAAGGGCGAGCCCACACCGGAAGACGGTTACGGCGGCGATTACATCTCGGACATCAAGGACCGGGTCCTGGCGATCGTTCCGGCCATCCTGGACCAGCCGGACGAGGAAGCGCTCGAGCAGTTCCGCGCTGTCGGCGTCGACCTGATGTTCGGTGACATCAGGAAATCGCTGCATGACTTCGGCGTTGATTTCGACGTCTACTTCCATGAGCATTCGCTGTTCGCCGACAACTTCGTGGGCGGACTTCTCGAGCAGTTGAAGTCCTCGGGGAACCTCTTCTTCGAAGGCGGCGCCTGGTGGCTCAAGTCCACGGAGTTCGGTGACGACAAGGACCGCGTGGTCATCAAGTCGGACGGCCGCCCCGCTTACATCGCCGGCGACATCGGCTACTTCGTGAACAAGCGGCAGCGCGGTTTCGACCTGAACATCATCATGCTGGGGGCGGACCACCACGGCTACGTCGCCCGGCTGAAGGCAGCGGCAGCGGCGCTCGGTGACAACCCGGACACTGTCGAGGTGCTGATCGGCCAGATGGTGAACCTCATGAAGGACGGCCAGCCCGTCCGCATGTCCAAGCGAGCCGGAACCGTTGTCACCCTCGAAGACCTTGTGGACGCCGTCGGCGTGGATGCTGCCCGGTACACCCTCGCGCGGTTCTCGGCCGACTCGAACATTGACATCGACCTCGACCTGCTGACCAAGCGAAGCAATGAGAACCCGGTGTTCTATGTGCAGTACGCGCACGCCCGGACCCATGCCGTCCAGCGCAACGCCGCTTCCGCCGGCGTCGATACCCGCGCATTCGACGCTGCCGCCCTGACGCACGCCACCGAAGGTGAACTGCTGGCGGCGCTGGGTCAGTACCCCGGTGTGGTGGCCCAGGCCGTCACCTTCCGCGAGCCGCACCGGGTCGCCCGGCACCTTGAAGTCATTGCCGGCACCTACCACCGGTGGTACGACGCCTGCCGCATCGCTCCCATCGGCGATGCTCCGGTCGAGGATGTCCACCGGACCAGGCTGTGGCTCAACGACGCCACCCAGCAGGTTCTCGCCAACGGGCTGGATCTTCTGGGCGTATCTGCTCCGGAACGGATGTAACGTGCCTGCCTCACCTCTCGCCCCCGAATGGCTGTCCTACCCGAAGGACGTCAATTCTCTCAATCCCGCCCTGTGGGCATCCACTGTCACCAGGGGGCGCAACGGCGTCCTGTCGGTTGACGGTATTGCGGTCACTGACCTGGCCGAGCAGTTCGGCACGCCCGTCTACGTGGTGTCCGAGAAAGATTTTCGTGCCCGTGCCCGCGGCTTCCGGGATGCGTTCAATGCTGCCTTCCGGGATCTGTGCGGGGGAGTCGACGTTTACTACGCGGGCAAGTCCTTCCTATGCTCGGAGGTAGCCCACTGGGTTGCCGAAGAAGGCCTCCGTCTGGATACATCCTCCGGCGGCGAGCTCGCGGTCGCCATGAGGGCAGGTCTGCAGGGGCGCCAGCTCGCGCTGCACGGCAACAACAAGTCCGATGCCGAACTGAACCGCGCGCTGGACCTGCAGCTCGGACGCATCGTCGTGGACAGCCTTGATGAGCTGCAGCGGGTGGGTGCGCTGGCGCAGGCCCGCGGTGCGACCGCCAACGTGATGCTCCGTCTCACCCCCGGCGTGCACGCACACACCCACGAATTCATCGCCACCGCGCACGAGGACCAGAAGTTCGGGCTCTCCCTGGCTCCGTCGTCGCCGGGTGGGGACTCACCTGCCGCGCAGGCCGTCGCAGCTGCGCTTGGCCACCCCTGTATTCACCTGCTGGGAGTTCACAGCCACATCGGGTCGCAGATCTTCGAGTCCGCGGGGTTCGAGCTGGCGGCGCGCCGGCTGCTCGGGTTCCTCGCCGAGGTGCGCGACCGCCACGGCGTCGAGCTGGAAGAACTCGACCTGGGCGGCGGGTACGGCATCGCCTACACCGAAGCCGACACCCCGCGTTCCCCAGCCGTCATCGCGCAGGCGATGGCCGCCGTCGTCGGTGATGCCTGCGCCGGGCACGGGCTGCGCGCGCCGCGGATCTCGATCGAGCCCGGCCGCGCCATCGTCGGTCCCAGCACCCTCACGCTGTACACGGCAGGCACCACCAAGACCGTCCAGGTGGACCTCGACGGCGGCTCCCATCCGCGGCGCTATGTGTCGGTGGACGGCGGCATGAGCGACAACGCCCGCCCTGTGCTGTACGACGCCGACTACTCAGCGACGGTGGCATCCCGCACCTCCGTCGAGGAGCCGGTTCTGTCGCGCGTGGTCGGCAAGCACTGCGAGAGCGGCGACATCGTGGTGCGCAGCGCCTACCTGCCCGGGGACACCACATACGGTGACCTCATCGCGGTACCCGGGACGGGTGCTTACTGCTGGTCTCTGGCCAGCAACTACAACTACCTCACCCGCCCTCCCGTCGTCGCGGTGAAGGACGGAGAAGCCCGCGTGATCGTGCGCGGCGAAACCGAGGAAGACCTGCTCTCGCGCGATGTGCCGCGCGGGCAGAGCAACGACCGAGCAACTCTGAAAGCAGGAGCCTGATCGATTTGATGAACGCCACCAATCCCACCGGTGCCAACCGAACAGTGCGAGTTGCGCTGCTCGGTTGCGGAAACGTCGGATCGCAGGTTGCGCGGATCCTTCTCGAGGACGCCGATAATCTAGCCGCCCGCGTCGGTGCGCGTCTGGAGCTCACGGGCATTGCCGTGCGGACAATCGACGCACCCCGTGAAGCTGATTTGCCGCGTGAGCTGTTCACCACGGACGCCGAGGCTCTGGTCGAGGGTGCGGATATCGTCATCGAACTCATGGGCGGGATTGAGCCGGCACGCACGCTGATCCTGCGGGCGATCGACCACGGGGCCACTGTCGTCACCGGAAATAAGGCGCTGCTCGCTCAGGACGGCCCGACGCTGTATGAGCGGGCGGACGCTGCCCACGTGCAGCTGTCCTATGAGGCAGCAGTCGCCGGCGCGATCCCCATTCTCCGGCCGATCCGCGACAGCCTCTCCGGCGACCGCATCACCCGCGTGCTCGGCATCGTGAACGGCACCACCAACTACATCCTCGACCAGATGGACAGCACGGGCGCCCAGTTCGCGGACGGACTGGCCGATGCACAGCGTCTCGGGTACGCAGAAGCTGACCCGACGGCCGACATCGAGGGATACGACGCCGCGTCCAAGGCCGCGATTCTCGCTTCGCTCTCCTTCCACACGCGCTTCGCGCTAGAGAACGTCCACTGCCAGGGCATCAGCTCGGTCTCCGCAGAAGACATCGCCGCCGCCAAGGATGCAGGGTTTGTCATCAAGCTCCTCGCCATCGCGGAGCTGATCAAGGACGCCGCGGGCGACGACGGCGTCAGCGTTCGGGTCCACCCCACGTTGCTGCCGCGCGAGCACCCGCTCGCGGCCGTCCGCGGTGCTTTCAACGCCGTCTTCGTTGAGGCCGAGAATGCCGGGGAGCTGATGTTCTACGGTCAGGGCGCAGGAGGAACCCCCACCGCCTCTGCCGTCCTTGGTGACGTGATCAGCTCGGCCAGGCGCATGGTCCTCGGTGGTCCCGGACGCACCGAGACCACTACCGGCCATGTTCCCGCCCTGAGCATCGACATGGTCAACACGAGCTACTACATCGGGCTCGACGTCGCTGACCAGCCGGGCGTGCTCGCCAAGATCGCCCACCTGTTCGCCGAGCATGGCGTGTCGATCGAGACCATGCGGCAGACCATCCATCCAGCAGCCGACGGCGGTGCAGCCAGTGCGGAACTCCGGATCGTGACGCACCGCGCGCCGGAATCCGCTCTGGCGGCGACTGTGAAACACATCCAGGACCTTGACGTCATCAACGCGGTGACCTCCGTCCTCCGAGTAGAGGGAGTCTGATGGCTCACCAATGGCGCGGAGTAATCCGCGAATACGCTGACCGGTTGCCCGTCACGGAATCGACGCGGGTGATCACCCTCGGTGAGGGTGGAACGCCCCTGGTGCACGCACCGGCGCTGTCGGAGCTGACCGGGTGCAGTGTGTACCTGAAGGTTGAGGGGATGAACCCCACGGGATCCTTCAAGGACCGCGGTATGACGATGGCCATCACCGCCGCTGTGGAGGCCGGTGCCAAGGCAGTCGTGTGCGCGTCCACCGGCAACACCTCCGCGTCTGCCGCGGCTTACGCCACACAGGCTGGATTGACCTGCGCGGTGCTCGTCCCGGACGGCAAGATCGCCATGGGCAAGCTGAGCCAGGCCATCGCGCACGGAGCCGAGTTGCTTCAGGTCCACGGCAACTTCGATAACTGCCTGGAGGTCGCCCGGAAGCTCGCTGAGTCCTACCCGGTGTTCCTCGTCAACTCGGTGAACCCGGCCCGCATTGAGGGACAGAAGACCGCCGCGTTCGAGGTTGTCGACTTCCTCGGTGACGCTCCGGACTACCACCTGCTCCCGGTCGGCAACGCCGGCAACATCACGGCTTACTGGAAGGGCTATAAGGAGTATTCACAGCCTTACACCTCGCAGACGGCCGGAGAGCTTCCCGCCGTGTCCACCAAGACTCCGGTGATGTGGGGATTCCAGGCCGAGGGCGCGTCTCCGCTCGTGAAGGGCTATCCCGTAACCGAACCTGACACCATCGCCACGGCCATCCGCATCGGTAATCCGGCGTCCTGGGAGCAAGCCATTGCAGCGCGGGATGAGTCGGAAGGACTCATCGAGGCAGTGACGGACACGGAAATCCTTGACGCGCACCGCTGGCTGTCATCCCGTGAGGGTGTCTTCGTTGAGCCCGCCTCGGCTGCAGGAGTGGCCGGGCTGCTCAAGAAGCACGCCGCCGGCGAGGTGCCCCAGGGCAAGACCATCGTGATCACTGTGACGGGCCATGGCCTCAAGGACCCGCAGTGGGCGCTGAAGGCAGCGGACGGCTCCGATGTCGAGCCCACCAAGGTGGAGTTCGACGTCGTCAGTGTCGCCGGCGCGCTGGGTCTCGCCGATGCGCACGTGGGCCAGCCGGCAGATGCTTAGTGGAGCACAGGCGGTGACCTCGGCAGCTGTAGTCGCTTCCGGGCAGGAGGTGTCGGTCGAAGTGCCGGCGACCAGCGCCAACCTGGGTCCGGGTTTTGACAGCCTCGGCTTGGCGGTCACCCTGTACGACTCAATCCTCGTCCGGACCACTGATTCCGGCACGACGACGGTGACGGTCACGGGGGAGGGTGAGGAAACCCTTCCCAGAGATGAGACACACCTTGTCGCCGCCACCATACTGGGCACCCTCGAGCGTGCGGGTTTCTCCAGTCCGGGCCTCGAGATCGAAACCCGCAACGTCATCCCGCACGGCCGTGGTCTTGGATCCTCGGCTGCTGCGATTGTCTCCTCGGTTCTGGCGGCCAACGCACTGCTGCCGGAGTCCGCCCAGATGGACGGTCCAGCGGTGCTGCAGCTGTGTTCCACGCTTGAGGGGCACCCTGACAACGTTGCGCCGGCACTGCTGGGATCGCTGGCGGTGTCCTGGGAAACCGGCCGGGCCTACAAGAGCACCATCATTCCGGTACACCCTGATCTTGTGCCCGTCGTGGCCATTCCTGCCAGCGAATTGTCCACGGAGGCGGCCCGCGCATTGCTCCCCGCCTCTGTTCCGCACAACAGCGCTTCCTCGAATGCAGGGCGGGCGGCACTCCTGGTGCACGCGATGACAACAGCGCCGGAGTTCCTTCTCGAAGGGACCCGGGACCTGCTGCATCAGGACTACCGCGCCCAGGCCATGCTGCAGAGTGCAACGTTGATGCGGGCGCTGCGTGCGGAAGGGTTCGCTGCCGTCATCTCGGGCGCCGGTCCCACCGTCATGACCCTCGCTGTCGGCGAGGGACAGGCATCGGCGGTCATTGAGGCCGTCGAGCGCATTGTCGCCGGCGAAGAGGACAGCGTTGAATGGCGTGTTCTTCGGCTGAACGTTGACACAGAAGGTGCTAAAGTGAAGGTGCACCAACGGTAATAGCCAGCTTGTATCGCTGACGCTAATCACGCATTGATATCACGAAGGCAATTCCGTACTCAGATGTGCTTCTGTTGATCTGGCCGTCACACTCTGTGACCGTCGTGAAACTGCCTGTGTGTCAGCAGTGGCTCAATCTCAGGTGTACCTCCCAGAACCTGATGCGGCAGCTCGTCACGTGGTGACTGCTCCGCACTGGGGTTAGAGGTTTCAGCTCGGCCCCACCGGAGAGCATCCGGTCAGCACCGAAAACCTTAGCTACCAACTCTTCTGACTTGGCGGCGGGCAAACCAAACCGCGATCCACATCAGAGATGGATCGCCCGACGAGGGGGAAGGAATCCTTCGTGACTCAAACCACTGACCTGCCGACAGGCGTGGATACTCAAGCCGCCGAGACGAACGGCGCACCAGCTTCCAAGAGTTCCGGGCTTGCCGGACTGAAGCTCGCTCAACTGCAGGCCCTTGCCGGCCAGCTAGGCATTTCCGTGGGCTCCCGCATGCGCAAGGGCGACCTGGTGGCTGCAATCTCCGACCACCAGCGCGGTTCGGCAGTAGCGGACCGACCCAAGGCAACAACAGCAGCAGCTCCCGTCCAGGAAGACGCGGCGCCTGCCACCCGCAACGGCGCCGTCCAGAACGGTGCCGCTGCGCCCGAGCAGGAACAGGCATCGGAGCCTGCCGAGAGGCCTTCGCGCACCCGCAACCGCAACCGGCGCGCCGGCAGCGACGGGGTCGTCAAGACCGAGCAGACCACGCAGGACGCCGTGTCCGCCGAGCCGGCAACGGCTGCGCCTGCTGATGCCGCGCCCGTTGATGCTGAAGCCGGCCAGGCGCAGGAGAATGCAGCAACTGACGGCGAAACCGTTGAACGCGGACGCCGCAGCCGCGACGGCCGCCGTGGTGGACGACGCGCAGAGGCAGAGACCCAGGCTGCTCCAGCCCCCGAGGCTGAAAGCACCGAACAGGGCGGCGACAGCGCGGAAGCCGCGGACGGACAGGGCGAAGGCCAGGGAGACCGCCGCAACGACCGCCGCGACCGCAATGAGCGACGCAATGAGCGCCGTTCCAACGAGGACGGCCGCGACAACCGCAACGAGCGCCGCTCTAGCGAGGACGGCCGCGACAACCGCAACGAGCGCCGCTCGAACGACGAGAGCCGCGACGAGGGCAACAGCCGCAACCGCCGCAACCGCAACCGGAACAACCGCGAAGAAGATCGCAACACCCGGTTCCGGGACCGCAACGAGCGTCGGAGGGGCCGCAGTCAGAACCCCGATGTCGACGACGTCGAGGTTACCGACGACGACGTTCTGCTGCCCGTTGCAGGCATCCTTGACGTCCTCGAGAACTACGCGTTCGTTCGGACGTCCGGGTACCTCCCGGGCGCTAACGACGTCTACGTCTCCCTGGCTCAGGTCAAGAAGTACGGACTTCGCAAGGGCGACGCCGTCGTCGGTGCCATCCGTGCGCCGCGCGAAGGTGAGAACCAGAACAGCACGCGACAGAAGTTCAACGCGCTGGTGCGCCTGACCTCAGTCAACGGGAAGAACCCCGAAGAGCTGAAAGACCGCGTCGACTTCGCGAAGCTCGTACCGCTGTACCCCTCCGAGCGCCTGCGCCTCGAGACGGAGCCCAAGAAAATCGGCCCGCGTGTCATCGACCTCGTGGCGCCGATCGGCAAGGGCCAGCGCGGACTCATCGTCTCGCCGCCGAAAGCCGGCAAGACCCTGATCCTGCAGGCAATCGCCAACGCGATCACGGTGAACAACCCCGAAGTACACCTCATGATGGTCCTCGTCGACGAACGTCCCGAGGAAGTCACCGACATGCAGCGCACCGTCAAGGGTGAGGTCATCGCCTCCACCTTCGACCGCCCCGCCGATGACCACACCACCGTGGCCGAACTCTCAATCGAGCGTGCCAAGCGCCTGGTCGAGATGGGCATGGACGTCGTCGTCCTTCTGGACTCCATGACCCGCCTCGGACGTGCCTACAACCTGGCCGCTCCGGCGTCGGGCCGTATCCTGTCCGGCGGCGTCGACTCCGCTGCCCTGTACCCACCGAAGCGCTTCTTCGGTGCAGCCCGCAACATCGAGAACGGCGGTTCGCTGACCATTCTCGCCACCGCGCTGGTTGAGACGGGTTCGAAGATGGACGAAGTGATCTTCGAAGAGTTCAAGGGAACCGGCAACATGGAACTGCGCCTGTCCCGCAATCTCGCGGACAAGCGCATCTTCCCGGCTGTCGATGTCAACGCATCCGGTACCCGCCGCGAAGAGAACCTCCTCTCTCCGGACGAGGTCAAGATCATGTGGAAGTTGCGCCGCGTCCTCTCCGGGCTGGAGCAGCAGCAGGCACTTGAGCTGCTCACCAACAAGATCCGGGAGACGCAGTCGAACGTCGAGTTCCTCATGCAGGTCCAGAAGACCACACTGGGATCGAAGAGCGACAACGATTAGCTAAGTAGCCGTTCGAGACATGCCGGCCCCGCCCCTGCGCGCGGAGGCTTCGTCCTGTCGGACTCGCGCTCCGCGCTCCGACAGGCCCGAAGCCACTCCCTGGCCGGCATGTCTCGAGCGGCTTCCCGCGTTAAGCCACCGTCGCTCCGAAACGGGACGACGAAACCGTCCTAATCTAGACTGGCTCGAAGGAGCCGAAAGAGGTTGTGTCTGCCATGTTTGAGTCCATTCAGGGCCTGCTCGACGAGCATGCTGACCTGCAGGTCCGGCTGTCCGATCCGGCCGTACATGCCGATCAGTCACTGGCACGGAAGCTTGGCCGACGCTACGCGGAACTGAGTGGGATCGTCGAAGCCCATACCCGGTGGAACGCACTGCAGGACGACCTCGAAGCCGCACGCGAAATGGCCGACGACCCGGAATTCGCTGCGGAAATCCCTGAACTGGAAGAGCAGCTGGCCACCGCCCAGGAGCGCCTCCGCCGGTTGCTGATCCCACGGGACCCCAATGACGCCCGCAACGTCATCATCGAGGTCAAGGGCGGTGAAGGCGGCGACGAAGCTGCACTGTTTGCCGGCGACCTGCTCCGTATGTACACCCGGTACGCCGAGTCGCGCGGCTGGAAGACAGAGATCATCTCCGCAACCGAGTCCGATCTCGGCGGCTACAAGGATGTCCAGATGGCCATCAAGGGTTCATCCAACGATCCCGCTGAGGGCGTGTACGCGCGCCTGAAGTTCGAGGGCGGCGTGCACCGGGTGCAGCGCGTGCCGGTTACGGAGTCGCAGGGCCGTATCCACACCTCTGCTGCCGGTGTGCTGGTGCTTCCCGAGGTTGATGAGCCGGAAGAGGTCGAAATCAGCCAGAACGACCTCAAGATCGACGTCTACCGGTCCTCGGGTCCCGGCGGCCAGTCCGTGAACACCACCGACTCCGCCGTGCGCATCACCCACCTTCCCACGGGCATCGTCGTCGCCATGCAGAACGAGAAGTCCCAGCTCCAGAACCGTGAAGCGGCGATGCGCGTGCTGCGTTCGCGCATCCTGGCTGCCAAGCAGGAAGAGATCGACGCCGCGAACTCCGACATCCGCAAGTCCCAGGTGCGCACCATGGACCGCTCGGAGCGTATCCGTACGTACAACTTCCCGGAAAACCGCATCGCCGACCACCGCACCGGTTACAAGGCGTACAACCTTGACGCCGTCATGAACGGTGAACTCGAACCGGTGATCCAGTCCGCCATCGAGCTTGACGAGCAGACCCGCCTGGCCGCCATCGGCGACGACGCATAGTTTCAACGCCAAACATCATGGAGTCGCTCGCCGATGCCCTGCGAAACGCTGCTTCGACACTGGCGGACGCAGGTGTGCCCAGTCCCCGGACAGACGCGGAGCTGCTCGCTGCCCATCTGCTGGGGGAGAGCGTAGGCCGGGTCCGGGCGCTCGCGCTGATCGGAGCCGACGCGCCGGCACGGTACGACGAACTGGTCGCTGAGCGATCAAGGCGCGTACCGCTGCAGCACATCACCGGTGTTGCCCACTTCCGGGCTCTCGACCTCGCGGTAGGACCGGGCGTCTTCATCCCTCGTCCGGAAACTGAATCGGTGGCTCAGCTCGCCATCGATGCAGCCCGGGTGGTACCCGGCGCGCGGGTTGCGGACCTCGGTACCGGCTCCGGCGCGATTGCCGGTTCGATCGCGCAGGAGGTGCCCGACGCAACGGTGTTCGCCGTCGAACTGAGCGATCTGGCGTATGCCTGGGCAGAACGCAATCTCGCTGCGCTGCCGGTCACGCTGGTGAAAGGGGATTACGCAAAGGCGCTGGGTGAGCACGACGGGACGTTCGACGTCGTGGTATCCAACCCTCCGTACATTCCCACCGAGGCTGTTCCGCGTGATCCGGAGGTGGCCGAGCATGATCCCGAGATCGCGCTGTACGGTGGGAGTGCCGACGGACTGCGGCTGCCCCTCGCCGCAGCCGACGCAGCGGCACGTCTATTGAAGCCGCGCGGCTACTTCGTCATGGAACACGCCGAGGTGCAAGCCGCGGCACTGTCCCGGATCCTGGGCGCAAACCCTTCCTGGACGTCGGTGCGTACGCATCAGGACCTCACCGGACGGGACCGGGCCACCTCCGCAGTTCGCACCGATGTGCCATGGGCAGGCAGTAAATGAAAGGATGGCAGCCGTGAGTGCCACTTTTGAGTGTTCAGACCCCACCGAGCGCAGCGAGGGAATTGCGCGTGCGCAGCGCGCGCTTGCGGCAAAGCAGTGCGTGGTGATTCCCACCGACACGGTGTACGGGATTGCCGCGGACGCGTTCTCCCCACAGGCAGTCGCTGCCCTGCTTGAAGCCAAGGGAAGGGGCCGCAGCATGCCGCCGCCGGTCCTTATTCCGCGCAGGCAGACAATGGACGGGCTGGCCATTGACATCAGCCTCGAGGCGCGCACGCTCGCGGAGGAGTTCTGGCCCGGAGGACTGACGCTCATCTGCCACGCCCAGCCGTCTTTGACCTGGGATCTCGGTGACACCTATGGAACCGTCGCCCTGCGCATGCCCAATGACCGCGTTGCGCTGGATCTGCTCATCCTGACGGGCCCGCTCGCGGTCTCCTCAGCGAATCGCACCGGGCGCCCCGCTGCATCCACTGCCGCCGAAGCCTATGAGCAACTCGGCGACGCCGTGGAGGTGTACCTCGAGGACGGTCCCCGCTCCGCCGATGCCGGCGCATCGACCATTGTGGACACCACCGGTGATCTGCCCGTGATAGTCCGCGAGGGGGCCATTTCCTTCGAGGAGATGCGCGCGGTAGTTCCGGGAATTGTCCTTGGAACCAGCGACGACGACGCATCCACCGACGACGGCGCGCCTGCTGAGCCGGGCGCATCCACCGACGACGACGCATCCACCGACGACGACGACCCCGCCGCGGACCGGATCACGGAGCCCGGCGAGGACCGCGTCGACGCGCCCCGGCCTGCTCAAGGATTGAACTGACCCTGGCAGGAAGCGTGATGCGCTGCTCAGCGGTCCATCCGGCAATCTGATCCTGGCCGAACCACATCAGTTCGACCCGACGGATCGATCCGTGCAGGCGTTCCCGCAGCAGCGCTGAGACACCGTACCCGGCGCGCAGGATCAGGCGGCAGAGCGGTGCCGGCAGCACCAGGGGAGTGCCCCCGGTGGCTTCCAGCACGCTTCGTACCGTCATCCCTTCCCAGGGCTGCAGCACGATGGCAGGCATTGGACCGTCATGAAGCCCCACCTGCCGCACCAGTTCCGCCAGCGCATCAACCGAGGTGAGGGGGCTCGGCGCTGTGCCGGGAGAGGCGACCGACGCGAGAGGCGACGCTGCCAGCCGAGCCAGGGCCGCCGTCGTCGGGCGCGCGGCGCCCTGGACGGAGGTGGCGCGAACTGAAACAACCTCCAGAGCACCGGAGCTGAGCAGGGCGAGCGATTCCTCTCCGAGCGCCTTGCTGCGGGAGTAGGGGGAGAACGGTTCTGTTTCCGGTGACTCGTCCAGTACCGGTCGGTGGCCCTGTACGGCGGCGCTGCTCAGGTGCACAAGCCGTCTCACCCCGGCGGCAGCGCAGGCGCGCGCGACCAGAACGGGCAGAAGCGCATTGGCCCCGGTCAGCTCCGGTGACGCCGGGCTCTTGGGGGATGCGGCTCCGGCAGCGTTCACGACCACGGTGGATCCGGCCAGTTCCCGCGCGAGTGCTTCCACGGCGTCGGAGTGGCGGTCCGCTTCAGCGGCAATCTCTCCCGGCGTGCGCGCCGACGACGCGACGCGCGGGGCGGCGACAGGGCGCGCCGTCTCGCCGGCCGCACGAAGCGACGTCAGGACGGCGCCGCCGATGAACCCGCTGCCACCCACAACAGACCACGTCATGCGGTGCGCTCCGTTCCACGGTCAAGCGCCGGCATAGGTTGCCAATCGGGGTCATGCAGGAGGAACCGGGACTCCCGCCATCCGTTCCAGAGCGACCCCACCCCCGACAGGGTGCGCTCGACAGCTACGAGCCGCAGCAGTTCCTTCGCCGCAGTCAGCGCGGTGCCGATGCCGAATCCGAACCTGTTATAACGCCCGTGCACCATCAGGTACCTCGCCAGGTGGCCGCGGTTGCGCATGCCGCAGTACCGGCCAAGGTTGCTCGAGTCGTTCAGGTGCCGCACGCCCAGGTCGATCTGCTTCTGCGGACGGGCCTTCCGCAGGACGAACTCGTCGAGGTAGACAACCGGCTCGCGCTGGGAAATCAACCAGCCGTACGTGGTGTCATCCCCGTTGATGAAGAAGCGCGGGTCGGGCAGCCCCACCGCGCGGACGACGTCGGAATGCAGCAATACGCCCTCGAAGCAGGCGACATTGGTTCGAAAGACCGGCGAGTTCACGAAGACGTCACCGGGTACCGGAAAATGGACGCCGAGGAACGCGTTGAACCTGTGCTGCCAGAAGAACGGTTCATCGTTATGGTCGAGGCGCCTGCCGTGCAGGCACCTGTACTTGTGCTGCCAGGGAGCGAACGCCGCGAGCGCGTCCGGGAGGACCTCGACGTCGTCGTCCATCAGCCAGACCCATTCGGCTCCATCGGCCAGTGCACGCTCCACCCCGGCGGAAAATCCACCGGAACCGCCGGCGTTGACCGGCAGCCGGTGCACAGTCAGCGGCACCGGCAACGCCACGCGGGCCGCTTCGAGCACCTCGGTCGTGGAGTCCGTGCTTGCATTGTCGACCACCACGACGGCGGCAGGCGCCGGATCCAGTTTCCCGAGTGAATCGAGCAGGCGCGCCAGGTAATCTGCACGGTTGAACGTGGCGACAACCACGGTAACCGGCGGGTACGTCACCTCCAACTCAGAACCCAAAGTCCGACGGCGGCCCGAAGCTGCGTCCCCGTACTCCCGCTGAGTAGGCGCGTGCCCAGCCCGCAAGTCCGCGAACATCGCCGCGACGCAGGTAGTAGAGCGGGTACCCCACCACGTCCGCGATGAATGAGCGTCCGCGCAGGTACCGGCGGGTCAAATGACCGCGGTTGCGGAAGAAGTAGAAGCGCTTGAACGGCGTCTCCGGCACCAGCACATGAAGTCGGTCACCGATCACGTGCTGGACTTCGGCCCATCCCGGAGGATGGCTCAGGGCAACGGTTGTGACGGTGCCGAAAGGGATACCCGCACGGCGAAGCCGAAGCATGAAGTCGGTTTCATCGCCCCGGATGAAGAGCCGCAGGTCCGGCAATCCCACTCGGAAGAAGACACTGGTGCGAATAAGGGCGCCATTGAAAAATTGCGCAATATCCGGAATGAAGCCAAGTTTCCCAACCTGTTCCCGGTCGTGAGTCGTACGACCCTGAATCCGGAAGGGGAAGGAGAGCCTGGTCGAATCAGTAGGCGCAACAATCAGCGGGACAACGACGTCGAGATTGCGGGAGCGCGCAGCCTCCATCAGGCTACTGAGGACAGCAGTGTCCTCAGGGTGGGCGTCGTCGTCCATGATCCAGATCCACTCAGCTCCGCTGGCCATGGCCGAGAGGATTGCGAGGGAGAATCCTCCCGCCCCACCGAGGTTCGTGCGGGACCGGATGTAGTTCACCGGAGCGTTCGAGCGCTCTGCCAGGGCAGCTACGTCCGAGGTGCCCGAGTCGACGAGGGCCACCGATTCGATCGGGTGATCCTGCCTCGCGAGAGCCTCCAGGAGTGTCTGTACGTCATCCGGCCTGTCGAAAGTCACTGCCGCTACAGCCACGGTTTCCTGCAAAACAGTCCTTTCGGCCAGCCTCGTCGGACGCGGTCACTCACCGTGCGGTGGTTCCGGAGGGCGCGCATCAGTCGGGCTAGTATTCTCGGGTACGGAAAGTCTATTACACGGCCCGGCTGGCGATTTCGCGCCGGACGGTGGTGGCGGAACGCAAGCTGCCTGCCCACTCAAAGGAACCATGACACAGACGGACAACCAGCATTCGGCGCACCGCGCGAATCGCGACGACTCCGCCGGCAGGACCGACAAGCCGGCTCTGTGGCTGTGGTCGCAGTACGCGTTCGACTCGCTCGCCTGGATCGTGGCGGTCTTCCTTGCGCTGATTCTCCGCCTCGAACTCCTGGTCACCCAGATCAACGTTCCCGGAGCCGTCGCCATCTGTGCCGTGGCTGTCCTCTCACAGCTCATCATCGGCATCAGCTTTGCGCTGTACCGGGGGCGCTACGCGTTCGGCAGCTTCCACGAGGCGCGGCTGCTGGTCATCGTCACGGTGATCGTGTCGGTCATTCTGCTGCTCGTCAGCGTTGCTTTCATCAGTGTCATCCAGATACCGCGCAGTGTGGCGGTCATCGCCTTCCCGTTCGCCTGCATCTTCATGGCGTCGACGCGCTACCTCAAGCGGATGTACGTCGAGAGCAAGGCCAAGCCGGGTGATGACGCGCAGCGCACCTTGATCTATGGCGCGGGGTTCCTCGGCAAGTCGCTGGTCACCCGCATGATGCAGGACCGCGAATCCCCATACTTTCCGGTCGGCCTGATCGACGATGACCCTGCAAAGAAGCACTTGCGGCTGGCGACGGTACCCGTGCTGGGGCGGCTCGAGGACCTGCCCGACATCGCCAAACGCACACGCGCAACCGCCCTGGTCATTGCGTTCTCCGACGTCGAAGCCTCCCAGGTACGGCGGGTTTCGGACCTTGTGGACGGGCTGAACATGCGGGTGCTGGTTCTGCCTCCGTTGAGCGAGATGCTTGCCGGAGGGGGCGGCAAGGACCTGGCCGACTTCAGGGAGGTGGCAGTCGAGGACCTCATCGGCAGGCGACCAGTGGACATCCACCCTGATGAAGTCGCGGGGTACATAGCGGGCCGACGCGTGCTGGTGACCGGTGCCGGCGGTTCGATCGGTTCCGAGCTGTGCCGTCAGATCGCCGAGTTCAGTCCGGCGGAGCTGATCATGCTCGACCGGGACGAGACAGGACTCCAGACGACGCAGATCTCACTGACCGGCAGGGGACTGCTGACGGGACGGGACACCGTTCTCGCTGACATTCGGGAAGCGGACACACTCCGCGCAATCTTCCTGGACCGCAAGCCGGAAGTCGTCTTTCATGCAGCTGCGCTCAAGCACGTCTCCCTTCTCGAGCAGTATCCCGAGGAAGCGTGGAAGACCAATGTGCTCGGAACACTCAATGTCCTTCGCGCAGCCGAAGCGGCCGGAGTCAGCAACTTCGTGAACATCTCGACTGACAAGGCAGCCAACCCCACCAGCGTTCTCGGACATTCCAAGCGCGTGGCAGAGAAACTCACCGCCTGGACTGCCGGCGCGTCCGGCAAGCAGTACGTATCCGTCAGGTTCGGAAACGTCATTGGAAGCCGCGGGTCCATGCTGCCGCTCTTCACCGAGCAGATCCGGGTGGGCGGTCCCATCACCGTCACCGACCCGGAAGTCACCCGGTTCTTCATGACCATCCCCGAAGCGTGTCAGCTGGTCATTCAGGCTGGGGCCATCGGCAGGGGAGGGGAGGTGCTCATCCTGGACATGGGCGAACCGGTCAAGATCCTGGACGTGGCGCGACGCATGATCGCGATGTCCGGGAAGGATATCGACATCGTTTTCACCGGATTACGCAAGGGTGAAAAGCTGCATGAGGACCTGGTAGGCATCGACGAGGACGACTCCCGGCCACTCCATCCGAAGATTTCGCACACACGGGTGGCAGCGCTCGATCCGGCAATGCTGGACCTGCGGGACTGGAAAGCCAAGGGCGGCATCGAAGTATATTCGGAGCGTATCGACCCTCCGGCTGAAAAAGGGGCCTGACCATGCTGCTGTGGGTAGTCGTGGGTGCGGCCCTGCTGCTCAGTCTTCTCCTGCCGTTCGTGCTGAAGCCCATCCTCCAGAAGCTCGGAGTGCTCGACGTACCCAACGAGCGTTCTTCCCATACCTCCGTGGTGATCCGCGGGGTGGGGATTACCGTTGCGATCGGTATTTTCGTCGGGTTGTCATTGTCAATACTGACCGGTCTGGTTCCTGTCGACCGATCCATAGTTCTTATCATCCTCGCCATCGTGTCGGCTGCGGCGCTGCTCGGGTGGATTGAGGATTACAGGGGGCTGTCCATCCGCTCGCGTGCCCTGGTCCAGCTGGCGATCGGCGCTATCGGCACAGCCGCTCTCGCCTGGACCACTGAACAGTCGTTCTGGTGGATTCCGGTCGGTGCCCTTGCCGTTGCGGCCTACGTGAATGCTGCCAACTTCATGGACGGCATCAACGGGATCTCCGGGTTCCACGGCGTTCTGGTCGGAGTCTTCTACTCCGTTGCCGGCGCCATGGTGGGTCAGTTCTGGCTCACAGTCGCGGGCCTGGTGGTCGCCGCGGCTTTTGCCGGATTTCTTCCCTGGAATCTCGGGCGGGGTTTCGTCTTTCTGGGCGATGTCGGCAGCTACCTCCTGGGGGCATCCATCGCGGGAATGGCCGTGGCGGGATTGCTGGCAGGGGTCTACCTCGAGTATCTCTTCTCGCCCGTGCTGATCTATCTGGCTGACACCTTCATCACTTTCCTTCGGCGCGTCCGGGCGGGTGAACGCTGGTACGCATCGCATCGTGAGCACGTCTACCAGCGGCTCACGGACGTGGGACTCAGCCACGTGCAGGCAGCGCTCGTGGTCACCGTCAGCTCAGCGCTGGTCGGTGTTGCGGGCTTTGTGTTGGCCACCGCTCCGCCGCCGCTGGCAATCGCCTGTTCACTGTTTGCGGCGTCGGTTGTAGCGCTTTACATCTATTCCCCGAGAATTCTCGGCGGGCGGAGGACCGCTCAGGTTGTAGTTAGGTGAGGCAACTACCGCGGGAGGGTGATTTCTATCTGTTGTAGAATTTCATGGAACAGTCCGGCCAGTCTCGCCGGCTTTGCCACCCCTTGATGGACGGAACCCGATGAGTACACCAGACGCCTCGCGCGCCCGTGTGTCCGGCGTCCCCGCCTCAGGGCCCACGGATTCCTTGTGGCTGCGAATACTGCTGCGCTGCCTGGTTGTGACAGGTTCCACGCTCCTGGTCGCGGTCCTCGTGGCCGTACTGCTGCAGGGCATGAATGCTGCAGCAAGCGCTGCCTTTGGTTATGCAGTCGTCGCGCTTTTCTTCGGAGTAAGCCTGCTCATCGGCCACTTCGTGGGCAGGTCGAATCCCAGCGGAGCCCTCGGCATCTTCATCGTCACCTACGCCATCAAGGTGGTCGGTTTTGCCGGCGTCCTTTTCGTCATCGGCACGCCGGCGTGGCTTGAACGGGCCTGGTTCTTTGGATCCGCTGTCGGTGCTGTTGTCCTGTGGCAGGTCGTTGAGGTCGTGGTCTTCAGCCGTTCGCGTCACCAGCTTTACAACGAAGTTGATGGCCAGCCCTCCCGAGCGCAGGCGGTCGATGGGCGTGCCTAAGGACAATTCCAGCACTGGTGGGAACCAGGGAAATGACTTTGGGAACCCCGACGCACGCGGGCGATTCGGCGAGGGCGGATACAACGACGGCCTGGCCGTTTTCAGCTACATCATTGGCGGGATCCTCGTCTGGAGTTTGATAGGGTTGGGTCTGGACAATCTCCTGGGAACGCGTTGGTTCGCGCTCGCCGGGGGCCTCTTGGGTGCTGTGGGTGGTTTCTACCTCTCCTACAAGCACAACCTCACCCGATCCACATCTTCCGGTCCTGGTTCAGTGCCAGAACGCAAGCAGGGTTCGGAGGAAGGTCCCCAGAGTGACGTCAAATAACTTCATGCGTCGGAGCAGTAATGCTGTGCCCGATCTAACCACGCCCAACGATGGACACTGCAGAGAGGAAACGCGTTGATCGCGCTTGCGCTCCCCGCTCAAACCACCACTGAAGAGGGCTTCGTCCCACCCACGATCGAAGAAGCGCATCCGCCGAACATCCTTCCGTGGAACACCGAGTACGGCGTATGGTTCGCCCCGGGATTCGGCAAGCAGATGCTGCTCGTCATCCTGTCGGTCGTCCTCATCGGTGCCTTCTTCTACGTTGCATCCCGTCGCGGCCAGCTGGTGCCCGGAAAGCTGCAGTTTGTTGGTGAAGCCGCCTACGGCTTCGTTCGCAACTCCATCGGCAAGGACATCATCGGCGGTCGCGACTTCCTGAAGTACGTCCCGTGGCTGTTCACCGCCTTCTTCTTCATCCTGGTGAACAACATTTTCGGCGCAGTTCCCCTGCTGCAGATCCCGAGTTTCTCCCACCCGGGCAGCGCCTACGCGATCGCCGCGATCTTCTATATTCTCTGGATCGCGGTCGGCGTAAAGAAGCACGGCCTGCGCTACTTCAAACTTGCGGTCGTCCCGTCGGGCGTCCCGTGGTACATCATGCCGCTCGTGGTGCCGATCGAAATCATCTCCAACTTCCTGGTTCGACCGGTCACACACTCCCTCCGTTTGTTCGCAACCATGCTGGCCGGCCACCTCATCGTCATGCTGGCGGGCAGCGCGATCGAATTCATGGCGCTCTCCGGCAACGTACTGCTGCAGGGGACCGGGCTCCTGGTTCTGGGCGGAGCGATCGCCATGTACATGCTCGAAGCTTTGATCATGGTCCTGCAGGCCTATGTGTTCACCCTGCTTGCCGCGATCTACATTGAGGGCGCGCTCCACGCGGACGCCCACTAACACGTAACAAAGTCTTCCCCGCTGGGGATGATCCCAACCAACCTGCCGCATAGCGCGGCATCTTGAAAGGAAAAAAATGGAAGGCAATCTGAACCTCGTAGGTTACGGTCTCTCCGCAATCGGCGGTGGTATCGGTGTGGGCCTCGTGTTCGCCGCGTACATCAACG
Source organism: Arthrobacter sp. D2-10 (assembly GCF_054161285.1). Lineage (NCBI taxonomy): Bacteria > Bacillati > Actinomycetota > Actinomycetes > Micrococcales > Micrococcaceae > Arthrobacter > Arthrobacter sp. D2-10. The sequence continues at coordinate 2,215,485 of NZ_CP096431.1, read as the reverse complement.
GTGTTGCTCGTCAGCCCGAAGCACAGCGCGTGCTGCAGCCAATCGCATTCCTTGGTCTCGCACTGACCGAAGCCCTCGCCATTCTCGGTCTGGTCTTCGCCTTCGTACTCTAGAAGAGTCGCTGGTCAACCAAACGGACTAGTTGTAGAAAGACGGGTGAAACATGGATAACGCAGTCATACTTGCAGCCGAAAGCCCCCTCGCACCCAACCTGTGGGAGTTGCTGGTCACGGTCGCGGGCTTCGCTGTACTGATGTACATCGTTATCAAGTTCGTCATGCCGGCGTTTGAAAAGACGTTTGCAGAGCGGACTGAGGCCATTGAAGGCGGCATCGCGAAGGCGGAGGCCGCACAGGCCGAGGCCAACGCAGCGCGCGAGGAGTACAAGCAGCAGCTCCTGGACGCTCGCACTGAGGCTAATCGCATTCGCGAGGAAGCACGTGCAGAAGGCGCCCAGATCCTGGCTGAGCTCAAGGAGAAGGCTGTCGTGGAAGCGACCCGCATCTCCGCGCAGGCTGAGGCTCAGATCGAGGCGGACCGCCAGGCAGCAGTCGTTTCGCTGCGTGCAGAGGTCGGAACCCTCGCGACCGAGTTGGCCAGCCGAATCGTTGGCGAGTCCCTGGCCGACGACGCACGTTCAGCTCGCGTCGTCGATCGTTTCCTTGCTGACCTGGAGGCGCAGTCCGCTACCCAGAGCGCAGGTGCAGCCAAATAATGGCAGGCGTATCAAGCCAGTCCCTCACGGCGGCACAGCTGGAGCTCGAACCCCGCCTTCGGTCAGCGTCGCTGGTCCTGGCGGAGGAGCTCTTCGGAGTGCTCGATACTCTCGACAGCAATGCAGGACTCCGCCGTGCCCTGACGGATCCCAACCGTGAAGGCGAGGACAAGGTTTCCCTTGCAACACGGTTGTTCGCGGGTCGGGTTTCCCCCGAGGCTGGGGAAATCCTCCGGGATCTTGTAGCCCGCCGCTGGGCCAAGCCCCGTGACCTCGGGGATGCGTTGGAAGCACTTGCTGCGACCGTCGCCATCGCGGTGGCGGAAAACAGGGGACAGGGAATTCTGGGCCTCGAGGGTCTGGAGAACGATCTTTTCTCCTTCCTGAGTGTCGTTGAGTCGAACCACGATCTCCAGCGCGCGCTGTCGGAGCCCCAGGCTGCCGGATCTTCCAAGGTGGCACTTGCCCTGAAGCTCGTTCCCGCGGCCGGAGATGAAGCGCGGCTGCTGATTCGCCAGGCGGTTCTTTCGCCCCGCGGGCTGCGTCCTTCTGCATTGGTGGAACGCTTCATTGAGCTCGTGGCCCTGCGCCAGGAGCGGTGGATTGCTCACGTCAGCGTCACCCGTCCGCTGTCTGATGAGCAGTACGCACGTCTTCAGGCCGGGTTGAACTCACTGTACGGGCGGGACCTCAAGATCAATGTGACCGTGGATCCGCTCCTCGTGGGTGGCGTTCGCGTCAAGGTGGGCGACGAAGTGGTGGACGCCACGGCGGTAACCCGCCTGTCCGAACTCCGCCGGAAAATGGCTGTTTAGCCTCGGGCTACGGCAACGCTGAAGCTCGCGGGCTTCGACACAGACGAATACAACACCGGTCGCCGCCACCCGCGGTGATCACAACACAGGAGAGCAGGGACTGCAGATGGCCGAATTGACCATCAACGCCGACGACGTCCGTAATGCGTTGAACGAGTTCGCGGCGTCCTACGAACCCGGAAACGCGGAGCGGGTCGAAGTCGGCCGCGTAACAACCGCAAGCGACGGCATCGCCAGGGTAGAGGGCCTTCCCTCCGTCATGGCGAACGAGCTGCTGCGCTTCGAAGACGGCACTCTGGGCCTCGCCCAGAACCTCGACACCCGTGAAATCGGCGTCGTCGTCCTCGGTGACTACACCGGCATCGAAGAAGGTCAGGAAGTACACCGCACCGGAGAGATTCTCTCCGTGCCCGTCGGTGACGCATTCCTCGGCCGCGTAGTCGACCCGCTGGGACAGCCCATCGACGATCTCGGTGAAATCAAGGCGGAGGCGCGTCGCGCGCTCGAGCTTCAGGCGCCTGGTGTCACCCAGCGTAAGTCGGTACACGAGCCGATGCAGACCGGGCTCAAGGCTATCGACGCAATGATTCCGATCGGTCGCGGTCAGCGCCAGCTCATCATCGGTGACCGCCAGACCGGCAAGACCGCGATCGCCGTGGACACGATCATCAACCAGAAGGCCAACTGGGAGTCCGGAGACGTCCAGAAGCAGGTTCGCTGCATCTACGTCGCCATCGGGCAGAAGGCCTCGACGATCGCTGCTGTTCGCCAGACCCTCGAAGACAAGGGTGCCCTGGAGTACACCACCATCGTGGCTTCTCCGGCGTCTGACCCCGCAGGCTTCAAGTACCTTGCACCCTACGCAGGCTCGGCCATCGGCCAGCACTGGATGTACGGCGGCAAGCACGTTCTGATCATCTTTGATGACCTGTCGAAGCAGGCGGAAGCCTACCGCGCTGTGTCTCTCCTGCTGCGTCGTCCGCCGGGACGCGAAGCCTACCCGGGCGACGTCTTCTACCTGCACTCCCGTCTGCTGGAGCGTTGTGCCAAGCTCTCTGACGAGCTCGGCGCAGGTTCGATGACCGGTCTTCCGCTCATCGAGACCAAGGCGAATGACGTATCGGCCTACATCCCGACCAACGTCATCTCCATTACGGACGGTCAGATCTTCCTCCAGTCGGATCTGTTCAACGCCAATCAGCGTCCTGCCGTAGACGTGGGTGTGTCAGTGTCCCGCGTAGGCGGTGCCGCTCAGGTGAAGGCGATGAAGAAGGTTTCGGGTACTTTGAAGCTCGATCTCGCCCAGTACCGTGACATGCAGGCCTTTGCGATGTTCGCCTCGGACCTGGATGCCGCTTCTCGTCAGCAGCTGACGCGTGGTGCCCGCCTGATGGAGCTCCTGAAGCAGGGCCAGTACGCACCGTTCCCGGTGGAGGAGCAGGTTGTTTCAATCTGGGCCGGCACCAACGGTTACCTTGACGATGTTCCGGTTGAGGACATCCGCAAGTTCGAGTCCCGCTTCCTGGAGCACCTGCGCCACAAGTCCTCCGTGCTGACGACAATCGGGCAGACCAACCTGCTCGAGGACTCCACTGTCCAGGAGCTGAAGACCCACATCACGGACTTCAAGCAGGGCTTCTTCAATGAGGGCCATGACGGTCTTGTTGCGGGGCACGAGGAATACAGCCCGCTCGACGAGGGCGCTGTGGACCAGGAAAAGATCGTCAAGCAGAAGCGCTAACGGCACGGGCGTCCGCGCATAGCGCGCGGACGCCCGGCGCCTGAGCCGTAGTGCCTTCACGGGACTACGAAGGAAAGGACAAGTATGGGAGCCCAGATCCGGGTCTACCGCCAGAAGATCGTGTCGACGACGTCGATGCGGAAGATCTTCAAGGCGATGGAACTGATCGCCACCTCTCGCATTGGCAAGGCGCGCGCACGCGTATCCTCGTCACTGCCCTATGCCAACGCAATCACCCGCGCAGTTTCCGCTGTGGCGTCGCAGTCCGAGATCGATCACCCGCTGACCACCGAGCCGGAGCAGATTCGGCGTGCGGCAGTGCTCATCCTCACCTCGGACAGAGGCCTGGCGGGCTCCTATTCCGCCACCGTGCTGAAGCAGGCAGAATCCCTCATCGAGCTGTTGCGCGAGGAGGGCAAGGAAGTCAAGACCTACCTGATTGGACGCAAGGCCCAGGCGTATTTCGACTTCCGCAGCCGGCCGTACGAGCAGGTGTGGACCGGAGGCACGGATGCACCGGAGTTCGAGACTGCACGCGAGGTGGGTCAGGTGCTCCTGGAACAGTTCGGGACGGATTTCGAAGACGGTGGCGTCGACGAGATCCATGTCGTCTACACCCGCTTCCGTTCGATGGTCACCCAGGAACCGACAGTCATCCGACTGTTGCCACTGGAGGTCGTGGAAGAGGAAGCCGCCAGCGAATCGGAAATCCTCCCGCTGTACGAGTACGAGCCGGAACCCGAGCGGGTGCTGGATGCTTTGCTTCCGCGATACATCGAGTCCCGGATCTTCGCAGCGCTGCTCCAGGCGGCTGCGAGCGAGCTGGCGGCCCGTCAGCGCGCTATGAAGTCGGCGGGCGACAACGCCACTGAACTGATCAAAAAGTACACGCGCCTTCGCAACACCGCCCGCCAGGCGGAGATCACGCAGGAGCTCTCGGAGATCGTGGCGGGCGCGGACGCACTGAGCGCGTCCTGACCCCCAGCCTCCGCGGATCCCTCCGGGTCCCACCCCGCACTACTATTAGCACCACGCCATCTACCGAATGAAGTGAGAGAGATGACTGCCCAGACTGTTGAGAACAGTACGGACTCAGTTGCCCCCGGCGCGACCGGCCGCATTGCCCGTGTCATCGGCCCGGTTGTCGACGTCGAGTTCCCGGCTGACGCCATTCCCGCCATCTACAACGCGCTGACCACCGAGGTGACCCTCAACGGCCAGACACACACGATCACCTTCGAGACCTCGCAGCACCTCGGCGACAACCTGGTTCGCGCGATCTCCCTGCAGGCAACTGACGGCCTTGTTCGCGGCACCGTCGTGCAGGACACCGGGGCAGCCATCTCGGTTCCCGTCGGTGACGGGGTCAAGGGTCACATCTTCAACGTCCTGGGCAAGCCCCTCGACGTCGAAGAGTCCCAGCTCCAGATCACCGAGCGCTGGCCGATTCACCGTAAGGCTCCGTCCTTCGCGTCCCTCGAAGGCTCCACCGAGATGCTCGAGACGGGCATCAAGAGCATCGACCTTCTGACCCCCTACATCAAAGGTGGAAAGATCGGACTGTTCGGTGGCGCCGGCGTCGGCAAGACCGTCCTCATTCAGGAAATGATCACGCGTGTTGCACGTAACTTCGGTGGTACCTCGGTATTCGCCGGTGTCGGTGAGCGCACCCGTGAAGGTAACGACCTCTGGGTTGAAATGGAAGAGGCAGGCGTCCTAAAGGACACGGCCCTTGTGTTCGGCCAGATGGATGAGCCGCCGGGCACGCGTCTGCGCGTAGCACTGTCGGCGCTGACCATGGCGGAGTACTTCCGTGATGTTCAGAAGCAGGACGTGCTGCTCTTCATTGACAACATCTTCCGCTTCACCCAGGCCGGTTCCGAGGTTTCGACCCTGCTGGGCCGCATGCCTTCCGCCGTTGGCTACCAGCCCAACCTGGCAGACGAGATGGGCCTCCTGCAGGAGCGCATCACGTCCACCAAGGGTCACTCGATCACCTCGATGCAGGCCATCTATGTCCCTGCAGACGATTACACCGACCCTGCTCCGGCCACCACCTTCGCGCACCTGGATGCAACCACCGAGCTTTCGCGTGAAATCGCGTCGCGCGGCCTGTACCCCGCTATCGATCCGCTGACCTCGACTTCGCGAATCCTTGATCCGCAGTACATCGGTCACGATCACTACAACACTGCAGTCCGCGTCAAGCAGATCCTGCAGAAGAACAAGGAACTCCAGGACATCATTGCGATCCTGGGCGTGGACGAACTGTCTGAAGAAGACAAGATCGTCGTCTCCCGTGCTCGCCGTATCCAGCAGTTCCTGTCCCAGAACACCTACACCGCAAAGCAGTTCACGGGTGTTGAGGGCTCCACCGTGAGCATCAAGGACACCATCGAGGGCTTCAATGCGATTTGCAACGGTGACCTCGACCACATCGCGGAGCAGGCATTCTTCAACATCGGCGGCCTGGACGACGTCGAGCGCCAGTGGGCACGGATCCAAGAGCAGAGCGGAAAGTAAGCCCCCATGGCTGAACTTGAAGTTGAAATCGTCGCGGCGGATCACTTCGTGTGGTCCGGCGCTGCGACCATGGTCAAGGCCCGTACAGCTGACGGTGAGATCGGGATCCTTCCCGGCCACTCTCCGGTACTGGCTATCCTCGCCGAGGGCGAACTCGCCATCCAGCCGGTGTCAGGCGAACGCCTGACCGTAGGCGTGGATGGGGGCTTCTTCTCCGTGGACAGCAACCGTGTGGTGATTGTTGCCGACAACGCCAGGATCGGCGGTTCAGTGACCGCAGACGCAAAGTAGCGTAGAGCCTGATGGACGGTATCGATCTGACGTTCATCACGCTCGCAGTGCTCTTTGCCCTGCTGGTGCTCGTGATCGGCGCTTTCTGTCTTCGGCGCTATCAGTTACGCACGGCTCTCGGGACGTTCGACGCCTCCATCCGTCTCCCTAACAAGGGATGGCGGGTGGGGGTTTGTCGGTATACGGACAAGCACCTGGAGTGGCTGCGGTTGGTCTCGCTGAGCCCACGGCCCAGGCACCGCTACCTGCGAAGCTCGCTTGAGTTGAAGGGACGGCGTGAGCCTACGGAGGCCGAGAAGGCGTCCATTCCAGCGGACGCTGTGGTCGTAACCCTCAGTTACGAGGGGACCGAAGTGCTCCTCGCAATGAAGTTCGACGTCTATGCGGGTCTATCATCCTGGCTTGAAGCCGGCCCGGTCATCGGAATCGGTACCTGGCGTTAACGGCCCGGCGGCCGCAACGACTCCCGCGCTGGTAAAGCCTATGGAAACCCGTTAAATAGTCAGGGCCCCCGCACAAGTGGGGGCCCTGACTATTTGCGCTGGAACGAGTTACAGGGCGGTGACGCCGGTAGCCTGGGGACCCTTGGCGCCCTGGCCGATCTCGAACTGTACACGCTGGTTTTCATCAAGAGTCCGGAATCCGCCGGTCTGGATTTCGGAGTAGTGAACAAAAACATCGCCTTCGGAGTCGTCCGGCGTGATGAAGCCGAAGCCCTTCTCAGCGTTGAACCACTTGACGGTTCCCTGTGCCATTTATATTTCTCCTCATAATGGAACAAATTTCCAGCCGGCACACTGTGCGCCGACCGCGAGTTACTTCGCGGAAATTCCATCGAGGACAAGAATTACCTTGTGCCGTACGAGAAACTTCACGCTCGCAACCTGTCTTGCGAGCATGAAAACCACGTACACAAAGACTGAAATAAGCATCACATAGCCGTATGCACTGGTCAACGGACAATCCGACGATTAAACCGATTGTTAAGCCGAAATTCGAATATCTGGCTGAACAGCCACATGCTAACCGGTTCAAACCTGACTATTGACAGTCAGGATCAGCGGCGACGCCGTTAGAACAAGCGGGAATCGACGTCGTCCACGCCGCGCATCGCATCGTAATCGAGGGTGAGGCAGTCGATGCCGCGATCCTGAGCGAGTACCCGTGCCTGGGGCTTGATCTGCTGCGCCGCAAACACGCCCTTGACCGGAGCCATGAGGGGGTCGCGATTGAGCAACTCCAGGTACCGGGTCAACTGCTCCACCCCGTCGATGTCGCCCCGACGCTTCAATTCGATGGCCACAGTACGGCCCTGTCCGTCCCTGGCGAGAATATCGACCGGCCCGATAGCAGTCATGTATTCACGGCGGATGAGTGAATAGCCATCCCCGAGGAGAGAGATCTGCTCGGCGAGCAGGCGCTGCAGGTCAGCTTCGACGCCGTCCTTGACCAGTCCGGGGTCCACTCCGAGGTCATGGGAACTTTCGTGAAGTAGTTCGTGAATGCTGATGACCAGGCGGTCATCACTCTTGGCATGCTGAACGTTCCAGGTCTCGGTCACGCCAAGCTCGATGTCCTCGGCCGCGGGCTCGACAATGCGGAGGGTGGCAGGCGGGCTCATCCAGTTCAACGGCTTGTAGGAGCCGCCGTCGGAATGCACCAGCACCGATCCATCGGCTTTGACCATCAGGAGCCGGGTGGCGAGCGGAAGGTGGGCGCGAAGGCGACCGATGTAATCGACTGAGCAGCGGGCTATGACTAAACGCACCCTTGGCACTTTACCGGCCCGTCGCTGGTTTCCTGATCATCGAGCACTCGGTGCAGACTGGTTCCATGCCCCGATCCAACCAGCCGCGCAAGCCCCGCGGACAGCCGCGCCGCAAGTGGGCCGACGCCCCGGAACTGGATCTTGAGAGGGCGCGCGCCGGCATCCCGACGAGGGAGTCTGCGCCCGACGGCGTGTGGTCGGTGAGGATCATCACTGAACAGAACGCCGCGAAGCACTACCTGTGCCCCGGTTGCCACCGCGACATTCCGCCCGGCGTCGCGCATCTGGTGGCGTGGCAGGAAGATTCCCTGTTCGGAGCTGAAACGGCGCTTGCGGACCGGCGCCACTGGCATCTGACGTGCTGGCGCACCCGACGCTCCGGATAGCCAGGCCCTCGCCGTTACCGCGACCGACCGCGCTCCATCGGTAGACTCGACCAGATGACAAGCGCAGAGCCGGCCTACCAGTTTTCCGACAGCCCCGAACCCACGAGGATCCGTCCGGGCACCGTTCTGCCGGCAATCCGGCGCAACATTGAGCTCACCACGGCGGACGGCAAGACGCTGGTGGGGGAGTTCGCCGCACCCGAGGGCAAGACGCCGGCGGCCACGCTCGTGACGCTGCACCCACTGCCCACGGCCGGCGGATTCATGGACTCCCACGTCTACCGCAAGGCCTCGTTCCGGCTTCCCGCGATGGCAGACATCGCGGTCCTCCGGTTCAACACCAGGGGAACCTGTTCCCCGCGCGGCTGCAGCGACGGCGAGTTCGACGGCGGCGGGCTGGAACGGCACGATCTCGAAGCTGCCGTGCACTGGGCGGTCAACGAGGGACTGACCAACGTGTGGCTGGTCGGCTGGAGTTTCGGCACCGAGCTGTGCCTGAAGTATGGCGCGCGCGAACCGGTCGCCGAGCTGATCGAGGGTGCAGTGCTGCTCTCCCCGCCACTCCACCGCGCGGTCGACGCGGACCTTGACTCCTGGGCTGCAGCGGAGCTTCCGCTGCATGTCCTCGTACCGGAGCACGATGATTACCTGCAGCCCCCGGAAGCCGCCGAGCGTTTCGCTAGGATTCCGCAGGCCAAGGTGGTGGGCGTCGACGGGGCGAAGCATCTCTGGGTGGGGGAGAAGTTCGTGAGCCGGGTGCTGGAGGAGATTGCGGGCGTCGTACTCTCGCGGCCGGTGACCCTCCCGACTGAATGGGACGGACGGGCGGCAAGCGCCGACTAACGGTTGATCAGCCGTGGTTACTGGTTGTCCTGGCGCGCGATGAAGACCTCTTTGAGGAGCAGCATCGCACCCGCCGCCAGGGGGATGGCAATGAGCGCGCCAAGCACGCCCAGCAGGGTTCCGCCCGCGATCACCGCGATGACGGCGACCGCGCCCGGTACTGCGACTGCCTTCTGCATGATGCGCGGCGAAATGAAGTAGGCCTCCACCTGCAGATAGGCCACATACAGCACCGCGAACAGGGCCGCGGTCTGCCAGCTCACCGTCAGCGCCACGAGGCTGACGACGACGGCGGCAATCACCGCGCCGACCAACGGAATGAACGCCAGCATCGCGACGATAAATGCGAGCAGCACGGAGAATGGAACGTCCGCGATCGACATGAAGATGAACGCGAAGGAGGCGTTCAGAAGGGCGACGCAGGCCTGGCCGATCACGTAGTTGCCGACGCTGCGGGTGATTTCTTCCGAGAGCCTCTCAACACGGGCGCGCCGGGATCGCGGGGCAAGGCGGTAGGCCCACTTCTTCATCGCGGGCAGCGACGCAAGGAAGTACAGGGTCAGGACGAGGATCACGAGGACGCCGAACAGGCTGTTGAGGATGACGGTTCCAACTCCCAGAACCCCGCCGAAGATGCCGCCCACCGCTTCGGAGTCGGCGAAGAACCTGTTCACTTCGTCGGTGACGCGCTCGCGCACCTCGAATTGCTGGTCCACAGTCTGGAAGAAGTCGGACGCGAGGAAGTCCCGGGCATAGCCGGGCGCACGCTCCACGAGCTGGGTCGTCTGCGAAACGATCGTGGGAATCAGGACCGCGAAGAAACCGACGATGATCCCCACGAGCATGAGCAGGGCGAGGAAGATGCCGGCGGGGCGCGGAACGCCTCTGCCTTCCAGCCACCGCACGATCGGGTCGAGCCCGAGTGCAATGAAGAGTGCGGCACCGATCCAGACAAGCAGCTGGCCGACGTTGGTGATCATGAAGTACGCCAGGAGCGCCAGCCCGGCACCGACACTGGCCATGAAACCGAAATGGATGGGGTGCTGCCGCATCGAGCGCGGCTGTGGGCCGCCGAACTTCAAGCGCTCATCGCTGATGCTGACGGATTCGTCGACTGGAATGTCGTCGCTGCGCTCAGGCGGAAACTCGAAACGCGGGCGGGGCTGCGCGACCGGAACCATGTGCCGCAACCGGGTCACGGCGAAGCCGAGACCCCGGCGCCGGACCTGCGGGCGGGCCGGCGCAGCTTCCCCTGCGTCGGCCGGCTCAGGCTGCGTCTGGTCCACTGACGACGCCGGACGCGGCAGAGGTTCGCCGACCGGCACGTCCTCGTGTTCACTCACGTAAGATCCGCTTTCCTTTGCGTATCGGTCCGGGCAGGGCCGGTTGCATGACTAGCGAAACAGTAACAGGACCGCACCGCCCGCCGTCGGACGGTCGAGGTGCGCCCGCTGCGGCCGACAGGTTCTACCGAGACTTCTTCGTTACCATGGGGTCTAGTCCCTTCCGCCCGGTCACCGGGCTTGACCCAACCAACGTTAGGTTCTCGAGTGCGCTTTCCTTTTGCTGTTCCCGTCATGGTGATCGGCACGCTGCTGGTATTGCTGGGAATCGGCCAGCTCACGTGGTGGGCGCCGCCCGCCACTGTGACTGTTGCGGTTCCGGCAGATGCCCCGAGCGGCCCGGTCACCGTCATTGACGCCGGTGCGAAGGAAGCAGATGCCGAGGACATCGACATCACGGTGGAGTCGGAGGGCGCTTTCACGCTCGCAGTGGGCAGGGCGTCCGACGTCGATGCCTGGGTGGGTGAGGCTGCCCACCTGACCATCACCGGCGTAGGCGAGAATGAGCTTCAGACTGAGTTCGCCGAAGGTGAAGACACGGTTCCCAACCCCAGCGGTGCGGACCTGTGGACGAGCGAGGAGACCGCCGAAGGCACCCTGACTCACCGCTGGCTCGATCCGGGAGAGGGCGAATGGTCCATCCTCATTGCCGCCGACGGCGAAGCGCCCGCACCAACCGCGATCTCAGTCACGAGCCCCAATGACACTGCCACACCCTGGGCTGTTCCACTGATCATTCTTGGCGCCCTGCTCTTGGTTCTCGGTATCGCGCTGCTGTTCGTCAGACCTCGTCGAAGCCGCCGTGAAGCCGTCGCTGCCGGAACCCGGGCGCATACGCGGCAGCAGAACCGTCGTCGCAACAACGGGCATTCTTTCGCCGTCCATACGGTCCGTCCGTGGTCGGTCCTGGGTCTTGCCGCCGTGCTCGGATTGTCGGGAACGGCAGTGAGTGCCGCATCGGAAACAGAATCAGCGCCGCCGGTTGAATCCGCTGCGCCGGCCGAGGGGACATCCGGGGAACAGTACCCAGTGATCCTCGACAGCCAGCTCGACCGGATCCTCGCCTCGGTCGCCACTGCAGTGACAGAGGCCGACGCCGCCGCTGATGCGACGCTCCTCGAATCGCGTGTCGCGGACGCAGCCGCCACGTTGCGCAGCGCCAATTATTCAGTCCGCTCAACGGCGGACGAGGTGCCCGCGCCGACGCCGGTAGCAGCCGATCCGGTCCTCACCACGATGATTCCCACCGGAAGCGACTGGCCCCGGACGGTCGTTGCCCTGACGCAGGGCGATGCCAGCCCGGTGCCCCAGGCCCTGGTGCTGGTGCAGGAGGATCCGCGGTCGAACTACAGGCTTACCTCGTCCATCCAGATGTTGCCGGGCACCACCTTCCCCACGGCAGGGTCCCCAGAGGGTCTCAGTGAGTTGGCAGCGGATGCAGGCGAGGAGCTCGTGGCTTCCCCCGAAGACGCAGTCGCGGCTATCGCTGACTACCTGACCAGCCCGGACGGTGGGAACGCGGCCACCTTCGAACCGAATTCCTTTGCGGATGCGATCACATCATTCCAGTCCGATGTCGTTGCGGACGCAGGCAATGACTCGGCCGAGATTACCTTTACGCATGAGCCGGTGGCCGAGTACACCAAGGCAATCTCCACCGGTGACGGGGGAGCTATGGTGTTCGGTTACCTTGACCATACCTACAGCAGCATTCCCGAAGGACCGGGTGACTCGATCGCCCTCGAGGGAACGGTCTACGAGACACTCACCGGCGAGGAATCAACGGAGGACGGCATCGACGTCCGTTATGGGGAAGCCGTCATGATGTATGTTCCCGCCGCAGGCAGTGACCAAAAGATCACCGTGATCGGAGCAGCCCAGCAGTTGCTGTCCGCCGAGCTCCGCTAAGGAACAAGACTGCTGCAATTTCCTTTGCCCATCGATATTGCCCCAGTAATAAGGTGACAACATGACGATTCCCAATACACCCGGCGGCGCTGCGCCGTCGTCGATGAACCTCCGCGGAGCAGTCGACCTCTCCGCATTGAAAGCCCGTGCCCAGGCCCAGGCGTCAAGCGCCCCGACTGCTGCCCAGGGCGCCGGGGGCGCCGCGAGCCCGGGTGCCGGGAGTGCACCCGCCGGCGGCAGCCCCTACATTGTCGACGTCACCGAGCAGGTGTTTCCGCAGCTCGTGCAGCTCTCCGCGCAGGTGCCGGTGATTGTCGCCCTCGGCGCATCCTGGAGCGACCAGTCGTCGCAAGTCCTCTCCGCTCTCGAATCGATCGCTGTGGAGCAGGCGGGCCGGGTATTGCTCGCACGGGTCGACTTCGAAACGCAGCCGGGAATCGCGCAGGCGTTCCAGGCGCAGGGGGTTCCCACCGTCGTCGGTATCCTCAAGGGACAGCCTGTACCGCTGTTCGAGGGAGCACTCCCGGAAGCGCAGATCCGAACCTATGTGGATGAGTTGCTGAAGGTCGCACAGGCCAACGGCGTGAGCGGTTCGTTGAACGATGCGCCAGGGGCCGGCCCGGCCGCCGGTGAACCGGCAGAGGAACCGCTTCCCCCGCATCACCAGGAGGCGTTCGACGCCATCGAAGCAGGGGACTACGCAACTGCTGCCGCGGCCTACCGCAAGGCGCTCGCCGAGCAGCCGGCCGATGCTGATGCAAAGGCGGGACTCGCCCAGGTGCAGCTCATGCAGCGCCTCCAGGATGCCGACGCCACGTCCCTGCGCACAGCGGCGGCGGACGCTCCTGACTCGGTTGAGGCGCAGCTTGCCGTCGCTGATCTTGACCTGTCCGGTGGGCATGTTGAGGATGCGTTCGCACGCCTCACCACTTTTATTGCGCGATCCTCCGGCGAGGACCGGGAGACGGCGCGCGTCCGTCTCCTCGAACTGTTCGATATTGTCGGCCCAACCGACCCTCGGGTGAACAAGGCACGCAGCGCCCTCGCCAGAGCTCTGTTCTAGCCTCAACCGGGTCCCGCTGCGCAGGGCAGCACCGGACTATCCCGCTGTGAAGCAGGGGTTTTTCGTCCTTTTGGATGAGGGGCGGACACCGGCTCCGTTGTTAGCGTTGACGCATGACCTCGCAGCCTGTTTCCTCACCCGCGCATGCCCCGGAACCGCAGAAGCAGAAGCAATCCGCCAGCGCCGATGCGGCGGCCGGGCGACCGGCAATTGCCCTGAGGGGACTGGCCAAGCGTTTCGGCGACAAAATTGCTGTCAACGGCATTGACCTCGATGTGCCGACCGGATCGTTTTACGGCCTGGTCGGACCGAACGGCGCAGGCAAGACCACAACCTTGTCCATGGCCACGGGCCTGCTTCGTCCTGACTACGGCCAGGCCTGGGTGAACGGGGTCGATGTCTGGCAGAATCCGCTCGAGGCCAAGAGGCTCATGGGGATCCTGCCCGATGGCGTCCGGCTCTTCGACCGGTTGACCGGTGAACAGCTGGTGACGTATGCAGGCCTGCTGCGCGGGATGGACCGCGGCGAGGTTGCAGAGCGGGTTGCGGACCTGCTCAAGGCGTTGGACCTGGCAGACGACGCCGGGACCCTCGTGGTGGACTACTCAGCCGGCATGACGAAGAAAATCGCGCTCGCCTCTGCTCTCGTGCATGCGCCGAGGCTGCTGGTGCTGGATGAGCCGTTCGAATCGGTCGATCCTGTGTCTGCGGCGAATATCCGCGACATCCTCGCCACCTACGTGCACTCCGGTGGAACAGTAATCGTCTCGAGCCATGTCATGGACCTGGTTCAGCGGATGTGCGACCACGTTGCGGTCATCGCGGCGGGGACCGTTCTGGCCGCCGGAACAGTCGACGCTGTGCGCGGTGATGCGAGCCTCGAAGACCGGTTCGTGGAGCTCGTCGGCGGCCGGAACACAGCGGAGGGGCTGTCGTGGTTGCGCACCTCCTGAAACTCAAGCTCCTCCTCCTGCGCAACTCACTCCGCCGAAGCACCTGGCAGCTTGTCGGCGTCATCCTCGGGGGCCTGTACGGATTGGGCCTGTTGGGGCTGGTCGTCGCGGGCCTGGTAACCCTCGGTACTTTGGATCTGGAGCTCGTGCGGACCGTTGTGGTGCTGGGTGGGTCGGCTGCCGTGCTGGGCTGGTTGGTAATCCCGCTCGTGGTCTCCGGGGTGGACATGACGCTGGATCCCGCCCGCTTCGTCACCTTCGCCGTGCCCATGCGCCAACTCATGACGGGCCTTGCGCTTGGCGGGGTCATCGGCATCCCCGGCATCGTTACGCTGATCGCGCTCCTGACCCTGGCCGTCACCTGGATCCGCCATCCCGTTGCAGCCCTCGCGGCGATCGTGTGTGCTGCCGGTGCAATCCTTCTGTGCGTGGTCGGTTCCCGTTTGATTACGACGGCGGGCGCCGCCCTCGCGTCGTCACGTCGGTTCAAGGACCTCAGCTCCACCGTGGCGATCATCCCGCTGGTCTTGCTCGGCCCCATCTTCGCCGGCATCACGGCAGGATTCCAGAATTCCCCGGGGTTCGCCGGTGAGCTGGCACATATCCTCGCCTGGACACCGTTGGGCGTCTTCCTCGCCGTTCCTGCGGACCTGGCTGTGGGAGAGTGGCCTACTGCTCTGGCACGCTTTGCAATCGGGGTCGGCACCATATGCGTGATGGCGTTCCTGTGGCAGAAGAGCCTCAGTCACGCCCTGGTCACGCCGCCGCACAATGCAGTGACCCGCAAGGGGGCAGGCGACCTCGGTTTGTTCTCACGCTTCCCGGCGTCACCCACCGGCGCCGTCGCTGCCCGGGCCCTGACCTACTGGATGCGGGATCCGAGGTATGCAGCATCAGTGATCCTGGTGCCGCTGCTGCCGATTCTTCTCTGGTTCATCAGCGGTGAGTCAGGTGACCTGGCTCTGCTGAACTATCTCGGTCCGATCACTGCATTCCTGCTTGCCTGGTCCATCTCGGCGGATATCTCCTACGACAACACCGCCTTCTGGATCCACCTTTCGGCCGGGTTGAGCGGAAAGGCCGACCGCGCTGGACGGGCGCTTGCCCTGATGGTCTTTGCGACGCCCGTGGTACTCGTTTTCACTGTCGTTCCGCTTATAGTGAGCGGCTCACTAGCTGACCTTCCCATGATGCTCGGGCTCAGCGCCGGCGCGCTCCTGACCGGTGCGGGCTTCTCCAGCGTCCTGTCGGCCCGCTATACCTACAACGTCCCGCTTCCGGGGGAGAGTCCGTTCAAGACACCCCCGGGAACCGGCTTTTCCATGCTCGCCATCCAGTTCGTTGGCTGGGTGGTCCTGGCGGTGCTCCTGCTGCCTGAGCTCGGGTTCGCGATTGCGTATCTTGTGACCGGGAACGCCGTGTTCGGCTGGCTGACGCTGCTTACAGGGTTGGTCCTGGGGGCCGGGGCGCTGATCGGAGGTATACGGCTCGGCGGTGCCTGGTATGACAAACGGGGCGCGGAACTGCTGCAGGCGGTCAGCGTCAACAAGTGAGTCCCGGTCGGAGCTCTTCATCGGCAGTAGGATGGATCCATGAGTACGCCAGCAGACCCCTTTGACGACAGTCCCTACGGTTCGCCTGGAGACTCCGGTACGTCCACGGCCACGATTGAGCGCGAAGAACTGCGCGAGGAGCTGGAACCTGGCGACCGGGAGCGGTTCGCCCACTACGTGCGCAAAGAGAAGATCATGGAGTCGGCCCTCTCCGGAGAGCCCGTCATTGCGCTCTGCGGCAAGGTGTGGACCCCCGGAAGGGATCCGGAGAAGTTTCCGGTGTGCCCAACGTGCAAGGAAATTTACAATTCAATGCGTCCCGGAGATAAGTCCTAGGGATACCGCATGACAGAACGTCCGCCGGGCAGGGCCCGGCGGACGTTTGCGCGCTCGTGAGGAAGCCATGTCACAATCCGAGGCTTTGCCGCGCGGCGGAGCAATGTCCGCATCGCTGAGGCCCCTGACCATCGGGGTTATCGCAATCATCACGTGCGCCGCGTTCGAGGCGATGGCGGTGGTCACGGCGATGCCCTCAGTCGCTCAAGAACTCGACGGCGTTTCCAGTTACGGGCTCGCGTTCTCGATGTACCTCACCGCGTCGCTGCTGGGCAGCGTCCTGGGCGGTATCTGGTGTGACCGGCGGGGGCCGCGTCCCGCGTTGGCTGCCGGCCTTGCACTGATGGTCGCCGGGCTGGCGGTGTCCGGTAGCGCGCCGGCTTTCTGGCTGATGACCTTCGGTCGGGCAGTGTCAGGCCTTGGGGGCGGCTTCATGATCGTTGCTGTCTACGTGATCATCGCCAAGGCTTACCCGCAGCGGATGCAGCCGGTTGTGTTCGGCTGGCTGGCGGCGGCGTGGGTAGTGCCCTCCCTGATTGGACCGTACGTCTCAGGCGTGCTGGCCGAACAGGCGAGCTGGCGCTGGGTCTTTCTCGGGGTTGCTCCCGTTGTGGTTGCCGCATTTCTGTTGGTCTGGCCGCGAACGGCCAGCCTGCGCGTGACCGCCGCCCGTGAACCACTTGACGCCCCGGCGCGAAGGAACGCCGCGACCGGGGTCCTGCTTGCCGGAGGGGTCTTCGCTGCACAGTACGCGCTGACGAAGATTGCTGCCGATGGTTTTGCCGATCCAGTTTCTGCCTGGCTCCTCGTTGCATTGGGAGTAGCCGGCTTCGCAGTTGCCGCCGTTGCTTTCCCTCGTCTCCTGCCTACCGGTACCGTGCGTCTCGCGCCCGGACTGCCGAGCGTCATTGCCACCCGCGGGTTGCTGACCGTCGCATTCTTCGGCGCAGAAGCCTTTGTTCCGCTGATGCTTGTCTCCGCCCGAGGCCTGGACGCCTCGACCGCTGGTTTGGCCCTCAGCGCTGCCGCCATCGGGTGGAGCGCAGGCTCCTTCGTGCAGGCGAGGGTGAGTTTCCGTCGCCAGTGGCTGCTCGTCATTGGCTCCACCCTCCTGTCCCTGTGCATCGGCGGTCTCGCCCTCGCCGCGGCGGCCGAGGTCCCCTTCTGGGTTCTCGTGCTCGTATGGCTTGCCGCCGGCTTTGCCATGGGACTGACGCTTTCCAGCACCTCGGTTCTCGTCCTGAAGCTGTCAGCGCCGCACGAGCAGGGGCGCAATTCGGCGGCGCTGCAGCTCTCGGACCAATTGGGAGGTGTCATAGGAACGGCGGGCGCCGGAGGGTTGTTCGCCCTCCTGCGGGACCCCGATGCACCCGGACAGGTGTCCGTGTTTGTTGCAATCTGGTTGGCTCTGTGCGTCTTTGCGGTAGTCGGTATAGTGGCCGGGTTGAGGGCCGCCCGCGGTGACCGGGAACCCCTTGCCGCAACAACAGATCCAGGAAAGGTGCCGTCCCAAGAGTGAGCAATAACGCACTGTTCGGAGCCGGCCAGACCCTTCCTCCCGCGTACCCGGAGCGTGCTGCCTGGGGCACTGCACCCAAGCTTCGACAGTGGCAGGAAGAGGCCCTCGCGAAGTATTTCGCGAACTCTCCCCAGGACTTCCTGGCTGTCGCGACGCCCGGCGCCGGTAAGACCACCTTCGCCCTGCGTGTCGCCACCGAACTGGTTGACCGGCGCATCGTGAATCGCATCGTCGTCGTGGCCCCTACCGACCACCTCAAGCGGCAGTGGTCAGACGCCGCAGCCCGCGTCGGCCTTTCGATCGACCCGAACTTCCGTAACGCGGACGGCCGGCATGGTGAGGGCTTCATCGGTGTCGCTGTGACCTACGCCCAGGTCGCCAGCAAGCCGATGCTGCACCGGGCGAAGACCGAGGCGGCGAAGACGCTGGTGATCCTGGACGAGATCCACCACGGCGGCGACGCACTGTCGTGGGGCGACGGTATCCGCGAAGCGTTCGAACCCGCAACCCGGAGGCTAGCCCTCACCGGTACCCCATTCCGCTCTGACACCGCGGCGATCCCTTTCGTGGAATACGCCGAGGACGCCGACGGTATCCGCCGGTCCCGGTCGGACTACACCTACGGCTATGGCGATGCCCTCCGGGACCACGTGGTCCGCCCGGTGATCTTCATGGCGTACTCGGGCCAGATGCGCTGGCGCACTAGCGCGGGCGAGGAAATGGCGGCGTCGCTGGGCGAAGCGGCCGTCACGAAGGACATCACGGCCCAGGCCTGGCGGACCGCCCTGAACCCGAACGGCGAATGGATCCCCGCTGTGCTCGCGGCTGCCGACCGGCGCCTTACTGAGGTTCGCCGGGCTGTTCCTGACGCCGGTGGTCTGGTGATCGCAACTGACCACGACGACGCCCGCGCGTACGCCGGACAGCTCAAGAAGATCACCGGTGAGTCACCCACTGTCATTCTCTCGGATGATGCCAAGGCCTCCGGAAAGATTGAGGAATTCTCGGCGGGCGAGACCCGCTGGATGGTCGCAGTCCGCATGGTGTCCGAGGGTGTCGACGTCCCCCGGCTGGCGGTGGGCGTGTACGCCACCTCCACTGCCACCCCACTGTTCTTCGCTCAGGCGGTGGGCCGGTTTGTACGTGCCCGACGGCGGGGAGAGACGGCGTCGGTCTTCCTGCCGTCGGTGCCCAACCTGATGATGCTGGCCAACCAGCTGGAGGTGGAGCGCGATCATGCGCTCGATCGTCCGGATAATAACGAGGACGGCTTCGCGCCCGAAGAGGCCCTCATGGAAGCCGCCAACCGGGAGGAGAAGGCCTCCGGCGAGCTGATGAAGCAGAAGTTCGAAGCGCTTGAGTCGCAGGCGGCGTTTGACCGCGTCCTGTTCGACGGAGGCGAGTTCGGCACGGGCGGCGAGATGGGCAGCGAAGAGGAGCTCGACTTCCTCGGGATTCCAGGCCTGCTCGACGCGGACCAGGTGGGTGTGCTGCTGAGGCAGCGCCAGCAGGAACAGCAATCACGACGACGACGGCCGGTCGCCGCCCACGAGCCGGCGGCGCCGGAAGTCGTCGATCACCGCCAGCTCACGGAACTGCGCGGGCAGCTCGCCAAGAACGTGTCGGCCTGGTCGGCCCGGTCCGGGATGCCCCATGGCGTCGTTCACACTGAACTCCGCAAGGCCTGCGGCGGTCCGGCCGTGGCCCAAGCCAACGAGGAACAGCTTCGGCGCAGGTTGAAGAAGCTGCAGGACTGGTTCATCGGCCGCTGACCGCCAGGCCGCTGTAGAGCAAGCCGCTGACGCCTAGGCCGCTGTGGAGCAGGTTGAGTTGGACCCCGCCTGGTTCAGCCTACGAGGTCGACGCCGGCGTCCTCCAACTCGGCAAGCACCTCGCTGAGGCGGTCGGGGTGCACCGGACGGGTGTAGTCGACCAGCAGGCGCGTGGTGTAGCCGGCGCCCACGGCATCCAGGGCGGTGGCCCGCACACAGTAATCGGCAGCCAGACCTGCAATAGCCACTTCGTCCACTTCGTGGTCGCGCAGCCAGTCATCGAGCGAGACGGCGTCATCGGCAGTGACGGGTACGGCTGCGGCCAGTTTCTGCTCACCCGTTGGCACGAGGTCTTCGGGCGCGAGAACGCCCTCGAATCCGGAATATGCGGCCTCGTACTGTCCTTTCCGGAAGACTGCGTCGAGTCCTTCCGTGTCCAGATTCGGGTGGAACTGGGCGCCGGGCCGGTCGGCCACGCAGTGAACCGGCCAGGAGTCAACAAAGTCCGGATTGTCGGAAAAGTGCGAGCCCGGATCGATATGCCAGTCCTGGGTGGCGACGACGTAGTCGTAGTGGTCCCCCTGCGCGTCAAGGTAGTCACTGAGCGCCTGGGCGACCTCCGCCCCGCCCCTCACGGCAAGGGAGCCGCCCTCACAGAAGTCGTTCTGCACGTCGACGATGATCAGCGCCCGTGTCATTCGGACTCCTCCTCGAATTCGGTGGGAATCGCGGGCTCGCCGCGCTGGAGCCTCATCACTGATCCAGGCAGCTCGGCCATGGTCTCGCGGTGGCGTTCGACGGCGCGCTGCACGCCCTCGGGTCCGGTCCATCCGGGCAGGACTTCACCGTCGGCCACGAACTGCTGCAGCAGGGGGCGGTCATTGCCGTCGTCGTACGGGTGGCTACCGATGCCGATGACTTCCGCCACGGCGGTGCCGGACTCGTTGAGACGGCGCAGGGCGTACTTGCGGCCGCCCACCGACGCCTTGTTCTTGGCGGCCTTGGCCACTGAAACGAATTCGCCGTCGTCGTCCGTCCTGCTCACCAGCTTGTACACCATCCCTGCGGTCGGCGCGCCCGAGCCGGTCACGAGGGACGTGCCGACTCCGTAG
This sequence comes from Arthrobacter sp. D2-10, assembly GCF_054161285.1. Lineage (NCBI taxonomy): Bacteria > Bacillati > Actinomycetota > Actinomycetes > Micrococcales > Micrococcaceae > Arthrobacter > Arthrobacter sp. D2-10. The sequence goes on along the minus strand of NZ_CP096431.1, from coordinate 2,194,844 downwards.
GAATCCACGGGTGCGGAGGCAAGGAGGCCGATAGCGTACTCATCGAGGTCGGAGGTGACCACGATGCGTGTCTGGTGATTGCCGAGGTCGTCAAGCAGCTGCCGCACCCAGCGGGCCTGCTCGACGAGGTCGCCGGAGTCGAGCCGTACCGCACCAAGGTCCGGACCGCCGGCCGCGACAGCGTTGCGGACACCCTGCTCGACGTCGTACGTATCCACGAGCAGTGAGGTTCCCTTACCGAGGGCGGCAACCTGCGCGGCGAAGGCCTCCGGCTCGGAGTCGTGGAGCAGCGTGAAGGAGTGCGCTGCCGTGCCGACGGTGCGGATTCCGTAGCGGCGTCCCGCTTCGAGGTTGGAGGTGCTGGCGAAACCGCCGATGATGGCTGCGCGTGCGGCTGCCACCGCGGATTCCTCCTGGGTGCGCCGCGAGCCCATCTCGATGCAGGGCCGCGTTCCGGCGGCACCGGTCATGCGGGAGGCAGCGGACGCGATGGCGCTGTCGTGGTTGAGGACGGAGAGCAGGTAGGTCTCAAGGATGCAGGCCTCCGCGAAGCTGCCCTCGACGATGAGGATGGGGGAGGAGGGGAAGTAGGCTTCACCCTCTGCGTACCCCCAGATATTGCCGGTGAATCGGAAATCGGAGAGCCAGCCGAGCGTGGCGTCATCGACGACTCCGGCAGCGGAAAGCGCGTCCAGCTGGGCCTGTTCGAAGCGGAAATGCCTCAACCCCTCCAGCAAGCGGCCGGTGCCGGCCACGATACCGTAGCGGCGGCCCTCCGGCAGGCGTCGGGTGAAGACTTCGAAGACTGACTTGCGGTGCGCGGCTCCCGAATGGAGGGAGGCCTGCAGCATGGTCAGCTCATAGTGATCCGTGTAAAGAGCGGAGTTCGGGTGCTGCCAGGTTCGGTGTGGGCTCACAGGAAAACTCTAGCCCTGCAGTTGCTGCGTGAGTACCGCGATGGCGCCGTGAGCGGAACAGCCAGTGGCGGCGAGGTGGGGCGGCGGGGTGGGCGGCGGAGTGGAGCGGGCGGGACGGACGGGCCTGCCAACCTACAATGGGGACCATGAGTGTTGGCGTTGTTCCCGAAACCCATCAGGCTGAGGAAACGGAAGAGGACTCGCTGACCAGCAGCGATGTTCCGTGGGTGGTCATCGTCTGGAATGACCCGGTGAACCTGATGAGCTACGTGACCTACGTCTTCCAGACCTACTTCGGTTACAGCGAGGCGAAGGCCCGCACCCTCATGCTCGAGGTGCACGAGCAAGGCAGATCGGTGGTCTCCACGGGATCGCGTGAACAGGCCGAACGGGACACCGTGGCGATGCACTCGTACGGCCTGTGGGCCACTTTCCAGACAGCGGACGCGTAGGGAGCGGCAGTGGCCAGGGCATTTCGTAAGACACGGCGCGGTATCACCGGGGAGTTCGAATCCGGGGAGGTGAGGCTGCTGCGGCGGCTATTCGCCGACGTCGTGCAGCTGCTTGAGCCGGAGAAGCGGGAGAACGAGGATCCGCTGGCCGCACTGGTGGGCCTCGACCTGGAAGCGGTGAAGCCGGATGACAGCGCGGTGATCCGTCTGCTTCCGGATGCAGTGAGGAACGACGACGGCGAGGCGCTCGAATTCCGGCGCCTCACCGAGCGCTCGCTACGGGAGGAGAAAGTCAGTGCCCTGCGCGGCGCGGCGCTTCTGCTGGAGAACACGCAGGTGGTCCTGAACAACGACCAGGCCCAGGTGCTGGCCCGCGCGCTCAACGACGTGCGGCTGGTGCTGGCCGACCGCCTGGACATCACATCCGAGGAGGATGCGGCACGGCTGCATGAGATCTCCGATCTCGAGGACGCCGAGGATCTCGAGTCCTACCTGGCCCTCGTCTATAACTTCGTGACCTGGGTGCAGGAGGGGCTGATGCAGGCGCTTCTCGCCTCTGTCGATGCTTCCGACTAACCGCTGTCGAGCGGCCGCAGGCCGAGCGGACATCTCTGCACTGTGATTAAGGCCACGCCGCGCCGCTTAGCCAACCGGTGCGGTGCGTCCTATCCTCAGAGGATCATGAGTTCGAACACTGCCGCAGCTGAGGCTGCCGAGCTGGCCGCTCTGAGGTCCACTGAAGCACCCATTGGGATCTTCGATTCGGGAGTCGGGGGCCTTACCGTGGCGCGGGCCGTTATCGACCAGCTTCCCCACGAATCGGTGATGTACGTCGGAGACACCGCACATGCGCCCTACGGTCCGTTGCCCATTGCGCAGGTGAGGGCCTACGCGCTGGGTGTGATGGACGAACTGGTGGACTCGGGAGTGAAGCTCCTCGTCATTGCCTGTAATTCGGCGTCGGCCGCGGTGCTCCGCGACGCCCGGGAGCGCTACACCGCGCGCTACGGCATACCCGTCATCGAGGTGATCCAGCCGGCGGTGCGGCGCGCGGTCGCATCCACACGGACCGGACGCATCGGCGTCATCGGCACCAGCGCTACCGTGGGCTCGCGCGCCTATGAGGACACCTTTGCCGCTGCCCCCCATCTGGAGATTTTTTCCGCAGCCTGTCCCGAGTTCGTCGACTATGTGGAGGCGGGTGTCACGGCGGGGTCCGACGTGCTGGAAACCGCCGCCCGCTATCTCCGCCCTCTGCAGGAGGCCGACGTCGACACCCTGGTTCTCGGGTGCACGCACTATCCGCTCCTTACGGGCGTGATTTCCTACGTCATGGGAGATTCGGTGACCCTCGTCTCGAGCGCGGAGGAAACTGCGAAGGACGTCTACCGCGCCCTCGTATCGCATGATCTGCTGCGCAAGGGCCCGGGCCAGCCCCGGCACCATTTCGTCGCGACGGGGAACGCCGCCCGCTTCGAGGAACTCGCACGGCGCTTCCTCGGTCCGGAAGTGCTGAGCGTGGAGCATGTTGACCACGTCTCAGCCCAGTATCCGACAGGGAGTATGGCCCGGATCACGCCGGAGATGATTGCGTCGGCGCGAGCGGATGTGGGCGCGGGCGGGAACCGCCTCGCATGAAGCTGACCATCGTCGGGTGCAGCGGATCCTTCCCGGGTCCGCAATCACCGGCCTCCTGTTACCTCGTGACGCTGCAGGAGGACGGCAAGACGTGGCGGATTCTGCTGGATCTCGGTAATGGGTCGCTCGGCGCCCTCCAGCGCTACATGGACCTGAGGGATATCGACGCTGTCCTGTTGAGTCACCTTCACCCCGATCACTGCATGGACCTGTGCGGACTGCATGTGGCAGTGCACTGGGACCCGGAGGGGTGGAACCAGCCCCGGATTCCCGTCTGGGGGCCCGCTGCGACCGCAGACCGCATGGCCACCGCATACGGCCTTGACCTGGATCCGGGCATGCACGAGGACTTTGAGTTCCGGGCCTGGTCACCGCGCACGCCCGTGCAGGTAGGGCCCTTCACCATCACGCCCTTCCCGGTACTGCATCCTGTGGATGAGGCCTACGCCCTCCGCGTTGAAGTGGCCGATTCCGAGGCGCCGGGCGGCAAGCGTGTCCTGACCTATTCGGGCGACACCGATGCTTGTGACGGGCTCATCGAGGCCGCCGCGGACTCCAATATCTTCCTGTGTGAGGCAGCCTTCCATGAGGGCAGGGATGACGCCGTCCGCGGCGTCCACCTGACCGGTAAGCGTGCGGGCGATGTGGCCTCAGCCGCCGCATCACACCGGCTGCTGCTGACTCACCTGCCCGTCTGGAATGACGCAGTCCGGACCATGGAAGAGGCACGCAGCAGCTATACGGGAGACGTTGCCGTAGCTGTTGCCGGAGTTTCATACCTGGTCTGACGACGGCGGACCGCCCCGCGGGATCGAATCGCCCGCGCGGAAGGCCTCTGGCAGACTGGATCCCATGACTTCCCCATCCTCCGCCGGGCAGGCTTCCGCGTCCACCTCTCGTTCCGCATCCGGAAGCGAGGTTGTCCGTGCCGACGGTCGTGCTCCGGACCAGCTCAGGAACATCAGCATCACGCGCGGCTGGTCGAACCAGGCGGAGGGTTCAGCGCTCATCGAATTCGGCAACACCAGGGTGCTGTGCACCGCGTCACTCACTACAGGCGTTCCCCGCTGGCTCAAGGGCGAGGGTAAGGGGTGGGTGACGGCTGAGTACGCCATGCTGCCCCGCGCCACCAACACCCGCTCGGACCGCGAATCGGTGAAGGGACGGATCGGCGGGCGCACCCACGAGATCTCCCGGCTGATCGGCCGGTCACTCCGATCGATCATTGACACGCGCGCGCTGGGAGAGAACACCATCGTGCTCGACTGCGACGTTCTCCAGGCCGACGGAGGCACCCGCACCGCTGCGATCACCGGTGCCTATGTGGCGCTCGCCGAAGCGATCCGCTACGCGAAGGAGCATGGAATCATTCCGGCGTCTTCCCGCCCGCTGACCGATACCGTTGCAGCGGTAAGCGTCGGCATCATCGACGGGGTGCCGATGCTCGACCTGCCCTATGTGGAAGACGTCCGCGCAGAGACCGACATGAACGTCGTCGTGACCGGAAGCGGGAGCTTCGTTGAGGTCCAGGGGACCGCCGAGGGCGCCCCCTTCGACCGGTCGGAACTTGATGCACTCCTTGACCTGGCACTGCTCGGTACAGCGCAGCTTGCACAGATTCAGCGGGAGACTCTGGGGGAGGCGGCCGGTGCCTGAGGACACACCGCCGGCCCGGGCGCGGCTGGTACTCGCCACACGCAATGCCGGGAAGCTGCGTGAACTTCGTGCGTTGCTGCGTGGCAAGGTGCCGGGCCTCGATGTCGACACGCAGGTAATCGATGCAGCTGCCGCGGGCGCCCCCGATGTTGTGGAGAGCGGCACAACCTTCGAGGAGAACGCGCTGCTCAAGGCACGGGCCGTTGCCGAGGCCACGGGCATCCCGGCGGTCGCGGATGACTCCGGTCTTGCCGTTGACGTCCTCGGCGGCGCTCCCGGTATCTTCTCGGCCCGCTGGGCAGGCCGCCATGGTGATGACTCGGCGAATCTCGATCTCCTGCTGAACCAGCTGTCGGATATTCCGGCGGACCGGCGAGCCGCGCAGTTTGTCTGTGCCGCAGCTCTTGCGGTACCGGGCGGGACCGACGTCGTCAAACGTGGGGAATTGGCCGGCACTCTGCTGAGTGAGCCGCGCGGCGAGGGGGGATTTGGTTATGATCCCGTGCTGCAGCCGCTCGGCGCGGAGCGCAGCTGCGCCGAACTGACGGCCGAGGAGAAAAACGCCATCAGTCACCGTGCCAAAGCGTTCGAGGAACTTCTGCCGTCAATCGTCGACGTCCTGCGCTGACCGGTGGGAGGAGCGCCTGCGGCCCCCTGCTCTTTCGGCGTGCACAGTTCAATAGGGCAGACTTAACCGGGATATGAGAACAGACGTGAAGAACTTGCCCCTGCAGACCGGAAACGAATCCACACTCGGAGGTGTCGCTGATTGGGCTGTTGCCATGATGGAGACCATCGGGGCGCCCGGCGCCGGTCTGGCCATCGCACTGGAGAACCTCTTCCCGCCTCTCCCCAGTGAGGTCATCCTTCCGCTGGCCGGATTTACAGCGAGCAGGGGAGACTTCACTCTGTTCGAAGCCCTCTTCTGGACCACAGCGGGCTCCGTTGTGGGTGCCTATCTGCTCTATATGCTCGGCGTTCTGCTCGGGCGGCAGCGGATGCGACGCCTCGTGGCCAAGGTCCCGCTGGTGGACCTTGAGGACGTTGACAGCGTCGAGGCGTGGTTCAACCGACACGGTTACAAGGCGGTGTTCTTTGGCCGTATGGTCCCGATCTTCCGCAGCCTCGTATCAATTCCGGCAGGCATCGAACGAATGCCCGTGTGGAAATTCCTGGGTCTCACGCTGGCCGGAAGCCTCATCTGGAACTCCATCTTCGTGCTGGCCGGCTACTACCTCGGCGAGAACTGGCATCTGGTGGAGCAGTACGCGGACATCTTCCAAAAACTGGTGATTGCCGCCGTCGTGCTGGTGATGGCGTTCTTCGTCGTCAATAAGGTGCGGAAGGTCCGACGCAAGCGCGAAGCCTCATAGCGCCAGCAGTCCTGGGTGACCCCGGGCATCCTGTACTACTCCTTCTCCAGGGGCGATAACTCTTTCCTCTCAACTGCTTGTTGACTTTGACCCGCCGGGTTGTATGGTTAGTTACATGAGTGATGAACCAATCAAGCGGGCAACCGCCGTGGCCGTGGTTGGTGAAGCAACGTGTTGACCGATGATGGTCGGCCGATCTTTCTCCAGATCGCTGAACGCATCGAAAGCGACATCATCGACGGGACGCTGGCAGAGGAGTCTCAGGTGCCGTCCACCAACGAATTCGCGGCCTTCTACCGCATTAACCCGGCGACTGCAGCCAAAGGTGTCAACAGGCTCGTCGACGACGGAATTCTGTACAAGCAACGGGGAATCGGCATGTTCGTATCCACAGGAGCGCGAACCGTGCTGATGCAGCGCCGACGTGAGAAGTTCTTCGACCGGTACGTGCAGCCGCTCACGCGGGAGGCGCGCAAGCTGGGCATCGAACCGGACGAACTTGCAGAAATGATCAGGCAGGGCGAGCACGCCCTCCAGGGGGGAGCACAGTGAATACCATCATCGAGGTCAACGACCTCACCAAGAAGTACAGGAAGTCGGAGGCTCTGCGGGGGGTCAACCTCGCACTGCAGCCGGACCGCATCTACGGCCTTCTCGGCCGCAACGGTGCAGGAAAAACCACCCTGATGTCCATCCTCACCGCGCAGGGGTTCGCATCGTCCGGGGAGGTGCGGGTATTCGGTGAGCACCCCTACGAGAACGAGCGCGTCCTCAACCGCATCTGCTTCATCCGCGAATCCCAGAAGTACCCGGACTCCTTCACGGCCGAGCATGCCTTCAGGTCCGCGGCGCTTTTCTTCGCCAACTGGAATCAAGAGTTGGCGGACCGGCTGGCAGCAGACTTTCAGCTACCGCTACGCCGTACCATCAAGAAGCTCTCCCGCGGGCAGCTCTCAGCAGTCGGCGTGATCATTGGACTGGCATCGCGCGCGGAGATCACCTTCTTCGACGAGCCGTACCTGGGGCTGGACGCCGTCGCACGCCAACTCTTCTACGACCGGCTGGTTGAGGACTACTCGCGGCATCCGCGCACGGTCGTACTCTCATCCCATCTGATCGATGAAGTCGCCAACCTGCTGGAGCACGTGATTGTGATCGACCAGGGCCGGATCATCATGGACGACGACGCCGACACGATCAGAGGATCGGCTTTCACCGTAGTGGGATCCGCCGACAAGGTGTGGAGCTTCCTCGGTGACCGTGAAATCGTACATACGGACAACTTCGCTTCCCTGGCGTCGGTAACGGCACTCGGCCCATTGACCGCAAACGAAACCCGCGCTGCCGCCGAACTTGGCCTTGAGCTGGCGCCCGTTTCACTGCAACAACTCATAGTCCGTAAAACCATGTCCGCGTCGTCGGCAGCATCTGGTGCCACGAACCGATCCTTCTCGGAGGCGGCACGATGAACCGCGTCATCAATGTCATGCGGATGCAATTGACCAATCGGTGGGTCTTCATCGGGATTCCGCTCATTATTGTGGCTGCCTCCTTCCTGCTCACCCTGGTCATCTGGTCCCTTGTCCCGGAGCAGGGACGCTACTCCGGTGGCGCTCAGGCAGTAATGTGGTACTTCTTTGCGCTCGGCATCCAGTCCCTGACCCTCACCTTTCCCTTCTCGCAGGGGCTCAGCATCACACGGCGGACATTCTTTTTCGGAACCATCGCGCTCTTCTCGATCATTGCCCTCATCACCTCAGTCTCGTACTACCTGCTGGGCCTCCTCGAGCAGGCAACAGGCGGATGGGGTGTCAACGGCCGGTTCTTCGCGTTGGAATGGATTGCAGGCGGCCCGTGGTTCCATCCCATCGCCTTCTACTTCGCGGTCATGATGGCGCTGTTCCTCATCGGTTTCTGGGCAGCCACCATCTACAAGCGCTGGCAGGCCACAGGGCTGCTATCGGCGGGTATCAGCGTTGCACTGGTGCTGGTAGGAACGCTCTACCTGATCGGGTCCCGGCAGGCCTGGGGTCAGGTTGGAGCTTTTCTTGGAGCACAGTCGCAGCTTGATGTCGCCGGGTGGCTCGCGGTGCTCGCTGTTGTGCTGGCGGGCGGTTCCTTCCTGACATTGCGCCGCACCGAGCCGTAACTGGTTTCACACAGGCAGCGGAGGCGCCACGCCAAGCCGGTTCCGCTGCCTGTGCTTCTCTACCGGCTACCGTGAACGGGTGCGAATTGAGTTCACGGCGATCGACTTCGAGACTGCCAACGGGTTTCGCGGGTCACCCTGCGCCGTCGGTCTCACCAAGGTTCGCAATGGCCGGATTATCGAGGAAGCCCAGTGGCTGATGCGGCCGCCCGCCGGACACGATCACTTCGATCCGCGCAACGTGGCTATTCACGGCATTACAGCCGACATGGTGGCGCACCAGCCGCGTTTCGGTGAACTGTTCCCGGAGATCGGTGCCTTCATCGGTAACGACGTCCTCGTGGCGCACAACGCCGCCTTCGACATGGGCGTCATCCGCTCCGCGCTCGAAGTGTCGAACCAGGGCGGTCCCGCCTATGACTACGCCTGCACCGTCCTGCTCTCACGCCGCAGTTACTTCCTTGTCTCCTATTCGCTGCCCTACGTCGCGGAGGCGGCGGGAGTTCCGCTGGTGAACCATCACGACGCCGTTGAGGACGCCCGCGCGTGTGCCGGAATCCTGGTGGACATCGCCCGCCGCGCGGACGCAGCAACCATCGAGGACCTTGTGTCGGGGCACCGTCTACAGCTGTCCCGCCTGGAAGCTTACGAACCTGGCGTGTCCGAACTCTCAAAGGCGACCCGGACGGCTCTGGATCGGGGACCGGCCCGTACATGGATCGGATGGCCGGACGAAGGCCTGAACCCCGAACCCAACCCTGCCGCGGACCCATCTCATCCCCTGTTTGGCCAGACCGTGGTTTTCACCGGCGACCTGGGCATCCCACGGCCCCAAGCGAAGGAACGGGCGGCCGTTCTGGGAGCCAGACCGGCGAGTACCGTTACGCGAAAGACGACCGTACTGGTGGTCGGCGACGGTTTTGTGGCGGCCGACCTGCGCAGCGGAAGGGTCACGGGCAAGGCCCGCAAGGTGATGGAGCTGCACAGCCGCGGCCAGAACATCGAGGTGCTCTCCGAAGCTGAGTTCCTCCAGATGACCGAAGGCCGCTGGCCGGTCGCCAGCCAGTAGAGCGGAAGAGGCGCGGTCGCGCGAAGCGAACCAGCGGCTATGCTCCCATCGCTGTGGCGAAGCGCCCGGCGAGCTCCTCGATTACGTCTGTTCCCTCCAGCCGCGCACATGCGGCCCGCGGCAAGGACGCACGGCCGTACAGGGCTCCGGCGATTGAACCGGCAACCGAGCCGACCCCGGTCGCCCCGGGACCCTCCTGGGCGGCTGCTGCCGCAAGCAGAGCTTCCACGGAGGCGGCGCCGTCGTCGCTCGCGGTGGCGAGGACCAGCCTCACTGCCTCGCAGAGCACACCTCTTGCGTCGTTCGCCGGACGAGCCGGCGAGGCGGTGCCGATCGACCGTAGCCGCTCCGACAGAGCAGACGCCCCCAGCGTGGCTGCACGTTCCGCCGACGCGTCTACCGCCTCTGCCAGTGCACTTTCCTGCACCGCAATGGCATGAATCAGAGCGGAGTAGACGGCGGCGGGTATCTGCGCGGCCGAGTTGCCGTGTGTGATCGCCGCGGCATCAAGTGTGAGTTTCTCGATCATGGCGCCAGGGACGTTCGCCACCAGTCCGAAAGGCGCGGAACGCTGCAGCGCGCCGGGGCCGTCGTCGTCGGGTTCCAGCGGACGCTGCCGACTGCCCATTTCGCCGCTCCGGAGCGCGCGCACGCTGGTGCCGTCCGGGTGCCGCCGACGGTGCAGCACCTCCTGCCCATCGATCCAGCGGGCGGGGGGAGCAGGAGCCGACGACGGCGGAGTCTCGCTCTGGGTACCGAGCCAGCGGAGGTAGGCGAGCCAGAGGCAGGCGGTCTCGTCCGCGGCGACCCCATCATTGGCCCATTCAAGAGCCTCGGTCATGCCGTCGACCGTGTACAGCGTCAGCTGGGTTGCATCGGCGAAGGCAGAACCTTCGGGTGACTCCGCCGCTGCCTCGCCAAGGGCACCTCCCAGGAGGGCGCCGGTGATTCTGCTGCGAAGTGGAATGGAAGTACCTGCGGAATGTGTCACTGAGCCAGTGTAGGCATTCCGCGGCATCCGCCCCTGAATGGCGGCTCATCGGCGGGCTGAAGTAGCAGATCTCACGTGCCCGCGGCCTCCCGTTCCGTGGTGCCGCGGCGTTGCCGCCAGGAACTGTCGGAGGTGGCCGGTAGCTTGGAATCATGAGGTTACTGCACACGTCAGACTGGCATCTGGGGCGTTCCTTCCACGGGGTGGGGATGCTTGAGTCGCAGCGCCTTTTCGTCGACCAGCTGGAGAAGACGGTACGCGAGGAAAACGTCGACGTGGTTCTCATTGCCGGGGATGTCTATGACCGCGCGCTTCCCGCCGTTGACGTCGTCGAACTCTTCAACGAAGCCCTCGAGCGGATCATAGTGGCAGGCGCTCAGGCCGTCATCAGTAGCGGAAACCATGATTCTGCAGTCCGGCTGGGATTCGGCGGCAAGCTGATCGAACGCGGCGGCGTGCATCTCCGTACCCGGATCGAGGACATCGGGCGGCCCGCCCTTTTCCGCGTCGATGACGAGGTCGAGGTGGCTGTTTACGGGTTGCCTTACCTGGAACCGCGCATGGTCGCGGATGAACTCGGCTGCGACGGCGCAACCCATACCGCTGTCACGTCAGCGGCGCTGGAGCGCGTGCGGGATGACCTGGGTCGGCGCCGGAAGCGCAACACCGTGCACTCGGTGGTCATGGCCCACACCTTCGCCAGCGGGGGAGTGGGATCGGACAGTGAGCGGGAGCTCAGTATGGGCGGTCTGGGCGTGGTGCCGCTGAATCTCTTTGAGGATTTTGATTACGTTGCGCTGGGTCATCTGCATGGTCAGCAACAGTTGCATGAGCGTATCCGTTATTCAGGGTCTCCGTTGGCCTACTCATTTTCCGAGGCACGGCAGTCGAAGGGCGCCTGGCTCATCGACCTGGCGGCTGACGGCGTAGGGGAGGTACGCCCGGTCAGGTGGACGCCGCAACGGCACCTTGCCATCCTGCGGGGTCCGATCGATGAGCTCCTCGCATCACCGCAGCACGTCGAAGCCGAAGGCGCCTGGTGTCACGTCACCCTGACGGACAACGAGCGCCCGCAGCACGCTATGGAGCGACTGCGCGCGAGGTTTCCGGGCACTCTTGTGCTTGCATTCGAACCTTCCTCCCGTGGACCAGGGGAGGAACGCACCTACAGCGAGCGCATCGCACAAGCCGTTGATGATTCAGCCATTTGTTGCGGTTTCCTCGAACACGTCCGGCAACGCTCCGCCAATGCTGAAGAGGCGGCACTCTTCGCCGAGACGATCGACGCCGTGCGCGCAGCGGAGAGCGGCGCATGAGGATCCACCGCCTGGAGATCCAGGCCTTTGGGCCGTTCGCTGAGCGCCAGCACATAGACTTCGACGGGCTCACGGAGCAGGGGCTGTTCCTGCTGAACGGGCCAACCGGAGCTGGTAAATCGAGCGTTCTGGACGCAATCTGCTACGCGCTGTACGGTGCCGTGCCGGGGGAACGCCAGAACGCCAAGCGCCTGCGAAGCGACCATGCTCCCGATGGCCTCGCACCGGAGGTCGTGTGCGAGTTCTCCGCGGGTTCCCGGCGCTTCGAAGTGACCAGGAATCCCGCGTGGAGCCGGCCCTCGAAGCGCGGGTCCGGAACCACCACGGAGCAGGCCAAGACCCTCTTGCGGGAGCGTGTAGCAGGGCAGTGGGTCACCCGGTCAACCCGCAATGATGAAGCGGGCGCGGAACTTCAGGACGTGCTCGGAATGAACCGGGAACAGTTCACACGGGTAGTGATGTTGCCCCAGGGCGAGTTCGCTGCGTTCCTTCGGTCGGACGCCACGGCACGCGGCGAGCTGCTGCAACGGTTGTTTGCTACCGACAGGTTCTCCACGGTAGAACAGCTGCTTGCAGAGCACGCCGCCCGGACTGCGTCGGCCCTGCAGGAAGCCGAGGGTGAACTTGAAGATCTTCTGGCGCGGGCCGAAGAGGAGGTGCAGAGGCACGGGTTGACCACCCAACCACTTTCTCCTGCTGCCCGGGTGCAAGGACCAGCAGCTGCCGGCCTGGACCCGGAAAGCAGCGAGACAGACGGGTCTGGGCATGGACTGCTCGCCTTGCAGGATCAACTGATGGCTGCCGTGACCGAGGGCCGGATCCGCGTGAAGGAACTTACGGCGGTACGTGAGGCCTGCCGGCTCGACCGTTCCGGGATTGAGAACGAGCGTCGGGACCGCATCGCCTATCGCCGGTTGCTCGCGGAATGGAAGGCGAACGAGCTCGACCTTCAACAGGCCGCCACCCTGCGCACCATGCTCGAGAGCCACCGTGGGGCCCAGATCCTCGAGGGCCCTCTTCAGTCGCGGGATGAAGCGGCGGAGCAGCTCCGCGCTGACCAGGACCACCTGCGGTCCGTGATGCTCCGGCTGGAGGCTGACCCCGCTCTCCGGCACGAGCTTCCGGAAACGCTCATCCTGGAGGCAGAACCGGCGTTGGCGGATATCGAACGTGCGCATGATGAGATTCGGGAAAGGCTGGCAGCGGCGCGGGCATCGCTGCCGCTGGAGCAGGACCTCATGCATCTTGGCGTGCGCATCAGAGATGTGGAGCGCACGATCGAGCAGCAGCGTAGCAAGACTGCGCTGTGCAGAACGAAGCAGGAGGAATTCGCGAAGGAACTTTCGAACCTCGGAGCAGAACTTGAGGTCGCGCAGACCGTGGCGGCTCGCGCAGCAGAACTGAAGACCCAGTGCGCAGAAGTCACTGAGCGGCTTGAGCTGCTGGGCAAGGCAGAGTTGGCGGAGCGCGCACTCCAGAAACTGGACGAACAGCTGCAGGAACAGCAGATGATCTTCCTTGCAGCGAAAGAGGACTGGCTGGGGAAGCTTCAGCTGCGGCTCGAGCAGACGGCGGCAGAACTCGCTGCCCGGTTAGTCTCAGGGGAGCCCTGTGCGGTCTGCGGCAGCGTAGAGCACCCAGCCCCCGCAACACCTGCCAAACCGCCGCTGGTGAGTCGCGAGGATGAGGAAGATGCTCGGGCCAATCAGGACCGGGCGGAGGGACGAGTGCGGCAAATTTCGGCCGAGCGGGACGCAGCGGCACTTGAGGCAGCGATGCTGCGCACGCGAAGCGGTGAGTTCACGGTTTCAGAAGTTCGCACTGCCCTGTCGTCTCTCGAGCAGGAACGCTCGCAAGCGGAGCTGGCGGTGCGCTCTGCTGCTGAACTGACCGGGCGGAAAGCTACGCTCGAGGCTGCGCTCGCGGGGCTGCAGGAGGAAAATGCAACCCTCGCACAGAGTCTGGCCGAAGGCTCTTCACGCCTGACCACACTTCGTGAACAGGAGACCACTCTGAAGGACAGGCTCTCGCAGGTGCGCGGGTCCTACGGCACAGTGGTGGACAAGGTCGCCGCCCTGGAAGTGACTGAACGCCGGCTTGGCGCGGTCTGTTCTGCCCTGACGCGCACCGAGCAGGCTCGGGCACATCTGGACAAAGCCGAAACTGCCCTGCGGGAGCGTCTTGCAGTCACGGACTTCCCGTCGCCGGACGCAGTCCGGGCTGCCCTGCTGACAGGTCGCCAAGTGGACGAAGCTGAGCAGTCGATCCGGGATGCGGAGAACACAGCCCACAGAATAGAACGCGACCTTCAGCGCCCGGAGAATATAGCTGCCGCGGTCCTGGAAAAGGAAGGCGGTGCACTGCCGGATGAACGCGAGCTCACGCTCGCGGGGGAGAGGGAAGCGGAGGCCGGGAAGCAGCTCGACCGCGCGGTGCTCGAAGTAGGCCTGCTGGAACAATCAGTGGTGCAGCTCGGTTCCTACACGGACAGGGCGGCGCTTCTTGAGGAGCGGCTGGTGCCGCTGCGGCACGCGCACCAGCTCGCGAAGTCGATTGCGGATACCGCGCGTGGGAACGGCGAAAACCTGTACAAGATGAGCCTGGCCACCTACGTTCTGGCTGCCCGCCTGGAACAGGTAGCGGACGCTGCGACCGAACGACTGCAGCAGATGTCTGACGGCCGGTACTCCCTGGTGCACAGCGACTCGAAGTCCGGAAACCGGAAGTCCGGATTGGGATTGAACGTCATCGACAGCTGGACAGGGATGCGCCGCGACACCGCTACGCTCTCGGGTGGTGAGTCTTTCATGGCATCCCTGGCGCTCGCACTGGGACTTGCCGACGTCGTCCAGCACGAGACGGGCGGTCTTGATATCGAAACTCTCTTCGTGGACGAGGGATTCGGCAGCCTGGACGAGCAATCCCTTGAGCAGGTGATGGACGCTTTGGAGAATTTGCGGGACGGAGGACGCGTGGTCGGACTGGTCAGTCACGTAGCTGAGCTTAAGCAACGCATCCCAGCGCAGTTGCACGTATCGAAGGGACGAGCCGGGTCAAGCGTGAGCTTCGTGAATCAGCTGGAGCGCGTGTAAAATTGTGACGTTACCGGGTTGTGCGCATCGGGAGGAGGGACGATGCGCTTTTCGAAGCACCCGGAAAGCGCATGGCTAACCCAACTTCTGACTCCCGAATCGTCCCTACCGATCAATCCTCCGCAGCCCCGGCTCCGGTGGAGGACGCCACTACCGCGCAGGGCGCCGTGCCGTCGCCCCTCAGCACCGAGAAGCGCGGCCGCTTCAGCAGACTGCCGGAAATTGCGGGAGCGGGTTTTCTTCCACTGGGCCTCATTGCCCGCCTTCCTCTCGCGATGCTCACCGTCGGCGCGCTCACTCTGGTCACCGCGGCAACCGGCTCTTATGCTTCCGGTGGATTCGCGGCTGGAGCCGTAGGAATCGGCTCGGCAATGGGGGCGCCGGCCCTCGGCTACTTGGCCGACCGACATGGTCAGCGCCCGGTCCTGCTGCTATCAGCCGTCCTCAACACGTTGGCCATATTTGCGCTGCTTGGCGTTAGCGGCTTCTCCGGCGGCGACTCGGTACTGACACCGACCCTGATTGCGGCGTTCCTGATGGGTGCGACCTGCCCGCAGATCGGTCCGCTCGCCAGGGTTCGCTGGATGGCGTTGACCCAGGACAAGCGCCCCAGCGATCTCGACACGGCGCTGTCCTACGAAAGCACAGCCGACGAACTGACTTTCGTGCTCGGTCCTGCCCTCGTCGGTCTGCTGGCCAGCGTGATCGCGCCCTGGCTGCCCCTGGCACTGGCCGCGGCGCTTACAGCGGCGTTCGTTTCAGCCTTCGCGGTGCACCCGACCGAGCGGGCAGTCATTCCGCTGCGCCGTCGTCCCACTGCAGCGAACCGGCAGCATCAGCAAGGGCGCGGGGGAGCACGCACAGGCTTCCTGGTAGCGTTGCCTGTTCTCGGCATGGTCATGATGGGAACCTTCTTCGGGTCAACCCAAACCTCGCTCATCGCCTTCGCCGGGGGGTTCGGAGCGGAGACCGCGGCCGGCCTGCTCTATGCCGTGATGGGCGTCAGCTCAGCGCTGACCGCCTTGTCGGTGGCGTACTGGCCGCAGCGCTTCCGGCATCCCTTGCGCTGGGTTCTCTCGGCCGGCGTCATGTGCGCGGCCGCAGTCTTGCCCCTGTTCGTCCCTGACATTCCATTGATGCTCGTCGCCCTGCTGGTCCTTGGAATCCCCGTCGGGCCAACCATGGTGACCATATTCAGTGTCGGCTCACTGGTAGCGCCGCGGCAGCTGGTCGGGACAGTGATGACTCTGCTGGCCAGTGGAATCGTCGCCGGCACCGCAATCGGCGCATCGATTGCAGGAGCACTGGCGGAGAGCAGTGTGAAGCTGGCTTTCACGGTTCCGGTGGCGGCCGCCGTCGTGCTCCTGCTGTTGGGCTTGGTGTGTGCCGTCGTCCTCCGCAGCAGGCAGGTGGCCCGGGAGATCAGCTGAGCTGCTCCTCAATCGCCCGGGCACTGCCCGCTATGCGGGCGCCAAGTTCCGCCTCCGGATGGGCTGAGCGGATATAAACGACGGCGACTGCCGCGGGCAGGCGTCCCGGTACCCTGACCGGAGCGGCAACGGATGAGAGGCCGGCGATGACCTCGTCATGGCTTGTGGCGAAACCTTGCAGCCGTGCCGCACCGGATTCACTGCGGTACGGCTGGCCGGGCGCGAGCCGTTGCCATTCTTCCTCGCTGACGGCGGACTGGATCGCGATGCCCGGCGCTCCGGCGCTGAAGGCATGCCGGGTACCGGGCCGCTGCGCGACCGCGGCCCTGGAGTGGCGCGGCTCGACCGTCACCAGGGTTACGCAGTCATGGCGGTCCCAGACTGCGACGAACGCGGTCATGCCGAGCTCGTTCGCCAGCACGGTCAGTTCCGGCAGGGCGGCAGTCTGAAGGTCACGGGACACGCCGCGTGCGAGTGCTGCCAAGCCGGGGCCGGACGACACTTTTCCGGCCTCATCGCGGACAACCAGCGAATGGTCTTCCAGGGTTCGAACTATTCGGTAGGCAATTGATCGGTGTACCCCCAGCTCAGAGGACAGTTCCGCGATGGACAGCGGCTTGGGTGAATCGGCGAGAATCTCGAGGGAGCGGAGCCCTCGTGAAAGGGTCTGCGAATGTTGGGTCGTTGTGTCCGGGCTCACACATCGTTATTATTCTATATCGGAATAGAATGTTCAACTATCGAACAAGCCTTCGTTCCGACAGTACGGGCTCAGCGCGAAGGTGCATCGCCCTCGTGTTAGAGAGTATGATCTGAGACACATTACCGAACGTTCTGTCGGTAATCATTTTCCGTCCACTTGGAGTAACAATGACGTCTTCAACGGCCGCTGCCCGGCAGCGAATGTCTCGGGAGGACCGCAAGGTCGTCGCAGGCACCATGGTTGGCACCACCATCGAATGGTATGACTTCTTCATCTTTGCGCAGGCTGCGGGTCTGGTCTTCGCACAGCTGTATTTCGCACCCCTCAACGAGGACAGCCCGGGACTCGCGCAGCTGGTTTCCTGGGCCACAATCGGCATCAGCTTCTTCTTCCGGCCACTCGGGGCAGTGGTCGCCGGCCACCTCGGTGACCGCATCGGACGCAAGGCGATGCTCGTCTTCACCCTCGTCATGATGGGTTCCGCCACCGCACTCATAGGGCTGCTGCCCACATACGCCCAGATCGGCGTCGCTGCGCCGATCCTGCTGATGCTGCTGCGTATCCTCCAGGGCTTCTCCGCCGGAGGGGAGTGGGGCGGCGCCGCACTCATGGCGGTGGAGCACGCACCGGTCAACAAGCGTGGATTCTGGGGAGCGTACCCGCAAATCGGTGTACCCGTCGGCATGATCCTCGCAACGCTGGTGCTGTTCATGCTGCGTTCGTCCATGTCGGAAGAGGACTTCCTGACCTGGGGATGGCGCGTTCCATTCCTGCTTTCGGTGGTCCTGATCGTCGTCGGCTACTTCATCCGCAAGGCTGTTGCCGAAAGCCCGGTGTTCAGGGAGATGACCGAGCGCAAGTTGGAATCTTCGGTACCGCTGAAGCTGCTCTTCAAGCACAACACCAAGCAGGTCGTGCTGACGGCGGCAATCTTCATTGCGAACAACGCGGCCGGCTACCTCCTCATCGCTTTCTTCTCCGCATACGCACAGCGCACCCTGGGCATGCCCGGTGGGCCGGTGCTGTTCGCGACCCTTCTGGCGTCCTTCGGCTGGCTGATCTTCACCATGTACGGCGGCATTCTGTCCGACCGGATCGGGCGGGTTCGAACCTTCCAGATCGGCTACGCGCTGGTGTTCCTGTGGATGATTCCGCTGTTCATGATGATCGATACCCGCAACATCCTCGCCTACGGTGTGGCGCTGTTCGTATTAACCATCGGTCTTGGCCTGTCCTACGGACCCATGTCCGCGATGTATGCCGAGATGTTCCCGGCCAATGTCCGCTACTCAGGCATTGGAATCGGTTATGCCCTCGGCGCCATCCTGGGCGGTGCTTTCGCCCCGCTGATTGCAGAAGCGCTCCTGACAGGCACCGGATCGTCGATCTCCATCGGCATCTACATCATGGTGTTGTGCGTCATTTCCTTCGTGGGCGTGACCATGGTGAAGGAGACACGCGGCGTGCCGCTGCGTGTGGCCGAGAACCACACAGAGGCGAAGTAGCGACGTCTCGAAAACCGGTGCGGTGGGTAGGGCCATGGGTAGTTCTCCCCATGGCCCCCGCCCGGAGTCCCGCATACACTGATTGCCAAGACGGGCCTTGTACGAGGGGCCTGCCGCCGGACTGACGGGTTCGGTACGAAGAATGGCCGGCTCGCCAAGGGTTCCCCCAGCCCTGGAGAGCCGGCCTTTCCCATGTGCAGAGCCCACTATCCGGTAGCTTCGGCTAGCTCGGGTGTTCCGCAGCCCGCGCCTGAAGACCAAGAATGAGCGCGTCGAGGCCCATCCCAAAAGCGACATCGGCCTGCCGCCGGTCCGCGTTGTCCTTCAGCGCTGACACCGCAGCGGTGAACCGCGGGTAGTGCCCTGCCAGCTGCCCCGACTCGAAGATGGTCTCCGGCGCTGTCGCATCGAACGCGGACCCGAAAATAAAGGATTCCAGCGCGATGATCGCTGGAACAATCAGCGGTTCCGGCCACGCGGCTCGCTCGAACCCACGCGTGACGGCCTCATAGACGGCCAAGGTCTGCGGAGCGCCGCTCACCGGAAGGACAGCGATGACGGGAATCAGGGGCGTGTGGCGGGTAAAGACGTCGCGGTAGGACCACGCGAACCGGCGGATGGCCTGTTCCCATGGTTCTGTTTCGAACCCTGACACGTCCACCTGCGTCATGACGTGGTCCTGCAGCAGAATGAGAACGTCGCCCTTGGACTCCACGTGGTTATATAACGACGACGGCGCTACCTTCAGGGCGCGGGCGAGGGAGGACATGGTGAGGCCCTCATACCCGCGGGTTTCGATAAGCGTAAGAGCCGCCCGGGTGATCGCTTCCTGCGAGAGGATCCTGTTCAGTGGCCTGCCGGCGGACCGACGGGCCGGGCCGGTTACGCTGACCATCACTTGTTCCTGATTCCTTCCCGACGGGGAGCAAACGTCTTGCCTCCCTCCACGGTAATGGAAGACCGGAGCGGCGGGGGCATGGAAAACGAACAGTAGTCGTCGCAGCCCCTTCCGGAGTCTCCGCTGTTACCGTAGTGCCATGCCGGAGATGCCTGAGGTCCAGGGGCTCGCACAGTTCCTGGCCAGCAAACTGACGCCTGTGAAGGGTGCCCCTGCTCGCGTGCGTGACGTTCAGCTCGGATCCTTCGCCGTGCTCAAGACGGCTGAGGTGCCACTGGCGACCGTCTCATCGATGACGTTCACCGACGTGGACAGGCGGGGGAAGTTCCTCATCCTGAGTCTGGAGGGCGTTCACCTCGTGATGCACCTGGCCCGTGCCGGGTGGCTGAGGTGGTCTGACTCCATTCCGGACACCGCCCTGCGTCCGGGCAAGGGTCCCATCGCACTCCGGCTACGATGCGCTGAACCTGAAGGTTACGGTTTCGACCTCACAGAGGCGGGAACGAAGAAGTCAGCGGCCGCGTACCTCGTCCGCGACGTGGCTGAGGTCCCGGGACTCAGCAGGCTTGGTCCTGAAGCGCTCGATGTCGGGCTGGAAACGTTCCTGGAGATGCTGCACGGCCACCGCAGCCAGATCAAAGGGCTCTTGCGGGACCAGTCCTTCATTGCCGGCATAGGCAATGCCTATAGCGATGAAATACTTCATGCCGCCCGGCTCTCACCTTTTGCCCTGGCAACCAACCTCGGCGAGGAACAATTGGCCACATTGCACACGGCAATGCACTCGGTTCTGGGGACAGCAATCACAGCGGCAGCCGGCAAGCCCGCCAAGGAGCTCAAGGATGCCAAGCGGCGCGAGATGAAGGTTCACGGACGAACAGGGCAGGAATGCCCTGTGTGCGGCGACACTGTCCGCGAAGTCTCGTTCGCCGATTCGGCTCTTCAGTACTGTCCCACCTGCCAGACAGGCGGCAAGCCGCTCGCCGACCGACGAACTTCGAAGTTTCTCAAGTGACCGCTCAGAGTGCGCCCCACCTGGACTTATGGGGCAACGAAAGCGACGGCGAGATCGACGCGGTCCTTTTGCAGCTCCAGCGGTGCCCCTAGGATCGAAAGGGTAAGAATCCGGTTCGAACCGAGGAGGTCATCATGACAAGTGATTCAGGCGATCGCGACCAGGACGCGCAGGGCAAGGATTCCAGCAGCACGGAACCGGAGGGAACCATCCCCAACACCGAGGACGGAGTTGGGATCACGACCACTGAGGAACCTAGCAGTTTTGAACCCGAGGAAGATCCCGAGAAGGATTCCGAAAGGGGCGACGGCACGGTCGGCTAGCGGCCCAAACGGTGCCATGACGTCTCAATGAGTTACGGACCTGCAGCACCAAGGTGCTGCGGGTCCGTAACTCATTAACAGCATCGGTAGCTCACTATGAGCAGCTGTTGGGACTCCGGTTACCCGAGTGAGGGAGCCCGTGACGGGGGTTCGGGGATGTGAACATTCCCGGTTGTGACTCCGCCAGTGATTACATCAGGAGTGTCCATCTGCATGCCGTTGCCCGCCGGCAGGTTGAGCGTCAGGGATCCTTCGTCGTCCTTGTCGGACCCCAGCGCACGCAGCGCGACGGCCACCTCATGGGCGTCAGGACGATCCTGCGCATTTCGTGCAGTCATGCGTGTCAGAAGATTGACCCAGTCGGGGCCGAGGGAATCGGGAACCTCGGGGTCGCGCAGTAGGCGGGCGACGGCCGCCTCTACTATGGGGCCGGGGAACGCCTTCTCTCCGGTCAGACATTCCAGGAGGACGAGACCGAGCGAGTAGATGTCGCTACGCGGTTCCACGGTCGTGCCCTCGGCTTGCTCCGGACTGAGGTAGTTGGCCGTGCCGATCGTGGCGCCGTGAGCCGTGGAATGAGTTGCTTCCACCATGCGGGCAATACCGAAGTCCGTGAGCTTCGGGTAGAGGCGCGTTTCGTGCTCTCCCGAGTGGTACATGAGAATGTTTGCAGGTTTTACATCGCGGTGGATCACACCCTGGGCGTGGATGTACGCGAGCGCGTCAGCAAGGTCTGCCCCCAGCTGAGCAACGTGTTCAGAAGGCAGCGGGCCCGCCTTCAGCAACTTACGCAGATCAAGGCCGTCAACCAGTTCCATTACGAGAAAGCTGGTGGTCTTGCCTGTGCCGTCCTCCTGGAGGCCGGCGTCATGAAGGGTGACCAGTCCGGGGTGGTTCAGGGTGGACAGAAGCATCGTTTCCGTGTGCTGCCGCCGGTAATCGTCGTCATCTGAAGTAGTGGGGTTGAAGACCTTGATTGCCACGTCCCGGCCGAGGTTCCGGTCCAGTGCCCGAAACACCGATGCTGCGCCGCCGGTACCAATCAACTCGATGGGCTGGTACCGCTCGGCCAGGAGTTCATCCACGTGAGACCTCCGGGGAAGAAAGAAAGAATGAGGGTGAAGAGCAGGTGATAAGCATGCTGATCACCTCGATTATTCTACCCTGTTCCGGGCAGTGCGAAAGACCGCGCACTATGCCAGAGATCAAAAGTTTGGCAATTGTTACGCTTTGAGGAAGTCGATGGCGGCGCTCTTGAAAGCCCTGGCCGTGACAGCGTTGGTGTGAGTGCGGCCGGGCAGCCACAGGATCTCCGCTTGACCGCTCAGCTCCGCCAACTCAGGCAGCGTGCTTGCGCGCTCGTCCTGGTCTCCGGCTACCAGGAGTAGGGGCATGTGCGGAACGGCGTCAGCCGGCACGAAGGGCTCGCGCTTGATGGCTTCCACCATGGTGAGTAATGCGAAGACGTCGTTTGTGGGAACAAGGCGCGCCATCCGCAACAGGCCGTCGGTGGACTCGTCCTGGATCGGAGTTCCATCCGTCAGGAAGCGCTGCGCAGCCGCGAGGTCGAAGGCAGCCAGCGGGTCCCCGCTTCCCGGTCCGCCGAGCACCATCCGGTGCACCAGTTCCGGCTGCGTTGCGCCGAATTCCCAGGCGAGGCGTGAACCGAGCGAGTATCCGATGATGTCCACGCCGCTTCCCGGCCGGTTGCTATCAAGCGGCTGAACGTGCGCATCAAGCAGAATTTGCAGCAGATCTGCCCGAATGCGGCTGGGGGAGTACGAGTCCATGTCCTCCGGCGCGGTGCTCGACCCGTGCCCGGGCAGATCCACGGTGATGACCCTGCGGCCCGCGTCGGTCAGCGCGCGGACCCATCCCGAATCTTCCCAGTTGAGCCTGGCGGAGGAGGCAAATCCGTGGAGGAGCAGGACCGGCCTTGACGCGGGTGTGGAGGGCGCCTCGTGAACAACGACGCTCAGTCCCGGATTCGTTCCCTCGACCAGATGATCGCTGTGACGTCCCATGTGCCCTCCTGGTTTTCCTTGCTGCCGCCCTGCCAAAACTTTAGCGTCCTGCGAACGGACCGTTCCGGAAAAGAAAAATGCGGCAGAGAACTGTGCTCCATTGAACAGATCTCCGCCGCCCGGCCAGCAGTGGCCAACCCGTGTGACTTTAGTCACCGCTCCTGTCCGGATGCAAATCGGGGCGCACGGCTCGCACGTAACGTTCAGGTTTTCCCTGTAAGGGCGACCACCGGTCATGCCGATTCGTCTCATGCCGGACGGCGGTTTAGAATGACTTATAGTCAATGTGACTATAAGTAGCTGCAAAACCACCTGACTGTACGCAGCGGGCGCGTTGCAGCATGTACTGCGCGTACCGCACCGACCGGAGTCCAGCTGAAAGGAGGTGCAGGGTGACCATCGCCTCGGCGAACGTATCCGAACGGAGCCAACAGCCGCCGTCGTTGGCTATTTCTACTGTGATCTTCGGGCTACGCCCCAGCGAGGCTTCCGGCCGCCCGACCCTGTGGCTGCCGCTCGTGCGGCGCATCCGTCAGCCGTACCTTGGCCAGTGGGCGCTCCCGGGCGGACCGCTGGCGCACTCTGAATCGCTCCAGGACGCAGCCTCGCGCAATCTTCTCGAGACCACAGGCCTGGCCCCGAAGTACCTCGAGCAGCTGTACGCATTCGGAGGTCTGCACCGGTCGGTCGGGCAGAGGCTCGTTTCCATCGTCTACTGGGCGCTGGTCCAGCCGGACGAGGCGGCACTGACCCGCGAGTCGGAAAATGTGAGGTGGTTCCGCGCCGACAAGCTGGAGCGGCTTGCCTTCGATCACAACGAGATCGTCGACTATGCGCTGTGGCGGCTGCGCAACAAGATGGAGTACGGCTCCATCGCCTATCACCTTCTGGGCGAGCGCTTCACTCTTGCCCAGGTCCGTGAGGTGTACGAGGCAGTCCTGGACAGGGAACTGGACCCGGCGAATTTTCGACGCCAGCTGCGTGCCACCCCGCAGATCGAGCCCACGGAGGAGTACCTCACGGGCACCCGCCATCGTCCACCGCGGCTCTACCGCTATGCGGGTCCCGTGCCGAACGGCGGACCCGGGCAGCCACAGCCCGCCGACGCACCGTAACTCAATACCAACCCACCGAGTATCACCGGCTCGCTCGAGCCCGTTTCCACCAGGGAGAGTCCCATGACAAGCATCAACACCGCCATCCAGCTTCTGACGCGCGAGGACGCTGAGCGGTCAGCAGCAACCCAGGGCAGCACCTGCAGTCCGGACCTCGCCCGTGGACCATGGGAGTTCGACATGCCGGCTACACCCGACCAGGGCCCCGATTATGGACCGGGAGCCTCCATGCTGGACACCGCTCCGGCGGCGACACCCCGTCAGGGTGCCCTGCCCGAGGAGTACAGGCTTGCCGACGACGCCGAGCTTGAAGCACGTATTCTCGCTGCCAAAGAAACGTTGGGGAATCGCCTGGTCATTCTGGGCCACTTCTACCAGCGCGATGAGGTGGTCAAACACGCCGACTTCGTGGGTGACTCGTTTCAGCTGGCCAACGCCGCGTTGACGCGTCCCGACGCTGAAGCGATCGTGTTCTGCGGTGTTCACTTCATGGCCGAGACAGCTGACATCCTCTCCAAGCCCGAGCAGAGCGTGATCCTGCCCAACCTCGCGGCCGGCTGCTCAATGGCCGACATGGCGGATGCAGACTCGGTGGCGGACTGCTGGGAACAGCTGGAGGAACTTTTCGGAACAGAGCCCGACGACGCCGGCCGCCAGCCCGTCATCCCCGTCACCTACATGAATTCTTCGGCGGCGCTGAAGGCCTTCTGCGGGCGCAACGGCGGCATAGTCTGCACCTCCTCGAACGCGGCGACGGTGCTCCAGTGGGCCTTCGAACGGGGCCAGAGAGTCCTCTTCTTCCCTGACCAGCACCTGGGCCGCAATACGGCGAAGGCTATGGGCGTGTCGCTGAATGAGATGCCCATGTGGAACCCCCGCAAAGTGCTCGGCGGCAACTCGGAACAGGAGCTCGTAAATTCACGCGTGATCCTCTGGCACGGGTTCTGCTCGGTCCACAAGCGGTTCACGGTCAACCAGATCGAGAAGGCGCGGGCGGAGTACCCGGGCGTCAGGGTCATCGTGCACCCGGAGTGCCCGATGCCCGTCGTCGATGCGGCGGATGAGGCCGGCTCCACCGACTACATCCGCAAGGCCATCGCCGCAGCAGCACCGGGCGGCACCTTCGCGGTGGGCACGGAAATCAACATGGTGAATCGGCTCGCGGCTGAGTTCCCGCAACACACCATTTTCTGCCTGGACCCGGTCATCTGCCCGTGCTCAACGATGTACCGGATCCACCCGGGGTATCTAGCCTGGGTGCTTGAGGGCCTTGTGGCCGGGGAAGTGCGGAACCAGATCGTTGTCGAAGCGGACGTTGCGGCCCACGCCCGCGTAGCGCTGGAACGGATGCTGGCGGCCAAGCCATGACCCACGTCCTGGTGGTCGGCAGCGGAATAGCCGGCCTGTATACGGCGCTGGAGTTGCGTCGGCAATCGGACGTGCACGTCACAGTTCTGGCGAAAGGCACCCTTGCAGAGAGCAACACCTGGTACGCGCAGGGCGGGATCGCGGCGGTACTCTCCACCTCCACTCACGGACTTTCCGCAGCTGCGGTCACCGATGTGGACAGCGTCGACCAGCACGCCGCCGACACCCTCGCTGCAGGCGCCGGGCTCTGTGACGAAGCTGCCGTACGCCTGCTGTGTTCAGAGGCGGCGCCGGCGATCGGCAGGCTGGCCGATCTTGGCGCCTCGTTCGACCGTGCTCCCGATGGGAATCTGGCAGTCGGCCGGGAAGCTGCCCACGCCGCTTCCCGCATCCTTCATATCGGCGGAGACGCCACCGGTGCCGGCATCGCGGCCCCGCTGATCCGCGCCGCCCGGCAGGATCCCGGCATCACGTTGCGCGAACACGCCTTCGCCGCAGACCTGGTTACCACGGGCGGTCGGGTGACAGGCGTCGTCGTACTTCACGATGGTGGACTGGAAACGGTGTCAGCTGACGCCGTCGTACTCGCCACCGGCGGTGCAGGAGGACTGTTCCAGCACAGCACCAATCCGTCAGTAGCCACGGGCGACGGCGTTGCTGCTGCCTGGCGCGCGGGTGCCGCGCTCGCCGATCTCGAGTTCTTCCAGTTTCACCCGACCTCCCTGAACGTTGCCGGACATCCGCTGATCTCGGAGGCCGTCCGGGGAGAAGGCGCGGTGCTCAGGGACAGCTCCGGGCGGCGGTTCATGACCGACTATCACCCGGCCGGTGAGCTTGCGCCCCGGGACGTCGTTTCGCGAAGCATCGGGCTGCACCTGGCTCGAACCGGAGGGGTGGAGGTGTATCTCGACGCAACGGGCCTCGGAGCCGATTTTCTTGCCCGCCGATTCCCCACCTTGACCGCGGTGACGCGGCAGGCGGGCTTTGACTGGGCGCGCGGGTGGCTGCCCGTGGTTCCCGCCGCGCATTACTGGATGGGCGGAGTGCTCAGTGACTCCCGTGGGCGAACATCGCTACCCGGTCTGTATGCGGTGGGGGAGGTCGCGAGAACAGGGGTGCACGGTGCAAACCGGCTCGCATCCAACTCGCTGCTGGAGGGACTGGTCTTCGGCGCCCGCGCAGCGGAGGCGATCGCCACCGGACCGGTGACGTGGCCTGCCGTCAAGGCACCTGCTTTGGACCTGGCGCCCGGGCCGCTTCAGGCAGACCGGAACGATGTACGGCGCATCATGTCCGAGCACGTCTCCGTTCTGCGGGACGAGGCCGGCCTCCGCGTTGCCTCCAAGCAGCTGGCGGAATGGCGATCGACGGGCTCGTCGCTTGCGCAGCGGGAAACCGCCAACCTCCTGCTCTGTTCCCGGCTCATCGCGTCGGCAGCGCTCTCACGGGAGGAATCGCGTGGAGCGCACTATCGGTCCGATTTTCCCGGCACATCTGCCGAACCGGGCAATCCCATCATTCTGAGGAGACCCTCGTGAAGTACGCCCCGCCTAAGCCGTCAACGGCCGACGTCGACCGCATTGTTTCCGCTGCGCTCGCTGAAGATGCTCCGTGGGGAGACGTGACCTCGCAGACGCTTATTCCGTCAGACGCGCGTGCCGAGGCCGCCGTTGTGGCGCGCGAGTCCGGCGTGTTCTGCGGAGAACAGGTCGTTGAGGCAGCCATGCGACTCACCGATCCGCAGATTGAGGTGAGGTTTGAGGTCCGGGACGGCGACGTGTTCGACGTCGGCGCTGTGCTGGCCGTCGTGTCCGGGCCGGCTCGCTCGGTACTCACTGCAGAGCGCGTGGCGCTTAACCTCGCCCAGCGGCTGAGCGGCATTGCTACGCTCACGGCACGGTTCGTCGCTGAGGTCGCCGGAACCGGTGCCCGCGTCGTGGATACGCGGAAAACGACGCCGGGACTGCGCGTCCTTGAGCGGCATGCAGTGCGCTGCGGCGGTGCATCAAATCACCGGTTCAGCCTCTCCGACGCGGTCATGGCGAAGGACAATCACCTCGCCGTCCTGACGCAGGGGGGTACCGTCGACCTGACCGACGCTTTGCGCGAAGCCCGACGCAGGCTGCCGCACACGGTCCACTTCGAGGTCGAAGTCGACCGGCTCGACCAGATCGAACCGGTGCTTGCAGCGGGCGTCGACACCATCATGCTAGACAACTTCAGCCTCGATGACCTGGCAGCCGGAGTGAAGCAGATAGCAGGGCGCGCGCTGGTGGAGGCCAGCGGCAATGTGCGGTTGGAGACCGTTGGAGCCATCGCGCGCACCGGCGTCGACATCATCTCGTCCGGAGCGCTGACACACAGTGTGCGGGCGCTTGATCTCGGCCTGGACATCCACATTGACGGGACTGCTGATTCAGGCCGCCGTGGTGGGCGGAGTTCGTCGGAGGGCGTGCGGTGATCTACCTCGACGCTGCAGCGACCACCCCGGTGCGCCGGGAGGTTCTCGAAGCAATGTGGCCCCTGCTCACCAGCGAGTACGGAAACCCGTCCAGCCACCACACGGTAGGAGAGTCGGCTGCGCGGGCACTCGGGTACGCGCGCACTCTGGTGGCCACGGAGCTGAACTGCAAGCCGGCCGACGTCGTCTTCACCTCGGGCGGCACTGAGGCGGACAACCTGGCGATCAAGGGGATTGCCCTGGCACGTCCCAAAGGGCGGCACATCCTTGCGTCGGCGATTGAGCATCCCGCGGTACTCGAAACGCTGGACTACCTGAAGCGGTTGCATGGTTTCCGCGTCACGCTCCTCCCGGTGACGTCCGAGGGTCTGGTCAGAGAAGAGGCACTCCGTGAGGCGCTCGATCCGGAGACCACGCTGTGCACCATCATGTACGCGAACAACGAGGTAGGCACCGTTCAACCTCTTGCCTCCCTGGCAGCAATGTGCCATGAACAGGGAGTGCCCTTCCACACCGATGCGGTGCAGGCGGCCGGTTGGCTGCCGCTGGATACAACCGAACTGGGCGTGGATGCCATGAGCATCTCCGGCCACAAGCTCGGCGCGCCGAAAGGGTGCGGTGTCCTGTATGTCCGCTCGCGACTGCCGCTTGAGCCGCTGGTCCATGGCGGTGGGCAGGAACGGGGACGGCGGTCGGGGACCGAAAATGTTGCCGGCGCAGTGGCCATTGCTACCGCCTTGCGGCTGGCGCATCAGGCGCGGACCGAGCACTCTGCTGCTTCCGTGGCCCGCCGGGACCACCTGGCCCGAACTGTGCTCGAAGGCGTGGATGGGGCGGTGCTGACCGGGCACCCGACACAGCGGTTGCCGAACATCGCCTCGTTCTGCTTCCCCGGTGCCAGCGGTGAGGCGATCCTGCTTGAGCTGGAGCGGGCCGGCGTTGTGTCTTCCAGCGGGTCGGCGTGCGCGGCCGGCGCCAGCGAACCCTCGGCTGTCCTGCTTGCGATGGGCCTGGAGGCTGAGGTCGCCCAGACAGCGCTACGGCTTTCCTGGACCGCTGCGACGAGTGACGCCGAGATCGCGCTGGCTGCTCGTGCTGTTGTCTCGTCCGTCAGAACCGTTCAGGGAATCGGAAGCCGGGCGTAGACGCGACAGCAAACCGGAGACAGCTGCCGGGTCCTCCAGGTGTGCGAAGTGTCCGGCGTCGGCCAGCACCACCGCGTGGGCGTGCGGCAGAAGGGCGGCGAGTGCGTGCAATTCGGCCGGACGGGTGAAGATGTCCTTGCTTCCCCGCGCGAGAACGGTCGGCGTTGCGATCGATCGCCAGATGCCGGCGTCGTACTTCCGCAAGGCGCCCGACGCCGCGATGAATGATGCCGGCCGTGCGTCGATTGCGAGGTCTTCGAACACCTGGCGCCGCAGGCTGAAAGGGCGGGCGAACAGCGGGCTGAGGATCAGACGCAGCAGGCCGAGACGCTCGACGTGTCGAAGCAGCACGGACGATTGACGCCCGAACGCCCGCAGCAGCACCATCAGCACGTACATTCCGACAAGCGGCGCCATTGCGGGATGGCGGAAGGGTTGACTCAGGGCGGTCTGTGCGGTCAACGCGGTGGGGGAGAGGGCGAGGACGGCGTGCGTTTCAGCGGGGCACGACGCCGCGATGTCCAGTGCCAGCACGGCTCCCATGGAATGGCCGAAGAGGTACCAGGACCGGTAGCCGAGGGACGTCAATACTTCGACCACCGCGCGGCTCTGTTGGTGCACGGCGAATGTTCCGGAAACTTCGGAATCTCCCCAACCCGGCAAGTCGAGAAAGACCAGGTCGAACCTCGAGTGAGGTTGGTTCATTTGAGCCCGGAAAGTTCGCCACGAGCCGGAAGCACCGTGCAGGAAAACCCACGGCGGTGCCTTCTGACCCGGTGTGGCGGGTGACATAGCCGGCAGCACACGCACCACCGCCGTGCCGAGGGAGGTGCTGATCGAACGCTTCACACTAGGAATTCTCAGCCGCGCCCCATGCGGATGTCTCCTCGTGATCTTCCTCACTGCATAGAGTGGGAGGCAGGAGAGTATCGGAGAGGATTCGGCATGGCAAGATTCGGCATGGCAACATCCGGCATGGCAAGATCCGGCATGGCAAGACTCGCGATGGCACGAAGTGCGGGGTTTCGTCTTCTGAGCGGCGCGGTGCTCCTGACCGTGGCCGCCGCGTCGATCACCGGCTGTGACGACCTTGTCATCGGCGATCGCCCGCCCGCCAGTCCTTCCGTCGGTGCAACTACTGAAGGTGGGGCTTCCGCGACCCCCAGTGAAACCCCGGTTCCATTGCCCATGCTCCCGGAACGCCCAGCGCCGGGTGATGGCTGGACCGTCTTCACGGATGAGCAGCGGCTGGTCAGCTTTGAGCTGCTGGAAGGCTGGACTGTCGAGACGATCGAAGACCCCGGGGAAGGGTTCGATGAGGGTGGGTTGCACTTTGAGGTGTCGAACGCCGAAGGACAGAGGCTGGCTCAATTGCACACACGCATCACGCCGGTGTCCGAGGAATGCGCCCCTGATGCCGCAAGCCCGTATGTTGTGTTGAGCAGTGAACCCGTTGACATCCCCTCGACCGCCGAAGCAGAGGGGTCCATCGCGCCGCGTTTCGTGGTGCGGCTCGCGCAGGGTTTCAGGTTTTTCAGTTCATATGGGCTGACCGATGTGGTCGGTGGGGCGGACGGTGCAGCGTGCGTGCTCAAGAACACTGTGCAGGGGCCCGAGCACATCGGGCTTTATTCCTTCGGGGACGCAACCGAGTTGCGTGCCTTGGACCCCACCCAGGTCGGCTCACGGACAGAATCATTCGCGACTATCGCCGAAGCGCAGAAACGGTTCGGCCAGAAGGGCTTTGACCAGATTCGCCGGATGATCATGTCGCTACAGGTCGCGAGCTAAACCCGGGCGGGGCTCAATCGGTCCCGGGAGTCTGCTACTTGGAGACGGCTTTGCTGACCTCCGCCGGCGACTCATACTCCTTGTCAGCGATGCCCCTCAGCGCTTCGAGCACGGTGTCGTCCGCGCCGGAGCTCTCCGCGTTGCTGACCAGGTCATCCTTCTTCGCAGGATAGCTGACGCCGCCGAGGGCTTTCTGGATGTCGATCGGGCTCGGAGAATCGGCCATGGTCTTCCCTTTCGCTAGCTCTGCTCGGTATTCCGGATGGCTTCGCTGCTCCCGACTGAGACCGGCACAATGGTCGGCGGTCGCTTGGAATCCAGAACCAACAGTATGGTTACCATTCCGTTCTGTTCAAGGGTTCGATGGCAGATGCCGTCCGGGGTGTCACCCCACCGCCGGAAGCCCGGCGAAGCTCACTCCCGTGAGCTCTTCGCTGACTGACCACAGTCGCGCGGAGACCTCCTCATCGAGTACAGAGGGTGCCGGCGCAACCAGGACAGGCTGTCCACGGGTTTCCCCCGGTCCATCCGGACCGTAATAGTCCCCGCCGTGCACTTGCGGGCCGGTGGCGGCCAGCAGAATGGGTTTCGCGCCCTCAACATCCGACTGGCCCATGACCCGGAAGAAGCCACCCATCAGGTCCAGGACGGCCGCCCCGCGCATCCCGGCGGTCAGGTTCGTCGTCGAAAGCCCGGGATGGGCGGCGACGGCGATGACTGGCCACCCGGCTGCCCGCAGACGGCAGTCCAGTTCCATGGTGAACAGCAGATTGGCGAGCTTGCTCTGGCTGTAGGCCTTCCACGGCCGGTACCTGGAGCGCGCATTCAGGTCGTCGAAGTGAATCCGTCCGCGACGATGAGCAAGCGAAGATACCGTGACCACCCTGGCAGCGTCCGACCGGCGGAGGGCATCCAGGAGCAGGCCGGTCAGGGCGAAATGCCCGAGATGATTGATGCCGAATTGCTGTTCGAAGCCGTCCGCCGTCCGTTTCAACGGCGTCGCCATGACTCCGGCATTGTTCACCAGAAGATCCAGCGGTCCGGTCCAGTCACGGCTGAACGACCGCACAGATTGAAGATTCCCGAGGTCGAGCGGCCTCACTGTGAGGGATGCGCTCCCTGTCGCCTCGCGGGCGATCCGAAGAGCAGCCGCACCCCGCTCCGCGCTGCGGCACGCCAGAACCACCGCTGCACCACGCCGGGCCAGGCCGATTGCGGTCTGCAGCCCCAGCCCGCTGTTGGCCCCGGTAACGACGGCGGTCAGCCCGTCCAGGCGATGTTCTCCGGAACTTTCCGCGGAAGAGCGATTCACAACGTGTACCTTTCTCGTCGTACCGTGTTACAGCCAGTGTTACAGACCGGCACCATTCATCGCTCATCAACAGCCGCGAGGAGCTACCAGGAATGAACCGATTGGTTACGGCCAAGCTGACCGCCCGGACGCGGGCCTCGACCTCCATGGCCTTCTCTGTGGCGGTTGCCCGCAATTCCGGTTATTCCGCAGTCGATGAAGTCCTGGAAGTCACTGCCGACGGCGAACCGGTGGCACTCACCCCCGTCGCTGACGTCCACGGCGGAATCCTCCACACGCTGACGCTCGAGCAACCCGCGAACCTTGAACTGAACTATCGCGCCGAGGTGTCCGGCGTTGCTGACGAGCCCGAGAAGGACGACGCCGACCTCGTCCGTTACGTGCGCCCCAGCCGTTACTGCGAGTCGGACCGGTTGCTGCCGACCTCGTACGCTTTGTTCGGGTCTCTGCAGGGCAGCGAACTGCTGTCCGCAGTGCGGGAATGGGTGAGCGGAAATCTCAGCTATGTTTCCGGCTCCTCGCGCCATACCGACGGCGCGACTGACACGCTGCTGGCGCGGCGCGGAGTCTGCCGCGACTACGCTCATCTGGCGATCGCACTGCTGAGGGCCAAAGATGTTCCCGCCCGGCTTGTGTCGGTTTACGCGCCCGGCCTGACGCCGATGGACTTCCACGCTGTCGTGGAGGCGTGGGTGGACGGCGCCTGGCATGTCATCGATGCAACCGGCCTCGCGCCGAGGACCAACCTGCTGCGCATCGCAACGGGCCGGGACGCCTCGGACACGGCCTTCCTGTCGACGGTCGGCGGGAGCCTCACACTGGACACCCTCAAGGTCACCGCCACGGTGGACACCCTGCACGACGACGACGGCGCTTCCCTCGTCCGTCTCCGCTAGCGCATCTCCGCACGGAGGCCGGAAGAGGCGGTCACCTCGACCCGTGCGCGCCGTCGTCGTTCTCGAGGCCGGCCCTGATTTTCGCCGTCAGGGCCAGCAGCTGCTCCATCTCCGCCTCGTCCAGCAACGGACCGAGCAGGCCGTGAATGGTGCGCACGTGTGCCGCACCGATCTCCCGCTGCAGTCGCCGGCCTTCATCGGTAAGTGCAAGCAGCACGCCCCGCTGATCGTCGGGTGCCTGCTTGCGCTGAATGAGGCCCTTCGATTCCAGCCGTTCCGCCATCCGGCTGAGGCTCGGCTGGCTGATCAGGAGGTGGCTGTTGAGCTCGTTGAGGCGGGTCCAGCCGGTGGGGCAGCGGCTGAGGTTGAACAGCACGTCGTATTCGCCGATCGCGAGGTTCGAAAAAGACGGGTCCCTCCGCAGCCGCCGCATCACCGCGACCTGTGCCCGGAAGAGGGACTCCCAGGCGTCAGCGGTGAGGCGCAGCGGTGTGGCCGGTGTCTCAGGCATTGGCAGGCACCGCAGCCTTCCGGTTCTCGAACGTCGGGGGAGCGGGAACGTTGGCAGGCGTGCGCTCGGCGAATTCCTTGCGCAGCGTGGGCAGGACGTCTGATCCGAACAGGTCAAGCTGCTCCAGCACCGTCTTGAGCGGCAGCCCGGCATGGTCGACGAGGAACAGCTGGCGCTGGTAATCGCCGAAGAACTCGCGGAAGGTCAGAGTCTTGTCGATCAGCTCCTGCGGGCTGCCCACGGTCAGCGGCGTCTGGGACGTGAAGTCCTCGAGGGAGGGCCCGTGGCCGTACACCGGCGCGTTGTCGAAGTAGGGCCGGAACTCGTTGACGGCGTCCTGCGACTTGGGCCGGATGAAGAACTGCCCGCCCAGTCCGACGATCGCCTGCTCGGGCGTGCCGTGGCCGTAGTGCGCGTACCGCTCACGGTAGAGCGAAATGAGCTGCTGGTAGTGCTCCTTGGGCCAGAAGATGTTGTTCGCGAAATAGCCGTCACCGTAGTAGGCGGCGATCTCGGCGACCTGCGGCGTGCGGATGGAACCGTGCCAGACAAAGGGGGCAACGCCGTCGAGCGGGCGGGGAGTGGAGGTGAAGTTATGCAGGGGGGTGCGGTGCTTGCCCTCCCACGTCACGACGTCCTCGTCCCAGAGCCGGCGCAGCAGATGGTAGTTCTCGACCGTGAGGTCAACGCTGTCCTGCGGGTTCTTGCCGAACCAGGGGTAGACCGGCGCGGTGTTTCCACGTCCCAGAATGAGGTCCACCCGGCCGTCAGCAAGATGCTGGAGCATGGCGTAGTCCTCGGCGATCTTGACCGGGTCATTGGTGGTGATCAGCGTGGTGGACGTCGAGAGGATGATCCGCGAGGTCTGCGCCGCGACGTAACCGAGCATGGTGGTGGGGGAGCTGGGTACGAACGGCCGGTTGTGGTGTTCACCGGTTGCAAAGACATCGAGGCCGACGTCCTCGGCATGCTTGGCGATGGTCACCATTGCCTTGATGCGTTCGTGCTCAGTGGGAACAGTGTTGGTGGTGGGGTCAACCGTTACATCGCCGACGCTGAAGATACCGAGTTGCATGGGATTCCTCCTCCTAGAAGTACATGCATTTGCATCTACTGTACTGCCTAACCACGCCCTTTACGCATTTGTTCCCGCTGAACACCGGGGCCGGGCGGGCGTGCATTCCCCGTTGGGCGTCGGCGCCGCAGCTTGGTCAGCACAACCCCGAGAACGACAAGCGCTCCGCCAAGCGGTTGGTTCCAGCTGAAGGTTTCCCCCAGCACCAGAACACCGGCGATCACTCCAACGACAGGAGTGAGGTAGGTGACCGAGGACGCGCTCGTCGCGCCCCAACCGGTGACGATCTCGGTGTTCCAGATGTAGGCGAGCCCCGTACTCAGCGCACCGAGAGCAAGGATGGACAGTACTACGGGTAGCTCCAGAACTACCGGCTGCAGCGCGGTGAAGGGAGCCAGAACAAGCGCGACGACGGCCCCCAGCCCTACCTGGACAAACGCCACTGACGCCGCCGGCAGGCCAAGCGGGCTGATGAAGCGGCGGATCCAGACGAATCCGATGCCATAACACGCCGTGGCACCAAGGCACATCAGCTGCCCGGCCAGTTCCCCGCCGCCGCTCGTTGGCGCGCCGACCGGCAGGCCGACCACCACCAGGACTCCCAGGAATCCGAGCGCCAGTCCGCCCGCTGCACGGCGTGTCAGCCGCTCGCCGGGCAAGGCGAGGATCGCAACCAGTGCGGTGAGCAGCGGCGTCGTTGCGTTGTAAATGCTGGCCAGCCCGGACGAGATCATGGTCTCCGCAGCCGCAAACAGGGTGAAGGGGACTACACAGAGAAACGCCCCGAGGACGAAAAGGTGCCCCCAGACCTTGAGTCCGCGCGGAAGGGGTACTTTGCCGGCCCAGACCACCAGGCCCAGGGTCAGCGCACCGATCAGCAGCCGACCCAGAACCACCTGACTGGGTGAAAGCCCCTCCAACGCCACCTTGATGAACAGGAAGCTGCATCCCCAGGCCAGAGCGAGGAAGGCGAAGCGCAGCACAAGGCCAAGAGTGGACGGTGGATTCATGCACCGACTCTAGCGCTGCAGGGAGAGTTCCGACTCGCGGGTTTCAGCCATCATGGTCGGGGTTTCGCGCCGGCCCTCCACCAGCCGGTACAGCACCGGAACCAGAACCAGGGTCAGCAGGGTCGAGGAGACCAGGCCACCGATGACGACGACGGCGAGCGGCTGCGAGATAAACCCGCCTTCCCCTGTCAGGCCGAGTGCCATCGGGGTCAGGGCGAACACCGTTGCCAGCGCAGTCATCAGGATCGGACGCAACCGTTGCCGGGCTCCACGGGTGATTGCGTCCGCAACGCCGAGCCCGGGCGAACCATCATGCGGGCGTCGATACTGGTTGATAAGGTCGATCAGGACGATTGCGTTTGTCACCACGATGCCCACCAGCATCAGCATGCCGATCAGCGAAGGCAGTCCCAGCGGGATCCCGGTGACCACCAGCAGCGCAATCGCTCCGGTGGCCGCGAACGGAACCGAAACGAGCAGGATCAGCGGCTGGATGAGGCTCTTGAAGGTGGCGACCATGATCACGTAAACGATTGCCACCGCCGCCCAGAGTGCGAGGAAAAGCTGCCCGAACGACTCCGCCTGCTGCTCGGACGCACCGCCCAGTGTGGCCGTCGCACCGGCGGGAAGCGTCACCCCGTCCAGCCGCTCGGTCACCGCAGCGGTGAGCGCACCCAGGTTGTCTTCCGAGGGCGTGATGGAAATCTGTGCCGTACGTTCACCGTTGGAACTGGTGATCGTGAGGGGAACCTGCACTTCCTCGACCGTCGCCACGTCCGTCAGCGGTACCGGTCCGGCAGGAGTCGGAACCGAGAGATTGCGCAGTTGGTCGATGCCGGTGATCTCGGTCCCTTCCCCGATGAGGATGGGATAGTCGGTGGCCTCCAGACGGACCGAGCCACCGGGGATGGCGCTGATGTTGCCTCCCAGCAACGCGCCGATCTGCCCTTCGGTGAGACCGGCGCGTACTGCCGCGGCGCGGTCCACACTCACCTGGATCTGTGGCTGTGCGGATGCCAGGTTGGACGTAATGTCCCGCGCTCCCGGTACCCCCTCCAGAGCGCCGACGACGGCGTCACTGGCCTCGGCCAGAATGTCCGGCTCCGGCGCGGTGATGTCGATGTCCACGGTGCTGGAGGTGCCGAAGCCGCCCTGTTGGCTGGACAGGGAAATGTTTCCCGCGTCTTCGAGTTCATTGAGCGCGGCGCGGACGTCATTCTGGAGTTGTTGCTGGTCCGCGTCTTCCTCGGTGGTCACCGTGAACTGAGCGGTGGAAGCTCCGGCTGAGAATCGTGCGCCGAGCGCTCCCGGAGCGTTGCCCACGGTTACCTGAACGTCGCGGATCTCCTCGAACCGGGACAGGACCTCCTCCACGCGCCCGGCCTCCGCTACGGTGTTCTCCACACTGGATCCCGGTTGCTGGCGCTGGGAAATGCTGAAGCTGTTCTGGCCGGAGTTGCCGAGCAGGTTCGTCTGCATGAAGGGCACCAGTGCCACGGTTCCGGCAAGCACAAGGACACCCGCTACGACGGTCCACACCGGGTGGCGTTGCGTGACACGCAGGACCGGAAGGTATCCGCGCTGCAGCCAGGACCGTTGCTCCTTCTCCTCGGCCAGGTGCCGTTGCCTTGCGGCGGCCGTCTTGGGGTCCATTCCATCAGAGGAGCGGGTGGCGCGCGGCAGGAACCAGTAGGCCAGCACCGGGACGATGGTCAACGACACCGCCAGTGAGGCCAACAGTGCGATGGTGACGGTCAGCGCGAATGGACGGAAAAGCTCGCCAGCGAGGTCGCCGACAAAGGCGATGGGCGCGAAGACCGCCACCGTGGTCAGGGTAGAGGCGGTGATCGCCCCGGCCACCTCGCGGATGGCGGTGAGAATAGCCGTTCGCTTGTCCTCCCCATAGCTCAGGTGCCGCTTGATGTTTTCGATGACGACGATCGAATCGTCAACCACACGGCCGATGGCGATGGTCAGCGCACCCAGCGTCAGGATGTTGAGTGAGTAGCCCGTGGCCGCCAGTCCGATGAACGTGATCAGCAGTGACAACGGGATGGACACCGCCGTGACCAGCGTGGAGCGAGCCGAGAGCAAAAACACCAGAATAACGACGACGGCGAAGCCAAGTCCCAGCAGTCCTTCCGTGGTGAGGTCGGCGATGGACCGCTCAATGAACGGAGCCTGGTCGAAGATGACCGTGATACTCGCTCCGTCGCCCAGTTCAGCTTCAAGCTCGGGAATCAGGGCAGTCACGGCGTTGGAGAGCGTGACGGTGTCGGCGGAAGGGACCTTAGTAACGGTCAGTGCTAGTGTCTCAACGCCGTTGGTCCGGGTGATGGAGGTGGCGTCGTCGTCGGCTATGGCCACTTCCGCAACCTCACCGATGGTTGCGGCCTCCGCCGGTGCAACGCCGTCCACCCGCTCCGAAGTCAGGATGGGAAGGTTCCGGATGTCGTCGAGGGACTCGACCGGACTTCCGGCCTGGATGGTGAGGGAGCGTTCGCCCTCTTCAAGCGTGCCGATGGGGAACAGCTCGCCGTTGTTCTCCAGTGCGTCCACGATGTCACCGACGGCGACTCCGCGCTCGGCAAGATCGCCGTCCCGCGGCAGGATGGAGATGTGCTGTTCCGCGCCGCCGGTGATCTCAGCGCTGCGGACGCCTTCAACCTTCTGCAGCCGCGGCACGGTCAGCCGTGCAAGTTCCTCGCCCAACGTGCTGAGCGGCTGATCCGAGGACACTGCCATGAACACCACGGGCAGGTCATTGATGCTGCCGGCCAGGGACTGGGGCTCGACCTCCTCGGGGAGGACAGGACGGACCGTGGAAATGGCTCGGTCCACCTGGGCGCGTGCCCGGTCAAGGTCGGTGCCGTAGGCGAACATCAGGCTGACCGTTGAAACGCCGTTGCGGGACGTCGCCGATGA
Source organism: Arthrobacter sp. D2-10 (assembly GCF_054161285.1). NCBI lineage: Bacteria > Bacillati > Actinomycetota > Actinomycetes > Micrococcales > Micrococcaceae > Arthrobacter > Arthrobacter sp. D2-10. Next base: position 2,156,684 of record NZ_CP096431.1, on the reverse strand, counting down.
CGACTCCAGCCCCTCCACACCGCTCAGCGCGCTTTCCAGGGGCTCGCTCACCTGCTTGTCCAGGTACTCAGGGCTGGCGCCGGGCAGGGAGGACACCACGGTGACCTGGGGGAACTCCAGTGAGGGAATGAGCTCCTGCTTGAGGGAGCCCATGGTGATCACCCCGAACACCGCCGCGAAGACGGTGATCAGGGCGATCAGTGCGCGATTCCCCAGGGAAAGCTGCGCCAAACGGAACATTGGTTCTGCCTTCTGCGGGCAACCAGTCCTGGCGGCGCCGCTGTCTACTTGAGTCCCAGGACCTCGTCGGTCATTGACAGGATGTCATCAGCCAGAGACTCATTCTCGTTGAGTTTCGTGCCGTAGCCAGGGATCATTTCCTTCAATTTGGGCTCCCAGGCAGCAAGCTGACCGGGGAAGCATCGGCGGATCAGCTCGATCATGATCGGTGCCGCCGTTGATGCGCCAGGGGAAGCACCCAGGAGGGCGCCGACAGTACCGTCTGCCGAGGTGATGACCTCGGTGCCGAACTGCAGGACGCCGCCCTTGCCGGGCGCCTTCTTGATGACCTGTACACGCTGCCCGGCGGTAATCAGTTCCCACCGGTTACCGTCAGCAGAAGGGACGAACTCGTTGAGGTACTCGTTCTTCGCTTCACGCTTTTTGAGGACCTCGCTGATGAGGTACTTGGTCAGCGGGATATTGTCCTTGCCGACAGCGAGCATCGGCACGAGGTTGGACGGGCGGATGGACGAAGGCAGGTCCAGCAGCGATCCGCGCTTCAGGAACTTGGTGGAGAAGCCTGCATAGGGGCCGAACAACAGGGAACGCTCACCGTTGACATACCGGGTGTCCAGGTGCGGGACCGACATGGGCGGAGCTCCGACCGATGCCTGCCCGTACACCTTCGCGTTGTGCTGGTTGACGGTGTCCGGATTGGTGCAGCGAAGGAACTGTCCCGAAACGGGGAATCCTGCGAAGCCGCGTCCCTCCGGAATACCGCTCTTCTGCAGCAGGTGCAGCGCGCCACCGCCGGCTCCGATGAACACGAAGCGCGTGTTGACGGTGGAGGACTGGCCGGTCGCGCGGTTGCGCACCGTCACGTCCCAGCGGTTCTGAGAGGTCTTGGAGAGGTTGGTGACGTCGTGTCCGTAGCGGAGGTCGACGTCGTTCTCGCCAAGGTAACTCGTGAGACTGCGGGTAAGCGCGCCGAAATCGACATCGGTTCCGCCGGCGACCCGGGAAGCAGCAACCTGCTGCGACGGGCTGCGATCCTTCACGAGCAGCGGCGCCCACTCGGCGATGGCGGAGTGGTCCGTGGCGAACTCGATGGACTTGAAGAGCGGCTGTGCGCGGAGGGCTTCATACCGGCGGCGGAGGTACTCCACATTGCCTTCGCCCCACACAAAGCTCATGTGCGGAACGGCGTTGATGAAGCTGCCGGGGTCACCCAGGTGGCCGTTCGAGACCATGTGCGCCCAGAACTGCCGGGAGATCTGGAACTGCTCGTTGATGGCGATGGCCTTGGCCGGATCCACTGAGCCGTCCCTCGCCGCGGGGGAGTAATTCAGTTCGCAGAGAGCTGCATGGCCGGTTCCGGCGTTGTTCCAGGGGTCGGAGCTTTCCAGCCCTGCACGGTCCAGCCTCTCAAAGAGGCTGATGCTCCAGTCGGGCTGCAGCTGCTTGAGGAACGCACCAAGGGTTGCGCTCATGATTCCGCCGCCAATAAGAACGACGTCAGTGTGGTTCGCGGGCTTTCCCGCCTGGCTGTCAGCAGTCACGATGGGTCTCCAATAGCAAGGGCGCTAGCCCTAGAAGCGTAGCCTCTGGGAGAGGGGTTCCCTAAATTGGAAAGGCCTCCCGGGGCGTGATCCTTGTCCCAGTTCACGCGCCCTGACATTCACGCTGCTTAGTCCCGCGCTTCGGGCGTCGGCTGCTCGACTTCGGCGAGGTCGATCATGTTGAACACCTCGTGCATCACGGGGCTCACCGGATAACTGAGCACTTTGGGGGAGACCACCGCGGCCGAGATAGGAAAGGCCAGAGGGACGGCCGGGATATCGACGGCGATGCTCTCGTTGATGTCCCGGTACGCGGCCGTCCGGTCCTCTCCGTTCGGCAGCGTGACAGCGCGGGCGATCTTGCTGAACAGCTGGCTGTCGCGGAACGCGAACTCCTCGCTGTAATCGCTGAAGAGCTCGCCGACGAATGTGTCCGGATCCTGATAGCTTCCGCTCCACCCGAGCAGGTGGAAGGCGCGGGCGTCGTCATTCTGGACAGTCTCGATATAGCCTTCGGACCACTCGGTGGGCACGGGCTGGATATTGAAGCCGGCTTCGGTGAGCTGCCGGCTCAACTCGGCATAGACCTTCTCCGGGGAGGAAAGGTAGGGGCGCGAGACGTTGCGGGGGTAGTGGAAGGGGAGGGGTTCGCCGTCGTAGCCTGCCTCCGCGAGCAGTTCCTTCGCTCGTTCCGGGTTGTAGTCGTATTCGGTCAGCTCATCGTTGGTGACGCCGAGTTTGGGCGGAGTGAACTGGTTCGCGGGACTTGTGCCGTTGAGGAAGCGGCCCTCGATCAGGGCCTGCTTGTCCACAGCATGGGCGACTGCCTGCCTGAACAGTACGTCGTCGACGCCGGGGAAATCCTGGTTCATACCGAGGTAGAGGACCGAGTAGGGGTCGCGCTGAAGAATCTGCTGTCCCTGACGGGCGAGTTCCGCTGCGTTATCGACCGTGACGAGGTCGTATCCGTCGATCTCCCCCCGGAGCAGGGCCCGCAGCCTCGCGTCGGTGTGGGGGAGGGTGCGGAAAGTCACCGTCTGTATCTCGCCCGGGGTGCCCCAGTACTCCTCGAAAGCGCTGAGGGTCACCTCGCCCTCCGACCACGCCTCGAAGGTGAACGGTCCCGTGCCCACGGGGCTGAGGGCAAATTGGGAGAGCCGCCTGCCGTCCTGTTCCACGGTCAGCTGGTTGGCATTGAGCTCCTCGAGGGCCTTGGGCGAGGCTATTCCGAACGCCGGCAGCGCGAGGGCCGGAATGAAGGATGTCAGCCGCCCGGTCAGCTGGATGAGCACCCGGTGTTCCCCGAGCGGCCGGCAGGAGTCATAGAGTGACTCCTCGGGAGCGTCGGAGAAGGCCTTGAACACGGACTTGAAAGCGATCGATGCGTCGAGTTCCCGCGTTTCCGGCGGCATCGTGTACCAGCGCTCGAAGTTCGCGCAGACAGCCTCCGCGTTGAATGGCTCGCCGTCGTGAAAGACGACGTCCTCCCGCAGCTCAAACGCATAGGCGCGGCCTTCGTCGCGTTCCTCCCACGATGTGGCCAGCAGGGGTGCCGGTTCCGACGTGAGGGGATCAATTCCGACCAAACCCTCCAGCATCTGGCGCGTGATGCGGTAGGACTCGGTGTCGGCGACGAGTGCCGGGTCAAGGCCCGCAGGGTTCGCAGCGGTACCGAAAGTGAACGTGCCGGTGGTGGTGTCTTCCACGGGGACCGGGGCTGCCGACGTGGCCGCCGCCGTCGTCGTCGGTGTGGGCGCCGGGGTGGCAGCGGTGCACGCAGTCAGGCCGAGCACCGTTGCCGCAGCAAGCGGACGCAGCAGGGACGCCGGCACATTACGACGGCGGTGCATGGGGCTCGCTGGCATGGTCTCCTCGGGCGCGCGTGCAGTAGGCAGCTACTGCGGACGGAGTTTCCAGTGTAGGTCACAGGGCTGGCCGCAGCCTGAGAACCAAGTGGCCGGCGGCCAAGGAAAAGGCGGGTATCCGCACCGGAATGCAGATACCCGCCTTCGGTCCCTGAACCTGATTAGAGGAGTCGGATCAGGGAGTCATGAGGGGATTGCTCCCCACCTGTGCACAGCGCTGGCTACTCAGCCGGCGGCATCAGGATGGCATCGATGAGATAGACAGTGGCATTGGCGGTCTGAACGCCACCGCAGATGACCGCTGCGCCCTCTTCGCCGACGGTGATTGCATCGCCTTCACCCTCAACCATCAGCTCGGCGCCGTTGACTGTGGTGTGGGTGCCTGCGACCTCATCGGGAGCGAGCTGGCCCTCGACAACGTGGTAGGTCAGGATGCCCTGCAGCAGATCCGCGTCCGTCTGCAACGACTCGACCGTTGCCGCATCAAGTGCCTCGAAGGCCTCGTCAATCGGTGCAAACACTGTGAACTCGCCGCCGTTCAGAGTGTCAACCAGGTCAACATCAGGATTGAGCTCGCCCGATACAGCAGCCGTCAGCTGGGTCAGCAGGGGGTTGTTGGAAGCTGCGGTGGCGACCGGGTCCTGAGCCATTCCTGCAACCGAACCGTCGCCCTCGGGCACCTGCTCGGCGTATCCTTCACAGCCAGGTCCAACGAGGTTGGCTGCGGGGTCCATCGCCTCGTCGGAGGCCTCGCTTGTCATCTCCTCCGTTGCCTCGGCAGTTGACTCGGTTGTTGTCGACTCCGTCGTTTCCGTATCGCTGCTGGCGGTTCCTTCGCCGCCGCCGCATGCTGCCAGGCCGAACATGGCCACAGCCGCGACACCGAGTACGGAGAGGTTCCTGCTCTTCAGAAGTCCCATTACATTTCTCCTTCATTCATACCGACCCGTTCGGCAAACCCGACGGTCCGAAATACCGGACGAACATCGTGTCGATGTCTCACGTCTAGTTCGGGTGAGGGATGAGAGTGGATGGGTGGTCGATACAGAAACTTCCGGACAGCCTCTGGGCCGGTCGTTAAATGGATCAGCCCTCCACCAGTAGTGGAGGGCTGATCGCCCCGGGGTGAGCCGGACGAGCATTTCGCTGTGCGCAAGGGGGGACTCGAACCCCCACGTCCGAAGACACTGGAACCTAAATCCAGCGCGTCTGCCAATTTCGCCACTCGCGCGGGCTGCCGGCCGGCCGAAGCCGTCCAACGCACGATCCATTGTACTCAGGTCGAACGTCGTTCAGTCCTTCGGTTACGGCCGTAGCCGAAGTCAGCTGATTCCGAGGTCACGCCGCAGTTTGGCGACATGACCGGTGGCCCTTACGTTGTACTGGGCCAGCGCGACCTGACCGGATCCGTCGACGACGACCGTTGACCGGATGAGGCCCTCGTAGGTCTTGCCGTAATTCTTCTTCTCGCCCCAGGCTCCCCAGGCTTCCGCCACGGCATGGTCGGGATCTGACAGTAGGGGAAAGGTGAGCTCCTCTTTCTCGCTGAAGGAGCGCAGTTTGGTTTCCCCGTCCGGTGAAATGCCGATCACCCTGTAACCTGCGGAAGCGAGCGATGCGAGACTGTCGCGGAAATCGCAGGCCTGCGTCGTGCACCCGGGTGTAGCCGCTGCAGGGTAGAAATAGACAACGACGTTCTCGCCGGCGAAGTCGCCTAGCGATACGGTGGAACCGTCCGCCGATGTGAGCGTGAAGTCGGGAGCGCGGTCCCCGGTCTGAAGTCGTTCTGCCATGTGAGTCTCTCTCTTCGGTCTCAATTGTGCATCAGCCGTGTGGCTCTCCGGATTTGCGGCCAAGCCCCCGCTATCATATGTGGGTGGATTTGAAGGTCCCCCAAGAGAACCGCACAGGGCGGCGTGGGGCGGAAGGAAGTTTTCAGCTGATGCCGGATCTCGAGCAATGGCCTACAGGTCGACTACTGACGACGGCCGCTCGGTTGGTGGAGCATGCATGGAATGAGCGTCTGGTTTCCATCGGCGTCACGCACGCCGGTGTGATAGCCCTCGGCGTATTGGAGTCGCAGGGTGCCATGACTCAGGCCAACCTCGCCCAAATGGTGCGTGTGCAGGCCCAGACCATGGGCAAAACATTGTCACGTCTGGAATCACGCGGACACATCGCGCGGGTTCGCAGCGAGGTTGATCGTCGCAGCCACGCGGTCTCGATCACACCAGCCGGCCGCCGTGCCCTGGCCGAAGCGCAGGACGTCGAGCGCACGCTTATCGCCGGCGAAGGACTTGTGTCGAACGAACTCCGATCCCATCTTCAGGGAGTCATCCGGGATCTCGGCGCACCGCGCTGGAGCTGGGAGACTGCTGCACCCGGTGCAGGTGTACCAGAGGTGGTCGTAACAGGATCCACCACCGGTTCCGGCGTCTGATTCGTCGCGCCGACGGGGGACGTGACAGTCCGCACCCCGTGCACGCTCATCTCCTGGAGGCGGCCGGTTGATCCGGCTGCCTCTTTCATTTCCGGCGGTGGGGCACTCTTTCATTTCCGGCGGTGGGGCAGGGCGGTGGGGAACATCGCCGGACAACAAAAAATCCTCCCGTCGGACCATGTCCGACGAGAGGATTCTTTCCCTGTGCACCCCCCGGGACTCGAACCCGGAACCCATTGATTAAGAGTCAATTGCTCTGCCAGTTGAGCTAGAGGTGCCTGCGAAATTCGGTTCAACCGCCCTCCGCAACAGCACTAAACTCTACCAGCACTTTGGCGAAATGTTTAAATCGCGGCACTGAATGTGAGCTACTGCATCTCGACCTGCAGAATCCGGGATCCGTTGCCCTCATTAGTGGCGATCAGCAAGCCGCCGTCTGGACCGGCGATGGTGTCCCGCAGCCGTCCATAGGCGCTGTCAAAGAAGCTGACCGGTTCCTCGGCGAAACCGTCGGGCAACGGAACCTTCCATAGCCGTTCGCCCCGCAGCCCCCCGACGTAGGCAATGTCCCCGACAATGGCCAGACCGCTGGGGGAGGACGTCGCTGTGGACGGCCAGACCACCTGGGCGTCAATGAAGTTGTTGTTGCCGGGCGCTCCTGTGACGGTCGGCCACCCATAGTTGCCGCCGGGCACGATGAGATTCAGTTCGTCATCGCGATCGGGTCCGAACTCGCTCGCCCACAGCCGATCCTCGGAGTCCCAGGCGAGCCCCTGCACGTTGCGGTGACCGAGCGAGTACACGGCAGTGCCGAAGGGGTTGCCGGGCGCGGGCTCCCCCTGGGCGGTCACCCGGAGAATTTTCCCACCCAGGCTTGCCTGGTCCTGTGCGTTTCCGGCCTCGGCGGCGTCGCCTGTGCCGATATACAGGTAACCGTCGGGCCCGAACTTGATTCGACCCCCGTTATGGATGTTCGCCTTGGGGATCCCGGTCAGCACCTCCTCAAGGCCACTGAGACCACCCTTCTCCTCATAGGCCATGCTCACTACTCGGTTATCGGCTGCGCTGGTGTAGTAAAGGAACACCCGCTGCTCTTCGGCAAAGCCGGGAGCGACAGCGATTCCCAACAAGCCGCCCTCGCCACCTGCAGTGATGGCGTCCTCAACGACCCCGACTACCTCGACCCTGCCGTCCCGGATGCGTTTCACTTCCGCGCTGTCCCGCTCTGTGACGAGCAGGCCCCCGTCCGGCAGGAGCGCCATTCCCCACGGAAGTGCGAGCCCGCTCGCGACGTTGCCCGTGACCGTCGGTTCGACCGGTGGCGGATCCGGTTCGGGGACGGGCGCTTGTGAAGCGGACGAGGGAGGCCCGGACTGCTGCACGATCGGAGCGGGCTCGGCTCCGCCGTCGCATGCAGTTAATCCGGTGAGAAGAACGGCTACTACGGCCATACCTGTGCAGTGTCGGCAGGACAAGACCGGGCGGCGCATTGGTCAGTACTTCCGGTGCGGGTTGGGAACGACCGTCTCCCCGGAGGTCATGCTCCACTCATCCGCGCGACCGGCGGTATGAGCAGGCACCGGTGATGGAGCATCCGCAGACGTGAGCGCGCCTGAGGTGGATCGGGCCGCGGGATCGGTTCCGGAGCGGCTCAGATGCCGGAGAACCGTTAGTGCCACAGCGAGAAGAAGCAGGGCCCAGAGTGCCGGGTCCAGCCGGTCGTCCCGCTTGTCCTGCCGCGCGGCCCGCATGACTAGAACGTTACGACCACCGAAAACCGCTGTCCATACCGGCGCGTTTAGGCTGATCCCATGACACCTCCTGCCATTCGTACTGTTTCCGTGCCCGACCGCGATCTTCTGGACGCACTGCAGCCGGCGCCCGGCGGTCTGGACCTTGTCGTGTGGGACTTCAAGGATGCGCCGGTGGGTGCGGATCTGGAAGACATCGACGTCGCGATACTGCCCTATATGCAGCGGGGGGATCTTAGTGACCAGCTGCAGTCCGCTCCGGCGCTCAAGTTGGTCCAGACGCAGTCCACCGGGTACGAGGGCGTGGCGGAGATGGCCGGGGACGGCGTCGCGGTGTGCAGCGCCGCTGGAGTCCACGCAGCGGCTACGGCGGAGATGGCCGTTGGACTGGCCATCGCATCGCTTCGCGGCATCGATGTGGCGGTGCGCAACCAGCGGGAGGGCCAGTGGAAGCCGGCTCGTTATCCGGGGCTGGCTGACCGCAGCGTCCTGCTGCTCGGAGTCGGCGGGATCGGAGAGGAGATCGCCAAGCGCCTCGACCCGTTCGAGGTCGAGCTCACAAGGGTGGGCAGCACTGCACGTTCTGATGAACGGGGACAGGTCCACGGCAGCGACGAACTTCTTGAACTGGCCGCCCGTCACGACGTGCTGATCGTTATCACACCGCTGTCTGACTCGACGCGCGGCCTGGTGGGGCGCGAGGTCCTGGCCGCGTTGCCGGACGGCGCACTCGTAGTGAATGTGGCACGGGGCCCCGTGGTGGATTCGGAGGCCCTGACGGCAGAAGTCGTCAGCGGAAGGCTCCGCGCCGCGGTCGACGTATTCGATCCCGAGCCGATTCCCGCAGGGCACCCGCTGTGGAGCGCCGAGAACGCGATCATCACCCCCCATAACGGCGGAAATACGGGCGCATTCTGGCCGCGGATCGTTCGGCTGCTGCGGCGGCAGCTCGAAGCACTGGCTGCGGGGCAGGAGCCCGCGAACCTCGTGGTTCGAGGCCCTTGGGGCTGAAGCCGCGGTCCCGGTTCGGGAGACGTCTGAGCGCTACGCCATCCCGATGAATGCCTGCATGAACAGTTCGAAATCAGCGCAGTCGTCTGCCTGCTCAAGCCGGAACTGCCTGTCGGAAGAGGTCCTGAGGGCCGCTTCCGCGGTAACGCCGAAACGGAACGTTCTTCCGGTGTTCGTACCTACCTCGTAATCCCCGTCCGTCAACCGGATCGCATGGGACAGGTTGGTCATGTTCAGTTCCACCGGAACGCCTCCGCCCGTGAGGGTCTGGCCGTTGACGGGCGCCACCATGAGCTCGGCGGGTTGCCAGCGGTAACCGATGACGTAGTATCTGGGCCGATTGATGCGGGCACCGTGCGCATCCCTGCCCTCGCGCCGCTCATTCGCGGCGAAGACCAGGTTGTAATCGCCATAGTTCGGGATCTGGGAATCGAAAATTCCCCGCAGTATGGTCTTCAGGGCGTCGCTTCCGGACTCGTCGTGGAGATCGTGCGGCAGCTGGGGGGTCATGTGGGAAGCCTGGGTAGGGAAAGTGCCGGCGGGATGGCTGGTCAGAATGCGGCAGCCGACGGCGGCCGCATGAAGTCCGCGCGACCACCCTACCCGAAGAACCCAGTAGCGTCTGGTTCGCTTCCTGAAGTGCGGATGTTCGACGCTGCCGAACGCTGATTGTGGTGCGTAACACGCGCGCGGGCACCTGTAACAGGTGGGTCACACGCGCGAGCCGGTGCCGGGCCGGGCCTAGACTTTGATGCATGAGCGTGGAAAGCGAAGCGAAGGTAACACCAGACATCAAGCCAAGAAGCCGTGCGGTCACCGACGGTATGGAACGCGCACCTGCCCGCGGCATGTTGCGCGCCGTGGGAATGGGCGATGATGACTTCGCCAAACCGCAGATCGGCGTAGCGAGCTCCTGGAACGAGATTACGCCCTGCAACCTTTCGCTGAACCGGTTGGCGCAGGGGGCGAAGGAGGGCGTGCACGCTGCCGGGGGCTTCCCCATGCAGTTCGGCACCATCTCGGTCTCCGACGGTATCTCCATGGGCCACGAAGGAATGCACTTTTCCCTCGTCTCGCGGGAGGTCATCGCCGACTCCGTCGAGACTGTGATGGAAGCGGAACGGATCGACGGCTCTGTCCTGCTCGCAGGCTGCGACAAGTCGCTGCCCGGCATGCTCATGGCTGCCGCCCGCCTCAACCTCTCGAGTGTTTTCCTCTACGCAGGTTCGATCATGCCCGGCTGGGTGAAGCTGGAGGACGGCACGGAGAAGGAAGTCACCCTGATTGACGCCTTTGAAGCGGTGGGTGCCTGTGCCGCCGGAAAGATGTCCAAGGGCGATCTGGACCGTATTGAACGTGCCATCTGCCCGGGCGAGGGAGCTTGCGGCGGCATGTACACCGCGAACACCATGGCCTGCATCGGCGAGGCTCTCGGCATGTCCCTCCCAGGTTCCGCCGCACCGCCGTCGGCCGATCGCCGCCGCGACGAATTCGCCCGGAAGTCCGGCGAGGCCGTGGTCAACCTGCTGCGCCGCGGCATCACGGCCCGCGACATCATGACCAAGGAGGCATTCGAGAACGCCATCGCGGTCACCATGGCGTTCGGTGGCTCCACCAACGCGGTGCTTCACCTGCTGGCCATCGCCTGGGAGGCGGAGGTGGACCTCACGCTCGATGACTTCAACCGCATCGGCGACCGGATCCCCCACCTCGGGGACCTGAAGCCCTTCGGTCGGTACGTCATGACCGATGTCGACAAGATCGGCGGTGTGCCCGTCATCATGCGTGCGCTCCTGGACGCCGGCCTCCTGCACGGTGATGTGCTCACCGTGACCGGCAAGACCCTCGCCGAGAACCTCGAGTCCATCAATCCGCCGGACCTTGACGGCAAGATCCTGCGCGCAATGGATAACCCGATCCACAAGACGGGCGGCATCACCATCCTCCACGGCTCCATGGCTCCGGAAGGTGCGGTCGTGAAGAGTGCCGGCTTCGATGCGGACGTCTTCGAAGGCACCGCGCGTGTCTTCGAGCGGGAGCAGGGCGCGCTCCAGGCACTGGCAGCAGGCACCGTCAAAGCGGGCGACGTCGTCGTTATCCGCTACGAGGGGCCCAAGGGTGGACCGGGGATGCGGGAGATGCTTGCCATCACCGGCGCCATCAAGGGTGCAGGCCTCGGCAAGGACGTGCTCTTGCTGACCGACGGCAGGTTCTCCGGCGGCACCACCGGGCTGTGCATCGGGCACGTGGCGCCGGAGGCTGTCGACGGCGGGCCGATTGCCTTCGTCAAGGACGGTGACAGGATCCGGGTGGACATCCCTAACAGGACCTTCGACCTGCTGGTCGAACCGGAGGAACTCGAGAACCGGAAGGTCGGCTGGGAGCCGTTGCCCGCGCGTTACACCCGGGGAGTGCTTGCGAAGTACTCGAAGCTGGTGCACTCGGCATCCGAGGGCGCGTACTGCGGTTAGTTCGGCGCCGGTTATCGCTTTGCAGGAGGATGACGACGGCGGCTGCGTGCCGCCGTCGTCGCCGTCGGTTAGTGTCCAATAACTGGAACGGATGTCCACATGGTGAGACACCGGGAGGCTCTGTTGACACTGTCGGCGGGGGAGTGAAAACTACAGGTATGCAGCACGTATCCGTAGTCCTAGTTACCAAGCGCGTGGCCTAAAGCCCCGACTGGTACTCCTACGTCACGCGCAAACCCCTCGCAGAGCCCACCAGGCTGAGGGGTTTTTTTGTTCCCACCGAACACGAAGCGCAGCACATTTGCGCAGCGATCACGCTGCGCTGGATACAAAGGAAGTTCAAGGATGTCCAAGGGATCGCCCATCAGCCCAGCGCTGATGGCAGCCAAACAGCCCGCTCCGGCGGGCCCCGTCCAGCAACCGGGTAGGGACGCAGCAACGGGCACCGCTCAGGTCAGTCCCGTCCTGGGGCCCAACCGGGTGGTGCCGCCCACTCAGATGTCCGGGTCCCAGGCGATCGTACGCGCCCTCGAAGAACTCGGCGTGGATGACATCTTCGGCCTTCCGGGCGGTGCGATCCTTCCGACCTACGACCCGCTGATGGCCTCCAGCAAGCTGCGCCATATCCTCGTTCGCCATGAGCAGGGTGCCGGGCACGCGGCTCAGGGGTATGCAATGGTCACCGGCCGGCCGGGCGTATGCATTGCCACCTCCGGTCCCGGCGCCACCAACCTGGTCACCGCAATCGCCGATGCACACATGGACTCCGTGCCCATGGTTGCCATCACCGGCCAGGTATCCAGCGCCGTGATCGGATCCGATGCGTTCCAGGAAGCGGACATCGTCGGCATTACCATGCCGATCACAAAGCATTCCTACCTGGTGACGAAGGCACAGGACATCCCCAGGGTCCTGGCCGAGGCATTCCACATTGCGAGCACCGGCCGTCCCGGGCCCGTGCTGGTGGACATCGCCAAGGATGCGCAAGTCGGGCCAATGACTTTCTCGTGGCCGCCGAAGGTGGATATCCCCGGTTACCGCACCGTTGTCCGCGGACACTCCAAGCAGGTCCGTGAGGCCGCGCGCCTCATCATGGCTTCGGAACGTCCTGTGTTCTACGTGGGCGGCGGCGTCATCAAGGCACACGCCGCTGCGGAACTGCTGGAACTTGCGGAGCTCCTCGGTGCACCGGTGGTCACCACCCTCATGGCCCGCGGAGTTTTTCCGGACTCCCACCCGCAGCACGTCGGGATGCCCGGCATGCACGGCTCGGTATCCGCGGTGACGGCGCTGCAGCAGTCCGACCTGCTGATCACGCTCGGCGCGCGCTTCGATGACCGCGTAACCGGTGTACTCGCGAGCTTCGCGCCCGGAGCCAAGGTCATCCACGCAGACATCGATCCGGCCGAAATCTCCAAGAACCGGACGGCCGACGTGCCGATCGTCGGCTCGGTCAAGGAGATCATTCCGGAGTTCACGGCCGCCCTGCGCGAGCAGTTCGCCTCCGCCGGCGCACCGGATTTCAGCGCCTGGTGGACCGTGTTGAACCGCCTGCGGGACAGCTATCCGATCGGGTTCACGCAGCCCGAGGACGGTCTCTCCGCTCCGCAGCACGTGATCCAGCGCATCGGCGAGCTGACCGGCCCCGAAGCTGTCTACGCAGCCGGCGTCGGGCAGCACCAGATGTGGGCAGCCCAGTTCATCAAGTACGAGCGTCCTCACGCCTGGCTGAACTCGGGCGGTCTGGGCACCATGGGCTACGCAGTACCCGCGGCCATGGGAGCGAAAGTGGGCAACCCGGACCGCGTGGTGTGGGCAATCGACGGTGACGGTTGTTTCCAGATGACCAACCAGGAACTCGCGACCTGCGTCATCAACAACATCCCAATCAAGGTCGCGGTCATCAACAACTCGTCTCTGGGCATGGTGCGTCAGTGGCAGACCCTCTTCTACGAGGGCCGCTACTCGAACACTGACCTGAACACCGGCCACAACACCGTCCGCGTGCCTGACTTTGTGAAGCTCGCCGATGCCTACGGCTGCGCCGGGCTCCGCTGCGAGCGGGATGAGGATATCGACGCCACCATCCAGCAGGCGCTCGAGATCAACGACCGCCCCGTCGTCGTCGACTTTGTTGTCAGCCGTGACTCAATGGTCTGGCCCATGGTGCCCGCGGGTGTCAGCAACGACCTCATCCAGATCGCCCGTAACTTGACCCCGGACTGGGAGCAGGAGGACTAACAATGGCCCGTCATACCCTTTCCGTTCTGGTCGAGGACGTTCCCGGCGTCCTCACTCGCGTTGCCAGCCTTTTCGCGCGGCGCGCCTTCAATATCAACTCCCTGGCTGTCGGCCCCACGGAGGTGGCCGGGATGTCCCGGATCACCGTGGTGGTCGAAGCCGAGGGTGACCTGCTGGAGCAGGTCACCAAACAGCTGAACAAGCTCATCAACGTCATCAAAATTGTTGAGTTGGTTCCCGAATCTTCCGTGCAACGCGACCACATCCTGGTCAAGGTCCGTGCGGATGCCGCAACACGGCTGCAGGTAACCCAGGCAGCAGATCTGTTCCGTGCTTCAGTGGTTGACGTGTCCACCGACTCGTTGATCATCGAAGCCACCGGCACCGCCGAAAAGCTCTCCGCACTGCTCTCGGTGCTGGAGCCGTTCGGCATCCGCGAAATAGTGCAGTCCGGGACGCTGGCGATCAGCCGCGGCGCCAAGTCCATGAGCGACAGGGCGCTGAGAAGCGCCTAGCGGACGCGCCTCACCAGCTTTCAAGTACCCGAATCCCCGCTTGCCCACGATCGGTGGGCAGCAGAATCACATCACAGGAGAAATACAAGTGACCGAGTTGTTTTACGACGACGATGCAGACCTTTCGATCATCCAGGGCCGCACCGTGGCTGTTATCGGGTACGGCAGCCAGGGCCACGCTCACGCGCTGAGCCTCCGCGACTCCGGCGTCGACGTCCGCGTCGGTCTGAAGGAGGGCTCGAAGTCCCGCGCCAAGGCTGAAGCTGAGGGCCTCCGCGTTCTCAACGTTGCCGATGCCGTCGCAGAGGCCGACCTCATCATGGTGCTTACCCCGGACCAGGTTCAGCGCCACGTCTACGCAGACGACATTGCTCCCAATCTGCAGGCCGGCGATGCCCTCTTCTTCGGCCACGGATTCAACATCCGCTACGGCTACATCCAGCCTCCAGCCGACGTTGACGTCGCCCTCGTGGCGCCCAAGGGCCCCGGCCACATCGTGCGCCGTGAGTTTGAAGCCGGCCGCGGCGTCCCCGACCTGATTGCTGTGGAGCAGAACCCTTCGGGCAAGGCCCGTGAACTGGCGCTGTCCTACGCCAAGGCGATCGGCGGCACCCGTGCGGGCGTCATCGAGACCACTTTCACCGAAGAGACCGAAACGGACCTCTTTGGTGAGCAGGCTGTTCTGTGCGGTGGTGCATCCCAGCTCATCCAGTACGGTTTCGAGACGCTGACCGAGGCAGGTTACAAGCCTGAGGTCGCGTACTTCGAGGTACTGCACGAGCTGAAGCTCATCGTCGATCTGATGGTGGAGGGCGGCATTGCCAAGCAGCGCTGGAGCGTCTCCGACACTGCAGAGTACGGCGACTACGTCTCCGGTCCCCGCGTCATCGATCCGTCGGTGAAGGAGAACATGAAGGAGGTCCTCGCGGACATCCAGAACGGCGCCTTCGCCAAGCGGTTCATCGACGACCAGGACGCCGGTGCTCCTGAGTTCGCCAAGCTGCGCAAGCAGGGTGAGGATCACCCGATCGAGGCAACCGGCCGTGAGCTGCGCAAGCTCTTCTCCTGGATCAAGACCAACGACGACTACACCGAAGGTTCAGTCGCCCGCTGATTCATGCAGGATTGCAGGTGACGGCCGGACCGGCGGAGCTTTCCGCCGGTCCGGCCGTTCCTCTGTGTGGCGGTTGTCTCATCTGGCCTCGGGAACGGGTAATAAAGCGGGCCCGCCAGCGCTGCGACCTACACTTAACGAAACTCTCAGCACGACACTTCGAACATCTCTGCCCAACGCACTGCGAAGGATCTCCCGTGGAAAAACCAGTAGTTCTCCTTGCTGAAGAACTCTCGCCGGCAACCGTGGACGCCCTCGGACCGGATTTCGAAATCCGCCAGACCGACGGAGCCGACCGGACCAAGCTGCTCGCCGCCATCGCCGACGTGGACGCGATCCTCGTTCGTTCCGCCACCCAGGTGGACGCTGAGGCAATCGCTGCGGCTCCCAAGCTGAAGGTCATCGCCCGTGCAGGCGTGGGGCTGGACAACGTTGACATCAAGGCAGCCACACAGGCCGGCGTGATGGTGGTCAACGCACCGACCTCCAACATCATTTCGGCAGCCGAACTCACCGTCGGCCACGTGCTGAGCCTCGCCCGGCACATCCCGCAGGCCAGCGCAGCCCTTAAGGGCGGGGAATGGAAGCGCTCGAAGTACTCGGGTATTGAGCTGTATGAGAAGAAGGTCGGCATCATCGGCCTCGGACGCATCGGTGCCCTCGTTGCAGCGCGGTTGCAGGGATTCGGTACCGAGATCCTCGCCTATGACCCCTACATCACCTCCGCCCGGGCGGCACAGTTGGGTGTCCAGCTTGTCACATTGGACGAGCTCCTGGCTGAATCCGACTTCGTCACAATTCATATGCCGAAGACCCCGGAGACCGTCGGCATGCTCGGAGCCACTGCGTTCCAGAAGATGAAGAACACCGCCTATGTGGTGAATGTTGCCCGCGGGGGACTGGTGGACGAGGACGCGCTCTACACCGCACTCAAGGAAGGCCAAATCGCGGGCGCGGGCGTGGATGTGTTCGTGAAGGAGCCCAGCACCGACCTGCCGTTCTTCGAGATGGACAATGTGGTGGTGACGCCCCACCTCGGTGCGTCCACCGAGGAAGCCCAGGAGAAGGCGGGAATCTCCGTAGCGAAGTCGGTCCGTCTTGCGCTGGCCGGCGAGCTCGTGCCCGACGCCGTCAATGTCGCCGGCGGCGTCATTGCACCGGAGGTGCGTCCCGGCATCCCGCTGATCGAGAAGCTCGGCCGTATCTTCACCGCGCTGACCCACGATTCCCTTACCCAGATCGAGGTCGAGGTGGCAGGCGAGATCGCGTCACTTGATGTGAAGGCGCTCGAACTGGCGGCACTCAAGGGTGTATTCACCGACGTCGTGTCCGAACAGGTCTCCTATGTCAACGCGCCGGTCCTTGCTGAGCAGCGGGGAATCAACACCCGACTGGTGACATCAGAACAGTCCGACGAGTACCGCAACGTACTGACCATCCGCGGCGCACTCTCGGACGGGTCCCAGATCTCGGTCGCCGGCACCCTCACCGGACCGAAGCAGATCCAGAAACTCGTCGGTGTCAACGGCTATGACCTCGAAATCCCGATCAGCGAGCATCTCCTGGTGATCCTGTACCAGGACCGGCCGGGAGTTATCGGTACGCTCGGTCAGGTCCTCGGGGAACGCGGGATCAACATCGCCGGCATGCAGGTCGCCCGCAACAAGGAGGGTGGCCAGGCGCTGTCGCTTCTCACCGTGGACAGCTCCGTGCCCCAGGACGTGCTGGAAAGCCTCAAGGAAGCCATCGGTGCATCCGTCGCCCGCGAGGTGGACCTGCAGGACTAATCCCGCCCGACCGTTCACAAAGGCGGCGCCCGCACGAATTTCGTGCGGGCGCCGTCGTATTTTAAGCCGATGTCGTGCAAGCAGAGCTGATGCGGAGCCGGGTGCCGAAGATCACGGCATGGGCGGCCACGCCAACGTCGCCTCCACCGCTTCGCGCGGGAGGGGGCCGAACTCGCGCGAGTCGATGGACTCCGCGCGGTTGTCACCCAGGACAAAAACGTGACCGTCGGGGACAGTAACCGGGCCGAAGTACGTGCCGTCGATCCTCGAATGGTCAACGAAAGGCTCCGGCACCGCCTTCCCGTCTATATAGAGCCGCGCGTCCTCGATGGCGACGGTCTGGCCGCCCACGGCCACCACCCGCTTCAGCACTGTGTCGGTCCCGGCTGGATTGTGGAATGCCACCAGGGATCCCTGAACCGGGTCACCATGGCGATAGAGCAGAACGATGCTTCCCTCGCGGACGGTCGGTTCCATGCTCGACGACGAGACCCAGAGCGGCTCGATCACCCAGATCCGCAGTGCAAGGAGCAGGAACGCCGCGCCGATAAATACCGCAAGCGAGCGGTGCCCGAAGCCGTGCGCCGGCGGCTTGCGTGCCGAGATCACCACGTGGCTACCCATGCTGTTGCGCTCCCAGGCTCGGTTCATTCGTCTACCTTCGAATCGTGCCCCGGGCTGCTTGGGGAAACCCTGATGCCTCCAAGAAATTCATAACGCTCGTGCGGGATTCTTGCGACACCGGCGGGACTCCGTCGGCATCGGTCTTGGGAGGCATTATGGGAACCGCACACAATCCACCGGCGGAGCACTCGCTTGCACAGAAGCGGGCAGTGTTTCCATTCCGGCGCACACTGGCCGCGCTCACCTCACTGGTGATGCTCACGGGCATCGGCCTGCCTTTGGTCGCAGGTCCCGCGCAGGCGGCGCCGGTGGGCCAGGGATTCAAGGTAACGACCTCGGACCTGGCGTTCATTCTGCGCCAGATCAAAATCGCTGAAGCTCACGTCCGCAACACCACGTCCGAGACGGGCCCCTGCGGCGCCCTGCTTGGCACCGCACCGGATCAGGTGCCCGGCCCCCTGGTCTCCTACGGTCTGCGGACCGTGGACGGATCCTGCAACAACTTGCAGGAAGGACGCGATGATTTCGCGGGGTCGAACCGTCTCTTCCCCCGCCTCACTACACCGGAATACCTGGACGCTGACGACGGCGCCATCATCCGCCAGCCCGGTCCCACCACCTACAACGGCGTAGGTAACGTGGTTGACTCCGACCCGCGCGTGATCAGTAACCTCATTGTCGACCAGACCTCCGGCAACCCCGCGGCAATCTCGGCCGCGCAGTATCCCACCCGCACGCAGAGCGGCGCCGACAGCGTGGTGCCGTGCAAGGAAGACGGCACTCCCGCCGGTTGCGTGCCCGCCGGTGAAACCCTCTTCATCCCGAACATCACCACCGACGTCGGCCTTTCGCCTCCCTACAACGGACTGTTCACCATCTTCGGGCAATTCTTTGACCACGGCCTTGACCTTCTCAACAAGTCCGGCAGTTCGGTGTTCATCCCGCTGCAGGCTGATGACCCCCTGATCCCCGGACCGAACGGCAAGCTTGGCGATGCAGACGACCTTCCTCCCCGCCAGCGCTTCATGGTCCTCACCCGGGCCACCAACCAGCCCGGCGAGGACGGCAAACTCGGTACCGCCGACGACATCCGCGAAGCAACTAACCGCACCGGCCCACTGGTGGACCAGTCACAGACCTACAGTTCCGATCCCTCCCACCAGGTCTTCCTGAGGGAGTATGCCAACAACGCCGAGGGCCGGCCGGTCACCACCGGAGCACTGCTGTCATCGGCTGACGACGGCATGGGAACGTGGGCGCTGCTCAAGGCACAGGCGGCTGAGAAGCTGGGCCTGCAGCTCTCGGACATGGACGTGCACAGCGTGCCGATGATCGCCGTCGACCCTTATGGAAAGTTCCTTCCCGGACCTGCCCGGGGGCTCCCGCAGTACGTCACCCCGGACGGCATGGTCGAGGGCAACACCGCCGCTCCCGTACCGGTGCCGGCAAATGCACTCCGCGTCAACGAAGCGTTCCTCGACGACATCGCTCACCTGGCCGTTCCGGCGGCAGGCAAGACGGCCGACGCCGACACCGTGATCAACGCACCCGGTGCACCGACTCCCACCACCTATGACAACGAGATGCTCGATACCCACGCGGTCGCCGGTGACGGCCGCGTCAACGAGAACGTCGCGCTGACCATGGTTCACCAGGTGTTCCACTCGGAACACAATCGCCTGCTCGAGGACATCAAAGCCACGCTGACGGCTGACACCTCCGCCCGCGGCGTTGCTGCTCTGGCCGAGTGGAAGAGCACCGCAGGTGCCGACGGCTGGAACGGTGAGCGCCTCTTCCAGGCCGCCCGCTTCGTCAATGAAATGGAATACCAGCACCTCGCATTCGAGGAGTTCGCCCGCAAGGTGCAGCCGCTGATCGAGCCTTTCGCGAACTACCACGACGACGTCGACCCGGCCATCACCGCTGAGTTCGCCCACGCCGTCTACCGCTTCGGCCACTCGATGCTCACCGACACGGTTTCGAGGACCAACGCTGCCGGATCCACCAGTGATGTTCCGTTGCTGGACGTCTTCCTGAATCCGCCCGCCTATTACGACGGCGGCGGCGGCACCAGGCTGTCCCCGAAGGAAGCAGCCGGTTCGATTGCGATGGGCATGTCAGACCAGGTCGGCAACGAGCTCGATGAGTTCGTGACCGATACCCTGCGGAACAACCTTCTGGGATTGCCCCTGGACCTCGCTGCGATCAATATCGCCCGGGCCCGTGAGACCGGCATTCCGTCGCTGAATAACCTGCGCAGCCAGATCTACAACAAGACCAATGACGGACAGCTGAAGCCCTACACGAACTGGATCGACTTCGGTCTGAACATCAAGCACCCCGCATCGCTGGTCAACTTTGTCGCGGCCTACGGCCAGCACCCTACGATCACCGCTGCAACCACACTGCAGGGCAAGCGGGACGCGGCTACCCTTCTCGTCAATCCTCCGATCGACGCTGCTGAGGGAACGGTTCCCGCCGATGCCGCGGACTTCATGGGCGGCGTCGGAGCCTGGGCAGGCAAGGAAACCGGCCTCAACCAGATCGATCTCTGGGTGGGCGGTCTCGCCGAAAGGACCAACCTCTTCGGAGGCCTGCTCGGCTCAACCTTCAACTACGTCTTCGAGCAGCAGATGCTCGACCTTCAGAACGGTGACCGGTTCTACTACCTGGCACGCACGCCCGGCATGAACCTGCTGGGCCAGCTCGAAGGTAACTCCTTCGCGGAAATCATCATGCGCAATACAAGTGCCACGTCCCTCAAGGCGGACGTCTTCGGTACCTCCGACTGCAAGTTCGACCTGAACCGGCTGCAATTCAGCGGAACCACCGTTCTGGACGATCCGCTGTCGGAGTGCGATGAGGCGGCCCTGCTCATCCGGATGCCTGACGGCACCATCCGTTACCGCACCACCAATTCGGTGGATCCGGCCGGCATCAACGGCCAAAGCGTCTTCAACGGCACGCCCGGGAATGACCGTATCTGGGGCGGCGTCGACAACGACACTTTCCTCGGCAACGACGGCAACGACGTGATCGAGGGAAACGACGGCGGTGACACAGCGCTTGGAGGTGATGGTGACGACATCATCACTGACTCCGCCGGTGACGACGTCCTGAAGGGCGGTCCCGGTCACGACGCACTGGACGCCGGACCCGGCCTGGACCTGATCCTCGGCGGAGACGGCAGCGACTTCATCAACGGCGGAGCCAACACCAACGACTCCTTCGGCGGGGAGGGTAACGACTTCCTGATCGCAGGCGGCGGCAACGACCTGTCCCGCGGCGACGCCGGCGATGACTGGCTCCAGGGCGGCGACGGCGCCGACCTGCTGATGGGCGACAGCGGGGCACCGTTCTTCGATGACCCGAACACACCGGGCAACGACGTCCTCATGGGACAGAACGGTGACGATGACTACGACGCCGAGGGCGGAGACGACATCATGCTCGCCGACCCCGGAATCGAGCGGAACGCCGGTGCCGCCGGGTTCGACTGGTCGTCCCACCAGGTTGACTCGCTCCCCGCCGATGCGGACCTCACCCGCAACCTGCTGGGCGTCCCGCTCCCTGTGAACGTCCTCCGCGACCGCTACGCAGAGGTTGAGGGGCTCTCCGGCGCAGGCAAGAATGACGTCCTGCGCGGCGACAACGTGGTTCCCCGCCTGGTGGAGGGCGAAGGCACCTCGGGCAACAACTGGCTCGACGCCGAAGGCGTGAGCCGGATCAGCGGTCTTGCGGACCTCCTCCCGCCCGGCGCGACAGCGAACGGTGCTATCTGGGGAGAAGGCAACATCATCCTCGGAGGCGGCGGAAGCGACATCCTTGAAGGCCGCGCCGGCAACGACATCCTCGATGGTGATAAGGAGTTGCGCGTACGTCTGAGCGTGCGCACCAACCCTGCTGATCCGGCAACGGAAATCGGCAGCACCGACGGCATGGAGAAGCCTTACCTTCCGGGCAGCTCCCGGACGCTCCAGGCGGCTGTCTTCGCGGGCGAAGTGAATCCCGGAAACATCGTCATAGTCCGTGAGATCGTCGACGCCGGGAAGCCCGGCGACGCGGACTCGGCAGTTTTCTCCGACCTTGAGCAGAACTACACGGTGACTACAGTTCCTTCCGGAGCCAACCCCGGAGACCCGGGAAGCGTCACCACGGTGACTCATCTCGGCGACGATCCCGATGCCCTTCCGGCACTCGGCGTCGGTGACGGCGTTGACACCCTGCGGAACATCGAAAAGCTCCTGTTCGCCGACTCGCTGGCACCCGGAGTGCCCGAGATGTCCGGTGCTGTCGCCGGCGACCGGTCGGCAACCGTGACCTGGAATGCTCCGGTCGCTCCGACCACGGGCTACGAGGTTCGGACGGTGGACGCCAACGGTGCCCCCGTTGGAGCGCTTCGGCAGGTACCCGGCAACCAGACCGAGACTGTTGTCACCGGGCTGGTCAACGGCCAGTCGTACCGGTTCCAGGTGCGGGCATCCAACGAACTCGGCACCAGCGGCTTCTCCGCACTGTCGACAGCGGTTGTTCCGAACGTTGTACCGGCCGCGCCCACGAACGTGACAGGTGTCGCCGGCGATGGCGTCGTCACTCTGTCCTGGACAGCCCCGGCGGCCAATGGCGGCACGGCGGTCACCGGATACAAGGTCCAGGTGCTGGCGGGAGATGCCCTGATCCAGACCGTGTCGTTGACGGGTTCGGCCACAACCACCGATATTACCGGGCTGGCCAACGGCACCGCTTACACCTTCAGGGTGCTCGCGACCAATGCTCTGGGCGACGGTGCGCTGTCCCCAGCATCCGCGGCGGTCAGCCCACGATCCGTCCCGGGAGTTCCGGTACTCGGTGGCGTAACCGCTGCTAACGGATCTGCCACGGTTTCCTGGACCGCCCCCGTATCCGACGGCGGTTCTGCCATCACCGGTTACGCCGTGCAGGTTGTAGGGCCGGACGGACAGCCTGTGGGAGCACTTCGGCCCGCGGGCGCGACCGCGACGAGTCTGCTCGTCACCGGCCTCACCAACGGGACGGAATACCGCTTCCAGGTACGCGCTGTGAACGCACTCGGAGCCGGAGCATTCACGGCCCTGTCACCTGCGGTCAGGCCCACCCAGCCCCAGCTAAAGGAGGACTTCAATGGTGACGGCATCGCGGATCTGGTTGCCCGTGACAGCGGTGGACGCCTGTGGATGTATCCCGGAAGCGGGACGGGCCGCCTACAGACCCGTTCCCTGATCGGGACCGGCTGGCAGGGAATGAGCAGCATCGTTGCTACTCCCGACTTCAGCGGAGACGGGCGTGCGGACATCCTCGCCTATGACTCTTCCGGACGGTTGTGGCTGTACCGCGGCAACGCGGCCGGTGGCGTCCAGACCCGGATTCAAATTGGCAGCGGATGGCTTTCATATACGGTTCTGGCTCCTGGTGACTTTGACGGTGACGCCCGTTCCGACTTGATGGCGCGGGATTCCTCGGGCAGGCTGTGGCTCTATCCAGGAAACGGTACGGGTGGGTTCCAGACACGTCGACAAATCGGTAGCGGATGGAATGACTATCACGTCGCAAGTGCCGGAGATTTCAATGGGGACAGCCGTTCTGACATTATCGCGTACGACCGATTGGGTCGGCTCTGGCTGTACCCAGGAAATGGAGCTGGTGGCTTCATCGCCCGGACGCAGTTCGGTACGGGATGGAACGGCTACACCCTGGTCGGCATCGGAGACCAGACGAGTGACTCCCGCGCGGACCTCGTGGCACGGGATGCCGCGGGCAACCTATGGGTCTATCCGGGCACAGGTACCGGGCGGGTCGGCACCCGTACCGCGATGGGCAGCGGCTGGGGTGCGTTCCTCATCTCCTGATTCGGGTCTTCCCCGATTCGGGTAGTCCAGGCAGAAGGGCCATGGCGGGTAGTTCACCCGCCATGGCCCTTCTGCCTGTGGCGGCCGGGCTACGCGCCCAACGCCAGCCGAGCAGGCACGCGCACGCCCTTCCGGTGCAGCCAAAGGCGGTCTACACGTCCTCGATCCATGCACACAAAACAGCGAGGGTTCCCGCCCATAGGCAGGAACCCTAGCTGTGTCCCGTCTGTGCCTTCCCGCCCCATTGCGGAAAGCACAGCCGGCGGGAGCCCTACGCTGCGGACATCGCCCGCACGAGGAAAGAGTTGAGGACGTGGGACGCCTCGCGGAGGGACTGTCGCACGAGCTGCGGTGATGCCGAAGCGGCTACCGGAGCGACGTTCCGGCTGAGCTGACCATGAAGGACGAGCAGCGCGGAGAGGACGTCGGAGAGTTCGCCTTCGTTTTCTGCCGTCGCCTGAAGGAGTCGGGCGTGAGCAGCTTTGAGGCCCGGGCCGGGCGCGCAGCCCAGTTCCTTGACCATCGCCCGGCGGCACTTCTCGTAGTTCTGCAGGCCCTCGGCGTACCGGCCGGTCCGCTCGAGACCGTCGATCCGGGCCAGCCAGGCGCGTTCGTTCAGGGGATCCATGGCGAGGGCTTCCTGCGCCCACTCGATGGACTCGGACACGGCTCCAAGTGCTGCAGCCGTTTCCGCGGCCAGAACAGTGGCTTCCAGGACGCGGGAGCTGTGAAGTTCCCGCTCGTCCTCGGCCCATGCCGGCAGCAGTTCGTCACCGAGCAGGGGAGCGGTGGCCAGCGCCAGAGCCTCATGGAGCAGGCTCAGCGCTGTCTCCGGAGCACTCTGCTGCGCCTGGCGAAGGAGCTGGTCGAAGCGGAAGACGTCCAGGTCGACCATGGTGGCGTCCATCACGTAGCCGCCCGTGGTGGTGCGCAGGGGTCCCTGCTTGCCGCTGCCCGGCTGAATGTTCCGGCGCAGGACGCTGACGTAGCTCTCGAGCGTTGGGAGGGCTTCCGCGGGCGCGTGCCCTTCCCACAGGACCTCGATGAGGCGGTCCTTCGAAACGGGGTTGCCGAGGCTCAGGAGAAGGATCTCCAGGATCTGGCGTGGCTTCGGTCCGCCGAGGCTCCGTGCGTTCAGGACGGTATCACCACGGCGGATGCGAAGGGAGCCGATGAGCTGAACGCTCAGGAAGGCCGGCACGCCGGGTGCGTCCGCGGGAGTGCCTGAGTGTGACGGTGAGAATGTGTCTGACTGCAACATGAGCGAGACCCTGTCTTTCGTGCTTGTGATGACAGGATCAAAGTTATGGATTCGTGATTGCCCGATCACGAGTAGGGTCTACCCGAAAATATGCCCCCGGTCCTGAAGGATTCGGGGGCGCTACTCGAAATCGTTCGAGTATCGGTCGGGTAGCTACCTGAGTAGCGACCAGGGCTACTCAGATACCACTTAGCGACCGCCTGTGTGGTGTTCAGTTCCGAGCGAGAGGCGGGTTTCACCGTCGTCGCTGAGTACCAGCGCAAGGGCTTTGTTCGGGATCTCGAATACCAGGGTGGCGTCGATTGTCTCGCCCTGCTCCGCCTTGTACTCGGATGGGGACGCCCAAATGACGCGCGGTTCACCGGTCCCCAGCCCGTCAACGAAGTAGTCGGAGGCCTGAAACGAGATCCCGTCGGCTTCCAGCGCTGTCAGTTCGAGTAGCACCCGGACCCGGTGGGCACCGTCGGTCACGGGAGCGTCGAGTGCCTCGCCATTGGTCGGGGGTTCCCAACCGTCCGATTCGAGGGGCAGGATCCCGTTGATCCGGGCGAGTCCGCCGACGACAGTGTCCGATGCGCCCAGCATGGTGGGCGGTTCTTCCTCGACATTGTTGCTGAGCAGCCACGCCGTGCCGCCCAGAACGCCGATCAGGAGCGCGGCGGGAACGAGTACCCGGTGCCGGGAACCGGTCGGGCGGGAGGAGACGCGGCGGTCGTCGAGTTGCTGTGCCATGCAAGTAGTGTTGGCGTCGCACCATGGGAAAACCATGATCGGGGGTGCCCTCGACGCAATGATGCGACAACGAAACGTCGGCAGGGTAACTTTCTATGGTGAGTTCCGCGAAGAAACCCCCGTTCTACATCACCACGGCCATCACGTACCCCAACGGCGTTCCGCACATCGGGCACGCCTACGAGTATGTCGCCACCGATGCCATTGCACGCTTCAAGCGGTTGGACGGGCATGACGTCATGTTCCTGACGGGAACCGACGAGCACGGCATGAAGATCGCCCAGACTGCGGAGAAGGAGGGCATCACGCCCAAGGAACTCGTGGACCGGAACGCCGAGGTGTACAAGGCGGCCCACGCGGACCTCGCCATCACCTACGACCGCTTTATCCGCACCACGGATAAGGATCACTACGCCGCTTCCCAGGACATCTGGCGCCGGATGGAAGCAAACGGCGATATCTATCTCGACAAGTACGCCGGCTGGTACTCGGTCCGGGATGAGGCCTACTACACCGAGGAAGAGACCGAAGTCCGCGAGGACGGCGGCCGCTACTCGAAGGAAACGGACACAGAGGTCACCTGGACGGAGGAGGAGAGCTATTTCTTCCGCCTTTCCAACTACCAGGACCGGCTGCTGGCGCTGTACGCGGACCAGCCCGAATTCGGTGCGCCGCAGTCACGGTTCAACGAGGTCATCAGCTTCGTCAAGCGCGGGCTTGAGGACCTGTCCATCAGCCGCACCACCTTCGACTGGGGTGTGCCCGTTCCCGGCAATCCCAAGCACGTCATGTACGTCTGGGTTGACGCGCTGACCAACTACCTCACGGGAGTCGGCTACCCGGATACCGGGTCGGAGCAGTTCCGGAAGTACTGGCCGGCAGATGTGCACGTCATCGGAAAGGACATTTCCCGTTTCCACGCAATCTACTGGCCGGCATTTCTGATGTCGGCGGGCATCGAGCTGCCCAAGCGGGTCATGATCCACGGTTTCCTGCACAACAAGGGCGTGAAGATGTCGAAGTCCCTCGGCAACGTCATTGCTCCGAAGGACTGGATAGAGCAGTACGGCCGGGACCAGATCCGCTTCTTCCTGCTCCGCGAGGTGCCCTTTGGTGCGGACGGCTCGTACAGCCACGAGGCGATCGTCAGCCGGATGAACTCGGACCTTGCCAACAATCTCGGAAACCTGGCCCAGCGATCCCTATCGATGGTCGCGAAGAACTGCGACGGACTCGTGCCCGCGGCGTCGTCGTTGTCCGATGCCGACCAGCAGATTCTGGCAGCCGCGAACACCCTGCTGGAATCCTGCCGCGCCGCGTACGACAAGCAGGAGATTTCACGCGCGCTCGAAGCGGTCTGGACCGTCCTTGGCGACACCAACGCGTACTTCGCCGAGCAGCAGCCGTGGGTCCTGCGCAAGACGGACCTCGACCGCATGAACACAGTCCTCTACGTGACGCTGGAGATCCTCCGTATTGTGTCCGTCCTGGTGCAGCCCGTCATGCCCGATGGTGCCGGGAAACTTCTAACGGCGCTGGGACAGGGCACTGAGGACGACGACCCCGCACGCCGCTTCGAAGCCATCGCCACACCGCTCGTCACGGGCGTCGCCCTGCCTGCGCCCACACCGATCTTCCCGAAGTACGAGGAGCCTGCCGACGCCTGATCCATGAAGCAGGACTCCCCTTCGAAGCGCGTTCGAAGGGGAGTCCTGCCACGTGAAAGGGAGCGTCAGGAGCGGAAGCGGTCCGCCGCCGTCGTCACCATGATCGCGGCAACCTCCCGCTGCTGGCCGCGGGCACGCTCGGCGAGCTGGGTGAGGCGTTCATGGCTGTACCCGGGGAAGGACCATCCTGCATCGAGCAGCGCGAGCATCGTCTCCCAAAGCGCCTGCTTGCCGCGCACCAGTGACTGCAGGGCCTCCAGTTCAAGCTGGGCGCCTGGTCCCTTGGCCGTATTGCGCGCGTTCAGCGGGTTCACCCGCGCAGCCGCGGCTGCCACATGCGCGAACGCCATCTTCGCGGGGTTAGGGCGATGCCCCTGGGCCTTCAGAGAGGACAGCAGCTCTGCCCGCTCGCCGGTGATTTCGTCGTGAAGGCGCGCCAGGGTGCGTCCGTGTGGGGTGCCCTTCCAAGTCTGCGCGGCGGCCTCAAACAGGCGGACACCTCCCGTCGCTCCGAGAAGATGATCCTCGAGATAGCGAAACAACCATTCCGACTCGCCCTGGCGGGGTTTCTGCACCGATCCTCCTGCTTGCGCTTCACGGCCCGCACGCTGCGGACCGTGAAGCAATCCTTGCAGGTCAGCCCTCTACGGCCAATCCCTGGACGGGGGAGAGCCGGGCGGCCCGGCGGGCCGGCATCACGGAGGCGACCAGACCGGCAAGGATGGCGACCAGAAGTACGCCTGCCAGCTGCAGCCACGGGAACGACGGCGTCACAACGGCCACCAGGCCGAGTGCCGACTGCGCGCCCAACCAGCCATAGATTATCCCGAGCGCGATCCCGATCAGCGCCGCGACGCCTGCGATCAGCACTGCCTCCACCGCCAGCATTCCGCGCAACTGGCCCCGGGTCAGGCCCAGCGCCCGGAGCAACGCCGATTCCCGCGTCCGCTCGAGTACCGAGAGCGACAGTGTGTTGGCCACACCGATCAGGGCGATCAGCACGGCAACGGCAAGGAGGGCGGTGACCACGAGCAGGAGTACGTCGATGATCTGGTGGAATGTTGCGCGTTCCAGGGCCGCTCCCGAGACGAGGTATTCGGACAGGCCGAGGGTGTCGACGATCTCGGTGCGCAGCTGTGTGATTTCGCCGGACGTGAGCGAATCATCGAGTTTGAGCCAGAGTATGCTGCCCGCACCGCTCACATCCGGTACAGGGCCCAATGCAGCCGCCGTCTCCTCGGTGATCAGGGGAACCAGTGTACGGCTTTCAGCTTCGACCACAGGCAGGGAGCGCTCCGCAAATGACCCCTCAACAATGATTTCATTCAGATCAGTGCCGTCCGGCATGATGACCGCGTTATTCCGGGGGTAAGCGGTCTCTGATCGCAGGACCGCCTCTGCGTCGGGCGCCGGGAGCACGTAGACCGTCTGCGCACCGGACTCCTCGCTGGTGGTTGCAACGGGTGTCGGTTCAACAACCGCCTCAACCCCCTCCAGGGCAAGGAGCGTACCTGTGGCCTCCGCAGATTCCTTGTCCTCAAGCATCACTGCCAGGTCCACGGGGTAGTTTTGCGCCAGCGCGTCATCGAATGCCGTTCGGGAAGTCTGCGCGCCGGCCATCATCATGCTGACGAGGGTGACGCCGACAATGAGCGCGGTCGCCGTCGCGGTGGTTCGTGCGGGATTGCGGACGGCGTTGATGGCGGCCAGCGTCCCCGGAACTCCAAGCGGCTTGGCCAGCGCGCCGACCCGCGTGACCAGGGCAGGAACGAACAGTCCCGCGCAGAGCAGGAACCCGAGGAAGGACATCGCGCCGCCGGGCAGCGCGATCAAAAGGTTGGATGAGGCGGCTCCCAGAGCGAGGAGCAGCGCCCCGCCAACGAGCAGCGCCACACCGCTTCCGAGACGGACCCGCCGCCGGCGGGTACGGATGCCTGCGTAATCAGCCGGGCGGAGGGCAGCCAGGGGTGCGACGGCGGTCGCCGCACGCGCGGGCACCAGCGCAGCGGCAATGGTCATCGCGATTCCCACCACCATCCCGGAGACCACAGCGGATACCGGCACGGCCAGCGTCGCGAACTCGCTGCCAGGGATCGTCTGGGCGATCGTCACGAGAGTCCACATGACGGCTGCGGCGAGCAGCACTCCGAGGGCTGACGCGACAGTGCCCACCACCGCAGCCTCGATCAGCACAGAACGCCGGATCTGGCCGCGGCCCGCTCCGATGCAGCGCAGCAGCGCCAGTTCGCGGGTCCGTTGGGCGACGAGAACCGAGAAGGTGTTCGAGATGACAAGCGCTGTCACGATGACCGCAACCACGGCAAATGCCAGGAGGACAATCGTCAACTGGTCCTGGCCACCGGATAACGCGGCAACGCCCTCGGTAGTCTGTTCAGCGGACGTCAGTACCGAAGCGTTGACGCCGCCGTCGTTCAACACGGCGCGCACGGCTTCGCGCACGTTCACCGCGTCAGCACCATCGTCAAGAGCAACCTGCAGCCGGAAAGCGGCAGCGTCAACTGTCAGAGCGGTGAGCTGTGTCTCGACCGCGTGCACCTGAATCATCCCGGCGTCGAACGGGTGGGAGGACGGTTCGCTTAGTCCGACGATCGTCAATGCTATGCCGGAGGACGCAATGCTCTCCTCGAGAGAGCCTTCGCCCAACGTGGCACCCTGAGCTGTGTCACCGATCGCCAGGCCAAGGTGCTCGGCAGACTCACCGTCGATGATGATTTCGCCGTCTGTCTGCGGAAAGCGTCCCTGCTCCAGCGTCAGGTTGTCCAGCTCGGGCGACGCGAAGCTTGCGATGGAGGCAACATCTGTCCGGGAGGACGCACCGAGGACAAACACGCCCTGGACGTCGGCGTGCACCTCCTTGACACCCGGGAGACCTGACACCCGGTCGGCTGCATCCACGGGTAAGGCTGCGCCGTTGGCATCGGAGACCACGAGGTCCGCCTTCGCGTACTCGGTACCGATGCTGTTCTGCAGTGTGGCGGTCGTGGTGCCGCCGACCATGAGGGTGGCTGCGAGGAAACCGACGCCGAGCATCACGGCAAGCGCGACGGCGATGTACCGGCGGGCGTGCCGGGAAACCTGGGAAAGGGCAACGGTGAGCACTGTTACGCCCCCAGCTGCGAAAGCGCGGCGAGGATGGCGTCGGGAGTGCTGCGTTCCAGCTCGCCGACCAGGGCGCCGTCCTGCATCAGGATCACACGATCGGCATAGGACGCGGCCACAGGGTCGTGTGTCACCATGATGATGGTCTGGCCCATCTCCTGGCTGCTGCGCCTGAGGAGAGCCAGTACCTCCGCTCCCGAGCGGGAGTCCAGGTTGCCGGTCGGTTCGTCACCGAAAATCACGTCCGGGCGTGTCAGCAGCGCCCTGGCCACAGCTACGCGCTGCTGCTGGCCGCCGGACAGTTCGTGCGGGCGGTGCGTGAGCCGGGCGCCCAGACCGAGGATGGCGCAGATCTGCTGCAGCCACTGGCGGTCCACCTGCCCTCCGGCCAGCGCAACAGGCAGAGTGATGTTTTGTTCCGCCGTGAGGGTCGGAATGAGGTTGAAGGACTGGAAGACGAAACCGACGCGGTCCCGGCGCAGACGGGTCAGTTCGGCGTCGTTCAGTGCAGTGATATCTGTTCCGCCCAGAAGGATCCGTCCGGAATCGGCGGTGTCCAGTCCGGCGAGGCAGTGCATCAGGGTGGACTTGCCGGAGCCGGACGGGCCCATGATCGCGGTGAAGCGGCCACTGGGAAAACCGACTGTCACGTCACGCAATGCGTGCACTGTGGTGTTGTCCCGGCCGTAGGACTTGTTGAGTGATTCGGCGGCAACTGCTGCAGCAGATACGGACGACGGCTCGATAGCCGTTGAAAGGTTCGGTGTCATGCTTCCACGCTAGAAAATGCGCGGGGTGCTGCGGATCGGGCGGTGGGAGGTTCTTCCTGGCCGATCCCTCCTACCGCGGGATGAGAGCCACCTGCAACCGGGATGAGGAGTTCAGGGTTGAACAACACCGGCTTCATACGCGAGCACCACGACCTGAACGCGGTCCCTGGCACCCAGCTTCGCGAGGATGTGCCCCACATGGGTCTTGACTGTGGCCTCCGACAGGAACAAATCGGCGGCGATCTCGGTGTTGGACCGGCCCTGGGCAATCAGCGTGAACACCTCGCGCTCGCGGGCGGTCAGCGTGGCGACGAGGGTTTTTGCCCGATCATTCGACGCGGACGGCGCCCGGAGCAGGGGAGCAACGTGCGCGAGGAGCCGGCGAGTGGTCGAGGGCGCGATGACAGCATCGCCGCGGTGGACCGTACGTACCGCTTCGAGGAGTTCCTCGGGAGGCGCATCTTTCAACAGGAAACCGCTCGCCCCCGCCTGAATTGCGGCGAGCGCGTATTCGTCCAGGTCGAACGTTGTCAGTACGATGATCCGCGGTCCGGCCCCCTGGGTTTGCTCAAGGATCCGCCTGGTCGCTTCGATTCCGTCCATGCCCGGCATGCGCACGTCCATGAGCACGACGTCGGCTGCCGTGGAACTGAGCACCGACACCGCTTCCATGCCGTTGCCCGCCTGGCAGACGACATCCAGGTCGGGCTGTGAGTTGATCAGCATGGAGAAGCCGCTCCGGACCAGTTGCTGGTCATCAACGAGGGCCACACGGATGGTTGCGGTGGTGGAGGACGGGGTACTCATTCAGGCCTCTGTGTAGGGGATCAGCGCTCGGACACGGAAACCGCCGCCGGCGAGGGGCCCGGTTTCCACCGTCCCATCGTAGAGTTTCAGCCGCTCGGCCATACCCCGGATGCCCTGGCCGCTGCCGCCGCCTTCAACCGCAGCGCTGTCCGATGCGGCTCCCCGGCCGTCGTCGTCGACTGTCACCTCGAGTCCTTTGGCTGTCCAGGCCAGGGAAACATGCGCCGAGGCGCGGGGGCCTGCATGCTTGAGGACGTTCGTCAGGGATTCCTGGACAACCCGGTAGACGGTGAGCTCGGCACCGGTGGGCAGCGGACGCCGCGGCGTACCGGAGTGCGTCAACGCAACTTCCAGGCCGGCCCGGCGCACGGTCTCGATGAGCGCGGGTACCTCCGCCAGCGTTGGCAGAGGACGCACCGGAGCGTTGTCGTCGTTCCTTAACACTCCCAGCAGGCGGCGCATCTCCCGGAGTGACCCTCGACCGGTTTCCGCGATGGTGCCCAGGGTGGACGCGGCGACGGCGGGATCCGCGGCGCTCGCATAACGGGCGCCGTCGGCCTGGGCGATCATGACCGACAGGGAGTGCGCGACGATATCGTGCATCTCCCGGGCGATGTGGCTGCGTTCATCAGCTGCGGCGAGATCGCGTTCCTGCTGGCGCTCGATTTCGAGTCGGTGGGCGCGGTCCTGGAGCGCCTGCAGCGTAAGGCGGCGGTTCCGCGCGAGGTCGCCGAAAGCCCAGCACAGCAGCACCACCGCCACCGCGAAGAAAATGTACAGCGCGTACAGGGGCAGGGCCGCCAACCCGGTCTGGTACTCGTTCAACCCGAACTGCGCTACACCGGCCACCATGCCGAAGCCCGCAACGCCGAGTCCGCCCAGGCTGGCCCAGCGCGGCGCGTACGCTGCCAGGGCGTACACCATTGCGAGGACGCTTACCTGGGCCGGGACCGGCGGTTGGTTGATCAGGAGCTGCCCGACGGAGACCACAGCCACCGTGGAGGCGGCCGCGACCGTCCGGCTGCGCCTCCAGGCCAGGGGGATGGTCAGGGCCGCTGACACGATAAATTCCATGGGCCTGTCCGTGAAGGCCCACGGCAACGCCAGGAGAACGAATGCCGCTGCCGCCACAACGAGGTCTACTGTGCCGTGGTTTTCCCGTAGCCAATGGGCCGACCGGTGGTGCGCATCCATAGGTACCAACTCTAGGGCCGGGAGAAACCGCTAACATCGACCCCTGGGTGGAGTTTGCTACCGGACTCTGGCCGTGGGCGCCGACGTCCTGGCGACAGCGGCATAGCCGGCCTTGGTACCCGTGACTGCGACTGTCAGGGAGGACTGCCGGTCAGCCTTCAGAACGGTGTAGGTTTTCCCGGTTGCACCGGGGATGGGAGTGCCGGCGCGGTACCACTGGTAGGCAAGCGTCGCTCCGGAGGTCCAGGTTCCGGGCACGGCGGTCAGGCGCTGGCCTGCCTTCGGGGTGCCGGTGATCGTGGGGGTAGGCGCGTCGGGAAGTGGGGGAAGCGACGGTGCCGAGGCCCTCGGTGTGAAGGAGAAGTCCCGCACCGTAACCTGCTCCGGCCGGACAGAATCGGGGTACCCGCCCCCGCCACCGGTCACCCACAGGTTGAAGTGGACTGCCTCCCGGGCGGGAACCGGCACTGTGGGTCCCTCCAAAACGGTACGCTTCAGCAGCGCACCGGCGGACCCCTCGCCCGCGAACGTCTCGTAGGTCAGCCTGCCCGGCTCCCATACCAGCCGGTGCGTGAGCACGGGATCAGGGGTGACGTCGAAGTTCACCACTGTGCTGCCGGTTCCGGCCGGCTTTGTCGCGTCGAACCAGTAGCCGTGTCCCTGCCGCACCGGACGGGACTGACCCCAGACTGCACCGCCGCCCCACGCCGATGCCTCGCATACGTCAATCTCGTTATGGCCCGGGAAAGCGTCCGGGTCATAGGTGAACATGCAACCCCAGACCACTTCCTTCTGGAGGGTCTGCAGGTTACGTTCGACCACCGCGGTGTAGGTGCCGTAGCCGAAGCCGCGGCGCGTTGACTGAAACTCCGCCGCCACCGGCGCGGACCCGGTGGGGTTCGTGAGGGCAAGGGTTACCCGCCCGTTGGCGTCGGGCCCGCTGACATTCGCTGGATCGAAGATCCCGTTGTAGTGCGGTCCGCCGGTCCAGGACCGCTTCGCCCAGTTGAAACCCTTCCAGGAGAAATCTCCGGTGGGTCCTGGGTCTGTAGTCATGGTCATAGTGTCCGCCGCCGCAGCACCGGGTAGTGCGCTCGCGGTCAGAACGACGACGACGGCCGCCGCCGCTGTCAGGGGGCGGACGCGGGGAAGGGACACTTTCATGGGACTCCTGAGGCGTGTGGAACGGTGGCGCAGCGTCGGCGCCAGCATCGATTATCCGGACGAACCTGCCGGATAAGCGCAGAGAGAGGTCCTGTGAGAGCGCAAAGTTGGCGCAGGTTTTGCAGCCGAAGAGAGCCGTCTCAATATACGAACCCGAATTGTCCGTGATAAGGGAAGGTTGCCTAGGCTGATTGCATGACTTCAACCAGCATCGACGTGGCAGTGATCCCAGGAGACGGCATCGGACCGGAGGTCATCGCCGAGGCAGTCAAAGTGCTTCGTTCGGCGACGGCCTCAGCAGCCACCGAACTGACCCTCACGGAGTACAAGCTTGGTGCGGAACACTGGTTGGCCACAGGGGAAACCCTGCCCCAGGAGACTCTGGACCGCCTGCGTGGCCATGATGCGATCCTTTTCGGAGCTGTGGGCGCTGCCCCCGGCGATACCCGCATCCCGTCGGGCCTCATCGAGCGGGAAATGCTGCTCAAGCTCCGCTTCAGCCTTGACCACTTCGTGAACCTGCGTCCCTCCCGGCTGTACCCCGGCGTTCCGAGTCCGCTCGCTGAGCCGGGTGAGATCGACTTCGTGGTTGTCCGCGAAGGCACGGAGGGGCCCTACGTGGGCAATGGTGGAGCCTTGCGCACGGGAACCGCGTACGAGATCGCCACCGAAGTGTCGGTCAACACTGCCCATGGCGTCGAACGGGTTGTTCGCGACGCCTTCCGCAGGGCAAGCGAGCGTCCCCGCAGGCACGTCACCCTGGTGCACAAGCACAACGTCCTGGTGCACGCAGGGCATTTGTGGAAGCGTACCGTCGAAGCCGTTGCTGCTGAGTTCCCGCAGGTCAGCCATGACTACCTCCACGTGGATGCGGCCATGATCTTCCTGGTCACGGACCCTGCACGCTTCGACGTGATCGTGACGGACAACCTCTTCGGCGACATCATCACCGATCTCGCCGCCGCCGTCACCGGCGGTATCGGGCTGGCAGCGTCGGGCAACATCAATATGGACCGGACCGCGCCCTCGATGTTCGAGCCGGTCCATGGCTCGGCCCCGGACATTGCCGGACAGCAGAAGGCAGACCCCACCGCGGCGATCCTTTCCGCGGCGCTGCTCCTTCACCACCTGGGCTTCAGTGAGCAGGCAACCCGGATCGAGCAGGCCGTGGAGAACGACGTCGCCACGCGGTCCGGCACGCCACGCACCACCGCGGAAATCGGCGATGCGATTGCCGCTGCAGTGTCCTAAGCTGGTTAGGAACTGTTAACTCAAACTCACCTAACTCGAACTCACCAACTCGAAGTCACCGATAGTGTGGTCCCATGAGGGACCGCCGGTCAGCACCCTCGTGTCCGCCCGCCTTGCATTCGGGGGACAGGTAACCGTGGAGGAATCATGACAGCTACGCAGCTGGAATTCGCGCAGTACCCATCCGCCAGCCCGAAGTCGCAGGCGGACCGGGAGGCAATTCTCGCCAACCCCGGGTTCGGCAATCACTTCACGGACCACACAGTCGTCGTTGACTATTCGGTGGACGCCTCCGGTGGAGGCGGCTGGGGCAATGCGCGCCTCGAAGCGTACGGTCCCATCGCCATGGATCCGGCTGCTGCCGTGCTGCACTACGGCCAGGAAATCTTCGAGGGCATGAAGGCATACCGCCACGCAGACGGCTCGATCTGGACTTTCCGTCCGGAGGCCAACGCAGCGCGGCTCAACCGGTCGGCTGCAAGGATCGCCCTTCCCCAGCTGCCTGAGGAGGTCTTTTTGGAGTCTCTTCGCCAGCTCGTCGCGGCTGACAGGGAGTGGGTGCCCACACGCGATGGCGAGAGTCTGTACCTGCGGCCCTTCATGATCGCAACCGAAGCGTTCCTGGGCGTGCGTCCCGCCCGAGAGGTGTCCTACCGGGTCATCGCCTCACCGGCGGCGAACTACTTCGGCGGCGAACTGGCTCCCGTGTCCATCTGGGTCTCCAGAAACTACGCGCGTGCGGGCCGCGGCGGCACCGGCGCCGCGAAGTGCGGCGGCAACTATGCGGCCTCACTCGCGGCCCAGCTGGAAGCGGAGGCGCACGGCTGCAAGCAGGTGCTATTCCTGGACCAGCTCAACAACAACGCCGTCGAGGAGCTCGGCGGCATGAACGTTTTCTTCGTTTTCAAGGACGGCACTCTTGTTACTCCCGCGCTGAGCGGGACCATCCTCGAGGGAGTCACCCGGGCGTCCATCATCCAGCTTGCGAAGGACCGCGGGCTGAATATCCAGGAGCGCGTGATCACGCTCGACGAGTGGCGCGAAGGCGTGGCCGGCGGAGACATCACTGAAGTCTTCGCCTGTGGGACCGCAGCCGTCATTACCCCCATCGGAGAGCTGAAGGACGGAGACGAGGTCATCAGCGCGCCGGATCCATCTGCGGGCGAGGTCACCATGTCCCTCCGGGAACAGTTGCTCGGCATCCAGACAGGCAAGGTCGAGGACCCTCACGGTTGGATGACACGCCTCGTCTAGGCCCTCCCTGCCCGAAAGCCCGGCTCCCTCGGTGACCAGCTCACCGCGGGAACCGGGCTTTCCGCTTCCCTCAACTGAGCGAGGACTGCGCGAGCGGGAGTGCAGTGCCGGAGCGCAGTACTGCTGTGATCGCAGGCTCAGGGAGCGGCTTGCTGAAGTAATAACCCTGGCCGCTGAGCTCCCCGAGGGACCGGAGGAATGCTGCCTGTTCTGCCGTTTCGATGCCTTCGAAAACCGCCCCGAGACCGGCGGCACGGATGAGCTGGAAAACAGCGGCGACAAACTCGGGTTGCCATGAGCTCCCCTTCGCCGGTTCCTGCAGGATGGATCGATCAACCTTCACCATGTCGACCGGAAGCTGGCGCAGGTAGCTGATGGACGAATAACCCGTGCCGAAGTCGTCAATCTCGATGCAGACTCCGAGCTGCCTGAAACTGAGCAGAGAGTACGTTTCCACTTCACCGCCGCTGACCAGCGCCGATTCGGTGATCTCGATGACCAGCGACTGCGGCGGTACGGACATGCGTTTGAGGAGTCCGCGGACGTAATCGACCATGTCCAGCTGGCGCAACTCGATCGCGGAAATATTGACACGGATCTGGAAGCCCTCCGGGATCAGGAGCGCTGCGCGCCAGATGGCATATTGCTGCAGCGCAGTAGCCATGACCCACCGGTCGAGTTCCGAGATAGCGCCGATCTCCTCGGCGAGCGGAATGAACAATTCCGGTGAGATCATCCCGCGGGTGGGATGCTCCCAGCGGACCAGGACTTCAACGCCGTTGATCGATCCGTCCGCCAGATTGACCACCGGCTGGTAGTGCACGCAAAGCTGGTCGGTGCCGATGGCGTCACGCAGTTCGGAGGCCATCAGAGTGCGCAGCTGGCGGTTGTAAAGCATGACCGGCTCGAAGGTCTTGATGATGCTGCGGCCCTCGTTCTTCGCCGCGTACATCGCGGTGTCGGCCTCGTGCAGCAGGGATGCGGCGGTGTGGTCCCGGGTGGCCAGCCGAAGGCCGATGCTTGCCCGCGGGTGCACGCTGAACTCGCCCACGTCGATGCTGGCGGACAGGGACTCGAGGGCTCGGTTGGCAACCCCGAGGGCAATTTCCATGGTGGCTTCGGTGACGAGGATGGCAAACTCGTCACCGCCCAGTCTCGCCACGGTGTCGGTGGCTCTTACCACTCCGCGCAGGCGGTCTGCGACCTCGCGCAGTACGTCATCGCCCGCGTCGTGCCCGAATCGGTCATTGATGTTTTTGAAGGAATCGAGATCAAGCAGTAGCAGTGCAGGGGGAGGACTGCCCTCTTGCTGCGCGGAGAGAGCCTTCTCGACCTTCTCCACCAGGTCCACCCGGTTGGACAAGCCGGTGAGCGCGTCGGACATCGCCATCCGCTTCATGTCCAGATGCGCCTGATGAAGCATGGCGGTGCGGTTCTCCACGCGCTTCTCGAACTGCCGGTACACCAGCTCGAGTTCCTCCGCGAGGAGATTGACGCCGGTGATCACAGCGTCAACGTCGTCGCGGGCGGGGGAAGGCTTCATCCGGCTGCTGAGGTCCCCCCGCGACAGGCGCACTATGCCATCGACCAGCATGGCCAGGCGGGGATCACCGTCGTCAGCGGTCATGCGTTCTCCCGGAGAGCCACTGGACGGCCGCTCCCTCATCTCCGAAGTAGCGGATGGGGCAGGGCGGCGGTTCCCCTCCCAGGAGGAAGTTTGCGAGCACCCTGTCCACCGCGCTTCCCCCGAGCACTGCGATGGCGGAGGCTGAGCGGGAACGGCTGAGAACTCCCCGTGCCTCACGGCTCAGCGATGCAATACCGGTGATGACCAGCAGAACGGGTCGACGAACCCCAGCGGCTGCCGTTCGTGCCTGGTCAGCGAAGGCCTCGGCGATGTCACGCGTGATGTGTTCGCCCGCAGGCAGCACGAGGCGGATGAGGGAACCCGACACCGGGTCTTCCGGTACGTCGGTTGGCATCAGCCAGAGAGCAGTCATTGCCTAGCGTCGCTTTCCTTGCTGGGGACGCCGCGGCGCCCGGTACTCGAACCTACCGTACAGAAATACGACGACGGCGGTCGTTGCCCTGCCGCATGTCGCGGTTCAGCCGTCGGTCACCGTGGTAGAGGATGGCTTCCCAGTCAGCCTCTTCAGGCGCCTTGTCGATGACGGGTGACTGTTCCTGCCGCGGTGTGCGGGGTGCTACGTACAACCAGTTGAGAACGCCCAGGACCGTGTCAACGGCGGAGTTCTTCAAACCGATGTAGGCCCGGATGGCGTAGAACGCAAGGGTTGCATTGAGGAGGGCGAACGCGGCGTTCACCCAGTTCTCGCTGACAAAATCGCGCCAGAAGGTGAACAGGGAGTAAGCGACGATCAGAAAGGGCACCACGACGTAGAGGGCGGGCGCAGCGGTGCGGTCCTTGACTTTGGGTGTTCTCACGAAGGGGATCTTCTCGCCCGTGAAAGCCTGCTGCACGGACTTGAGGACGCCGGCGAGGTTCACAGGCAGAAGCACGATGTTGAACCCGTAGATCCTGAAAATGTCCGTGAAGCGGTGACCGCAGTCGCGCAGATCGCTGCCCATGGCCAGGAAGTAGGGGAGGGCGGTGATGAAAACAAGCGGGCTGAGCAGCCGGCTGTCGTACGGGTAACCGAGCAGGAACAACAGTCCGAAGCTCGCCCACGCGATGGAAGCCATGTAGTTCACGCGGAGGATGATCTCGCGTTTGAGGATTCGCTCGCGGCGGTGCTTCCGCTCGCGCATCTGGTTCCACAGCTTGGGCAGGATGAGAAGGCCGCCATTTGCCCATCGTCGCCGCTGGACAACGAGCGAGCCGAAGTCCGGCGGTGTGGCGCTGTAGCTGAGCCGTTCCGGATAATTGACGAGCGTCCACCCGTGCGTGCCGAGGTCAACGCTCGACTCGGTGTCCTCAATGACGGTGCGGTCCTGGATGTAGGTCTTGATGTCAAACCCGCCGACACTCTCCACCTCGACAATGTCCTCGATAGCCCGCTTCCGGATGACCGCGTTGGCACCGACCCAGAAGGTGGCACCGTAGTAGGTCATGCCCTGGTGAAGGATGTGCTGGATATCCGTCGTCGCACCGGCGATGCGTTCGATGCGGGTAGGTGCGCCGCGGAAGGATGAGTACGGCGTCTGCGTGACGGCGACCCGCTCGTTGCCGGGAGATTCGAGCAGGTGTACGAGGCGAAGGCAGTAATCGCGCAGGAGGAGGGAGTCGGCGTCGAGCGTGAGGATGTACGTGGAATCCGGGATGTCGAGGTCATCAACATGGTGCTCGACCGACGGACGGAGCACAACGCCGTTGGCGGCTTTTTCCTTGTGCCAGCGGCCGCCCATCAGCGAGATATAGGCGTTGAGGTTCATCGCCTTGTTCGCTTCATGGGAGAGCGAGGCGTAGAGCTTGCGCTCGAAGGTGTTCATGGACGCGGTGAAAATGCGGGCAAGGCGGAGGTAAAGCTCGACCATGCGGTCGGCATCCGGTTCGGCACGCTGAGCCCGTGCAGCCTCGAGGGCAAGAACCGTCAGCCGGAGTTCACGGGCAAGGCCCATCAGAACCAGGTCGACGAAGAACTCGTCGACGTGGTCCTCGACGGCTTCATTCCCCGCCATTGTCTCCAGCCACACGGCGGCAGCTTCGTACTCCGCGATGAGGCGCGGAAGTTCGTCGGCTGCGGGGGTGCCGGCGGCGAGACGCTTCTGGTACTCGGACAACGCCGTGGTGAACCGCATGGAAGGCTCGAGCAATTGGCTTTCGATGTCTGCCGCAAGCGCGCGTGTCGCTTCAAGCCGTGCTGTCACCAACGGATCTGTGGGGTGCGGCGGATCGTCCAGCAGCAAGGTGACGCGGAGGTTCGGGAACTCCTGCAGGGCGGCGGACCAGAGGGTGGCGCGAACAACCTCGGGTTCCTCGGCATAGGAAGGCACCAGGACTGTGATGCCCTCGTCGTAGCTGGCGAAATGCCGATCCAGTTCTCCGCGTGGAACACGGCGGTGGTCCCGGAAGCGATACAGCGCACCCTGCCGCGCCAGGAGGTACATGAGCGCCGAGAACGTCAGAAAGGTCACCACAATGAGGTAAAAAATTGCTTCAAGCTGGAACCGGAAGTCAGCGGCAGCGTTCTCCGACAGTTCCCGAAGGATCGTGGACACCACGTAGGCAACCCAGCCGAGGACGGTCACCACGATTCCCAGGCGTCCCAGCGCGACCTTCCGGCGCGAGGGCTGCGGGTGCACGATCGAAAGTGGCTCCGACCGCTTCTCCGATCCCCATTGACGGCGGCGCGCTCCGGCTCCTGTCGATGTTGGTGCTTCGGCCGCAGCTCTGTGCACGGCAACCTTCTGGTCCATCCGCCCCCCATGAGTTTATGGACGTCCCCCTGCGGAAAGCCCCGTGAGTGTGGCTGACGCAGGTGACGGTCCTGACGTTCAGCTGGTCGCTCCCGGCCCCGGCTGAGGTGACGGCTCAACCTCGAAAGAGCGGGAGTTGTGACCGACGAAACAGTACACCATTTTGGGATCCGACACTCCCTCCGTTACGATACGCTCACCGTTCCCGTCCGAACGGGCACTTATCTGGGGGACCCATGTCCAAACGTTTTCCCGGCCGCAGGCTTTCGCCCGTCCGGCTTTCTGTCCTGGTTGCAGTTATCGGTGCGCTGGTAGCGTCGACAGTTGTGGGTTGGAATCGTCTCGAAGACGTACGTGCCGCAGCCAACGGAGGGTCCTGGTTTGCCGGCTATGTCGACGCGACGGCCACGCCGTTCTACCCCTTTGAGCAGCCCGCGTCAGAGCAGGGAAAGAGCGTGGTGCTTTCCTTCATCGTCGCTGACCCCCGCGAGGATTGCAGGCCGTCCTGGGGTGCTGCCTACTCGCTCGATGAAGCACAGTCCGAGCTGGACCTGGACCGGCGCATAGCCCGCCTGATCCAGGACGGTGGGGAGGTCGCTGTGTCCTTTGGTGGCCTGATCAACAACGAACTGGCGCGGACCTGCACAGACGTTCGGCAGCTCACGTCCGCGTACCGCTCCGTCGTGGAGCGCTACAGCCTGACAACCATTGATCTCGACATCGAAGGTGAAGATCTTGCTGATTCGGACGCTGCCGCCCGTAGGGCGGAGGCCGTCGCCGCACTTCAGGAGGAGCGCCGCGCGGATGGCAAGGCGCTGAACGTGTGGCTCACCTTGCCTGTCGCGCCGTCCGGGCTGACGGTCCAGGGAACCGATGCCGTCACTGCGATGCTCGAGGGTGGGGTCGATCTCGCCGGCGTGAACGTGATGACCATGGACTATGGCGGAAGCAGGGAAGCGGGTGTCTCGCAGTTGGATGCGTCCATTGCCGCTGCCCGCGCAACGCATGCACAGCTCGGAATCCTGTACGACAGGGCGGGCACCAGCCTGGGGCCGCAAACGCTGTGGAAGAAGATCGGGCTGACCCCGATGATCGGCCAGAATGATGTACCCGCCGAAGTGTTCGATCTTGAGGCCGCAGCCGGGTTCAACGCATTCGCCCTCGAGACCGGCGTCGGACGCATGTCCATGTGGTCGCTCAACCGGGATGCCACCTGCAGCGACAACTACGGCGATGCGAGCATCGTGTCGGACAGCTGCAGCGGAATTGAGCAGGACGGCATCCTTTTCGCCGATGTTCTCGGTGCAGGCTTTGAAGGCCGTGCTGCGACGCTGAATACGGCGCCCACAACAGCTGAACCAACGCCGGAACCGATAGCCGATGATCCTGCTACCAGTCCCTACCCAATCTGGTCAGAGGAAGCCACTTACCTCACCGACGAGCGCGTTGTATGGCGGGGCAAGGTGTACTCAGCGAAGTACTGGACCTCCGGCGACGTACCGGACAACCCGGTGCTGCAGGCCGCTGAGACTCCGTGGACGCTGATCGGTCCCGTGTTGCCGGGTGAGAAGCCGCTCCCTGTTGTCACCGCCCCTGCGGGGACCTACCCGGAGTGGGTCGCAGAGAAGGTATATGAGAAGGGCGACCGCATCCTGTTTGAGGGCAGCGTCTTCGAGGCAAGGTGGTGGAACCGAAGCGACAGCCCCGAGGCGGCGCTGCAATCGGCCGACTCCTCGCCGTGGCGGAAGTTCTCGAGCGAGGAAGTGAAGGAAGTGCTCGAAGAGCTGGACTCCTGACGGGCCCAGCACCGGCGGCTACAGCTCTGCCCGTCGGTGAACTTCTTCGATCAGCTTGCCCACTTGGGCTTCTCGGTCCGGGGCTCCGGACTGCCTGAACAGTTCCTGGCTCTTCTCCAACTGAAACAGCCCCTCGAGAGGGTCGCCGGACCGGGCGAGCGACTGTCCCAGTAGTGTGTACGCCTCAGCAGCGGTTTGGCTGGCAAGGAGGGCGGATGCTTCACAGATCGGGCGAAGCCGTTCGACGGCGGCATCATATTGCGCCGTGAGGAACAGCCAGTGTGCACGGGTCAGGGACAGCTCGAGCTTGTCCCGCTCGCTTCCACCAACGATTGAAGCGGCGAGCTCTGCCCGTTCGATGCACTCGAGCGTTTCCGGCTCGACGACTCCGCCGGCCAGGCGCAGGGCGGCGGACGCCCGGTTGAAGCGAGCCCAGAGATCCAGGTCGTTGGAGGGGGACAGGGTGCTCGCTGCGCGCCGGTGGTAATCGGTGCCGACCGCCGAGTCCCTTCGAAGGTATGCCACATTCCCGATGACCCAATAGGCCTTGCCAGCAGTCTGCGAGTTGACTTCCGGCGTGATGAGTTCGGCGAGGCGAAGGCACTCGTCCCAGGCGTCGTCTACCTGGTCGCTTTCAGCGAGAGCAGCAATCAGCGCATGCTGGGCGCGGATCCGAAGGTCTGGCGATCCTGATGCTTCTTCAGACGACTTGACCGCACGCTTGGCCTCGATGACGGCCGCCTCCAGATTCCCACGGCCCACGAGGGTGTCAGCGAGGAATGTTGAAACTCTCGCGGCGAGATCGGGGTAACGCTCGGTGAGGGGATGACGGTGAAGAGCCTCGGCGGTAGCAGCAGCAGCTTCGAAGAGACCCTCCTTCTTGAGACATTCCACCTGCAGGAACGCCATGTTCCACGAAGCGTTCTCGTCCCCGTTTGCGTCGGCGACACGCTGGGCCTCGCCGGCGATCTCCCGGGCGGCCGCATAATCGCGCTGTGCCCATGCGTCGCGGGCGCGCAATTCCAGGAAAACGTGCTGCCCCGGTTCCTGTGTATTGTCCATGGCCTCATTCCAACATTGTGCTCGGATGGCTCCCCGCGGATCATTGTGTCAGAACGGTCCGCCATTCTTACGGGTACGCCTTGTATTTCTTTTTAGGGATCCGTCACAAAACTGCGGAAAAGATGAGACAAAAGGCACTGGTAGCAAGGGGGTGGCTCCATATACTGAAGGGGCTGTGCAACGCAGGGGGCAATCAGTCCTTCTGCGTCCATCAAGTGACAAGGAATAACTATGAAAAAGGTCTCCGCAACACTGTTGCTGACTGCGTTGCTTTTGGTTGGGGGCGGCACGGCTGCTCAGGCTGCCAAAAGTGGCAACTGGCCCGATAGCACAACAACGACCGCGAAGAGCGGCAACTGGCCGGATAGCACGTACCGGAGCGTCTAGTGTGACCCGGTTCAGGTACGCACCTGAACCGCAGCAGAGGTCGTGGAGGCCCAGAGTTTCGTCTGGTCTCCACGGCCTCTTCCGCATTTCGGTGCGGTCAGCCTTTCAATGAGGCGTCAGCGTTTCAGTGCGGCCACAATGCTTCGGACGTGAGCCGCACGGTCCGGTGCGCCGGCGTCGTTGAAGCTTTGTTCCGCGGTTTCAAGATGCGCTAGCGCTTCAAGCTCCTGGCCCTGGGCTGAAAGCGCCTGGGCCAGCAGCAGGTTGGCTTCTCCTTCCGTCTGGCGGGAGAGCGCCGTGCCTTCCGCGCAGATCGGCCGTAACCGTTCCACCGCTGCGTTCAGCTGCCCGGTGAGGAAGAGCCAATGCGCGCGTGTGAGGGAAAGCTGCAGTTGATCCCGCTCCGTCCCGCCCACAATGG
Organism: Arthrobacter sp. D2-10; assembly: GCF_054161285.1. Classification (NCBI taxonomy): domain Bacteria; kingdom Bacillati; phylum Actinomycetota; class Actinomycetes; order Micrococcales; family Micrococcaceae; genus Arthrobacter; species Arthrobacter sp. D2-10. Next base: position 2,111,957 of record NZ_CP096431.1, on the reverse strand, counting down.
AGCTGGCTACCTCAGCTCGTTCAATGCACTCAAGTGTCTCCGCATCAACGACACCGGCGGCGAGACGCCGCGAGGCTGAGGCCCGATTGAACCTGGCCCAGAGCTCAAGGTCATTGTTCGGCGTGAGATGTTCAGCGGCGAGGCGGTGGAATCGGGTGCCGTCCTCCACCTGATGGCGCATGAACGCAACGTTCCCGATCACCCAGTAGGCCTTGCCCGCCGTCTGGGTATGGATGCCCGGAGTGATGTGCGTGGAGAGGTCGAGACACGTACTCCATGCTTCGTCCAGCCTGTCACTCTCGGCGAGGGCGGCGATGAGGGCGTGATGAGCCTCGATCTGCAGCTCGGGGGCGTCCGCGACGGTGGCGGCGCTTTTCACGGCAATCGTGGCGCTGTCGACCGCCTGGTCCAGGTGCCCCAGACCCTGCTGGCAGACCGCCGCGAGGGTGTGGACCCTCGCCTTCAACGCATCTGACTCCAGGGACAGGCTGCTGGCGCCGAGCACCTCAGCTGATTGGAGTGATTCATCGAGATGGCCTTCCTCGCGTAGGCACTCAGCCTGCAGAAAGGTCATGTTCCACCAGGCGCGGTGATCCTCTGCCCGCGCTGCGAGTGCGACTGCAGAGGCCGCAAGCAGCCTTGCTGCACGATAATCGCGCTGGCTCCACGCTTCACGCGCTCGCAGCTCATACATAACGAGATCGCCCGACTGTTGTGCTGCCACCCTTCCCCCTTGCGTTGAGGTTGCGCCGGACAGTCGCAGAATGCTCCCGAGAACCCGATGCGACTGTCCCTGAGTTTATGCGTAAAGAATGCATTGAGACAGATACCCGGAGGAACACGGCAGAACGTGAAAGGGGTCGAACATCGCGGGTTCTTTCCTCGCCTCGGGGGTGTTGTGTATCACACATCGTTCGTATACTGAGTCAATCTGGTGTCAGTGACTCTGCACTCCTAAGCGAAGGAATCTGTCATGAAACGACTTCCCGCAGTTCTCTTGCTCACGGCGGCCCTTGCGCTGGGAGGGGGTACTGCGGCTGTAGCGGGGGATAGCGCGTCCACGCCCAGGACGGTTGTCTCCTACGGGATCATGATCGATGACTGGCCCCACTGACAGTTTTTGAAGTGTCCAAAGGACCGTTCGAGCCACCTGGGTGCTCGGACGGTCCTTCGCGTTGAAAGGCCGAGTCTGTACTAGCCTAGGGTCCATGCGTATCGCCCGGTTTGTGCTCAACGATGATCCAGCGTTCGGCCTCGTCGAAGGACCCGAGGGGGCGGAAGAGATTGCCGTCATCAGCGGTGACCCCTTCTACGGGGGAATCCAGCCCACGGGAGCGTGCCACAAACTTGAGGATGTTCGGCTGCTCGCACCTGTGATTCCTCGCAGCAAGGTAGTGGGAATCGGCCGCAACTACGCGGACCATGCTGCTGAGTTGGGCAATGAGGTTCCGCCCGCCCCGCTGATGTTCCTCAAGCCGAACACCTCTGTCGTCGGTCCCGGCGATCCGATCGTGCTTCCCTCCTTCTCCGATGAAATCTCCTATGAATCGGAGCTCGCGGTCATCATCGGCCGGATCTGTAAGGATGTGCCGGTGGAACGCGTGGATGACGTGGTCTTCGGCTACACGTGCGCTAATGACCTCACCGCCCGCGATATCCAGAAGACCGACAATCAGTGGGCACGTGCCAAGGGGTTCGACACCTCCTGCCCGATCGGACCGTGGATTGAGACGGAGCTGGACACCGAGGACCTGGCCGTGCGCGGTTGGCTCGACGGTGAGCTCAGGCAGGACGGCTCTACCAATCAGATGATCTGGGGAGTCAAGGAACTGGTGTCCTACGTTTCCCAGGCTTTCACGCTTCTGCCCGGCGACCTTATCCTCACCGGAACTCCCGCCGGGGTGGGGCTCATCAGCGAGGGGCAGAGGTACGAGGTCGAAATTGAGGGCATCGGGCGGTTGTCCAACCCCGTCCGCAGGTAGGTCGCGGCCCGGGACGCGATCAGCCGGACAGTAGACTGGGGTCCATCATGACTACTGCCGATCTCCCCACTGTCACGCCAGAAACTCCAGTCCGGGTCCGCTTTTGCCCCTCGCCGACCGGAGTGCCGCACGTCGGTCTCATACGTACCGCACTGTTCAACTGGGCATACGCCCGGCACACCGGCGGAAAGATGATCTTCCGGATCGAGGATACCGATGCCGCCCGCGACAGTGAGGAGAGCTACGAGCAGCTTCTCGAGGCGTTGACCTGGCTGGGCATCGATTGGGATGAGGGTGTTGAGGTCGGAGGACCGCATGCTCCGTATCGTCAGTCGCAGCGAGGCGACCTCTACCAGGACGTCATCGCCCGGCTGGTGGCGGCAGGACACCTGTACAGGTCCTACTCCACACCGGAAGAGGTGGAGGAGCGGCACAAGGCTGCCGGACGCGACGTCAAGCTGGGGTATGACAATTTCGACCGGAACCTCACCGAGGAGCAGAAAGCCGCCTACGAAGCGGAGGGCCGGCCTGCGGTTCTTCGTCTTCGCATGCCGGACGAGGACATTACTTTCACTGACCTCGTGCGCGGCGACATCACCTTCGCCGCGGGAAGCGTCCCGGACTTTGCGGTCGTGCGGGCGAACGGAGCTCCGCTCTACACGCTCGTCAATCCGGTTGATGACGCGCTCATGGGCATCACCCATGTGCTGCGCGGGGAAGACCTGCTCTCCTCGACGCCGCGTCAGGTTGCGCTCTATCGCGCCCTCATCGACATTGGCGTGGCCCGCTACATGCCGCTTTTCGGCCACCTCCCCTATGTCATGGGACAGGGCAACAAGAAGTTGTCCAAACGGGACCCGGAATCCAACCTCTTCCTTCACAGGGAACGCGGCTTCATCCGCGAGGGGCTGCTCAACTATCTCTCATTGCTGGGCTGGTCCCTGAGCGCTGACGAGGACATCTTCACCGTCGACCAGCTGGTTGAGACGTTTGACGTGCATGATGTGTTGGCGAATCCTGCGCGCTTCGATGTGAAGAAGGCCGAGGCAATCAACGGATCGCACGTCCGCCTGCTGGACCCGGAGGACTTCCGGATGCGGCTGGTTCCCTATCTACAGTCTGCGGGTCTTCTCGGTGCCACCATCAGCTCACATGAGCTGACCGTCCTCACGGAGGCCGCACCCCTGATTCAGGAACGCATCACGCTACTCGGAGAAGCGCCCGAGATGCTCGGTTTCCTGTTCCGCGCCGATGAAGAGATCGAGGTTGCGGAAGACGCCCGCAAGGGTTTGCCGGCGAATTATGAGGAGGTTCTGGACGCGGCCCTGCGTGCGCTTGAGCCGCTGGAGGAGTGGACTGCCGACTCCATCCAGGCGGCGTTGCGTGGCGCCCTCGTGGAAGAACTCGGACTGAAGCCGCGCGTCGCCTTCGGGCCGGTGCGGACGGCCGTTTCGGGGCGCAAAATCTCGCCGCCCTTGTTTGAGTCGATGGTCATTCTGGGTAAGGAGTCTTCATTGGCGCGCGTGAGGGCATTGCGTGGAAAATAATACTGCCGCGCCGATAGTTCAGGGCGTACTCTTCGACATCGATGACACCCTCGTTGATCTCGAAACTGCAATGGGCCGGACCCTGCACCACATTGGGGCTGATACCCTCGCGCACCTCAGCGAGGCGGAGTGGGCCGAGTACAAGCAGCTCTATACACGGGACCCACATGGATATTACGACCAGTTCCTGGCCGGGAAGCTGAGTTTCACGGAACAACGAATCCGCAGAGCTCGGCACGCACAGGCATCCTTCCTTGCTGAACCGCTGGAGGGCGAAGCAGCGGCGCGTTGGAATCACGCGTATGAGGCCATCCTGCCGCTCCACTTCGAACCGTATGACGACGTGCTTCCCGTCCTTGATGAACTGGACCGCCGCGGAATTCCCTACGGGGCGGTCAGCAATAACGTGCACGACTACCAGAGGGCAAAGCTGGATAAGGCAGGCCTGCAGCGCGTCGCGGCGCTCGTCGGGATTGACACGGTCGGGGTAGCCAAACCCGACCCGGCCATTTACCTGGAAGGCGCACGCCGGCTGGGCACGGATCCGGAGCGGACCCTGTACGTCGGAGATAACCCCGTGCTCGATGCTCAGGGCGCCGAGAGTGCCGGCCTGGTCGGCGTATGGCTGGACCGTAGCGGGGTGCAGGAATCCGGCTTCATCGGCCGTCGAATCACCTCCCTCCGGGACGTTTTGCGAATCGTGCCGGACATCCGGTAAAGTCGTATCTCGGCGCGGACGGGGTTGACCTCCTGCGAAGCAGGAAAAACCGCCGGAAAGTGCCATTGGGGTATGGTGTAATTGGCAACACATTGGTTTCTGGTACCAACATTCTAGGTTCGAGTCCTGGTACCCCAGCGCTGTATAGCGGCACATTTTGAGCAGATCGCCACGCAGGAATTGCGAACCGCTCGATTTGGACCGCAGCAGCAGATGTGAAACAATCATCTAGCTCGTTTGGCGGGAAACCGGCAGACAAAACAGTACTGGCCCCATCGTATAGCGGCCTAGTACGCCGCCCTCTCACGGCGGTAACGCGGGTTCGAATCCCGCTGGGGTCACAAGAGTTCCGCCTCAACCATCATGGTTGGGGCGGAATTTTCGTTTAAACGGCAGCTGCGCCCTCAAATCCCGACGACGACCAGCAGAACTGGCATGATGGGACCATGACTGCCTCGCTGCCGGATGCTGACGTTGCGGGGCTTGCCGAATTGCTCGGCCGGGTGCGTGAAATCCTTAACCGCCTCAGCTTTCCGCTGGAGTCTGCTGGGGCACCCGATGCCCGACTGGAAGCCCGAGCCGCGGCAGCACAGCTCGACGACTACATTCTTCCGCGCATCAAGAGCCTCGATGCGCCGCTTCTGGCAGTTGTCGGCGGGTCCACGGGCGCAGGCAAGTCAACCCTCGTGAACGCACTGGTGGGCCACCCTGTTACCCGGTCGGGCGCCATCCGCCCCACCACCCGCCAACCGATCCTGCTGCATCACCCCGCGGAGGGACACTGGTTCGCCGGCGACCGTGTGCTGCCTTCACTGAGCCGGCAGCGCGCCGTCGTCGTTGACCCGGACGGGGGGGCGGTGCCCGCTTCCCAGATTGCCTCGGTGCAGGACTCCGGCTCTGCAGCTCAGCTACTGCTGCAGCCGGACCCCACCATTCCCCTGGGCCTTGCGCTGCTGGACGCTCCGGATATCGACTCGATTGCTGATGAGAACCGTCGCCTGGCATCCCAACTGCTCGCGGCCGCTGACCTGTGGCTGTTCGTCACCACTGCCAACCGCTATGCCGACGCTGTGCCCTGGCATCTGCTCAGGGAAGCGGCCCAGCGCGACATTCTGCTCGCCGTCGTTCTCGACCGGGTACCGCACGGTGTGGAGGAGGAGGTCCGGGCTGACCTGCACACGCTGCTCGCGGCCGAAGAGTTGGGCCATGCACCGATCTTCGTGATTCCCGAGGAGAAGCTCAATCCTCTAGGCATGTTGCCGCCGGAGAGCGTCGACCCGTTGCGGCGCTGGCTTCGCGCTATCTCGGTCGATGCTGAGGGCCGCCGGGAGATTGCCCGCCGTACGCTGGAGGGCGCCCTGCGCGCGCTGGGTCATCGGGTGGAGAAGGTGGCAGACGCACAGGACCGCCAGGTCGAAACGGCAGGACGGCTCGAGGAAGTTGCGCGCGAGTCCTACCGGACCGCGCTTGATGCCGTACTCGAATCCACCAAGGACGGCACGCTGCTACGCGGTGAGGTGCTTGCCCGCTGGCAGGACTTCGTTGGCACTGGTGAGTTCATGCGCGGTCTCGAATCAACTGTCGGGCGGATCCGCGACCGCATCGGCGGTTTCCTCACGGGCAAGCCTCCACGAGCTGTCACCGTTGAGACCGCAATCGAAAGCGGGCTTCAGACCGTGATCGTGGAGGAAGCCGCTAAAGCAGCCGATCGCACCGAGCGGCAGTGGCGGGCGGAATCTGCCGGGCGGACGCTGCTGGAGTCCGGAAACCCCGCCATGCCACCCGATTTCAACGAGCTTGTTGTGCGAGAAATCCGGGCCTGGCAAAAGGACCTGCTGGACCTGGTCCGTTCGGAGGGCGCGGACAAACGCTTTGCTGCCAGAATGCTCTCGTTCGGAGTCAATGGGGTAGCCGTGGCTCTCATGATCGTGGTGTTTGCTTCGACAGCCGGTCTCACCGGTGGTGAGGTGCTCATCGCGGGCGGTTCAGCTGTGATCGGGCAAAAATTGCTCGAAGCGGTTTTCGGTGAGGAGGCAGTCCGCCGGCTGACCCGGACAGCGCGACTGCAGCTGCAGGAGAGGTGCGAGAAATTGCTCGACGCGGAACGTGAGCGTTTCACTGACAAGCTTGCGATCCTCGAGGGCGAACCGGCGTCAGAGGACCTCCGCGAGCTGGCCGCCAGCCTCACCGAGCGGCGGTCCGTGGCCGAGGACCTGCGAAATGATGGCCCGACGCCGGAGGGCGGGCAGTGAGCCGTCACCGCGGCGAGGCATCGTCCTCCCGACTACAGATCCGCCTTGAATCGCTCAACACTGCCCGCGAACTCGCTGAGGGACGCGTCGATGAACACCAACTGGGTGCGGTCTACGGGGTGCTGGACCGAGCTAGCTCGCGTCGGTCGCTCTCGTCGGCGCACACGGTCGTCGGTATCTTCGGTCCTACGGGTAGCGGGAAGTCGTCGCTCCTCAACGCACTGACGGGCACCGACCTTGCGCGTGTAGCCGCCCGTCGCCCAACCACTGCTGAACCGCTCGCTGTGATCTGGGACGAAGACGGAAGCTCAGACCTGCTCGACTGGCTGCAGGTTTCGAACCGCCATGTGATGCCTGACGGTGCGCCATTACTGCCGGTTCCCGGTAATGGCAGCCGGCGAGCCAAGAGGGATGACGGCGATGAGGGCGGGCTGATTCTGCTGGACCTGCCCGATTTCGATTCAACGGCGCTGGGTCACCGTGTCATCGTGGAACGCCTTGCGGGGCAGGTGGACGTGCTGCTGTGGGTCACTGATCCGCAGAAGTACGCTGATGCTTCGCTGCATCGTGAGTTCCTCGAGCCCCTGGCAACGCATGAGGCCGTCATCCTTGTAGCGCTCAACCAGTCGGACCGGCTCTCTGAGAACGATCTCGCCCAGGTGACCCGGTCGCTGAAGCAGATCCTTGCCGGGGAAGGACATGGATCTGCTGTTGTACATGCTGTCTCTGCGGTGAACGGTACGGGCCTGAGGTCGCTGGCGGAGGAAGTCCGTGCGATCGTGCGGCGGAAGGAAGCGGCCACCGGGCGGCTGTCGGCCGACGTGGATGTAGCGGTTGACTCGTTGAGGGAGTTCACGGGTCCTGAGCTTCCACCGCCGTCGAAAGCGGCACGTACCGCTCTCGCTGACCGACTCGCCGACGCGACAGGCGCCGACGCGGTCATTGACGCCGTCGTGCGCTCCTACCGCCGGGATGCCCACGCAGTCACGGGATGGCCGGTGACTCGGTGGCTCGGGAACCTGCGCGCGGATCCTCTACGGCGCCTGAATCTCAGGCGCGGCGACGTACAGGAGTTCGTCGGACGCACCTCCCTGCCGGAGCCGGGCCCTGCGCAGCGGGCGTCCGTTGACCGGGCACTGCGGACGTTCGGGGAGGAACTCTCAGCCGGGGCAGTCGAGCCTTGGCGGACGGCCATCCGCGATGCCGCCAGGAGCCCTGAACCTGAACTGCTCGAGCGTCTCGACGAGGCGGTTGCGCGCACGGACTTCTCCTCCGGCTCACGGGCGTGGTGGTGGCCGGTCGCAGGGGTTTTGCAGTGGTTGTTCCTTGCGGCCATGGTGGTCGGCATCGGATGGTTGGCGGTCCTGGCCGGACTCGGATTCCTGCAGTTCCCGATTCCTGAATCACCACGGGTGGAGGGAATTCCGGTCCCCACGCTGCTGGCGGTCGGGGGAGTGGTGGCGGGAATCGCCGTCGGTATTCTGTGTGCCGCCCTGGCCCGGTTGGGGGCACGCAGACGCGGCAAGCGAGTACGACGACGGCTGGTCGCCTCCATCACGGAGACGGCGGAAGCGGTTGCGGTCGGCCCCGCTGCCGCCGAAATCGAGCGCTACAACAGCTTCGTGCAGGCCGTGGGTAGGGCGGCTGCCCGTCGGTGATCGTGCGCTCCAGAATGCTTGATGATCAGGTGCTGGACGACTAGGTGCTCGACGATCAGGCGCGGAGGGCACCAAGCACCTTTTGCATCGTGCGAAGGTTCCGTGTGGTCGTTGCGCTCTTGAAGCGGGCCTTGTTACTGAAAGCGTTCAGCGGACTTTCGAGCGTGCCGCCCTTCGGTGCCTGCCACGCGACTGCGATGGTTCCCAGCGAGTGCACCGGTTCGTCGATCGATCGGGCGAAGTCAACGAATTCGGCCAGGACCTCCGGGTCGGAGAACAGCGTGAGGTAGGTGTGAAGACCGGGATCATCGGCGGGGAAGGGACACTCCGCGACGATGCTTTCGACGGTCTCCGCCGGCAGCACAACCACCCACGCAACATATCCGAAACGTTGCCGCAGGGCATGCTCGCTCTGTGACTTCAGATCGAGCTGCGAGAGGTCGCTGCTGCAAACCACATTGCCGGAGGCCAGGAGGGTCTTCACGTCCGAGACCGGAAGTGTCTCCAGAGTCTCCCGGAGGTCGGCGGACTTGATGGTGATACCGCCGACGTTCACACCGCGAAGGAACACTGCGTACCTGGTCATGGCCACAGCGTAACGCCGTGCCTGCGCAAAAGATCCGCTATTCCGCGGACTTGCCGATAGCGCTGGTGAGCTGGGCTGCCGCGCTCACCACGACCTCGGCATGGATCCGCCCGGGCTGGCGCGTAAGCCGCTCGATCGGTCCGGAGATCGAGACTGCGGCAATGACACGGCCGGACGGACCACGGACCGGGGCCGACACGGAGGCTACCCCCGCCTCACGCTCGCCAAGACTCTGCGCCCAGCCCCGCCGTCGTACTCCGGCAAGCACCGTGGGCGTGAAGCGGGCGTTCTGGAGTCCCTTGAGCAACCGGTCGTGGTCCTCCCAGGCGAGGAGGCACTGTGCTGCCGATCCTGCCCTCATGGACAGCTGGGTGCCGACCGGAATGGTGTCGCGAAGGCCGATAGGGCGCTCTGCGGACGCCACGCAGACACGGGCGTCCCCCTGGCGCCGGAAGAGCTGAGCGCTTTCCCCGGTGGCGTCGCGGAGCTGCAGCAGGACGGGACCGGCTGAAGCAATGAGGCGATCCTCGCCGGCGGCTGATGCCAACTCCACGAGGCGGCTGCCCAGAACGAAGCGTCCCTGAATGTCCCTGCTGACCAGACGGTGGTGAACAAGCGCGAGGGCGAGGCGGTGCACGGTGGGGCGGGCGAGACCGGTCGAGGTCACGAGCTGCGCGAGAGTAGTGGGCCCGGCTTCCAGGGCATCGAGCACAAGAGCCGCTTTATCAATGACGCCGACGCCACTAGAATTGCCCATAACCTGATATTGCCGTCTCAATATCTGAGACGCAAGTCGCTGGACTGGCGCCGGGCATCGCGCTCCTGCTTCAGTTGTTGGAAGATCTGATCGAAGGCACGCGGAGGAACCGGCCATGGGCAAGACGCTCGCAGAAAAAGTCTGGGAATCGCACATCGTGCGCAAGGGCGAGGTCGTCAACGGACAGGCTGAACCCGACCTGCTCTACATTGACCTGCACCTCGTGCATGAGGTCACCTCACCGCAGGCATTCGAGGGCCTCCGTCTTGCAGGCAGGAAGCTCCGCCGGCCCGACCTGACGATCGCCACCGAGGATCACAACACTCCGACGATCGACATCGATCGTCCCATTGCAGACCCAACCAGCCGTACGCAAATCGAGACGCTGAGGGCAAACTGCAAGGAGTTCGGCGTAAGGCTGCACTCGCTGGGTGACGCACAGCAGGGGATCGTGCACATCATCGGTCCGCAGTTGGGCCTTACACAGCCCGGCCTCACCGTAGTGTGTGGAGACTCGCATACCTCCACACACGGTGCTTTTGGAGCGCTGGCCATGGGCATCGGAACCTCCGAGGTCGAACACGTCATGGCTACCCAGACGCTCTCCCTGACGCCCTTCAAGACCATGGCAATCAACGTCGAAGGAACGCTCAAGCCCGGCGTGACATCGAAGGACATCATCCTTGCCGTCATCGCCAAGATCGGCACCGGCGGCGGTCAGGGTTACGTCCTTGAGTACCGCGGTTCCGCCATCCGTGCACTGTCCATGGACGCGCGCATGACCATCTGCAACATGTCGATCGAAGCCGGCGCACGGGCCGGAATGGTCGCCCCTGATGAAACCACCTTCGAGTACCTCAAGGGGCGCGCGCACGCACCGCAGGGCGAGGACTGGGATGCCGCCGTCGAGAACTGGCGCACCCTGCGTACCGACGGCGACGCGACCTTTGACGCTGAGGTCTTCCTGGACGCGGACGACCTCGAACCCTTCGTTACCTGGGGGACCAACCCCGGCCAGGGCGTCTCGCTGAGCCAGGCTGTTCCTTCGCCGGACGACTTCGCCGACGAGAACGAGAAGGCGGCCTGTCAGCGCGCCCTCGAGTACATGGCACTGGACGCCGGTACACCCATGAAGGACATCCGTGTAGACACTGTGTTCCTGGGGTCGTGCACCAACAGCCGGGTCGAGGACCTGCGGCTGGCCGCGGATATCATCCGAGGGCGCCAGAAGGACCCGAACATCCGCATGATGGTCGTGCCCGGCTCCGCCCGTGTCCGCCTGGAAGCCGAAGCCGAAGGACTGGACAAGGTGTTCAAGGACTTCGGCGCCGAATGGCGTTTCGCCGGCTGCTCGATGTGCCTGGGTATGAACCCGGATCAGCTCGCCCCCGGGGAGCGGTGCGCTTCGACGTCGAACCGGAACTTCGAAGGCCGGCAGGGCAAGGGCGGGCGTACCCACCTGGTTTCACCCGTCGTGGCCGCCGCGACTGCGGTACGCGGAACGCTGAGCTCACCGTCAGACCTGGACCCCGTACCGCCCGCCGTACGCGAGACGTCCACCAGCCACGCGGCCTAGCCTGAGCAAGGCAATCTTCGAAGGAGCACCATGGAAAAGATCACCACGCACACAGGCATCGGCGTTCCGTTGCGCCAGAGCAACGTGGACACTGACCAGATCATCCCCGCCGTCTACCTGAAGCGCATCACCCGTACCGGCTTCGAAGACGCGCTCTTCGCCGCATGGCGCAAGGACGAGAACTTCATCCTGAACAGGGAACCGTTCAACCGCGGTTCGGTGCTGGTGGCCGGGCCGGACTTCGGCACCGGCTCGTCCCGGGAACATGCCGTGTGGGCCTTGAAGGACTTCGGGTTCCGGGCAGTCATCTCCTCCCGCTTCGCCGACATCTTCCGCGGCAATTCCGGTAAGCAGGGGCTGGTGGCAGCCCAGGTAGCCCAGGATGACATCGAGCTGATCTGGAAAGAACTCGAGAACCACCCCGGCACGGAGGTCACCGTCGACCTTGAGTCTCGGCTGGTCACCTGCGGGTCCATCATCGCGCCGTTCCAAATCGACGACTACACGCGCTGGCGTCTTCTTGAAGGACTCGACGACATCGGCCTGACCCTTCGCCATGAGGAGACAATCACGGCGTATGAGGCGCAGCGGCCAAGCTACAAACCAACCACGTTGCCCGCCCGAACCTAGAGCCTCCGGGCAGGTGCAACAAGAATCACGTTTCCTGCCGGAATTTAGTGCTGCACCCGACTGTTTGCACTTCACGACGGGACCGGTCCGATCCCGACACAGCCTCGCCCCGAAGCTGTCGGTATTTCAGTCTGGTAACAGTAGCTCCTATGCTTAGCAGGGGTCTTATCTGCTGTTGGGGCTTACACGTTGAAGGAAATAGGTGTTCATGGGTAGCGTTCTGACCATCCGTGGTGGTGTCCCTCTTGCAGGAAAGGTGACCGTCCGCGGTGCCAAGAATCTGGTGCCGAAGGCCATGGTCGCGGCCCTGCTGGGAAGTGCGCCGTCTGTGCTGCGGAACGTCCCAGAAATCAAGGACGTCGACGTCGTCACGAGCCTGCTGAAGCTGCACGGCGTCGAGGTGAGCAAGGATCCGGTGACGGGCGACCTCACCATGGACCCCGCTAACGCCAAGATGGCGGCGTCGAAGGACATCGACGCCCATGCGGGAGACTCACGGATCCCCATCCTGTTCTGCGGTCCCCTCATGCACAGCATCGGCGAGGCCTTCATTCCCGACCTGGGCGGCTGCAAGATTGGCGATCGTCCCATCGATTACCACCTGCAGGTTCTCCGCAACTTCGGCGCTGTCGTCGACAAGCGGCCCGGCGGCATTTCCATCTCTGCTCCAAAGGGTCTCCACGGCGCCAAACTTGAGCTTCCGTACCCGAGCGTCGGCGCCACAGAGCAGGTGCTGCTGACCGCCACCCGTGCCGAGGGCATCACCGAACTGAGCGGTGCCGCCGTCGAACCGGAAATCATGGACCTCATTGCCGTCCTCCAGAAAATGGGCGCAATCATCACCGTCCAGACGGATCGCACTATCCGCATTGAGGGCGTCAAGGAACTTGGCGGCTTCAACCACAAGGCAATCTCCGACCGCAACGAAACGGCATCGTGGGCGTCGGCGGCGTTGGTCACCCGCGGTGACATCTATGTCGAGGGTGCCCGCCAGCTTGACCTCACAGCGTTCCTGAACACGTACCGCAAGATCGGCGGAGCGTTCGACGTGAACGACGACGGCATCCGTTTCTACCACCCGGGCGGCAAGCTCTCACCGTTGGTGCTGGAGACCGACGTCCACCCCGGCTTCATGACCGACTGGCAGCAGCCCCTGGTGGTTGCGCTCACCCAGGCCGAGGGCGTGTCGATCGTGCACGAGACCGTGTATGAGAACCGGTTCGGTTTCACCGATGCGCTGGTGCGCATGGGCGCGAATATCCAGGTGCACCGCGAATGTCTCGGCAGTGTTCCCTGCCGTTTCGGCCAGCGCAACTTCCTGCACTCGGCGGTCATCTCCGGGCCTGTTCAGCTGCACGGCACCGACATCGACGTTCCTGATCTGCGCGGCGGCTTCAGTCACCTCATTGCGGCTCTTGCGGCGGTGGGCACCTCCCGCGTGACCGGCATCGAGTTGATCAACCGTGGCTACGAGCGCTTCCAGGACAAGCTCGAGGCGCTGGGAGCGGACTTCGACGTCGCCGAATCCTCGGATTCAGGAATCGGCCGCTAACCGCGGTCGCACGCCGGCATGACCGAACCAGCATCGTCCCGCGCAACGTTCGCGGTTCTCGCCACCATCCTGCGGCCCCTCATGAATGCCATGATGGCCAAGGAGTGGAAGGGCGCTGAGAACCTTCCCCGCGATACCGGTTTCATCGTGTGCCCCAACCACGTCACGGAAATCGACCCGATCGTGATTGGACACTTCCTCTACAACAACAAGGTCCTGCCGCACTTCCTTGCGAAGGCGTCCCTGTTCAGGATCCCGGTGGTGGGTGCGGTTCTGCGAACCACCCTGCAGGTGCCGGTGGAACGCACGACGGCGGGAGCGAACCACTCACTGGAGGTCGCCAGGGAAGCCATTGAGGGTGGCGGGGGAATCATTATCTACCCCGAAGGCACCCTGACCAGGGATCCGGACATGTGGCCCATGAAAGGCCGCACCGGGGCAGCACGCCTGGCCCTGCAAACCGGTGCACCGGTGGTGCCCATTGCGCACTGGGGCGCCCAGGAGGTCTTCCCCCGGTATGCGAAGCGGTTGTACCTGTTCCCGCGCAAGACTTCACGTGTACTCGTCGGGAAGCCCGTCGACCTGTCGGATCTCCAGGGCGGTCCCGTCACCCGCACCACGCTGGAGGCGGCAACCAGCCGCATCATGGACGCGCTGACCGCGCTTGTCGCGGACCTGCGTGGTGAAACGCCGCCGGCAGAGCGCTGGGATCCGGCGGCACGGAACCAGAAAACCACGGGCAGGAACTTCGGGTCCTCCACGGGTGAGGTTCAGTGACGCGTCGGCCTCCCGCCGTCGTCGCCGTCCTTGGGTCAGGCAGTTGGGGGACGACCTTCGCGAAGGTGCTCGCGGACGCAGGGGAACGCCACGGTACCCAGGTCCGCCTGTGGGCACGACGCGAGGAAATTGCCCGCGAGATCAACACCAGCCATACGAATAGCCGATATCTCGGCGACACAGTGCTGCCGGATAACATTCGATGCTCCACCGACGTCGCGGACGTCCTCGACGGGGTTGAGCTGGTCGTCATCGCCGTTCCCGCCCAGTCCCTGCGGTCCCAGCTGTCGGCATGGAAGCCGCTGATTTCGCCCGACGCCGTGGTCGTCTCCCTCATGAAGGGACTTGAGGTCGGAACCGACGCCCGCATGAGCCAGGTGCTCGCCGAGGAACTCGGCCTGCCTCAGGACCGCATCGCGGTTGTTTCCGGTCCGAACCTCGCGATGGAGATAGCGCGTTGTGAGCCCACCGCGTCGGTGGTGGCATGCCCGGATGCCGAGGTGGCAACCTGGATCGCCGCTACGTGTACGGCAACGTACTTCCGCCCTTACACCAATACCGATGTGGTGGGTGTGGAGATCGGCGGCATCGTGAAGAACGTGATTGCTCTCGCTGTGGGTATCTGCGAGGGAAAGCAGATGGGTGACAACACCAAGGCATCCGTCATCACGCGCGGGCTGACTGAGACCACTCGTCTTGCTGTCGCGCTGGGCGGTGAACCGGAAACGATGTCGGGCCTTGCCGGTATGGGGGACCTCATTGCCACGTGTTCCTCGTCGCTCTCGCGCAACCACACAGCGGGCAGGCTGCTTGGACAGGGGCTCACGCTCGATGAGGTGACGGCGCACATGAACCAGACGGCCGAGGGCATCAAGTCAGCCCAGGCGGTGCTTGACCTGGCGCGCCAACTCAATGTCTACATGCCGATTACGGATAGTGTTGTTGCCGTACTTCAGGGAAACCTGTCCGTACATGACCTCGGCCCGCGACTGCTGGCCCGCGAACTGAAATCCGAAGGCTAACTGTGACCTCATCTTCGAAGCCCCGTGTTCTCGTGCTTTTCGGCGGGCGTTCGAGTGAACATGCCGTCAGCTGCGTAACTGCCGCCGGTGTGCTGGACGCAATCGACCGCAACAAGTACGACATCGTTCCGGTCGGCATAGCGAAGAACGGCCAGTGGTCTCTGGTCTCGTCCGACCCGGCCCAGTGGTCGCTGCGGTCGACGGTGCTCCCCGAAGTGCCTGTGTCGCCCGAGTCGGTGGTGCTTGCAACTGCGTCCGACGGCGGAGCTGCGCAGGAACTCGTTGTCACGGCATCGGAGCAGATGCCGCGCAGCCTCGGAGCAGTCGACGTGGTGCTGCCGCTCCTGCATGGGCCCTTCGGTGAGGACGGCACCCTGCAGGGCATGCTTGAAATGGCGGACGTGCGTTACGTCGGAGCCGGCGTTCTGGCGTCCGCCGTCGGGATGGACAAGCACTACATGAAAGTGGTGTTCGCTTCCGCCGGGCTCTCGGTCGGGCCCTACGAAGTGTTCACCGACCGCGACTGGACACGCAACCGCTCCGCATGCCTTGAGCGCGCCTCACAACTCGGCTTCCCCGTCTTCGTCAAGCCTGCCCGTGCGGGATCCTCCATGGGTATCTCGCGTGCCACCACACCGGAGGAACTGGAGGACGCCGTCGAGACGGCACGCGCGTTCGACCCGAAGGTGATCGTTGAGGCAGGAATCGTCGGACGCGAAATCGAAGTTGCAGTCCTGCAGGGCCGCGGAATGGATGAGCCGAGGACCAGCCTGCCCGGTGAGATCGCTGTACAGCCCGGCGAACATGAGTGGTACGACTTCGAGGCCAAGTACGTTGATGGTTCCGCAGCTGAGCTGAGCTGCCCGGCCGACCTCCCGCCGAACGTGACGGACCGTGTCCGCGAACTCGCCGCCCGCGCCTTCGACGCCCTTGGCACGGAAGGGCTTTCACGCGTCGATTTCTTCTATACGCCCGCCGGTGAACTCATCATCAACGAAATCAACACGATGCCGGGATTCACGCCCATCAGCATGTACCCCCAGATGTGGGCCAAATCCGGGCTCACCTACACGGAGCTGATCGATGAGCTGATTGAGTTGGCGCTCGAACGCAGGACAGGCCTGCGCTAGAAGCGGCAGGAACCGGCTGATGAACGAGCCGAAACGGCCTACCCTCCGGGACATCGCCCTTGCGGCGGGCCTCTCGAAAGCCGCCACGTCCTATGCCTTGCGCGGACTGCGGGGATCAGAAAAGACGGTTGCCCGGGTACAGGCAATAGCTCGCGAGATGGGTTGGACTGCGGACCCGGTTGCCCGGGCCCTCGCCGGCGGACGAAGCAGCAATGTCGCAATCATTGGTCCATTGGGGGATCTTTGGCGGCAGGGCCTGGCGGTCATGCTGTCCGAGGCCTTACACAACCGCGGCATGTTCTCTGCGATTGCGAACGTGGACACTTCTCCCGAACGCGAGCAGAAAGCACTGCGCACGCTTGCCATGCGTAGGGTGGACGCCGCGATAGTGCTTCCTGTCGATCCTTCTGCCGGATACTGGGCGGACGTTCCGGAACGTATCCGGCTGGTGTCGGTGGGGGACGCGCTGCTCCACCGTCCGGTTGCCCGGACCGTCCTGTTCGATAACGAGTTCGGGATCGGCGCCGCCCTGCGTCACCTCGAGGGGCTGGGGCATCGGTCGGTGGGTCTGCTCGCCCCGTCGCTGCCGTCCACGCCGGGACGTCCCGCGCAGCTCCTGGTCGAAAGGCTGGGCGAGGAGATGGGCTTGAGCGCCGCGGTCGCGGCATCGACGTCGTCGGTGTCGGGAGCCGCGGAAGCTGCCACCGTTCTCCTCACAGGTTCACCGCGTCCGACGGCGCTGCTGTGCCTGAGCGATTCCCTGGCCTTCGGCGCCTACCGGGCGGCCCGGTCTCTTGCCCTGTCCATTCCCGGGGACGTCTCCATACTCGGCTTCGATGACAGCGAGTTGGCCCCGCTGGTGAGCCCTGCGCTCACCACCTTCGGCTGGGATGAGTCATCGATCGTGGCAGCGGCAATCGAAGCGGTGATGAACGACGACAGCCCTGCGTCGGTCTCATTCCGACCCGAGTTCCTGGTGCGCGGATCCACCGGGCCTGTTCAAGGCGCCTGACGAAAGACCCACTTCATTCCGCCCGGATGACTTTCGCGGTCGGAACCTTCTCTCGAATCATCTGGATGGCCCGACTGCCTTGGCTGAACCATGTGGCGCTCAGGTCGATGGACAGTCCCGTAGATGAGGTCAAGGTGATCAGACCGGGCTCCAACTCCTCCAGGACCTCAACGTCATTCCAGAGGATCGAGCAGTACACACCATCGCTGAAGCTCACCCCGGCGTCACCGACTACCAGTTGCGCGCGGGCAGGAACTCCGGTGACCGCTCCGCGCAGGCCTCGTCGAAACCGTTCACCCCTGATGGCAGGATAGTGGCGAGCATGCTCAGCAACGAGGCTTTCATCGACCGGGAAACAGCCTTCCGGCATGCCGACCACGAGGGTCTCCTCAAGCAGTGTCAGAACACGCTTGCACGTCTCCGGCGCGACTCGATGGACCAGTTCCATCTTCTCGATTGCAGTCAGCGCAGGGTAGTTCATCAGGTGGTTGCGGGCTGCGGCAATTGCC
This sequence comes from Arthrobacter sp. D2-10, assembly GCF_054161285.1. Taxonomy (NCBI): domain Bacteria; kingdom Bacillati; phylum Actinomycetota; class Actinomycetes; order Micrococcales; family Micrococcaceae; genus Arthrobacter; species Arthrobacter sp. D2-10. The sequence continues at coordinate 2,094,249 of NZ_CP096431.1, read as the reverse complement.
TCATCCATGGCGTTGCCGGGGTCATCGAGATACTCCTGCAGTTCGCGAACGCTGTCTTCGATGTCGAGAGTCGAAGGACCCCGTTCACTCATGGATCGGAGGATTCGGAGAAGGCCGGCCAGCACATCGTCGATATGGTGAGCCGGCGGATCCGTCAGCACGCACAGGATGCCCCTGCCATCGATATCCAGGACAGGCTCAATGTCAACCTCGTAGATCCAGCCCCTTGAATGCCGCAGTTCATGAATCACCGTTCGACGGATGAGGGAGGAGAGAAGGAAAACCCCTTCGGTTTCTACATCCGACAGGACAGGCAGCTCGAAGGACAAGCTAAGCTGCGGTCCGTCCTGCTCAAACCACATCGGGTAAGGCAGGTCCACACGAGGTGCTGGGGCCGGGGTACGGGGTTCTCCTGATGGCAGCAGGAGACGTAAGTCCTGCGGCGGCGGGCCGCTCAGGACGAGCACGGCGTTCTGTTGCGTGAAATAGGTGCGGATATGGTTGCGAACTGCTTCCTCGTCAATTAACCGCAGCCCATGGGGCGCGACGTCCGTAAGGCCCAGCGATCGCACACCGAATCTCCGGCGCAGATGCCGGGAAACTGCCAAGTTCACGACCGAGCCGCCTTCCGCTTCCAGTACCTTCTTCTCCACGGGGAGCCGTTCGAAAGACGGCGAGCTGATCGCGGCGCACAGGGCAGACAGGAAAGCGACCACGGTCTCCGGTCTCCCGGACGTGCTGAAGGTTGTCATGGAGGGTTCGACCATGGCGTTTGTGGCGTCACGACCGTCGGACGCCTGTGCCATGATGAGGTGCTCCGCCAGATGGGTGATGCCGGCGGTCATGAAAGTCTCATCCCGGACACCTGCCCGGAAGATCAGTTCTGCCGCCAGCGGCCCCGGCAGGTCAAGCCAAAACACCGGGACGCCATCGACCACGTCTGTATTGAGCGTCATAGCGAAGGCAGGCCTAAAGGGCGTGGAGACGCCAGCTGACCGAGTGGGTGTCACCCGGCTCCAACACGATCAGATCTGACCCGGAGTTGAAAGCGTCCGGAGGACAGGTCATGGGTTCGGCGGCAAGACCGAGTCGGGACACGGAAGGGTCAGGCTTGTCCGCCGTATGGATCTGCACCCAGGCACACGACTCGTCGAAGGTGATGGCCGCCCCGCGGCCGTCCGCGGCCAGCACTGAGACGGTGGCAGCACCGTCGTCGTAATTGATGTCCGTGTAGGCGTGGTCAACGAAGGTGTCGCCGATGACACGCGGCTCGCGGAAATCAAAGTGCGACGACGTGACGCCGGTGAGTTCCGTTGGGATCAGTCGGTCCTCGGTGACCTGGAGAACCGAGGACGCGGGAACCTGCAGGGTCCAGTCGTCCACGAGCCCGACGCCGGCAACCAGGTAAGGGTGCGCGGACGCACCGTACGGCGCGGCCGAGCCGCCTGTGTTGACAGCGGAGATGGTTGTGGTGAGGCCGTCGTCGTCGAGGGTGTAGAGAACCTCGACTTCCAGCCGGAATGGGTAGCCCTTCTGCGGGATAACCGAAGCCGTCAGCCGCACCGAAGCCGTCGACTGATCCGCCAGGGTCCAGTCAACCCAGCCGAGCAGGCCGTGGATCGCGTGGGACCGCTGCGGCTCCGTCAGCGCCAGTTGGTGTGATTCGCCGTTGAACGAATACTTTCCGTCGACCACGCGGTTGGGCCAGGGCACCAGCACGGCGCCGCGAAAGGAGGGCCGAATCTCTTCAGCATCGTAGGGAACCACGAGGTCCCGGTCGTCGTGGCGGAGGTACCGCAGGGTGGCTCCGATGCTGGCAATCGAGGCTGTGTAGGCGCCGTGCTCGAGGGTGTACTGGGTACCGGACAGTGGCGTGGAATCTGTGGTTTTCATCGAGCCCAAGTGTAGAACGTCACAACGACGGCGGTGTCAGCCTTCCTCCGGCAACTCCACCGTGTCGTTCAGGCTCAGGCACTGCTCCGTCTGCTCAACCCGCGAGGCGGCACCGCCTAGATCGACGAGAACCGTGCTCGACGCCACCTGATTGGGATCGAAGAGAACCTCGACGGCGGGATTGCGGCCGTAGGTCCTGGCCGTCCAGACATCGGTTTCTGTGGACTCCTGGATAATCCAGTCGACGTCGTTCACCGAGGCACAGGCGTCCGTGGTGGGCCCCGGAACCTCTATTCCGCACCGAAGGACAACCTGCGAAGGGTCGCCCCAGGCGGCTGTGCCCTGACTGTTGGTTTCCCTCAGCTCGTTACCGGCCACCTGGTCCGGAAGGGCGATCATCACCTCGGCGCAGGCGGGGTTGGCCGCATCGGGAGCCGCATCGACGTCAACAATGGGGGAACAGGCACTCAGCGACACCACGAGCAGGGCGCCGGCGCTGGAGGCACGCACGAAGTGACGCGAATGTGTTGGCATAAAGACAAGCCTAGCGGGAGGAAACAGCGGTCCTACCCGCCCGGGACTGCCGCGAAAGGCGTCCCGTTCCACCCAGGCCGAGCGGTTCATCCGCCCGGCCCGAGCCGTTCCACACCTACTCCGCTATGACTCGGCCACCGGCGAGGAGGAACGATTCCTCAAGCAATTCCCTGAGCTCGTCACGCTCGATCCGGGTGAGCCGGACAAGGACCAGTTGCGGAGATCTCTCGTGGTGCGGTGTCCAGAAGTAGATTGCAGGGTGCGCGCCGGCGAGTGCCTCCCGCTCGCTGGTCTTCACCGTGAGCACGCCCGGTTCCCAGATGCGGGCCATCAAGGTTTTGGCGAACCAGGCAGGCTGACCCCAACTTGGCCGCTCCATTACCCCGGGTAACGACAGACAGATGTGCCGGACATCAGCTTCAGTTACCATTCCTTGCCTTCCCCTCGGGGCCCGGACGGAGGTCCGGGATTCCTACGCTTCGATGTCCGCGGCGTCGATCGCCTTGTCGCTGAGGATCGGCATGAGGGCCAGCAGCGCTAGCGTCAGCACACCCATGATGCCGAACATCGCCTGCAGCCCCGCCACCTGGGCGATGAGGCCTCCCGCTGCGGCGCCCAGCGGCATAGTGCCCACGCGAGCAGCCGGTAGGCGCTATTGACCCGTCCCAGCAGGCGATCCGGCGTGATGCGCTGCCTCAGGGAGACGGTGATGACATTCCAGAGCATCACCAGAGCGCCGCCCACGAAGAATACGAACCCGAGGATGTAGGGATTGTCGGTAAGAGCAGGAGCTCCGACGAAGAACGAGCCACCCAGAATCGTCAGGGCCAGGGATTTTGACCGGCCCAGCAGGCGTTCGGCCCATTCGGCTATGAAGGATCCAAGGAATGCGCCGAGTGCTGAAGTTGTCAGGAGTATCCCGAAGCCTACCTCGGACAGTTGCATGGCCGACGCCGGCCCGACCGCGAACAGGACGAAAAGTGCGAACGCGGCGCTCGATGCGAAGTTGAAGGTTCCTGTCATGACGGCAAGCGTTCGCAGGATCTTCTGGTTGTAGAGATACCTCAACCCCTCGGCGATATCGTGGCGGAGCGTCGTCTTCTGCTCGCGCTCGATACGAAAGTTCCCTCGCACCAGGAAGAGAGCGCCCACGGCAGCGAGCCACAGGGCGGCTGGCACCAGGAAACCTCCGATGACACCCGCTGCAACGAGGAACCCGCCCAGGGGCGGGCCGATGAATTGGTTGGTGGTCAGTTCGACGGCGTACAGCCGGCCGTTGGCGCGGGAGAGCTGGTCGCGGTGCACCACCTGGGGCATGATCGACTGCGCTGACGTGTCGTAGAGCGTCTCGGCCACGCCGACCAGCAGTGCGGTGACGTATAAAACCCAGATCGAGCCCAGATCAAAGAGGATCACCGCCACCAGCAACGCAGGCAGGACAGCCCTTGCGGTGTTGGCGGTGAGCATGAGCCGGCGCCGATCCAACCTGTCCGCCAGAGCACCGGCTGTCAACGTGAAAAGCAGCCAGGGAAGCGTGGCGACGAAGGACAAGCCCGCAATGAGAGTGGGGGACTGCGTGAACTGAATAGCGAGCAGGGGCAGCGCGATCTTGAAGACCCCGTCGGCGAGATTGGAGAGCCCCGACGCTGTCCATAGGTTCCAGTAGGGCGCACCGAGAGGCATCCTGGTCTGATTGTTGACCTCCAGCGGATCGCCTGCCATGTGTGAAACGGTCCCACAGTGATTGGGAGAACTCAAGGGGTTGCGGTGGTTGTTGTGCAGCCAGTTGACCATCGGCCATGCTCGGTACCATGGGTGCCTGCCACCTATCCGCAGGGGAGTACGTCACATGGAGGCTGGTATCGCCGGTGGTGCCCAGGAGCAATCCGGAATGACCGGACTCATCACCGACGTGATGAGTGCCCTCGGCGAGATCGGCGTCGGGTTCCTGGTACTCCTCGAGACGGTCTTTCCACCCATCCCGAGTGAAGTGGTGCTGCCGCTGGCTGGGTTCCTGTCCCAGCAGGGCGCCATGAATGCGATGCTCGTGCTTGCCCTGGCCACTCTCGGGAGCTACGCGGGCGCTGTTCTCCTGTATCTGCTCGGAGCGAAGCTCGGTGAGGAGAGGGTGGTGCGCGGTCTCTCCAAGCTGCCGTTGGTCGACCGTGAGGACTTCGAACGCGCTGCACGCTGGTTTGAACGTCATGGGCGCTCGGCGGTGTTCTTCGGGCGTCTGATCCCCGGCGTCCGAAGTCTGATTTCGCTGCCGGCAGGAGCAGAACACATGCCGATGGGCACATTCAGTCTTTTCACAATCGCGGGGAGTCTGGTCTGGAACGTTCTCCTCATTGCACTGGGGTACTTCCTGGGAACCCAGTACCACCTGGTCGACCAGTATTCCCAGTACTTCGACATCGTCATCTACGCGGTGTTGGCGGCATTGGTCGGCTGGCTGGTCCTCCGCCGCGTACGACGACGGCGCGCCGGCCGCCGTTGAAGCTCCCCTCCCAGCTGGAGGGCGCTATTCACAGGCGTCGCCGAAATGTCCAGGGCGCCAAGTACGGTGGAATCATGCCTCTTACCGTTGCCCAGTTGAGCGAATCTGCCCTGCTTGAGCGCATTCTGCCCCGTCTGCGGGGCAGCTTCGACTATCCCCCCGACATCCTCCTGGGTCCCGGTGATGATGCTGCGTTGGTGACAGCGCCGGACGGCAGAGTGCTTGTTTCCATTGATACCCAGGTTCAGGACATGGATTTCCGGCTGCAGTGGGCAAACGGTTATCGGACCACGGGATTCGACGTCGGGTGGAAGGCTGCTGCGCAGAACCTCAGCGATATCAACGCCATGGGCGGACGCGCCACCTCTCTCGCTGTCAGTCTGACCCTTCCCGGAAGCACAGAAGTTGTGTGGGTCGAAGATCTTGCGGAGGGACTTACCTCCGCAATCGGTGAACTTGGCGCCGAGACGTGCCGCGTCGTCGGCGGTGACCTCGGGCGCGGAACCGAGATTTCAGTCACGGCCGCCGTCACCGGATCACTGGACGGTCACAGCGCTGTGCTGCGTTCGGGCGCACAGCCCGGAGACGTCGTCGTGCTGGCCGGAACGGCGGGCTGCGCAGCGGCAGGGTTGGCGCTGCTGGAGTCCGGCCATGACTACGGTTCGCTCGACGAGGAGCTTCGGGCGTTGATTGCTCTGCAGTGCAGGCCGCGGCCGCCGCTGCACGCGGGGCCTATCGCTGCTGCGCGCGGGGCCACTGCGATGCTGGATGTTTCAGACGGTCTGGTCAGGGACGCACAGCGCCTCGCTCACGCCAGCTCAGTGCGGATCGACTTCAATCCGGCGGCCCTGACATTGCTTGCTGAACCGCTCGGCGCTGCGGGTTCCCTGCTCGGCGCAGATCCAGTTGGATGGGTGCTCAGTGGGGGAGAAGACCATGGCCTCCTTGCCACCGTTAACCCAAACGTTATGCCTTTGGCGGGGTTCACTGCGGTAGGCTCGGTAGAGGCCGGGCCTGCCGAAGTGACCGTCGGGTCACAGTCTCCAGCCAACGTGGGATGGGATCACTTTGCAGACTAAAATCACCGCAAACGCGACTGCGATGAAGCGATGGTTGAGCAAAGCTGAAGAATCCCTCGGCAATCACAGCGATCGCCTGAATGCAATCAATATCTTTCCCGTGGCCGATGGCGACACCGGCACCAACCTCTACCTGACGGTACGGGCAGCTGCACAGGCTGTTGCGGACGTGGACACCCATGACCTCGGCGAACTCCTGAGAAGCGCCGGCCAAGCGGCCATGGAAGATGCCAGGGGAAACTCCGGCACGCTTTTCGCTGTTTTCCTGTCCGCCATCGCGGAGCCCCTGCACGGCGTTGCCCGCCTGTCCGGCCCGCTCCTTGCGACCGCGCTCAACCGGGCCCAGATCCGCAGTTGGTCCGCGCTGAGCGATCCTGTGCCTGGAACCATGCTGTCCGTCCTTGAGGCAGCTGCAGGGGGAGCAGCAACGGTGGACCAGGCAAACCACGGGGATGACAGCAACCATGCCCTTGCCATGACTCTCCAGGGTGCCGTGGAATCCGCCCTCGAAGCAGTCATCAACACCGAGAGCCAGCTTGGAGCGCTGACCGAAGCGCAGGTGGTTGACGCCGGGGGAGTGGGGTTCCTGCTCATCCTGGACGCGCTGCGCGCAGCGTCCCTGGGCGAGGAGCTCCAGGATGAGCTGCTCGACGGACTGCACGGGTATGACGTACAGGCGCCGCATATTCATAACGGCATGCCTGCCGAGGGCGTCGAGGTCATGTGCACCATCAATCTGAGCCCTCTGGATGCCGCGACGTTGCGGCTGCACCTGGATGAGGTCGGCGATTCCGTCATCATGAGCGCTGTGACAGAGGTCGAAGATGGCTACCGGTGGCGCGTTCACGTCCACGTGCCCGAAGCCGCGCTGGCGCTGAAGTTCATCGAGGAAGCCGGCCAGCCCAGCCATATCGCCATCACCCAACTGGCCGGCGCTGGGGCCGTTCTGCCTCAGGAAGCCGCAGACATCGGCGGCCAGGAGCGCTACGGGTCCTAGGCGCGGCGCCCTCCGGATGCGCGACACCCGCGCCTGTTCGCGTCAGGGGACACAAGCCCCCACATCTCTCAGGACGAAGGAACGCATTATGCCCGCTCCTACCCGGACTACTCCGGAACGGACCGCCCGGTTCGGGTTCGCATTCATCGGCGTCCTGCTGATCGCCGTCAACCTCCGCGTCTCCTTCGTCAGCGTGGGACCGGTTCTCGCGAACATCAGCGGTGATCTCGGGCTGTCCAGCGCCGCAGCCGGCTTCCTCACGGGCCTCCCGCTCATCGCATTCGCCGTCTTTTCACCCGTAGGCCCGCGCTTCGGCGCGCGGCTCGGGCTTGACCGGGCGCTTTGGGTGTCACTTCTGATTCTGGCGATGGGGATAGTGCTTCGGTCGTTGCCCGTAGTGGGCTTCATCTGGGCTGGTACTGCTCTGATCGGCCTGGCTATCGCGCTCCTCAACGTGCTTGTGCCATCCCTCGTGAAGCGGGACTTTCCAACCAGGGTCAGCCAGGTGACAGGTAGTTATACCGCCACGCAGGCAGCGATCGCAGCGATAGGTGCCGCCGTCGTCGTTCCGGTGGCGGACGCCTCACCGGCAGGATGGCGGCTCGCTCTGGGCATCTGGGTAGGGCTGGCACTGATTGCGATGGCAGTCCTTTGGCCGTGGCTTCGCCGCCACGGGTCCGCGACGGCGCGTGCCGATTCTCCTACGGCTGCCTATCGGTCACCCTGGGGCTCTGCGTTGGGCTGGCAGGTCACCCTGTTCATGGGACTGCAGTCGATCGCGTTCTACGTCCTCATGGCATGGTTGCCCACCATTGAGCAGAGCCGCGGAGTATCCGCGACGACAGCGGGATTGCACCTGTCGGTGTTCCTGCTGGTCAGCGTCTTCGCAAGCCTCGCGACCGGAGGAATCCTGCATCGTGGGCCAGACCAACGCCTTGTCTCCTTCGCCAGCAGTTCGCTGACTTTCGTGACATTCCTCGGGTTGGCGGTCGCGCCGGACCTCACGCTCTTGTGGGTACTGCTGGGTGCGGTGGGTTGCGGGAGCCTGATTGTGATCGCGCTGTCACTGTTCAGCCTCCGCACCGTCAATTACGCGCAGGCTGCCTCGCTTTCGGGCATGGCACAGTCCGTCGGTTACGGGCTGGGAGCGGCTGGACCGGTGGTGTTTGGTGCCTTGCGCGACCTCAGCGGCGACTGGACCCTGCCCCTCATGGGCACAGCCGCAATCATGGCAGTGCTTGCCGGATTCGGCTTGCTGGCAGGACGGGACCGTCTGATCAGGGTCGGCTAGGCGCCGGCCCCTGAAGAATCCGCTAGGCGGACGCAGCGAGCTCCGGCTCAGGAGCGATCCCGCTGGCCAGCAGATTGTCACGGGTGGCGTTGATCACGCCGATGAGGGCGGCCCGCAGGTCTTTCTCCACGTACCCCTCGCCTCCGAGCGGCACGCCTTCACCCTGCTGGACCTGGTCGAGGATGGCCAGTCCCGCCGGTGTGAGGGAGACGAAAGTCACGCGCCGGTCAGCTTCGCTCTTGGAACGCTCGACCAGGTTCCGCGCCTCCAGCCGCTCAAGTGCCTTACCGACCGTCTGGGCCTGCACCCGAACGATCTGGGCCAGTTTTACCTGGCTCATGGAACCCGCGGTGGCAAGCACCTTCAGGATCGTCACGCCGGAATGCGTAACGCCGATACTGCGCAGGCGTTCATTGTCCCGGTTCTCATTCAGCCTGGCCGCTGTGCTCAGCAGACGGCTGGTTGACCAGTGTGAAGTGTCCATGCCTCATTAACCTTCTAACCCCGAAAGACGCGAGCACCGGCATAGTGCTGCACGCTCGAACTCAAAACCCGGTGGTACGGCACCGGCGGCGCCGACCGCCGAACGGTGCGTGTTCCGTCGATCGGTCACAAGTGCGCTTAGTGAAGTATCCTATGCGATGAAACTTGAGCTTTGAACAATTGAGAGGGTGGAGTCGTGGGCGAAACGGTCTCCTTCGAGGCTGATGAGGAGTACTCCGCGGCCCATCTGGACGAAGCGCAGCGCGATGCGAGCGCGCAGTCCTCCGTGCTGGACGAAATGCAGGACCTGATTTTGTCCGCCGCGGACATCCAGGAATTCCTTAACGAGCTCTCTGTGCTTTCGGCCCGGAGCGTCAGCTTCAACGGGGAGGACATCCTTTGCGGTATCACGCTGCTGCGCCGTCGCCGTGCTGCAACGGTGGCATACAACTCCAAGACGGCCAAGGCAATGGACGAACTACAGTACGCCTACAGGGAAGGTCCGTGCCTCACCGCTGCCCGTGAGCGGCGCACCATCGTGGTTGAAGACTTCCGGAGCGACAATCGGTGGCCCGATTATTCCGAAGCCGTCTCGCAGCACGGCCTTCGTTCCATTCTCTCAGCACCCTTCACCATCGGGACGGACGCACAGGCAGCCATGAACCTGTACTCCTACCGCACGGCCTCCTTCGGCGAGAAGGAAGTGGGCTTTGCCGAGTCCTATGCGCAGCAAGCCTCGAAGGGGCTTCAGTTGGCACTGCGGATGGCTCACTACAGCGAGGAGGCCGCTAACCGCAGCCGTGCAATGGAGTCACGAACCGACATCGACGTAGCAGTGGGTATTGTGATGGCTCAGAACCGCTGTTCGCAGCAGGAGGCGTTCGAGATCCTCCAGCGCGCCTCCAGCACGCGCAATGTGAAATTGCGGGTCATTGCTTCGGAGATCGTTCAAAGGGTATCGGGATCTTCACCGGCGACCCACTTCGATGGTTAGCAGAATCGTCAGGCGCCTCGGCTAAGCTCGCACTGTCCTCATGTAGGTTCCTGCCGCCCGCAGGAGGAAAGTATGCAGGGAAGGTAGATGGAGAACAGGCGCCCGGCCGAGCTGGACTTACCCCTGAACCTGAAGATGCTCAGCCCCAAGCTGCAGAAGCAGCTGGAAGAGAGCCTGGGTATCTCCAGCGTCGGTCAACTTCTGAACTACTTCCCCCGGACCTACCTTGCCCCAGGGGAACTGACTGCGCTGGCAGAGCTGCCCCTCGGCGAGGAAGTGACCCTGATTGCCCGCGTCCAGTCCGCGAACTCCCGGCGGATGCGCACTCGTAAAGGCAAGCTGCTGGATGTGGTGGTTACCGACGACGACGCCGGTCGCCTGGGAACCATGCACCTCACCTTCTTCAACGGCTATAACGCCGAGAGGCAGTTGACACCCGGAACCCGGGCTGTTTTCTCCGGCAAGACAGGCAGCTACCGAGGTCAGCTCACCCTCACCAATCCCCGTTATTCGCTCCTCGATGAGGGGGAAGGCGGGGTGGAAGAACATCTGCGGCCGGTGCCTGTTTATCCGGCGTCCGAACAGATCAGCAGCGCAACCATCAAGACGTGCGTCTATCAGCTCCTCGACAGCCTCGCGCATTCCCAGCTGAACGATCCGGTTCCGTCGCATATCGCCGGCAGGGACCGCCTGATGAACATCACGCAGGCCTACGAGATGATCCATCGTCCGCACGAGGTTGAGGACGCGTACCGTGCGCAGCACCGCTTCCGCTACCAGGAAGCGCTCGTTCTGCAGACTGCACTGGCGCGGCGCCGGGCAGAGGCCCTCGCCGAAGAAGCGACCTCGCGTCCGCATCGCCAGGGCGGACTTCGTGACCAGTTCGATGCTTCGCTTCCCTTCTCACTGACCGCCGGGCAACGCGACATCGGGGAACAGTTGGAGGCTGACCTGGCGGCCGCCCATCCCATGAACCGCCTACTGCAGGGTGAGGTGGGATCGGGTAAGACGCTCGTAGCCCTGAGGGCAATGCTCCAGGTGATCGATTCCGGGGGGCAGGCGGCACTCCTCGCGCCGACAGAAGTATTGGCCGCACAGCACTACCAGTCGATCAGGCGCACACTGGGCCCGCTCGCTGAAGGGGGCATGCTGGGCGGTGCGGTGGACGGCACCCGGGCGGTGCTGCTGACCGGCTCCATGTCCATGGCGCAGAGGCGGGAGGCACTGCTCGCGGCCGCGTCCGGCGATGCCGGGATCGTGATCGGCACGCACGCATTGTTGTCCGAGAACGTCCAGTTCTTTGATCTGGGCCTGATCGTGGTGGATGAGCAGCATCGGTTCGGCGTGGAGCAACGGGACGCACTGCGCGCCAAAGCAGCCGCTGCACCGCACATGCTGGTCATGACCGCCACGCCGATACCCAGGACGGTCGCAATGACTGTTTTCGGTGATTTGGACGTCTCAACCCTCACCGAACTGCCGGCCGGCCGCGCACCCATCGCCACGCACGTCGTTGGGTTGTCCGAGAACCCACGCTGGATTGACCGTGCGTGGGCGCGAGCGCGGGAGGAGATCGACGCGGGCCGTCAGGTGTATGTGGTGTGCCCCAAGATTGGCGATTCCCAGATGGAAGCGGACGGCGCGGACGCGCTCGAGTTGTACGAGGGGCCGCCGGCGAACCGGCAGGAACTGACGTCGGTGCTGGAGCTTTTTGAGTCGCTTTCCGAGGTTCCCGCCCTGGCCGGGGTAAACAAGGGGCTGCTGCACGGGCGGCTGGACCCGTCGGAGAAGGCAGCGACCATGGGCGGATTCAACGACGGGTCCATCAGTCTCCTGGTTTCGACGACCGTCATCGAAGTCGGCGTCGACGTGCCGAACGCGACACTCATGGTGATCATGGACGCCGACCGGTTCGGCATCTCACAGCTTCACCAGCTTCGGGGGCGCATCGGACGAGGTGGACATCCCGGCACCTGCCTGCTCGTAACACAGCTTGAACCTGAGCACCCCAGCCGGGAGAGGCTGGACGCAGTAGCAGCTACGACGGACGGCTTTGAGCTATCCCAGAAGGATCTCGAACTGCGCAGGGAAGGCGACATCCTGGGTGCTTCCCAGTCCGGAGGCAGGTCTGCGCTGCGTTTCCTCAAGGTCATCCAGCATGCTGAGGTGATTGAGAAAGCGCGAAAGGACGCGCAGGGACTTGTCGATGCGGATCCAACGCTCGCCGATCACCCGGAGCTCGAAGAGGCCCTTGACCTCTACCTGAACGCGGAGAAGGAAGCGTTCCTCGAACGCAGCTAGTTACCGCCGTCGGCAAGTCACCGTCGTTGGCAAGTCACCGCCGTTCGCGGCCTCAGGAAGCGCGCGACGTCGTTTTCCGTGCTTTCGTAGCCGGCGTCAGGCGGAAGCGTGACCTTTCGGACGCCGGAATCAGGGTGGTCCATTCGGGATGGCCCCCGAGGTAACCACGCACGGCCGGGCAGAAGGGCATGACCGCGAGCCGCCTCCGATGCAGGTTCTCTAGTACATTCCCGATGAAGTAGTTATCCAGTCGGGCGCGCTTGAAGCGCTGCTCGATGTTCGTGTGCAGCAGCCAGATCTGGCCCTGCCGTGATTCATATTGAAGGTGTCCGACGTTCTCTCCGTCGACATACAACTCGAAGCGGCTCAGCTTCATGTTGTCCCGCACGGCGGTGCGCAGGTTGGTCGAAGAGGCGTCTGAGTAGCGCAGGTCCATGTGAACTCCCACGTCTTAAGGCTGGTGAGGCTCGCTGCTGAACCGTACAAACAACTATAGCGACAATCAGTAGGCTGACAAAGTTTCTTTGTCAGGCAACCCCCGTGTGGATCCGGCGGAGCGTGAGCTCGTCGCACACGGACTCGTAGCGCTCCCTGGCCCGCAGGTCGGGTATCTCTGAGTCAAGTTCCAGGAAAAGGGTGTCGCACAACTGAATGAGGCTGCACTCTGATTCGGAGGACAAATCGGTGGGGAATGCGTCGTCGTTCTCGGCAGGTCCCGGAAAGTCGACGGAGAAGGAGTAGTTCGATAGCTGATACGGCTCAACGGCCGAGCGAGATTGAGCGTGCATGGTGGTGGCACTCCCACAAGTAGTTCCTGTTGTGGCTCGCTGCTGAACCCTGCTGACAGTCTAGTCCGCTCCTGTCCGGTGGCAACCCTGAGGTGGGCGAAGCCCATTCACCGCCCACCAGATTCACCAAGAGCGGTTCACCGGGGCAGCAGGAGAACTAAGGGAAAAAACTAGTAAGCATGCTTCCAATTTTGCGTTGCATATGCCTACCCTTGTGCAACCGGATACTTCGGAAGAAGTCCTCTGCAATCAATCTCAAGGAGATACCATGATCACGCAGGAACACATCGACCGCATCCTTGACGGCAATGGCAACGTTATTGATCAGGACGGCAACAAGGTTGGATCCGCGGGCCAGGTCTACGTGGACGACCACACGGGAGAGCCGAGCTGGGTAACCGTGCGGACTGGGCTTTTTGGCACGTCCGAATCATTCGCGCCGCTGCAGGGCGCGTCAATGGACGGCGATGACGTGCGCATCGCCTACACCAAGGATCAGGTCAAGGACGCCCCGAAGGTTGATCCCGACCAGAACCTGAGCGAGGCAGAAGAAGACGACCTGTATCGCCACTATGCACTGAGCCGTCCCGGTAGCGGGTACGACGCCGGCGAACGCGGCACCTATGCCGGAACGACCACAGGGTCGGACGACATGCGCGAAACCACGTCGGGTGTTAGCGGAGTTGGCGATGTCGACCGCGATCCCTATGACGCTGACCGCGGCGACCGCACCGTCGGACATGACACGTCCGGCCCTACGACGGATGACGCCATGACCCGCTCCGAGGAGCGGTTGCACGTCGGCACCGAGAACGTGGAAACCGGCCGCGCCCGCCTGCGCAAGTACGTGGTGACAGAAAACGTCACCAAGACGGTCCCCGTCCAGCGCGAGGAAGTGCGGGTCGAGCGGGAGCCGATCACGGACGCCAACCGCGACGCCGCCTACGATGGTCCGGCCATCAGCGAGGAAGAGCATGAAGTGACTCTTCACGAGGAACGGCCGGTAGTTGAAAAGGAGGCAGTGCCCGTCGAGCGCGTGCGCCTCGACAAGGAAACGGTCACCGACGAGCACACTGTCAGTGAGGAAGTTCGCAAGGAGCAGATCGACACCGACGGCTCGGACGACACACGCCGCGGGCTCTGATCGGAGGCGGCATCCAGCGATGAAAGAAAGCTGGCTTCGCCGCGTACTCAAGTGGACAGGTGCTGGGCGCCCGGGACGTTCTGTCCCGGGCGCCCAGCCCTCGCTTGATCGCGTGGACCTCCACGACAAGGTGCATGACCTCAACTCCGCGCAGCTGTGCCGGGCATGGCGGATCAGCTTTCTGGCCGTTATCAGCGCAAGAACAGCATCCGAGCTCGAAGACCTTGCCGAAAAGCGGCGGAGGTATCTTGATGAACTCGAGCTCCGAAACCCCTCTGGTTTCAGAGCCTGGATGGAGACCTCTCCGGCAGCATCAAGCGACCCTGAGCCGTATCTGCTTCATCACGCGAAGCGGGAAAAGCGCGGGCATGGGTCCTCCTAGGGCCGACGAGGGCTAGATTTTCGGGTTAGCGGTCACGACCACGTTCTTCCCCCAGGGGTCGTCCGTGTAGCAACTGATGAGGACGAGGCGGTTCGGGGCAATGTCCCAGATGTCGCTGTCCTTAAGGGTGTCTTTGTCATGGGTTGTGATTGAGTCGACCACGTAGTGCTGTACGCCGGACGAGGTGTGCAGCACTACGTCGTCTCCGACTTCCGCATCAGTGCTGAGCCGATTGAACGGAGCCTCCCGGTCCTCCCAGCTGTGCCCTGTGATGTAGGTGGTGTCCGTGGAACCCCGTCCCGGCATGCCGAAGGTTGTCAGCCAGTAGCCGTCCAGGGTGAACGGCGGAACGAGGGACTGCGAGGCTTCGTCAGCTGCCGAAGGAGTCAATGGCAGCACCGTCACGTCGATGCCGGCGGAGTCCATGATGAGCCGCTGCGGAGCAGCTGCCCTGGCTCCCGGCTGGGCGGCATCGGTTGAAGGCTGGGCGGTCCTGGTTGCAGGCGCTGGACCTGGTGTTGGTTCTGCGGATGCACTGACGGATGCCGTCGGGACGGGGGCCGCTTCCCCAGGAGGTGCCGCGGGTGCCATCACCCCGCTGATTGCAGTGGCAGCGACAAGCGCCGCGAGCACAGCCGCACCCGCCGCCCACAACCGCGCACGCGGTCGGGGCGCCGGGGCAGCGTCGTGCTGGGGAACAGGCATGAACCCGCTATGCCCGAGCGTTCCGGCGGCGGCGTACGACGACGGCGCCGGAAACGGCTGCCGCACCCAGCCCGGCCAGCCCCGCAAGAAGCGCGAGGTTCGCAGGATCGGAAGCACCGGCGTCGTAAGCTGCGGTCTGGATGTTCAGGCCACGCTGCTGGGGGGCAGACACCGTAACGGCAGGCTTGTTCGCGACGGGAGCGGAGCACGCGGCAACTGCTGCGTCGGCCAGAGCCAGGAGTTGTTCCGGGTCGGCGCCCTCAGTGAGCCCGAGTTGAGCGAAAGCTTCCTCGAACGAAGCAACGGCGATGTCGAACTGCTCCTCCAGATTGAGGATTGCCGGAATGGTGTACGCCGCGTCCAGCGCTGTGCTGTACGCTGCGTCGGCGGATAGCAAAGCAGTTTCAGTAAGAGGGTAAGCGACCTCTGCCTCAAGTTTCTCGTGCTCAGCCTCTGCTACCGCGTCGGGATCCTGAGGTTCTGCTGCCAACAGTGCATTCAGCGCGATGGTAGCATCCTCCAGACGCTTTCCAGCCTGCGCTTCGGCCACGACGGCGGCGTCGAGCGCTTCCAGTTCATCCTGGGTCGACAGTTCTGCCTCGGCGTACAGCGGATAGAGCTGTGCGTCGATTGAATCGAACGCGTTGATGGCATCGCGTAGCTGATTAGCCAGCGTGATATCGACGGAAGCGACGCCCAGCTGGGTGCTCAGGGCAGCCTGCGCAGCGACGCACTCAGCCGAACCTGGCGCGGCCGAAGCAGGTGCAGCGGTGAGTACCGTGCCCGTTGCAAGAAGTGTTGAGACACCTACGGTAAGCAGGCAGGAGCGAGTATTCATATGTGTTGTCTTTCGTGGAAAGCCCCCAAGTCCCCCTTGAGCGGCGCGCGCCGCTCGCACTTCGCTAACGCGGCTGCTTTTCGGCTGCACTCATTTGACCATGCAGGAGGCGGAAACTGCCAGTAGTTTAGAGTGTGTCTTCATGAGTCGAATCATCGCCGGCGCCGCAGGGGGAACTCCACTTGCCGGCGTACCCGGAAATGCGACGAGGCCCACCACCGATCGCGTCAAGGAAGCCCTCTTTTCCAGACTGGACGCGTACAACATCCTGACCGGTGCGCACGTGCTGGACCTCTTTGCCGGTTCCGGTTCGCTTGGAGTGGAGGCGGCAAGCAGGGGAGCCGCAACTGTTGACCTCGTGGAGGCTGCCGACCGGGCGGCGGCGGCCTGCAGGGCCAACGCAGATGTGATGAACAAAGTGCTTGGGTGGACCTGCGTTCGTGTGCATCGAACCAAGGTCGAGACCTACCTGAGCCGGGTCCCGGAGGAGGTCCTCTGGGATGTGGTGCTGATGGATCCGCCCTACCCGCTTGAGGACGCGCCGCTGATGAGAATCGTGTCCGCGCTGGTTCCCCATCTGGCGGAGGGAGCCATCGTGGTAGTTGAGCGGTCGTCACGGTCCGGCGAGCCGGACTGGCCCCCCGGCATCGAGCGGTTCGCCGAGAAAAAATATGGGGAAACCAGGCTTTGGTATGTCGAGCCCGTTTGACCGCACCTGAGCACCGACGAGCACTGGCCGGACTGCGCGATCTCATCTAACTCTCATCTTCAGTTCATCTGCTCCCCATCCAGCGTCCGTACCGTGTCTGCAGGATCACTGAAGCGCGGAGCAAGGGGCGTTCATTATGCGGTTATCGGTCATCGGGTGCGGGTACCTGGGAGCAGTGCACGCGGCGTGCATGGCGAAGCTTGGACATGAGGTTGTGGGCATTGACGTCGATGAGGCGAAAGTCGCCAGTCTCAACGCGGGGGAGGCCCCGTTCTATGAACCGGGACTTCCGGGCCTGCTCGCCGAGGCTCTCGGCACCGGGCGGCTGCGTTTCTCCACGCGTATCGCCGATGCTGCAGGTTCTGCCGTGCACTTCATCGCCGTCGGAACACCCCAGAAGCGGGCGGAGAACGGTGCGGATCTGAGCCATGTCTATGCAAGCGTCGATGCGCTGCTGCCGCACCTCCGAGCCGGCGATGTGGTGGTTGGCAAATCCACGGTCCCTGTGGGGACAGCGCGCGATCTTGCGGGGAGGATCGCTGGTGCGTGCCCTGAGGCCACCCTGGCCTGGAACCCGGAGTTCCTGCGCGAAGGATTCGCCGTCCAGGACACACTGGAGCCGGACCGGCTTGTCTACGGGCTTGACAGGACAAACAGCGGTGCGCAGCTCATTCTGGACGAGGTGTACGCCCAGGCACTTTCCGATGGCCGACCGCGGTTGCTGATGGATTACGAGACCGCCGAGCTGGTGAAGGTTTCGGCGAACGCGTTCCTAGCAACGAAGATCTCCTTTATCAACGCCATGGCGGAGGTCTGCGAGGCAACCGGCGCGGACGTCTCGATACTTGCAGACGCTATCGGGCACGACGCGAGGATCGGGCGGAAGTTCCTGAACGCCGGGTTGGGGTTCGGCGGCGGATGCCTACCGAAGGACATCCGTGCGTTCATGGCCAGAGCAGGAGAGTTGGGGGCTGATCAGGCCTTGACCTTCCTGCGGGAGGTGGACTCCATCAACATGCGGCGGCGCTCACGGATGGTAGATCTGGCGCGGGAGGTCTGCGGTGGAACGCTGCTGGGCCAACGCATCGCCGTTCTTGGTCTGGCTTTCAAGCCGAACTCGGATGACGTCCGTGATTCGCCTGCTCTGAGCGTTGCGGCGCAACTTCAGCTTCAGGGAGCGGCTGTGACGGCGAGCGATCCTGAAGCTGTCCCCAATGCATCTCGGAGGTTCCCGGACCTCAGCTACACCATGTCGGTTGAAGACGCGGTGAAGAACGCCCACGCAGTGCTGGTATTGACCGAGTGGGAGCAATACCGAGCGCTCGATCCGAAAGTCCTCGGCGAGCTGGTCGCCCGCCCGGCCATCGTGGATGGGCGGAACTGCCTGGATCCAGTCCTGTGGCGCGACGCCGGATGGACCTACCGCGCACTCGGCCGACCGAAGGCAGCCGCTCCCGTTGTGGGCCTGGGGAACCAGTTCTCCGAGCGCGCACTGCAGCCGGGCAGCGTCATGCCGTCAGTGTGAAACCCTGGCACCGGATCCTGAGTTTCGCCGCCGGTGCGTCGCAGAGGACGAGTGCCGCTACCGGTTCGATTCGGATTTGCGGTTCAGCCGGCGGGCAAGATCGATGACGGCGCCACCACCCAGCACTATCGAACCCGCCACCGCGGCCAGCATCAGGTAGAGCCAGACGACGCTTCCGACCGCATTCACCGGAACGCGAAGCATCTCGAACCACTCCAGCGACCCGCCGATCCAGAACGCTGCAACTGCCAGTATGACGATCACCGCCGGTGCGCAATCCCAGCGCATCACCCGCCGTACTGGTGGCTGATCCGTATGTACAAGTTGCTGCGTTCCCATGCATTCAAGTATTGAACAGCTAGCTGACTATTCCAGTGTGTGCGTCGTGTCGTTAGCGAATCGGCATGGGCTTGTTACCTGCGGTTCACCTGCCGGCGAAAGCCTCAGGCGGCGGCATCGATGAGTGGCCTTCCGGAGTGGAGGTTCGCCTCGAGGCTGGCGAACCAGTTGCGCGCCGTCGTGCAGTAGGGCGGCCTGAAGGAATAGATACAGGCGAGCCGCAGCGCGGTCGCCGCGGCATAGGCGTTCAGACGTGCCTCTGGAACTTGGAGCGAGTCAGCGACCACGCGAATGTTGTGCTTCCCCACTGTGGCGGCGCCGGTTCCAAGCAGTCCCTGCGCTACCCGGAAGTCCAGATGCACCGACAGGTTCGCCAGATCCAGAGCGGGTTCGGCCACCGTCAAGGTGTCACAGTCAATCACTCCGACAGAACCGGTTTCAGGATCAGCCAGGATCTGTTTGTCATGCAGGTCGCGGTGAGCCACACCGGTGGAGGAG
The DNA here is from genome assembly GCF_054161285.1 of Arthrobacter sp. D2-10. Classification (NCBI taxonomy): domain Bacteria; kingdom Bacillati; phylum Actinomycetota; class Actinomycetes; order Micrococcales; family Micrococcaceae; genus Arthrobacter; species Arthrobacter sp. D2-10. The sequence goes on along the minus strand of NZ_CP096431.1, from coordinate 2,075,252 downwards.
CCCGCGGCCGCCAGCGATCGCGCGACCAGAGCCAACGCGCCGCTGACGCGGTCCTCCGGCAAGTGAAGTGCACCCGTCGACATTGCGAGACTCGTCCAGCGCTTAACTGTGGCAATTTCATCGGTGGCAGTGTAGCTGCCCGAGACGGCTGGTATCACTGCGCCCGCCGCTTCCACAAATGCCGGCCATCGATCCGCCCACAGCTTCCAGGCCTGTCCCCACTGGTTATGTTGCAGAGAGTCGTGTTCGGCTGGGTGGTTGGGTGGGGCGGGGCTGTTGGGTTGCGCTGGGACGCCAGCATCGGCCGGCGTATCGGTTGGTCCAACGTCAGAGTCGGGCAGTCTCCGCCCCAGCTCAAACAGGCTCAGACCGGGAACCGCCGTAAGGGTGAGACCGAAATCATCGGAGGCGACGACGTCGGGCACGGCCAATCCGGACGCGGCGAGGCAGGTTGCCGCCGCCCGGTGCGCGTCCGCAACCGAGCGGGCCTTCCCGCCCGCGACGAACTTGCGGTACTGCCCGTCCGTCCGCACAACGGCGCGTCGCTTCAGCCGGTGCACCAACAGTTCACCCGCGGGAGCGTCCGGAGTCAGACCGGGGAGAGAGGCATCGGTGCGGAAAGGCACCAGCAACGTTCGGCCTCGGGCATCGATCCGACCCGCCCGAACCTTACCGCTGCTTCTTTCCCGGCCCTCGATGGTCAGGCTGCCGTCGTGGCGCGGCCAGGCGCGGAGGACCTGCACGTGCTTTCCCTGCTCATCCACAAGCTCGTCGGGAATTATCACCACAACACTTCCTCAATCATTTCGAGGCGGTGTTCCAACTGCGCGTGCCAGTCGGGCGAGCAGGCACGAAAGGGCTCCCTGAGGCGGTTCAGGAGGTAGAAGCAGGTCCACCCCAGCACCTCGGACTCATTCACGGTGGTGGGACCCACGCCGTATCCGTCAAGCAGAGCGGCCGTGCGTGGCAGCGTGAGGATGGTACGGCGGTCGACCTGCTGGGCGCCCAGCGCTTCGACGGCGGCAAAGCTGCCAAGATCAGAGGCGGCCGCACCGTAGGAACACCGCTCGAAATCAATGAGCCGCACACTCTTGCCGTCCATCAGCACCTGATCGGCGGAAAAGTCGCCGTGGATGACGGCAGCCCGGCCGGGCCGCCGCAGCAGCTGCTCAAGTTGAGCCTGCACGCGGGCAAGACGGTCGTGGTTTTCCGGCATCAGTACAGTGTTCTCCCTGACGAGTGAGCGCAACCGTCCGGCAGGGGCACGCCAGGACAGCGTCGCGTGAATCGGCGGTTGCGCGTGCAGCAAGGCGAGCGCCGCCCCCGCCTGACGAGCGGCTTGTTCTCCATCCTCATGCGGGAGGCTGCTGAGGTCCCCATTGCCGTACCACGGCAGGTACTCCACGTGGCGCCCGGACGGTAACTGCGACGGGAGGTCAGCCGGATCAACGGGAACCAGTACCGGGACTCCGCCCGCTGCGAGCTCGGAGAGCATCCCGCGCGTCACCGACGGCGTGGACGACCCTGCACGGCCGACAAGACGGAGGCCGCCGGAAACCGTCAGCCCGAAGACGACGCGGCGGAAAGGGTTGTATTTCAGCACCTGCACCCGGGGCCAGAGCGGGGAGGGCGCAGCACGGCGGAAAGGCCGAAGAGTTGCATACAGGCGCGGATCGAGCGGCACGGGGCCGCTCGCCAGCACACCGTCGTCGAGCACGAAGCGCTCCAGATCGAGGTTGTGCGTCAGCGCGCGCCGGAAAGTCTTCTCCAGTTTCACCGACGTGTCCGTCGCGTAGAGGGCAAGCCAGCGGACGCCGTCGTCGTCGTGCAACCTCGCTACGGCGGAGGTGGCGCGCTTCCAGCGCAGGTGGTTCACTTTCACCGGGCGGCCGAACAGGGTGCTCAGTGAATCAGGATCGAAGAGCAGTTCGAGGGAGTTCAACCGGGGATCGAGGGGAGTACGCACGCGACTCACTGCGCACTCCCAACCGGGGCAGAGCGGACCCGGTCCTGCCCAGACCGCCGTTGTTCGTCCACCCACCGTGCAAACATCGGATACTTCATCAGTTCCTCAGCGGAGCCGTCCAGCAGTATCCGGCCATCCTGGAGCCAGAGAATCCGGTCGCTCTTCAGCGCAACTGACGCTTCATGGGTAACGGTCACCGTGGTCCGGCCGGCACTCAGCGACGCGAGCGCTTCGAGCACGTCCGTCCTTGCGCCGTGGTCGAGGCCCGTGGTGACCTCGTCCAGAAGGACGACGGGGGTGTTCCGCAGAATGGCACGGGCAATAGCGATGCGCTGCCGCTGGCCTCCGGACAGGGTTCCGCCGCGCTCGCCGACGGCGGTGTCATAACCGTCGGGGAAGCTGGTGATGAAGCCATGCGCCTGTGCGAGCCTGGCGGCTTGTTCGACATCCTCATCGGTGGCGGAGAGGCGGCCGAAGCGAATATTCTCGCGGATGGTTCCGGTGAACAGAACCGCTTCCTGAAGAACCAGGCTCACGTTGGAGCGCAGGGATGCAAGAGTGATGTCCGTCAGGTTCACGCCGTCCAGATGGACCGAGCCTTTCTCGGGATCCATCGTTCTGACAATGAGGGAGAGCAGCGTCGACTTGCCGGATCCCGAGGGCCCTACGATGGCCGTGTTCCGCCCCTCCTGCAGGCTGAGCGTCAGGTCGGAGAGCACGGTTCTGCCGTTGTAGGACGCGGTGACACTCCTGAACTCCAGTTCCCCCCACACCTTGCCGAGCGGAAGCGCAGTGGGGGAATCGACGATATCCACCTCCTCCTCGAGCAGTTCAGCCACTCGTTCGCCTGAGGCTGTCGCGCGGGCAATCCGTCCCGTGTACTTCGCAAGGTCCCTCAGCGGTTTCATTGCAGTCTTGAGATACATCAGGAAAAGCACCAGATCACCCGGAGTCATAACCCCCTGAACCACCCGCCAGCCACCGCCTGCAAGGACGACGGCGGTAGCAACGCCCACTATCACGTCAGTCCTGCGCTCCAGGGCAGCCGCCAGCCGACGGGAGCGGACGCCCTCCTTCAGCGTTTTCTGGTTGCTGCTTCCGAAACGGTCCGAGAGCGTGCGTTCCAGACCGTAGGTCTGTACCACCCGTATCGCGCCAAGGCTCTCCTGCGCGGTGTTGGCCAGAGAGCCTTCACCTTTGCGCGTCTTGCGTGCCGCGACGGTGATCTTGTCCGTGCTCATTCTGGAGAGGAGAAGGAAACCCGCGCATGCGGCGATCACCACGAGAGCCAGCAGCGGATCAAGCCAGAACATGACGCCTGCCATCGCCACGAGCGTGATGCAGTTGGCCAGTAGCGGCATCCCCGCGGTGACGGCGACCTCCTGGAGTCGCCCGACGTCGCCGACCAGGCGCTGGACGGTGTCGCCGGTGCGGTTGGCAGAGTGGAAGCGTGCGGACAGTGACTGCACGTGGTTGAAGACACTGGCGCGCAGCTTTGTCGCAACGCGCGAACCCACGAGGGCGAAGGCAAGGGTTGCGAAGAAGTTGCAGACCGCACGCATACCAGTGAAAAAGACAAGCGCAGCGCCGCATGCCAGAAGGAGCATTGGCGTCGCTTCGGGGCCTGTGCCGGCGAGATCTGCGCCGAGGCTGCGCGTTACGGCGTCCACGACGAACTTGACCGGCCACGGCTCGAGAACCCGGAAAGCCACCTCGCACAGCAGCACGAGGACGCCGCCGATCATGAGTAGTCCCTGGCCGCCCAGATGGGGCCTGATAACCCCAAGCGTGCGGCGCAGGGCGGACTTGTCCGGGATTTCGGGCCGAGCGGAGGTCATGCATACACCTCCTCTGTGATGCGGTCCAGAACGGTGTCCCAACTGTGGTGTTCGGTAGCGGCCCGCCTCGCTGCGGAGGACATTGCGGCCCTGGCCAGAGGCGCGGCCGCGAGTCCGTCGAGCGCTTGGGCGAGCGCCGCGGGATCTGATGGTTCGACGAGGAGCCCGGTGACGCCGTCGTCAATGATGTGCGGCACCTGTCCCACCCGGGAGGCAACCACCGGCAGCCCAGCGGCGCAGTACTCATAGATCTTCAGCGGCGAGAAGTACTGGTCACTCTCGGCGGAGGTCTGCGGATACGGCGCTGCTGCGATGGAACATCCGGCAAGGACGCCGGGCACCATTTCGGGTGCTACGGCGCCGGTGAATTCCACGTCGGCGTGGACGCTTGCGGCCAGGCTGCGAAGTTCGGCACCCTGGGGGCCGTCCCCGACGATCCGCAGTGTCCACTCACGGGATCCGGAGGCTTGTGCCTTGATCAGCGTTTCAACCCCGTGCCAGGGCTTGAGTGTCCCAACGAAGGCAACAACAGGCATGCCGGGTGCCTCTTCGCTCGGGCGGATGCGTCTCACGTTGACGCCGTTGGCAACCGTTCTGATCCGCTCGTGGTGTTCCTCGCCCACACGGGCCTGCACCCAGGCTGTCACCGGGTCCGAGACACAGACAGTGCGTGCAGCGGCGGCGACCTGCGCCCGCAGCGCAGTCAGGGCAGCCGCTTCGTCATGCAATGTCCGGTGAATCCGTTGTTCATCGATCAGCGGTGCGTTGACCTCGAGGAAGCCGGGGACCCCGAGCCGTTCAGTCACGCGTGCGAGGGCATCACTGAACAGGGAGTAACGCTCATACACCGCGCTCGCGCCATCCTTCACCACGCGCTCGGCGAGCTCCGCAGCAGCCTGTGCCTGGGAAGCCTCCCTGTCGGCGCCTTTACCCTTCACCGGTACGACGACGACGGGCAGGTCCGCAAGGTCTGCAGGGATGTCATCGCCGGGCCGGGTGCAGTAGACCGTCACCTCGGCGCCCCGGTTGCGCCAGGCCCGCACGATCTCCTGCACGTGCACGGAAGCTCCCTTGGTGCCGAACACCGGTACGCCCGGATCCACACACACATAGGCGATCCGCTTCATGGGGCCACCACCTCAAGGGCGGAGGCCGGTGACGAGGCCGGTGACGACGGTGAAGCGGTGAAGCGACCGGGATCCGCAGCCGCGGCGCTGCACAATTCCTGAAGCCGAACGGACTGGACCCGCGAATCAAAGGATCGTTCAATCAGTGCGCGGGCAGAGCGCGCTGTTTCCACCCGGGGGAAGGGGTGCGAGGCCACGGTGGCCAGGGCATGGGTCAGGTCCTCGAGGTTCCCCGCGCGGACGAGCAACCCGGTGCTGCTGCCGTCGTCACCTGCGAGTACCTCCGGTATCCCGGTCGCATCGGAGCCGATGCAGACCACGCCCATTGCCATGGCTTCAAGCAGTACGGTCGGCAGACCGTCCGCGTTTCCGTCCGCACCGATCACGCACGGCGCCGCAAAAACGTCCGCCCAGCGCAGCAGCTCTATCACTTCGCTCTGTGTTCGGGGGCCGAGAAGCTGGATGTGCCCCTCCAGATCGAGCAGCCTGATACGTGCGGTCAGTTCTTCGGCCAGCTCGCCGCCGCCGGCGATGCGGACGTCGACCTGTTGCCCGGCGCGCACCAGTGCACTCACAGCATCGATCAGGACGGAGAAGCCCTTCTTTTCGACCAGCCTGCCGACGGCGGCGATCCGGAACGGCGTATGGACGGGTGCCGGATCTCTGTACGCGAAGCGGTCGAGCTCCAGCCCGTTGTAGACCCGGTGGAGCCGACCCGACGCGGCCGGAGCAAGGGTCGAGAGGTAACGGTGGTTGAAATCGCTCACCGTGACGGTGTGGTGGGCGTCCTGCATCAGCCGGATGAGGGCGGCCTGGTCGACCTGCTCGTGGTAGATGTCCTTTGCGTGCGCTGTGAAGGAGAAGGGGACGCCTGCAAGCACCGATGCGATGCGCGCGGTCCGTGCCGCGATCGAACCGAAATGTGCGTGCAGGTGGGTGATCCCGCGCTCCACAACGCGGGTGGCGAGTTCCACGCCCTGGTGCACCTCGGAGGCTTCGCACTCGGCAAGATCGGGCAGCAGCGCAGCGAACCGCTGGGCGAAGTTCGGGATGACACTGTGTGCGGCCACGATGATTGCCCAACCTTCGGACAGCTTGTGGGGACGCGTCACGTAGGTGACCGGTGCCTGCACCCGCGCCAGTTCGGGGTGGAACCGCGGGTCCACAGGCGGGCGGAGGGAATAGATCTCCAGATTCTCCCCCGCTGCCTCCCGTGCCAGGATCTCGGTAACGATGAAAGTTTCCGAGAAGCGCGGATAGATTTTGACGACGTAGCCGACGCGCCCGGTGCTAGACAGCTGCATGATGGGTCCAATCCGTTCGTCGGGGCGTGGTCTTCGTCTGCCGGGTGAGGAGGTCGGCGGCGTACTCGTAGGTTGTCGCCAGGCCGTCAAGGTTCACTCCGTTCCGGGCGACCTGCCGCCCGGCCACCTCCAGCCACCAGGCGGACAATACGCTGGACGTGAACTCATCGGGATGGCAGAAATCGAGCAATTGATGGCGTGCGAGACCGCGAGCCCGGATCAGCTGCTCCCGGCGCGGCTGCACCCGGGGCACGATCAGGGCCGGGGTAGTGGTGCTCATGATTTCGCAGACGGTGTTGTAACCGCCCATCGCGACGACGGCGGCCGCGGACTCGATCTCGGCGAGTGCGTCGCGGACGGAGCCAACAACGTGCGTTCCGGGACCGGCGGCCGCTTCCACCTTCGCGCGGTCGTCCTTTGGCATCTGCGGCCCGGTGACGATGAGGTGTTCAAGCCCTGAAGGCAGTGCCGCCCGCGCAGCAGTCAGGGTGACGTCAAGGCCATCCGAGCCGCCCCCTGCCATGGTGACCACGAAGGGGATAGCAGTAGAACCGGTACGACGGCGCACCGGGCGCCCCCGGGAAAGGTAGCCGGTGTGCCGCACCAGGTGGGCGAGGGGCGGGGGGATCTCTCCGCTGCGTACCGGGTCGTGTACCACCGGGTCTCCGTAAACCCAGAGCTCATCGAAGCACCGACGCACCTGCTCAAGGTCCAGGGCTTCCCATTCCCGGCGGGCCGCCGCCGGCTGGTCGAGGACTTCACGCAGCCCGAGCACCACTCGGCAGGAAGGCCGCTTGCGCCGCAGCCGCTCCAATCCGTCGACCAGTTCATGGTCGACGCCGAATGGGTGCCGGTCCACGAGGACGAGGTGCGGACGGAAGTCAGTGAGCACCGCGGAAATGAGGGATGACCGGAGTTTGATCATTTTTGTCTGCTTCAGCGCGAGGTTCCGGGGCAGATAACCATCGGCGCCCTTGGCGATCCCGGGCACAACCACCCAGTCCCACCCCTCAGGGGCATCGAATCGGGTAGCCCCTGCGACTCCCGTGACGAGCACGCCGCTGACCTTTTGTCCGGCCCGCTTGAAGCTGCCGGTGAGTGAGTGGGCGAGGGCTAGATTGCGTCGGGTGTGGCCCAAGCCCTGGGAGTCGTGGGAGTACAGGACCACGCGCAGTGTTCGGGGTGTGTGCGATGCGGCTTTGGCGACCCCGACGTCACTTGTCTTCATTGCGTGACCAACCTTCCCCGCGACCTTCGTCAGGTATGACCGCAGGTTCCCCATTTAGCCAGCCGGCCATGAGATGTTTGTGAGCCATTCATGAGAGAGCTCTCATGTCGGCATCCCCGCATCCGCCGCAGGAAAGCACCGCAGGCAGAGCAGTGCCCGCCCAACCTGCGGCATCAGCGCAGGTTGAGCGGGCACTAGCTAACCGCATGCTCCAACAACCCCTATCTGGGCTGGTAGGAGAGGCAATCCGCGAGATCCGCGCCGGACCCGATCTTTACGTCGTGTTTGTTGCACATGAGGTGACTGTTGTGGACGCATTCGGTGCGCTGACAGGCACCGACGTGAGCCAGGATCATGGGCAGTCCGCCCGTCTCAGACGTGTCGATGAAGGTGGCGCAGGAGGCATGCTCCGGACTTCCGCTGACCGTGATGGCGTAGGCCGTGCAGCCGTCATGGTTGAAGGCGCAGTTGTGAACGCTGCAATCGGATACTTCCGTGATTTCCGCTGTCATGATTCCTCCGTGGTGGTGGTTCGGAAACTGTCCTACCCGTGCTGTCATTCAACGGTACTGCGGCTTCGGCTCGATGACACCGGTTCAATAGCGCATGATCCTTGCGCGTAAATCACGGCTGAAGCCTCGCGAAATCCTCGTAGTCGGGGCCGGTGAGGATGGCCGCAGGATGGGGCCCGGCAGCCGTCAGTGCTGACGTCCATTCCGAGTCCCACCGCTGGCTTGCCGCGAGGACGATATTGCCGGCGCGCCGGCCGGTGAACATACCGGTCTCTGCCAGCGCAGCGACGTCGTACGACGTGTCCTGCAGCAGGCGCGCCTGTTCACGCGCGAAGGCAAGCGGTGGATCGTCACCGACGTTCACCAGTGCCACTCCGCCTGGCCCGACCGCCCGCGTGAGAAGGGCGTACACCTCTGGGGTGGCAAGCTCGGTTGCACCGTCAGCGCCGGAGAAAACGTCGAGGACCACGGCATCGAAAGCTCCTGCATCGCTGGCCTCAAGGGTGTCGCGGGCGTCTTCGATCAAGAGCTCACAGTCCGTGCCCGGCGGCAGGGGCAGGTGTTCCAGGACGAATGCGAGCAGCTCCCGTTCGCGCTCAACAGCAACCTGGCGGGATCCCGGCCGGGTTGCCTGAATGTAGCGCGCAAGGGTCAGCGCGCCGGCTCCCAGGTGCAGGATACGGACGGGCTCGCCCTCGGGCTTGAATACATCGAGGACGTTGGCGATCCTGCGCAGGTACTCATAGAACACGTTCCGCGGATCGGCCAGATCCACGTGCGACTGCTGCGCCCCGCCGATGCTGAGGATGAACGCGCCCTCATTGAAGGCGTCGCCGTCGATCTCGGCGTGCGCACCTGCGCTGCGCAGGTACCTCGAGGGAACGCTCATATCCTGTCCCGGAGCGTTGCCAGGCGCTGCGCCGCGTCGGTCAGCACTTCTTCCTTCTTGCAAAACGCGAACCGGAGCAGCGACCGCGTACGGCGCGCGCCGTCCTCGTGGCAGAACACCGGTATGGGAATGGCTGCCACACCAACAAGTTCAGGCAGACGCCGGGCCAGGGCCGTGGCATCCGTGATGCCCAGAGGTTCCGCGTCCACCACAGTGAAGTAGGTTGCCTGTGGTGTGTAGACCTCGAAGCCCGCGGCGCGCAGGCCAACTGCGAGTACATCCCGCTTGTGCCGCAGGGAGTCGGCGATCGAGTGGTAAAACTCATCGTCCATGCCCAGACCCAGCGCGACCGCCGGTTGGAACGGGGTGCCGGAGCTGTAACTCAGGAAGGATTTCACGCTGCGTACAGCGTCCACGAGGACCTGCGGACCGGTCAGCCAGCCGACCTTCCAGCCGGTGACGGAGAATGTCTTCCCCGCTGACGAAATGGAGACAGTGCGCTCCCAGGCGCCAGGAAGCGTGGCGAGGGGGATGTGCTGTTGCTCGAAGGTCAGATGTTCGTACACCTCGTCGGTCACGATGATCGCACCGAACCGTTCCGCCAACTCGACCACGCGTTCGAGTGACTCCCGGGAAAAGACCGTGCCCATCGGATTGTGCGGGTTGTTCACGACGATCACCCGCGTCCGATCGCTCATGGCGGATTCCAGGGCGTCCAAGTCCGGCTGGAAATCGGGCGCCACCAGCGGCACAGTTGTGTGGCGTGCGCCGCTGAGACCGATGATCGCGCCGTAGGAGTCGTAGAACGGTTCGAACGTGAGAACCTCATCGCCCGGACCGGCAAACGCGAGTATCGATGCGGCGATCGCCTCGGTTGCTCCGGTGGAGACGGTTACCTCACGTTCGGGATCTATCGGCAGGCCGTAGAAACGTGACTGATGCGCCGCTATTGCCTCCCGCAGTTGCGGCATACCGCGGCCCGGTGCGTATTGGTTCATCCCCGAGGCGATGTTTTCGCGGGCCGAGTTCAGCAGCAGGTCGGGACCATCCTCGTCGGGGTAGCCCTGTCCGAGGTTGATTGCACCGTGCTGTGCAGCGAGCGCGGTAATCTCCTCGAAAATGACGGTACCCAGGCCGCCCTCGGGGGAGAGGAGATTGGCGCCCTGCGCAGTGCGCTGCCATCCCGAGAGCTGTCCAGTGTCCGCGGGTCGCTTCAATTCCATGTCGTCCAGTATGTCGAACCTCCACATCCGCGTGTGACTCCTCAGGCGCAGTGTGATGGCCACGCGGTAGATTCGTACCATGCGCCGAGCAGTCTGCCCCGGATCCTTTGACCCAATTCACAACGGTCACCTTGAAGTCATTGCACGTGCCGCGAGTCTTTTCGATGAAGTGATCGTGGCGGTGTCTACCAACTATGCGAAGAAGTACCGCTTTGAGCTCGAGGAGCGGCTGGAGATCGCCAGCGAAACCCTCACCTATCTTCGAGGTGTGTCCGTCATGCCGATGGGCGGCGGTTTGCTGGCGGAGTTCTGTCGGGAGAACGGAGCGAACCTGATCGTCAAGGGGGTGCGTTCCAGCGCCGACTTCGACTATGAGCTGCCGATGGCCACGATGAACCGCCAGCTGGCCGGTATCGAAACTGTCTTCATCCCTGCAGAGGCGAGCTATTCCCACCTGTCGTCCACCCTGTTGAAGGAAGTGGCTGCTCTCGGCGGAGACATCTCGCCCTTCGTGCCGAAAGCGGTTCTCAAAAGACTGAAGGACACAACCGCGTGAAAACACGGCGGCGCCAGTACAATCAACACTCCTGGGCCAGCCGGAATAGAAGGACGAACAGTGGGCAAGAGCCGCATCAAACCGGAGGATCCGTTCCCGGAGAACCTGAATCAGTTGGAGGACCACGAGGTTGAGGTGCTCAACAGCAAGGTGCACCGCCAGCTTGAGGTCGAGTACTTGCAGGAGGGTTCTCCTGAACCCGAGACCGAGCACCGCAGGGAAGAGCTGAACGAGGAACTCGATGATAGAGACCTCCTGGACGAGGCCTCCGTCCAGGCGATGGGAAGCTCCGCGGGAAGCGGTACCGGACCCGCGCAGGGGGCATCACACGACTTCGGAGCTTCCAATGCCGGAGATGCTGATCAGCGCAGGTAGACGCTGACCTCTGCCGACTTCACGCTGAAGAATGCCTCCACTCCGGGCTCCACATCAAGCTCCGCCGCCGATGCCGTGGTGATTTCCGCGCTCAGATGACCGGCCCGCACGGTCGTCCGGGCTCCGTGTTGCTCGAGGTCGGTGATCGTCACAGCCAGGACATTGCGCGGGCTGCCCGTTGGCCGTGCCCGGTGCACCGCCACCGCCCGTGGACTGAAGATGGCAGCGGCTTCCTCCCCGAGGGGAAGTTCCTCGTCCATCATGGCGGCAAGATGCAGGCCGGTGGGTGTGAGCACACCGTCGGGGACCGTCGTGCCCGTTATCAGGTTCACGCCCGCCAGACTCGCTGCGAAACTGCTTCTGGGCCGTTCCAGGACTGATCGGGTAGGCCCGTCCTCCACAATGCGCCCCCCGTCAATCACGATCACCCGGTCCGCGAGCAGCAGGGCGTCCACCATGTCATGCGTGACGATGATCGCGCTGCGACCATCAAGCACCCGTCGCAGGGTCCTGCGCAGCATGGGGGCAACCGATATGTCCAGTGCAGCCAACGGCTCATCCAGGAGGAGGAGCGAAGGTTCGGTCGCGAGCGCGCGCGCCACAGCCACCCGCTGTGCCTGCCCGCCGGAGAGGCTCGCCGGCCGGCGGTCGGCGAGTGAGGCGGCATCGACCTCGCCCAGCCAGCGGTGTGCCCTCGCACGGGCCAGCTTGCGCGGGACACCTGCGCACCTCGGCCCGAATGCGACGTTCTCCAGAACGGAGAGGTGCGGGAAAAGCAACGCCTCCTGCGCCAGGAGCCCGACCCCGCGTGCATACGGCGGCAGCGACGCGCCGCCGTCGTACAGGGTTTTTCCATCAAGCACGGCTGAGCCGTGATCGGGGCGGACAAGTCCCGCCAGTACACCGAGGAGGGTCGACTTGCCGGCGCCATTGGGACCCATCACCGCAACCGTCTCGCCTGTTGCGACAGAGAGGCGTACGTCAACGTTGCGTGCATCGATCCTCGCGCTGCACTCAAGGCTCACGGGCATCGCCCTCCTGAATACGGTGTGCCAGAGCGACCACTATGACGGCGACAGCCACAAGCACGAGGGACAGTGCGACGGCGGCATCCGCATCCGTCTCACGCTGCAGGTAGATCTCAAGCGGCAGGGTGCGGGTGACGCCCTGCAGGCTGCCGGCGAAGGTCAGCGTCGCTCCGAATTCACCAAGAGCACGGGCAAAAGACAGCACCGCACCCGCGACGATACCTGGCCCTACAAGACGAAGGCTGACCCGGAGGAGGACCGTGGTTGGACGTGCGCCTAGCGTCGCTGCGACTGTTTCGTACCGGGTGCCGGCTGTGCGCAGGGCTCCCTCCAGACTGAGCACGAGGAAGGGCAGGGCGACGAAGGTCTGGGCGAGCACGACGGCGGTCGTGGAGAACGCAATGTCCACACCGAGGACGCGCAGTGACTCCCCGAGCAGGCCCTGGCGCCCGAAGGTGTACAGCAACGCTATGCCTCCGACCACCGGCGGCAGCACCAGGGGCAACAGGACAAGCGCACGTAGCACGCGCTGGCCCCAGAAGCGTGTTCGGGCGAGGGCGAAAGCCAGGGGAACGCCGAGAAGCACACACAGCACGGTGCTGGTTGCCGACGTCTGGAGGCTGAGGAGCAAGGCAGCGGTGGAGGAGTCGGACGTGATCAACTCACCGAAGCGCAGCCACTCCACCCGGAGCACGATGGCTGCGAGCGGCAGGACCAGGAACAGGGCTCCAGCTGCAGCGACGGCGATGAGCCACCGGGGAACGCCGGAGTAGGCTGCATTCACTGTTTCTGGTTCCCGAAGCCATAGGCGGAGAGAACATCCCGCCCGCGCTCGCCGGCTACCAGGTCCGCGAATTCCGTCGCCAGGTTTCCCGGGCGGACCACCGCGATGGGGTACAGGTTCTCGGCCTGCTTTGCTTCATTGATCGGCACCGCATCGACCGAGTCTTCGGCAGCCTTTGCGTCGGTGACGTAGACCAGACCGGCGTCGGCCTGGCCGGAGGATACCTTTCCAACCACATCGGTGACGGAGGACTCCTCACTGACGGGGTTGAGGGAAACGGCGGCCGCCTGTTGCAGTGTCTCCGCCGCGCTGCCGCAGGGCACCTGCGGGGCGCACAACACCACGGAGACTGCTGGATCGGCCAGCGAGTCCAGGGAGTCGATGCCGAGTGGGTTCCCCTCGCCCACGACGATCGTCAGCACATTCGTAGCGAAGACCCGCGCAGGGGAAGCGAGCAGGCCCTCGTCGGAAACGCGCTCCATAGTGGCCGGATTGGCCGAAGCGAAGACGTCCGCGGGCGCCCCCGCGATGATCTGCGTCGCAAGATCACTTGAACCGGCGAAATTCAGCTGCACGCTCACCCCGGGATTACTGTCTTCGAACTCCGATGCGAGGTCAGAAAAGGGGGCCTGGAGGGAAGCCGCGGCGTAGACGTTCAGAGTCTTCCCGGCCGCCGGTGCGCTACTGCCGCACCCGGTCAGCAACAGAACGACGACGGCGCTTACGGCTGTGGAGCGAAGCGGTCGCCTCATCGCGCACTCCTTGGTGAACGAGGCTCGAGGATCGCCTCGATGGGGGTTTCCACGATCACGTTGGTGGCCTTGACGATGGCGACCGCGACGACGCCCGGCTCTATACCCAACTCCCGCACCGCCTCAGTGCTCATCAGGGAAACAACCCGGTGCGGGCCGCACTGCAGCTCGACCTGGGACATCACCCTGTCACTCACCACACCCGTCACCAGACCGACAAAGCGGTTGCGGGCAGAGATCGCCACACTGGAGGGGTCCGAGGGGAGAACAGCGCGATCACGCGCCAACTGCGCCAGTTCCAGCCCGTCCACGGAAAGCACTCCCGAGGAGCGTGTGGCGTGGAGAGTCCCATCATCGATCCACCGACGCACCGTGTCCGAGCTGACCCCGAGGAACTGCGCCGCGTCGCGTACACGTATTTGAGCCATAATGGTAATCTTACAGCCGCGGATGCGTCGCCGTGCCGACTTTTCCGACCGATTCGTCCTGGTGGCGTGAGCCCATCGGCGAGTGAGTTTGGGGCGGGGCTTCGTTTCGGGCTAAGATGGTTCGTCGGTCATATGTTCTACAGGAGTTTTCATCAAAAGCGATCTCAGTTCGCCCCTGGTCTTCAGTGTCAGGGATCTCGGGCGTAGCCCGGGAACCATGCGGACAGTCGAAGAACATGTGCCCGCACCGAAGGATTTTGGTGTGGCGCTCATCGGCGTTCAGGCAGGTTCCGACATGGAGCTGGACCTGAGGTTCGAAGCTGTACACGAGGGAATCCTGGTATCGGGAACCGTGGACGTCGAAGTATCCGGCGAATGCGGTCGATGCCTTGATCCACTCAACTACGGCAGCAGCGTCGATGTGCAGGAACTCTTCTACTACGACGCCCCTGAGTTGGCGGAGGATGAAGAGGAGGATGTGCAGCGCGTGGTTGAGAACGATTCGATCGATCTCGAGCCTGTGCTGCGGGATGCGGTAGTGACTTCACTGCCGTTCCAGCCGGTTTGCCGGGAGGACTGCCAGGGTTTGTGTGCCGAGTGCGGCGCACGTCTGGAAGAGGACCCCGGACACCAGCACGAGATCCTCGACCCCCGCTGGGCTGCTCTGACAGGGTTGGCCGGCGCAGCCGCCGGCCCTGAGGCAGCGGAACCAGAAGTTAAGACAGAGTCAGACAAGAGAGAAGAGAGTTAGTCGTGGCTGTTCCCAAGCGGAAAATGTCCCGCTCGAATACGCGTGCACGCCGGTCCCAGTGGAAGGCTGTTGCTCCCAAGCTGGTGAAGACGGTAGAGAACGGTCGCGTCACCTACAGCCTTGCCCACCAGGCGAAGGTTGTCACCGACTCCGCAGGCACCGAGCTGTTCCTTGAGTACAAGGGCCGCAAGGTAGCCGACGTCTAGATGCTGACGGCACCGCCCTGCGGTGCTGCCTGCAACGATCGCGAAAGCGTCGACCGCGTGGAGAATTCCGAAGATCTTTTGAGGCGTCTCGGTGTCAGTATTGACACCGAGACGCTTCGTCTTGCCCTGACACATCGCTCCTACGCCTATGAACAGGGCGGCATTCCGACGAACGAGCGACTCGAATTCCTGGGAGACGCCGTCCTCGGTCTGTCCGTGACGGACGCTCTGTATCGGGACAATCCGGACCTGTCGGAGGGTGAACTCGCCAAGCGGCGTTCCGCCGTCGTGAGCACCCGCGCCCTCGCCGAGATTGCCCGCGGACTCGACCTTGGAAAACACATCCTCCTGGGACAGGGGGAGAAACTGACCAATGGCTGGGACAAATCGTCCATCCTCGCCGACACCATGGAGGCCATTATCGGGGCCACCTACCTGAGCAGCGGCATGGAAACTGCTCGCTGCCTGGTCATGCGGATCATCGGCCCCGTGCTGCAGGATGCTGCTGCCCTCGGAGCCGGGACGGACTGGAAGACCAGCATTCAGGAGATCGCAGCCGCGCAGCGCATGGGAGTGATCGATTACCAGGTCACCGGCTTCGGTCCTGACCACGACCGCCGTTTTGAGGCGATCCTGATCATTGGAGGATCCGCCTACGGTTCAGGATCCGGAAGGTCCAAGAAGGAAGCCGAGCAGGAGGCTGCAGCAGCCTCCTGGAAGCTGCTGCAGGCGGCGGGCGCCGACGCTCAGGCGGGCGTGGATCAACGCCAGTCCACGTGACCCCAGGCCTGCGCCATGCCTGAACTTCCTGAGGTGGAGGTAGTCCGCCGTGGGCTCGCGCGGTGGGTGCGCGGACGCCGTATCGAAGCGGTCGACGTTCTGGATCCACGTTCTATCCGCCGCCACGCAATGGGAACCGAAGACTTCATCGGCAACCTCGTGGGTGCCTCAATCTCGGATGCCGTCCGCCGCGGAAAATTTCTCTGGCTGCCGCTCACCGGCCCGGATGATGGCGCAGCCCTCCCTGACATCGCCGACGACGCCGAATCGGACGCAGCATTGTCGAGTGGCTTGCTTGCCAGCGGGCAACGGCACGGCGGATCCGCCGTTGCGTTGATGGCTCACCTGGGTATGAGCGGCCAGCTGCTGGTCGAGGATTCCCACCAGCCCGACGAGAAACACCTGAAAGTACGCCTCACGCTTTCGTCCACTGGCGGAGCCGATCCGCTGCCGGAAGAACTCCGCTTTGTCGACCAGCGAATCTTCGGGGTTCTCTTTGTCACCAGCATGGTGACGACGCCGGATGGTTTTCCCGGCGGACTGGGGGAGGACCCGGCGCCGTTGGTGCCTGTTGAGGCAGCACATATCGCCAGGGACCCGCTGGACCCGGCTTTTTCCTTCGATTCCTTCTTCGGCAAACTGCGCGCCAGGCGTACCGGGCTGAAACGCGCGCTCCTTGACCAGACACTTATCTCCGGTGTGGGCAACATCTATGCCGACGAATCGCTCTGGGCCGCAAAGCTTCATTATGCGCGAGCTACGGATACCCTTCGCCGGGCGGAGGCGTCACGGTTGCTTGAGGCGTGCCGGAGCGTCATGAGTCGGGCATTGGATGCGGGGGGAACCAGCTTTGATTCCCTGTACGTCAACGTGAATGGAGCATCCGGTTACTTCGCGCGCTCGCTCAACGCGTATGGCCGGGAGGGTGAGCCCTGCCGAAGGTGTTCTGCGAGCGGCCTGGAGTCGCGAATACGGCGGGAAACGTTCATGAATCGCTCCTCCTACACGTGCCCCCGGTGTCAGCCCAGGCCGCGCAACGGGCGCTGGTGAGCGTCACAGGACGTGACAAAAGTAAGTAAGCTGACTAGATTCGAAACCTGGGTATCCGACACGTCAGGAGAATCGCAATGAAGAACAAGTTGGTATTTGCGGCAGGCATGGCGGCAGGCTACGTCATGGGTGCGCGGGCCGGTCGCGCGAGCTACGAGCAGATCAAGGTCAAAGCGAATGAGCTTTGGAAGAGCCCGAAGGTCCAGGACAAGGTCTCTCAGGCATCCGAGACGGTAAAGGCGAAGGCTCCGGAGGTGCAGGCGCAGGCTGAGCAGGTGTTGAAGAAGGCGCAGTCCGCAATGCATCGCGGCAACGATCAGGACGCTCCCAAGAGCCCCACCGACGAATACAAGATCTGACGCTAGGGCCCTGTAGGGCACGCGGGAATGGCCTCTCTGTGATCGAAACGTGACAATTCAACCAAAGGAATGTAACGTTATGGATACGCCGGGTTCAAAAGCCCGGCTTCCTTCTGGTGGATTTGCCTAATCCTGCCGCCGCTGGAAGGTCCGTTCGCTACACATCGCGGCAGGAGCGGGGGAACCAGATAGTGGGCTTCTTCAGAAGTCCTAGGGGTGAAGACGAATCGGCCTAAGGCTGATTGTCCGGGTGGCTCCCATCCGAATCCGACAGCTAACTCCGCAGGCATTGGGAGAGGCAATTTCCGTGTCCAAAAACCGTCATATCGCGCGCCACCGTGCAACTTCGCCCAGCACCATGCAGCTTGTGTCCAAGGCCGTCAGCGCTCACGCTGGCACCGTTGGCCGGCCTGCGGCCGTTGTTGTAGCAGCTTCCGGAATTCTCTTCGGAGCTGCACTCCCGGCAAGCGCGGGAACCACCACCACTACTACTTCGGCTGCAGTCCAGGCGCCTGAGGTCAGCGTTCAGGCGGCGTCCGCCCCCGTAGCGCCGGCTCCTGCTGCACCGGCCCCCGCCGCTGCGGCTCCGACCCACACGGTCAAGTCCGGCGACACCCTCGGCTCGATCGCTGCCAGCTATGGTGTCAGCCTGGACGCCGTGTTCGCTGCGAACGGCCTCGGCTGGGATTCGATCATCTACCCGGGCCAGGTCATCAGCCTGTCCGGTAGTGCTGCTGCGGCTCCGGCCCCTGCTGCGGCTCCGGCTCCTGCTGCTGCTCCTGCACCGCAGGTTCAGGCTGCTCCGGCTCCCGCCCCGGCTCCTGCTCCGGCTCCTGCTGAGAGCAGCACGATGAACATCACCACCGCATCCTCGACCAAAATTCAGGTTGCAGAAGGCTCGGGCAGCGCCACCGGCGCAAGCATCCTCGCTTCGGCTCGGGCCCAGCTCGCGGCCGGTCTGATCCAGGACTGCACCGTCCTGCTGGAGCGCGCACTGGGAACCGGCGACCTCGGCCCGGCACAGTTCGCCGCCTACGGCACCCCTGTCAGCACCCCGGCACCAGGTGACATTGTCATCAGCGCCGGACACGTGGCCGTCTACGCCGGCAACGGCCAGGTCATCAGCAGCGGCATGAACGGTGCAAACCTCACCATGCAGCACCCGCTGAGCGATCTGGGCGCAGTGTCCTTCTACCGCGCGTAGCAGGCACCTGCGGCCACTGTGGCTCGCACCGCATAGCTGTTCAACATAAAAGGGAGAACCGGGAATCCGGTTCTCCCTTTTGTTTCCCACGTGTATTTCCGCCGTTCTGCCATCTGCCAGCATTGCCGTTCGGCTCGCCTGTGCCGTTGAGCGAGGCGGGATCCTCACGGTGGGACGAGGATCAGATGGCAACACCGTAGTGGTCAGCCAGCCGTGCAAAGCCCTCGTCGAGGCTTACCTCAGGGGTCCAGTCCAGAAGCTTCCGGGTCTGGCGCTGGTCAAACCAGTGCGCCGTCGACAGTTGCTCGGCCAGGAAACGGGTCATCGGCGGTTCACCGTCGGCGTTGGATCCGCGCCAGAACGTCTCGACGGCGCTTCCGGCAAGTCGGCCAACCCAACTCGGGACAGACATCCTCGGTCCAGGAACTCCGCCTGCCGCGCACATGCGGGCAAGGAGTTCGCCGATGGGGCGTGGTTCACCGTTCGTGACCACCAAAGCCAGGCCCCGCACATGATCGATCCGGTGCAGAGCGGCCGCAATGGCGGACGCCGCATTGTCCACATAGGTTGTGTCGACGAGTGCTGTTCCGCCGGCGAGGAGCGGAAGCCTGCCGGCACGGGCGCGGCTCAGGACGCGCTCCACCAATTGAGTATCTCCCGGTCCCCACACGATGTGAGGGCGGATGGCAGTGACCGACATGCGATCGTCATTCGCGCCAAGGGCAAGGATCTCCGACTCAGCCTTGGTCCGGGCATAGGATCCCCTTGCTTGCCGGGGATCTGCCGGTCCGGCCGCAGCACCGACCAGTGGCTTTCCGATGTGCGCAACCGAGGGCGAGGATACGTGCACGAACCGACCGATCCCTGCTGTCCGGGCAGCCCTGAGAAGATCAGCTGTGCCGGTGACATTGACGCGGTGGAACTCCGCCGGATCGCCGGTGAATGAAACCTTAGCCGCGAGGTGAACGACCGCGTCCATGTCCGCCACAGCGGTCTCAAGCGTCCTTCGGTCGGTTAGCTGACCGGTCACATCCTCCGCGCCCAGTACGCCCGAAGATCGGCGCTGCAGGGTCCGGACGGTATGTCCGTTCTGCACCAGTAGGGAGGCGACCGCTCCACCCAGCATTCCGCTTGCACCGGTCACCAGGACCTTCACGGTCTTTTCCTTCCGCGTCCCTCGAGCGCCGCGGCAGCCCATTCGGCCACCGCAGAACGGTCGATCTTCGCGTTGTGCCGGATATCAGTGGGCAGTGCGGACACCGTCAGTACGGCAGCCAGTTGCTCACTGCCGACCGCTTGCCTGACGGCGCTGGCCATGGTTGTCGGTGCGAGGCTGATTGCTCCTGCACCGTGGGCGGGCTCCACAACGGCAACCACAGCCTGTGTGCCGGCCGGACCTATTCCAACCACGGCCGCCTGACGAACGTCGTCGAGTCGCTCGATTGCCTGCTCCGGCCCTACGGGCGTCAGGATGCCATCGGCGGATGTGATCAGGTGTGTGAGCCGTCCTTCTACCCACAGCCGCTCCTGAGCGTCGAGGTGTCCGACGTCGCCGGTGCGGTGCCAGCCGGCAGTCCGGGAGGATTCACGTTCAGTCAACCATAACCGGAAATAGCGGTCCTTGACGTGGGGAGCGCGGACGAGGATTTCTCCCGTCACGCCCGGCTCAGCTGTGGGTTCACCCGACGCAACGCCGTCGCGGTCAAGCGCACTGATGCGGATCTCCGCTCCCGGAACGGGCGCCCCGACGCATACTCCGTTGCGGGCACCCGAACACCTCGAGGCTGCTGACTCCCGGATCTGGCCCAAATCGATGTCAGTCACCGGCAGTGCTTCGGTCATGCCGTATGGCGTGTGCAGGACAGCGTTGGGAACAAGGGGCTGTAGATGCTCCAGAAGAGTGACGGGAACGGGGGCCCCGGCAGAGAGAAGCACCTCTATCCGCTCGAGCGCCGCCTTCCCGCGGTCCGAGACGTCGGCGGCTGTAGCCAGAACGTTGCGAAGTGCAGCCGGGGAGGCAAAGACCGTGGTGGCGTCGATGGCGGCTGCAGCATCGGAAAGTGCCCGCGCTGTCAGTGTCCGTGGCGCGGTGACGTCCATATCAGGAGTTACCGACGCCGCACCAAGGGCCGGACCGAGGAGCGCGAAGGGAGCGAAGCCGGCGACCAGTGCACTGCCCGGTGCCAACTGCAGGGTGGCGGCAAGCGTGTCCCGCATGGCCGACAACTGGCGATGCGTGTACACAACGCCTTTCGCCGGCCCTGTTGAACCGGACGTAAAGAGAATCGCGGCGTCGGAGTCAGCGTCGGGATCGGCGCCGTCGTAGGCATTCCCCTCCGACAGGAGATCCTCCAGGCGGTACCTCACCTCCAGCAGTCGCCCCCGCAGGGGGGAGACTGCGCCGGCGCTGATGCGGACACCCGGCCACCCGAAAAGGCGCGCTGCCGCCAGCGCACGTTCGATACCGATCAGGAAGTTCGGGACTGTGCCGCGTACAGCCCGGCTCAGCCCCTTCGGTCCCAGCCCAGCGTCGGCAACCACGATGACGGCGCCGAGTTTGAGACAGGCGTAGATCAGGACGGTCAGGTCAATGCCCGGTGGGACCATCAGGCTCACTCTGCTGCCTGCCGTCACCCCTATCCGGTTCAGAGCCGCAGCGAGGCGGCTGACCCGGGAATCCAGTTCCTGCCAGGAGAGTGAGGCGGCCACGGAACCGTCCTGTCCCATGTCAGCTATGGCGAGCGTCTGCGCTGCGGGACCGCGGCTCCTCTCGCGGATCTGATGCCAGAGCGGTGTGGTTGCCCCGGGAGCCTCGCTCTCGTCGTCGTCCGAGGAGGCACGCACATTTAACCAATCGAAGATCGGCGCGGCGATGTCCCGGTCTTCGGCGACCAGATGGCTCGCGCCTTCGAAGCGGTGCACGTCAGCGTGGGGGAGCCGGCGGATGAGGTCATCAAGATAGGTGTCGGAGAAAATCGGGTCACGCGGCCCCCACAGCATCAGTACGGGTACGTCCAGGGTGCGTATGCTCTCCGCGATCCTCGTCAGTTCGGCATGGGACGGGTGCCCGGGACCGACGGGGATGTCGGCGACGAACTGTTCGATGCCTCGGCGTCGGTCCGCGGTACGGTACGGAGCACGGTAGGCGGCCCGTACGTCGCCGGCAAGTCTCGGCCGCGCCAGGGCGAGGGTCGTGTCGAGGAACGCCGTCGTCGTCGACGTCCCCAGGCGGTGGATTGCTCCGTTGAGCGCCAGTCTCAGCGGAGCGGGTATGGGGGAGCCCGGATCCTGGTGGATGGCAGTATTCGTGAGAATGACCGCGAGGAGGTCGGAGCGGTTCCGCTCGGCGAAACCGAGGCTGACTACTCCGCCCCAATCGTGTCCGACGGTGACCAGCGGGCCCCGGACCCCGGCGGCTGCCACGAAATCATCAAGGTCGGTAATGCGATCAGCGAGCTGCCGTTTCCGGCCGGTCCTGTCGGAGAAACCCATCTCAAGTTGATCGACGGCGACCACGCGCCAACCATGTCGGGCCCCTGCGGCCAATACGCTTCGCCAGAGGTAGGACCAGGTGGGGTTGCCGTGGACACACAGCAGTGTTCCGCGGACCTCCCCGGCTATGGACGGGAGGTTGTCGAGATAGTGCCAGCGGTTGACGGTTCCCTGGGGATCCACGCCGGCAGTTGACGGCACGTCGAGATAGGCCGACCACGCTGGGTCGACGCCGGGAAGTTCTACCACTCAATCTCCAGCATCGCGGTGTTGAGTCCAGAACCCACGCCCATGCACAGCACCCGGTCGCCGGCGGTGAGGGTCTGGGCTTCGGCAGCCAGGGTCATGGGCAGCGACGCCGGCCCCACGTTTCCCCAGCGGGGGAAGGTCTGTGGGACTTTGGCGGGATCCAGATTGACGGCCTCGATGATCGCCTTGGTGTGCGTGGTGCTCACCTGATGGGTGACGTAGCGGTCCATATCCGCCCAATTCCAGTCCTGCTGAGCCTCTGTCCAGGCATCGACCACCAACTCCAGGCCTCCGTCGAGAAGTCCCTGGGCATCCGTATACATGCCGTCGATGCCCCCGACGCAGAGTTCGTGGTGTTCGGTTCCGGCACGGGCAACGCCGCCCAGGACGCGGTGGGATCCGGGGTGGGCGTCCGCCGGCCCGAGAATTGCGGCCGCTGCCCCGGAGCCCAGCGTCAGCGTTGCGAACTCCTGCATGAAGCTTTCCCTGGTTGCCCCCGGCTCGTTAAGTCTGCGCAGGGTTGCTTCCTGGGTGGCCTGTGCGTCTTCGCCGTTCACCACCATCGCGTACTGGATCTGACCTGCCTCGATCATGTTCGCCGCCAACGTCATCCCGTTGACGAAGCCGAGGCACGCGTTCGCAACGTCGAAATTCATCGCTGAGGAGGGAAGTCCAAGTCCGTTGTGGATCTTCACCGCGACGGAAGGCTCGAGATTGGTCCTCGAGACCGACGTGTTGATCAGCAGCCCAATCTGAGAGGCTTCGATCCCCGAAGACGCAAGCGCTTTGGCGCCGGCTTCAATGGCACCGTCCTCGAACCCTGTTCCGGCCGCCCACCAGCGCCGTTCCGTGATTCCGGCGACGCGCTGCAGGAGGCCCTTGGAGAGCCGCAGGCGTTTTAGGGCTGGCGACAGGATGCGATCGAATTCTGCTGAGGTAATGATGACCGGTGCCTCAACACTTTCCACCCCGAGGAGCGCGGTGTTGTGATGTCGGAAGTTGGAATTACCGGTCAAATTTCCTGCCTTGTGTCCGTCTACCCCTTACGGGGCGATCCGCTGGTCCGCTGTTCGCTGCACCGGAACCGATAGCGCTTTGCCGGCAGTGGATGCCAATCTGAAGATGATAAGCATACTTCGGTTACTAACGATCCTGAGGAAAGCCTAGTTCCTCCCGCAGATAACGGCACCTTGGCACGACGACGGAAGGGTTGGGTATGCCTGTGCATATGCAGCTGAAACCGGCGCGAACACAGTAGATTGTGGGGTAACAACCCTGATCGGAGAACCCGAGACCCGTGCACCTGAAAAGTCTTACCGTTCGAGGCTTCAAGTCTTTTGCCTCTGCAACGACATTCGACTTTGAACCCGGAGTAACCGCCGTCGTCGGTCCCAATGGGTCCGGCAAGTCCAATGTCGTCGATGCCCTCGCCTGGGTGATGGGTGAGCAGGGGGCCAAGACGCTCCGCGGCGGGAAGATGGAGGACGTGATCTTCGCCGGAACGTCCGGCAGGCCGCCGTTGGGCCGGGCCCAGGTCTCGCTGACAATTGACAACGCGGACGGCGCATTGCCGATCGAGTATTCGGAAGTGACTATCTCGCGCACCCTGTTCCGTGCAGGCGGCTCCGAGTACGCAATCAATGGAAGCAATTGCCGCCTCCTCGACATTCAGGAACTTCTCTCCGACTCCGGGCTTGGGCGTGAGATGCACGTCATCGTCGGGCAGGGCCAGCTCGACCGGGTTCTGCACGCAACCCCCGAGGACCGGCGCGGGTTCATCGAGGAAGCCGCCGGGATCCTCAAGCATCGTCGGCGCAAGGAGAAGACTGTCCGCAAACTTGAGGCGATGCAGGCGAACCTCACACGGCTCACAGACCTCACGGGCGAGCTCCGCAGGCAACTGACGCCGCTCGGCAAACAGGCCGACATTGCACGCCGCGCCCAGCAGGTGCAGTTCGAGGCGCGGGATGCACGCGCCCGCCTGCTCGCCGACGATCTGGTTCAGCTCACCACTTCGTTCGAGCAGGAGATCGCCGATGAGACCGCGCTGAAGCAACGTCGGGCGGAGGTGGAGGCGCTCCTTGAAGCAGGGCGGGCCAGGCAGGCCGAGCTCGAACGTCTCGCGGCGGAGGCGACCCCACGGCTCAACGCCGCGCGTGATGCCTGGTACCGCCTCTCATCCACCCGGGAGCG
Source organism: Arthrobacter sp. D2-10 (assembly GCF_054161285.1). NCBI lineage: Bacteria > Bacillati > Actinomycetota > Actinomycetes > Micrococcales > Micrococcaceae > Arthrobacter > Arthrobacter sp. D2-10. The sequence goes on along the minus strand of NZ_CP096431.1, from coordinate 2,050,958 downwards.
CTTCCGCTCCCTGGGCAGCCTGGCGGAGGAACGCCGTCGTCTGCTGGGTTCGGTGGATACAGCAGCGGATACAGGCCGTGATCCAGACGAGCTCGACCGGCAGGCGAAGCTTGTCCGGGCGGAGCAGGCTGAACTGGAAGAGCGCATCGTTGAACGGCATGACACGCTCGAGGATGCCCTGGAGCAGCGCGCAGAAGCCGAGGACGCGGCCGCCGCCGAGGAACAGCGGCTCGCGTCCCTCCTGCGTGCAGCCGCGGACCGGCGCGAGGGCCTGGCCAGGCTTTCCGGCCAGGTGGGGGCGGCGCGGTCGCGGGTCGAAGCGGCAGAAGCCGAGCTCGGGCGGCTCCGCGACTCTGTGGTCGAGGTCGCCGAACGCCGTCGCCGTGCACAGAGTGAGTTCACCGCCCTCGAATCGCAGGTGGCAGGTGCGGAGGAAGGCGAAGAAGGACTCGACGCTGAGTATGAGGAAGCGGGCGCTGCGCTCGAAGCCATTCTCGAATCGTTGGAGGAGCTGCGGGAGCAGGAACGGGCGGCCGAACGCGAACGGGATGCCCTGCAGGCCCGCATCGAGGCTCTGCGGTTGGGCCTGGAACGCAAGGACGGATCCAACTCGCTGCTCGACGCCGGTTCAACCGGGGTATTGGGACCGGTAGCCGAGCTCCTGACGGTTGCGCCGGGCTTCGAGACCGCCATAGCGGCTGCGCTCGGCCCGCTCGCCGAAGGAGTCGCTGTCGATTCGCTGGAGGCTGCCGGCGCCGCCCTCCGTACCCTGAAGGACGACGACGCCGGACGGGTCGGGCTGATGGTGGCCGGGTCCGCTGCCGGGACAAAGGACCTGCCTGCCCTGCCCGACGGCGCGCGTGCGGCCTCCTCCCTCGTCACCACCCAGGACGCACTGGAGGGCGCGGTTCGAACGCTGCTCGCCGGCGTCGTCGTCGTCGCTTCGCTCGCTGACGCGGCAGAGCTGGTGCGCGCGCATCCCCAGCTGACCGCCGTGACGCGTGAGGGTGACATCTACACAGCCGTGTCAGTGCGCGGCGGTACCGCCGCGGCGCCCGGAACCCTCGAAGTACAGGCCGCCGTCGACGAGGCTACCGACGCCCTCCGGGCTGCCACCGAACGGCACGAGCGCGCGCGCTTCGGGATCTCCGCAGCCACAGCGCAACGCCAGGCCGCCCAGGAGCGGGCGGACGCTGCCTTGGAGCGGCTGCACGAATCTGATGCCCGGCTTGCGGCCGTGGCGGAGAAACTGGGCCAACTCGGCTCGATCCTGCGCTCCGCCTCGGGGGAGACAGAGCGGTTGACCCGCCTGGCGGAAGCGGCCGAAAACAATCTCGCCGCTGAGCAGGAACGTTTGGCGGACATCACTCATCGGCTTGTGCAGGCGCAGGAAGCTCCCGCGGAGTCGGAACCTGACACTCAGACACGCGACATGCTGGCGCTCGCCGCCACCCATGCCCGGCAGGCCGAGATGGAAGCCAGGCTCGCTCTGCGCAGCGCCGAGGAACAGCTGAGGGCAACCACGAGCCGGGCCGAATCACTTGAGCACGCTGCGCAGACGGAACGTGCCGCGCGTGCGCAGGCTGCCGAGCGGGCGAGGATCCGCCGGCTGCAGGGCGCGAAGGCGGCAGCGGTAGGGCAGGCAGTCCGGCAGGTGCTCGCCTTCCTCGACGTCTCGGTCGACCGTGCAGCCCAAGCCCGGGACGCCGCCGAGGAGGTACGTGCAGCCTGGGAGAGCGAGCTGGCGACTGTCCGTGGCGGAAACGAGGCTCTCACGGCCGAGCTTGCGGAGTTGACGGACTCGGTGCATCGGGATGAACTGGCCCGCGCACAGCAGAAACTGAGGATCGAGGCCCTGGAGAACCGGTCCATCGAGGAGCTCGGATTGACCGCTGACCATCTGGTCGCCGAGTACGGCCCGGACCAGCCTGTACCGACCGCCGCCACATCTTCCGACAAGTGGGCGGAGCTCCGCGTGGCAGTCGACGACGACGGCAACCCCGTGCGTGAGGGCGTTCCGTTCGTGCGTCAGGAGCAGGAGAAACGCCTCAAACGGGCCGAACGTGACCTGTCGGCACTGGGAAAGGTGAATCCGCTCGCGCTCGAGGAATTTGCGGCACTGGAGGAAAGGCACCAGTTCCTCAGCACTCAGCTCGAAGACCTCAAGGCGACCCGTAAGGATCTCCTCGACATCATCCGCGAGGTGGATGAGCGTGTGGAGCAGGTCTTCAACGCGGCTTACCGGGACACCGCGGAGCAGTTTGAGCGGGTGTTCGGGCGATTGTTCCCGGGCGGCGAGGGCCGGCTGGTGCTGACCGAGCCTGACGACATGCTGAACACCGGCATCGAGGTTGAGGCACGACCCGCGGGCAAGAAGATCAAGCGGCTCTCACTGCTCTCCGGCGGCGAAAGGTCACTGACCGCCGTCGCGCTCCTGGTGGCGATCTTCAAGGCGAGGCCGTCACCGTTCTACGTGATGGACGAGGTTGAGGCAGCCCTGGACGATACGAATCTGGGCCGGCTCATCACCATCTTCGAGGAACTGCGCGAGTCCAGCCAGCTGATCGTCATCACCCACCAGAAGCGAACCATGGAGGTCGCCGATGCGCTGTATGGGGTAACCATGCGTGGCGACGGCGTGTCGACCGTGATCAGTCAGCGGCTGGTGGACGCCTGACCGACTTCACTGGGTCAGCAAGGGTCTCGCGGGCCATCGTCCACATCAGGATGGCTGCCAGGGCGGTCACACCGGTCAGCCCGAAGGCCCAGCCGTAGGAGAACGTGTCGACGAGGAGCCCGGCGAGGATCGGCCCGAAGATGGCTCCCGTGTCAGTGCTCATCTGGAACGTGGCAAGGACCTTGCCGCCGCTGCGGTCATTGCCGACGACGTCGGCCACTGCCGCCTGCTGGGCAGGATTCAGGATGCCTGCTCCGACGCCTGCGATGACCGAGACGACAAGGAAGGTCACGACGTCGCTGGTCAGTCCCAGGCACGCCATCGCGGCACCGTTGACTGCCAGTCCTGTCAGCACGAGCGGCTTCCGGCCCAGTGAGTCGGCGAGGCGTCCCGACACGGTAAGGGCCAGGGCAGTCCCGCCGGCGAAAAAGGCCAGCGATATGCCCGCCACCTCCGGACCGGCGCCCAGCACTGCAGCGGCGAACAGGGGAACCAGCGCCATACGGACGCCGAACGATGCCCAGCCGTTGGCGAAACCTGAGACCAGCGCCGCGCGGTAGGCAGAGTCCTGCATCGCTTCCCGAACGGTCAGCACAGGTTGGGAGGCGGCACCCTTCCGGTGACTCAGCGCCGTGTCCTTGAGCTGGAAGAAGACGACGGCGGCGGCCACCAGCAGTGCCCCGGCATACGCAAGAAACGGCACACGCAATCCGAATCCGGCCAGCAGGCCGCCGAGAAACGGACCCGCGATACTTCCGAGCAGGAACGCCGATGCGTAGGCGCCGGTGACCCGCCCGCGCATCCCCGCCGGGGCGAGCCGCACGATCAGTCCCATCGCCGAGATGGTGAACATGGTGGAGCCGATGCCGCCCAGGCCCCGGAAGATCAGAAGCTGCCAGTAGTCCGCCGCGAATGCGCACGCGGCAGTCGACAGCGCGACGATCAGCAGCCCGGCAACATACACAGGACGCTCGCCAAGGCGCTCGACGAACTTGCCGCCGGCAGGTGCGAACACCAGCCGGGTGAACGCGAACGCACTCACGATCACCGCTGCGGCTGCCGCCTCCACACCGAAGCTCTGCGCGAACTGGGGGAGCACCGGCGCCACCAGTCCGAAGCCGATCGCGATGACGAACGCCGCGGCGATCAGAACCTTGATCTCGCGCGGAAGGCGGAGCCGTGCCTCCGGGCTGGAACCCGTCTGAGCACGTCGGGGAAAGTTTCGAAAAGCAACCACGATTCACGATTCTCCCAGCTTCCGCATGACCTTCGGGCCAGGCAGCCGTGTGAGAAGCTTGGGAGCGTGAATGAGATCCTCCCGATAATTATTTACATACTCGTTGCCCTGGGCGTGCTCGGGTCGCTCGCGGCCCTCCTGGTGCGGTCACGCCGCACCCCGCCGGGCACCTACACCACCACACGTGACGCCGACGACGACGGCGGCATTACCTCGCGCGGGGTAGGCACTGACACCCTCGAAAGGCCAACCGGCCGCGATACGATGCCCGACGTCGTCGTACCCGATGACCTGCGGGATCTCGAGGAAGCCCCCACCGGTGTCGAGACCATACCGGTTGAAACGCCGGATCCGGTGCAGGGCCGGCTTGCGCGTCTGCGCGCCCGCCTCGCCAAGTCGAACAACGCACTGGGCAAGGGCCTGCTGGCCCTCCTGTCGCGCGACCGTATCGATGAAGACGTGTGGGACGAGATCGAGGAGACGCTCCTCCTGGCCGATCTCGGCACCGCACCGACCGGGGAACTCGTGGACGCGCTCCGCGCACGGGTGAAAATTGCCGGAAGCCGGACTCCCGAAGAGGTCAAGGAGATGCTCCGGGAGGAGCTGGTCAAGCTCGTCGACCCCGGCATGGACCGTTCGCTGGCCACGGACCGCCACCTGGACCGGCCCGCAATCGTCATGGTCGTCGGCGTCAACGGCGTGGGCAAGACCACCACGGTAGGCAAGCTCGCCCGCGTTCTCGTGGCCGAGGACAAGGACGTGCTCCTGGGAGCGGCGGATACCTTCCGTGCCGCCGCTGCGGAGCAGCTCGCCACCTGGGGGCAACGCGTCGGCGTACCCACCGTGAAGTCAGACGTCGATGGTGCTGATCCCGCCTCCGTTGCCTTCGAGGCCGTGAAGGCAGGAATCGAGGGTGAGGTCGACGTCGTCATGATCGACACTGCGGGCCGTCTACAGAATAAGGTCGGCCTGATGGATGAACTCGGCAAGGTCAAGCGGGTCATCGAGAAGCAAGGCACCGTCGATGAGGTGCTGCTCGTCCTTGACGCCACGACGGGTCAGAACGGGCTGAACCAAGCGAAGGTCTTCGCTGAAGTCGTGAACATCACGGGAATCGTGCTGACCAAGCTGGACGGCACGGCCAAGGGCGGCATCGTCGTCGCCATCCAGCGTTCACTCGGGGTACCGGTGAAGCTCATCGGACTCGGTGAAGGGGCCGATGACCTTGCACCCTTCGACGCGGAAGACTTCGTTGACGCGCTGCTGAACTGACAGCGCCGAGTCGAAGGTGAACCCGTAGTCACCGCCACGCCCCGCAAAGGAAGCAACCTACAGCGGGGCGTTCGGTTTTAACAGGGGCCTCCGGCATTTATCGGGTTGCGAAACACGACTGAAATCCGCCGGATATGCATTCTTTACGTCAGTGAACTCGCCGTAACGTCCCGGCAACACAATTCCCAAGGCGACGAAACACGCCGTTGCGAGACTTTTTCCCAGCGGGAAGTGCCCGCCACTCGCGAGAGGACGTAAAAGATGGATCTGACAGCAGGTCACGTCTGGGTCATGGTTTCCGCCGCCCTGGTATTGCTCATGACCCCCGGACTGGCATTCTTCTATGGGGGCATGACCCGCGCCAAGGCAGCCCTGAACATGATGATGATGAGCTTCATCGCTGTTGGCCTGGTGGGCATCGTGTGGGTGCTCTGGGGTTACTCGATGACCGGCGGCGACGGCGTCGCCCAGCTCTTCGGCAACCCATTCGCCTCATTCGGGCTTGAGGGTCTCATCGGAACCGAAGACATGATCGGCGCTGGCTACGGGGTGACCTTCGCGATCATCACGGTTGCCCTGATCAGCGGTGCCATCGCGGACCGAGCCAAATTCGGCGCCTGGTCACTGTTCGTGCCGATCTGGGTGACGGCCGTGTACTGCCCGCTGGCCTTCATGGTCTGGGGCGGCGGACTGCTCAGCGCAGAAGGAGCCATCGGTAGCGCAGTCGGCGAAGCCATTGACTTCGCGGGCGGCACCGTCGTCCACATCAGTGCGGGCGTTGCGGCCCTGGTTCTTGCGATCATCCTCGGCAAGCGTCAGGGCTTCGGCAAGGATCCGGCACATCGTCCCCACAACGTCCCGCTTGTCATGCTGGGCGCTGCGCTGCTCTGGTTCGGGTGGTTCGGTTTCAATGGCGGCGCCGCCGGCACTGCTGAAGAAGCCGGCCTGATCTGGGTGAACACCATGGCGGCTCCTGCTGCAGCGATGGTTGGCTGGCTCGTCACCGAACGCTTCCGCGACGGACGTCCCACTTCCCTCGGTGCCGCCTCCGGTATCGTCGCTGGTCTGGTCGCGATCACTCCGGCCTGTGCAAGCGTCAGCCCGATCGGTGCCATCGGCCTCGGACTGGTTTCCGGAGCCGTGTGCGCCCTGGCCGTGAGCCTGAAGTACAAGCTTGGCTTCGATGACTCGCTCGACGTGGTGGCTGTTCACCTCGTGGCTGGCACGCTGGGAACGGTAGCCATCGGCTTCATCGCCCTGCCCGTCGACGGTGAGGGCGGCGGTCTCTTCTACGGCGGCGGCGCCGGCCAGCTCGTGGCCCAGGTGGTCTCCGTGCTCGTGGCAGTCACCCTCTCCGCGGTGATGACGGCCCTGATCGGCCTCGCGATCCACAAGACCATCGGTTTCCGCGTCACCCCCGACAACGAGGTATCCGGTGTTGACCTGTCCGAGCACGCAGAAACTGCCTACGAATTCGGCGGGCTGGGAGTCGGAGGCCAGTTCCAACCATTCCACCAGTCCGCCCAGGCACCCGCAGCCGAAACGGCACAGCAGAAGGTGAACTCATGAAGCTCGTTACAGCCATTGTTCGTCCCGACAAGCTGGACAACGTCAGGGGAGCCCTCGAGAACTACGGGGTTCAAGGACTCACCGTCAGCCAGGCGAGCGGTTACGGTCGCCAGCGTGGACACACTGAGGTCTACCGGGGCGCCGAATACACAGTCGATCTCCTCCAGAAAGCCAGGGTCGAGGTTCTGGTGGCGGACGCGGCGGTCACCGACATCGTCGATGTGCTCGTCTCCACTGCCAACACGGGCCGTGCAGGTGACGGCAAGGTGTGGGTTCTTCCCGTCGAGGACGCCGTCCGTGTACGGACGGGTGAGCGCGGGGACGCGGCGCTCTAAGGCTATGAACTCAGGAACGGGCCACGTGGTTTACACGTGGCCCGTCCTTCGTTTTGACCATTGACCCCGTTTGACCATTTACTGTCTGACGATTGACGACATCACCAGTTCGACGGTCCCGCCGATCCGGCCGCGTACTCGTCCATTGGCACGTCGTTCCGTTTCCATGCTTCCAGCACGGGCTCCACAATGCGCCAGCAATCTTCCGCAGTGTCACCGCGAACAGACAGGGTGGGGTCTCCCGACAAAACGCCGTCAAGAACTTCGCCGTAGGGGAGGAGTTCCGAGGCATTCAGCTCCGCCTGCAACGTTGCGCGATCCAGACAAAACACGTCACCGGGACCATTCACATCGATGTCCAGCGCAAGGGTGTCCGGCCCGAACCCGATCCGCAACCGGGTAGGCGAGTCGACGCCGGTGAAGCCCTCGGGGAGATGGTTCACCGGTTTGAAGGTGATCACTGCCTCCTTGCGCGTTCGGCCAAGCGACTTCCCGGACCGCAACCGGAAGGGCACGCCCGCCCACCGCTCGTTATTAATCGAGACGACAATTTCAGCCAGAGTTTCAGTTCCCCGCGAAGGATCAACCCCGTTCTCATCCACATAGTTGGGTACCGCCTTGCCGTCGATGGTCCCCGCGCTGTACCGGGCACGTCGGGTACTGGTGCTGAAGTCGGGGTGTACCGAACTGGCCCGCAGCACGGTCCCAATGTGATCGCGAAGGTCTCTCTCGTGAAGGGTCGATGGCGCGTTCATGGCGATAAGGGCCATGACCTGCAGCAGGTGGCTCTGAATCATGTCCTTCAAGGCACCGGCGCCGTCGTAATAGCGCGCACGGTTCTCGAGCGTGAGCTTCTCGTCGAAGATGATGTCCACAGAATCGACGTGCAGGCTGTTCCACACCGGTTCCAGCAGCCGGTTCGCGAAACGCAGCCCAAGAATGTTGAGGACGGTCGCCTTGCCCAGGAAATGGTCGACGCGGTGAATGTGGTCCTCCGGTACCAGCCGGCTGAGGATGGTGTTCAGCCGTGCTGCAGATTCCCGGTCCGTGCCGAATGGCTTCTCGAGGACGAGCCGCGAGCCGTTGGGCAGGTCGCCGGGCTCCAACGCCGCGCACGCCTTTTCGCTGACCGCCGGCGGCAGCGCGAAGTAGATGGCGACCGGCCCTTCGAGCCCTGCAAGCAGCTCAGCCAGCGCGCCCTGTGCCGTTACGTCCACTTGGTGATAGGTGCTGGCGGCGCAGATCCGGCGCAGGGCGCCGCCGTCGTCCTGTGCACCGGAGACGGGTGTCGCGGCAGCGAACGAGGTTGCCAGGCGAGACTGCCAATCCTCGGCTGTCCACGGATCGGAACCAGCTCCCACCAGCGTAATTTCCCCCGCTTTGCCGTGCCTGATCAACCGGGCAAGACCCGGCAGCAGCAACCTGCCGGTCAGATCGCCGGAGGCACCGAGAATCAACAGCGTACGGATTGCCTGTCCCCGGAACTGGTGCCCGGATGCCTGTTCATCAATCGCATGAGTAGTCACCCCTACACCCTGCCACTGTCAGGGGGCGGCTGTCTGCTGCCCTCCGGGGGTGAAGCCAGTTGATACCCTAGATAGTTGAATCCACTCCGCTCGAGGAAAGCAGTTCACGCACCGTGTTCAATTCACTCTCAGACCGGTTGACAGCGACCTTCAAGAACCTTCGCGGCAAGGGCCGCCTGTCGGAGGCCGACGTCGACGCAACCGTTCGCGAGATCCGTCGAGCGCTGCTCGACGCAGACGTCGCCGTGCCTGTGGTGCGTGCATTTGCGGCGCAGGTCAAGGAACGCGCCCTCGGGCTCGAGGTATCACAGGCGCTGAACCCGGGGCAGCAGGTTGTCAAGATCGTCAACGAGGAGCTTGTCGGTATCCTCGGCGGCGAGACCCGGCGGCTCCGGCTCGCCAAGAACCCGCCGACCGTCATCATGCTCGCCGGCCTGCAGGGAGCGGGCAAGACCACGCTTGCCGGCAAGCTGGCCAAGTGGCTGAAGGGCCAGGGCCACAGCCCGCTGCTGGTGGCATGTGACCTGCAGCGCCCGAACGCCGTCAAGCAGCTCGAGGTTAACGGACAGCGAGCGGGCGTTCCCGTGTTCGCTCCCCATCCTGGCGTCAGCTCCGAGTTCGAGGCTGCCACCGGTGATCCGGTAGCGGTCGCCCGGCAGGGTGTCGCTGAGGCCCGCGCCAAGCTTCACGACGTCGTCATTGTGGATACTGCAGGCCGTCTGGGTATCGACGCTGAGCTGATGCAGCAGGCGTCCGACATCCGTGACGCCGTGAACCCCGACGAAGTGCTCTTCGTCATTGACGCAATGATCGGCCAGGACGCAGTGAACACTGCGCAGGCTTTCAATGAAGGCGTCAACTTCACCGGCGTGGTGCTGACGAAGCTCGACGGCGACGCCCGCGGTGGCGCGGCGCTCTCCGTTGCGTCTGTGACGGGCAAGCCGGTCATGTTCGCCTCCACCGGTGAGGCTCTGACGGACTTCGAGGTTTTCCACCCGGATCGCATGGCATCGCGGATCCTCGACATGGGCGACATCCTCACCCTGATTGAGCAGGCCGAACAGGCGTGGGACAAGGACGAGGCAGCCCGGATGGCGAAGAAGTTCGCCGACCAGGAAGACTTCACGCTCGATGACTTCCTTGCCCAGATGCAGCAAATCCGCAACATGGGCTCGATGAAAAAGATGCTCATGATGATGCCCGGCGCTGCGAACATGCGGCAGCAGCTGGAGAACTTCGACGAGCGGGAAATCGACCGTGTGGAAGCGATTGTGCGGTCCATGACGCCCCATGAGCGCGTTGCCCCCAAGATCATCAACGGCTCCCGCCGCGCCCGTATCGCACGCGGCTCAGGTGTCCACGTCTCCGAGGTGAACGGGCTGCTCGAGCGGTTCGGGCAAGCACAGAAAATGATGCGCAAGATGGCCGCTGGTGGTGGCATCCCCGGAATGCCGGGAATGCCTGGTCCGGGCGGCTTCAACGGCGGCGCCCGGAAGGGCAAGGCCACTGCGAAGGGGAAGAAGAAGCCCCGCTCGGGCAACCCCGCCAAGGCTGCGCAGGAGGCCGCTGCCGCCGAGGCCCGCCGGAATGCCCCACGAGCATCGGTCCCAACAGGTGCCGCGTTCGGTCAGCAGAACGACTTCGACCCCTCCTCGCTCAACCTCCCGAAGGGTTTCGAAAAGTTCCTCGGAAAATAGGCTGGTCCGGCCGCCGCTACTGGGATGACTCGATGTCAGAGGCGGCGGCTAGGTTGAAGTCATGAAAAGCGATCGCGTCGTGTTTGTGCATGGCGCAGGAACCTTCGGGGCGGCGGCATGGCCGCGGCAGCATGGAATGGCTCTGGAGTTTGACTGCCTGTTTGTCCGCCGGCATGGATTTGATCCGGTCGCGGCTCCGCTGGCAACGGACTTCCTCGCGGATCAGCGCATCCTCGAGGAAGCACTGGGGCGCGGCGGCCACCTCGTCGCAGCGTCGCAAGGTGCTGTTTCCGCCATGATGCTGGCCGTTGAGCGCCCTCACCTGGTGAAATCACTTGTCCTTGCGGAGCCGGCGTGTCTATCCCTCACCGAGGAACTGCCGGCAACGAAGGCGCACCGCGCCCGGGTGGAACCGCTCTTCGCACTGGCTGCTGAGCTCTCCGATGAAGAATTCAACCGCGAGTTCGCCCGGGCAGTTTCTGCATCGGAGCCGCCGCCCCTGCACACCGCCGAGGACCGCCATCGCGCGCACCGCCTGCGGCTGCAGGCTCCCACCTGGACGGCGCCGCTCACCATCGTTCCCGGTGTCCCGACCCTCGTCCTGACCGGTGGTTGGGAACCGCTCTATGAGGAAGTAGCTGACTACCTCGCCGGAACCGGGGCAGTACACCGGGTCGTCGGAGGCGGGCACCGTCCGCAGGACACGGAAGAGGGCAACGGTCTCATCCGTGAGTTCATCCGGAACCATGCCCAGCCGGGGTTTGAAAGCGGCACCTGACTCCTTGACCCGGGGAGCCGGCAGGAATAACTTTAACTTTCAAGTAGTTGGAACAGGTGACCCCGATACTTGGAGGACAACATGACTGCACCGGACCTGCTTCCCGCGGATACTGCAATGGGCACCGTGATGCTCAGGGTCGGAAACCTTGAACGCATGGCCAATTACTATCGGAGCGCGCTTGGCTTGGTCGACGTCGAGGAGTCCGACGGCGGAATCTACCTCGGACGCGGAAACGAGCGCCTGATTCATCTGGCCCCAGCAGCCGGTCTGAGGCTTCCAGAACCCACCGAAGCCGGGCTCTTCCATACCGCACTGTTGTTCGGTGACCGCGCCGATCTCGCGGCTACCGTGGCTTCCGCAGCACAGGCTGCACAGTCGGCGGAAGGTCGGTACGTGGGAAGTGCGGACCACCTGGTGAGTGAAGCTTTTTATTTCTCCGACCCGGAGGGCAACGGGATCGAGCTGTACTTCGACAAGCCCCGGGACACCTGGAACTGGACCGAGAGCAATGGCCGGCGCACCGTCGTCATGGACAATGTGCCTCTGCCGCCACGGCAGTATCTCGAGAATAATCTCACCGAAGCGTCGGTTGCCGGTCAGCAGCAGGCGTCGGCCGACGTCGGCCATATCCATCTACAGGTAGGGGATGTCCAGACTGCCGAAGAGTTCTACGTCGGCACGCTCGGATTCGAGCGGACCGCCGGGTGGCACGGGCAGGCGCTGTTCGTCTCCGCGGGCGGATATCACCACCACATGGCCATGAACGTGTGGAACAGCCGTGGAGCCGGTCCGCGAAAGGACACCCTTGGACTCGGGGAAGTGCTCATTCAGGTGCCTCTCGCCGACGAGGTCGGGGCGCTGGCCGACCGTCTCAAAAGTGCGGGCATCGCACACCACCACACCGGCCAGGAACTGCGCTTCGAGGACCCCTGGCGGAACAAGTTGAGGGTAGCACTGCGGTAAAGACGGGCCAAGTCGCTTGTTGGGTCGAACTTCTGGCACAATAGTGCGGTACCCAATCTGCGCAGCCCCTCTCTCTGCGTGCATTGTGTCCTCTGAACTCCCCAATGTATGGCCCGCCCCACGGGTGCAGAAACCGGAGTTCGCCCTTTTGATCAACAAGGAGTGACCACACAAGTGGCCGTAAAGATTCGCCTTAAGCGCTTCGGTAAGATGCGCGCACCGTACTACCGTATTGTCGTCATGGACTCACGCGCCAAGCGCGATGGCCGTGCCATCGAGGAAATCGGCAAGTACCACCCCACCGAGGAGCCCTCGTTCATCGAGGTCAAGTCCGAGCGCGCGCAGTACTGGCTCGGCGTTGGTGCACAGCCCACTGAGCAGGTTGCCGCGATCCTCAAGATCACCGGTGACTGGCAGAAGTTCAAGGGCATCGAGGGCCAGGAAGGCACCTTGAAGACCAAGGCTCCCAAGGAGGCCTTCACGGCTCCTGAAAAGGGCTCGGTCATCGTTCCTGAAGCCATCACCCCGAAGAGCAAGAAGGCTGACGAGCCCGAGGCTGAAGCTACCGAGGCTGAGTAAGTTGCTTGCTGAAGCGCTGGAGCACCTCGTCCGCGGCATCGTGGACAGTCCTGATGATGTACGGGTTTCCTCGAAATCGAACCGTCGCGGTGAGACTCTTGAGGTGCGCGTCCACCAGGAGGACCTTGGTCGTGTAATCGGCCGGCAGGGCCGCACAGCACGCGCTCTGCGCACCGTCATTTCCGCTCTGGCGGATGGCGAACCGGTGCGGGTCGATGTCGTGGATACCGACCGCCGCCGCTGATCAGCAGCACTCATGCCTGAAGTCCGGCCCCATCACGCAAGTGTTGGGGCCGGGCTTTTTTGCCCTCCACCACACGCAACCCATACACCGGAGAACCCATGGATCTGCAGGTAGCCCGCATCGGAAAGCCCCACGGTATTCGCGGGGAGGTAACCGTCCAGCTCTTCACTGATGCGCCCGAGGAGCGATTCGAGCCCGGTGCAGTTTTCCGGGTGGAGCCCGCCGCACAAGGGCCGCTCACGATCGCCAGCGCCCGCTGGAACAAGGAGATCCTGGTTCTGGGCTTCGAGGAGGTTCCCGACCGTAATGCAGCCGAACTGCTGCGTGGCGCGAAGCTCTTCATTGAGTCTGAGGAGACCGATGACGACGACGACGGTTGGTATGAGCATGAGCTGGTCGGCCTCGAGGCGCGCGTCGGAGACGAAGTCATTGGGAAAGTGAGCGCGCTGCGCACCATGACGGTTCAGGACCTGCTGATCATCGAGCGGCCCGACGGTGAGGAGATCCTGGTGCCGTTCGTCGAGGAAATTGTGCCGGATGTCGATGTCGAGGCAGGCTTCGTGGTCCTGACTCCTCCCGAGGGCTTGCTTGAGCTGAACCTGCCGGGCTCCAACCAGGCGGAGTCCGACCAGGCGGAAACTGAACGAACGGCTGCCGACGATGATATTGAGAACGTCAGCGCTGACAAGAAGGCTGACCACAGCTAGTGCGTATCGACGTCGTCAGCATTTTCCCCGAGTACCTCGCGGCCCTGGATCTCTCCCTTATCGGGAAGGCGCGGCAGGACGAGCTGCTTGAGCTCACTGTCCACAACCTCAGGGACTTCACAACCGACCGCCATCGTACCGTCGATGACACACCGTACGGCGGGGGTGCCGGCATGGTCATGAAGCCGGAGCCGTGGGCGCAGGCGCTCGAGAGTGTGCAGACCGGGCGGCGGCCGGTGCTGATAGTTCCCTCACCCGCCGGAGCTGTCTTCACCCAGGCAATGGCACATGCTCTTGCGCAGGAAGAGCATCTGGTGTTCGCCTGCGGGCGTTACGAAGGAATCGACGAGCGGGTCCTCGAGTGGGCAGCTGAATCTTTTGATGTCCGGCCACTCAGCCTTGGTGACTACGTGCTCAACGGTGGGGAAGTGGCTGTCCTCGCCATGGTGGAGGCCGTGGCGAGGCTATTGCCCGGCGTGGTGGGCAACCCTGAGTCGCTCGTCGAGGAGTCGCATTCCGACGGGCTGCTGGAGTACCCGGTGTATACGAAACCTTCCTCCTGGCGGAACCTGGACATCCCGGACGTGCTTTTGAGCGGCAACCACGCACGCATTGCGCGCTACCGGAGAGACGAGCAGCTGCGTCGGACCGCCACGCGAAGGCCCGATCTGCTTGAGAAGCTCGACGTGCAAACGCTGACTGCGGCCGACCACGCCGTCCTCGCCGCTCAGGGATACGCAATAGTCGACGGGAAAGTGGCTCCTGTTGCGCCGTCGTCGTCGGTTTCACCGTCCTCTGACGCATAGTCGGAGCTGCCACGGCAAATCAGTGTGCGCCGTCCATTCGGGGGAAGCGCGCCGCTGTGGCATAATTGAAGCTCGTGCCAACTGGTACGCGCCTGCCACAGGGGGAGCGTAACCGACAGGACGGCACACCGGAATGCGCCGAAGGCGCGTCGGTATCTAAACTTCAACGGCAATTGCCTGCTTGCAGGTCTTCGTCGTTGTGACCAACGTGAATGACCTGCGGCGTTCACCAGGAGTAATCAGATGCATATTCTCGACAATGTGGACGCAGCCTCCCTGCGTAGCGACGTTCCCGATTTCCGTGCGGGCGACACCCTGAAGGTCCACGTCAACATCATCGAAGGCAAGAACACCCGTGTTCAGGTCTTCCAGGGATTCGTTGTCGGCCGCCAGGGTGACGGCGTTCGCGAAACCTTCACTGTCCGCAAGGTCAGCTTCGGTGTCGGCGTTGAGCGTACCTTCCCGGTGCACTCCCCGGTGATCGATAAGATCGAGGTAGTCAGCAAGGGCGACGTGCGCCGCGCGAAGCTCTACTACATGCGTGATCTTCGCGGCAAGGCTGCAAAGATCAAGGAAAAGCGCGATCCGAAGACCGTCAAGTAATTCCTTTCCTTTCCCATGCCTGAATCTTCCGTTGTGCGGAAAGCCTCCAGGCAGCAGTCGAAGCGCTGGCCCGGTATTGCGGGCTGGCGCTTTGCCTTTTATTCTGTCGCCGTCGTGTGCGTTGTGGTTCTCGGCGTACGCGCGCTCCTGGCCGATGTCTTCTACATCCCATCCGGATCCATGGAACCGCTGCTTGCGGAAGAGGATCGCGTACTTGTCTCGCGCACGGATTATGTATTCGGTGAGATCAGGCGGGGTGACGTCGTCGTCTTTGACGGGAGGGGGTCATTCGCACCCCTCGGCGAGGGCGGTGTCCGGCAGGTCGCCTCGGACCTGGCACACTTCTTCGGCGTCGGAACCTCTGACACAACGTACGTCAAACGTGTGATCGGCGTAGGCGGGGATACCGTGGCCTGCTGCGACACCACTGGACGGGTCTCGGTCAACGGGAACGCCATCGAGGAGCCCTACGTTTTTCCCGGGGACGCTGCTAGTGAATCCAACTTCGAGGTCATGGTTCCAGAGGGTAAGTTGTGGCTCATGGGTGATCATCGATCGGAGTCCTTTGACTCCCGCAGCCTTCTGGGCGCCCCGGGCGGCGGACTTGTCTCTGAGGAGAGGGTCATCGGCCGGGCGACCTACGTAATGTGGCCCTTCGAACGCTCAACCAGCATTGCACGGCCGGCGGATGGCTCGTCGTCAGCCGAGCGTACCCCGAACGTACAACAGAGGAATTACAGATAATGGCTAAAGCCCACCCGGGGACCCCGAACGACGGCGCGGACGAGTCCGCAGACACGCCACGTTTCGATGGTCCCGGCGAGGACTCCTCCTCTGGCCGGTCAGCAGCCCGCAGTTTGGGCAGTTGGGCCAAAGAAGTGCTCATCATCGTGGCCGTCGCGTTGCTGCTGTCCTTCCTCATCAAGACCTTCCTCTTCCGAGCGTTCTTCATTCCCTCAGGGTCGATGGAAAATACCCTGGAGATCGACGACCGCATCTTCGTGAACCAATTGGTTCCTGCACCCTTCGAGCTGAAGCGCGGTGACGTCGTCGTCTTCCGCGACAGTCAGGGGTGGCTTCCTGAGCCGGCAGCAGGAGCTGTCACAAGCAACTGGTTCAAGGACACGCTCATCTTTGTCGGGCTTCTGCCCGACGAGTCCCAGCAGCACCTCGTCAAGCGGGTCATCGGCATGGAAGGTGACCGGGTGATCTGCTGTGACGCGGAGGGCCGCATCACCGTCAACGGTGAAGCCCTCGACGAGCCGTACCTGTTCCCGGGGGCGAGCCCTTCAGATACGCCCTTCGATGTCACGGTGCCCGATGGCAAGATCTGGGTGATGGGAGATCACCGGAACGCCTCCGCAGATTCCCGCGCCAACACCGACAAGCCGGGCGGCGGTTTCATCGACGTCGATGAAGTCGAAGGGAAAGCAGCCGTGATCGCCTGGCCTCTGGACCGCATGGGCTTCCTGGGCAACTACCCCGATGTTTTCGCGAACGTTCCAGATGCTCCCCAGACCAGCACCGGACGGGAACAGACGTCACCGTGAGCGGAAAGGCTCCCACACTTCGCTACGAAAGGTCCTTCCTCACCGAGGGCCATCGCTTTCTGGCCGGCTGTGACGAAGTGGGCAGGGGAGCGCTTGCCGGACCGGTCAGCGTAGGGCTGGTTGTCATTGACCTGGCCGCGGTGAAGGGACTGCGGGGCGTTCGGGACAGCAAGCTGCTCAGTGCCCCCGAGCGTGTAGCGCTGGTCCCGAAGATCCAGCGCTGGGCTGTTGCTTACGGTGTAGGTCATGCATCGGCTGCGGAAATTGACGCCGTCGGTCTCATGGCGGCACTGCGAACAGCAGGCAACCGTGCGTGGTCGCAGATTCCGGTGGAACTCCGGCCCGATGCGGTCATCCTGGACGGCAACCACAACTGGTTGGCCCCGGCCTCCCAGGGATCTCTCTTCGACGCGGCCGAGACCCTTCAGGTGAGCTGTGACGCCCCCGTCCATACCCGGATCAAAGCGGACCTGCAATGTCTGAGCGTTGCAGCAGCGAGTGTTCTCGCAAAGGTAGAACGCGACCGTCTGATGGTCGAATTCGCCCAGGAGTATCCGGGTTACGGCTGGGAGATCAACAAGGGCTATGCCACTGCTGCTCACCGCGCAGCGATTGATGAGTTGGGCCCCTGCGTGGAGCATCGCCGGACGTGGCGTCTGGGCAGTACGGCAGCGGGTCCCGACGTGCCCGCCGTCGAAATTGGGGGATGATGGGTTCATGAGCGCCGAAGATCTCGAGAACTACGAAACTGACATGGAGCTGCAGCTCTACCGTGAGTACCGCGACGTAGTGAGCCTGTTCAACTACGTCGTCGAGACGGAACGGCGTTTCTACCTTGCGAATCACGTGGATCTGCAGGCCCGGTCAGCGGACGGCGAGATCTACTTTGACCTCACGCTCAATGATGCTTGGGTATGGGACGTCTACCGATCGGCCCGTTTCGTCAAGACGGTGCGCGTCATCACGTTCAAGGACGTGAACGTTGAGGAACTTGCCAAGACAGACGATATCCCGCTTCCCAAGGACGGTTCCCTGGGGGGCTGACTCTTCCTCCCCATCTCCACGCCTTACCTGCAGTTGCCCACATAGCAGGACAACACCGCACCTCCGGTCACCAGCCAACGCACGCTGGTACCGGAGGTGTTTTCATGAGAACCAAGGATGAGTTGGGCAGACGGGGAGAGGCGCTTGCTGCCTGCTTCCTGGAGGACGCAGGGATGCGGATAATCGACCGCAACTGGCGGTGCTCTCTGGGAGAGATTGATCTCGTAGCGGTTGAGGGTGCCACGTTGGTGGTCGTTGAGGTCAAGACGCGGTCCTCGGAAGCGTTTGGTCACCCGCTGGAAGCAATCACTCCTGGGAAACTGGAACGGCTCTACCTGCTGGCGTCGCGGTGGGCGCGGGCACATGACCTTCGGTTCTCCGGCTTCAGGGTGGATGCGGTCGCCATTGTCGACGACGGCAGCGGACGGCCCGTCATCGAGCACCTGCGGGCGGTGAGCTGATGCCCCTCGGACGCACCTACGCGGTGTCCCTGGTGGGACTGAACGGCTACATCGTTGAGGTCGAATCAGACATCGGCCAGACGCTGCCTGCCTTCGTCTTGTTGGGGCTACCGGACGCATCACTTTCGGAGGCGAAAGAGCGTATCCGGGCGGCCGCGCGCAACGCAGGTCTCCCGCTCACCCGGCGGAAGATCACGGTGAACCTCGTACCGGCTTCACTGCCGAAGCGTGGGTCGGGATTCGACCTGGCCATCGTCATGTCCGCGCTGGCAGCAGCCGGAGACGTGAGTAACTGCGGACGCACTGTCTTTCTTTCCGAACTGGGGCTGGACGGTCGCCTGCGGCCTATCCGGGGAGTGCTTCCGGCAGTCATGGCGGCAGTGGAGGCAGGCTTCACCCGCGTGGTCGTGGCCAGCGGCAACGCGGCCGAAGCCGCACTCGTGCCCAGTGCGGAGGTGAAAAGCTACGGCTCGCTTGCGGAGGTGGCCCTTGCCTTCGGAGCTGACCCCGCGTGCCTCGAGCTGCCGTCACCGCAAATCTTCGAGTCCGCAGCAAGCGTCCAGCGGAACGTGGCCCACGTGCCAAAAGACATGTCCGATGTTGCGGGACAGTCGGAAGCACGCTTCGCCGTCGAAGTAGCGGCGGCGGGTGCGCACAATCTGATGATGGTGGGCCCGCCAGGAGCGGGGAAAACGATGCTGGCCGAACGTATCCCCGGCATACTTCCGGATCTGACGGACAAGCAGGCGATGGAAGTGACAGCCATACATTCGTTGGGAAATGCCGAGTCCTGCAGAGAGCTGCAGCGCAGGCCGCCGTTTGAGAGCCCGCACCATACCGCAAGCGCGGCATCGATCATCGGGGGAGGCAGCGGCATCCCCCGTCCGGGAGCTGCCTCGCGCGCTCACCGTGGGGTCCTGTTTCTCGATGAGGCGCCGGAATATCAGCGACGTATCCTCGACGCGCTCCGGGAACCGTTGGAGAGCGGAGAACTGGTTCTACACCGTGCGGCCGGAACAGCCACCTACCCGGCACGCTTCCAGCTGGTTCTCGCCGCCAATCCTTGCCCGTGCGGGTTGGCAACCGGCAAGGGATTGGACTGCAGCTGTACTGCCCAGCAGCGTCGGCGCTATTTCGACCGGATGTCCGCGCCGCTTCTCGATCGCGTGGACTTACAACTGGCAGTGCACCGCGTCGGCCTCCAGGACTTCGCGGGCACAGCCTCCGCAGACTCCAGCGCGGCCGTTGCAGCGCGGGTCGCAGAAGCGCGTGCTGCGCAACGTGAGCGGCTGTGCACATGGGACCTGACCACCAACGCAGAGGTTCCAGCTCGACTCCTGCACAACGAGCTGAGGCTCACCCGGAAGGCGACCGAATCAGTGGACAAGAAGATGGAGCAAGCCGCCATCACCAAGCGCGGCTATGACCGCGTGCTCCGCGTAGCGTGGGCACTAAAATAGCGTATGTGCAAGCAATCGTGTACCTAAGAATCTCTCAAGACCGTACTGGCCTAAAGGCAGGCGTATCCCGCCAGCGCGAGGACTGCCTACAGCGTGCCAAGGAGCGCGGCTGGGAGGTGGTTTCTGTTCTAGAGGACAACGACGTTAGCGCGGCAGGCAAGCGTAAGCGCCCCGGCTTTGAAGAGATGCTGCACTTGGTCGAGATGGGTGGAGCGGGGGTGGTCATTGCATGGTCTCTGGATCGCCTGCAACGAAACCGCCGCGACGAAGTGCGCCTCTACGAGCTATGCCAGAAACATGGGGCCAAACTCTCACTCGTCAATGGTGCCGACCTAGACTTCTCGACAGCGGCGGGCCGATACGTGGCCGACTCTCTGGGCAGCGTGGCGCGGCTGGAAATTGAGCTGAAGTCAGACCGGCAGGTTGCGGCGCAGAACCAAGCAGCCCACGCGGGTAAGCGTGTAGGCGGACGCAGGCCCTTCGGTTACGATCAGGACGGCGTCACCGTCAAGGAGGACGAAGCGGCAGCGGTGAAAGCCGGTTACGCCTCCTTGCTGGCGGGCGTGCCGCTGGCGCAGATTGCCCGCGACTGGAACCGGCAGGGGTTCTTCACTGGGCAGGCCAAGCGGACGGGGGAGCCGTCACCGTGGGCGGCATACAGCGTGCGTCAGGTGCTCCGGAATCCCCGCTACATGGGCAAACGACGATACAACGGCGAGATAGTGGCCGACGCTCAATGGCCGGAGTTGGTGGATGAGACAACCTGGAGGGCGGCAGACGCCATATTCAGCGATCCTTCCCGCCGACACCAGCCCCGGACGACTGAAGGCTACCTACTTTCTGGACTGGCCAAGTGTGGAGTCTGCGGTGCTCCTTCGCAGTCCGGCGGGAATGCTCGCCCCGGCGTGCGTGGCTACAGGTGCAGTGCGTCGTTCGGGCACTTCGCCCGCATGGCTGACCCCGTGGACGCCTACGTCGCGGCGGTCGTTGTGGCTAGACTGTCCCGCCCGGACGCCTCCGACCTCTTGCACGATGAAACCAAGCCGGACATTGGCGCTCTCCGTGATGAAGCCCAAGCGCTACGTGGGCGGCTGGACTCGCTAGCGGTGGAGTTCGCTGATGGTGCGATCGACGCCTCTCAATTACGGACTGGCACGGAACGGGCGAGGCATGCCCTACAAGTCGTCGAGGGCAAGATGGCTGACGCTGGCCGGGTGAACGTACTGGGGCCAATGATTCATGCCGAGGAAGTGCAGGACGCATGGGACGCCGCCCCGATAGCTCGCAGGCGAGGGATCGTAGACGCGCTGATGCAGGTGTCAATTCACCCACCGGGGCGCGGCACACGCACGTTCCGTCCAGAAACCGTGCAGATTCAGTGGAAGAGCAGCTAGGTCACCGGGTCCCGTAGCTACTGTCTAGCTGCGTAGTAGTTTTCAGCGAAAAGTGCCGCTGACTAGGAACGACACGCCGAGAGGGCGGGTTGTCAGAGCTCTCGGCTCGACTATAACCTGAAAGTACAAATTAACTGAGTGCGCTGTAAACCCGTAAACCCGTGAACACGTAACACCGAAATAGCACTCCTATTCCAATGGGAGAAGTTACGTGTCCAGGGACCCCGTATATGCCGCGCGTTCGCGGCTAGCCGTCGCTACTCGAAGGCGTGATACGCGCGCCGCCGAAGAAGCCCGCCGCGACCTACATGCCGCCATGCTAGAGCGGCGAATCAGGGCGACCCTCGCAGCGTCCCCACCTATCAGCGCCGACCAGCGGGCGCACTTGGCCCGACTGCTCCGCGGCGGTGAAACCGCATGAGCACGGCCAAGAGCGAATCGTTGAACGAGCACGCCGCCCGCGTCGCGGCTGAAGCGCCACCGCTCACTCCTGCACAGCGCGACCGCATCGCAGTACTTCTGCGGGGCGGTGGTGATTCGGCATGAGTCCCCCAACACGAGAAAGCCGCCCGGCGTGCAACCGGACGGCCTTCAACTCAGCACTACACCGCAGCGACCAGTACGACGCTACAGAGGCAAGTGTAAGTCCGGCGCAGGGTAGCGCGCTCGCTATTGCTCGCATACTTGTCGACGCGGGCATCCCGGTCTTCCTGGCACGTCCGGCATTGGACGCTGACGGCGCGTGGGACCCCTGCGGCGGCAGCGGGGGCAGCGGTTATGTTCTCCCGCCCCGGTGGCAGCAGAGTAAGGCAGACCCCGCCGTGTTGGACGATTATCAGCCGGGTGACGCCCTCGCCGCTGTCACGGGCCATACGGCGGACGTTCTCGATGTGGACACGCACAAGGGCGGCGATGCTTCGAAGCTGGACCTCCAGATAGGGGGCGTGTGGCCGGACGTGCTCGGGGTTCAACGCACACCTAGCGGGGGCACTCACGACTTCATCAACCCGCTGCGTGTGGGAAGCCGCGACGGCTTCACCAAGGGCATTGACCACAAGGGCGGCAGGGCTGACGGTAGCGGGCGCGGTTTCGTGTGGATTGGTCCCACCAAAAAGCGTTCCAAGGTGACCGGAGAAATCGAGGAGTACCGCTGGGAGACTGTTCCGGACCCCGCACTGATCGATTCCACCGACACTAGTGGGGAGGGCATCGCCCGGATCATCGAGGACGCGCGTGGAGCGAAGGGCACCGCCGAAGCCGAAGTCGGCGCGGAAGCTTACGACGCCATGACGCCGGAGCGCCGTGCTCAGGTGGACCGCTACATCAATTCAGCGGTCGCCGGAGTGACTAATGAGCTGACATTCAGCGACAGCATGAGGCCGGACGCTCGGGACGCTCGCGGGCGTGGCTGGGAGAAGATACAGGCCGACGCCGCTAAGCGACTAGGGGCACTTGCTCGTGCCGACTGGAACGCCTACACCCTTGCGGACGCGCAGAAGGATTTCGAGGAAGCTGCCCCGACAGACACGGGCTGGACCGCCGCCAACGTGCGCGAGAAGTTCAAGGCGCAGGCTCACCGTGGCGAACCAGCACCAATGCCGCAGTTGAACGGCGTGGACCCCGACACCACCGAGGATCCGGAGGACCGGCTGGCTCGCGTCCGGGAGAGGTTTCCCCGGTTGGATATGGCCGCGCTGTTGGACCCGGACAGGCCGCGCCGTGAGTGGGTTATCTCAGGACTCATCCCTGCTGGGGCCTCAGTTGCGTTCGTGGCGAAGGCAGGGTCCATGAAATCGCTGCTGCTGCTCGCACAGAGTCTGGCTGTTGCCCGTGGCGACGACAACTTCGCTGGCCTGACGATTCCGCGTCAGCGCCGCGTTTGTTACGTGGACATGGAAAACACCGAGGACGACCTGGAGGAGCGCATCACCGATCTAGGGGTGCGTCCGGAGGACATGCAGGAGTTGATCTATCTGCACCTGCCCAGCCTCACCGCACTAGACGTACGGGAAGGCGGGCAGCAGATAGCGGACGTCTGCGACGCCTACGGGCTGGCCAAGGGCGACATGGTGGTGCTGGACAGTTTTCAGCGCGTGGTGGATGGACCCGAGAACGACTCGGACACCTACCGGGACTTCTACAAGCACACGGGCTTCCTCCTGAAGAAGCGAGGGTTGACCGTCGTTCGCACCGACAACACCGGCAAGGACGAGTCCAAGGGGTCCCGTGGTTCGTCGAGCAAGCGCGATGACGTAGACATCGAGTTCATCATCAGGCGCGATCAAGTGGAATCAGCCCTCCACATTGCGCCCGGCAAGGTCCGCATTAACGGCATCAAGTCGCTGTCCCTAACGGTGGTCATGGATGAGGACAACCAGCTGACATTCACCAGCGCGGGCGATCCGTTCCGAGATCAGGTGGCCGAGGCCATGCGGGAGCTTGACGGGCTTGGGCTTCCCGACGATGCAAGCCAGCGCAAATGCGAGCAGGCGATGAAGAACACCCATTCGCGGATACCGCGAGAGGCGATCCGTCAGGCGGTCAAGGAACGCACGGCGCGGGCCAAAAGTGCGCGGCGCACCCACGGCGCACCCAATTTTCGGACTGCGCCATGAACGCGCGGCGCACCACGGCGCAGTCCGCCCCGATGGACTCCTTTTCCCTCGCCACCAGAGGGAGACGAGTGCGCCGTCCTTCACACGGCGCACCACGGCGCATCCCCGAGCGGCACTGCGCCGCGCCACCTCCTCCTTATAGGAGGTGGCGCGCGGTGCGCAATGGCCCGCCAAAGAGAACCCGCTAACCCATCCAACTCCTACACACCCGAGGACAGAGAAATGCAGTGTTCATCACCTACAAGGAAATCGAAGAAGGCGAAGCCGCCCGACGCAAGCGGGCGACCCGCCCGGACCCGAAACCGGACCCCAGAGACGTTCCCTACTACCGCCCCGGTAAGCCCAGACAAGATCAGCTGCTCCGGCACTGGCATGCAAGGGCGCTGCGAGCAGAAGCCGAAGTGAGGATGTGGCGGGAATTGGAACAGATCAGGCAGAGGAAGAAGGAGCAATGACACCGGAAACATGCCCCGAGTGCGGAGCCGCCAGAGTCAGGAACTGGGTCTACGACCATTCCCGCGCGAACCCGGCCTGCACCATTGGCGACCGTGAAGACGCCACACAAGCGGCCGACCACGAGAAGTTCCGCCACGGCTGGCCGTGGACGCCCGCTTTCATCAGGCCGGCGACGACCGCCGAACTGGAATTGGTGGGGGTAGCCCAGCCAGCCGGGGACGAGAAAACCCTCGTCCGACAACTAGCGGCTGGTGCCCACCACCGCGTAATCGCAGGAGTTGATGCCAAGTGAAACCAACCGTCCATGAGATCGCACAGAGAGTGATGCACGATCCGCGGTATCAGAACGAGCAGGTGAAGGGTGATTTCGTCGCACTGCTCGGGCATATCGGGGGTCTGCAGGAGATAGCGAGTACCACCGAGAAGTTGGATGAACTTCGTGCCCTGCGCAACCAACTGGAAACCCTGCAAGCGAACTGGCCGCGTCCGCAGCTCTGGGCCGTCGCTTGGCTGGATGCGCACGGTGCAGAGCAGCGAGAGTTTTTCCCGGCTGAACAGCAGCGTGCAGCGGAGATGCTCTACGAACGGCTCGACGCTACCGGAGTAAGGGTCATCGAGATGTCGCAGATATTCCTCACTAAAGAGAAGAAGGAGGGCTAGCCATGCCCAAGAATGATCAGCAGGGGTCCGCGCAGGACGCCCAGGAGGTAAACACCCCGACACCCGCCCAGCAGGACGTCAAGCCCGACCAGCCGGAGCCTGCGGAGGACGTCAAGGGCGGCAACAAGGAAGCCGCCAAGTACCGCCGCCAGCTTCGGGACACTGAGGCCGAGCGGGACGCGTTGGTTGAAACCGTGGCAGGGCTTCAGCGTCAGCTCGTGGCGGGCAACCTCCCGCCCGGTTCCAAGATGAACGCCGAAGCACTGTGGACGGCGGGGCGGAAGCCCGGCGACTTTTTCGAGAACGGACAATTGGACGCGGAGAAGCTGAAGATCGCCGTGAAGGAGGTTCACACTGAACTAGGAGTCAGATTCGGCCCGGACCCGATTCACGAATCCGGCGGCGGCTCAGGGCTGGGGCTGCGGGAGAAGCCCGCGACACTCGCCGATGAAGTACGGAAGCGGCGGGGTTGATCCCGCCATTTGGAAAGGCCTCGGAGTGCGAATTCCGAGGCCTTTTCTATTTCCAAAGCGTACATGAATGAACGTGATTTCCCCGTCCTGGGGAACAAAGAGAATCACGGGGGTATATCCCGCTATGCCGTGGGGTGCGGGCGGCCCACGGGGGGCGGGCATACCCCCCACCCCGAATATGAACAGCCTTATGAACAGGGTTATGAACAGCTTGGAATCGGGTACCGGAAAGGTAATAGATCGGCCGCAATTCCTTTCCAAAGAAATGCTTGCTCATTTTCTGAAAGGGGGAGTAGCTTTGCTTTCCCCAGCACGCAATACACAAGTTAGGAACCCCAGAATGAGCACCATGACCAGCACCAAGCCAGCCGTAACCACTAACACCAAGGCGGCACCCAAGACGGCACCCAAGGCGGCACCGAAGGCCAGCACCAAGCCAGCCACCAAGGCCAGCGCGACCAAGGAAGCTACCGCCACCGAACTCCGCAGGAACGCGGCCCGTAACGCGGACCGGATGCCCGATCTGGGTGACTACAAGGAGGGCGACGAGGTGGCAACTGCAGACGGCCGCGAGTGGACCGTGGTCGGCCCGGCGCAGGGCAACACCACGCTGAAGCTGACCCGCGAGCAGGACGGCAAGAAGGAGTCGGTGTTCCGCTTCGCCCGCAACATCAAGCGCGTAGGCAAGTAGCACCAACCGAAAAAATCCCCCGCTACGGCGGGGGATTTTTTGTGCCTGGAATCCGGTAGCCCCGGCTCCGTGTGTGGTCCGTAGGCGGTCCCGTGGTGGCTGGCTGCCCGTAGGTGTCGTGCGGGGGCTGGCGGAGCCGCTGGCGGACCTGCGGGCGCTCCCTCGGACCGCTTACCAAGCGCGCGTAGTCCGCAGCGGCTTACACGCGGGCGGAAGAGTCCGTGGATTCGGGCGATTGCCCTTGGACTGGTTGCAGCGGCGGCAGATCACTTGGACGTTGTCCAGCGTGTCCGTCCCGCCCCGAGCGTGCGGAATGATGTGATCCGGCTCGGCCGAATTGGGCTGACGGCTGACCTCGTAATCGAGCAGAACGCGGCAGAACGGACACCGCAGCTGTCCCCGTGCTTGCGCCTGCCGTAGTGCAATCTTGGACAACTTCAGCCAGCCGGTTGTCCCGGTGCGACTGGTGACCATGAGAACGCCCTTGCAGGTTGGAAGCCCTGCCGCGCGAAGGAAGGGAAGCAACGCGCGGCAGGACTGGCTTATGCGGTGATCGTGATCCGGTTGATGACCGTTGGATGCGGGAACCCAAACCCGATGCGGGCGGTCGAACGGATAGCGATTCGATCGCTGGTGAAAAACGCGTCACCACTGATCGCCATTTCCAAGTCCTCGCGGAGAACCGTCATGGCTGTCGTGGAGTCAACACCCCATGCCGTACCCTGCGGGACGTTGGCGTTCACGAAGACCGGGCGATCCTGGATATCCCGTGGCGTCTGCGTCAGCGTCTGGTTGCTACCGGTGGCCGTTTTCAGGGTTGCCACCGTGAGCGCGTCGGTTGGGTTGAGAACCCAGCCGGTGATATTTCCGCCCGCGTTCTCGGCGTTAGAGACCGCTGCCGCGAACGGGTCCAGATTCACCAGCCCGCCGGAAGGCGTGACTACGACCGACGTGGTCAGTGAAGCTAGGCCCTTCGGCGCTGGTGCGGCGAGGTTGCCCAACCATGCGGCGTTTACCTGCCGAACGATGGACCGAGCCAGCCCGTCAGCCACGATCTGCACAGCGTCGGGGCTGGAATCCCTCGCCAGTTCCCTAGAAATGATCGTGAGTCCGGCGACCTTGGCAGGCGTCACGGGCAGTTCGCTGAGCACCGGGTCGTCCGGGATAATCTCGCCGCCTTCGACGACCCACGATGCAGCGGCGTCCTCATCCACGATGGGAATATTGAACGTGGCGCTACTGGTGGTGACCAGCGATGCGAGAGCGGGATGGAATGGCAGCGCTTCGGCGGCGATAGCCTTGATAACCAGATCGCTGTATTCCTGGGGAAGAATTCCGTTTGCTGCGGCTTCCAGAAGTGTCATGGCAGAATTGCCTTTCAAAGAGAAACGAATTGATTTCTCTGGAAAGGCACCGCCATTTTCCAGCTGCCCCACTGGGGCGGCGTGACGCGGAATAGGCCACAGACCAAGAATTCGGCGTCGAGTGAAGGTTACATCTCATTCAAGTCGTTTGAGTGCTTCTGTGGCTGCTGCCGCAAGTTTGCGGTAGGACTCTGTGCGGTGCTTGAGCGATACCACTGCTTTTGAAGCCGCCTCTACAACCTGTTCATGAGTCAGCCCCTCGACATTTGAGATTGCAGCTACGGCTATGTCATGCGGAATCTCAATCGCTTGCCCCCAAGTAGATATCTCCCGAAGCCCTTCCCTAGCGGCGTTCTTGAGGACGTCCTCTTTGACCGCGAAGTCAGCGATCAGGTGAATGGTAGCAATCTGCTCACCAACCCCGACTCCGTCGCGACCGTCGGAGGGGCGACCGTGTGCCGCAGCAAACAAGCTCACGAACTGCTTGGACGTTTCTAGTCGGCGGCGCATGCCCAAGTCACGGAAACCGAGAGCGGCTGTCAGGACCGCAGCGCCGGACCCGATCAGGGTTACTACCAGAACCTGCCAGAACTCCATGCATTCCCCCTCTTCAGCGCTAGCCCAATACGCACGCTGCACCAAGAGTACTAGCGGCATACATCCCCAAACGGCCTGCCCCGTCGGATGGATGCCTATGGCATGGCGTACATTCGCTGGCGGCTAGGATCAGCCCATGGATGAATGGGGGATAGCGCTAGTCGCTTTCTTCGGTGCGATCGTCGGGGCAGTAGTCGGTTTCATCGGGTTGGCTTGGCAACACTCAGCAATGCGGGATGAAGACGTGCGAAAGGCGGGTGCCAAGCTGCTGTACCACGCTGAGGTCGTCAAGAACGGCTACGTCCTGTACAGGCAGGTCATGTCCCGAAGAGGTCTAGCACACCCCGAGCCGCCCCAAAATGTCAATGAATCCGCTAATCAGGTTGGCGAGTTGCTGCGCTACATCGAGATTGCGGCCAGCACTGATTTATACATCAAGGTCGTGGAACTTACGACGAAAACCGGCGAATTACACGCGGATATGCTTCACGTGGCGAAGTCGAATAGCCAAATCGCAGAAGACCGTCTGGAAGACCTGATCCACCGGTGGTTCGTCGCGAGGAACATTCTCGCAGTGGAGTTGCGACATCCTGGGGCGAAGCCGATCAGATGGCGAGTGCGCCAGTTGAAAGAGCTACTGTTCCGCCGCAATTGAGGCCGAGAGTGTCAGCGGCATGCCATACACTCGCGGGCATGCCTACAGAACACGTCGCAGAGATGGACCCTGACGAGATCGAGTACAGCAAGCACGTTGTGAAGCTGCTCAAGCGGGTGGATGAGATCAGCGGCGAGCTGAACAAGCACGTCGATGCTCCCGGAGGGTCCAAGCTGGCCCTGGATGATTCCCGGTCACCTTACTATCCCGTATCAAGCTATGGCTATGTACAGCTTCTGGTGGCTGTTGGCTGTCTGGAATCTTTAGGACAGATGATCCTCCGCGAGGATGAGAAGTCGATTGAGCTAACGGCGGGACCTTATGGCTCCTACGCCCTTGTGCGTAATGCTCTCGACTGCGCAGCAACCGCTCTCTGGCTACTTGAACCCCACAGTTCCACTCTGAGAATCAAGCGTCGGGTAATGCTCGAAGTGGACGAGACAAGAAATGCGGCCGCGCTACGAGAGTCCACCGGAGAGCGAGGTCGGCAAGATAAACTGGCGCGCCGCTGGGAACGGCTCCGGGAGGTGGTCGGGCTGGCAGAGTTGGCGGATTGGGACCCGCTCAGCAAGTCAACGAGGCTGCCTAGGATGACCGACATTCTCAAAGCTATCGAGCGGCACCACCATGAACATGATGGCGTTGTGATGCCGTGGCTTGCTGCGTGGCAACTGGCAAGCGGGCATGCCCACGGGAAGGTGTGGGCTCAAATCGCCTCACACCAGATGGACGAGATCGCGGACACGCGGACGGAAACCGGCGCCACCTTCCGCGTGACCATAAAGTTCGGGATGCTCGCAGCGTTGTTGTTCGAGACGGTTCAACTCATCGAGTCCGCAACAGCACGCTATGTCGCGCTGCTGCGGGCAGCCTGAAAGGGCTAATGGCAGCACCTAAGCTATAGCGTTGCCCACCCGGTCGCGTGGACGATTGCTGACCTGGCTGGAAAAACTGCTCCCACCGGCGATGATGTCACGGCCGCGCTTCTCTTCCGGACCAGAGAGGACGCAGCATGAGCGCCTCTCAGTGGAGTGAAGAGCAGATCGCCCGTGCTGCCCTTGCGCGCCTGTTCGAATCGTCTGACAATGTCGGGCTGACCCTGGTAACCGCTGCTGGGCCGGTGGAGGCGTTGCAGATTGCGACGGGTAAAAAGCCGTGCAGCCCTCGTTTACACCGCGCGTTGCTCGAACTGCTGGCCGCCGGTGGGCACAGGGTGGGCACAGATGCACTCGGACAGTCCATCGACCGGTGGCGTGCACGCGTGGACAGTCTGGCGCCCCTGCGGGATCTGGAAACAGTTCGGCGTTTTGGGGGGACGCTGCTGACGCCTGAATCGGACTGGTGGCCGCAGGGCCTTAAGGATCTGCAGCTGGATGAGCCGATGTGTTTGTGGGTGCGTGGGGAGCACCCGGTGCCTATTCCATCGCCCGATCATTCGGTGGCTGTTGTCGGCTCTCGGGATAGCACTGCCTACGGGGCCGAAGTGACGGGCGGCATGGTGACCGGTCTGGTCGCACGTGGCTATACGGTCGTATCGGGCGGCGCTTACGGGATCGATGCGCAAGCCCACCGCAGCGCGCTGGCTAGGGCAAGGGAGGACCACCCGCTTCCCACTCTGGGTGTCCTGGCAGGCGGAATTGATCGCTATTACCCGGCGGGGAACGAGAATCTGCTGCGCGAAGTCGCCCAGCGAGGACTGCTTGTGTCGGAAGTTCCGCCCGGATCAGCGCCCACGCGTTATAGGTTTCTACGGCGTAATCGGCTGATTGCTGCACTCAGCTCAGTCACCGTCGTCGTTGAGGCACGGTGGCGTTCCGGAGCGCTCAGCACCGCGCACCACGCGGCAAACCTCGGCCGCGCTGTGGGGGCGGTACCTGGGCCGGTCTACTCCGTGAACTCAGCCGGGTGCCATCGGCTTCTCCGGGAGGGCAGCGCCATTTGTGTTACGGATGCTGCCGAGGTCGCAGAACTGGCTGGTCCCTTCATGGTGGTGAGCGGGGAAGACCGCGACGAAGCGCCCGCCCTCCACGACGGCCTGACCGTTGAAGACCTGCTGCTGCTTGACGCACTGCCGGTCCGAGCGTCCTCGACAGTCGACAAGCTCGCTGTGGTGGCAGGCCTCAGCGTGCCCGGTGTCCTTGCTGGGCTCGGTCGCCTCGAAACTGACGGTCTTGCAGAACGCACCGACGACGGTGGTTGGCGAAAGCGGCGGAAGTGAATACCTCCGGCAAGGCCCCACAGATATCGCTCGATGAAACATGAAAGGAATGAATATGAACACCTTCACGATCATGGACAGCCCGATCGGGGGACTGGTCCTCGTCGCCCGCGGTGAAAAACTGGTCGGTGTGTATCACGAATACCATTCACCTGAACCCTCGCCGGTTTTTCTTGGCCTTCCCTTCACCGAGGGTACACAGCCGGGTCCGCCCCCCGGCACGGACGTGTCAGAGTTGCCGGCGTTCAGTAAGGAAGCCGTTTCAGGGGTGTTCCGTGAGGCGAGTAGATGGCTGCATGCATACTTCAGAGGATCGATGGAGGAACCGGTGGGCTACGAACTGGTTTCCGGAACTGACTTCCAGCGCTCAGTCTGGGACGCCGTATCGAAAATCCCCTATGGTGAAACACGCACCTACAAGGACATCGCACACGCTCTGGGAAATGACTCGATGGGTCGGGCGATAGGCGCGGCGGTGCGTGCCAACCCGGTATCCATCCTCATACCGGGACACCGGGTCGTTGGCTCAGGCGGGGCAGTCACCGGCTATGCCGCAGGCGTTCCCGTCAAGCGGGCATTGCTGGAACTGGAAGCCGCTGTCCGGGCCGGGGCCGCTGCCTGATTCCACTCCGTCGGGGCACGTGCCCGGGATTCTGTACACCACGCCCTGCATGGGATGTATCGGATCACTGGCACCGCACGGTGCGCCTCCTTGAGCGACCCAGCCTGCTGACGGAGAGTAGTCCATACAAGATCCGGACACCGTGTGGAGGCAGGCAATGAGCGAACCCGGCCGCGGCGCCCCGCGGGACCCGTTCGCCCGGGAGGTGGACGGATTCCTCCGGTACCTGTCCCGTGAACGGAACCGCTCAGCCCATACCGTCCGCGCCTATCAGGGAGACCTGGAGGACTTTGCGTCGTTTTCGGCAGCGTGCTCAGTCGACACGCTCGACGGAGTCGATCTGAGTTTACTGAGGTCATGGCTCGGGTCGCTGGATGAGAAGGGCCTCTCCCGGACAACAATCGCAAGACGAGCATCGACGGTCCGCAACTTTCTGGCCTGGGCCTCACGCGAGGGCTACATCCATGACAATCCCGCACTTCGGTTGAAGGCGCCGCGCCGGCGGAACGGGCTGCCCGATGTCCTGTCCGTTCCGCAACTCGACCCGCTGTTGACCGCCACTCAGAAGGCAGCAGTGGGAGGTGATCCTGCCGCCCTTCGCGCACGTGCAGTGCTGGAGTTGCTCTACGGCTCGGGCATCCGGGTCGGCGAGATGGTCGGGCTGGACATCGACGATCTGGACCATGACCGGCGGGTTGTCCGGGTACTCGGTAAGGGCAACAAGGAGCGCACTGTGCCATACGGCGTGCCGGCCGCCCAGGCATTGAACGACTGGCTCACCCGCGGCAGGAACCGTTGGGTGGGGCCTGAGAGCGGACCGGCTCTGTTCCTCGGTCCTCGGGGCCGCAGACTAGACCAGCGTCAGGCGCGTGCAATTGTGGAGAAGCTGCTCGCGACGGTGGAGGGCACCGCTGCGAGCGGGCCACACGCACTTCGTCATACGGCTGCTACCCACCTGCTGGACGGCGGCGCTGATCTGCGGGCGGTTCAGGAGCTTCTCGGGCACCGGAGTCTGGCTACGACCCAGCTTTATACCCATGTGTCCGTGGACCGTCTGCGCCGCAGCTACGAGCAGGCCCATCCCCGTGCATGAATGGCAGGGAACCAAGCGGCACCGAATACTCCGAAGGTAATCACAGTGGCGTGATTTGCCTTCATGGGGCAGAATGAAGCGTAATTCAATACGTGTGGTCTGAGAGCAGCACCCGGGCAACAAGGGCAGTACCTCACCAAGAGTTGAAGGTCGTTGGGGAAGACGTACCTACAGCTATGGAGGATGGAATGTCTGTTGTGATGGCGCGCGGTGTTTTGTATATACACTCAGCCCCTTCTGCGTTGTGCCCTCATATCGAGTGGGCCGTCGGGTCGGTTATTGATCAGCGGGTAGACCTGCAGTGGTCCCCGCAGCCAGCCGCGCCCGGAATGTTTCGTGCGGAGCTTTCCTGGGTTGCAGGGCAGGGCTCCGGCGCTAAACTGGCGTCCGCCCTACGAGGCTGGGCTCATTTGCGCTACGAGGTTACCGAAGAGCAGAGCCAGGGTGCTGACGGCGGTCGCTGGTCCCACACGCCCGAGTTGGGGATCTTCCATGCCACAACTGACGTTCACGGTAACGTCATGATTTCGGAGGACCGTATCCGGTACGCCTACGAGGCCGGCGCCGGTGACCCGGCCGCTGTGTACCACGAACTTTCCCTCGCGCTCGGAGAATCATGGGATGAGGAACTGGAGCCCTTCCGTCACGCGGGCGAGGGCGCACCTGTACGCTGGCTGCACCAGGTCGGCTAGCAACACGACCAGAAACGCGAAGAAGGCCCGGGTTCCGATTGGAATTCGGGCCTTCTTCCGCGTCTAAGGGCAGATCAGGCGTTCCTCACCACGATGACGGCATTGTGGCCGCCGAATCCGAAGGAGTTGCTGAGCGCGACGATGTCGCCGGACGGCAGATCGCGTGCTGAGGTGACCACGTCCAGCGGAATCTGCGGGTCCTGGTTCTCGAGGTTGATGGTCACCGGGGCACGGCGCTCATGGACGGCCAGAACAGTCATCACCGCCTCAACTGCACCTGAGGCACCCAGTAGGTGGCCTGTTTGCGACTTCGTGGCAGAGACTGCGACCGAGTCGACCTGACCGCCCAGGGCGGTCTTCAGCGCGACGTACTCCGGCTGGTCTCCCACAGGCGTGGACGTCGCGTGCGCATTGACATGCACGACGTCGGACGCTTGAGCACGCGCATCGAACAATGCGGCCTTGAGGGCGCGGGTGGCACCAAGGCCCTCGGGGTCCGGCGCGGTGATGTGGTAGGCGTCGGCGGTGACGGAGGTTCCCGCCAGTTCTCCGTAGATGCGGGCGCCGCGAGCCAGGGCATGTTCCTCTGCTTCAAGGAGCAGCGCTCCCGCACCCTCACCCATCACGAAGCCGTCGCGATCGACGTCGTAGGGGCGCGAGGCATGTTCAGGATCGTCGTTGCGGCGTGACAGGGCCTGCATGGACGCAAAGGCAGCGATCGGCATCGGGTGAATCGCAGCTTCGGCACCGCCGCACATGACTACGTCGGCTTTACCGGAACGGATCAGTTCGAGTCCCTGGTGAAGGGCTTCGGTGCCGGACGCGCAGGCCGATACGGGGGTATGCGCACCGGCGCGGGCGCCAAGGTCCAGACTGACCGCGGCCGCCGGACCGTTCGGCATCAGCATGGGAACGGTCATGGGCAAAACACGACGGGGGCCCTTGGCCTTGAGGGTGTCCCAGGCATCGAGCAGCGTCCAGACGCCGCCGATACCGGTGGCGAAGGCGACAGCTAAGCGATCGTGGTCCACATCCTGTATGCCCGAGTCGCGCCACGCCTCACGGGCAGCAACGACTGCGAACTGGGTTGAAGGGTCCATCCGCTTGGCCTCAACCCGTGTGAGGACTTCACTCGCAGGAGTCGAAACCTGGGCAGCGAAGGTGACGGGGAGCTCGAACTCGGCAACCCAGTCGGCCTCGATGGTGCGGGCGCCTGAGACGCCCTTTAGTGCGTTCGCCCACATGGTGGGAACATCGCCGCCGATGGGTGTGGTGGCGCCCAAGCCGGTGATGACTACTTTGCGTGCCATGGTTCACTCTCTGATGCGTCGTTGTTTCCGTGTGGAAGGTGCCTGAAGATGCGGCGATGGCGAAGTCGAGTGCCATCGCCGCACACGACTAGGACTGAGCGTTGGCGATGAAGTCCACAGCGTCACCGACGGTCTTGAGGTTCTTGACTTCCTCGTCGGGAATGCGCACACCGAACTTCTCCTCGGCGTTGACGACGATGGTCATCATGGAGATGGAGTCAATGTCGAGGTCGTCGGTGAAGGACTTGTCCAGCTCTACGGATTCGGGAGCGAGGCCCGTCTCTTCATTCACGATTTCAGCCAGTCCTGCGAGGATCTCTTCGTTGCTAGCCATGATGGCTCCTTTTCTATGTGTTCCGGTGCATACCGGATCGGTTCGATCGGGCCGCGGTTACGGCTCGAAGCGGAAAACTACGGGAGGACGACCACCTGGGCGCCGAACACCAGACCGGCGCCGAAGCCGATCTGCAGTGCAAGGCCTCCGCTGAGCTCCGGCTTCTCGGAGATGAGGCGGTGCATGGCGAGCGGGATCGATGCGGCCGAAGTGTTGCCGGCGTCGACGATATCCCGGGCAACGGCCACCTGATCGGGCAGGCCGAGCTGCTTCACCATCTCGTCGATGATCCGGATATTCGCCTGATGAGGAATGAATGCCACGAGATCTTCAGCGCGGACGCCTGCTGCATCGAGTGCTTTCTGGGCGACTTTGGCCATTTCCCAAACAGCCCAGCGGAACACGGTGGGGCCATCCTGGAGCATCGTCGGCCAGATTGCCGACTCCGCGGCTGAGGACAGTGCATCGGCGCCCTGGGACAATGCAGCCAACGACAGGTCACGCACGTCAAGGAGCGAATGCGTCATCCGGATGGATTCATGCTTGCTGCCGTCGGAACCCCAGACAGATGGCCCGATTCCGGGGGAGTCGGACGGTCCGATGACGACGGCGCCGGCGCCGTCACCGAGTAGGAACGAGATGGTGCGCTCGGTGTTGTCGATGAAGTCAGAGAGTTTCTCGACGCCGACTACGAGGACATAATCCGCGGTGCCCGCATGCACGAGGGCATCCGCCTGAGCGATGCCGTAGCAGTACCCTGCGCAGGCTGCCGAAATGTCGTACGCAGGTGCAGGAGTAGCACCGAGACGGTCGGCAAGCTGCGCAGCTGCAGAGGGGGTGGCATAGGGGTGCGTCACGGTGGAGACGAGCACAGCGCCCAGTTGCGAGGCCTCGATGCCGGCGTCCTTGAGAGCAGCTCGTGCTGCGGCTTCGCCCATGTCGATGACGCTGGTGTCCTTGTCGGCGCGGTGCCGCGTGGCAATGCCCGTGCGCTGCCGGATCCACTCGTCGGAGGAATCGATCCACTGACAGATGTCCTCATTGGTGACGATGACATCGGGGCGGAAGACACCCAGACCGTGGATGCGCGTGTGCTCACGCAGTGTGGACTGTTTGAGGGTGGGAGTAGTCACGCGTTTCCTTCTGCGATGGGGGCGTTGGCCGGTGGCGCGGTCCGGGAGTGCTCTTCGATGAAGTCCCGAGCGGCGCCCAGGTCATCAGGTGCTTTTACTGCCAGGCTGGCCGTTCCACGCATCCCGCGCTTTGCCAGCCCTGTCAGGGTACCCGCTGGAGGCAATTCCAGCACTCCGGATACGCCCATGTCCTGCAGACGCTGCATGCACAGGTCCCACCGGACCGGACGGGAAACCTGTGCAATGAGGCTGTCGAGATTCAGTTCGCCGGAAGCTACTGGTTCGCCGTCGTAGTTCGAAAGCAACGTCGCAAGGGGCTCTACCGGAGCCAGGGACGGACGAAGCGCTTCAAGCGCCTCTACAGCCGGCGCCATGTGGTGAGTGTGAAAGGCGCCGGCAACCTTCAGCTGTATGACGCGTGCCTTCTGGGGCGGATCCGCGGCGAGTGCCGAAAGCTGCTCAAGCGTGCCCGCTGCAACCACCTGCCCGCCGCCGTTCGCATTCGCCGCAGTCAATCCGTGCCGCTCAAGGGTGGCCGCGACGTCGTCGGGGTCCCCGCCCAGCACCGCGCTCATCCCGGTAGGAGTGACTGAAGCGGCCGCGGCCATTGACTGTGCCCTGGTGCGCACGAGTGTGACGGCATCCTGCTCGGTCAGGGCTCCGGCAATCGCTGATGCCGTCAGTTCACCGACAGAGTGGCCGGCGACGACGGTCGCTGAAGTGAGCGGTGTGTCACCGAGGAGCACGCGGGCAGCCACTAGCCCGGCGGCAACGATCAGCGGTTGCGCTACGGCAGTGTCGCGGATGGTTTCTTCGTCAGAGACCGTTCCGTGCCGCACCAGGTCGACGCCGGCGGCATCGCTGAGAGCATCAAGGTGCTCGCGCACGCCCGGAAGGTCGAGCCATGGAGTCAGGAATCCGGGGGACTGGGACCCTTGTCCAGGGCAGAGAATCGCAAGCACGTATCAAGCTTTCCAAATGGGCGGTAAGAAGCAGGGTGTTTCGGTGCACGAAGCTCCCGAAGCCACTTTGTAGGAAGTCTACAACGAGGCGGTGCGATCCGACCTAGTCGAAGACCGCTCTGTTGCGCTCTTGGGAGGCGGCGCGAGACGTCCGATAACGAGGGCTGTCTGCAGCACGAAGGCCTCCCGGGGGAGGAGCGGGTCCCATCCGGTGATGTCGCACACGCGTCGCAAACGGTAGCGGACCGTGTTGGCATGGACGAACAATTCCCGGGACGTGGCTTCGAGCGAATGACCCAGCGCCAGGTAGGCGGACAGGGTTTCTTCCAGCCCGTTCTGCGCGCTGGCAAGGGGACGGTAGATGTTGCGCAGGAGCGCTTTCCGCGCGGTGTCGTCTCCGGAGATGACCCGTTCGGGCCATAGATCATCGGCAGCGACAGGGCGCGGGGCAGAAGGCCACGCCCGGGCGGCGGTGAGCCCGGCGAAGGCGGCCTGGGCGGAACCGCTGGCCGCTACCAGCGAGGCCGATTCGGGCCCGTAGACTACCGGGCCGGGGCCGAACAGTTCACTGAGCTTCACGTAGGAGCTGTCGCGGTCCTGCACCCCTCCGAGGACGAGAATGAGCCGATCGCCCTGGATTCCCACGAGTGTGTCTTCAGCCAGACGGCTGGTCGTACGGCGGAGCTCGTTGAGGAACATCGCGTTCGGCTCGGCAGGAGAGCTGCCCACCATAACGGTGATGGGCGCCTGCGACTTCCAGCCTACGGCCGCGATTCGAGATCGAAGCGCATCTGAACTTTCCCCTCGCAGGATCGCATCCACCACCAGGGCTTCCAGCCTGGTGTCCCAGGAACCGCGGGTTTCGGCGGCTCTGGCATAGACATCGGCTGCGGCGAACGCTACCTCGCGCGAGTACCTGAGCACCGCCTCGCGGAGGAGCCCCTGGTCAGCATCCGAGGCGAGGTCGGGCACCTGATCCTCTACCACCTGCACGACGACGCGGATCAGCTGGAGCGCCTTCTGGAGGCTGATGGAGCGCGTAAGTTCCGTCGGTGCCGTACCGAAGACATCGCTGAGCACCCACGCCGGAGAAACAGGTTTCTGGTACCAGTTGACGAAAGAGGCGATGCCCTTCTGTGCTACCAGGCCAAGCGCGGACCGTTCGTCGGGCCTGAGATTGCGGTACCAGGGCAGGGAAGAATCAAGCTGCTTCAGCGTGGCCGTCGAGATAGCGCCAATTTGGGTCCGCAGCCGGTCCACCGTCGTCGGATCCGGAGCGGGCAGGGACGTCCCGCGCGGGGGAGTGGGCAATGCCATGAATCGAGCATACGGCTCCGGCCCCGTGGGCTCCATTTTGTGCAAAGGCTACAAAGAGGCCGTTAAACGCCGAGCAGGACCCGCAGCTCCCCCGAGGGAGCCGACGAGTCCTGCCAGGGTTGGACCGGAGTTAGGAGTCTCCGCCTGCGTTGCCCGTTGTTCCGGCGTTCACGTCCAGGAGTGAGTACTTCTCGATGGCCTGGCGTGGTGCTTCCGGGTCGACTTCGCCCCGTTTGGCCAGAAGCTCAAGGGTGCGTACGACGACGGAGTGGGAATCGATCTTGAAGAAACGCCGTGCAGCGGCACGCGTGTCGGAGAAACCGAAACCGTCGGCACCGAGCGTGGCGAATTCCTGCGGGACGAACTGGCGGATCTGGTCCGGCACTGCCTTCATGTAGTCCGTGACTGCCACGATGGGTCCCGGAGCGTTGCCCAGTTGCTGCGTGACGAACGGTACACGCGTCTCGGCGCCGGGGTTGAGGAAGCCTTCCTCCTCCGCGGCGAGGGCGTCACGCCGGAGTTCATTCCAGGAGGTCACCGACCAGACGTCCGCCGATACGCCCCACTCATCGGCGAGGATACGCTGTGCTTCAAGCGCCCACGGTACCGAGACACCCGATGCCAGGATCTGGGACTTCGGGGTGTTCTCTGCTGCGTGGCCATCCCGGAGCTTGTAGATTCCGCGCAGAAGCCCATCAACATCGAGGTTCTCAGGCTCAACAGGCTGGATGATCGGCTCGTTGTACACGGTGATGTAGTACATGACGTTGGGATCGGAGCCGGAAACAGCGTTGCCGTTTCCATACATCCGCTCCAGTCCGTCCTGCATGATGTGCCCGATCTCGTATCCGTAGGCCGGGTCGTACGTGACGACGGCCGGGTTGGTGGAGGCGAGGAGCGGTGAGTGGCCGTCAGCATGCTGCAGGCCTTCACCGGTGAGGGTGGTGCGTCCGGCGGTGGCGCCGATGATGAACCCGCGGGTCATCTGGTCACCGGCGGCCCAGAAGGAGTCGCCGGTGCGCTGGAACCCGAACATCGAGTAGAACACGTAGATCGGAATCAGTGGCTCACCCTGTGTGGCGTAGGCGGTGCCAGCCGCGGTGAACGCGGCGACTGATCCGGCCTCGTTGATACCGGCGTGCAGGATTTGGCCCTGAATGGACTCCTTGTATGCGAGTACCAGGTCACGGTCCACCGAGAGGTAGTTCTGACCCTTGGGGTTATAGATTTTCGCCGTCGGGAAGAACGAGTCCATGCCGAATGTGCGGGCCTCGTCCGGGATGATCGGGACAATGCGCTTGCCGAACTCCTTGTCCCTCATGAGGTCCTTCAGCAGCCGTACGAACGCCATGGTGGTGGCGGCCTGCTGCTTGCCCGATCCACGCTTGGCCACTTCATACGTCTTGTCGCCGGGAAGAACAACCTCGGCATGCTTCGCGCGGCGCTCGGGGAGGTATCCGCCC
Source organism: Arthrobacter sp. D2-10 (assembly GCF_054161285.1). NCBI lineage: Bacteria > Bacillati > Actinomycetota > Actinomycetes > Micrococcales > Micrococcaceae > Arthrobacter > Arthrobacter sp. D2-10. Next base: position 2,011,398 of record NZ_CP096431.1, on the reverse strand, counting down.
AGGGCGCGGCGGCGCTCGTGCAGGTACTGGATTTCGGGAGCGTCAGGCCCCGGGTGGTAGTACGGAGCGTTGTACAGGTCGGAGTCGATCTGCTCGTCGGTGACCGGGATGCGCAGGTGGTCGCGGAAGGCCTTGAGATCAGCGTTGGTGAGTTTCTTCATTTGGTGGGTCGCGTTGCGGCCCTCGAAGTGCGGTCCGAGGCCGTAGCCCTTCACGGTCTTGGCCAGGATGACGGTGGGCTTGCCCTTGAACTCGGTGGCGGCCTTGTACGCGGCGTAAACCTTGCGGTAGTCGTGCCCACCGCGCTTGAGGTTCCAGATCTCGGCGTCGGAAAGGTCTTCAACCATGGCCTTGGTCTGCGGGGTCTTGCCGAAGAAATGATCACGGACGAACCCACCGGACTCGGCCTTGTAGGTCTGGTAGTCACCGTCAGCGGTCTCGTTCATGATCTTCACCAGTTCACCGGTGGTGTCCCTGGCCAGCAGACCATCCCACTCCCGGCCCCACACGACCTTGATGACGTTCCAGCCGGCGCCGCGGAAGAACGCTTCGAGTTCCTGCATGATCTTCCCGTTACCGCGCACCGGCCCGTCAAGGCGCTGCAGGTTGCAGTTGATCACGAAGTTCAGGTTGTCCAGGCCGTCATTGGCCGCCAACTGAAGCAGACCACGCGATTCGGGTTCGTCCATCTCACCGTCACCAAGGAACGCCCACACCTGCTGATCACTGGTGTCCTTAAGCCCCCGGTTATGCAGGTAACGGTTGTTCTGCGCCTGGTAGATCGCGTTCATCGGCCCGATCCCCATCGACACGGTCGGGAATTCCCAGAACTCCGGCATCAACCGCGGATGCGGATAAGACGACAACGCGTGGCCTTCCTTGGACTTCTCCTGCCGGAACCCGTCAAGATCCTCCTCGCTCAACCGGCCCTCAAGGAACGCACGCGCGTACATGCCCGGTGAGGCGTGGCCCTGGAAGAACACCTGATCCCCACCCGAGGGGTGATCCTTACCCTTGAAGAAATGGTTGAACCCGACCTCGTACAGGGTCGCAGCCCCCGCATACGTGGAGATGTGCCCGCCGACACCGATCTCCGGACGCTGCGCACGGTGCACCATGACCGCGGCATTCCAACGCATCCACGCCCGGTACTTCCGCTCGATCTCCTCATCCCCAGGGAACTCGGGCTCCTCATCAACCGGGATGGTATTCACATAATCGGTGGTCACAACGCTGGGAAGACCCACAGACCGCCCACCCGCCCGAGCCAACAGACGCCCCAACACCTCACGCGCACGCTCAGAACCCCGCACGTCGACCAGCTGATCAAAGGACTCAACCCACTCAGCCGTCTCCTCCGGATCCGAGTCCCCACCGGTACCCGTACCCACAATCCCCTGATCAGCAACCATGCCAAACCCTCCCAATCCGCAGATTATGTCTGCGACGTCTACGACTTTGTGCTTCGGGCCGTTGCTCGACGAAGCTGTCAGAACCCGATCGGCGTTCGCCTGACCTATTGATTCACTGTGACACTCTAGCCCTGTGGGAAGTTTGTTGCGTAGCTGGATGGATCCCTGCGGGCTTCGTTACGGGCGCCCGCGCTCTTCACGGTGCCCTACTCAAGCGTCCCACGCGATGGCAACGAGGGGCACCGGCCGCAGCGTCGTCGTGCCGGCCCGGCGTGCGCAGGTTGAAGCGTAGCGCTTAAGGGTGTTGGCTGGTAATAATGCATATCAACGTACTGTGTGCCCGGGGTCAGAGGTATCACCGGGATCAACGCAGCCTTTCGGGAGGAAAAAAGTGAGCGAGGCCGAAGCCGCCACAGCAGGAAGCGTGGCGGGCAAACTGGGTTTCAAGGACGGCGACCTTGTTCAGGAACTTGGATACGACGAGGACGTCGATTTCGACTTCCGCGCCGATCTGGAAGATGAGATCGGCTCCGAACTCCTCACGGAGGATGACCAGGACGTAGTCGATGGTGTGGTGCTGTGGTGGCGAACCGACGACGGCGACCTGGTTGACGCTCTGGTTGACTCACTCACGTGTTTGGACGAGGGTGGCGTCGTCTGGCTGCTTACGCCGAAATCCGGCCGGGACGGCTACGTGGCGCCGTCGGAAATTCAGGAGGCAGCCCCCACCGCCGGCCTTCACGCCACTTCATCCGCCGGGGTCTCGCGGGACTGGGCTGCAACGCGCCTGGTTGCCCGCCGGAAGCAGTAGATGACGCTTCCGCCGACAATCGGTGAACGCCCTCCCGGATTCGAGCTTCCCAACCAGCACGGGGAGCTTGTCTCTCTGGACGCATCGCTGGGTGCGTCCGTGGTCCTGGTGTTCTATCCGTTTGCGTTCTCGCGGGTCTGCACGGATGAACTGGATGAACTCCAGCGACATCTGGACGAGTTCGGCAGGCGGTCAGCGAAGGTCCTCGCTATTTCCGTGGACCACAAGTACGCCCTCCGCACCTACGCCGACCAGAGGGCCTACGACTTCGATCTGTTGGCTGACTTTTGGCCTCACGGTGCAGTTGCCGAACGTTACGGAGTGCTGGACTCAAAGCAGGGGTACGCATGCCGTACAACGTTCTTCATCGATGCGACGGGTGTGCTGGTGAATCGCATTGATGCTCCGCTTGGGCAGGGAAGATCCTTCGACGAGTACCGGACAGTGCTCCGGAATCTGTCTGAGCCGACAGAAACCGCTCCTTCGCTATGACGTCCTCGCCGCTGCCGCATGCCTCATCGCTTCCTGGATTCGGGACGACAGGGCTCGCCCGCTCCGAGGCATCGGCCGGAAGCGCGCTGTCCTCGGCGGAACGTGCTGGCCTCAATTCAGCTGTTGATCTCCTTGCGGGCAAGCGGCTTGCTGTTCTGACCGGGGCGGGGCTGAGCACTGACTCGGGGATCCCGGATTATCGTGGGCCGAACTCGGTGCCCCGAAACCCGATGACCTACCAGCAGTTTGTCGGCGATGAAGCCCTGCGGCGACGCTACTGGGCCCGCAACCATGTGGGCTGGCATCACCTGAGGCGGGCTGATCCCAATGATGGGCACCGGGCCCTGGCGCAGATGGAGCGCCGGGGACTCCTCACCGGGCTTATCACCCAGAACGTCGACCGGTTGCACTCCGTGGCCGGCAGCGCCAATGTCATCGATCTGCATGGGACCTACGATCGCGTGGTGTGCCTGAGTTGTCGCACCTCCTTTGCTCGCGGAGATATTGCGGAACTGCTCGAACGGCTCAATCCCGGATACCTGGAGCGCGCGGGGGACGCCGGCGACGTGGCGCCCGACGCAGACGCGGATGTGGACGACACCTTTGATTTCAGGATTGCGCCATGTCCGGTATGCGGTGGCATGCTCAAGCCGGACTTCGTCTACTTCGGTGAGAATGTGCCGAAGGATCGTGTGGAACGGTCGTACGCAATGGTTGACGATGCCGGTGCCCTCCTTGCCGCCGGATCGTCACTGACCGTGATGAGCGGCCTGCGCTTCGTCCGGCACGCAGCGAAAAACGGCAAGCCCGTGGTCATCATCAACAGGGGTGCTACGCGCGGTGACGAGTTCGCAGCGATCAAACTCGAGGTGGGCGTCTCTGAAGCCCTGGCTTATCTGTCAGAGGCCCTACCCGACATCGAGGACGGCGAGGCGCAGGACCTCTGAGCGCTGATTGGCGTTGGGCCGCATGGATCCGGTAAAGTAATTCCTCGTGGTGAGGGGCGGTTTCCCCAACTTCATCGCTCCAAGGGTCTTTAGCTCAGCTGGTAGAGCGCCACGTTTACACCGTGGATGTCATCGGTTCGATCCCGGTAGGACCCACCACAGAAACCCCGTAGTTTCGGGCCGAAAGGCCGGCTACCACGGGGTTTTTTTGTTCGTTTCGCCACGACAATCGCCGTTTGCCGATGGAACGTCGGGTGCGTCCTCGAATCAAAGCACTCCTTCGATTGCTGCAGCCAACGGTGCTCCGAGCGCCGCGGACATCGGACGTGAGAGATGGTGTTCGTCGCGATACGCCAACACATTCCCTATGATCGCGGGGCACGCTTCTGTACACAGATACGACGTCAGGTCTATGTAGTGACTACCGTGCCTGTTTGCGACTTCCCGCTCTACCTCTTGCCGTGAAGCATCGATCGCGTCGTCGCGCGGTACGCTGCAGGCATCTGCTTCTTCGAGGTTCCGCGACAGGCAGGACGCGGGCGCAACCGGAAACTGAGGGGTGTCCGCAAGGACAACGACCTCAGCCCCCACGGGCATCTGGCTGATCATCGAGCTCAGGCCTTCTGCCCACTGCTGTTCAAGCGGTGTTGAAGAATCAGCGGGTTGAACCCGCCCGTAATTCGCCAGAACAACCAGCTCAGGATCAAGATCCCCGATTTTTTCGAGCGCTCTTTTCTTCCACTCCTCACACTGGGTGTAGGGCGCGTCTTTGACGGAGATCATGAGATCAACGGAGGGGCATGATGATTTGGTCAGCGTATGCAACCTGTAGGAGCCGCCCGCTGCCACGGTCTCAAGCGCCCCGAACCATTGTTGTGCGTGGGAATCGCCGAACAGCACCATGTCCAGCTCAGCTTCCTGGGGACCGTATGTACATCCCGCGGGGATCTCAGTCTCAAGTTGTTCGAGGTGGCAGCCGTCGGCGTAGGTATCAGGCACACTCGCGGCAGCTTCCTCGAGCGAGGGTTCAATGTTCTCCGGAACGAATGACGTGCCGATCGGATATTGGGCTCCGGCTGAATATTGCGCCGTTCCGCCAGCGGTAAGTCGGGCGCGTTCCACAGCCTGGGCAAGCGACAGGGCAACCATCGCACACACAACCGAGACGCTGACGACCAGCGTAAGCGAACGTGGAGTCGACGAGAAATGTCCACTCCACGGCTTCCTGAGAGGCTCCTCGACATATGTGTAGATGAGTATCGCGACAGGGATGCTCGCGGCTCCCAAAGCCAAGGTGAGCGCTAGAGGAAGCGGGTTCTCCGTACCGGCGGCAAGTTGAGGGATCGTCAGCATCGGCCAATGAACGAGGTAGATCGAGTAGGACCATCGACCGATCGCCTGCATGGGCGAACTCGACAGGAGCCGTGCATGGGTGACCGGTGAGAAGCCTCCCAGAATGACGCACGCCGCGGACAGAACCGGCAGAAGAGCGGCGAAGCCTGGAAACGGGGTGTCTTCAGAGAACAGGAGGAAGGAGCCAGCGATGCCCAGGAGACCCAGGTAAGTCAGTGCGGGGCGGGCGGCTCGCAGAACCGGGACTGCCGCGGACCCGGGAAGGAGCGCAACCATTGCGCCCACGCCGAGTTCCCAGGCTCGGCTCGGCAGCGAGAAGAAGGCCCAGGGGGTGGAGACCTGCATCAGGAAGAGATTGATGCTGAACGAGCCCAAAACCATGACGGCAGCTACTGCGAACAGCCCCCGAACCGACTTCCGCACCGCAAGAAATGCGACGGCGAGGACGGCGGGCCAGATGAGATAAAACTGTTCCTCGATGCCGAGCGACCAATAATGCTGGAAAGGCGACGGGGCCGTCTCAGCCAGGTAGTCGGTGCCCTCTACGGCAAAACGTATGTTCGGGACATACAAGGCAGTAGCGGCCGCATCCTGAAATGCGCCTGGAACATCAACTCTTGGGATCCATAGGTAGGCGGCAATAGTTGTCGCAACCAATACCAGGACCGATGCCGGGAGGATACGCCGCGCACGTTTCAGGTAAAAGTCTGCAAACGAGATGATTCCCCTAGATTGCACAGTGCGCACCAGGTGGGTCGTGATGAGAAAGCCTGATATCACGAAAAAAACGTCGACGCCGGTGTATCCACCCGGGAGAAAAGAAACCCCGGCGTGGTAGAGGACTACCCCAAGCACAGCCAATGCGCGCAGACCCTGTATGTCCGATCGAAAACCGGACGGAGAGCCAGCTGATTTGCTCGCGGCATTGAGTTGGGAGGTGACCATTTGACCGAAGATATCAATCCTGTAACAGTCCGTGCATCTTCCACGGCTCCTGAGCCCGGCCGTGAATGTTGCGACTGATTACCTGCCGCCCGTGGCGCCGTCTGGCTTCGAACGTGACGCCGGTAATAGGGTGGGAGGGCCAAGGCGCACAGGGGCGTCGCTTAGTGATGTGCCCCTGACACGGGGCGAAAACTGCAGATGGAGACTTGATGAGTGCACAAATCGGCGTTACCGGCCTCGCCGTCATGGGGGCTAACCTTGCCCGAAACCTGGCTCGCAACGGGTACACCGTAGCCCTTCACAACCGGTCGGTTGAGAAGACCGACGCCCTGCTGGAGAAGCACGGCAGTGAAGGTGACTTCATTCGGACAGAGTCGCTTCAGGAGCTGGTTGACTCGCTCGAGAAGCCGCGCCGCGTCCTGATCATGGTCAAGGCGGGTGCTCCCGTTGACTCCGTCATCGAACAGCTTGAGCCGCTCCTGGAGCCCGGGGACATCGTCATCGATGCCGGTAACTCACACTACGAGGACACCCGTCGTCGGGAAGCAGCACTGGCGGAGAAGAACCTCCACTTCGTGGGAGTCGGCGTTTCAGGTGGCGAAGAAGGGGCGCTCCTCGGTCCCTCCATCATGCCGGGCGGCTCGCGGGAGTCTTACGACTCGCTCGGCCCCATGCTGGAGAAGATCTCCGCCAAGTACAACGGTGAACCCTGCTGCCGCTGGGTAGGCACCGACGGCGCCGGGCACTTCGTCAAGATGGTGCACAACGGCATCGAGTATGCCGATATGCAGGTCATCGGCGAGGCCTACGATGTCCTCCGCACCGCTGCGGGCATCGAACCTGCTGAGCAGGCCAAGATCTTCACCGACTGGAACACAGGAACCCTCTCCTCCTTCCTTATCGAGATTACGGCTGAAGTTCTCGCCCATACTGACGCACGCACCGGCCAGCCGTTTGTCGACGTCGTCGTCGATTCGGCCGGGCAGAAGGGCACCGGACGTTGGACGGTTGTCTCGGCACTGGAACTGGGCAGCCCGACGTCAGGCATCGCCGAATCGGTGTTCGCCCGCGGTCTCTCATCCCAGCGGGGCCAGCGCGAACTGGCGCAGGGCATCCTGGATGGCCACGAAGGAACTGTCGAGCTGCCCGAAGGCTTCGTCGAAGACGTTCGGCTCGCGCTGTACGCATCGAAGCTCGTCAGCTACGCGCAGGGCATCGACATGCTCACCGCCGCAGCGAAGGAGTACGGCTGGGATCTCAAGCTGGACGAGATCGCCTCGCTCTGGCGGGCCGGCTGCATCATCCGCGCTGAACTGCTCGACGACATCATGAAGGCCTACGCCGCTGAAGAGAAGCCCGCCAACCTCCTGCTGGCTCCGGCATTCGCCGAGTCCATCGCCGGAGCTGTCCCGGCTTGGCGACGGGTTGTGGCCACAGCTGTGCAGCTGGGCATCCCGGTTCCTGTTTTCTCCTCGTCGCTGGCCTACTATGACGGCCTTCGCCGCAAGCGCCTGCCTGCAGCCCTCACCCAGGGCCTGCGTGACTTGTTCGGCGCTCACACCTACAACCGCGTGGATGCCGAAGGTACTTTTCACACGCTGTGGGGCGAGGACCGCTCGGAAGTGGAAGCAGTCGACACCCACTGACGCTGTAGACGAAGCAGTAGAGAAAGGAGCGCCCCGGCAGGCTAACCTGCCGGGGCGCTCCCTTCGTTGTGGAACTGATCATCTGAGAAATATCGCCTCAGATATGTGGTCGCTGATATGTCTTGTCAGATATACAGTGCCGGGTCGATGTACTCGGCCGGATCCACTGCCGGAAGCGTCTCGCGCGCCGAATCTCGATGCCGGAACGTGGCCGGAATGCCCGTGACGATGGAGTCCGGGGGCGTGTCCTTGACGACGACGGCGTTGGCACCTACTGCGCTCCCCGCACCGATGGTGATCGGGCCGAGCACCTTGGCACCCGCACCGATCGTGACACGGTCGCCGATGGTCGGATGCCGCTTCACCTTCTCAAGTGAGCGGCCTCCGAGAGTCACACCCTGGTACATCATGACGTCATCGCCAATTTCGGCCGTGCCGCCGATCACCACGCCCATCCCATGGTCGATGAAGAACCGCCGGCCGATTGTGGCTGCGGGATGAATCTCGATGCCGGTGAGGAAACGGGCCGCCTGCGCGAGGACTCGCGCCGGGAACCGAAGCGCGGGAACCTGCCACATCCGGTGCGTCAACCGGTGCACCCAGATGGCATGCAAGCCCGAATACACAATGCCGTTCTCGACGTTCCCCCGGGCCGCGGGATCGTGCGCCCGCGCGGCCTCGAGGTCTTCTTGCAGTCTCGCTAGGAAGCTCACAGACCACTCTCTGTCGAAGGAATTTCTAGCCCCGGATGTCGTCGAACAGGACGGTGGAGATGTAACGCTCTCCGAAGTCGCAGACAATCGCAACGATGAGCTTACCGGCGTTCTCCGGGCGCTTGGCCAGCTCAAGGGCGGCCCAAACAATCGCTCCTGAGGAAATGCCGCCGAGAATGCCTTCCTGCGTGCCAAGGGCTCGCGCGACGCGCACCGAGTCTTCGACACTGGCATCGATGACCTCGTCGTACACCGAGGTATCCAGAAGCTCGGGGATGAAGTTGGCCCCCAGACCCTGAATCTTGTGTGGTCCAGGTGTGCCCCCGTTGAGGATGGGCGAGTCCGCCGGCTCGACCGCAACAATCTGGACACCGGGCTTGCGCTCCTTGAGTACCTGCCCGACACCGGTCACCGTTCCGCCGGTTCCGACGCCGGAGACGAAGATGTCGACCTTGCCGTCAGTATCCGCCCACACTTCTTCTGCTGTCGTTTCGCGGTGAATCGTCGGGTTGGCCTCATTCGCAAACTGCTGCGCCCAGATGGCGTTTTCGCTGGAGGCGACAATTTCCTTGGCGCGGTCGACTGCGCCGCGCATTCCTTCAGAGCCGGGTGTCAGGACGATTTCGGCCCCGTAGGCGCGCAGCATGACCCGACGTTCGGTGGACATGGTCTCAGGCATGGTGAGGACCACCTTGTACCCGCGAGCGGCACCCACCATCGCCAACGCGATTCCCGTGTTACCCGAGGTGCCCTCGACAATGGTGCCGCCCGGCTTGAGGGCGCCCGACTTCTCGGCCGCGTCAATGATCGCGACGCCAATGCGGTCCTTGACGCTGTTGGCGGGGTTGTAGAACTCGAGTTTGACTGCAACCTCGGCGTCCAACCCCTCGGTCAGACGGTTGAGCCGTACCAGGGGAGTGCGGCCTACCAGCTGGGTAACGTCGTCGTACATCGGTGCCATGAGAATCCTGTCTGGGTTACGTCCGGAATTGAAGCAAAACTGTGCTCAGCCTAGCCAGCGACCAGATGCAGAACTATGCGACCAGCCATTCAGCGTAATATTTCCGGGCCTTGGCCAACTTTGGATTGATAATCACCTGGCAGTAGCCCTGCTCGGGATGCTTCGCGTAGAAGTTCTGGTGGTATTCCTCCGCCACATAGAAGGTGGGGAGCCGCACCACTTCCGTGACAATGGGGTTCGCCCAGTCCGATTGGTGACGTTCAATGGCACGCTCGAACAGTTCTTTCTGCTCGGCGTCCTGATAGAACATTGACGAGCGGTACTGTGTGCCGACGTCGTACCCTTGGCGATTGAGAGTGGTCGGGTCATGGGAGGCGAAGAAGATACCAAGAATCACTTCGACCGGAACGACAGTTTCATCGAAGGTCACCGCGACGACCTCAGCGTGTCCTGTAATCCCCGCGCACACCGATTCATAGTCCGGATCCTGCTGATGGCCGCCGGTATAGCCGGACACCACATCGGTAACGCCTCGGGTCTTCTGGTAAACGGCGTCAAGGCACCAGAAGCAGCCCCCACCCAGCACGAAAGTCATCATGGTCTTAACAATGCATCCGGTAACACAATGATTCCCGGGCCAGGTAGCAGTTACGCGCGGAGGGACGCCAAGCCACAGTGGGTGAACCCGGAAAGCTGGTAAAACTAGGGCTATGGAAGCTGATCAAGAACGCGCCCCGGAACTCAACGAGGCGACTGCATCCAGGCCCAGCGTCGGTGACGTTCTGCTCGCAATAGAAGAACTATGGCCCGAATCCCTTGCCGAGGGCTGGGACGCAGTCGGCCTTGTCGTTGGGCGTCCCGATCGTGAAGTGTCGACCATCCTCTTCGCCGTGGACCCTTCGGAGGCAGTGATCGACGACGCCGTTGATCGGGGAGCGGATCTGATCGTCGCCCATCATCCGCTCATGCTGAAGCCCGTGAACTCGGTGGCTGCCACCCACGCCAAAGGGGCGGCGGTGCACCGGCTCATCGAAGCCGGATGCGCACTCGTCACCGTGCACACCAATGGGGACAGCGCCGTGGGCGGCGTTTCGGATGTCCTTGCGGACGCGTTCGGCCTTGCCAACGTTCAGCCGCTTGCCGGTGCAACGGACGGGCTGCCGGAGGAGGGTATTGGACGAGTCGGGGACCTGGCTGAGGTCACGTCCCTCGGCGACTTCGCTGAGCTCGTTTTCGGTTTGCTGCCGGCCGTTGCCGGCGGAATGCGCGTCGCCGGTGACCGTCATGGGCTGGTGCGGCGGGTGGCGGTGTGCGGCGGTGCCGGAGACAACCTGTTTGACCAGGTGCGGGCAAGCCAGGCCGATGTCTATGTCACCGCCGACCTTCGTCATCACCCTGCCCTCGAGGCTCGGGAGTCGGCTGTGAACGGCCGTCCCTACTTAATTGATGTCTCCCATTTCGGTAGTGAATGGCTCTGGTTGACCCCTGCCGCCAACGCACTGTCCAACGTGTTGTCCGACCAGGGCTTCATCGTCGACGTGCAGGTAAGTACGGTCAACTCGGACCCCTGGGACTTCGTCCTTACCCCCGGCGGGAACTAGCTCCTCGGCGGCTTCAGAGCGTTACGTCCCAGCGGCGTGCCATAAGGTAGACGGACAACGAAATTGGCGACGGCGGAGGACTCTCGGTGGCAAAAGCACCTCAGGCGGAACAACTGCGGCTTCTTGACCTGCAGGCTCATGATTCGAAGCTCAACCAGTTGCAGCGGCAGGCTGCTGCCGTCAAGGCGAATCCCGAACTGACAGTCCTCGCCGGTCAGGTGGCAGCTGCAGATTCCGAACTGGTCGCAGCAGCCACGACCCTCGGCGACGCTGAGCGCGAACTCAAGCGCGCGGAAGACGACGTTCAGGCCGTTGTGACGCGGCTGGAACGCGACGAACAGCGACTGAACAGCGGCACCGGGTCATCAAAGGACCTCACCGCGCTCCAGAGCGAAGTGGCGTCACTCACGCGGCGCCGATCTGACCTCGAGGACATTGAGCTGGAGGTGATGGAGCGGGTTGAGTCTGCCCTGGCAACCCGGGACGAAGCCCAGAAGCGCTCGGAGTCCGTCCGGCTGGAGCTTCGCGAACTCGAGGAAGCGCGCGACGCTGAGCTGGCCCGAATCGACGCTGAGCGCGCAGAAGTTCAGGCAGAGCGCGATCACCTTGCCGCCTCATTCGAACCTGCCCTGCTGACAATCTACGAGCGGACCCTGGCGAAGCGCGGGGTCGGCGCGGCCCGGTTGTTCCACGGACGGTCGGAAGGCTCCGGTATGCAGCTCAGCCCCGGCGACCTCGCTGACATCTCCCGTGCTGCTGACGACGACGTCGTGTTCTGCCCCGACTCCGGCTGCATCCTTGTGCGCTCTGCAGAGTGGGGAAGCTGAAAGGGTGCACGAACCAGCTGTGACTCTGTTTGACGATGTCCCTTCAGCCACGACCCCGAATCAAAGCACCGAACAGTCCACGCACGACCTCCTCATCGTCGAAGCCGACGGCGGTTCACGCGGGAACCCGGGGCACGCCGGCTACGGTGCCCTGGTCCGGGATCCGAAAACCGGGGCGATCCTGGTGGAGAAAGCGGGCTATGTAGGAATCGCTTCGAACAACGTGGCGGAGTACTCGGGCCTCGTCGCAGGCCTCGAACTCGCGCACGACATAGACCCACGCTGCCGCATCCTCGTGAAGATGGACTCCAAGCTCGTTGTCGAGCAGATGAGCGGGCGCTGGAAGATCAAGCACGCGGACATGCAGAAGCTGGCCGGACAGGCCCGCCGTGTCGTCGATCCTCGCCGGGTGCGGTATGAGTGGATCCCGCGGGAGCGCAACAAGGACGCCGACAGGCTGTCGAATGAAGCGATGGATGCCGGGATGGCCGGTGTCGAGTGGAAGCCCAAGCCCTCCGGGCAATCAAAGCCTGCTCGGGTCGCGGGGGAGGAAGCCGCCGTCGCCGAGGCTCCCCGCGCGCCCACGGGCGCGCTTCACCACATAGAGATCTGGGTGCGGGACCTGGAATCGGCGCGCAGCAGCCTGGGGTGGCTGTTCGAGCGGTTGGGTTTCATCCCGAAGGACACCTGGACCAGCGGCGCGAGCTGGTCGGGGGCCGGCGCGTACCTCGTGCTTGAGGCCGGTCCTGACGTACAGGACGAACGCCACGAGCGCCGTCGCCCGGGGGTGAACCATCTTGCGTTCAATGCGGGATCCCGCGCCGAAGTCGACCTTCTCGCGCGTCGCGCGGCGAGCCATGGCTGGTCGCTGATGTTCGCCGACCGGCACCCCTACGCAGGCGGGAAGGACCACTACGCCGCGTACCTTGAGAATGACGACGGATTTGAGATTGAGCTGGTTGCTGCGCCAGAAGCGTAGCCCAGGGTCGACCCGCTAGGTCAGGCGCCCCTCGCCTCCCTGCAGCACTATGTTGAGCTGAGCGGCCTTCCTTGGTCCGGCAGGAACGAGTTCGCAGGTCCACCGCTCTGACGCTGCCCGAAGCAAATCTTCCGGAGTCGCAGGTTGCTTTCCCCGGCGCGTCAGCAGGTGACGCGCGAGCTCGCCGCGGGTGTGCTTCGCGAAGTGGGAAACCACCGTCCGCTGCCCATTGCGCTCCTGGAACACGTTCACGGCCACCGTACGCTCCGGCTGCCCGGACCATACACCGGAATAGGTGTTTGAGCGGCAATCGACAATGAGGGACTCACCGGCCCGTTCGTCCAGAGCCGGCGTCAGGCGCTCCCGCCAGAAGGCGGCAAGCTTACCGACGCCGGGAAGGTCCACGGACATCGACAGCCGGTAGGCGGGAAGCGCGTCCGCAAAGCCCACTGCGCCCCACAGCGCCGAAACAACGACGACGGCGGCGTCCGCCTTCCGCTTCTGCGTAGGGGTCATGGTGCGGTACCCGAGAGCGTCATACAGGACACCGGAGTACACGCTATGGGCGGGTGCCGCGGGCAGTTCGTGCAGGATGATGTTGCGCTGAACCTCGTGCGCGAGGGACTCTCCCACCTTGAGGACGGTCTTTGCATCATCGTGCGCGCTGATTTTCGACAGGGCGCCAAGGACCTCCGCTCGAGCGTCTGTGAGCTCAGGAAACGCCAGCGAAGTGAGATCGAGGGGCCTTCCTTTTCCTGCAGCCGTCTTGCCTTCGGAGGGTGGAAGCAGAATAAGCACCTCAATACTGTACCCGTGACCTGTCAGCGAACGGATCGACGGCCGCCCGGCACGGGCAAGCAATCCGGGCACGTAGAATCGAAGTGGATGGGTTGGCCAGGCGGCCGCGTGGGAAGCTAGGGCTTCTCCCGAGGAACGTCCGGGCTCCGCAGGGCAGGGTGGTGGGTAACGCCCACTCGGGGTAACCCGCAGGCTAGTGCCACAGAAATGAGACCGCCCCATTGGTTCGTCCATAGGGGTAAGGGTGAAACGGCGGTGTAAGAGACCACCAGCGCGGCGGGTGACCGGCGCGGCTAGGTAAACCCCACCCGGAGCAAGGCCAGACAGGGCACGTTCGAGGGCTGCCCGCCCGAGTGCCCGGGTAGGCCGCTGGAGGGCGTCGGCAACGGCGTTCGTAGATGGATGGCCGCCACTGCGTGTTCCCTGTGAACGGGCAGGACAGAACCCGGCGTATCGGCCAACCCATCCATTTTCGGTCGGTTCTCGCTGTGGCCGGAGTATGTTCTACCGACTGCACCCTTTAGTCAAGGCTGCAGGATCCGTTGCAGTCCGTCATCCACAACGCGGCTGTACACCCATTACGTTCCATTACCCTGAAGGAATGGCCGAGACGACTGCACCGAATGCGTCCTTGGTGCGTCGCAACCCGAACTTTCGATCACTCTGGCTATCCGCCACGGCCGGAGTCTTCGGCACTGCTGTTGCCGCCGTCGCTCTACCCGTCATTGCGGCAGTGGAACTCGCCGCGAGCGACTTTGCCGTAGCGGCCCTCGCGGGAATGGCTTTCCTTCCATGGCTGCTCTTCGGCCTGCCGATCGGTGTGTGGGTCGACCGCTGGCCGCGCAAACCGGTCATCGTCTGGTCCCTGGTGGTGCGCGTAGTGTCGCTCGCAACGCTGCCGCTGGGGTACTGGCTCGGAGCGCTCACGTTGGCCCAGCTGTTCCTGGTGGCATTCATCGCCGGTACGTCGTCAGTGTTCTTCAGCCTGGCCGACCAGGCGTTGGTCCAGCAGGTCCTGACCGGCGATGAACTCGTGGAGGGAAACGGCATCGTTACCGCCTCAGGAGCTGCCGCCGACGCCGCAGGTCGGGGAATCGGGGGCTGGCTCGCGGTTGTTCTGGGAGCTTCCAACGCGCTTCTGGTGCAGGTTGGGGCATCCATCGCTTCGCTGGCGGCGATTTCGTCGCTTCACGTCCACGAAGGGGTAGCCCCCCGCGCGGAGCGTCGCATATTCGCCGAAATGGTCGACGGACTCCGGTACACCTTCAGCACCGCGCCGCTGAGGGCGATCCTCTTCAACGCAGCGCTGTGGAATCTCGGCGGGAGCATAGTCGCGTCGTTGATGGTGCTACTGGTGATCCGCGTGCTCGGCGAGTCGGAAGTATGGGTTGGCCTGCTGATGGCCGCAACATCCTTGGGTGGCGCAGTCGGCGGTCTTGGCGCGAGACGACTCACCGAACTGTTGGGCTCGGGACCGGTGTGGCGGTGGTCAATGGTGCCGGGAGTGCTGGGATACGGCTCCCTGCTGCTCATGACGCCGGGCCCGGGCATGATCATCGGACTGGTCGGGATGTTCGTGATGGGAGTGTCGATTGCTCTAAACATCGTTGTCGGGACGAGCTTCCGTCAGCGGGTGTGTCCACCTGCGATGATGGGCAGGCTTGGAGCGGCAACCCGGATGGTCAGTTGGGGGATGCTGGGTATAGCTAGCCTCCTCGCCGGATTGCTGGCCCAGACGCTGGGCATTGCAACCGCTGTCCTCGTCGGGGTGCTTTTGGCGACGGCCGCTCCGATCGCGGCCATCTTCGGACCGCTACGATCGATCCACCGGCTCGAAGACCTCGAACAGGCGCCGACGCCTGCGCCTTAGTGCCCGAACGGGTCCGGGTCGACACCCGGCATCCAGGTCAACCCCGGCTTCCCCCACCCGTTGATCTTGGCCGCTTTCTTTGCCTGCCGTCCGTACCTCGCGTTGAGCCGGTCCACGTACAGCGTGCCGTTGAGGTGGTCGAACTCATGCTGCATGCAGCGGGCAAACCAGCCGGTCGCCTCGAACTCGACCGGCACGCCGTCGCCGTCGTACCCGTTGACTTTCACCCAGTCCGCCCGCTTCAGGGGGAAGGCTTCCCCCGGGAAGGAGAGGCAGCCTTCGGACTCTTCCTCGTCCGGTTCGGCTCCAGAAACCTTTGAGGTGACCAGTGTCGGGTTCACCAGCACGCCACGGGGCGGGACATCGTCATCATTGACCATTCCGTAGACGAAGATGCGCAGACCGACGCCGATCTGCGGCGCTGCGAGGCCTACACCATTGGCCTCGTCCATGGTCTCGTACATGTCCGCGATGAGCTGACGCAGTTCGTCGTCGAATTGTTCGACTTCCCCGGCCCGCTGGTGCAGGACGGGCTCGCCGGCGATGGTGATAGGGCGTACAGGCATGGGTAGCTCTTCCTTGCTCCGGTGATCTAGCGGGCGATTGATCGGCCGATGGTCTCGCGCATGATTTCGCTGGTCCCGCCAAAGATGCTTAACAGGCGGACGGCCAGGAATGCCTGCGCCACGGGGTACTCGAGAATGTAGCCGTACCCGCCATGCAGTTGCAGGCAGCGGTCCGTAATGGATTTGACCCGCTCGCTGGTCCACAGTTTCACCCGGGCGGCAGCTACGCCGTCGAGCGCGCCATCGTTGAAGGCGAGAACTGCCCGATCGACGTAGGTTTCCATGACTTCCACTTCGGTCAGGAGGTCCGCGAGCTCGAAGCGCGTGTTCTGGAAGTCGATCACGCGTTCACCGAACGCGTTGCGCTCCCGGGTGTACCGGACCGTTGCCTCGTACATGGCGCGTGCGACGGCCGCTGATGCCACGGCGATCGCAAGGCGTGCCTGCGGCAGCTGCTCGGTGACATACCGTAGCCCGTGTCCCACTTCACCCACAAGGTTCGCTTCAGGCACCCGGACATTGTCAAAGAACAGTTCGGCGGTATCGGAGGCCTTAAGGCCCATCTTGTCCAACTGCTTGCCGGTCTCGTATCCCGGCCCCTTCTCAACCATGAACAGGGAGAATGAATCGCTGCTGCCGCGTCCACTGGAGCCATCGGTGCGAGCGAAGACCAGGGAAGCATCTCCGCTGATGCCGTTCCCGATGAACGTTTTCTGTCCGCTGATCAGCCAGCCATCGCCGTCGCGCACTGCCTTGGTACGCACGCCGCGAAGGTCACTTCCAGCGCCAGGTTCGGTCCACGCCACCGACGTGACGGCTTCACCGGTGACCATGCCGGGGAGCCAACGCTGCTTCAGCTCATCGGATCCGTAAGCCAGCAGATGGGGCAGGACCATGTCATCATGCAGGTGCAGTGCAAGCCCTGCGGCCAGATGGTTGGCTCGGGCGAACTCTTCGTCGAGGACCACGCGGAAGCGGTAGTCGGGCATGCCGGCTCCGCCGAATTCTTCCGGGACGGCCAGACCCAACAGACCCTGCTCCCCGGCTGCAGTCCACATGGTGCGCGGCATCATGTGTTCCCGGTCCCACCGCGCGTAATGAGGCGCAATTTCACGCGAGTTGAACTCCTGCGCCACTTCCCGGAAAAGCTCGTGGTCTTCCTCGAACAGAGTGCGTTTCATGCAGCTTCCCTCTCTGATGAATCTTCGTTCCGCACACCACTCATCAGACCGAAGAAATGCCAATGGCCGCCCCGAGGATGCAGGGCGGCCACCGAAGCCTGCGGCTACTGCCGGCGGGCCAATGGGGTGAGTAACGGGGTTTGAACCCGCGACCTCCTGGACCACAACCAGGCGCTCTGCCAACTGAGCTATACCCACCATGCGCCTCGAATCATCGTCCCGCACAGGATCCGCCGCTAAGCGGACTTGCTGGGGCTGAACGAGGCAGCGCAGACAATTCTACACACATTTCCGGGTACATTTTTCGCCCCCTCCCTGAGCCGGTTCCGGGACGGGTACGGCGGGCTAGCTTCCGGCCAGCAGATCCTGCGCTGCTGCCCTGCTGGTCTCGGAATCGGGCCCCGGACCAGGCACGAAGATGGTGCTGCGGTAGTACTGCAACTCCCGGATGGAGTCCTTGATGTCACCCAGTGCGCGATGGTTACCGCTCTTCTCCGGCGCCTGGAAGTACGCTCGGGGATACCAGCGGCGAGCCAGTTCCTTGATGGTTGACACGTCGACTACGCGGTAGTGAAGGTGCTCAACCAGGGCAGGCATGTCCCGGGCGAGGAACACCCTGTCCGTGCCCACGGAGTTTCCTCCCAGTTGGGCGCGCCGCGGATCAGGGACGTGCGTCTTGATGTACTCCAGCACCCGGTCCTGCGCTTCCTGCATGGTGACTCCCTGCGGGAGCTCTTCCAGGAGACCGGAGACGGTGTGCATGTTGCGCACGAAATCGCCCATCGATTCCACCGCGCCCGGCGGCGGAGCAATGACGACGTCGACTCCCTCGCCCAGAATGTTCAGTTCGGAGTCGGTGACGATGACCGCCACCTCAATAAGGGCGTCGGTTACGGGATCCAGTCCCGTCATCTCGCAGTCGATCCAAACGATGGGTTCACTTGTTATTGGCACTCGACAAATGTACCGGGTGCTCCATCGGCCCCGACCGGCTCAGGCCCGTGAATGGCTCCACTGGGGCAGGGTGGAATCAGAATCCTCAGCCCTCTGCCGGTTCGCTGGCCCGTTGTCCCGGAGGTACCGCTGGACGGGAAGTTGGCCCGTTTCGGGAGGGCCGAAGGTATCTATCCACCGGCTGTCAGGTTCGACGGCCTCGACCGGTGCCTTTTCCGCCTTTGGCCACGGGAGCGTCTCGGACGCGGTTGGCGTAATCGGCGGCGGCGCAGGCTCTTGCGGTGTCCCGGACGAATCAGGCGCTGGTCTCGAAACCGATGCGGCCAGCCACGAAACGAGGAGGAATCCGCCTGCGAGTGCTGCCGTCACGAACGCAATGGTCAACACGCTTAGCTCGAACACCGCCATGGTGACGCCGGCCGAGAGGGTCACGAACCCACCCCACACCACGACGTCGGACCCTCCGGAACCGTCTATCTCGCGTGCCGGAATCTCCGCCCGGTGGCGCCCCAAAGCCATCAACCGCCCGTCTGTACTCGCAGGAAACTGTCGCCAGTCTATGGCCTGTCTGCCTGCCCGCTCCGCGACGCGCGTCGAAGCCCTGCGAAGGCTGCCGAATGATAAAATCGAGCGACCTCGATCCCTTGCCCCGCCCAAGCCAGACCGACGATCGGACCTGCCTCAATGACCGCCCCTGCGCCTGCCACAGTTGCGACCGCGCAAACAGGGCGCCCTCAGGTCGCGATCATCCAGGGCTTCATCGGCTCCATGCTCATGCTGATCGGCTCGTTCGGCGTGGGGTGGCTCTCCTTGGCTTCTCGCGAACTCCGGCAGGTGCCGGCAATTATTTGGCTACGCTTCGAGCCCGTCGGTGCTGTGATTTCGGTCATCCTGCTCGCCATTGGTGGAATGCTTCTTGTGCGATCCTGGCTGAGACTTGGCCAGCGTATTGAGAATTGGGGGCCGGAGTCGCGGCGCACCATCCTGGCTGCGACCCTCGCATGGGGCGCACCGATGTGTTTCGCCCTCCCGCTCTTCAGCCGCGACGTTTTCGCGTACATCGCCCAGGGGCAGGTGATGGTTGCCGGTCTGAACCCGTACGAGGACGGCTACTCGCAGATCTCCAACTACCTGCAGATCGGCGCGGACGACCTCTGGGCGCAAAGTCCGACGCCGTATGGGCCGATCTTCCTGTGGCTCGAGGAAATGGTCGTCCGGTTGACCGGAGGGCAACCGGACCTGTCCATACTGCTCTTCCGCCTCATCGCCCTGGTTGGGGTGGCGCTATGCGTTTACTACGTGCCCCGCCTTGCAGAGCTGCACCACGTCAATCCGAACCGGGCGCTCTGGTTTACCGTCGCAAACCCGCTGTTCCTCACCAACTTCATTGCGAGCATCCACAACGATTCTCTGATGTTGGGCCTCGCGGTTGCAGCTCTTTATCTTGCGGCCCGTGGGCGGTTCGTGCCGGCGATCCTCCTCGTGACGCTCTCAATCGGTATCAAGCCGATAACCCTGATCTTCCTTCCCTTCATCGGGCTGATGTGGGCGGGACGCGGCGCGAGTTGGTCCCGCAAGGCCATCTACTGGGCGCTGACGGCCGGTATCTCGCTCGGCATCCTATGGATCCTCGGGATGCTGAACGGCTTCGGGTTCGGCTGGGTCGGTGCTCTCAGCACACCGGGCAGCGTATGGATCTGGTACGCGCCGATCGGATTCCTGGGGATGGTCGTGGCGCTCACCGGAGATGCCCTCGGGTTCGAGGGCTGGTCCTGGGCAGAGATCGTTCACAAGGTCGGCACGCTCGCGTCACTGGTCTTCATCACCTGGTTCGTCTTCAAGGGAGAGCACGCACATCTGGTGCGCAGGCTCGCTCTCGCTCTTGCCGCCGTCGTGCTTCTGGCACCGATGATTCAGGCCTGGTACGTCGTGTGGCTGATCCCGTTGTTCGCTGTAACGGGTATCCGGGACGACTGGCAGGTCAAGATTCTTTACTTCCTGGTGTCCTTCTTCATGATCTATGCGATCTCTGATCAGCTCGACATCTTCCCCTATATCGAGCTGAGCCTGCACACCGCCAGACAGCTCGCCGCAGTACTAGGGGTGGCGTTCGCAACCTACCTCGTGCTGCTTGACCGGAAGACCAGGACGCTTTTCCGGGGCTCGCGTTCAACTGAAAAGGCTCCGCTTACCTGACCAGCCGTTTCTGCGCGAACATGCGAAGGGCGCTCGATGCCGCAATACTGGGGGAATGAGCGAACTGCAGGAAAACGTCATACGGGCGGCCTTCGACATCTCGACGTGGGAACCTGAGTCCTACGAGGTGGACGGCGTGGACAGTGAACTGTCCCGTGTGCGCGCAACGAAGGAGTTTGCCGGCGACATCGAAGGATCGTCTGTGGCGGAACTGCTTATGGCAGGCAATAATCGGGGAGCCGGGTACGTGGCGTCCGAGGTCTTCACTGGTAGTGTGCTTGGCCGGCGCGGAAGCATGATCGTCCAGCACTGGGGACTTGCGGATGGAACCGCGGCGGCGAGCTCCGGGCACATCATTCCGGGGTCGGGGACCGGTGAGCTCGAAGGAATCGCAGGCCGTGCCGAGTACTCGCAGGACGTTTCCGGCCAGCATTTCCTCGAACTGAGGGTGAAATTCTCCGAATGATTCTGGTGCCCCCGGCGCGACTCGAACGCGCAACCTACGGATTAGAAGGCCGTTGCTCTATCCATTGAGCTACGGGGGCGGGGCGGACGGAGTGCCCACACAAGTTTAGCCGTTCCAAGTCTGCGTCATTCCCTCCACAGCTCACAAATTGCGCTGGCGTTCTCCACATACCAGCCGGCGGGCCGCACCCGCTGGCAGCCTCATCAGAGACTGAACGTACCGATGCATCGGCGTCGGTACGTTGAAACCTCTGAAGGGATGATGAATGAGCAACTATGTGACGGTCCGCGGCTTCGTCGGCACCGATGTCAAGTGCACAGTAGCGGGCAGCGGCCTGCCGATCACCAAGTTCAGGCTGGGCAGCTCCGACAGGTACTTCGACAAGAAGACCAACACTTGGGCGGACGGCGACACCAACTGGTACTCGGTCTCCATGTTCCGTCAGCTGGCAACAAACGCAGGAGTGAGTTTTCAGAAGGGCGACCGCATCATCGTGACCGGTAGGCTCCGGGTCCGGAGCTGGGTCAATGAGGAGGGGAAGAGCGGCACCACTGTCGAGATCGATGCTGATTCGGCCGGTCATGATCTGTTGTTCGGGACCGCGAGTTACCGTCGCTCAAGCGCAGATCGGATCGATCCGTCGGGGCTTCAGGCAAGCTCCGATGACGCCTTCACCGGAGTCGACTACGGAACAGGCGAAATCGCTCCAGGTTACGGTCCGCCCGGTACAGGCGCCGAGCACCCGTCAGAGCAGCCGGACCAGGATGCCGATGACGAGGCGCACGTAGAGGAGGAGCTCGCTTCTGCCCCGTTCTAGCGGAGGTCCGGGTTGTGCCGTGTCAGAATTGGGTCATGCGGGGACAGACGGCACAGCGGGACGTGGTCATCAAAGGGACGGTCTCGGCAGGGAGACTTTGCTTCGCCGCCGGCGTCATCATCCTCGGGCTGAGTGGGTGCGGTGCGGTCGCCGGAAGCCCGACTCAGGTTCTCCACGTGGCTCCGGCAGCTCCGACAGCTCCGACAGCATCAAGCCCGGCTCCGGCAGCACAGAAGGCTCCATCCGAGGCGCCGTCGAACGTCCTGACCGCAGTCACAGAAGCATTGAACTCAGCGGCGGCTCAGACGCCCAAACCCAATGCTGACGCGCTGCGGGCGGCGTTCGGCACGGCGGGAGTCGACCCCGCCGCGGTCGAGGTTTCGATCGACACCACTCCCACTGGTCTGGAAGTTGATGCGATGACCGCAGCCGCCCCCGTCGGAGACTCCTGCATCTTCGGACACGTGCGTGACGGAGTCGCGACCGTGACGCAACTTCCGGTTCTGGCAGACGGGCGATGCTTCATCGGAGACCAGCGCTAGCGGTCCTGCCGGTGAGCGCAGACCCGAGAATATGTTCTGGGGGTCACCACGCACTAGCCTTGGACTATGGCGGAATTTATCTACACGATGACCAAGGCCCGTAAGGCTGTTGGCGACAAAGTAATTCTCGACGACGTAAGCATGTCCTTCTTCCCGGGCGCCAAGATCGGTGTGGTGGGGCCCAACGGTGCGGGTAAATCCACCATCCTCAAGATCATGGCGGGGCTGGACACTCCATCCAACGGTGAGGCCCGGCTCAGCCCCGGCTACACCGTGGGCATCCTCCTGCAGGAGCCGCCCCTGAACGAGGAAAAAACCGTTCTCGGCAACGTTCAGGAGGGCGTCGGCGAGATTTACGGCAAGATCCAGCGCTTCAATGAGATCTCCGAAGAGATGGCTAATCCTGACGCAGACTATGACAGGCTGCTCGACGAGATGGGCAAGCTGCAGGAGGCCATCGACGCCGCTGATGCCTGGGACATCGACTCCCAGCTGGAACAGGCGATGGACGCCCTGCGTTGCCCGCCGCCGGAGGCCGACGTGACGGTGCTTTCCGGTGGAGAACGGCGTCGGGTCGCTCTGTGCAAGCTGCTGCTCCAGAAGCCTGACCTGCTGCTCCTCGACGAGCCCACCAACCACCTCGACGCCGAAAGCGTGCTCTGGCTGGAACAGCACCTCTCCGCCTACCCCGGTGCAGTGCTGGCAGTAACCCACGATCGCTACTTCCTCGATCACGTCGCCGAGTGGATCGCCGAAGTGGACCGCGGACACCTCTACCCGTACGAGGGCAACTACTCGACGTACCTCGAGAAGAAGCGCGCGCGCCTCGAGATCCAGGGCAAGAAGGACCAGAAGCTATCCAAGAGGCTCTCCGAAGAGCTCGAATGGGTACGCTCAAATGCAAAGGGCCGCCAGACCAAGTCGAAGGCCCGACTCGCACGGTACGAGGAGATGGCATCCGAAGCCGAGCGCACCAGGAAGCTCGACTTCGAAGAGATCCAGATCCCGCCGGGCCCCCGCCTGGGCAGCCAGGTGATCGAGGCTCACGACCTGCGCAAGGGCTACGACGACCGCATTCTCATCGACGGGTTGTCCTTCTCGCTTCCCCGCAACGGCATCGTCGGCGTCATCGGTCCGAACGGCGTCGGAAAGACCACGCTCTTCAAGACGATCGTCGGCATGGAGCCGTTGGATGACGGCGAGCTGAGGATCGGCGAATCGGTCAAGATCTCCTACGTCGACCAGTCCCGAGGTGGCATCGATCCCAACAAGTCGCTCTGGGAAGTGGTTTCGGACGGTCTCGATTACATCCAGGTCGGCCAGGTTGAGATGCCGTCGCGCGCGTACGTCTCCGCCTTCGGCTTCAAGGGCCCGGACCAGCAGAAGAAGGCTGGAGTGCTCTCGGGCGGTGAACGGAACCGCCTGAACCTGGCACTGACGCTCAAGCAGGGCGGCAACCTTCTGCTGCTCGATGAGCCCACCAACGACCTCGACGTTGAAACCCTGTCCAGCCTCGAGAACGCGCTGCTTGAGTTCCCCGGCTGCGCTGTCGTGGTCTCGCACGATCGCTGGTTCCTCGACCGGGTGGCCACCCACATCCTCTCCTACGAAGGCACGGAGGAGGACCCAGCCAACTGGTACTGGTTCGAGGGCAACTTCGAAGCCTACGAGGAGAACAAGGTTGAACGGCTCGGCCCCGAAGCTGCGAAGCCTCACCGCGTGACCCACCGCCGCCTGACCCGCGACTAGTCCGGGCGGCAGCTGTAGGCACCGACCAACAGGTAACAGAAGAAGGGAGCGTGCATCGAGCACGCTCCCTCCTTCATTCGCGGAAGCGGATCTCAGGCCTTCCAGCGACGCATCTTCTGGTCCATGAGCTTCTTCTGCACAGCACCTTTCAGGCGGCTGCCGGCGTCGTCGGGCACCCGGACCATCCCCTCCTGCGCGACGGTAGCCACCAGTTCACCTGCCCTGTTATAGATCTTCCCCAGCGCCAATCCGCGCGCCCCCGACGCACTGGGTGAAGCCTGGACGTAGAGCAGCCACTCATCAACCTGTACGGGGCGGTGCCACCACATGGCGTGGTCAAGGCTGGCCACGCTCATCCCCGGATGGATCCAGGTGAGTCCGTGCGGGCGCAGGATCGACTCGAGCAGCGTGTAGTCGCTGGCATAGGCGAGGGCCGCCTGATGTAGCGCCGGGTCTGCTGGCATCGAGCCGAAGGTCTTCATCCAGACGGCGTTCACCGGCTCTTTGGACCCCGTGTTCTCCACGTAGAGAGGTGAGTCGATGTGTCGGATGTCGAACGGGCGGTCGTAGGCCCACGCTTTCGCCACCGGGTGGTCGAAACGGCCGAGGAGGTCTGCGGTGGAAGGCAAGGACTCGGGCTCGGGAAGGTCCACCGGCATCGGCTCCTGGTGTGTGATCCCGTCGTCCGGTTGCTGGAAAGAGGCGATCATGGACAGGATCGGTACGCCGTTCTGGTAGGCGTGGACGCGTCGGGCGGAGAATGAGCGCCCGTCCCGCAGTCGCTGCACCCCGAAAGTGATGGGGAGTTCGGCGTCGCCTGCGCGGAGGAAGTACCCGTGCATCGAATGGACGTACCGCTCGAACTCAACGGTCCGGATGGCGGCGACCAGAGCCTGTGCCAGGACCTGTCCTCCGAAGACCCGCTTGCCCGGCTGCTTCACGGGCGTCGCTACATAGATCTCCTCGTCCGTTTGTGCCCCAGCCGCGCTGTCCAGGTCAAGCAGTCGGACGAGGGCAGCGGTGGGATCCTGCACGGGTTCGGCGGACATGGTGATGTGGAGCTCCTTGATGCGCGGGGACGGGCCTGTTCAGCTCCCGTGCGGCGCGTAACCAGGGGAACCATCACCGACATTAGACTGCGCGGCGAGCCGCCTCAACTGGCTGGGAGCCATCAGGAGCCGCGCTCGCCGGTAGGGGCCTGCCGGAAAGTCACGGGAATGGAAGCCGCCGACGTGCAGGTGAGAGGATTGCACCATGTCCCACCCCTCCACGATGTCCCGTGAACTGACACTGGCCGAACCACAGATAGTGCACGATCTGCGCACATTCGTAGGACGTGCGCGTGCAGCCCAGGACGGGGCAGTGCGGCTTCAGGCCGTGGGCGGGGTGCTGGCAGCATATGTCTGCATCCTCGGTCCACGCATCCTCGGAGAGAACCTGCCGACTGTGCTCGGCCTGCGTACCATGCCTCTTCGGGAACCCGCCCAGCTGGACACCACCGTGGCGTTGGCATCGGTCTCCGACCGGCTTGCGCGCATGGGGGATGACGACGTCGTCCTACCGGTGCCGCCGGTGACCGTCACCGAGATCTGGGCAGGAGTTCTGCCTCCGCGGGCTGGCTGGGAGCAGCAGGGAACCGTTTCGTCCGACGCATTACTCACCGCGGCTTCGGACGGCATCCGCGAGATCGCGGAGGCGGTACCGCAATCGCCCGGAGCGATCGTTGTCAACAACGCCCGGGGGGTCGTGTGGGCCCGACCGATCGAGCAGGCGCCCGCGGAGCTGCCCGCAGGCGCTGCTTTCGGAGCTTTCGCGCTGGGATTCCTGGTTCCCGGAAAGCAGGCCGCCGTATTCACGAATGGCCGCTGGACCCGGCTCACCACGGACACCGGTCACGTCCTTGTCCGGCGGGCTGCGGTTCTCTAACCCTAAACCGCACCAGCCTGGCGAGGCGGACCGCTGAGGGCGTCAGGCGGAGTTCACCATGGAGTGTGCGGCGCGTTCCAAATAGTCCCACAACGTCGCCTCGTGCAGGGGCGAGAGTTCCAGGGAGTCCACGGCGTCGCGCATGTGCTTCAGCCAGCGGTCGCGGGCTGCTGGAGTGACCTGGAACGGCTGGTGACGCATACGCAAGCGGGGGTGTCCGCGGGTCTCGCCGTACGTTTTGGGTCCACCCCAGTACTGTTCCAGGAAAAGCAGCAGGCGCTCCTTGGCGGGGCCAAGATCCTCTTCCGGGTACATGGGGCGGAGGAGCACATCTGTTGCCACACCGTCGTAGAACACGTCGACCAGGCGAACGAACGTGCCGTGCCCACCTACGGCTTCATAGAAATTGTCAGTGTAGGAAGGCTGATCGAATCGCGGGCCAACAGGAGTTAGACGCGCGATAGGCTCGCCGAAGCGCGACGGGATGGGGATAGGGCCGGGTGTTTCACTGCTCATTGGCTTTTTCCGCCTTTTCGTCGTCGGTGGCAGGAGGGACGTAGTTTCCCTGCGATCGGTTGCCTACCTTCATGATGTCACCGTTGCGGATGTACCAGATTGCGCCGTTCTCATCCACCATGCGGGTGATCCGGAGGCCCACGGACTGCACTACACCCACTGTGTCGCCGACTTCAATGACGTCACCGATGCCGTACTGGTCCTCGATCGTGATGAAGAACCCGAGAAACGCGTCCCGAATCACTTCCCGGGCACCGAAACCGATCGCAATACCGACAATCCCGACACTCGCAAGGATGGGGCCGATGTTGACTCCGAGCTGTTCGATAGCGGTCATGATCGCGATGATGGCGATGGTGACGGCCGTCGTACTTCGCAGCAACGCCCCGATTGTCTCAGCGCGCTGCATTCGGCGCTTGTGATCAAGCGTGCGGAGAACCGGCTGTGCCCACCGGAAGTGCGGCTTCTTGAACATCTCGTACCCGTTTTGAACGCGGCGTACCATGCGGTTGATCAGCATTCGCAGGAACAACCACAGGATGAGGGCGGCCAGCAGTATCAGTGCGGCGGCGATGATGTTACCGCCGTAACCGAGCTGGTCAAGGAACTGCATGCGAAAAACCTTTCTTAGGGGGCACTCGCGGTCCGGGAAGTTCACGGCACAGGCGGCCACGGCACAGGGAGCAGGTCAAGATTACCGTCGTAGGCTGGGCGCAATCGCATTCTGGTGCTCGGCGGCACCGTTTCCCCTCCCGCGCTGTCGCCCGCCCCGCTCCTGCATGCGTACGACGACGCTGGACCCGCGCCGCTGGAACAGTACCGGCAGGCGAAGGTCGCTGAGGACTGGTGCCGTGTGCGCTGTGGAGGAGACTATTCGCGGAATGCTGGAGGACGAGCTCGTAGGCGGAGTGCAGCGTCAGCGGCGCTCCGGGCTGTGAGCGACCACGGGCTGAATTTGCTCAGGCTGTGGTTTTCTCGCGGGACGGCTGGCTGAGCGGTCCCGCGGTACCCCCTACCATCACCACCGGCTCATGCTGGACGGGGAAGTTGACCGATCTGCCGATGAAGCAGGCCCTAGCGGCGTCGGCATGAATGGACTGGGCCGTATGCTTCGCCGCGCTATCAGTGATAGTTACCCGCGGCTTCAGCGTCACCCTCGTGAATTCGCCGCTGCCATCCGGGTTGAGGCGCATTGTGCCCTCGGCGGCGTCTTCGTAGGCAGTGACAACGACGCCGTTCTTCACCGCCATGTGAAGGTAGGAAAGCATATGGCACTGCGAGAGCGCTGCCAGCAGAAGCTGCTCCGGATTCCAGTGGTCCGGGGAGCCATGGAAAGTCGGGTCGGCTGATCCGAGGATGACCGGCACACCGTCGGAGGACACCTCGTGGTCACGGGAGTAGGACCGGTATGCCGAGGTGCCTTCTCCACGGTTGCCGGTCCACACCACACGTACAAGATAGTGATGCTCGGAAAGATTCATAGGCACAAAGTACACCCGATGGCCCGGAACCGCAGAAGGGCGGCTGCTTGCCATCGGGTGCACGGAAAACGCTACTTGTCAGCTGCCTGGGCCCTCAATGCGCGTGCAACCCCGTCGCGATTCTCCAGCGTGAGACGACGAAGGGAGGCAAGATCCGAATCGAGCGTGCCAAGGAATTCATCGGTCGCATCGAGCGTCGCTTGTGTCGTCAGGCGTGAGGGGTAGAGGCCCACGATGATCTGCTGGGCGATTTCATGGGTCCGGCTCTCCCAGACATCCTTCGCTGCAGCAAAGTATTTGGCGGCGAACGGCTCGAGCAGGGCAGTGTCGTGCACACGGGTGAACCCTGCAATCGCTGAACGCTGCGCCGCATTCGGCATGTCCGAGCGATCAACGATGGCGGCCCACGCCTGCTGCTTCGCCTCGGGCGTTGGAATGGCCGCCTTTGCCTGGGCGGCCGCAAGCGCGCCCGTGGCGGTGGCGTCCCGCTCGAGTTCAGCATCGATGTCCGGCTGAGCCTTGCGTCCGCCCACGACGAGACTGGTCAACAGCTCCCAGCGCAGGTCCGCGTCGACGGTCAGCCCTGCAGGCGCCCCCGACTCATCGAGGATTCCTTCGACGATGTCGAGCTGGGGATCGGTCTGCGCGTGTACGGCGAACGCCTTCACAAACTGCAGCTGGGAGTCTGAACCGGCCTCCGCACCCTGCGCCAACTCCCACAGGCTGTCCGCGGCTGCGATTTCCATTGCCTGCCGGTCCTCGGGATTCACATAGAAGAACAACGTGGTAGCCAGCTGCCGGAGAAGTACAAGAACGACGGACGAATCCGATTCCGAAGCGATGTTCTGAAGGATCAGCTCAACATAGTTGCGCGCAGGAGTTTCACCGTCGCGTGCGGCATCCCACGCGGAAGCCCACACAAGCGTCCGGGGCAAAGATTCGCGGAAATCCCTGAGCGATCGGGTCGCGGTCCGCAGCGACTGGTCGTCCAGTCGGATTTTGGCGTAGGCCAGGTCATCGTCATTGAGCAGCACCAGGTCCGGCCGCTCCAGACCGACGAGCTCTCCAACCTCCGTGCGCTCTCCGGCAATATCAAGCTCCACCCGGTGCGACCGCTCGAGCTGGCCGGTCTCTGACCGGTTGTAGAAACCAATCGCGAGGCGGTGGGAACGGATCGTGGGGTAGTCCTCGACCGCCGTCTGCTGGACAACGAACGAGGTAATGACGCCGTCGTCGTCGGAACTGATCTCTGGACGGAGGGTGTTAACACCGGCAGTCTCCAGCCACTGGGCGGACCATTCGCCAAGGTCGCGGCCACTTGCCCTCTCCAACTCAACCAGCAGGTCGGAGAGCTCGGTGTTGGACCAGGCGTGCTTGCCGAAGTACTCCCGCACACCCTGCATGAACTTGTCCTGGCCCACCCAAGCCACCAGTTGCTTGAGGACTGATGCGCCCTTGGCGTACGTGATCCCGTCGAAGTTGACCTGCACGTCCTCCAGGTCATTGATGGGAGCAACGATGGGGTGGGTTGAGGGCAGCTGGTCCTGACGGTAGGCCCACGCCTTCTCAAGCGAGGCGAAAGTAGTCCACGACTGCGTGAACTTCGTTGCCTCCGCCGATGCGAGGGTGGACATGAACTCGGCGAAGGACTCGTTCAGCCAGAGATCGTTCCACCAGCGCATGGTCACAAGGTCGCCGAACCACATGTGCGCCAGCTCGTGCAGGATGGTGATCGCCCGGCGCTCGATGGTGGCTTCGGTGACCCGGGATCGGAAGACGTAGCTTTCGAGGAAGGTTACTGCGCCGGCATTCTCCATCGCTCCGGCGTTGAACTCGGGCACGAAGAGCTGGTCATACTTCTCAAAGGGGTACGGGGTGCCGAACTGTGCCTCAAAGAACTCGAATCCCTGGCGGGTCAGTTCGAACACATTCTCGGCGTCCAGATGCTGCATCAGTGACTTCCGGGCGAAAACGCCCAGCGGAATGGTGCGGCCATCGGAGCTCGTCAGTTCGCTGCGCACGGACTGGTACGGCCCGGCAATCAGCGCGGTGACGTACGAGGACAGCACGGGTGTCGGTTCGAATGCCCACGTGGAGCGAGCTCCGCCGTCGTCCGCTGAACCGGCCTGTACGGGCTCAGGGGTCGGCGAATTGGAGATGACATCCCAGTGGGACGGCGCTGTCACGGTGAAGCGGAACGTGGCCTTCAGATCCGGCTGTTCGAAGACAGCGAAAACGCGTCGGGAATCGGGAACCTCGAACTGCGTATAGAGGTAGACCTCGTTGTCCACGGGATCAACGAACCGGTGGAGGCCCTCGCCGGTGTTCATGTACAGCATGTCGGCATCCACAACCAGCTCGTTGGAGGTGGCGAGGTTGTCCAGGCGGATACGCACACCGTCGGCCACATCTGTGACGTCAAGGTCCACACCGTTAAGCGTCACCCGGTGCACGGCAGAGGTAACAGCGTCAATGAAGGTGGACGCACCCTGCTCGGCGTCGAAGGAGACCACGGTGGTCGATCGGAAAACCGAGCCCCCGCGGGTTAGGTCGAGATTGATGACGTAGCTGTGGACGCTGACTGTGGCCGCCCGCTGGCGTGCTTCGTCCCGCGTCAGGTTCATACCTGGCAAGGTGATGCCTCCGAGAGTAAGGAGTGGACTGACCGCGTTGTAACACGGTGTGATCCACCTTACGCAGAACTTAGATCCTTCACCATTTCGCCTTTTCCGCGCCAATTCCTCAGGGGCATTCGCCTGAACGCCGAGCTCAACCTGTTCACAAGGTCGTCTCCTTACCGTTGCACCAGCACGACAGTCGTGCGACGCCTCGCCACCAGTGGCGATTCGGTTGATGCGGCTGTCCGGACTGCATAGGAGTGTGAACATGTCCGCGAGATGGAGCACTACAAGGGCCACCGCTATCGCGTCGGCGCTCGCGATCGGCGGGAGCGCGATGGTTGCTATGCCCGCGATCGCCGCGCCAGGTGAGGCGAATGCGTCGGCTGTGAAGATGCAACTCTCCCTGGAACTCGGTGGTACAGCCGTGCTGGAGGTCGATGCAGCCGCAGCAACGAAAGGACCACCCGGGGGGGAGCTGTTGATCCCCGACCTTTCAGCTCACTTCGGCACGCTCAAGGGCGCCGCTGCAGCTGGCGTCGCAACGCTCGACACGGTGTCAGGCGAGGGTGGTAGCAGCAGTTCCGCGCTTGTCGAGGACCTTTCCGTATCTGTTCTCGGCGTGAGCGCCGTGTCGGCACAGCAGGTGTCTTCGTCGGCCGATTGCCTTTCCGGCGCGCTTCCGGAGGCTGAGACTGACGCGCAGGGCGTGACAGTGCTGGGCACCGAAGTCGATCCGACAGGCATCCCTGCTGAAGGCCTTGAAGTAAAGGCCTCGGCAACTGTCCCCGGGATGACCCGCGCAGACGTGATCGCGAAGGTCCGCCCTGGTAGCACAAGCTCCAACGCGTCATCAGCGAAGGTGAACGGTCTCTCCGTCAATCTCCTGCTCAAGGGCAAAGTGACGGAGGTAGGCGAAATTGCCTCCATCTGGCTGGGCAGGATCTCGATCGGTGACGTCAGCTGCGAGCGCGTGGACCGGCCCGCTGCTCCGTCGGCCGAGGAGCTGACGCCGGCTGACGGCGTGACAACGGGCGGCGACACTGTGACGATGCATGGGTCCGGCTTCACGGCGGATACAACGGTGAGCGTCGGAGGGAAGGCAGCGGGCGACGTCGTCGTTCTGTCGGATACGGAACTGAGCTTCGAGACGCCGGCCAACGTCGCAGGCCCTGCGGCTGTGACAGCGACAACTCCCTCGGGCACGACCAACGCACTTGAGTTCATTTATAACGAACCTGCCCCGGAGGCGCCGGAGGTCGACGAACTCGACCCGGATGAAGTTGCAGCTACGGGAGGTAAAGAGGTCTGGGTCTTTGGCTCCGGCTTCATCAGCGGCCGCACCAGCGTCACGATCGGCGACAAGGTCATTTCACCCTCCGACGTTGAAGTGATGAACACCGGCACCCTCATCATCAAGGCTCCGGCGCATCCCGCCGGCACCGTCCCGGTGAGCGTCACCACGCCGGTCGGCACCAGCGGCTCCATGGAACTCACGTACCTGGCGGTCACCGTGCCACCGACCATCACATCTGTTTCCCCGAACTCCGGCCCGCTGGAGGGCAACAACGTCGTGACGCTAAGGGGCACCGGCTTTGTTCCGGGGGCCACTTCAGTGACTATGGATACCGCCTCATTCCTGGACGATGACGTCACTGTTATCTCCGACACCGAACTCTCCTTCCTGGCTCCCGCCGGGACGGAAGGCCCGGTCACCATTTTCATTACGACGGCGGCAGGTCCCTCCAACGAGGTCACATACACGTACAGCGCGACCGCCGTCCCGACGGCGCCGACCGCCGTGTCGCTGACGCCCAGCTCCGGTCCGGCGGCAGGCGGGACACCAGTCACGGTTGTGGGAGATGGTTTCCTGCCCGGGGAGACCTCCGTGACGATCGGCGGAGTGAACATTCCGGTAGAGAGCGTCACCGTAACGTCGGCGACCGAACTCTCCTTCATTGCTCCAGAGCATGCTTCCGGGAACGCGGACGTGGCGATCACGACACCGCATGGCACCTCCAACGCGCTGAGTTACTCCTACGAACCTGCGCCGCAGCCCTCTGTTGCCATCCAGGGACATGACTTCTCCGGTGACGGGAAGGTGGATGTGTTGGCTCGGGATAGGGACGGCCGGTTGTGGCTGTACCCGGGTAATGGTGCCAAGGGGTGGCAGCCACGGGTTCAGGTTGGCACGGGCTGGAACTCGATGACGAGCATCGTCGCTCCCGGTGACTTCTCCGGTGACGGGAAGGTGGATGTGTTGGCTCGGGATAGGGACGGCCGGTTGTGGCTGTACCCGGGTAATGGTGCCAAGGGGTGGCAGCCACGGGTTCAGGTTGGCACGGGCTGGAACTCGATGACGAGCATCGTCGCTCCCGGTGACTTCTCCGGTGACGGGAAGGTGGATGTGTTGGCTCGGGATAGGGACGGCCGGTTGTGGCTGTACCCGGGTAATGGTGCCAAGGGGTGGCAGCCACGGGTTCAGGTTGGCACGGGCTGGAACTCGATGACGAGCATCGTCGCTCCCGGTGACTTCTCCGGTGACGGGAAGGTGGATGTGTTGGCTCGGGATAGGGACGGCCGGTTGTGGCTGTACCCGGGTAATGGTGCCAAGGGGTGGCAGCCACGGGTTCAGGTTGGCACGGGCTGGAACTCGATGACGAGCATCGTCGCTCCCGGTGACTTCTCCGGTGACGGGAAGGTGGATGTGTTGGCTCGGGATAGGGACGGCCGGTTGTGGCTGTACCCGGGTAATGGTGCCAAGGGGTGGCAGCCACGGGTTCAGGTTGGCACGGGCTGGAACTCGATGACCTACATCCTCTAAACACCATCATCGGGCGATTCTGCCCCGCAGGAAGGCCGACAGGCTGCCAACAGCCTGTCGGCCTTCCTATGGCTGATTGTGGTGCGGTTGGACCGGGGGCTCTTCCCCAGTCCTTTCCTCAAGGTATTCCTAGCGTCCGCTCGGCACTGTTGACCTTGGGCAACGTTTCTACTGCCCACACCGGCAGCGGTCTCGTTCGCCGGAGCACTTGGAAACCATCAGGGAGACGATGATGCATTCGGACGGTAGGCACAACGCAGCGGGGGCCAACCCCCGTGCGAGCAAGATATGGAGAGGGACCGGTATCGCTGCTTCAGCGGTTGTGCTCCTGTCCACCTTTGGACCACCACCAGCTGGGGCTGCGATCCAGCCGGCCGCCATACTTCCGGCGGCTGTTGCCACAGGCCCTCAGGGGGAGGTCGGTCCGGTTAACCCGGTGACTGGCTACCCGTACTGGTATGGCGACAACAATGGCCTCCGGCTGGAGCTTTGCCTGGATGTCGCCACCGTGTGTCCGGTGGTCGCGGAGGGCTACGACCCGTCACAGCCCCCGGCAATCCCAGGCAACTTCCCTGACGAATCCTTCTGGTGGTCAGCTGAAGCCGCGCTTGCGCTGCCGGGCGGGGAAGAGGCCCGCCTCATCATGGCCACGGAAGCTGCGTTCGGCGGAGCCGGCGATGTTGCCCAGGGCCAGCAAAACGCATTCGCTCGTATGCGCATCCGTTTTGATGAAGCGCAAGCAAACGCCACTTATACGGCAACGACGCCCTATGGTGTCTTCGAGGTCACCGCAGATGACCGTGGGCGCGTCCGCTTCACGGAGGATCTTGGCTGTCTGCAGCAGCCCTGCGACTGGACTGAGCCGCTGGACGGAAAGATCGGCCCGTTCCTCACCTGGGACAACACCTTGCCCGCCGCCCCCGCCGGATCCATCGGCGACCCGAACGTCGAGCACACCGTAACCGGTAGCCCCTCCAACACTAACTATTTCAGCCTTGAAGGGCCTGGCCTCGCACGGGTCCAGACCGACCTCTTCGCAGTGCAGGGCAAGATCGCTACAGTACGGGCGCATGTAGACAAGCCCGGTGGCACCTACAAGGAAGCCACGACCGTAAACATCCAGGCCTCCTTCCCGGATGAAGCAACGATTGTCTACACGACTGACGGCTCTGTGCCGGCGGTAGCCGAGGACGGTTCGGTCAGCAACGGGGTACTTTGGGAGCCAACAGTTGGCGACGCCGACGTCGCACCGGTAACGCTCGCTACACCGGGAACTACCGTTCTGAACTACATGGCGGTCAGCATGGCGGATCCGGAACAGCGCACTGCCGTCCAGAGCGAAACCTACAACCTGGATGCCACCAGCCCGTGGATCGATGCTTCTCCGGACGCCGCGCTCCCATCCCACGCCGGGCCTCAGCAGGTCACGCTGACGGGAACGGCTGCGACCGGAACGGCAAGGGTTTACTACACTCTCGACGGGTCGGATCCGACGTTCACAGCAGGCGGCGCAACGGGCACCACAAGCGAGTACACAGGTACACCGATCCCAGTGGGGCATACGACAACAATCCGGGCCGTCGCCGTCGATAACACCGGCAGGGCGGGCGAGATCCGGGACTTCCGCTACGTCATTCATAACCTGAAGGCACTCGGCCCTGTTTCTGCGGCTCCTGACAGCCACGGCTATCCCGCCTGGATCGAGGACAACAACGGCGTGCAGCTCGACCTCTGCCTGGACGACCCGCTGTGCCCCATCATTGAGGAGCTTCCGTTCCCCTTGGATCCACTCGAGTTCCCACGGAACTTCCCGGGCGAGTCCTTCTGGTGGGCCGCTGAAGCATTCCTTCCCGTCGACGGCGAAGAAGTCCGTCTGACCCTCGCGCTTGAAGCTGCGTTCACCGGCGAGGGAGCTGCCGTCGGAGACGAAGTCGCTTTCGGTCGCATTCGCGTCCGTGGCGACGAGGTCTTCGAGATCGGTTCCATCTACGAGGTCACCCATCCCTACGGATCGTTCCAGGTTGTCGCCGATGATACGGGTAGCCTCCGCTACACGGAGGACCTCGGCAGCATGAACGGCGATGGTGTCTTCGAACCGTTGCTCGAATCGAAGATCGGACCGTTCCTGCAGTGGACTGAGGGCGCTCCTGCCGGCTACCTCGGTGATGGGTCAACCCCGCACGCAGTTACGGGTAGCCCCTACAACACCAACTACTTCGAGATCCGCCAGGTTACGAACTCCCTGGGCGAAACGGTCAACAGAAGTCTGGGCACGACTACCAACTTTGTTGTCCAGGGCCGCACGGTAGGCGCAACCCCACCGGCAGTCCCGACTGCTGCTGCAAGCATCCCGGGCGGCGCCTTCAATACACAGCAAACGGTGGCATTGACGTCCAGTCCGGCGGGCCTGCCGATCTTCTTCACCACGGACGGCACGGACCCCGAGCCCGACGGCGTTCAGTACACCGAGCCCATCGCCATCACGGCAGACACGATCCTGAAGTTCATGGCACTGAACCAGGGTGTGCCGTCGCCGGTCGTCACGGAGACGTACACGATCGACACGGTGGCTCCGGTGCTCTCGACAACGACACCGGGCGGCACCTTCACTGCGGCCACGACGGCGACGCTCGCCGCCACCGAGGGTGCGGCCATCCGCTTCACCACTGACGGTTCCCAACCCACCCTGACCAGTACCCTCTACACCGGGCCCATCACCATCGCACAAACGACGACGCTTCGGGCGATTGCAGTGGACGCCGCGGGCAATGTGAGCCAGCTCGGAGAATGGGTGTTCACGGTCAATATCCCCGCTGCCATCCAGGGACATGACTTCTCCGGTGACGGGAAGGTGGATGTGTTGGCTCGGGATAGGGACGGCCGGTTGTGGCTGTACCCGGGTAATGGTGCCAAGGGGTGGCAGCCACGGGTTCAGGTTGGCACGGGCTGGAACTCGATGACGAGCATCGTCGCTCCCGGTGACTTCTCCGGTGACGGGAAGGTGGATGTGTTGGCTCGGGATAGGGACGGCCGGTTGTGGCTGTACCCGGGTAATGGTGCCAAGGGGTGGCAGCCACGGGTTCAGGTTGGCACGGGCTGGAACTCGATGACGAGCATCGTCGCTCCCGGTGACTTCTCCGGTGACGGGAAGGTGGATGTGTTGGCTCGGGATAGGGACGGCCGGTTGTGGCTGTACCCGGGTAATGGTGCCAAGGGGTGGCAGCCACGGGTTCAGGTTGGCACGGGCTGGAACTCGATGACGAGCATCGTCGCTCCCGGTGACTTCTCCGGTGACGGGAAGGTGGATGTGTTGGCTCGGGATAGGGACGGCCGGTTGTGGCTGTACCCGGGTAATGGTGCCAAGGGGTGGCAGCCACGGGTTCAGGTTGGCACGGGCTGGAACTCGATGACGAGCATCGTCGCTCCCGGTGACTTCTCCGGTGACGGGAAGGTGGATGTGTTGGCTCGGGATAGGGACGGCCGGTTGTGGCTGTACCCGGGTAATGGTGCCAAGGGGTGGCAGCCACGGGTTCAGGTTGGCACGGGCTGGAACTCGATGACCTACATCCTCTAAACACCATCATCGGGCGATTCTGCCCCGCAGCACAGAGGAAGGCTTGCGATGCTGTCCCAGCGTCGGAAGCCTTCCTCTGTGCTGCAGATACTTACGTGGTGTAGCTGCGTGCCAGCAGCCAAAGGCGCAGCGGTGTGCCCACGGCGCATCTCGCACACCGACTTGCCTCGGAAGAGTCAGCGGACGGCTCTAACTCGATCACCTGGAACTAACCAGAAACAACTCCGGATCAGCAACCGGTTCCAACGTGGTCGGTGGTGCCGGTAGCACCGCCGACCACGCACCCCCAGCAGGACCCGCCGGTGACCCCCTCCATCCCGTGCGTAAGCCGACCTTCCCGAGGAAATGAAAGCGAGGTCGGTCGGCTGAGCCGGCTCGGCTGCCCGCTGGGCGCCCAAACGCCTCCGCGTTACTGCAGGGCGGAACCGGCAGGCAAAGGCGACGGCACGCGTGATCCGGACAGGTCGGCGCGCCACGACGAAGAATCGCCCGGCAGTGCGTGCACACCTCCGTCATGCTGATTCACGCCGAAGGTTACCGTCGGGTCTTGGTCAGAAGGAAGTCCAGGCGGTCCTCCTGTCGCCGGGAGGACCGCCTGGACTGGAAGAGAGGGCGGGTCGGGCCTATTCACCATCCCAGAAAGCCGGAGCGGCCTTCATGGGGTCATTGAGGTCAACGTCGCCGGGCTTCAAGCCGACGCTGAACTGGGTCATCATGTCGTGGTCCTCATGAGGCAGGTTGTGGCAGTGAATCATGTACTTGCCCCGATGCGGACCGAACTTCATGAGCAGGCGGACCGTTTCTCCCTCGCCGACGTAGACCACATCCTTTGGTCCCATTTCGTAGGAGAACGGAGCCCGGCCGTTGCGGCTCAGGATCTGGAAATCGACCAGGTGGATGTGGATCGGGTGGAACCAGCCGCCGGAGCTGTTTTCAAACTCCCAGATCTCCTGTGCACCGAGGTCGGGATCTGCGCACACGCGGCGGTACCCGCTGGCGATGATGTCGGCCCAGGAGTCCTCACCGATGACCCAGACACTATCGTTGCGCTTTACCTCGAACTTCCGGACGCGGGTGTCACGGGTCGGACGGAGATCCATCACCTCGTGGTTGGCCAGCGTCTGCGGGATCGTATTCCAGGTGTGATCCGTAGTGTCCACGGGTTGGTCGGTCACATCGAAAGCCATGATCCGGTCGGTGAAGTCGTAGTCCACGTTGTTCTTGTTCGAGAGATTGCGCAGTTCCACTCGCTGACCAGGCTGATATGCGGAGAAGTCGACGAGTATCTCGTAGCGCTCTGCGCCGGCATGACGCCAGGACTCAACCGACTGGGTCTTGGGCATGAGGCCCCCGTCGGTCGCCACGATATGAACGGGCTCGCCGGTGCTCAGAGTCGGGCGGAATGAACGGGAGATCGACGCATTGAGGATACGGAAGCGGTATACGCGGCGTTGCACCTTCATCACCGGCCACGGCTTGCCGTTGACGAGGATCACGTCGCCCCACAACCCGGAGTGCGAGTTGTCGTCGTAGGCGAGGCTTCCATCGGCAGCGAACATCGCGTCAGAGAAGGTCAGTGGGACGTCGAACTCGTTCTGCGGCAGCAGCTCCCGCTCAGCAGGGTCATGCATGCAGAACTGCGCCGAGAGTCCCGAGTAGGCGTTTTCCGCGGTGTGGTGCACGTTGTGGTCGTGGTACCAAAGCGTTCGGGCGGACTGGAAGTTGGGGTACTCGTAATTCTTCGCGAACCCCGGGGGAGTGACGTCGCTGGCATAGCCGTCGAATTGGGGGAGCGAGGCCGAACCATGCAGGTGTGTCGAGGTGGAAAGCGTGTGACCGTGCAGCGGGTGCGTCTGAGGCAACTGGTTCCGGATCTTGAGCACGGCCCGCGTCCCCTGAAGGAGGTCGATCGTGG
This sequence comes from Arthrobacter sp. D2-10, assembly GCF_054161285.1. NCBI lineage: Bacteria > Bacillati > Actinomycetota > Actinomycetes > Micrococcales > Micrococcaceae > Arthrobacter > Arthrobacter sp. D2-10. The sequence goes on along the minus strand of NZ_CP096431.1, from coordinate 1,972,718 downwards.
GGCCGGGGAAGATTCCGTTGTAGCCAAGAATCGGCGTCGTCAGGCGCGGCAGGATTTTTGCGGTGCCTGCCTTCTGCGTGACGCTGTAGTAGTGGACCTTGGCGCCGTCCGGTGCGCGCCCAACCGCGTACGGCTCCAGGATAGGCGGGACCGTAAGAGGTGTCCTGTACGGCAGCGGCATATCGACGTCGGCGAGCTTGCTGGCCGACTTGGCGCTGATGGAACTGAAGGGGACAGCAAGCGCCCCTGCGCCAATTACCCCAAGTCCCCCCATGGTGAGGACCTGTCGCCGAGATACAGACATCGGTCTTCCTTTCTTAGGATGTATCGAAAGGATGTACTTCGGTGCTTGGAGAAAACTAGGGCTGCACCCTGCCACACGGCGCACAGCCACGGGAGGTGCGGGCCAACCAGGCACTAATCTTGGATCAGACCCCACCCAGAACTTCGGAACGGACCTTACATGCGCGTTCATATCGCAACCGACCATGCCGGCATGGAACTCAGTGCACATCTCGTTGAGCATCTGAGCGCCAGGGGATTCGAGATGGTCGACCATGGCCCGTCTGTGTACGACGCCGAGGACGACTACCCCTCGTTCTGCATCAACGCCGCGGTGGCAGTAGTTGACGACCAGCTTTCCGGCGTCGAAGCCCTCGGGATAGTGCTGGGCGGTTCCGGGAACGGCGAACAGATCGCGGCAAACAAGGTCCGTGGCGTGCGCGCAGCGCTGGCCTGGAATCTGGACACCGCACGGCTTGCGCGGCAGCACAACGACGCGAACATCGTGGCGCTCGGCGGTCGGCAACACTCGTTGGAGGAAGCCACCTCCATTGTTGAAGCGTTCCTCGCAGAGCCGTTCAGTGGTGCCGAACGCCACGTGCGCCGAATCAGCAAGATCGCCGTGTACGAGACCACCGGGGAGATACTGCCGTAGTGCCCGAAGGTCACTCAATACATCGGCTTGCGCGGCAGTTCACGTCCGTGTTCACCGGTGAGCGGCTGCAGTTGAGCAGCCCGCAGGGTCGGTTCTCCGCCGGAGCGGAGCGCCTCAACGGGGCTGTCCTGACCGGCGCCCGGGCGCACGGCAAACAGTTGTTTCTCGAGTTCGACAACGACCTGGTGCTGCGCGTCCACCTGGGGTTGTACGGAGCGTGGAGCTTCGGTGGAGACAGCGAGTTTCGAGGGGCCTCCAGCATCGGCGCCCCACGCCGGGTGGGAGAGCGGGAGACCGCCGACGACGACGGCGCAGCCTCCTACGCCGGCCCGCCGCCCTCGGTGGGAGCTGTACGGGTTCGCCTGGTGTCCGAACATGGCTGGGCGGACCTGCGCGGTCCCACTGCGTGCGAGCTGATCACCGGCGCCGAACGCGACGCCCTCATTGGGAAGCTCGGACCTGATCCGCTTGATCCGGATTCCGATCCTGCCGAGTTCGTCGAGCGGGTGCGGCGTACCCGGACGGCGGTGGGTCTCTCACTCATGAATCAGAGCGTCATTGCGGGTGTCGGCAATGTCTACCGCGCTGAGGTGCTGTTCCGGCACCGGTTGCATCCCTGGCTGCAAGGTGTTGCGTTAGCCGAAGGCGACGTGCTGGCGCTGTGGGACGACCTCGTCCATCTTATGAACGACGGAGTCCGTGAGGGTCGGATTATTACGACGAAGCCGGAACACCGGTCAGCCGAACATTTGGAGGCCTCGGAGATTCGGACGGAGGACGCACACTACGTCTATAAGCGAACGGGCCTGGAATGCCGGATCTGTGCTACGCAGGTGGCGATGGCCGAGATGGGAGCGCGGAAGCTCTACTGGTGCCCACAGTGCCAGGCACGCTGAATCCGCTGCCGCTGCTTGGAAACTAGAATGGATCAGGCGCTCGATGCGCCTGATCCATCAGGGGAGTGGAGGGGATGACGGGAATCGAACCCGCGTAATCAGTTTGGAAGACTGAGGCTTTACCATTAAGCTACATCCCCGGAACCGGCTGTCTTTCAGACTCGCGAACACGTTGACTCTCCGCGATGGGCTGGAACGCATATAACTACATCACAGGGCCGCCCAATTCTCAAAATGTGCAACGATGCCGTTTCTTTCGTAGACTTGCCTCTGCACTAACGGGGTGTAGCTCAGCTTGGAAGAGCGCCTGCTTTGGGAGCAGGAAGTCGCAGGTTCAAATCCTGTCACCCCGACTCTGTGTTGAACGGTGCAGAACTCTGCATCAAGCGGTGCAGAAGCGATCCTTTGCCGGATCCGTATACCCGGTGCAGAACCGATCCCTATCATTCAGGAGTACTAGGCTGTGAAGAGCGCTGTCGAAAACCTCACTCCCACGCGAGTGAAGCTCAACGTGGAGGTCCCTTTCGAGGAACTCAAGCCGAACATCGAAGCTGCCTACAAGACCATCGCAAGCCAGGTGCAGGTTCCGGGTTTCCGCAAGGGCAAGGTCCCCAACAAGTTGATCGACCAGCGCGTCGGCCGCGGTTACGTCATCGAGACCGCGATCAACGATGGGCTGAACGGTTTTTACCAGAGCGCCGTTCAGGAGACGAAGATCCGTCCCTTGAGCCGGCCCGAGGTTGAGATCACCGAGGTTCCGGATCCGTCCGCGCAGGACGGCCAGCTTCTCTTCACCGTCGAACTGGACGTCCGTCCGGAGATCGAGCTTCCCGAATACTCCGGCCTGGAGGTAACGGTTGAGGCTGCCAAAGCGTCCGATGAGGACGTTGTGAAGGCACTCGACGAACTTCGCGGCCGTTTCGGCACCCTGAAGGAAGTGGACCGTCCGTCGACCGACGGTGACTTCCTCACCCTTGACCTGACTGCGAAGATCGACGGCGAGGAAGTGGATTCCGCTGCCGACATCTCCTACCAGGTTGGTTCCGGCACCATGCTCGAGGGCATGGACGAAGCAGTCACCGGCCTGAGCGCGGAGGAATCCTCGACCTTTGAGACCACCCTCGCCGGTGGTGAGCACACCGGCAAGGCTGCAGAGGTAACCGTCGTCGTGAAGGCAGTGAAGGAGCGCGAGCTCCCCGACGCCAATGATGACTTCGCCCAGCTGGCCAGCGAATTCGACACCATCGATGAGCTGCGCGCCGACCTGGCGAAGCGATCCGCCGAGGACAAGCTCGTCGAGCAGGGCGTCGAGGCCCGCGACAAGGTCCTGGAGAAGCTCCTCGAGCTCGTCGAGGTTCCGGTGCCGGAATCCGTTGTTGAGGAGCAGCTCGAGCAGCACTTCAACTCCGAGAGCAGCCACTCAGCCGGAGCTGACCACGACACGGAAGAGCACCGCGCTGAAATCCGTGAGAACACCCAGCAGGCCTTCCGCAATGAGATCGTCCTTGATGCTGTTGCTGAAAAGGAAGAAATCGGCGTCAGCCAGAACGAGCTGATCGACTACATCGTCACTTCAGCCAGCCAGTACGGCATGGATCCGAACCAGTTTGCCCAGATGCTGGATCAGAGTGGCCAGGTTCCGATGATCGTCGGCGAAGTACGCCGCCGCAAGGCTCTCGCCAAGGTGCTGGAGCTTGCTGTTGTGACTGACACGAATGGCGAGACTGTGGATCTGTCCGACTTTGTGCGTCCGGCAGGGGAAGCCGATCAGGCTGGGGGAGAAGGCGCACCCGTCGAGGATGCAGCTGCTGAAACGCCCGGCGCAAGTGCCGTCGATTCCGATGCACCCGTCGAGGACACCGATGGTGCGAACGCGGAGCCTACCAAGGCCTAGTCTTCCAACGCTTCGTCAGATGCCGTCAGCCCCGTGCTGGCGGCATCTGCCGTTAAGGGATCCGCCTCCTAACGCCGTCAGCGAACAGTTGAGGGCGCGGGAGCAAAACATCAACCAAACAGGTTAGTGTCCAGTGAGAGAAAAACCTGAGTGAGAGGTCAATCAGCAATGGCACCCGAATACACCACACCGACCATGGCAACCGTTGATCCTGCCAGCCGTGACGACTACATCTACAACCGTCTCCTGCGGGAGCGCATCATCTGGCTCGGCTCAGAGGTGCGGGATGAGAATGCGAACGCCATCTGCTCGCAACTGCTCCTGCTCTCCGCAGAGGATCCCGAGAAGGACATCTTCCTCTACATCAACTCGCCCGGCGGGTCCGTCACCGCGGGTATGGCTATCTACGACACCATGCAGTTCATACCGAACGACGTGGTCACCGTCGCTACCGGGCTCGCGGCGTCCATGGGGCAGTTCCTGCTGTCGTCCGGAACCAAGGGGAAGCGTTACGCCACCCCGCACGCACGCATCCTGATGCACCAGCCCTCCGGCGGAATCGGCGGTACCGCTTCGGACATCAAGATCCAGGCGGAACTGATCCTGCACATGAAGCGGGTCATGGCCGAACTGACGGCGGAGCAGACCGGACAGTCTGTGGAGACCATCCTCAAGGACAACGACCGCGACAAGTGGTTCACCGCGCAGGAGGCCCTCGAGTACGGGTTCTTCGACAAGATTTCCGCTCATGCGGGTTCCGTCTCCGGCGGCGGCGGAACAAACCGCGACTGACCCGTACAGCCCACTTTCACTGACCTGCCACACAGGAGGCACCATGAATCACGATTTTTCTGCCGCGGCCGGCGGCCGGGCCCCCCAGCTGCCGAGCAACCGCTACGTCCTTCCCCAGTTCGAGGAGCGCACGCCCTACGGTTTCAAGCGCCAGGATCCGTACACCAAACTCTTTGAGGACCGCATCATCTTCCTGGGCGTCCAGGTCGACGACGCCTCCGCAGATGACGTCATGGCGCAGCTGCTTGTCCTTGAATCGACCGACCCGGAGCGGGACATCACGCTGTACATCAACTCCCCGGGCGGCTCCTTCACGGCCATGACTGCAATCTACGACACCATGCAGTTCATCCGTCCCGAGATCCAGACAGTCTGCCTGGGCCAGGCTGCGAGTGCGGCGGCCGTACTGCTTGCTGCCGGAGCGCCCGGCAAGCGGCTGGCGCTGCCCAACGCCCGTGTGCTGATCCACCAGCCGGCGCTTGGCGGAGGCCAGGGCGGTCAGGCCTCGGACCTTGAGATTCAGGCTAACGAGGTTATGCGTATGCGCGCCTGGCTCGAGGATACGCTGGCGCTGCACAGCGGGAAGACTTCCGAGCAGGTCAACGTTGACATTGAGCGGGACAAGATTCTGACCGCGGAGGATGCCAAGGCCTATGGCCTTGTCGATGAGGTGCTGACCTCACGCAAGATCACCCCGCCGAAGATCAACAAGCCGTAGCGGGTTGTGTGGCGCCCGTGGTGTTCGGTAATAGAGGAAGACCACGGGCGCTATATTGCTGATTCGGGCCACCAAGTGGCCTAGAGTGGAACTTAGTCGACGCATGGAGACCGTCCCATCAGACATCAGTTGGTAGCGGCCGAAGACTTCGGCGGAACACACCAGTACCACGTAAGGGGACTGACACATGGCTCGCATTGGTGAGAGCACCGATCTACTCAAGTGCTCTTTCTGTGGCAAAAGCCAGAAGCAGGTCCGAAAGCTCATTGCGGGCCCGGGCGTCTACATCTGTGACGAATGCATTGAATTGTGCAACGAAATCATCGAGGAAGAGCTCTCTGAAGTAGCCGACCTCGGTACCTTCGAGCTGCCGAAGCCGCGCGAAATCTTTGATTTTCTGCAGGAGTACGTAATTGGCCAGGAGCCGGCCAAGCGTTCACTGGCAGTCGCCGTCTATAACCATTACAAGCGCATCCAGTCCGGACATACGCCCCGCGCATCCGCCAATCTCTCAGACGCTTCGCCGGCCGAAGATGTAGAGATCGCAAAGTCAAACATCCTGCTGATCGGACCCACGGGTTGCGGCAAGACGTACCTCGCCCAAACCCTGGCCCGACGCCTCAACGTGCCTTTCGCGGTCGCCGACGCAACTGCCCTCACGGAGGCCGGTTACGTCGGCGAGGATGTCGAGAACATCCTTCTCAAGCTCATCCAGGCGGCAGACTATGACGTCAAGAAGGCCGAGCAGGGAATCATCTACATCGATGAGATCGACAAGATCTCCCGCAAGAGCGAGAACCCTTCCATTACGCGGGACGTATCCGGTGAGGGCGTTCAGCAGGCTCTGCTTAAGATCCTCGAAGGCACAGTCGCCTCAGTGCCTCCGCAGGGCGGACGCAAGCACCCCCACCAGGAATTCATCCAGATCGACACCACAAACGTTCTCTTCATCGTGGCGGGGGCCTTCGCTGGACTGGAAGAGATCATTGGGTCGCGGGCAGGACGCAAGGGTATCGGCTTCGGCGCACCGTTGAGCTCGTTGAAGAACGAAGAAGCAAGTTACGGTGACGTCATGCCCGAGGACCTGCTGAAGTTCGGACTGATCCCGGAATTCATTGGACGCCTTCCGGTAATCACCACGGTGACCCACCTTGACCGTCCGGCCCTGATGCAGATCCTCACCGAACCGAAGAACGCGCTGATCAAGCAGTACCAGAAGATGTTCGCCCTGGACGGCGTTGAACTGGTCTTCGAGCCACAGGCCCTCGAAGCGATCGCTGATCAAGCCCTGGAGCGGGGAACAGGCGCACGTGGCCTCCGTGCCATCATGGAGGAAGTACTGCTTCCCGTGATGTTCGACCTTCCCAGTCGTGAGGACATTGCCACAGTTGTCATCAGCGCTGCCGTGGTCGACAAGTCCGCCGAGCCGACCCTTATTTCGCACGACGTCGTCGCCAAGCGGCGCAACAAGTCCGCCTAGTCGCGACTAGCCAGGACGGCACTCGCCGCGGGAATACCGGCCGCCGGGGTCAGGTTGGCAGGGTAGGAGGGCGCGCCATCGTGACCGCCCGTACACCCTCATTCCAATCAACCAAGGAGTTCTGTTCATGACTGCTGCTACCGACACTGCGAAGAAGGCCGACTTCTGGTTCGACCCGGTCTGCCCGTTCGCGTGGATTACCTCCCGCTGGATGGGCGAGGTCGAGAAGGTCCGCAGCGTTTCGGTCGATTGGCATGTGATGAGCCTGTCCGTTCTCAATGAAGGTCGAGATCTGCCGGAGGATTACAAGGCAGGCATGAAAGAGGCGTGGGCTCCCGTCCGCGTAATCATCGCGGCGTCCGAACTGCACGGCCCCGACAACATCAAGAAGCTCTACGACGCCATGGGCCGCCGAATTCATGCTGGCGGCAACAAGGACTATGGGGTCGTCATCCGCGAAGCGCTGGAAGAAACGGGGCTTCCTGCCTCGCTGGCGCAGTATGCGACCACCGATGAATTCGACGCGCAGCTGCGGGCGTCCCACCAGGAGGGGATCGACAAGGTAGGAGACGAAGTCGGCACTCCGGTCGTGGCCTTCGACGGCACCGCATTCTTCGGTCCTGTGCTGACGCGCATCCCCCGGGGAGAAGAAGCCGGTCGGATCTTTGACGGCGCTGTGATGATGGCCGGTTTCCCTGAATTTTTCGAGCTGAAGCGCTCCCGCACCTCCAGCCCCAGCTTCGACTAGACCGGGCTGGAGCCAAATTGCACGGATAGCAGCTAAACCCCTCCGGTGACAACCGGAGGGGTTTCGCTGTTATCAGCTGAAGCGCGGGTCAGGAAGGCTGTGCCGGTGGTTCTGCGGGAGCCAGGCGGACGTCGCTCACCGATAGGTCGCCTTGGTGCACACGCAGTTCAAGGTCGGCCGCGTTGCCAGCCGCGCTGAGATCGGAACGCGCGGCTTCAAGCCGGCGTACCTGCGCCTCAGAGCCGCTGATGACAGCGGAGAGTACCTCGGTACGCTGTTTGACCTTCGCTTCCGACTTCGCCTTGCGAAGCCCACCGAGTGCAGCACCGACGGTCGCGAGCATGCCGGTGTCCGCGTCCAGGGCCGTTGCGGTGAGAGCGCCGGAAGCCGGCCATGCCGCACGGTGCACCGACCCGTGACGCCACCAGCTCCAGACCTCCTCCGTTGCGAAGGGCAGGATGGGGGCGAAGAGCCGCAGCAGGCGGTCAAGAGTAGTGGCCAATGCAGCGAGAACTGATGCCTTCTCCGCCTCACCTGCGCTTCCGTACGCGCGGTCCTTGACAAGTTCCACGTAATCGTCCGTGAACGACCAGAAGAACGTCTCGGTTAGCTGCAGGGCTCGCGCGTAATCGTACTTTTCGAATGATGCGGTGGCCTGCTGCACCACCTCGTCCAGCGACGCCAGCAAGGAACGGTCAAGCGGGTTGGTGACCGCCGCAGCATCCTCGCCGACGATGTCGGCCTCCGTCGCGCCGAGGTTGAGCACGAACTTTGAGGCGTTGAGCAGCTTGATAGCCAGCCGGCGGCCGATCTTCATCTGTGCAATTTCATACGCCGTGTCCGCTCCGAGCTTGGCGGATGCTGCCCAGTAACGCACCGCATCGGAACCGAACTGGTCGAGGGCGTCGGTGGGCACCACGACGTTGCCCTTGGACTTCGACATTTTTTTGCGGTCCGGGTCCAGGATCCAGCCGGAGATTGCCGCGTGCTTCCACGGCGCCGAATCCAGCAGGGAATCTGCGCGCACGACTGACGAAAACATCCAGGTTCGGATGATGTCGTGCCCCTGCGGACGCAGGTCGAAGGGGTACACCTTGCCGAAGAGATCCTCGTCCCGCGACCAGCCGCCGATGATCTGCGGCGAAAGCGACGACGTCGCCCAGGTGTCCAGGACATCCGGGTCGCCCATGAAACCACCCGGTTGGTCGCGCTGGGACTCGTCGAAGCCCGGTGCCGGTTCGGCCACGGGATCCACGGGAAGCATGTCATCGGACGGAAGGATCGGGTTCCCGTAGTCCGGTGTCCCGGCCTCGTCCAGCGCGTACCAGACGGGGAAAGGCACGCCGAAGAACCGCTGGCGCGAGATCAGCCAGTCACCGTTGAGGCCCTCGATCCAGTTCTCGAAACGGCTGCGCATGAAGGAGGGGTGGAAATCGATCTCGCGTCCGCGGGCAATAAGCCCTTCCCGGCGATCCGCGTCCCTTCCGCCGTTGCGGATGTACCACTGGCGGCTGGTGACCACTTCGAGCGGCTTGTCGCCCTTTTCGAAGAAATTCACCGGGTGGGTGATCTTCTTCGGCTCGCCGTCCAGCAGACCGGCCTCAGCAAGCATGTCAGCCACGGCCTCTTTCGCCGAGAAAACTGTCTTGCCGGCGATGCGCGCGTAGTTGTCCCGGCCCGCCGTCGTCGTAATCCAATCCGGTGTTTCCGCCAGGATGCGGCCGTCGCGGCCGACGATTGCCCGCGTGGGCAGCTCGAGTTCCCGCCACCAGGTCACGTCCGTGAGGTCGCCGAAGGTACAGACCATCGCGATGCCGGCGCCCTTCTCCGGCTTGGCGAGGGGATGCGCCTTGACCTCGACCTCGACGCCGAACAGGGGGGAGGTGACGGTCTTGCCGAAGTAGGGCTGGTACCGCTCGTCGTCAGGATGAGCCACAAGGGCGACGCAGGCAGCGAGAAGTTCCGGGCGGGTGGTCTCGATGTGGATCAGCGTGCCGTCCACGGCCTCGAATGGATAGCGGTAGTAGGCACCCGGAACCTCGCGGTCCTCAAGCTCGGCCTGGGCTACGGCGGTGCGGAAGGTCACGTCCCATAGCGTGGGTGCTTCCGCGAGGTAGGCATCGCCCTGCTTGAGGTTCGCCAGGAAGGCCCGCTGCGATACCGCACGCGAGGTCGAGTCGATAGTGCGGTACGTCAGGCTCCAGTCCACGGACAGGCCGAGGGACTGGAAGAGGTGCTCGAACACCTTCTCGTCCTCAACCGCAAGCTCCTCGCACAGTTCGATGAAGTTCCGGCGGGAAACGACGTCGAAGTCGCGCTGATTCTTTGCGGGCTGCGCGGAAGGCCGGTAACCGGCGTTGTATGGCACGGACGGGTCACAGCGCACGCCGTAATAATTCTGTACGCGGCGCTCGGTGGGCAGGCCGTTGTCGTCCCAGCCCATGGGGTAGAAGACGTTCTTGCCGGTCATGCGCTGGTAGCGGGCGATGACGTCCGTCTGGGTGTAGGAGAAAACGTGACCAACGTGCAGCGAACCGGACGCGGTGGGAGGCGGGGTGTCAATGGAGTAGACATCCCCGCGCGTGGTCTCCGGATTGAAGGTGTACGTTCCTTCGGCGCGCCAGCGCTCATTCAGTGCGGCTTCAAGCCCTTCAAGGGCGGGCTTGTCGGGAACGTGGATGGGGGCGGGTGTGGGCGTGTCTGTACCCTCGTGTGTGTGTGCCATGAATCGATTGTTTCACGCTGGCTGTCCCGACCTGCGACGGGTGCATCCGGTGGGCTAGTTTGAGGTCATGACTTCGGCACAGAACAGGGCAGCAGTTGTAACAGGAGCGAGCTCGGGAATCGGCGAGGCCACCGTTCGGCGCCTGGCCGCGGACGGCTGGAAGGTTTGGGCCGTGGCCCGCCGGCAGGACCGGTTGGCCCGCCTGGCAAAGGAAACAGGCGCGCTTCCCGTGGCACTCGACATCACCGACGACGACGGCGTTGCCCGCCTGGTGGGCGAAGTCACCGAAGGCGGCGGCATCGACACCCTCATCAACATCGCCGGCGGCGCCCGTGGGACCGACTGGGTCGCGGACGCGCGAACCGAGGACTGGGAATGGATGTACGAGGCAAACGTGCTCGGCACCATGAAGCTGGTCCGCGCATTCCTGCCGATGCTGAGGGAGAACAAGAACGGCACGGTGCTGAACCTGACCTCGACCGCGGCACTGGTTGCCTATGAAGGCGGCGCCGGTTACAACGCCGCCAAGGCAGCCCAGCACGCGCTGACCCAGGCGCTGCGCCTCGAGGAGGTCGAACACAATGTCCGGGTGGTCGAGATCCTGCCGGGCATGGTCCATACCGAGGAGTTCTCCCTGAGACGGTTGGGAGACGAAGCTGCGGCGGAGAAGGTGTACGCGGGTGTCGAGAAGCCGCTCTCGGCCGAAGATGTGGCCGATGTTGTGTCCTACGCCGTTTCCGTTCCCCATCACGTGAACCTGGATCAGATCGTTGTGCGTCCGTTGGCCCAGGCGGCGGCACACAAGGTGATCCGCACGAGCTGAACGCGCTCCTTATGGAGCTGACCTGGGTGATCCCCGGCGTCGTTCGCCCTATCCGGAGCCGGCGGGCTAGAATTGGGGCAACAGCGCAGACCCGGCCATCACCGGTGAGCTTCCGGAAGAACGTTCGCAGCGGCGGATCAGTAGAACCGGACGGGTAAGCCCGTCACAGCAGACATGAAGCGGCCAGTACCGGCCCTTCCGTATTCGGGAGGCGGGTGCGGGCAAGCGAGGTGGTACCGCGGATTCGCGGCCGGAGCCAAGGCGCCGGCGTGATGTTCGTCCTTGCAGAAAGACCGCCCCTGCCCGCCGAATATCCGCAGCTTCAGGACACACCACATGTCACAGATCTATCCCAAGGCCTCCGCCGCTGATCCGGCGGTTTCCGGCTCCGCTTCGCCCCGGTTCCCAGAGCTCGAGGAACGGGTTCTCACCTACTGGGACGAGGACGGCACCTTTCAGGCGTCGATCGACCAGCGCGACGCCGGTGAGAACGGAACGAACGAGTTCGTCTTCTACGACGGTCCGCCCTTCGCCAACGGCCTGCCGCACTACGGGCACCTGCTGACCGGATACGCCAAGGACCTCGTCGGGCGATACCAGACCCAGCGCGGTCGCCGCGTTGAGCGCCGCTTCGGGTGGGACACCCACGGACTGCCCGCCGAACTCGAGGCGATGAAGCAGCTCGGGATGAGCGACAAGAAGCAGATCGAAGCCATGGGTATCGACAAGTTCAATGACGCCTGTCGTGCCTCTGTGATGAAGTACGCGGGGGAGTGGCGTGACTATGTCACGCGCCAGGCGCGCTGGGTGGACTTCGAGAACGACTACAAGACCCTCAACGTCGAATACATGGAGTCGGTGCTCTGGGCCTTCAAGACCCTGCACGCCAAAGGCCTGACGTACAACGGTTACCGGGTGCTGCCGTACTGCTGGAAGGACGAGACACCGCTCTCCAACCATGAGCTGCGCATGGACGACGACGTCTACCAGGACCGCCAGGACCAGACCGTCACGGTGACCTTCCCGATTCTCGCCGGTGATTCATCGTTGTCACAGGAGCTTGCCGGAGTCGAGGCGCTCGCCTGGACCACCACACCGTGGACCCTGCCCACCAACGCTGCCCTCGCCATCGGGCCCGACATCCATTACGCGCTGCTGCCCGGGGCCGGTGACCTCGCCGGACGCCGCTTCCTGATCGCGGAGGAGCTGCTGTCCGGTTACGCGAAGGACTTCGGCTACCCGTCTGCTGAGGACGCGCGCGCCGCCGTCACGGGCACACACCGCGGCACCGAACTCGGAGGCCTCGAGTACGAGCCGCTCTGGGATTACCTCACCGATCCTGAACGCGGCGGCTACCGGAACGCCTTCCGGTTCCTGGTGGCTGACTACGTCACGACGACGGACGGAACCGGAATCGTGCACCAGTCGCCGGCCTACGGCGAAGAGGACCAAAAAATCTGTGAGGACGCCGGTATCCAGGTGATCCTCTCCGTGGACGAGGGCGCCCGTTTCCTGCGGATGTTCGAGAACGGACCCCTGGCGGACATCGTCGGAGTCCAGGTCTTCGACGCCAACAAGACCATCACCCGCGTGCTGCGTGACGGCGGCCGGCTGATGCGCCAGGCCAGTTACGTGCACAGCTACCCGCATTGCTGGCGCTGCCGCAACCCGTTGATCTACCGGGCGGTATCCTCCTGGTTCGTCGAGGTGACGAAGATCAAGGACCGCATGGTCGAGCTGAACCAGCAGATCAACTGGATCCCGGACAATGTGAAGGACGGGCAGTTCGGCAAATGGCTTGAGAACGCGCGCGACTGGTCGATCAGCCGCAACCGTTACTGGGGCAGCCCCATCCCCGTGTGGGTGTCGGATGATCCGAACTATCCCCGCACCGACGTGTACGGATCCCTCGCTGAGATCGAGAGGGACTTCGGACGCCTGCCGCGCAACGCATCCGGTGAGGTCGACCTCCACCGGCCGTTCATCGACGAGCTGACCCGCCCGAACCCGGACGATCCGCGTACGCCTGAACAAGGCCAGTCGACCATGAGACGGGTGGCCGATGTTCTGGACGTCTGGTTCGACTCCGGGTCGATGCCGTACGCCCAGGTTCACTATCCGATGCAGAACGAGGACTGGTTCGAGTCGCACAACCCGGCGGACTTCATCGTCGAGTACATCGGCCAGACCCGCGGTTGGTTCTACACGCTCCACATCCTGGCGACTGCGCTGTTCGACCGGCCCACGTTCAAGAACGTCATCAGCCATGGAATCGTCCTTGGCTCCGACGGCCAGAAAATGTCCAAGAGCCTGCAGAACTACCCCGATGTTTCTGAAGTCCTCGACCGTGACGGCTCGGACGCAATGCGCTGGTTCCTGATGGCTTCGCCCATCCTCCGCGGCGGCAATCTCGTTGTCGCCGAGCAGGGCATTCGGGACGGTGTCCGCCAGGTCATCCTTCCGCTCTGGAACGTCTGGCACTTCTTCCGGCTGTATACGAACGCTGCCGCGGGCGGTGCCGGCTACGAGGCGAAGGCGGTGACGGCCGAAGCCGCAGAAACCCTCGCAGACCCGCTGGACCGCTACATCCTCGCGTACACCGGAAACCTGGTGGAGGACATGACGAACTCGCTCGACGCGTTCAACATCAGCGATGCGTGCGAGGCGCTGCGCCGGTACTTGGACACCCTCACCAACTGGTATGTCCGTCGCGGACGGCAGCGGTTCTTCGATGAAGATACGGACGCCTTCGACGTCCTCTTCACCTGCCTGGAAGCTGTCACCCGCGTTGCCGCGCCGCTCCTGCCCCTGGTCACCGAGGAGATCTGGCGCGGCCTGACCGGCGGGCGCTCCGTGCACCTGACCGACTGGGCGGCGTCGTCGTCGTTTGCTGCTGCGCCGGAACTGGTGGAGCGGATGGAACGGACCCGGCAGATCTGCTCAACCGGATCGAGCCTGCGAAAGGCGGCAAACCTTCGCGTACGCCTGCCGCTCTCCGAGCTGACGGTAGTGGCACCCTCCGCGGCGGAGCTTGAGGGACAGTACCGCGCCATCATCGCGGACGAACTGAACATCAAATCCGTGCGCCTGATCGATTCCGCCGATGCCTCCCCGGAAGAGTTCGGAATCTCGCAGAAGCTCGTGGTGAACGCGCGGGCCGCCGGGCCGCGCCTGGGCAAGAATGTCCAGACCGCCATCAAGGCGGCGAAGTCGGGCGACTGGTCGGTGGACGACGCCGGTGCTGTCACCGCCGGCGGCCTCGCTCTGGAGCCCAGCGAATACACGCTGGAAACCGTGGTCGACAGCGACGGCGCAGCCGGCGCCAGCGCGGCCGTCGCAGTCCTGCCCGGCGGAGGTTTCCTCGTGCTGAACACGGAGGTCACGTCGGAGTTGGCGGCGGAGGGCACTGCCCGTGACATCATCCGATCCATCCAGCAGGCACGCCGGGATGCAGACTTCCACATCAGTGACCGGGTGGTCACCACGGTGGAGGCCGACGCGGACACACTCTCGGCGCTTGAAGCGCATGCGGAACTGGTCAAGCAGGAAACATTGACGGACGAACTCGAACTCGTCGTGGCTGCGGCTGGGCAGTCAGACGGAGTTTCGGTGAAAGTGGAGCGCCAGGCATGAACGCGGATATGAGTGACGCTGGAAACAACGCCGGCTCCGGACAGGGAATTGACCAGTTCTCAGTGGAGAGCGTGTACGCGGAGCTGTTGAGCCGCGCGCCCGAGAACAAGATGGAGCCGCGTATGGCTCCGTTGTTTCGGGCTATGGAGATCCTGGGCGAGCCCAATAGGGCGGTTCCGATCATCCACATCACGGGCACCAACGGCAAGACGTCAACCGCACGGATGATTGAGGGGCTTCTGCGGGCGCATGATCTGCGTACCGGGCGATACACCAGTCCGCATCTGTCCCGGGTCACGGAACGGATCAGTATCGATGGGGAACCCGTTGCCGATGAGACCTTCGTGCGAGTGTGGGACGAGATCCGGCCGTATCTTGAGATCGTCGATGCTGAACTTGATGCCGCCGGTGAGCCGCGGCTGACCTACTTCGAATGCGTCACGATTCTCGCGTTCGCGGTATTCGCTGACGAGCCGGTGGACGTTGCGGTGATCGAAGTTGGGCTAGGGGGAATCACCGACGCAACGAACGTCGGTGATGGCGCGGTCTCGGTGGTCACTCCCATCTCCCTTGACCATACTGACCTCCTCGGGGACACCCCGGGAGAGATCGCCATCGAGAAATCCGGGATCATCAAGCCCGGGGGGTTCCTCATCAGCGCCGCGCAGCCCGCGGACGCTGCGCAGGTGCTGCTGGAAAAGGCGCGTGACACAGGCGCTGAGTTCCGTTTCGAGGGTGTCGAGTTCGGCGTTGAGGACCGACGCATTGCCGTCGGCGGGCAGCAGATCACCCTGGCAGGCATCGCAGGCCGCTACGAAGAGGTCCTTCTGCCGCTCCACGGTGAGCACCAGGCGCAGAACGCCGCTGTCGCCGTTGCCGCCGTCGAAGCCTTCCTCGGCGGAGGAAGCAGGGAACTGGATATCGACGTCGTGCGCGATGGACTGGGTGCCGTCACCTCACCGGGCCGGCTGGAACTGGTTCGCACCGCCCCGAGCATCCTCGTGGACGCCGCGCACAACGCCGCCGGTGCACGAGCGTCAGCCAAGGCGATTGCTGAAGCCTTCGAGTTCAACAAACTCGTCCTCGTGATCGGCGTCCTGCAGGACAAGGATGCGGGCGCGATCCTCAGTGAACTTCACGAGGAACTCAGCGGTGTGCTTGAGGATGTGTGCCTGACGCAGTCCACCTCGCCGAGGGCGATTCCTGCAGAGGAACTCCGGCAGCTGGCGTTGAGCGCAGGCTTCGCTGATGGGCATATCCACGTTGCGGATCGCCTCGACGACGCCCTGGAGTGGGCGGTCATGACGGCCGAGGAGGGCAGCGAACTCGGCGGCGGCGGTGTTTTGGTAACGGGTTCGATCACGGTGGTGGGCGAAGCCCGCACACTGTTGGGCAAGTAAGGGGATCACATGGCTCGCCAGACAAAAGCGCAGCGTGAATGGCGTCCGGGGATGCCGAAGAAGCGGCGTTCCATCAAGGTGATGTTCGCATCGACCGTGCTCCTGCTGGAAGCCTTCGTGGTGCTGTTCGCTACCCTCGTGGTCTTTGGTTTGCGCTCCGACACCATCCCGGTAGGGGTGATACTGGGCGTCGGTCTTGCGCTCAGCGCCGTGCTCATCGTTGCCTGTGCGTTCCTGACGAAGCCGTACGGAATGTTGCTCGGCTGGGTGCTACAGGTGCTGATTCTCGCGACGGGGATTGTCGAGCCGATGATGTTCCTCGTCGGCATTCTCTTCGCCCTGACCTGGCTGTACGGCATCCGGACGGGTGCCCGGCTGGACCGCGAGAACGCGGAGCGTGACCGGCAGCAGGCTGAATGGGAGCAGGCAAACCCATCCGGCGGTGAGGGCACGCAATCCCTTTAGTAGAGTCAACGGTGGACATGGCCGGGTGCCCGGCCGAACCTGACTCGATTGAAGGAAGAAAAAATGAGTGCTGAGCAGACCCTGATCCTGATCAAGCCCGACGGCGTTGCCCGCGGTTTGACGGGAACAATCCTGTCCAGGGTTGAGGCGAAGGGTTACAAGCTCGTCGACCTCAAGCTGGTGAACGCTACCCGGGAAATCCTTGAAGCCCACTACGCTGAGCACGTGGGCAAGCCCTTTTATGAGCCGCTCGTCGAGTTCATGTTGAGCGGACCGGTCGCTGCCGCTGTCTTCGAAGGAGAACGTGTGATCGAGGGATTCCGCTCGCTCGCCGGAACAACGGAGCCGACGACGGCGGCTCCCGGGACGATCCGAGGAGACTTCGGGCGGGACTGGGGTCTCAAGGTCCAGCAGAACCTCGTGCACGGCTCTGATTCGCCGGAATCGGCGGAGAAGGAAATCTCCATCTGGTTCAGCTGATCGGCGGATCCTAGCGGGGGAGACCCATGGAGTCCCGTGCTGATTGGTAGCGTGGGGGCCATGATGGAATACCGCAGACTTGGCACGTCAGGATTGAGCGTTTCGGTGGTCGGCCTGGGTTGCAATAACCTGGGCCGGCCCGGAACTGCTTCCGAATCACAGCGCGGCGCAGCAGCCGTCGTGAGCGCGGCTCTCGACGTGGGCATCACGCTGTTCGACGTTGCAGACTCCTACGGACGGTCGCCGGGGATCAGCGAGGAACTGCTCGGGCGGTCGCTCGGCCGGAACCGCGACGATGTCATCGTTGCAACCAAGTTCGGGCTCGATCTCAAAGGAGTCAACGGTCCGGACTGGGGTGCACGGGGTTCACGACGCTACATCCTGAAAGCTGTCGAAGCGTCACTCAAGCGGCTGAATACGGACTGGATCGACCTCTACCAATACCATGCTCCGGACCCGGCGACGCCGATTGACGAGACCCTCGCTGCTCTGGACCAGCTCGTGCAGAGCGGCAAGGTCCGGTACATCGGGCACTCCAACTTCGCCGGATGGCAGGTTGCGGAGGCTGAGTATGTAGCCCGTCAGCTGGGCACTACGCGCTTCATTTCGGCCCAGAACCACTACAACTTGCTGGAGCGGTCCGTCGAGCGTGAGGTCATTCCAGCTGCCCGATCCTATGGTCTCGGGCTGCTTCCCTATTTTCCGTTGGCCAACGGGCTCCTCACCGGGAAGTACGGTGCCGGGAAGGCACCGGAAGGTAGCCGTCTGACGCACACCCGGACCAATCTGTTGGACCAGGCCGACTGGGATCAGTTGGCGGACTTCAGTGCCTACGCCCGCGCTCGCTCATTGACTGAACTGGATGTTGCGTTTTCCTGGCTCGCGAGCCGGCCGACGGTGGCAAGTGTCATCGCCGGAGCAACAAGGCCCGAGCAGGTACGTCAGAATGCCGAAGCGGTCCGCTGGGTACCGTCCGACGCTGACTGCACGGAACTCGAACACATCTTCCCGGCGCGGCGGTAACCGACCGGGAAGATGGGACCATGGCGGCGTTCAGTGGAAGGTGCGTCCATTCACCCGCTCGGATGCTCCCACCCTGTCGAGGTAGGGCGTGATGCCGCCGAGGTGCATGGGCCAGCCGGCACCGAGAATCATGCACAGATCGATATCTTCCGGCCCTGACACGACCCCTTCCGCCAGCATGCGCCCGATCTCATCCGCGAGCGCGTCCTGCGTGCGGCGCAGGACCTCCTCGCTTGATGAGGGCGAGGAACCGAAGGTGAGCAGCGCGAGAGTGGACTCGGGCACTACATCGTTGCCGCCGTCCTGTTCCCAGAGTCCCTTCTTTCCGGCGTCGATGAGAATCTGCTGATTCTTGGAGAGGTAGAAGCGTTCCCCGAAGGCATCATGCAGGGATTCCTGCACATGCTGACCCACCGGCAGCCCCACCAGCGCAAGCAGCTTGAACGGCGTCATCGGCAGACCGAGAGGCCGCAGCGCCTGATCGGCTGTTGCTGCGGCTGTACCCTCGTCGAAGGCTGCCGTGATTTCGCCGAACATGCGTCCCAGAACCCGGTTCACGACAAACGCAGGAGCATCCTTCACAAGGACCGCGTTCTTCTTGAGCTCTTTCGCTGCGGCGAACGCCGTAGCCAGAACCTCGTCGGAAGTGCGCGGCGCCTTCACGATCTCAAGGAGCGGCATGGCAGCTACCGGGTTGAAGAAGTGGAAACCCACCACGCGCTCGGGGTGCTGGAGGTCCTCGGCCATGGCTGCGACGGAAAGTGACGAGGTGTTGGTCGCCAGGATGCACTCCGCGGAGACCACCTCTTCAACCTCCGCGAAGACAGACTTCTTGACGCTGAGCTCTTCGAAGACGGCCTCAATCACAAAGTCGGCGTCCGCGAAGGCGTCCTTCGAGACGGAACCGGTGACGAGCGACTTGACACGGTTCGCCTTATCCGCGGACAGCCGCTTTTTGGCCAGCATCCTGTCCACTTCGGCGTGCACCCATCCAACGCCCTTGTCCACGCGTTGCTGATCGATATCGGTGAGAACAACGGGAACGCTCAACTGCCGTGCAAAGAGCAGGGCAAGCTGGCTCGCCATCAGGCCGGCGCCGACTACCCCTACCTTTGTCACGGGGCGGGCAAGTGAACGATCCGGCGCGCCGGCCGGACGTTTGGCCCGTTTCTGTACCAGTTCGAGGAAGGCATACACGGTGTCGTGGAATTGCGGCGTGAGCATCAACTCGGTCAGCGCTTCACACTCCGCTGCGGCAGACTCCGCCTGGGATCGGGTCCTGGCCGCTTCGAACAGGTCCAGCACCTTTCCCGGCGCAGGAGCAGCGTTGGACGTTTTCGCCTCAACGAAAGCGCGGCCAGCTGCGACTGCGGCCGCCCACTCACCGTCGTCGTACCGCGACAGCCCAGCGCGGCGGTCAGCGATGCCGGACGAGTCCCGCAGAACCTCCGCAGCCCAGCGAATGGACTGCTCCAGGAAATCGGCGGGTTCAAACAGGGCATCGGCGATTCCCGCCCCGTGGGCGGTGCGTCCATCAAGCGTGCGGTTGTTGCTCAGCGGGTTTTCGATCATGATCTTCACAGCGGTGCGGGGACCGGTCAGGCGGGGGAGTCTGTAGACGCCGCCCCAACCGGGAACCAGCCCGATGAACGCCTCTGGAAGGCCGATTCCGTTGGCTCCTGCGGACACCGTGCGGAAGTCGGCAGCGAGAGCAATTTCGAGCCCTCCCCCCAAGGCGACGCCGTTGATGAAGGCGAAACTCGGGACCCCCAGTGAGCCCAGCAGGTTGTACGCCGAATGTCCCAGTTCCGCCATCAGCGTTCCGTGATGAGCGCTTTTCAGTGACTTGACCGTCGACAGGTCTGCCCCGGCCGCAAGGAAGTAGGGTTTCCCGGTCACGCCGACGGCGGCGATCTCACCACCCGCCGCGCGTACTTTCAGGTTCTCGAGTGTGCGCCCGAACTCGATGAGCGTGCTGGGTCCCAGAGTGGTCGGCCGGCTGTGATCCAGCCCGTTGTCGAGGGTGATCAGGGCCATGATGCCGGACCCGCCGGGCAACTGCACATCCTCGACAAGCGAGTGGGTGATGACCTCGTCAGGCACCAGGGCGGCCAGTTCCTCGAACCGATCGAAACTCATGCTGCGTCCTCCGTCGTATTCCCTGAATAGTCTGCGTGATGCGGGTTTTCCCAAATGACCGTTCCACCCATGCCGAGTCCTACGCACATGGTGGTGATGCCGTACCGGACCTGGGGGTCTTCCTCGAACTGCCGCGCCAGTTGCGTCATGAGGCGTACCCCGGAGCTCGCCAGCGGATGTCCGAAGGCAATCGCGCCGCCGTAGCGGTTGACCCGCGGATCGTCGTCGTCAATGCCGAAGTGATCAAGGAATGACAGGACCTGCACGGCGAACGCTTCATTGATTTCGAACAGGCCGATGTCATCGATGGTCAGCCCGGCCTGCCTCAGGGCCTTCTCGGTGGACGGTACGGGTCCAATTCCCATGACCTCCGGTTCGACGCCGGCAAAAGCATAGGCGACCAGGCGCATCTTCACCGGAAGGTTCAGCTCTGCCGCCGCATCAGCGGAGGCGAGCAGTGCAGCGGTGGCGCCGTCGTTGAGCCCCGCAGCATTGCCTGCGGTGACTCTGCCGTGCGGGCGGAATGGCGTCCGGAGTGATGCCAGGTCCTCGAGCGTGGTGCCTGGGCGCGGCGGCTCGTCCTGCTGGTTCACAGTCCAGCCCGATCCGGGCTTCCTTCCCGCAACCGGGACAAGGTCCGGCTGGATTTGGTTGCGCTCATACGCGTCCGCAACCTTCGCCTGGCTGGCCACGGCGTATGAGTCGGCGCGCTCCTTCGTGATGGCAGGGAAGCGGTCGTGGAGGTTCTCCGCCGTATTCCCCATGTTCAAGGCCGCTGGGTCCACAATGCGCTCGGCGAGGAACCGGGGGTTGGGATCGGCATCCGAACCCATTGGGTGGTTGCCCATATGCTCGACGCCGCCAGCGACCACAATGTCATATGCGCCGAACGCGATCCCGGATGCGGTGGTGGTGACAGCGGTCATCGCCCCGGCGCACATGCGGTCGATGGCGAACCCGGGCACGGTGCGGGGGAGCCCGGCCAGGAGAGCGGCGGTCCGCCCGATGGTGAGTCCCTGATCACCCGTCTGGGTTGTGGCAGCGACGGCGACGTCGTCGATCCGCTCGGGCGGCAGGGAGGGGTTGCGTCGCAGAAGCTCTCGAATGCATTTGACCACGAGATCATCAGCCCGGGTGCCCGCGTGTATCCCCTTTTCTCCAGCCTTCCCGAATGGGGTTCTGACGCCGTCGACGAAAACAACGTCCCTGATCTGTTGCCGCGTTGCTGTGGCTGGTTTGGGCACAATCGCTCCTCGTTGAGTTGGTGGATCAGGCCCCTATGTTACTCGCGGGTAACATCACGCTGCAACAAGTCCGGTGCACTAGGTTGAAGGCCGCGCCTGCTTCGGCTGCAGAGGGTCCGGATCCAGGAAAGCAACCGTGATGACCGCTGCGACATGCTCGATCTGCCACGGACGAGCTCCGAGGTCGGCGAGCGCCGCGGAAATGGTGTCAAGATCGGTCGGCGTGGGTGGGCGCCACGCCAACCGTCGCAGGTAGTCGGGCGTAAGAAGGTTCTCCACCGGCATGTTGAGTTTGTCGGCCACGGCCGCGACTCGTGGTTTGGCGGTTTGGAGGCGAGCGGCAGCGGCAGGGTCTTTTTCCGGCCATACCCGCGGAGGAGGCGGCGCATTGGTCGGAAGCTGCAGTTCGGGGAGGTCCCGCGAAGCGCGGGCAAGGGCGATGCACCGCAGCCAACGCGGCGCCTCACGTTGCGCCGCCCGTCCGTGGAAGCTATTGACGGCCAGCAACTGCGGGACAGTCTGCGGCATTGCTTTCGCTGCAGCCACAATCGCTGCGTCGGGAATCAGGCGGCCCGGAGCGACGTCCCGCTTCTGCGCCAGAGATTCGCGTTCCTGCCAGAGTTCCCGGACAGCCGCCAGCTGCCGACGGTCGCGCACCTGATGGACGCCGGACGTTCGGCGCCAAGGATCTGTTTTCGGCGGTGCCGGCGGCGAGGAGCGAATGTACTCGAACTCTTCCTCGGCGATGCGGAGCTTGCCGTCCTGCTCGAGTACTTCCACCAGGCGGTCGCGCAGCTCGACGAGCACCTCGACGTCCAGGGCTGCGTAACGAAGCCAGGGCTCCGGCAGCGGGCGCTGCGACCAATCCGCTGCGGAATGCTCCTTGGCCAGCGTGAAGCCGAGCAGGCGTTCGATGACCGCAGCCAGTCCTACGCGCGGGAAGCCGGCGAGCCGGGCTGCCAGCTCCGTGTCGAACAATTTGTCCGGCCACATGCCTAGTTCCGAGAGGCAAGGGAGGTCCTGGGAGGCGGCGTGCAGGATCCACTCCACCCCTGAGAGGGCGTCATTGATGCTGCGCAGATCGCCGAAGGGTTCCGGGTCGATGAGCCAGGTCCCGGCGCCTTCCCTGCGGATCTGGACGAGGAAGGCACGCTGCCCATACCGGAATCCGGAGGCGCGTTCCGCATCCACTCCGGCCGGTCCTGTTCCGGCGGCAAGCGCCCTCGCCGCCCGCTCAAGCCCTGCCGGCGTGTCAATAACGAAAGGAACGCCGTCCTTGGGCTCGTCCAGCAGTGGCAGCACGGCGACTGAGCCTGGGGTGGTATTGCCGGAGTCGGGGGTTCGGCTGTCAGGCTCGGAGTGCACGGTCATGATGATGCAAGTCTAACCGGGCGGCACCGGCGCTCCGGCGGATTGCACCGCCCGTGCGGCGGGAGTCGTTGTCGGTGGCCCGCCCCGGGGATCAGTTGCGGCGCCTGTTAGGGAGCGCCGCCACGCCGTCCGGGAGGGGAGGAAGTCCCGCGAAGGTGCACACCATGTCAGCCCAGGCTTCCAGATGCTTCTGGACACTGCCGGAGTCAGGAGTCCAGGACGCGCGCAATTCGATGTCGATCGTGTCGACCCGGTCGGCAAGGGAGCCGTAGCTTTCGGACAGTATGCGGGTTGCGGTGCCCCCCGCCGACCTGTATCCGGCGTCGTGATTCTGGAGTGCTTCAACCAGCCAGGTCCACGCCACGGATCCGAGGAGCGCGTCGTTTCCCATGTCGGGCTCGAGCTGGGCACGGATATAGGTGACTATCCGGAAAGTACCGTCCCAGACTTCGGATCCCTCGGGGTCGTACAACAGGATGAAGCGTCCGGTTGCAAGCTCTTCGGCGCGATCATCGTGTTGGAGGGCTGCCCTGGCGGGTCCATGGACAGGAAGCGGGCCTGGCTGGGCATCCTGAAGTACCTCGGCTCCGAGGGCGACTGCGAAAGGTGCAAGTCGGGAGGGAGCCGGTATTTCGTCGAGGCGCAGCTCGTTACGGCATTTCGCCCGCCGCAGACCGGCCAGTGCATTCAGGAATTCAGGAGGAACCTGCGAGAGGTCACCAATAGCGCTCACCCTCGCAGGTTAAACCCCAGGCAGCGTTGGCCTCATCAGCCACGCCGCAGGAAAGGAATTCGTTCCTGCACGCCGGTTGGAAAAGTCTAGCGGCCGGGCCGTCAGGACCGGCGGACCTCGCGGCGGATCGCCTCCGCGAACGCATCGACGTCCGCTTCGGTGGTGTCGAAAGTGCACATCCACCGGACCTCGCCGGTTGCCTGATCCCAGTCGTAGAAGCGGAACTGTTCGCGGACCCTGTCGGCAGCCTCAGGCGGCAGGATGGCGAAGACGGCGTTCGCCGTCGTCGGCTGCGTGAGTTGCACGCCGTCAATAGTGGAGACGGCGGCTGTGAGTCGAGCCGCCATGGCATTGGCGTGCGTGGCCGAGCGAAGCCAGAGGCCGTTCTCGAGCAGGGCAACCAGCTGCGCCGAGACAAAGCGCATCTTGGATGCGAGTTGCATGTTCATCTTGCGGAGGTACTCAAGACCCGTTGCTGCTGCAGGATTGAGTACAACCACGCATTCGCCGAACATGATCCCGTTCTTGGTCCCGCCGAAAGAGAGGATGTCGACGCCGGCATCACGCGTGAAGCTGCGCAGCGGCATGTCCAGGGCAGCGGCGGCGTTGGCGATGCGCGCTCCGTCCATGTGCAGGTGCATCCCGCGGGCATGCACGTGGTCGGCAATGGCGCGTACCTCCTCGGGCGTGTACAGCGTCCCGAGTTCGGTAGTCTGCGTGATCGACACCGCGAGCGGTTGCGCCCGGTGCTCATCCCCCCAACCCCAGGCTTCCAGGTCGATCAGTTCCGGCGTCAGCTTTCCATCGGGGGTCGGCACCGCCAGGAGCTTCATCCCGCCGATGCGCTCCGGAGCCCCGTTTTCATCCACATTGATGTGTGCCGTCTTGGCGCAGATGACTGCGCCCCAGCGGGGGAGGAGGGACTGCAGGCTCAGGACATTGGCGCCCGTTCCGTTGAACACAGGATAGGCGACGGTTCCCTCACCGAACTGCTGCTGCATCAGCTCCTGCAGGCGCTGGGTATAGACGTCCTCCCCATAGGCGACCTGGTGGCCCCCGTTGGCGGCGGCAAGCGCGGCGAGCACCTCGGGGTGCACGCCGGAGTAGTTGTCCGACGCGAAGCCGCGCACGTTGGGGTCATGGAGACGGGCGGTAGCAGAGATGGTGTCAGTCACGGATCCAGTATCTCGTATCGGGGCGAACGGTTTGGGGCACATCAGCCGGCCAGGCTGAGGCGCTGACCGTTGATAGTCCCCGCCTCACGTGCGAAGAGGCCGGTCATGGTCGCAGCGAGGTCCGAGACATGCGTATAGCCGGGGAAGCGGCGGTCGGGGCGTTCGGCCCGCATCTTCTCGTCCAGAAGTGCTTTCACGACCAGTATGGAAGCGGCCGCCCGGGTACCGGTGGTTGTTCCGACACCGGTGAACTCCTGTGCCACTGCACGCACCCATGTCTCGGCGGCGGCCTTGACCGCCGCGTACGACGCGCTGTCCGCACCCGGTGCGTCGACTGCCGTGGCCGACACGATTGCGAGCCTCCCACGGGCCGATGCGGCCAGATCGGCGACGAACAGCCGAGATGTGTTCCGCAGAGTGGTGAGAACGGAACGGTGAAGGAACTCGTAGTCCTCGTCCGATTGCCCGGCAATCCCTGTCCCTCCCCGCCATCCACCCACCAGGTGCATCAGGCCGTCCACCCTGGTGCCGTCGGCGTGGAGGTCACCGGCGAGCGACTGGACTGCATGAAAGTCCGTGAGGTCGCAGGTGCGCATATCGAGGGACGGAATGTGTCCGAGCGAGCGCTGCAGGCGCCCGGTATCGGATCCCACTGCGATGACATGGGCGCCGGCCGAGGTGAACGCCTCGGCCGTCGCTATGCCTGCCTGACTGGTGGCTCCGGCAACAAGGATGTGGAGGCCGGAAAGATCGAGTGATTCTGTCACGCAGTGGCTCCTGTGATTCCCGCGGTGGATTCGATGACGTCCTTCATCTTCCTATCCAGGGCCTCGAAGAACATCGACAGAGGGAATTCGTCATCAAGGACGGCGTCCGTGAGCCCGCGTGGAGGACCGTCCAGGGGCAGCGCGTCAGCACCCTTCGCCCAGACCGATGCCGGATGCGGGGTGACAGTTTCGGATACCAGTTCGTACGCCGCAAGCCAGTGGGCGATCTTTGGCCGGTCGATCGACCGCCAGTACAGCTGCTGGATCTTCTCGCCCAGTGCAATGACGACGCCGGGAACTTCCTCCCAGTCGATGGTCAGTTTCGTATCGGTCCAGTGCAGGACATGGTTCTGGTGCAGCCAGGCGAACAGCAACTGGCCACCGAGGCCGTCGTAGTTCCGTACCCGGCTGCCTGTGATCGAGAAACGGAAGATGCGGTCGAAGATGACGGCGTACTGCACCAGGCGGGCGTGGCGGCGGGCCTCATCGGAGGCATCGTCGTCGGCTGCTATCTTGACCGACTCTGCGAAAGCCGTGAGATCACACCGCAGCTCTTCGAGCGAGTACAGGAAGTACGGCATGCGCTGCTTGATCATGAACGGGTCAAAGGGAAGATCCCCGCGCATGTGGGTGCGGTCATGAATGAGGTCCCACATCACGAAGGTTTCCTCAGCCAACTGCTGATTCTCGATGAGCTCCCGGGCCTCGTCGGGCAGCTCAAGCTGAGTGATGTCGGAGGCGGCCGTCACCACCCGGCGGAAACGTGCCGCCTCCCGATCAGCGAAGATGGCTCCCCATGTGAACTTGGGTGTCTGCCGTACCGCAACGGTCTCGGGAAAAAGCACTGCCGAGTTGGTGTCGTAGCCGGGGGTGAAGTCAAGGAAGCGGATGGGAACAAAGAGCTTGTTCGAGTAATCTCCGGTCTCGAGTTCCGCAATGAAGTCCGGCCAGAGGACCTCGATCAACACCGCTTCGACGAAACGGTTGGAGCTCCCATTCTGGGTGTACATCGGAAAGACGACAAGGTGCCGCCGTCCATGGGCGCGGTCGAGCTGGGGCTGGAACTCGATCAGCGAATCAAGGAAATCAGGCACCTGAAGGCCGCCGGCCTTCCACCCCTCAAGGTCGCGGATCAGAGCTTCGTGGTAGGTCGCGTCGTGAGGGAAGAGCGGACCGAGCTCATTGAGGGACTCGATGATGGTGTCAACGTGCCCGCAGGCAACAGCAACCTCTGCCCGGTCAGCTATTGAACCGTCCTTCGCCTGCAGGCTCTGCAGACGAATTGCCGCGCTCTTGAGCGCTTCCCAGGCAGGAAGCTGCTCGGGATGGGCGTCGTGCAAGCGGACTTCGGCGTCGAGGGTCTGGGTCACTTTTCCTCCTTGAAGGGGTGGCTGTTCTGTTGTTCCCGAGCGTAACAACAGAACAGCTGAACTGATCCTCAAACGGAGCACTGATAAGAAACTCTTATTCTGGCGTACCCGCGATGCAGCTGGAGATGCAGGAGACCTTGAGGATGCTTCCCGTCACGGCGGGGCCGGACTCTAGGACTGACTTCAGTCCTGGGGGATGAGCCTCATCGATACGGAGTTGATGCAGTAGCGCTGGTCGGTCGGCGTGCCGTAGCCCTCGCCCTCGAAAACATGGCCCAGGTGGGAATCACAGCGGGCACAGCGGACCTCAACGCGCTCCATTCCGAGGGTTCGGTCCTTGATGTACCGAACCTTGTCCTCGGCCAGCGGTGCCCAGAATGAAGGCCAACCACAGTGGGAATCGAACTTTTCGTTGCTCGTGAAGAGTTCGTGGCCGCATGCCCGGCACTGGTAGACGCCCTTGACATGGGTGTCGTGGTACTCGCCGGTGAAGGGCCGCTCGGTTCCGGCCTGCCGCAGCACGTAGTACTCCTCAGGCGTCAGTTCCCGGCGCCATTCCTCGTCAGTCTTCTCGATGGGGGTGTTGTCGGTGGAGGATGCTGATTCTGATGTGCTCATAGTTGCCTCAACGCCTAGGAGTCCCCGATAAATCCCGACCCGGCATACAGATGAAGGACAGGAACGCCAAGCTGGTCCTGCGCGCGGTTTGCCCAGTCCCGATGGAGTGTGTCCGCCACAGCATGCGGGCGCGTGATGACGACGGCCTGACGGGCTCCGCTCTGCCTGACCGTGCTGACCATTTCTTCGACGGCGTTGCCCCGTGCAGTCAGCCCGTCCGCCTTCAGCCCGGCGTTTCGAAGCGCAAGGAGCGATCTCTGCAGGGCCTGGTCGGCCGTCACGCGAACCTCGTCGTCGGAGGGCCGGTGGGACAGTCCGTGGAAGGCCTCGCTGATCTCGAAGAGGCTCAAATGGTGGAGAAACTCCCCGAGCACGTTCGTGTGACGGTCTTCCGGTATCAGCACGGTATAGACGGCGTCACCGCCGTCAACCAGGGCGGAGAGATGAGAGGCATCCGCCTCGGTGAGCGGCACTTCAGCGAGCACCACGATCGTTTCCTCCATGTCCCAACCCTAGACCCCGGCTCGTCCCGCAGCTATAGAGGACAGGCGACACTCCACGTGACGAACCGTTTCCGCCGGTGCTGTTTCCGTGGGCAAGAATAGGACCATGCCATTCACCACTCCTCCGGCTGCCGTGGACCGTCAGGCATGGCTTCGCTGGGCCGTCCTTGGAATCGGAACCGGTGCCGCTGTCAGTTCCGTTGTCGCTGGAGCCACGTCTGCGCTGGCGGCGCACTTCGCCAAGGAGGTAGTAACTCCCCGCAGGCGGGATGAGAACCTCGAGATCCTGGCCGTGGTGCAGACCGGCGACGGTCTGGAAGTGATCCTGCCGGCCAACGAAGACACCACGATAGAGGGCACGTACAGTCTCTACTTCGACGGCGGGCGTGGCCACGCCCGGATCGGAGCAATCCGGTCGTTCGTGCCGCGGGAGGGCACCGTGCAGCGCGAGGTTGAAACCGTCTACGCGGGTGATATCCGTTCAGCGGTCCGCGGTTGGTGGAGCGGGGCTGTTTATCCTTCGCCTTCAGCTCTGGGCTTCGCGGACGAGAGCGTCGATGTGCCGGTCGCCGGCGGTAATGCTCCCGCCTGGCTGGTGCGTGCAGAAACCCCTTCCGACACCTGGGCCATCATGGTGCATGGCAGGGGAGTGCAGCGCTCGGAGGGGTTGCGCGCGGTGCGCACCGCGCGGGAACTCGGCATGACCAGCCTGCTGGTGTCGTACCGGAACGACGGCGAAGCCCCCTTCGCTGCCGACGGCAGGTACGGGTTGGGCATCACCGAGTGGCAGGATGTCGAATCAGCGCTTGAGTACGCATTCGAAAACGGCGCTCAGGACGTTGTGCTCTTCGGCTGGTCCATGGGCGGTGCCATTTGCCTCCAGGCAGCTGACATGTCCCGGTATCGCACGCGGATCCGCGCGCTGGTTCTGGATGGACCGGTGATTGACTGGATGAACGTTCTCACGCACCAGGCTGAACTGAACCGCATTCCCGCTCCGGCGGGCAGACTAGGGCAATGGCTGATCTCGAACAGCTTCGGACGCGTAGTCACCGGCCTGTCAACGCCACTGGACCTGAAGAGTATGGACTGGGTCTCGCGGGCGGACCAGGTGACGGTGCCGACGCTGATCCTTCACAGCGAGGATGACGAGTTCGTGCCGGTGGGACCGTCTGCCGAACTGGCTGAACGCAATCCGACCTTCGTCACCTTCGAGCGGTTTTATCGAGCCAGGCATACCAAGGAATGGAACGTCGACCCTGACCGCTGGCACGCCGTCACAGCCGACTGGCTGCGGCGTCAGGTTTTCGGACGGACGGAGCCGAAGCGGACGCTAAGCCGCCCCTGATTCCCGGATCTTGCGCTTGATACGCCCCAGCATGGCGGCCATGCCTCGCATGCGCAGCGGCGTGATGGCCCGTGTCAGCCCCAGGCGCTCCGGCACGTCGTCGGGCACGGCGAGGATCTGCGCCGCCGGCAGCCCGTCCAGGCCTTCCTGGAGAACGCCGGCGAATCCGCGCGTTGTCGGTGCTTCCGGCGGGGCGGAGAAGAACAGAGAGACGGACCTTTCGCTGTCGTCGGCGATGTCCAGTGTGAGAAAGAGCGGGCTCTGGCACTCCACAACCTGCTCAAGGAGCTCCGGGTGATCCAGAAGATGCGCCGGCAGCGGAGGAAGACCGCGGGAAAACTCAAGGAGCAGCTGGAGCCGGTCCGGTTCGGACAGAGCCTGGAAATCGTCCACGATCTCGGCGAGCTGTTGGGGTAAAGCTGTGGTTTCCACTGTCATCCTCACGATTGCCCCGGGCAAGTGCCCGGGGCGCCTTCATTCCGTTAACTATCTCCGCCCGGCGGCTACCGGCGCTACACCTGGTTCAGTGCCCTTAACGATCGGCACGCGAACGACGTTGCCCCACTCAGTCCAGGATCCGTCGTAGTTGCGGACATTCTCGAACCCGAGGAGGTGCTGGAGCACAAACCAGGTATGGCTGGAACGCTCTCCAATGCGGCAGTAGGCAACAACGTCGTCGCCTTCCTTCAAACCTGCTTCGCCGCGGTAGATCGCATCCAGCTCATCCCGCGTGCGGAAGGTTCCGTCCTCTGCTGCTGCCCGGGCCCAGGGGACGGACACCGCTGAAGGTATGTGTCCGCCGCGAAGTGCGCCCTCCTCGGGGTATGCGGGCATGTGCGTTCGCGCCCCGGTGTACTCGTCGGCGGAGCGGACGTCGATCAGCGGGTTCCCGAAGTGATCAAGGACATCGGTCAGATAGGCACGGATGGGAGCATCAT
Source organism: Arthrobacter sp. D2-10 (assembly GCF_054161285.1). Taxonomy (NCBI): domain Bacteria; kingdom Bacillati; phylum Actinomycetota; class Actinomycetes; order Micrococcales; family Micrococcaceae; genus Arthrobacter; species Arthrobacter sp. D2-10. The sequence continues at coordinate 1,942,498 of NZ_CP096431.1, read as the reverse complement.
TGCGCTCGACCACCGGGTAGTCGGTGGGCTGTGGCTGCGGCACCTCAGTCGTGACGGGACGGCCCTCGGCGATCCACTTGTCCCGCCCGCCGTCGAGCAGCCGCACGTCCTCGTGTCCGAACAGGGTGAAGACCCACAGTGCGTAAGCGGCCCACCAGTTGGACTTGTCACCGTAAATAACAACAGTGCTGTCACGGGAGATGCCCTTGGCCGACATGAGACGTGCGAAACCTTCACCGTCAACGTAGTCGCGGGTGACCTCGTCATTCAGGTCGGTGTGCCAGTCGATCTTGACGGCACCCGCGATATGCCCGGTCTCGTAGAGCAGGACATCTTCGTCGGACTCAACGACCACGAGTCCGGGAGTGCCGAGGTTGTCCGCGAGCCACTGGGTTGAAACAAGCCGCTCGGGGTGCGCGTACTCTGCAAACTTGTCATGGGGGTCTGTTGCAACACTCATCCGTGGAAAGCCTTCCTGCATTGACGATTGCTCTTTCCCACCTAGCGTAACCACGGGCTCAGCTGATTCCTTCCGCCGTAGTCACAGGACGCCATAATGACGGCACCGTGAACACCGGAGATACCCGTGGCTGCCCGGCTACTGACGTATCCTTTCCTAGCACGGCTTCTGACGGCCTGCTCCCTCGATCGCCGACGAAAGACGCATTCATCTGTGGCCACCATTGAGCATCTGACCCAACGATCGCCGCAGGTTTCGGTGGACGAACTTCTGGACGGTTTTTTCCCCTCACAGCGTTTCGGGACCGTGTCCTTCGACTCGTACCGGCCTGACCCCCAGCAGCCGTCCCAGTCCGCGGCCGTGAAGGAGCTTCGGCACTTCGCCTCGACAGTCAATGCACCCAAGCCGAGTGGGCTACGCAAGTTCTTCGGTGGACAACGTGAGCAGAGCCGGGCCGGTATTTATATGGACGGCGGATTCGGTGTCGGCAAGACGCACCTGCTCGCTTCGCTGTGGCACGCCGCCTCCGGCAAGAAGGCCTTCGGCACCTTCGTCGAATACACCAACCTTGTGGGCGCTTTGTCCTTCAGGCGCACGGTCGATGCATTGAGTACCTACCAACTCGTCTGCATCGACGAGTTCGAATTGGATGATCCGGGCGATACGGTGTTGATGTCACGGCTCATGCGTGAACTTGCTGACGCGGGCGTCAAGCTCGCCGCGACATCCAATACGCTTCCGGGATCTCTCGGCGAGGGCAGATTCGCTGCGGTCGATTTTCAGCGGGAAATTCAGGTTTTGGCGGACCAGTTCGAGGTCATTCGTATCGACGGCGAGGACTACCGCCACCGCGGCCTTCCTGAAGCTCCGGCCCCGATGTCGGAGCAACAGGTTCGCCGCCAGGCACGCCACTTCCCGGACGACGTCACCGTGGCCGAAGACCACTTCACCGACCTGATCAAGCACCTCGCCGGCGTCCACCCCAGCCGCTATCGCCAGCTTATTGACGGCATCGACGCCGTTGCCTGGCACGAGGTACAGACCATCACCGAGCAGGCCGTGGCGCTGCGGTTCGTCGTGCTTGCGGATCGCCTCTATGACCGTGATGTTCCTATCCTCGCCAGCGGGGCACCCCTGAGTGATCTCTTCACGCAGGAGATGATGACGGGTGGACACATGAAGAAGTACTACCGTGCCGTTTCCCGCCTGACCGCCCTGGCACGTCAGGGCGCCGAAACCCAGGGCTGACTCGGCCTTTCCGTGCTGCAGATGCGCCAGGAGGGCCTGCGGGCAAGTCAGAGAACCTGAGGGTATGACAAAGGCGCCGACGCTGCCTCGCGGCAGGGTCGGCGCCTCCTTGTCGTGCTAAAGGCTGTTGTCGGGCCGAAGTGTCGGGGAGTCGGATGCCGTCCTGACTCTCAACGATGTCGACCGTCGAGGAGGCCCTGGGCTAAACGGGAGAGATCTTTCCCGAGTTCCGGCCCATTTCGGCTGCCTTGTCCTTCAACTCTCCAGCCCTGCCTTTGAGCCCGTCTGATACAGACACAGGCACCTCCCTTCTTTCATGTGGAACCCGTTGTTCCACCGCATCCACCATCATAAGGAGGCTTTTTACGAAGGGAAAGAGTTCGGGCTTTCGCCCTCAGCATGATTCATCTTGCCGCCCGCATGGCAGTGTGACACCCTGAGCGGGCCGAACTGGCACCCGGACGAGGAGCGCCGTACCCGGTGAGCGAAAAGACGGCGTTGAAGGAGCGGTTGACCATGGCGTGGGTTGTACTGGTGGTTTCGGGAGTGCTTGAGGCAGTGTGGGCTACAGCTCTCGGGAAGTCTGAGGGGTTCAGCAGGCTCGGTCCCACGGTCGTCTTTGTGATCGGACTGGTTCTGAGCATGGCGGGTCTGGCTTGGGCGATGCGTACTCTGCCGACGGGAACGTCGTATGCCGTGTGGGTGGGTATCGGCGCAGCCTTGACTGTCACCTACGCAATGCTTTTCGACGGCGAAGCTGCGTCGCTGCTGAAGGTTCTGTTGGTGCTCGGAATCGTCGGATGCGTGATCGGACTGAAGGTTCTCCACTAGCGCCTTCGGGAAAACAAGGCGGCTCCATCCATGAGGATGAGGATGGAGCCGCCTTGTTTTAGATGGTCAGAGCGGACGACGGGATTCGAACCCGCGACATCCACCTTGGCAAGGTGGTGCTCTAGCCAGCTGAGCTACGTCCGCGAAAAGGCGCCTCTCAAGGAGGCGCCTTGCGTGGGCGATACTGGGATCGAACCAGTGACCTCTTCCGTGTCAGGGAAGCGCGCTACCGCTGCGCCAATCGCCCAGGTCTTGCAGTTCACCGTATGGAGGTGGGGACGGGATTCGAACCCGCGTATACGGCTTTGCAGGCCGCTGCCTCGCCTCTCGGCCACCCCACCGTGCCCCACTAAAGCGGGATCCCTGGCCGAAGCCAGCGAATACAGTGACTTGCGAGCGGACGACGGGATTCGAACCCGCGACATCCACCTTGGCAAGGTGGTGCTCTAGCCAGCTGAGCTACGTCCGCAGAGAAAATGGCCGAGGATTTAGGGTTTCCCTATTCCCTTCGGCGTCTTTCCAACGAGTAAAAACAATATCGGAGGAACAGGGGTTCGTCCAATTGAGGGTCGTGCGGAGCGCCTCCGGCAGATATCGCACCGATGCTATATAAGGCGCCGTCGGGCACCTAAGGTCTGTCGGGCGGAAGAAGTGTCAGACGGGGGTGACACACTGGATATATGACCGAGCCGCTCCTCGCGCACGCCACAGAACGCGGGCGCATGTATTCCAGATCCGTTTCGGAGCCACCCCTGGTCCCCTCGATCACCACCGTCATCTCGCAGTCCCAAAGCGCCTCGCTGGGGGGATGGTTCGGGTATATGGCAGCGAGTGCTCTTGCCCAGGACCCCCGCCTGCCGTCGTCGCTCGGCAATCCAAGCGAGATGCGTGCCGTGATCCAGGACGCTTCGAAGGCTGCTGAGCGTTACCGCGACGACGCAGCACAGCGAGGTACACGGGTTCACTTCTATTGCGAACAGGTTGCCCTACGCGATCTGGGCCGAGAACATCGCGCTGACGAGGCCCGCGCAGAGCTGGCGCAGCACGGCGAGGAAGGATTCGCGGCCCGTTTCGACGAGTGGTGGGATCTGTACCAGGTAAGGCCCATAGCGCCTGAGATCACCGTCTGGAACTCGGAACTTGGTTACGCGGGAACGCTCGATCTCGTGGCAACGATCGCGGGGCGCCTGTGCATCATCGACTTCAAAACCCGCGCTACAGACCGCGACGGCATGGTGAAGCCGCTCGATCAAAAGGTGGTCATGCAACTCGTCGCCGGCATGAAAGCACAGGAATCTCTCGTGGATCCCCGAAGCGGCTCCTGGGAAGCATGGAAGTACGGGAACGACCCAATCCTGCTCGGGGTCGCTATCGGGCAGACCGAGGTGCGGGCGCACCGGGCCAATCCGCAAGTACTCAAAGAGCACTGGTTCAAGTTCTGCGCCCTCCGGCGCGCCTGGGAAGCTGGGGGGAATGCAGCTGACGCAGGTCAACCGCTGCTGGCTGTGCCGCCGCCCCCGCGCCTCGAAGCCGGCACGTCCACCGGCTCAGGGGCCGCACGACCCGCGGGAACCGTTACAACCTCACAGGCGCCTGGAGTTGCCCAACAGGGTTACGTGTCTCCGGCGGATGCACCGGTCACAGCGATAAGCAGCTGACGCGGGCAGCCTGACCTAGACTTGACCAAGCATTTTGGGAGTTTCGTCGGATGTTGAATTGCGCCGACCGGACCTCCCGTACACATTCAACGACCGACAGGTGAGGACACACGACCGGATGGCGGTTCTGAGTATCAGGATGATCGGGGACCCCGTGCTACGGACACCCGCAGTAGAGGTAACCGAGTATGGTCACGAGTTGGCCCGGTTGGTTCAGAACATGCTCGAGACCATGCACAGCGTTCGGGGTGCGGGCCTGGCGGCGCCGCAGGTAGGGGTCGGTCTGCGCGTCTTCACCTACGCGGTTGACGGGGCGGAAGGTCACGTTGTCAATCCTGAGCTTCTCAGCGCCGAAGGCGTGCAGAATGACGATCAGGAAGGCTGCCTCTCCGTTCCCGGGATCGGATTCGCGTTACCCCGCGCTGAGCTTGTCCAGCTTCGGGGGTTCGATGTCACGGGCCAGCCGATGCAGCTAGAGGCGGAGGGAATGCTGGCCCGCTGCTTTCAGCACGAGAGCGATCACCTCGATGGGCGCCTCTACATCGACCGGCTTCAGGGGGACGATCGCCGGGCCGCCATGCGTGCCATCCGGCACTCCCAGTACAACGCGGTCACCACGGACACCCTCACCAAGCGATCCTCAAGTGTGGGTTCGGTGTTCGGCATCGGTGGGCCTTCGAGCGGCCGGCGGAGGACCGGCGCATGAGAGTACTATTCGCCGGCACGCCGAAGGTTGCAGTGCCCTCCCTTGCCGAACTCCGCCGCGCGGGACACGAGGTGGCTGCCGTCCTTACCCGCGAAGACGCTCCGGTTGGTCGGAAGAAGGTCCTGACGCCGAGCCCGGTCGCCGAGGCAGCAAGCAAACTCGGCCTGGAGGTCATCAAGGCGAACCGCATCGACGGGCCCGTTATCTCGCGGCTCGCGGCGCTGGACCTGGAGGCCGCGGCCATTGTTGCCTACGGGGGACTCGTTCCCGCTGCCGCGTTGCGGGTTCCAAGACACGGTTGGATCAATCTGCACTTCTCACTGCTTCCCGCCTGGCGGGGTGCGGCCCCCGTCCAGCACGCGCTGATCAACGGTGATGACATCACCGGCGCCTCAACGTTCCTTCTCGAGGAGGGCCTGGATACCGGACCCGTCTTCGGCACATTGACGGAGACCGTCCGCCCTGAGGACACCAGCGGAACCTTGCTCGACCGGCTGTCGGAAAGCGGCGCTGTGCTCCTGGCACAGACCCTGTCGGCCCTTGAGCAGGGACGCGCCCATGCTGTCCCACAGCAGGGCGAGGTGTCGCTGGCTCCTAAGCTCGCAAGCCCTGATGGGCGGATTCGGTGGACCGACCCCGCGCTTGCCATCAAGCGTCGGATCAGCGGCGTCACGCCGGAGCCAGGGGCATGGACGGTGCTGGGCGGGCAGCGGTTCAAGCTCGGCCCGGTTCGGCTCCGCCCCGACGTTTCAGACATTCCGCCCGGCGTCGTTCTCGATAGGGATGGAGCGGTGCTGACAGGGACCGGATCACACGCCGTCGAACTGACGCTGGTTCAACCAGCGGGACGCACCATGCTCGCCGCCCCCGAGTGGTTCCGCGGTGCACGTCGAGAGGATCTGGAATTCGAATGACACCTGAACATCATCCCGGCGGTCAGAGTCGGCGCAATGAGCGGGGACGGGAGCGCAATAGGTCGCGCGCCCGCAAGTTCTCGGCCACAGCGCCCTCCGAACGCACCAGGCGGGCCGATCCTGCGCGGCTGGCAGCCTTTGAGGTTCTTCGAGCTGTTGCAGTTGATGATGCCTACGCCAACCTGGTACTGCCCAGCAGTATCCGCAAGCACCGCCTTGGCCGCCAGGATGCCGGGTTCGCCACAGAACTGGCCTATGGCGCGCTGCGAGGCCAGGGCACCTACGACGCAATCCTTGCGTTGTGCGTCGACCGCCCGCTCGAGCAGCTTGACCCGGCCGTTCTCGACGCCCTGCGCCTGGGAGTCCACCAGCTGATGGCCATGCGGGTGCCTCCGCACGCCGCCCTTGACCAGACAGTGGGCCTGGTGCGGGCAGTGATTGGTGCGGGGCCTTCCTCCCTGACCAATGCGGTGCTTCGAAAGGTGTCACGCAAATCCTTCAGCGAGTGGATCGAGGTCCTCACCGAGGGTGTTGAGGATCCCGTTCGGGCCAGCTCCCTGCGGCACAGCCACCCCGAGTGGATAGTCCGCACCATGAGGCAGAGCCTTGTAGGGCACGGGCGCCCCGTTGCCGAAATCGATGACTTGCTGCAGGCAGACAACGCTGCTCCGATCGTCAACCTTGTCGCGTTGCCCGGTATTGGATCGCTCGACGAAGCTCTTGCGGCAGGCGCCCGTCCCGGAGAGCTCGTGGATGACTCCGCACTGTTCGCCGCCGGTGATGTAGGGCGGCTCGAGTCCGTGCGCTCCGGCGAGGTGAGGGTGCAGGACGCCGGCTCCCAGATCGTCGCGCGCGCGCTGGCCGCCGTCGAGCTCGACGCCCCAGCGCGCGCGCTGGCCGCCGTCGAGCTCGACGCCCCATCAACGGTTAATGAGGAATGGCTGGACCTCTGCGCCGGACCCGGAGGAAAGTCGGCCCTGCTCGCTGCCATAGCTGCCCAACGCGGCCACAGCCTCGTCGCAAATGAGCCTGCAGAGCATCGCGCCGCGCTGGTCCGTCAGGCACTTGCGGCTGTTGACCCGGCTGTATGGACCGTTCGCGTGGGTGACGGCCGCACTATCGGGGAGGCTTACCCGAACGGGTTCGACCGCATCCTCGTTGACGCGCCGTGCACGGGACTGGGTGCGCTGCGCCGCAGGCCCGAAGCCCGCTGGCGCCGCAAGCCCTCGGATCTTGCGGAACTGGGACCGCTGCAGCGCGCTCTGCTTGCTGAAGCCCTTGACACGGTCCGCCCGGGCGGCGTCGTGGCGTACGTCACCTGTTCACCGCACCCCGCCGAGACCACCGCCGTCGTTCAGGACGCACTGCGCGGCAGGAAAGGTTTCGATCTTCTCGACGCTGGGGAAGTTCTTGACAGTGTGAGCAGGAGCAGTTCGCTTGGCGCGGGACACGAAAAAACCGCGCAGCTGTGGCCGCACATACACGGCACGGACGCGATGTTCCTCGCCCTGATCCAGCGAAACGCAGACTGACATCCCACGGACGCCGTCCCTACTGAAAGGCCGAGTATGAGCACCTGCTGTATCCACCCGAGCATCCTGTCCGCGGATTTCGTGAATCTACAGTCGGAACTCGAACGCATCGCCACGGCCGACGCAGTTCACGTGGACGTGATGGACAACAGCTTCGTTCCGAATCTGACCCTTGGACTTCCGGTGGTGAAGCGGATTCAGGCAGTCGCTCCAGTGCCCCTGGACATACACCTCATGATTAACGACGCCGACCGATGGGCGCCCGAATACGCCGCCGTGGGTGCCGCCTCCGTGACCTTCCATGCAGAAGCGGCTCAGGCGCCCATCCGCCTGGCGCGGGAATTGCGTTCGGTTGGAGCACGGGCAGGCATGGCACTTCGACCGGCGACCGCCGTCGAGCCCTACCTCGACATGCTTGGCGAACTGGACATGCTCCTGATCATGACCGTGGAGCCCGGGTTCGGGGGGCAGTCCTTCCTGGACGTGACCCTTCCGAAGATTCGGCGCGCCGCCGAGGCCGTTCGTGGAGCGGATCTTCCCGTCGCGATTCAGGTGGACGGCGGTATCACGGAAGAGACCATCGTCCGTGCAGCCGAAGCTGGAGCGACGGTTTTCGTCGCCGGTTCTTCGGTCTACGGCGCTGATGACCCAGCCGCCGCCATAGCAGCCCTGAGGCGGGCGGCGTCCTGATTCGGGTAGGCGAGGGTGCTGTCTGCCACGGCATCAGTCGGGAATGTTCGTCAGGGTAATTCGCACGGCTTGCGTGTCCGCCGCAGCCCGGCGAAGCACGTCCTGCCGCGGATCGGGAACCGGCAACAGCGGGAGGCGGGGGAGCGGGCGGTAGCGCACCAAGGCGCCGTCGGCGAGGCATTCCGAAAAGAGCTTGGCATCTCCGCCAGGCTGCAGACAGTCCGGCGGATTGTCTGCGAAGAGTGCCGCCGCACGCTGGGCCGTCGTGCTGACCAGAAAGTCCGCCTGGTTCTCCCTGCGACGCGCGAACCGTTGCTGTGACCACCCGCCGGCGGCAGTTCTGGACTGGACGTAGCGTGTGCCGTTCTTGGAGGAGATGAGGGCGCCGTCGCGGGCGACGCCGACGCCGTAACCACCACGCCGTATCAGGATCAGGCCCACCGTCCGCGGCGCCAGGGCGCGGTGAACCACTTCGCTCACGGCCGTCTCGGTCTCGCAGGGGACCATATCACCCACAGTGAGCCCGCCAGTATCGGTCGTCAGGGGTGCAGCAACCAAGGCCGTACATCCGTTTTCCGCTTCGAGGACGAATGTTCCGGGCAGAGCTGGGCTACGGGTGGTGTGGAATGGCCCGTTTCGCTCACCGAAGCGGCGGACCCATCCCGTCAGCCGCTCGGGCGGGACCAGAACCGAGCGGTTGTCCTGCACTCTGCCTCCCTGATTGCTGGCCGAAGCTGTCAGTGGATCACAGTAGCCTTGGCTGTGTGAATGACCTATTCAGCCTTGATGCGGACGGCTTTGACGAGTCCGTCAGTGCCGGTCGAAGTGAGCGGAACCGTCTCCGAAGCCCCCTGCCGGTGCGCATGCGGCCGCGAACGGTGGATGAGATCGTGGGTCAGCAGCATCTCCTGGGCGCCGGGTCGCCCTTGCGCACGCTGGCCGGTGGTGAGCCGGCGGCACGGACGGGGGCTCCGACGTCGGTCATTCTCTGGGGTCCGCCAGGGACCGGGAAGACAACACTGGCGCATGTTATTGCAAGGGGCCCGGGCCGCAAATTCGTTGAGCTTTCCGCTATCACTGCGGGTGTCAAGGATGTGCGCAGGGTGATGGATGAGGCGCTGTCCAATCGTGATCTGCACCGCATCACAACGGTGCTCTTCCTCGATGAGATCCATCGGTTCAACAAGGCACAGCAGGACGCTCTCCTGCCGGGAGTGGAGAACGGGTGGGTGGTGCTGATTGCGGCCACCACGGAGAATCCCTCGTTCTCGGTGGTATCCCCTCTGCTTTCTCGCTCATTACTGCAGACGCTCAGGCCCCTGACCGAGAATGACATCAGATCCCTGCTCCAGCGGGCGGTGGATGACCCGCGGGGACTCGGCGGGGAGGTCGCAATTGACGATGATGCCCTGGACCACCTCGTCCGGCTCGCTGCCGGCGATGCCCGCCGTGGGTTGACGGCACTCGAGGCCGCTGCCGGAGTAGCGCAGTCCGAGGAGCAGTCCAAAGAGCCGGAGGAAGATCCTCCGCTTGATGGGGACGGACGAGGAGTCGTGCGCATCACCCTGGAGCACGCCGAAAAAGCCGTCGACGTCGCCGCCCTGCGCTACGACCGCGCGGGCGATCAGCATTACGACGTGGTGAGCGCGTTCATCAAGTCGCTGCGCGGGTCCGATGTGGACGCCGCACTACACTATCTGGCGCGCATGCTCGAATCAGGTGAAGACCCTCGTTTCGTCGCGCGCAGGCTGATGATCTCTGCTGCCGAGGACGTTGGCATGGCTGATCCCACCGCCCTGCAAACTGCTGTGGCAGCTGCACAGGCGGTGCAGCTGATCGGTATGCCGGAAGGTCGGATCATCCTCGCCGAGGCAGTGGTCCACATCGCCACCTCACCCAAGTCGAACGCCGCCTACAACGGAATCAACCGCGCCATCGCGGACGTGCGCGCAGGCAAGGGGCAGGGCATCCCCGCGCATCTTCGTGACGCGCACTACCCCGGGGCCCGTCAGCTGGGTCACGGCAAGGGGTACGTCTATTCGCACGATGAACCCCACGGCATCGCCGCCCAGCAGTACGCGCCCGATGACCTCGTGGGAACGGATTACTACATACCCACCGACCGGGGCGCCGAGCGGGCTGTGGCCGGACGGCTTGAGAAACTGCGCGCCATTATTCGGAACGGCTGAGCACTGCTAGGATTGTTCGTTGACTGGCAAGTCGCGGCTCACCCATGCCCGCCCTTCAATTGCCCGGATCGGCTCCGCCGATCCTTCGGCGGCAGCGGCGGACAAGGTGCAGACCCGCGAACTGTAGTACCGGAAAGCGGCCCCTTCCGGCTCTCCGAACGTGGAGGCCAGCGACACAAGAAAGAGATCCGGCGGCACATTGCCGCCAGGATCTGCTTTGCCGCAAAACAGTGAAAGGTAAACGTGGCTAACAACACACGTGCCCGCCGCAAGGTCCGCATTTCGCGGGCCCTCGGCATTGCTCTGACCCCCAAGGCTGAAAAGTACCTGGAGCGTCGTCCGTACGCACCCGGTCAGCACGGCCGTTCGCGTCGCAAGCAGGACAGTGACTACGCAGTACGCCTGCGCGAGAAGCAGCGCCTGCGCGCACAGTACGGCATCCGTGAAGCACAGATGACCCGTGTCTTCGAAGAAGCCCGCCGTAGCGCCGGTCTGACCGGTGAAAACCTGATCGAACTGCTCGAGATGCGTCTCGACGCTCTCGTGCTGCGCGCTGGTTTCGCACGCACCATCGCCCAGGCGCGTCAGCTCGTGGTTCACCGCCACATCATGGTTGACGGTGCACGCGTGGACCGCCCGTCCTTCCGCGTCAGCGAAGGCCAGCTCATCCACGTGCACAGCCGCAGCGAGACCATGGTTCCGCTGCAGGTTGCCGCCGCAGGTGCCCACCGCGATGTTCTTCCCGCCGTTCCCGGCTACCTCGACGTTCAGCTCGAGAAGCTCCAGGCACGTCTGGTTCGCCGCCCCAAGCGCTCCGAGGTCCCCGTGACCTGTGAAGAGCAGCTCGTGGTCGAATACTACGCACGCTGATTCAGCGCCGTTTACGGCGTTTCGGCAGTACAACTGAACATCAGTTATTCAAGAGCCCGCGGCGCACGCCGCGGGCTCTTGAGTAGGTAAGGTACATAGGGGATTGCGGGCGCCCGTCCGTCCACAGCGCGAAGGTTAAGGAGTTGTTCACGAATGTCAGGTGGAGAAATCGCCGGGCTCATTGCCGCCGGAGTTTTTGCAGTGCTGGTTGCGCTGCTCGCCATTCCGGTGTGGAAGCTCGGAAAAGTCTTCGACGAACTCCGCCAGGCCATCCGATCCGTCAGCGAGGGCACGACCCCACTGATCGACGAGGTCACCAGCACAGTGACTACCACCCACCAACAGCTGAAGCACGTCGATGGCATCACGTCGAACGTTTCGGACGCATCCGCCAATATTTCCGCACTCTCCTCGCTCGTCGCCGCAACAGTGGGCTCGCCGCTGATCAAGGTGGCGGCTTTCTCCTATGGCGTGCGCAGCGCGCTGGCTTCCCGGCGCAAGCCGGCTTCCCGCCGTCGTAGTCGCTGAACTCCGGCTGCCCGTCCAGAACGCACGCACAACAGACGAGGATTTCTTGATGATCAAGAGGGTTTTCTGGCTCGCGGCAGGCGCTGCCATCGGTGTAGTAGCTGTACGCAAGGTCGCCGCGATGAGGTCGGCTGTTGGTCCTGAGGGGCTCAACCGCGCCGTCGCGCAGCTCACCGACAGCGTCGCCGACTTCGCTGACGCACTCCGCCAGGGAATGCAGGAACGTGAGACGGACCTGCGCACCGCCCTGGGAATCGACTCAGAGCCCCGTCCGTGACGGCAGATCACGCCCGCCCCCAAAGACACCGCCTCTGCGCACCGTTCGCACGCAACACCGAAGGATCCCCATGAAGTCGCAAGAGATCGCCCGTCGCTGGCTTGACTACTTCGAAGGGCAGGGGCACACCCGCGTGCCGTCTGCCTCGCTCGTTTCCAGCGATCCGTCGCTGCTGTTCACCGTCGCCGGTATGGTCCCGTTCATTCCGTATCTGACGGCTCGGGAAGTGCCCCCCTACAGCCGCGCGACCAGCATCCAGAAGTGCATCCGCACCGCCGATATTGAAGAGGTCGGAAAGACCGCGCGTCACGGCACCTTCTTCCAGATGTGCGGAAACTTCTCCTTCGGAGACTATTTCAAGCAGAACGCAATCCGGATGGCGTGGGAGCTCCTGACCAGCAGTGTCGAGGACGGCGGTTTCGGTCTGCCTGCTGACCGGCTGTGGGTCACTGTCTACCGGGACGACGACGAGGCACTGGCCATCTGGCGCGACGAGGTCGGTTTCCCCGTTGAGCGAATCCAGAAGTTCGGCAAGAAGGACAACTACTGGAATACCGGGCAGCCGGGTCCGGGCGGACCGTGCTCCGAGATCTTCTACGACCGCGGCGCTCAATACGGCAAGGACGGCGGGCCGGAGGCGGACGAAGACCGCTACATCGAAATCTGGAACCTCGTCTTCATGCAGTACCGGCTTTCAGCAGTGCGCAGCAAGGACGACTTCGACGTTGCAGGCGAGCTGCCCCAAAAGAACATCGACACGGGCCTCGGCCTGGAGCGACTCGCGATGGTCCTCCAGGGGGTTGAGAACATGTACGAGACCGACCAGGTTCGTCCCGTCCTGGACAAAGCCGCGGAACTCTCGGGTCGCGAATACACCAGTGCAGAATCCGACGACGACCCTCACCACCAGGACGATGTACGGATGCGGGTCGTGGCTGACCACGTGCGCTCTGCCCTGATGCTGATCACGGACGGCGTGACTCCTTCCAACGAAGGACGCGGCTATGTCCTCCGCCGCCTGATCCGCCGTGCCGTACGCGCTATGCGCCTCCTCGGCGTCGAGAAGGCGTGCCTGCCCGACCTCCTGCCCGTCTCCCGCGACGCGATGAAGGGCGTCTACCCGGAGGTCGAGCGCGACTTCGAACGCATCAGCCGCATCGCCTACGGAGAAGAGAAGGCGTTCCTGCGCACCATCGCTTCCGGAACCGCGCGACTCGAGGAAGCCGTGCGGGAGTCCAAGACCGCAGGGCGTGCACTGTCCGGCGATGAGGCCTTCAGCCTTCACGACACCTACGGATTCCCCATCGATCTCACGCTTGAAATGGCTGAAGAAGCCGGAGTGAAGGTTGATGCGGACGGTTTCCGCGCCCTGATGCTCGAGCAGCGCCAGCGCGCGCAGGCCGATGCGCGCGGCAAGAAGGCCGGCCATGCAGACATGACGGTGTTCAACGAACTGCTGGCAACAGGCGAAACTGTCTTCACCGGTTACGACGAACTGACCACCGAAGCGGTGGTGCGCGGCATCATCAGCAACGGTGCGTCGGTGCCCGTGGCTCGGCAGGGCGAGGAAATCGAGCTCATTCTGGATCGCACGCCCTTCTATGCTGAAGCGGGCGGACAGGCTGCCGACGTCGGGCTGATCACCGGAAACGGCTTCTCGGTCGAGGTCACCGACGTTCAGCGGCCTATCAAGGGCCTCAGCGTGCACCGTGCCCTTGTGAGGGAGGGAGAGATCACCCAGGACGCGCTGGTGACAGCCGCCGTCGACCGTCAGCGCCGCCACGCGGGGGAGCAGGCCCACTCCGGAACGCACATCGTGCACGCGGCACTTCACCAGGTTCTGGGTCCCGAGGCGCTGCAGCGCGGTTCGTTCAACAAGGCCGGTTACCTCCGCTTCGACTTCTCCTGGGGCGAGGGCATCAGCTCCGCGGCGCGGTCTGAGATAGAGGAAGTATCGAATCTTGCGATCCGCAGCAACCACACCGTCGAGACAAAGGTGATGGGCCTCGATGACGCCAAGGCTCTGGGCGCAACCGCACTATTCGGCGAGGCCTACGGAGACCGGGTGCGCGTCGTCGAGATTGACGGTGCCTGGTCGCGCGAGCTGTGCGGCGGCACACATGTCGAGTCGACGTCGCTCATCGGTACGCTGACCCTTCTGGGCGAGCAGTCGGTCGGTTCCGGCAACCGCCGTGTCGAGGCCCTCGTCGGCATGGACGCTTTCCGGCATGCGGCAGCCGAACGTGCGCTGGTTACGGAGCTGTCCGACATGCTGAAGGTGCCATCTCCCCAGTTGCCCGAGCGTCTCAGTGCAACCCTCAACCGGTTGAAGGCCGCAGAAAAGGAATTGGAGCGCCTGCGCAAGGAGCAGCTTTCCAACGCCGCGGCGGCCCTGGTCAACACGGTCCAGGATGTTGACGGAGTCAGGCTGATCACGCACGACGCCGGCACCGTGGGCAGCGCTGATGACCTCCGCAACCTCGCGCTCGACCTGCGTGGACGGCTGGGCTCGGGTGCCGCCGTTGTTGCTGTAGCCGGAGTCAGCAAGGATCGCCCGGTGGTCCTCGTGGTCACCAATGACGAGGCACGCGGCGCGGGCGTCAAGGCGGGAGCCTTGGTGCGCACCGCGGCGGGCATTCTCGGCGGCGGCGGTGGCGGTAAGGATGACATGGCGCAGGGCGGCGGGTCGGATCCGGCGAAGGTACCTGCGGCTCTGGATTCCATCCGTGCTGCAGTTGCGGCACGGTAGCCGGAGTTCCAGTCCCGTGGTTTCGGAAAACTACCCCCGCGGAGTGAAGATCGGCGTCGATGTCGGCATGGTCCGCGTCGGGGTTTCGGCAAGCGACAGGGACGGGCTTATCGCCACGCCGGTGTGCACGCTCAACCGCGATACGCGGAAGAACCGTGACCTGCGTCTGTTGCTCCGGAACATTCAGGAGCTCGCAGCCGTTGAGGTATTCGTCGGGTTGCCCCGCAACCTAAGCGGTACCGAATCCGCCTCTACGGCCATGGCTCGGGATTACGCTGCGGCACTCGTTGACACCCTCGTGGATGCGGGACTGGACGTACCCGTGCGGTTGATCGACGAGCGGCTGACTTCAGTTTCGGCCCATCGATCACTTCGTCAGGCTGGATTGAACAGTCGGGAACACCGTAAGGTGGTAGATCAGGTGGCAGCCGTGGAGATACTCCAACACGCCATCGACATGCAACGGAACCTTGAGCGGGATGTGGGGGAGCCGGTCGTTCAACATCGGCGGCGGAATCTTGACCACCCGTCGCCGGCCTCATCCGAGGAGTTAGACATTTCGCAAACCTACAGTGGGAGGAAAGAGGAGCAGTGAGCCATCGTCATCCTCCTTTCCCGGCAGCTGATCACGGCGCCGAGCAGCACCCGGACGACTACTTCGAAGACCACTATCCAGTGCATCCGGAGCCGGTGGAACAATTCTTCGAGGCGGACCTTCCATCCCGCCGAACCCGTAGACCGTCCAAGGCGCGCCAGCGCCGTCGCAGGCGCAGGACCATCGTCATGCTGGTCGTTGTCCTGGGTTTCATCGGCGTGGTGGTTGCCGTTGCGATGTTCCTGCGGAGCCTCCTCGGCGTCGGTGAGGTGACGGATTACGCCGGTCCCGGAACCGGATCAGTGACCTTCACCGTGGATGCGGGCGCGGGGCCCCTGATCGTCGGCAACGGCCTCGAGCAGCAGGACATCGTGGCCAGCTCGGAGGAATTCCTCAAGGCGCTCTCCTCGGTTGCTGACGGCCGCGTCATCCAGCCCGGTGACTACGAGATGAAGTACCAGATGAGTGCCGAGGAAGCAGCACAGGCGCTGCTGGCCGAGGGAGGCGCGGGAGTTCACTACGCCGCCGTCGCCCGCGATCTGAGGCAAAACGAAGTTTTTGACATCCTCGCCGAATCGACCGGGATCCCTCGGGAAGAATTCGACGCCCTGGCTAAGGATCCCACCCAGTTCGGCATTCCGGAACAGTCGCCGACCCTTGAGGGCTACCTCTACCCCGGCGAGTACAGGTTTGACCTGGAGATCAGTGCCACCGAGGTGATCCAGCAGATGGTGGACAACACCCATGCGGCTCTTGAGGAAGCAGGCGTGACTGATACCGCTGAGCAGTATCGGATCCTGACTATCGCCAGCATCGTTCAGGCGGAGGCAGGCCAGGCCGACTACGCGCAGGTTGCCGGGTCGATCATGAACCGTTTGGGCCCGGACAACACGGAGACCAACGGCCTGATCCAGTCCGATGCGACGGTCACCTACGGCCTGAACCGCAAGAGCTACAACCTGACGGACGAGGAAAAAGCCGACAAATCGAACCCGTACAACACGTACGCGAACGAAGGTCTGCCCGTGGGCCCGATCGGCTCCCCGAGCGCGGAAGCGATCGAGGCGGCGGTCAACCCGGCTGACGTCCCGTATTACTACTGGGTCACTGTCAATCTGGACTCGGGCGAGACGAAGTTCTCGGAAACTCTCGCCGAACATGCGCAGTACGTTCAGGAGTACCAGGCATGGTGTGCCGACAACGCCGGAAGGTGCGAATAGGTGGTGCCTGACGAGGCGCCGGCCCCGTATCGGGCCGGCGTCATCGGTCATCCCATTGCCCACTCAAAATCCCCGCGGCTGCACGGTGCTGCCTACTCCTACCTCGAATTCGCGTGCGACTACTCGGCCATCGAAACACCGCCGGACGCGCTCGAGGGCATCATGCGCGAGCTGCGGGCAGATTCCGCATGGCGTGGATTGTCCGTGACAATGCCGCACAAGGCGGCGGCGCTGACGTATATGGATGAGCTGGCGCCCGGAGTCGCTGACCTGGGCGTCATCAATACTGTGCTTCCCGTCGGGGAGGGCGCTCATCGCCGCCTGGTCGGCCACAACACCGATGTCGAGGGCATAGTTCGAGCCGTCCGGCACGCCGGCGCTGGATCCCCGCGGCAAGCCCTGGTACTCGGTGGTGGCGGCACCGCTTCGGCGGCTGTCGCTGCGCTGGCTCGCATGGGAGTCGAGCTGGTGGATGTCTGCGTCAGGTCCACCCACAAGGCGCAGCCGCTGATCGCTCTGGGTGAGCGTTTGAACACCGCCGTGCAACTGCAGGATTTCGACGCCGCCGCCGACCTGTGCGTGGTTGCGCCGCTTGTCATTTCGACACTGCCGCCGCATGGAGCAGACGGCCTGGCCGCCGCACTGCAGCGTATGCCCGACTCGATGGGCGAGTCCGCCCAGGCAGCGCCACGCGTGCTGCTGGACGTGGCCTACGACCCGTGGCCGAGTGCACTCGCAAGCGCGTGGTCATCGCGTGGCGGCGCCATCGTTCCCGGGCTTGAGATGCTGCTCTACCAGGCGGTTGCGCAGGTGAAGCTCTTCACTGGAGACGTCTTCAGGGACGAGGCCGCTGTCATAAATGTGATGTGTGACGCGGTGGAGGCTCCCCGGCGCTAGCAGGCCCCGCTGACCGTGGCAGGATGGACGTTATGTTGCGTTGGTTGACGGCCGGGGAATCCCACGGCCCTGCTCTGGTTGGAATCATTGAGGGAATGCCCGCTGGCGTCGAGATTGCGAGCGAGTCCATTCAGGCGGCTTTGGCTCGTCGGCGTCTGGGATACGGCCGTGGTGCCCGGATGAAGTTTGAACAGGACCAGGTACGAATCATCGGCGGCGTCCGGCATGGTCTGACCCAGGGCGGCCCCGTTGCCGTCGAGGTGGGAAACACCGAATGGCCGAAGTGGGAGCAGGTCATGTCCGCTGATCCGGTGGACGCCGCCATCCTCGAGAACTCGGCCCGCAACGCACCGTTGACAAGGCCTCGCCCGGGGCACGCTGACTTCACCGGGATGCAGAAGTACGGCTTCGATGAGGCGCGGCCGGTGCTTGAACGCGCAAGTGCCAGGGAAACAGCGGCGCGGGTAGCCCTCGGTACCGTTGCGGCGCAGTTCCTGTCCGCTCTCGGTATCGAACTCGTCAGCCATACCGTCGCCGTCGCCTCCGTCGCGGTTCCGGAAGGCTCCGAGCTGCCCGGGCCCCGAGACGTGCTGGCGCTGGACGAAGATCCGCTGCGCTGCTTCGACCGCGACACCTCCACCGCCATGGTCGCCGAAGTCGATGCAGCCCACAAGGAGGGTGAGACACTCGGCGGCGTTGTCGAGGTCCTCGCCTACGGTCTCCCTCCGGGACTGGGAAGCTACGTTCACTGGGACCGCAGGCTGGACGCCCGCCTCGCCGGTGCACTCATGGGAATCCAGGCGATCAAGGGCGTCGAGGTCGGTGACGGCTTCGAGACCGCGCGTCGGCGCGGTTCCGCAGCCCATGACGAGATTGTCCGCGAGGACAGCGGACGCATCGGACGCGCCACCAACCGCGCAGGCGGCATCGAAGGCGGCATGAGCATCGGTGACGTTCTGAGGGTGCGTGCTGCCATGAAACCAATCGCCACCGTGCCCCGGGCACTCCAGACCATCGACGTCACCACGGGCGACGCCGCCAAGGCACACCACCAGCGCTCGGACGTCTGTGCTGTCCCCGCGGCGGGAGTGGTTGCCGAGGCCATGGTCGCCCTGGTTCTCGCGGAAGCAGTAACCGAGAAGTTCGGCGGCGACTCCGTTGAGGAGACGAAGCGCAATCTCAACTCCTATCTCGAGAACATCCCGGCGTCGCTGAACTCGGTTACGTCCTGATGTTGCCGGCGGCCCATCGACCGCTGGTACTCATCGGTCTGATGGCCACCGGCAAGTCGACCGTCGGTCGGCGCATCGCTGTCCGACACGGTTGGCGGTTCATCGATACGGACGCGGAGATCGTCGACCGGCACGGACCAATTCCTGAGATTTTCCGCAGCCGGGGTGAACCCGAGTTCCGCCGCATTGAGGCCGATATCGTTTCGCAGGTCCTGTCGGAGGCTGAAAAAGGGGCGGGACAAGGTACAGTCATCTCCCTCGGCGGGGGAGCAGTACTCCACAGCGCAACGCAGCGCCTCCTGCAATCGGCCTTCGTGGTGTTCCTGGACGCTGACCTGGCGACGGTTCTGCCGCGCCTGGCCGGTGACACCGGCAGACCGCTCCTGGCCGGCAACGCCGGCGAAACCTGGGCCCGTCTCGACCGGGAACGGCGCCCAATCTACGAAGCGCTGGCGGACGCCGTGATCGACACCCGGGATGCTACCCCCGATATCGTCGTTGACCGCCTCGAGGCGCAGCTGCGCCGCACTAAGTTCACAGAGGAAGGGACTCTCGGCAATGACCGCTGAACCTACTGCAATCCGCGTCACGGGCAGCGCCCCGTCGGAAAACTACGACGTCGTTGTGGGGCGGGGACTGCTCGACCGGCTATCGCCGCTGCTGGGTGAACGCGTCCGGCGCGTTCTCGTGATTCACCCCCGGGCTCTGCGCTCCACCGGAGATACTGTGCGGGAGCAACTGGACGGTGATGGGTTCACCGCCGTCACCGCCGAGATCCCTGACGCCGAAGAGGGCAAGCACATCCAGGTGGCAGCGTTCTGCTGGCAGGTCCTCGGCCAGAACGATTTCACCCGGTCAGACGCAATAGTGGCTGTCGGGGGAGGCGCGGTGACCGACGTCGCCGGTTTCGTTGCTGCAACCTGGCTGCGCGGCGTCAAGGTGGTCCACCTGCCCACTACGCTGCTCGGCATGGTCGACGCCGCAGTGGGTGGCAAGACGGGGATCAACACCGCCGAGGGCAAGAACCTCGTCGGGGCTTTCCATCCGCCGGCAGGCGTGCTTGCCGATCTGGATGCGCTCCAGACCCTGCCTGCCAACGAACTCATCACGGGCATGGCTGAGGTGGTGAAGTGCGGTTTCATCGCCGACCCGCGAATCCTCGAACTGATCGAGTCGGATCCGGAAGCTGTGAGGAACTCCAACAGCGAGGTCGTCCGCGAGCTCGTGGAACGGTCAATCGCAGTCAAGGCCGCCGTAGTGTCCGAGGATCTCAAGGAATCGGGGCGACGAGAGTTCCTCAACTATGGACACACTCTTGCCCACGCCATCGAACTGGCGGAACGGTACTCCTGGCGCCACGGCGCTGCTGTCTCGGTAGGGCTGGTTTTCGCGGCGGAGCTCTCCCGTATGGTTGGACGGCTGGACGACGCGACCGCGGACAGACACCGCGCGATTCTAGAGTCGCTGGGGCTTCCGGTGACCTACCGCAAGGACCGTTGGGCAGCGCTGTTGGATGGAATGCGGCGCGACAAGAAGGCCCGCGGCGATCTGCTTCGCTTCGTTGTGCTCGACGACGTCGCCCGCCCGGGGATCCTCGAGGTACCGGACACGTCGCTCCTCTTCGCCGCATACCAGGAGATCGCTTCCTGAATCCGGTTCGTCCGGCAGGGTAGACTGGACTCTGGTCTTTTGGCGGGCAGATCCCGAGCAGTCGTGCGCTGCGCCTGCTGCGACGCAAAGCCAACCATCAGTCAATCGACGAAAGAGAACCCGTGGCCACCACGAACGACATCAAGAATGGCACCGTCCTCAAGCTCGAGGGAAACCTCTGGAACGTGCTTGAATTCCAGCACGTCAAGCCCGGCAAGGGCGGCGCCTTCGTCCGCACCAAGCTACGCAACATCCTTTCGGGGAAGGTTGTCGACAAGACGTTCAACGCCGGGCTCAAAATCGAGACAGCCACGGTGGACCGCCGCGACTACCAGTACCTGTACAAGGACGGCGACGACTTCGTGTTCATGGACACCACGGACTATGACCAGATCACGGTCCCGGGTGCAACCGTAGGCAGCGCCGAGAACTTCATGCTCGAGAGCCAGATGGCAACAATCGCGATGCACGAGGGTTCACCGCTCTATCTCGAGCTGCCGCCGTCGGTTGTCCTCGAAATCACCTACACCGAGCGGGGCCTGCAGGGCGACCGCTCCACCGGAGGCACCAAGCCGGCCACCGTGGAAACCGGGTACGAGATCCAGGTGCCGCTGTTCCTAGAGACCGGCACCAAGGTGAAGGTTGACACCCGCACCGGTGAGTACCTGGGACGCGTCAACGAGTGAGCGCCCGTAGCAAAGCACGGCGTAGGGCTCTGGATATTCTGTTCGAGGCCGAGCAGCGTTCCGTCTCGCCGATCGAAGCACTTCAGGGTCGCCGTGAGAAGACAGATACGGTCATTAACGAGTACTCGGTGGAGATCATTGAGGGCGTCATGGCCCACGGCACCCAGATCGACGAATTCCTCAGCACCTACTCACAGGGGTGGACGCTGGACCGGATGCCGGCCGTGGACCGCATGATTCTCCGCGTCGGCTCCTGGGAACTGCTGTACAACGAGGATGTCCCGGATACGGTTGCCGTCAGTGAGGCCGTCCAACTGGCGACCATGCTCTCAACTGACGAGTCGCCCGCCTTCATCAATGGCCTGCTCGGCAGGCTGCAGCAGCTCAAGCCGACACTGCTCGCGTAGTCGGCACCCACTGCGTCCGTGCGCCGCTGGTTCAGAACCGGCGCCCGGACGCTGCTGCAATGATCTGCCGGCGGGCGGCGTTCAGTTCATGGAGCAGATCCGCTTCGAGCTGCGGATCTGCCGCAGCTGAATGTCCGGCGCGAAGCCGTTGACGCACGAAAGCGAGCCGTACGCCGGTTCTGACGAAACGCTTCATCGCGGGTTCGGCCCCGATGCGCCGAGCCCATGCGAGAGCTGACGAGCGACCCCTCGCGGAGGCAACCATGTCCAGTTCCTGACCGGTGAGCCAGCCCGAACCGGCGTATTCGGCCAGTCGCTGATAGGTCACCGCGCGTTCTGCCCGCTGCAGTCCTATCACCACGGCGATCACCGCGAGGAACAGCGGCACCTGAACGAGGAAGTAGAACGAGAAGAAGTCGGTGAACAACACCACGAGACCTCCGTTCCACAACATGTGCCCGGCGATTGCGGGTACAAGGCCGAGAATGAACGCTAGCGCCAGCCTGCCCCTGGTGCGGCCTTTCGCAACCGCTATGCCGAGTACCAGGCCCAGCGCACCGGTAAACATGACGTGTGCGAAAGGTGAGAAGAGTCCGCGCATCACGAAGACGGTGATCAGCCCGCCCAGTCCCGCCGGATCTGCCAGCGCTGACCCGAAATACAGGATGTTCTCGGTGAAGGCGAAACCTGCGGCCACCGTACCGGCGTAAACGATCCCGTCCACCGGCCCGTCGAAATAGCTGCGGCGGGATGCCACTAGAATGAGGACACCCAGTCCTTTTGCCACCTCTTCGACCAGCGGAGCCTGAAAGACAGGACCGACGACGTCCGCGGTCGCGCCGTCCAGCCCCTCCGTCAGAAGCAGTGTGACGGTTGGACCAAGCAGAAGCGTCACGGCTACGGACATCCCCGCACCCCAGAGAAAGGCGAATACAAGCGCACCGCGGGGCTCCGGGTCCCACCGGTCGACCCAGCGGATGCCCACGAGGCAGATTGCCAGCGGCACGAGCGCCAGTGCCGCGCACAGAATCAGGGCCGAGGTGCCAAGCTGTGCTGTTATCAGCGCTGCGACTCCGGCGAGCACGAGGCCCGCGCAGATGAGCAGAAGTGCGTTGACGATGGCGGCGCCTGCAGGGGAGGAGCGCTTCCTCCCAGGCGCTGCGAGCCCGGCGGCAGGGTGTGGAGCGGGTGGGACCGACGGCCCCGTGTGCACCTGCTGCCACATCCCCAGCGGGGGCCGCTGCCCTGGTTGAGCCTGCAGGCCCGAGCGGCGCTGGAAGTTCCCCGAGTTCATACTCATCCACACAGGATAGGTGGACCGGACGCCTGTGGTAGTTTTGAACGCGCAGCCAACCCTTTAAAGGCCGTCCTGTGAGGCGGAGAAGGAGGACGCGTTCCTTGAGTGTACCCAGCCCTGAATCCGGAGGATTCGTGTTCCGCACGGTCCTCGGAGAAGCTGACATAGATCGGGCCTTGACCCGTATCGCCCACGAGATCCTCGAAGCCAACAAGGGCTCCCAGGATCTGGTGCTGCTGGGAATTCCGCGCCGCGGATTCCCCCTCGCGCAGCGTCTGGCGCGCAAGATAGCGCGCACAGATCCCGCAGTGAACCCGGACGCGATGGTCGGACGGCTCGACGTCACGATGTTCCGGGACGACCTGCGTAAGCACCCCACCCGGCCCCCGGGTCCCACAAAACTGCCTCCTGCCGGTATCGATGACAAGGTGGTCGTGCTGGTGGATGACGTGCTCTATTCCGGGCGCACCATCCGTGCAGCGCTGGACGCCATCGTTGACATCGGGCGGCCCCGCGTCGTCCGTCTGGCGGTACTGGTCGACCGCGGGCACCGTGAGCTGCCGATCCGCGCGGATCACGTCGGGAAGAACCTGCCCACCTCATCCGCGGAAAAGGTTCGGGTAAGGATCACTGAGGTGGACTCGGTCGACGAAGTAGTGATTGAAGGTCCGGCATGAAGCACCTCCTGTCCACCGAGAACCTCTCGGCCGCGGACGCCATCCGGATCCTCGACACGGCCGAAGAGATGGCCTTGGTCGGCGAGCGGGAAGTAAAGAAGCTTCCCGCCCTGCGCGGGCGGACCGTTGTCAACCTGTTCTTCGAGGATTCGACGCGGACCCGTATCTCTTTCGAGGCCGCGGCCAAGCGGCTGTCAGCCGACGTGATCAACTTCGCAGCCAAGGGCTCGTCTGTGTCCAAGGGCGAATCACTCAAGGACACGGCACAAACCCTTGAGGCAATGAGCGCCGATGCCGTGGTCATCCGGCACTGGGCATCGGGCGCACCGGCGAGGCTCGCGGCCTCGGACTGGATCGATGCTGCTGTGGTCAACGCCGGTGACGGCACCCATGAGCACCCGACACAGGCGCTGCTGGACGCATTCACGCTCCGCCGGCACTGGTCGCAGATTGCCGGCAGGGCCTCCCTCGGTGAGGACCTGCGGGGCCTTCGCATCGCTATCGTCGGGGACGTCCTTCACTCCCGTGTGGCCCGATCCAACCTGTGGCTGCTGACCACCCTCGGTGCTGAAGTGACGCTCGTCGCCCCGCCGACCCTTTTGCCCGTCGGGATTGCGGACTGGCCCTGCAGGGTCAGCTTCGACCTTGATGAGGTGCTCGCCACAGGCCCGCACGCCATCATGATGCTCCGGGTCCAGGGCGAACGGATGAATGCAGCCTTTTTCCCCTCCGCCCGCGAGTATGCCCGCACCTGGGGTTTCGACGACGATCGCCTGGCTGCGCTGGAAGTATCCGCAGGCAAGGACACCATCATCATGCACCCCGGCCCCATGAACCGGGGCCTCGAAATCTCGTCGGCCGCAGCCGACTCCCCCCGTTCGACGGTCCTGGCCCAGGTACGCAACGGCGTATCGGTCCGCATGGCCGTGCTGTACCTGCTGCTTTCAGGCGATGACTCAACGCAGCCGACCCCCGCCCAGGAGGCAACAGTATGACGACCACCTACCTGATCAAGGGCGCCACCACGGCCGCTGGTGAAACCGGCGTCGACGTGCTCGTCGCGGACGGGCGTATCGCTGAGCGGGGACGATCCCTTTCATCGGCCGGTGCCGTCGTGGTCGACGCTGACGGGCTGGTCCTCCTGCCCGGCATGGTGGACATCCACACGCACCTCCGCGAGCCGGGGCGTGAGGATGCCGAAACAGTGGAGACCGGCACACGCGCGGCGGCGATGGGCGGTTACACGGCTGTGCACGCCATGGCCAACAGTATGCCGGTGGCTGATACCGCGGGCGTGGTGGAACAGGTTTACGCACTCGGCCGGCGGGCCGGCTGGGTCGATGTCCGTCCGGTGGGCGCCGTCACCGTTGGCCTCGCGGGGGAGCGGCTCGCCGAACTCGGCGCGATGGCGCAGTCCAGGGCGGGTGTGCGGGTCTTCTCCGACGACGGCATCTGCGTATCCGATCCGGTACTCATGCGCCGCGCGCTCGAGTACGTGAAAGCGTTCGACGGCGTGGTCGCCCAGCACGCGCAGGAGCCCCGCCTCACCGAGGGCGCCCAGATGAACGAGGGCGCAGTGTCTGCTGTCCTGGGCCTGGCGGGATGGCCGGCCGTGGCTGAGGAGAGCATTATCGCCAGGGACGTCCTGCTGGCTCAGCATGTGGGCTCGCGCCTCCATGTGTGCCATGTGTCAACGGCCGGTTCGGTTGAGATCATCCGCTGGGCGAAGCAGCGCGGGGTCAACGTGACAGCTGAGGTCACGCCCCACCATCTGCTGCTCACCGACGAACTGGTCCGTTCCTGGAATCCGGTCTACAAGGTGAACCCGCCGCTACGGACGAACGACGACGTCACTGCGCTCCGGGAGGCCCTGGCCGACGGGACAATCGACGTCGTCGGAACCGACCATGCGCCGCACCCGTCCGAGCACAAGGAATGCGAATGGGCGCAGGCCGCGATGGGGATGACCGGCCTCGAGACCGCACTCTCGGTAGTCCAGCACGCCATGATCGAGACCGGGCTGATGGACTGGGCGCGCTTCGCGGAGGCGACGTCCATCCTTCCCGCTCAGATCGGACGGGTTCAGACCCAGGGCAGGCCGCTGGCAGCCGGTGAGATGGCAAATCTCACACTGGTGGATCCTGCAGCCAGGTGGACGGTCGATCCCCATAAAATGGCTACCAAGGGCCGCAACAGTCCCTTCGCCGGCCTCGAACTGCCGGGCGCCGTCGTCGCAACCTTCTTCGCCGGGCATCCCACGGTGCTGGAAGGGCGGCTCAACACACCGCATCCCGATGCACAAGGGGACTGAAGCGTGGACGTAGCAATAACAGCCGTCGCCATATCCTTGGCCGCCATCGTGCTGCTGGCGGGGCTGATGGCAGTGGGCTGGAGAAACCGCCTCAAGCGCCAGCAGACGCTCAGTGCGCCCGCGGATGCCCCGGAGGACCGGGGAGCACCGGTTTACGCGGCCGAAGGCCAGTACGTCGTCACCACCACAGGCGGGGACTGGCTGGACCGGGTCACAGCGCACGGACTGGGAAACAAGGCCACCGCAACTGCGGCCGTCTATTCACACGGTCTGCTGTTCGACCGCTCCGGAGACACAGAGGTGTACATCGCCAGGCAGAACCTGACCGGTGTGCGTCTGGAGCGGGGCATGGCCGGAAAATTCGTCGAGAAGGACGGACTGGTGGTCGTGTCCTGGACGATGGACTCGCACATTTTCGATACGGGTTTCCGGACCAGGTACGCGGCGGACAAACCGCAGCTCCTGGCAGCGATCAGTGAGCTGATCGAGGACACCGACCCCCTGACCAACCCCACAAGCAAGGAAGTACAGTGACAACACACGCGGGAGTAACAGGAGCCGGTGCCGCGGCGGTTTTGGTCCTCGAGGACGGGCGGACTTTCCGTGGGCAGAGCTACGGCGCTCAGGGCACCGCCCTTGGCGAGGCCGTCTTCGCCACCGGGATGACCGGGTACCAGGAAACGATCACCGACCCGTCCTACGCGCGGCAACTGGTGGTCCAGACAGCGCCGCACATCGGCAACACCGGTGTGAACCGCGACGACGCCGAGTCCCGCCAGATCTGGGTCGCCGGCTACATCGTCCGTGACCCGGCCCGGCGTCCCTCGAACTGGCGCTCTGAAAAGAGCCTCGATGACGAACTCGCCGAGCAGGGCGTTGTGGGAATTCAGGGTGTCGACACCCGCGCGATCACCCGGCACCTGCGGGAGCGCGGCGCCATGAAGGCAGGAATTTTCTCCGGCTCCGACGCCGCCCGCAGCGACGCCGACCTGCTGGCCACAGTCAACGGGCAACACAGCATGGAAGGCTCGCGGCTCGCGGAGGAAGTGAGCGTGGACTCCCGCTACGTCGTCGAACCTTCCGACCACGGCTGGGAGGGAGAGCCCCGCTTCACCGTTGCAGCGCTGGACCTCGGCATCAAGGCCATGACGCCCAAGCACTTCGCCCAGCGCGGCGTGCGGACCGTCGTGCTGCCTGCCACTGCAACGTACGACGACGTCGTGGCCGTGGGTGCCGACGGCGTCTTCATGTCGAACGGGCCTGGAGATCCCTCCACGGCGGACGCCCAGGTGTCGCTGCTGCGCCAGGTCCTCGATGCGAAGACCCCGTTCTTCGGCATCTGCTTCGGGAACCAGATCCTCGGCCGTGCGCTCGGCTTCGGGACGTACAAGCTCCGCTACGGGCACCGGGGAATCAACCAGCCGGTTCTCGACCGCCGCACGGGCAAGGTGGAAATCACCAGCCAGAACCACGGTTTCGCCGTCGACGCGCCGCTGGACGGCCCGGTCAACGCTCCCGAGGAGCGCTTCGGACGTGTCGAGGTGAGCCACGTCTGCCTCAACGACGACGTCGTTGAGGGACTCGCGTGCCTGGACCTGCCGGCCTTCTCGGTTCAGTACCACCCGGAGGCGGCCGCCGGTCCGCACGACTCCGCGTACCTGTTCGACAGGTTCATCGACTTCATGGCTGAGGCTGCCCGCTCGGGCTCCGACGAGCTTGATGCTTCCGAGGTCTCCAAAGCACCCACCCCCGCGCAGGAAGAAAACTAGATGCCCCGCAGAACCGACCTCACCTCCGTCCTGGTCATCGGATCGGGACCCATCGTCATCGGCCAGGCGGCCGAGTTCGACTACTCAGGCACCCAGGCTCTGCGCGTGCTGAAAGAGGAGGGAATCAGGGTCATCCTGGTCAACTCCAATCCGGCCACCATCATGACGGACCCTGAGTTCGCTGACGCAACCTACGTCGAGCCGATCACCCCGGAGGTGGTCGAGAAGATCATCGCCAAGGAGCGGCCGGACGCGATCCTTCCCACCCTGGGCGGCCAGACGGCTCTCAACACCGCAATCGCGCTCGACAAGAACGGCGTACTCGAGAAGTACGGCGTTGAACTTATCGGCGCGAACATCGCGGCGATTGAACTTGGCGAGGACCGCGAGAAGTTCAAGGGCGTCGTCGAGCGCTGCGGGGCGGAGTCTGCCCGCTCGGCCATCATCCACTCGCTGGACGAAGCCTTCGCCGCTGCGGGAGACCTCGGTTACCCCATGGTGGTCCGGCCCTCCTTCACCATGGGCGGGCTGGGCTCCGGTCTGGCCTACAACGAGGACGACCTGCGACGCATCGTCGGCCAGGGCCTTCAGTACAGCCCCACCAGCGAAGTCCTGCTTGAGGAGAGCATTCTCGGGTGGAAGGAATACGAGCTGGAGATGATGCGCGACAAGAAGGACAACGTCGTCGTCGTCTGTTCCATCGAGAACTTCGACCCGGTCGGTGTCCACACCGGAGACTCCATCACGGTGGCTCCCGCGCTGACGCTGACCGACCGCGAGTACCAGCGGCTGCGTGACATCTCGATTGCGGTCATCCGCGAGGTGGGCGTCGATACCGGCGGCTGCAACATCCAGTTCGCGGTGGAACCGGATACCGGGCGCGTAGTGGTCATCGAGATGAACCCCCGGGTATCCCGCTCCTCGGCACTGGCGTCGAAGGCGACCGGTTTTGCGATCGCGAAGATCGCCACGAAGCTTTCCCTGGGCTACACCCTGGACGAGATCCCGAACGACATCACCCGCCAGACCCCGGCATCCTTCGAGCCGACCCTGGACTACGTCGTCGTCAAGGTGCCGAGGTTCGCGTTCGAGAAGTTCCCCGCAGCGGATGACACCCTGACCACCACCATGAAGTCCGTCGGCGAAGCGATGGCCATGGGCCGGAACTTCACCGAGGCGCTGCAGAAGGCGCTGCGGTCCCTTGAACAGAAGGGCTCCCAGCTCCGCTTCGACCGCGTCAGCGAGTTCGATGTGCCTGAACTCGTCGAAGCCGCAAAGCGCCCGACCACGGAACGCCTGTCCCAGGTCCAGCGCGCGCTGCTGGGCGGTGCGAGCGTCGACGAGCTCTACAAGGCCACCGGAATCGACCCCTGGTTCCTGGATCAGCTGGTCCTGCTCAATGAGGTTGCGGAAACCGTCCGCTCGACGGGACTGAAGCCCGAGACCCTGCGGCTGGCCAAGCGCCACGGCTTCTCGGATGAGCAGATCGGCCTGCTCACGCACACCCCTGAGGCAGTGGTTCGCGGGGTGCGTCATGCACTCGATATCAGGCCGGTCTTCAAGACGGTGGACACCTGTGCGGCGGAATTCGCTGCTTACACGCCGTACCACTACTCCTCCTACGACGAGGAGGACGAAGTGGGCCTGCATGCAAAGCCGTCCATCATCATCCTCGGCTCCGGCCCCAACCGCATCGGGCAGGGCATCGAGTTCGATTACTCCTGCGTGCACGCCACCATGGCGCTGCGCAAGGCGGGTTACGAGACGGTCATGGTCAACTGCAACCCCGAGACGGTGTCCACGGACTACGACGTCTCCACCCGGCTGTACTTCGAGCCGCTCACCCTGGAGGATGTGCTCGAGGTCATCGCTGCCGAGGAGCGCACCGGCGGCGTCATGGGCGTCTTCGTCCAGCTCGGCGGGCAGACCCCTCTGAAGCTGGCACAGGAGCTCGCTGATGCAGGGATCCCGATCCTCGGCACCTCGCCGGAGGCTATCGATCTCGCGGAACACCGCGGAGAGTTTGCACGGGTACTGGCCGAAGCCGGACTCATCGCCCCGAAGAACGGCACAG
Source organism: Arthrobacter sp. D2-10 (assembly GCF_054161285.1). NCBI lineage: Bacteria > Bacillati > Actinomycetota > Actinomycetes > Micrococcales > Micrococcaceae > Arthrobacter > Arthrobacter sp. D2-10. The sequence continues at coordinate 1,913,031 of NZ_CP096431.1, read as the reverse complement.
CGGTTTCCTTCGAGGACGCACGCGCGATCGCCGACGAGATCGGTTACCCGGTCCTGGTCCGCCCCTCGTATGTTCTGGGCGGGCGCGGCATGGAGATCGTGTACGACGAGGCGCACCTGTCGCGCTACATCCTCAACGCCACCGAGATCACACCGGACCACCCGGTTCTGATCGACAGATTCCTTGAAGACGCAGTTGAGATCGACGTCGATGCGCTCTATGACGGTAAGGATCTGTATCTGGGCGGCATCATGGAGCACATCGAGGAAGCCGGTATCCACTCCGGCGACTCCGCCTGCGTCCTGCCGCCGATCACCCTGGGTACCGATGTCCTGGAGCGGGTACGCGTGGCAACCCACGCGATCGCCGAGGGCGTCGGTGTCCGCGGCCTGATCAACATCCAGTTCGCGCTGGCTTCCGATGTGCTCTATGTGCTCGAGGCGAATCCGCGTGCTTCACGCACCGTACCGTTCGTCTCCAAGGCGACAGGTGTGCAGATGGCCAAGGCGGCAGCCCTCATCGGAACCGGCGTCACTATCCACCAGCTCCGCAGTGCGTACAAGATGCTGCCCGAAACCGGTGACGGTTCACGCCTGCCGCTGTCCGCCCCGGTGTCCGTGAAGGAAGCTGTGCTGCCGTTCAGCCGATTCCGCACACCCGAGGGGACAGTGGTTGATTCGCTGCTCGGCCCCGAGATGCGGTCCACGGGTGAAGTCATGGGCATCGACAAGCACTTCGACACGGCATTCGCGAAGAGCCAGGCTGCTGCCAACAACGCGCTGCCCACCCAGGGCAAGGTCTTTGTCTCCGTCGCCAACCGCGACAAGCGCTCGATCATCATGGGCGTCAAGCGGCTCTCGGACCTCGGTTTCGAGATCGTCTCAACGGGCGGCACCGCCGACGTCCTGCGCCGCAACGGCATCCAGGCAACGCCCGTCCGCAAGGTTGCCGAAGGCAGCAGCGCCGAAGGCGAGGGCACGATCGCGGACCTGGTGGTGGCAGGGGAGATCGATATGGTCTTCAACACACCTTCGGGCGGGGAAGCGCGCAGCGACGGGTACCAGCTGCGCGCCGCAGCGACCTCGATCGGCATCCCGTGCATCACCACCGTTGCGGAGTTCAATGCCGCGGTGCAGGCAATCGAGGCGCTTCGTACCTACCAGTGGTCCGTGACCAGTTTGCAGGACCACGCCCGCGCCGTCCGCGGCGAAACTGTGCCGGACCCGGTCGGAGCCTGACGGTGACGGCAACCTTCGGGCAGCGGCTGGCGGCCGCCGTCGAACGCCTCGGGAATCTCTGTGTGGGCGTCGACCCGCACCCAGCGCTGCTGAGTGCGTGGGGGCTTCCCGATACGCCGGACGGCGTCGAGCGCTTTTCCGCGACGGTCCTTGAGGCCGTCGCGGGACAGGTGGCGGTCATCAAGCCGCAGGTTGCCCTTTTCGAGCGCCTCGGTTCGCAGGGTATGGCCGCGTTGGAGCGGTTGTTGTCCCGCAGCGCGGAGGCCGGCGTGCTGACGATCGCCGACGCCAAGCGGGGCGACATCGGTTCCACGATGGCAGGCTACGCTGATGCCTGGTTGCGCGATGGATCCGCCCTCGCGGCGGACGCGCTCACGCTGAGTCCGTACCTGGGCTTCGAGTCGTTGCGTCCTGCGTTGGACGCGGCCCGGGAAACCAACCGCGGCGTGTTCGTCCTTGCTCTGACCTCGAATCCGGAGGGCGCATCGGTACAGCACGTGGGAGGGGAGGACTCGGTCGCCCGGCGGATCGTCGAGGCAGCCGCAGCAGAAAACCGCGACGGCGCGCCCGGCTCAGTAGGACTGGTGATCGGTGCCACTGCCGGGGAGGCCGTGCGTCGCCTTGGACTGGACCTCTCCACGCTCAACGGTCCGATTCTTGCGCCCGGAGTGGGAGCACAGGGGGCTGGGCAGCGTGAGCTTCGTGACACTTTCCGGGGTGCAACGGGCCTTGTCCTCCCGAACTCGAGCAGGGAAATCCTGAGCGCGGGTCCCACAGTGGAGGGTCTTCGCAAGGCGGCAGCCGCCACCCAAAGAGCGGTGGACCTGTCCCGCGGCACCGGTTCCGGGACGGATTGATTTTCGGTCAGCCGAGCAGATAGGTTCAGTGCAAGCCCAATCTCCAGACCCGTGACTGCCGGTGTTCGACCGACGGTTCAACTGCCTAGGGAGCCCGAGTGAGCCTCAAGCCTCTCACCGATAGCGAACGAACACTGGCGCGGGAAAAAGCGACGGCGGCGCGGGCTGTCCGGGCGGAGCTGAAGTCCCGGCTGAAGTCCGGTGAGATTACGGTGGCCGAGGTGATCAATGGTTCAGGCCAGGAGGAAGCGATCGGCCGCCTCCGGGTGCTGGACCTGTTGAAAGCCTTGCCCGGGGTGGGGGAGAAAAGGGCTGCAGGCATCATGGACGCCGTGGGAATCGCAGCCACCCGCAGGGTGCGGGGCCTCGGCATCCACCAGCGCAAGGCTCTCGTTGAGCACTTGACGCACCATCCGGTGAACAATCGCCACTAGAGAAGGAAGTATTCGTGAATCAGCCGCGGCTGACCGTACTCGCGGGCCCCACGGCTGTGGGCAAAGGCACCGTTTCCACTTACATCCGTGACAACTACCCCGAAGTGGAGTTGTCCGTTTCGGCCACGACGCGTCCTCCCCGGCCGGGTGAGACAGACGGTGTGCACTACCACTTCGTCTCACCCGAGGAGTTCGACGACCTTGTGGCGACCGGACAGATGCTGGAGTGGGCAGTCGTCCACGGGCGGAACCGCTACGGCACGCTCCGGCGCACGGTGAAAGCCGCCATGGACGCCGGTAAGACCGTATTGCTGGAGATCGATCTGCAGGGCGCGCGTCAGGTGAAGGAGAGTATGCCGGATGCCAACTTCGTCTTCCTGGCGCCTCCCAGCTGGGAGGAAATGGTGCGACGACTGATCGGTCGGGGCACCGAAACACCCGAGGAACAGCAGCAGCGCCTTGCAACCGCTAAACTGGAACTTGCTGCCGAACCGGAATTCGACCACACCGTGGTCAATGACGACGTTCAGCGCGCAGCAGATGAGCTTGTTTCATTGATGGGCCTGACCGCGCACTCGCACTGAAAAGCACGCGCACCAGCTCTACGGCCCAGCGACTATTGGAGATTTTGTGTCTACTCACCCCGAAGGCATCATCAACCCGCCGATCGACTCCCTGCTGGAAGCGTCGGACTCGAAGTACGCCCTCGTGATCTACGGTGCCAAGCGCGCACGCCAGATCAACGCTTACTACTCGCAGCTCCATGAGGGCCTTTTCGAGTATGTTGGTCCGCTGGTGGAAACCAAGCTGAACGAGAAGCCGCTGTCCATCGCACTGCGCGAGATCAACGAGGGCATGCTCGTCGCTGCTCCCGCCGAAGCGTCGGAGTAAGCGCGCCGCCGGTCAGTCAAAGGTACCGACGTGCGTATCATCCTGGGAGTTGGAGGAGGGATCGCCGCCTACAAGGTGGCGTCCCTCCTGCGTTTGTTCACTGAGGCCGGCCACAACGTAACGGTCATACCCACCGAAGCGGCCCAGCGGTTCGTGGGCACTGCCACCTGGGAGGCGCTCTCGGGAAACCCCGTCAGCAACAGTGTGTTCGACGCCGTCGACCAGGTCCGCCATGTGCGTCTCGGCCAGGAAGCGGACCTGGTGGTCATCGCGCCGGCCACCGCGGATCTGCTGGCCAGGGCAGCCGCCGGAATGGCGGATGACCTGCTCACAGGCTCCCTTCTGGTGACGCGCGCCCCGGTGGTTTTCGCGCCTGCCATGCATACCGAGATGTGGCAGCACCCGGCCACTGCGGCGAATGTCGAGACCCTGAGGCGACGCGGCGCCGTCGTGCTTGAACCGGCCGTTGGGCGTCTCACGGGGACTGATACCGGGCCGGGAAGACTGCCCGATCCCGAAATCATCTATGCCGCAGCGCTCAAGGTCTTCTCCGGGCAGGCCGCGCCTGGCGCCCGCCCACTGGCAGGACGCACGCTCACCATCACGGCGGGCGGCACACGCGAGCCGCTGGACCCGGTCCGGTTCCTCGGGAACAGGTCATCGGGAAAGCAGGGCGTGGCGCTGGCCGCAGCCGCCCTGGAAGCGGGCGCGACGGTCCATTTCATCGCGGCCCATATAGATGTACCGCCACCGGCGGGAGTCGAGCTGACACTCGTCGAGACCGCTGAAGAACTGCGGGAAGCGACCCTGAAGCTCGCCCAGCACTCGGACGCCCTCATCATGGCGGCTGCCGTTGCCGATTTCCGGCCTGAGTCGGTCTCCGAGACCAAGGTCAAGAAGCGCGACGACGGCGAGAACCCGGTCATCACGCTTACCCGCAACCCGGACATCCTCGTGGAAACCGTGCAGCAGCGGCGCACCCTCGGCTCGCCGGCAGTGATTGTAGGGTTCGCGGCGGAAACCGGAGATGAGGACGCCACCCCGCTCGCGCACGGGCTGCGAAAGCTTCAACGCAAGGGCTGTGACCTGCTCGTCTTGAACCGTGTCGGCCGCTCGCTGGTCTTCGGTCAGGACTCGACCGAGATAACCCTTCTGGATGCCGGCGGTGCCGAGCCGGAAACGGTCAAGGGAACGAAAGTCAGCGTGGCCCAGGTCGTCGTGCAACGAGTCGCCGAAGCCCTGAGCGCAGCGGGAAAGCCCGCCTGAAACCTCCTTCGGCGTGACCATCGGGGGAGTGCTTCCGCCGTAGCACCCGGTCACACAACCCGCCAGTTACATCGCCTGACCAAGTAGAGTGATCACGTGAATTCACCCCATACGCCTAGCCCTTCCTTGCGATTGTTCACCTCGGAATCGGTGACGGAGGGCCATCCGGACAAGATCTGCGACCAGATCAGTGACGGCATCCTCGATGCGTTGCTGGAAGCGGATCCACGCTCCCGCGTGGCGGTGGAGACCCTCGTCACTACAGGACTGGTCCATGTGGCCGGCGAAGTGACCACGGAAGCCTATGTGGAGATCCCCGAAATCGTCCGCAAGACCATCCTCGGCATTGGTTATGACTCCTCGGCGAATGGTTTCGACGGTGCGCGCTGCGGCGTATCAGTATCCATCGGCCAGCAGTCGCCCGAGATCGCTTCAGGCGTTTTCACCTCCCTTGAGAGCCGCGAGGGCACCAGCACTGATCCGTACGATGCCCAGGGCGCCGGTGACCAGGGCATCATGTTCGGCTATGCCAGCGATGAGACGCCGGTTCTGATGCCTACGCCGATCTGGCTGGCGCACCGGTTGTCAGAGCAGCTCACGGACGTCCGGAAGGACGGCACGCTGCCCTATCTGCGGCCCGACGGCAAGACGCAGGTCACCGTGGGCTACGACGGCGACAAGCCCGTCAGCGTCGACTCGGTCGTGATCTCGTCGCAGCACGCACAGGAGGTCGACCTCGAGACGCTGCGCGCCGACCTGGTGGAACACGTCATCACGCCGGTTCTGGCCACCTCGCACCTGGACGTCTCGAACGTCCGTCACATCCTGAACCCTGGCGGCGAATTCGTGATCGGCGGACCCGTGGGTGACGCCGGTCTGACCGGACGGAAGATCATCGTCGACACGTACGGGGGAATGGCTCGCCACGGCGGCGGTGCCTTCAGCGGCAAGGATCCCTCGAAGGTGGACCGGTCAGCCGCATACGCGATGCGCTGGGTGGCCAAGAACGTTGTGGCTTCGGGACTTGCCCGCCGCGCGGAGATCCAGATCGCCTACGCCATCGGAATGGCGCACCCCGTTGGGATTTACGTCGAGACCTTCGGCACGGAACAGGTCGATCCCGCTGCCATCGGATCGGCGATCAATGAGATCTTCGATCTCCGCCCCCTGGCCATCATCAACTCCCTGGACCTGCTGCGCCCGATCTATCAGAAGACCGCCGCACACGGGCACTTCGGACGCGAGGGCGAGGGTTTCAACTGGGAACTCACCGACCGCACTGACGAACTCAAGAGCTACTTCAACGCCTAGGAACCGTCCCGAGCCGATGAGTTCCGAAGAGGGGCAGCAGCTTTCACTGCTGCAGGGCTTTTCCGCACCGGCGGCTCCCCGCGGGAAGTCGCAGGTTGCTTCGAAGCTCCCGGTCGCCCGCGTCATCATCGACTCGCCGCTGCCGCACCTGGACCGGCCGTTCGATTACCTTGTGCCCGCTGAGTACGACGACGACGCCGTCCCCGGTGCCCGCGTCAAGGTGCGGTTCGCCGGGCGGGAACATGCGGCATTCCTCGTGGAACGGCTCGCGGAATCTGACAGTCCCGCCCGCCTGCTGCCGTTGGGCAAGGTGGTGTCCGGGCAGCCGGTCGCCAGCCCGGAGGTCGTGGCGCTGGCAGCGGCCGTCGCAGCCCGTTACGCCGGTTCCACCAGTGATGTCCTCCGCTCAGCGGTGCCTCCGCGCGTGGCGCGCGTGGAGAAGGACTTCCCTTCGGATCCGGCCAGGGGCGCCGCTCAGCGTGGTCCAGACGAACCAGACAGGTCTCCGCTGCTGGTCCGGTACTTGAACGGCGCCTCCTATCTGTCGCGCCTCGCGGCGGGTGAGAGTCCACGAGCCGTGCTCACCACTGTTGCCGGGTATGGACCACACGGTTGGCCTGCTGAATTGGCCGACGCCGTCCACGCCGTCTGGGCGGAAGGACGCGGTGCCGTCGTCGTCGTGCCGGACCAGCGCGATCTCGCGAGGGCTGAAAGGGCGCTGGGGGAGCGCATCGGCACGGAGTCCTTCGTCCGGCTGACTGCCGAGGACGGCCCGACGCCTCGTTACCGTAACTTCCTGAGGCTCTTGCATGGGCAGGTCCGGGTGGCTGTGGGGACGAGGTCCGCGGCATTTGCTCCAGTGAAGGATCTGGGGCTGGTGATCCTCTGGGACGACAATGACGAGTCCCACAGCGAACCGCGTGCACCGTACCACCATGCCCGCGACGTGCTCCTGCTGCGCAGCGAACTTCAGGATTGCGCGCTGCTCTTCGCAGCACCGTCGCGGAGTGTCGAGTCGCAGCGGCTGGTGGACAGCGGGTGGGCGCAATCCATGCAGGCGGACCGGGCTGTTGTCCGGCAGCTGGCTCCGAGGGTGCTTCATTCAGCGGATACCTATCATGCCGAGCGGGAACCTCTCACCCACCAGGTGCGCATACCCCCGGTCGCCTGGCGGGCAGCCAGGGATGGACTGCAGCGTGGGCCGGTCCTGATCCAGGTGGCACGGACGGGCTTCTCACCGGCGCTGGCCTGCGAGGATTGCCGGGAGCCGGCACGATGCCGCCAGTGTGCCGGGCCTCTGGCCCAGTCGGGCCGCGGATCGGCGGTCACCTGCCGCTGGTGCGGAAGGCCGGAGCATTCCTGGCGCTGTCCGCACTGTTCGGGCGGCAGGTTGCGCTCGACAGTGAGTGGGGCGGCCCGTACCGCTGAGGAGCTGGGGCGTGCCTTCCCGGGGGCAGTTGTAGTCTCCTCTTCGGGCGATCACATCCTCGATGAGGTCGACGACTCCCCGCGCGTGGTGGTCGCGACGCCGGGTGCCGAGCCGGTGGCCGCCGCCGGCTATGCCGCCGTACTCCTGCTCGACGGAAACGCCCTGCTGGGACGGGAATCGCTGCGCGCCCTGGAAAGCACGCTGCAGCGCTGGTTCAATGCGGCGGTGCTCGCCAGGCCTGCGTCGGCCGGTGGGGTCGTGGTCGTCACCGCCGACGACGACGCCGCAGCCGGACACCTCGTGCGTTGGGACCCAGCCGGTGCGGCAACACGTGAACTGGTGCTTCGCACCGAGCTGGGGTTGCCGCCGGCGGTGCGTTATGCGGCTCTGAGCGGGTCATTGGAGGCACTGGCAGCGTTCATCGATGGACTGCACCTGCCGCCGTCGTGCAGGATCGTGGGTCCCACGGCCCTGCGTCCTCCAGCGGGGCCGCCGGCTGTCCAGAAACCGGGACAGCAGTCCGCGGCAGGCTCACACCGCACCCTGTTGTTCTTCCGCTACCGAGACGCGGCGGAGGTGGTCAGCGCGTTGCGCGCCCGCCGGGTATCACTCTCGGCCAGGCGCACCACAGAGCCCGTGCACGTCAGGGTCGACGCCGTCGACGTTCTCTAGCGCCTAGGTTTGAAGTGCTGGTTGCACGGCTCCTGGCATGGAGCTCGGCGGCTTCCTCGAGCGCGGCAATCAGAGAATCTGCTGACGTCTCCCAGGAGTAGGTATCCGCCTGGGCACGGCCGGACGCCGAAGCGTCCCTCCAATGCAGCGGGTCGTCAAGCGTGCGGACAGCGCGGCCGAACTCCTCAGGCGAGTCCGGATCGACATACAGCGCCGCGTTCCCTCCGACCTCGCGGAAGATCGGCGTATCCGCAGCGATCACTGGTGTTCCAAGCGCCATCGCTTCAATGACCGGGAGTCCGTAGCCCTCCGCTCGTGAAAGCGTCACCAGGGCCGTGCCGGAGCGCAGCAGCTGCTCGTATTCGCCGTCGGTCACGCCGTTGTGAAAGACCACGGCGGCACCTGCCGGGACCAGCGCTTCCAGTTCGCGCTGCCGCTCGGGAGTAATCCGGCTCAGGAGATGCAGGGTGTAGTCCGGCAGACCCGCCATCCCTGCCAGCAGTGTCTCGACATTCTTGTAGGGCATGAACGATCCCATGTACAGCAGTGACTTCTCCGGTTGCGCTCCCGGCGGGCGCGGCCTGGAACCCGGCTGCGGCGCGTTGCCGACGATGCGGATCGGACGCCGGGTCAACCGGTGCTGTTGCATCAGCGCCCGGGTGGTCTCCGAGATGGTGGCAACGATGTCGGCACGATTCAGGAGCAACCGCTGCGGCCAGTAGGCAAGGTGGTACAGCCGCCAGAGTATCCGGACGGGCAGTGGCAGGAACCTGGGGGGCGTCCGGTTCTGGTAGTAGATGAGGTCGTGCAGGGTGAGCACCAACGGGTAGCGACGGCCGAAGGAACCCATGGTCTGCATGGGACAGAACACCGCGTCGGGTTCAAGCCTGTTGATGCGCGCGGCAACGAACAGCTCGGCGGGGGAGAACGGGCTGTTGATCTTCACATGCGGCACCTCGGGCAGGAGTGCCAGCTGGCGGTCGTCGTGAATCAGCATTGTCACATCAGCCCGCTGGGAGAGCGCTTCGACGAGGCTGGCGCCGTACCGGCTGATTCCGTCGTGGTGGTCCGTCCGCGTGAAGCGGGCATCGATCAGTATTCTCATCAGGTTCTGTTTCCCAGGAAGTCGATGATGTGTTCCGCAGCGGCCTCGGGTGTCTCATAGTGGATCAGGTGCCCCACCTCGGGAAGGACCACCAGCTTTGAATCGGGGATGAGCGAAGCAAGTTCCTGTTGGGTCTGCACCGTTCCCAGGTCGTCTTTCGCCGCGGCGATCAGGAGTACGGGAAGCCGGAGGCGCGCGGCGCTGTCCCGGACGGTTGTGCTGATCGATGCGTTGAATGCCTGCAGCACGACGTCCCGTGAGGCGAAGGCGCTGAAGTACGCGCGGTGTTGCCCATGGATCCACCGGCGCAAGGGACGGTCGCGCGTCCGTGCCATCAGCTCGCTCATGGCACGGACGATCATCCGATTGCTCAGCAGCGCGTGCCCGGCCGTTTCGGGCAGCGCGGCGCCCACCCGGTAATACAGAGCAGCCAGGCGGGTCGCAATGCGGCTCGAACCCTCAAGTGCCGGCGCACTGATGGGGTTGATCAGCACCAGAGCAGAGAAAGCTTCGGGAGCGTCAGCTGCTGCCTTTGCGGCGATGATTGATCCGAAGGAATGACCCAGGAGGACGGTCTCCGGCCCGAGGGCGAGGCGGTCGAGACTGTTCCGGACGAACGCGGCGTAGGCCTCGACGTCGTGCTCCCCGTCCAGCGGGTCGGAGCGCCCGAACCCGGGTAGATCCGGTGCTATGACACGGTGGGTTGGGAGCGCCTCGATGATGCGCAGCAGCCCGTGATGGTCGCCGCGAAAACCATGCACCATGAAGATCGAACGCGTGCCGGGCGTCGTCTGCACTGCGGGAAAGTCCCAGAACCGCTGCAGTTTTCCGTCGAAGTTGAGCGTCCGCACGGTCCCCGTGCGCATCAGGAGCACCACGTCAGTTGACCAGGTCCGGGTGTGAACCGACACGGGTGTCCGAGTTGAGCTGCTCGATCGCAGCCATGTCCACGGCATCGAGAGTGAAGTCGTCGATGCGGAGGTTCTCCTCGATACGCCCGCGGGAGCTTGCCTTCACAACAGCGGCTACACCGATCTGCATGTGCCAGCGCAAGATGACCTGGGCCGGCGACCGCGAATGCTTTGCCGCTATGTGCGTAATCGTGGTGTTGGTCAGCAGCGAACCACGGCCCAGCGGGCTCCAGGCCTGGGTGAGGATGCCGTGCTCAGCGTTGAACTCCCTCAGCCCCTGCTGCTGCAAGAACGGATGGAGCTCGATCTGGTTGACTGCGGGCACCACCTCGGTCTGGGAGAGAAGCTTCTCAAGGTGATGGCGCTGGAAGTTGGACACGCCGATGGCGCGCACCCTCCCGCCGGCATAGAGCTCCTCGAGCGCCCGCCACGATTCGACATAGAGGTCCTTCGCGGGGCAGGGCCAGTGGATCAGGTAGAGGTCCACGTAGTCGAGCCCTAGCCGGCGGATCGACTCGTCGAACGCCTCGCGGGTGGCACGGTAACCGTGGTTCTCGTTCCACACCTTCGACGTGACGAATACATCGCCCCGCTCAACGTACCCGGCGGAGACTGCGTCGAGAACGGCACGTCCCACGCCCTCCTCATTGCCGTACATCGCCGCCGTGTCGAGCAGCCGGTAGCCTGCCTCAAGGGCGAGGGTGCAGAGTCCGTGGGCATCATCGGCGGGAACCTTGTAGAGCCCGTAACCCAACCGGTCCATCATGACGCCGTTGGAGATCGATACCTTTCCCGGTTTATGCATACCCTGACTCTACCGAGGGTGCGCAGACGGATCCGGTCGCATCAGGTGTGAGTTGATTCAGCCCTGGCGAACCAGAGTCCGGGCAGAGCGTTCATCGAGGATGAGGTCGGTGACCAGGCCCGCCGCGAGAGCGCCCCGCAAACCGTTGATCTTGGACTCGCCGGAAACAACACAGATGCGGCGGCCCACCTGTCCGAGCATCTCCAGATCAGGGCCGGTACTGCGCTCGTTCAGCACGATGTCGCTGTGCGAGCCGTCGGCCCGGAAGAATACGGTTGCCACATCGCCCACCACATGGTGCTCGCGAAGGATCGCGAGGTCGTCCTCGTCGAGGTAGCCGCCGGCATAGACGTGGCTCGGAATGCCTGATCCGGTGGACCCCACACCGAAGATTGCCATGGTCATGCGCTCCTGCAGGTCGAGGATGCGCTTGACGCTGCGCTCTGCCCACATGGCGGTTTTGGTCTCGGCATGGTCGAAGAAGGCGGGGACGGGAAACTGCTCCACCCGAGCGCCGTAAGCCGCCCCAAACCGACGAAGGATCTCACTGGCATACGTGATGCCGGTCGTTTGAGTATTGCCGGCACCGTTCAACTGCACAATGGTGCTGTCATGCGTGGTCTTCCGCGTCAAGTGGTGGCTCACTGCACTGATGGTCGAACCCCAGGCAACTCCGATGATGGCGTTGGAATCGACGAGAGGGCCGAGCGTACGCGCAGCCTGAATCGCAACCCGGTCAAGAACATCTGAATCACTGACGAGGTCGGTCACCGGGACGACGTGCGCTTCCACTCCAAAGCGGCTCCGTACTTCCCTTTCGAGGGCAGGCGCCCTGTCCAGGGGGTTGTTGATCTGAATCTGTACGAGGCCGGTATCTCGCGCCATGGACAGCAACCGGGACACCGTTGACCTCGATGTCCGAAGTTCCCGTGCAATGGCGTTCATCGTCAGGTCCTGCAGGTAGTACATCTGCGCTGCCCGCAGCGCATCCCGGCTCCGCGGAGGGGTGGGGTCGATATTTCGGGCATCTGCGCGTTCAGGTGCACTTCTGGCTGCGGTGTTCACTGGATTCTCCGGGGTCAAGTGCACGTTTGTGCATGGGCATTGACGAATATTCCCAACCCTCCAAAGAATAGGGTGCAGGTCCAAGATCCCGCCACTAGTCAAGGAGCCCCGCCACTCGTGAGGAACAGCATCGGAGTGATGACGCCGTCGGCCAATCCCAACCGTCCAGCCCGTGACAGCGTGAAAGAACTGAAGGACAATCCCCGCACTTCGGTACTGATTATCGGGGGCGGCATCAACGGCGTCGGTACGTTCCGGGACCTGTCACTCCAGGGCATTGACGTCACGCTCATCGAGCGCGGCGACTACTGCCAGGGCGCCTCGGGCGCATCCTCGCACATGATCCACGGCGGCATCCGCTACCTGGAGAATGGCGAGTTCCGGCTGGTCCGGGAGTCCGTCGTCGAACGCAATGCCCTGCTCAAACTGGCGCCGCACTACGTCAAGCCGCTGCAGACGACCATTCCCATCTTCAGCACGTTCTCCGGAATCCTGGCTGCACCGCTGCGGTTCCTGAGCCACCGGCAGGGGCCGCCACGGGAGCGCGGCGCCGTCCTCATCAAGGCGGGATTAACCCTGTACGACGCGTTCTCCCGCGCGGGTTCCGCCGTGCCGCGACACAAGTTCCTGGGGCGCAAAGCGTCACTGGCGCAGCTGCCGGAGCTTCGTCCGGATGTGAAGTACACGGCCACCTATTTCGATGCCTCCGTTCACAACCCCGAACGGCTGACACTCGACGTGCTCCGCGACGGCCTTGAGGCCAACCCCAGGTCGCGCGCTATCAACTACGTCACCGCAGTGGGAAGCGACGCAAAGGGCGTTGTGCTCCGCGACGAACTGACGGGCGAGATATTTCCGGTCCAGGCGGATATCGTCGTCAATGCAACGGGGGCGTGGGTCGACGGCACCAACAGTTCACTGGGACAGCCCAGCCGCTTCATGGGTGGAACAAAGGGCTCGCATATCGTCCTCGACCATCCCGAACTGCTCGCCGCCTGCGCCGGCAGGGAAATCTTCTTCGAACACTCCGACGGGCGCATCGTCCTGATCTATCCCATGGGCGACCGGGTACTCGTCGGCACGACGGATATCGATACAGACATGGACACTCCGGCGGTCTGCACCGAGGCGGAAATTGACTACTTCTTCGAGCTGATCCACCACGTGTTCCCGACGGTCACAGTCGGCCGCGACAGTATCGTCTACAGCTTCTCGGGAGTGCGGCCATTGCCGCGCCACGACGACACGCAACCCGGGTTTGTATCCCGCGATTACCGCATCGAACGCGGAGAGACTGCCGGCCGGCCGGCACTAAGCCTCGTCGGCGGAAAGTGGACCACCTTCCGGGCGCTCTCGGAACATCTCGCGAACGAGGTCCTCGCTCTCCTGAAGAGGCCAAGGACGGTCTCGACCTCCGCACTGCCCATCGGCGGCGGCCTCGGCTTCCCAAAGGAACCGGGCGACGTCGCCGCGTGGATTGAGTCCAACGGGGCCGGCCTGCCGGCGGAACGGGTCGCGCAGCTGCTCGACCGCTACGGAACCCGCGCCTCTGACGTCGCCGCGTTCCTCGCGGCCGGTGCCGATTCGCCCCTGCAGACCACACATGAAGTAAGCATCAGGGAACTGGAGTACATGATCCGGCACGAACAGGTTCAGCATGTCTCCGATGTCCTCATCCGGCGCACAGCGCTTGCCTTCAACGGGCTCGTGAGCGCTGAGCTGATCGACGAGTTTGCGGACATTCTTGGCGAACACCTCGGCTGGTCCGCCACGGAGCGGAAGAATCAGGTAGAAGAAACGCGCCGGGTATTGCAGGAACACCACAAGGTGAGTGTGAATAGTTTGGTTGCGTAGGTATGAGCAACCTCCAGCAGTCCACCGACAGCTGGGAACCAACGGCAGCCTTTGCCGGGGGAGTAGCGCGGTGCCGCGACCATCACGGCGCCGGGGCCACACGGCCCACCGTTGAATAAATGGAGGAGTCAAAGATGTCTCTGGAAGTATTCGTCGCCGAAACATTCGGCACATTCATGCTGTTGTTGCTTGGCACGGGAGTCGTGGCCAACGTAGCGCTCGCGGGCACCAAGGGTAATAACGGCGGGTTCCTGATGGTCAACTTCGGTTGGGGCCTCGCGGTCTTTGCCGGCGTTTACGTCGCCGCGCTTTCCGGGGCCCACCTGAATTTCGCGGTGACCGCGGGTCTGTGGGCCAACGGCAACGTTGCGGAATTCGCTCCCGGCGTCGACAAGAACTTCGTCAACGCCCTCGGCTATCTGGCCGCACAGATGCTCGGCTCGATTCTCGGAGCTGTGGGCTGCTGGCTGGCCTACAAGCAGCACTTCGATCTCGAACCGGACCCCGCGAACAAGCTGGGTGTGTTCTCAACCGGCCCGGCTATTCGGTCAAGTGCGTGGAACCTGGTGACCGAGATCATCGGTACGTTCGTTCTCGTGTTCGTCATCCTTGCGTTCGCTTCAACCCCCTCGGGACTGGGCCCGCTTGCCGTTGCACTTCTCGTCGTCGGCATCGGAGCGTCCCTCGGCGGACCCACCGGGTACGCCATCAACCCCAACCGCGACCTCGGCCCGCGTATTGCCCACGCATTCCTACCGATCAAGGGCAAGGGAAGCAGCGATTGGAGCTACGCATGGGTGCCGGTAGTCGGACCGATCATCGGAGGCGTGCTCGGAGGGCTGGCAGCCATGCTGATCACCTTCCCGTCTGCGGCCTAGAGATACGACGAACCGGAGGTCCGGACTCCGGACCACTCCGCCCAAATATCAGCAACACACTCAATGAGGAGCAGCAATGCCGCAGTACGTCATCGCCATTGACCAGGGAACCACTTCAAGCCGCGCAATCATCTTCGACCACCAGGGAAACATCGTTTCCTCCGGGCAGAAAGAGCATGAGCAAATCTTTCCCAAAGCCGGCTGGGTCGAGCACAATCCGGTCGAAATCTGGGACAACACCCGTGAGGTCATCGGCAACGCACTCTCCAAGGCGAATTTGACCCGCCACGACATCGCGGCGGTGGGCATCACCAACCAGCGCGAAACTGCGGTGGTCTGGGACAAGAACACGGGCCAGCCCGTGTATAACGCGATCGTCTGGCAGGACACCCGCACACAGCCGATCGTGGACGAGCTCGCAGCGGACGGAGGGGTGGAAAGGTTCAAGCAGCAGGTTGGCCTGCCGCTGGCAACCTACTTCTCCGGAACCAAGATCAAATGGATCCTTGACAATGTCGACGGTGCCCGGGAGAAGGCAGAGGCCGGCGACCTGCTCTTCGGCAACACCGACTCCTGGGTGACCTGGAACCTCACCGGCGGCACTGACGGCGGTGTGCACATCACCGACGTCACCAACGCCTCCCGGACACTCTTCATGGATCTTGAGACGCTGAGCTGGGACCCATCGATCCTGGAAACGTTCGGTGTTCCAGCATCGATGATGCCGGAAATTCGTTCCTCCTCCGAGGTCTACGGAAAGGTGCACAGCTCCCAGCTGCTCCGTGAGGTTCCCGTGGCGGGGATCCTTGGCGACCAGCAGGCAGCCACCTTCGGCCAGGCGGCGTTCGAGAAGGGCGGCGCGAAGAACACCTACGGCACCGGCAACTTCATGATCGTCAACACCGGTGAGGAGATCGTTCACTCAAAGAACGGACTGCTCACAACGGTCTGCTACAAACTCGGCGATGCGAGGCCCGTCTATGCGCTCGAAGGTTCGATCGCCGTGACCGGGTCCCTTGTTCAGTGGCTTCGTGACAACCTCGGCATCATCAAAAGTGCTCCCGAGGTCGAACAGCTTGCCAAGACTGTCGAGGATAACGGCGGCGTCTACATCGTGCCGGCATTCTCGGGTCTCTTTGCCCCGTACTGGCGATCCGATGCCCGCGGTGCGATTGTGGGCTTGACGCGATTCGTGAACAAGGGACACATCGCGCGGGCGGCGCTCGAAGCGACAGCGTTCCAGACACGCGAAGTACTCGACGCTGCCAACGCTGACTCCGGCGTCAATATGGAAGATCTCCGGGTCGACGGCGGAATGGTCGCCAACGACGCGTTGATGCAGTTCCAGGCGGACATCCTCGGTATCCCCGTCATCCGTCCGAAAGTCACCGAAACCACCGCGCTGGGTGCTGCCTACGCGGCCGGGCTGGCCGTCGACTTCTGGAAGGACACCGACGAACTGGCCGCAAACTGGTCCGAGGACAAGCGCTGGACTCCAACCATGGACGATGCCGAACGCGACCGGCAGCTGCGCAACTGGAGGAAGGCCGTCACCAAGACGTTCGACTGGGTGGATGAGGACATCAAGTAGTCGCTAAGAAAAGCAGGAGGCGGAGCGGACGAGCTGTCTGCTCCGCCTTCTCTGTTCAGCACTGGCTGCGTGCGACATGGGTGCGTCCCGGCGGGTGTCCGCGTCCTGGCGGTGTTCGCGTTCGGACGGTGAGTCCGCGTTCGGACGGCCACCGCGGGCCCTGCCCGCTCCGCGATGCCCAACCACCCCGGGGCATCGCGGTGGCCGCCCACACGCTGGTTCGCGCCGCCGGTACCTTCTGCGGATGGTGGGCACCCTTCCAGTTCCATCGAGCCTTCGTGCCCGTGTCCGCGAGGCAGGCCAATAACGCCAGTGGGCGCCTGAGATCTTCAGACGCCCACTGGTTATGGGTATGGGTTGAGGGAGCGGTGCGGGTTCAGCGGAGGACTTCGCCTGAAACGTTGTCCGGGTTTCCGAACCGGTGTGCCGTGATGGTCACTGCCTGCTCGCGCAGGAACGGCAGCAACTCGATCCGTCCTGCTTCCGTCACCGGACCGCTGTAGATTGCGACGTCCGGGTCGCCGTCCGTTGCAGCGCATAGCTCGGAGTAGCCGCCGCCGACCAGTCGTACCCTGCCGAGCTTCGCCGACGGCGCGGCAGCCAGCCACGCGGCGTCGTCCTCCACGCGGTGACGCACATCATTGGCCGACAGCACAGCGGCAAGCGCCGGCGCAAGCGGTTCGGCCGTCGAGACCGACATAGGCGCACCGCTACGCAGTCCGGCCGCAACGACACGCAGAAAGTCGGCCAGTGACCCGGCCTCGTTCAGTCGTACCGTCACAGGTGCCGGCAGGTAGCGGAACTCGTTCCGCTCAACGCGCAGGCCGGAGACATCCTCATGGACTCCGAAAGTACGCACCCAGTGACGCTGGTCATCTGCGGCCGAGCGGGCGAGGAAGCCGCGCTCGGCGTCAGACACGTCGGCTGCATGCAGGAGTGCGCGTACGGGCTCACTCAGCGGGGCGTGGACGTTGCCGGGATGCAGTTCCTCGCGCTCCCAGCTTCCGAGGTGGATGAGATAGTTCGGTCCGCCGGCCTTGGCGCCGGGTCCAACGGCCGATTGCTTCCACCCGCCGAACGGCTGACGCCGCACGATGGCGCCGGTGATCCCACGGTTCACGTACAGGTTGCCTGCCTCCACCGACTCGAGCCACTGCGACACCTCGTCGGGATTCAGGGTGTGGATACCGCCGGTCAGGCCGTACGCGCTGGCGTTCTGCCACTCTATGGCCTGCTCAAGCGACTCGGCATGCATGATGCCCAGCACCGGTCCGAAGAACTCCGTCATGTGGAAGTAGCTGCCCGGCTTGACCCCGGTGCGCACCCCCGGACTCCACAGTCGTCCGGTGTCGTCCAGCTGCTTTGGCTCGACAAGCCACGATTCACCCTCGCCGAGAGTAGTCAGGGCGTCCTTGAGCTTTCCGTCAGCCGGCTCGATGATCGGCCCCACTTCCGTTGCCGGATCCTCCGGGTAACCGACCCGGAGCGAGGCGGCTGCATCGGTCAGCTGGTTGCGGAAGCGCGCCGAAGTCCCTGCCGAGCCGACCAGGATCGCCAGCGATGCTGCCGAACATTTCTGCCCCGCGTGCCCGAAAGCGGACCGAACGACGTCGGCCGCAGCCAGATCCAGGTCGGAACTGGGGGTGACGATGAGCGAGTTCTTCCCGCTTGTCTCGGCCAGCAGCGGGAGGTCGTTGCGCCACGACCGGAACAGCTTCGCGGTGTCGTAGGCACCCGTGAGGATCACCCTGTCGACGTCGGGGTGCGAGATGAGGTGCTGCCCGACCGGACCTTCCTCAACATCGGCGAACTTCAGAACTTCCCGGGGAACACCGGCATCCCAGAGGGCCTGAACCATCACGGCAGCACAACGCTTTGCCTGCGGAGCCGGCTTGAGGATGACGGCGCTGCCCGCCGCCAGCGGGGCAAGGGCGGAGCCGGCCGCAATGGCAACGGGAAAGTTCCACGGCGGAGTTGCGACGGTGAGCGTGGCGGGCACGAAGCGCGCTCCCTCGATCGTGTCGAGTTCTTCTGCGAGCAGTGCGTAGTAGTTGGCGAAGTCGATCGCTTCCGAGATTTCCGGATCGGATTCAGCGATTGTCTTGCCGGTTTCACTGGCGGATACTTCCACCAGGTCACCGCGCCGGGCGGCAAGCTCGGCCGCGGCGCTTCGCAGGACCGTCGCCCGCTCTGCTCCCGAACGTGATCCCCAATCGCGCTGTGCGGCGCGTGCGGACCGGATGGCGGCGTCGACGTCGTCCTCTGTGTCCAGTCGGGAAGCCTCCACCAGCGCGATTCCGAGAGTGGAATGCGGTACCCGCTGCAGGACCTCCGATGCCCATTCCCGGATGACGGGAAGCGAGGGGTCGGAATCGGACTGATTCCGGAAGTTCCCCGGAGCTGTGGCCGTGAAGCGGTCCGGCGTCTGTGAACGGTTGGGCTGGGGAACCGTGAAGTCGAGTTCTTCGAGGGAAGCGAGGAACCGGGACTTCTCGCGCTCAAAAAGCTCCTCGTTCTTCGTGAGTTCGAAGACGGCGCTCATGAAGTTTTCCTGGCTCGCGTTCTCCTCGAGCCGGCGGATCAGGTAGCTGATAGCGACGTCGAACTGGGCGGGCTTCACCACGGGGGTGTAGAGCAGCAGCGACCCGACGTCCTTCCGGACTTCGGCGGCCTGGTCCTCTGCCATGCCGAGCAGCATCTCGAACTCGATACGGTCCTCGACACCTCGGGCCACGGCGAGGGTCCTCGCCAAAGCAATGTCGAACAGGTTGTGTCCGGCGACACCCAGTCGCACGGCGGCCGCGTTCTCAGGGCGGAGTGCCCAGTCGAGGCACCGCTTGTAGTTGGTGTCGCTCGCCTGCTTGCTGGGCAGCGTGGCAGGTTCCCAGCCGTGTACGGCGGCATCGACGAGTTCCATCGCCAGGTTCGCGCCCTTGACCAGACGCACCTTGATGGCTGACCCGCCGGCAGCGCGCCGGTCCTGAGCCCAGCGGGTGAGGTCCTGCAGCGTCGCCAGGGCGTCCGGAAGGTAGGCCTGGAGCACGATGCCGGCCTCAAGGTTGCGCAGTTCGGGTGTCTTGAGAATCCGCTTGAATACCGCGACGGTTAGGTCAAGATCGTGGTATTCCTCCATGTCGAGATTGATGAACTTCGGAGCCGGCGATGACGCAGCGAGGTGATACAGCGGAAGGAGGCGCTCGGCGACCCGCTCGACCGTTCCGTCGAAGTTCCACAGGTTGAGCGTGCTGACCACGGAGGAAACTTTGATGGAGACGTAGTCGACGTCGTCGCGCGCCAGCAGCTCCCTGGTTCCACTGAGCCGGGCGTCCGCCTCCTTGTCCCCGAGGACGGCCTCGCCGAGGAGATTGATGTTGAGCCTGACGCCTTCTCCGCGCAAGGCGGCGATCGCCTTGCCCAGCTGCGCAGGACGGGCGTCGACGATGAGGTGGCCGACCATCTCGCGCAGCACCCGCTGCGCAACGGGAACCACAACCTGAGGCAGAATGGGCGCCATGACGCCGCCGAGGCGCACTGCACCCTTCATGTACCAGGGCAGGAAGGAAGGTGCCTTCCGGGCAAGCCGGGACAGATTCCGAGCCGCTACGGCGGGATCCTCCGGACGGATCACCCGGTCCACGAAGCCGATCGTGAAGTCGAGCCCATTCTGGTCCTTGAGGACCTCGGCGAGGAGCTGCGCGGACTTCGATCCGCGGGTAGTGCCCGAACCGGACGCACGGGGTGGTGTGCTGCCGGATTCGTCCAGGTGGAGCCACCGCCGGACTAGGGCAACCGCATCATCGCCCAGGGTTTGGGGCAATGGCTCTGCGGTGGGGATGGTTTGTGTCATTGTTCTCGTCTACCTAACGACGACGGGCCAGGGGACCTGCGAAGCAGTCCACTTCAAGGGGTGGCTGGCCGATCAGCCGCGGGCGCATTCCGCCTCGGCATGCTGGGTGCAATAACAGATAAGTGCGCCCAGTGGAAATATGGTAACGCCTGGAAAACAGCGGCGGCACCAAACTGCGCTAAGGTTGGAGCATGTTCGCGCAACTGCTCCTTACCTAGCCGCGCACCCCTGCGCGGCCGCCCCTCCTGAGTTGAGGGGCTTTTGTATGTCCGGGGCTGATTTGGGTGCCGGCAGTGTTCATCCGGGAGCGGTGGCGTGACTGGTAAGACGGTCACCAGTGATCAACAGACAGGGCAAGTAACAGTGAGCATCAACCCCACAACCGAAGAGTCGGACGCCGGCACCTACAGTTTCGCGGACATCGAGGCGAAGTGGCTTCCGGTATGGGAGAAGCTCGACACCTTCACTCCCGTCGACGACGGCAGCAGGGAACGCCGCTACGTGCTGGACATGTTCCCTTACCCGTCCGGCGACCTTCACATGGGGCATGCGGAAGCTTTCGCGATGGGCGACGTCGTCGCCCGGTACTGGCGCCAGCTCGGTTACGACGTTCTGCATCCCATCGGCTGGGACTCCTTCGGGCTACCCGCCGAGAACGCGGCCATCAAGCACAACGCTCACCCCAGTGAGTGGACGTACGCGAATATCGATACCCAGGCCGCGTCCTTCAAGCGTTACGCGATCAGTGCAGACTGGTCCCGCCGGCTGCACACCTCGGATCCGGAGTACTACCGCTGGACGCAGTGGCTGTTCCTGCGGTTTTTCGAGAAGGGCCTTGCCTACCGCAAGGACCACCCCGTCAACTGGTGCCCCAAGGACCAGACGGTTCTCGCGAACGAACAGGTGGTCAACGGGGCATGCGAGCGGTGCGGAAGCCCCGTCACCAAGAAAAGCCTGAACCAGTGGTACTTCCGCATCACCGAGTACGCCGACCGGCTGCTCGAAGACATGGAACCCCTGGCCGGCCACTGGCCTGAACGCGTGCTGGCAATGCAGCGGAACTGGATCGGCCGATCGGAAGGCGCACACGTCACCTTCACCATAGAGGCCGACGGCGACCTGCCTGCCGCCGATGTCACGGTCTTCACAACCAGGCCGGACACCCTGCACGGCGCAACGTTCTTCGTTGTCGCCGCAGACGCGGATCTTGCTGCTGACCTGGTCACGCCTGAGCACGCGTCCGCGCTGGCCGACTACCGCGAGAGCGTGAACGCGCTCAGCGACATCGAGCGCCAGTCGACGGAGCGCGAGAAAACCGGTGTCTTCACGGGACGTTACGCAGTGAACCCGCTCAACGGCGAGAAGCTGCCTGTGTGGGCAGCCGACTACGTCCTTGCGGACTACGGAACGGGCGCCATCATGGCCGTTCCCGCGCATGACCAGCGGGACCTCGACTTCGCCCGTGCCTTCAACCTGCCGGTTCGCATGGTGGTGGACACAGGGGAGGAAAACCCGGCGCTGACGGGCAAAGCCACAACCGGCGAAGGGACGCTGGTCAACTCGGGCGAGTTGAATGGTCTGGGCAAGGAGCAGGCGATCCAGCGCGCGATCGAACTGGTCTCCGAACAGGGCACCGGCGAGCGCACGGTCAACTACCGGCTCAGGGACTGGCTGCTGTCGCGTCAGCGATTCTGGGGTACACCCATCCCCATCATCCACTGCCCTTCCTGCGGAGAGGTCCCCGTACCCGACGAGCAACTGCCCGTCCGTCTGCCCAGTAATCTCCGGGGAGAAGACCTGGCGCCCAAGGGCACCTCGCCGCTGGCTGCCGCAACTGACTGGGTCAACGTCGAGTGCCCCCAGTGCTCCGGACCGGCCACACGGGACACCGACACGATGGACACCTTCGTCGACTCATCCTGGTACTACCTGCGATTCGTCGATCCGGAGTCGACAGAAGCTCCGTTCGACTCGCAGAAAGTCAACGAGTGGCTGCCCGTCGGCCAGTATGTCGGCGGCGTCGAGCACGCCATCCTGCACCTGCTCTACAGCCGCTTCTTCACCAAGGTCCTGTTCGACCTTGGGCTGGTCAACTTCACTGAGCCCTTCGCGGCGTTGCTCAACCAGGGTCAGGTGCTCAACGGCGGAAAGGCCATGAGCAAGTCGCTGGGCAACGGCGTCAATCTCGGTGAACAGCTCGACCGTTACGGCGTGGATGCTATTCGTCTCACCATGGTCTTCGCCTCCCCGCCCGAGGACGACGTCGACTGGGCCGATGTATCGCCGTCGGGGTCTGCGAAGTTCCTCGCCCGTGCCTGGCGCCTTGGCGCCGACGTCGTGTCCGAGCCGGGAGTTGACCCCGCGTCCGGAGACCGCTCGCTGCGTTCGGTGACGCACCGTACGCTCGCCGATGCCGCAGACCTGTTGAAGAACAACAAGTTCAACGTGGTCATCGCCAAGGTGATGGAACTTGTCAACGCCACCCGCAAGGCAATCGACTCAGGTGCCGGAGGCGCTGACCCAGCTGTCCGCGAAGCGGCAGAGGCTACGGCCGTCATCCTGAGCCTGTTCGCACCGTACACCGCGGAGGACCTGTGGGAGCGGCTCGGTCACCCTGCTTCCGTCGCGGCAGCGGGTTGGCCCGCCGTCGATGAGTCGCTTCTCGTCCAGGACACGGTCACCGCCGTCGTGCAGGTACAGGGAAAGGTGCGCGACAGGCTGGAAGTTCCCGCTGACATCAGCGAGGACGAACTGCGTGAGCTGGCCCTCGGCACCGCCCAGGTGCAGCGCACGCTTGCGGGCAGAGATATCCGGACGGTCATCGTCCGGGCGCCCAAACTGGTGAACATCGTTCCGGCCTGAGGGCCGGGAAAGAAGGACCACCGTGGCATGGTTTGATCGCCGTGCAGAACGCACCGGCGTTGGAGGCGCCGGCGAGCCGGATACGACGACGGCGGTCGTCACGGATTCGGCCGCAGCGTTCCCTCAGTCATGGATTGCGGGCGATGGTCCGGCCGCCGGCGTGACCATTGTGCCGATGCCGGTCATCATTGATGACCGGCACTACGGCGAGGGCGCGGACAGCCTCCTGAAGCCGCTCTCGCTGGCGCTGGTCGAGGGACGGGAGGTACGCACCTCCCGCCCGGCGCCCGGCCACTTCCAAAGTGTCTATCGCCGGTTGGAGCACGAAGGTGCGAGCGAGATCGTGTCTATTCACCTCTCCGGCAAGTTGTCCGGAACGGTCGAGGCGGCACGCTGGGCAGCGCGATCAGTCTCGGTTCCGGTACACGTAGTGGACAGCGGAACGGTAGGAATGGCGCAGGGCTGTGGGGTGGTGGCGGCCGTCCGGGCACTACAGGGCGGCGTGAGCGCATCCCGCGCGGCCGAGCGCGCCGCAGCTACCTGTTCGCGCACCAGCCTGCTGTTCTACCTCCCCAGCCTGGACCAGTTGCGGCGCGGCGGCCGCATCGGTGCTGCCGCAGGCTTCCTGGGTTCCCTGCTCGCTGTCAAGCCACTCCTGACCGTTCGCGACGGAGCCATTGCGCCCCTTGAACAGGTGCGGACAGCAGCCCGTGCCAAGCAGCGCCTTGACGAACTTGTCATCGAAGACCTTCAGCGGCGTCCCCGCGGCGGCATCGCGGCATTCCACTATTTCGGGAACAGGGCGGAAGCCGAAGCTGCTGCGGCGCGGGTGCCTGAGGGGGCCGAAGCCGTCCTGACGCAGTTGCCGGCGGTGCTTGCCGCTCACACCGGGCTGGGCGTTCTGGCGGTCTCGATATCCGACCCACTGGTGCCGTTAGCCTGATCTTCCGCTCCACATCCGCTGGGCCAGGGGCGGCTTACGCACATAGCCATTGCTGCCCCACCCCCGCCCAGCCGGGATTCATACGCTGGTTGCATGGCAAGGCACCGCTGGGCGACGGGGGAGCATCTCCAGGGCTCAGACCGGTTGGAACGCGTCCTCAACCTCAAGCGTGCAGGGTCACAGCCGGCGGGGATCGAGGCGGTCAACGGTGATGACGACGGGGACCTGCACAGCGTCGAACTCAGCGACAGTTGCCCGCCTGAGTCGGACGCCACCGCGGCACGCCGGCGACCGCCAAGCGGTAGACGCTGGGCAGCCACGCGACGGGCCGCGTTGCTGGCCGCAGGCTGCGCCCTCGCGGTCGGAGGCTGGCAGTTCGTGAGTGCTGACCGGACTCCCGGCGAGGTTGTCCCGATCGATCCCCCCGCCTCCTCAAGTACTGCTGCCGAGCCGGGCGTTCCCGCCGCGGAGGAAGGCACCGCTCCCGCCGGTGAGCGGGCGGATGGGCCGTCGACGCCTCATGCACAGGGCGCGCAGACCGCAACTGTCGTTGTTCATGTTGCCGGTGCAGTCCGGACGCCCGGCGTGGTGGAAATCGCAGCGGGTGCAAGGGTTTTCGAAGTACTCGAGAAGGCGGGCGGCGCGGTGCCCGAAGCTGAGCTTGCGGCTGTCAATCTGGCCGCCGTGGTGCAGGACGGACAGCAGATCATGATTCCTCGCGTGGGGGAGGCGCCGCCGGTCGGCGCGCTTCCGGCACCGGACGCTGAAACCGCCGGCGGGCTTGTCAACCTCAATACGGCCGGCGCCACTGAGCTCGAGGAACTCCCCAGGGTGGGGCCGGTCCTGGCTGAGCGCATCGTGGAATGGCGCGCCCAGCACGGGCCCTTCGCGCGTGCGGAGGACCTTGACGCGGTTCCCGGTATTGGACCGGCGATGCTTGAGTCACTGCTTCCCCTGGTGACAGTCTGATATGCCCGGTACAACTTCCGCGGGATGGGCGCATCTAGTACGGTCGGCTGCCGCGGCTGGGAAACCATCACCGCCCGTACCAGCCGCACCCCTGAAACGGAACGGCGGGCGTCGCATCGGCGTAACTGTCTGCCGCAGGCCGGTCCGCCACGAAGCCGCCAAGAGTCCAGCTCGGGACCTTCGACTCCTACCCGCCGCTGGCTGCGCATGGGCCGCTGCGGCCGTAACCATCAGGCTCGACGCGCAGGCGGGCCTTCTGCTGGGCCTCATGCTTGCGCTCGGCGCCCTCACGTTCGTCACCATCGCCGTCTGTAGTCGAAACAACAGCCCGGTTGTACTGATGCCGCTTGTCGCCCTTGCAGCGGCCGCAATGGTGAGCATCCCCACAGCCGCGCACGTTGCACATCGCTCCTCTGCCCCGCTGGCCGCTGCCATTGCGGCTCAGACCCACATCACCGTAAACCTCCGTGCCACCTCTGATGCACAGGAAATATCCGCCGATGCCCAGGACGGCGCACCCCGCTGGATCCTTGAAGCCGACCTTCTCGAAGGCACGTCCGGGGGATTCCGGTTCACGGCAGATACGCCCGTAATAGTGCTGGGCGGCAATGAATGGAGCTCCGTCAAGCATGGGGATCAGCTGCGTACGGCAGGAAAGCCGCTGGCAACAGACCCGGGAGATCGGGCAGGGGCACTGCTCATTGCCTCGACCAGCCCTGACCTGATCCCGGAGCAGCCCGGAGCGGAGTCGCTCATCGAAGAGCTGAGGGAGCGTTTTCTCGCGCTCTCCGCCTCCACCGGAGCACCCGACGACGGATTGATGCCCGGCATGGTGATAGGAGCCCGGGCGTCCGTGAGCCAGCAACTCGTCGATACTATGAAAGCGACCGGCCTGACTCATCTCACGGCGGTCTCCGGGGCGAACTGCAGCTACGTGCTGGCGTTCGTTTTTATCCTCTGCCGGGGATGCAGGCTGCCGCGATGGACAGCCGCGGTTGCCGGTATTACAGCCCTCGTAGGATTCGTCCTGCTGGTCAGGCCCGAGCCCAGCGTTCTCAGGGCGGCTGTCATGGGAGCCATCGGAGTGTTGGCTGTCTTGACGGGCCGTGGACGTCTGTCGATGACGCTGCTGTTCCTGTCGATAGCGGCCCTCCTCACAGTGGACCCCTGGCTCAGCGTGGAGTACGCGTTCATCCTGTCGGTCGCGGCGACCTGCGGGCTCGTGCTGGTCGGCCCTCTCCTGGCGTCGCAGCTGGGAGCGTTTCTGGCGCCCTCGGTTGCCCAGCTCGTCGCTGTTCCCCTGGCTGCCCAGCTTTTCTGCTCGCCGGTCCTGGCCCTCATCCAGCCGAGCCTGCCGACGTACTCGCTGCCGGCGAATATCGCGGCGTCACCGCTTGTGCCGTTCATCACCATCGCCGGCATGGTCTCCGTTGTCCTGGTGGCCCTGGCACCAGGGGCGGCTCTGCCGTTTGCCCTCGGCGCTGCGTGGGCGGCCGCCGGGGTGGCGCAGATCGCCAGGTTCTTCGCCGCCGCCCCGCACGCGTCCATACCATGGCCGTCCGGCACCGGGGGAGCGCTCCTGTCTGCACTGGGGAGCGCCGTCGTGCTGGCGGTCGTGGTGCGGGGACCGGACATGCTCACGTGGGTGCGCGCGACGTGCCACAGCACGCAGGCGAGAATCCGTGCGCGCGGGACACCACCGATGAAGTCCGGCACGAGGGGAGAAAGGCTGAACCCGCCGCTGACGCCAGTAGCCTGGGTGGCCGCCGGGTGTATCGCCGGCGTCATGGGCATCCAGGTGTGGGATGGTGTGCGCGGCCACGGGCCGGAAGATTGGACGGTCGCTGCATGCGACGTCGGCCAGGGTGACGGACTGGCGGTGCGGACGGGGCCTGGTAGCGCCATAGTATTCGACGCCGGCCCGGAAGCGGGTCCCATGGACGCCTGCCTTGATCATCTCCGGGTGGACACCGTGGACCTGCTGGTGCTCACACACCTCCATGAGGACCACTACGGCGGAGTGGCAGGAGTATTCGCGGACCGCTCGGTGTCTCGGCTGCTCTACTCCACAACTGAGGAGACGCTGCCCGAGAGCGTGCAGCAGGTGAGCGCGCACGCCGGAACCACGGTCGCGCCCGCGACCGCCGGAACCGCAGGAACTACGGGAAATGTGGAATGGTCGGTCCTGTGGCCGGCACCCGGAAACATTGCAGCATCCGAAAACGATGCCTCCGCCGTCGTACTGGCCACGGTGCATGGACGCTCCGGAACCAGCGACCTTCGCATCCTGTTCACCGGCGACCTTGAGGAAGACGCGGCCAATCGCCTCCTCCGGGATCAGCCCGCGCTCAGTGCCGAGGGAATTGACGTCCTAAAGGTTGCGCACCATGGCGCCAGGAACGGCGGCACGGCGATCATCGAGTCCCTGAGCCCTCGCGTTGCACTCATCTCCGCCGGGCGCCGGAACGATTACGGGCACCCCCACCAGGAAACGCTCGCGGCACTGGAGGGCTCCGGCGCATATGTCGCCAGGACAGACCTGGCCGGAACCATACTCATCAGGACCGACGGTGATTCCCTTCAGGTCCGTGGGTCACGATGAGCTTGGATGCTCATCACCCCCATGGCAGAGTTGACCCTGCCCATTCCTCGTCGATCAGGAGCCCCGTCCGTGTCCCCAAGCCCTGCAGGTTCGGCTACTTCGAGCTGGCGCGACGTCGGTCCGGCTCCCGTTGTTCTCTTGCTCGGTCCAGAGGAATACCTTGCCACCCGCGGCTTTGAGTCGGTGCGCCGGCGCACGCGCGAGACGGAACCCGATGCCGAGACCGTCCGCCTGGAAGCGGCGCAGTACGAGCCCGGATCGTTGATCATGCTGGGGAGCCCGTCGCTGTTCGGCGGCACGCAGATCATTGAAGCTCGCGGCCTGGCGCAGATGAACGATGCGTTCCTGCAGGACGCGCTCGAGTATGTCTCCAACCCGGCGCCGGACGTGGTGCTGGTCATGCACCATGCGGGTGGTACGCGCGGCAAAAAGCTGCTCGACTCGCTGAAGAGTGGGAAAGCTGTCGTCGTTGAGTGCCAGCCGCTGAAAAAGGACTCTGACAAGGTCGACTTCGCTACCGCGGAGTTCCGCAATGCGCGGCGCCGGATCGAACCTGATGCGGTGCGGGCCCTCGTCGCCGCAGTGGGATCGAGCCTGTCGGAGCTGGCAGCAGCATGCCATCAGCTTGCCTCAGATTCGGATGGCGTGATCTCCACTGAAACGGTGGAGAAATACTATGGTGGCCGGATCGAAGCCACCGGCTTCAAGGTAGCCGATGCTGCCCTTGCAGGACGCGGGGGACAGGCATTGGCGATGCTCCGGCACGCGCTCTCGAGCGGAGCAGACCCCGTGCCGCTGGTAGCCGCACTCGCGATGAAACTCCGAGCGGTGGCGAAGGTCTATGGAGTCAGGGGTAGCTCTGCACAGCTCGCCAAAGAATTGGGTATGGCACCGTGGCAGGTAGACCAGGCAAGGCGGGAAGCCCAGCGCTGGTCACCCGAGGGGCTCAATCACTGCATCCAGGTCCTGGCCGAGGCTGATGCCCAGGTCAAGGGGGAGGCACGCGATCCGATCTACGCTGTGGAGCGGGCGGTCACAGCTATCGCGCTGGGAGGAACCGCAACCGGCCGGTGACGCTGATCCTGCCCATTCCGATCCCCGGTCGAAGTGCCCGTCGGTTAAAGGGTGATGGCCGGTCCCGTGGGACCGACCATCACCGTATGAAGCTCTGAAGGCAATTAGCCGAGGTTGTTAACCCGCTTGGCAATTCCCGACTTGCGGTTTGCTGCGTTGTTCTTGTGAAGAACACCCTTGCTCACAGCCTTATCCAGCTTGCGGCTGGCAACGGCGAGCGCGGCCACTGCGGCGTCCTTGTCGGTGGACTCCACCGCGGTGTTGACGGCGCGGATAGCGGTCTTCAGCTCGGACTTGACCGAGTTGTTGCGCTGACGAGCCTTCTCATTGGTGAGAATGCGCTTCTTCTGGGACTTGATATTTGCCACGTATAAGACTCTCTTTGTATTGCGGACTGGTCGTGAGGGATTTTCGGTGCGGCCTAAGACTGAGCGGCGTGGGG
This sequence comes from Arthrobacter sp. D2-10, assembly GCF_054161285.1. Lineage (NCBI taxonomy): Bacteria > Bacillati > Actinomycetota > Actinomycetes > Micrococcales > Micrococcaceae > Arthrobacter > Arthrobacter sp. D2-10. Next base: position 1,883,985 of record NZ_CP096431.1, on the reverse strand, counting down.
ATACCGTGGCGACCGAGCCGAAGTGCCCGTCGACCTGCGCGGACACACAGCTATATAGGCTACCAGAACTCGCGCCCCCTCGCGCCCCAGCCGTCATCGGCGGTTCGCTCATCTCTACCTGAGACTGTCACTGATTGGGTGATCCATCCAATCGGGACATGACGCGGTCGAAGAGCGGGCGGTCGAGGGTTGCACCGATGCGCCGGACATCCTCAGGACGGATCTTCAGCAGACGCTCCAGGTACACCTCACTCGGTCTGCCCTTGCTGTCCCAGGGCCCGCTTCCGATATCCACGTACCCTTCATGCCTGCTTTCGGCATTATTCCGGTCTCGTGAGGTGAGCATGAGTGCCAGCAGTGTGGCGCCGTCGTGCCCGATGACCAGCACCGGCCGGTCCTTGCCCTGCTGAGGATCGTCCTCATACGGCACCCACGTCCAGACGATTTCGCCGGGATCGGCAGTGTCACCGGGCTGCGGGTTGTAACCGCCAATCGAAGCGGGTGCGGCTTTCTTCCGTGGGCGGTCCCGCAGTGGCTCACGCTGAGGAGCACGGTCACGCCCGGCAGGATGTCCGCTTCGGGCCGGACGGGGTGAATGCGTCGAACGGGCAGCCAGCGCCTTCAATGCGGCCCCGGCCAAACGCATCAGGGAGGGTCCAAGGGAAGCCATAGGGCCAGCGTACCCGCCAGATTGCGGGCTCGAGAGTTCCCCATGGGACAATGGAAGCTGCACATTCCCAGCGGTCCGGACCCAGCGTCCTCGTCCCTGCACGGAATTCCCCGAACAGTCCCACAAAGTAAGAGGTACCGAGTGTCTCCCATGGCCCGCACCGCTCCGGTGCCCGCTGCCACGGATCCCGCGATCATCAGGAACTTCTGCATCATCGCCCATATTGACCACGGCAAGTCCACACTGGCGGACCGCATGCTTCAGCTCACCGGCGTGGTGGAGCAGCGCGATATGAAGGCACAGTATCTGGACCGCATGGACATTGAGCGGGAGCGCGGCATCACCATCAAATCCCAGGCGGTCAGGCTGCCCTGGGAACTCGACGGCGTGAGCTATGCGCTCAACATGATTGACACTCCTGGACACGTTGACTTCACATACGAGGTGTCGCGGTCCCTTGCAGCGTGTGAGGGAGCAATCCTGCTGGTTGATGCCGCGCAGGGGATTGAGGCCCAGACACTGGCGAACCTGTACCTCGCCATGGAGAACGACCTCACAATCATTCCGGTGCTCAACAAGATCGACCTTCCGGCCGCCCAGCCGGAGAAGTATGCTGCGGAACTGGCCAACCTGATCGGCGGGGATCCGGAGGATGTGTTGCTGGTGTCCGGCAAGACAGGCGTCGGCGTAGAGGCGTTGCTGGACAAGATCGTCAGGGACCTTCCCTCTCCCGTCGGAGACGCAAGCGCGCCTGCCCGGGCCATGATCTTTGATTCTGTATATGACACCTACCGGGGCGTTGTGACGTATGTCCGGGTCGTCGATGGACAGCTCAGCCCCCGTGAACGCATTCAGATGATGTCCACCCGTGCTACTCACGAACTCCTTGAGATCGGAGTCAGCTCGCCGGAGCCCACACCGTCCAAGGGCCTGGGCGTAGGTGAGGTGGGCTATCTCATCACCGGCGTGAAGGACGTTCGCCAGTCCAAGGTCGGCGACACCGTCACCAATTTCGCGAAGCCCGCGACGGAGTCGCTGGCCGGTTACGCGGACGCAAAGCCTATGGTCTTCTCGGGTCTGTACCCCCTCGAAGGGGCGGATTATCCAGTGCTTCGTGACGCTCTGGAAAAGCTGATGCTCAATGATGCCGCCCTGGTCTATGAACCGGAGACCTCCGCTGCTCTGGGCTTCGGTTTCCGAGTGGGTTTCCTCGGCCTGCTTCACCTGGAAATTACCCGTGAGCGACTCGAACGCGAGTACAACCTCAGCCTGATCTCGACGGCACCGAACGTGGAATACGAGGTCACGCTCGAGGACAAGAACGTAGTTCACGTCACCAACCCGAGCGAATACCCCGTCGGCAAGATCGCCGAAGTCCGGGAGCCGATGGTTTCGGCGACCATCCTTGCGCCCAACGAATTCGTGGGCACCATTATGGAACTGTGCCAGAGCAGGCGTGGTGTCATGGGCGGAATGGATTACCTCTCCGAAGACCGGGTGGAAATCCGGTACCGGCTCCCGCTGGCGGAGATCGTCTTCGACTTCTTCGACATGCTGAAGTCCAGGACCCGCGGGTACGCCTCTCTGGATTGGAAGGCCGACGGCGACCAGGTGGCCGACCTGGTCAAAGTGGACATCATGCTCCAAGGCGAGCAGGTTGATGCCTTCTCCGCCATCACCCACCGGGACAAGGCATATGCCTACGGCGTCATGATGACGGGGAAACTGCGTGAACTGATCCCGCGTCAGCAGTTTGAGGTTCCCATTCAGGCGGCCATCGGCGCGCGCATCATCGCGAGGGAGAACATCCGGGCTATCCGGAAGGACGTCTTGGCCAAGTGCTACGGCGGTGACATCACCCGAAAGCGCAAACTGCTCGAAAAGCAGAAAGAGGGTAAGAAGCGCATGAAGATGGTGGGGCGCGTGGAAGTCCCCCAGGAAGCGTTCATTGCCGCGTTGTCGTCGGATGAGTCCAAGGACAAAGCGAAGAAGTGACAGCAGTATCTGGTTTCCGGAGCGCCAATGCCTAGCGCGCTGCCTTTCGGCGACCCCGCTCCATCCGACGGCGCTCTGCCGCCCACCGCGGCAGCCGGCTCCGCCGAGCGTGATTTCGGCCTGTACGTTCACATCCCCTTCTGCGCTGTTCGCTGCGGGTACTGCGATTTCAACACGTACACCGCCGCTGAACTCGGTGGGGGAGCGTCGCAGGCCAATTACGCGTTCACGGTGCAGCAGGAGCTCCAGTTTGCGGCCGGAGCGCTTGCCGCTTCAGGTGTTGCCGACCGCCCGCTGAGCACAGTCTTCTTCGGCGGAGGGACACCCACGCTCCTGCCCTCGGCCGACCTGGCACGGGTACTCCGCACCGCCGTCGATATCTGGGGCCTGGCACCGGGAGCCGAGGTGACGACCGAGGCCAATCCCGACTCCGTCACGCCTGAATCCCTCGAGGAACTGGCGCGTGCAGGTTTCACCCGCGTGTCATTCGGCATGCAATCCGCTGTGCCCCACGTTCTCGCGGTGCTGGACCGAACCCACTCGCCGGCGCGGGTCCCCCTTGCCGTCGAGTGGGCGCGTGCTGCCGGACTCAAGGTGAGCCTGGATCTGATCTACGGCACACCGGGCGAGGACCTTCAGGACTGGCGGACGTCCCTGGAAGCGGCGCTTGCCCTCGAACCGGATCATCTGTCCGCTTATGCCCTCATCATCGAGGACGGCACCGCGCTGGCCCGCCGTATCCGGCGCGGTCAGGTGCCCATGGTCGACGACGACGACCACGCCGACAAGTACGAACTCGCCGACACCCTGCTCAAGTCGGCCGGAATGGCGTGGTACGAGGTAAGTAACTGGGCCCGCTCCGGTGAGGATCAGTGCCGCCACAACCTCGCGTACTGGAAAGGCCATGACTGGTGGGGAGCAGGGCCGGGCGCGCATTCACATGTCGGGGGGACCCGTTGGTGGAACGTCAAGCATCCTGCCGCTTATGCTCAGAGGCTTGCGGCAGGCGAGTCGCCCGCGGCCGGGCGTGAAGTTCTGAACAAGAACGCCCGCTACGTTGAGGACGTCCTCCTTCGCATCCGGCTTGCCGAGGGTTACCCGACGGAGAACCTGGAATCTCCGGGACGCAGGGCTGTAGCAGGGCTGATAGCTGATGGTCTCATCGACCCTGTGGCGGCGTTCAAGGGCGCCGTGATCCTGAGTGATCGCGGGCGGCTACTAGCCGATGGCTTGGTCCGTCGCCTTCTGCCGGACTGACGTCCTAGTGGAAGATCCGGAGATTGAAGGGGTACTGGTAAGGCCTGCCGCGGTTCACATGGATGCCGGCTGCCACCGAGAAGGCCGCGAGCGTAACCCAGATGAGGGCGTTCAGGACGGCGAAAAGCCCCCCAATGCCCGGGAGCAGGGACAGCAGCAGGCATACGGCTGCGAGGATGCTCGGCGGGAAAGTGAAGTTGAAGGCTTCCTTCGATTCCTGCTCCGTGAAGGGCCCCCGGTCCCGATAGATGAGGAAGATAACCAGAGACGGCACAAACCCCAGGATCCCGAGAAAATGGGCGAGGGTCGCCCACTGGCGATCCTCGGAGGGGGTCAGCGCGGGAGCGCTTGGACTGGCACCCTGGAAGGCCGTAGTTCTGTCCTGGGAGGCGGGAGGAGTCTGTGCGACACCGCGCCGATTAGCGCTGTTGGACAACGAAAATTCCTTCGGACTGATAGGGCTTCACCGCGCATTCCGCGCAGAACTTACTGTCTAAGGGTACTGGGTGAAGCGTGCCCGTGCAGTTCCCACGACTTACAGCGATGCTGGGGCTACGCGTTCGGCCCCGGCGCGGTAAGGAAGTCGATGACCTCTTCGACCCGGGCCAGCAGAGAGGGTTCGAGGTCCGCGTAGGTGTTTACGCCGCTCAGAATGCGCTTCCAGCCGTTGGCGATATCTGCCTGGGAGGAGCACGGCCAGTTCAGCCGCGTCAGTATCCCTGTTTTCCAGTCCTCCCCGCGGGGAATGACGGGCCACGCCTCCAATCCGAGAGCGCGCGGTTTCACTGCCTGCCACACATCGACGTAGGGGTGCCCCACGATCAACACATTGTGCGCTGCACCGGTCACTTTCATGGCCTGTTCGGCGATTCGAGCTTCCTTGGTTCCGGGCAGAAGGTGATCAACGAGGATACCGAGGCGCCTTCCGGGTGAGGGAGCGAAGTCACGGACCGCCCCTGCCAGGTCATCGACCCCGTGCAAGGGCTCGACGACGATGCCCTCAACCCGCAGATCATCGCCCCACACCTTCTCGACCAGCTCCGCATCGTGTTTGCCCTCAACCCAGATTCTGCTCGCGCGGGCTGTTCGGGCACGCTGGCCGGTGACGCGGACCGAGCCCGAGGCTGTGCGCTGGGGCGTTGCGGTGCGCTGCAGCGCGGGAACCATCTCGACGGGGGAGCCCTCGTGGTGAAAACCGAATCCCAGGGGAAAGGTCCGCCGTTTGCCGCTGCGGTCCTCGAGGATCATGACATGCATACCGCCGGACTTCTCAGTACGAAGTATCTCGCCGACGAACCCGCTTTGAACGTCCTCTAAAACGATGCCCGGACGCGCCTCAACCTTCTCAAGGACGACGCGTCGGGGCTGGGAAATGTCCTGTGCGCCCCACTGGTGATACGACATGTGATTTCGCTCGCTTCCGCAAATCCCTGCCCGCTGGAACTGGCAGTGCCAATGCTAACAATCGCAGCGATCGTATTAGACTTGGCACTTAGGCGTGTTGAGTGCTAACTCGTTGAGTGGGCAATGCGGTATATCGGAGGTGAATATGAGCGAGCCCAGGCGGCTTGAAGTCCTGCGTGCCATCGTTGAGGATTACGTCCATTCCCGTGAGCCGGTAGGGTCGAAGGCCCTGGTTGAGCGGCACCAGCTCGGCGTGTCCTCGGCCACCATCCGCAATGATATGGCGCTCCTCGAAGAGGAAGGCCTCATTACCGCCCCGCACACCAGTTCCGGCCGCATTCCCACTGACAAGGGTTACCGGCTGTTCGTCGACCGCATCGCTGAAGTGAAGCCGTTGTCCGCGCCTGAGAAGCGTGCCATCCGTGCCCTTCTGGAAAGTGCCGATGACCTGGACGACGTCCTGGACCGCACGGTAAGGCTCCTCGCACAGCTGACCAATCAGGTCGCCGTCGTTCAATACCCACATCTGGGCGCAGCGTCCGTCCGCCACATCGAGCTGGTACTGCTCGCGCCCGGCCGCGTGCTGGTGGTGCTCATTTCCACCAACGGGGCGGTGCAGCAGCGGGTCGTGCCCGTCCCTGCCGACGCAAATGAAAACGAATTGGCCGATCTGCGTCAGCGCTTCCTGACCAAAGTGTCGGGAGTGCGCCTACCGTCGCTTCCCTCGGAACTGGCGTCCTGTGTGGCCGAGCTGCCGCCCGCACTCCAGTCGCTGGGCCAGGCACTGGCGCACGGCTTGGAACATCTCTCCGCCGCGAACCGGGAAGATCGGATCGTCATGGCAGGAACGGCCAACCTTGCCCGCTCAACCCTGGACTTCCCCTTGACCATCGGCCCTGTGCTGGAGGCCCTCGAGGAACAGGTGGTTATGCTTCGGCTGCTCTCCGAAATGGAGCAGGATGCCCTCGGCGTTTCCGTCCGCATTGGTCGCGAAAACCCGTACGGTGGCCTTGCAGAGGCCTCGGTGATCGCCACGGGATACGGGCCGGACGCCCTTGCCAAGGTGGGAGTCCTCGGACCCACCAGAATGGACTACCCCACCACCATGGCCGCCGTCAGGGCGGTGGCCCGTTACCTTTCCCGCATCCTCGATGAGTCATGAACGGATGACGGACCCCTTGAACCAGAGCCGCTCGCGCGGTGAGATTACAGGAAGTGATGTGCAGGAGTGAGTAATCACTACGAGGTCCTAGGTGTTGCACGCGACGCCAGTGGCGAAGAGATCAAGAAGGCTTACCGGAAGCTGGCCCGCAAACTTCATCCGGACGTCAACTCCGGGCCGGAAGCAGCTGAGGAATTCAAGCTGGTGACCCGCGCCTATGAAGTTCTCTCTGATCCGCAGAAGCGGCGCGTCTATGACACCACCGGAAACGAGAACGGAACGGATAACGGCTTCGGCGGCGGTTATGCCGGCCCCGGATTCGCATTCCAGGACATCTTCGAAACCTTCTTCGGAGGCGGCGGCCCCAGCGGTCCGCCGTCGCGGACCCAGCGCGGACAGGACGCACTCATAGCCGTCCGCATTGATCTCAAGGACGCCGTCTTCGGCACCAACAAGAAGATCGAGGTGGACTCCGCTGCGGTGTGCCCCACCTGCGACGGATCGTGCACCCAGCCGGGCACATCTCCGAAGACATGCGATATCTGTGGTGGCTCCGGGCAGGTGCAGCGCGCGGTCCGGTCGATCCTGGGCCAGGTCATGACGACGGCGACCTGCGGCACTTGCCAGGGCTACGGCACCGTCATTCCCCATCCGTGCAACGAATGCAATGGCGACGGCCGCATCCGTTCCCGCCGCAGTCTTACCATCAAGGTTCCCGCAGGTGTAGCCACCGGTACGCGGATTCAGCTTGCCGGACAGGGTGAAGCGGGCACTGCAGGAGGACCGCAGGGTGATCTGTACGTCGAGATCCGGGTCAACAGCGATCCCACCTTCCTCCGCGAAGGAGATGACCTGCACGCGACCCTGAGCGTGCCAATGACAGCGGCGGCGCTTGGCACCACCGTGACGATGACCAGCTTCGACGGGGACCAGGAACTGACCATCAAACCGGGAACTCAATCCGGAGAAGTGATCACGCTCAAGGGCCTCGGCGTCACCCATCTGCGGGGATACGGCAGGGGAGACCTTCTCGTGCACCTGAGCGTCGAAACTCCACGGAACCTTGATGCAGCCCAGGAAGAGCTGCTTCGACGCCTCGCGGAAATGCGTGGTGAGCAGTTCACCGAGGGGCAGCTGGCAAGCAGCGGATCAGGAGTCTTCGCCCGGCTGCGCGAGCGCCTCGGCAACCTCTGACCGGTAGAGAACCATGACCAACCAGGCATACTTCGGCGATCCTGCGGAGGTTCAGGCCGCCGTTGCCGGCGGCAGCATCACACTGCGAGGAACGGAAGCGCACCATGCAGCCACCGTGAAACGCGTGGTGGCCGGTGAGACGGTGGACCTCTTGGACGGCGAGGGAAACCGCCTGGGCTGTACCGTCGTCGATGTGTCCGGCGCGGCCGTCGTCATGACAGTGGATACGGTTTCCTTCGAACCGCTGCCGGCGACCCGCATCGTCCTGGTGCAGGCTCTTGCCAAGGGTGATCGGGCCGAGATGGCAGTCGAGGCCGCAACCGAGCTTGGCGTCGACGCGGTCGTTCCGTGGCAAGCGGACCGAAGCATCGTGAGGTGGCGCGCAGACAAAGCAGTGAAAGGGCAGGCGAAGTGGGAATCCGTCGTCCGTGCAGCGTCGAAGCAAAGCCGGCGTACCCGTGTGCCCGAGGTCCTCGACACAGTGGACAGCAGGGGCCTGGGGCGTTGGCTCGCCGATGTAGCGCACCCGGTCCTGCTGCATGAGGAAGGGCGAATTTCCCTTGCGAGCTATTGGAACCGCCGGTCCGAGGATCACACGGGAACAGTGGCGGTGATCGTGGGGCCCGAAGGGGGTGTGAGCCCGCAGGAGGTGACCCTGTTCGAGGAACACGGGGCCGTTCCCGTGCAGTTGGGAACCAACGTCCTGCGAGCCTCGACCGCCGGACCTGCGGCGATTGCCGTCCTGAATCAGCTCCTAGGCCGCTGGTAATAGGCCGCTGGCAAAGGGCCACTGCTGTTGAAGTGGTCAGCGGATGCTGACCAGCTTGTCATCTGCAATGGTGTCAGCGGCAGGCCCTTCGCCCGGGTCGGCTCCCGTCGATTCGTACACCTCGACAAGGTATGTCCCCTCCTCCAGGGAGACGCTGAATTCATAGAGTCCGACGGCACCCGTGCCCGCCTCGACGGGAACGGATCCAGCGACCACATCCTCCGTGAAAACACCGCCTGCATTCACCCGGCGGATCCGCCAATCGAGGCTCGGATCAGTTGTCGTGGTGCTCCCTTGGACGATGACCGTCCGGTCGTTTTTGAGGGAACTGTCCTGCGGATTGATGATCCAAACGGGAGCAATAGCACTCACGTCGCGTTGAAGAACAGACCCCAGCTCGATATGGCCGAACGCCTTGTAGCCGGCCTTCCCGTCCACCAGCAGCCGCACGCTGCTGGGACTGCCACTGATGATCAGCCCTGAGTTGGCTGCCGCGGCTGTCGCGGTGTACACAAGCTGCTGCACAGCACGTCCGGCAACATCAGCACCGATTCCAGCGGCGAATGAGTCTGACGAGATGTCGACGGTGATGACGTTGTCAGGCGAGATCGATGTATTGACCGCAGATGCTTCCAGCCAGGGGCTGTAGTAGTCGTCGTCGAGCGGTTCCGAACTTGTCATTGCCCAGACTGCGTCAGCGATCGGATCCCCGGAGGACTCACCGGGCAGGAACTCGCGGTAGAGGAGTCCGTTCGCACTTCCCAACCAGTAGACGGGAAGGAGTTCGTCGGAGTCGGTGGCTGTCGGGCTCTGCACGTCCAACTCGGGCATGCTGGCAGTCGATTCCAGGAGCAACTCCGCCTCTGTCCCCAGCTCCGAGGTGGGCTCTGCCGGTCCTCCGATGGTGCAGGCCTGGAGGCAGAGCGCCGCTGCAACGACGATGGATCCCTTCCAATGGCGGCCTGGAGTTCGGTTTCCGGAAGGAGGAGTGGCGGCCATGTGTTCGGCGTCTCCTCTCATCCAAAGTTATGAAAATGCATAGGTGCAGCACCGCTGTTGTTTCAACAATCGGCAATGCCGCGGAAGCATCCGGTGCCGCAGCGAGCAGCACAATCCAGCTTGGCATAGGTGCTGGCCGCTACTGTGCGGTTTTCCCGAATCGCCGCCTGACTGAAACGCGATTGATATCGGGCCGTTGCGTTCCTGAGATCTTCACCCTTTCGGACCCCCGGGAATGATCGGCCTGCATCACGCAAGCGGTGGCAGGGCTGCGGCGGTACGCTTGTAGGAGGCTTATTCGCAGGCCTGGACCAGTAGATCACCGGAAGATCCGGCATACACAAGGAGAGATGGAAGGCTCAAGGGCCGCTACTATGACCGATTCCGCAGTGGGTATGGGGGCCGCCGGCCTGGACAGCCGGGTCATTCAATTCGATTCCGCCGACCAGATGGTGCAGGCCCTGGGCGCCAACGACGAGGCCCTTGCCATGATCGAAGGGGCGTTTCCCGGCGTCAAGCTGCACGTCCGCGGCAATGAACTGTCCATCACGGGTCCCGCGACCGACGTTGGGCGCACCGAGCGCCTGATCGGTGAGGTACGCACTCTTGCTGCAAACCAGACGCCGGTAACCGCGCAGGTGCTCGAGCAGCTGCTGTTCATGCTGAAGACGCAGGGTGCAGCGAAGCCGGCCGAGATCCTGTCAATGAACATTCTCTCGTCGCGCGGCCGCACCATCCGGCCCAAGACAGTCAACCAGAAGAATTATGTCGAAGCGATCGACGCGCACACCATCGTCTTCGGCATCGGCCCGGCGGGTACAGGCAAGACCTACCTGGCAATGGCCAAGGCTGTTCAGGCCTTGCAGCACAAAGAAGTCAACCGAATCATCCTCACCCGTCCCGCAGTGGAGGCCGGGGAACGATTGGGCTTCCTGCCGGGCACGCTCAACGACAAGATCGACCCCTACTTGCGTCCGCTCTATGACGCGCTCCACGACATGATGGATCCGGACTCGATTCCCCGCCTCATGGCTGCCGGAACCATCGAAGTGGCACCCCTTGCCTACATGCGTGGCCGGACTTTGAATGACGCGTTCATCATTCTCGACGAGGCGCAGAACACCACGCCTGAGCAGATGAAGATGTTCCTGACGCGGCTTGGTTTCGGATCGCGCATGGTAGTCACGGGCGACGTGACCCAGGTTGACCTGCCGGGCGGCACCAGCTCGGGCCTCCGGGTAGTCAGTGAGATCCTGCAGGGTGTCGACGACGTCGCATTTTCCCGCCTGGATGCCACCGACGTCGTAAGGCATCGTCTGGTCGGCGACATCGTCTCCGCCTACAGCAAATGGGACGAGTCGCAACGCGCGTCGCTGAACGGCCGCCGGAATACCGGAAAGGCTGGCCGCAATGAGCATTGAGGTCAATAACGAGTCCGGAGTCGAGGTCGACGACGAGGCACTGGTCCGGCTCGGTCGCCACGTGCTGGAGCGTCTTTTCGTGCACCCCGAATCAGAGCTGTCGATCATCCTGGTCGACATCGAGGCCATGGAGAAGCTCCACATCGAATGGATGGACGAGCCGGGACCCACGGACGTTTTGTCCTTTCCCATGGACGAGCTGCGTCCCGGCACCGCCGCGCGGCCAACTGCGTCAGGCATCCTCGGCGACGTCGTCCTCTGTCCTGAAGTGGCCCGCACTCAGGCGGACAACGCCGGGCACAGCATGAATGAGGAGCTTCTCCTGCTCACCACACACGGCATGCTCCACCTGCTGGGTTTCGACCACGCGGAACCCGAAGAGGAGAAAGAGATGTTCGGTCTCCAGCGGCAGCTTCTGGCCGACTTCCTTGGCGGTGCCGCCCCGCGGGAAACCACGCGGTGACCGCGCACAGAGCGATGAAGCAGTTCCGACCATGATCGTCTTCCTGCTGGCGCTGATGGCAATCGTATTTGTGCTGATTGCAGCGCTGGTCACCGCTGCTGAAGCGGCCTTCAGTTTTCTTTCCCGCCAGGAAGCGGAAGCGCATCTCCACGGGCCGAGAGGCAAGTACGTCCAGCGCATCCTCGACTCGCCCGTGTCGCATATGCACGCGCTGCGGTTCTGGCGTGTCTGGTTCGAGATGGCTGCCGCTGTAGCGGTGGCGCTCCTGTTCGCCGACGTGCTGGACAACATCTGGATTGCCGGGCTCCTGGCTACCGTCACAATGGCGGGCCTGGGTTTTGTCCTCGTGGGGGTTTCACCCCGCCAGCTCGGCAGGACACACGCTGCGACGCTCGTACCGGTGACCGCACATCTCGTAGGTGTGCTGCGGGTCGTGCTTGGACCCATCCCTCGCTGGCTCGTCGGTGTCGGAAGCGCACTTTCTCCCGGTTCGGCGCGTGCCGAGGCTGCATTCTTCACCGAGGAAGAATTCCGCGCGCTCCTCTCGCGGGCGAATGAGGCGGAGATGATCGAAGACAGCGAAGCTGAACTCATTCACTCGGTTTTCGAGCTCGGTGACACCAAGGTGCGCTCGGTGATGGTGCCCCGTACGGACATGGTCTCGATCGAAGCTGGATCGACCCTTCGCCAGGCGATGTCGCTGTTCCTGCGTTCGGGATACTCCCGTGTGCCGGTCATTGGGGACAACGCTGACGACGTTCGGGGCATTTTGTACCTCAAGGACGTCGTTGCGGTACTGAACGCCCAGAACCACGATGATCAGGATCCTGTCGATGACGTTTGCCGCGATGTCCGGTACGTTCCCGAGTCCAAGCCGGTCAGCGACTTCCTGCAGGAACTGCAGCGTGAGTCGACCCACGTTGCGATTGTCATTGACGAGTACGGGGGTACGGCGGGTCTCGTGACTCTCGAGGACCTCATCGAGGAAATCGTGGGCGAGATCGTCGACGAGTACGATTCGGAAGTCCCCGAGATGGAGGAGCTTCCAGAGGGCGGGTTCCGCGTCAGCGCGCGGATGAGCATCGATGACCTTGGCGAACTCTTCGACATAGATCTCGAGGATGACGAGGTGGACACTGTCGGTGGCCTGCTCGCAAAAACGCTTGGTCGTGTGCCGATCGTCGGCAGTGAAGTGCGGGTGGGCGACATTGCTCTGCGCGCGGAACGCGTCGAAGGACGGCGTAACCGTGTCTCGCATCTACTCGCATGGAAGGTCGAGCGGCAGTCGGAAAGCGACGACCACGCAGACCAGTTCAATGAAGGTTCGAGGGAAACGGTGGATAACAAATGAGCACCCAGCAATACCGCGCGGGATTCATCTCGCTGGTAGGCCGTCCCAATGCAGGCAAGTCGACCCTGACCAATGCGCTCGTCGGCCACAAGGTGGCCATCACCTCGGCCAAACCCCAGACAACGCGCCACACCATTCGCGGCATTGTGCACCGTGAGGATGCCCAGCTCATCCTTGTCGACACGCCGGGCCTGCACCGGCCCCGCACGCTTTTGGGACAGCGCCTCAACGATCTTGTTGCCGACACTCTCGCCGAGGTTGACGCCATCGGATTCTGCCTTCCTGCCAATGAGCAGATCGGTCCCGGTGACCGCTATATCTCAGCCCAACTGGCGCAGCTCAAGCGCAAGCCCGTTATCGTCGTCGTTACAAAAGCTGACCTCGTCAGCAAGGAGGTGCTGGCACGCCAACTGCTTGCGGTGGCTGAGCTCGGCCGCGAGGTGCTTGGCGAGGACGGTTGGGCGGATGTGGTGCCTGTGTCCGCCGTCGACGGGTACCAGGTGTCCACCGTTGCCGACGTTTTCGCGACCCACATGCCGGAATCTCCGCCGCTGTACCCCGATGGTGAGCTGACCGACGAGCCGGAGGCCGTCATGGTCGCCGAACTCGTCCGGGAAGCAGCCCTTGAGGGAGTGCGCGATGAGCTCCCGCATTCTCTCGCCGTCGTTGTTGAGGAGATCGTTCCGCGCGAAGGCCGGCCGGAGGACAACCCACTGCTTGATGTGCGCGTGAACCTGTATGTCGAGCGCCCCTCACAGAAGGCCATTGTGATCGGCAAGGGAGGCGCGCGCCTGCGCGAGGTTGGGACGGCCGCACGGAAGGGGATCGAAGCGCTGCTCGGCACGAGGGTATACCTCGACTTGCACGTGAAGATCGCGAAGGACTGGCAGCGCGACCCGAAGCAACTCGTTAAGCTCGGCTTTTAGCCGTCCGTAGTGGTTGCAGTATTTTCGGGCACTACGGGCGACCGCTGCTCGTTGACCTACAGATGCCTCCCTGGGGGCGGCAAGAGATCGAACCAACTCGAAAGGGCCGAGGGTCATGAGTGAATCCGGCGGCGGGCGTCCTGGCTCTCCGGATGGCATACGTCTGGGGACGGGCGGCCGGCACCTCGGCAGGGGACGTCCGCGTGTCCTGCAGATCGTCGCGATCTCCCTCGTCGCCGCGCTTGTGGCGGTCGTAGGATTCGTGGCTTTTTCGGTGGTTCGCCTTCAGGGGAACGTTGCTACCGAGCCGCTCAATCTGTCGACGGACGGCGAGACGCAGCTGCCGGTCGACCTGAGCCGCGACCCTGTGCAGATCCTCATCATCGGCAGCGATACCCGAACGGGTCAAGGCGGGGATACGGAGCCGGAGGATGCCGAAGGTCAGGCGGATGTCATGATGCTCATGACCATGTCCGCAGACCGCAGCAACGTAACGATGGTCTCCTTCCCGCGCGACCTGCTGGTGCCGCTGCCGGGGTGCCACAACCCGGAGACCGGTGCCGCTAGCGATGCCATGGCGTTGGGGCAGCTGAACAGTTCACTGGCCAACGGTGGACCGGGTTGCACCGTTGCAGCCATTAACGAACTTACCGGCCTTCAGGTGGATCACTTCATGATGGCCGACTTCAAAGCCGTCACCGAGCTGTCGAAGGCCGTCGGCGGCGTCGAAGTGTGCGTGAATCAGGAGGTCGATGATGAGTACTCCGGCCTGAAGCTTCCGGCGGGAACCAGCGAGATTGAGGGTGAACAGGCCCTCGCGTTCCTGCGGACCAGGCATAGTTTCGGGAGCGGCGGCGATGAGGGACGCATCCGCGCGCAGCAGGCTTTCCTTGCCTCGCTGGCTCGCAAGGTCAAGAGCGAGGGCACACTGACCAACATTCCGCGCGTGTACTCCATTGCGGAGGCCGTTACGCAGAACCTCACGGTTGATGACGGGCTCGTGGAGATCCCGGAATTGCTCAAGCTTGCAGGCAGGTTGCAGCAGGTGGACCTGGGTAACGTCGCATTCGTGACCGTACCGGTCGTTCCCTACGAGGTTGACCCGAACAGGCTTGTCCTTGACGAGGAAAAGGCGGACGATCTTTTTGCCGCGCTCCGGAACGATCGGGACATCACCAAGCCCGTGCAGGAGCCCACGCCGTCTGCTAGCCCGAGCACCGGTCCTTCTGCGGAGCCTGAGCCCACCGAACCTGTTCCTACCCCGACCGCAGAGGAGCTCGGCTTCGATCCGGCGCTTGTGCCGATCACAGTGCTCAATGCATCAGGTGAGTCCGGACGCGGGCAGGAGCTGCAGGAGGTTCTACTCGGCGAAGGATACACACAGGCGGCCGTCTCAGACGCCGATGACCGGCCGGCGACCCAGCTGTTCGTCGGCCCCGGCTATGAAGGGATAGCGCCCGCCGTCGCGGAGCTCTTCGGTCTGGCTGAGGTCCAGATCGTTCCGAGCGCTACGGCGATCGGACTCGAGCTTTCCGTCGGCAGCGACTTCACCGAAGGCGAGACCGTCGAAACGGAGGGCATCGCAGGTGACCTGCGCGGCCAGACAGCGGCGCAGGTCACCTGTCAGTCCTGAGGAGCTACCAGATACGCACGCGGTCAGCGGGCGCCAGCCACAGCGCGTCCGAATCCGTCACGGAGAAAGCTTCGTGAAACTCATCCAGGTTCCGGACCACCTGGTTGCATCGGAATTCGTTCGGTGAATGCGGATCAATGGCAATGCGGCGCGCTGCTTCCTCCGGACGGATGTTCTGTCGCCAGCATTCGGCCCAGGAGTAGAAGAATCGCTGGATTCCCGTGAGGCCGTCAATCACAGGCGGCTCGGTTCCATCGAGACTAATTAAGTAGGCGGCCAGGCTGATTCCCAGTCCGCCGAGATCGCCGATGTTCTCGCCCAGGGTCAGCTTCCCATTGATCGGGTGATCCGGTGCCTCCGTAGGAGCCAGGTCGGCATACTGGCTCACCAGTTGTCCGGTCAGCGCCTCGAAAGCAGTTCGGTCCGCTTCCGTCCACCAGTTGTGCAGTGCTCCCGTCCCGTCGAACTGGGATCCCTGGTCGTCGAATCCGTGTCCGATCTCGTGACCGATGACCGCACCGATGGCACCATAGTTAGCCGCCGGGTCCGCCTCGGCGTCGAAAAACGGCGGTTGCAGAATCGCAGCGGGAAATACGATCTCGTTCATCGTCGGCATGTAGTAAGCGTTCACGGTTTGCGGAGTGAGGTGCCACTCGCCGCGGTCGATCGGGCCGCCGAGCTTTGCCAGTTGCCGGTCCGTTTCAAACTCGGTCGCTCGCCGCACGTTGCCATACAGGTCACCCGGGACAATCTGAAGCGTTGAATAGTCGATCCAGGAGTCCGGGTAGCCGATCTTCGTGGTGAAAAGACTCAGCTTCTCGAGTGCCCGCTTTCGCGTGTCAGCGCTCATCCATGCCAAACGGCTGATCCGCTGGTGATAGGCCGCCAGGAGGTTCTCCACAAGTTCACCCATGATGGCCTTGTGTGATTCCGGGAAATGCCGCGCCACGTATTCTCGACCGACAGCTTCGCCGAGGGCCCCTTCGACAACCGCAACGCCTCTCTTCCATCGCTCCTTGAGCTGGGGTGTGCCGCTGAGCTTGGTCCCGTAGAACGCAAAGTGGACGTTCACGAAGTCCTCACTCAGGTAGGGTGCCGCCTGCAACAGCACCCGCGCAGCCAGCCAGTTCTTCCAGACGGGAACCGGTACTTCATTCAGGGCGTCCATCAGGCCGGCCAGGTATGCCGGCTGGTTCACGATCACTTCCTCCGGGAGCCCGACGCCGGCAGCCAGCTCTGTGAGCCACGCTGCCAGGAGGGGAGCTTCCGCCGCCAGATCAGAGGTGCGGCGAAGGTTATAGGTAGCCTGCGGATTCCGCCGCGTCACGGTGTCCATGTGCGACGACGCGAGCCTCGCCTCGAGATCGAAGGTGCTGGCCGCGGCAGCGCGGCTCTCCGGGCGGCCCGCCAGTTCGAAGAGCTGATGCAGCATCTTTACGTAGCCAAGACGTGCCTCCTCGAACTTCTCTTCCCGGTAATAGGACTCATCGGGCAAGCCCAGGCCGGACTGGTAAAGATGGAGGAGATAGCGCTCAGGGTTACCGGCATCGTTGCTGACATAGGGGAGGACTATTCCCGCGGCGCCGGAGCGCGTGAGCCGAGCATCAAGCCGGGCCAACTCATCCACTGTTTCGGCCGCATCGATAGCGGCGAGAACCGGCTCGACAGGCGTCGCGCCCTCGCTGTTCAGATGGCTGACGTCCATGAAGTCAGCGAATAGCGCACCGATCCGGAAGCGATCGCCGTCGTCATCCTTGTCGGCAGCGGCGTCTTCGACAATCGCACGCACGGCGAGTTCAGCGGCATCCGCGAGTTGGGAGAAGGATCCCTCGCGTGCCCGGTCGTCGGGGATAGGGGTGTTCTTCAGCCATCCGCCGTTGACATGGCGGAAGAGGTCGTCCTGCGGGCGGACGTCGGGATCGACGTTTGCGAGATTGATGCCTGTTGCTGTCATCGAGGCTCCTTCGTTGGTGCGTCCTCTCATCCTAGGGGCCGTGCTAGTGTTGAAATGTGCGCGCAGAGATGCTCCTTCTTAGCTGCCGTGGCGGGGCTCAACCGACAGGCTAGTCACCAATGGACTACCGAGTCGCAGGCCGAACCCCCGCTGCGGAGTTGGTGATGCCGGCCACCATCCTGTGAAGCCAGAGCCTGAGCGCTCACCCAAGGAAAGGCCACAATCGCCATGCGCAACGCACAGAAACCCTCCGGAATGCCCTTCCATAAGTATGTTCCGTTTCAGGACCAGATCACCGTGGACCTTCCGGACCGGACCTGGCCGGACAAGATCATCACGAAGGCTCCGCGCTGGTGCGCAGTCGACCTCCGGGACGGCAATCAGGCTCTGATCGACCCGATGAGCCCTGAGCGCAAGCACAAGATGTTCGACCTGCTCGTGCAGATGGGCTACAAGGAAATCGAGGTTGGTTTCCCCTCGGCTTCACAGACGGACTTCGACTTCGTTCGCCAACTCATCGAGGGCGACCGCATCCCGGACGACGTGACCATCCAGGTGCTCACCCAGGCGCGCGAGCACCTGATTGAGCGGACGTACGAGTCCCTTGAGGGTGCCGATCGCGCAATTGTCCACCTATACAACTCGACGTCGGTGCTTCAGCGCCGGGTGGTGTTCAACCAGGACATGGACGGCATCGTCGATATTGCGCTCACCGGCGCGAGGCTGTGCCGGAAGTTCGAGGAGAACATGGGCGACACGCACATCACGTACGAGTACTCGCCGGAATCCTTCACCGGTACTGAGCTTGAGTTCGCCGCGCGTATTTCCAACGAGGTCGCCGCAGTCTTCGAGGCGTCCGCAGATCGCCAAATGATCCTGAACCTGCCGGCAACCGTCGAGATGGCGACGCCGAATGTCTATGCAGATTCGATTGAATGGATGTGCCGGAACCTGGCCAACCGGGACGCAGTAATTTTGTCGCTCCACCCGCATAATGACCGCGGCACCGGTGTCGCGGCAGCGGAACTCGGCTACCTCGCCGGAGCGGACCGCATCGAAGGGTGCTTGTTCGGCAACGGTGAGCGCACCGGAAACGTCGACCTTGTGACCCTGGGCATGAACCTGTACGGGCAGGGGATCGACCCGCAGATCGACTTCTCCGACATGGACCACATCCGCCGCACGGCTGAATACTGCAACCAGCTCAACGTGCCTGAGCGCTCCCCGTACGGTGGGGACCTCGTGTTCACTGCGTTCTCGGGGTCACATCAGGACGCCATCAAAAAGGGCTTCGAATGGATGGAGGCAGATGCCGCTGCCGTCGGTAAGACCGTCGAGGACATTCCTTGGGCCGTTCCGTACCTGCCGATCGACCCGAAGGATATCGGGCGCTCTTACGAGGCCGTCATCAGGGTCAATTCGCAGTCCGGCAAGGGCGGCGTCGCGTATCTGCTCAAGCACGAGCACAGCCTCGACCTGCCCCGCCGGGCGCAGATCGAGTTCTCCGGAGTAGTTCAGCGGCGCACTGATACCGTCGGCGGTGAAGTCAGCGGAGCAGAGTTGTGGGAGATCTTCCAGGACGAGTACCTGCCCTCACGCAATGGATCCTGGGGACGCTACGTCCTGACGTCCACCAACACCGACACAGCTGAGGACGGTCGGCTCAACCTGACCGCCACGCTCCTGGTTGACGGGGTGCAGCAGCGACGCACCGCGCAGGGCAACGGACCGATCGACGCACTTCTGTCCGTCCTGGGTCAGGACGCCGTCGATGTGCGTGTTCTTGACTACACCGGGCACGCGCTGTCTTCCGGCGGTAACGCACGGGCTGCGGCCTACGTCGAGTGTGCGGTGGGCGAGCGCGTGCTGTGGGGCATCGGCATCGACGCAAACTCGACCATGGCGTCCCTGAAAGCGGTTATTTCCGCGGTCAACCGCGCCATCCGGGATCAGGGCTAAGCCCCAAGGGAATGCGGATTGGAGCCCGGGCGCGGCGACGGCCGCACCCGGGTGCCGGAGTGGGAAAATAGAACGTGGCCAGATCATTTGCGGCGCGTACCTACCGGGCGGAGGGCGTTGTCCTCCGTACCTACAAGCTCGGTGAAGCAGACCGGATCATTGTCCTGCTCACCCGTGATCATGGCCAGGTCCGCGCGGTGGCGAAGGGCGTCCGGCGCACGAGCAGCAAGTTCGGGGCGCGCCTCGAACCGTTCATGACGGTGGACCTCCAGCTCGTTTCAGGACGGACTCTTGACGTCGTGACACAAGCTCAGACGCGTGGAGCCTACGGACACGGCATCGCAGCAGATTACTCCCGGTATACGGCGGCAGCAGCGATCGCGGAAACAGCGGAGAAACTGACCGACGCCGACGGTGAGTCCGCGGCAGCACAATACGGCCTTGTCATCGGCGCTCTGTCAGCCCTCAGCCGCGGGCTCCACCCCTCGGAACTGATCCTCGACTCCTACCTGCTGCGGGCATTGGCAACGGCCGGGTGGGCACCCAGTTTTACGGATTGTGCGCGCTGCAGCGCCCCTGGCCCACATACGGCATTCTCAGCTGCGCTGGGCGGGGCTGTGTGTGCTTCCTGCCGACCGCCCGGCGCAGCGTCGCCGTCGGCGGAGGCCATGGAGCTCCTCGGTGCGCTTCTGTCCGGCAACTGGGCGGTGGCGGATGCGGCTGCGGATTTCGCGCGGCGGGAAAGTGCAGGTCTGGTGGCAGCCTACGTACAGTGGCATCTGGAACGTGCAGTCAAGTCCCTTAAACATGTGGAGCGTGTGTGACAAGATCCCCAGGCGAGCCGTCGCAGCCGTGGCCCCATCCGAGCGGTGAGCTTCCGCCGTCGATCCCTATGGAGCTGGTTCCGGCCCACGTTGCGATCGTCATGGACGGAAACGGACGATGGGCCAACCAGCGTGGCCTGCCCCGTACCGAAGGACACCGGGCGGGAGAAGCTGCGCTCCTGGACGTTGTTGCGGGAGCCATCGACATCGGGGTTCGGCACGTCAGCGTATATGCCTTCTCCACCGAGAACTGGAAGCGGTCCCCAGATGAGGTGCGTTTCCTCATGGGGTTCAGCCGGGATGTTCTGCGCCGCCAGCGCGACCAGCTGAACGAGTGGGGGGTGCGGATCCGGTGGGCGGGCCGGCGTCCCCGCCTCTGGCGCTCGGTGATCAACGAACTTGAGGTAGCTGAGGAAAACACGCGCAGCAACTCGGTGTGCACTTTGACCATGTGCGTGAACTATGGGGGACGGGCAGAGATCGCCGACGCTGCACGAGCCATCGCGGAGGACGTGGCAGCAGGGCGGCTCAAAGCGTCGTCGGTGTCGGAGAAAACCATTCAGCGGTACCTGGATGAGCCGGAACTGCCGGACGTCGACCTGTTCCTGCGCACCTCCGGCGAGCAACGGACCTCGAATTTCATGCTGTGGCAGTCGGCTTACGCGGAGATGGTGTTCATGGACGTCCTTTGGCCGGACGTCGACCGCCGCACGCTGTGGAAGGCAGTCGAGGAGTATGCGTCTCGGGACCGCCGCTACGGCGGCGCAGTGGATAAGGCGCGCACCTGACGATCAGGTCTGTGTCACCGATCCGCAGAAGACACTGATCCGCTGAAGCAGCGCACCCAACGGTCGAGCTCCTCGTACACCTTCCGCCTCACGGGTTCCGAGGACAGCAACGTGTCGTGCAGGGCACCGTCGAACCGGCATACCGTGACGTGCGGGCCGAGCTGCAGTGCGCGCTGGGTCATGACCGTAACGTCAAGCACACTGTCGGAGGAGAGCATCGCGTCATTCCACACCGGACTGATCGTTGACCGCGCGGAGGCCAGGACCAGCACCGGAACGTCGATGGAGAGCCCGCGGCGCACCTGGGCGTGCCCGTTCAGTACGGCGGTGAGCCAGCCCGCACGAATGGGAAACCCGAACTGCGGTCGCCAGAGGCCATTCAGCTCCCACTCGCCGTCGGCCTTATTACTGATGCTTCGCCAGTAGAACCCAAATTCGGGTAGCTTCAGGCGTGCCTTGGGCCTGAATCTGGTAATCGGCTCAAGCAGTCCCTGAGTCGTGGTGCGCAGGATCGCGCTGCCCTGGATATCAAGCCACGGGCTGTTGAGTATGAGGCTGGAGATTCTTCCGGGGAACCGGTCGGCCCACAGCGAGGCTACAAGTGCGCCGGTCGAATGTGCCATGAGGGAGATCCCCGCCGGGGCTGCCCCGGTTCTGGACTCGATGTCTTCGGCGACAGTCGTCAGCGCAGTGGCGATGTCGTCGTCGTAATGGGAGAGGTCGGTGACATAGCCAGGCGTCTGCCAGTCCCGCAGGCTTCGACCGTATTTGCGCAGGTCCAGTGCGTAGAAGGCGATTCCATGGTCGGTGAAAAACCGCGCCAGCTCCTGCTGGAAGAAGTAGTCACTCCAGCCGTGCACGTACAGTACGGCCTGAAGTGGCTCTGGGGGCTTACCGCCGCTGAGCCGGTGCAGCAGTCCGCGTGCGGTGCTGCGCAGATCCGTCGGCCCCCCAACGCGTGGCGGCGTGTACGAGACGAGGGTAGCTACGCAGGGACCTTCCTCATCGGCGCCGAGATCGAGCTCGGTGAGGGCAAAACCGTCACCGAGGTGGTCCGGTTGCCAGTTGATGCCCATGGTTTGAGGATATCGGCGCCGGTACCGAAACTTGGTGAAGCGGCAGGCGCCGTGGGAACTTTGATCCATGCGAATTTATCCTGCCTTCTTCCGCGTTGTCTTCAGCGGGATGGACCCCGAGCGCGCGCACGGAATCGGCTTCCGGCTAATCCGGTGGACCGGCAGGACTCCGGCGGGCAACGTCCTGCGTCGCATCACCCGGCCGGCTCCCGAACTGCAAACCACAGCATTCGGTGTGACCTTCCCGTCGCCGTTCGGTCTTGCCGCAGGTTTCGACAAGGAGGGGCACGGCATTGCTGCCCTTACAGACCTCGGATTCGGCCATATCGAGGTGGGAACCATCACCGGACAGGCCCAGCCCGGCAACCCCAAGCCACGCCTCTTCCGGCTGGTCGAGGACCGGGCGGTCATCAACCGGATGGGCTTCAATAACGACGGCGCTGCTGCCGTAGCCCCGCGCATCGCCGCAGCGCGGCGAACCCTTGAGCGACGCTATCCGACGCTGCGGCCGGTCATCGGAGTGAACATCGGCAAAACCAAAACGGTCGACCTGCGCGATGCCATCGCTGACTACCGAGTCTCGGCCGAAGCGCTGGCTCCGGTTGCCGACTACCTGGTGGTGAACGTCAGCTCGCCGAACACCCCGGGATTGCGTTTGCTGCAAAGCGTGCGCTCACTCCGTCCGCTGCTGAAAGCTGTCCGCACGGCCGCCAACGCAAGTGCGGGAAGACACGTACCGTTGCTCGTCAAGATCGCTCCGGATTTGACCGATGAGGACATCGACGAGGTAGCGGCCCTGGCGCTCGAACTGGAACTCGACGGAATCATCGCAACGAACACCACGATCACGCGGGAGGGGTTGACCACCGCCGCTGAAAAGGTAATGGCGTACGGTGTCGGAGGGCTGAGCGGTGCTCCGCTCAAGACCCGTTCGTTGGAGGTGCTGACCCGGCTTCGTCAGGCGGCCGGTCCGCAACTTGCCATAATTTCCGTGGGCGGAGTGGAAACCGCGGACGACGTCGCGGCACGGCTGGAGGCTGGAGCCACCCTTGTCCAGGGCTACACGGCGTTCCTCTACGAAGGGCCGTTCTGGGCGTCGTCCATCAACCGCGCACTGAAGCGCCGGATTCCGCTGAACCGCTGAGCGGCTGCGCCGCCGGATTCCGCTGAACCGCTGAGCGGCTGCGCCGCCGGATCCCGCTGAACCGTTGAGCGGCTGCACCGCCGGGCGTTCCTCAAGGCGTAAGGGAAGGAAGCCTGCGAACCAGGCTGCTTAGCTCTAGGCGGGGTACTGGCCGCGGCCGACCTGCGTCTTGGGCAGTCGGAGCCGGCGGATCTGCATGGCGCGCGAAATCCCATACCAAAGATCTCCTCGGCCGGGCTCGCCGAATTTTTCGGTCAGCCGGGCCTTGAGCTTGCGGCGCAGCAGCAGGCAGTCGACAACCACGGCAAGGATGATCACCCAGAAAGTGAGCATGACATAACCCTGGAACGTGAGGTTCGGGACGAAGCTGAGCACAACGAAGACCAGCGCGGCGAACATCAGAAACTCGGCAACGTTCCACCGGGCATCCACGTAGTCGCGAACGTACCGGCGGGCAGGGCCCTTGTCGCGGAAGGGGAGATGACGTTCGTCGCCGTTCTCGAGGGCGCGGCGCATGCGCATCTGCTCCTCGCGGCGGGCCAGCCGGTTGGCTTCACGTGCTGCCTTGCGGTCATTGGGAACGAGGGGGCGCTTGCGTGCGGCCTCCTGGACGCTGCGCTTCGGCGTGGGCGCACCCTTGCCTGCCGACCTCAGGCGTTGCTCTTCTGCGGCTTGCTCGGCGGGGTTCTCAGCAACGGCAGCGTCTTTTTTTCGTCCAAACACCCCTCTAGGATACCCGGCCAACGGGCAGCGGATTCCGCGCCCGTGTGTAGGCTCGGGGCATGATCAAGCTATCTACCGATACCCCGCCGGAGACTATGGTTACCGCCTTGCGTTCCAGCGTTGACGCGGCCTTCTCGCGAACCGTCGAGGAGCTGAAGTCCCTTGTCGCCATCCCGGGCGTGGCCTGGGAGGCCTTCAACCCCGCCGAATTGGACCGCAGCGCCGAAGCGGTCGCCGCCCTGGTGCGTTCCACCGGCATCGAGGACGTGCGCATTCTGCGAGTCGACAACGATGGCACGCCCGGAGGTCCCGCGGTCGTGGCGCGGCGCCCTGCGGACGCAGGAAAGCCGACAGTGCTCCTGTATGCACATCACGATGTGCAGCCGCCGGGGGAGCGCGACCTGTGGGAGAGCGAGCCCTTCATCGCCGAGGAGCGCGGGGAGCGGCTGTACGGCAGGGGAGCGGCAGACGACAAGGCCGGTGTGATGGCACATATCGCTGCCTTCCGGGCGGTTTCCGATGTGCTGGGCGACGGCCTTGGCCTCGGCATCACCCTCTTCATCGAAGGGGAGGAGGAGGCCGGGTCTCCCACGTTCCGCCGCTTCCTTGAAGAGCACCGCGAGTTGCTTCGCTCCGACGTCATCGTGGTTGCCGACTCGAGCAACTGGAAAGTCGGTGTACCGGCACTGACGACCAGCCTGCGGGGCCTCGTCGACGGCACCATCGAAGTCCGTGTACTGGATCACGCGGTTCACTCGGGCATGTTCGGTGGTCCTGTCCTGGACGCTCCCACCCTGTTGTCCCGCCTGATAGCCACACTGCACGACGACGACGGCAGCGTCGCTATCGAAGGGCTTCTCGCCACGGACGATGCGACCGTTGATTATCCTGAAGCCGCATTCCGGGCGGACGCTTCAGTTCTGGATGGTGTCCAGTTGGCCGGCACCGGCTCCCTCGCGTCCCGGTTGTGGACCAAGCCCGCCCTGTCCATCATTGGCATCGATGCTCCCAGCGTGGCGGTGTCCTCGAATACGCTCCTCCCAAGCGCGCGGGCGAAGTTCAGTCTCCGCCTGGCACCGGGGCAGGATCCTGAGGAGGCGATGGCCGCCGTCGAACGCCACGTGCAGGCGCACGCTCCTTTCGGGGCGAAGGTGACGTTCACTCCCGGAGAGTCAGGAAATCCCTTCTCCACAGATACCACCAGACCCGCCGCCCAGATCGCCCTGTGGGCGCTTCGGACGGCGTGGGGCACGGAGCCTGTCGAGGCCGGTATCGGTGGGTCCATTCCATTCATCGCCGATCTGACAGAGGTATACCCGGACGCGCAGATTCTCGTCACCGGAGTGGAGGATCCTGATTCCAGGGCACACAGCGCGAATGAATCGCTGCACCTGGCCGAATTCAGCCGGGCGGTCCTGGCCGAGGCCCTGATGCTGGCCAGGCTCAATGCCGCCGGCGCAGCGGACGGGTCGTAGCACCTGCCGGGGCGGCTCGAACGTGTGTGGAATGTTTCGCGGGCATGGTTCGTTACATAGCTGGGCAGCCGTGTGCACGGGACGTACCATTGAACGGACGCGCTGCGAAGCGCTAATAGCCATATGCCGCCCGACGCTGTGTTCGTCGGCACGGATCCGGCGCGGCAGGCACAAGCTAAGGAGAACGCACATCATGAGCACATCAACAAGCGAACCGACTACCGAAGTCGCCGCAGAGACCGAACTGCCGGTACACGAGGTAAACCTCTCAGATGTCGCCGCCAACAAGGTACGCAGCCTTCTGGAGCAGGAAGGGCGCACCGACCTCCGGCTTCGCGTCGCAGTACAGCCAGGCGGATGTTCCGGGCTCATCTACCAGCTCTACTTTGACGAGCGTGTACTGGACGGGGATGCGGTTCGCGATTTCGACGGCGTGGAAGTCATTGTCGACCGCATGAGCGTTCCCTACCTCGCTGGCGCCTCCATCGATTTCGAGGACACCATCTCGAAGCAGGGATTCACCATCGACAACCCCAATGCGGGCGGCTCCTGCGCCTGCGGTGATTCCTTCCACTAAGGGACCGCCCACACAGTACGAACGACGAAGCCTCCGCCATGTATCCGAAACAGGTACACGGCGGAGGCTTTGTTGTCACACGATGGCTGCCGTTGCGGGTAAGCTCTACAGTGAGTAGTAAAACTGAAAGTGCATCGCATTTGGGCTGGCGCCCGAGTAGCGGCGTGCACCGGAAATGCTGTCACCGTCGGTGGCACCGCACGTAAGAAAAGGAAGGGCCGTCTGTGAGTTCGCAGGACCGAACCGGCAGCCGACGCGCAAAGATTTTCAAGGTTTCAAGCCTCGTGGTCGTGGCTGCGCTGTTCTTGTCTGGTTGTTCATCAGAAGTCCAAAAAGGTTGGCTGCCCGCTGAGCGGGACAACACCGACCACACCGGCCGGATCATTGACCTGTGGGTCAACTCCTGGATCGCCGCCCTGGTTGTTGGCGTGATCACCTGGGGTCTGATCATCTGGTGCATCGTGGCGTACCGCCGTCGTCGTAATGAGACCGGCTATCCGCGCCAGATCAGCTACAACCTTCCGCTGGAAGTGTTCTACCTGACCATCCCGCTGTTCATGGTGCTGGTGTTCTTCTACTTCACCGACCGCGACCAGCAGGTCATCGACACACGTGTCGAGGATCCCGATGTCATCATTGATGTCCGCGGCAAGCAGTGGTCGTGGGACTTCAACTACGTCCTTGAGGACAAGTATGACGCCGGCGTGCAGGCTCAGCTCGATGGTGAACCAGGAGTACCTGAGACACTGCCGACCCTCTACCTGCCGGTGAACCAGACGGTGGAGTTCCGCCTCAACGCCCGCGACGTACTTCACTCGTTCTGGGTTCCCGCCTTCCTTCAAAAGCGCGACATGATCCCTGAGCGCGAAAACTACATCACTCTGACCCCCACGCGTGAAGGCGTCTTCGAGGGTAAGTGCGCCGAATTGTGCGGCGAGTACCACTCCGAAATGCTGTTCAACGTGGCGGTTGTTTCCGAAGAGGAATACGAAGCGCACCTGGAGACCCTTGAGGACGGCCAGCTTGGCGAAGAGTACGACCGCAATCCGCGTAGCGGGGTCGACGGCGAAACTCCGAGCAGCGTCAACGATCAAATTGGGCAGGATTGATTAGATGTCTACTTACGAATACACCGCCGAGGACGCCGGCACTACAGTCGCTCCGCGGGTCATCCCGCGGTCCAAGGGACGTATCGTCGTCAACTGGATCACCTCAACGGACCACAAAACGATCGGGTACATGTACCTGATCTCGTCGTTCGTGTTCTTCTGCCTCGCCGGTGTGATGGCTCTTGTTATCCGCGCCGAGCTGTTCGAGCCGGGTATGCAGATCCTGCAGACCAAGGAGCAGTACAACCAGCTGTTCACCATGCACGGCACGGTGATGCTCCTGATGTTCGCGACGCCGCTGTTCGCGGGTTTCACCAACGTGATCATGCCGCTGCAGATCGGTGCGCCCGACGTCGCCTTCCCGCGGCTGAACGCGCTTGCTTTCTGGTTCTTCCTCTTCGGAAGCACAATCGCAGTGTCGGGCTTCATCACCCCGCAGGGTGCCGCGTCGTTCGGGTGGTTCGCCTATGCGCCGCTATCCAACACGACGTTCTCGCCGGGTGTCGGTGGTGACCTTTGGGTGTTCGGCCTTGCCCTTTCCGGCTTCGGCACCATCCTGGGTGCAGTGAACTTCATCACCACTATCATCTGCATGCGCGCTCCAGGCATGACCATGTGGCGCATGCCCATCTTCACCTGGAACGCTCTCGTCACATCGATTCTCGTGCTGATGGCCTTCCCGCCGCTGGCTGCCGCGCTGTTCGCCCTGGGCGCTGACCGGCGCTTCGGAGCACACATATTTGACCCGGACAACGGGGGAGCTATTCTCTGGCAGCACCTGTTCTGGTTCTTCGGCCACCCCGAGGTCTACATCATCGCCCTTCCGTTCTTCGGTATCGTTTCGGAGATTTTCCCGGTCTTCAGCCGCAAGCCGATCTTCGGTTACAAAGGCCTGGTCTACGCAACGATCGCGATCGCTGCGCTCTCTGTGACCGTTTGGGCACACCACATGTACGTGACCGGAGCGGTCCTGCTGCCGTTCTTCGCTTTTATGACCATGCTGATTGCAGTGCCCACCGGCGTGAAGTTCTTCAACTGGATCGGCACAATGTGGCGGGGTTCCATCACTTTCGAGACTCCCATGCTCTGGAGCCTCGGCTTCCTCGTGACCTTCCTGTTCGGCGGCCTGACCGGAATCATCCTGGCCTCACCGCCTCTGGACTTCCACGTCTCGGACACCTACTTCGTGGTCGCCCACTTCCACTACGTCGTCTTCGGCACCGTTGTGTTCGCTATGTTCGCGGGCTTCTACTTCTGGTGGCCGAAGTGGACCGGAAAGATGCTCAACGAACGACTGGGCAAGATTCACTTCTGGCTCCTCTTCCTTGGCTTCCATGGAACCTTCCTGATCCAGCACTGGCTGGGCGTGATCGGTATGCCGCGACGTTACGCGGACTACCTACCCGAGGACATGTTCACCGCGATGAACCAGTTCTCAACGATCGCCTCCTTCGTTCTGGGTGCCTCCCTTATTCCGTTCTTCTGGAACGTGTACGTCACTTGGCGCAGCGGTACGAAGGTCGAGGTCGACGATCCCTGGGGCTTTGGAGCATCGCTCGAGTGGGCAACGTCGTGCCCGCCGCCGCGTCACAACTTCACCTCGTTGCCTCGCATCCGCTCCGAGCGGCCTGCGCTTGACCTCCACCACCCGGAGCTCGCGCAGTGGCATACACCAAGTTCACCGGCAGGTCAGCTGCTCGGATCCGCTGATCGGAAGGACGCGTAAATGAAGGTAGAAACTCGGCTCTTCTTCTGGGGAGTACCCTTCTTTGTCCCCGTCGCCTTGGTCTACGGCTTTCTGACCAACTGGTCTGAATGGGTAGGCATACTCGGTATCCTCCTCGTGGGTGGTCTCGCTGGGATGATCGGCTTCTATCTGGGGTTCACGGGCCGCCGCGTTGGCTTGCGGCCGGAGGACCGCCGTGACGCCGAAATTCATGAGGGCTCCGGCGAACAGGGTCACTTCAGCCCCTGGAGCTGGTGGCCGCTGGTGCTCGGTTTGTCAGCAGCAGGCGGATTCCTCGGTCTGGCCGCCGGATGGTGGATCCTCTACATTTCGGCCGGACTCGCAGCC
This sequence comes from Arthrobacter sp. D2-10, assembly GCF_054161285.1. NCBI lineage: Bacteria > Bacillati > Actinomycetota > Actinomycetes > Micrococcales > Micrococcaceae > Arthrobacter > Arthrobacter sp. D2-10. The sequence continues at coordinate 1,855,038 of NZ_CP096431.1, read as the reverse complement.
ATTGCGCTCGTTGGATGGGTGTACGAGTACAGCCGGGGAGACCACGCCCACTAGGCGCCTGTAAGGACCTTGATCGGCTCGGAAGGCCTCACACAGAAGTGTGTGAGGCCTTCTCGCGTATCCAGGGATGGGCACGCATGTCACGTTGTCGCAAGACGCGCGGCGATAGAATAGGTCCATCAGACCGGTCTATGACCAGGCGAGGTAGTCGACGGCGCCGCGCAGTGCACTGAAGGAGTTCTCCCATGCCGAAGCAGCTCAGCGGGCTGAGCACCGCACTGGACGGAAAGGGAGCGAAGCATGTGCAGCTTCGCGAGTTATTGCGCGAGTACATCCTTCAGCATGCGGAACCGGGCACCGCGATTCCTTCTGAACGCAAGCTGACGGAGCACTTTGGGGTAGCCCGGATGACAGTCCGGCATGCAATTGATGCGCTGGTGGCCGAAGAGGTGCTGGAGCGGATCGTAGGTCTGGGCACCTTCGTCGCGCATACCAAGGTCGACCTGCAGATGAAGCTCACCTCATACAGCGAGGAGATGCACCGGCGCGGTATGGTCCCTGATGCTCGGGTGCTCAGCTTCGAGCAAATGGCAGCGACCCCGCTTATTGCTCGTGAGCTGAAGATTGAGCAGGGTACTCCCGTCGTACGTTTTCGGCGGCAGTTGCTGGCCGACCGCGAACCTATGAGCGTCGACGAGAACTTCATCCCTGCCCACCGGGTTCCAGGGATCCTCGATGATGAGCCACCGACGTCGCTGTACAACGTGCTCAGTGAGCGGTACGGGCTAGTGATGGAGTGGGGCGAGGACACGGTGGAGGCGACCGCCGCATCGCCCTCTATTGCCCGCCTGTTGAACGTGGAAATGGGCGCACCGCTGTTGAAGATCCAGCGTCATGCCTATGTTGCACGAAGTATGGTTGACTATTCGGTTTCCTACTACCGCGCGGACAGATACAAGCTTTGGGTGCCCCTCCAGCGTCCAGGGGTGCGGACACCCCGAACGTACACCGCAAAGCGCTTCAACTGAAGCGTCTGGTCTGGTCCAGCAACGATCCGTCACCCGCTGCGAGGCAGAGTCACTGCTGCAGCGGCCCAAGTGGCAGCGCTTGGCAGCGCTGCAGCCGGCGCAATCAATGAACGCACTCCCGTGAACGCAATCCGATGAGGGAAAACGTCAAGAACGCAAAAGCGGGCGGGACACACGATGAAGTGTGTCCCGCCCGATTTTGCTATGGCCATAGGAGACGCTTAGTGGCTCGAGATAGAAGCCTTGTCGTGTTCGCTGGCAACCTCGCCGTGATGCCCATGCGAGTGGGCTTGCTCGAGTTCGGCCGGCGTTACCGGTGCCACGCGGTCTTCGAAGAAGAAGCGTGACGCCAGGGCGCGGCGCTTCTCGCCCTTCGAAACGTGGCCGTTCACATCCGGCTGGGCAGTCAGAGCCTCGGGAGAGTCGAAACTGACGAGCTTGTACCGCTTGTACTCGTCCACCGGCTCGTGGACCTCGATGAACTCACCGTGCGGAAGCCGGACAATGCGGCCTGTCTCGCGTCCATGAAGCACGATCTCGCGATCCTTGCGCTGCAGGGCGAGAGCGATGCGACGGGCAACTACGAATCCGATAACCGGTCCTAGGATGACCAGTGCACGCAGCCAGTAAGTTACGTCGTTCAACGACACCATGAAGTGGGTGGCGATGAGGTCGGAGCTGGCCGCTGCCCACATCACGCAGTAGAAGACGACACCTGCCACGCCGATACCCGTGCGGGTCGGGGCATTACGCGGGCGGTCGAGCAGATGCTTCTCACGACGGTCCTTGGTTACCCAGGCTTCGATCCAGGGCCACGCGAAGAGCAGCGTGAAAACAATACCTGCCGGCACGAGCGCCGGGAAGAGCACGTTCAACGAGAGCGTGTTCGTTCCCCAGGGAAGGGGGATGTTCCACTCGAACGGGAAGTTGCCCAGGACGCCCGGCATGAGACGAAGAGCGCCGTCGACCCAACCGATGTACCAGTCCGGCTGTGTGCCTGCAGATACGGGGGAGGGGTCGTATGGTCCGTAGTTCCAGATCGGGTTGATCGTGAACGCGGCGGAGATGGCGGCGATGATGCCGAAGACGATGAAGAAGAATCCACCGGCCTTGGCGGCGTACACCGGTCCGACCGGGTAACCCACAACGTTGTCGTTGGTGCGGCCCGGGCCAGGGAACTGCGTGTGCTTGTGAACTACCACCAGGAAGAGGTGAATTGCGATCAGGAGCAGGATCATTGCCGGGATGAGCAGGATGTGAAGCACGTAGAGGCGCGGGATGATCACCGTGCCCGGGAACTCACCGCCGAAGAGGAAGAAGCTGATGTACGTGCCCACAACGGGTATCGACTTCACGACGCCGTCGATGATGCGCAGGCCATTACCGGAGAGCAGGTCATCGGGGAGCGAGTAGCCGGTGAATCCTGCGGCCATCGCCAGGATGAGCAGGACACCGCCGATTACCCAGTTGAGTTCACGGGGCCGACGGAAAGCGCCGGTGAAGAAGACGCGAAGCATGTGCACGGACACCGCGGCAACGAAGAGCAGCGCCGACCAGTGGTGAACCTGACGCATGAAGAGTCCACCGCGAATATCGAATGAGATATCGAGGGAGGATGCGTACGCCATGGACATCTCTATGCCTCGAAGGGGCACGTAGCTTCCATCGTAGTGAGTCTCAGCCATCGACGGGTCAAAGAAGAACGTCAGGAATGTGCCCGAGAGCAACAGGATCACGAACGAGTAGAGCGCAACCTCGCCGAACATGAATGTCCAGTGGTCGGGGAAGATCTTGCGCCCGAACTCCTTGACAATGGCGGATCCGCCAACGCGGGTGTCGACGAAGTTGGTGATCTTGCCGACGCTGGTTTTGGGCTGGTACTGGTGTCCAGCTGCCGAGCTGCTCATGTCAGCCACGCTCCCAGTAACTTGGTCCTACGGGTTCTTGGAAGTCGCTCGTCGCTACCAGGTAGCCTTCCTCATCAACGGAGATGGGGAGCTGGGGAAGCGGCCGGGCGGCCGGGCCGAAGATAACCTTGCATTCCTGTGTCAGGTCGAAGGTTGACTGGTGGCACGGACACAGCAGGTGATGGGTCTGCTGCTCGTAGAGGGCTACCGGGCAGCCCACATGGGTACAAATCTTTGAGTAGGCGACGATGCCGTCGTATCCCCAGTCTTCGCGTCCCGGTGACGGGTTGAGCGATTCCGGGTTGAGGCGCATCAACAGGACAACTGCCTTTGCCTTCTCCTCCAGCTTGTGCTCGGACTCATTCAGACCTTCCGGAATGACGTGGAAAGCGGAGCCGATGGTCACATCGGAGGCCTTGATCGGAGTTCCGCTCGGGTCGCGGGTGAGGCGTACTCCCTCGTCCCACATCGTCTGACGCAGCACGTCTCCCGGCAGCGGACCGAGGTCGCGGAAGATTGCGACGGCAGGGAAGATTGCGAGGACGCCGGCGCCCAGGAGGGTGTTGCGAATGAGCGGACGACGCTTGATTCCGGACTCCTCGAGGATGTCGCCGACGATCTTCTCAGCATCTGCCCGATCAGCCTCCGGACGGATCTCGTGGCGATCCTCTGCGATCTCGTGGTCGGGCATGAGGGTCTTCGCCCAGTGGACGATACCTACACCGATACCGAGCATTGCGAAAGCCGTTCCCAGGCCAAGCAGAAGGTTCTGCAGGCGGAGGGTTCCGATCGTCTGATCCAGCGGGATGAAGAAGTACCCGAAGAAGAAGAGAAGGGTGCCGAGGATGGAGATCAGGAAAAGCACTCCGACCTGGCGCTCGGCGCGCTTCTCTGCGCGGGGATCTGTGTCAGCCAAGCGCGGCCGGTGCGGCGGAAGTCCAGGGTCCTGGAACTTCTGCACGCTGCCCTGACCGGGCTTAGCTACGGTAACCGCGTTTTCCGGGCTGCCGTGACTATGGTCGGCCATGATCCCTCTCATCCTTCTTTAGAAACTTCACTCATCAATCCTGTGTAACTAGTTCTTTGCTGCGCCTCGGCCCGCTATGAGGAGCGGGAGGTGAGCCAAACAGTGAAAGCGATGATCACTCCGAGTCCAGCTACCCAGATGAAGAGACCTTCGGAGACCGGACCGAGCGAACCGAGATCCGCGCCACCGGGGGAACCCTGTTCCTCAATGATCTTTAGGAACGCAATGATGTCCTGCTTGTCCTCGGGAGTGATGTTCGCATCACTGAAAACCGGCATGTTCTGCGGACCGGTCACCATGGCCTCGTAGATGTGCTTTTCGGTGACACCCTCGAGGGTCGGCGCGAACTTACCCCGGGTAAGAGCGCCACCAGCTGCAGCTGCGTTGTGGCACATGGCGCAGTTCACGCGGAACAGCTCACCGCCGGCGGCCGGGTCGACTTCCTCACCGGAGGTATCGAGCAGTTCTTCGCTCGGGATGGCAGGGCCGGCGCCGAGGGACGCAACGTAAGCAGCCATCTGCTGAATCTGCTCTTCGGTGAACTGGACCGGCTTCTGCAGTGCCTGCGGGCCCTGCATCTGGAGCGGCATGCGCCCGGTTCCCACCTGGAAGTCAACCGACGCAGCACCGACACCGATGAGCGACGGACCGTCTTCGGTACCAGCGGCGCCCATGCCGTGACAGGTAGCGCAGTTGGCGACAAAGAGCTTCTCGCCTTCTTCGATGTCGCTGGCGGAAACGCTGGTTTGTGCTTTGGCCTCGTTCGCGTTGCTTGCGACGGCGTAGATGCCACCTGTTAGCAACAAGCCCATGAGCAGCAGCGCTATTGCTGCCAGGGGGTGACGCCGCCTCTGCGAAAGTGCCTTCACGTCCTGTTTCCTGCCTTCTGTATTGCCTTGATACGTTCAACGATTGGTGTCAGCCACCGTCGCGACCGCCACGCTAATTCTACCCCGGGTAGAAAAGGGTTCAAGAGAAATCTACTTCAAGAAATAGATGATGATGAACAAGCCGATCCACACCACGTCGACGAAGTGCCAGTAGTACGAGGTAACGATCGCCGATGTCGCCTCGAAGTGGCCAAAACGCTTCGCGGCGTATGCGCGTCCAATGATGAACAGGAAGGCGATGAGGCCGCCGATCACGTGCAGTCCGTGGAAGCCGGTGGTGATGTAGAAGGACGAGCCGTAGGCGTTGGCTGACAGGGAGATTCCTTCAGCGACGAGCTCTGCGTATTCGTAGGCCTGCACAGCAACGAAGACCGCGCCCATGATGAAAGTGAGCAGGTACCACTCGACCATTCCCCACTTCGCGACGTTCAAGACTCCGCCGACCCTGCGCGGCTGGAGGCGCTCTGCGGCGAACACGCCCATCTGGCAGGTGAACGAACTCGACACCAGGATGATGGTGTTGATCAGGGCGAACGGCACGTTGAGCTTTTCCGTCTCGGCGGCCCAAAGCTCGCCGGAGGTCGAGCGCAATGTGAAGTACATGGCGAAGAGTCCGGCAAAGAACATAAGTTCACTGGAGAGCCATACAACGGTGCCAACCGAAACCATATTCGGGCGGTTGAGTGTTGGATGCGCAGTGGAGCTGGGGGCATGGGTCGCTGTCGTCACCCTGACATTATGTCTCTAAAAGTTCCCACTTCACCAATGCGAAACAGCGTCGGCGTGCCCTGTCGGTACCCCCGAGGGCACGAGTTGCCCGTAATGGCGCGGGAGTAACAACGGGATGACTTTCTACAATTCGTAGATAACCTAGGAGAGTGACTGCGATTTCTGCTCCGGACGCCCCTGCAACCAGTTGGCCGCAGCTGATCTCAAAGCTCATTGAGGGGAAGGATCTAACGGCTTCCCAAACACGCTGGGCAATGGATTCCATCATGGAGGGGATTGCCTCCCACGCTCAGATTGCCGGCTTCCTCGTCGGGTTGCGCTCCAAAGGGGAGTCGGTCGCGGAGCTGACAGGACTCGTAGAAGCAATGCTGGCCCGAGCCCATCGCATCAACGTTCCCGGTCCGGCGCTCGATATCGTCGGTACCGGGGGAGACGGGCTGAACACACTGAACATTTCCACCATGTCTTCCCTGGTTGCGGTGGGTGCCGGTGCCAGGGTCATCAAGCACGGCAACCGCGGTGCATCCTCGTCTTCCGGAGCCGCTGACGTCATCGAGGCTCTGGGCGTTCGGCTCGATCTTTCGGTGGACGACGTCGCCAGGTCGGCCGAGGAAGCCAACATCACTTTCTGCTTCGCCCAGGTGTTCCACCCATCCATGCGGCATGTCGCTGTTCCACGCAGGGAACTCGGCGTTCCGACCGCCTTCAACTTCCTCGGCCCTCTCAGTAATCCGGCGGGCGTCGAAGCGCAGGCGCTCGGTTGTGCCAGCGAGCGTATGGCTCCGCTTATGGCGGGGGTCCTGGCGGCCCGGGGGATCCGCGCCCTGGTATTCCGCGGAAGCGACGGCCGGGACAAGCTGACCACGAGCGGCTCATCGACTGTCTGGGAGGTCCGCGGAGGGATCACCACGGAGCAAACTGTTCATCCTGGGGACTTCGATCTGCCGGTGGCAACCGTCGAGGCGCTCAGGGGTTCAGACGCTCAAAGCAACGCGAAGGTGGTGCGCCGCCTGTTGGCGGGGGAGACCGGTCCGGTGCGCGACGCCGTCGTGCTGAATGCGGCGGCAGGCCTCACCGCACTGGACACCGAGCACTCGGCGCCGCTCGTGGAAAGGATCCGGACCAACATGGCGCGCGCGCAGGAGTCCATCGACTCAGGCGCGGCGCAGGCCGCACTGGACCGGTGGGTCGCGGTCACCCGGGGGTAGGTTCGGGTTCAGCCTTCGAAGCCCAGGTTCAGCCTTCGAAGCCCAGGGAGAAGGCGGCGTCGAGGTCGTGATTCGAGTAGGACCGAAACGCAATCTGGGTGGTAGTGGATTCGACGCCCTCCACCTTTGAGAGCCGGTCGGCGATGACGTCCGCCAGGTCCTCGTGGCGGTTGACCCGTGCGATGGCGATGAGGTCCCACTCGCCGGTGACGGAATACACCTCGCTGATCCCCTCAAGCTCCGAGATCTCCTGTGCACATTCGGGAATGCGGGAAGCATCGGTCTGAATGAGTACGAAAGCTGTGATCATGTGGCGGCTCCTTGGTTCTGACTGGGGGAGTGAGGGGCTGGCCGCTGCTGCGTGTGGCGCCCTCGAAACTTCAATACTCGTGCTGCAATGCTCCGCGGGACAACCAGAAACACTCCGAGAACGCAGAGTGTGACCATCTGGAAGGACAGCGCCGCACTCTCACCCAGGGCAACGCGAAGCAGCAGGCCGCCGCCTGCTGTAACAAGCCACATGGGAATCGCCGTCCGCACCACGTTGGTCGGCTGTCGCCACGCGCGAAGAAGCAAGGAGGCTGCGACGTAGGCAATGAGGAAGGGGAGCGCGGTGCTCAGAATGCCCTGGGGCGAGAGCGTCCCGTAATGGGAGAGGCGGCCGAGGAGCGCGAAGAAGGCAATCAGCACGACGTCGACGGCGAGCCAGGGCACGTAGCCTCGCTTGTGCACGCCCCACCCGCCGCCACTTGCGCTCGTCATGGATTCAGCCTAATGGTTCCGGGCGCCGAAACCGGCGTTCCGCACGCAGCGCGGGCACCGCAGCAGCCCGAGTGGATCTGTTCCATAGCAGCAAGCCGGGTTCTACCCTTGAAACATGTGCAGGAATATCAGGACACTTCATAATTTCGAGCCCGCAGCCACCAGCGAGGAGGTTCATGCGGCTGCCCTTCAGTACGTCCGCAAGGTCAGCGGCACCACCAAGCCGTCCCGGGCGAACCAGGAGGCTTTCGATCGCGCGGTCGAGGAAATCGGCTTCATCACTGAAAGGCTGTTGTCGGAACTGGTCACCACAGCGCCGCCGAAGGACCGCGACGAGGAGGCCGCCAAGGCGAAGGAGCGCTCGGCCCGCCGTTTCGCCACAGCCTGATTACCATCACGCGGGCCGCCCCAACCCTCGCAGTACTGGGCGAAGAACCCTCCGTGGTGCACTATATGGTCACGGAGTGCTCCGTAAGCGTGCCTTGACCAGAGGCACCGGTCGCCCTCCGCTAGTGACACGAGGAGACCGTTATGAGCACGCGCTTGAACCCGTACCTTGGCTTTCGTGACACCGCCAAAGAAGCGATGACCTATTACCAATCGGTCTTCGGCGGCGAATTGACGCTCAGTACGTTCCGCGATTTCCAGGCCAGCGAAGACGAGAGCGAGCTGGACAAGATCATGCATGGAATGCTGACCACCGAGAGCGGGATGGTCATCATGGCGGCAGACACCCCGAACAGCATGGACTACACCCCGGGCAACACATTTTCCATCTCCCTCAGCGGCGAGAATGAAAGTGAGCTGCGGGGATACTGGGACCGCCTGGCCGGAGATGGATCGGTGACCGTGCCACTTGAAGTTGCCCCGTGGGGTGACCACTTTGGAATGTGCACGGACAAATTCGGCGTGGCCTGGCTGGTCAATATCGCCGGTGCGCCGCCGCAGGCATAATCCTGGTCAGCGTTGCGTCGGGGGGAGGCGGAGCTGGAGTTCAGTCCCGCCCTCTTTCGGTTAGTTGACATAATGTCGATTATCGGCACTTTCGGAGCGTCGCACGGAAGGGGTCAACACAGCGTTTCCCTTCGGGTTGTCCTCGTTGTCCTGTGCGTGACGGAGATCTCCAGTTGGGGCATCCTGTTCTACGCCTTTCCGGTCCTCGCGGGCGAGATCAGCTCGACAACCGGCTGGACACTGCCGGCCGTGAACGGAGCGTTCTCTACCGCATTGGCTTGTTCGGCTTTCACCGGGCTGGTCGTCGGCCGGGTGTTGGACCGCCGCGGTCCGCGCACCGTCATGACGCTGGGATCCGTCCTTGCTGCTCCGGCGCTCTGCCTGGTAGCCATCGCGGGCAATCTGCCGACGTTCTTCGCCGGTTGGGCATTGGCGGGTATCGCCATGGGAATGGTGCTCTATCCACCGGCCTTCGCGGCGGTGACGCGGTGGTGGACGAATCGCCGTACACGCGCGCTGACAATTCTCACAATCGTCGGCGGGCTGGCCAGCACCGTTTTTGCACCATTGACAGCAGTTCTGACCGCCGCCGTCGGGTGGCGCACCACGTACCTGATCCTGGCGGGCTTTCTCTTCATCGTCACCGTCCCGGCGCACTTTTTCGGGCTGAGACGACCGTGGGTGCCCAACCACACCGCTTCGTCCGGATCACAGCTCACCCAGCTACCGCCGTCGGAAATTATTCGGAGTTTGCCGTTTGCGGCGCTTGTCGGCGCAGTCAGCCTTACCGCTCTCGCCTCCTTCGCGGCCGTCGTCAACCTTGTTCCGCTACTGACGGAACGGGGAATCGGCACTGCCCTTGCGGCGACAGCGCTGGGAGTCGGCGGGATCGGTCAGGTCGTGGGCCGGCTAGGTTACGGCTTGTTCGAGCGGTTGCCCCTCAGAACCCGTACTGTGGCCATTCTGCTGGCGGCAGGGTTAACGACGGCGCTGCTCGGCCTGGCAGAAACCCTCACCGCCGCGATCATCATCGCCCTGGCGGCTGGAGTGACCCGCGGGATCTTCACCCTGTTGCATGCAACCGCCATCACGGACCGCTGGGGTCCGGCGCATTACGGCCGGTTGACCGCCCTCTTGGCATCGCCCATCGCTCTTGCGACCGCGCTCGGACCGTGGGTCGGAGCGGGCCTCGCCGCCATTCTCGGCAGTTACTCGCAAGCCTTCCTCGTTCTCGCGGGGATCAACGCGCTGGCGGTCATCCTGGCCCTCTACAGCGTGCCGCGAGCCGCGCCGCCCAGCCGCGCGTCGACCCTAGGATAGGACGATGGGCACTTACACACGCGAGGAAATCCGCGCCCGGGTCCGCGACGTCGTCAATGAAACAGCACCAACGATCGTCCAACTGGGCGATCCTGTGCTGCGGACCCCGTCGGTTGTTTTCGACGGTCAGCTGGACGATGCAGAACTGGCTGAACTCCTGGTGACCATGCGCAGGGCCATGCAGAACGCGCCCGGTGTCGGCCTGGCAGCCCCGCAGCTGGGGATCCCCCTGCGCATTGCCGTCATCGAGGACGTCATCCCCCAGCCCGATGAGATTTCCCGGGTCCGCGAGCGCCCGCCGTTGCCATACTTCGCCGTCATTAACCCGACGTACACGCCGGTCGGACGCGACACGGCGTCATTCTTCGAGGGCTGCCTGTCCTTCAGCGGCTGGCAGGCGGTGGTCGAGAGGCACCGTACCGTCCAGCTGGAGTATCTGACCCCTGAGGGTGTGCAGGCCACGCGGCAGTTCACCGGGTGGCCTGCACGGATCGTGCAGCACGAGACCGATCACCTGAACGGCGTGATCTACATCGATAAGGCGAACACACGGTCACTCGTGAGTAGCGCCGCATACAGCGAACGCTGGTCGCAGCCCGGGATCGACCTGGCCCAGCGTTCGCTCAACTTCTAGGCAGGCTGGTTCTTCTTGCTCGGCAGCTTGTCTGCCCACCACCGGAGGATGTGCTCGAACCTCTGACGCCGATGCCAGGGGGTACCGGATCGCGAAAGCTCATGCGTCTCCCCCGGGAAAATCAGCATCTCCGTCTCTACCCCATGACGTTTCAGGGCCGTGTAATACCGCTGTGCCTGTTCGAGCGGGCAGCGCAGATCTTCCTCTGAATGAATGACGAAGGTAGGTGTTCGCACCTTGTCCACATGGGCATACGGGCTCTGCGCACGGACTTTCTCGGGATCGGCGCCCGTGTAGGCCTCCGAGAAGAACCACCCGATGTCCGAAGATCCGATGAAGGATTCCGGATCCAGGAACCCGCGCTCGACGACGGCGCCCTGGAAGCGATGATCGTTGGCAACCAGCCACGCCGTCAGATAACCGCCGTAGGAGCCTCCCATTACACCCAGCCGGTCGCCGTCGAGCTGGGTGTACTTCAGGACTGCACCCTCGAGGAACGCGAGCACGTCCTGCATGTCCACTGTTCCCATGGCCTCCTTGATGACACGGCCGTGCTCCTGACCGTAACCGGCGGCACCCCGAGGGTTGCACATAACGACTGCGTAGCCGGCCTCGACATACACCTGTGCCTCGTCGAAGTAGCCCCACCCGTACTGGGCGTATGGTCCGCCGTGAATGTTGAGAAGTACCGGATGCGGGCCGTCCCCTTCGGGAACCATTACCCAGCCGTGGACCGGGTAGCCGTCCGGAGCGCTGAAGGTCTCCTCCCGCAGCTCGGCTATCGTGGTTTCGCTGCGGAGACCTGCGGAGAAGTCGGTCAGCCGCTTCAGTTCCCGGCCGTCGACGAGGGCGACCTCACCCATGGTGAGCGGGTCGGTGTAGGAGACGACGACGGTGGCACCTGTAGTAGCGGCTCCCGTCACGACGCAGTCACCGGCGGCAAGCGTCTGCAAGGTCCCGTCCGGATCGATGCGTAGGAGGTCGTTTGCTCCTCGCCTGCGATTGAAGACCAGCACTCCGCCATCGCCGGCCGGAACGACTTCGCTGACCTCCCCCAAGTCGAAGGTTTCGGGATCGGTCAGCAATCGAGGCTGACCGGGAGCGTCCGCCGGAGCGACGTAGAGGGCCGTATTCCTGGCGACGAAATCGAGACCGGTGGGTGAGAGAGCGCTACCGAGGTAGTAGAGCCACCGGCCGTCCTGGCTGTGCACCGGGGACCCGCAGGTGAGCAACTCACCGGTCAGATTGCTCAGGCGCTGCCTGTCCGTTCCGTCTAGCGCGATCGAGTAGATGTCCGAGCGGAGACTGGTTGCGGAGTCGGGTTCGAGGGCGGCGCTGAAGATGATGCGCGACCCTTCAGCGTCGAAGCGCGGCGCCGAATGGTCAGCGTCCGCGTCCGTAAGCTGCTTTGCCGAAGGAAACTCGCCGGATGCTGGTTCTTCGGCGGAACGTGCCGCACGTCCCACCGGCTTGATGTAGGGCTCCTCCCCCAGAACCGGCACGTCCAAGAGGAACAGCTGAATTCGTTTGTCCCCGGTATAGCCCACGCCGTTCATCTGGTACTTGTAGCCGGTGATCAGTCGCGGATCCTCCTGACCAGCTGCTACGCCGTCCACGGTTCCGTAGCGACCGTCCTGCGGGACTCGTGCGCTGAAGACAATGTGCCCGGAACCGGGAGACCACTCGAAATCGGAGACGCCGAGGGGTTGATCGCTGAGCTGCCGGGGCTCCCCTCCCCCGCTGTCAACAATGAACAACTGCGGTTTGCCGCCCTGGGAAGCCCGCAGGAAGGCGATGACTGCACCGTCCGGGGAAAACTTCGGTGCGGTGTCGCGGAAGCCCCGGGTGATTCGACGGGGAGAACGGCTGTCCAGCGGCACCTCCCACAACTGGCCGACGGCGGCGTCGGAATCGTAATCGGGTCGGGTCACGGAGACCACACAGCGAGTGGCGTCGGGATGGAGCGAGGGTGTGCCCACGGAGTTCAACAGATTGAGTGTGTTTGGTTTCACAGTCCGAGACTATGCCCGCTGGGTGCCGCCGCTCAAAGCGGCAGCGTCGACACCTACGATGGTTGGGTGTCCTCATTCCCCGGAAATATTCTTATGTGTCCGGTTTGTCGTGATCGGCTGGACGCAGGTCCCACCTTCACGTCGGAGACATCGACGCAACAGGGGGGCAGGCCCCGTCTGCTTCAGTGCCAGCGTGGGCATCGATTCGACGCCGCCCGGCAGGGCTATTTCAATCTCCTGACGGGCAGGGGAACCGGCTTTGAGGCTGACACAACGGCGATGGTTCAGGCGCGCATCGATTTACTGGGCGGAGGTCACTTCGGCCCCCTTGCGGACGCGGTCGGCAGGGCAGCAGCGGAATGCGCGGTCGATAATCCCGTCGTTCTGGACGCCGGGGCCGGCACTGGTTATTACCTTCGGGAACTCGAACGGCAGGTGCCGGTGTCAGCGGTCGTCGCCCTCGACATCTCGAAATTTGCCCTGAGGCGGGCGGCGAAGCTGCTCCCCGATGCGCTGTGCCTGGTCTGGGACGTCTGGCGGCCGCTGCCGGTCGTGGACGAATCGGTTGATCTGCTGATCAACATCTTCGCGCCGCGGAATCCGGACGAGTTCGCGCGGGTGTGCCGCGAAGGCGGCGTGCTGATCGTCGTCACACCCCTGCCGCAGCACCTGCAGGAAATTTCCGACGTTGCAGGCCTCCTGAACATCCGCTCAGGCAAAGGCGACGACGTCGCTGCCGCTCTGACGCCGGACTTCACACTGGCTGCCAGCAGGTCTGTCGAATTTCCGATGACCCTGACGCCGGAGGACGTGCAGAATATTGCGGCAATGGGGCCAGCGGGCTATCACGGTGCCTCCGTTCGGATGGACACGCTGCCGGAAAGGCTCAGGGTCACTGCGGCCTTTACCGTCCAAACTTTTCACAGGCGTCGGAAAGAGGACTCCGAAAAGAGCACTCCCGTGCGCTGACAAGGCAGGATATTCCCCGAAGGCTATATTTCGTGCTTCGGTTTTGGCATGATGGTAGAAGGCAACGGTTTGTACACAGCAGGGCTTGATGAGAGCGCCGATGACCGGGGCCGCAACTGAGGGGAACCGCGATGCTCGATTGGCTTGTACAGAACACTTGGGTCCTGTGGCTTGTGCTTATGCTCGGGCTCGCCGCGGTTGAGACCCTGACCCTCGATCTGTTCTTTCTCATGCTCGCCACGGGTGCTCTTGCCGGCATCGTCGGGGCGCTGGCTGGGGCAACCTTCTTCATCCAGGTTGTCATTTTCTGCGTAGTCTCACTTCTGATGGTGCTGCTCGTCCGTCCTGTGGCGCTGAAGCACCTCAAGCGCGGATCCGCGGAGCAACTGAGCAATATCGACCGGCTCATCGGCGAGCATGCGCTGGCGCTTGAGCCGGTGACTTCTTTGACCGGGACCGTCAAGATCGGCGGCGACACCTGGACCGCACGTACCGCGGACGGGTCATCGCTGCCCGCCGGCAGCCGGGTTACTGTCTCCCGCATCGACGGGGCCACCGCCGTCGTCGTTGGTATACAACAAGCTGAGAGCGGACCCATAACCGCCTCCTGAACCGCGATCAGGCACCATCCACAACACAAGGGGAACCATGTTCACAGATTCAGGCACAATCGGACTCACCATCGTCCTGATTGTTCTGATCGTTTTTGTCCTGGTCGTTCTGGTGAAATCCGTACGGATCATCCCGCAGGCCCGCGCCGGCGTGGTTGAACGCCTCGGAAAGTACCAGCGAACACTGCAGCCGGGACTTACAATCCTGATCCCGTTCGTTGACCGGCTTCTGCCACTCCTCGACCTACGTGAACAGGTTGTGTCGTTCCCTCCGCAGCCAGTAATCACCGAGGACAACCTGGTCGTGTCCATTGACACGGTGGTTTACTTTCAGGTCACCGACGCCCGCGCCGCTACCTACGAAATCGCCAACTACATCCAGGCAGTAGAGCAGCTCACGACCACCACCCTTCGCAACGTGGTCGGCGGGCTGAACCTGGAAGAGGCACTGACTTCACGTGACCAGATCAACGGGCAGCTTCGGGGGGTCCTCGATGATGCAACCGGCCGCTGGGGCATCCGGGTCTCACGGGTTGAACTCAAGGCCATCGATCCGCCCCACTCCATCCAGGACTCGATGGAGAAGCAAATGCGGGCCGAGCGCGACCGCCGCGCTGCCATCCTGACCGCCGAAGGCACGAAGCAGTCCCAGATTCTCACGGCTGAGGGGCAACGCCAGGCTGCGATCCTCGCTGCCGAAGGCGATGCCAAAGCCGCAATTCTCAGGGCCGACGGCGAAGCACAGGCAATCCAGAAGGTCTTCGACGCCATCCACAAGGGCAACCCGTCCCAGAAGCTTCTCGCGTATCAGTACCTTCAGACGCTGCCGAAACTCGCAGAGGGTAACTCCAACAAGTTGTGGATCATCCCCAGTGAAGTAGGGGAAGCGCTAAAGGGCATCGGCAATGTGCTCGGCGGCCAGGACCGTGAGGATACTGAGAGTGACTCCCCCTTCACAGTGCAGGACGGGACCCGTTCCTGAAGCAGCGGCGTAACCGGAGCGTGTCCCTGTCCAGAGGCCGAATTGGGGATTCCGTGCCTCCCTTCGGTATAGTGGGGTGTTTGCCGGATGTGGGCACCGAATGGGAACAGACGGCCGCTCCACGGCGTTATACCTGAGGTAACACGGCCTGAGCGCTGTGGCGTCGTGCACTTTGAGTGTGCGGCAGAGGCCCTGGGAATCCAGGATGCCGAACGTAGTTAGGGAGAAAAAATGAGCGACCGTAGCCTGCGGGGCATGCGCCTTGGCGCCCAGAGTATGGAGACCGAATCCGGTGTCGAGCCCGCGCCTCGCCAACGCGTTGAATACCGTTGCGAGGACGGAGAGCGCGTTTTCGTAACCTTCGCCGCCGAAGCAGAGATTCCTCCGGTATGGGTTTCCAAGACCGGCAAGGAGGCGCTACTCGTTGATGGGGAGCGTCCGGACACCTCCGGAGACAAGCCCGTCCGCACACACTGGGACATGCTTCTTGAGCGCCGTTCCATGGAAGAACTGGAGCAGATCCTCGAGGATCGGCTGAACATCCTTCGTGAGCGCCGCGGAGAGCGCCGCTCCGCTTGATATCGCAGGAAGCCCGGGTACTTCGTGGAAGTACCCGGGCTTTTTCTGTTCATCACGCTGCCGAACTAGGGTGCGCGTCCCTTTGTCAGCACGGAAGGCATGTCTATGTGCGTGCTGGGCGCCCAGTCAGTGCCGCCCACCGCGCGGCTATCCCCCATCGTGTGACGTTGGCGATGGCTTCGAAGACGATGTTTCCGCTCATCTTGGAATCGCCATATTCGCGTTCGACGAAGGTGATCGGCACTTCAACGATGCGCAGTCCTTGCAGCGCCACCCTGAACGTCATATCGACTTGAAAACCGTATCCGACGGAATCAACGGTGGACAGGTCAATGCTCTCAAGGGTCTCACGGCGGAAGGCACGGTAGCCGGCGGTAATGTCGCGCACCGACAGACCAAGCATTGTGCGCGAGTACAAGCTACCGGCGCGTGAGAGCAGCCTGCGATGGAACGGCCAGTTGACAACTGAGCCGCCCGGAACCCATCGGGAGCCAATTACAAGATGAGCACCGGGGACTGCATCGAGCAACGAGGGAAGCTGCTCCGGCTGATGCGATCCGTCGGCATCCATCTCGACGAGAACGTCGTATTCACGGTCAAGCGCCCACCGGAAACCGGCGATGTACGCGGCACCGAGACCCTCCTTGCCCTGCCGATGCAGGACATGAACGGCTGAATCGTTCGCTGCTATCGCGTCCGCCAGCTCCCCTGTGCCGTCAGGACTGTCGTCGTCCACCACGAGAACGTCGGAGTGCGGTACGGCTGCCCGGAGCCGGTCAAGAGTCAGGGGAAGTGATTGGCGCTCGTTGTAGGTGGGAATGATCGTAACAACGCGCACTCAAGAACCTTTCGATGGGGCAGGTGCGCAGGCGCGCAGCAGCTCGGTGAACCGGGACGGGCTTCCCAGTATAGGCAGATGCCAACTGCACGCCTCATCCGCCGGCTTCCCGCGCGGCTCCAGGGCCGCGAAGCTTGAAGGCACTGCCCAGGATGGGAAGGGCCAGCGACTTGGATGGGAAGGGCCAACGATGGGCTCGCGGGTAGGCTTGCACGCCTTCGGGCCAGCAGTGATCAATTGATCGGCGCTGTTTTCTACTGACGTGCAAACCTACCCGTTTGTGAGTACCAAGCCTTCCACCGCGCGAAAGAGCCTAACATTCACGTCTTTCCCCTTTGGCGTCGCAGTATGCGGTGGCTCGGTCAGGTCTATCCGGAATGCCGGAGTACGACCCGTAGATCTAACAGCTTACGGGCTGTGGAGGAGGTGTCAACAGCGTCCTGACGTGCGGTTTTAGGTATTCGTGCAGGTCAGCGGAGCGCCCGGTGGGCCGCCGGGGTTGATCAGATCGGGACCGAGGTTACCGATGGGTAAGGCTGTCGTCAGCGAAGAGCTGGACCCCCTTGTGCATGGTCTGCAGGCATCGTGGCTCGTTCGCGGAATCGAGAGCGGGAAGCAACGGGGTTCCGGCGCGCGGATCCGTGCTCCAGGACTGGACCCGACTGTCCGGCGTCTGGACCATCAACTCATCGACCTCCCACACCGCATAGGACGCGGGCGCTCCTGGAACGAGCTGACCGAGGAGCGGATTCTCCGCGCCTACTGCACGCCAGCCTGCTCGCGTATGCGCAAGAAATGCCGCCCGGGCCGAAATCCGCTCCTCGGGGCTGGCATGCGCGATGCACGCACGGACGGACTGCCAGGGAGACATGCGGGTGACGGGAGAGTCAGAACCAAGGCACACCGGCACCCCCTGGCTCAGTAGGCTGCCCACCCTGTTCATCGGCGTGTACCTGTCCGGGCCCAGGCGCTGTTCGTACAGCCCGCCAGGTGCACCCCACAGCGCGTCGAATCCCGGCTGGGCGCTCACAATTGTTCCGAAATGGGCCAGTTTCTGAATAGCATTATCATCGGCCATTTCGACGTGCTCCAGCCGGTGCCGCGAAGCCCGGACCTTTCCGACCCCGTGGATGACTGCGGTCTTCTCCAGTCCGGCGATCACAGTGTCCAGTCCTTCGTCGCCGATAACGTGGAAGCCCGCCTGCAATCCTGCCGAGGTTGCTGCTGAGAGGTGGGCGGAGACGTCGTCCTCGTGCATGAAAGTGCTTCCGCAGCTGTGCGGCGCATCAGCGTACGGAACCCTCATGCGGGCAGTGTGCGAGCCGATGGAGCCGTCGACGTTGAGGTCGCCGCCGAGGCCCAGGATGCGACCGTCGAAGCCCTGGAGGATGCCGAGCAGCTCCTCCTCGGAGGTGGCCCTTTGCCCCCAGTAGGCGAGAACTTCCGGGTATGCACCGTCGCGTTCGAGCAACGCCAGGACGTCCTCGCGCGGGGCGATATGCGGAGCAGCCATCTCGACGACTGCAACGATCCCGTGCGCGGCCGCGTGATCGAGTGCCGCGCGCTGAAGCTTGTCCCTTTCACCGATGCTCAGATTCCGCACCGCAGACCGGACTGCGAAGTGGGCGTCCCGTACAACGAAACCGTCGTCCCACCCATCGTGGTCCTGCAGGGAGAGCCGCCCGGCCAAAGACGCGGAGACGACAGCGGAGTGCACATCAGCGCGGACGAGGTAGACATCCCGGCCGCCGGACGCATTCTCGAGCTCTGCCGCCGTGGGCGGCCGGCGCTCAGACCACCGCGACTCGTCCCACCCGTTGCCTAGAATCGTTCCGGTAGTATCAGCGGCTGCGCCGGCTACCAGCTCCAATAGTTCGGCAAGACTATTCACCGCGGTAAGGTCGAGCGAGGTCAGCGCCAATCCCGTCTCGGTGGTGTGCACATGGGAGTCGACAAAGCCGGGGGCAATGAGCGCGCCCTGTAGGTCTATCACGTCCATGCTGCTGTCAGCCAGCGCGGCCGCCGCGTGCTCGGATCCGACCCACGCCACCGTGTCGCCCGTAACCAGCATGGCGGTGGCGAAGGGATCGGCGGCGCTGTAGACGGAGCCGTTGCGGTACAGGACGGGCTTGGGATCTTGTGCTGGCACAGGTACGACTTTCGGGTTGGGAGTGTTCATTCCGTCACGGCAGAGTATGCGACTACGCCGCGCCGGATGAGGTCGATCGAGTTGATGCAGAGGCGGCGGAAGCCGGGAGGCAGGTCGGGCACCTTTGCGAGCTGGTCGATGAGATCGATAATCTGCTTCGCCCAGCGCACGAAATCGCCGGCCGCGAGATCGGTTCCCTGCAACGCGCTCTGCAGCCCTTTTCCGCGAGCCCATTTATAGATCGGCCACATCAGGCCGAAGTCCGGTTCACTCGTAACAGTGAGGCGGTATTGCTCCTCAAGGTCGGTCAAGCGGGACCATTGCCGGATCACGACATCAACGGACGTCTCCAGCGAGACGGACGGCATGCGTGGACGCAGACCGCGCTCCTCCCGCTTGGCCTGGTACACGAGCGCCGACGCAAGGGCGGCAAGCTCGGCGGCATCAAGGTCATTGAAGGCACCGTTCTCGAGGGACAGTGCGATCAGGAGATCCTTTTCACCGTAGATCCGACGAAGCTTCTGGCCGGCTGGAGTAATCGCGAGGCCCTGCTCTTCGTGTTCCTGCAGATAGCCGTAGCTGAGCAGAACCTCGGATACCCGGTCGAACGTCTTCGCGATGGTGTTTGTGCGGCCCTGGATCTGCTGGGCTATCCGGTCCGTCTCCCGCCGCAGCTTCCACCACCGTTCAGCCCAGCGGGCATGGTTTTCGCGGTCGCTGCAACCATGACAGGGGTGGGCGCGGAGTCGACGGCGCAGGTCGGCAATGGCCTTCTCCTGCCGCTCGCTTCCGACGGTCTGAAATTCGACCGGTGTCCTTGAGGTGGGGGGACGCCGATCGTTGAGCGAGTTCCGAAGGGACGCGGCGAGATCGCGGCGGTCCTTCGGCTTGCGGGCATCGAACTGCTTGGGTACCCGCACACGCGACAGGACCTCGACCGGACCATCGAGATCCTGCACCGACAGCCGCCGGACGTGCTTCTCGAGGGTCAGAACGGTCGGACGCGGATCTCGCGCCGTGTCCCCCGCGAGAACGACCGCGTAGCCGGCTACCCGCCCCGCGGGAATATCGACGACATCGCCGGGCCGAAGCGCTTCCAATGACGCCGCGGCCGCGCTGCGCCGGTTCCTGGCGCCGGCCTTCGAGGCCGCAGCCTCGAGGTCGGACAGCTCTCGCCGGATCGCCGAGTACTCCGGGAAATCGCCCAGGTGGCAAGTCATCGCGTCTGCATACCCCTTGAGGGATTCTTCACGCGTGCGCACCTGACGCGCGAGCCCCACGACGGAGCGATCTGCCTGGAATTGGGCGAACGAGGTTTCCAGAATCTCGCGGGTCCGGTGCTGCCCGAACTGCGAGATGAGGTTGATGCTCATGTTGTAGGTGGGACGGAAGCTGGAATTGAGCGGGTACGTACGGCGGGAAGCCAGACCGGCGACCGCGCCCGGGTCCGTGCCGGGCTGCCACAGAACGACGGCGTGACCCTCCACATCGATTCCGCGTCGCCCTGCCCGTCCGGTGAGCTGTGTGTACTCCCCCGCCGTGATGTTCACGTGGGCTTCCCCGTTGAACTTGTCGAGCTTCTCGAGGACCACCGACCGGGCGGGCATATTGACGCCGAGCGCCAGCGTCTCTGTTGCGAAGACTGCCTTGACGAGGCCCTCCTCGAAGAGTTTCTCCACCACTTCCTTGAAGGTGGGAAGCATTCCGGCGTGGTGCGCCGCGAACCCCCGGATGAGACCCTCCCGCCAGGACCAGAAGCCGAGAACTTCAAGGTCTTCCTCGGGAATATCGAGGGTTGCTTCCTCGATACGGTCACTGATGATGCCGCGCTCGTATTCCGTCGTCAGCCATAATCCGGCGTCCAGACACTGGGTGACTGCACCCTCACAGCCGTTGCGAGAGAAGATGAAGGTGATCGCCGGCAGGAGGCCTTCCCGATCCAATGCGGCGATTACCTGCGGGCGGCTCGCTCTCCGCACGGCAGTCTGCGGTTGCTGGTACCGGCTTTGGCCATTGCGTCCTCGCTTGGGGCCGGAGCCCCAACGAGCCCTCTGGTTAAGCCGCGTTTCGGTGGTCGCGAGATCAAGCAGTTCCGGGTTGACAGCGAACTTCTCTTCGGCGCCGCTTGACGAACCTTCAGCTGCTGCTTCATCGAAGGCCACTTCACCGGCGAACAGGTCAAGCAGTTGCTGGCCAACCATCACGTGCTGCCAGAGCGGAACGGGCCGGTGCTCTGAGACCACAACATCGGTGTCCCCCCGCACGGTATGGAGCCACGCGCCGAACTCCTCGGCGTTGGAGACCGTCGCGCTCAGGGAAACCACCTTGACCTCGGTGGGCAGATGAATAATCACTTCTTCCCATACGGCACCCCTGAACCGGTCAGCCAGATAGTGCACCTCGTCCATGACGACGTAGCCCAGACCCGCGAGTGTGTCGGAGTCCGCGTACAGCATGTTGCGGAGAACTTCCGTGGTCATGACGACGACGGGGGCTTCGGGATTGATGCTGGTATCTCCGGTCAACAGACCGACCTGGTCAGCGCCGTGGACAGCGGCCAGCTCAGCGTACTTCTGATTGCTGAGTGCCTTGATGGGTGTGGTGTAGAAGGCCTTCAGATGATCGCTGAGCGCCATGAAGATGGCGAATTCACCGACGACGGTCTTCCCTGCACCGGTGGGCGCCGCGACCAGCACTCCCCTGCCGGCCTCAAGGGATGTGCAGGCTTCCCGCTGGAACTCGTCGAGGTCGAAACCGAGGGTTTGCTCGAACTGGTGGAGTCGGGTTCTGGCGTATCGATTGCGTGCCTGCGCTGCCTGATACCGCTCGGCTGGGGAGGTCATGGATCAAGCCTAGACTCTCGGAAGGTCAGGCTACTGCAACCGCGCAGGGCTTAGAGGTCGTCGATGCTCGATGCCCTGTCGGCATTCGCCTCTATGTCAGCCTCGCGGGCTGCGTTTCGCTTGTCGCGGCGCTTGTCATTCATGAGGCAGAGTGCGATTGCCACAAAGAAAAGCAACAGCAGCGGCACGGCCAGATAGAACATGCTCATGGCATCGCCGCCCGGCGCAGCCATTGCTGCGAAGAGGCAGATGAGGAAGACAGTGATGCGCCAGGACTTCAGAACCTGCTTGCCCTTGATGATGCCGACGAGATTGAGTCCGAAGAGCACCACCGGGAGGAGGAAGGCTATGCCGAACGCGAGCATGAGCCGCAGAAGGAAGGTTATGTACACCGGAACGGTGATGAGGTTTGCAAAGCCTTCAGGGGTGAAATCGGTCAACACCCGTACTGCGCTTGGAAGTATCAACCAAGCCAGCCCCAGACCGGCAATGAACAGCGGAACGGCGACGGCGATGAAACCGAGGGCTATGCGGCGCTCTTTCACCTTCAGTCCGGGCGTGATGAAAGCCCATAACTGATACAGCCAGACGGGACTGGCAATGACGAGGCCGAGAAACACCGAGATCTGGATCATCAGATCGAATGGCGACCCAACGCCGTCGAAATTCAGCGCCGCATTGCGGCCCTCGATCTCGTTGATGTCACGAACCGGCTTGGACATTGCCTCAAGCACCGGGTTGTAGATGAAGAACCCGACGACGGTGCCCACCACCACGGCAATCGCGGACTTGAACAGCCTATTGCGCGCCTCGATGAGGTGTTCCTTGAGCGCCATGCGCCCTTCAGGATTGGCTTTGCGCCCTTTCACCCGCGCCATAGCGCTCAGTTGGAGGACGGAGTGTTACCCGGGCCCGAGGAACGGGTGGTCCCATGGTGAGGATCGCGGGAGTGCGGGGTGTCGTCGTGGCGCGGCTGGTTCACCACGCGTCCCTCGACCGGAGATCTGTCTGGATCGTCCGACCCGTTCTCTTCCTTCATCTGCCGGACTTCCGACTTGAAGATCCTCAGCGACTGTCCGACGCTGCGAGCCAGACCCGGCAGTTTGGGGGCACCAAACAGGAGGATCGCGATGACGATGATGATAAGTATGTGCCAACCCTGAATCTGCATGGCGATTGTCCTCTCGGTGATTCTGGTTCAAGTCTAGGTCATAGGTGCGGTAAATCACGCAGGCGCTGGGGCTGGCCTCGAAGGGACCGCCGTCGTACTCTGCGCTCAAGCCGCTGCCACTGCCGGAGCCGTGCTGCACGGGAGTTTTCAGCACGCACAGCGGCGGGAGTTTCGAAGATGGCGAGGGGTACAGGGCGGGAGCCGGATTCCAAGTGCGTAACGGAGTCAGGCGAAAGCAGCTCGGACGCCCGCCCCAGCTCGTCCATCACACCGGTGAAGCCGCGGAAGATCCGCCATGCGAGGAAACCCAGAAAGATCAGTGCCAGCGCGGCAAGGGCCAGCCACAAGAGAATCCACGTCCACCATTCCATGTTCCAAGTCTAGTTGGAGCCGTGCTGCCCGTAGACGTTCAGGGCAGCATCCACGAAGCTGAGCGCATCCTTCCGAGCATCCCCGGGCATCACCACCGTGCATTCACCCCCGAGGCTGGCTACCAGGCTGGGAAGCCGTCCGGTTGTATTGAGGCGGATCTCCGCGGCAAGCCTGCCGTCATTGGTCTCGGCGGTCCGTACAGCGGAATATGACTGGGCAATCCACCGGGCACCGGCGCCAAGTACTAGAACCACCGTTTGATCAGCAGCGGACGGGTCAAAGATGACAGGGGGTGACTCGGCCTCGGCTGTGGCGGGCAGGTCGGTCACATCGACCTGCTGCATGCGGTCCAACCGGAAGTTTCGCCGTCCGCTGGCACGGTGGCACCAGGCGTCCAGATACCAGATGTCGTCATGCAGGAAGGCCCTGAGGGGCTCCACATTCCTTTCGGTCACCTCGTCGCGGGCAGGCACGACGTACCGCAGGTGAAGTTGTTTGCGTTGCTCGATTCCGGCACGCACCGTCGCGAGGACGGGAGCTACTTCATCCTCTGTAACTCGGGCGGCGATGGACTCATTCATTCGTGCGGCGTCTCCTGCCCCGCTGCGCAGCTTCTCGCTCGCGGACCGGACCGCGGAGTCATCGGGAAGCCCCGGCAGGTTGATGAGTGTGTCGAGGCCCACCAGGAGGGCGCACACCTCGTCCAGTCCGAAACGGATAGGGTCACCGAGCGACTGTGGATCTGTGATGTGAATCCGGTCGTCGTCGAGGTGGATGTCGATCAGGCCGTCCGGATAGAAACGTGGACCGCTCACAAAGAGCAGTTCGACGTCCCGGATGAGCTGGGACGGTGAGACACCGAAGGCACGGGCAGCCTCGGCCACTTCCACTCCCGGATGATTGAGGAGATATGGAACGAGGTCGAGCAGTCGTAGTAGCCGGTCCTCCGTTGAGACGGCATGGCTCACCGCGGACCGGGGCGGTGCGTCTTCACTGAAGGAGAACGTCGGCGGCGCTTCCCTGAGCGCCCGGGCAGCACTCTCCAGCCGGCGCAGGACTTCGGCCACGAGTGGCTGCGGGGACAGAGCCTGCGCGTTCTGTCCGAACGACGCAATCTCCCCAGCTGCCGTTGCTTGATCTGTATAGGTGTATTCGAGTGTGTCCCACCCGTCACCCCGCTCAGTTGTCGTAGCGCCCGGACGAGCCCGGAGAATATGACAGGTTCCCGTCCTGACTGCGACCGTGGCGTGCAGGCCTGTCTGTCCTTCGGCGAGGGTGGCGAGGGAAGCGGACATGGAGAATTCCCGAGGTACCGTGTAGCTCCCAGGCTGCACGGCGGGCGGCGTCGTCATGCGCGTTAGGCGGAACCAGCGCTCTGCCTGACGATCAACGTCGAATCCGACGAGGTACCAGTGCCCGAACCTACTTCCCATGCCCCATGGCTGTACTGTGCGTTCCCGCTCCTCGCCTGTGCTTGCCGCACGATATCCAAACCGGATCACCCGACGTCCGCTCGTAGCCTGCCAGAGCTCATCCCAGAACGGTTCATTCGTGCGGATCCGTGCATCGATAGGGGAAACGGGCACAGGCTCCGCATCCACTCCCCTGCCCTGCAGCTTCCGTAGCGCGCGGGAGGCGGCTGATCCGAGTGAGGCTTCTTCCCACATTCC
The DNA here is from genome assembly GCF_054161285.1 of Arthrobacter sp. D2-10. NCBI lineage: Bacteria > Bacillati > Actinomycetota > Actinomycetes > Micrococcales > Micrococcaceae > Arthrobacter > Arthrobacter sp. D2-10. The sequence goes on along the minus strand of NZ_CP096431.1, from coordinate 1,830,383 downwards.
TGCAGCAATAGTCAGTGCTGCTGATTCTGCAGCCGTAAAGCTCATGCCCGGGAGACGGTAGTCCTCGGCATCTATCCGGTAACGGGTTGACGTGTTGTCATTTTCGAACAACGAGTCTTCAGTAAACGACTCAAGCGGGATGCCCTGTTCACGGAGCGTCGCCTTGTCCCGGTCGAACAGCTTCTCACGCGCTGCCGGCGTGGAAGCCTGTTCGTACTGCTCAATCTCGCGAAACAACTCCTCCTTCGTCCAGCCCCGCCGGGTAGACAGGAGCAGCATCACCAGGGTGAGCAGACGCTCTGTTCGTTTCGCTGACACGGTGGCAAGAATACCCTTCTCGACGGGACCCAACGACGACGAAGGGCGGGCAAGCATCCCGAATGAGAGTTGCTGCCCGCTCCTGGCCTTTGATGGTGTTAGCGAACGCCCATCAGGTCCACGACGAAGATGAGGGATTCGCCCGGCGCGATCGCCGAGCCGGCACCGCGGTCACCGTAGGCAAGGTGCGGCGGAATCTCGAGGCGGCGCCGACCGCCGACCTTCATACCGGGAATTCCCTGGTCCCAACCCTGGATGACCTGCCCGACGCCGATGCGGAAATCCAGCGGCGTACCGCGGTTCCAGGAGGAGTCAAACTCCTCCCCGGTTGAGAAGGCTACCCCGACGTAGTGGGCGGAGACAGTGTCCCCGGCCTGGGCCTCCCGGCCGGTGCCCTCAATGAGGTCCCTGATGACAAGGTCCTCGGGCAGGTCGTCTCCGGGGAAGTCAACCTCAGGTTTGGTGCGGTCGTATTCGCGCTGTCCGAACGACATGGCGGCTCCTTTACTACTGTGCGGCTACTTTTTCAACGATCTCTACATAGAAGGCCAGCGGTCCGGCCGGTCCCTGCTGGGGCTGGTCACCGTAAGCCATCTCGGACGGAATCACCAACAGAACCTTCGAACCGGCCTTCAACCCCGACAGTCCCTGGGTCCAGCCGGGGATGACACCGCTGAGAGGGAACTCCGAGGGCTCGCCGCGTTCGAAACTCGAATCGAACTGCTCACCCTGCCATGACCACCCGGTGTAATTGGCGGCGATGGTGTCAGCTTCCGTGATCTCTTCGCCGGTACCCTCTTCGATGACCTTGACCACGAGGTCAGCCGGAGCCTCATTCTCCGGGAACTCGATCGATGGCACGCCTTCGCCGTCGAGTGTCACAGTGGGAAGCTGACCAGCTTCCTCGAGCTCGGCGACTTCCTCGGAAGAGAGCTTCTTCGGCGGGTTCTCTGCACTGATCACCTGCAGAACGAGAAGAACTTTCTGCGACTGGGGCTGTTCCTCAACCGCTGGGATGGCGAAGGCAATCTGGGAACCCACCGTGGATCCAAGCATTACTTCATAGAGGGACGGGTACACCTCTTGGAGCTCTTCATCGAGCGGCAACGTTTGCGGGGCGCCTGCCTCGTACGAATCCTGAATTCGGCTGCCGTCCTCAGGATTCAGGGAGAGGACGTGAACTTTCACGTTCTGGCCGACCTCGACGACGGCGCCGTCACCTTCGGTCACGGTACGGGCCCCCTGCTCTGTGATGTCGAGCGGAGCGTCGAACTCAACCTCTGGAGCGGCGTCGGGCCCGGCATCTGTGACCTCGATGGATTCGAGTGTCTCGGCAGCGCCTGCCGTCTTGCCGGCGTCTTCAAAGTCCGCCGGGGTACTTGCGCCGCCGCAGCCGGTCAGGAACAGCATCGCGGGCAGCAGGAATGCTAATACTTTTCTCACAGTATTTCTTTCAAGTGGGATGGAGAACGCGGTTCCGCGGTCCCGCCGGTCGTCCTCTCGGCACCGGACTTACCTACCCTAACGGGTTGGGCAGGAAACTTTCTCCCGTGCCGGTTGACGCAGGGATGCTTACAAATGCTCGAGAAGCGCTGTCACGCGCTCGTCCTCGGACGCGAATGGATCCTTGCAGAGGATCGTCTGCTGTGCCCGATCGTTGAGCTTCAGGTGCACCCAGTCGACGGTGAAATCCCGGTTTGCTTCCTTCGCGCGGCGAACAAACTCGCCCCGCAAACGGGCACGGGTGGACTGAGGTGGAACGTCAACTGCGGCCTTGATCTCGACGTCATCGACCACGCGCTCCGTCTCTCCACGGGCCTGCAGCATGAAGAACAGACCGCGTGTCCGGGAGATGTCGTGGTACGTAAGGTCCAGTTGGGCTACCCTCGCAGAATCCAGGTCCAAATTATTGCGTTCCATGTAGCGGTCAATCAGCTTCTTCTTAATTGCCCAGTCAATCTCCCGATCGATCAGGGCGTGGTTGTCCGTCTCCACTGCGCGCAAGGCTCGCTCCCAGAGTTCAAGTACGCGTGGAAGGTGGGGCGTGTGCGCGCCTTCAGCCTGCACGAACGCCCGGGCGCGGCTGAGGTACTCATGCTGGATATCGAGGGCAGATACTCGTCGTCCGTTAGCCAGTTTCAGCGGCTGGCGGCCGGTGAGGTCGTGCGAGATTTCCCGGATGCTCCGGATGGGATTCTCGAGACGGAAGTCCCGCATGATGACGCCGGCCTCGATCATGCGGAGAATGAGGTCAACTGACGCTACCTTCAGCAAAGTCGTTGTCTCGGACATGTTCGAGTCCCCGGCGATGACGTGGAGCCGCCGGTAGAACTCCGCATCAGCGTGCGGTTCATCGCGGGTGTTGATGATGGGCCGGGACCGGGTTGTAGCTGACGAAACCCCTTCCCAAATGTGGTCTGCCCGCTGGGAAAAGGCGTAAAGGGAACCGGACTGGGTCTTCAGCACCTTCCCCGCCCCGACCAGCAACTGCCGGGTGACGAGGAACGGAATCAGAATGTCGGACAGGCGGGAGAATTCCAGCTTGCGCGGGATGAGGTAGTTCTCATGGGAGCCGTAGGAGTTACCTGCGGAATCCGTGTTGTTCTTGAAGAGATAGACCCGGCCGTCATATCCCTCCTGACCAAGCTTGCGCTGGGCTTCGGCGATCAGGTCCTCGAGGATGAGTTCGCCCGCACGATCATGCGCTATCAGCTGCGCAACGTCGTCGCACTCGGCCGTGGCGTACTCCGGATGAGAACCGACATCCAGGTAGAGACGGGAACCATTGGTGAGGAAGACATTCGATGACCTCCCCCAGCTCACCACCTTTCGAAAAAGGTAACGGGCAACTTCCTCGGGCGAGAGAGGCCGAGAATTGGGACCGGAGTAGGCGATCCCGAATTCCGTCTCGATCCCATAGATCCGGCGGTCCATTACAGGGACACTCGTTCATTGCTCAGCATGTCGTCCACATCCTGTGCCGGTATGCGACGGAAGGCCCGGACGGTACCGCGAGCGGTGAGCGGGTCTCGGTCCAGCACCGCGACCTCGAGAGTCCTCGAACTCAGCTGTGCCCGCGGCTCCGCGGAGGTTCCGCCGTCGTGCCGGAGGGAGTCAACAGCAGCACGGATAGTTTCGGCGAAGTCCTGCTCGGCGCTCCAGCGGCCCTTCAGCGCATCAACCACCGCATCCGCCTGGCCGCCCATCACGATGAATCCTGACTCATCGGCGATGGAGCCGTCGAAGGTCAACCGATAGATGTGATCCTGGCCGATGGTGTGTCCGACCTCAGCGACCGCAAGTTCCACCTCAAACGGTTTACTCTCAGCAGTGAAGACCGCTCCGAGGCTCTGCGCATAGACACTGGCCAGTCCACGAGCCGTGACGTCTTCGCGGTCGTAGGAGTAACCCCTGACGTCCGCATACCGCACCCCGGCCTGTCGGAGGCTCTCGAACTCGTTGTACTTCCCCACGGCGGCGAAGGCGATGCGGTCGTAGATTTCGCCCAACTTGTGCAACGAAGGCGAGGGATTCTCGGCAACCAATGCAATGCCATCCCTGCAGGTCAGAACGATGACGGAGCGTCCGCGTGCAATACCCTTTCGCGCAAAATCGGCGCGGTCCTTCATCAGTTGTTCGGGCGAAACATAGAACTGTTGGGTCATGGCTAGGCCTCCCGCCCTGATACCGACCGCGACGCGATAATCTCCTCCGCCGCCTCTGCGAGGCTCCGCTCGGGGATGCGCCGGGCACCCGCACTGTTCACGGTGTAGACCACCGGCCAGAGCTGGCGCACGACGTCGGGGCCCCCCGTCGCCGAATCGTCGTCGGCCGCGTCATACAGCGACTCCACCGCCACTTTCACGGCAGCATCCTCTCCAAGGTTCGGCTTCCAGAGCTTCTTGAGCGCGCCGCGCGCGAAAACCGAACCGGAACCGACCGAATGATGTTCCTGCTCCTCGTAACGTCCGCCGGTGACGTCATAGGAGAAAAGCCGACCGACCCGGCGAGTGGTGTCGAACCCCGCGAAGAGAGGAACAACCGCCAGGCCCTGAAGGGCAAGCGGAAGGTTCGCCCGGATCATGGCAGCGAGCCGGTTGGCTTTCCCATCAAGGCTCATCCGCATGCCCTCGATTTTCTCGTAGTGTTCCAGCTCAACCTGGAACAGACGCGTAATGTCCAAAGCAATGCCGGCGCTGCCCGCAATCCCAAGCACCGAGAACGTGTCCGCGGGGAAAACCTTCTCTATATGGCGGCTGGCGATGATGTTTCCCATTGTCGCCCGCCTGTCACCGGCCATGAGCACACCACCGGCATAGGTCAGTGAAACGATTGTGGTGGCATGGGGAGCCAGGTCCACGCCAGCTCCGGCATGATTCGCTGCATTGCGGGCAGAGGGTAGTGCGGCGGGATTTTGTGCGGCGATGTAGTCGGAGAAAGAGGTGGATGCGGCCCGGCCTATGGCTGAGGCCGCGTCTTCCGGCAGCATGCGTTACTGTCCGCCCTTCTGCACGAATCCACGGACGAATTCCTCCGCATTCGACTCAAGCACACCGTCGATTTCATCGAGCAGATCATCGACACCTTCGGTCTGGCTGTTGTCCTGCGACTGGTCCGCTGCCGGTGCCGGTGCTCGGTCGGGCGTGACCTCGTCCTGCTCCTCGGGGCGCGATCCGGTGTTCCGCTGGTCCTGTGTTGCCATGATGAGAGCCCTTCTCTTCGACCGTTTATCGGCTACTTCTATGGTGCCATGCTGGGTTCAGGACCGCCCTGAAGGCGGGATACAAATTCCTCAGCCGTCCGCGAACCGGCGAACAGCGATTCGGTCAGTTCCGCTGTTCCGCGGAGGGGTTCCCTGGTCTGGATGCGCTGCAGCCTGCGCTGCGAAGGCAGTTCGAAGATGATGGAGTCCCAACTCGCACCGACGACCTCATTAGGGAAGGAGGAGATACACCGTCCACGGAAGTAGGCACGCGTATCCCGCGGAGGATCGGAGACGGCCGCGACGACGTCGTCGTTGCTCACCAACTTCTCCATCGCGCCTCTGGCGGCCAGCCTGTAATAGATGCCCTTGTCCGGTCGAAGGTCCGCGTACTGCAAGTCGATAAGGGCCAGTCGCGGATCATTCCACTGGAGGGAATCCCGGTCCCGGTACGCCTGCAGCACTTTGAGTTTCGCGATCCAGTCGACCTGGCGCGCAGCCTCCATCGGCTCCCTGCGGAGCGTGGCGATCAGGGACTCCCAACGGCTGAGAACGTCCATGGTTTGCTTATCCCCGCCGCCCTGCGCACGCACCGCACCTGCGCCCGCTTCGAGGTACATCTCCTGAATGTCCACGGCCGTCACCCTACGGCCGTCGGCCAGCGTGACAAGATGCCGCAACGAGGGATCGTGGCTGACTGCCTGGAGCTCGCGGACGGGATCGGCGATCTCCGGGACGGGCACGAGGTCATTCTCTATCAGACCAAGGATCAGCGAGGTGGTACCCAGCTTCAGATAGTTGGACACCTCGCTCAGGTTCGCATCCCCGATGATTACGTGCAGGCGGCGATACTTCTCGGCTACCGCGTGGGGCTCGTCCCGGGTGTTGATGATCGGCCGCCGCACTGTTGTCTCGAGGCCGACTTCATTCTCAAAGAAGTCAGCCCGTTGGCTCAGCTGGAAGCCGGGCTGCTGGTTTACAGCGCCGATACCGATCCGACCCGCGCCGCAGATCACTTGCCGCGTGACGAAAAACGGGATCAGGGCGGCCGCGATCCTGCCGAATGGAACGTGTCGCGGCACGAGGTAGTTCTCGTGTGACCCGTAGGAGACGCTCTTGCTGTCGGTGTTGTTTTTGTACAGGATCACCGGCGAGAAGCCGGGCGTTGCCGCAATGCGTGCCATTGCCCGCTGGACAACTACGTCCCCTGCGCGGTCCCATCGCACGGCGTCCAGCGGGCTCGTCACTTCGGGGCTCGAGTATTCCGGGTGCGCATGGTCAACGTAGAGCCTTGCCCCGTTCCCAAGGACAAGATTCATCAGCACCGCCGCGTCCTCGGACGGTTCGCCGGATCCCTGATCAACAAGCGCTATCTGCTCCGCCGTCAGGACCGGCGGCTCATCCGTGAGCTGTGACGGGTCCGCGGCCGCGCGTCCCATCTGCCAACCCCGGGCATCGGACAGTGGGGCCTCGTCCGTGTAGTCCCAGCGGGTCCCGGCGAGGTTGCCCAGTCCTTCCCGCAGGGTCGCCGCATAGGCATTGACCACCTGCGTCGACAGGACGGTCGCGTTTGCGTCGGAGATACCCGGGGCAATGATTCCGTATTCGGTTTCCGTGCCCATGACCCGGTGAACAGTCAGTGGCGGCACATCGGTTGTTGGTGCAGGTTCGGGACGCTTTCCTGTCACAGATACTGCCCTGTGTTGGCTGCTGTCTCAATGGTCTTCCCGGGCTCCTGGCCGGCCTTGCCCTGCACGATCGTGCGGATGTAGGTGATCCGTTCGCCCTTCTTGCCGGAAATCCGAGCCCAATCGTCCGGATTGGTGGTGTTGGGCATGTCCTCGTGCTCACGAAACTCGTCGACAACTGCCTGAAGGAGGTGTTCGATACGCAGGCCCTTCTGGCCGTTCAGCAGGAGGTCTTTGATTGCACTCTTCTTGGCACGGTCCACAACGTTCTGGATCACTGCGCCGGAATTGAAGTCCTTGAAGTAGAGCATCTCAGTATCGCCATTGGCATACGTGACCTCAAGGTACTCATTGGACTTCTCGGTCGAGTACATCTTCTCCACCGTCAGCCGGATCATCGCCTGGATAGTCGCTGGGACGCTTCCGCCGTATTCAGCGAGGTCGTCCCGGTGGAGTGGCAGATCATCGGTGATGTATTTGGCGAAAATCTCCGCTGCGCCTTCCGCGTCGGGGCGGTGGATCTTGATTTTCACGTCAAGGCGCCCCGGACGGAGAATGGCTGGATCGATCATGTCCTCACGGTTGGACGCACCGATCACGATGACGTTCTCGAGCTTTTCGACGCCGTCGATTTCACTGAGCAGCTGGGGCACGATGGTGGTCTCGACATCGGAGGAGACTCCGGTGCCGCGCGTCCGGAAAAGCGAGTCCATCTCGTCAAAGAAGACGACGACGGGCGATCCATCCGAGGCCTTTTCCCGGGCACGCGCAAAGATCAGCCGGATGTGCCGTTCCGTCTCACCGACATACTTGTCGAGCAGCTCTGGACCCTTGATGTTGAGGAAGTAACTCCGGGTTTCCTCTGAACCCGTGCGTTCAATGGCCCTGGCCGCCAGCGAGTTCGCTACAGCTTTGGCAATCAGGGTCTTACCGCACCCGGGTGGACCATAGAGAAGGATCCCCTTCGGCGCCTTCAGCCCGTGCTCGCGGTAGAGGTCGGGATGAAGGAACGGTAGCTCGACAGCATCGCGGATCTGCTCGATTTGCGGTCCGAGCCCTCCAATGTCCTCATAAGCGATGTCCGGCACTTCCTCGAGGACGAGGTTTTCGACTTCACTGCGCGCAATCTTCTCCAACGCGTAGCCGGTCCTGTTATCAACGGACAACGCGTCGCCGACGCGGATTTTCTGTTGCTGAAGCGGACCGCTCAGACGGACCACGCGCTCTTCATCGGCGCGGCCGATCACGAGGACCCTGTCCTTGCCGAGCAGCTCCTTGATTGTCACCAGTTCGCCGGCGCGTTCGAAGGCAAGTGCTGCGACGATCGTCAGGGATTCGTTGAGCAGCACCTCCTGCCCCGGCATGACCTGCTCCACGTTGACCAGTGGACTGATGGCGACCCTGAGTTTTCGTCCGGACTGGAAGATGTCTGCGCTGTCCTGCAGAGCCGCTTGTGCTCCGTTGCCGCCGACAGTCGAGCTGCGGGGGTTCACCTCGATGACCGTTGCGAAACTGAACGGCGCGGCGCCTTCCTTCTCGAGCGCTGTCTTCAGGCGAACGATCTCAGTGCGTGCGGTTTCGAGGGCCGAGACGAGCTTCGAGTTGTTCTGTGTGGCGGCTGCCAACTGCCGGTCGATGTGCCTGAGCTTGTCGCGCAGGACATTGATCTGGCGCTGGGCCATAGCAAGCTGCCCATCAGTGGGCGTGCGGGGCGATTCCGGGGCTGACTTGGGTGTTCCGGAGTCGTTGTGTGATGTATCCAACGCGATCGCCACCTTCACCGTTGTCTGTTGCGTTCCCTTTTGACCATAGCGCAGTGCAGAACGGATTAGGTCGAAAGTGATAACTTCGTCACTTTCGGCCGAGCCGGATTACTCGCCCTGGTCGGCCGACTCGGACTCGCGTCGAGCCTGGGCTTCCTCGGGTGGAAGCGACCCACGCTGGATAGTTGAACTGGCGTCGCGCGCCACGCGTCGAAGCCGCTTGTCCGACACTGCACGCTCACCCACGGCCTGGGGGGTCCACGCGTTCAGGTCTTCCTCGCTGAACCCTGTCTTCGATGGTCGACGCTTGGTGCTGATACCGGTCACGCCGTGCGCGAGGCGCCGGGTCGTGAGCAGGAACCCGGTGTGCGCCACCATCCGATGGTCAGGGCGGACCGCGAGGCCTTCAAGGTGCCAGCCGCGCACCATCGATTCCCACGCGTCCGGCTCGGTGAACCGTCCGTCGGCGCGAATCGCCTCGGCGGTACGCGACAGCTGTGTCACCGTAGCGACGTAGCTGATCCACACACCGCCGGGTGCCAGCACTGTGGCAACGGCGTCGAGGCATTCCCATGGCGCCAACATGTCGAGGACAACGCGGTCAACGGTTCCCGGCTTTTCGGCCTCAATGACCTGCTCCTGGAAGTCTCCGAGCGTGATCTGCCAGGCGGGGTGCGGGCCGCCGAAGATCGTCTCGACGTTCCCTTTCGCGATGTCCGCGAACTCTTCCCGACGCTCGAACGAGTGAAGGTAGCCGTTGTCACCGACGGCGCGCAGCAATGAGATGGAGAGCGCTCCGGAACCGACCCCAGCCTCGACGACGCGCGCACCTGGGAAGATGTCAGCCATCGTCACGATCTGGCCGGCGTCTTTGGGGTACACGACGGCCGCGCCGCGCGGCATCGACAGCACGAAGTCGGAGAGCAGCGGGCGAAGCGCCTGGTACTGCGCGCCGTTGGTGTTGGTAACGATGGTGCCTTCCGATGCTCCGATCAGCTGATCGTGGCTGAGGAACCCTTTGTGCGTGTGAAAGGCTCCGCCCGGGGTCAGGGTGATGGTATTCATTCGACCCTTTTCGTCCGTCAGCTGCACCCGTTCGCCGGGACGGAGCGGACCGCGGCGAGCTGCCGCTCCATGGGGCTGCTGCTCAGTCTCGATGTCGGTCGCCGTGCCGAACTGGCTGGTGTTCATGAGGTCCTCCGGTGGTTCTGCTGAGGCAGCCCGGAGGCGCCCGCGTGCTTGGGGTGTCAGTTAAAACCTGGGTGGGAGCGGCCGGTAATTGCCGCGATGACAACGGACTGGTGCAGCAACCCGGTCACTGTGCCCTGTCTGTCCGTGACGGCGTATTCACTGCCGGCGAGCCGGGCGAGATACTGCACCAGCTCCTGCCCTTCGGCGAATTCCGGGACATATGCTCCGGGGGCGAGGGCCCGGGCAACAGCGTTGGCAGGAGTGGTCTCTGCCTGGGAGTCGGGAACGGCCGTCAGCGCATCGCGATCAATTACCGCTTCCGGCAGCCCGTTCGGGCTGGTGAGAACGACGTCGACTCCCGGTCTGTCGGCGAGGAGACGCTTTACCTGTTGCACGGAGGTCCCGGCGAGTACGCCGACGGCAGGCTGCTTGAGCCTTCCCGCGCTGACTTCCGGTAGCCGCAGCCGCATCTTGGCATTGGCTATCGCGGAGCTGGCTCCCAGCCACAGAAAACCTCCCATGACGACGGCTACGATCACCGTGACGGGACTTGGCTGGCTACCAGTCAGAAGCGGAACCAGCACGACGACGGCGATCAGTCCGACGGCGATCAACCGCCCCGTCCAGCCGGCAGCCACGGTGCCCTTTTCCTGGCTTCCGGTAGCGCGCCAGACGGCTGATTCCACGATCCGCCCGCCGTCGAGCGGCAGTCCCGGCAGCACATTGAACGCTGCGACGAGGAAATTTGCCCAGACGAGGATATTGGCGAGCAGATTGGTCACGCCCGTTGGCTGCAGAAGGAGAATCGCTCCCCAGCCGGCCAGAGCGAGGACGAAGTTAGCGGCCGGTCCCGCAAGCGCCACAACGAGAGATCTGCCCGGGCTGGCAGCGAAGTTCTCGAACTGGGTGTGTCCACCCCAGAGGTTCAGGACGATCCGGGTTGTCGGCCATCCGAAGCGGCGGGCAGAAAGTGCGTGGGCGAGCTCATGGATCAGCACCGATACCGCCAGGAGCACCGCGTAGGCAAGAGCAACGCCATAGGCACCGATTCCCAGGCCGGGGTATAGATCTGCTACCTGAGGGCCGAAGACAATCACCACGAAAGCGGCAATGATGAACCAGGACCAGGCCAGCACCACAGGGATACCGACAATCCTTCCCAGCGGTATGCCGTCCTGCCGTGTTGCCTCAGCGCGTCGTGACCGGTTCACGTGATCCGCCTGTCGCCGGAGGCGCTCTCAGTCTGGGAGGGCAGAAGGCTTTCGAGATCCTCGACCTGGCGCCCTTCGAGGGATGGCCAAAGATGGTCGGCGGAGTCGGGGGGCAACGCAACGAAATGCGGCACACCGAGAGTCACCACTCCGGAGGCCTTGGCGGCGGTGACGCCGGGAAGGGAATCCTCAATCGCGACGACGGCCCCTTTACGCAACGGGCCTACGCGTGCAGTAAGTTCATCGAACGCCGTCTGGTAGGCCTCCGGATCGGGCTTCCCCCTGGTGACGCGGTCTCCGGTGACCAGCAACTCGAAGGTGTCTCCCGGGAGATGCCGGGCCACTTCCACGGCCAGTTGCTGCTCCGACATAGTGACCAGGGCGCATGGGATGTCCCTTCCGCGGAGGGCCAGAAGGAGTTCGCGCGCACCGGGTCTCCACGGCACCGATTCGCGCACCTTAGCCGTCACCTGTTCGGTGAGCGTATCGATGATCTCCCGCACGCTGAGCTTCACACCGGCCGCCTGCAGCACCCCGGCGGAGAAAGTTAGAGCTTGCCCTACCAGGCCCTCGGCCTGTTCAGCCGACCAGGAGCCACCGTGAGCCGCTACCAGCTGGTGCTCCGCTTCTATCCAGTACGGCTCGGTGTCGACAATGGTGCCGTCCATGTCCCAGAGGACCGCTTGAAGCTCGACCGTTCCGGACGCTTCATGCCCGGGCGGCGCGGTGATGTTCGAGGGCACAGCCGTATCGCTGGAAGGGGTGACCATGTCCCAAGTCTACGTGGCTGCGTTGCGCTGAACTGCGGTGCGCTCTGCGCGAAGCGCCGGTGGCGTGCCTGACACGGCAGCGGCAGGAGGTCTAGGGTGAAACGGTGAGTACGTTCGAAGACAACCAGAGCCAAGGCGTTCCCGCGGGCCTTCCGGGGCTCTTCCCTGAGAGCAACGGGAAGCGCCGGGTCACCGTGATGCTGGCCGCTTTCGAAGGCTGGAACGACGCCGGCGAAGCCGCCAGCGATTCCCTGAAGTTTGTGGGCAAGCAGTGGGGCGGCGAGAAGATCTCCACCATTGACGCCGACGAGTTCTACGACTTCCAGTTCACCAGGCCCGTCATCAAACGCAACAGCTCCGGGCAGCGGCGCATCAAGTGGCCAACCACCCGCATCAGCCGCGCTTCGGTGCCGGAGAGCAACCTCGATGTGATCCTTGTGCACGGAGTGGAGCCGTCCTACAAGTGGCGCGCCTACACGGCCGAACTCATCGGAATGGCGAAGGAGCTCGAGGTCGACTGCCTCGTCCTGGTGGGTGCCCTTCTCGCGGACGTGCCCCATACCCGCCCCATACCGGTCACGGTTTCTTCAGACGATGACCTCATTCGCGAGTCGCTCAACGTCGAGTCCTCAACCTACGAGGGGCCCATTGGAATAGTAGGGGTGCTCGCTGAAGTCGGTCAGCTCGCGGATATACCGACGCTGTCCATGTGGGCTGCTGTTCCCCACTATGTTGGACAGTCACCGTCGCCTAAAGCGCAGCTTGCCCTGCTGAACCGTCTGGAAGAGCTGCTTCACGTAGGTCTGGACACCCACGCGCTCGCCGAGGAAGCTGAGGCCTGGGAGCGGGGCGTTGACGAGCTGTCGACTGAGGACCCGGAGGTTGCAGCGTATGTCCGGCAGCTTGAGGAAGCCAAAGATACCGCCGACTTGCCCGAGGCAAGCGGCGAATCCATCGCACGGGAGTTCGAGCGTTACCTGAAAAAGCGGCGGAAGGACTAGTCCTTCAACCGGATGCCCAAGAGTGCGTCCAGCGCGTCCGCCGCAAGCTCCGCGCCTTCGTCTGTACCCGTGAGATGTGCGCCCGCCGCGCACCAGCTGTCCACTGCCTCCAAGGCGGCCGGAGCATCAAGGTCATGAGCCAGTGCCGCGCGCATCGACGCAAGGAGTTCGTGCACCGACTCCACGGTGGCGGTGGCAAGCGCCGCTCGCCACATATCAAGACGGGAGCGTGCAGCGTCGAGGGCTCCCGTGGTCCACGACCAGTCGGAGCGGTAGTGATTCGCGAGGATGGCAAGACGAATGGCCACTGGATCCGTGCCGGCCTCCCGTAGAGCTGACACCAGCACAAGATTCCCCTTGGACTTGCTCATTTTCTCGCCGTCGAGCCCAACCATGCCCGCATGCGCGTAGTGGCGGGCGAGAGGGAGACCCGAGATGGCCTGGGCATGTCCGGCGCTCATCTCGTGGTGCGGGAACATCAGATCCGATCCCCCGCCCTGAACCGCGAAGGGCGCATCGAGGTGCTGAAGTGCAATCACGGAGCACTCAATATGCCACCCTGGCCTGCCCGGGCCCAGGGAGGCTCCGTCCCAGGAGGGCTCCCCTGGCCGCGCCACGCGCCACAGGAGCGGATCCAGGGGGTTGTGCTTGCCGGCTCGGGCGGGGTCTCCGCCCCGCTCGGCGAAGGTCGCGATCATTTCCTGCCCACTCAGGTGCGAGATGAAACCCGGATTCCACGTGGTTCCGTTGCCGGCATCCGTTTCCTGGCTGGCTCGTTCGACAGAGAAGTAGACATCCCCATCGGGTTCCGTCTCCGATCCAGGGACGCAGTAGGCAAGGTTGCGCTGGAGCAGGTCCTCGATGACCGGAACGATGGCCGGCACCGACTCCACCGCGCCCACGTAATGGTCAGGCGCCAGTACGTTCAGTGCCTCCATATCGGTGCGGAAGAGGTCCGTTTGGGAACGGGCGAGATCCATCCAATCGACTTTTGTGGCGGTCGCCCGCTCCAGCAGCGGGTCATCGACGTCGGTGACATTCTGCACGTAGTCGACGTCATGACCGGCGTCCCGCCAGAGCCGGTTCAACAGGTCAAAGGCCACGTAGGTTGCCGCGTGGCCCATGTGGGTTGCGTCGTACGGGGTTATCCCGCATACATACAGTCCTTGGCGGGCTTCCTGCGGGAGTTGGGCGAGTGTCCCCAACGCACTATCCCAAAGGCGGATGGGTGGGGGGCCGCCGGGCAGGTCCGGAACAGTGCGGGAATTCCAGGAGATCACGGTTCTACCTTAGAGGGTCGGTGTTGGAGGACAGATGGCGCGGCGCCCGTTATGCGGAGATGACACCGAAACCAAGGAGCAAGAAAATAACCATGCCCAGCGCTATGCGGTACCAGACGAAGATTCCGTAGCTGCGTGTGGAAACGAACTTCAGGAACCATCCGATGATCACGTAGCCCACGCCGAAGGCTATAAGTGTTGCGAGCAGCGTCTCCCCGGGTCCGTAGGGTCCCGGCGTGCCTGCGCTCTTGTAGAGCTGGTAGAAGCCACTGCCGAAGACTGCGGGGATGGCCAGAAGGAAGGAATACCGTGCGGCGGCCTCGCGGGTGTAGCCCATCAGGAGTCCCGCGGTGATGGTTCCGCCCGAGCGGGAGACGCCGGGAATGAGCGCCAGCGCCTGGGCGAAGCCGTACAGGATGCCGTGCTTATAGGTGAGACGGTCGAGGGTGAGTCTTTGGCGTCCAACAGCGTCTGCGACGGCCAGAATGACGCCGAAGACCACCAGCATGGTGGCGACAAGCCACATGCTGCGGAACGTGCTTTCAATCTGGTCCTGGAAGAGCAGACCCAGGATGACGATGGGAATACTGCCGAGAATGACCAGCCAACCCATCCGTGCATCCGGATCGTTTCGTGGGACCTTCCGGGTGAGCGAACCGAACCATGCCCGGATGATCCGGAGGATGTCGCGCCAGAAGTAGACGATGACGGCGGTTTCAGTTCCAAGTTGGGTGATGGCGGTGAAGGCCGCTCCGGGGTCCTGCGCCCTGGGCAGCAATTCCCCGACGATCCGCAGGTGTGCACTTGATGAGATTGGCAGGAATTCGGTAAGGCCCTGAACGAGGCCCAGGACGGCCGCTTCGATCCAATTCACAGATAAGACCCTACGTCACCGTTCGGAGCACAGGCTTTAGGCTTGGCGTATGCAGTGGCGAAATGTGGGCGGTAGCGGACAGCTGGTATCTGTGCTCGGTCTAGGGACGATGACCTGGGGAATGGACGTTGATGAAGAGGCAGCGCGGGAGCAACTTCGCCTGTTTGTAGAGGCCGGTGGAACGCTTGTGAGCACTGCTGCTCGATTCTCCGATGGGCAGGCGGAAGCGCTCCTCGGTTCCCTGTTGGGAGACGTCGTCGCCCGCTCTGAGGTTGTACTTGCAGTACTGGGCGGCATTCCGAGGCACTGGTCCGAGGGCCGCGTGGACGCCTCGCGTAAGGGACTGCTGGATTCTCTGGACGCTTCGCTTTCACGGCTGGGCACCGACAGCGTCGACTTTTGGATGGCGCCGGCGTCGGAATCGCCCGTCCCCGTCGAGGAGACCCTGGCCGCACTGGAATACGCTTATCGTTCAGGGCGCGCCCGCTATGTGGGTGTGACCAATTACACAGGGTGGGAACTTGCCCGGCTGTGTTCCACGGCAGGATTCCCGGTGTCTGTCCACGAAACGGAGTATTCCCTGTTGAGCCGACGGGTGGAGGACGAGGTGCTGCCTGCATCGGAAGCTTTCGGTGTGGGAACCATCGCCTGGGCACCGCTTGGCCGTGGGGCGCTCACGGGGAAGTATCGCTCCCAACTGCCGTCTGATTCTCGTGCTGCCAGCGACGACTGGGCCGGCTATCTCGAACCATATCTGGCCGGCAAGGCCGCGCGGATCACGGATGCGGTGTCTACTGCTGCGCGCGGACTGGAACTCTCAGCTGCGGAGGTCGCCCTGCGCTGGCTGCTCCAGCGACCGACCGTGGCTTCGGCTGTCCTCGGCGCACGCACGGGGGCGCAACTCAAGGAGCTTCTTGCGTGTTCCCAGGCTCCCCTGCCCGCGCAGATAGCTGAGGTTCTCGATGAGGTTTCGGCTCCCCGATAGCCGCCGGATCGGTCGGCTTACGAACCGGTGACCGACTCCACTTCTTCCTCTTCGTCTTCGTCGTCCTCGTAAATGACGAGCGGAGTCACTTCTCCATACGCCTCATACAACGATTCTTCGTATGCCTCAAAGGAATCCGCGATCGAAAGATAAGCAGATTCCACCGCCGGATCATCGTCTCCCCTGCGCGATGCTGCAGCGGCGAGGTGTTCTTCAAGTGCGGAAACCAGCGATTGCAATGCGACACGCGGATCGATGCTCATGGTCTAGACGTTATCGGTAAAGTGAAGCAAATTGGAGGGAAATGCGCGAACAATTTCTGAACTCAACCGTCATCCGGAAACGGGACTACGGCCGTCAGTATGAGTACCTTGTGGTCACCGTCAGCGCTGGTGAGCCCCTGTCCGCTGCCCGCCAGCTCCTGACCGAACATGCCGAATACGGCAAGTGGGAACTCGAACGCAGCTGCATCTACATTGGCGGGCATCGAAGGTTCTGGCTTCGGCGCAAGGTCCTGCGGGTGGAGCGCACGGCCTAGATCTGCTGCTCAGGTCCAAGCCAGGCGTTCGCCACCGTGCGACGAGCGGATTCCACGGTGGAGGGATGGAAGGTACCTGCGGTCACGTCGCGCGAAAGGCGGCTGATCTCGCTTTCCGTGAAGTAGCCCCTGCCGCCGGAGAGCGACACAGCTGCATCCACCAGTTCGCGGGCGGCGCCCGTCGCGTGGGTCTTGAGGGACACCAGCTTTGCGAACCATCGGTCCTCATGGTCGACGCCGTCATCCAGGTCGGCAGCGAGCAGCCGAAGGTGCGCGTCAAGAGCTTCCCACTTCATTGCCGCTTCAGCTACGGTCATCCGTATGGCGGGCCGGGACGCAACCGGAACGCCGTCCATACCGGGCGTCCGCGCAAGCGGCGCCTGCACAGCGAGTTCGAGGGCGCGGTCCGCGATGCCCGCGTAAACGGCGCTGATGAGGGTCTCGAATGCGGCGAAGACGGCGAAGACAAAGGGGTCGCGATTGGGGCCGACCGGGAGATGCCGGAAGATGCGCTCGGACGGTATGACGACGCCGTTGAGGCGAGTCGTGTGCGATTGCGTCGCCCGCATCCCTACCGTGTTCCAATCCGCGAGGATTTCCACACCTGTTGATCCCCGGGTGATGAATCCGTGAACGAGTTGCGGTTCCCCGCCACCCTCGCTCTTGCCGAAGACGCCGAGCCTGGTCCATACCGGGGAAAGACTGGTGAAAATTTTGGTACCGGTGAACTTGTAGGCACCGCCCGCTTCCCGCTCCGCAATGGTTATCGAGTCGAACAGCACAGCATCGTTACCCGGTTCCGATAGTCCGAAGGCGAAGACCTCCCCCTCGGCAGCCTCTTTCAGAATGAAGCCCAGGGACGGGTCCCCCAGCTTCTCGTGAAGCCTTGCCACGGCGGTCCAGACGAGGTGCATGTTGACGGCGAGGGCGGTTGCGGGCGCGGCCGCAGCCAGTCGTCGCTGGCAGGCAACCGCTTCCGCCATGCCAAGAGCCGCGCCGCCGTCGTCCTCCGCGCAGAAGAGCCGTAAATAGCCGCGTGAGGCGAGATCATCGAAATCCTCGTGGCAGAACACATTGCGTGCGTCGTAATCAGGCGCGCGTGTTCGGAACCGGTTCAGGAGGTCGTCCGGGAGGATTTCTTCTGCAGGGGAACCCATCAGCTGTTGGTGAGCAACCGGTTGAGGACCCTCGCGCCGAAACGGAGGGATTCGGTGGGAACCCGCTCATCCACGCCGTGAAACATTCCGGTGAAGTCGAGATCATCCGGCAGCCGCAGCGGAGCGAATCCGTACCCGGTGATGCCCAACCGGCTGAGCGACTTGTTGTCTGTGCCACCGGACAGGGTGTACGGAAGGACCTTGGCTTCAGGGTCCTCGGCAAGCAAGGCATCGACCATGCGGTCGACCAGATTACCGGCAAACGGTACCTCGAGGGAAACGTCCTTGTGCGCATAGGAGACTTCCACGGACTCTCCAGCGAGGGACTTGATGGTCGCCAGGACTTCCTCTTCCTGCCCTGGAAGGGTACGGACGTCGATGAGCGCCTCCGCGCTGCCTGGGATGACATTGTGCTTGTATCCCCCCTTCAGCATGGTTGGGTTCGACGTGTTCTGAAGGGTTGCGCCGACAAAGCGCGCGACGGTGCCCAGTTCCTTGAGTAGTGTCTTCGGGTTGTCAGGGTCGAATTCGACGCCGGTCAATTCCGTCACGCCATCCAGGAACTGGCGCGTGGTAGGTGTCAGTTCAACCGGCCACTGATGCTCTCCGATACGGGCCACTGCCCGGGCGAGCTGTGTCACCGCGTTGTCGGTGTTGATTTGCGATCCATGCCCGGCCCGGCCGTGAGCCACGAGGCGGAGCCAGGAGATCCCCTTCTCCGCCGTCTGCAGCAGGTATGTGCGCTGCCCGCCGATCGTCGCCGAGAATCCACCCACCTCCGAGATCGCCTCGGTTGCGCCCTCGAAAAGCTCCGGTTTGTTGTCGACCAACCAGGAGGCGCCGTAGTTTCCGCCGGCTTCCTCATCGGCGAAAAAGGCAAAGATGAGGTCACGCTTCGGATGGACACCCTCCCGCTGCATCGACCGGAGGACAGACAGGATCATCGCATCCATGTCTTTCATGTCGACGGCCCCGCGTCCCCAGATCAGACCGTCCCGTTCCTCCGCGCCGAACGGGTCTACGCTCCAATCCTCCTTCTGCGCCGGCACGACATCGAGGTGGCCATGAACCACCAGCGCAGGGAGGCTTGAGTCGCTTCCGCTGACACGGGTGACAACCGACGCCCGGCCCGGGGCCGACTCGAAGAGCTGGGCCTCAAGACCCACTTCCTCAATCAGCCCCGCCGTATATTCAGCGGCCTTCCGCTCTCCCGGCCCCTCGTTGTCTCCGAAGTTGGAGGTGTCGATCTGTATGAGCTCCCGGCAGATCCGGACTACTTCATCTTCGGGGGCGACTCCCATGACAGACCTCCATCGTTCGGTGGGTGAATGACTCCAGCCTACCGATGAGTACCGGGGCCGGGACCCGAATCGTGTGATTTGCAGCACGTTCCGCTGTGAATTGCGTCTTGTTGCCTCAGGCTACGGCTAGTCTGTTGGGCGTCGGCGCCGCTCTGGCGCACAAATTACCTTCCCTGGGGAGAACATGAAGACCATCAAGATTGCGGCTACCGCCGTTGTCGCCCTCGCTGTGCTCACCGCCTGCGGCGAGTCCACCGAATCTGCCGCCACACCAGCAGAGGCAGCGCCCACCCCTGCAAGCTCAAGCGCTCCTGCAGCGAACATCGTGCAGCCTGCCACCAATGAGCTCATGGGCGAGTCAACCGCCGATGGGGCCAAGGCATTTCTGCACCATGTATTCGAACTGAAGTCCTACGCCCTGCAGACAGGCGACATCGAAGCACTGCTCGCGTCCCTCGACGGCGCTGACGCGGCGGTTGCCGATGCTGAATCGATCAAGGCCATCTACGACGACGGCGGTTGGATCCTTGGCGGGCAGCCCAAGGTGAAGCAGATCCTCATCACTACCCCCGCCGACGAGGTCGCTGAGGGCGTGGAAGTTGAGGCTGTGATCCCCGTCAATCCGAGTGCCTACACTGAGTTCGACGAGTCGGGCGAGGCGCAGGAGACACGTCCGTTCGACGCGGCCGGCTCGATCTACTCGGCCACCGTGGTCTACACGGAGGGCGAATGGAAAGCGACGTACCTCGAGGAGACTCCGGACGCCGAACTGCCTGCTGCGGAGTAGTCCTGCTCCTCGACACGTAGAAGCACCCATCCCCTGCCGACCGCAGGGGGTGGGTGCTTTTTCGTTGGACCGATTCGCGAGGTTGGTGGCTTCACACACTCATCGATCAGGAAGCGCGTGCCTCGTCCTCATGTTCCTCCCACAACGTGACCGTCCTATGGCCAGGGTTCAGGTACGTGTGATTTTGTGCGATGACAGACTCAGCCTTGCTCGTTGTGACCGTCCACGTGCTCGGACAGGTCTTGCACTTGATTGTTCCCATATCCGCCCCAATTAGTCCCGCTCTGCTACAGGACTTTCAGGATCCTCTGCTGAAGCTTCAGGCGTCAAGCAATCTTCTACAGACGTGAGAATTGCTTGAGGGCTTCTTGAGAGTACCTTTCAGTAACCCGAAGAAATGTCCCACACCCGGCTGTGAGGGGAGCCGGACGGGTCCGATGCAGGAGGCGCGTACGTCGAACCCGCCCGGCGAGAACTCTCGCCAGGTCATGGCGGCTGCTCCCGGCTCAATGATGCTTTGGAAGGCTTGGTGATTCCTTGGGACGGGTTGGCGAAGGAGTCAGGAGCGAAACAAGCCGCTGTAGGCGTTGAGAGCGAGTTGGCCGCCGAGGTGGGCATACAGGACGTTGCTGCCGGCCGGGATATCTCTGCTCTTGACCAAATCAATCAGGCCTGCCAGCGACTTCCCCTCGTAGACGGGGTCAGTGATCATCGCTTCCAGCGAGGCGCCCAACCTGATGGCTTCCAGCGTTGACTCGACCGGTATTCCGTACAGATCGCCGGCCCATCCTTCCATTACAGTGATCTCGTCATCCCGGAGTTCGCGGCCCAGTCCTATCAGCTCTGCCGTGTTCCGTGCTATTCGTTCGACCTGCTCGCGCGTTTTCCGCAGGGTGGCAGACGCATCAATCCCGATGACGCGACGCGGCCTCTGCTGTCCCGCGAACCCCGCGATCATTCCCGCGTGAGTAGAGCCGGTAACTGTGCACACAAGGATGGTGTCGAAGAACACGCCAAGCTCACGTTCCTGCTGTTCTACTTCATACGCCCAATTCGCGAAGCCCAGCCCGCCGAGTTTATGGTCCGAGCCGCCTGCCGGAATCGCGTAAGGAGTGCCCCCGGCGGCCCTCACCTCTTCGATGGCATTTTTCCAGCTGTCCCTGATTCCGATGTCGAAACCGGCGCTGTCCAACCGCACGTCGGCGCCCATTATCCGGGAGAGCAGGATGTTTCCCACCCGGTCCGAGAGCGGATCGGGCCATTCCACCCAGTTTTCCTGGACCAGACGTGCCTTCATGCCCAGCTTCGCTGCGACTGCAGCGACCTGGCGTGTGTGGTTGGACTGGTACCCGCCGATTGATACCAGGGTGTCTGCACCCTGAGCGATCGCATCGGGGACAAAGTACTCAAGCTTGCGGGTCTTATTCCCCCCGAACGCCAACCCGCTGTTCACGTCTTCCCGTTTTGCCCAGATCTGCGCTCCGCCCAGGTGCGCCGTCAGGCGAGGCAAATGATGCACCGGACTAGGGCCGAAGGTGAGGGGGTAGCGGTCAAAATCCGAGATTGCCATGGATAGGTCCCTTCGCTAGGAGACGGGAGCACAAGCGAAACGAAGACTGAGCGCCCGTCGATCAAAAACTCGCCTACGGCAGGTGATTCACACCCAGCCGGCGGACGGTCCCATCACCGTACCAATGGTTCGCTCGGGGGTACCCGGGTTTTCCATCACGCCTTTGGCAAAAGTCGGCTCCAATAGATACAGCGCCGACCCAAACTGAAGCGGCGTCCAGCGGTCGAGGCGGGAGACACGTGGTCGAGAACGCACTTCGCGTGGTTGAGGGCACAAAAAAACCCCGGTTTCCCGGGGTTTTTGTTGTGCGCGGAGGGGGACTTGAACCCCCACCCTCAATAAGAGGACTAGCACCTCAAGCTAGCGCGTCTGCCATTCCGCCACCCGCGCAGGTGATGTTTTCGAGGAGTGAATCGCTCGAAGCAGCGAGAAAAACTCTAACACGATCAGGCCCGAAGTCTTTAATCGAGACCTCTCGACCGGAGTCTGTCCGCAATTGATCCGATACCAACGAGAGTCTCCTCGAAGGACGTCGACAGGGGTGAGAACCCGAGACGCAGGCCCTGAGGATTACGGAAGTCGGGAATGATTCCGTCGCGCCAGAGCTCCGAGATCATCCCGCTGAAGGCAGGATGGTCAATCGTGATGTGGCTGCCGCGCTCCTCCGGAGCGCGGGGTGAGGCAATCTGCACCCCGTCGGCCCCCATGAGGTCCTCGACGATGGTGACGGCGAAGGAAGTCAGCTTCAAGGACTTCGCACGGACAGCCTCTATGCCGACTTCCTCCAGAAGGTCCAGCATGTCCTGCAGCGCCTGCATACCCAGGATCGGCGGTGTACCCGAGACCATGCGGCGAATCCCGTCTGCGGGCTGGTAGCCCGTCCCCATCCCAAAGGGATCCGCACTTCCCAACCACCCGGGGATTGGCTGGCTGAGGTCCGCCAGATGTCGCGCTGCGACGTATGCCCAAGCAGGCGCTCCTGGCCCACCGTTCAGGTACTTATAGCTGCATCCGACCGCAAAATCGGCTTCGCACTCGTCCAACCGCACCGGAACCGACCCCACCGAGTGGCTTAGGTCCCAGACGATGAGCGCTCCGGCGTCGTGTGTCAGGCGGGTTATGGCTTCCATGTCCGCTATGTGCGCGGATCGGTACGCCACATGACTCAGCACGACGACGGCGGTATCTGGGCCGAGCGCCTCGCTCACCCCCTCCAGCGTCGGACCGGCGTCAGGCGCTACCTCCACCCAGCGAACCGTTAGCCCGCGGTCGGCGGCGATGGCCTCAACGATGAATCGGTCGGTAGGGAAGTTGTCCCGCTCAATCACAATTTCGGTACGGTCGGGGCGGGCGGCACAGGCCGCGCGAACGACCTTGTAGAGGAGAACGCTGGTCGAATCGGCCACCACGCACTGACCCGGAGCGGCACCGAGTGCAATCCGGCCGATCCTGTCCCCCACCCTCTGCGGAAGTTGCAGCCAATCCTCGTCCCAGGCACGGATGAGCCGCCCGCCCCACTGATCGCGTACGAATTCCGTGAGACGGGCGCTGGTCGCCTTGAGCGGCCGTCCCAGCGAGTTGCCGTCGAGGTACGCCGCGACAGCGTCGTCGTCGTGACCTTCAAACAGGGAGCGGCGTGACGCGAGCGGGTCTTCGGCGTCGAGACTGCGGGCGAGCGCCAGCCGGGAGTCGGGAGTCATGAGATCAGTGTAAGTGCGGGCGGTGTAGGGCAGATCACACCATCGAAAGGCCGGTTTCCCCGCGGCGGGGAAGCCGGCCCTTCGATGGTGGCAAGTGCGTGTTAGCGGTTCGACGCCGTGGAGTACGCGGTCTGGATTGAGCTGCCGAAGTACGGGCCATACATCACGTTCTTCTGGATGTTGTAGCCGAAGCTGTTCACCGAGTTCTGGGTGCCGCCCGAGCCGGATCCGACGAACCACGGGCCGCCGGAAGATCCGCCGGTCATGTCACAGGGGATGCCCTGTGACTGGGTGCCGCCGATCCGATCCCTCGATGCGGTCCCGTAACAGCTCTTCAGGGTCTCACCGTTGAACGGTGAGGCTGCCGGGTAACCATAGGCGGTGTAGGTGAGGCCCCGGGCGAGATTGAACCCGATTTTCGACGCTCCTACCGCGGCGGTCAGGGTCCGGCCGTTCAACGGAGCTACGACGGCGAAGGCGCCGTCGTAGCTGATGTCGTTCCGGGACACCCACTCGGTGGTGGAGTGCAGCGAAGTGGCCGACCACATGCCGTAGGGGGCGGAGCCGTTGTTGTAGGCCGGGACGAACACAAACTTGCTGGCCCAGCCTGCGTTGATGTCGTAGGTGCAGTGTCCAGCGGTGGCGACAGTACTCTGGTTGGTGCTCTGCACGGAGTTCGCTGAGCAGACGTAGTTCTGGCCGCCGAGCGTGAAGAACACCTTCCCGATATGTGAGACCGGAGCCGGGCTGCCTGCCCTCGTGCTTGGTGCTGCCTTCTGCTGGGGCGCGGCCTGCGCCTCAGTGCCGGCCTTGGGCATGATCGAGCGGCCCTGCTCGCCCCAGCCCTGGGAGTTGATGGTGTTGCCCGGCTTCGCGCTCTTCATCCGTTCCGGCGTCCAGTACGCCTCGAGTGCTTCCTGCGAGTCGACCTGGGTGTGCGAGATGGATGCTGCCGGCGCCTTCATTGGCACCTGCGGAGCGGCCTGGGCGGCCCCGCCGGACAGAAGTGCCGAAGCCATCAGCGTCGATGCTGCGAAAACGGCTGCCTTCAAACCTCGTGAGTTCACGAAATTCCTCGTTTCGATCAGTGGTGAGCAGTCAGCGGTAGCTGACATCTGGAGTCTCCACTGTTCGGAACCGCCTTCACAGGTCCGGGAGCCAACTGACCTGAAAGTGGTGGTGATTCAACCGCTCCCTCTGGACGTGGAAGAGCCGGTGTGCAACTATTCCGCGCCGGCTTGCCGGTGCAATCGTTCCAGCCGCCCTGAGAAGTGAGTACGACGGCGTTTCGGATCCCACGCGGTCACCTCGGCACCCAGCCAGTCCGAAGTGGACGATCTCTCCACCTGTGCCGAGAGCAGCACCTTGGACGGCAACGTGACGGGCGCCCGGAAGTCGATCGTCCACTGGAACGGCGATGACTCGTCCGGTCCGATCTCGGCGACCATGCGCGACGCAAGATACATCCCGTGCGCGATAGGTCGCTTCATCCCGAGCATCCGCGAGGACGCAACGCTGAGGTGAATCGGGTTGTAATCTCCCGACACAGCCGCATAACTGCGCCCAATGCCGCCGTTCAATGTCCAAACACGTGTCGGATAATCGGGGACATCCTCCGCTGTGCGATCGGTCACGGCAGGGTCACTGCTGTCTGTTCCTGGCGCAGCGGCTTGAACGCCTTTCGCCAGATAGGTGGACCGTCCGCTCCACACAAGTTCGGAGGCAGCTTCCACATCGACCACGACGTCAGCCATCGTCCCGCTGCGGTGGGGCAACAGGTTCTCCACCCGTGCCGTCACGCTGAGACGTTCATCGATGGCAATCGGATGAAGATGGCGGACCTCGTTGCGAAGATGGATCATGCCGAGTAACGGAAGAGGAAAGTCGGGGCGGGCCAGCACGCTGACCGCGACTGGGAAAGCGAGCGTGTGAACGTATCCCGATGGCAGGAATTGAGATTGGAACCGGCCCATTAGCCCTTGAAAGGCGGCTACCTTCTCCGGCGTCGCAGTGACGTTCTCCACCCGGTGACGGACATCGGGAAGTGCGGTTGACGGCTTCCGTAACCGCAGGGCGGTCTGCGCAGGACGTATCAGCGCCTTCGCGTAGAGGGCGGTGAGGGGCGGCGGTTCCTGAAGCAAGCGATCCATCACGCACCGACCAGGTTTTGACCGCAAACGCGCAATACCTGGCCGCTGATTCCCGAGGCACCCGGAGACGCGAGGAAGGACACGGCTTCGGCTACGTCCAGAGGGAGCCCACCCTGCTGGAGGCTGCTCAGACGACGCGCCACTTCACGCGTGGCGAAGGGGATCTTCGCGGTCATGTCGGTTTCGATGAACCCCGGTGCGACGGCGTTGATAGTGCGCCCGGATCCGGCCAGTGAGTTGGCCGTGGACCTGACCATCCCCATCACGCCGGCCTTCGACGCGGCATAGTTTGTCTGGCCGCGGTTGCCTGCAATCCCGCTGGTGGACGCGAGGCAGACGATGCTGCCGTCGGCGCTGAACCCGTCAGCGGCGAGGAGCTTCTCGTTGATGCGCAGTTGCGATTCAAGATTCACCGCCATGACGGAGTTCCACCGTGCCGGGTCCATATTCGCCAGCAGGCGATCGCGGGTGATCCCTGCGTTGTGCACCATGATGTCCAGCCTGCCGTAACGGGTGGCGGCGTGATTGAGGATCCGCTCTGCAGCATCGGGTGCCGTGACATCGACCTGCAGGGCCGTGCCTCCCACCTCGTTCGCAACCAGGGCAAGGTGTTCGCCCGCGGCCGGCACGTCCACGGCGATGATCTGGGCTCCGTCGCGGCGAAGAACTTTGGCGATCTCAGCGCCGATTCCCCGCGCGGCGCCCGTGACGACGGCGGTTCTCCCAGCGAGCGGAGCATCGGAGCGTTGATGGTGCGCAGCGCCGTCGGACGTTTCCACGGTGACGAACTGTCCGTCGACGTAGGCACTTTTGCCGGAAAGGAGGAACTCGAGTGTCGCACCGACGCTGGGCGCTTCCACGTCCACGTCAGCGTCGAGCAGGACCCCGTTAGCGGTGGCACCGGCGCGCAGCTCCTTCGCAAGACTGCGCAATGCACCCTCGACGGCGTTACGTGCGGAGGCAACCCGAGGTTCGGTGCTGCCTGCTGCGGGCCGGGAGATCGTCACGATGCGCCCGCCGGGCAGGAGTTGGCGAACGACGGAGCCGACTTCCAGGAAGAGACCTGCCAACTGGGCGGGATCCGCGACATCGTCGAGCACTACGACCACCGCCCCCAGTTTCTCCTTGGGGCGTAGGTGCCGACGGACATCCAGATCCCAGCCGAGCAGTGTGGTGGCTACGGTCTGGGTGCCCGGCGACCTACCGAGTACGAGAACCGGACCGGGAACCAGCGGCGCACCGGGAGCGTGACGCCGGAGCGGCACGGGTCGTGGCAGGCCTGCCGTTTTCGCAAACTGGCTGAATGGCTTGGCATTGACGAGCTTGAGGTACGTGTCCGTCATGATCAGCGCGCCTCGAGGATCGCGACGACGCCCTGACCGCCGGCGGCACAGACAGAGATAAGACCGCGGCCCGACCCCTTTTCAGCCAGCGTCTTGGCCAGGGAAGCAACGATACGGGCGCCGGTCGCGGCGAAGGGATGTCCGGCAGCGAGGGATGATCCGTTGACGTTGAGCTTGGTACGGTCGACGCTCCCGAGGGCGCCGGGCAACCCCAGCTGTGTACGGCAAAAGTCTTCATCTTCCCAGGCCGCAAGACTGGTGAGGACGGTGCTGGCGAATGCCTCGTGGATTTCGAAAAAGTCGAAGTCGGCCAGGCTCATGTTGTTCCGCTGGAGCAAGCGTGGCAGGGCGTAGACCGGCGCCATCAGCAGGCCTTCCTTCCCGTCTACGAAGTCAACAGCTGCCGCCTCCGCATCAACGACATTGGCGAGCATCGGCAGATTGTTCTGGCGGGCGTAATCCTCGGAACCCAGTAGAACGACCGCCGCGCCGTCGGTCAGCGGGGTTGAGTTGCCGGCGGTCATGGTCGCATCTGCGGAGAGATTGCGCCCGAACACCGGCTTGAGGGAGCCAAGCTTCTCGAGAGACGTATCAGCGCGGAGGTTGGCGTCCCTGGACACCCCGCGGAACGGCGTGACGAGGTCGTCGAAGAATCCACGGTCATAGGCCGCCGCCATGTTCGTGTGGCTGGCCAGCGACAGCTCATCCTGAGCCTCCCGGCTGATGTTCCAGCGGGCTGTGGTGATTGCCTGGTGCTCGCCCATCGAGAGTCCGGTACGGGGTTCCGATGTTGTCGGAGCATTCGGCAACAGGTCCGCGGGGCGAAGTCCGCGCAACGCTGCAAGCTTCTGGATAGTGCTCTTCGCCCTCGAGAGGTCGAGCAATACGCGCCGCAGCCCCTCGCTCACCGCCACCGGTGCGTCCGATGCCGAGTCAACGCCCCCGGCGATGCCCGATTCGAGCTGCCCGAGCTTGATCTTATTGGAAAGGCCGACCACGGTTTCGAGACCGGTGGCGCAGGCCTGCTGCACATCGTATGCGGGCGTATTCGCGGCGAGCGCTGATCCCAGGACCGCTTCGCGCGTGAGGTTGAAGTCACGGGAGTGCTTCAGGACGGCACCCGCCGCCACCTCGCCGATGCGCTCGCCCTGTAGCCCGAAGCGCGCCACGAGGCCGTCCAACGCCGCCGTCAGCATCTCTTGATTGGAGGCATAGGCGTACTGTCCGCCAGACCGAGCGAACGGGATGCGGTTCCCTCCGATCACGACGGCGGCCCGCGGCTGCGCTGGGACACTGCGGTCGCTCTCGGGCGTGGAGTCCTGTTGGGTGGGAAGGGAGTTCATGCTGCTCCTTGGCTGGCGCTTTTGCGTGGAAAAGAGGTCCTGCCCGACTGACTCTCATGCGGCAGACCCGGTAAGTTATCGATACCCAGCGTACCTGATACGCTGAGTATCGTGAATCAGCTCACTGCCCATGTGCGCCCGCTTGCGGACGGACGCTCCAGCCGATGGTCCAAGCATCGCGAAGCCCGCCGCGCGGCACTCATCAGGACCGCACGCAAAGCAGTACACAGAATCGGCCCGGGCGCCTCCATGGAGGAGATCGCTTCGGCAGCAGAGACATCCAAGTCCGTCTTTTACCGGTACTTCGGGGACAAGGCAGGGCTGCAGCGTGCAATGGGCGAGGTTGTCGTCGGTCGGATGCAGGAGCAACTGATTGAGGCGGCCCGGCAGGCCAGTACGCCCAGGGACGGTCTGCGTGCGATGGTCTCCGCGTACCTGCAGATGGCCGAGTCCTCACCGAACGTCTACATGTTCGTGACGCAGCCGGCGCAGGACGCAGGTTCCGCACTTGAGAGCTCCCCCACGCTCAGCACATTCTTCGACGCGATCTCCACGATGCTCGCCAGTCCCATGGAGCGATATCTGGCGGACGACCCTGCCGGGCCCGCCGTTCCGCAGCCACTGGCATTCTGGCCCCGTGCGGCAATCGGCATGGTCCGCGCCGCAGGAGAGCAGTGGCTGTCGGTACCCCCGGGGCCTGACCGTCCCAGTGAATCCGACCTCGCTGATTCCCTCACCGCCTGGCTCTTCGACGGTATCGCCACCGCAGTGCCGCAGGCTTCTCTCGCACCTACCTCTCTTCGCAGCCCCCTTTCAAAGGATGGATCATGACCCAAACAGCCACACGTCCCGAGCTCTCGGTACCAGCCACCCTCCCAATCCATGACGACGACGCCGCCGTCGTCAACGTGGCAGCCCTGGGCGAACAGTTGCTGGGACGCTGGGCAAGCTCGCGCCGGACGGCGCGTGCGCTCGCAGGGGATCCCGCCCTACACAAGGTTGAGGGTGCCACCAGCGCTGAGCATCGAGCACGCTGTCTTGAACAGCTCCACGTGCTTGTTCAGAACAAGGCCGTCCACCGGGCCTTCCCCACGGAGCTGGGTGGATCCGATGACCACGGCGGCAACATCGCCGGCTTTGAGGAGCTGGTGGTCGCTGACCCTTCGCTCCAGATCAAGGCGGGTGTGCAGTGGGGCCTGTTCGGAGCGGCAGTCCTGCACCTCGGAACCGATGAACATCACCGTCGGTGGCTCCCGGGCATCATGAACATGGAAATCCCGGGCTGCTTCGCGATGACCGAAACCGGACACGGCTCGGATGTCTCGAGCATCAGCACCACCGCCACCTTCGACTCCGAGAACGGCGATTTCGATCTTCATACGCCGTTTCGCGCGGCCTGGAAAGACTACATAGGTAACGCGGCCAACGACGGAAGGGCCGCCGTCGTCTTTGCACAGCTCATCACCCGCGGGGTTAATCACGGCGTGCATGCGCTGTATGTGCCACTGCGCGACGAGGAGGGGAATTTCCTGGAAGGAATCGGGGGTGAAGACGACGGACTCAAGGGCGGACTGAACGGGATCGACAACGGCCGGTTGCACTTCACGCATGTCCGGGTCCCACGTGCCAACCTCCTCAACCGGTATGGGAACGTCAGCGAGGACGGAACATACACCTCCCCGATCGAGTCGCCCGGCAGGCGCTTCTTCACCATGTTGGGCACTCTGGTCCAGGGCCGGGTTTCCCTCGACGGTGCTGCGGTGGCTGCCAGCAAACTGGCGCTGAAAACGGCCATCCAGTACTCGGTGGAGCGCCGCCAGTTCACGACGTCTTCGGAACTGTCCGAGGAAGTCCTTCTCGATTATCAGCTCCACCAGCGCAGGCTCCTCCCCCGGCTGGCGACTACGTATGCCGCGTCTTTCGCACATGAAGAGTTGCTTGAGAAGTTCGACGGCGTGTTCTCCGGTAAGCATGCAACCGATGAGGACCGCCAGGATCTGGAGACGCTGGCGGCGGCGCTGAAGCCGCTATCCACGTGGCACGCGCTCGACACGCTGCAGGAGTGCCGGGAGGCCAGCGGGGGTGCGGGATTCCTTACCGAGAACAGATACACCTCGCTGCGCGCGGACCTCGACGTGTATGCAACGTTCGAGGGGGACAACAACGTCCTGCTGCAGCTCGTTGCCAAGCGCCTGCTTGCGGACTACGCCAAGGAGTTCCAGGGAGTCGATTTCGGCGTGTTGGCCCGCTTCGTTGCTACTCAGGCCGCTGACCGCACGCTGCACAGGACCGGTCTGCGCCGGGTTCTCCAAACCGTGGTCGACACCGGCTCCGAACGGAAATCAGCGATCGCACTTCGGGACGAGGACACCCAGCACGAACTGCTCTGCGGCAGGGTCGACACCATGGTCGGGGAGTTGGCCGGGGCGCTGCGGGGAGCACGCCGGCTTCCTCCCGCCCAAGCGGCGGAGGTCTTCAATCAGCACCAGCACGAACTCATCGAGGCTGCCCGCGCCCACGCGGAGCTGCTGCAGTGGGAGGCGTTTACCGCGGCCCTTGCCCGCACCGAGGACGCCGGTACACGCCAGGTCCTCACCTGGCTCCGTGACCTCTTCGGACTGTGCCTCATCGAGGACAACCTCGGGTGGTACCTGATGAACGGTCGGCTCTCGGCGCAGCGCGCCAGAACGCTCGGTCCGTACATCAACCGGCTGCTGCTGAAGCTTCGCCCACACGCCGTGGATCTGGTTGACGCGTTCGGTTACGGTCCCGAGCACCTGCGCGCGGCCATCGCAACCGGCGCAGAACGGGAGCGCCAGGAGGAGTCCCGGAATTACGCCCGCATCCTGCGGGCGAGCCCAGACGCCCCGCTCGACGAGAAGATCCTCATCGAGCGGAGGGCCGAGACCCGCTAGAGCACGGAGCGGTAGACGTTGAGGGTGGACTCAGCGATGGAGTCCCACGAGAAATGCTCTTCCGCGCGGACGCGTCCGCGCACACCCATGGCGCGGGCGCGTGCGGGATCCGCGACGAGGACATTTAGAGCCTCCGCGAAATCATTCACGAACCCGTCCGGGTCAAGCGGAGTTCCGGTTCCATCCTGAACCTGTTCGAGCGGAACGAGCGTACCGGTGATGCCGTCCTCGATGACCTCCGGGATGCCGCCCGTGGCGCTTGCCACCACTGCGGCGCCGCACGCCATGGCCTCGAGGTTCACGATCCCCAGCGGCTCATAAATTGAGGGGCAGGCGAAGACAGTGGCATGGCTGAGCACCTGGATGAGTTCAGGTCGCGGGAGCATCCGCTCGATCAGGATGACCGAGCCGCGCTGCGCCTGCAGCTCATCGATTAGCCGGGCGGTCTCGGCGGTCAGTTCCGGCGTGTCCGCGGCGCCAAGGCACAGCACAAGCTGCACATCGGCGGGTAACTTCGCCGCCGCGCGCAACAGATAGGGAACGCCTTTCTGCCGCGTGTTCCGTCCCACGAAGACCACGCTGGGCTTGCCGGGATCGATGCCCAGCGACCGGACGGCGTTGTCATTGTGGTCCGCCGACCACGCTGCGGTGTCAATGCCGTTGTGGACCACCTGAACCTTTGCCGGATCAACGTCCGGGTAACAGCGCAGGATGTCCTGGCGCATACCGTCCGAAACAGCGATGACAGCCGCCGCGGCCTCGTAGGCCGTCTTCTCCACCCAGGATGAGAGGGCATATCCACCGCCGAGCTGCTCCGCTTTCCAGGGACGCAGCGGTTCCAGGCTGTGCGCGCTCAGGACGTGCGGAATCCCATGAAGAAGCGACGCGAGGTGACCCGCCATATTTGCGTACCAGGTGTGCGAGTGAACCAGATCAGCGCCCGCGATGCCCTGAAGGATGGACAGGTCTGTGCCAAGAGTCTGGACCGCAGCGTTCGCAGCTGCAAGTCCATCCGGCACTCCGTAGGTGCTCACGCGAGCACCGTGGTAGTCCTCGCGGCGGGCGGAGCCGAAGCAGTGCACAGCCAGATCGACACGCCCGGCCAGCACACGGGCCAGTTCCGCGACGTGAACACCTGCTCCACCGTAGATTTCCGGCGGGAACTCTTTTGTCACAATGTCTATTCGCACGTTTCCAACGTAGTGCAGGGCGGGCCAGTCCTCTAGTGTGAGTCGAACGAGGTCATACTCAAGGACGAGCGGAAGGGGTTTGAACCGTGGCAGTCAAAAAAGTGCTGGCGGTAGTACTGGCAGGCGGCGAAGGAAAACGGTTGATGCCCCTGACTGCGGACCGTGCAAAGCCTGCGGTGCCATTCGCGGGACCGTACCGCCTGATTGATTTTGCGCTATCCAACGTGGTCAATTCCGGTTATCTGCAGATCGTGGTGCTTACCCAGTACAAGTCGCACAGCCTCGACCGGCACATCTCCGAGACCTGGCGGATGTCCACGCAGCTGCAGCAGTACATCGCGTCGGTACCGGCACAGCAGCGACGGGGCAAGAGCTGGTTCCTTGGAAGCGCGAACGCCATCTACCAGTCCCTGAACCTCATTCACGATGCCCGGCCGGACATCGTCGTCGTGATCGGTGCCGACCACGTTTACCGCATGGACTTCGAGCAGATGGTGCAGGCGCATATCAAGAGCGGAGCATCGGTCAGCGTCGCGGCGGTTCGGCAGCCGCTGCACCTCGCGAACCAGTTCGGAGTAATCGAGCTGGACTCCAGCGATCCCGACCGGATCTCGGCCTTCGTCGAGAAGCCTGAATCCACACCCGGCCTGCCGGATGACCCGGACAGCTTCCTGGCATCCATGGGCAACTACGTTTTCAATACCGACGCGCTCATCGAAGCTCTGGAAATCGACGCTGCGCGCCTGAACACCAAGCACGATATGGGCGGCGACATCATCCCCCACTTCGTGGAGCGTGGAGACGCCGCCGTCTATGACTTCACCAGGAACGAGATCCCAGGATCGACGGACCGGGACTGCCAGTACTGGCGCGACGTCGGCACTCTCGACTCCTATTACGAAGCGAACATGGATCTCATCACTCCACTGCCGCTGTTCAACCTCTACAACCTCGAGTGGCCGATCTACACCCGCCAGAGCATTTCCCCGCCTGCCAAGTTCGTTCGCAGCGCCACGGGCGTCTCCGGCGTGGCACACGATTCGATCGTGTCGAACGGCGTCGTGATCTCGGGTGGTTCGGTCCAGGGCTCGGTGCTGGCGACGGATGTGTTCGTCGACGAGGGCGCGGACGTCGCAGGCTCGGTCCTGCTCGACCACGTGACGATCGGAGCGGGAGCTGTAGTTCACAAGGCAATCATCGACAAGAACGTTCACGTACCGCCCGGGGCCAAGATCGGCGTCGACAGGGAGCTCGACCTCAGCCGTGGATTCACGGTGACGGATTCAGGCCTCACCATCCTCAGCAAGGGCCAGATGGTGGAGTAGCCGCCCCTGAGGTAGTTCGAATCCGGGATATTCCCAAGCAGGGCAGCCGCCACCAGGGCGGCTGCCCTGCTTAGGCTACGCGCGTGATCTCGACCGTCACGTTGAGCGTGGACCCGCCGCCGCCCGAGAGGATGCCTTTGAGCGGCGAGACGTCCCGGTAGTCGCGGCCGCGCGCCACGGATACGTGGAAGTCACTGACCGGACCGCTGTTGGTCGGATCCCAGCCGCGCCATTCGCCGTCCCACCATTCGACCCAGGCATGTGACTGGCCGGCTACTGCTTCCCCGACGGCCGCCGTCCTGCGCGGATGGAGATAACCCGAAATGTATCGGGCCGGAATGCCAAGGCTGCGGAGCGCGCCTATCGCGACATGCGCGAGGTCCTGGCACACGCCCTGACGTTCAGCCCACGCATCACGCGCGTTGGATTGAACACCCGTGACTCCCTGCACGTACTGCATCTCGCCCTTCAGCCAGTCGAAGACAGAGTGAGCCGCGGTGTGCGGATCCTGGCCATCGGTTACCTCGCTTGCCAAAGCGCGAATCTCGTCATTCGGCTTGGTCAGATGGGTGTGCGGCAACCAGTCCGCGTAGTCGTTTACGACGTCGTCGGACCGCAAATCCTCCCAGCTCACCACTTCCTCCGGTGAGGGAATTCGTTCAGTGCGGCTCACCTCGACGAGCGTCCGGGCGGATACTTCGAGTCGATCGTGCGGAACCTGCACATCGAATGAGGTCACCCGCGTGCCCCAGTAGTCCCGGTAGGTCGCCATGGCCGCGCTGGTGGGGTTCAGGCTGATGGTGGACTCCAGGACCACCTGCTGGGAATCCGTGAGCGGAGTCATGCGGGCTTCGTTGTACGACAGTGAGACGCGGCGCAGGTAGTCGTACCCCGTGCGGTGTTCGATCAGCAAACGGGTCATGAGACCTCCCCCACCCAGGACAGCTCCGCTGCCTGCGAGAAATACGTGCGTGCGACGGCGTCGGACGCACGTGCGCACGCTTTCTGAACTCTTTCCATGTGCTCCGGCAGTTCCGACATCAGATCGTCCGTCTGATGGAACTCAAGGAACGTGCGCGCCTGGCCGACAATCCGGCTTGCATCGTTGATGAAGCCGACCCGCTGATACTCGGGGTTCAGTTTCGCCAGGCACTTCTCGGCGTCGCTCAGCGCGTACATGATTGACCGCGGGAAGAGGCGGTCCAGAAGCAGGAACTGCGCCGCGTGCTGCTCACCGAAGGAAGCCCTGCGGGTGCGGAGGAACGACTCGTAGGCTCCGGCGCAGCGCAGCATATTCACCCAGGACAGACCCGAGGCGTGGACGTCCCTCGTGGAGAGCATCCGCGCGGTCATGTCGGCCCGTTCGAGGCTTCTTCCCAGCACGAGGAACTGCCAGCTTTCGTCATGACTCATGGTGGTGTCTGAAAGGCCACGGACCATGGCCGTGCGTTCAAGAACCCAATGGCAGAAGCGGTAGGTTCCGACAACGTCCTTCCGGTGCTGGGTGAGCCCGTACCAGGTGGTGTTCAATCCCTCCCAGACGCTGCCCGAAACAGTTTCCCTTGCCCGGCGTGCGTTCTCGCGGGCGGCCCCAAGTGCACCGGCGATCGAGGTCGCGCTGCTCCGGTCGAAAGCCAACGCTTCGAGAAGCTCGGGCAGGCCGAAGTCCTCGGTCTGCGGCCGGCTGCCCATAACTCCGAGCAATTGGCGCGACACGTCACTTTGGACGGGGCGCGGCATCTGGTTGAGCCGCTCAAGGTGAACATCGAGGATTCGTGCTGTCCCGTCGGCGCGCTCGACGTACCGGCCAATCCAGAACAGGGACTCTGCGATCCGGCTAAGCATCGCCCGACACCTCCTCCTCGCGATCGCGTTGCTGCTGTTGCTGTTGCTGCTGCTGTTGTTCAGGCTGGCGGTCGCGCCATCCCGTCTCAACCGGCCAGACACTGACACGCTCCCTCAGGGGAATCAACTCCGGCGCAGCGGCGGGGCTGTCGGCCTGTCCGTCGACCACCCAGGTGTCCTTCGATCCCCCTCCCTGGCTTGAATTCACGATGAGCGAGCCTTCCTTCATGGCCACCCGCGTCAGGCCACCGGGCAGGACCCACACGTTTTCGCCGTCATTGACTGCGAAGGGCCGCAGATCGACGTGACGGGGACTGAATTGACCGCCGGACATGGTGGGTACGGTGGACAACTGCAGGACAGGTTGCGCAATCCATCCGCGGGGATCGGCGAGGATACGCCCGCGAAGCGCGTTCAGTTCGTCGGCAGTCGCGTCAGGACCGATGACCAGCCCCTTGCCGCCGGAACCGTCCACGGGTTTGACGACGAGTTCATCGAGCCGGTCGAGCACCTCTTCCCGTGCCGCCGGCTCCTCCAGCCGGAAGGTATCGACGTTGGCAATGATCGGTTCCTCGCTGAGGTAGTAACGGATCAGGTCCGGAACGTATGTATAAACCAGCTTGTCATCGGCGACGCCGTTGCCTACTGCATTTGCGATCGTCACCATCCCGGCCCGCGCCGCGTTGACGATGCCGGGGCAGCCGAGCACGGAATCTGCCCGGAACTGAAGGGGGTCAAGGAACTCATCATCAATTCGCTTGTAGATCACATCGACACGCTGTTCACCGGCGGTGGTACGCATGTACACCCTGTTGCCCCTGCAGATGAGGTCCCGTCCCTCAACCAGTTCGACCCCCATGAGGCCGGCGAGCAAGGTGTGCTCGAAGTAGGCCGAATTGAAGACGCCGGGTGTCAGGACGACGACGGTAGGATCCTCCACGCCGGGAGGCGCGGTTTTGCGCAGCGCGGCCAACAGGCGCCGCGGGTACTCCTCGACCGGCCGGATGTGCTGCTGGCCGAACGCTTCGGGAAGGCCCTTCGCCATCGCGCGCCGGTTCTCCAAGACGTAACTGACTCCGCTGGGGACCCGCACATTGTCTTCAAGGACGCGGAAGGTGCCCTCGTCGTCGCGCACCACATCGATACCGGAGATGTGTACCCGCACCCCGCCTGCGGGGTCGAACCCCGCAACTTCACGGTGAAAGTGGGCCGAGGAGGTGATCAGGCGACGGGGAATGACGCCGTCGCTGACAACGGCCATCTTGTCGTAGACATCGTTCAGGAAGGCCTCCAACGCACGGACCCGCTGGGCGACTCCCCGCTCGAGATGGTCCCAGTCCGATCCGGCGATGACGCGCGGCACGATATCCAGTGGGAACGGGCGCTCCTCCCCCGCGAAATCGAAGGTTACTCCGCGATCGAGGAACGTCCGGGCCATCGAATCTGCCCGGGCCGTCACATCGGCGAGGTTGAGCTCCCCAAGGGCGGCCGCGACCGGTCGGTATTCCGTGCGTGGAAGGTTCGCGCCATCGAACATTTCGTCGTAGGCGACCGTACGGCGGGCCGCTGTTGCATAGTCTTCAAAGAGCTCGGACATGGCACCACATTGCCATGCATCGGCCTTGTTTACCTACCGGCGCGACGCTCCGGGTCTTCGGCAACCGCCCGTTCCGTCTCCACGGTAGGTCCTGGGCGGGCCGTGGTTGAATAGGCCGGTGCACAACGAAAATCTGCGCCGCGATGAGGCGGCCGGCCGCTCAGCAATCATCAGCGTCACCAGCTACGATGTAGCGCTCGACCTGCGCACGGCCGAAGACCGTCAGAGCCCCGGTTTCTCCTCCCGTACGGAGATCACCTTCGACTGCTCGACCCCCGGCGCGGGCACCTTCCTCGATTTCATCCACTCCGGCATCGCGGCCGTCATCCTCAATGGCGAGGTCCTCGATCCAGTGCAGGCAGTCGACGGCGCACGCATTCTTCTTCCGAATCTTGCAGCGCGGAACACCGTCATCGTGGAGGGGACTGCCCTCTACAGCCGAAGCGGTGAGGGCATGCACCGCTTCCAGGACCCAGCCGACGGTGCAACCTACCTCTACACCCAGTACGAACCGGCGGACGCACGGCGCGTGTTCGCCTGCTTCGAACAGCCCGACCTCAAGGCATCCTTCAGCTTTCACGTCCGCGCGCCCGAATCCTGGACGGTCGCCTCCAACGGTTCCGAGAACAGCCGGGACCAGCACGACGACGGTTCGGCCACCTGGCACTTCAAGCCCACCGAGCGCATCTCCACCTACATCACAACCGTGCTTGCGGGTCCGTACGCATCAGTGACGGATAGCTGGACCGGGATCGTCGGTGACGGCGAGGTACTGACGATCCCTCTGTCGCTCTTCTGCCGCCGTTCGCTCGCGGTTTGACGTACTTCCATGACCTGTTTCGCTACCCCTATCCCTTTGGGAAGTACGATCAGGCTTTTGTGCCTGAGTACAACCTCGGCGCCATGGAGAATCCGGGGCTGGTGACCTTCACGGAGTCCTACGTCTTCACTTCCCGGGCTACCCATGCCCAATACGAGGCGCGCGACAACACGATCATGCACGAGATGGCCCATATGTGGTTCGGCGACCTTGTGACGATGACCTGGTGGGACGACCTGTGGCTGAAAGAGTCCTTCGCCGACTTCTCGGGAGCACTTGCGGTTGCGGAAGCACTGGGATCCGCTACGTCCTGGGTCACGTTCGCCACGCGCCGGAAGTCCTGGGCGTACCTCCAGGACCAGCTCCCTTCAACACACCCGATCGTCGCCGATATTGTCGATCTGGAGGCTGCGAAGCTCAACTTCGACGGCATCACCTACGCCAAGGGCGCATCGGTACTCAAGCAGCTGGTCGCACATGCAGGGTTCGACGCATTCACCAGGGCCGCACGATCCTATTTCCGGGAGCATGCCTTCTCGAATACGGCACTGGTCGATCTCCTGAGTGCGCTCAGCGCCGCCTCCGGCAGGGACATGTCAGAGTGGGCCCGCTGCTGGCTGCAGACCTCCGGCGTGCCGCAACTGGAGGCCGAAGTGCGCATCGACGACGACGGCGCGTACACGTCCGTTGCGATCCTCCAGCGAGCCGACGACCCCGTGACCGGGACATCGGCCCCCCGCCCGCACCGTATCCGGTTGGGTCTTTTCTCACTGGACGTAAACGGCAGGCTGCTCCGCACCGCCTACCACAGCGTAATGGTGGACGGCGCCCGAACCGAAGTTCCGGAACTGGTCGGCTGCCGGCAGCCCGACCTCCTCCTGATCAATGACGACGACCTCACCTACGCAAAGCTTGTTTTCGATCAGCGCTCCCTGACAACTCTCCTTGCCGCCGGCGATCGTCTCGAGGAGCCATTGGCGCGGGCCGTCTGTCTGGCCGCTCTTTGGTCCTCGACGCGGGACGCATTGTTAACCGCAAACGACTATGTGAATGCTGTCGAGCGCACTGCTCCAGCCGAGGAAGGCGTGGGGGTCCTTCAGCAGCTGCTCCAGAACGCCCGGCACGCCATTGAACACTATGCTCCCGCGGCGGACCGTCCGGCTCTGCGTGAGCGGTTCGCGGCCTTTCTGATGCGTGGGCTCCGCAGCGCTGAACCCGCCTCCGATCATCAGTTGGTGTGGGCTCGCGCGCTCGCAGCGATCTCTCGAAAGACCGCAGTCCACGCACCCTTGCTGCGCGGGCTCCTGGAGGGATCCGTGTCGATTGACGGACTGGTCATCGACGACGACCTGACATGGCAATTCTGGCAGGCGCTATCTGCACAGAATTTTGCGACAGTCGACGAGCTTGAAGCCGCATTGCAGCGCGACCACACCGCAGCGGGACGCTCCGGCTTCACAACCGCCTGCACAGCCTTCCCGGACGCGGGAGTCAAGGCGAAGGCCTGGAAGGAAGTGGTCTTCGGCGACAGGCTCTCCAACGAGTTGCTCAGCGCGACCATCCTGGGCTTTCAGGAGGGTCCCAAAGAGCTGCAGGAGCCCTACGTCGCCGCTTATTTTCATGAGATCGACCGGGTATGGCGCGAATTGCCGATCGAAATGTCTGCCAGGATTGTGCGCGGATTGTTTCCTGCACATCAGGACCTCCAGTCCGGCGAGCTACCTGTCGACCACCCCGTGGTGCAGCTGACGGACGCATGGCTGGATGAGCATGCCGATGCCCCACAGTCGCTGCGCCGAATTGTGCTGGAGGAGCGTGATCATCTGATGCGCCGACTCCGCGCCCAGGCCGTGCAAACCAGCGGAGAAGGTGCCCGCGGTCGGCTGGAGGGGCAACCGGCTTCTGCGGGGTGAGGCCTACGGAACCCGGTAGAGCCATTCGTCGGTACCGAATTTTTCCTCGACCAGAGACTGCGCTGCCGACATTTCCGCCGGACTGAGCGAACCCTCCGTGGCCTGATACCGCTTCCGGAAGGTGTCGCTCAGTATCTGGATGATCTCCTCGCGGGCCAGTCCCGTCTGCCGGCGGAGAGGATCCACCCGTTTCTTTGCGCTTTTGATTCCCTTATCCGAGAGTTTCTCCCGGCCGATCCTCAGGACCTCGAGCATCTTGTCGGCATCGATGTCATAGGACATCGTCACGTGGTGGAGCATGCCGCCGTTGCTCAGTCGTTTCTGGGCCGCGCCGCCAATCTTGCCGAGGTCAGTGGCGATGTCGTTGAGCGGCTGGTACCACGCCGAGATGCCGAGTTCCCTCAATCCCTCCATGACCCAGTCGTCGAGGAAGGGGTAGGAATCAGCGAAACTCAACCCGTCCACCAGCGACTGCGGGATGTAGAGGGAGTACGTGATGGCGTTTCCATGCTCCATGAACATCGCTCCCCCACCGCTGATCCGACGGACCACGTTCACACCGTGACGGCGGACGGCTTCCTCATCCACCTCGTTGCGCACGGACTGGAAGCTGCCGATGACCACGGACGGGCTTTCCCATTCCCAGAAGCGCAGGGTGGGATTCCTCCGGCCGGCTCCCACTTCGCGCGTCAGCACTTCGTCCATGGCTACGTGCATGGCCGTGGAGAGAGGCGTGGGAGGGATGATCTCCCACTGATGATCCGCCCACGATGAAGCCTTCCCGAGGGCTCGCCGGACGGCCGTGGCTACCGCCTCGGGCGAGAATCCGAACAGCTGCGCGTCTGCGCGTATCCTCCGGCGGATCGCCGATGCCAGGTCTCCGTGCAGGGTGTCGGCGGGCAGGCCCTCAAGGGCGGCATTGATGTCGTCGAGGGCCTCATCCGGTTCCAGGAAGAAGTCACCGTTGATGGATACGCCGCTGAGCTTGCCGCCGACGACATCGGTGTCCGCGACGACCAGCTTGCCCCCCGGCACCTTGAACTCCCCGTGATGCTGCCGCATTGATCCCTTTCCCATAATCCTCCTGCCGCCACTTTGTACTCCGGTTAAAGCGCTGGGCCCGAACCGGAAATTCCGGTTCGGGCCCAGCGGCACAGACTAAACGAGGCTACTTCTTGCCGAAGCCCTTGAATCGCTGGTTGAAGCGCTCAACGCGACCGGCAGAGTCCATGATGCGCTGCTTGCCGGTGTAGAACGGGTGCGACTCCGAGGAGATTTCCACCTCTACCAGCGGGTAGGTGTTGCCGTCTTCCCACTCGACGGTCTTGTCAGAGGTGACCGTTGAACGGGTGAGGAAAGACTTCTCGGAAGCGAGGTCGCGGAAGACCACCGCTGTGTACTTGGGGTGGATATCAGACTTCATAGGAGTACCTTCTGTAGTTGCCTGGATTTTGCCAGACACCGGTGATGTGAAAGTTGGCGGCCCGCAGGCCAGCAACCAACTCTACCGCACCTGCTCCCGATCCGTAAAAGCGCCCGCCGGTCAGCCGGTACGACGGCGGCACTCCCAGAAGGCGACGGCCCCCGCTGCTGCAACGTTGAGCGAGTCGACGGCATTGCTCATAGGAATACGGACGATGAGATCCGAGCTTTCGATGGTCTGTGGAGAGAGCCCCTCACCTTCAGTACCGAGGACTAGAGCAAGGCGTTCAGGGTTTCGCTGTGACAGCTCCTGCAATTCGATCGACCCTGGCTCAAGGGCCAGCGCTGCGACCAGGAAACCGAGGTCGCGCAGGGTGCTGATGCTGTCCGGCCAGGATTCAAGCCTGACCCAGGGGACCTGGAATACGGTTCCCATGCTGACGCGGATTGCCCTGCGGTACAGAGGATCCGCGCATCGCGGAGTAACCAGGACCGCGTCGATGCCGAGCGCCGCAGCGGAGCGGAACACGGCGCCAAGATTGGTGTGATCCACCATGTCCTCAAGCACGACGACGCGGTGCGCTTCGCGCAGAACGTCTTCCACGCCGCGCGGGGCGGGCCGGTTCATGGCCGCCAGCGCTCCGCGGTGCAGATGGAAACCGGTGATCTCCTCCAGTACGGCCTCAGAGCCAACGTAGGCGGGCACGTCCGGAAACCGGCCAAGGACGTCCTCGAGATCCGGCAGCCACTTGTCCGTCAGGAAGAAGGAACGAGGAGTATGACCGGCGTCGATCGCCCTGCGGAGCACCTTCGTGCTTTCGGCGATATAGAGGCCCTCCGCCGGTTCCCGCCGCCGACGCAGCTGGGTGTCGGTGAGGCCGGTGTAATCGGTGACGCGGGGATCTGACGCGTCAGTGAGTATTTCCAGCGGCAACCTAGCTCACCAGCCGCGCGATCATCGCGTAGAGGGCAACCAGGCCAAGGATGACGATCACGCTGCGTAGCACCACGGGGGAAAGCCGACGGCCGACCTTTGAACCGATGATGCCGCCGATCAGGGAGCCGATGCCAATGAGCAGAACAACCCACCACTCGATCCGGTCGAAGGCGAAGATCATGTAGGAAACGGCCGCAATAAGGTTCACGCCCAGCACCAGCACGTTTTTCATCGCGTTGGCCGATTGCATGGTGCCGTGCAGAAAGACACCAAGGATGCCGACGAGCAGGATGCCCTGCGCTGCGACGAAGTAGCCGCCGTACACGCCGGCCAGGAATACCAGCACCGTCAATGCGAGCGGGTGGGACCGGGTAGGCGGTTTCGATTCCGCACGACGGCGGACCCAGCGCTGCAGCTTCGGCTGGAAGATCACGAACCCCAGGGCAACGACGATCAGGAACGGCGCGACGATCTCGAAGACCGTCTCCGGAAGGTTCAGGAGCAGGGCGGCACCGGTGATGCCGCCGAGCAAGGAAGCGGGCAAGAGCTTTGCCAGGGTTCTTCTGTGTTCCTTCAGCTCCTCCCGGTACCCCCACGCGCCGGATACGTTACCGGCCACGAGCCCCATCGCGTTGCTGATGGTGGCCGTCACCGGTGCGTAGCCCAGAGCCACGAGGATGGGGAAGGTCACCAGGGTCCCGGAGCCGACGATCGTGTTGATGGTTCCGGCCCAAAGGCCACCGAGGAGGATCAGGCCGTCGCGCAGTAGGTCCACGAAGTTCGTACCGGTCCGCTAGGAGCGGGCTACGGCACTGTAGCGGCCGTCCCGATGCGTGACCTGGAGGGGCATGTCGAACGCCTCACTCAAGAGGTCTGCAACTAGAACCTCGCCGATGGGTCCAGCTGCCACCACGGCGCCTTCCCGCATCAGCATGGCGTGGGTGAAGCCCGGCGGCACCTCTTCAAGGTGGTGGGTTACCAGGACAATCGCGGGTGAATCCTCATCTGCGGCCAGTTCACTCAGGCGCGCGACGAGGTCCTCCCGCCCGGACAGGTCCAGGCCGGCAGCGGGCTCGTCCAGCAGCAGGAG
The DNA here is from genome assembly GCF_054161285.1 of Arthrobacter sp. D2-10. NCBI lineage: Bacteria > Bacillati > Actinomycetota > Actinomycetes > Micrococcales > Micrococcaceae > Arthrobacter > Arthrobacter sp. D2-10. The sequence goes on along the minus strand of NZ_CP096431.1, from coordinate 1,787,657 downwards.
TTCGGGGTCGGCCATCAGGGCACGGGCTATCTGCACGCGCTTGCGCTCACCCTCACTCAGGGAAGCAAACGGGCGGTTCATCAGCGTGGACACACCCCAGGTGTCGAGCAGCTTGAAGGCTCGACGCTCGTCCAGCTTTTCGTACTGCTCACGCCAGCGCCCGGTCACTCCGTACGAGGCAGTGACCACAACGTTGAGAACGGTTTCGTGTTCAGGGATCTGCGAGGCCAGCGCAGCGGAGGCGAGGCCGATCCTCGGGCGCAGCTCAAAGACGTCGACGGCGCCCAACACTTCATCGAGTATTCCGGCGACCCCGCGGGTGGGATGAATCCGGGCACCAGCGATCTGCAGCAGGGTCGTCTTGCCGGCACCGTTCGGTCCCATGACCACCCAGCGCTCACCTTCGCGGACCTGCCAGTCGACGTCGTCCAGGAGCGCCTTCCCTCCACGGACAAGGCTTACCCCGGAGAGTTCCAGAACATCACTCATGACAGTAGACACTAGGCCAAGTGCGGCCTTGAACGTTAAATCAACCGTCAGGACGTGACTCACCCGTTAAACCCCGCCCTGCGCCGGTTTCACGGCCACTGCGCTGAGCATCATAATGACAGGTGAGAGTCGGACCGATGAAAGGCCATGCGCGCACGTGACGGAGATGTTCAGGGTGGTCAGCTACGGCACCCGGCTGGAGGATTGGCATCAATCAAAGGTGCGCCGCGCCATGCAAACGACGGGCGCCGTCGTCGTCGGCGAAAGCACGGACGACGGCGGCAGGTATCAGGTTTCCAGCCTGACTGTCAGTTCGGACAACGACATCGATACGTTGCGGACCGCGCTCGCTCCGCTGATCTCCGACGACATTGGAATTGCCGTTGTACCTCCCGCGCTCCTCAGCGAGGGAACCAAGCTTCTCATCATGGATGTGGACTCAACGCTGATTAAACAGGAGGTCATCGAGCTCCTTGCTGCACACGCCGGCCGAGAGGCCGAGGTGGCGGCGGTGACAGAGTCAGCGATGCGCGGAGAACTGGATTTCGCCCAAAGCCTGCACGCACGGGTGTCTGTGCTCGCCGGGCTGGCCGAAGGCGTCATCGAGGACGTCGGCACCCGGATTGAACTGAGTGAGGGAGCCGAACATCTCGTGGAGGCGTTCCTTGACGCGGGCCATCTCGTGGCGGTCGTCTCGGGTGGGTTCAGCCAGATTCTGGAGCCGCTCGCTGCGCGGCTGAAGCTCACCCATGCCAAGGCGAACGAACTCGGTGTGGATGCCGGGACCCTGACGGGTTCGGTCATCGGCCCGGTCGTGGACCGAGCGGAGAAGGAGCGTTGCCTGCGCGCCTGGGCCGAGGCAGCCGGCATTCCGCTCGAACGCACGGTCGCCGTGGGCGACGGAGCCAACGACCTCGACATGCTGGCGGCGGCCGGGCTTGGCGTTGCCTTCAACGCCAAACCCGCAGTGCGGGCGGCGGCTGACGCCGCCGTCAACTTCCCGCATCTGGACGTAGTCCGCCACTTCGTGCGGCTGTAGTTCCGGTTCCGGAGTAGAGCGCGGAGCGGCTAGCTCAGCGGGTGAAGTGCTCGGCGCCGCCCACATACTCCGTGTGACCCGTGGGAACATCCGCGGTAGCCATGGCTACGATCTCCGCCGCGAACTCCTCGACTGAATAGAGGCGTCCTGCTTCCTGCCGTCGTGCTTCGATTGCGCCGGGGGCGGCCCGGTCAAGCAGGGTGGCGGTTACAGTGCCCTCGATCATGTCGCCGGAAACCACCACGAACGTGATGCCCTGCTCGGTCAACGCTGGAACCATCTCGCGAAGCGCATCCTCGCCGGCGCGCTTGCTGCGCGCGACAGGCTCATAGGCGTCCATGGTCGAAACCGAGTTGATGAAGTGTGCCTGGTGGCTCGTGACGAAAACCACACGGGAGCCGGGCTTCATGACCGTCAGCGCCGCCGAGAGCATACCGACCTGTGCATCCCGGTTCAGCTTGAGTGCGTAGTCCTCGCCCAGACCGGTCTCCATGCCGCCGGAGGCGTTGAGGACCAGCAGGTCGAGTCCGCCAAAATTCTCAACGGCCGCATCGACGAGCGCCTGCGCACCCTCAGGTGCTGTGAGGTCCGCGCCAACGGCCACTGCGCGGCCACCCGCGGCCTCGATACCGGCGACCACCTTGTTGGCACGGGGTGCCTTCTGACGGTAGTTGACGACGACGGCGGCACCCTGCTCTGCCAGCAGCTTCGCCACCTCCGCCCCAATACCGCGGGACGAACCCGTAACAATTGCAGTTGTGCTGTCCAGTGCGCCCATGAGCGATGGTCTCCTTGATTCGGATTTTGTCTGTTGCGTTGATGGATCGTTATTCAGGCTGCCTGACGGCCTGGATCAGTGACCCATTCCAAGTCCGCCGTCGACCGGGATGACGGCACCGGAAATGTACGCGGCTTCGTCGCTCGCGACCCAGCGGACAACGTTCGCGACCTCGTCCGCCTCGGCGAATCGGCCTGCCGGGATGGAGGACAGGTAGTTCTGCTGGGTTTCCTCCGGCAGTGCTGCCGTCATATCCGTGTTGATGAAGCCTGGAGCAACCACATTGCACGTTATTCCCCGGGAACCAAGCTCCCGTGTCAGGGAGCGGGCGATGCCGACCAGGCCCGCCTTCGATGCGGAATAGTTGATCTGACCGGGTGCACCGTAGAGGCCGGAGACTGACGAGATCAGCACGATTCGTCCCTTGCGCAGGCGGATCATCCCCCTGCTGGCCCGCTTGATGACCCTGAACGAACCGGTGAGGTTGGTGTCGACCACGTCGGTGAAGTCGGCCTCGCTCATGCGAAGCAGCAGGGTGTCCCGCGTGATTCCTGCGTTGGCGATCAGCACCTCAACAGGTCCGTGAGCGTCCTCGACCTCGCGGAAAGCTGTGTCAATCTGCTCCGAGTCAGTGACGTCGGCCTTCACTCCGAGCATGCCCTCCGGAACGTCGCCACTGCGGTACGTGATGGCAACGCGGTCACCGGTGGCAAGGAAGGACTGCGCGATAGCCAGCCCGATCCCCCGATTGCCCCCCGTCACCAGAACGCTGCGTCCGGTCTTCTCGTCGGGCGTTCCAGCGGTGTTCTGTTCCTGCACGGAGGGGTCCTTTCGGATGGTGCGGTGCCTACGTCCGTTCGATCCTAGCGGCGAAACCGGGAACTTTAACAACGGCTAAGGGAGTGAGACAATAGAAGAGTCCCTTGGAGTGTGATGTTCAAGCTGAACCATCAGTCAAAGCGCCGTCCGGAAATCCATAACATCAGTGATGCCCGCGAAGCTCACAGTGATGAGATGCGCCAGCGGATGATCAAGTATTCCCTCTCGATGGGAATCCGCATGGTTTGCCTCATCCTCGTGTTTGTGGTGGAGGGATGGCTGCAGTGGGTGATGATCGCCGGAGCGGTGTTTCTGCCCTACTTCGCGGTCATCATCGCGAACGGCGGGAGCGACACCAGCAACCTGACCCACAGCGACTCGCTGCTGGAGCGGGCGCCGGCACCGGAACTCGAACCTCCGCGCCCGGTCGCCGAGGATGAAGGGCCGGTAACGCTGCAGGGCGAGATCATTCCGGACGAACCGGACACGGAGCAGGAACCACACGGGAGGGAAGGGGCAGCATGAGCATTTTCGACCAGCTCTCCGGCGCTGCGCCGCGGGCAGCCGAAGGGCCTGCTGTGTCCGGAGGCCCCAAGTGCTCCCGCAAGGCGTGTGGGCAGAACGCGTCCTGGCAACTTCTCTGGAATAACCCGCGCATCCATACACCGGCCCGCAGGAAGGTCTGGTTGGCCTGTCCGGAGCACCGGGAGTGGCTTCAGGACTACCTGGCCACGCGCGGCCTCTGGAAGCAGACACTCCCGCTGGAAGGCAGTCCGGCGTCGTCGTGAATATCCTGAAATATCTGGCGACACCGCGTTGGTTCGGCTGGTTGGCGCTCGTCCTCGTGCTGGCCGCGGCCTGCTCCGCCCTGGGTCTGTGGCAACTGGACCGGCGGGACCAGGCCGCCGCCACTGTAAACACGGTCCAGGCCAACTACGATCAGGAGCCGGTTCCCTACGCCCCGCAGCTCTTCACATCGTTCGACGATGCGGCTGAATGGACACCTGTCACGCTTGTTGGTGAGTATGACTCCCCCAACCAGCGCATCGTCCGCAACCGGCCGCTCAACGGTCAGCCGGGCTATGAGGTTCTGGTGCCGCTGAAGCTGGAGGACGGCAGCGCCGTTGTCATCAACCGCGGCTGGCTGCCCATCGGCAATAACCAGGCCGGCCGGCCGGACGACGTTCCGGCGGCCCCCGACGGCGAGGTCACCGTCGTCGCGCGCATCCGGCCCGCCGAGCCGGCGCTGGACCGGTCGGCGCCGGAAGGACAGCTCGCTTCGATCGATCTCACCACCTACGGGCAGCAGCTGGACTACCCCATCGCCACTGCTGCCTATGGTCTGCTGGCCGGTGAGACGCCGGCTCCTGCCACTGCGCCTGTGGCCCCGGCCAAGCCGGCCATCGATCTCGGCCCCCACCTGTCCTACTCCATGCAGTGGTTCGCCTTCGGCGTGCTTCTCTTCGTGGGGCTGGGTTATGCGGCAAGGCAGCAATACCGCATCGACCATGAAGACGAGGATGCGCCGGCGGCTCCCGTCCGTGTCCGACGACGCCCTTCCTCCGAAGAGGAAGAGGACGCCATCCTCGACGCCCGCGGGCTCTAGGCCAGCGTCACCAGCTCAAGGTATTCGTCGTTCCACAGGTCCTCGACGCCGTCGGGCAGAAGCACCACCCGCTCCGGGTTGAGTGCGTCCACAGCCCCCTCATCGTGGCTGACGAGGACGACTGCGCCCGAATAGTTCCGGAGCGCTCCGAGGATCTCAGCGCGGCTGGCGGGGTCCAGGTTGTTGGTCGGTTCATCGAGCAGCAACACGTTGGCCGACGACGCCACGATAGTCGCAAGTGCCAACCGGGTTTTCTCGCCGCCGGAGAGCACACCGGCGGGCTTGTCGACGTCGTCACCCGAGAACAGGAACGACCCGAGAATGCCGCGCACCTCGGCGTCGCGCATATCCGGTGCGGAGGAACGCATGTTCTCAAGCACGGTGCGGTTGGTATCGAGGGTTTCGTGCTCCTGGGCGTAGTAGCCCACCTTCAGCCCATGCCCGGGGACAATCTTTCCGGTGTCGGGCTTGTCCACCCCGGCGAGCATCCGCAGCAGGGTCGTCTTGCCCGCACCGTTGAGACCCAGGATCACGACCTTGGAACCGCGGTCGATGGCGAGGTCAACGTCGGTGAAGATCTCCAGCGATCCGTAGGACTTGCTGAGTCCTTCCGCTGTCATCGGTGTGCGGCCACAGGGCGCAGGTTCCGGGAATCGCAGTGCTGCGACCCGGTCGGACGCGCGCACCTCGTCGAGACCCGAAAGCATCCGCTCCGCACGTTTGGCCATGTTCTGGGCCGCCACTGCCTTGGTGGCCTTGGCACGCATCTTGTTGGCCTGGTCGAGAAGTACCTGGGCCTTCTTCTCGGTGTTCGCCCGCTCCCGCTTCCGGGCCCGCTCATCCGTCTCGCGTTGCTGGACATAGCGCTTCCAGCCCATGTTGTAGAGATCGATGGTCGACCGGTTGGCATCGAGATGGAACACCTTGTTCACCGTCGCCTCAAGCAGGTCGACGTCGTGGCTGATCACGATCAGCCCGCCCTGATGGTTTTTCAGGAAGTCCCGCAGCCAGGTGATCGAGTCGGCGTCGAGGTGGTTGGTCGGTTCGTCGAGAAGCATCGTCTCGGCGCCGGAATAGAGAATGCGCGCGAGCTCGACGCGGCGGCGCTGACCGCCCGAGAGCGTCTTGAGCGGCTGATTCAGAATGCGCTCCGGAAGCGCAAGGTTCGAGGAGATGGCAGCTGCTTCGGCCTCAGCCGCATAGCCGCCGTGAGCGAGGAATTCCGCTTCGAGACGGTCGTAGCGGGCCATGGCCTTGTCTCGGACTGCGGTATCTTCACTGGCCATCTGGTCCTGCGTCTGGCGGAGCTTTCCGACCACGACATCCAGGTTGCGTGCGGAAAGGATCCGGTCTCGTGCCAGCTGTTCCATGTTGGGTGTGCGTGGGTCCTGGGGCAGATAGCCTATTTCCCCCGTGCGGCTGACCGACCCGGCTGCAGGCAGGCTTTCACCTGCCAGTACGCGGGTCAGGGTTGTCTTGCCGGCGCCGTTGCGCCCAACAAGGCCGATTTTGTCCCCCCGGTCCACCCTGAAGGAGACCTCGTCCATCAGCAGCCTTGCGCCCGCGCGCAGTTCAAGATTCGACACGGTAATCACGTGGCTGGGCCTTTCCTGTCCCGGCATCACGCGCCGGGCCTCAATATTGTAGGAACCCTACAAAAGTGTTTGGTTCTCTCCGCACTAATCTCGGTAAGTAACAGCTCACCGTTGTGTAGATCCCACAGAAAGCTTCACGATGCAACAGACGAATCCGGCCCTGCACTCCTCGCCCGCCGATGTGTCGGCGCGGGCGCGTCGATCCTGGAATGCAACCGATCTCTCGCTGATCGCGGTGTTCGCGGCCGTTGTGGCCGTCAGTGCCATCCTACCCGCTATACCGGTCGGTCAGGTGGGGGTGCCCATCACGCTGCAGACACTGGCAATCATGGTGACGGGAATTGTGCTCGGTCCATGGCGGGCCGGAGCGGCGCTCACGCTGTATGTTGCGGTTGCGCTGGCGGGGTTGCCCATCTTCAGTCAATTCCGGGGCGGCATCGGCGTACTCTTCGGTCCGTCTGCCGGTTACATCATCGCCTTTCCGGTTGCGGCGGTCCTTGTCGGGTTCCTTGCCCGTCTGGTGTTCCGCAGATTGGACCGCCACCGCTTCCTCGGTCTCTTCGCCGCCTGCACCATCACGAGTCTCCTCATCACCCATCCCTTCGGCATCATCGGAATGATGATCAACGCGAAACTGGACCTCGGCGCGGCAATCGCCGCGGACGTCGTCTTCCTCCCGGGCGACATCCTGAAGAACCTGGCAGCGGCCGCAATCGGTCTCAGCGTCATCAAAGCGTTCCCCCGCCTGCAGTCCCGTCCCTGAACCGCCGCAGTGATCATATTCAAGGGCGCCGCAGTCAGGGCCGAGCACCCCGCCACACGGCAAATCCTGGAGCCGCTGCACCTGACCCTGGCTGAAGACCGCATCAGCATCATCGGCGCCAACGGCTCCGGCAAGTCCACGCTGCTGAAGCTGATCAATTCACTGGTCCTGCCGACCTCCGGGCAGGTGCTGGTCAACGGACTGGACACCGCGCGGAAGGGCTCCTCGGTTCGACGCGCAGTCGGCTTCATGTTCACCGACCCGCTGTCCCAGCTGATCATGCCTACGGGCCGCGAAGATGTGGAGCTGTCGCTGCGCCGCCGGCACCGGAACGCCGAGGAGCGGCGAAGCGCGGCCGAAAAAGTGCTGGACCGGTTCGGACTTGTGCACCTTGCCGACCAGAGTGTCTACGACTTGTCGGGCGGAGAACGGCAACTCCTCGCCCTTGCCGTTGTGCTTGCCACCGAGCCGGAGGTGCTGCTCGCCGATGAACCGACCACCCTCCTGGACCTGCGTAATGAGGAACGGGTTCGCCGGATGTTCCGCGGGCTGGAGCAGCAGGTCGTTTTCACGACGCACTCGCTCGACTTCGCCCTCCAGGCCGACCGCACCCTGGTCATCGACGGAGGCCGGGTGGTGTTCGACGGTGAACCAACGGAGGCGGTCGTTGCGTACCGGCGTCTCAGTGTGCGGGATGTCGCCCATGAGGAACCGCGGCGATGAGGGGGCACGCGAGCCTGCTGGGCGCCTACGTCGAACGCCATTCGCTCCTGCACGCTGCTCCCCTCTGGGCGAAGTTCATGCCCGTGGCGACGCTGTCAGTCCTCGTCCTCATGCTGAATTCACCGTTTGCAACCCTCGTCGGCCTGGGCCTGGTCGTCCTGGGCTATCTTGTCGGAGCGCGGCTCACCCTTCGCGAGCTGGTGCAGCCGCTGCTGAGGATGTGGCCGTTGATCCTGATTCTTGGCGCATTCCAGTGGTTCAGGTCCGGTCCCGAAACGGCCTTCACGGTGGTGGGGAACATCGCCGTCTGCGTGCTGGCTGCACTGCTCGTCACATTGACAACCCAGAGCCAGCGCCTGCTCGACGGCCTGGTCTTCCTGGCACGCCCGCTCCGGCCACTCGGCGTGGATCCGGAGCGTCTCGGGTTGACCATCGCCCTCATGCTGCGCAGTATTCCCTACCTCGTGGGGGCGGCTGAAGACTCTCGCGACGCCGCCCGCGCCCGCGGCATCGAGCGCAATCCGCGCGCTCTCATCCTTCCGGTCTTCATCGGTGCAGTGGCATATGCGCACCAGACAGGTGAAGCGCTGGCTGCCCGCGGTCTCGCCGACTCCGACGACGACGGCTGACCGGGCGCGGTACGCGCTCCTGTTTCTGCTCTGATCCTGTTTCCGCCCCCGGGAAACCTCTCCTACCGTAGAGACACAGGCCGGAAAGCGGCCGCTGTTCCGACCCCGCCGGCGGCGCTCACCGCCGCCACCGACCAGCCGCCGTCGTCCTCGCGCTGGGACGCCTGGCGGAGGAGATTCGCAACGAGCATGGCGCCGGACGCCCCATAGGGGTGCCCGTAGGCGAGGGCACCGCCGTGAAGATTCAGATTCTCCGGTGCAACGCCGATCAAAAGTGCCGATGCGAGGACCTGTGCGGCGAATGCCTCGTTGTACTCCCACGTATTGATGTCATCCGAAGAGAGCCGCAGTCCGTCAAGGAGCTTGCGCACGGCAAACGCGCCCGCGGTCCCGAACAGTGCGGGCGGTCCACCCGAAACGGCCGAGCCGCGAAATTCAAGGATGGTCCCGAAACCTGCGGCGCGGGCATGATCGACGGTTGTGACGACGGTGACCACCGCGCCGTCGGCGTCGGCACACGAATTGCCTGCCGTGACGCTTCCGGCGGTCCTGAATGCAGGCGGGAACCGCGCCATGAGAGCAGCCGACATCGTGCGTCGTGACGTCTCATCGGCCCCGCAACCCCCTACGGGGACGATCTCCGCGGCCATGGCGTCATGCGCTGCGGCTGTGCGTGCATAGCTGGACAACGCGTACCGGTCCTGCTGCTCCCGCCCGACACCGAAGGCGGCGGCGACGTTCTCGGCCGCTTCGCCGGCGTCGGGATCGCCCTGTTCCTCCGGCGCAAACTGAGCGCGGGAATAGATGTCCGGAGCGCCCGGCAGGGACGTCAGGCGATGCGCCCGCAGCGGGGCTGTACTGCAGCTCTCCACTCCCCCGGCGAGGAACCAGTCGCCGGCTCCCGATTCGACCAGCCGGCACGCGAGCACGATAGCGTCGAGCCCGGAAGAGCACTGCCTGTCGACGGTGAGGCCGGGTACCGCGTTCGGAAGCCCTGCTGTCAGGGCGGCCAGCCTCGCGACATTGCCACCGCCGCCAGTGGCGTTACCGACGATGACATCGTCAATGTCTGCGGCAGCCAGCCCGGCGTCACGCTGGGCCGCAGGAAGGACGGCGGCGAGCAGCTGGTGGGCCTCGATTGCCGCGTGCACACCCCGCACCCGCCCGAACGGAGTACGGCGGCACAGGACCACTGCTGCCCGACGGCGGTAGTCCGGCTCAAACGATGGGTTCAAGCTCACTCTCCTTGGCCAGGACGGCAGCCTGCAGCGCCGCACGATCCGGTTTCCCCGCTGCAGTCAGCGGGAGGGACGCTGTCCGGAAAAGTGACCGCGGGACCATTCCCACCGGCAGGAGTTGTTTCAGCCGGGCCCGCAGCACCGGCACGTTGATAGCGGTACCTCCGGGCGCCTCGATCACGGCGGCGAGGACAGCACCACGTCCGGCGTCCGGAACACCGACCACGACGGCGGACGGGTAGCCGGCCTCCGTCAGGGCTGCCTCGACCTCGGCCGGATAGACATTGATACCGGCGACGACCACCATGTCGCCGTTCCGCCCGGTCAGATGCAGGGCACCGTCGTCGTCAATCCAGCCGCGGTCCTGGACTGTCACCCAGTCCCCGTGCCGCTGGAACGCGCGACCGTCATCGCCGAACAGGTATCCCTCGATGGCCGTGTCAGTCCGGACGAAGATCGTCCCTGGCCGGTTCTCCGGCGTGGCGCCGTCACGCTCTATCCGAAGGTGCACGCCCGGAAAGGGGCGTCCGACATTGTCCCCGGCGTTGCCGTCCACGCGTCTGGCGGTGACGATGCTGAGCTCTGATGCCCCGTAATACTCAAAGATCCGTGCGGCGGGTGCCGCGCGGCCGATGATCGCTGCTTCCGCCGGGGACAGCCGGGACCCGCCCGAGACGACCGTGCGCAGGTGCGGCAGTGTTCCCGTCGTGCGGTCGAGTGCGATCCGTAAGGCGGAAGGGACTGCCACGAGGTGCTCGATCCGTTCGGTGCGCAGGATCTCCGCCAGATGCGGGCCTTTCGCGGATGCCGCCCCGGGTGCCGGGGCATGAAAGGTCGCACCGGCGAAGAGGCACTCCGCCAGAGCGTACAGGCTGAGGCTGGCCGCCAACGGACCCGGCGCGAGCACGCGGAGGCCGGGGGCGACACCGAACCAGTCAACGCTCCGTTCCAGGGACCGCGACCACGAGCCCACGGTACGTACAAATCCTTTCGGGACGCCGGACGTGCCGGATGTGAATCCGCAGTAGAAGCGGGCGCCGGCCGGCGCCTCTCCCAGGGGCGGCGCATCGCCCCTGTGCTCCGCTCCGCCGGTGAGGATCGCTGCCGGCCTCAGTTCATCGAGGACCCTGACGCGAAGCGCATCGGGCCAGGCCGGGTCGAGAACGGCGGCGCACCTGCCCCGCCCGACGAGGGCGGTGAATGCGACAGTAAACTCGAGCGGATCGGCAATGTCGACGCCAATGAGGTTCCCCGCCGGCAGCCGGAGGCGGGCTGCACGCATAGCAAGCTCGCCGTGACTCAATCTACGGTCACCAACAACGACGGCGGCGCGCAGGGGTTCGCTCGCAGCGAAGTGGAGCAGACGATTGATGAAGGGCATAAGCGAACGAACTTCCTCTTCTGGAGGTACGCAAAACGTTAGTACATTGGTGCCCATGTCCAGCACTTCGGCGGCGCTGCGTTTCAGCCACAATGAAACCCCTCTTGTCCTATGACGGCGGAGATCCGGATCGTCCAGGGCGACATCACCACCCAGACTGTTGACGCCGTCGTGAATGCGGCGAATTCAGCCCTGCTCGGGGGCGGCGGGGTTGACGGCGCCATTCATGCCGCAGCCGGCCCGGACCTACTGGAGGCCTGCCGTGCTCTCCGCCGGGATTCGCTTCCTGACGGACTGCCGGTCGGTCACGCAGTAGCGACCCCCGGCTTCAGGCTCCCGGCGCGCTGGATCATCCATACCGTCGGGCCAAACCGCCATGCCGGTCAGACCGACCCGGCTTTGCTGGAATCCTGTTTCCGCCGCAGCCTTGACGTAGCGGACGAACTCGAGGCCCGCTCCATCGCTTTCCCGGCGATCAGCGCTGGCATCTTCGGCTGGGATCCGGAAGAGGTGGCCGGGGCAGCGTTCACAGCCGTCGCAGATTACGACGGCGGCGTCCGGGAGGTCAGGTTCGTCCTGTTCTCCGCCGGCCTTGCTCAAACCTTCCGGAAGGTGCACGCGAACCGCACCGTCTGACACGAGCACAGGATCCGACCCAATGGAGAAAGGGCGGCAGCGCACAGTGCGCTGCCGCCCCCTTCCGGGCAGAACGGTCGTAAGAGACCCGCTAGATGTTGAAGCCGAGGGCGCGCATCTGGTCGCGTCCGTCCTCGGTGATGCGCTCCGGGCCCCACGGCGGCATCCAGACCCAGTTCAGCCTCCAGTCGTCGACTGTTCCATCCAGCGCCTGTCCGACCTGCTCCTCGATCACATCGGTGAGAGGGCATGCGGCGGTGGTGAGGGTCATGTCAATCAGGAGAGCGCCGTCGTCGGCATACTTCAGGCCGTACAGGAGGCCCAGGTCGACGATGTTCACACCGAGCTCCGGGTCGATGACGTCCTTCAGCGACTCTTCAACATCCTCAAGGGACGTCTGTGCTGCATTCACATCGCTCATGTGGAGGAGCCTTTCTCTCTCGGAATGCGGTGGTCAGGCGCCGGCGGTTGCGGTACCGGGAACGAGGAAGCGGTCGTAGCCTTCTTCCTCAAGGCGGTCGGCGAGCTCCGGGCCACCCTCCTCGGCGATGCGTCCGTCAACGAAGACGTGTACGAAGTCCGGCTTGATGTAACGAAGGATACGCGTGTAGTGGGTGATGAGCAGCGTGCCCATCTTGCCCTTGCTGTGCTCACGGTTGACGCCCTCCGAGACAACCTTCAGCGCGTCGACGTCAAGGCCGGAGTCGGTCTCGTCCAGGATCGCGAACTTCGGCTTGAACAGTTCAAGCTGAAGGATCTCCACGCGCTTCTTCTCGCCGCCGGAGAAGCCCTCGTTGACGTTGCGCTGGGCGAAGTCTGCGTCGATGCGCAGCTGCGTCATTGCTTCCTTGACGTCCTTGGTCCAGTGGCGGAGGCTCGGAGCCTCACCGTCGAGCGCAGTCTTGGCGGTGCGCAGGAAGTTCGTCATGGTGACGCCCGGAACCTCGACGGGGTACTGCATCGCGAGGAAGAGACCGGCGCGGGCGCGCTCGTCCACGCTCATCTCGAGGACGTTTTCACCGTCGAGGGTGATGGAGCCGCTGTCCACGGTGTACCGCGGGTGGCCCGCGATCGTGGAGGCGAGGGTGGACTTGCCGGAGCCGTTCGGGCCCATGATGGCGTGGGTCTCACCGGTGTTGATGGTCAGGCTGACGCCTTTGAGGATGGGCTTGGTGCCCTGTTCCGTCTCGATGCTGACGTGCAGATCCTTGATCTCAAGGGTGGACATCTGGAATTTCTCCTTTGCATCCTGCATGCGCAGGGTTGCTCAAATATTCGGAAGTGTTAGCTGTGTGCTGGTTCAGCCGCGGTCTGGGACGGGGGCCGAGTTGATCACGGTAGTGACGTCCACGTAGACCTCTTCACCGTGGATCTCCAGGGCGAACACAGGCACAGGTTCGTAGGCCGGCAGCTGAAGCGGCATACCGGTACGCAGGTCGAACTGGGAACCGTGTCCCCAGCATTCGATCCTGCAGCCTTCAACATCCCCTTCGGACAGGGAAATATCGGCATGTGAACAGGTATCCCCAATGGCGTGGATACCGCCGTCGGAGTCCTTCACGATGGCCACCGGGTAGTCGTCGATCAGGATCCGCAGAGCCTGCTTCACCTCGATGTCGTTCACGTTGCAGACCAGCTCGCCCTTCGGCGATGATCCGTTCGACGGTGATTCTGTCATCAGTAGTTCCCTGCAGCCAGCTCGCGTTCCACGGCTTCCGTGAGACGCTCTTCCAGGACGGGGACCTTGATCTGCTGAATGACCTCATTGAGGAATCCCCGCACCACCAGGCGGCGTGCGGTTTTTTCATCGATGCCTCGGGCCATCAGGTAGAACAGGTGCTCGTCGTCGAAACGGCCGGTGGCGCTTGCGTGGCCGGCACCCTCGATCAGGCCTGTTTCGATCTCGAGGTTTGGCACGGAATCGGACCGCGCACCATCGGTCAGCACCAGGTTGCGGTTGACCTCGTAGGTGTCCGTTCCTTCTGCTTCCTTCCGGATCAGGACGTCGCCCACCCAGACGGTGTGTGCGTCCTTGCCCTGCAGCGCGCCCTTGTACGTGACGCGGGACTTGCAGTTCGGTACGGCGTGGTCCACCAGCAGTCGCTGCTCAAGGTGCTGTCCGGCATCGGCGAAGTACAGACCGTACATCTCGACCTCGGAGCCGGGAGCGGTGAAGAACGACGACGGCGTCAGGCGCACCAGGTCGCCGCCGAGGCTGACCACAACGTGCTTGAAACGTGCGTCACGGCCCACCTTCGCCTGCTGCGAGGAGACGTGAACGGCGTCGTCGTCCCATTCCTGCACGCTCACCACAGTGAGCTCAGCGCCGTCGCCCACGACGATCTCGACGTTCTGGGCAAGGACGGTGCTGCCGTGGTGGTCGAGGACGACCACGGCGCGCGAGAACCGGCGAGCGTCGATGATCAGGTGCTGGGCAGCCGGGGCGTTGTCGCTTCCGCGCACGCTCACGGTTACCTCGCAGTCAGCAACGGTCTCCTCGGGAATGGTGACCACTGTTGCGGTCGTGACGGCTTCCCAGGCGGCGGCGGAGACCCGGTCCTCAGGAACAGCTGCCGAGCCGAACCGTGCGTCGTCCCGGCTGACGGTCTCAACCTGAATGTTCGAAGCTCCGGTGACGGTGACCGAGGGACCCTCACCGGTCAGCGGGGCGGAGTCCAGCCCGCGCAGGCGCTTGAGCGGCGTGAACCGCCAGTCCTCCTCGCGGCCGGTCAATGGAGCGAAATCGGCCAGGCGGTAGGACTTCAGCCGCTCTCCGCGTGACGCCTCGGGCACGACTGGCTCGTCGCCGTGGCTATGGCGGCGCGCGCCGTGCTGTTCGGTGCCGGTGTTCAGCGGAGAAAGGTTCTCGCCCTCCTCGGTGAAGCCGTCGATGGCAATCTTCTCGGCGCTTGACGGGGCCCCGACCCGGGCCTTCTCATCGCTCAGGCTTTCGGACAAGTCAGGGCTCAACTGTGAGGTTTCGGCCATTAGCCTACGGCTCCTTCCATCTGGAGTTCGATCAAGCGGTTCAGTTCGAGGGCGTACTCCATGGGGAGTTCACGCGCAATGGGCTCGATGAATCCGCGAACGATCATCGCCATCGCCTCATCCTCGGGCATGCCGCGGGACATGAGGTAGAACAACTGCTCCTCGCTGACGCGGGAGACGGTGGCTTCGTGGCCCATGGTGACGTCATCTTCGCGGATGTCCACGTACGGATACGTGTCAGACCGGGAAATGGTGTCAACGAGCAGCGCGTCACAGCGCACCGTGTTAGCGGAGTGCGAGGCACCCTCCCGGACCTGGACGAGGCCGCGGTAGGCTGCGCGTCCGCCGCCGCGTGCAACCGACTTGGAAATGATCGAGGACTTGGTGTTCGGCGCAATGTGCACCATCTTCGACCCGGTGTCCTGGTGCTGGCCCTCGCCTGCGAAGGCGATCGAGAGAGTCTCACCCTTGGCATGCTCGCCTACCAGGTAGACGGCCGGGTACTTCATGGTGACCTTCGAGCCGATGTTTCCGTCGATCCACTCCATGGTGGCGCCCTCGTGCGCGATGGCGCGCTTGGTGACGAGGTTGTAGACGTTGTTGGACCAGTTCTGGATGGTGGTGTAGCGAACGCGGGCGTTCTTCTTCACGATGATCTCTACTACGGCGGAGTGCAGCGAGTCCGACGTGTAAATCGGCGCTGTGCAGCCCTCGATGTAGTGAACGTAGGAGCCCTCGTCGGCGATGATGAGCGTCCGCTCGAACTGGCCCATGTTCTCGGTATTGATCCGGAAATATGCCTGCAGCGGGATCTCCACATGCACACCCGGGGGAACGTAGACGAAGGAGCCGCCGGACCATACAGCGGTGTTCAGCGAGCCGAACTTGTTGTCGCCCACAGGAATGACCGAACCGAAGTACTCCTCGAAGAATTCGGGGTGCTCGCGCAGCGCTGTGTCGGTGTCCATGAAGATGACACCCTGACGCTCGAGTTCCTCGTTGATCTGGTGGTAGACAACCTCGGACTCGTACTGGGCAGCGACGCCCGCAACAAGGCGGTTACGCTCAGCCTCGGGGATACCAAGCTTCTCGTAGGTGTTCTTGATGTCCTCGGGCAGCTCTTCCCAGCTGGTGGCCTGCTTCTCGGTGGAGCGCACGAAGTACTTGATGTTGTCGAAATCAATCCCCGACAGGTCCGCACCCCATGCGGGCATGGGCTTACGGTCGAAGTACTTCAGGCCCTTGAGCCGCATGTCGAGCATCCACTCGGGCTCGTTCTTCTTGGCGGAGATGTCGCGAACGACCTCTTCATTAAGACCGCGCTTGGCGTTGGCACCGACGTCGTTCTTGTCGGCCCAGCCGTACTCGTAGTTGCCGATGCCGTGAAGCTCCGGGTTCCTCTCGAGGATGTCGCTGATCACTCCTGCCGGCACGGCGTCGGGAACCAATGCCTTCTGATCTGTCTGATCCGTCATCACGGCCTTCCTTGCTGATGGTTGGAGACGTTTGTTGAGAATGGGTGAGGCGCCGGTTCAACGGCACCCGGTGGCGGGCTGCCGGAAAGACCGGCGCGCGCTATCCGGCCAATAGGTATGTGGGTGGTGCAGACATGTCCGCCACTTGCCAGGGTCGATAGCCTCCGGACGTCCACGCCGAGGAGGCGGGCAAACACTTCCGTCTCCTGCTCGCAGAATTCCGGAAAAGCGGACGCTAGTTCCTGGATCGGACAGTGCCCCTGGCAGAGCTGCACGCTCAACATGGCGGCATTCGGCGCGTTACGTCCGATCTCCCGGGTGGAGCCCACGAACCCGTCCTGGCTCAGGGATTCTGCCAGCGCAGCTGCCTTGTCTTCAATGCGGTCGCCTGCTGATTCCACAACGGGTCGATACCGCTGCTCCATGTCGGCGAACCGGCTGGCTGCAAACTGGCGAACGGCGTCGGGCCCTGCCGCTTCCCGCAACTGACCCAAAGCGGCTTGCGCAATATGCAGATAATCATTGCCGAGCCTCGTCTGACCGCGCTGGCTCAGCACGTATCGCCGCGCCGGCCGGCCGGCGCCCGGTGAGGGATTGCCGATCACCTTGACTTCGATGAGGCCGTCGCGGGACAGGGCGTCCAGGTGCCGCCGGACGGCTGCCGGGGTGTAGCCCAGCCGGTCGCCCAGCTCTGCAGCGCTGACCGGCCCGTGCTCCAGCACCGCGGAAAGTACCTTGTCCCTGGTGCGCTCGTCGACGGAGCGCCGCGAATCGGCGTCGTCGGTCCCACTGATAGCGGCGGCTGCCCTGGCCTGCCCGGACACCACTGAATGTGACATCGCGAGGCCTCCTTAGGGTTCGCCGGGAAAGAGCCGGGCGGCACCCGACCAATTAAGACAACATAAGCGTGTCCTAATCTATTCCAGATCCTCACCCGCTTCCAGTAAGGCGAGGCTACCCACGGAAAGGAGTCCACCCAGTTACTACGTGGCGTAGAATTATGCGGTGCCTCCCTCCTCCCCCGCCGTCGAAGTGAGCGGACTTGTCAAGGACTTCGGCCCGGTCCCATCCCTCGACGGCAAGATGATCCGGGTGCTCGACGGCGTCAGCCTGCGCGCTGACAAAGGCCGCGTCACCGCGTTGCTCGGGGCCAACGGAGCAGGTAAGACGACCAGCCTCGAATGCGCTCAGGGCCTGCAGAAGGCCAGCGGAGGAACCGTCCGCCTGCTGGGCGAGGACCCCTGGCGTGCCGGTGCCGACCTGCGCAGCCGGGTGGGGATCATGCTCCAGGAAGGCGGCCTACCCCCCGCTGTCCGGCCCCTGCCCTTGCTGCGCCACATCGCCGGCATGTATTCCTCGCCTCGGGATGTTGACGACCTGGCCACCAGGCTCGGTCTCCACTCCTTTGCGCGCACCACCGTGCGGCGCCTTTCAGGCGGCCAGAAACAACGGCTCGCCCTCGCATGCGCGCTCGTCGGAAACCCCGAAGTGCTGTTTCTGGACGAGCCGAGCGCCGGCCTCGACCCGCAGTCCCGCAACATAGTGTTCGAGCTGATCAACGAGCTCCGCACGGAAGGTCTCGCGATCATCCTGACAACCCACCTCCTCGATGACGCGCAGAGACTCGCCGACTACGTGTACATCATCGACCAGGGCCAGACCGTCCGGCAGGGAACGGTCGCCGAGTTGACCGCTCACGCCTCAGATGCCGCCCGCGAGCTGAAGTTCGAAGCCTCGGCCCGCCTGCCGCTGCCCACTGCCCGCCTTCCGCACCTCGAGGTCATCGAATGCGCACCGGGCCAGTACCAGGTCAGCGGCGCACTGACGCCGAAGGACCTCGCGGTGCTGGCAGCCTGGTGGGCCGAGGAGGGCATCCTCCCTTCCTCTATCTCCCTGACCTCCCGCTCACTCGAAGACGTATTCTTGGACATCTCAGGACGGAGCATCCGATGAGCGCATCCCCGCTGACGGTGCGCGTACTGCAGCACGGAAAATATGAGACTGTTGCCATGCTCCGCAACGGCGAGCAGCTTGTTCTTGCCATTGTGCTGCCGCTGCTCGCCCTCGCGGCGATCGCCGTAACGCCGTTCTTCGATGTCCTGGGCGTGCCCCGGCTTGGGACCGGAACTCCCGGAGTGATTGCGCTGTGTGTCCTGTCTACGGCCTTCACCGGGCAGGGAATCGCCACGGGATTCGACCGCCGGTACGGCGTGCTTCGCTTCCTTTCCACCACGCCGCTGGGCCGCAGCGGACTGATCCTCGGCAAGATTCTCGCCGTCGGCGCTGTGCTCGCCCTTCAGCTAGTGGTCATCTGCGCGACGGCGGTACTGCTCGGTTGGGAACCGCCCCTTACCGGAGTTCTCCCGGCGCTTCTGATGCTGATCCCGGGAATCGGGGCCTTCACTGCGCTCGGGCTGCTGATAGCGGGCACCCTCCGGCCTGAGGCAACCCTGGCCGTAACGAACCTGGCCTGGATCCTGCTTGCTGCCGTAGGAGGCACGATCATCCCCCGCAGTGCCCTGCCGGATGCCATCGAGCCCATCGTTGCAATTCTGCCGTCCGCTGCCCTCGGCGACGGCCTTCGGGCTGCACTGACATCCGGCACGTTTGATTTCCTGTCCTTCGCACTGCTCAGCGGATGGGCTGTCGTCGTGGGATTGGCCGCCGTCCGCTGGTTCAAATGGAGTTAGGAACATGACTCAGCTCTCCCCCGCTCGCGTAACCGACCGTCTGCCAAGAACGGTCACGCCGATCGTGCGCATACTGGCGCTAGCCTCGCTCATCTCCCAGATCCTCATTGTCGTCACCGGTGGTGCGGTTCGGTTGACCGCCTCCGGACTTGGCTGCCCCGAGTGGCCGCGATGCACAGCGGATTCCATGGTCACTACGGCCGAGATGGGTATCCACGGAGTGATCGAGTTCGGTAACCGCCTGCTCACGTTCGTCCTGACCGCCATCGCGATCGCCATGCTCGTTTCCCTTTGGAACATGCGCAAGACCCGTCGCGACCTCTTTATTCCCGCTGTCCTGCTTCTGGCGGGCATCCCTGCCCAGGCGGTTGTCGGCGGGATTACGGTTCTGACCCAGCTCAATCCCTGGGTCGTCGGCTGGCACTTCGTCATCTCCATGGTCCTGATTGCCGTGGCCACAGTACTGGTGAACCGGAGCAGGCTTTCCAGCGCAGAGACTGCTGCCGATAACCCACCCCGCGCCACTCCCTTGCTCCGGCAGCTCCTCGGCGCAGCCGCGGTGCTGGTGGCCGTCGCGGTGCTGCTCGGCGTCGTTGTCACGGGCTCCGGACCTCACGCGGGCGACGCCGGTGCGGCCCGCAACAACCTCAACCCCGACCTGATGACCCGTATCCACGCAGCGCCGGTGTACCTGCTGGTCCTGACCGTGCTCGTCCTGGTGGTGGCCGCATACCGGCTCCGGGTCGCCCCTCGGCTGAAAGCCGCGCTGGTTCTCCTTGCCGTCGTCGTGTTCGCACAGGGTGGGATCGGCTACCTGCAGCACTTCCTTCACCTGCCGGTCGCACTGGTCGCGCTGCACATGCTCGGTGCTTCACTGCTGACCGCAGCAATGGCCCACGCTGTCTATGTCGGCTATACGCGCCGCACGGTTGACGAGCTATCCCAGGTCAGCTGAGGGTCAGCGCAGAACGCCGTCCTCGACGTCGTCGAACGCCTCCGCCAGCCGAGCGAGATCCCGCTGCTCGCTGCCGGCAATCGGAAGCAGTGGTCGGCGAGGATCGCCGGCATCCACTCCGCACGCCCTGCCCAGGGCATGGAGACCGCTGAGCTTCCGAAGACGCTGGACTGCCTGAACCACTGGGACAAGGCGGGAACGCTCGGCGGCGATGCGGGCGGAGTCGCCCTGGAGGACAGCAGTTCGAAAGGCAAGATAACTTGCCGGCAGCAACGCGGCCAGGCCGGTATGCCAGGCATCCGCCGCCACCTCGCCGGTCGCAATGAGTGAGTCCCCGCTGACGCCATGGCTCAGTGGCCGATCCAGGGATCCGCGCAGCCGCGCCGAGCGCTGGGCGAACTCGGCGGGCGTGGCAGCCGTGTCCTTGAACGCTACGAGCGTGGGTACGTGCGCCAGCCGGGCTACCAGTTCGACGTCGATGGAGAACTGCGTGGTGGACGGGTTGTTGTAGAGGCAGATGGGCAGCGTGGTCGCGGACGCCGCCTCTTCCACCAGTGCCACGAGTTCGTCGTCGGTCAGCGGCAGGTAGGACACCGGTGAAATCACCACCCCATCAGCTCCCAGCTGTTCGGCGGCGCGCGCACCGGCGACGACTTCGCGGGTGGCGACTGCGCTGATTCCTGCCGCAACGGGCATCCGGCCCGCAGCCGCTTCAATTGCGTTCGCCAGAACCTGCTTGCGCTCCTCGGCATCGAGATACGCGAAGCTGCCCGAAGATCCGAGGACAGCAATCGAGTCGACCCCGGATTGTGCGAGACGGTCAACGAGCAAGGCAAGCTCCGCTGAGTTCACCGCACCGTCAGCGTCGAAGGGTGTCAGTGGGTACGCAACGACTCCGGTGAAGACCATCCCACCATCCTAGGCGGAGGATGGGGCCGCCTCAGGAAGCGAAGACGGAGGCACCGACGAACGGGTCGATCGCCAGGGCCAGGAACAGCACCGTGAGGTAGCTGATTGATCCGTGGAAGACCTTCATTGCCCCTTTGCCGGTCACTGTCCCTGCACGGGCGGCGGAGTGCAGCTTGTGCGACTCGAGAATGAACCATCCGCCGCCGACCAGCGCTGCAACGGTATAGACCCAGCCGGCACCGCCAACCGGAATGAGCAGGAGCGAACAGACCACCGTGGCCCACGCATAAAGGACCACCTGCACCGAGACGATCCCCGCTCCCGCGATAGCGCCCAGCATGGGAACATTCGCGGCGTTGTAGTCATCGCTGTATTTCATGGACAGGGGCCAGTAATGGGGCGGAGTCCACAGGAAAATGACGAGGAACAGTACGACGGCGGGCCATTCCACCGTTTCCGTTACCGCAGCCCACGCGATGAGCACAGGCATGCAGCCCGCGGCACCACCCCACACGATATTCTGCGCGGTCCGCCGCTTCAGGATGAGCGTGTAGATGACCACGTAGAAGAAGATGGCGGCGACTCCCAGCCACGCCGCCAGGGGATTGGCTCCCAACCATAGGATGGCCACAGCGGCCACGCCGAGCGCCCAGGCGAAGATCAAAGCTTCCCGCGGTGTCACCTCGCCGGTAACCAGCGGACGGTTGACCGTGCGGTTCATGACCTTGTCGATGTCCCGGTCGAGATAACAGTTGAAAGCGCCCGCGCTGCCTGCGGCGAACGCTCCGCCGACCATGGTGGCGAGCACGAGGCCGAGCGACGGGAACCCGCCCTGGGCAAAGATCATGGTGGGCAGAGTTGTCACCAGCAGCAGTTCAATGACCCGGGGTTTGGTGAGTGCCAAATACGCCCGGAGCTTGCGGGATACGCCGCCGCCTGCCTGATGCACGCTGGGCGCAACTGCCGCCTGGTGGAAATTCACGGAGGGATGCTCTGCTTCTCTTTGTGAGGTTAAAGTCCTCCGTCATCATACCCGGTCGTTGTGTCTTTTTTACAGTTCGTAGAAAACGACCGGATGGATGCGGCGGGTACGCGTTGCCGTCGTTCGTGTCCTTGTGTGACCCTTCACAAAAGTCCGTTCCGCGCATATCCGGACACGAAAGCGCTAAGGTGACATATATCGCCTGGATCACTTCCGCACGCCGGGATACACGAACAGATACCGCAGGGAACGCCCTTTGGAACTTGTCAGTACTACCACGACGTGCGTCGTATCGGGTTTGGTCGAATCGCAGCAGTATTCAAGATTTCAACGGTGAACGGCCGGCTGGCCGCGGGACTTTCGCGTCCGTGGCGCAGTCCCACTCGGCGCCGCGGCGCTGGCCGTGACGTAAAGAGAGGGGCCCGGTGAACGTGCCACAGCTGGAAAATCAGGAACTCGACTGGAATGAACTGGATGAGCGCGCAGTAGACGCAATTCGCGTACTCGCTGCCGATGCCGTGGAGAAGGTCGGCAACGGACACCCGGGAACGGCGATGAGCCTCGCCCCGGCGGCCTACCTTCTGTTCCAGAAGTTCATGCGTCATGATCCGACCGACCCGGAGTGGACCGGCCGCGACCGTTTCGTGCTTTCCCCCGGCCACACTTCGCTCACCCTCTACATTCAGCTCTTCCTCTCCGGATACGGTCTGGAGCTTGATGACCTGAAGGCGCTGCGCACCTGGGGCTCCCAGACACCGGGCCACCCGGAATACCGCCACACCGCGGGCGTCGAAATCACCACCGGTCCCCTGGGACAGGGCCTCGCATCCTCCGTGGGGTTCGCCTATGCTCAGCGCCGCATGCGCGGGCTGCTGGATCCGGAAGCACCGCAGGGCGAGAGTCCGTTCGACCACACCATCTGGGTGATCGCTTCCGACGGCGACCTGCAGGAAGGCGTTACCTCCGAGGCGAGCTCCCTTGCCGGCCACCAGGAACTCGGTAACCTCGTGGTGATTTACGACGAGAACCACATCTCGATCGAAGATGACACCGACATCGCCTTCACCGAAGACGTCCTTGGCCGGTACGCGGCCTACGGCTGGCACACGCAGCGGGTGGACTGGACCAAGACCGGCGAATATGTCGAAGATGTCGCAGAGCTCTACAACGCCCTGACCGCTGCGAAGGCTGAAACCACACGGCCCTCCATCATCTCGCTGCGCACCATCATCGGTTGGCCCGCCCCGAACAAGCAGAACACCGGAAAGATCCACGGTTCCGCCCTCGGCAAGGATGAAGTTGCCGCACTCAAGTCCGCTCTGGGAATGGACCCGCAGAAGGACTTCCAGATCGACGACGAGGTACTCGCCCACGCGCGGAAGGTCGTGGATCGCGGTCAGGACGCCCGCAAGAGCTGGGAAGAGACGTTCGACGCCTGGAAGGCCGCCAACCCGGACAGCTCAGCACTGCTCGACCGCATTTCGGCACGCGAGCTTCCCGAAGGCTGGGAATCGAGCCTTCCTGAGTTCGAAGCCGGCAAGGATGTGTCGACCCGCGCAGCGTCCGGCAAGGTGCTCAACGCCATCGGCCCGGTACTGCCCGAGCTGTGGGGCGGATCAGCGGACCTCGCCGAGTCGAACAACACCACGATCGAAGGCTCTCCGTCCTTCGTTCCCGCGAGCAAGCAGACTGATGCCTGGTCGGGGAACCCGTACGGCCGCGTCCTCCACTTCGGCATCCGCGAGCACGCCGCGGCCGCCATCGTGAACGGCATCGTGATGCACAGCAGCACCCGCGCGTTCTCCGGCACTTTCCTCATCTTCAGTGACTACCAGCGACCCGCCATCAGGCTCGGCGCGCTCATGGGAGTTCCGGCGATCTACGTGTGGACCCACGACTCCATCGGCTTGGGCGAAGACGGCCCGACCCACCAGCCGGTCGAACAGCTCGCCTCGCTGCGGGCCATTCCCGGTCTGGATGTTGTCCGGCCGGGTGACGCCAACGAAGTTGCGATCGCGTGGCGCACCATCCTGGAGAACACCTCCAATCCCGCAGGCATCGTTCTCACCCGCCAGAACATCCCCACTTGGGAACGCGGTGAAGGGGCCGCCAGCGGCGACACGTTCGCGTCCGCCGAGGGTGTTGCGAAGGGCGCATACGTGCTCGCCGAAGCGCCGAACGGCGACCCTGACGTCATCCTGATCGCCACCGGGTCCGAGGTTCAGTTGGCCGTTGAAGCACGGGCTGTCCTGCAAAAGGACGGCATCGCTGCGCGCGTTGTGTCCCTCCCCTGCCTTGAGTGGTTCAACAAGCAGGATGAGTCCTACCGGGAATCAGTCCTGCCCTCCACCATCCGGGCGCGCGTTTCCGTCGAAGCCGGTATTGCGCAGGGCTGGCGCGAACTCGTAGGTGACGCCGGAAAGTCAATATCGCTGGAGCACTTCGGTGCGTCGGCTGACTACAAAACCCTCTTCCGCGAGTTCGGCATCACCACCGAAGCCGTGGTCGAGGCTGCCCGCGAATCGATCGCTGCCTCGGGAACGCGTAACGCTCCCGAGGGAACGGCCGCCGCTGCCGGCGCCTCAGCCTCAGCTACCGGCGACCGCCTCTAGCAATCCCTCACCGAACAGCACATTCCACCCTGGATCAAGGAGAAACCATGACTCCCACCCCTACCGCCGCCCTCTCGCAAGCCGGCGTATCCATCTGGCTGGATGACCTCTCCCGTGAGCGGATCACCACCGGAACCCTGAAAGCACTCATCACCGAGCGCGACGTCGTCGGCGTCACCACCAACCCGAGCATCTTTGCCGCTGCGTTGAAGAACGGCGAGTCGTACTCGGCACAGGTCAAGCAGCTTGCTGCGAACGGCGCGGATGTCGATACCGCGGTCTTCGAGATCACCACCACCGACGTTGCGCAGGCCTGTGACATCTTCGCCCCGGTGGCGGAGAAGACCAACGGTGTCGACGGCCGAGTGTCCATTGAGGTCGACCCCCGGCTCGCCCGCGACACTGCCGGTACCATCACAGAGGCCCGCCACCTCTTCGACGCCGTCGGCCGCTCCAACGTGCACATCAAAATCCCGGCCACGGCCGAGGGCCTCGAGGCGATCACGGCAACTCTGGCTGCCGGTATCAGCGTCAACGTGACCCTGATCTTCTCCCTGGAGCGTTACCGCGAGGTCATCAACGCCTTCATGCTCGGCCTCGAGCAGGCGAAGGATAATGGGCATGATCTGGCCACCATCCACTCGGTTGCGTCGTTCTTCGTCTCGCGTGTCGATGCTGAAATCGACAAGCGACTCGATGCGCTGGGCACCGACGAGGCCTCCGCGCTCCGCGGCAAGGCAGGTTTGGCCAATGCGCGTCTGGCCTACGAAGTCTATGAGGAAGCCTTCAGCTCCGAGCGCTGGAAGGTGCTCGCATCGGCTGGTGCCCACCCGCAGCGTCCGCTCTGGGCGTCCACCGGGGTGAAGGATCCGGCTTACCCGGACACCCTCTACGTCACGGGCCTCGTTGCGCAGGGCGTAGTCAACACCATGCCGGAGAAGACACTCGAAGCTACGGCTGACCACGGGGAGATCACCGGTGACACGGTGACGGGAACGTACGCCGAGTCAAACGAGATCCTGGATCGCCTGGAGACAATCGGCATTTCCTATAAGGAGGTCGTTCACCTCCTCGAGGAGGAAGGCCTGGACAAGTTCGTCGCGAGCTGGGGCGAACTGCTCGAGACGGTTACCACGGCGCTCGATTCCGCAAAGGGCTGAAGCACCATGGCCACCCTCTTTGTCAACGCATCCGGGGCCGCCGCTGAAGCGATCGAGCGAGCCATACCGGAACTCGTGGAGGAGCAGGTTGCCTCCCGCATAATGGCCAAGGACGCCACCCTGTGGGGTCCGGAGTCCACGTCCGAGGCATCCGTGCGGCTGGGCTGGGTCGATCTCATTGACGCATCGCGCGCTCTGCTGCCCGAAATCGAGCAGCTGCAGCGCGACCTTTCGGACGAGGGGGTGAACCATATCGTCCTCTGCGGGATGGGTGGATCTTCCCTCGCCCCTGAGGTCATCACGCGATCAGCGGGAGTGGAACTGACCGTACTTGACTCGACAGACCCGGCGCAGGTCCGTGCAGCCTTGGCTGACCGGATCGAAAGCACAGCGATCGTGGTGTCCTCGAAGTCGGGCTCCACCGTGGAGACGGACTCCCAGCGCCGCGCGTTCGAGCAGGCTTTCGCCGACGCCGGGGTCGACGCCAAGAGCAGGGTCATCATCGTCACGGACCCCGGCTCGCCCCTCGACGAGTCCGCCCGTGCAGCAGGTTACCGTGCAGTCTTCAACGCGGATCCGAACGTGGGCGGCCGGTACTCTGCGCTCACGGCGTTCGGGCTCGTGCCCTCGGGGCTGGCCGGCGCGGATATCGCGACGCTGCTGGATGACGCGGAGTCGATCTCCGAGTTCCTGGCCGACGACGACGCCGGGAACGTCGGACTGCGCCTCGGCGCCGTGCTTGGCGGCACACTGCCGCTGCGCGACAAGATCGTCTTTGTCGATGAGGGATCCGGAATCGTCGGTTTAGGCGATTGGGTGGAACAGCTCATCGCCGAATCCACCGGCAAGCTGGGTACCGGCGTCCTTCCCGTGGTTGTCGAGCAGGACGCTCCGGAACTCTCATCCGGCGCCACGGACGTCCTGGCTGTCCATCTCGTTTCGCCCGAGTGGAGCACAGAGCCGTCCGGGGATGCCATAGCCGTCGGGGGGACGCTTGGCAGTCAGCTGCTGGTGTGGGAATTCGCAACCGCCGTTGCAGGCAGGCTCCTCGGCATCAACCCGTTTGACCAGCCGGACGTCGAGGCGGCCAAGCAGGCCGCCCGCGGGCTGCTTGATGCCCAGCCGGAGGCCTCGGCGCCGAACTTCGTGGACGGTGCTGTTGAGGTTCGCGGAAGCGCAGCCCTTCTGGGATCGGCGACCACCGTCGGTGAAGCACTTGAGGCGCTTTTCGGAACGCTTGAGCCGAATGGGTACCTCGCGGTACACGCGTACCTCGACCGCATTGCGGAGGCACCCCTCGCAGAGGTGAGGCCTGCGCTGTCGCGGGCTACCGGGCGCCCGGTGACGTTCGGCTGGGGGCCCCGCTTCCTCCATTCGACGGGTCAGTTCCATAAGGGCGGTACGGCGGTGGGCACGTTCCTCCAGGTCACAGGAGCCACAACCGAAGACCTGGGGATCCCTGAGCGGCCGTTCACCTTCGGGGAGCTGATAGCTGCTCAGGCAGCGGGAGACGCGCAGGTTCTGGAGGATGCCGGGCGACCGGTCCTCAGACTGCACCTGGCGGACCGGGCTGCGGGCCTCAAGCAGCTTCGCGACGTCGTCGAGCACTTGTCCGGTCGATCAGTTGAAAACGGAAACGGGTAGATGCCTGACAACAGCGCCAAATCCAGGAACCCACTGCGCGACCCACGGGACCGACGGCTCAGCCGAATCGCCGGTCCCGCTTCCCTGGTCCTGTTCGGTGTAACGGGAGATCTGGCCCGCAAGAAGCTGATGCCGGCGGTTTACGATCTCGCGAACCGCGGTCTGCTGCCCCCGAGCTTCGCCCTGGTCGGCTTCGGCCGCAGGGAATGGAGCGATGAGGACTTCGCACAGGAAGTGCTGTCCTCGGTGAAGCAGTATGCCCGCACACCGTTCGATGAGTCGGTCTGGGAGCAGCTCTCTGCGGGCGTCCGGTTCGTCCAGGGCAACTTCGACGACGACGACGCCTTCGTTGAGCTGAAGAAGACCGTGGAGGAGCTTGATTCCACGCGCGGAACCCGCGGCAACCACGCCTTCTACCTTTCCATCCCTCCCAAGGCATTCGAACTCGTGTGCCAGAAGCTTTCGGAGCACGGTCTCGCACAGCCCGAAGAAGGCAAATGGCGCCGAGTGGTGATCGAGAAGCCCTTCGGGCACAACCTTGAGTCCGCACGCGAACTGAACGCCATAGTCGAGCAGGTGTTCCCGCCCGACGCCGTCTTCCGCATCGATCACTACCTGGGCAAGGAAACGGTTCAGAACATCCTTGCGCTACGGTTCGCCAACCAGCTTTTTGAGCCGCTCTGGAACGCCAACTATGTTGACCACGTCCAGATCACCATGGCAGAAGACATCGGCATCGGCGGCAGGGCCGGCTATTACGACGGCGTGGGCGCGGCCCGCGACGTCATCCAGAACCACCTGCTGCAGCTGCTGGCCCTCACGGCCATGGAAGAACCCATTTCCTTCAACGCTGAGGACCTTCGTGCCGAGAAGGAGAAGGTCCTTGCGGCGGTGAAACTTCCTGAGGATCTGTCCACCCACTCCGCACGCGGACAGTACGACGGCGGCTGGCAGGGCGGGGAACTGGTCAACGGCTTCCTGGACGAAGACGGAATCCCCGAAGATTCCATGACGGAAACCTACGCCGCCATCAGGCTCGACATCAACACCAGGCGCTGGAGCGGTGTGCCGTTCTACCTGCGCGCCGGCAAGCGGCTGGGCCGCCGCGTGACAGAAATCGCCGTCGTCTTCAAGCGTGCACCGAACCTCCTTTTCCGCGACCACGGCGAGGATGATTTCGGCCAGAATGCAGTGGTCATCCGTGTCCAGCCCGATGAGGGCGCCACGATCCGTTTCGGATCCAAGGTTCCCGGGACGCAGATGGAAGTGCGGGACGTGACCATGGACTTCGGGTACGGCCACTCGTTCACGGAGTCCAGCCCAGAAGCCTACGAACGCCTGATTCTCGACGTCCTGCTGGGGGAACCCCCTCTGTTCCCGCGTCATCAGGAGGTGGAGTTGTCCTGGAAGATCCTTGACCCGTTCGAGGATTACTGGGCCACCCTCTCGTCAGCTCCTGAGAAGTACATCCCCGGCAGCTGGGGACCGGACTCCGCTGATGAATTGCTCGCGCGCGACGGAAGGACGTGGAGGCGGCCATGATCGTCGATCTTCCCGATACAACGACGTCCAAGGTTTCCAAGGAAATCATGACCATGCGGGACAAGGGCGGAGTGGTAGCCCTTGGTCGGGTACTCACGCTCGTGGTCATCACCCGTTCAGGGCATGAAGAGGAGGCGATCCTCGCTGCGAACGAAGCCAGTCGTGAACATCCGTGCCGCATCATTGTGCTCGCGGAAGGCGGAGACGCCGAGGAGACGCGGCTTGATGCGCAGATTCGTGTAGGAGGCGACGCGGGTGCTTCCGAGGTCATCGTTCTGCGCGGCTATGGTGAGCTCGCCGGGGAAAGCGAATCGCTGGTTTCCGCGCTCCTGCTTCCCGATGCCCCGATCGTCGCGTGGTGGCCGCGCGGCATTCC
This sequence comes from Arthrobacter sp. D2-10, assembly GCF_054161285.1. Lineage (NCBI taxonomy): Bacteria > Bacillati > Actinomycetota > Actinomycetes > Micrococcales > Micrococcaceae > Arthrobacter > Arthrobacter sp. D2-10. Next base: position 1,758,628 of record NZ_CP096431.1, on the reverse strand, counting down.
CGATGCGGCCGCTCGGACGTCGATCGGCAGCATCGCCCACCGACGCATCACCGATTCGGCGAACGAACCGGACCCTACGGCTGCGCTGTTCAACATCCGGCGTACATACGAAGCCGGCGACACGGATCTCGCGTGGACCAGGTTGACCAACTGGCGGATCCAGCTCGCAGCGGTTCTTGAGCAGCTGGACGGATCGCCCATCACCTCGGTGACGGTGGAAGGCGCGTCGGACTCCCCCAGTACCGTGCTGCTGGCAGCCTGGCTGACGCTCTCCCTTGATACGCCGGTGTCGATTGTGGCCGGCGAGCCGGGGACCGGCCTGCACCGGGTGCGCCTGTCGCGTCCGGCGGGCGACGTCGAGCTCGACCGACCGCGACGGTCTGTGGCGGAGCTGCATCAGCCCGACCAGCCCGTGCAGAAAATTTCCCTACCACGGCGCAGCCTGCAAGACTGTCTCGCGGAAGAGTTGCGGCGCCTCGACCCCGATGATGTTTTCGGGGAAGTGATTACCGAGGGCCTGGCACGGACCAACTTGAGGAGCGTACGTACCAGTGACCACTGAACCCAAAGTCAGTATCCATCCTGACGCCGGGCTGCTTGCGGCGTCCGTCGCGGCACGCCTGGTCACGCGCCTCGTGGATGTGCAGAACGAACGAGGGACGGCGACGGTAGTCCTCACGGGCGGAACGCTTGGCATTGGGGCACTGCGCGCAGTGGCGGAGTCGCCGGCGCGGTCAGCGGTTGACTGGTCGGCGGTCGACTTCTGGTGGGGCGATGAACGGTTCCTGCCCGCAGGGCATGAGGATCGCAACGCTGTCCAGGCACGTGCCGCGCTTCTTGACCAGATTGGTGTCTCCGAAGATCGCGTGCACGAGTTCGGGACGGCTGACGCCTACAGCAGCCAGGATGACGCCGCTGCAGCCTATGCCTCGGCCTTGCAGGAAGCGGCAGAGAAGGAAGCGGCGCAGGGCATCGAGTTGAGAGACCCCCGGCTGCCCCAGTTCGACATTCTCCTGCTCGGCGTCGGTCCCGACGCCCATGTCGCTTCCCTGTTCCCGGAAATGGCAGGAATTCGCACCAGGGGCCAGACTGTGATCGGCGTGAGCAACGCTCCGAAGCCTCCGCCTGAACGCATCAGCCTCACACTGGAGGCCATCAATTCAGCGGAAGAGGTTTGGCTCGCGGTCGCAGGCAAGGACAAGGCCGGCGCTGTCGGACTTGCACTCGCCGGCGCGGGTCACGTGCAGGTGCCGGCCGCGGGTGCCCGGGGACGGCGGAAGACGCTCTGGCTGATAGACCAGGAGGCCGCCAGCCAGCTGCCCGGACGTTTGATAAACAACGGCGAGTCTGACGCCGACTAAACGGAGTGGCGCTGGCGCACCTGCGCCAGCGCTTCCTCCAGCACTCGGGCTGCTTCAGCTTCAGTGCGACGCTCTTTCACGTACTGCAGATGGCTCTTGAACGGCTCATCACCGTCGATATTGAGCTCTACTCCCGGTGAGCGTCCGGCAGGCCTGCCACAGCGACCGCACTCCCATACTTCGGGGATTTCGGCATCGCTCAATTTGGCGAAGGTCGGTCTCGTCTCATGGCCATCCAGACACCAGTAGCTCACAACCGTACGCTCAGCGGCGCTCTGCCTCCGCTCGGCGTCGAGGTGGCGGCCGGAAGCCTGTGTACTGGAGCCGGAGCCAATACGTGTTCCCTTAAAAGCGTGTCCCGCGTTCACCATGGATTTCTCCCATCAGTACCGCACACGACCTGCGTTTCGAGGTTCAGTGTACGCCCTGAAGTGGTGGACGCGGGATAGCTTGTGGTGCCTGAAGTTCCGGGTGCCTGCGGAAATCCTGTTTCCGCAGGCCGTGGGTCAGGAGTCTCCGGCGAAGCGCTGAATCAATCCGAGGGCAACAATGACAACACCCCAGGCGAGCCCGAGGGCCACCGTGAACCGGTTGAGGTTGCGCTCTGCGACTCCGGAGGATCCCATGCTGGTGGTCATGCCGCCGCCGAACATGTCGGACATGCCGCCGCCCCGCCCCTTATGAAGCAGGATGAGCAGCGTCAGCAGCAAGCTGGTGATGCCCAGCAATACCAGCAGGATGATACGGAGAATTTCCACGGTGACCTTTCAGCGTGACCTTAGTCGGTCACCAGATGGTGCTCGAACCTGACAATGTTAGCAAACTCATCTACGTCGAGGCTCGCTCCGCCGACGAGGACGCCGTCTACGTCGCGTTCCTTCAGGATTGCGGCAGCGTTGGCGGCCTTGACTGATCCTCCGTAGAGCAGCCGTACACGTGCGGCGACCGACTCGTCGAAAAGCACGGCCAGTTCGGCCCGGATCGCCGCGCACATCTCCTGCGCGTCCGCAGGTCCCGCTACTTCACCGGTTCCGATGGCCCAGACCGGTTCATAGGCGACGACCAGATCAGACGCCTGCTCTGCGCTCAGACCTGCGACGTCCGCCCGGAGCTGGTTCAGTGTGTGCTCCACATGGGTTCCAGCCTGACGGACCTCGAGCCCTTCACCGACACACAGGACCGGCACGAGGTTGTGACGGTAGGCTGCCTGGACCTTCTGAACGAGGAGCTCATCCGACTCGCCGTGGATGGTGCGCCGCTCGGAGTGGCCGACCAGCACGTACGCGCAGCCGAGCTTCTCGAGGAATTGCCCGGAGATGTCTCCGGTGTAGGCGCCCGAGTCGAACGGCGAAAGGTCCTGTCCCCCGTACACAACATCGAGGTCATCGCCCTTTACCAGTGTCTGCACGCCACGAAGATCCGTGAAGGGCGGGAACACTGCTACCTCTACACGCGAGTAGTCATGCTTTGCGTCATCGAGGGTCCACGCGAGCTTCTGCAACAGAGTGATGCCCTGAACATGGTCCAGGTTCATCTTCCAGTTGCCCGCGATCAGTGGACGACGGTCGTAAGTGCCGTTCGTCGAGGAAGTCATAGTTCTCCAGTTCTAGAAGTATTGCCTGTCGCTTCAGCGCTGCAGCGCGGTCAGGCCCGGGAGTTCCTTGCCCTCAAGGTATTCCAGGCTGGCACCGCCGCCGGTTGAGATGTGGCTGAAACTCGATTCGTCAAAGCCGAGCCCCCGGACTGCCGCGGCGGAGTCACCGCCGCCGACCACAGTCAGCGCGCCGTTGCTCGTAGCGTCGGCAAGCGCCTGCGCCACTACCCTGGTTCCGGCTGCGAACGCGTCGAACTCGAACACACCCATGGGCCCGTTCCAGAAGACGGTCCGGGCCTCGCCGATATGGCGGGCAAATGCCTTGCCCGATTCAGGGCCGATATCCAACCCCAGGCCGGAAGCACCATACTGCCCGGTTTCCATCGACTCGGCCGGAAGAGTCTCGCTGCCTGCGTCTGCTGCAAACTTTTCCGCTACCACGATGTCGGTGGGCAGCACGAACTCGGTACCGGCGTCCCTGGCGCGGGCCAGGTATCCGCGGACTGCGTCGAGTTGGTCCTCTTCCAGCAGGCTGGCACCCACCGAGTGCCCCTGGGCGGCGAGGAATGTGAAGACCATTCCGCCGCCGATGAGCAGCCGGTCGGCAGTGCCGATGAGGTTTTCGATGAACGCGAGCTTATCGGACACTTTTGAACCGCCCAGCACGACCACGAAGGGCCGCTCAGGCTCGCTGGTGAGCCGCTGCAGTACGTCAACCTCGGCCTTGACCAGGTCACCCTGGTAGGAGGGCAGACGGGACGCGACATCGTAGACACTTGCATGCTTGCGGTGGACCGCTCCGAACGCGTCGTCAACATACGCGCCGTTCTCGCCGGTCAACTGGACGAGCTCGTCCGCAAAAGAGGCACGTTCGGCGTCGTCCTTGCTCGTTTCGCGGGCATCGAACCGGACGTTCTGCAGAACGAGAACACTTCCCTCAGTGAGCGACTGCGCATGTTCGCGCGCGTTCTGGCCGCTGACGTCGTCGGCGAACGCCACCTCGAAGTCGGCAAGCTCGGCCAACCTGTCCACCGCGGGCCTGAGCGAGTACTTTTCCTCGGGCGCGCCCTTGGGGCGGCCGAGGTGGGCCATCACGATGACGGCTGCGCCGGCCTCGGTGAGCTTCTGGAGGACCGGGAGGGATGCACGAATGCGTCCGTCATCGGTCACCCGAAGGTTGGGGAGATCGCCCTCAAGGGGCACGTTCAGGTCCGACCTGACCAGAACGCGCCGCCCGCGGACTCCTTCGCTTAGCAGATCATTCAGGGATGCGTAGCTCACAGTCTTCCTAGGAGAGCTTCGATGCGACGATTTCGGTGAGGTCGACCAGGCGGTTTGAGTAGCCCCACTCGTTGTCGTACCAGGAGACAACCTTCACCTGGTTGCCGATGACCTTGGTAAGGCCGGAATCGAAGATCGAGGAAGCGGGATCGGTGACAATGTCCGAGGAGACGATTGGGTCCTCGGTGTAGGTGAGGTACCCCTTCAGCGGTCCTTCGGCTGCAGCGGCCTTGTACGCAGCATTAACTTCCTCCACGGAAACCTCGCGGCCCACGGTGACTGTGAGGTCGGTCGCGGAGCCGGTGGGCACGGGAACGCGGATGGCGTAGCCGTCAAGCTTGCCCTTGAGTTCCGGGAGGACCAGACCGATGGCCTTTGCAGCCCCGGTGGAGGTGGGAACCATGTTGATGGCCGCTGCACGCGCACGGCGGAGGTCCTTGTGGGGACCGTCCTGGAGATTCTGGTCGGCAGTGTAAGCGTGGATGGTGGTCATCAGTCCGCGCTCGATGCCGAATGCGTCATTGAGCACCTTGGCCAGCGGGCCAAGGCAGTTGGTGGTGCAGGACGCGTTGGAGATGATGTGGTGCGTCTCGGGATCGTACTGATCGTCGTTCACGCCGAGTACGACGGTGATGTCCTCATCGGAGGCGGGAGCCGAAATCAGAACCTTCTTGGCCCCTGCATCGATGTGCTTGCGCGCGTCCGAAGCCTTGGTGAAGAACCCGGTGGACTCGATGACGATGTCTACGCCCAGGTCGGCCCAGGGCAGGTTCGACGGGTCGCGCTCGGCGAGGACCTTGATGGTCTTGCCGTCGACGACAAGGCTGCCATCTGCGACCTCCACGCTGACGCCCAGTCGGCCGGTGACGGAGTCGTACTTCAGCAGGTGTGCAAGCGTCTCGGGGCTGGTGAGGTCGTTGACTGCGACGATTTCGAGGTCTGCGCCCTGTTCCAGGGCCGCGCGGAAGTAGTTGCGCCCAATGCGGCCGAATCCGTTGATTCCGATACGGGTAGTCACTGTTTTCTATCTCCTTGATGGGGGTTGCTGCCGACGGCTGTTGCCCTCAAGAAAGGCGGACCGCTTCGGCGTCTGAAAATCAATGCACCGCACTGTGCGCGTCTTGTGTGAACTTGGAGGTTGCCTCCGCAGAGTGTGACGGAGGCGACATTCATCATAGTACGCACCGGGCGCCTTTCCTGCCCGGACGGGCAGGAAAGGTTACGCCGGGCGTGTCTTGCTACGAGAGAGTGATCAGTCCGCTGGCGTTTGCGCGCGCAGACTCGAACCGGCGGGACACATCCGCCCAGTTCACGATGTTCCAGAACGCCTTGACGTAATCAGCCTTGACGTTGACGTAGTCGAGGTAGAACGCGTGCTCCCACATGTCCAGCATGAGGATGGGGGTGGTTCCGACCGGGACGTTGCCCTGCTGGTCGTACAGTTGCTCGATGACGAGGTTGCCGCCGATCGGCTCCCAGGCGAGCAGCGCCCACCCCGAACCCTGAAGGCTCAGAGCAGCCGCGTTGAAATGCCCGCGGAACGCGTCGAAGGACCCGAAAGCATCATCGAGTGCAGCAGCGAGCTCGCCCTCGGGCTTGTCGCCACCGTCCGGCGAAAGGTTGTTCCAGAAGACAGAGTGGTTGACGTGGCCGCCGGTGTGGAATGCCAGGTCCTTGGACAGCTTGGGGATGTTGGTGAAGTCACCGTTCTGGCGGGCCTCGGCGAGCTGCGCAAGTGCATCATTGGCGCCCTTGACGTAGGCTGCGTGATGCTTGCTGTGGTGCAGCTCCATAATCCGGGCGGAGATGTGCGGCTCAAGCGCCGCGTAGTCATAGTTGAGTTCAGGCAAAACGTATTCGCTCACGAAATCCTCCAGGTCCTGTGTTGCTGATCCGGGCTGCAGCCCGGCTATTGCGTTTCTCCAGGCGAGGCCCCGCAACCTTTGACGGCGCGCAGAGCCCCTTGAAGTTCCATCCTATGCAGGTATTCAGTCATCCAGCATGTCTGCAGTCACATTGGCCTCGGTTCCCGGGATGCCGAGTTCCACTGCGCGTTTGTCCGCCATCGCGAGCAACCGCCGGATGCGGCCGGCAATGGCGTCCTTCGTCATGGGCGGGTCTGCGATGCGCCCGAGCTCGTCGAGGCTTGCCTGCTTGTGCGCTACGCGCAGCTCCCCCGCGTACTTGAGGTGATCCGGCACTTCCTCACCCAGAATCTCCAGGGCACGCTCCACGCGCGCACCGGCAGCGACCGCAGCCTGGGCAGACCGCCGGAGGTTTGCGTCGTCGAAGTTGGCAAGGCGGTTCGCGGTGGCGCGAACTTCCTTGCGCATCCGCCGCTCCTCCCACACCATGAGGGCGTCATGGGCTCCCATCCGGGTGAGCAGGACTGCGATGGTGTCGCCGTCGCGAATCACCACGCGGTCCACACCGCGGACTTCCCGGGCCTTCGCCGTGATGCCGAGCCGGCGCGCCGCCCCGACCAGGGCGAGGGCCGACTCCGGCCCCGGACACGTGACCTCCAGTGCCGAGGAGCGGCCGGGTTCGGTGAGAGATCCGTGGGCCAGGAAAGCGCCACGCCAGACCGCCTCCGCATCGGCGGCAGAACCATTGACGACGACGGACGGCAACCCGCGCACGGGCCTCCCCCGGTTGTCGAGCAACCCGGTTTGCCGTGCCAGCGATTCTCCGTCGCGCACAACGCGGACCACATAGCGGTTCCCCCGCCTCAAGCCGTTGCCTGATACCACGATGATCTCGCTGTTGTGGCCATAGACGTCAGAGATAGCGCTCCGGAGCCTACGAGCGGTTGACGCAAGGTCAACCTCCGCCTCGATGACAATCCGTCCGGAGATGATATGCAGGCCGCCGGCGAAGCGCAGGAGTGCGGAAACCTCAGCCTTGCGTACCGACGATTTTTTGACGTCGAGGTGCGAGAGTTCCTCTTTCACATCCGCGGTCAGCGCCACAGACACCCTCCTAGAATTCGCCGAACATGTCTTGATAGGCAGTTGCCAGGCGCAACGCGTCATGAACCGGTCCGCCGCTTGAAGACCCTACTTTACCCAAGAACGCCCGTCCCCCCATTTCGCTGACGGCCGCTTCGAACTCGTCGCGGTCGGCAACCACGGAGGGGTCCGCAATAACGGCATCAATGCGGAACTCCGGCGCGTAACGCCTGATCACCGAGAGGTGGTCGACGGCGCTCATCCCCTGTGTTTCCTTGGTGTCGTTGCTCAGGTTCATCGTCAGGCACCGACGCGCAGTGGTGTTGCACAGTGCGTCCCGCAACTCGGGAAGGAGCAGGTGGGGAAGGACCGAGGTGTACCAGGAACCCGGTCCGAGGATCACCCAATCCGCGAGTTCTATGGCATTGAGTGCGTCGACGCACGCCGGGGCATCTTCGGGGAGAAGACGTACCTTGCTCACATTGCCGGCGCTTCCCGCCACGGCGAGTTGCGCCTGCCCCGAAACCTTCCGGAGCCGAAGGCTGCCGTCGACCTCAGTCAGTACGTCGCCCTCGATGGTCAGCGGCACGCTGGCCATGGGCAGCACCCGCCCCCGCGCACCCAGGAGCGCCCCTGCCCACTGCAGTCCCGCGACAGGGTCGCCCAACAACTCCCAGAGAGTCACGATGAGGAGATTGCCGAGGGCGTGGTTGTCGAGAGATCCCTCCACTCCGTCCCGGGATGCGAACCTGTGCTGCATAACATCGCGCCAGGTCCTCCCCCAGTCCGTGTCATCACACAGCGCCGCAAGAGCCATCCGGAGGTCTCCCGGCGGGAGGACGCCGAGTTCATGCCGCAACCGTCCGGAGGAACCGCCGTCGTCGGCTACGGTGACCACGGCCGTGAGTTCGGAGGTGAGCAGGCGCAGTGCCGAGAGCGAGGCTGACAGACCATGCCCCCCACCAAGAGCCACCACCGATGGAGCATTGTCCTGCGATCCGGTACCGGCCCGGCCGGTCGAAGTGGCTGGAATCAGGGGCAGTGATCCGGTGAGGACCGCCACTATTCGCGCCCGAGGTCACGGTGATGAGCGGTCACCTGCAGACGGGGCAGCTGGGCTAGGCGCTGTGCGATCTCCTCGGTCACCGCAACCGAGCGGTGCTTCCCGCCGGTACAGCCCACAGCGATAGTGGCGTAGTGCTTGTTCTCACGGCGATAGCCCTCAAGCACCGGCTCCAGTGCATGGACATACCTGTCGATGAAATCGGAGGCGCCGTTTGCACCCAGCACGTAGTCCCGTACAGGCTCGTCCATGCCGGTCTGCGGTCGGAGCACCGGCACCCAGTGCGGGTTGGGGATGAAGCGGACGTCAGCGACGAAGTTCGCGTCAACGGGCAATCCGTACTTGAAGCCGAAGCTCATGACGTTCAGCCGCAGGACGATCGGCCCCGACTCCGAGAACAACTCGGTGATGGTGGTCGCGAGGGCGTGCACATTCAGCTGAGTGGTGTCCACGACGACGTCGGAGGCATGCTTCAGTTCCTTGAGCACCTCCCGCTCAGCGGAGATACCGTCCAGGATGCGTCCGTCTCCCTGAAGCGGGTGCGGGCGGCGTCCCTGCTCGAACCGCCGTACAAGGGTGTTGTCCGCCGCGTCAAGGAACAGGACCCGGTAGGTGATGCCCGCCGCCCTCAGTGCGGCCAGCGAACCCTGCACGTTCTGGAACAGTTCCTTGCTTCGTACATCGATCACTACGGCCAGCTTCGGGATCGATTCAGGAGTCCGCGAAACAATCTCCGTGAGGGTGCCGAGCATCTGCGGGGGAAGGTTCTCCACGACGTACCAGCCGTGATCCTCCAGCGCGTTCGCCGCCGTGCTTCGGCCGGCCCCCGACATGCCCGTGACAACGAGCAACTCGGATTCGGCAGGTTTGACCGGCGTCAGACCGTCAGTCTCGTTCATGTGTTCGTTGTCCGTCCCACCGTTGCACGCAAATGTAAGCCGGCTGGGCGCCGGCAGCCACGTCTACCCTAGCTAAGAATCCACTATTTCGCCGGTCATCATGTTCACGGCGGGGGCAGCAGCGTCGCCGGTTGCATCTCCGCCGTCCTCGGCAAGTTGGCGCCTGATCGTGGCCGCCAGCGCCGGTCCCACCCCCTGCACTTCCTGCAGCTCCTCGACGCTTGCCGCCTTCAGTTTACGAACGGATCCGAAGTGCTTGAGCAGGGATCGCCGCTTCGCCGGACCGAGGCCCGGAACGCCGTCCAGTACCGACACGGTCATGGACTTCCCCCGCTTCTGCCGGTGGTAGGCCAGGGCAAACCGGTGGGCCTCGTCGCGGATACGCTGCAGAAGGAACAGCCCCTCAGAGGCGCGGGGAAGAATGATCGGGAAGTCTCCCTCCGGGAGCCACACCTCCTCAAGGCGCTTGGCGAGTCCGATCACAAAGACATCGTCGATACCGAGGTCTTCCAGCGCGTGCGCAGCCGCGCGGACCTGGGGCTGACCGCCGTCGACCACCACGAGGTTCGGCGGGTAGGCGAACTTCTGGCGCGACGGCGCTTTCGCCTCCTCCGGAAGGGAGCCGGCGCCGTCGTCGGTACCGGGCAGGGAGTCGAGCGGATTGCGCTCCGCCAGGTAGTTGCGGAAGCGCCGGGAGATCACGTCATACATCGAGGACGTGTCGTCCCGTGCGGCATCTCCGGTGATGGAAAACCTGCGGTAGTCGGATTTACGTGGAAGGCCGTCCTCGACCACCACCATGGAGGCAACCACGTTGGTGCCCTGCACGTGGGAGATGTCGAAGCACTCGATGCGCATCAGCGGCATGGGCAGGTCCAGCGCTTCCTGGAGTTCCTGCAGTGCTGCGGACCGGGTGGTGATGTCTCCCGCCCGGCGGCTCTTGTGGAGCCTGAGGGAATCAGCAGCGTTCTGGGCGACCGTTCCGAGCAATGTCGCCTTATCCCCCCGCTGCGGGACGCGGATGTCCACGCGGGCTCCCCGCAACCCGTACAGCCACTCGCGCATCTGCTCTTCGTTGCTCGGCATCTCGGGCACGAGGACTTCTCGGGGAATGCGGTTGTTGCTGCTGCTCCCCTCGCCGTAAACCTGCTGCAGGAGATGCTCCACCAGGTCGGCGGTAGTCATGTCCTCGACCTTCTCGACAACCCACCCCCGCTGCCCGCGAATCCTGCCCCCGCGAACATGGAACACCTGCGCTGCCGCTTCAAGTTCATCTTCCGCAAGGGCAAACACGTCGGCGTCGGTATCCTCGCTGAGCACCACGGTGTTCCGTTCAAAAACGCGCTTGAGGGCGGCGATGTCGTCGCGGACGCGCGCTGCCGACTCATAGTCCAGTTCAGCGACGGCTGCCGACATCTTCTGCTCCAGCTCGCGGATGAAGCGGTTGGCCTGGCCGGACATGAAATCGCAGAACTGTACAGCCAGTTCGCGGTGTTCTTCAGGCGACACGCGTCCGATGCAGGGCGCTGAGCACTTGTCGATGTACCCGAGCAGGCAAGGACGGCCGGAACGCTCGGCGCGCTTGAAAACGCCGGAACTGCAGGTTCGGACGGGAAAGACGCGCAGCAGGGTGTCTACAGTCTCCCGAATGGCCTTCGCCGGATAGAAGGGCCCGAAGTAGCGGGTATCCTTCCGGCGGTCCCCGCGCATCACCTGCACCCGTGGGTATTTTTCCCCCAGCGTTACTGCGAGGTATGGGTATGACTTGTCGTCGCGGAACATGACGTTGAACCGCGGATTGAATTCCTTGATCCAGGTGTACTCCAGCTGGAGCGCCTCAAGTTCACTGCCGACGACGGTCCACTCAACACTTGCCGCCGTGTGTACCATGGCGCGGGTGCGCGGCATCAGTCCCTGAGGATTGGCGAAGTAGGAGTTAAGCCGGGAGCGAAGGTTCTTTGCCTTACCGACGTAGACAACCCGCCGATGCTGGTCCCGGAACCGATAAACCCCCGGTTCCTGTGGGATCTCGCCGGTTTTCGGGCGGTATGTTGCTGGATCTGCCACCCAAATATCCTACCGGCGCGCTGCTTGCGGGGTGGCGCCGACGCTGTTGGTGCAGACGCACCCGGTTATTCGGAAAGGCCCTTGTTGTACCCGGCTGCCCTGTGCTGCCCTGTCAAGGCGGCGATAGCGTCCATCACCGCGTCTGTCGCCTGCCGTCGCGCGGGTAGCGAGTGATCGGGTCCGGTTCGCTCGAAATACAGCGGCTCACCGATCTTCATCGTGAAGTGCTGCGGCCGGATCCACCGGGCACCCGCGGGTTGCAGGCGCTCAGTGCCCAGAAGGCCGACCGGAACAACCGGGGCGCCCGTCGTCAGGGCGAGCCACCCCACGCCCGTCCGGCCCCGGTACAGCAACCCGTCACGGGAGCGCGTCCCTTCCGGGTAGATGCCGACCCCGTCTCCATGCTCGAGCATGGTGAGCAGTGTCTTCAGCGCCTGCACGCTTGCGGCCTGCTGACCGCGCTGTACCGGGATGGAGCCGACGCCCTCGAAAAAGGATCGCATCAGAGCCCCCTTTATTCCTGTGCCGGTGAAGTACTCGGCCTTGGCGAAAAAGGCTACGGGCCGAGGCATGAGTGCCTGAACCAGAACGCTGTCGAGAAAGGAAAGATGATTGGCCGCAACAATAAAACCACCCGTTGCCGGTACGTTCTCCAGGCCAAGGACCGTGGGGCGGCAGAGACCTGCGATCAGACCGCGGGTGCTGCTGCGGGTGAGTTCATAGACGCCCATGGGCCACCACCTGCGAGGGTTCGGCGTATGCGAGCACCCGTTCCACAAGTTCTGCGGACGAACTTACGACGGCGGCCGCGCCGGCCTGCGTGAACTCGTCCATACTGCCGAATCCCCACTGCACGGCAATGCATTCCAAGCCGTTCGCGGCTGCACCCTCGATGTCGTGAAGCCGGTCCCCGATCATCAGCGCGTGGTCGAAGTTACCCTGGTGCTCAGCGAGAGCCGCTGCGATGATTGTCCGCTTGCCGTCCAGCAGGGCAGCGGCTTGTTCATCATTGGGCGCCCCGTGAATGGACTCGAACAGGGGCGTCATCCCTTGTATTTCGAGAAGCTCACGCGCCAGCCGCTCCGGCTTCTGGGTAGCTACCCCGACACGGTGGCCCCGGTCCCGGAGCATCCGGACGGCCTCGACGATGCCTGGATAGGGGCTGCTTTCCGCCATACCGTGCATGCGGTACCCGGCACGGTACAGGGCGATGACCTCCGCCACGCGATCCTCCGGCACGCCGGCGATGTCCACGAGTGACCGCACCAGCGCAGGCCCGACCATACGCCGCATGTCGTCAGCACCCGGCACAGGCAGCCCGAGCGATCGCAGCGCCGCAGCGATCCCGCCTGTGATTGCTCCTTCCGGGTTCACCAGCGTTCCATCCAGGTCGAACAGGATGAGCAGCCGCGTATTCTTCACCGAGCAAGTTTCCCATAGTGCGACGCCGTGCCGGAAATGGCATGCCGGCGTCGGAATATTAGGACGCCGGGTCGAGTACCTCCGCCAGGAACTGGCCGGTGTGGCTTCCTTCGGTGAGCGCGATCTGCTCGGGGGTTCCGGTGGCGATGATCTCGCCGCCGCCCGAACCGCCATCCGGGCCGAGGTCTATGACCCAGTCCGCGCTTTTGATGACGTCGAGGTTGTGCTCGATGGTGATCACGGTGTTTCCCTTGTCCACGAGCCCCTGAAGAACCTGCAACAGCTTGCGGATGTCCTCGAAATGCAGACCGGTGGTCGGCTCATCGAGCACGTAGATGCTGCGTCCATTCGAACGCTTCTGCAGTTCACTGGCCAGCTTGACGCGCTGTGCCTCACCGCCCGAGAGGGTGGTGGCGGGTTGCCCGAGCCGCACGTAACCCAGGCCTACATCCACGAGGGTGGTCAGGTGCCGTGCGATCGGTGTGAAAGCAGCGAAGAACTCCGCGGCTTCCTCGATGGGCATGTCCAGAACATCGGCGATGGTCTTGCCCTTGTAGTGAACCTCGAGGGTTTCCCGGTTATAGCGCGCACCGTGGCAGACCTCGCACGGCACGTAGACATCGGGGAGGAAGTTCATCTCGATCTTCAGGGTGCCGTCACCCGAGCAGGCCTCGCAGCGTCCGCCCTTGACGTTGAAGGAGAACCTTCCCGGCAGGTAGCCGCGGACCTTCGCTTCGGTGGTTTCGGCGAAGAGCTTTCGGATGTTGTCGAACACCCCGGTGTAGGTCGCCGGGTTGGATCGCGGCGTCCTGCCGATCGGCCCCTGGTCGACGTGGATGACCTTGTCGAGGTGCTGGAGGCCGTCGATTCGGCGGTGCCGACCGGCGACCTGCTTGGCGCCGTTGAGCTTGTTCGCGAGGACCTTGTACAGGATCTCATTGACCAGGGTGGACTTGCCCGATCCGCTGACCCCCGTGACGGCAGTGAGCACGCCCAGCGGGAAGGTGGCGTCGACGCCCTTCAGATTGTGCTCACGAGCGCCGACGACCTTGAGCTGCCGGGAACGGTCGATCTTTCGACGCTTCGCCGGAGGCTCGATCTTCCGCCTCCCCGAGAGGTAATCGCCCGTTATGGACCGCTCGTTGCGCAGCAGGTCCTCCAAGGAACCCGAGTGGACTACCTCGCCGCCGTGCTCACCGGCGCCCGGGCCGATGTCCACGATCCAGTCCGCTTCGTTGATGGTGTCTTCATCGTGCTCAACGACGATCAGTGTGTTTCCGAGGTTCCTCAGCCGCGTGAGGGTCTCGATGAGACGGCGGTTGTCGCGCTGGTGCAAGCCGATGGAGGGTTCGTCGAGTACATACAGCACGCCAACCAGGCCGGAGCCGATCTGGGTGGCCAGGCGGATACGCTGCGCCTCACCGCCGGACAGCGTACCTGCCGCCCGTTCGAGATTGAGGTATTCGAGACCGACATCCAGCAGGAAACGAAGGCGGGCCTGGATCTCCTTCAAAACCTGGGAGGCAATCTGCGCCTCGCGGCCCGTCAGGACGAGGTTGTTCAGGAAGTCGCTGCATTCGCGCATCGGCAGGGCCGCGACCTCGGCGATCGAACGGCCGTTGATGAGCACCGACAGGGAAGCGGGATTGAGCCTGGCTCCGCCGCATTCGGGGCAGGGAACCTGCCGCATGTATTCCTCATAGCGGTCCCTCGCGTAGTCGGACTCCGTCTCGAGGTGCTTGCGGTGAATGTACTGGACCGCTCCCTCAAATCCGGTGCTGTACTTCCGTTCACGTCCGAATCGGTTGCGGTACTGCACAACGACCTTGTGGTCCTTGCCGTACAGGGCGGCATCCCGGGCGTGCGCGGGCAGCTTCTTCCAGGCGGTATCCATGGAGAAGTCGAGCTCCTTGGAGAGCCCTTCGAGGAGGCGTGTCCAATATTCGAGGGTGGCGGCGCCGAGTGCCCAGGGGGCGATTGCGCCTTCGCGGAGCGAAAGGTCAGGGTTGGGTACGACGAGTTCCTCATCGACTTCAAGCTTGGTGCCGATGCCGGTGCAGGCCGGGCACGCACCGAAAGGGTTGTTGAAGGAAAACGACCGGGGCTCGATCTCATCCAACGCAAGCGGGTGCTCGTTGGGGCATGCCAGGTTCTCGGAGAATGCGCGCAGCCGGTGCGGATCGTCTGACTCGAGGTCGACGAAGTCTGCCAGCACCCGCCCCTCGGCGAGCTTGAGCGCCGTCTCGATGGAATCGGTGAGCCGCTGCCGTACACCCGGTTTGACGACCAGGCGGTCCACGACGACCTCGATGGTGTGCTTGAACTGCTTGCCCAGCTTCGGTGGATCGGTGAGCTGGATAAGGTCACCGTCCACGCGTGCCCGGGAGTACCCCTTTGCCGACAGGTCCTGAAAGAGATCGACGAACTCACCCTTGCGGCCGCGCACGACGGGCGCGAGTATCTGGAACCTTGTGCCTTCCGCGAGCTCCATGAGCTGGTCGACGATTTGCTGTGGAGTTTGCTTGGTGACCGCTTCGCCGCACTGCGGACAGTGGGGCCGACCCACGCGTGCCCACAGCAACCGCATGTAGTCGTAGATTTCGGTGATGGTTCCCACGGTGGACCGCGGGTTCTTGCTGGTCGATTTCTGGTCGATGGAGACCGCAGGAGACAAACCCTCAATGAAGTCGACGTCGGGCTTGTCCACCTGTCCGAGGAACTGGCGGGCGTAAGCAGAGAGGGATTCGACGTAGCGGCGCTGCCCCTCCGCGAAGATGGTGTCGAAAGCGAGGGAGGATTTACCGGAGCCGGAGAGACCGGTGAAGACGATCATCGCGTCCCGAGGCAGGTCCAGATCGACGTTGCGCAGGTTGTGTTCCCGTGCACCCTTGACCACAAGCCGCGAGAGATCCTGAGGCATTTTGTCGGGGTGGGCGAAAGCGGAATCCACGGAGGTTGCTATAGACACCATTTCACTTTAGAGGAAACAGTGTTCGAAGACATATTCGAACGTCGATTTTTCCGGGTATTAGCGGCGTGTCGCCTCGTATGTTCACCGACGGCGCAGAGCCGCCCGCAGATAGGAAACCGCTTCCTCCTCAGTCAGGCCGTTCGCCTTAATAAGCCGTGCATACTCGGCCGCACCTTCTGCTGCCTTGCGCCGCGCCTCGTCCCCCGCCGCCGCGACGACAGTCCCCGCCCGCGAACGTGTGACGACAATATGCGCCTGCTCCAGTTCCCGGTAAGCCCGGGCGACCGTATTGACTGCAACACCGAGATGGCCCGCGAGAGTGCGGACCGGTGGCAGCCGGGTACCCACCGGCAGGGAGCCGTCATTGGCGGCGTCCAGTATCTGCACGCGCAACTGTTCGTACGGGGGGACTGAGCTGTTGGGATCGATCCGCAGCCACGCCGATACATCAGAATTCACGGTGCGCGCTCCTGGACGACAGTGGGAAAGGTGCTCACATTGTGCCACGCGGTGTCATGCATCACCATCAGTATTAGAGTTGCCCGCATGCATGATCTTGCCGGTGTGACCATCAGGAGCATCTCTGTCAGCGAGACGGACAACAACTACCTCTGAATGTAGCGGGGCCGGTGTACTAAATTTGCCACTATCTACATCCGTCAAGCTCCGACCTCTGACGGCACCATCTCTCCTGGAGCTTCAGCAGCACGTTAAATAGGATTGGATACCCGCAAACGCGTTGAGTTGCCACGTACGTCGAAGGCACTTCGAACCCAGAAGGCGCGTTCGCCTCGCTGCTCTTCATACTGCTCTCTGCCATAACTTCACCCGCGCTATGAGAAAGCGCTCGATGGCACGCACGCGTACCGGATAGCTCAGAGGCTTTTTTGAACGGTGTCAGGCAGTACAGAGGGGAGGCCATGGTCGACCTACTCTCCGCATCCTCATCAAACGCTCGTTTTCGATTCTCGCCCGAGCATTGCATCGGCGGATCTCGTGCTGAAAATCCCCTCGCCCGGTGCCAGTTTCGGGTGAGACGCTGGCCGGATTCGGAATGGTAAGGCTACTGTGGATTTGAGGGGCCAACGGCCCGCTGGCCCTCTTTCGTCTATGGATCAGGAGCAGAATCAAATGACGCACATCACCTCTATGCTCGAGACGTATCCGAAGGACCTCGGTGGCATCGACCGGGAAAAACTAGCCGAATGCATTGCAGCGTGCTTTGAATGCGCGCAGACGTGTACCGCCTGTGCAGATGCCTGCCTGAGCGAAGATATGGTCGCCGAACTCACTAAATGCATCCGCACCAATCTGGATTGCGCGGATATCTGCGCCACCACAGGAAACGTCCTCTCCCGCCATACCGGCTACGACGCGAACGTGACTAAGTCCGTCCTGGAAGCCTGCGCAACTGTGTGCAAGGCTTGCGCGGACGAATGCGAACAGCACGCAGGCATGCACGATCACTGCCAGACCTGCGCTGAAGCATGCCGCCGTTGCGAAACCGCCTGCAACGAACTCTTGAGTTCCCTCGGCCGTGGGGCTTCCGAGTAGAAACAATCTATGGCTTGATCGGCGGCTTCGCCGGAACGATGACCCAGTGAAACCTCCTCGGAGCTGATCTCGCCGAATCGTGAAGGAAAGGACCCTGCAATCGAACGCGGCTCCACCGGCAAGGTCGGACAGACACTGTCCCTAACGGGCTCCGTGGCCCTGGGCACCGGCGTCATGATCGGTGCCGGCATTTTCGCGCTTGTGGGCCAGGTCGCGGAACTGGCCGGTGGTTGGGTGCCTTGGGCGTTCTTCGCCGGTGCGGTGGTCGTGGCGTTCAGCTCCTACTCCTACATTCGCTACTCCGCCACCAACCCCTCCGCTGGTGGAATCGCCATGCTGCTCAAGGCCGCTTACGGCCCGGGCGTGGTTGCAGGCTCGTTTTCCCTGTTCATGTACGTGTCGATGATTCTGGCCGAAAGCCTACTGGGCCGCACCTTCGGCACATACTTGTTGCGGCCTTTCGGGATGCAAGATTCCGCGCTGTGGGTGCCGGTGCTGGCCATTACAGCTATCTCATCCGCAGCGCTGGTGAACCTCGTCGGCAATCAGTGGGTGGAGCCCTTTGCCACGGTGACCGCGGCAATCAAGATTATTGGAATTGCGGTCTTGGCCCTCGCCGGGATTGTCGCCGCCGGGCTCTCCTCTCTGGGACGGTTGTTCAACACCGCGGACCGGACCCCGCCGGAAACGGGGTTGTTGGGTTTCCTGGCCGGAGTGGCCTTATGCATCCTGGCTTATAAGGGATTCACCACCATCACCAATCAGGGGGCGGACCTACGCGACCCCAAACGCAACATCGGCCGGTCCATCATGATCGCGATCGGTCTGTGCACCATCCTCTACCTGCTGATCACCGTCGCCGTGACCGGCAGCCTCAGTGTCCCGCAGATCGTGGAGGCCCGGGACTACGCCCTTGCCGAGGCGGCCGAGCCCACCTTCGGGTCGTGGGGGGTGAGGTTGACCGTGATGATCGCCGTCGTCGCCACACTCTCCGGGCTTGTTGCCAGCCTGTTCTCAGTCTCCAAGCTCTATGACATGCTCCGCGACATGGGCCAAGCCCCTGGTCTGCCGGGGAAGGAGGGGCACCAGTCACTGTTCATCACCGCGGGGCTAGCCATTGTCATGGCAGCCTTCTTCGACCTGTCCCAAATCGCCGCCCTCGGCGCCATCCTCTACCTCGCGATGGATATCGCCATTCACTGGGGCATCATCCGGCACCTGCGAAGCGACACTCAGGCCAAGGTGTGGATACCGTGGGTTGCCATCGCGCTCGACTTCGCCGTCCTGGTGCCCTTCACGATCCTAAAAGCACAGGCGGACCCGCTCACCATAGTCATCACCGTGGTGGTGGCTTCGATCATCGTCGCGACCCAGTGGCTGGTCGTACGCCACAGAAGCCGCGATGGTGAACCATCACAGGAAACCCCCGCCCAGCGCCACTTCGAGTAACGGCCATTCCGACGCCCAGCCCGACAAACCTTATAGCCGTCGCCGGTTACAGACTCGATTGAAGGGCGAGACCACATAAGCGCCGACCCGCCAGCGGAGCCACAGAAGAACTGTCAGCGAGCGGTCGTCTTCCCGTTGCGCTTGAAGTTAGGGCGGCACTCCCTGAAAGGGTCGGCTGTAGAGCCAGTCAAGATGAGCTCGGCTTGGTACCGAAGGCCACGTTCAGTCCCCATCCGAGTGCGGTGACGACCAGGACTGCTCCAGCCATTGTGAGTAGCTGGAGCGGCGTAGTAAGTATGCCGAGGCTGACAATGAGCGTTGTCGCACCGGCTGGCGGGTGCGACATTTTGATAAGCGTCAGCACCAGGGTTGTCAGGGCTACGGAGAGCGCACCGGCGATCACGTACTGCGGGGTTAATCCTCCAACGGGTGCCGGCGGAGCACCTACCAGTCCCAGCGCGTAGAAACAGCCGGCTCCTGCGAGCAGCCCCACACCGTGGCCTACCAGGGCGTTGCGCGGTCGTGAGGACTCTTGCTGGGGAGATTCGAAGAACAGCATGACGGTGGGGCCAAGGCTGGGAAAAAGCCACGGTAGGTGAGCCAGCAAGCCGACGAGCCCGGCGATCGCAAGGACGATCAGCGAAAGGACTCCAGCGTAAGCGGCTGCTCCCAGTCGCCCAACCGGTTCAGACATCCGTTTCAGCAGGGGCGCTCGTCCCATTGGTTAAACCTCCTGACGAACCGGCTGCAGGCGATGCCCCTTCCGGTTTCTCGCTGGGTATGGCGATTGGTTGGTCAGCTGATCAATGCCTGGGTCGATTCCACTTTCAGCATGGCGTTGGCCCAGCGCAGCTGCCGCAGCGTTTCGGGGTGGCACTGCTTGGTGACATCGAGGAGGTCGGTGTGTTTGATGCCTTGGGCGGCCTGGGCGAGCATTTCCCAGTCGACTGAGACTCCGGCGGCTTTGAGGTAGATTTCACGCAGGTCCCGCAACAGCAGCAAGGCGGGAGAGCTGCGCCGCCCAATAAGTTCGCTGCCTTTTTCCCGGAGTTTCTTGGTAACAGCCAAGTCTCCCTTGGGATCCGGGTCGAGGTCCTGGCCGTAGTTCTTCGCGATCTTCGCTATTTCGCGTACGTGTTCCTGGGACCACTTCGCAAGGTCCCGGCCGAGATGGTAAATCTCGTGGTCTACTTTGTGCCGTTCGGAAACTTGCAGCAGTTCATGCGCGAGATCGTTCTCCGATCGGTGCAGCTCCTCCAGCACCAGTCCGATCTTCATCGTGATCCTCCCGCTGCTCCGGCTTTGATGTCTTCTTCCACCGCAGCGTTATGTGAGCCGGCCGTCTCATAACCAATAGACCGGACCGGTGCGGACGCTGTCGTTGTCGGCGCTGCTGAAGGGCCCTTGCCGGACTTGACCCGCTTAATGTTCGCGGCAGCGGTCTTGAAGATGGGTTGTTTGGACGCCGGATCCCAGTCCGTAACGGTCAATTCGTTCGCCGCGCGCCCGGCCTTGTCCGGTTGGTGTCCGCCGTCGGTATCCCAGTAGCCGTAGTGGAAGGGCAGGAATAGGACACCGTCCCGGACGCCGCTGATCCTTACTTTCGCCTCAACCGACCCCCGGGGAGTGGAGACCCGGGCGAGGTCTCCTTCTTTGATGCCGTAGGCGGTCGCGTCATTGTCAGACATTTCGACCCATACCTCTGGGGCTGCGGCTTGAAGTTGGGGTGCGCGCCCCGTTTTCGTACGGGTATGGAAGTGGTACAGGGTGCGCCCGGTGATCAGCTGTAGCGGGTAGTCCTGGCTGGGGAGCTCATGCGGGGGCATGTACGCCGCTGCTTTGAGGATGGCCTTGCCTTTCGGGTTCATGGCCTTGTACTCATCCGGTTCCAGGGGCGCACCGGTCACCAGGTCGCGCCCGTAGCTCTCGCAGTACTCCGGGGAGCTCCAGAACTTGCCGTCGGCGTAAATCCGCTCGGAGCCTTCCGGGTTTTCCTCATTGCAGGGCCACTGGATCCCGGAGCCGCCGCGGAGCTTTTCGTACGTGATTCCGGTGTAATCACAGGGACGGCCGCGAGTGCACTCCTTCCACGCTTCGAAGGCCGATTCCGGATCGTGCCACTTCACCAGCGGCTGCCCGTCCTTATCGCGCAGGTCCATCCGTCGGGCGTAGTCGATGAATATGTCCAAGTCCGGCTTCGCCTCCCCGGGCGGATCGACGGCCTTCTCCGAAATGTGGACGGTCCGGTCCACGTTCGTGAAAGTCCCCGTCTTTTCCCCCCAGGTTGCCGCTGGAAGCACGACGTCGGCTAGTCGGGCTGTTTCGGAAAGGAAGATGTCCTGGACCACCAGGAACAGGCGTTCCTGGGTGAGGATGGAGCGGATACGTTGAAGTTCCGGCAGGGACAGCGCCGGATTGGTGCCGCTGACCCAGAGCATGCGGATGGACCCGTCCTCAACGTACCGCATCATCTGCATTACGTGGGTGGGCGGTGAGTAGTGCGGTATTGCCATGGGGTCGACGTTCCACACATCCGCGAGGTCTTTCACGTGGGCGTCGTTGGACCAGTTCCGGAAGGCCGGGAAATCTCCGTCGGCACCGCATTCGCGGGTGTTCTGAGCCGTGGGCTGCCCATTCATCTGCAGGATCCCGCAGCCGGGTTTGCCGAGCATGCCGCGAATGATGTTGATGTTGTTGACCTGCACGGCCGCCGCCGTGGCCTGATGGGATTGATAAAAGCCTTGCAGCACGGTCGAGAGCAGGCGTTCGGCGTGCCCGATGATGCTCGCTGCCTCGCGGATCTTCTCCGCCGGCACATCACAGATTTCTGCCACACGTTCAGGCGGGTACTCCTTGACCCGCTTCTGAAGTTCGCTGTACCCGACGGCATGAGCCTCTACGTAGTCCGTGTCGACCCAGCCGTTCTCGATGATTTCGTGGAGCAACCCGTTCATGAGCGCCACGTTCGTGCCCGGCCTGGGTGCGAGGTGGACGGTGGCCGCTCGCGCTACGGGTGTGGCTCGCGGATCGACGCAGATGATTTTCGGGGGGTTCGGCCCGGCAAGGCGGTCAAGGACCCGCGTCCAGAGCACTGTCTGCGTCTCGGCCATGTTGTGGCCATACAGGGCAATCACATCAGCATGATCAACATCGGTATAGGAGCCAGGCTGACCATCACATGCGAAGGACTCCTTCAACGCTGCAGCAGCGGTCGCGGTACACAACCGCGTATTGCCGTCCACGTGATTGGTGCCCAAACCCCCGTGTGCAACGATCCCCAGGGTGTAGTACTCCTCAGCGAACAATTGCCCCGTGGTATAGAAACCGATGGCGCTGGCACCTTGCCCATCAAGCAGATCCCTGCTGCGCTCGACCACTTTCTCCATTGCGGTGTCCCAGTCCGTCTCCACGAGCTTCCCCCTTCTCCGGATCAGGGGTTTCGTGAGGCGGTCCGGGGACGAGTTGGCCTGCCACCCGTAGAGGTCCTTCGGGCCCAGGCGTCCGTGGTTGACGCGATCCTGAGCCCGTCCCCGGACGCCAGCTATGCGGTCATCCTTCACCGCTATATCCAAGGCGTCACCGTTGGAGTGAAGAATAGATGCAGTCTGCACCCATCGATCAACATCCGCTTCCTGAAGGCCCTCTTCCAGGTGCATATCCACCCGGACAGGCCAGGCCTCGCCCGACGCGTAAGGGGTTCGTGTACCCCATGGTTCGGCTATCCGGTCCTTGCGAGTCATCGACACGTCCTCCGGTCCTGGTGGGGTAATGCTCACTGACTAACCGTGAAGCCACCGGCGGATGGCGTCATGGCCGACTCTACGGAAGGCCCGGACAACCCCACAAGGGGTTCCTTCTTCGTCCTGGCCGGCAGGGTTGCACTTCAGCAAGAAGAACCGTATTTCGAGGACTCAGCGCAAGATGATTGAAGTGGGCAACCTAGAGACCCGACTAGGGTCCGTACGCGCTACTAGGATGAGCCAATGCTGATTCATGACCTACAGGACGTGACGATTCGACGTATCTTCGTCAGCGAGATGGACAACAACGTTTACCTCATCACGGGGAAGGCGACCGGAGCGCAAGTCCTCATCGATGCGGCTGACGACGCGCCCGCCATCCACCGTCTGATCGCCGAAGGTGCTGCCGATGCGGAAGTCCCCTCACAACTGGCCCTCGTCGTGACCACCCACTCCCATTGGGATCACGTCCGGGCGCTGAAGGACGTTGTCCGGGCAACGGGCGCGCGCACGGCCGCCGGCGTGGAGGACGTCGGCGATATCGCGGTCCCCACCGATGTACCGCTCAATCACGGCGACGTGGGTGAGTTCGACGGTTTCGAGCTCGAAGCAATCGGGCTGCGCGGACACACGCCCGGATCCGTCGCATTGGTGTACCGGGACCCCGACGGGCCCGTCCACCTTTTCACCGGCGACTCGCTGTTTCCAGGCGGTGTCGGTAACACCGGTGGTGACCCTCAGCGGTTCGAGTCCCTGTACAACGACGTAGTGGAGCGGATCTTCAACCGATTCGATGACGACACCATCGTCCATCCCGGCCACGGCAAGCCGACCACTCTCGGGGCGGAACGGCCGTCTTTGGCCGAGTGGCGTTCACGCGGCTGGTGAGCCTTCGCTCCCCTGCTTCGCACCCACGGCGAACACACGCCTGAATGCAAAGAGAGTGCCGCCGTCGGGCTCGGGCGGATACGCCTCGGTAAGCAGGTCGGCGTAGGCGCGCTCGAACTCGGCGGCCTCGTCCTCAGCGAGGGCGGCAAGAACCGGGCGCAGCCCGGTACCCCGCACCCACTGAAGGACCGGATCGGCACCCGAGAGCCGGTGCTGATAGGTCGTCTCCCACACATCTGCTTCAAGACCCGCGTCGTTGAGCAGGCGATGATATTCCTCTGGTGAGCCGACGGCGTCCTCGTGTCTGAGCACAGATCCAAGCTGCTCCCTCCAACGCACGGACTCTGCCAGTCTTCGCATCAGCGAGTGCGAGGGCGCCGAGAAGTTGCCTGGAACCTGAAACGCTATCCAGGCGTGCTCCCCAAGGTCGCGGGCCCAGCGCGCCAGCAGCTCCTGATGCCCAGGCACCCACTGCAGCACAGCATTGGATACCACGACGTCGATGCCCGGCTCCACAGCCCAGTCCCGGACGTCGGCCAGCGAGAAGAGCAGGTTCGGAGGAGCATGCTTGAGCGCACGTGCGCGGTCAATCATCTCCGGTGATGAATCCAGTCCCACGACCTCGGCATTGGG
The DNA here is from genome assembly GCF_054161285.1 of Arthrobacter sp. D2-10. NCBI lineage: Bacteria > Bacillati > Actinomycetota > Actinomycetes > Micrococcales > Micrococcaceae > Arthrobacter > Arthrobacter sp. D2-10. Next base: position 1,734,758 of record NZ_CP096431.1, on the reverse strand, counting down.
CCATCTGCGCGCAAGCACAGCAGTAAGCTCTCCGGGCCCGCAACCGAGATCAACCACCCGCCGGGGCGCGGCATGGCCGATCCGGCCCACCAGGTCGAAAAACGGTCGCGACCGGTGGTCGGAGAAGGCGGCATACTGTGAAGGGTCCCAGCGCATGAGGGCAAGCCTAGCCGTCGAGGGTTCAGGCCGACGGGCAGGGCACATCCGGCACAAGCGGATAGGCTGGAACTAAATGACTATCCAGGAACATCTCCCCCAGCCCGGCGAAGCACACGCTCCCGACGCCGACTCCGTCTACACGGCCTTCCATTCCTGGTCCGCCAGCACCGGGATCACTCTGTACCCGGCGCAGGATGAAGCCGTCCTCGAGCTTGTCTCCGGGAACAACGTCATCCTCGCGACCCCCACCGGATCAGGCAAATCACTGGTGGCCGTCGCAGCTCACTTCCATGCGATCGCGGAGGGGCGGCGAAGCTACTACACCGCCCCGATCAAGGCGCTGGTCTCGGAGAAGTTCTTCGCACTGTGCGCGATCTTCGGCGCCGAGAACGTCGGCATGGTCACGGGCGACTCCGCCGTCAACCAGGATGCCCCCATCATCTGCTGTACAGCGGAGATCCTGGCGAACATCGCACTGCGCGAGGGAAGCCGCGCCGATGTCGGCACGGTGGTCATGGATGAGTTCCACTTCTATGCTGATCCGCAGCGCGGTTGGGCCTGGCAGGTCCCCCTGCTCGAGCTGCCGCAGGCACAGTTCCTCCTGATGTCCGCAACCCTCGGCGATGTTGAGCGCTTCGAGAAGGACCTGACCGAGCGAACCTCGCGGGCCACTGTTCTGGTCAGTTCGGGTGATCGACCCATTCCGCTGAACTTCTACTATTCCGAGGAGCCCCTGCAGGAAGCCCTCGAGGAATTGCTCTCCACGCACCAGGCACCGGTCTACGTGGTGCACTTCAGCCAGGCGGACGCCATCGAACGCGCGCAGAACCTGATGAGCATCAATGTGTGCACACGTGAGGAGAAGGACAGGATCGCGGCCCTCATTGCGAACTTCCGGTTCTCCTCCGGCTTCGGCAAGACCCTGAACCGGCTGGTGCGCCACGGTATCGGTGTACATCACGCCGGGATGCTGCCCAAGTACCGGCGGCTTGTTGAGCAGCTTGCACAGGCGGGGCTGCTCAAGGTCATCTGCGGCACGGATACGCTTGGCGTGGGCATCAACGTGCCCATCCGCACCGTCATGCTCACGGCTCTCAGCAAGTACGACGGCGTTCGCACCCGCCTGCTCAACGTGCGGGAGTTCCACCAGATCGCCGGCCGCGCGGGGCGGGCGGGTTACGACACCTCCGGAACGGTGGTGGTGCAGGCGCCCGACCACGTCGTCGAGAATACGAAGGCAATGGCCAAGGCCACAGCAAAATTCGGCGATGACCAGAAGAAGCTCCGCCAGGTCGTGCGTAAAAAGCCTCCCCAGGGGTTTGTTTCCTGGGGTAAGCCCACCTATGACAGGCTCGTCGAGGGCACACCGGAGCCGCTCGGTTCCAGTTTCGCGGTGAGTCACTCGATGCTGCTGAACCTGCTCGAGCGTCCGGGGGACCCGCTGAGGGCCGTGCAGGATCTGCTGCGCGGTAATCATGAACCTCCCGCCCGCCAGTTCATGCACCTTCGCAGGGCAATCAGCATCTATCGCGAACTGGTGACAGCGGGCATCGTGGAGCGGCTCCCCGAGCCCGACGACGAGGGCAGGACCATCCGGCTCAAGGTCCACCTGCAGGCGAACTTCGCGCTCAACCAACCGCTCTCCCCCTTCGCGCTCGCCAGCCTCGAACTCCTCGACCCCGAGAGCCCGGCCTACGCCCTCGACGTCATTTCGGTCATCGAGGCCACCCTCGAGAAGCCGCGCCAGGTGCTCAGCGCGCAGGAAAAGAAGGCCCGCGGCGAGGCCGTTGCCGCAATGAAGGCCGACGGCGTTGACTACGACCAGCGGATGGCCAGGCTCGAGGAGATCTCCTATCCGCAACCGCTCGCCGAGCTGTTGTTCCAGGCCTTCGAGACCTACCGCTCGGGTGCTCCCTGGCTGGGGGACTTCGAACTCACGCCCAAGTCGGTAGTCCGCGACATGTACGAGCGGGCCATGAACTTCGGCGAGTACATCGCGTTCTACTCCCTGGCCCGTTCCGAGGGGATTCTCCTCAGGTACCTTGCCGACTGCTTCAAGGCCCTGCGTCAGACCGTCCCCCGTGACGCCCTGCGCGAAGACCTGACCGACATCATCGAGTGGCTCGGGGAGCTGATCCGCCAGGTGGACTCGAGCCTGCTCGATGAGTGGGAACAGTTGGCGGCGGGCGTGTCCGGCCAGGACACAGGGACTGTTGATCTTCCCCCGGAGCCCGATTCCGTTACCTCGAACGAGCGGGCGTTCCGGGTCATGGTGCGCAACGAGATGTTCCAGCGGGTGAAGCTGTTCGCCGCGGAGGACGAGGAAGCACTTGGCCGGCTGGATGAGGCGTCGGGCTGGAACGCAGACCGATGGGCCGAAGCAATGGACGGCTACTTCGACGCTCACGACGACATCGACGACGGTCCTGATGCCCGCGGGCCCGCCCTGCTCATCATCAAGCAGGTTCCCGGACGCTGGGAGGTGCGGCAGATCTTCAAGGACCCGGCCGGCGACCAGGACTGGGGCATTAACGCGGTCATCGACCTCGCGGCGTCAGACGAGGCGGGATTCCCGGTTCTGGCGGTCACTTCCGTGGGCGGTCCCTGAACCGCGTCTAGCGGACCCTGAACCGCGGCCACCCACACCTCGCTGGCGCTCGGCGCGGGCCCCTCGGCCAGTAGCGCCTACCGGCCTCCCACACCTCGCTGGCGCTCGGCGCGGGTCCCTCGGCCAGTAGGCTTGGGGATCATGACTCCTATCCGGGAAGCGCGTCGTGATGACGTGCCCATCATCCTGCAATTGATCCACGACCTTGCGGTCTATGAGAAGGAACCTGACGCCGTCCGCAATACGGTGCAGGGCCTTGAGGAAGCGCTGTTCGGACCACATCCCGGCATCTTTGCGCATGTGGCCGAGGACGACGACGGCGTCCAGGGTTTCGCTCTGTGGTTCCTCAACTACTCCACCTGGGAGGGCGTGCACGGCATCTACCTTGAAGATTTGTACGTACGCCCTGAAGCGCGGGGATCGGGTTACGGGAAAGCGCTGCTGCGCACACTCGCCGGAATCGCGTCCGAACGCGGTTATGCACGCGTGGAGTGGTCGGTACTGAACTGGAACGAACCTTCGATCGCCTTTTACCGCAGTCTGGGGGCGCTTCCGCAGGACGAGTGGACCACCTTCAGGCTCACCGGCGATCCGCTGACGAAGTTTGCGGGCAACGGCGCATGACCGCCCGGGCTCATGAAACGGGGTCCACCCGGGTGATGCGAGGCGTGAAGACGACGCCGCACCGTTTCGCCGTTCCACTGGACTACACCGTTCCTGAGGGTGAGCACATCGAGGTTTTCGCTCGAGAGTACAGCTCCACGGATCACGACGACGCGGCGCGGCTCCCGTGGCTGCTCTTCCTTCAGGGCGGGCCCGGCGTGCGCGGCAGCCGCACCACCCAGCTCTCCGGCTGGATGAAGGCAGCCGCCCGTGATTTCCGGATCCTGATGCTTGACCAGCGCGGTACCGGGCTCTCCACGCCCGCCGACACCGTGACGCTCCCCCTGCGCGGCACCCCGGCTGAGCAGGCGCGCTACCTTCGCCACTTCCGCGCTGACTCGATCGTTGCGGATGCCGAGTCCATCCGTAACGCCCTGGGTTCGGAACCGTGGACAGTATTCGGGCAAAGCTTCGGCGGATTCTGCACCCTGTCCTATCTTTCCTTCGCTCCGGAGGGGGTGGAACGCGCCTTGATCACAGGCGGACTGGCACCACTCGCCGGACCGCCCGAGCGTGTCTACCGATCAACTTTCAAGCGCGTAGCGAAGCGCAACGCCGAGTACTTCTCCTGGTATCCCGAGCACCGGGCACTGGCCACACGCCTGATGCGCCACCTCGACGCGGTCGAGGAGTTTCTGCCTAGCGGCGAACGGCTTACCGCGCACCGATTCCAGATGGTCGGGTCCTTCCTCGGCGGAAACGCGCGGGTGGACGCACTTCACTACCTGCTGGAGGACGCTTTCGTCCCGGCCCCCGGCGGGGAACGTCTCTCGTCCAGTTTCCTGGATCAGGTGCAGTCCGTCGTGAGCCGTCGATCGAACCCGCTGTACGCGCTCCTTCACGAGTCCATCTACTGCCAGGGTGAAGCCTCGAGGTGGGCGGCATGGCGGGTGTTGAAAGAGTTCCCCGACTTCGCGCCCGATGCAACGGATCCGCTGCTCACCGGTGAAATGATCTACCCCTGGTACTTCGATGAGGACCCCGCACTGATACCGCTTAAGGAGACAGCTGAACTCATCGCAGCGGCAGACGACTGGGGGCCGCTGTACGATCCGGTCCGGCTTGCGCGCAACGATGTGCCCGTCGCAGCTGCCGTTTACAGCGATGACATCTACGTGGACCGGGACCTGTCCCTTGAGACGGCAGCGGCGGTCCGTGGCCTCCAGGTGTGGGAAACCTCGGACTTTCATCATGACGGAATCAACGACGACGGTGACGCCATCTTCTCGCGTCTGCTCGCCATGACCCGCCGCGGCTAGGGAACCTCGGCAACGTAGAAGGCGCCGACCCTGCACTGCAGGATCGGCGCCTTATGTATCAGCTCTCAGGCGTGGTTCAGTGTTCCGGACCGCCCGTGCGGGCCTTTTCGGCGTCCGCAGCGAGTTCGGCATCGAGCTTGGCGCGCTTCCCGGCAGGGCTCAGCAGGCTCGCTACGACAGCTATCACGATGGTGGCGACGATGAAGCCCAGCGAAGCGAACGTCGGGATTACCGGGGCCCATTCAATATGCTGGCCGCCGTTGATGAACGGCAGTTCGTTCTCGTGCATGGCGTGCAGGATCAGTTTCACACCGATGAAGGCGAGGATGATCGAGAGCGCGTGCTTGAGGAACACCAGTCGGGTCATGAGACCGCCAAGGAGGAAGTACAGCTGGCGCAGGCCCATCAGCGCGAACAGGTTCGCGGTGAACACGATGAACGCACTTTCGGTCAGGCCGAAGATCGCGGGAATGGAGTCCACAGCGAACAGCAGGTCGGTGAGGCCGATCGTGACGAAGACGATGAGCATCGGTGTGAAGACCTTCTTGCCGTTGACCACGGTGCGGACCTTGCCGCCGTCGTACTTGTCGGTCATAGGCAGCACAGTGCGCAGCTTGGCAATGAGCTTGTTTTCCTTCTCCTCTTCCTCTTCACCGGAGTCTTTCGCCTGGTGGTAAGCGGTCCACAGGAGGAATGCGCCGAAGATGTAGAAGATCCAGGAGAAGTTGCTGATCAGCGCCGCACCCAAAAGGATGAAGATTCCGCGCAGTATCAGGGCGATGATAATGCCCACCATCAGCACTTCCTGCTGGTACTTCCGCGGCACGGAGAACCTGGCCATGATGATGATGAACACGAACAGGTTATCGATGCTCAGGCTGTACTCCGTCACCCAGCCGGCGACGAACTGCCCGCCGAATTCGGGGCCTGTTATAGCGAACATGAGTACGGCAAAGATCAGGGCGAGTCCCACGTAGAAGGAGACCCATAAGCCGGCTTCCTTCATCGAAGGCTCGTGGGGCCGCTTCACGACAAGCAGGAGGTCGAACAGGAGGATAATTCCCAGAACGACAAATGTGCCTATTTCAAAGGCAAGGGGCAGTTCAAGCACTAGGGACCCTTTCGAAGGTACAACGGGATTCGCAAGTCTCTCCGTCGCATTCGTTGTGCGACCGCTACGCCCGGCAGACCGTCGTCGGCCTGCGTGTTGACGTTCGTAGCGCGAAAGGATACTCCCCTACGTTCGTCCCATGGTACCCGCGGCCGGTCGGGATCGGGAAACAAGACGCAAGTCAAGTACGGAGCTGCGCCAACCCGGCGACATGTTGCACGATGTCGGGCTCGGTCCAGTAGTCGCTGTGACCTCGGACCAGGCCGTCGGGCCGCGGATCTGGAAGTTCGCTGTTTGCGATCCCCGGGATGGGGAACCCGATGGGATCTGTTGCCCGCCAGTAATTGCGCCAGCTTTGGGATCCGGCAACGGCGTCGGCCAGCAGTTCCGGCGTGAAGGTGGCCGGAAAAAACCGCGCATACACGGAGTGGACGGGTGACCCGGCCGTCACGAGGTGCGGCCGCACGCCATCAACGGAGGTGTGAGCGACAAGCCAGGCACAGAGTACCGACCCCTGGCTGTGGGCGACGAGGACAACCTGGCCCCGGGCATGCCGGTCCACCAGGTTCGAGATACCGTCAACAGCAGCGTCCCGGTACGATGAGCCGGCCAGCGGATGGTCCAGGACGGGCCAGAAGCCGGCGACGTCGGCTATCTTCCCGAGCACCTCCCGCAAGGGACGAAGCTGCCCGAGAAGGAGCACGAGCACCACCACCGCCCCCGCAGCTTGGAGCACCAGGATCGCCAATGCCAGCCAAGGACCACCGAGCCTGCCCTCGCCGAGGACGATTGCCGCCGTCATCGCCGCCAGCGCGAGTACGAGGGCGAGCGGCAGAATGCGTGGCACCAACTGCGGCGCTTGGGCGCACACAGCGTGCCACCAGCGCCCGCGTTCCGCCTTACCATGCCCGAGAGGCGGCAGACCCGGTCCGGCGCCCGAAGCCAGCACGACAGCGATGGCGACCAGCGCTGCTGCTGCGGCGATCAGCGCGAGGAACGGGAAGAGGTCAAGCCGGCTGTCGCCGGGATCGTCGGGATTGTCATAGGGAAGGAGAATGCCGGAGAGCGGCTGCGGAACCCGCACCCACCCGAAAAGCCCGGTGACGTAGCCGAGCAGGTTGTCCAAAACCATACGGACCAGCGCGGTGACGAAGTGCATCAGGGGTACTGCAACAGCCAGCAGGACACCAGCAGCAGCGAGCGGCCCCCGCACCTTCTCGCGCGCACCTGGGCTTCCCCTGCCCAGCGCGGAAAGTACGAACGCCGCCGCGAAGCCCGCGACCGTACTTGCGGCGATCCAGAGCGCCATGGCGTCCAGGCGCGGCGGACCGGTGGGAAGCGCGGCTGAGGGCCAGCCTGCGTGAATGAGTTGCGCCGGCGGGGCAAGGCTGAGCGCGATACCGCCCACAACGACAAAGGCGGCGTGCATGACGGGCACGGCACTCCCGCGGTTGTGCCCGGACTGTACCCGGACAACGGTCCGGTAGCGGAAGGCCAGCCATGCAACCAGTAGTGCCGCTGCAATCAGCGGCACGATGCGCAGAACGGAAGACGGAAGGCTCAGATACCTCAGGACCGTTTCACCCAGCACGATCAGCCAGGCAAGCTGCGACAGCGTCAGCACGACGCCGATGACGCCAACCATCGCTCGCAGGGTTGCGACGGCCGGAGCTCCTGCTCCCACGGGTTCCATGCGCCCCGCCACGTTTGCAAGGGTGAACGGGAATGCCAGGTACCAGAGGAAGCCGGTCTTCTGCCGCCGTGACCGCGACCAGTTCACAATGCGCAGCCGGTGTTCCGGCAGCGGCGGAGGTGCGGCGACCTGAACCCAGGCATTGAGTCGTTTCTCAACCGGCAACCCAAGACTGGTGTAGTACTCGTGGTCTCCGATCCCATGGACCCGGATCTCGGTGAAGGACCCGGCGCCTGCCGCAACCTCGTCGACCATCGGTCAGGCGTGCCCGGCGGACTGCATCTGCCTCAGTTCCTTCTTCAGATCGCTGACCTCGTCGCGGAGCCGGGCCGCCAGTTCGAACTGCAGCTCCTCGGCTGCGGCGTGCATCTGGTCAGTCAACTGGCTGATCAGATCGGTGAGGTTTTCTGCCGGCACCGCGGCGAGGCCATCGTGCCGGACGGTTGGGACCTTGCCCTTACCTTTGCCCTTGGACGACTTGGCCGTTTTCTCGAGCAGAGCCCGGGTATCCGCGTCCTCCTTTGCCAGGGAGTCCGTGATGTCCGCAATGCGCTTCCGCAGGGGTTGGGGATCCACGCCGTTCTTTTTGTTGAAGGCGATCTGGATGTCGCGTCGCCGGGTGGTCTCCTCGATCGCATTCGCCATGGAATCCGTGATCCGGTCGGCGTACATGTGCACCTGACCGGAAACGTTCCTGGCGGCGCGGCCGATGGTCTGGATCAGTGAGGTGGAACTGCGCAGGAAACCCTCCTTGTCCGCGTCCAGGATGCTGACCAGAGACACTTCCGGCAGATCCAGGCCCTCCCTCAGAAGGTTGATGCCCACCAGCACGTCGAACGTGCCCATCCGGAGCTCACGCAGCAACTCCACCCGGCGAAGGGTATCCACGTCCGAGTGCAGGTACTCGACCTTCACCCCGTGTTCCAGAAGGTAGCCGGTAAGGTCTTCGGCCATGCGCTTGGTCAGGGTGGTAACCAGGACCCGCTCATCGCGCTCCACCCGCACCTGAATCTCCCCGAGAAGGTCATCGATCTGGCCCTTGCTCGGCTTGACGACGATCTCCGGGTCCACCAGCCCGGTGGGTCGGATGATCTGCTGGACATAACCGTCTGACTTGCTCAGCTCGTACTTTCCGGGGGTAGCCGAGAGGTAGACGGTCTGGCCGATGCGCTCGAGGAACTCATCCCACTTCAGCGGCCTGTTGTCCATGGCGGACGGGAGGCGGAAGCCGTGGTCAACCAGGGTGCGCTTGCGGGACATGTCGCCCTCGTACATAGCGCCAATCTGCGGAATGGTCACGTGGGATTCATCCACGACAAGCAGGAAGTCGTCAGGGAAGTAATCGATGAGGCAATGCGGCGCGCTGCCTTTGGTTCGTCCGTCGATATGGCGGGAGTAGTTCTCGATGCCGTTGCAGAAACCCATCTGCTGCATCATCTCGAGGTCATAAGTGGTGCGCATGCGCAGCCGCTGTGCTTCGACCAGCTTGTTCTGTGACTCAAGTTCCTCGAGACGCTCCCGCAATTCGTCTTCAATGCGTGTGATCGCCCGGGCCATCCGCTCCGGTCCGGCCACATAGTGCGAGGCCGGGAAGACGTACATCTCCGTCTCCTCCCGCACCACTTCACCCGTGAGCGGGTGAAGCGTGTAGATGCGCTCAACCTCATCGCCGAAAAACTCTATGCGCAGCGCAAGCTCTTCATACATCGGAATGATCTCAACGGTGTCCCCGCGTACTCGGAATGTGCCGCGATGAAAATCCATGTCATTGCGGACATACTGCATCGCCACGAACTGACGCAGCAGGGCATCCCGGTTCATCTCCTGCCCCTGCCGCAGGGTGACCATCGCGGAGACGTACTCCTCGGGTGTACCGAGACCATAGATGCACGAGACAGTGGCGACCACCACGACATCGCGCCGGGTCAGCAGCGCGTTCGTAGCGGAGTGGCGCAGCCGCTCAACCTCCTCATTGATGGAGGAGTCCTTTTCGATGAAGGTGTCGGTCTGCGGGACGTATGCCTCGGGTTGGTAGTAGTCGTAGTAGGAGACGAAGTACTCGACCGCGTTGTTCGGCAGGAGCTCGCGGAATTCGTTGGCAAGCTGGGCCGCGAGGGTCTTGTTCTGGACCATGACCAGCGTTGGCCGCTGTACCTGCTCGATGAGCCATGCAGTCGTGGCGCTTTTGCCGGTACCGGTGGCGCCAAGGAGCACCACGTCCTTCTCACCGGCGTTGATTCGCTCCGCAAGTTCCTTGATGGCGGTCGGCTGGTCACCGGCAGGCTGGTACTCGCTGATCACCTCAAAAGGCGCAACAACACGGTTGATTTCCTGCGCAAGACTCATGGTTCTACGTTACCGCCCGCCGCGGACAACCACAGTCCGTGATAGGTGTTCTTTGCTGGAGGCTGAACCCCGGCTCAGCCCGCGACGGGCGGGCTCGGTGACCAGCCGACGTCGTACTTCCAGGCGGTCACACGCGGGGCCGCAAAGGTGTTGAACCACTCCTCCTTGCAGGCGGCGTAACCCGAGGTGGAGGCGTCGTTCCGATGGATGCCGGCGCACCGGTCCTTCTCTGCTGCATATGCCGCCGCCATATCAGGATTGGCCCGCAGCCAGTCCCGGAAGGCCAGGGCGTACTGCCACCCCGGGGAACCCTCGACACGGACATGCAGGTTCACCGCCCGCCCCGGATCAGCGTTGCAATGCAGCCGTTTCTGCCACAGCTCCGGGTGCGGAAGGTCTGCGGTGGGCGTATCCCGCCAGACGCCCGGTAGGCGTGGGAACCCTGCCTCTGCGAGAGGGCCGGAGAGGGCGTCGGCGTCCTCAAGGGAGGCGACCGTCAGCTGGAGGTCGATGACGTCCTTCGCCGGCAAACCCGGGACGGCGGTGGATCCGATGTGGTCGACGCGGAGCACTCGCGGATCGCGCCGCTTCAGGCGGCGGCCCAGCAGGGCGGCCTGGCGCGGCCAGTCGTCATCATGCAGGAGTACGGGTCCCCCGCGGCGTTGCGCCCGTTCCTGTTCAGTCAGGTTCCGTGCGAACGGCACAATCCGCTGTTCCCATAATTCCTCTATGGCGCTGATGAGCGCCGCCGGGGACCCGGAGTTGTCCAGTACGACGTCGGCTGCCGCATTTCTCGTGTCCGGTTCGGCCTGCGCCTCCATCCGCTTTCGTGCCTCCTGCTCCGTCATTCCGCGCTGCTCCACCATGCGGCGAAGCCGCATCTCCTGGGGCGCGTCAATCACCAGCACCAGGTGAAAGCTGTCTTCCTGCCCGGTCTCCACGAGGAGCGGGATGTCATGCACCACAACGGCGCCGCTTGACCGTGCGCGCGCGTCGGCCTCTGCCTTCGCTGCCTCCTGACGGACCCGCGGATGGATGATTGCGTTCAGCGTTGCGCGTCCGGCAGGGTCCGCGAAGATGACGGCCCCGAGCGCAGGCCGGTCCAGTGAGCCGTCCTGCCGGAGCACGCCTTGCCCAAACGCTGCAACGACCTCCCGCAGACCCTCGGTGCCGGGCTCCACTACAGCGCGGGCAAGCTGGTCGGCGTCGATGAGTACCGCTCCCAGCTCACGAAGTGTTGACGCCGCCAGCGACTTTCCCGCAGCAATCCCGCCCGTCAATCCAACCCTCAACATGACTGCAAGGCTACCTGCGGACGTCGCTCCCTGCCCTCTCCGGGTTGCCTACACTGGAGGAGTGACAGGGACGGCGGGAACGGTGGCGCGATACACGACTATCGCTGGTTCTCATCGACACGAATTGGAGGTCCGCCGGTCCCGCTTCATCACCGTGCTGCAGCGGGTGGAGTCCGAGGACGAGGTCCGTGACCTCCTTACCCGGGTGCGCCGGGAGTTCCACGATGCGAGGCACCATTGCAGCGCCGTCGTTCTTGGACCCGGCCGCGAGATCCAGCGCGCCAACGACGACGGCGAGCCCTCCGGTACCGCCGGCCAACCGATGCTCGACGCGATCATCAGACGGGCCACTTCCCCTGATCGAGCGGATCTGAGCGATCTTGCTGCGATCGTCGTGCGCTACTTCGGCGGGATCCTGCTGGGCGCCGGCGGATTGGTGCGTGCGTACTCGGACTCGGTGTCCCAGGCGCTCGATGCCGCGCCGATGATCACCCGGGAGCGACGGCAGCTGCTCGAGATCGCGGCGCCTTCCGCCACCGCCGGGCGGGTCGAGAATGAGCTGCGAGCCGTCGGCACTCCAGTGCTGGCGGTGCACTACGAAGGGGAGCTGGCTCGCCTCACCGTCGCGGTTGATGACGACGCCGCCGCAATGGGCTCCTTCTTAAGTCGCCTTGCAGCGATCACAGCCGGTGAATTGACCGCAGTGCCAGTGAGCCGCGAATGGGTGGACCGTGGCTGACTTCCCTTTCAACGCTCTCAGGCGCTGGCCTGACGTGGAAGCCGAGAACCTGCACGCGGTCGATGCCACGGACAGGCTGCTCCTCGATACAGCAGGTGAAGCCCTGCGGGGCTGTGCTGCGGGTGAAGTCGCCGTCGTCGGTGACACACACGGCGCCCTGACTCTCGGCACGCTGCATGCCGGCGCTGAGCACGTGCGCGTCCATCAGGACTCAGTCACCGGCGAGCGTGCGCTCGCGGCAAATGCACGCAGCTTTCCGCTCAGCGGTCTGTACACCTCAACGGTCCTGGGCAAGGACCTCTTCGACGGCGTCCGCCTGGTGCTGCTGCAACTCCCCCGCTCCCTTGACGCGTTGGAGGAGATCGCGTGGCATATCGCAACCGCCGCACATCCCGACGTCACCGTCTTCGCGGGAGGGAGAGTCAAACACATGACTCCGGCCATGACCACGGTCCTGGCCAAGTACTTCCGCACCGTCGAGGCCGGGCTGGCGCGGCAGAAGTCCCGGATCCTTACTGCGTCGTGCCCGCTCCCGACGGGCCCATGCCCATTTCCTTCCGAAGCAGAGTACGACGTCGGACTCCCCCGCCCGCTGCGGCTACGCGCCTTCGGGGCAACGTTCGGGGGCGCGAAGCTCGACCCCGGCACCCGCTTCCTGCTCCCCCACCTCCAAGGAACACGACCATCCAGCCACGCCGTGGACCTTGGCTGCGGCAACGGCACCATCGCCGCTTACCTTGCCCTGACCCACCCGGGACTCTCCGTCATCGCGACCGATACCTCGGCGGCGGCGGTGGCCGCCACCCGCGCTACGGTCGACGCGAACGGTGTAGGCGACCGGGTAACGGTGGTGCGCGACGACGCCCTCTCAGGGCGGCCCGATTCCGGTGACCATCTGATCGTCCTGAACCCGCCGTTCCACTCCGGTCATACCGTCCATGCGGGAATCGCACTGAAGCTGTTCGCCGAATCGGGGCGTTCGCTGGCGCCCGGCGGCGAACTGTGGACCGTGTGGAACAGCCATCTGCAGTACCGCAGCGCGCTGGAGCGGCTTGTGGGACCTACCCGCCAGGTAGCGCGCGACCGCAAGTTCACGGTTACGGTGTCCACTCGCAGCTGAAGATCTACGCCCAGCGTTTTGCCGGGCAGTGCTTCAACGCAGGAAACCCCCGCCCAATGGGCGAGGGTTTCCTGAGGAGATCGGACCTAGTTGCCGGTCAGCTTCTCACGCAGTGCGGCGAGAGCCTCATCCGACGCGAGGGTGCCGGACCCTGCGGGTGACTCTGCAGCCGGCTCCGAGGAGTAGCTGGTTGCACCGGAGTCCGCCGGCTCGTTGGCTGCGGCGGCGTCGTCGGACGCGTGCTGAACAACCTGCTTCTTGTGAGCTTCCCAGCGGGACTGGGCCTCGGCGTACTGGGCTTCCCAGGCTGCGCGCTGGGTCTCGTAGCCTTCAAGCCACTCGTTGGACTCGGGATCGAAGCCCTCGGGGTACTTGTAGTTGCCCTCTTCGTCGTACTCAGCGGCCATGCCGTAGAGAGCCGGATCGAATTCGGTGCTGTCTGCGTCGACGCCCTCGTTGGCCTGCTTGAGGGACAGCGAGATGCGGCGGCGCTCAAGATCGATGTCGATGACCTTGACGAAGAGCTCGTCACCAACGGAGACAACCTGCTCGGCCAGTTCAACGTGGCGCACAGCAAGTTCAGAGATGTGGACGAGGCCTTCGATGCCGTCTTCGACGCGAACGAACGCACCGAACGGAACCAGCTTGGTGACCTTACCGGGGACAACCTGGCCCAACGCGTGAGTGCGGGCGAAGGTCTGCCACGGATCTTCCTGGGTGGCCTTGAGCGACAGGGAGACGCGCTCGCGGTCCAGATCCACCTCGAGAACCTCGACGGTGACCTCCTGGCCGACCTCGACAACCTCGGACGGGTGGTCGATGTGCTTCCAGGACAGTTCCGAAACGTGAACCAGTCCGTCTACGCCGCCAAGATCGACGAATGCACCGAAGTTGACGATGGAGGACACAACGCCCGGACGGACCTGGCCCTTTTCCAGCTTGTTGAGGAAAGTGGAGCGAACCTCGGACTGGGTCTGCTCGAGCCATGCACGGCGGGACAGCACAACGTTGTTGCGGTTCTTGTCCAGCTCGATGATCTTGGCTTCAATCTGCTGGCCGATGTACGGAGCGAGGTCGCGGACACGGCGCATCTCAACGAGGGAAGCGGGAAGGAAGCCGCGCAGGCCGATGTCGAGGATGAGACCACCCTTGACAACCTCGATGACCGTACCGGTGACAACACCGTCTTCTTCCTTGACCTTCTCAATGTCGCCCCAGGCGCGCTCGTACTGAGCACGCTTCTTGGAGAGGATCAGGCGGCCTTCTTTGTCTTCCTTCGTGAGGACAAGCGCTTCAACCTCGTCACCAACGGAGACCACGTCCCCCGGATCGACATCGTGCTTGATGGAAAGCTCGCGGGAAGGGATGACACCTTCGGTCTTGTAACCGATGTCGAGCAGAACTTCATCGCGGTCAACCTTGACTACCGTTCCTTCGACGAGGTCTCCGTCGTTGAAGTACTTGATGGTGGCGTCAATAGCTGCGAGGAAGTCCTCAGCGGTGCCGATGTCGTTGATAGCGACCTGCGGGGCACCTGGCTTCTCGGTGGTGGTGATGGTCATGTAGTTGGGGCTCCGTTGTGGATTATGAATTTGATCCGGACTTCTTGGAACCGCGCGCGGGTACATGTTGATGTACCCGCCATGAGGAACCTGCCCGGATGCGGACAAATGGAAATATGGAGAACACTGTGCCAACACAACGCAGAGGCTGTGCAGGACACATTGCAGGGCCCACTGTGCGCGGGACATGCCCACCCAGTCTAGCGTTCTGCTGCAACGCCGGTCAAAGCGTGCTGGCTGCTTCCCGTGCGGTCATGGTGAGCGGGCCGGAGCGGACCGTCAGAAATGCGTGATGCAGTAGGGTGCCCGGGCCACCGAGAACAACGTTGCGGCACGCTCAACACCTTCAGGGGAACCTCCGGTCAGACCGCCTGCACTGGCAAGAATCCGCGCGTCCACTCCCCCAAGGTACAACGACCCTAAAGCAGCTACATCGAGCGTGATGTCCGTCCTGGACCCGTCGCCCAGTCTACGGACGGTGCCCGCACCGTTCGCCACACTCAGTTCGAAAGCGCCCTCGGCATGACCGAGCGCATCCGTGATTGACAGGGACAGGACACCGTCGTGCTCATAGTTGCGCTGGGACAGCGCGGCCACCGGATCGAGGATCCGCAACCAAAGCACGTCTTCATCGGATTTCAGTTCACGGCATCTCCGGTCAGCCAGAGCCCACGGCAGCGGATCCTGGACAGGCGCCGACCCGAAGGTGACCCGTTCGATCAGGTCCAGCGAGCCGAGATAACGCCACAGCTCGAGGTAGGCGGCATCCGATACCGCCACCAGATCCTTCACCCGCATGGTGTACGGCGTCTTCTCCCAACCCGCGAACGAGTAGGAGACGAAGGCGTCCGGGCGGCCGTCGTCGTCATAATGGACGGCGGTGCGCAGCGCCTTGTCGGGTTGGGGACGATCCTCACCCCACAGACCCGCTGACCGGCGGGAGTACGCGAACTGGCGGCCGATCGAACCCAGCGAGTGTGAGTGAAAACCAGCGAAAACTTCCTGGGTGAGGTCGACGGCAGCTTCCGGCGAAACCACCTCCATCCGCCCGTACGGTACGGAAGTGATGGCGAAGCGCTCTCGAACGTCAACCTCAATCGAGGTGGTGTGCGTTGCCGTACCAAACCCGAAGCGACCGTAGATGGTGGCTTCCGACGCAGTCAGGGCCGCGACGGCAAAACCCCGTTCGGCCGCGCCCTGAAGGTCGGCAGTGATCATTTGGCGCAGCAGTCCCCGACGCCGGTGTGTCGGGCGAACCGTGACCGCGGTGACCAGATGGGCGTCCAGCAACCTGCCCCCACCGACGTTCAGCGAATTCACCATAGTGCCGTAAGTGGCTACGGGAATGCGCGGATTCCACGCATGGGGACCCGGATTGTCGTCATAGGCGCCCCACAGGATGCGCCGGTCCGCCGCATACGCCTCAGCCAGTTTCGGCAGGTCCTCGACCTCCAGCCGGCCCTCGTGGAATCCGAAGCTGACGCCCTCGAACCAGGCGGCCAACGGGCCCTCTGCTGAGGTATCGGCATCCCCGTCTACGGAGAAGGTCTCGATCCGAAGCGTGGATGCGGCGGTGTTGATCCCTGTTTGCGTGCTCACGGTTCCCCAGCCTAATCCTCCGACAGCCGACGGGCTATGCCGCGGCACCTGTTCCTAGTGCGCCGCTTCGTGCCAGCTGGTGCCGGTACCGACCGAGACGTCGAGCGGCACCGTCAGTTCGGCCGCACCCGCCATCTCCGCGCGCACCAGCTGCTCCACTTCGTCACGTTCCCCCGGCGCGATTTCGAGTACCAGTTCGTCGTGGACCTGCAAAAGCATCCTCGACGTGAGCCCGCGGCGTCGCAGCTCGTCATCGACACCGAGCATTGCCTTTTTGATGATGTCTGCCGCCGAACCCTGAATCGGTGCGTTGAGCGCCGCCCGCTCAGCCATCTCCCGCAGCTGGCGGTTGTCACTCGACAGGTCCGGCAGGTACCGCCGCCTTCCCTCGATGGTTGAGGTGAAACCGTCCTTGCGTGCCTGCTCCACGATTCCGCGGAGGTAGTCACGGACGGCGCCGAACCGGTCGAAGTAGTCACCCATCAGGGTCCGGGCCTCATCCACCGAGATGGCAAGCTGCTTCGACAGCCCGAACGAGCTCAGCCCGTACACCAACCCGTAGGACATGGCCTTGACCTTTGAGCGCATCGCACTGGTCACTTCCTCCGGGGCCACGTGGAAGATGGAGGAGCCCACGAAGCGGTGCAGATCCTCGCCCTCGTTGAACGCCTGGATCAAGCCCTCATCGCCCGAGAGGTGCGCCATGATGCGCATTTCGATCTGCGAATAGTCCGCCGTCATCAGGCAGTCATAGCCGGGACCTACTACGAACGCTTCCCGGATCCGGCGGCCCTCATCCGAGCGGATCGGAATGTTCTGCAGGTTCGGGTTCATGGAGGACAGCCGGCCAGTCGCTGCAATGGTCTGTACGTAGGTCGTGTGAATTCGACCGTCTTCTGCGACCGACTTCCGGAGGCCCTCCACCGTCTGCCGAAGCTTGGAGGCATCCCGGTGTGCCAGCAGCTGCTCAAGGAACGGGTGTCCCGTCTTGACGATCAGGTCCGTGAGCGCATCTGCGTCGGTGGAGTACCCGGTCTTGATCTTCTTGGTTTTCGGCAGGGCCAGCTCGTCGAAAAGAACGGTCTGAAGCTGCTTGGGCGAGCCCAGGTTGATCTCCTTGCCGATGATCCTGAACGCTTCGGCGCTGGTGTTCGCCATGGTCGCGGAGAAGTCGTCGTACAGGCGGTCGAGACCGTCGACAGCCACGCTGATTCCCGTCAGCTCCATCCGCGCCAGCACCTCGGACAGCGGCAGTTCCAGACCCGCGAGCAGCTGATTGGCGCCGCGCTCTACGAGCTGGCCCGTGAAGTGCTGGCTGAGTTCCAATGCTGCGAAGGCCGCCGCTACCGCTGGGGTTGCGACATCCTCCTCCTCGAGTGCCAGCGCCTGCTGGCCGCCCGTCGCAGCGTTCGACGTCGGCAGGGTGAGCTTCAGGTGCACCTGGCTGAGGTCAGCAAGCTCATAGCTGCGCCGGTCGGGCTGAATGAGGTAGCCCGAGATGGCGGTGTCGTCCACCTCGCCCGCAAGGGTGAAACCGCGGGCATGGAGCAGCTTGTAGGCCGCTTTGAAGTCGTGCACCACCTTGGGCGCGTCCAGGTCCTGGAGCCACTCCCCGACGACGCTCTCGGCGTCCTGATCCAACTCTTCGAACGGGATATAGGCAGCGACCGCGGCGGTCACCAGCGCAACGCCGACGGCTTCCTCTCCTCCGCTCGTGGAACGTGTGGCCACGTGGACAGCCGCGGGAGCCTGATTGGTTCCATTGATCCAGGCGGTCAGGGAGTTCGCTTCGGTGAGGATTTCATGCTGCGGCGGGGACATTTCATCCCTGGCTGTATCCGCTTCCTCCTCGCCGAACAGATCAAACAGGCGCTTCCGAAGCACATTGAACTGCAGGGCGTCGAAAAGGTCCTCAACGGCGTCCCGGTCCGGACGTTGCGCTCCCATCGCCTGCAGATCCACCGGCAGATCGAGGTCCGTGAGCAGGCGGTTGAGGCGCCGGTTCCGCTTGACGTTCTCGATGTTCTCCCGGAGTGCGATTCCCACCTTGCCGCCGATCGCGTCCAGGTTCTCGAGGATGCCTTCGAGGCCGCCATACTTCAGGATCCACTTGGCCGCGGTCTTCGGCCCGACGCCCGGCACACCCGGAAGATTGTCCGCGGTCTCGCCCACCAGCGCCGCCAGGTCCGAGTAGAGGTGCGGCGGAACGAAGTACTTCTCCTCAACGGCCTTGGCGTCCATCTGCGGGATATTCGTGACTCCCTGTTTGGGATACAGGACCGTCACGCGATCATTGACGAGCTGGAAGACATCCCGGTCTCCGCTGACTACCTGTACGTCCCAACCCCTGGCAGCGGCGTCGACGGCAAGGGTAGCGAGGACATCGTCGGCCTCGTAGCCCTCCATCGACAAAGTAGGAATGCGCATGGCTTCCAGCACCTTGATGATCAGGTCGATCTGGCCGTGGAATTCCTCCGGGGTGCGGGACCGTCCGCCCTTGTACTCGGTGTATTCGGTGTCCCTGAAGGTGGGTGTGTCGAGGTCGAAGGCGACTGCGACGTGCGTTGGCTCCTGGTCACGCAGCAGGTTGATGAGCATGGCGGTGAACCCATAGACCGCATTGGTGTGCTGGCCCGTGTCGGTAGAAAAATTCTCGGCCGGCAACGCGTAGAACGCGCGGAACGCCATCGAATGGCCATCGACGACCAACAACCGCGACCGCTTCCCCGCGGATGCGGGTGCAGGTGCCGCATCCACCGCGGCATCGGTCTGGACGCTGGTTTGCACGTCGATCTGCACGTCGGAATCTACGGTTTGGTTTGTTTGGCTCACAGGTGCCAGCCTAGTTCCCATGGATGACAAATTCACTCCGGGCCCAGGTTCCGACGGCGACCACCCCTACCTTGCCGAACTGACCGCTGCGGGTGTTCCCGAGCACATGCACGGTTGGCTTCGCGGCCACGGCATCGGGCGGCTCGCTGCCAAGATGGGGATCGTTTTTCAGGAGATGGGGGCGGAGCGCATGGTGGCTACCATGCCGGTCGAGGGGAACCAGCAGGTTGCCGGGATCCTGCACGGAGGGGCCCATCTGGTCCTTGCTGAAACATTGGGGTCATTCGCGGCGGGCATCCATGCAGGCCCGGGCCGCCAGGCTGTCGGTATTGAAATCGGGGCCACCCATCACCGGTCCGCCTCGAGCGGCCTGGTCACAGGAACTGCCGTTGCCATCCACCTCGGCCGTACGCTGGCCACACACGAGGTGATCATGACCGACGAAGACGGCAGACGGCTCTCCTCAGCCCGCATCACCAACCTCATCCGGGACGTACGCTGACCCGGTTCTGAGGCCAGGAACCGGGTCAGGCCTGGGCGGCCGACGCCGCTGTTCCGACGCCGAGCACACCGAGTATCCCGCCGGATGAAATCTCCAGATTGCGGGTTACCCGCGGACGGTTCAGCCACTCGTTCGCCTTGGCGGCCAGCAGGCATAGACCCACAAGGTACATCAGCACAATGAAGCCGAGAGTTGCCCCCAGCAGCATCGTGACAGCGAAAACTGAACCATCCTTGGGAAGGAACTGCGGGACCACGGCAAGGAAAAACAGGCCCACCTTCGGGTTGAGCATGGTGGATGTGAGTCCGGCTGCACACGAACTCAACGCACGCACTTCCACCATGACGACGCCGTCGGGCACGGGGGCCGATGATTTCTTCCTATCCCCCCGAATAGCTTTGATCCCCAAATAGACCAGATAGATACCACCAAGGACCTTGAGCCCGCGGTAAGCGACGGCCGACTGTTCGATGAGGGCGGCGAGGCCGACAGCAACGAGCACAGCCCAGACCAGGTACCCGGCAGCGGAGCCGAACGAAGCCGCAATACCGGATGGAAGCTTCCGCAGGCTGAACCGGAGGATCAGGAAGCTGTCGGGACCGGGAGTTACGGCGAGAACCACGCACAAGCCGCAGAAGGCCAGGTAGGAAGACATTGCCATGTCCCTATTAGAAGCCAGTCCGGAAGGATTCTCAGAAACAAGTCAGTCAATATGACTGGACGACTGACCGTAAAAGTCAGTGCGTGCTGGTGCCCGAAGTGGGACTCGAACCCACACACCTTTCGATACTGCATTTTGAGTGCAGCGCGTCTGCCAATTCCGCCATTCGGGCTGATCAGTGCACCGACGTGAGTTCCGTGACTCGGGGACCCCCGGGTGCGCGAATCTACTCTACATGCCGATAGGCTGTTCCAGTGAACCCGTGCAGCGCGCCTTCAGGGCTGCTCCTGCGCCGGGGCACGCAGAACCAATAAACGCATACCAAGGAGCCTCAGTGTCCCAGAACCGCGACTCAGCGAACACGAGCCCGGCACGGCGCGTCATCGTCGCTGAGGATGAAACCCTCATTCGTCTCGACATTGTGGAGATCCTGCGTGGCGAGGGTTACGACGTGGTCGCCGAAGCCGACAACGGTGAGAAAGCAGTTGAGCTGGCGCATGAGCACAAGCCCGATCTTGTCCTCATGGATGTAAAAATGCCGGTCATGGACGGAATCACCGCTGCGGAGCAGATCGTGAAGGCGCGCATCGCCCCTGTCGTCCTGCTGACCGCCTTCAGCCAGAAGGAACTCGTGGAGCGTGCGCGCGACGCCGGAGCCATGGCCTACGTGGTGAAGCCCTTCACTCCAGCCGATCTGGTGCCGGCCATCGAGATCGCTCTCTCCCGCCATGAAGAGATCAAGGCGCTTGAGAATGAGGTTTCCGACCTCCAGGAGCAGTTCGCTACCCGGAAGCTCGTAGAGCGCGCGAAGAGCCTGCTCACCACGAAGATGGGGCTGACGGAGCCCGAAGCCTTCCGTTGGATCCAGAAAACGTCCATGGACCGCCGCCTGAGCATGCGCGAAGTTGCCGAGACGATCATTAATCAGGTCAATTAGCGGGCGCTTCCACACGGAGAACCACACACCAAACAGCTCGCACATACAGAAGGACCCCGCCGAGGCGGGGTCCTTCTGTATGCGAGTCGCGTGCGGGCTACTTGTGCTTGTTCTTGACCGGCCAGGGACCGACCTTCTCCTTGCTCGGTGTGTAGCCTTCGGGCAACTGGCCCGCGTCGGCGATATCCCCGACCTTATGCACCTTGATGGAGTTCGTCGAACCGGACTGCCCTGGAGGGGAACCGGCCGCGATGACCACGAGGTCGTTGAGGTCAACAAGCTTCTGCTCGAACAGTACGCGGTCAACCTGCGCAGTCATCTGGTCCGTGTGTTCGGCGTACTCAACGAGCATCGGCTGGACACCCCAGATCAGTGACATGGTGTTGAGGGTCGACTGCACCGGAGTGAAGGCGAAGACCGGCTTCGTCGGACGAAGGCGGGAGAGGCGGCGTGCGGAGTCGCCCGACTGGGTGAAGGTACAGATGTACTTCGCATCCAGCTGGTCGGCGATCTCCACGGCTGCACGGGTGATGGCGCCGCCGCGCGTCTTGGGCTTGCTGCCCAGAGGCGGAACCCGATCGAGGCCGTGCTTCTCGGTGGACTCGATGATGTCTGCCATGGTGCGGACCGTATCGATGGGGTACTTGCCCACGCTGGTCTCGCCGGACAGCATGACCGCATCAGCGCCGTCGAGCACTGCGTTGGCACAGTCAGAAGCCTCCGCGCGCGTGGGGCGGGGGTTATCGATCATGGACTCGAGGACCTGGGTGGCCACGATGACCGGCTTGGCCCAGCGGCGGGCGAGCTCGATGGCACGCTTCTGCACGATGGGGACGTCCTGGAGAGGCAGCTCAACGCCGAGGTCGCCTCGAGCAACCATGATGGCGTCGAACGCATCGATGATTTCCTCGATGGCGTCCACGGCCTGCGGCTTCTCGATCTTGGCGATCACCGGGACGCGCCGGCCCTCTTCGTCCATGATCTCGTGTACGCGCTCGACGTCGGCCGCATTGCGCACGAAGGACAGGGCAACCATGTCGACGCCGCGCTGGATTGCCCAGCGGAGGTCTTCTTCGTCCTTGTCGCTCAACGCAGGCACGTTCACTGCGACGCCGGGCAGGTTGATGCCCTTGTTGTTCGAAACCGCTCCGCCGACGGTGACCTCAGCGGTGACCTTGACGTCGTCGACTGCGGTAGCGCGCATCGCGACCTTGCCGTCGTCGATCAGGAGGATGTCGCCGACATTGACATCGTGAGGCAGCCCTTTATGGGTGGTGGAGCAGATCTCCGCGGTGCCTTCCACGTCCTCCGTGGTGATCGTGAAGGTGTCACCGGGAAGCAGCATATGGGGTCCGTCAACGAAGCGCCCGAGACGGATTTTGGGGCCCTGGAGGTCGGCGAAGATGCCCACCGGCCGGCCCAGCTCTTCTGCTGCCTTACGGACAAATTCGTACGTCTGGTTGTGTACGGAATGGTCGCCGTGGCTCATGTTCATACGAGCTACGTCCACCCCGGCTTCAAGAACTGCGAGGGTGTTTTCATAGCTCGCGATTGCCGGGCCGAAAGTGGCCACTATCTTTGCGCGTCTCATAAAACCTTGCCTGTCATGTCGTGTTCGTGGATTGCTCTTTGGCTCCTGCGCACCTGGGAATTACAGGACGTTGAGGGCCCGGTCTGTCGGTGCCACGGGTGCGGGCAGCTTGGTCTGACCCATCAGCCACTGGTCAACCGCTGCGGCACACGCACGGCCCTCCGCGATTGCCCACACAATGAGGGATTGCCCGCGTCCTGCGTCGCCGGCTACGAAGATTCCGGGAGTGCTGGTCATGTAATACCCGTCACGCTCAACGTTACCCCGTCCGTCGAAAGCAGCGTCGAGCTGTTCGGCGATTCCCGCAGGTTCCGGGCCGGTGAATCCGAGCGCGAGGAAGACCAGGTCCGCCGGGATATCCCGCTCGGTTCCAGCCTTCGGCACCCGTCTGCCGTTGACGAACTCCGTCTCGGCGACGCGAACCGCAGTCAGTTTTCCGTTGTCACCAACAAACTCGACCGTTGACGCGAGGTAGGTGCGCTCACCGCCCTCTTCATGGGCGCTGGCTACCTCGAACAGCGTCGGGAAGGTAGGCCATGGCTGGTTGGGCATGCGCTCGAGCGGCGGTTGCTGCCCGATGGCGAGCGTGGTGACCGAGGCAGCCTTGTGGCGATGCGCGGTGCCGATGCAGTCTGCACCTGTGTCGCCGCCGCCCAGAATGACCACGTGCTTGCCTTCGGCGTGGATCTGGTCCTCGATTTCCTCGCCCGCCACAACCCGGTTTGCCTGCACCAGGTACTCCATCGCGAAGTGAACGCCGTCGAGCTCGCGTCCGGGAATAGGCAGGTCGCGTGGAACCGTGGCGCCGGTGGCGACCACGACGGCGTCGTAACGGCGGCGCAGCTGGTCCCAGCTGATGTCGCGGCCCACTTCGACGCCGGCCCGGAAACGTGTTCCCTCCGCCTTCATCTGGTCGAGGCGACGGTCAAGCTGGATCTTCTCCATCTTGAAGTCGGGGATTCCGTAGCGCAGGAGCCCGCCGATGCGGTCGTCGCGCTCATATACGGCCACAGTGTGGCCCGCGCGGGTCAGCTGTTGGGCAACAGCCAGACCGGCAGGTCCGGAGCCGACGACGGCGATGGTCTTGCCCGTCAGGCGCTCCGGCGGGTGCGGGTGCACCCAATCGTTGTCGAACGCTTCGTCGATGATCGAAACCTCAACCTGCTTGATCGTGACCGGAGGCTGATTGATTCCGAGAACACAGGACGCCTCGCACGGAGCAGGACACAGCCGGCCGGTGAACTCGGGGAAGTTGTTGGTGGCGTGCAGACGGTCAATCGCCTCGCGACCCTTGTCCCGCCACGTGAGGTCATTCCATTCCGGAATGAGGTTCCCGAGCGGGCACCCCTGGTGACAGAACGGGATGCCGCAATCCATGCAGCGCCCGGCCTGGCTCTTCAGGACGCCCTTTTCCTGGGCCTCGTACACTTCCTTCCAGTCCATGATCCGGACCGGAACGGGCCTGCGCGGCTGCGTCTGCCGCTCGCGCACCTTCATGAATCCGCGTGGGTCAGCCACCGGTAACCTCCAAAATCCTGTTCCAGACCTCTTCACCGTCGGGATCGAGTCCCTCTTCGATGGCGGCGGCCCGGGCATCGAGAACGCGTGCGTAGTCACGCGGCAGCACCTTGGTCAGGCGCGGCACGGTCGTCTCGAATTCATCGAGTAGTTGGGCAGCGAGCGGCGACTCGGTTTCTTCCTGGTGCCGCAGAAGCAGCTGGCGGACGATCTCGATGTCTTCCGCGTCCAGCTCTTCGAGCTGCAGTTCGCCGCTGTTGAGCGCCTGTACGTTCACGCGGGTTTGGTCGAGGTCCAGCACGTAGGCCGTACCTCCGGACATGCCGGCGCCGAAGTTCCGCCCCGTCCGTCCGAGGATGAGCGTCTGGCCACCGGTCATGTACTCGCAGCCGTGGTCACCGATCCCCTCCACGACAGCCGTTGCGCCGGAGTTGCGCACGAGGAACCGCTCCCCCACCTGGCCCCGCAGGAAGATCTCACCGCTGGTTGCCCCGTAGCCGATCACGTTGCCGGCGATGACGTTGCGGTCGGCGGCGAAGACGTTGGCGCGGTCCGGCCGAACGATGATGCGCCCGCCCGACAGTCCCTTGCCGACGTAGTCGTTCGAGTCACCAAGCAACCGCAGGGTGATTCCTGCGGGGAGGAACGCGCCGAGCGACTGGCCGGCGTGACCGGTCAGAGTAACGTCGATGGTGTCCGTTGCCAGCGTGTCGGTGCCGAAGCGCCGTGTGACCTCGTAGCCGAGCATGGTGCCGACTGAGCGGTCGGTGTTCACGACGTCGAGGGTGATCCGGACCGGGGCCCGGTGATCAAGCGCGTCGCTGCTCATCTCGATCAGCTTGTTGTCGAAGTGCTGATCGAGCTCGTGGTTCTGCGGGAACATGTTCCGCAGTGGAGCGTCCTCGCCGAACTCGTTGCCGCGCAGGATCGGTTCGAGGTCGAGCCCGTCCGCCTTCCAGTGCGCAACGGCCCGCTGCACGTCAAGTACCTCGCTGTGGCCGATCGCCTCGTCCAGCGAGCGGAAACCAAGTTCGGCCAGCAGCTCGCGGACCTCTTCTGCGATGAACTCGAAGAAGTTGACCACGAACTCAGGCTTGCCGGTGAAGCGGCTGCGCAGCTCTGGGTTCTGCGTTGCAACGCCTACCGGACAGGTGTCGAGGTGGCACACACGCATCATGATGCAGCCCGAGACCACCAGCGGCGCTGTGGCGAAACCGAATTCTTCGCCGCCCAGCAGCGCGGCGATCAGTACGTCACGTCCGGTCTTGAGCTGCCCGTCCACCTGAACCACCACCCGGTCCCGGAGTCCGTTGAGCATCAGGGTCTGCTGCGTTTCGGCAACTCCAAGCTCCCATGGGACGCCCGCGTGCTTGAGCGAGTTCAGCGGGCTGGCGCCGGTACCGCCGTCGTGACCTGAAATCAGTACGACGTCGGCCTTCGCCTTTGTGACACCGGCAGCCACCGTGCCGATCCCCACTTCCGACACGAGCTTCACGTGCACACGTGCCGATGTGTTGGCCCGCTTCAGGTCGTAGATGAGCTGAGCGAGGTCTTCGATCGAGTAGATGTCGTGGTGCGGCGGAGGCGAGATCAGCGCCACGCCGGGCGTCGAGTGCCGGGTACGAGCCACCCACGGGTAGACCTTCTGGCTCATGAGCTGGCCGCCCTCACCGGGCTTTGCTCCCTGCGCCATCTTGATCTGGATGTCCTCAGCATTGGTCAGGTACAGGCTGGTGACTCCGAACCGCCCTGACGCAACCTGCTTGATGGCGGAGCGGCGCTCCGGATCGAGCAGGCGCTCGACGTCCTCGCCGCCTTCGCCGGTGTTGGACTTCGCACCCAACCGGTTCATGGCAATAGCGAGAGTTTCGTGGGCCTCCTGGGAGATGGACCCATAGCTCATCGCACCTGTGGAGAAGCGCTTGACGATGCTCGAGACAGGCTCCACTTCCTCGAGCGGGATGGCAGGCCGGAGCCCTTCCTTGAAGCCGAGCAGGCCGCGCAGGGTCATCAGCTCGCGGGACTGATCGTCAACGCCCTTGGTGTAGGACTTGAAGATGTCGTAGCGACGCTCGCGGGTTGCGTGCTGCAGGCGGAAGACCGTTTCAGGGTTGAACAGGTGCGGCGGTCCTTCCCGGCGCCACTGATACTCACCACCGTTGTCCAGGCTGCGGTACGGGTCCTCAATGCCGTCCTGGGGGTACGCGTACTCGTGGCGAGCCGCTACCTCGGCAGCGACAACATTGAGGCCGACCCCGCCAAGCTGGGTTTGCGTGCCGTGGAAGTATTCGTCCACGAGCTCCTGGGACAGTCCCAGGGCCTCGAACGTCTGCGCACCGCAGTAGGAACTGACGGTGGAGATACCCATCTTCGACATGATCTTGAGGACGCCCTTGCCGAGGCCCTTGATCAGGTTGGCCACAGCCTGTTCCGCAGTGACACCGGTGATGTCGCCGTTACGCACCAGTTCCTCGCAGCTTTCCATCGCGAGGTAGGGGTTGATTGCGGACGCGCCATAACCGATGAGCACGGCCACATGGTGCACCTCCCGAACGTCGCCGGCCTCGACCACAAGGGAGGTCTTGGTGCGGTTCGCGCTCTTCAGCAGGTGATGATGAACGGCACTAGCCAGCAGCAGCGAAGGGATAGGAGCCCACTGCGCGTTCGAGTCGCGGTCGGAGAGCACCACGTACTGGATGCCGCGGTTGATGGCGCTTGAAACCTGCTCGCAGATCTCGGCCAGGCGGGCACGCAGGGACGCTTCGCCGCCGTCGACCCGGTAGAGACCGCGTACGCGAACGGTGAGGCGGTCGCCGTCGTCGGACTCCAGGTTGGCGATCTTGGCGAGCTCATCGTTGTTGATGACCGGGAAGTTCAGGGCGATCTGCTTGGAGCGGACCCGGCTGGAGGACAGCAGGTTGCCATCCGGGCCGATGGTGACACCCATCGACGTGACGAGTTCTTCGCGGATGGCGTCCAACGGCGGGTTGGTAACCTGCGCAAAGGACTGGACGAAGTAGTCGAACAGAAGGCGGGGCCGCTTGGAAAGCACCGCGATTGGGGTATCTGAACCCATGGCACCCAGCGGCTCCGCCCCGGCCTTCGCCATGGGACCAAGCAGGATACGCAGTTCCTCCTGGGTGTAGCCGAAGGTGCGTTGCCTGCGGTTGATCGAGGCCTTGGTGTGCACCACGTGCTCGCGATCGGGCAGGTCCTTCAGGTCAATCAGGTTTTCCTTGACCCACTCACCCCAGGGGTTAGCGGCGGCGATTTCGGCCTTGACCTCCTGGTCCTCGATGATGCGGCCGTCCTCGGTATCGACGAGGAACATCTTGCCGGGCGAAACGCGTCCCTTCCGGACGATCTTCGAAGGCTCGACGTCGACCACGCCGACCTCGGAGGCCAGGACCACGAGCCCGTCCTCCATGACCCAGTAGCGGGCAGGACGAAGACCGTTACGGTCCAGGACAGCTCCGACAAGGCGTCCATCGGTGAAGGAGACCGCTGCAGGCCCGTCCCAGGGCTCCATGAGCATGGAGTGGTACTGGTAGAACGCGCGCCGCGCCGGATCCATGGAGGTGTGGTTCTCCCAGGCCTCCGGGATCATCATCATGATTGCGTGGGTGATGGGACGCCCAGCGAGCATCAGGAGTTCCGCGACCTCGTCGAAGGAGGCTGAGTCGGACGCGCCCGGGGTGCAGATTGGGTACAGTTCCTCGGGCGAATCTCCGAGGAGTGGATGTGCAAGGAGCGACTGGCGTGCGCGCATCCAATTCCGGTTGCCCTTGACCGTATTGATCTCGCCGTTGTGCGCGATCGTCCGGAACGGCTGAGCTAGCGGCCATGACGGGAAGGTGTTCGTCGAGAAGCGCGAGTGGACGATGCCGAGCTTGGTCTTGAAGCGCGGGTCCGAAAGGTCCGGGTAGAACGGCTCGAGCTGCGCGGTGGTGAGCATTCCCTTGTAGACCATGGTGCGCGAGGACAGCGAAGGGAAGTACACACCGTACTTGTTCTGGGCACGCTTCCGCAGCCGGAACGCCTTGGCGTCAAGGTCCGCTGCCTTGCCTGCGACGGGTGCGATGAAGAGCTGTACGAAGTGCGGCATGCAAGCGCGGGCCATCGACCCGACCAGGTCAGCGACCACAGGAACCTCACGCCAGCCAAGGACCGTCAGGCCCTCAGCCTCTGCAAGGCTCTCGATGCCGGCGCGGGCGGTTGCTTCTTCACTCGCGACAGCAGGGAGGAAGGCCGTGCCCACGGCGTAGGAACCGGGAGCCGGAAGTTCGAAATCGACAACGGCGCGGAAGAACTCGTCAGGAACCTGCGTCAGCAGACCAGCACCGTCACCGGTACCTTCATCCGCGCCCACCGCACCGCGGTGCTCCAGGTTGCGCAGCGCTGTCAGGGCGGCGTCGACGATGTCGTGGCCGGGCTCACCCCGGAGCGTGGCAATGACAGCCAGGCCGCAGGCGTCCTTTTCGTTCTCCGGGTTGTACAGCCCGGAGGCTTCCGGGTAGGAAGCAAACCGCGTGAAGGGCGATTCCGCAGTGATGTCTTCCGGCACGAGACCGGTAGTGGGTGCAGTCATAGATAGAGTCCTTCCCCCATGATGGAGCGTCGGGAGGGGACGACTTCGGCCCCGAGGCGCGCTTGTCCCTTCAGGGAGGCGCTGCGTATTTCTAGTGCACATTGTAGAGGCGCACGCCACATGCCGACATGGATTGCCGGAATGGTCTGATGGCGGTGGGCCTGATCAATCCCGGTACGGCGCGAAAGCCGGTGAGCTAGCTGGTGTACCGAGCGGAGCCACGACGCTGTGACATCGTCCGTGGGTAGGGCGGTGGCCCCGCTGGACGCTACTTTCGGGAGTCTGATTCCCGGGGTTCCTCAGGGGCTTGGTTCGCGGAGGCGGCCGCACCTGAGGCGTCTTTTATTTCTGGAAGGTTACCACGATCCGGACTTTTTCCAGCGGAAGTGTCCGGACTGTGGACGTCCGTGCCTGATCCGCTACCCGCATCCGTCGTGGCGGCAGCGGCATCTTCGGCTGGGTCTGGACCGCGACCCGGCAGGTACACAGAGTGCTCCTTCACCCCGCGCTGCTTCACGGAAAGATAGATGAAGACCGCGAGGGACACCAGCAGCACAAGTACGCTCATCCAGACATTCAGTCGCTGGGTGACGCCGAGAATGCTGATCATCTCCGCGTCGTCGATACGCAGTGCCTCGATCCAGATGCGACCTGCCGTGTAGTACGCGGCGTACAGCCAGAACATTCGGCCCCTGCGCAGTGAGAACCTGCGGTCCAGGAGAAGGAGGAGTGCGACACCGGCCAGGCTCCAGAGCGACTCATACAGGAAGGTGGGGTGGAAAAGGGTTCCGGGATCAGCGTCTGCCGGGAAATTGGGGTTGTTCGCATCGATCTCAAGACCCCAGGGCAGGTCCGTCGGGGCACCAAAGAGCTCCTGATTGAACCAGTTTCCCCAGCGCCCGATGGCCTGTGCGAGGAGGACCCCCGGTGCGGCAGCGTCAGCGAAAGCCGACAGGCGAACTCCTGCGCGTCGGCATCCGATCCAGGCGCCGACAGCGCCGAGCGCAATTGCACCCCAGATTCCCAGACCGCCCTCCCAGATACGGGGTATGCGGGAGAGATCTCCATCGGGCCCGAAGTAGGCGTCCGGCGACGAGAACACGTGGTAGAGACGTCCGCCGATGAGTCCGAACGGTACGGCCCAGATGGCTACATCCCAGACGACGTCAGGGTTACCGCCGTAGCGCCTCCAGCGGGCTGAGGTGAGCAGCAACGCGGCGACGATTCCAGCGAGTATGCACAGCGCGTAAACGTGGATGGTGGCCGGTCCGATGGAAAAGCTGGCCCATTCTGCGGGCGGACTGGGGATGCTGGCGGGGATCATGCTCAGCCTTTCGAGGTTCCGGAGCTGAGGTCTTTGGCCAGGGCGGCGACAGCGGGAACACCGCCGTCGCGAAGGGCCGCGACCAGCGCTGTACCAACGATCGCCCCGTCCGCGTAGGCGCCGATTTCCCGCACCTGGTCGGCGGTGGAGACGCCCAGCCCGACGCAGGCCCTCTCTGCCCCGGCTCGGTGAGCAGCGTCGACCACCTCACGCGCAGCGGAACTGACCGCCGTCCGTGCACCGGTGACGCCCATGATCGAGACCGCGTAGACGAATCCGCGGGTGGCGTCGACCGTTGACTGCATCCGCTCCGGCGAACTTGAAGGAGCCACCAGGAACACGCGGTCGAGGCCGAACTCATCGGACGCCGCGATCCATTCGCCGGCTTCGTCGGGGATGAGGTCAGGCGTAATCAGGCCGGCGCCGCCGGCTTCGGCGAGACGGCGCGCAAAATCACGGACGCCCATGCGCATGACGGGGTTCCAGTAGGTCATCACGAGGACCGCAGCGTCCGTGCGGTCGGTGATTCCCTTCACCACGTCGAAGATCTGACGAACGGCAAATCCGTTCTGGAGCGCCTCGACCGTGGCCTGCTGGATGACCGCGCCGTCCATGACCGGGTCGGAATACGGAATACCGATTTCGATCAGATCGACGCCGTTCTCTGCCAGCGCGACAGCGGCATCGATGGTGGTCTGAACGTCAGGGAAACCGGCGGGCAGGTACGCGATGAGGGCAGTTCGGCCGGCAGCGCGCGCACGCTCGATTGCGGCGGCAGACTTACTCACGGTTCCGATGCTCACAGTTGCTCCCCCTCTGCGCCGATTTCCGCCTCTGCACTGTCTTCAGGCAGCAGGTCAAACCATTCCGCCGCCGTCGCCACATCCTTGTCGCCACGCCCGGAGAGGTTCACCAGTACGATCTTCTCGCCTGGATCGCCCGGCTCGGCCGCAAGCCGCTGCCCCACCTTCAGCGCGCCTGCGAGGGCGTGTGCGGATTCGATGGCTGGAATGATGCCTTCGGTGCGGCAGAGCAGCCGGAACGCTTCCATGGCTTCGGCGTCGGTGATGGGCTCATAGCGCGCCCTCCCGATGTCCGCGAGAAACGCATGTTCCGGACCCACACCGGGGTAGTCCAGACCGGCCGAAATGGAATGGGACTCGATGGTCTGTCCGTCGTCGTTCTGCATCAGATACGAGCGCGCACCGTGGAGTACTCCCGGCCGGCCGAGTGTGATGGTCGCGGCGTGGCGGCCCGACTCGACGCCGTCACCGCCGGCCTCGAACCCGTACAGCGCCACGTCGCGGTCGTCCAGGAAACCGTGGAAAATTCCGATGGCGTTCGATCCGCCTCCGATGCACGCGCAGACAGCGTCAGGCAGACGGCCTGTTGTGCTGAGCATCTGCTCCCGTGCCTCTTCGCCGATGACCTCGTGGAAGTACCGGACCATTGCCGGGAAGGGGTGCGCACCGGCTGCGGTGCCCAGCAGATAGTGGGTGGTGTCAACATTGGCGACCCAGTCACGCAGGGCGTCATTGATGGCGTCCTTGAGCGTCTGCGAGCCGTTGGTGACGGGAATGACCTCCGCACCGAGCAGCTGCATCCGGGCCACGTTCAGTGCCTGGCGCCTGCAGTCCTCAGCTCCCATATAGACCACACACTCAAGACCGAGCAGTGCAGCGGCAGTGGCACTGGCAACACCGTGCTGACCGGCACCGGTCTCGGCGATTACCCGGGTCTTGCCCATGCGCTTTGCGAGCAGGGCCTGACCCAGCACGTTGTTGATCTTGTGTGAGCCCGTGTGGTTCAGGTCCTCGCGCTTGAGGAAGACACGCACTCCCCCGGCATGCTCGGCGAAGCGGCGTGCTTCAGTCAGCAGGGACGGACGTCCCGAGTAGGACCGGTTGAGCTCAGCCACCTGAGCCAGGAATTCGGGATCCGACTTGGCCTTGTCGAAGGTCTCCTCCAACTCGTCCAGGGCGGCAATGAGCGACTCGGGCATCCAGCGCCCGCCGTAGGCTCCGAAGTACGGACCCTGTGCGTGGCGCAGGGATCCTCCTGCCAGGAAAGCTTCTGCCGCGCTCTCAGTGTCAGACTGCGGCTGTGGGGTGTCGGTCATGAACCTGCTGTCTTTCGTGATGGTTTTGCCCGGCCGTTGGAACGGCGAGAGCCTCAGGAATGCAGTGCGCTGCCGGCGCGGGCGAATTCGCGGACTGTCTCCTCCGGATTCGAGTGGCGCACCAGCGCTTCGCCCACCAGAACTGCCTGCGCTCCGTCAGCAACGAAGCGTTCGACGTCGGCGATGTCCCGAACGCCCGATTCCGCGACGACGACGGCATCGGAAGGGATGAGCCCTGCCAAGGCAGGGAAAACAGACCTGTCGATGTCCAGGGTTTTGAGGTTGCGCACGTTGACGCCGATGATCCGCGCGCCTACGGCGACAGCGCGCTCCACTTCCTCAGTCGTGTGCGTCTCGACGAGCGCGTGCATGCCGAGCCGCTCGGTGAGTTCCAGGAAAGACCTGAGTGTCGCGTCGTCGAGCGCGGCGACGATGAGAAGGATCAGGTCCGCGCCGTGCGCGCGGGCCTCCCAGATCTGGTACTCATCGACCGTGAAGTCTTTGCGGAGAATAGGAAGATCCACCGCTGCCCGAACGGCATCGAGGTCTTCCAGAGAGCCTCCGAAGCGTCGCTCTTCCGTGAGGACGCTGATGACGCTCGCCCCGCCGCGCTCGTAGGCGGCGGCCAGTTCGGCAGGATCGGGGATGTCGGAGAGTGCGCCTTTGGACGGACTCTTCCGCTTCACCTCGGCGATGACGCGAACGCCGCCACCCTTCGTGCTCAGAGCCCGGTAGGCGTCACGGGGCCCTGGAGCCTGATCCGCGAGGACCTGAATTTCCTCGAGGGGAAGGAGTGTGCGGCGGGAGTCGAGATCGGCGCGCACTCCGACGATGATGTCGTCGAGAACGCTCACTTAGTGTCCGGAGTTCTTGAGCCGGTGGCCGCCGACGCCGAATCCGGCCTTCTTGAGGATGATCCCGAGCACGAGGCCGATCACCATGATCAGCGCACCGATCCAGAACAGCACGGTGCCGGCGTCCTTGTTGCCTTCGGTGCTGGCGAACACGAACGCAAAGGAAGACAGAGCCGCGCCGGCAAGCATGACGAATACACAGGTCCACGCTGCAGGGCTGTTGCCGTGACCGATGGTCTCGTCGCGGGCCGCGGAATGCTGGATCATAGGGGTGTCGTTAGTACCGGTCTCGGGCGCGGTCTTAGCCATGGCAGTTCTCCTTGTGCTGTGGTCTTCAGTCCATTCTGCCATTGATTCAGAAGGACTTTGATTTACCTGGACGGTCCGCTGGTCGGGTCCTCGCCCCGGCTGAGGCTGTCCCAACTGTCGATCTCGTCAGCGTTCGTATCGGTCGCCGCCGCCTTGTCGCGGGGACCGGACTCTCTGGTCCGGTTCTCGTATCGGCGGGCAGCAAGCCAGCGTCTACCCACGACGACCAGCCAGACCGCCGAGAGCACGAGCAGCAGACCGGCCAGCGCCGCTACCCACGGCATGGCCGTGACGGTGACCGATGCCCCGCTCTGGCTGGTGACCCCGAGGGCTTCCCCGATAGCGGGTGACGCGGAGCCTGCCGGGTCCATGGGCACCGCAACGCTGCTGAAAATGATGCCTGCGCCCGCGACAACCAGGATCCCGGCGATAACCCAACGGGCAACGCGACCTGCGATCGACGCCGCCAGGCCTGCGGCCAGACCAAC
The DNA here is from genome assembly GCF_054161285.1 of Arthrobacter sp. D2-10. Lineage (NCBI taxonomy): Bacteria > Bacillati > Actinomycetota > Actinomycetes > Micrococcales > Micrococcaceae > Arthrobacter > Arthrobacter sp. D2-10. The sequence goes on along the minus strand of NZ_CP096431.1, from coordinate 1,700,881 downwards.
CAGCGCGAACGCGGTAACGGCAGTGGCGGCGTCGGAACCCGGGACCTGAATGGACGGAGTCTGGACAGCGGTCTGCGGCAGCGCGACCGTCAGCCAGGTCTGCGTGGTGCTGCCGAAGGCCGCCAGGGCGGCAATCACGGTTGCCAGTACGACGGCGCCCCTGCGCCGGTAGGCGGGCGGGCGGTTACCGGCGGGGGCGTCCGGATCGGGAGCCGTACTCACGGTGTGCCCACGCCGGCTTCAGTGACCGGCTGAAGGCTTGATGCCAGCAACGCAGCGCGCAACGGAGCGGCGGCCTTGTTGACGGTTTCCAGCGCCTCCGCCTCAAGCTCGGAATCCGCCACAATCCCGCCGCCGGCCTGGACGTAGGCGCGGTTGTCACGGAGCAGTGCGGACCGGATGGCAATTGCCATGTCCATGTCCCCGGCGAAGTCGAAGTAGCCGACCACTCCCCCGTAGATGCCCCGCTTGTGTGGTTCAAGCTCATCGAGCAGTCTCAGCGCCCGCGGTTTGGGCGCGCCGGAAAGGGTTCCCGCGGGGAAGGTTGCCGCCAGGACGTCGTAGGTCGTCCGGTCGGGATGCAACTGGCCGACGACGGTCGAGACGAGGTGCATGATGTGGCTGAACCGCTCGACCTCCATAAATTGGGTGACGTCCACCGTTCCCGGCCGGCACACCTTTGAGATGTCGTTGCGTGCAAGGTCAACCAGCATCAGGTGCTCCGCGCGCTCCTTTTCGTCAGCGAGCAGTTCTTCTGCCAGCGCGCGGTCCAGCTCGGCGGTCTTGCCACGCGGCCTTGAACCTGCGATGGGGTGCGTGATGACCTCTGAGCCGTTGACTGTGACGAGCGCTTCCGGAGACGAGCCCACGATGGAGTAGGGGCGCCCCGAAGCATCCTCGAGGCTGAAGAGATACATGTAGGGGCTGGGGTTGGTCGTCCGCAGGACGCGATAGACGTCGAGGGCTGATGCATCGCAGTCGAGTTCGAACCGGCGGGAGATGACAACCTGGAACACCTCACCGTCCACGATGGCTTCCTTGCCGCGCTCAATCGCAGCAAGGTAGCGGTCGCGGTCCCAGCGTTCACGGACGCGGGACATCAGCGCTGTGGTGTCCGCTGCCCCGTCCGCGAGAACCGAAACCGGCTGCTCCGAGGGGGACGCAAGCCGCTCGAGCATGCTCCTGCAGCGGGCGACGGCGTCGTGCCAGGCTTCGTCAACGCGCGCTGTCGAGTTGTCGTAGTTGATGGCGTTCGCCACCAGAGTGACCTTGCCGCCGGCGTTGTCATGAATGGCCATATCAGTGACCAGGTTCATGGCCAGCTCCGGCAGGTCGAGGTCATCCTCCGGCGGCGAGGTGAGGCGTTCCCAGTGGCGCACCGATTCCCAACCGATGAATCCCACCATGCCGGACGTAAACGGGGGAAGGCCATCGAAGCGCGCCGTCTGAAGTTCCTCGACGGTGCGGCGCAGGGCTTCAACCGGATTGCCGTCGACGGGCACTCCTGCCGGCGGCTCCCCCAGCCAGCACGCCTCGCCGCCCCGGGTGGTGAGTGTTGCGCGGGAGTTCACACCGATGAAGGAATACCGCGACCAGACGCCGCCCTCCGCGGCGGATTCCATCAGGAACGTACCTGGGTGCCCGTCAGTGAGCTTCCGGTAGATGCCGATAGGTGTGTGGGCGTCGTCAAGTACCGTGAGGCGAACAGGTATGACCCTCCGGTCCCGGGCAAGAGCGCGGAACTCTTCCAGGCCGGGGCTGATTACTCCGAGCTCATCCATGAAATGCGTTTCCTCATTCCTTGCGCCCATCCACCTGGCGGGCGTCCTGCGGGGGTGGTGCTGCCTGAATTGTTCTGTGCGGCGTCCTACTCGGAGCCGACGACGGCTGCGAGTTCCCTGCCCTCGAAGCAGGTCCGGGTGCCGGTGTGGCATGCAGCACCGACCTGATGAACCCGCACGAGGAGCGCATCGCCGTCGCAATCCAGGGCGACCGACCGCACAAACTGCACGTGACCCGAGGTGTCTCCCTTGCGCCAGTATTCCTGGCGCGAGCGGGAGTAGAAGGTGACACGGCCGCTGGTGAGAGTTCGCCGCAGCGCTTCGTCGTCCATCCAGCCCAGCATGAGGACCTCACCGGTGTCATGGTCCTGGATGATGGCTGCGACCAGCCCAGCGGCATCCCGCTTGAGCGCGTCGGCGATCGCAGGGTCCAGCTCCGGCGAATCGTCCGCAGCGATGGAAGAGGCAGGTTCAGGGTGTTGTGACATCGCATCTGATTCTAGTCGCGCCGGGACGGAGCGCCGCATCGGGGACCAGCTGCGGCGCGCTTTGGAGGCTTGCGGTGCTTTCGCCGGAGGACCGACCCCATACCCGGACATCGGATGGCCCATCATGCTATTTTCAACAGTGATGCATTTCGTTGATCCCTCCCGTGAAGTCCTCGCCGAAACCCTGCTTGCGGCCGGTCCTCACTCACCCACGCTGTGCGACGGGTGGCAGACCAAGGAACTGGCTGCACACCTGTACCTCCGGGGACACAAGCCCAGCGTCGGAATAGGGGCACTCATCAAGCCGCTGTCCGTCGTGTCGGAGAAGGCAACGCGGAAGCTCGGCGCCAAGTGCGCATCCACGCCGGCCTACGAGAAACTGGTCAACGACTTCCGCAAGGGCCACCCGTTCTACTCACCGATGCGCTTCCAGTCCATCGACACCAGCACCAACCTCATCGAGTACTTCGTGCATACCGAAGACGTGCGCCGGGCAACCAGCAGATGGGCACCGCGGGCGCTGGACGAGGACTACTCGAACGCACTCTGGGACGAGCTGATCAAGCGCGCCGCCATCCTCTACCGGGGTGTCGACCTGGGCATCGTGCTCGTGAGGCCTGACGGTCCAAGGCACGTTGCAAAACGTGCGCCGGTGTCCGTTGCGATCGTCGGCGAGCCGGGTGAACTCCTCATGCACGCTCACGGGCGAACCCGCCATGCCCTGGTCACTTTCGAAGGACAGCCCGACGCCGTGGCACTCCTCGAGAGCGCGGAGGTCGGGCTCTAACCGGCCCGGGCGTTCTCAACGGACGGCGAGTCCTCAGCGAACGGGGAAACCGGCGTCCCGGATCGCCTTTTTCACTTCAGCGATCGCATCGACCGGGCCGAAGTGAAAGACCGAAGCTGCGAGTACGGCATCCGCTCCGGCAGCGACCGCGGGCGGGAAATGTGCTGGTTCGCCTGCACCACCCGAGGCAATCAGGGGTACCTTCACCGCAGCCCGGACCACGCGGATCATCTCCAGGTCGAAGCCCTCACGCGTTCCGTCGGCATCGATCGAGTTGAGGAGGATCTCTCCGACACCCCGGTCGGCGGCCTCCTGCGCCCAGGCGACCGCGTCGATCCCGGTTCCCTTGCGGCCGCCGTGCGTGGTGACCTCGAAGCCTGACGGCGTTGAACCGTCGTGGGTCCGACGCGCGTCAAGGCTCAACACCAGCACCTGCGAACCGAAGTGGGACGTGATCTCATCAATGACCTGCGGGCGCGCCACGGCCGCGGTGTTGATGGACGCCTTGTCGGCGCCGGCACGCAGCAAGCGGTCGACGTCGGAAATCTCCCGCACGCCTCCGCCGACAGTGAGCGGAATGAAGACTTCCTCAGCCGTTTTGGCAACCACGTCGAAAGTGGTTGCCCGGTTGCCTGAGGATGCAGTGACATCCAGGAAGGTCAGTTCGTCGGCGCCTGCCCGGTCATAGCGGTGGGCCAGTTCCACCGGGTCTCCGGCGTCCCGGAGGTCCTCGAAGTTGATGCCCTTAACCACGCGGCCGGCGTCAACATCAAGGCAGGGAATGACGCGGATTGCCACGCTCATCGATCGATCCTGCCCTAGATCCGGCACGCGTGGATGGTGCTGACCAGGATGGCTCGGGCGCCGAGGTCGTACAGCTCATCCATGATCTGGTTGGTGCTGTTGCGCTTGACCATTGAGCGAACCGCAACCCAGTCGGAGTCGCGCAGCGGCGATACGGTCGGCGACTCAAGGCCGGGGGTGAGCGCCGCTGCCTGGTCGACCAGCTCCTTGCGGATGTCATAGTCGAGCAGAACGTACTGCCGGGCAACGAGCACGCCCTGAAGCCGTCGGATCAAAATGTCCAGCCCGACCGGAGTTGCCCTCTTGCGTCCGATGAGGACGGCCTCACTGCGCAGAATCGGTTCACCGAAGATTTCCATGCCGGCTGCCTTCAGGGTGTTGCCGGTCTCCACGACGTCGGCTATGGCATCCGCAACGCCAAGGCGCACTGAGGATTCCACCGCACCATCGAGACGGACCACTGTCGCATTGACGCCTTCCTCGGCGAGGAAGGCGCGCAGGAGGCCGTCATAGCTCGTGGCCAGGCGCCGGCCCTCAAGTTCAGCGACGGAGGCGAAGTTTCCTACCGGTCCGGCGAACCGGAAGGTGGAGGCGCCGAAGCCGAGGGGCAGGAGCTCCTCGGCATCCACCTGCGCGTCGAGGAAGAGATCTCGGCCGGTGATTCCGACGTCGAGCGTTCCGGAACCGACGTACACGGCGATGTCCCGCGGCCGGAGGAAGAAGAACTCGATTTCATTTTCAGGGTCCACCATCACCAGTTCGCGGGTATCGCGGCGCTGGCGGTAGCCCGCCTCGGCGAGCATCGCGGACGCGGATTCGGACAGGGATCCCTTGTTGGGGACTGCAACTCGAAGCATGGGTTTCCTTCAGTGAGGAGGGTTTCCTTGGGACTGCCAGAAAGCGGGAGTGTGCCGCGCGGTAACCAGGAGCCTGGCGCGCGGCTACAGATGCTTGTAGACGTCCTCGAGAGTGAGCCCCTTGGCGATCATCATGACCTGAAGGTGGTAGAGCAACTGCGAGATTTCTTCTGCGGCAGCCTCGTTCGACTCGTACTCGGCCGCCATCCATACTTCGGCAGCCTCCTCGACAACTTTCTTGCCGATGCCGTGTACGCCTGAGTCCAATTCGGCCACGGTGCCCGACCCGGACGGACGGGCGGCAGCTTTCTCGCTCAGCTCGGCAAAGAGGGTATCGAAGGATTTCACTCTGCCTAGGTTACTGGGTTCCACTGGATCCGCCGTATCCTGCCCGCCGTATGTGACGAACCTCTAGGCGTACTCACGTGCCCCAGGGCCCAAGCACCGCGGCCGTTGCCAGCGCAGCAACGGTGGCCTCGTATCCCTTGTCCTCACTTGAACCGGCAAGGCCCGCCCGATCGAGGCCCTGCTGCTCCGTGTCGCAGGTCAGCACACCAAAGCCCACCGGCACTCCGGTGCGTACGCTGACCTCGGTGAGTCCCGACGTCGCCGCCTGGCACACATAGTCGAAGTGGGGCGTTCCCCCGCGGATAACCACGCCGAGCGCGACGACGGCGTCATAGTGCGGTGCCAGCCTCGCGGCAGCGACCGGCAACTCGAAGCTGCCCGGCACACGAATCACGTCGGGCTCGATGCCTGCATCAGCTGCTGCACGGCGGGCGCCGTCGAGCAGGCCGTCCATGATTGCGGTGTGCCAGCTGGCCGCGACGACCGCGAGCCGAACCGGCTCCTGCTCATTCCGGCCCTGCGCGAGGGAGGTGACATCAATCGTGGGGGCGCCGTGTCCGGCCATGGTTCTCCTTGGGGTATGAGGGGGTTTGCTGGTAGGGGGATCGTCAGCTCTGCTGGACGATCTTCTCCTGGGGGCGCTGATGGAACCGTTCTTCCAGATGCGACAGCTGGTGGTTGAGCCGGTCACGCTTCGTCTCGAGGTAACGCTGGTTCTCGAGGCGGGACGGAATCTCGGAGGGCACCATCGACACCACGGCGATCCCGTAGCGTTCCAGGTGCTCGCGTTTGACCGGGTTGTTGCTCAGCAGCCGGATCCGTGGGATGCCGAGGTTGGTAAGGATCTCGGCAGCCGCCTGGTAGTCGCGTGAGTCGACCGGCAGTCCGAGCTGCTCGTTCGCCTCGACGGTGTCTGCCCCGTTTTCCTGCAGGGCGTAGGCGCGGAGCTTGTTGGCGAGGCCGATGCCGCGCCCCTCCTGGCCGCGCAGATAGACGACCGTTCCGCCCTGCTCCTGAACCAGTCCGAGCGCCTGTTCCAACTGCTCGCCGCAGTCGCACCGGTAGGAGCCGAACACATCGCCGGTCAGGCATTCGGAGTGCATGCGGACCAGCGGAGTTCCGTCGGCCCGCGACCCCGGCGCGGACATGGTGAGGTGCTCCACCCCGGAGGCGGTGTCAGTCCAGGCCTGCGCGGTGAAGGGACCGAACGGCGTCGGAATGGTGACAACCGGGCCCCCAATGACTGTGCTCATTCGGCGGCTCCTGCACTGCGTACGGCAAGATAGCCCGCGAGGTCCTCGATGGAGATCAGCGGGGCATCGAAGCGGGTGGCGAACTCGCGCAGCGCCGGCAGGCGCATCATCTCGCCGTCGTCGTGGGTTACCTCCGCAATGACAGCTGCCGGTTCCACCCCGGCCAGTCGGCATAGGTCGACCGCGGCTTCGGTGTGTCCAGGCCGCTCACGGACGCCGCCGTCGACCGCACGCAGCGGAAACATATGGCCCGGCCGTGTGAGGTCCGAGGGCGTGGACGCAGCCGAGGCGAGCACACGCGCAGTCAGCGCGCGATCCGCTGCACTGATGCCCGTACTCACACCGACGGCAGCATCACACGAAACCGTGTAGGCGGTCTGCTTGGCGTCCTGGTTGTTGATGACCATGGCGGGAAGCTGCAGGCGGTCCGCCGTGTCCCCCGTTACCGGGACGCACAGGACACCGGACGTGTAGCGGATGGTCCAGGCGGTCAGTTCCGTCGTGGCGAACTGCGCGGCGAAGATGATGTCGCCTTCGTTTTCCCGGTTGGCGTCGTCAACAACGACGACGGCACGGCCTGCAGCCATTGCGGCAACGGCCGTCTCCACCGGGTCAAGCGCTATCTCAAGCACCGCACCGCTCTGCGTGTCCGGGGCACTGCCCTCGCCGCTGCGCATCATGCCCGGCCTTCCTTTCCGGTGAACGCGAGCAGCCGCTCAGCGTATTTGGCCAGGACGTCCATCTCCAGGTTCACGGGATCCCCGATGTCCTTTGCCCCCAGGCCGGTCTCGGTGAGGGTTGTGGGGATCAGGCCGACCTCGAACCAGGGGTCGGGTGTTCCGGCGTCGCTCACGGCCGTCACTGTCAGTGAAACGCCGTCCACGGCGATGGATCCCTTCTCGGCCGCATAGCGGTCCAGCGGGACGGGCAGGCTGAAACGCAGGCGCTCCCAATCGCCGAAGTTCTCACGCTCAAGGAGCGTACCGACGCCGTCGACGTGACCCTGCACGACGTGGCCGTCCAAACGGCCGTTCGCCGGTACGCAGCGTTCCAGGTTGACCCTGCGGCCCTCGGTCAGGCCCCCGATTGTCGTACGCCTCAGCGTCTCCCCCATCACGTCCACGCTGATTCGGCCGTCGTCGATGACGGTCGCGGTCAGGCATACCCCGTCCACAGCGATGGACCCGCCGAGCTCGAGCCCCTCTCCTGTGGGACCGGCCTCGAACACAAGCACCGCGCTGCCGCCGTCCGGGGAGCTGCGGAGGGAGGTGACGGTGCCCTGCCCGGAAACTATTCCTGTGAACACTCAAGAGCCTTTCTCAAAGGACGCCGGTGCCGGCGCTATGGGTTTGAAATGCAGACGGACGTCGTCGCCAATCTGGGTTACCGCGGCGGCGCCATCCGGATCCAGACGCCATACATGGGCGTCGGCCAGGGTTGCCACCCCAAGGCGCTGGAAGGCCGGAACACCGGCGCCAAGGAGCATGGGCGCAATGTAGGTGAAGAGCTCATCCGCCAGGTCCGCCATGAGGAATACCCCGACAAGCTGGGGACCGCCCTCCACCAGGACGTGCCGCACGCCCCGCCCATACAGTTCCTCCAGTACTGCGGCGGGGTCGTGCGTCCGCAGGTGAATGAAGCCCTGGCCGCGCATCGCCGCGTCATCGGGAACGTCCCGCTCACCGACGGCGACCCGGAGCGGCTGGCTGTTCGCGTCGGAACCGTCGAGCGCCCGCGCAGTCAGGCGGGGGTTGTCTGCCAGGACGGTTCCGGTGCCGACGAGGACTGCATCAACCCGGGCGCGGATGGCGTGGCCGTCCGCACGGGCATGCGGTCCGGTGATCCATTGGCTTGAACCGTCCGCCGCGGCTGACTGTGCATCAAGGCTCTGTGCCACCTTGACCGTGACGAATGGACGGCGCGTCCGCACTGCGTCCAGCCACCGGCGGTTCAGTTCCGTTGCGGCGTCGGCGAGGAGCCCGCCGGCCACATCGATCCCATTCTCCGCCAGCCGCGACGCGCCGCCGGCTGCCTCGGGGTTGGGATCGGATGCGGCGTACACCACGCGGCTGATTCCGGCAGCAAGGATGGCTTCAGTGCAAGGCCCCGTGCGTCCGGTGTGGTTGCAGGGCTCGAGCGTCACCACCATGGTGCAGCCTGCGGGGTCGACTCCGTGCAGGGCCGCGTTCTTCAGTGCGGCGACCTCCGCGTGGTCGGTTCCGGCACCGAAATGAGCGCCTGTGGCGACCATGCCGCCGTCGTCATCGAGGAGGACAGCGCCCACCAACGGATTGGCGCCGCGCACACCCTGGCCGGCAAGGAGCAGCGCGTGCTCCATCGCCATCATTTCCTGCGCGGTGATGTTTCCGGATGCAGTCATGACAGGCTCGGCGCAGGCTCGGCGGCGCGAGGCTCATGACTGCCGCCAATGACAATCTGGGCTTCGAAGAGCCACTTCAGAAAATTCATGCCGTTCCTCAAGCTCGCGTGAAGGCTCCGGGGAACGACAGGCAAGGCTGGCGCTGCCGACGGCGCGAAGAGCCGACAACAAAGCACAGCCGTAGCTGTACGCGCTTCTCCCATCCAGACTTTGACTGTCGGTGCCGGAATTTCACCGGCTCAACCGTTTGCTGCCCGTGAGGGCTGCGCGCGGGTCGCGGACTATAACCGCCGGTTCGGAATTACACCGACCCCGGAGCACGTTTTACGACGCCCATTGTTTCACATAATTGAGGATGTGCAGGAAGGTGCGGTGGTGACACGCACCACCGCACCCTCCCGAAGCAGATCAGGCCCCTGCCGCGGGCTTCGCCTCGGGCTTCGCGTCCGACTTCACAACCGGCTTGGCGTCAACCCCTGCTTCCTTTCGCTGCTGCGGGGTGATCGGCGCCGGTGCCGCAGTCAGCGGGTCATAGCCGCCGCCGGACTTGGGGAATGCGATCACATCGCGGATGGAATCGCTTCCGGCCAGAAGTGCCACCACACGGTCCCAGCCGAAGGCTATTCCGCCGTGCGGAGGCGCACCGTACTTGAAGCCCTCGAGCAGGAATCCGAACTTCTCCTGTGCGTCCTCGGGGCTGATTCCCATTACCGAGAAAACCCGTTCCTGAACGTCACGCTGGTGGATACGGATCGACCCGCCGCCGATCTCGTTGCCGTTGCAGACGATGTCGTAGGCGTACGCCAGTGCGCTCCCCGGGTCAGTGTCGAAGGAGTCGAGGTACTCCGGCTTCGGCGAGGTAAAGGCGTGGTGGACTGCTGTCCAGGCTCCCGACCCCACGGCGACATCACCGGCCGCGACGGCGTCCGACGCCGGCTCGAACATGGGTGCGTCGACAACCCAGACAAAGGCCCAGGCTTTGGGATCGATGAGTCCCGTCCGGTGGCCGATCTCCACGCGCGCCGCGCCGAGCAGTGCACGTGCGGACGACTTCTCCCCCGCGGCGAAGAAGATGCAGTCTCCCGGGTTTGCACCGACGGCAGCTGCCAGGCCCTCCCGTTCGGAATCCGTCAGGTTCTTCGCCACAGGTCCGCGCAGGCCGCCGTCGTCGTCGATCAGCACGTAGGCAAGGCCCTTCGCGCCGCGCTGCTTGGCCCATTCCTGCCAGGCATCCAACTGCCGGCGCGGCTGGGAACCGCCGCCGGGCATGACCACGGCACCGACATAGGATGCCTTGAAGACGCCGAACTCCGTGTCCTTGAAGTACTCGGTCAGCTCAGTCAGCTCCAGGCCAAAGCGCAGGTCCGGCTTGTCCGAGCCGTAGCGCGCCATGGCGTCTGCGTAGGTCATGCGCTGAATGGGTGTGGGGATTTCGACGTCGATCAGCTTCCACAGTGCCTTCACCAACTGCTCGCCGAGAGCGATGATGTCATCCTGCTCAACGAAACTCGCCTCAATGTCCAGCTGCGTGAATTCGGGCTGCCGATCGGCGCGGAAATCCTCGTCGCGGTAGCAGCGGGCGATCTGGTAGTACTTCTCGAACCCGCCGACCTGAAGCAGCTGCTTGAAGAGCTGCGGCGACTGCGGAAGCGCGTACCAGGAGCCCGGTGCGAGCCGCGCGGGAACAAGAAAGTCGCGGGCGCCTTCCGGCGTGGAGCGCGTCAGGGTCGGGGTTTCGATCTCCACGTAGCCGTCGGAATGCAGGAGCTCGCGGGCGACCCTGTTGGCCTCGGAGCGCAGGCGGAGGTTCGCGTTCGGTGTGGGACGCCGCAGGTCGAGGTAACGGTGCTTCAGCCGTGCTTCCTCGCCGACCTCCACGTGCTCGTCGATCTGGAACGGCAGCGGGTCAGACGTGTTGAGGATGGTCACCTTCTCCGCGATGACCTCGATCTCGCCGCTGGCCAGGGCGGGGTTCTCGTTGCCCTCGGGGCGCTTCTCGACCGTGCCGATAATCTGCAGCACGTACTCGTTGCGGAGGGTCGAGAACACGTCTTCTTCCCGCACCACTACCTGCGCAACCCCGGAAGCATCACGCAGATCGAGGAACGCCACGCCACCGTGATCACGACGGCGGGCCACCCATCCGGCGAGAGTAACGGTTTGTCCGATGTGCCCGGTTCGCAGGGAACCAAGGTCATGTGTGCGCAGCACAGCATTCCTTCCGGTGTGTGGTTAAGGTTGGTGGAGTTACAGCTCAGTGTTCGAGTTTACCGCCGGATGCACCGCGCTCCCGGCCACACCATTCACCGGACGGGGACCCGCGCATGCCACAGGCGCTGAAGAGACAGCTTGGCGGCTTCGATGCCACGACGGTCGGCATTGGCTCGATGATCGGCGCCGGGGTTTTCGTCGTCTTCTCCCCGGCCGCTGCTGCGGCGGGATCCCTCCTGCCCCTCGCCGTCGGCCTTGCCGCGATCATTGCCTACGCGAATGCCGCGGCGTCAGCACAGTTGGCGGCGGTGCATCCGGTCAGCGGAGGCACCTACACCTACGGCCGGCGCCAACTGGGCGAATGGCCGGGCTTCCTCGCCGGCTGGAGTTTCATCACCGGCAAGCTCGCCTCCTGCGCCGCCATGGCGCTCACTTTCGGGCTCTACGCCGCCCCCGGTTTCGAGAAGGCAGCCGGTGTGGCCGCGGTCGCGGCGCTGACTGCCGTGAACCTCCTGGGTGTTACCCGCACGGCTATGATGACACGCATCATCGTTTCACTCGTGGTTCCCGTGCTCGCCTTCGTCATTGTGGTTGCGTTCACCCAGGACGCGCACGACGGCGGCGCCTCGCCTGCCGGACCCGCCGGGGTCCTGCAGGCGGCGGGCCTCATGTTCTTCGCATTCGCCGGATATGCGCGCATTGCCACGATGGGTGAAGAGGTGCGCGAACCCGAACGCAATATCCCGCGAGCCATCTTCGGGGCACTGGGGTTCACCCTCGCCCTGTACCTGCTGCTCGCATTCGGCCTGCTTCGGGCAGTGGGACCGGACATGCTCGCCGAGTCGGCCGCCCCACTCACCGAAGTCTTCACCGGAGGCCAGTCAATACCGGTCCTCGCCGTTGCCATTGCTGCTGCGCTCGCGAGCCTGGGTGCCCTGCTCGCCCTGATCAGCGGCATCGCCCGCACCACGCTTGCCATGGCGCGCGAAGGCGACCTGCCCCGAGTGCTCGGATCGGTGTCTCCGCGCCGGGCCACGCCGTTCGTCGCCGAGCTGGCCATCGCCGTCGTCGTGATTGCCCTGCTGCTGGGAACCGACGTCCTGACGGTGGTGGGTTTCTCCAGTTTCGGTGTGCTGCTCTATTACGCGGTAGCCAACCTGTCGGCGCTGACCCTCCGTACCCGGCCCTGGTACGCGCCACGGGCCCTGAACGTGCTCGGGGTGGTGGGCTGTCTGGTGCTCGCATTCACCCTCCCGGTGCAGTCGGTTCTCACCATGACCGGGATACTGCTGGTCGGGCTTCTGGGCCGCGCCGCGGTGATTCTCGTGCGGGGGCGCGGGGGTTCAGCCTAGAGACTCATGCTTCAGCCCTGCGGCAACACCGCGGGCCACTGATCCTCGGCGGGCGGAGTCCACGATCGCGGGTCTGCGGATACCTGTTCACCCGAGCGGATGTCCTTGACTTCGTGGGTGCCGTCCTCGGAAGTGAACCAGACGAACGGGATGCCCCGCCGGTCGGCGAACTTGATCTGCTTGCCGAACTTCTCGGCGGAGGCGGCCACCTCCACCGGGATGCCACGGCTGCGCAGCGCGGCAGCGACGTCCTGGGCGGCTGACCAGGAATCATCATTGGCGAGGGTGACCAGCACGGCCGTCGGAACCTGCCGCGTTGCGGCGGCGAACTCCTGGCTGAGAATGCGGGTGACCAGGCGTGTGACGCCGATGGAGAGTCCGACGCCGGGGAAGGTCCGGTTGCCCTTGCTCGCGAGCGCGTCGTAACGCCCACCGGAACATATGGACCCGAGTGCCTCGTGGCCGACCAGCACCGTCTCGTAGACCGTGCCGGTGTAATAGTCCAGGCCTCGGGCGATACTGAGGTCCGCAATGACCTTGCCCGGTGCCCGCTTCGAGGCCTCGGCGATAACCTGCTCGAGTTCCGCAAGTCCTTCATCGAGCAGCGGGTCCGTCACGCCGAAAGCGCGAACCCGCTCGACGAAGGACGTGTCCTGGGTGCGGATCTCCGCCAGGCTGAGAGCGGCCTTGGCCTGCTCGTCGGTGGCACCCAGTTCGGCCTTGAGCAGTTCCGCGACCCTGCCTGCGCCGATCTTCTCGAGCTTGTCGATGCTCCGCAGTACGCCCGGCGTATCGGTCAAGCCGATTCCCCGGTAGAACCCCTCTGCGAGCTTGCGGTTGTTCACGCGCAGCTGGAAGTCAGGGATCGGCAGGGCGCTCAGGGCCTCGGCGATCACGAGGGCGATTTCGACGTCGTACCGGAAAGGCAGTGAGCCGTCGCCGACCACGTCGATATCAGCCTGGGTGAACTCGCGGGCACGCCCCTCCTGCGGACGCTCGCCGCGCCAGACCTTCTGAATCTGGTACCGGCGGAAGGGGAAGGCAAGGTAACCGGCGTTTTCGACGACGTACCGCGCGAACGGCACCGTCAGGTCGAAGTGGAGGGCTAGCGAGTCCTCGCCGGCGGGAGCAGATCCGTCCTCATCCTGCAGACGGGATACGGCGTAGACCTCCTTGTCGATCTCGCCCTTGCGGAGCAGCTGACCCACTGTCTCAACGGCCCGGGTCTCGACGTTGGAGAAGCCGTGAAGCTCGAAGGTCCGTCGCAGGATGTCCAGGACATGCAGTTCCACGAGGCGCTCCTGCGGGAGCCACTCGGGGAATCCGGACAACGAGGACTTTCGTGCCATGTAAGCAACTCTCCTTGGGTGACGCTTGTGTCCCCAACCTGATGGCTCGGGATCCTGCGGTGAATCGTAGGGCGGACGGTCTGCTGTGCCTACACTGTCTGCGGCATTCATTTTAGGGGGTTCGTGCTGGGCCGTGCTAACCGGCCCAGGGCGCTGCGCCTGAAGTGCCAGACCATGCCGGAACCGTGCTGGAACAACGTCGGACACAGGAGGTCGCGTGGCCGTTGACCGTCGCGGACGCGAAATGCGCCGTCACATCAGCCAGATCGAAGCACGCCGCGAGCTGAAGCGCGCACAGGAGAAACGCCGCCGGAAGGACAGCACAGTGGCTGGCATTGCGGCGGCAGCAACCCTTGCCCTCGCCGTCCTCCTGCAAGCGGTCTGGTTCAGTTCGGATCCCACGGCGGCGGAAATCGACGCCCTCGAGGAGAGTCCCGGGGTGACGGAGACGGCGGAGCCGAACAGCGCGAACATTCCCGACCCGTCTATCGCCGAGGGAAAAGTATTCGAGGGCACACTTTCCACCAGCATCGGTGACATCGGCGTCGAGCTCGACGGAAACGTGGCTCCGCAGGCAGTGGCTGTCTTTTCCTCTCTCGCTGAGGAGGGGTTCTTCGAGGGCAAGACCTGTCATCGGCTGACGACCGCCAAGAGCATGGGGGTACTGCAGTGCGGCTCATTGAACGGCGACGGCGTGGGTGACCCGGCCTATCAGTGGGGTCCGGTGGAGAACACGCCGGCGGACGGCCTGTATCCGGCCGGGAGCATCGCAGTGGCGCGCGGAGCGAGCACGGACAGCAACGGTACGCAGTTCTTCATCGTGTACAAGGACTCGCCGATTCCACAGAACACGGGCGGGTACACCATCATGGGTTCCGTGACCTCGGGCCTGGACGCTGTTCAGGAGGTCGCGGAGGCTGGAGTCGAAGGCGGCGGCGAGGACGGAGCCCCCGCCACTCCTGTGACGATAGACTCGTTAACCCTGCAGTAAATCAACCGGGACCGGCCTTGGGGCCGACCATCGAGCGAAAGACTTTTAGCGGTGACAAACAGTCAGAAATCCGACGAAGCGCCTGTAACCGAAGCGGCCGAGATCGAGCAGCCCAGCACTGGAACAGATAGTGCCGCTGCCGAGCAGCCTGCTGCAGCCGACACTGCTGCGGCCGCCGGCGAGTCCGCAGCCGACGAGTCCGCGGCCGACGATGAGTCCCCCACTCCCGATGCTTCCCCCGCTGCCGGGCAGCCGGTCCCTTCCGTTCCCCGGCAGAAGTCCACTCCGGTTCCGGGTAAGCCTGCACGGCCCCGCCCGACGCCGGCTGCCATGGCCCCGCGTTCCAGTGGCGCAGCAGCGCCCACGGTTGTCGCTGCTCCCCCGACCCACTCCACTCCGCTGACCGAGGCGGAGAAGTTCGCCCGCGTGGAGGAAGACGGGCATGTCTTCCTCATCGTGGACGGCGAGGAGTTCGCCGTCGGCCAGTACCCGGACGCGTCCCGCGAGGAAGCCCTCGGCTACTTCGTACGCAAGTACGACGACGTCGCCGGCCAGGTCACGCTGCTTGAGCAGCGCGTGCATGCCAAGGCTCCCACTACGGATATGCGCAAGACTGCGGCCCACCTTGCCGAGCAGGTGGCCGAGCGGAAGATGGTGGGCGATGTCCGCGCACTCGAGTCCCGTCTCGAAGCCCTCCTCACTCTTATCGCCGACCTCGAATCTGCGGAGAAGGCGGAGCAGGACGCTGCCCGAGCCCGCGAGCTGCAGGCGCGCGAGGCGATTGTCGCCGAGGCCGAGGAGATCGCCGGCAGGGACCCTTCCTCCGTGCAGTGGAAGGCGAGCAGCAACCGCATGAACGAACTGTTCGAGCAGTGGAAGACCGCCCAGAAGTCGGGAATGCGGCTCGGACGCGGCACTGAGGACGCACTCTGGAAGCGGTTCCGCTCGGCCCGCACCATCTTTGACCGGCACCGTCGGGCCTATTTCTCCCAGCTCGACAATGAGAACGCCGAGGCGAAGCGCGCCAAGGAAGCACTCATCAAGCGGGCCGAGGAACTCTCCAGTTCCACCGACTGGGGCCACACAGCTGCCGAGTACCGCCGCCTCATGGACGAATGGAAAACCTCCAAGCGCGCAAGCCGCAAGGACGACGACGCCCTGTGGTCCCGCTTCCGTGCTGCTCAGGACACCTTCTTTGCTGCACGTAAGGCGGCGAACGAGGCAATTGATGAGGAGTACGGCGCGAACCTGGCAGTGAAGGAAGCCCTGCTGGCCGAAGCGCGCCAGCTCCTGCCGGTCAAGGATCCGGCAGCGGCTCGCAAGGCCCTGCAGTCCATCCGGGACCGCTGGGAGGACGCCGGAAAGGTCCCGCGCGCTGATATGGGACGCGTCGAGGCGCGCCTGCGCGAGGTCGAGGATGCGGTGCAGGCTGCCGAGCAGGAGCACTGGCAGCGGACCAATCCGGAGACCAAGGCCCGCACCAACAGTGCGCTCAGTCAGCTGGAGAGCACCATCGCCTCCCTTGAGGACGACCTGGCAGCCGCGGAAAAGAATGGAGACGCGCGCCGGATCTCCGAGGCCCGAGAGGCGCTCGCTGCCCGCCGGCAGTGGCTGGACATGCTGCAGAGGTCGGCACAGGACTTCTCCTAGGGACCCTCCTGCAGCCGCTCGCGCGTTAGATAGAAGTCCCGGTCAGCCGTTTTCCACAGCGGCTCGACCGGGACTTTTCCTTTGCTTCCGGATTGGGAAAGCTTGTTGCATGTCAATCACCCAAGGGTCCTCCGTGCAGGGGCGCACGGCAGCCCGCCGGGATCTCGCCATCAACTCCACCGGAGGCGTGCTCTTCCACGGCGGCGCACTGTTCACCCATGTGGAACTGCAGGCCATGCGGCTGGACGGGCTGATGACCCACGTGTGCGGCAAGTCCTACGTGCGCACGGATCAACCTTCCACCCCGGCCATCCGCGCGCAATCCGCGATCAACGCTGTGCCCAGGACCCTGCACCGGCGGGTCGCGTTGGCGAGACAGAGCGCTGCCTGGGTCTACGGGTGCGCGCCGGCCCCGGAGATTGTCAGCCTCGTCACCGACCACCGGCGGCGGACCACTGCCCTGCCCGTGTTCTGCGAGGCAGTAATGCACCAGGTAACGCTCGGGCCGTGCGATCTGTCCACCATCGGAGGCGTTGAGGTAACGTCTCCCCTTCGCACTGCCCTCGATGTGGCAGTACACGGCTCCGAGCAGTGGGCAGTGGACACCCTGAAGAGAATCGCCGCAGCGCCTGAACTGCGTTGCCCCCTGCACCTTGTCACTCTCTCGCTGGAGGCGTCTCCGCGGGTTCCAGGCAAGGCGCGCGCACTGAGCCGGCTCCGCGAAGCAATGCGGGTGGAGCGCTAGATGCGGCGCTGTGACCCGGTTGTCCGGTAGACGTCGAACACTCCGTCGATCCGACGAACCGCACTCAGGATGTGGCTCAGGTACTTCGGGTCGCCCATCTCGAAGGCGAACCGTGACATCGCCACCCGGTCGGTCGAGGTATTAACACTCGCAGCGAGAATGTTCACGTGGTTCTCGGACAATACCCGGGTCACGTCGGAGAGCAGGCTCTTTCGATCCAGCGCCTCCACCTGAATCTCCACGAGGAACACGCTGGACTGTGTGGGCGCCCACTCGACGTCAACAATGCGGTCGGGCTGATCACGCAACTCCTGAACATTACGGCAGTCGCTGCGGTGCACGGAGACGCCGGACCCGCGCGTGACGAATCCGACGATCGGGTCGGGAGGCACAGGCGTGCAGCAGCGGGCCAGTTTGACCCAAACGTCGCCTACGCCCACAACGGTCACTCCGGAGTCCGAGAACTTGGGGCGGCGGGGCTGGGTGGCAACGGTGGCCTCGGCGATGTCGTCCTCCGCCCCCTGATGGCCGCCCATCAGCGTCACCAGGTGTTCTATGACATTCTGGGCTGACGTGTGGCCGTCACCGACGGCCGCGTAGAGCGCGGAAATGTCCGCGTGCCGCAGTTCCTGTGCTACGGCAAGGAGCGCGTCGTGGGTCATCATGCGCTGAAGGGGGAGGTTCTGCTTCCGCATGGTGCGGGTGAGCTGATCCTTGCCCTTCTCGATCGCTTCCTCGCGGCGTTCCTTGGTGAACCACTGCCGGATCTTGTTACGTGCTCGCGGACTCTTGACGAAGCCCTGCCAGTCCTGGCTCGGGCCGGCGCCCTCGGCCTTCGAGGTGAAGATCTCCACCCAGTCGCCGTGGTTGAGTTCGCTGTTGAGCGGAACAAGCTTGCCGTTGACACGGGCGCCAATGGTCCGGTGGCCGACCTCCGTGTGCACGGCGTAGGCGAAATCCACAGGGGTTGACCCAGCGGGCAGCGCCATGACCTCGCCCTTGGGAGTGAAGACGAACACTTCACGGGCGTTGATCTCGAACCGCAATGAATCGAGGAACTCGTCAGGATCGGAAGTCTCCTGCTGCCAGTCCACGAGGCTGCGAAGCCAACCCATGTCGCTGTTGTCCGGGGCACCACTGGTGCCGGCGCCGCCCTGGTTCTTGTACTTCCAGTGCGCCGCCACACCGTACTCGGCACGCCGGTGCATGTCGTGGGTGCGGATCTGGATTTCTACGGGCCGCCCGCCGGGTCCGATCACCGTGGTGTGCAGCGACTGGTACATGTTGAACTTGGGCATCGCGATGTAATCCTTGAAGCGGCCCGGGAGCGGATTCCACCGTGCGTGCAGCTGGCCAAGGGTCGCATAACAGTCGCGGACCGAGTCAACGAGGACTCGCACGCCCATCAGGTCATGAATGTCGTCGAAGTCCTTACCCCTGACGATCATCTTCTGGTAGATCGAGTAGTAGTGCTTCGGGCGTCCGGTGATGGTGGCCTTGATCTTGACTGACCGCAGGTCCTCACCGATCTGGTCGCGGACCAGGTTCAGGTGCTTCTCCCGTTCCGGGGTGCGGTCGCCGACCATCCGGACGATTTCCTCGTAAACCTTCGGGTGCAGCGCCGCAAAGGAAAGATCTTCCAGTTCCCACTTGATGGTGTTCATGCCGAGGCGATGTGCAAGCGGAGCGAAGATTTCGAGCGTTTCCCTCGCCTTACGGGCGGAAGATTCCGGTGAGACGAACCGCCAGGTCCGGGCGTTGTGCAGCCGGTCAGCAAGCTTGATGACGAGGACCCGGATGTCCTTCGCCATCGCCACGACCATCTTGCGGACGGTTTCGGCCTGCGCTGCGTCACCGAAGGACACCTTGTCCAGCTTGGTAACGCCGTCCACCAGCATGGCAACTTCCTGGCCGAAGTCCCGGCGGATGTCATCGAGGGTGCAGTTGGTGTCTTCCACCGTGTCATGCAGGAGTGCTGCGGCGAGCGTGGTGCCCGTCATGCCCAGCTCGGCCAGAATGGTGGCAACGGCCACCGGGTGGGTGATGTACGGATCACCGCTCTTGCGCTTCTGCCCTTCGTGGCTGCGTTCAGCGACCTCATAGGCGCGTTTGATGAACTCCAGGTCCTCTTTGGGATTGTTCGCGCGCACCGTGCGCAGGAGCGGTTCAAGAATGGGGGAATAACCGGTGCTTCCGCGGCCGGCCAAGCGCGCGAGGCGTGCACGGGTGCGCTCCCTGCGACCAGGAGAGCTGGGCGGCTCCACGGGAACGGCCGACCCCGGCCCTGGGCGTGCCTGCACGGGCGTCACGGCGCGGATGGGTTGGGGGCGCGATTCGACGCCGGACCCTGTGGACGGTCCGGTACCGGACGGGCGTCCGGGACCACTGGCTTCAGCCACCCAATACCCTACTTCCGTTGAAGTTTTCGCCAACCCCGCCGCCGCGGGTAAGGCTACAACATGCCACACCCTGGTTGACTATCCAAGTTTATCCACCGCGCGAGACTTCCCGTGCACGTTTCGCCTCACGGAGTAAGGATCGGATCCTGCCTGGCTGCACGCTGGTGCCGGGCTCGAGCCGCTGCCGAACCGGGAAAGCGGCCCGATATCCAGGCGTACCGGGCCGCTTTCCGGGCCTTGATCTTCCGTCAGGGCTTCCGCTAGGCGGGTACCGTGGGCGACGGTTCGCTTGCTTCAAGCGAGCGACGGTGCAGCACGCGCTTTTCCTGTTTGCGGATCTCCGGCTCATTCATCCGCAGCATCGCGTACATCGGAGCCGCCACGAATACCGTGGTCAGCGTACCGATGATGATGCCGACGAAGAGGGCCAGCGACAGGTCCCGCAGCGTACCCGCGCCCAGCAGCATTGCCCCGATGAACAGGATGGCGGCCACCGGCAGGACGGCCACGACCGACGTATTGATGGACCGGACCAGGGTTTGATTGACCGCGAGGTTCACCTGCTCGCTGAAGGTCCGCTTGCCGGACACCTCCAGATCCGCGGTGTTCTCGCGGATCTTGTCGAAGACCACGACTGTGTCATAGAGCGAATAACTCAGGATGGTGAGGAACCCGATGACGGCGGACGGCGTTACTTCGAAGTCGCTGAGCGCATAGATGCCCGCGGACGTGATCATCACCACGACCAGCGCCGCCATCGCGGCCACGGACATCTTCCACGTGCGGAAATAAATAGCCATCAGCAGCGCAGCAAGGGCGACAAAAACAATGAGTCCGATGATCGCCTGACGGCTGACGTCCTCACCCCAGGTCGGTCCCACGAAGTTGGAGGTGACCTCCTCCTCCGTAACGTCATAGGCGCCGATCAGCGCGTCGCGAACACTCAGGGTCTGGTCGTCGGTCAGCCGCTCCGTCTGGATCCGCATGGTCCCAGGCGCGATGTTGGTCACCCGTGGAACAGCTTCCGGTACGACGTTGGTGACCGCCTGTTCACCGGCGGTGACATCCGTGTTCTCCACGTTCGACACCGTGAACTCCGACCCGCCCCGGAAGTCGATACCGAGGTTGAACCCGCCCTTGACGATCGGGATCAGAATCGACAGCAGGATGGCAGCCGCTGCGATGAGGAACCATAGCTTGCGCTTGCCCACGAAGGGGTACGACCGCTTGCCGGAATACAGCTCATTTCCGAACTCGGCGAAACTGAAACGGCTCATCGGTTATCCCCTTCCTCGGATCCGCGTGCTTGCGCAGTAACGGTCTTTTGTTCTTCAGCGGCCTTCCGCTGTTCGGCGAGGCGCCGCTCCGCAATGGTCATTCGCCGTTCCGCTTCTCCTGCCGCTGCCTTGTTCCGGCCGCGCAGTTCGACCTCAGGCCGTTCCACCGGCTTGTGCCGCACTCGACCGGCTCCGCGGTATAGCGGAAGCGCACCGAGGCGTGACGGGTCGAGGCCCGACCAGCGGTGGCCTTCACCAAAGAATCGGGTCATCGCCAGCAACCGCATCACGGGGTGGGTGAAGAGGAACACGACCACGAGGTCGGCAATGGCGGTGAGGCCGAGTGTGAACGCAAACCCACGTACGTTGCCGACGGCCACGAAGTAGAGCACGACGGCGGCAAGCAGGTTCATTGCCTTGGAGGCGAGTACCGTGCGCTTGGCTCGCCTCCAGCCGTTCTCGACCGCGGATACCAGGCCGCGACCGTCGCGAAGCTCGTCCCGGATACGTTCGAAGTACACGATGAACGAGTCGGCGGTCTGGCCAATTGCGACGATCAGTCCGGCCACACCGGCGAGCGACAGGCGGTAGTTCTCAGTCCAGCCGAGGATACAGATCGCAAGGTAGGTGAGCGCGCCGGCCACCACCAGGGAGGCAATCGTCACCAGGCCGAGCATCCGGTACTGGAACAGCGAGTACACGGCGACGAGAACCAGGCCGATCACGCCCGCGATGAGCCCGAGGCGCAGCTGGTCGGCGCCCAGGGTGGCGGAGATCTGCTGCTCACTCTGGATTTCGAAGCTGATCGGCAACGCGCCGTACTTCAACTGTTCGGCCAGAGCCGCCGATGACTCCTCGGTGAAGCTGCCGCTGATCTGCGGCCGCCCGTCAGGGATCACAGCGTTGGTTGTCGGGGCCGAGACAATGATGCCGTCGAGCACGATGGCGAACTGGTTCCTCGGGTCGCCGGAGCCGATCGCGAACAACCGCTCCGTGACCGAGCGGAAAGTTTCCGTTGCCTCATCGTTGAAGTCGATGTTGACGACCCACTCATTGAGGGTCTGGCCCTGCGAGCTGCGCGCCATGCCGTAGTCGGCGGAGTCGATCTCCGTACCGCGAACCTCGACCGGTCCGAGGATGTACTTGCCCTGCGTGTCCGGCTCACACGCAACCATGGGCTGGTCGGCCGGCGCGGGCTCCACCGCAGGCTGCAGGGCTTCGGGATTCGTGCAGTCCGTTGTCTCGAATTCCTGCATCAGTTCAGCGGTGATCCAGTTCGGATCACTCCCATCCGTGGGTTCCGCGCTGGGCGTCGGCAGCTGGTCTTCGGGCGTCGGCGTCTCAGCGGCCGGGGCAAGCCCGGGCCCGCCGAACAGGACCGGCCGGAACTCCATCTGCGCGGAAGCCTGGATCAGCTCCCGTGTTTCAGGTTCCGGGATGCCGGGGAGAGCAACAATGACGTTTCGACCGGACTGCGTGCTGATCTCGGCCTCGGCCACGCCGCTGCCGTCGACGCGCTGTCGAATGATTTCGACCGCTTGGTCAAGCTGCTCGGGGGTGATTTCGTCGCTACCCCCCTGAACCTGAGGCGCAAGGATCATCTGGGTACCACCCTCGAGATCGAGGGCCAGCTTTGGTGCCCAGCTGGCGCTACTCCACAGCGAGCCGCCGCCGAGCAGCAGCGCGAGGAGTGCAAAGACGACGCCGAGCCAGACGAGTGTGCGTCTGGCGGCGGAGCCTGGGCCGGTTCGTGCCATGGTGGGTGAATCCTTCGGGTGTTGGAGCGCGAGACTTGACGGAGCCTACATAGGGGCCGGGTCGCAGGTTACTGGTCTTTGTCGTTTCGGTCGCGGGAGTTTTCCCGGTTCAGTCGCTCGACGGTCTCTTCCGGGGTCTCCTCGCGTACCGGGCGCTGGTCATCCGTGGCCGGGTCCGTCAGTGAGGAGGCATCGTTCGGAACGGTACCTTCATCCTCGACCACCGGCTCAGGGGTGACAACCTTGGTCAGCGTCTGGGTATGGACCGTGGCCGTGACACCCGGCGAGATTTCAATGACGGCCTTGTTGTGTTCGTCATCGAGGGAAACGATGGTGCCGAACAAGCCGAAGTTGGTCATGACTTCGGTTCCCGAAACCATCTGGGTGCGCTGCTCGGCAACCTGCTGCTTCATCTTCCGTTGCTTGCGGAACATGGTGAAGATCAGGAAAGCCAGGGCCAACGGGAGCAGCAGGCTGAAGATGTCAAAGCCGCCGGTTGTCTGAGTGGTCTGGGCAACTACGTTTGCGAGCACAGAGAAGATCCGTTTCTATATTTGGTCGGCGCAGCGGGCCGCAACACATGCGGTTGCGACGCCGAATTCCGCGGCCACGCGCGGTCTGCAGGGGTACTGCCTTCAGGGTATCGACTCCGTGCCCCGTATTTCACAACGGTGAGACGGGACAGGAAACCGTGAACAGCGTTTCCGGCGATTTAGACCATGCGTGTGCCACACGTCATACCAGTCTACGGGGAACCCGGCGCAACTGACGCCTAGCCCTCGTTACGACTCCATTCCGTTTCGTTCTCCAGAGCGGTTCCCAGGGCGGGATCTTCCTGATAGACGGAGAACAGGTCCTCAGGCATGGCGGCAGCGACGGTTGGCGGCATGACCAGTCCGAGGTGTTCCCATGCAGCAGCCGTGGCAATACGTCCCCGGGGCGTTCGGCCGAGCATCCCTTCACGCACAAGATAGGGCTCGGCCACGGTTTCCACGGTCTCGGGCTCCTCACCTACCGCGATCGCGAGCGTGGAGAGGCCCACCGGTCCCCCGTTGAACTTCGTGATCAGGGCGGTCAGCACCGACCGGTCTAGCCGGTCAAGGCCCTTCGCGTCGACTTCGTACATGTCCAGGGCGGAACCGGCGCATCGTGCGTCTATGACGTCCACGCCGTGCACGAGTGCCCAGTCACGAACGCGGCGCAGCAACCGGTTCGCGATTCGGGGAGTGCCCCGCGATCGACCCGCAATCTCGGCAAAGGCCGCGGAGTTGACCCGCATGTCCATCATCATTGCCGAACGCCGGAGCACGAGTTCAAGCTCCGCGGTGGAGTAGAACTCAAGGTGCCCCGTGAACCCAAACCGGTCACGCAGGGGACCCGGAAGCAGCCCTGCCCGGGTAGTGGCCCCAACCAGCGTGAATGGCGGAAGTTCCAGCGGGATCGCGGTCGCCCCGGGGCCCTTGCCCACAACGATGTCGACCCGGAAGTCCTCCATGGCCATGTACAGCATTTCCTCGGCGGGGCGCGACATCCGGTGGATCTCGTCGAGGAACAGCACCTCACCTTCAGTGAGTGACGAGAGGATAGCCGCGAGATCCCCGGCGTGCTGGATCGCAGGACCGGAACTGATCCGCAGCGGGGCGTTCATTTCTGCTGCGATGATCATGGCGAGGGTGGTTTTTCCGAGTCCGGGCGGGCCGGACAGCAGCACATGGTCTGCGCTTCGACCGCGCATGCGCGACGCTTCAAGAACCAGGGACAACTGTCGGCGCACCCTCGCCTGGCCCACGAAGTCGTCGAGGTTCTTCGGCCGGAGGGCTGCCTCGACGGCCCGGTCCTCAGGATCGACCGAGGGCGAGACGAGAGGTTGTTCCTGATCTGCCGCCATCAGTTCACCGAGGCCCGTGCCGAGCTGCGCGCACCGTCCTGGCCGAGCCGGCGCAGGGTGAGCTTCAGGATGGCGCCGACGTCACCGGCAGCAGCGGTCTCCGGCGATTCCTTGACGGCTGCCTCTATGGCCGAGCCGGCGTCCTTCTCCGACCAACCGAGGCCCATCATGGCTGCGAGGACCTGCGACTGCCAGGCACCGGCTGAGGTTGCTGGTGAGTCAGCCTCGAGCGGAACAAGCTTGTCCGCGAGTTCGAGCACTATTCGCCGGGCCCCCTTGGGCCCGATGCCGGGAACCTTGCTGAAGGCCTTGTCATCACCCGACGACGCCGCGGTGCGGATGGCTGCCGGAGCATGCACGGCGAGGACAGCCAGCGCGAGCCTTGGGCCGACACCGCTGACCCCTAGCAGCGTTTCAAAGACCTCGCGCTCCTCCGGCTCGGTGAAACCGAACAGGGTCATCGAGTCCTCACGGACGATCATCGATGTGAAGACCTTGGCCTGGTTCCCGGGACGCAATGTTGAGAGGGTCTGGGGCGTTGCCTGCACCTGCATGCCGAACCCGTTGACGTCGAGGACAGCCGAGTGCAGGCCGACGTGGCTTACGGTCCCGGTCAGAGAGCTGATCATGCGTGCGGCTCCAGGTGCTGAGGATTGAAACGAATAACACCGAACATATCTACGAATCAGCGTACGGGCAGGCGGTGACTATTTCACGCCCGCCACACCGAAGCCGAGGCAGAGGCGGATTCGCATACGGGCGCTTAGCGCCGTCGTCGGGCTTTCGCTTCTGCTTCTGCCCACAGTCGTTGCGCTGCGGTCAGGCCGGAACCGCCTTGCGCACGGACGGACGACGACGAACCGGTTCGCCAGGCGTGCGTGATGGCCAGCGCCAGTGCGTCCGCCGCGTCGGCGGGGGTCGGTGCGGTGGAAAGCCGCAGGATCTTCGTGACCATCTTCGTCACCGCAGCCTTGTCTGACTGGCCGTTGCCGGTAACAGCGGCCTTGACCTCGGTGGGCGTGTGCAGTGCGACAGGAATCCCGCGGCGTGCAGCCGCAGCAATCACGACGCCGGATGCCTGCGCTGTACCCATCACGGTGCTCACGTTCAGTTGACTGAAGACACGTTCGACGGCGAGGACGTCCGGCGCATGGGTATCAAGCCACGTGTCGACCGACTCCGCAATCATGAGAAGCCGCCGGTCGAGCGTGTGGTCAGCGGGTGTGCCAACCACTCCGACGGCCACGAGCGTGGCCCGGCGGTTCGGTTCGACATCGACCACCGCCAACCCGCAGCGCGTGAGGCCAGGGTCGATACCCAGGACGCGCAAGGTCACCCGGAACGCTCCGGGACCGCCTGAGTGAGACTAATCGTCGCTCTCCAACTCGGCCATGACGTCTTCGCTGAGGTCGGCGTTCGAGTACACGTTCTGCACGTCGTCCAGCTCTTCGAGCGCGTCAACCAGCTTGAGGAACTTGCGTGCGGCATCGGCGTCGAGCTCCACCTGCATGGAGGGAACAAACTCGACCTCATCGGTCTCGTACTCGATACCTGCTTCCTCCAGGCCGGCAACGACGGCGCGCAGGTCGGACGGCTCGGAGTGAACGTCGAAGGAGTCCCCCGATTCCTTGACTTCCTCAGCGCCGGCGTCGAGGACTGCCATCAGAACATCGTCTTCGGACAGGTCCTTCTTCGGCAGCGAGACAACCCCCTTGCGTGCAAACAGGTACGCCACCGAACCAGGATCGGCAACGGTTCCGCCGTTGCGGGTGATGGCGACCCGGACCTCGGAGGCGGCACGGTTCTTGTTGTCCGTCAAGCACTCGATCAACAGGGCTGAGCCCTGGGGACCGCGCGCTTCGTAAATGATCTCCGAGTAATCGATGACCTCGCCGGTCAGGCCGGCGCCGCGCTTGATCGCGCGGTCGATGTTGTCGTTAGGAACAGAGGTCTTCTTGGCTTTCTGTACGGCGAGTTCCAGTGCAGGGTTGCCCGACAGGTCGGCTCCACCGGCACGGGCGGCAACCTCAATGTTCTTGATCAGCTTCGCGAAGGATTTTGCGCGTTTGGCATCGATCACGGCCTTCTTGTGTTTGGTGGTTGCCCATTTAGAGTGCCCCGACATGCTCTGCCCTTCTGGTAGCGATCATCGATAGGAAAAGCTCGTGGATGCGGTGCTCACCGGTGACCTCCGGATGGAAGCTGGTGGCAAGCAGGTTTCCCGAGCGAACTGCAACAATTCTAGCGATCGGCGGTGCGTGGCCCTTGCCGGCGTCCTGCTCAGCGCCGTGTTCGGCCGGCGGAGTATCAGGCGCCTCGACCTGCGCGAGGATCTTCACCGACTCTCCTACCTTTTCCACCCACGGCGCACGGATGAATACCGCGTGGACATCGTCGCCGTCTCCCGGCAGCTCGGCGAACGGCAGATCCGTCTCGAAGGATTCCCGCTGCCGGCCGAAGGCATTGCGGCGCACAACGATATCCAGCCCGCCGATGGTCTGCTGGGGACTGCCCTGCAGGTCCACCGAAGGATCCGCAATGGTGTCGGCCAGCATGATCATTCCGGCACAGGATCCGTAGACAGGAAACCCGTCACGAATGCGTTCACGGAGCGGCTCGGCAAGGTCGAAGGCGCGGGTCAGCTTGTCCATGGTAGTCGACTCGCCGCCGGGAATGATCAGGCCTTCGACCTGGTCCAGCTCGTCGGGACGCCGGACGGGCGAAGCGAGGCCTCCGAGGGATTCGATCACCCGGATGTGTTCGCGGACGTCACCCTGGACGGCGAGAACGCCCACGCGCAGCGCGGAGCCCTGAGGAGAATTGGTGGAAGTCACCGACCCATTCTAGTTTGGCCAGAGCCCTTCCCACCGAATCGATCACGACGCCGGCTCCTCCCGCCGCTGAGGTGCGCATGCCTAAGACGCTTGCAAACCGCGATAAGTTAGACATCATGTCTGTTCTGTCGAGCGTGAGCGTGCCCCTGGGCAAAACAGTGCGGGCGCTTTCCCGTTTACGGGGTGGCGGTTCTGCGTTCCCGGGTCTAGTAGTCGAGCGGATCGACCCCGGTTTCATGGCGCGAGCGCTACGCAACCTCCCCCACGGGGTCATCGTCGTGAGTGGGACCAATGGCAAGACCACCACTACCAAGATGGTCGTTGAGCTCCTCGAAGGCCAGGGCCTGAACGTCTTCACCAACCGGACCGGCAGCAACTTCACCCGCGGGGTCGCCGCTGCACTCCTGGGCGACGTCGACTGGCGGGGCCGTCTGAAGGCCGACGTCGCCGTCCTCGAACTGGACGAGGCCCACGCGGTCCACTTCGTGAACCTGGTTCCGCCGACGCACTGCCTGCTGCTCAACGTCCTGCGCGACCAGCTGGACCGCTTCGGTGAGATCGACAAGACAACCCGGCTGCTTGAGCAGATCGCGGTGAAAACCACCGGCACCGTCGTCCTGAACCGGGAGGACCCGCGGGTCGCCTCCATCGCATCCTCGGTCCGGTCGGCATCGGTGGCCTACTTCGGCCTGAACGAATCGTTGCGTTCGACCTTCCCCAGCGATGATGACCTGCGCGGCGCCACCGGCACCGCTCCGGCCTCGAGTCTTCCGGCCGACGTCGTGCTTGAGTCTGTGAACTCGAACACCGCGACGTTCTCGATGGACGGCGAGACGAGCACAGTCGAGCTGAGCCTGCGCGGCGTCTACAACATCTTCAACGCCGCGGCTGCGCTGGCGATGGCGCGAATCATCCTGGGTGGTAACGCGAAACGCGCAGAGATGCTCAGTTCGCTGGCAGCGGTTGAGCCTGCCTTCGGCCGCGGTGAATCGCTCGTTGTAGACGGTCAGCCCCTCGAACTCGTCCTCGTGAAGAATCCGAGCGGTTTCCGGCTGGGCCTGAAATCATTCGATGCCGCCGGGTACGCGACCATGATCGCCATCAATGACAACTATGCGGACGGCAGGGACATGTCGTGGCTCTGGGATGTCGATTTCGACACCCTGAGGAACGACGGCGTGGACATGGTCAGCGGCGTCCGCGCCTATGACATGGCCCTTCGCCTCCAGTACGACGACGTCGCCGCCCGCGACATCGACCCGGACACCGGATCCGCCCTGCGCACCTTCATCAGCAGCGCGAAGGGTCAGCCGAAACGAATCTTCTGCACCTACACGGCGATGCTCGCCATCCGCAGGGATCTGTCCAAAATTACCGATGTGAAGGTGGTTTCATGACTTCCGGCGCCCAGGAGAGCACTCCAGCACACAGCAATTCAGCACACAAGGGCACGCTGCGCATCCTGCAGCTGTACCCGCGCGACATGAACATCTACGGTGACTGGGGCAACGTACTGGTGCTCAAGCAGCGCCTTGCCTGGCACGGCTACGATGCCGAGATCCTCGAACACAACGCCGGTGATACCTTCCCGGACGACGTCGACATCCTGATCGGCGGCGGCGGCCAGGACAGCGGGCAGGTGGTGATCCAGCAGGACCTGCAGTCCAATGCGGCGCACCTTCGCGCGCTGGCGGAGGACGGCACGCCGATGCTGGCCATCTGCGGCCTCTACCAACTGTTCGGCAACTTCTTCAAGACGCACGACGGCACAGTCATCCCCGGCATCAGCATCCTGGACATCGAGACACACGGCGGCAGCGAGCGGCTGATCGGTAACGTCGTTGCCCGCAGCGAGGAATTCGGCGACATCCACGGCTATGAGAACCACAGCGGCCAGACCTACCTCGGTCCCGGTGTCCGGCCTCTTGCGACAGTGACCAAAGGCGAGGGCAACAACTCTTCCGAGGATCACGAGGGCGCCCGCCACCTCAACATTGTTGCAAGTTACCTCCACGGTTCACTGTTGCCGAAAAACCCGGCGATCGCGGACTTCCTCATCCGTGAAGCAGCCACCCGCAAGTTCGGGTCTTTCGAGCCCGGTGACGTGGACGACAGCCTGGCTGAGCTTGCGCGCCGGCACGCCGCGACCCGCCCACGCTGACCGGGCCCTGAGCGGCCCTCACGTGAGGCCCGCTCAACCACCAGCTCCGCTGAACCAGTCCCCGGCCGGACTATTCCTCTTCAGACACCAGCCACTGGTGAGCACCGTCGTCGGACGCTCCGAAGGCGTCCACCGTTGCGAGGGTGCGCGCCTTGACGGCTTCCTCGTGCTCGGGAGTCGAGCACGAGCCGGGCTCCCGGTCCGGTGCCAGCGAGCACCAGCGGTACGGGTCCCGGACGATGACGGAAGGAACCCAGGCCAGATCGCTGACCGTCCACTCACCCGATTCGTCAGCGGCGAATTGAGCCCGGATGGTCAGCCCTTCGTTGTTCACGTCATACACCGGTGACAGCTCGGTCACTCCGTTGCCGAGTCCGTACACGATCCAGGTGTCGTTGTAATACTCGATGGGAAGCACCGAGTGCGTGTGGTGCCCATAGATGAAGTCGACGGCCCCGCTGTCCGCCAGCGCGTGGGCGAGGTCGATCTGCTGCTGGTTGGGCAGTGAAGCGTACTCATCTCCGGCGTGGATGGCAGCGATAACGACGTCGGCGCCTTCCGCACGCGCCCGTTCTGCCTTCGCAATCATTGTTGCGGAATCGAGCATGTCCACCTGCCACGGGAACTCCGCGATCAGCCCGTTCAGCCCGTAGGTCGCCTCGATGACCGCTACCTTCGCCGCGGGTGTCTCGAGAATCATCAGCTCGCGCGATTCTTCCTCCGTCCGGTAGGAGCCGGTGTGCGGCAATTCCAGCCGATCGAGTGTGTCCAGGGTGCGCACCAGCCCTTCGGTGCCGGCATCGATCGTGTGGTTGCTGGCAGTGGTGCAGGCGTCGTAGCCGACGGCCTTTGCGGCGTCGAGGATCTGCGGGGGCACGTTGAACTGCGGGTAGCCGCTGAACGGTCCTTCCGGTGCGGCAACCGGGGTTTCCATGTGGCACATGGCGAGATCACTGGCCTCGATGTACGGACGCTGTCCGGACAGGAGCGGCTCGAAGTCGAGAGAGCCCTTGCCGGTCTGCTGGGCATCGGCGGTGGCCTGCTCCCATAACTGCGGGTGTACCAGAAGATCGCCCGAAGCCATGAACGAGAAACACCGGTCGGTGGGGCAGTCGGGACCCTTGCCGGGAGTCGGCTCCGGCGTGGGTTCCGGCGCCTCCGACGTGGAGGCGGTTTCAGGCGCCGAGGAGGCGGCGGGCGCCGTCGTCGATGGTTCTGCGCCCTCCGTGGTTCGCCCCTCCCCTGCCCCCATGCAGCCTGAGCACGCAAGCGTGAGCGCCAGTCCCAGCGCTGCCCACCTGCCTCGTACTAGCGCCTTTTCGGACACAGCTTCCTCCCTCGGGTGATGACTCTCAATGATAGGTGCGCCACAGCACGGATTCGGGGAGAAACGGCCCCGATCTGCTGGAGTGGCGCCAACCGTTATGCCAAGGTTGGTTTCCATGAGCAACCCCTTCCTCAGTCCCAGTACGCTGCCGTATCAGCTGCCGCCCTTCGCCCAGATCCGAGAAGAGGACTACCTTCCGGCCTTCGAAGCAGGCATGCAGGTGCATCTCAGCGAGATCGACGCGATCGTCTCCAACCCTGAACCAGCGACGTTCGACAATACGATCGTTGAGCTGGAACTGGCCGGTGAGACTCTCCGCCGCGTCTCTCTGGTGTTCTACAACAACTCGTCGGCGCACTCCACCGACGGTATACAGGCGGTGGAGAAGGAGATCGCACCGCGGCTCGCTGCGCACGGGGACAACATTTACCTGAACACCGCTCTCTTTGCCCGCGTCAACGCTGTCGATGCCTCCGACATGGACCCCGAATCGGCGCGGCTCGCCGATGAATACCGACAGCGTTTCGTCCGCGCGGGTGCCCAGCTCGACGATGATGCGCAGCACCGCCTGCGCGAACTGAACGGAAAGCTCTCCGAACTCGGCACCGAGTTCAGCCAACGACTGCTCCGGGAAACGAATGATTCTGCGCTTCTGATCGACGACCCGGCGGAACTGGACGGCCTGACAGCGGACGACGTCGCGTCAGCGGCCGACGCCGCCAAGGCAGCAGGACATCCGGGCAAATACCTCCTGACCCTCATCCTGCCCACCTCCCAGCCTGCACTGGAGTCCCTGACCAACCGGGAAACCCGGCGCCGCCTCCACGAAGCCTCCATCAACCGCGGCTTCCGCGACAACGCCAACAACACAGTCGGCGTCGCGGCGACCATGGCCGCCCTGCGTGCAGAACGCGCCGCCCTGCTCGGCTTCGCCAATCACGCCGAGCTCGCCACGGACGACCAGACGGCACCTTCGTTGGACGCCATCCACGACATGCTGGGCCGGTTGGCAGGACCTGCGGTGCGGAATGCGCGTGCCGAAGCTGAACAGCTGGAGAGCGTTGCCGGCCACCCGATCGAGGCATGGGACTGGTCCTTCTACTCCGAGAAGGTGCGCTCGGAGCGTTACGACGTCGATCTGTCCGCGCTGCGCCCCTACTTCGAGCTGGACCGGGTACTCAAGGACGGGGTTTTCTTCGCCGCGAACAAGTTGTACGGGCTGTCGTTCCATGAGCGTGACGACCTGCAGGGTTACCATCCGGATGTGCGGGTCTGGGAGGTCCGAGAGGAGGACGGAACGGAACTCGGGCTGTTCCTCGGGGACTACTACACGCGCGAGACCAAGAACGGCGGTGCCTGGATGAATTCCTTCGTGGAGCAATCCCGGCTGGCCGGGACGCGCGCCGTCGTCGTCAATAATCTCAATGTCACCCGGCCGCCGGCGGGTGAACCCACGTTGCTGACGTTCGACGAGGTCCGGACCACGTTCCACGAGTTCGGACACGCACTGCACGGTCTGTTCTCGAACGTCGCCTATCCGCTGTTCTCGGGCACGAGCGTGCCCCGCGACTTCGTGGAGTACCCCTCACAGGTCAACGAGATGTGGATGCTCTGGCCGGAAGTGGTGAATAATTACGCGCGCCACCACCAGACCGGCGAGCCGCTTGCCCAGGACACGATCGACAAGCTGGTTGCCGCACGGCAGTGGGGTGAGGGATTCGCCACGACCGAGTATCTCGCCGCTGCACTTCTGGACCTGGCCTGGCACGAGCTGCCGCCGGGGACAACGGTGGAGGATCCACTAGCCTTCGAGAAGCAGGCTCTGCACGACGCCGGAGTGGACTACGCACTTGTGCCGCCGCGGTACCGCACCGGTTATTTCAAGCATATTTTCGCGGGCGGCTACGCGGCAGCGTACTACGCCTACATCTGGAGTGAAGTCCTTGATGCGGACAGCGTCGAGTGGTTCGAGGAGTCCGGCGGGCTCACCCGCGAGAACGGCGAGCACTTCCGTCGTGAGCTGCTCTCGCGCGGCTACAGCGTCGACCCGCTCGAGGCGTTCGCTGCATTCCGTGGGCGGGCTGCAAGCATCGATCCGCTGTTGGCGCGTCGAGGGCTGGCTGAGAAGCCATGACCACGATCGCCGGTTGCCAGAGGCTGCAGCGGGCATGGTTCGCTGCGATGGCCCGGGCAACCGGCGGCAGGACTTTCTCGACGCACGAGTGTGACTGGATCTGGCTGCCTGCACGGCGCGAGCTCATGCTGATGTTCCCGACTGCAGTGTCCCCTGCCGGGTTGAGGCCCGGCCTCGCCGAGGGGGTCCGGCTTGGGGCGGGGACCGTGGGTGTATGGCTCAATGGTGCGGTTCGGGGACAGGAGCTTGGAAGCTTCGGCTTCGAACAGGGCTGGCAGCCGTGGTGGATGAGCGCTCCGGTTGACGCTGTCACTGCCTTCGACAGCAGTGGAACGACCATTACGGCGTCGGTTTCTGAGTTCGATGGGCCGCCTGCCACTGAACTGGCTGTCGCCCGGGCCGAACCGCGGAGGGCCTGGCACGCGGTGGCGCGGCAGGGTGAGTCCCTCGTTGGGTCGGCGTATTCGTTTTATGACGGGATCGACAACCCCCGCGGCCTCGGCGGCGTCTTCAACATGGAAGTCCACCCCGGGTTCCGTCGTCGCGGGCACGGCACAGCTCTTCTTGCAGCCCTTGCCCGGGAGGCCGCGGCGGCGGGCGCCAGGGAGCTCGCGTTGAATGCCACGCCCGAAGGTTACGAGCTGTATTCCCGCCGCGGCTTCGAACTGATCGGGCGTGGGCAGACCTGGTGGCTGCGGCTGGACTGAGCGGCCTCTCAGCCGTTATACGCTTCTAGCTGCGGCAAAATTCTTGGGGGAAGGTTTCACTGTGGAACGACGGGCGTTTATCGGTGCGCTGGCAGCTACCGGAATCGGTTGTGGGCTGGCGGCCTGCGCCGGCGCCGAGCGAAGCTCAAGCGGCGCACAGGTCCTGACGAAGCCGCCCGCAGCACCAAAACCTACTCCTTCACCAATCTCAACCTCCCCCACTCCGAGTCCGGTGCCGGCTCCTCCCGCCGTAACGAAGGTGCCCCTGCCTCCCGGCATCATCACCGGCCTTCCCACGACGGAACCCGTCCTCGCCTGGACGGTCGACGATGGGTCTGACAGCGAAGTCGTGCGGCGATACGCAGAGTTCGCCCGTGACAGCGGCACCCGGCTTACGTTCTTCCTCAACGGCTCATACCCGGGCTGGACCGAGCACGCTTCCCTCCTGAAGCCGCTCGTCGCGTCCGGGCAGGTGCAGGTCGCCAACCACACGTGGTCCCATGCCGATCTGACCAGCGTCAGCGACGCGGAAGTGGTCGCCGAACTTCAGCGCAACCACGATTTCATCTCCGCCACCTTCGGCGTCGACGCACGCCCGTACTACCGCCCGCCCTACGGGTACCGCGACGCGCGTACGGACGCTCTCGCAGCGTCGATCGGCTACACGTGCCCAGTCCTGTGGTACGGCTCCCTCGCTGATTCGGGTCTGCTGCCCGAGCAGGAAATCGTTAACCTCGCCACGGAGTGGTTCAGGCCGGCGCACATCATCATTGGTCATCTCAATTACCTGCCCGTCACCAACGTGTTCCCACAACTTCGTCAGCTGATCAACGACCGTCAACTCATCACCGTGACCTTGAACGACATCTTCACCCCCTGAGCGCCGGGCGCACGGTGAAATTCGCGCTCACACTGACACACGTTGCACCTGCACCCGCCGCTCTAGCGCGAGTGAAAGTCAAGAGCGACGCCGATCCACTGCATGAGGTCCTCGTCCCCCAGCAGCGCGTCGGGCTGCACGGTGAGCCAACCCGGACCCATGGGCCGTTCTATACCCATGAATGACAGGCCGGCGCCCTTCCGCTGCAGTAATTCTTCGCTGTCGGCCGGATCAACCCGGACGAGGAGTGACCCGTCACGACCAGCGGATAGCAGCATCCGGTCCTCCAGCATGAACGCTATCCCACCGAACATGGCGACCTCGCGAACGGGGCCGCCGTCTTGAATCATCGACCTGATCCGGGCAGCCAGTGCCTCACGCTCTGCAGTCATCCCATCTCCCTGTCCTAGTCCTCAACTTCAGGCCACTCCACCGCACCGGCCTCCGCTGCTCCCAGAGACTCCACCGTTGCCTTGGTTCGCGCGCGGCTCGCGGCGTCCTCCTCATTCGAGACGCATGACGCTCCCGAGGCGGCCATCTCCTGCAGGCTGGAGGCTGCCACAGGGCACCAGCGATGTTCAGGACCATTCCAGGTGGCCGGCAGCCAGCGAAGCTCGGCCACCTGGAACCCGGCGTCGTCGTTGCGTTCGAAGTCCGCACGGACCAGAAGGCCCTCCGTGTTGCGGATATCCGGCGTGAGATGGGCGGCAATGGTGTTTCCGAGGCCATAGACGATCCACACGCCGTTGTACTTCTCGATGGGCAGCACCGAGTGGCTGTGGTGTCCGTAGATCAGATCGAAGCGGCCGCTGTCCACCAGTGCGTGCGCCACCTCCTGCTGCTGAGCATTGGCGTAGTCGGCGTACTCGTCGCCGGCATGCACAGCTGCGAGTACGACGTCGGCACCCGCCTGGCGCGCGGCGTCCGCCTTCGCGATCATCGCGGCTGTATCCAACCGGTCTACCTGCCAGTCAAACTCCGGGACCATCCCGTTGAGCGCGTAGGTGCCGGTGACTATCGCAACCTTCGCCTCTCCGGTGTCCATGATGAACGGTTCTGCTGCCTCCTCGGCTGTGCGGTAGGAACCGGTATGTTCGAGTCCCGCCTGATCCAGGGTGTCGAGGGTACGGTTCAGCCCATCCGTGCCGGCGTCGAGCGTGTGGTTGCTGGCGGTGGTACAGGCGTCGTAGCCCAACGCGGCGACGGCGTCGGCGATCTGCGGCGGCACGTTGAAGGCGGGAAAGCCTGAGAACGGTCCGCTGGGCTCCGCCAGCGGTGTCTCCTGGTGGCAGACGGCGAGATCTGCGGGCGCGACATACGCTTCCTGCGCGGCCAGGAGCGGCCGGAAATCCAGGTCGCCACCGCCGTCGAGCGTTGCCTGTTGCCAGAGTCTCTCATGAAGGAGCAGGTCCCCGGTGAACACAACCGTGAGGCAATCTCCCCCTGGACAGCCCCCCGGTTCCGGCTCCGTTGAAGCGGGCGCTGAAGGTTGCGGCGGAGATGATGCGGTGGCGGAGGTTGCCGGGCCGGAGGATGATGGTGCGGCCGATGATGGTGCGGACGCCGGAGGAGTGCCCGATGGCACGCCCTGGGGAGGCGGGCCGGCCGTCGTACAACCCGTGAGCGACAGAAGCACCACAAGCGTCACGGCTTTCCCGGTGAATATCCTGCGCCCGCTCACGCGACAAGCCTAGCCCCGCCCCTGGAAACAACGAAGGGCCGGACGAATTCGTCCGACCCTTCATAGTGAAGCGGGTATTACCAGCCGCGCTCGGCGAGGCGGTGCGGCTGCGGGATCTCGTCGACGTTGATGCCGACCATTGCTTCGCCCAGGCCTCGGGAAACCTTGGCGATCATATCGGGATCATCGTGGAAGGTGGTGGCCTTCACGATCGCCGCGGCCCGCTCGGCCGGGTTGCCGGACTTGAAGATACCCGACCCGACAAAAACGCCGTCGGCGCCGAGCTGCATCATCATCGCAGCGTCAGCCGGGGTGGCGATACCGCCGGCGGTGAACAGCACTACCGGGAGCTTGCCCGCAGCGGCAACCTCCTTGACCAGCTCATACGGCGCCTGAAGCTCCTTGGCCGCGACATACAGCTCGTCCTCCGGCATGGAACTGAGCCGGGCAATCTCCGCCCGGATCTTACGCATGTGCATGGTGGCGTTGGAGACATCCCCGGTACCGGCTTCACCCTTGGAACGGATCATCGCCGCACCCTCGTTGATCCGGCGAAGCGCCTCACCGAGATTCGTGGCACCGCACACGAAGGGGACAGTGAACTTCCACTTGTCGATGTGGTTGGTGAAATCCGCCGGGGTCAGGACCTCGGACTCGTCAATGTAGTCAACACCGAGGGACTGCAGCACCTGCGCCTCGACGAAGTGACCGATCCGGGCCTTGGCCATGACCGGAATGGACACAGCCTCGATGATGCTCTCGATCATGTCCGGATCAGACATCCGGGACACTCCGCCCTGAGCACGGATATCAGCGGGAACGCGCTCAAGAGCCATCACAGCAACGGCACCGGCATCCTCAGCGATGCGCGCCTGCTCCGCAGTGACGACATCCATGATGACGCCGCCCTTGAGCATCTCCGCCATCCCGCGCTTGACCCGGCTGCTCCCGGTCACTGGCGCGGTGGTGGAAGCTTCTTCAACAGTGGACACAGTTTGGCCCCTCGGGTAGAGAAAAGATAACAATCCATGATACGCCCGCGCGCAGCCGTAAAGCGCCGGTCAGCAACCAGACGTAATGGGATGCCAATTGTGCGACCGGACAGCGGGTCCCGCACGAAGCCGGCGCCAGGAACCGCGCTCAGGTTGCGGCGGCGGCCTGGACCCGCACCGTCATGATGCGCTGCACGATGGTGATGACACTCGCCAGAGCCAGGAGGACCAGCACAGCCAGGAGAACCACCTCCGGCAGGCCCAGTCCGGTCAGCCCGGTCACTACCAACACCGAAACCAGCCGCTCTGCACGCTCGGCTATGCCTACGTTGGCAGTGAAGCCCAGCGACTCAGCTTTGGCCCGTGCGTAGGAAACGATCATGCCGAGCACGAGGCAGGCCAGCGCGGCGAGTGCGATCGCGTTGTTACTGCCGCCGAGGAAGAACCAGACGGCGACGCCGGCGAAAAGTGCACCGTCCGCGATGCGGTCCAGGGTCGAGTCGAGGAAGCTTCCCCAGGAACTGCTGCGCCCCTGCATGCGCGCCATGATCCCGTCAACCACGTCCGAGAAGACAAAAAGTGTGATGAAGACCGTGCCCCAGAACAGCTGCCCCAAGGGATAGAAGACCAGCGCTCCCCCCGCAACACCGACCGTTCCGATAACGGTGACGGTATCCGGAGATACCCGCCATTTCAGGAGCAGCGTCGCCAGCGGTGTGAAGAGGGAGGTGAAGAAGGACCGGGCGTACTTATTCAACATGGCCCGCACCGGTGTCCATCGAGGCTGCAGCTGCTTCATCCCAGGCCGCTGCCAATTGTTCCCTTACCTCGTCGAGGGTCTGGGTGATGGCCTTGGTCTGGGCAATGATCGGGAAGAAGTTGCCGTCGCCGTTCCACCGAGGAACCACATGCTGATGCAGGTGCGCTGCGATGCCCGCGCCGCCGGTGACTCCCTGGTTCATGCCGAGGTTGAATCCGGTGGGCCGCGCCACGCTGCGCAGCGCATGCATGGCTGCCTGCGTAAGCTGCGCGATCTCCACCGTTTCTTCCGACGTGATGTCGGTGTAGTCGGGCACGTGGCGGTAGGGACATACCAGCAGGTGGCCGGGGTTGTACGGGAAGAGGTTCAGGACGACGTACGCACGTTCTCCGCGGTGGACAATGAGCGATTCCTCGTCAGACCGCGCGGGCGCGGCACAGAAGGGACAGTCCTCCTGCTTGCTGAACTGACCCTGGCCACCCTTGATGTAGGCCAGCCGGTGCGGAGTCCACAGGCGCTGGAAGGCATCGGGCACGCCGGCCAGCTCAAACCTGTCCGTTACGTCCCCGTCGTCGCGATACTGCCCGTCAGCGCCTGTGTTCCCCATGGACCGCTACTGTTCCCTGCTGCGGACGGCTTCCACAATCCGCTTCACGGCTTGGTCGACCGGCACCTGATTCTCCTGGCTTCCATCCCGGAAGCGGAAGGACACAGCGCCGGCGTCGACGTCATCTCCGCCCGCGATCAGGACGAACGGAATCTTCTCCTTGCTTGCCGTGCGGATCTTCTTGGGGAACCGGTCGGAGCTGATGTCCACCTCGGCCCGGATACCCTCCGCCTTGAGCTTGTCGACGACGTCGAACAGGTAGTCGTTGAACGCGTCCGCCACCGGAATGGCACGTACCTGCACCGGAGCCAGCCAGGCGGGGAAGGCCCCTGCGTAGTGCTCGGTGAGCACGCCCAGGAACCGTTCGATGGAGCCGAACAGTGCACGGTGAATCATGACCGGCCGTTGGCGCGTACCATCCGCTGCCTGGTATTCAAGTTCGAAACGCTCCGGCAGGTTGAAGTCCAGCTGGATGGTGGACATCTGCCAGGTCCGGCCGATGGCGTCGCGGGCCTGCACGGAGATCTTCGGTCCGTAGAACGCCGCTCCTCCGGGATCGGGGACCAGGTCCAGCCCGGATGCCTCAGCGACTTCGGCCAGTGTCCGGGTCGCTTCTTCCCAGGTCTGGTCATCCCCCACGTACTTCTCAGGGTCCTTCGTGGAGAGTTCCAGATAGAAGTCGTCCAGTCCGTAATCCTTCAGCAGCCCGAGGACGAAGTTGAGCGTGGTGGTCAGCTCGTCCTTCATCTGTTCCCGGGTGCAGTAGATGTGGGCGTCGTCCTGGGTCATGCCCCGCACGCGGGTCAGCCCGTGCACCACTCCCGACTTCTCGTACCGGTACACCGACCCGAATTCAAAGAGCCGAAGCGGCAGTTCGCGGTAGGACCGTCCGCGGGAACGGAAGATCAGGTTGTGCATGGGGCAGTTCATCGGCTTCAGGTAGTAATCCTGGCCGGGCTTGCGCACCTTGCCGTCGGCGTCGAGCTCAGCGTCCACGTGCATGGGCGGAAACATGCCGTCGCGGTACCAGTCAAGGTGTCCGGACACCTCGTAGAGGTGTCCCTTGGTGATGTGCGGGGTGTAGACAAATTCGTAACCGGCTTCGACATGCCGCTGACGCGAGTAGTCCTCCATCGCCTTGCGGATGATGCCGCCGCGAGGATGGAAAACGGGCAACCCGGATCCGAGCTCGTCCGGGAAAGAGAACAGGTCAAGTTCGCTGCCGAGCTTGCGGTGGTCGCGGCGCTCAGCCTCGGCCAGCCGCTCCTGGTAGGCCTTGAGGTCATCCTTGGTGGGCCAGGCCGTGCCATAGATGCGCTGCAGCTGCTTGTTCTTTTCGCTGCCCCGCCAGTAGGCCGCAGCCGAACGGGTCAGCGCATAGGCGTTCGAGATCAGCTTGGTGTTGGGCAGGTGCGGGCCGCGGCACAGGTCCTTCCACACCACGTCCCCGGACTTGCGGTCCAGGTTGTCGTAGATGGTCAATTCGCCCGCGCCGACCTCGACGGATGCGCCGTCGTCGTCGGTGATGTCTCCGTTGCCGCCCTTGAGGCCGATGAGTTCGAGCTTGTAGGGCTCGTCTTTCATGGCTTCGCGGGCTTCATCCTCGCTCGCGACCCGGCGCTCAAAGAGCTGGTTCGCGTTGACGATCTTCAGCATCATCTTCTCGAGCTGCTTCAGATCCTCCGGCGTGAAGGGATCGTTGACATCGAAATCGAAGTAGAAGCCGTCCGTGATGTACGGGCCGATGCCAAGCTTGGCATCGGGACGGAGCTGCTGGACAGCCTGCGCCATGACGTGCGCGGCGGAGTGGCGAAGAACGTTCAGGCCGTCGGGGGAATCGATGGTGACCCGCTCAACGCGCGCACCGTCCTCCAGTTCGCGGCTTAGATCCCACAGTTCGTCGTTAACCCGGACTACGACGACGTCGCGCTGCTCCTTGAAGAGGTCCGCTCCCGTAGTGCCGGTGGTCACCCGCTGCTCTTCGCCGTCGACGATGAGGGTGAGTGATGGGGGCGCTGACACTAAGGTCTCCTCTTGATAAGGGTGAACTGAACGGGTTCCAAAACTGGTCAATCAACCGTACCGGCGGACGAGGGGCACAATCCCCCAACACTCCCGCCGCGGTCTTCTCGATGGTATCCGTTACGTCAGCGGCCAACCAACCGAACTCCGGGCCGCAGCGGCAGTGCTCTCCGGGAATGCGCCTCGCTCCCCGGGCGTTATACCTGCCGACAGAAACCACCTCTCAGGCGGATTCGGAACGAGTCCGCCACGCACCAAAGGAGCACTGTGGACTACACACCCGCTGCCGGCACCATCACCATGTTCAGCACCTCGTGGTGCGGTTACTGCCGCAGGCTCAAGTCACAACTCGATGCGCAGGGCATCGGATACCAGGAGATCAACATCGAGGAAGTTGACGGAACGGCGGAACTGGTCGCGTCCCTGAATGGCGGAAACCAGACCGTGCCTACCGTCATCTTCCCGGACGGAAGCACCGCCACCAACCCCTCGGCATCCGAGGTGAAGGCGCGCGTCGGCGTCTAGCCCGCGGTGATTCGGCAGGACACGCCCCTTATCCGAGTGGATAAGGGGCGTGTCCTGCTTTTTCGATAGTCGTCCGTCCACTATCTATAAGCTGGAGGCGTTCCCCCACCCTCGAGGAAAAGGACAGTGTCAATGCCACACAGCGTCAAGGGCGTCGTCGTCATGGAAAAGGATGCGCCGGCCACCGTCGTCACCATCAATGTGCCCGACCCCGGTCCGGGCGAGGCACTGGTCGACATTCTCACGTGCGGCGTGTGCCACACGGACCTGCACTACAAGCAGGGCGGCATCAGCGATGACTACCCCTTCCTGCTGGGGCACGAAGCCACCGGCGTCGTCAGCGCCGTCGGACCGGACGTCACCAATGTGCAGCCGGGCGATCGCGTCATCCTCAACTGGCGGGCCGTTTGCGGACAGTGCCGGGCGTGTCTGCGCGGGGAAGCGCAATACTGCTTCAATACGCACAACGCCACCCAGAAAATGACGCTCGACGACGGCACCGAACTCTCCCCCGCCCTCGGGATCGGCGCCTTCGCGGAGAAAACGCTCGTGGCTTCGGGGCAGTGCACCAAGGTTGATCCCGATGTGGATCCGGCAGCTGTGGGCCTGCTCGGTTGCGGGATCATGGCCGGCATCGGCGCGGCCATCAACACCGGAAACGTCCGGCGTGGTGATTCCGTAGCTGTGATCGGCTGCGGCGGCGTGGGCATCGCAGCGATCGCCGGCGCAAAGCTCGCCGGGGCAACGCGGATCATCGCCGTCGACATCGACAGCCGCAAGCTGGATCTCGCGAAGGGCCTGGGTGCCACGGATACCGTGAACTCCAAGGAGTCCGACCCGGTCGAGGCAATCCGGGAGCTGACCGACGGCAACGGTGCCGCCGTGGTGATTGACGCCGTCGGACGCCCTGAAACCTACAAGCAGGCGTTTTACGCCCGTGACCTCGCTGGGACCGTTGTGCTGGTGGGCGTGCCGACACCGGAGATGACGCTTGAACTGCCGCTGCTGGACGTCTTCGGCCGCGGTGGAGCGCTGAAATCGTCCTGGTACGGCGATTGCCTTCCCTCCCGGGACTTCCCCATGCTTGTCAGCCACTACAAGCAGGGCAACCTTGACCTTGACGCCTTCGTCACCGAGCGGATCGCGCTCGACCAGGTTGAGGCCGCTTTCGCCAAAATGCACGACGGCGTGGTGCTGCGTTCGGTGGTGGAGCTCTGATGGGCGCACGCATCGATCACCTCGTCACTTCCGGCACGTTCTCCCTCGACGGTGGGACGTGGGAGGTGGACAACAACGTCTGGATCATCGGTGATGATTCGGAGTGCATCGTCATCGACGCTCCGCACGACGCCGATGCGATCATTGATCAGGTCAACGGACGTCAGGTCCGCGCGATCCTGCTGACGCACGGACATGATGACCATATCCGGGCGGTCGGCGATCTGTTCGACGCGGTACGGGCACCGATCCACCTCCACCCCGACGACCGCATGCTTTGGAATGCCGTGTACCCGGACACCGCTCCGGGCGGCACCATCGCGGACGGAGACACCTTTACCGTCGCCGGAGCGACCCTTCAGGCAATTCATACCCCCGGCCACTCACCTGGCTCGGTGTGCTTCTACCTGCCCGACGCCGGCACGCTGTTTAGCGGAGACACCCTCTTTCGCGGCGGGCCGGGAGCGACCGGCCGCTCGTACAGCGACTTCCCCACCATCATCGAGTCGATCCGCGCCCGGCTGTTGACCCTTCCGCCCGACACCGTGGTGCGAACCGGGCACGGTGACTCGACCAGCATCGCCGAGGAAGCTCCACAACTTGAGGAATGGATCGCCCGCGGGCACTGATTTGCGTCGCCTTCCGGCGGCTCAGAGGCCGTCGAACACGTCCGAAAGAAGCGGCGCCCCCGGTGTCACCGGGGGCCACGCAATCACCATGCTCTCCCGTCCAACAGAACGCTCCCACTGCTCGTTTGAACGGTCCTGACCGTAGATTACGTGGCGTTGGCTGCGGTGTTCGTTCAGCCCGGCCACGATGCGCGATGCAACAGAAGTCGTGTCGACCTCCACGCCGATCTGGTCATCGGCCACGCCGCGCAGGTGATAGACGCGGGAGGGATCCCAGGGCTCGTCCCCCTCTTTGGCCCGCGCTGTGTTCCAGCGGCGAAAAGTGGACTCGCGCATGGCCCCGTGCAACAGCCGGTGCAGTCCAGCGCTGCCGGAGGCGCGGACCCGGTGAAACGCCTCATCCGTCGCCGCGCCCACGGCGATGTGGTCCGGATGTCCGGTTATCCCGTCCGGACCGAAGGTGGCAACGACGTCGGGTGCTTCTTCCCTCATGATTGCGGCGATACGGTCGACGAGCTCTGCGAAGGGCGCCTGGGCAA
Source organism: Arthrobacter sp. D2-10 (assembly GCF_054161285.1). Taxonomy (NCBI): domain Bacteria; kingdom Bacillati; phylum Actinomycetota; class Actinomycetes; order Micrococcales; family Micrococcaceae; genus Arthrobacter; species Arthrobacter sp. D2-10. The sequence continues at coordinate 1,657,548 of NZ_CP096431.1, read as the reverse complement.
CGGTGCCGTCGTCGTAGTCCAGCCAGTCGTGCCGATCCGGCTCCCGGCCGAGTGACCGCCAGGCGCGGGTGCATTCCTCCCGGCGAATCTGTCCGAGGTTCTCGCGCGTAGCAGGAAAACCATGCGCGATGTCCCCAGCCGCGCCGTCGGTCGCATGCACAAGGACGAATCGGAAGTCGGGATCATCAGCGTGAAGTGCCACCGTTCCAGCGAGCCCGTACGCGTCGTCGTCCGGGTGGGCAACAACGAGCATCAGAGCGCGCGAGGGTCTGTTCGCCATGGCTCACCCTAGCGCCGCGCCCCAGTCAACGACCAGCAGCTCACCCGGATCACCAAAACTCGCTAGCTGCGCCGCACCACATCCTCGTAAACGGCGACGACGGCGTCCGCGACCGTATCGACCGTCAGGCCGGGCACGAGGTCGTCGGCCGCCCCGGCGGTTGCCGGATTCCATTCGAGACCCAGGGCGGCGTAGGTCTTCTCCAGTACCGCCCTGATCGGTGCCGAGTCCTCGACCACAATGACGGATGAGAACAGCCAGGCACCCGAAATAACCCGCTGGGCCGTCCCGACCAGCTTCACCCGGACCGGGCCGTTACCGTGGACGCTGAACTCTCCGGGGCAGTACTCGCCCGGAATCTCGCCCACAGACGCATCGACGCCGACCCGGCGCAGCGCCTCAGCGAGGAGCTCACCGAGCAGGCCGAAACGGGCGTGTGAGCCGGCGATCGCGTCGTCGTGCTGTTCAATATGGTCAACGATCAGGCAGCCCTGATGATAGGCCGCCGCCCTCCCGCCCGCCTTGCGGATCAGCGGCTCGAAACCGGCACCGCGTGCGGCCTCGGCCGCTTCATCGAATCCGGGCAGGCGCGCATCCCTCTGCCCGAAGGCAACGGTGGGGTACGGCCGGTACAGCCGGAGCGTCGGCGGGAGTTGACCGGACGCGGCAGCACGCAGCAGCTCGATGCCGCGTGCAAGGTCCGCCGCAGCGCCCCTCGAAGGATCATGGACAATGGCGAGCTGGCCGCGCGACCACGGTTGGGCACTCACGAGGTTCCGGCTCCCATCTGTGGTTTTCCTTCCCATTTATATCCTCCGGGGTCACTTCTGCAGGTTCGGTGTCGCCAATGGAACTCGTCACAGTTCCTTCGGGCGCGTGCGTGGAATGGCGCGATCGGGCTTGTCTGATGACATCATGACCCCGTGACAACCCATGCCCCCCAGATGCCCGGCAGCCAGTCCACTCCCCCACCCCGGACGCTGATCGACGTCCTGGCAGCAACCGCCGAAGCATACCCCGACGCGTCGGCCCTGGACGACGGCACCAGCCGGATGAGCTACACCGAGCTGTTGGATGCGGCGCGCGCCGTGGGACGCACACTGCACAGCGCCGGGCTGGGCGCAGAAGATCGCATCGGGATCCGCATACAGTCGGGCACGGCCGAGCTGTATGTCTCCATTCTGGCCACGCTCATGATCGGGGCGGCCTACGTGCCCGTTGACGCCGACGACCCGGAGGAGCGCGCGAAGCTCGTCTTCAGTGAGGCGGAGGTTGCCGGTGTCATCCTGACGGGTGGCCGTATCAAGGTACGCAAGGACCGGAAAGGACCCTTTCCCCGGCCCCGGCAGCCGCTGCCGGATGACGACGCGTGGGTCATTTTCACCTCCGGTTCCACGGGCACGCCGAAGGGCGTGGCGGTGAGCCACCGCTCCGCTGCTGCCTTCGTCGACGCTGAAGCCCGTATCTTCCTTCAGCGGGAGCCGGCAGGACCGGGCGACCGTGTGCTTGCTGGACTGTCGGTAGCCTTTGACGCCTCCTGTGAGGAGATGTGGCTGGCCTGGCGGCACGGCGCATGCCTGGTCCCCGCCCCGCGTGCTCTGGTCAGGACCGGAATGGACCTCGGACCATGGCTGGTGACGCGCGGCGTCACGATCGTCTCCACTGTTCCGACGCTCGCGGCGCTCTGGCCAGTGGAAGCGCTCGAGTCGGTGCGCCTGCTCATCTTCGGGGGCGAAGCCTGTCCTCCCGAGCTCGCAGCACGGCTTGCCGACGGTGAACGGGAGGTATGGAACACCTATGGGCCCACCGAGGCGACGGTCGTCGCCTGCGCAGCGCCGCTGACCGGGACCGGCCCAGTGCGCATCGGACTTCCGCTGGACGGATGGGATCTCGCCGTCGTCGATCCGGAAGGCCTACCGGTGGCCAAGGGTGAAGTCGGGGAGCTGATCATCGGCGGCGTCGGTCTTGCCCGCTACCTCGACGAGGCGAAGGATCGTGAGAAGTACGCTCCGTTCCCCACCCTGGGGTGGGAACGCGCCTACCGTTCCGGGGACCTGGTCCAGTTCGAACCCGAGGGGCTCATCTTCAAGGGGCGGGCGGATGAGCAGGTCAAGCTCGGCGGCCGCCGCATTGAACTGGGCGAGATTGACGCGGCCCTTCAGGCGCTTCCCGGAGTGTCCGGAGCAGCTGCGGCGGTCAAGGACACAGCCGCCGGCACCCAGGTATTGGTGGGCTACCTCGTGCCGGCGGGCCACCCCCTGGATCTGGTGGCCCTCCGCGAGAAACTGGCCGCCTCCCTCCCCGCACCGCTCATCCCCCTACTCACCGAGTCCGACTCGCTTCCCACGAAAACCAGCGGGAAGGTGGACCGGGCAGCCCTGCTGTGGCCATTGCCCGGCGCAGGGCACGACGACGACGGTGCCCCGCTTGACCTCGATGAAGCCGCCCAGTGGATAGCCGACCAGTTCGCCGCCATCCTTGGGGCGCCTGTCACCTCCCTTGACGCCGACTTCTTCGCGCTGGGGGGCGGCAGCCTGTCCGCGGCGCAGCTGGTCTCCGCACTACGGCGCCGCTATCCGGGCATCACGGTTGCCGACGTGTACTCGCATCCCCGTGTGGGTGCCCTGATCGACATGGTGCGGCAGACGGAGGTCGCAGCTGATGCGGTTGAACGTCGCGTGGTCCGGACCAGCCGCAAGGCACAGGTGTTCCAGACCATCATGGGTGTGCCCCTGCACATCCTGGTGGCCATGCGGTGGCTCACCTACCTCATGGCACTCAACAATCTGTTCGCGGCCTGGGGCGTCTTCACGCTCACTCCCATCTCCTGGTGGTGGGTCGTTGCGACGTGGGCGGTCTTTGTCACGCCCTGGGGCCGCATGGCCATCGCCGTCTGCGCCGCACGGCTCCTGCTTCGAGGCGTAGGGCCAGGCAGCTACCCGCGCAGCGGGCGGGCTCACCTGAGGTTGTGGCTGGCTGAACAGATCGCGGATATGGCCTCCGCCGTCAGCCTCGCGAGCGCCCCCTGGATCACCTATTACGCGCGTGCCCTTGGTGCGAAAGTGGGACACAATGTGGACCTGCATTCGGTCCCGCCCGTCACCGGCATGCTGAATCTGGGCAGTGGAACCTCGGTGGAACCCGAGGTAGACCTCTCCGGCTGGTGGGTAGACGGCGATCTGGTTCACATCGGCCGCGTCAGCATCGGCACGGGCGCCACGATCGGAGCGCGCAGCACTTTGATGCCCGGAGCAAGGGTCGGCTCAGGTGCTGTCGTTGCGCCAGGATCTGCGGTATCGGGGAAAGTGAAGGCCGGACATCACGTCTCAGGATCGCCCGCTACCCGTACCGGGAAGGCGAAACAACCCTGGCCGGCCGCGCCCGCATCCCGCGGGATCGGCGAGTTCCTCGGCTTTGCGGCCGCCTCGGTGGTCCTGGCAGCCATCCCATTCCTCGCCGCCGCCGTCGCAATCCTTCCGCTGATGCCGACGCTTCAGGGAGCAGGATCCCTCTCCGAAGCATTCCCCCGACTTCTCATTTCCCTCCCTCTCGTGGCCGCAATCTGGTTCCTGGTGACGATGCTGCTCATCCTCGGAACGGTCCGGTTGCTCGGGATCGGTCTCACCGAGGGGTGGCATCGCGTCCGCGGCCGTGTCGGGTGGCAGGTCTGGGCCACTGAACGGGTGCTCGATATGGCACGGGACCTCCTGTTCCCGCTCTACGCCAGCCTGTTCACGCCGATTTGGCTCCGCCTTCTGGGCGCAACCGTCGGCAAGCACGTGGAAATCTCGACCGTGCTCCTGATCCCGCGCATGACGACCATCGGCGACGGCGCTTTCCTCGCTGACGACACCATGGTGGCCTCCTACGAGCTCGGCGGCGGCTGGATGAAGATCGCGCCGGCCAAGATCGGCAAGCGTTCTTTCCTAGGCAACTCCGGCATGATCGGCGCCGGACGGCGGGTTCCCAGGGATTCCCTCGTCGCCGTGCTGTCCGCCACGCCGGCGAAGGCCAAAGCTGGAACCTCCTGGCTGGGTTCCCCTCCCCTCCGGCTGCGGCGGACCCAGATGCTCGCCGATGAGGGACTTACCTTCAGTCCCCCCACGCGACTCCGGGTCGCGCGCGCCGCCTGGGAGGTCACCCGGTTCGCCGCCACGATCCTGACCGTGGGTATCGCGGGACTGGTGCTCTATCTGCTGGACCTGCTCGCCAACACCTGGGGATACGGTGTGGCCGCACTGGCAGGTGGAGCGGTCATGATGTTCGCGGGCGCGCTGGCGGCGGCGAGCGCCGTCGTCGTCAAATGGTTGCTGGTAGGAAGGATCCGGGCGGGCGAACATCCGCTCTGGAGCTCGTTCATCTGGCGGAATGAGGTGGTGGACACGTTCGTCGAGTCCGTGGCGGCGCCCTGGTTCGCGCGGGCAGCAAGCGGTACACCGGCGCTGGTCTGGTGGCTGCGTGCGCTGGGCGCGAAGATCGGACACGGAGTCTGGTGCGAGAGTTACTGGCTGCCGGAAGCGGACCTCGTTCATCTGCAGGACAGCTCGACGGTCAATCGCGGTTGCGTGGTCCAGACTCACCTGTTCCATGACCGCGTCATGTCCATGGACACCGTAACGTTGGAGGACGGCGCTACCCTTGGACCGCACGGAGTCATCCTTCCGGCGGCTGAACTGGGAGCAGGCTCAACGGTGGGACCGGCTTCACTGGTCATGCGAGGAGAGACTGTTCCCGCGGGAAGCTCGTGGATGGGTAATCCGGTCAGCCCGTGGAAGCGTTCCGAGTCCGCGGCACCTGCAGAGAAGGTCCTGGTTAGTTGATGGCACAATCCACTGATTGCAGCAGGAACGCGGTGCAATCTGCTTCCGCGGACCCGTACACGCCCGGGCACGGCACAGAGGATTACTCGGTCAGTTCCTATGACCTCACCATCGAATACCGGCTGGCCAGCAACCGGCTGGAGGGCAGGGCGCTTATCTCGGGTGTCATCGGCGGGCCGGAGTCGCATTCTGTGCCCGATCTGGTTCTCAGCCTCTCGGGGTTGCGGGCGGGCCGGGTTTCGCTGAACGGTGAGCGGGTGCGGAAGATACGGGCCGCCAACGGCCGTCTGAAGGTCACGCCCGCCAAGGCCCTGATCGGCGGATCACCATTCGTCCTGGACATTCGCTATTCGGGGAATCCGTCGCCGCTGAACGGGGTGTGGGGAGACGTCGGATGGGAGGAGCTCACTGACGGCGCGCTCGTGGCAGGTCAGCCCACCGGTTCGCCGTCGTGGTTCCCCTGTAACGACCACCCGCGGATGAAGGCTGCCTTCACCATCCGCGTCACCACCGACGCCGGCTACCGGGCGGTCTGCAATGGGACGCTTACCTCCCATTCGGTGGCGTCCAGCCGTGAGACGTGGGTCTACGAATCCACCGCACCGATGGCCACGTACCTCGCGACGGTCCAGATTGGCCGTTACCAGCTGGCTGAGCTCGCCGACGCCGGCGCCGTGCCGCAGTATGTTGCCGCACCCGGCCCTCTTCTTCCCGCAGCCCGCAAGGCGCTCGCCCATCAGGGGAAGATGATCAGTGCGTTCTCCGAACGGTTCGGTGCCTATCCCTTCCCGCTCTACACCGTCGTCGTGGCGGATGACGAGCTCGAAATACCGTTGGAGGCGCAGACGCTGTCCATCATCGGCAAGAACCATCTCAGCTCTGAATGGGCAGCGCAACGGCTGATTGCCCACGAGCTCGCGCACCAGTGGTTTGGGAACTCGGTGACCGCTTCTTCCTGGCAGGACATCTGGCTGCACGAGGGCTTCGCCTGCTATGCGGAGTGGATCTGGTCCGAGGAATCCGGCTCGCTGTCAACGGAGCGCCGCGCCAGTGACGCCTGGTCGGGTCTCGCCTCAGCCCCGCGCGATCTGGAGATCGGCTCTCCGGGCCCGGCTGCGATGTTCGACGACCGCGTCTACAAGCGGGGGGCGTGCGCCCTGCACGCGTTGAGGAAAACGATCGGCGACGAGCGGTTCTTCGGCGTACTCAGGGAATGGACGGGGCGCTTCAGGCACGCCAACGCCAGCACGGCCGACTTCCTGTCGCTCACGGATGAGCTGTGCGCGGACCTCCCCGGGTTCGATGCCGCCGGGTTGCTGCGTCCCTGGCTGTATGAAGCGCGGCTACCCGCACTTCCCTGACCCGGCCCGCCGGTTTCCGACGCTTCAGCAGGCTGTCGCAAGGGCGACAACGAAGCCGTGGGGCAACTCAAGCTCTGCAGGGTCAACGTCCTCGAGCACATAGTTGCGCCGTCCCACGCGGATCTGCTGTTCCAGAACATCGACCGACGCCGGGTCGGTCATGAGACCTGTACCGGCCGCTTTGAGCACCGCTTCTTTCCGCGCCCAGAGCATCGCCCGCAGCAACGGTCTGCCGGACTCGTCCTGGCCCTCGATGCGGAAGCGTTCGGCGGACGTGAACACCGTCGCATCAAGTTCCGTGCCCTCGAACCGGTTGATCTGTTCGAGATCGATCCCGACCACGGGGGTCACCCGCGCATCCTCGACCGCAGCAACGGCCCAGCCGCCGCTACGGCTCAGGCTGACAGCCAACGGCACCACTTCCCCATCGACCGTCCAGCCCGGCCGTCCATGATCTACGCCGCCGCACGACGGACAATCGAATCGGGCGAGGAGCCGGTTCGCCTCGATACCAGCGGCACAACCCACGATTTCACGCAGCCAGGCCCGCCCGGCGAGAAAGCTGTGCCGGGCGGCTGCGTCCGCAAAGGTTCCGCCGCGCTCGCGCTCACCGGTGTCCACGGGTTCTTGCCGCCGGCCGTCCAACCGGACGGCATGGAGTTTCACGTCCCTAGCGGCCGCCGTCGATATTCCGGCTTCGCTGCTCCACGCCGGGCGTCCCGTACGGATAATCGGCGAGCTCCGGTGTGCTGACCTCGGACAACCGGCCGATCTCCCCGTCACTGAGCGTGAGGGTCGCCGCTCCCAGGTTGTCCGCCAACTGTTCGGTAGTCCGCGCGCCGAGGATCACCGAGGTGACGGCCGGTTGCTGCGCGACCCACGCGAGGGCCACCTGGGATGCGCTGACACCGCGCGTTTCCGCGATTTCCAGTACGACGTCGATGATCGCCCACGTGCGCTCCTGCGCGTTGCGCTTCTGCCACGCTTCCATGCCGCGCTCGGGATTCTCTCCGAGCCGGGTTGCGCCCTCGGGTGCGGTGTCACGCTTGTACTTCCCGGTGAGCCAGCCCCCGCCCAGGGGCGACCAGGGCAGGAGGCCCATACCGGCGTCGACCGCTGCCGGCACGATCTCCGCCTCAATCCCCCGAACCAGCAGACTGTACTGGGGCTGCAGGGTGACCGGCAGGTCCCATCCACGAGCCTTCGCGATTCCGACGGCCTTGGTGAGCTGCCAGCCGGTGTAGTTCGAGAAGCCGTAGTAGCTGATCTTGCCTGCGCTCACGGCGTCGTGCAGGAACCCAAGCGTCTCCTCAAGCGGAGTGAGCGGGTCCCAGGAGTGCATCTGGTAGAGGTCGATATGGTCGACGTTGAGCCGCTTCAGCGACGCGTCGAGCGCAAGGCGCAGGTGCCTGCGGGAGAGCCCCAGATCGTTGGGGCCCTTCCCCATCGGGAACCTGCCCTTGGTCGCCAGGATCATGTCTGCAGCGGACGAGCTTTTCGCGAGCCACCGCCCGATGATCTCCTCTGACGCGCCCGCGGTGTAGACATCGGCGGTGTCAATGAAGTTGCCGCCGGCGTCCGCGTAGTCGTCAAGGATGGCATGCGACGCGGCCTCGTCCGATTCCGCTCCGAAGGTCATGGTGCCCAGCGCGTACGCTGACACCGATGTACCGCTGCTGCCGAGATTCCTGTACTCCATCAACACTCCTGTCGTTCGGTTCTACTGCGGGTTGGATCGGTCGGGATGGTCCAGTCAGTCGGTGACGGTGACTCCACGCCAGAACGCGACGTGGTCCTTGATGTTCGCGGCGGCGTCCTTCGGTTCCGGGTAGGTCCAGGCGGCGTCCGGGTTGCTCTCTCCGTCTACCTCGAGGCTGTAGTAGCTCGCCTCCCCTTTCCAGGGGCAGGTGGTGTGCATGTCGCTTGGCCGCAGGAACTCCTGCCGCACGCTTTCCTTCGGGAAGTAGTGGTTGCCTTCGACCATCTCTGTGGAGTCGGACTCCGCAATCACCTGGTTGTTCCACATTGCCTTGGCCATGATGTCCTCGCTTGTTTTTGAACGGCTCGGCGCCGGCTGCGCTGTGAGCGCGGTTACACAGAGAACCAACGACGATGGTGAGCACCGCATTCCCTCCGATGAGTCATTAGGTTCCAATGACTGAGTCATCGGGTTCCAAGAACTGATCAGGGCAGCTTGCGCAGGGTGAGGATCTGTTCGCTGCGCCCGAACGGTCCTTCGAGGTCGTGAAGGACCGACGAGGTCAGGCCGACTCCTTCGCGGCCGAACGTCACTCGGGTGTCCAGACCGAGCCATTCACCCACTGGTTGACGGTGCAGGTGTACCTGAAGGTCAACATTCGGGAAGGCCCAACTGCCCGGTCCAGGAGGAACCCGGGTCGCTATGCCGTTCGCTGTGTCGATGAGTCCGATGAGCCGCGCCATGTCCGACGATGGCTGACCCTCCACGAGAGGGTGGGGCGTACGCAGCCACACCTTGCCGTGACCGGAACGGTGACCCTTGAGCCGGCGAACATCGATGGACTGGATGTACCCGCCCGGCCACTCGGCCACCGCATCGTGCTCTTCGCCCTCGGCCGGACCTGGCATTGGCTCATCCTCAAGGGCTGCCACCAGCGAGGTGTCGCTGGTCGCGAGGCGCCAGGCACGGGCTCGTATTGCAGTACGTCCTCCGTGGTTCATCTCCGCTTCGAGGAGCTCGATGGTACGCCCGGGCCGCACCACCCGGGTTGCCACCTGCACGGTGTCGAGTGGGATGAGCCCGAGAATCTCGTACGAAATCCTCGCCATCTGCAGCTCAGGGCGCGGCTCGAATTGTTCGAGGCAGTGGGCGAGAAGCCCGGATGCCGGCGCCATGTGCTGTTCGTGTGCGTTCCAGGCGCCCTGCGAGTGGATGGTCGCTTCGAACTGCCCGTCTCCGACGGCGCGATAGTAGGAATCTGCCATAGTGCTGATGAACACGCTCCCTTGAGTGATGACCGGAGTCCCCGCGGCAGGGGGTGGCTCAGGAGCGACAATACCCAATCGTGGCGGAAGCCGTGACGCGTTGCTCGCCCACGGGTACATTCAGTGTCCCGCCGAGGCCAGTGCTGCACACGCCGGTCTCCGGCAGCTCCAGACGGACTGCGGAAGCTGCCTGGTGATCACCTGCAATGGCGGCGACCACCGACCGCACCTGTTCGTAGCCCGTGGCCAGGAGGAAAGTTGGTGCCCGGCCGTAGCTCTTCATGCCGACCAGATAGAAGTCCTTTTCCGGGTGCGCCAGGACCTCGGCTCCATGTGCCCGAACAGTGCCGCAGGAGTGAAACTCAGGATCGATCAATGGCCCCAATGCACGTGGTGCCTCCACCGCGGGATCCAATTCCAGGCGGAGTTCACGCAGCATGTCCAGATCCGGGCGGAAGCCGGTGGCAGGGACGAGCACGTCGACCTCCACTTCGCGCTCGCCGTCCGGAGTTTCGGATCGGACGGTGAGGGCGTCGTCGTCGGTTTTGAGTGAAGTGATGGTGAACTGGGTCAGCAGTTCGACCACGCGGTCTTCCACCAGCGAGCGCAGGCGGCTTCCCAACGCACCGCGGGCGGGAAGCCCATCGAGGTCACCGCCGCCGTAGAGGCGCTGCGCCGATCCTTCCCCGCGCACCGCCCACAGGACGCGCGTTCCCGGATCTGCTTTGGCAACCTGGCCCAGACTCAAGAGGGTGTTGGCCGCTGAGTGCCCTGCCCCGACAACCATTACCCGCTTTCCCGAGACCCTCCCGCGCTCTGCTCCTGTGATGTCCGGGAGCGGTGCTGTGATGTATTGCCGCGCTGCGCGCTCCCCGGGAGCGGGCAGACCCGCCTGGCCCAGCGGATTCGGTTGGGTCCAGGTGCCGGACGCATCGATGACAGCACGTACGAGGTGGTCCTCGAGCCCGTGGGGGCCACTGACCCGGACGAGGAACGGCGTAACTTCCCGGCCCTTGGTCCTCGTCTTGTCCAGCCCATGCCGGGTCACCGCCAGAACCTCACATCCGAAGCGAAGAGCGCCAGCCACCTCGGGCAGGGCTGCGAGCGGTTCAAGATAGGACTCCACCAACTCGCTTCCGAAGGGAAGCGCAGTAGGACGCGGAACGGTCCAGCCCGTCGGTTCAAGCGCGCGGCGTGCGGCGTCGTCGATGTTGTACTGCCAGGGCGAGAACAGCCTGATATGGCCCCACTGACGGATTGAGGTCCCCACCGTGGGGCCCTTCTCGAAGACGACCGGGGTTAGTCCCCGCTCGAGCACGTGAGCAGCTGCCGCCAGTCCTACCGGGCCCGCGCCAATGATGGCGATGGGCAGTTCCTGCTGTTCAGTCATCCGTGTCCCTTCCTCGCGCCTCAGCGGCGGACCGATCCACATTGATCTGCGTCGATATAGATGATCACCACTATATCGATAGATGTCAATGCAGCGCGGCCAAGAGGGCACTCCACCCGTCCCCCGCAAATACGAAGCAGGCTTCCTAGTTTAGAGTTCTCGCATGAGCTTCAATGACAATGCGCAGTTTGATCCGTCCCGGGTAAGTGATCGCCGAGGCCGCGGAGGGCGCGGCCGGGGCGTCGCCGTCGGCGGTGGGCTGGGCGGTGGCCTCATTCTTTTGCTGTCTCTGTTCTTCGGCCCCGGCGTGGTCGATCAGCTGGGCCTTGACGGCAGCAGCGGAACGGATTCCGGCTTCACGGAGGACTCTGACCCTGCAATCAACGCCTGCCAGACCGGCGAGGATGCCAATAGGCAACTGGACTGCCGCATACTGGGGACGGCAGAGAGCCTCGACAGCTTCTGGGCCCCCTACCTGGAGCCTTACGGGATTCGGTACACGCCGCCGGGCGTTGTCCTTTTCAGCGGCCAGACTGACACGGGATGTGGCACGGCGAGCAGCGCCGTTGGACCGTTCTACTGCCCGGCGGACGAGCAAACCTATTACGACACTGCATTCTTCGACGACCTCGTGACCCGCTTCGGCGCGTCAGCCGGACCCCTGGCACAGGAATACGTCATCGCGCACGAGTTCGGACACCACATCCAGAACCTGACGGGTGCGCTCAGCGCTTCCCAGCAAGATCCCCGCGGCGCGGAATCGGGCGCCGTGCGGGTGGAACTGCAGGCTGACTGTTACGCGGGCATGTGGGCAGCACACGCAACCAGCGTTCCCGATCCCGAGTCTGGCGTTCCCTTCCTTCGGGAATTCACCAGGACCGACCTGCAGGACGCCCTGTCGGCGGCGTCCGCTGTGGGAGATGACCGGATCCAGGAGTCGACCACCGGTCAGGTCAACCCGGAGGCCTGGACCCATGGCTCGAGCGAACAGCGGCGGGCGTGGTTCCTGCAGGGGCTGGAAACTGGAGACATTGAAGCCTGCGACACCTTCGCCGCTAACGACCTCGACAACCCCTAGGCAGCGACAGGGTCAGGTTCCGCAGAACGTCCGGTAGGAACCGAAGTCATCCGGTGCACCCAGGGCGTAGCGCTCGAACCCGGACCGTTCCTCAAAGGGAGCCGTGACCGCCGCAAGGAGCGTCTCAAGCGGAGCGAGGTCGCCGTCGGAAGCGGCAGCGAGCGCCTCTTCCACGAGGTGGTTTCTCGGCACGTAGATCGGGTTGACCTTGTCCATCTGTTCCGCGGACGGGTTGAGCGCATGCCACTCCCCCAGCCAGCTGTCGAACCTCGCCGTGTCCATGAAGAACGCCCGGGCCGGCTCTGCGTTGCCCCTCGCGGCTGAACTGAGGCTGCGCAGGAAGGACGTGTAGTCGACACGGTCTTCCTCCAGCAGCGTCAGGAGCTTGCCCGCCAGCTCAGAAGCATCGACGCCGTCAGCCAGGCCCAGCTTGCGGCCCATACCCGCCGACCAGGCTTCGCTGTAGCGGGCGGGGAAACGGTTCAGGGCTTCTTCGGCGAGTGCGACGGCGTCGTCCTGGTTCTCGTGAAGCAGCGGCAGGAGGGTCTCAGCGAAGCGGGTCAGGTTCCATTGCGCCGCGAGCGGCTGGTTCGCGTAGGCGTAGCGGCCCATGGTGTCGATGGAGCTGTAGACAGAGGAGGGGTTGAACGAGTCCATGAACGCACATGGGCCGTAGTCAATTGTCTCTCCCGAAATCGTCATGTTATCCGTATTCATGACTCCGTGAACAAAGCCAATCAGCATCCATTGCGCGACCAGCGACGCCTGCACCTCGATGACCGATTCGAGAAGGGCTGGATATGGGCGGGGAGCCTTCGCCAGGTGCGGGAAATGGCGTGCGATGGCGTAGTCCGCCACACGTCGCAGCAACTCGAGATCGCCGGTTGCACGCGCGTACTGGAACGTCCCGACACGCAGGTGGCTCGCCGCAACGCGGGTCAGGACAGCTCCGGGCAAGAGCTCTTCGCGCTGCACCGGGCGGCCGGTGGCTGTGACCGCGAGTGAGCGGGTGGTGGGAATCCCCATCGCAGACATGCCTTCGCTGACGATGTATTCGCGCAGCATTGGGCCGACGGCGGCCAGCCCGTCGCCGCCTCGTGCAAAGGGGGTGCGGCCCGAACCTTTGAGGTGGATGTCCCGCAGGCTGCCGTCCGGGCCGGTGATCTCGCCAAGCAGCAACGCTCGCCCGTCCCCGAGGCGGGGACTGTATCCGCCGAACTGGTGACCTGCATAGGCCTGCGCCACAGGAGTTGCGCCCGCCGGCACCCGGTTGCCGGTCAGCAGCTCGATTCCCTCCGAGCTTCGAAGGACGGCGGCATCCAGGCCCAGGTCGGAAGCAAGTTGCTCGTTCAGTACAAGCAGCTGTGGTTCCGAAAGCTCGGCAGCCTGCCAGGGCATGCCCATTTCGGGCAGATGGCGGGCGAAATGGTTGTCGAGGGTGATCGTTGACGCCGTTGAGATGCTCACCCCTGAATCAACAGCGTGCTGACTAAAAATGTTCCCTCTACGCCGGTTTCACTCTCGCGCGCGCCCCATCTTTTCGTTATCGCTTTCCAGTTCCAGCGGGCGTATTTTGGATGTATGTCGGCGATGGGCCGTCTGCCCTGCGCCGATCCTACGGGACCGGAAAGGAGCGGGACATGTCCATCTTCCGTCGGAAAGGCAACGCTTTCGAGCGTAAGCAGGCCGCCGCTGCGTCAGCCCAGCAAAAGGACTTCCGCGAAGGGTACGTCCATATCCATGGAAGCGAGAAAAAGGCCAATGAACTGGCCATGAGGGCCTACGGTGACAAGGACAAGGACGGAAAGCCCGACGTTCCGTTCATGCCATTTCCCGGATAGACGCCGGCATCGGACTTCTGCTTTCGATATGCGCGGTGCCGGACTGCTATTTGATCACATTCGGGAGATAACCCGTCGTGCCCGCAATCTGGCTGAGGGCTCAGGCGGTAATGGGGGCTGACGTTCCATCAGCGCGGTCCACCACGTACGTTACTTTTGCCGGGTCCGGCCAGCCGGTGAAGGTTCCGTCGAAGGGCCCGTTTCCGTCCGCGTCCACAGCCTCGATGGTCAGCTGATCGATCTTGCCCTCGAAGACGTGCAGGAGGACATGGAGTGTCTCCCCTTTGGATCCGGAGAACTGTGCGCGGACAGGGAACACCTGATCGTGAGGCACTGCGCGTGGCAGGTCTTCGGGCACCCTGAAATGCGTTGTGGGATAGAGTGCCTCCCCCCACGAGACTTCCTTGGCAGCGCGAAGTTGTGCCAGCAGCTCCGGCGCTCCCGCCAAGTTCCCGGCGCCCAGCATGCCTTCGACCAGGCGAGACACCGCAGGATCGACCGGGCGCACGTGCTCCAGTTGATCAAGTGGAAGGGCTTCGAAGAAGGGTTGCTTGGCGGCTGCGCGATCACTCAGATAGCCGGCGAACGTGAGCACCGCCGCCCCGACCGCCATCCAGCGGCGGGGGTTCCGAGCGCCTGCTTCGCGCAGCTTCTGCTCAAGGCGGCTATCGAATGCGTCGCTTGCGTCGGCGAACCGCAGAGCGAGGCCCGATGTCGCCAGACCGGCAGCACTTCTCAGAAGTACTCTTCGCTTCCGGGTACCGCCGATGGTCAGGGCGACGTAGGCACCGGCGAACACAGCTGATGCGACGTGGAAGGCGCGCCGCTGCGACTCGCCAAGCCTGGAGATGTCGACGAGCTGGAGTGCCCCGATCACGGCAGTGGAGGCTACGCCGAAGACCGGCGAGGTAGCGATGGTCGTTGACATTGGAACTTCGGAATTCATGCGTCGATCCTGTCTGGGCGAGCGTACGGGTCCGATGACGGTCCTTCGGAACTCCATTGTGTACCCGGTCCGCGCCAACATGGGAGTGAAGGTCTCCGGGCGCGGGCCTTTGGTTCAATCTACTATCGAGGAGACGGTCGGCTCTGCTGCGACAAACGGCGCGTGCAAGGATGCGGCGACAGGTCCAGCGAGATTGCAAGCGATCAGGGAGGCAGCATGCCGGAGGGTGACACTGTCTTCCGGCTGGCGATTCGCCTCAGGAAGTCCTTGGACGGCCGCAAGCTGAAGCGGGGAGACCTCCGCGTCCCTGCTCACGCTACGGATGCTTTGGACGGCATGCGGGTGATCGAGCATGAGACGCACGGAAAGCATCTGCTGACACGATTCGACAGCGGACTCACCCTCCACACGCACCTCCGGATGGAGGGGTCGTGGACCGTCACGTCGCCGGGCAGGAAGCTCCCGCACGCAGTGCTTTCGGACGCCCGGGTAATCCTGGAAGTCGACGGCGGTCCCACCGCGTACGGGCTGAAGCTACCCGTCGTCGACCTCCTTCCAACAAACGCAGAGAACGACGTCGTTGGGCACCTTGGTCCCGATCCGCTCAGAAGCGACTGGTCGGCACAGGAAGCAGTCAGGCGACTAGATCAGGACCTCGACCGGCGGGTGGCTGCTGCCCTCCTCGATCAGCGCAACATCGCTGGATTCGGCAATCTGTGGGCCAATGAGCTCTGTTTTCTGCGCGGGATTCACCCTGACACCGCCATGAGCCAGGTGGATGTTCCCGCGCTGGTCACGCTGGGGGCACGATGCCTGCGCTTCTCCGCCACTCAGCCCGGAGCCCTCCAGGTCACCACGGGCAACACCCGCAAAGGACAACAGCACTGGGTGGCGGGCCGGGCCGGAAAGCCGTGCTTGCGATGCGGCACGGCGATCCTGGTCAGGCCCGAAGTCCCGGGAGATCCGGAGCGACGCCGGACCTGGTGGTGCCCGCACTGTCAGCCACTCCGTTCCTCCTGATGCGACACTCTGATGGGACACTGATGGGTATGGCTGCGGTGATCCTGGGCTGGAACCCCGAACGATGGAGCTGGGACGGGACGTACGCGCGTGCGGTGAGTGAGACCCATGAGGTTGGGAGACACCTGGGGAGGTGGCCCAACGACTGTACTGAAGTTCAGCCGATAGGCACTGAAGCATGGCTGTTCGTCCAAGGGGGCGGGCCGAACCAGCGCGGTCTCATCGGCCACGGGGTGACGGTCAGCAAGCCCTTCCGGGCTCATTCCCACACCTTCGATACCGGAACCGGAAGCTACATTCAGGTGGAGTTCGATCTCCTGCTTCCCGAGGGCGACCAGCTGCGTACTGCAGAGCTCGCTGCTCGAGTGCCCGCAGTGGAATGGGAGTCGCTGAACGCCTCCGTCCAGCGCCTTCCGACCGGTTCAGAGGCGGAAGTGAGAGCGGCGTGGACCGAACATGTCATCGGCGACCACGACGGCGACACCCTGGAACCGCCGCCCGGTACCTGTCCGGAGGACGCTTTGACGCGGATCGCTGTGATTCGATACGAACGCAACGCGGACGCCAGGCGTGTGGCGCTTGCCCATCACGGGTCACGATGCGCGGCATGCGGTTTTGACTTCGAGCAGACGTACGGAGCCCCGGGGTCCTCGTGCGTGCACGTTCACCACACGGTGCCCGTCTCCCAGCTCGGAAGAGGCTATGAGCTTGACCCGACTGCCGACCTGATTCCACTCTGCCCGAACTGTCATCACATGGCCCACCGCCGCAAGCCGGACGCCTACACGGTGGCGGAGCTCCGGGCGATGATCTCGGCAGGCGGGCACCTTCGTGGCGCGATCATGAGTGAGGAGCAGATGGCAGCCGAGGCCGCGGCGAAGACGCTTCTGCAGAACTAATCCGCGAGACACTTGGTGTATCGAGCGCTGTGCAAGCGTTCCTGACACCGGCAGTCAGCGCTTGTTCAGCTCCTCGGCGAGCATGACGATGATACCGCTGGGGCCGCGGACATAGCTGAGTTTGTAGGAGTCTTCGTATGTCGCGACACCGCGCAGGGGGTGGCAGCCGTGACTTGCGGCAACCTCCAGGGCCTCCTCGATGTCGTCGACCGAAAACGCCACGCGGTGCATGCCGATCTCATTGGGTTGCGTGGGTTCCGTCTGGATCGCGTCAGGGTGGATGTATTCGAAGAGTTCCAGCCGACCGTTGCCATCGGGAGTCTGGAGCATGGCGATTTTGGCATGGTTGCCGTCGAGCCCGACTGCAGTGTCGGCCCACTCTCCGCTGATCGTTTCACGTCCCAGGACGGTGAGTCCAAGATCCGTGAAAAATGCGATCGTCGCTTCGAGGTCGCGGACCGCGATGCCGACATTCTCGAGTCTGATGGGCATAACGTTCACGGTAGCAAGTCGAGGCAACCCTCCTCAGGGCCGGGCGCCCGATAAGCAACCGGCCGCCCTTCGGCATGATTGAAGAAGGCAAGGGACCTTTTGGTTCAATGGTTACGCTGGGTCAATGGCGACAGTTCTTCTCGTGCGGCACGGCCGCACCACAGCTAATGCTTCCGGGCTGCTGGCCGGCCGGGCCGACGGCGTCAGTCTGGATCAGGTCGGCCGCGACCAAGCGGCCTTGACAGCTGACCGACTCGCTGCTGTGCCGGCCGTCGGAGTGGTGTCGAGCCCCCTCGAACGGTGCCGGCAGACCGCTCGGTTCATCATCGATCGCCAGACTGGCTCTCCCCACGCGCCGCTTGATCCCGATATCACCGAGTGCGATTACGGCCAGTGGCAAGGCCGTACGCTCACCGATCTCGCAACCGAAAACTTGTGGTCCGTTGTACAGTCGCAACCGTCCGCCGTCACCTTCCCCGGCGGCGAGTCCATGGCCGCCATGCAGGCTCGGTCCGTGGCGGCGATTCGCCGTCACGATGCAGCATTCGAGGCTGAGCACGGACCGGGCGCGGTCTGGGTCGCGGTGAGTCACGGGGACATCATCAAATCAGTCCTCGCCGACGCGCTCGGCATGCACCTCGACCTGTTCCAGCGCATCGCTGTTGGTCCGGCCTCTGTGTCAATCGTGCGCTACAGCTCCAGCCGCCCGACCGTCCATGCGACCAACACTGACGCCGGAGACCTCTCATGGCTCGCGAATACCGGCACTTCCGACGACGCGCCGGTGGGGGGTGGCGCAGGACACACGGCGCCGCCGCCCGGATGAGCCTAAAATGATCCCATGCCTACAACTGTTCACGAGTTCGCCTGGCCTGACCGCGTCGTCATCGGCACCGTCGGCGTTCCGGGGCAGCGCACTTTCTATCTGCAGGTACGTGCGGGTAAGCAGCTCGTGAGTATCGCGCTGGAAAAGCAGCAGTCCGCGCAACTGGCCGAGAAGATTGACGAAATTCTCGACCAACTCATCACCATCGAGGGCAACCCGTTCAGTGTTCCCACGGGCACACCCATCGAACTCGTCGACAACGACCAACTGGAGACGGTCGAGGAGCAGTTCCGCACGGGCGTCATGAGTCTGGGATGGGACCCTACGACGGCGCAGATCGTCATCGAGGCTTACCCGCTCGCGGACGTAGACGCTGAGGACGAGGCGGTCCTCGACGAGGACGCCGATGCGTCCGAAGTGCTGCGGGTCAGCATGCCGGTCGGCACCGCCCGCGCCTTCGCGAAGCGCACCCGGGAGATCGTGGGCGCCGGGCGTCCGATCTGCGTGCTCTGCGGTCAGCCCATCGACGCCGACGGACACACCTGCACCATTCCCGAGGCCTGATGTCGCCGCTCGACCTGGTGACAGCCGAGCTGACGCTCACCGGCCGCATTACGACGGCGTCCAACGCCACTTTCCTCGGCAGCATCGGCGAAACGACGGTCGTATACAAGCCGATCGCTGGCGAGAAACCGCTGTGGGACTTCCCTGAAGGGTGCCTGGCGCACCGGGAGATGGCCGCCTATCTGGTGTCGGAAGCCTTCACCTGGAACGTCGTTCCTCGTACGTGGCTGCGCGATGGTCCTTTCGGGGAGGGCATGGTGCAGCTCTGGCAGGAGACGGATCCTGACCAGAGTGCGGTCGACCTCATCGCCGCAGAAGACGTCCCCGAGTCCGGCTGGAAGCAGGTCCTTGAGGGTCAGGACGAAAGTGGACGGGTGGTAGCCCTCGTCCACGAGGACACGTCGCCGTTGCGACGCATGGCGGTCTTCGACGTCGTCGTTAACAACGCAGACCGCAAAGGCGACCACATTCTTGCCAGCGCGGATGGGCACCGGTACGGCGTGGACCATGGGCTGACCTTCCACACTGACCACAAGTTGCGCACCGTGCTGTGGGGATGGCTGGGCGAGGAACTGACCAGCGACGAGCTCGACGGCGTGGATCGCATCAGCGGAGCCTTGAACGGTGAGCTGGGCCGGGAGCTAACGGACCTGCTCACCGCGGACGAAATCGCTGCGCTCGACGCGCGCTGCGCCCGCTTACGCTCAGCAGGGCGGTTTCCCGCCCCGAGAGGGAACATGTCGGCCGTGCCCTGGCCATTGTTCTAAGGGATCCGTCTCGTTCAGGTGAGTGATCAAGACTCATGTGGTCCTGTGTTATCGCCAGGCTTTGACAGCGTGAATATCCCATACCGCATCGCACCGGTGCGGTAGGCCAGGATCAGGCGCGGGACGCTCAGAACGAAGATGCTGCTGCGTGTGCCAAGGGCGAGGCGGCGGATCTGCCGATCGACAAGGAAGACCTTCGCAATTCGACGGGCGCAGATCGTCCACGTCCGCTCGACGCGGCGGCTGACGTCCTCATAGCTGACAATCTCAAACCCTGCGGCTTTCGCCATCGCCTCGTACTCCTCGCGCGTGCCCATCGACGGCAGCCGGCCTTCACGGCAGATCGGCCCCAGCAGGTGGCGCACCTTCCAATTGCTGGCATCAGTCTCGGCGAGCCACGCACAGACGACGAAGCGGCTGCCCGGCATTAGCACGCGATGCGCCTCGGCGAAGAATCCGGGCTTGTCGACCATGTGCTCGCTCGACTCGATTGCCCACGCGGCATTAGCCGACGCGTCGGGCAGCCCGTTGCCAAGCCAGTCACAGAGCTGGATGTCCACGTGGGGTGCTGGATGCGCAGCGGCGTAGGCGGCCTGCTCGGCGGAAAGGGTGAAACCGGTAACGCGCACTCCCCGCCTCACGGCGAGCTGCCTCGCGGTGGAGCCGTAGCCGCATCCGATATCGACGCACTCATCTCCGGGCGAGAGCCGCAACCGATCGCCCACCGTGTCGACCAACGCTTCGACAGCCTCGACGGGCGTTTCTCGACCCGTCGCCCATAGTCCGTGATGGACATGCTCACCCCACACCCGACGATAGATCGGGTCGAGCTCGTCATAGTGGTCCGCAACCGCGACGGCGTTCTGGTGAATATCGGGGATGATCACGCCGTCACACTACAACGTCCGTTCATGCGTCGGAAGGCCGCTCAACGTCAACAGCCCAGCGGAGGAGTCCCTTGTGGCTTGATCACTTCTTGGACTGAAGGAGGGAGGCGGCGGGGACTCGAAGGGGGAGAACGGTCCCCGCCTCGCGGGAGTGATCTCCGTCCAGACCAGGTCCCGCTGCGTTTCATTGTGAGTGGGGAACGGGCCTCGATCCATAACTTCGGTGATTGTTACCGAAGCTGCTGCGCACATGACGCCTGGGCCACACCCGTAGAATCCTCGAACGGCGGACAAGTTCCTCCGTACGATTGTCAGTCCTCGCCCTCCGGCCCGCGAGTCTTTAGGATTTCCTCATGTCCTGGTCCGATTTGTCCCATGAGGTGACCACCCGGTGACCGGGGTTCAGGTAGCTGTGGTTTTCTGCGATGACTTTCTCGGTCTTCGGTGTTGAAACTGTCCACGTTCCAGGACAGGTCTTGCACTTGATCGTTCCCATATCCGCCGCCCCAAAGTTGATCCTGCTGAGATGCAGTTGATAACAGCATCCGGCTCTGACACTCGAGCCGTCAACGGGTTTAGTCGAGACGTGAGACTTACTTGAGGGAAGCTTGAACTTACCTGTCGGTAGGCACCCTGACCGCACCGGTCAGGGCGAGCGTAGCCTCTGTCGGCACGGCTTCAGCTGGGTTGGAAGCGCTCGCTCCTGGTTCTTCGAGGGAATCAGAACCCGGCTATGGTGTAGCCATTCCAACCGGTCCCAATCAGGTTGTTCATGATTTTCCAGCTGCGGCGCAGCCCTGCCAGCCGCTAGTTGACTGACTTCTCTTAAAGTCGGGGGGCTACGCGGGTGATCATGGGCAAGGGACTATTCATACGGGATAGTCACGAATCCATCCGTCCACTTGTCCTCACCTAGCGTCAAAGTGTCGATCATGAAGCAATCAGGTTCGTCCTTAAAGCCTGGTTGCTGGCGCGCTCTTTCGATGCGGCCTTCGGTCTCGGCTCTTGTGGCGTAGACACCCAAGAGTTTCAGGCTGTCGCCGTCCTGTTCATCCCAAGTCAGCTCGCCGTCCTCACCGAAGTGTTCCGTCGGGGAACCATCCAAGAACTTTGCATGACGGACATGCCAAACCATAAATACGTCCATGTTGGAAGTGTCTCACCGGCGCCCACCCCTCGGAGGTAAGGAGACCAACCAGCACCTGATCGAACCGGTCGGCAAGGTATAGGCACGCAGCTAGGACGCCCTGAAAGCCTGGCCGCTACTCTTTCGGGTCCTGCCAGATCAGCTGGCTCATATTGTTCTCGCCGTCGGCACGCACGGTGACCGGGTAGCTCTGACCGGGAATGAATAGCGGGTCTTTCACGGTCAGCTTGTAGAACGAGGGCTCGATCGGCTCGCTGCCGCAGGACGGCTCGTCGGGCACCTGAGCAGGGAAAGCAGCCAACGACGCATTGTCGCCGCGGCTTTGGGCTTGAGGGGCGTTCGGGGAGACTTCGAGCGTAATCACGTCCCGAACAATCGAGATGCCATCAACGGTCTGCCCGCACTCGTGATGACCGTTTAGGAGTACGATCGCTTCCTGCGGCGAGTACACCAGCCCAGCGGAACCTCGGATCTCGTTGAAATCATCCATGTCATAGATCGACTGCCATTCAGCGTCGTCGACCGGTTCGATGGTGATCGGCTCCGTGGGCGCCGCACTCACCTCAGGTCTGGCAGCAGAGGGCGCTTCCGTGGCCTCCTGGCTTGATGCGCAGCCGGTGAGTACGGAGCTGGCGGCAAATATTGCAACCGCTGCGCTGAAAATTCTAGCCATTGAGCCCCCGTATGGTCGTAGGAATTGCTCGAAGACTACTACGCGGCGAGTCGGCTCAGGCAGCTGGCAGCATTGTTACGCGAAGAGCCGGGCGGGGCCGGTCCTAGGGGCGAAAGCGTCCCCCGGTAGGCGCTCTCGCCGAGTCGTCGTACGGCTGCTCCCGCAACCAGCGTCTGATGTGTGGCTTGCTGTTTCCTTCGAGAAAGACGGTGGGACCGCGGCCGGGGAAACCGGGCCCCACCTTTCAGGAAGTGCTAGCCGGCGTCCCGGCATCTCCTGGGTACATTCTCACTGCTGGACGATGAAATCGCACAGCAGCGGGTCACCCTCCAATTCAGGCTCGTGGCTCAGTCACGGGCAGCTGAGGTTCGGGTTGAAGGCCGCGAAGGTCCCGCTCGGGTTCTTCTCGTAAATCCATGCATGTAGCGAATGGTTGCCCGGGAAAGGCCCCTCTTCGAACGGAATTCCGGCCACCGATGGTGCCTGAGTTAGACCAACGGTCAGGAATTCGACTGCGACAAGATCGAGCCTGCCCCTGTCGTCCGGCATAAACACCAGGACCTCCGGAGCTTTTGGATCGATGACGCCGTCGACCAGGGCGCCATTCACGTAGTGGACGCCCATGGCGCCGAGGCCTGGGACCTCCACGCAAGGGCCTTCCGGTAGGTACCCGGCCTTCATCGCGTCCTCAACCTTCCTCAGGTCCTTTGTAGACTTCTTGAGGGTCTTGACGAGGTCATGGGCGGCGCGCGTCTCCGTGCCGCCTGTATGAGCATTTGCTGCACCGGGTGCAAGACCGCCCATAAGGAGGGCGGCAACCGAGGCGAGGGCGACACCAGATCGCCTGAAACTGGGCAGAGTGTGCATTTTTGGCTCCTAGGCCTAAATCAGAAAGCATTCCAAAGTGGAGCGTGACTGACACCCCGAGCTGAGACCGCGCAGGAGGCTAGAAACGTCCTTGACGGGCCGTCCGGGACCAACGGCTGAGCAACAACAGACAGTGTAGAAGCTACCTATGGGGCCCACAAGGACCCTTCCAGATCAATCAACGAGTCAAGCTGTTTGTCGGCCTCGACAGCGGCGAAGAGTTCGAAGCGGCCTCGCTTGACCTTGCCAAGTTCGGCTA
This sequence comes from Arthrobacter sp. D2-10, assembly GCF_054161285.1. Lineage (NCBI taxonomy): Bacteria > Bacillati > Actinomycetota > Actinomycetes > Micrococcales > Micrococcaceae > Arthrobacter > Arthrobacter sp. D2-10. The sequence goes on along the minus strand of NZ_CP096431.1, from coordinate 1,634,467 downwards.
CGTCGTACGCTCCACCCTGACGACCCCGGTCCGAGGCTTCATCTACGACGCTTTGCAGGAATCCACCACGGTCAGGGCCGGCGAGAGCGTTCCGCCGAGCTGAAGACCGCCATCCTCGGGATCGAGCAGGCTCTGGTCATAAACGTCCGCCGCAGCTAAGGCGGGCAGGACTACTGAGATCACGTTTGGGTTCATACTGATGGCATGAGCGATTGTGCTGGCTTCCTGAACTGGGTGCGGACTGAGCTGTTCGAAGCCGAACTAGCTATTCACAATGGTGACGCCGGCCCGAGGAAGGCACTCTGGTCGCGCAGTGAACCCGTGAGCGTCCTAGGCGCATGGCGCAACGCCTTCGGACGGCAGGAGCTCGATGAACTGTTCACCGACCTAGCCCAGCAGTTCTCCGACTGCACCTCGTACAGATTCGAGCTGCTCGCCTACGACGTCGCCGGCGACATGGCATACACAGCGGGACTTGAACATACATCAGCCTCCGTCGACGGTGAACCTCGCAGTTACGTCCTCAGGGTCTCGCAAATCTATCGACGAGAAGGCGGCACGTGGAAGGTTGTCCACCGGCATGGCGACACGGTAACCGCTGATGGTGAGCAGTGACCTCCCACGCCACCATGACTACTGAGCCCTCCGGCTAGGCTGGCAGGACAACTCAACTCCTGGGGGGAACCATGATGCTCGAACCTTCACCACTGCTGCTGCTCGTCTACGGCCTGGTACCGGCGCTGATCAGCGCGCTGCTGCTGTACGTCGTCGTCCGGTTCGGCGTGAAGCACGGCATGCGCGCCTACTACGCCGAGGAACGCCGCAGCCCGAGCAACTGATCTCGGTGGCTGCCGTCAGGTCAGGATTCCCGCAGCCTGGTGATGATCTCGTAGTCGGCGCCATGGCGGTCCGGTCCTCATCCGACGGCTACCGAGTAGCATCAGTACTCACATCGTCGCTTCTTACACCTAGGCCTGCACTCACCTTGAGGCTGACATTCCAGGCACTTGAGTTGCCAACTAGTCATCGAATCGCCAACTAGCTTCCGATCTCACGAACGTCTAGAAGTCCCAGTCCTCGTCTTCGGTGTTGACGGCCTTGCCGATGACGTACGAGGAACCCGACCCCGAGAAGAAGTCGTGGTTCTCGTCCGCGTTTGGTGACAGGGCCGACAGGATCGCAGGGTTCACGTCCGTGACCGACGACGGGAACATTGCCTCGTAGCCCAGGTTCATGAGCGCCTTGTTGGCGTTGTAGTGCAGGAACTTCTTGACGTCCTCCGCCAGGCCAACGCCGTCGTACAGGTCATGCGTGTACTGAACTTCGTTTTCGTACAGCTCGAACAGCAGTTCGAAGGTGTAGTCCTTGATCTCCTGGCGCTTCTCCTCGGAAACCTTCTCCAAACCCTTCTGGAATTTGTAACCGATGTAGTACCCGTGAACGGCTTCGTCGCGGATGATCAGTCGGATCAGGTCAGCGGTGTTGGTCAGCTTGGCGCGCGAGGACCAGTACATCGGCAGGTAAAAGCCGGAGTAGAACAGGAAGCTCTCCAGCAGTGTGGAGGCCACCTTGCGCTTCAGAGGATCGTCGCCCTGGTAGTAGTCCATGACGATACTGGCCTTCTTCTGAAGGTTAACGTTCTCCGTCGACCAACGGAAGGCCTCGTCAATTTCCTTGGTGGAAGCCAGCGTGGAAAAGATCGAGGAGTAACTCTTGGCGTGCACCGACTCCATGAACGCGATGTTTGTGTACACGGCTTCTTCGTGGGGGGTGATCGCGTCCGGGATCAGCGAGACGGCGCCAACAGTGCCCTGGATCGTATCCAGTAGCGTCAGGCCGGTGAACACCCGCATGGTGAGCTGCTGCTCATCATGCGTCAGCGTGTTCCACGACTGGACGTCGTTGGACAGCGGCACCTTTTCAGGCAGCCAGAAGTTATTGACCAGACGGTTCCAGACCTCGACATCCTTGTCGTCCTGGATACGGTTCCAGTTGATCGCCTCAACGTGCGACAGCAACTTAACCTTCTCGGTCATTGTGACCCCTTGTCCCATTCAATCGAACTGCCCCTCAGGGCGGTGAAATTCCTCTTATAAATGTACGACGACGGCGAGCCGGTTTCTCCCCGCCTGCCCGCCGGCGTCGTCGTTGGCTTACTTCAGCGTTACAGCATGCAACTGACGCAGCCCTCAACCTCCGTGCCCTCCAGCGCGAGCTGACGGAGACGGATGTAGTACAGCGTCTTGATGCCCTTGCGCCAGGCGTAGATCTGGGCACGGTTGATGTCACGCGTGGTGGCGGTGTCCTTGAAGAACAGCGTCAGCGAAAGCCCCTGGTCCACGTGCTGCGTGGCAGCGGCGTAGGTGTCGATGACCTTCTCGTAGCCGATCTCGTACGCGTCCTGGTAGTACTCGAGGTTGTCGTTCGTCAGGTAGGGCGCCGGGTAGTACACGCGTCCCAGCTTGCCTTCCTTGCGGATCTCGATCTTCGCTGCCACCGGGTGAATGGAGGAGGTCGAGTTGTTGATGTAGCTGATCGATCCGGTCGGCGGTACGGCCTGCAGGTTCTGGTTGTAGATCCCGTGCTCCATGACCGAGGCCTTGAGCGCCCGCCAGTCCTCCTGGGTGGGGATGTGCACGTTGGCGAACAATTCCTTCACGCGGGCGGTCTGCGGAACCCATTCCTGCTCGGTGTACTTGTCGAAGTACTCCCCCGACGCGTACTTCGACTTCTCGAAGCCGCCGAAGGTTTGACCGGTCTCGATCGCCAGCAGGTTGGAGGCACGGACCGCGTGGTACACCACTGTGTAGAAGTAGATGTTCGTGAAGTCCAGACCCTCTTCGGAGCCGTAGTGGACCCGCTCGCGGGCAAGGTAGCCGTGCAGGTTCATCTGGCCGAGTCCGATGGCGTGGGACGCGTCGTTGCCCTTGGCGATAGACGGGACCGAGGAGATGTGGGACATGTCCGACACAGCCGAGAGGGCACGGATTGCGGTCTCGATGGTGCTGCCGAAGTCGGGCGAGTCCATGGTCTTGGCGATGTTCAGCGAGCCCAGGTTGCAGGAAATGTCCTTGCCGGTCTCGGCGTAGGAGAGGTCCTCGTTGTACGTGGTGGGCTGTGAAACCTGCAGGATCTCGGAGCACAGGTTGGACATGATGATCTTGCCGTCGATCGGGTTGGCCCGATTCACGGTGTCCTCGAACATGATGTACGGGTAGCCGGACTCGAACTGGATCTCCGCGAGCGTCTGGAAGAACTCGCGGGCCTTGATCTTGGTCTTCTTGATCCGTGAGTCGTCGACCATCTCGTAGTACTTCTCGGTGACGGAGACATCGGAGAACGGCATGCCGTAAACGCGCTCGACGTCGTAGGGCGAGAACAGGTACATGTCCTCGTCCTTCTTCGCGAGCTCAAAGGTGATGTCCGGGACAACGACGCCGAGCGAGAGCGTCTTGATGCGGATCTTCTCGTCAGCGTTCTCACGCTTGGTGTCGAGGAACCGGTTGATGTCCGGGTGGTGCGCGTGCAGATAGACGGCGCCGGCACCCTGACGCGCGCCGAGCTGGTTGGCGTAGGAGAAGCTGTCTTCGAGGAGCTTCATCACGGGGATGACGCCGGAAGACTGGTTCTCGATCTGCTTGATCGGGGCGCCGACCTCGCGGATGTTCGTCAGTGCGAAAGCGACACCGCCACCCCGCTTGGACAACTGTAGCGCCGAATTGATGGAGCGCCCGATGGACTCCATGTTGTCTTCGATGCGGAGCAGGAAGCAGGAGACGAGCTCGCCGCGCTGCTTCTTGCCTGCGTTGAGGAAGGTGGGTGTTGCCGGCTGGAAACGGCCCTCGATGATCTCGTCCACCATGCGGGTGGCGAGTTCCTCGTTGCCCCGGGCCAGGTGCATGGCAACCATGCAAACGCGGTCCTCGTAGCGCTCGAGGTACCGCTTGCCGTCAAAAGTCTTCAGCGTGTAAGAGGTGTAGAACTTGAACGCGCCGAGGAAGGTCTCGAACCGGAACTTCTTCGCGTAGGCACGCTTGTAAAGGTCACGGATGAAGTTCATGGTGTACTGATCGAGCGTTTCCCGCTCGTAGTACTCGTTCTTGACCAGGTAGTCGAGCTTTTCCTCGAGGTCGTGGAAGAAGACCGTGTTGTTGTTGACGTGCTGCAGGAAGTACTGGTGCGCGGCTTCCCTGTCAGCTTCGAACTGGATCTCGCCGTTCGGGCCGTACAGGTTGAGCATCGCGTTGAGCTCGTGATAGCCCAAACCCTTGAAACGCTCGGGAAGTGCGGGTGCTTCTGGTTCAGCGACTGTCATGTCCAAAACTCTTCCAATCCTTGGGTTACCCGGTCAACGTCCTCAGACGTGCCCATAAGTTCAAATCGATACAGCACGGGAACACCGCATTTTGCCGCCACGATATCCGCAGCAAGGCAGTAGGTGTCCCCGAAGTTGGTGTTGCCGGCGCCGATGACGCCGCGCAGCAGCACGCGGTTGTTCTCGACATTGAGAAACTTGATGACCTGCCTGGGCACTGCGCCCTGGCCGCCGACTCCCCCGTAAGTAGGTAGAACCAGCACGAACGGGCTGAGCGCGTGCAGTGTGTCTTCTTTAGTGAGGAGCGGAATGCGCGCCGAACGGACGGGCAATTTACTGACGAACCGATGGGTATTGTCCGACGCCGACGAAAAATAGATCAACGACGCGTCAGTTTCCAAGGGTTCCCTCGCTGCCCGTCCGCGAGCAGGTCGACTAATGGTTGGTGTTGTCATGGTGACTACATCCGCCCTCGCGAGTGGGTAAGACTGAAAGCCGTGCCTAGGCTACGGAAGTAACCGATCCCTGAGCGAGCTCGTTGATCTTGTCGGGGCGGAATCCTGACCAGTGATCCTGGTCGGTGATGACGACGGGCGCCTGCATGTAACCGAGCGAGCGGACCCGCTCCAGCGCTGCGGGATCCTGAGAGATATCGACGCTTTGGTAGGCGATGCCCTTCTTGTCCAGGGCCCGATAGGTGGCGTTGCACTGTACGCATGCTGGCTTGGTGTAAACCGTGACGGTCATGTCCCTGACTCCCCTTGTGAAGTGCTGTTATTCGGCCAATGTTGGTGGGCTTCAAGCCGCTCTTCGGACCGTCAAACGGTCGATGCGGAGACTGCCTCGCCAGCAGGTATTTCGATATCTAGATACTACATCTAGTGCAACGCAGTGGCGCCGACCCCAAGATGATGTATTACAAGTATGTCATTTGCCGGTCGATTCGTCCACAGGGAATCCACATGCAGCAGCCCGTCAAAACGGCTCAACGGCGCGGTTGCATGCAGTTGGGTCCACAGGCTGTGGAGCACTGTCCACACAGGAAAATGGCGAGCGTGTCGCGCTTTCTCGGCGTGTCGCTGCGTAGGGGAAAACGCGTGAGAGGATGACGACGTGGTCAATCCCGTTCACCTGCGGACCCTGCTTGAAGTCATCCGGCACGGATCCTTCGCGTCCGCCGCCACACGGCTCGGTTACACGGCCTCCGCAGTGTCCCAGCAGATGTCGGCGCTGGAACGGGACACCGGCGTCACTCTCTTCACTCGATCCGCACGCACCGCTGTTCCCACGGAAGCCGCCGTCGTCATGTCACGCCATGCTGCCAAGGTGCTGACGGACATCGACACTCTCCTGGCATCCACCGCCAAAGCCGGCGCCGCAGTGACCCAGGAACTGCGGCTGGGGATCTTTCCAAGCCTCGCAACGTTCGCTCTCCCCCGGCTTGTGCGCACGCCGCAGTGGCAGCGGCTCGGAATCAACCTCAAAGTCTTCGTCGGCGAGCCGGCGCAAACCATCCATGGCCTGCGCACCGGCGGTGAACTGGATCTAGCCCTGGTCTTCCAGGTTGGACAGGGCGGCCTTGCCTGGCCCTCCTCGGTGAGCCGGCAATGGATCGGTGACGACAATTTCCGTGTCGTGCTGCCGGCGGCCTGGGGAATAGGCGAAGGTTCCACCGTCTCGGCTGGACAGTTGGCCGATATGCCGTGGATCATGCACCACCCCGGCACCTCGGACGCAACGGTTATCGAACGGTTGTTCGCCAGCTGCAACCTCCACCCGCATGTCGCCGCCTACTGTGACGACTTCAACGCCAGCTTGGCCATGGCAGCCTCCGGCATGGGCGCAGCGCTCGTACCTGAACTGGCCATGCTCCGTGCACCCGAAGGCATTGTCGCGCTGGATGTTCCCGAGATCCGCCTCGCCCGCAGCATCTTCGCCCTGCAGATTGCCGGAAAGCAGACCACGCAGGTGCGTCTGTTCATGGACCAGCTCGCGGATGTGCTCAAGGACCGGCAGATCGTGCCCCGGAAGAGCAGCCGCCCGGCCTAGCCTCCCAGGAACGCAAAAGCGCGGACCGGAAACCCGGCCCGCGCTTCAGCTGTCTCGAGGGTTACTACGAAACCGCCGCCTCCAGCTGTGAACGGACGGATACCGTCGCGTTGACGAGATTCCGCAGCGACTCCTCAGTCTCGGCGTAGCCTCGGGTCTTCAGGCCGCAGTCCGGGTTGACCCAGAGCTGGCGCGCAGGCACATGCTGTACAGCCTTCTCCAGCAGCTCGGCGACTTCCTGCTCGCCAGGCACGCGGGGCGAATGGATGTCGTAGACGCCGGGGCCAACGCCGCGCTTGAAGCCGTGGCCTTCAAGGTCGTGTACAACCTCCATGCGTGAGCGGGCAGCCTCGATCGAAGTCACGTCGGCGTCGAGGCCGTCGATGGCATCGATGATGGCGCCGAACTCCGAGTAGCACAGGTGGGTGTGGATCTGCGTCTGTGGAGCGGCGGACGCCGTCGACAGCTTGAAGGAGTTGACCGACCACTCAAGGTATTCGGCCTGGTCTGCCCTGCGCAGGGGCAAAAGCTCGCGCAACGCGGGCTCGTCCACCTGGATCACCTTGATCCCTGCGGCTTCGAGATCGGATACCTCGTCGCGCAGAGCGAGCGCCACCTGGTTGGCTGTGTCGCCGAGCGGCAGGTCGTCGCGGACGAAGGACCACGCGAGGATGGTTACCGGTCCGGTCAGCATCCCCTTGACCGGCTTGTCAGTCAGGGTCTGGGCGAACTCAGCCCACGGCACGGTGATGGGAGCCGGACGGCTGACATCACCCCAAAGGATGGACGGACGCGTGCAGCGGGAGCCGTACGACTGAACCCAGCCGTGCACCGTGACCTCGAAACCGTCGAGGTTCTCCGCAAAGTACTGCACCATGTCATTGCGTTCGGGCTCGCCGTGCACCAGAACATCGAAGCCCAGCTCTTCCTGCAGGTCGATGACGCGCTTGATCTCGTCCTTCATGAGCTGTTCGTACTGCTCGGGTGACAGGTCACCCTTGTTGGCCCGGGCACGGGCCGAGCGCACTTCGGCGGTCTGTGGGAAGGACCCGATGGTGGTGGTGGGCAGGGCCGGCAGGTCCAGTGCCTGTTCCTGGGCGGCGACGCGGGCCGCGTAGTGTCCCCTGGAGAAGTCCGACGGCGACAGGGCAGCTGCGCGGTTCCGCACCTCGGCACGGTTCACGCCCGCGGCGCCCGCCCGGGAAGCGAGCACTTCAGCCGCAGCCTGGATCTCGGCGTCGATGGCGCCCGGGTTGCCGATTGCGCGTGCCAGCGTGACGACTTCGGTCACCTTCTGGTCGGCAAAGGCCAGCCAGCTGCGCAGCTGCCCATCGAGCTGCTGCTCGTCCTCGACGTCGTGCGGTACATGCTGCAGCGAGGTTGAGGTGGACACGGCGAGGGCCGGCACGGAGGCCGCCAGCTCGGCGAGCTTCGCAGCGGCAGCGCCGAGGTCGGCCTTCCAGATGTTGTGTCCATCCACGACACCTGCCACCAGGGTGGTGTCGCCGAGCTGCGCGAGATCGGCCGCATCCGGAACTTCGCCCTTGAAGACGTCGATGTGGAGAGCGTCGATACCGGTACTGCCGATGACCGGCAACAGGGAACCAAGGGAGCCGTACTGGCTGGTGACCAGGATGGCCGGGCGCTTCGTCGCCTCAGCGGACAGCGCGGCGTAGGCACGCTCGACGGCGGCGGCCACCTCGCTCTCGGGAATCGCCTGATCGGCCACCAGAGCCGGCTCCTCAAGCTGGACCCACTGAACGCCGGCATCGGCGAGCTTGCCGAGGAGCTCCACATACAGCGGCAGCAGATCATCCAGACGGCTCAACGGGTCGAATCCTGCGGGTGCTTCGTCGGCGGCCTTGCTGAGCAGCAGGAAGGTCACAGGACCGATCAAAGTGGGACGCACGGTGTACCCAGCGGCAGCGGCTTCGGCAACGTCGCGCAGGATCCAGTCGTTCGCCAGTGAGAAGGCTGTTTCCGGTCCGATCTCGGGCACAAGGTAGTGGTAGTTGGTGTCGAACCACTTGGTCATCTCGAGCGGTTGCCGCTCCTTGTCACCGCGGGCGAGGGTGAAGTAGGCGTCAAGGCCCAGAGAGCCGTCGCCGTCGTACAGGTCCTTGAAGCGGTCCGACACGGCACCGAAGGTGACCGCTGTGTCCAGCACCTGGTCGTAGAGGGAGAAGGACGCCGGGATGGAATAGTTGCCGGCCTCCAGGCCGAGGTCGGCCAGCCGGGCATAGGTTGCGGCGCGGAGCTCTGCTGCGGTTGCTTCCAATTCAGCGGCCGAGGTGCGGCCGGCCCAGTAGGCTTCAACAGCCTTCTTCAGCTCGCGGCGACGGCCGATGCGCGGGTATCCGACGATGGTGGCTTTCGGGAATGCGGTTGTCATGAGGGTCCTTTTCACGTTCGTTGAAGGTTCAGTCAGGCGTTGAGGTTCAGTCAGGCAGTACGTCCGAGCCCACCCGGAACGGGGGGTCGGCGGAGATCAAGGTGCTCGAGCACGTCCAGCGCTGCTGCGTGCTCATTGAAGGTGTAGAGGTGGATTCCGGGTGCTCCGGCGTCGAGCGCTGCGTTGGCAAGGTCGACCGTCGCCTGGACGCCGATGCGGCGGCGCGCGGCGTCGTCGTCGGCTGCTGCCAAGCGCTCACGCAACTCGTGATCCATTTCGATGCCGGCGAGCTCGCTGAGGCGGTCCAGCCGGCGCACGCTGGTGAGCGGCATGACTCCGGGGATGATGGGAATTTCGACGCCGGCGCGGCGCGCTGCGGAGACCAATCGCTGGAAGTGGTCGGGGAAGAAGAACACCTGCGTGATCGCGAAGTCCGCACCGGCCGCCTGTTTGGCGAGCAGCGCCTCGATATCGTGGCCGAAGCTTGGTGATTCCGGGTGCTGGGTGGCATATGCGGCGACGCCGACGGCGAGTCTGCCGGCGCACAAATGCGCCGTCCTGCGGCGTTCCGCTTCGCGGACGAGCTTCACCAGATCGCTGGCGTAGGACAGATCACCCGGCTCCACGGTCGGGTCTTTGGGAGCGTCCCCGCGGAGCGCGAGGATGCCGCGTACACCGAGGGTGATGAGTTCATCGACGAGGTCGAGGAGGTACTCGCGGCTGTTGCCCACGCAGGTGAGGTGTGCCAGGGGCTTGAGCGAGGTCTCCGTCAGGAGTTTGGAGAGCAGCTCGACGGCGGTGCCACGGTTGGAGCCTGAGGCACCGTAGGTCACCGAAACGTAGTCGGGGCTGGTCTGCTCAAGCTCGCGGATGGTGCGCCAGAGCGTTTCGGCCGCACTGGTGCTGCGCGGCGGAAAGAGTTCATAGGACAGGGCGGGATACGGCTCGGGAGCCGGCGGACCCACGGTATGGACGGACTTTGCTGGTGACATTCGTCATCCTCGGTCGTTAGGACATCCGGCTGCCGCCCCGCACAAAAGATGCGCAAAAGCAGAACCGGAATGAAATAAGGAAAGGAAGCAGGACAGAATCCCGATCACCGCGCGGCCGCGCGGCAGGGAACTCCTGCGAAACAAATGTCAGGCCCACATGGGGGCACCCACACTCCCAACTTTGGGAGTCGCTGACCCGTTACGGAAGTAACTTGTCCTGAACGTTACGGCACGGCCGCGCGGGCCTTCAAGAATTGTTGCGACACCCCCGACACATTTCGTGGAGCAGTCCTCCACGGAGCACTCACGGGGCTCTCATAAACGGTTGCCATACTGAAGGAATGCGACGCCTGCTGACCCATTCCGGTGACCTGCGGGAGCGTACCCGGCACCTCATCATGCACGAGCGCCTTCTGTTGGCCATCAAGACCGCCCTGGCGGCGGCGGTTGCATGGTGGCTGGCTGTGCGGGTCCCCGGAGTTGCCGCGCAATATCCCTACTACGCTCCGCTCGGTGCGGTGGCGACGATGTACCCCACCATCGCCGGATCAGCGCGGCAGGGTATGGAGACCCTCCTGGGCTTGGCCGTGGGGTTTGCCCTGGCGCTTCCGATCATCTTCATGGGGAGTGTTTCCGTGCTTTCCCTCGCGATGGTCGTCGGTGTGGGCGTACTCGTTGCCGGCATCCCTCGATTCGGTGCAGGCAGAGACTGGATTCCAATGGCCGCCATCTTTGTACTGCTGGTCGGGGGCAACGATCCGGAAGAATACTCCTTCAGCTACCTCCTTCAAATGCTTGTCGGCGTGGTCGTCGGGCTGGTGGTGAACCTGCTGATTTTCCCGCCGCTTCACCTTGACGGCGCGGTACGCGGTCTCCGGGACTTCCGGGCGCTGCTGGCCCGTCAGCTCTCCGACATGGCCAAGGCCATCACGGAATCCTGGCCGCCTGAGCACGAGGAATGGGCCGAACGCGAGGGTCGATTGACCGATCTGGGCCAGGAGGTCCGTTCCGCGGTGCAGTTGGCGGACAGCAGCAGGCGCGGAAACCCACGACGACGGCGCTATAAACGCGATCTCGCCGCGGACTACCAGCGGCTACAGGCGATGGAACGGATCGCCTTTCACGTTCAGGACATGACTGAGGTCCTTGCGGGGGTCATCTGGCGCACCCCCGAATCCACTCCCCTGCCACCGGCACTGGTTCAGCCCCTTGCCGATGCCATTGCCCGGACTGCAGAGGCTCTGGATGAGTGGGACCCGGAAGGTTCCACCATGACGCGCGCTGAAGATGCCGTGGAGCACCTGATGCAGCAAATCTCCTCCGGAGCCGCTGCCGAGGAGCGAATCCAGGCAACAGCGGCGCTGGGTATGGACCTGCGGCGGATCCTGCTGACCGTTCGTGCCGAATCCGAGTCACCCTATGACGGGGCAGTACCGGACGTCGGGAAACGGGGGAGCTAGACCTCGTCCTCCGGGTCGATACGGGCCGCACTGTCGATGATTCCCATCCGGCTCAGCTGATCCGACATGCCGGCACCGTCGCCAGCGTAAATCCACGGAATGCCCGGCGTGGACCCCGCAAGGTTGGCCTTCGATCGTCCACCCGCGAGTACGGCTTCGCTTGTGGAGAGCTGCCGTATGGCGATCGCCCGGACATTGTCCGGGTGGTTTCGCGCAAACTCCGCATAGATAGCCTCATCATGCTGTCCGTCGTCACCGATCAGCAGCCACTTGACCGAGGGGAACTCCTCAGCGAGCCGCTCCAGTGAGGACCGCTTGTGTTCCTGTCCGCTACGAAACCAGCGGTCGCGGGTAGGGCCCCAGTCGGTAAGGAGTTTTGGTCCGGCGGGGTACAGGTTCCTTGACAGGAACCGCGTCAGCGCGGGCGCTACGTTCCAAGCGCCCGTTGAGAGGTACAGCACGGGGGCGGCCGGATGCTTCCGGACGATCCGTTCCATCAGGACGGACATCCCGGGAGTGGGAGTACGCGCATGCTCATCAAGCACGAAGGTGTTCCAGGCCGCCAGAAACGGACGCGGCAGAGCGGTCACCATGACGGTGTCGTCTATGTCGGATACGACGCCGAACGTTACGTCGTTCTCGACGACCCGCACGGGAGCGTCAGCCACGACTGAGTCCCCGGACTTGATGCGGACGGTATGCCAGCCCGGTGCGAGCGAGGCATCGATGTGGACGTCGATGACGCCGCCCCTGTCCGCATGGACGACGGCGGTGGTTCCGTTGACCTCAAGCGTCACTTCCGCATTGCGCACCGGTGCGCTGACGAAGTTCCGCCATCCACGGAGCCCTTCCTTGATGGGCTTCATGGTCTCCTTGCCCTCAAGCGGCTGGAGATCACGTGGATTGGAGAGAACCACGCGACCGAGAACACGGATCCAGGTGGTGGTCCCGTAACCCGTGTACGGAATGATGGTCTCGACGCGGCCACGCTTCTCCGCGATACGGGTCTGCAATGAGTGCCACGTATCGCCGATCATCAGACCGAGGTGGGTCCGTTCCCTGATCTCCGCCCCAGGTGGGGGCAGCGGTATGGGTGTGGACTGTCCGCTCGCGGATGATGCCGGGTCTTCAGGACGCCTATCGGCTCCTCCCGCGTGGGCTTCGTCAGATGGTGCCTGCTCGAATGGTGCCTGGTCGGTTGCCATGGCTCCAGTCTTGCATGATCAAACCGCGTTGCCACAGGGAAGAGCGCGTCGCTCTGCTGCTCAACCAGGTTGGGCCGCTTAGACCATCGCTTCCTCGCGCTGCTCGGAAGCCTTCCAGATGGTCACCGTCCTGTGCCCGGGGTTGAGGAAGGTGTGGTTCTCGGAAGTGACTGATTCGGCTGTCCTGGTCTCGACTACCCACGTCCGCTGACACTGACGGCACCGCATTAGTCCAGTCATGATGCACTTGCTCCGTTCGTGCTTTTGGTTGTCCGGTCCCAGTGTGGACCTACTTGCTCCAAGCTTCAAGGGTTTTCATCGATCGAATGGATATATTTTCTGAGGACTGGGTGAGGTTCGGTGGCGCGCCGTCGTCGTCGTTCCGGGACTGCACCATGGGAGGATCTGAGAGTGGCCGAACGACTGATGCTCCTCGATACACCGTCCCTGTACTTCCGCGCTTTTTATGGGTTGCCGGACAGCCTCAAGGCAGCCAACGGGATGCCGGTAAACGCCGCTCGAGGGTTGCTTGACATGATCGCCCGCCTGGTGACTGATTATGAGCCGACACACTTGGTCGCCTGCTGGGATGATGACTGGCGTCCCCAGTGGCGCGTAGAGCTCATTCCCAGTTACAAGGAGCACCGGGTTGCCCGGAAGGTTCCGGACGGTCCGGACATCGAGGAGACGCCGGAGGGCCTGGTAGCCCAGCTCCCGCTGATCCGCGAAACCCTCGCCGCGCTTGGTCTGCCGATCATCGGAGCGGCAAGGCACGAAGCCGACGATGTCATCGGCAGCCTCGCCAGCCAAGCCACTATGCCGGTGGACATTGTCACCGGTGACCGGGACCTGTTCCAGCTTGTCGACGACGCCAGCGGCGTGCGGGTGCTCTACACCGCCCGGGGAATGAGCAAGCTCGAAGCAGTCACCGATGTGACGGTGGTGGGTAAGTACTCGGTACTTCCCGGCCAGTACGCCGACTTCGCTGCGTTGCGGGGTGACACCTCAGACGGCCTTCCCGGCGTTGCCGGCATCGGCGACAAGACGGCGGCCAGCCTTCTCAAGGAATTCGTCGATCTCGACGGGATCATCGACGCGAGCAAAGACTCCTCAAGCGCCATGTCAGCGTCGGTACGCCAGAAGCTCACGAGTGCTGCCGACTATCTGGCTGTAGCTCCGACGGTTGTCGGCGTGGTCCGGGATCTGGACCTGGGCCAGATCGATTCCCGGATCCGGCCGCTTGATGCCGAGCAGGAAGTGGCACTGAAAAAACTGGCAGAGCAATGGAACCTCGGCGGCGCGGCGGACCGCGTACTGAAGGCGTATGCCACCCGCGGCTAACCTGTCCTCCGCTGGGCGAGTGCCCTTTCCATGCGCCGAACTGCCTCGATAAGGATTTCCGGGTGCGTCGCGAAGTTGAGCCGCGCGTGACCGGCGCCACCCGTTCCAAACACATGGCCCGAGCTCAGGGCGACCCGCGCCTGATCGAGGAAGAATCTGGCAGGCCCGGCCAAATCGGTAACAACCGCAGGGTCGTCCTGGGGAGCGGATTCACCGAACCCCAGTTCCCGAAAGTCCAGCCAGGCCAGGTATGTGCCCTCCGACGGAAGCAGCCCGGTTCCCGTGAGATGCTCGGCCACAAGCTTGCCAAGCAGGTCGCGGTTGTCATTCAGGCCCATCAGCAACTCATCCAGCCAGGCACCTCCCTCGCTGAACGCTGCCGTGTGAGCGAGGACTCCAAGGTGACTGGGGCCGTGACTTACCTCTTCCGGCAGCCGGGCAAGGTCCGCTGTTGCTTCGGGTCCTGCGATGAGAAGTGCCGCTTTCAATCCCGCTAGGTTCCATGCTTTTGATGCGGAGGTGAGCGAGAAGGCGTCATCGCTCCCCGCAACGCTCAGATAGGGGGTGAAACTGGCCCCGGCGAGCACAAGCGGACCATGGATCTCGTCCGCTATGACCCGCACCCCGTGACGGCCGGCTAGCTGCGCAACCTCCTCAAGCTCCTGGCGGGTGTGGACCGTGCCAGTGGGATTGTGAGGGTTGCTGAGCAGGAAGGCGGGCTGCCCCGACGCGGCCCGCGCAGCCTGAAACGCCTCGTCGAGATTGCCCAGATCAAGGCGTCCATCACTTCCGAGAGGTGCTTCGACAATGCGCCGGTCGGCATGTGTGGTGAAGGCGAAGAATGGTGCATACACCGGAGGTGTGACGACGACGGCGTCCCCCGGCGCCGTCACCAGCTTGAGGACCTCGACGATACCCATCATGACGTCAGGAACGACAGCGATCCGATCGGTATCGACGTTCCTCCATCCCCAACGCTCTACGGCAAACGTCCTGAAGGCTTCCGCGTAGGCGTTTCCCGCCGGGTATCCGGTGTCGCCTTGATCGATTGCCTGCTGCAGTACTGCCCGGACCGGCGGTGCCAGTGGGACATCCATCTCCGCGACCCACAGCGGCAGGACATCGGCGGGGTAGGTACGCCATTTGAGGCTTGAGCGCTCTCGTAGCTGCTGAAGGGTCAGTTGGCTGAGCGGGTTCATAAGGTCAATCTATACAGAGTGCAGCGCCGGTCTGCGATAGGTGCAGGAAACACGTAAGATCACTTGTTTCCCTCCTTGAAGCACCGAGTAAACGGCGGAATTGTGCGTTATCTGGATGATGCCGGAAAGCGTGCTTCGGTGGGGCTGGCCGGACAGAGTTTCGGGTCACTCAGTCCCCCAGCTGAAGTTCATGACGCAGCGCCAATGAACGATTCACCGACCTCTTAGGCAATATAAGGAGGGAGCCGCAACGGGGACAGGGCTTGCTCCTGCCCCCCCATGGACGTTGAATCTGGCCAGCTTGCCAGCGCCGGTCCAGGTAATAACCCACAGCGATCAGCCCCAGCATTGCACCGCTGGCGAACCGTTCGTCGATCCACACCCCCCGCACCCGCGGGACCGTCTCAGGAAACTCGGTCTGCAAACCTCCAGTGCCAGGAAAACCGATCGCCGCGCCCATGGACGCCCAGAAAAACGCCGGCAATAGCGCCCCCATTGCGATGTCTCGCTGTGGTGCCGAGCCCTTACGATTCAACACCCATAAACCACCCAGCCCCAGCAACGCCCCCATAGCGACCGTTTGCGCGTCATGGAACCTGGCGTGCGGGGGCCAGCTGGGATTGAACAAATGTGTCCGATTCCAGTCCGCCGCGAATCCGCCAACAGCGGTGGCACCAGCCACGACTTTGAGAACCTTCCGACCTGCAGACACGCCCTGTCCCTCCCACTCGCTCACTCCTTGACCAGACCACGCCACTCATGGTGGGCCTTGAACATTACGCCGCGCACCTCCTCCTGTCTGTACCTGTCAGCCAACTGATGTGAACACACACCCGAGGTCCTCAGCCATACACAACCACCACATCACACACCTCCACCGAGTGCTCAGGGGAGAGTGAACACAGAAAGCTTTCTCACTGATGGGCGGAGGTCATAACTGAGAGTATTGGAGCGCCTGGGTTCGGGGGTTACTGCCGCAGTAGGTGTACCTGCAAACCCGTTCAGCGATGTGTGGAACGGCTGCTGGAATGATTATCACCCCTGCATAGAGGATGGACGGGTCGATCTTGGCTGACCGCAGGCTGTATTCATACGCATAGGTCGATATGGGCCGTCCCACGATCTCCCGCGCAGGTTCCCCTTTGATGAGCTGGTTGACGCTGCGGCCTCCAACGAGGATTTTGATCTGTACGCCGGGCATCTCGGCTGCGGCGTTACATGCGGCGCGGAGAGCCGTGGTCAAGTCTGGAAAGGGTTCATGCCCGGGGCAGGTCAGGTGCAGGACCAGCACGTTGGTGCCAGCTATCTGGCTGATCGCGAGCGACAAAGTGTCGGCTGAGCCAGTTGGTAGTTTCCGCACCCTTGCCCTGATCAGTGGACTGTCGCTGGGTGAGCGCCGCGCAGGTGCAACGCTTACTCGAGCATCCACCCTCTCCACTGATTAAGGGCCCGCAGCGAACCCCGTCATCTCCGGCCCATTAACAGGGGGGCAACTCTCGCAGTGCAAGCAAGGAAGGCTAGTGGCTGGTGCGACCCCGGGTGGAAGAAAGCCTCGGAGGTAATACCCGGTCGGCCACCACGCCGGTCACTACCGAGAACACTGCTTTGTGCAGGACATCAACGGCTCTTTCACCCGCGGGCCAGGTCGCCGGCGGCGCGCCGACACCAGTGGAGTTCTCGATGGTCTGATCGAATCCGAGGCGTATCACGGTGTGCCAGAGGTTCGCGTGCACCCCGCGGATACCGGTCACGGCCCAGATCCCCCGCAACGCACCAAGAGCCGCACCCGTGGCGTAATGCATAAGGTGATTCCACACCACAGGCTTAGCGCCATCACCTGTTTGCTTGCCAAGCAGCGCCAATAACGCCCGAGCGGGCACATAGGAGTTCGGGCGGTGGGTAACGGCCTGTTCAAGCTTCTCACCAACCGCCATTACTGCTGCTCCGGCAAGTCCTGCTGCCGCTCCGGTTGCGGCCGCTCCACCCAGTTCGTTAAGACGAGATGCCCTGGTCATGATCTTCCCTTCCTAATTTTCTCACTGTTTCACTACTACTCAGTCGGATCACCGACGGAATCCACACGAACAGGACGGGAAACACCACAAAGGCTGCCACCATAGTCCATCAGTCAGACAGCAACCCAACATCGCCGGCCTGATGCCCAGAGGTGATGTAGGACCATTACTCCCGAAGTCCCATAAACAATGATAAGCACGCTTACCGATTTCGCACCGGCCTCATAACCGCGCTTCACACTGAAGTCATTGGCGGTTTCCAGCAGCGCCGGGCGAATGAGGCCTAGGGCGCCAAAAACTTCGAGTGTGCCGATGGTTTTGAAACTGGCTGCTTGGCTTTCGGCTGGTGGCGTCTGGACAAAACTTTCAGAGTGCAGCAGTGTGGGGCTTGGTCATCCTGACCGGTTTTCACTGATAAGGAGATGCAAAAAGTGACGCTGCCACAAGGAATAACTCCAGGTGTCTGGGTTCTTGACATGTCGCACAGTGAGATTGCATTCACGGTCCGGCATGCGGGCATCAGCAAGGTACGCGGCCGCTTCCTCGAGGCTTCCGCCGAGGCCCGGATCGGGGAGTCTCTGGCCGACGCGTCGCTGCACGCCACGGTCAAAACTTCCAGTTTCGATTCCGGTGACGCCAACCGGGATGCCCACGTGAAGGGACCGGAATTTTTTGATGTGGAGAAATATCCGGAGATGACATTCCGCGCCACGTCCATAGAAGGTGACGGCGAGGACTATACGCTGACTGGCGATCTAACTATCAGGGGAGTGACTAGGTTGGTGGAACTGGAAGTGGAGTTCAGCGGTGTGGCTGTGGACCCTTTCGGTGCCACGCGCGCAGGCGCCTCGGCCGAGGCCGAGATTAGCCGCAAGGACTTCGGCCTGACGTGGAACGCGGTACTGGAAACCGGCGGCGTGCTGGTCAGCGACAAGGTAAGGATCAATATCGAAGCGTCGCTGGTCAAGCACTCCTGACGACCCCCCTGAAAACCTTGCCCTTTCTCTACCCCTTTTGCGGGTCGTCCTGGTCGGAGACCGCAATAGCGGAGGAATCGCGCTCCTGGACAGTCCCCGACGGAGCACCGAGCTCGACGTCAACCTATGGAAGTAAGTAAGAACCTCCGACGCGCCCTACTACCCGCCTTTTCACCCGAGATGATCCGCACCTTCCCCAAAGCATGTGTGAGCGCCTTCATGCCATAGTTTTAGCTGCACCAAGAGCGCACGGTGCAGACATAAAGAAATCCGCTGGAACAGGGCTTCTCCCTTTGTTCCAGCGGATCATTGGTGGAGCTGAGGGGACTCGAACCCCTGACCCCCTGCATGCCATGCAGGTGCGCTACCAGCTGCGCCACAGCCCCAAACTTGTTTCCTGGCCCTTACCGGCCGAAGCAACTTGTCCAGTTTAGACAATTTTTCTGGTCCCGCAAAATCGGCGAATCTCCGCGGATTTCAGCCTTCCAGCGGTGTGGAGGGCATGGACGCAAGACCGACGTTGTGCTCAGTCAATTGCCATCGTGGCGTGACATCCGACAACGACGGATTCAACTCCTCGAGCACGGACCAGTGACAGTTCGCTACTCCTGCCAGTGAGCCCCACAACTCCGGCGGAATGCCCATCAAAGCGGCAACCCCTGCACGGATGGCTCCCCCATGGCTGACCACAACGAGAGTCTGCCCGGGCTGCAGGGCGGCAACGGCGTCGAGCGTTCCTGCCTGCATCCGCTCGCCGACCTCCAGCCGACTCTCTCCCCCGCCGGCGGCAACCCGCGGGTCACCCTCGTGCCACGCCCGCTGATCCTCGGGGAACCTGCGGCCGATCTCAGCGAAAGCCAATCCTTGCCAGCGCCCGGCGTAGGTCTCCCGGAACCGTGGGTCGGTGCCGGACGAGACGCCGGTGGCGACGCTCAAGGCCGCAGCGGTGTCACGCGCCCGCTCCAGGTCCGATGACACAATAAGCGACGGCGAAAAGTGCTTCAGCTCGTAGGCGGCCTGCGTCGCCTGCTGCCTGCCGAGGTCGTCGAGGGCGATGTCCTCCTGCCCCTGGAAGAGCCCGCGGGCATTCCACTCGGTCCTCCCGTGGCGCCAGAAGACGATCCTCCGGCCCTCAGGAGCGGAGTCCCCCGCCGCGCTGTCTACGGCCCGCGGACTCACTCGACGTCTGCGCGCGCAGCGTCCGGGGAACCAGCTTCAGCAGGGTCTTCGGCGGCGCCGTCAGCAGAGACAGTCCGTCCTGAATCCTCGATCTGAAGGTCCACCTTGGGGCAGTCTCCCCACAGGCGTTCGAGGGCGTAGAAAACCCGGTCCTCCTGGTGCTGGACGTGAATGACCACCTCTGCATAGTCAAGCAGCACCCAGCGGCCTTCGCTCCGGCCCTCACGGCGCACGGGCTTCAGGTCCTGCTTGGCGAGTTCCTCTTCGATGCCGTCAACGATTGCGTTAACTTGCCGTTCGCTGGGGGCCGAGGCCACGAGGAAGACATCAGTGATCGCGAGGCGTTCACTCACATCCATGGCCACGATGTCCTGTGCAATCTTGTCCGTCGCCGCGCGTGCTGCGGTGCGGGCAATCGCAATGGACGATTCCGATGCGCTCACTGATCTCCTAGGGTGTGGTCAGCCGCCGAAGCCGCCGACAATCATCATGATTCCGGTGATGAGCGCGAGTGCGCCCAGTCCAACTACCGAATATTGCAGTATCCGCATGCGCTGAACCCGGGCCAGGCCCGCGGTCATGGCGTCAAGAGGCTCAAGTCCGTAGGCGCTGCGCGCACGGATGGGGGTGACGCCGTCGGACCCGGGACGGCGCTGCTCACGCACCATCGCCTCAGCCTGCGCGAGAACGTGCGACCGTCCGACGGAGTCGGGCGATGTAGCGGACGACGGCGGCCGGGTTGGGACAGCGGGCGCGGTAATGACTGGCTGGACATCCCTGGCTGTGACGACGGGAATGTGGGATGTCGACGGTGCGGGCGCGTCCGGGCTCTCGGGAACGGCACGTACGAATTCCACCGGCGAGACTATCGAGAGATTGTGTGCGGTCGTAGGGTCATTCAGCAGCGGCTTACGCTGGCGGTTCTCCTGTGTCAGCTGCTGGATCTTCTGGGCACGCGTGTTGAGCACTGCGGCCCGTTCGGCCAGCGCCTTCTGCTGCGCAAGGATCTCCAGATCCACGGAGAAAGGGTCATCCTTGGCGGCTGCTTCCATCACCGCGACCTGGTTCTGGGCCTGGTTGATGATCGCTTCCCTGGCTGCGAGTGCCTGCTCCACCGTCATCTCATCCAGATCGGCGTTTGAGAGCTGGGAAGCCTGAGCTGCAGTCGTTGGCCCATCAGCCTGCAGCGCCTTTTCACGGGCAGCCTGCTGCTGGAGACGAAGCTGGCGCCGGGTGGGGATGCTCGAGGGCTGCTCAGCCTGCTGCTCCGCCAACGCACGGTAGTTACGGAGCATCTCGCGATCCCGGGCGCGTGCCTGCGAGATCCGTTCCGTGGAAGGCTGTTTCGGCGGAGCGTCAACGGGGGCGTCGGCTGCGCGTCTGCTGCGGCGCTCGCGGATCGGCGCGACTGCAACGCCCGCTTCAGCGGTTTTGCCGGAAGGCGGCGCCGGCGGGTTCGCGGGCAGGTGCGTCTCGACGGATCCTTCGTGGGACGGCGATTGATCCTCGGCAGAAGTCGCGCGCGCCTGCCGGAGCGACCTCCGGCTCTGTGCGGACTCGTTACCGTTACTCATTACTTCTTCACCCAGTGATTGTCATGTTGTTGTGGACACTTCAGGTTGGACCGGCGCTCCCGTGCTGGGTCCGTTCTTCCGGTAAAGCCCATGCTTGGCGATGTACTGCACGACGCCGTCCGGAACCAGATACCAGACCGGCTCATCGTCAGAGACCCTTCGGCGGCAGTCGGTCGAGGAGATTGCCATCGCCGGCACCTCCATCAGGCTGACGTCCTTCCGCTGCGTGCTTAACTCGTGCCCCGGCCGGGTCACCCCGACAAAGTGCGCAAGCGACCACAGCTCATCAACGTTCTTCCAGGACAGGATCTGAGCCATGGCATCAGCACCCGTGATGAAGAAGAGCTCCGCTTCCGGACGTGTTGCGTGAAGATCACGCAGCGTATCAATGGTGTAGGTGGGGCCGGGCCGGTCGATGTCGACCCTGCTCACCGTAAACCGTGGATTCGACGCTGTAGCCACCACAGTCATCAGGTAGCGATGCTCAGCTGGGCTGACTTCCTTCACGTTCTTCTGCCACGGCTGGCCGGTAGGAACGAACACCACTTCGTCCAGGTCGAACGCCGCTGCTACTTCGCTTGCCGCAACCAGGTGACCGTGGTGGATCGGATCAAAGGTTCCGCCCATCACCCCGAGGCGCCAGCGGCGTGAACCGTCGGTTCTGAGAGCACTCGGATGGATCACCTGCTCGGGTGGGGACGCGGAAGGAACGGTCAAGGAAATCAGTGCTGGGACATCTCGCCGTGATCGTGCTTGTTGGGGTGCTGACGATGCGGATCGGCGTGCTCGACAACCGCCTCGTGGCGGTGACCGAGGCTGGTGAACGAGATGGTCACGAACATCAGCAGGAGCAGTGCCCCCATGATGATGGCGCCATACGCGATCGCAGGCATGGGAAGCTCGGCGTGGTGCTCGGCGGTCTCGCCTGCTACCACCGCAACATTGAGGATCTGGTTCAGCATTCTTCTCCCCTTGAGAACGACGTGGCCAGCCCGGCGGCTGGGCGCGGGTCAGCGCTTAGTTTCAGTACAGTATCCGTACTATCCTACGCGCTAACCGCGTACCGCTCGACTTCCACTGCCGAACGTTCCGCGCTCAGCCGTGCGACGCGGTTCTAGCGGCGGATCTGTCCATCGCCCTGAATGATCCACTTTGTGGTGGTCAGTTCGCGCAACCCCATCGGGCCGCGAGCGTGCATCTTCTGCGTGGAAATGCCGACCTCCGCCCCGAGCCCCAGCTCGCCGCCATCGGTGAAACGCGTGGAGGCGTTGACGATGACCGCCGCGGAATCCACTCCAGCGATGAACTGCTCGGAGTGTGTGAGGTTGTTGGTGATGATGGCTTCAGTGTGCCCCGTGCTCCATGTCCGAATGTGCTCCAGTGCTTCATCGACTGTGTCCACCATGGCCACCGCTATGTCCAGGTCCATGTACTCACGCGCCCAGTCGTCGTCGTTCGCGGTATCTGCCGTGACCCCCTGCGGAAGGATCGCCTGGATGCGGCTGTCCGCGTGGATGCGCACGCCGGCGCGGGACAGCGCCTCCAACACTGCGGGTGCTGCCTGCGCGTCCCTATGGACCAGAAGGGTCTCGACCGTGTTGCAGACGCTGGGACGCTGGGTCTTGGCGTTCAGCAGGATGTCGACCGCCATCTCCTCGTCGGCGCTCTCGTCGAGGTAGATGTGGACGTTGCCCTCGCCGGTCTCGATCACGGGGACTGCTGCGTTCTGGACTACGGTCTGGATGAGGTCGTGGCCGCCGCGCGGAATCAGAACATCGACGCGCCCGCGTGCCTTCATCAGAACGTTGGCGCCTTCACGCCCGAACTCGTCCACAGTCTGGACGGCGTCCGCCGGCAGGCCCGTTCGGTCAAGTGCGTCACGGATGATGTCCAGCAGCGCAGCGTTGGTATGCGCGGCCGCACTACCGCCTCGGAGGATCACCGCATTCCCACTCTTCAGCGCGAGTCCCGCGATATCCACCGTGACGTTGGGACGTGCCTCGTAGATAGCCGCCACCACCCCGAGCGGAACATGGATCTGCCGCAGTCTCACGCCGTTGGGCAGGGTCTGTCCACGCTCGATGGTGCCAACGGGGTCAGGCAGTCCGGCGAGATTCTCGAGGGCGGCAGCGAGGCCGGCAATGCGCTCTTGGCTCAGGCTCAGCCGGTCCAGGAGTGCATTGGAGGTGCCATTCGAGCGGCCCGCTTCCAGGTCCTGCCGGTTGGCGCGCAGAATGGCTTCCTGATTGGCGACGAGCGCCTCCCCGATGGCGCTCAGTGCCTTGTCCTTGTGGGATCGGTTCGCTCGGGCGATGACGCGCGAGGCGGTCCGGGCGCGATCCGCGATGGCGTGCACAGCCTGCTCGACGTTCACCGGTGTTCCCGGCTGGTCGCCGTTCTCTGGGTCGGTGATGGCCTGCTGGGCAGTCTGCTGTGTGGTCACGTCAGTCATTGCTCCAGTCTAGCGAGGGCGCCCGCCCAACCCCAGCCGGGCTCAGGAGGAAGCTACCGCGTTCAGGACCACAAGGTCGTTGACGTGGACCACCGACCGTTCATACTCCCGGCCGAGTTCACGCGAAAGCTCCCGCGTGGACCTGCCAAGCATGCGCGGCAGTTCGAAGGAGCTGTAGTTGACCAGACCGCGGGCGATGACGGTGCCGGTGCCATCCACCATTTCCACCGGGTCACCGGCCTCGAACTCGCCGCTCACCGACACGATGCCTGCCGGCAGGAGCGACCGGCGTCTCTCCCCCACAGCCCTGACCGCGCCGTCGTCCAGCGTCAGCGTGCCCTGGATCCGGGCCAGATGGGCAAGCCACAGCAGCCGGATGGGCTGGCGGCGGCCGTTGGTGCTGAACCAGGTGCCCACGTCTTCACCGGCCAGTGCAGGGCCTGCATTCGCTGTGGAGGTGACGAGGGCGGGGATCCCGGATGAGGCAGCAATGGTGGCGGCTTCAACTTTCGTCACCATGCCGCCTGTGCCGACTCCCGCCTTGCCTGTACGTCCGATACTCACGCCCTCAAGATCTTCGGGGCCGCGAACCTCCGCAATGCGCTTCGCGCCTTCCTTGGGCGGACCGTCATAGAGCGAGTCGACATCGGACAGCAGGACGAGTGCATCGGCTTTAACCAGGTGCGCCACGAGGGCAGCAAGACGGTCGTTGTCCCCGAAACGGATCTCGGAGCTCGCCACCGTGTCGTTCTCGTTCACGATCGGGACCACTCCGAAGTTCAACAAGCGTTCCATGGCCCGGTGCGCGTTGGCGTAGTGGCTCCGCCGCATGAGGTCGTCGAGGGTCAACAGCACCTGACTGACGGTGACGCCGTGAGCCCCGAAGGCGTGGGTGTAGCGGGCCATCAGGAGGCCCTGTCCCACGCTCGCGGCCGCCTGCTGGGAGGATAACTGGCTGGGCCTGCGCGCCAGCCCCAGCGGGGCAAGACCAGCTGCGATTGCGCCCGAGGATACGAGGATCACCTCGGTACCCTCGTTGTGCCGGGCCGCAAGCACATCGGAAAGAGCGTAGAGCGCTTCGTCGGAGAGTCCTCCGGAGAGTGACGTGAGAGAGGACGAACCTACCTTGACGACTATTCTCTTGGCTTTCGCCAGTCCGGAACGGGTCTTGAGCGGGCGCTTTGCGGTCATCTATTCCTTCTGTCTGGTTCTCCAGTGGTCAACACAGGGCCGTGCGGTCACACTTCGTCGTTGTCCGTGCCGCCATCGGGTCCGCTCTCGCCGTTCGCAACCTTGGGCCCTGAGTGCTTGTAGTTGACCGACTCAGTCCAGATGCCGGCCTTCCTTTCAGCCTCAAGCTCGGCCCGCGCAGCAGCACGCGCGTCCTTGCGGCTCTGGTAATCCTCACGCTTCTGTTCGCGTGTGGGACGAACGAACTCCTCAAGGCGGATGTCAGTACCGCGGGGCGAGGCCAGCAGCTCAGCGCCACCCATCATGGTTGGTTCCCAGTCGAAGACGACGCCGTCGCCTTCCCCGATTACCACGGTATCCCCCGGCTTGGCTCCACTCTTGAAGAGCTGTTCCTCAACGCCCAACTTAGCGAGCCGGTCGGCAAGGTAGCCAACCGCTTCGTCATTTGTGAAGTCGGTCTGCTTCACCCAGCGCTCAGGCTTTTCACCGAGCACCCGGAACAGCGGCTCGAGATTCTTCTCTTCGCGCCGGATGACGAAGCCCTTCTCGTTCACCGCGCGGGGGCGCAGGACGGTGGGCGTGACAACGGGCGGCGCTGTTTCCAGCTTCTCGCGGGCATCGCGGACAATCTCGGCCATGGCGAACCCCAGCTGGCGGAGTCCTTCGTGGCTGGCGGCAGACACCTCGAAGACGCGGTAGCCACGGGACTCGAGTTCAGGGCGAACGAATTCGGCCATGTCACGGCCGTCCGGGACATCGACCTTGTTCAGTGCCACGAGGCGCGGACGCTCGTTGAGCGGCACTACCTCACCGCCTGGCCCGGCATAGCTCATGTCTACGGCGTATCGGTCGAGTTCGCCCTCGATGATCTCCAAGTCGCGTAGAGGGTCCCGGTCCGTCTCAAGTGCTGCACAGTCCAGTACATGGACCAGTGCGGCGCAACGTTCGACGTGGCGCAGGAAGTCATGCCCCAGTCCCTTGCCTTCGCTCGCACCCTCAATGAGTCCGGGGACGTCAGCGATGGTGAAACGGACGTCACCGGCCTGCACCACCCCGAGGTTGGGGCGCAGCGTGGTGAAGGGGTAGTCGGCGATCTTAGGCCGGGCGGCCGACATGGCGGCAATCAGGCTGGACTTGCCCGCCGAAGGGAATCCGACGAGGGCGATGTCCGCAATGGATTTGAGCTCGAGCACGATGTCGCGTGCGTCACCGGGAATTCCCAGCAATGCGAACCCGGGAGCCTTCCGCTTCTGCGACGACAGCGAGGAGTTGCCGAGGCCGCCCTGCCCGCCAGCGGCGGCGACGAATTCGGCGCCCGGGCCGACGAGGTCAGCCAACACCTCGCCCTCGGGGGACTTGACCACAGTGCCGTCGGGGACCGGCAGGATAAGGGTTTCGCCCCTGCGGCCTTCCCGCCAGTCGCCCATGCCGTTGCCGCCGTTCGTAGCGTGGCGGTGCGGGGCGTGGTGGTAGTCCAAAAGAGTGGTCGTCTGCGGGTCAACGCGCAGGATCACGGCGCCGCCGTCCCCGCCGTTGCCGCCGTCAGGGCCACCCAGGGGCTTGAACTTTTCCCGCTTGACCGAGACGCACCCGTGTCCGCCGGTGCCGCCCGAGACGTGCAGAACTACGCGGTCAACGAAGCTTGCCACGGTGTACTCCTCTTGAGAATCTCACATCAGTGCCGAGTCTATCCGGCTTAAAAGAAGGTGGGGTGAGCCTGATTGGCTCACCCCACCCTAGTGCTTTTGTAAACGCTGCTATGGTGTGCGGTTGCGAGTACTACTCGGCAGCCGCACCCACGATGTTCACAACGCGGCGTCCGCGGCGGGTACCGAATTCAACGGCACCGGCTTCCAGAGCGAACAGCGTGTCATCGCCGCCACGGCCAACGTTGGCGCCGGGGTGGAAATGGGTACCGCGCTGACGAACGATGATTTCGCCTGCCTTAACGACCTGTCCGCCGAAGCGCTTCACGCCGAGGTACTGGGCGTTGGAGTCGCGACCGTTGCGAGTGGAGCTCGCACCCTTCTTATGTGCCATCTGTTATGCCTGCCTTTTTCTCGAACAGAATCTGAGGAACGAGTAACCGTGTGAGGGTTACGCGATGCCCGTGATCTTGACCTTGGTGAGCTCTGAACGGTGACCCTGGCGCTTCTTGTAGCCGGTCTTGTTCTTGAACTTCTGGATAACAATCTTCGGGCCCCGAAGATTCTCGACGATTTCGGCAGTGACAGTGACCTTTGCCAGGTCCTGTGCTGCTGAAGTCACCTTGTCGCCGTCGACCAGAAGGAGAGCAGGCAGCTTGAAGCTGCTGCCGGCCTCACCGGGGACGCGGTCAAGGGTAACGAGGTCTCCCACGGAAACCTTTTCTTGGCGGCCGCCTGCGCGGACAATCGCGTACACCACTTGGGAACTCACTTCTCTCGACGATCAAAACTGTTTGCTTACTGTTTCCGGGACCGTACGCTGTTAGCAGCGCAGCCGGAGGGGTGCCTGTGCACTCACGGCACAACCACGCCCCGAAAATAGTCATACAAGGGCGCAGCACCGAAGATCTAGATTACGGCAGTTTTGCGGTATCCCGCAAATCAACACGCGTCGGTGCGTCGAAGAACTCATGCTCGTACCAGGCGGAGGCAACGAAAGCGTCGACCATAGCGGCTCGGTCCCCCGCCGACGCGCCGGCAAATGCCGCATCGGCGAAGGCAATCGCACACCCGGTAGCCTCAGCAAAATCGGGATCGGCGTAGGTTTCCATCCAACTCGCATAAGGGTGCCCGTGTCCGGACTTCGAACCACTCCACCGCGCATGCAGAACGCTGCCGACATGCGCGTAAAGCCAGAAGCACGGCAACACAGCAGCCACGAGCACCGCGTACCCGCCATTGGCGGAGGCAGCCAGCAGATGATCGACGTAGGCCTTGGTGACGGGACCCTGCGTGTCGGTCAGTTCTCGTCCGGCAAGCCACGTCCGGTGCAACTCGGACTCCACCTCGAGGCAATTCAATGCGGACCGTGCCCAGAACAGCTGCTCCGCCTCGGTGGGTGCCAGCGCACTGGCCCTGGACAGCACCCGTGAGTACTCACGGAGGTAGAGAGCGTCCTGTGCCAGATAGTAGGCAAACTGTTCAGAGGGCAGGGTACCGTCACTCAGGTCCTGCACAAATCCGAGCGCCTCGATGGCGCTGCGGTGTCCGGCAGTGAGCTCCCAGACCTGTTCGCTGAATGGACGTTCCACGAGCGGCCTGTCCCCGAGCCTCGGCTCGAACTCATGGAAATGGTGGATGGGACCGTTGCCCTCCCCCACCTGCAGCTCGTCGGCACGTTCCAGCGCGCCCCTCAGCCACTTCTTGACGATCACCAGCGACTCGTGCCAGTCGCGCGTACGCACCTGGACGGTAGCGAGGGCAGCCGAGAGCGAGCATCCGGTGCCGTGCGTGTTGCGGGTGGCGATCCTGGCGCCGCTGACCTCCGTCACCGTCCCGGCACCGTCGGACGCGTCGATGAACGCATCCGGGCACGCCCGATTTCCCTCCCCGGTGTCTCCTCCATCCCTGAGGTCCTTGAGATGGCCGCCCTTGACCAGAACGGACGTTCCCGTTGACGCCGCGAGGCGCTGCCCCTGCTCCAGAGCAGCTTCCCAGGTCTCGGCAACCGGCTCACCCACCAACACGGCGAGTTCGGGCAGGTTCGGTGTCACAAGATCGGCGAGCGGAATCAGCGCGCGCAGTTCATCCTCGGCGTCGGTTGCCAGAAGCCTGTCACCGCTGGTTGCCACCATGACCGGATCAAGCACGACGACGGCAGCTGACGCACGGGGCAGCCACCCGGCTACCGTCCGGATGGTTTCCACGTCGCCCAACATGCCGATCTTGACCGCATCAATGACCACGTCGTCACTGACGGCGGTCAACTGCTCAGCAAGGAAAGCTGCCGGCGGCGTGTGGACAGCCCGCACTCCCCTGGTGTTCTGCGCAACGAGGGAGGTCACCACGGCCATGCCGTACCCGCCCTGCGCGCCGATGCTCTTCAGATCGGCCTGGATGCCCGCTCCCCCGGTCGGGTCGGTACCCGCAATACTCAGGACACGCGGAATTGTCCGCGTCTGTGCTGGGTAGGTTGATGATTCTGTGTGCTCCATGAGCGTGCGAATACTCATTCGCGACATCCCTCCGCTAGGCCAAGGACCGCGTGTCGGCGGCCATCTCTAGATCAGGTTCAACGCGTCTTATCTCAGCCCGGACCGGGCACCGCGTGTCACTTCGTCCCACCTTACCCCTGCCCGGACCGGCCGTCTGGTTTCGGGCTCAGGCGCCGTGTCACAGAAGCTGACCCTCACAACAGAACACGCCGCTCCCTTCGGGGAAGGGAACGGCGTGTTCGCTGAAAGTGTCGGAACCTAGAGCTCGGAGGCAGGCACTCCGACACCCAGGATCATCGGCTCGTCCGACTTCTCCGGCTTGGCTGCGGGTTTCTCGGCCCGCGCCACGTACTGCGCTCCGCCCGACGGGGCGGCCGTCGCTTCGCCGGCGCGCTCGATAGTTGCGTTGACGGCGGAGCCCTGCGCGCTGCTGGCGGCCCGATGCCTCCGGTTGCGGCGACCGGATGTCGGCGCTGCACCCGCGTCCACTGCGGGAGTTTCGCGCTTCACCGGCTCTGGACGTGAGATCTCCGGCGCGGGCTCAACGGTCACGCTGCGAGCCGGTGTCTGTCCGCTCCGCTCCCGGAAGGCGGGTTCCGGATCAGGCTCGGTCTCGCTGGCCGCCGGGAAGCGGTTGAATGCTTCCGTCAGGCTCTCGAGGGTCAGCTCCGGCTCCGGTCGGGGAACGACCGGCCCATTCTCCGCACGCGGCAGCGTCACCTTCTCGCCGTTGATCGTCAGCACAGGGCCCGACGACGGCGCTTCGGCTGCCGCCTCCTCGTGATCGTGGTCGTGGTCGTGTTCATGCGCAGCGTGAGTCGCCGCAGCGATGTTCGCGAGAGCTGCCCGTGCGGCCTCGGCGCGCGCCTGACGCTCGGCGTCGTCAGTCTTCTGCTCGGGGGCGGGAACGTGCTCCTCGACCTGTTGGGTTTTGGCGCGGCGCTTGCGTTCGCTGCGGGACATCTTTTCCTGCCGCAGGTGCTGCTGGTGGTTCTCCGTTGATACGGCGTGCCTGCGGTGCTCGACCGGCTCGTCGTGGGTGACGACGCCGCGTCCGCCGCAGTGCTCGCAGTTCTCGCCGAACACTTCAAGCAGACCGGTTCCCATGCGCTTGCGGGTCATTTGCACGAGGCCGAGGGAGGTGACTTCAGCAACCTGATGTTTGGTCCGGTCACGGCCCAGGCACTCCACGAGGCGGCGCAGCACGAGGTCGCGGTTCGCCTCGAGCACCATGTCGATGAAGTCGATGACGATGATGCCGCCGATGTCGCGGAGCCGGAGCTGCCGGACCACTTCCTCGGCCGCTTCCAGGTTGTTCTTCGTGACGGTTTCCTCAAGGTTGCCGCCGCTACCGGTGAACTTCCCCGTATTGACGTCGACAACCGTCATGGCTTCGGTCCGGTCGATGACCAGCGAACCGCCCGAAGGCAGGAAGACCTTGCGTTCCAGTGCCTTGTGGATCTGCTCGTCGATGCGCCGGGCAGCGAAGATGTCCTCGTCCTGGGTCCACTTCTCGAGCCTGCCGACGAGGTCCGGCGCTACGTACATCACGTACGCCTCGATGGTGTCCCACGCCTCTTCCCCGGAGACGATCAGCTTGGAGAAGTCCTCGTTGAACACATCACGCACCACCTTGATGGTGAGATCCGGCTCTCCGTAGAGGAGTTCCGGTGCCAGCGTCTTGGTGGACGATGCCTTGCCCTCGATGGTCTCCCACTGCGAGCGGAGGCGGTTGATGTCGTGGGTCAGTTCCTCTTCGCTGGCGCCCTCGGCGGCGGTCCGCACGATGACGCCGGCATTCTCAGGCAACCGGTCCTTGAGGATCCGCTTGAGGCGGTTGCGCTCCACGTCGGGCAACTTGCGGGATATGCCGGTCATGGAGCCGCCGGGCACGTAGACCAGATAGCGGCCCGGCAGGGAAATCTGGCTGGTCAGCCGCGCGCCCTTGTGGCCCACGGGGTCCTTCGTGACCTGCACCAGCACCGAGTCGCCTGACTTCAGCGCCAGTTCAATACGGCGCGGCTGTCCGTCCAGGCCCGCTGCATCCCAGTTGACCTCTCCGGCATACAGCACGGCGTTACGTCCGCGTCCGATGTCGATGAACGCTGCCTCCATGCTGGGAAGGACGTTCTGGACCTTGCCGAGGTAGACGTTCCCGATCAGGGAATCCTGCTGGGTCTTGGACACGAAGTGCTCGGCAAGAACGCCGTCCTCCATGACCGCGATCTGGATCCTGTCATCGCTCTGGCGGACCACCATCTGGCGGTCAACGGACTCGCGGCGCGCTAGGAACTCCGCTTCGGTGATCACGTGGCGGCGCCGGCCCGAATCGCGGGATTCACGACGGCGCTGCTTCTTGGCTTCCAGTCGTGTGGAACCCTTGACGCTCGTGACGCGGTCCGACGGCGCTTCCTGGCTCTGCCGCGGCGCGCGCACCCGCGTGATGGTGTTGGGCGGGTCATCGTCCGATCCACCGGTCAGTTCGAGGTCTTCGTCCCCGCGGCGACGGCGACGACGACGACGGGAGGTGACCGACTCGCTCTCCTCGCTGGACTCTGCCGGCCCCTGGCTCCGTGACTCGGACTCTGATGCCTCACCTTCGACAGCCCGGCTGCGGCTCCGGCTGCGCCGGTTCCGACGACGTCCGCGGCCGTCGTCGTCACCCTCGGTGTCATCTTCGGTGTCTTCGGGTGTGACTGTCTTCGGCTGATTCCGCGGCACGACGGCGGTGAGGTCCGGTGCGTGGAACAGCAAGGAGACCGGTGAGTCGGGAACCGCGAAGGGATCCAGGGCGCGAGGGGCAGCTTCAGCGACGGGTGCTCCGCCGTCAGTCCCTGGAGACGCGGCGGCGTGCGGCGCGGTAGCGGCCGGCTCGGTCCCGGAATCGGGAGTCCCGGCCTTCGGTTCCTCAGCGGCTGCGCTGCCTGCCTCTGCGGTCTGGGGCGCTGTGTCAGCTTGCGCCACATCAGCCGTGGCCTCGGTGCCGCCCGTCGCCCGGCGGCTCCGCGAACGGGTTGACCGCGGGGGCCGGGATGCCTGCTCCGACGCCGGCTCGTCTGCCGAGTCGCCGGACGCGGGTTCGGACGTTTCCACCGCGACACTGACGTCGTCAGCTCCAGCGCCCTCGGTGACTGCGGCCTTGGTGCTGGCACGACGGCGGCGTACCGGTCGCTCAGCGGCTGCTTCCTCCGGAGCGGGCTCCTCAGATGACTGCTGCTCAGGGCTCTCGGCAGGGGCTGTCTTGCGGGTCCGACGTGCGCGGACGGGCTTCCGCTCTTCCGGAACGCCTTCACCCTCCTCGCCGCTGACGGCTTCGCCCGCCTCGGCAGCGGGGCTTCCGGCCTGTACCGCGTCCGGCTCGGCACCGATCGACGGCGGCTGGGATGGGGACTCCGGCAAGGTGAGTTCGGACGCTGCGGCGCGGCGCGGCGCGCGCCGGCGGGCAGGCTGCGGGGCGTTCTCGGGGTCTCCCGCGGCAGCCGGCGACGCGTCCGAACGCTCGGCTACGTCGTCGTCGTTCTTCTTCCGGCGCGTACGCGGCGCCTTGCGCTCCGGTGCAACGTGCTCAACTGCATCCGTCAGGACCTCTGAGGTATCTGATGCGTTTGTATCCATATTTGGCTGTGCTCCACCCTCGGGAACGCCGTCCACATTCCGGCGCCCCGAGGCGCTTGGTCGGGTGTCCGCGGCGTTGGTGCACGCGCCACCCGGAAGTCGTTATTGTGTCATCCGAGGTCGCGCCAACCATGGGGCGCGGCATCACTCGAAGACCAGTGGCGCTTTTCCTGCCCGATCGCTGAAACCAGCGCGGGTTCTGCCCGGCGGATTCTGCGGGGTTCACCATGAAGTGCCAAAATCCGCAGGAGCGTCGCCGGCAGAACCGGAAGCCTGTCACTGGACCGGCACCGGAATGTGGTTCCTGCGCCAGCCACCTTCATTGTCTCACATGCCCGTCATAAGGCGTTGTAGCGCCGGTTAGACTCGCTGGTGGATGACCACAGGAGGGGTGCATGGAAGACGACGCCCGGGATGCCCCAACGGGCGTGAACGGCTTGCAGGGCGGTGGCATACCGGCTTTCGCCTCTGACCGTGGTGTGGCCTGGCTATTCGCAGTGTGCGGGTTCATCGGGTTCCTGGCTTCGGGCCAGCTGGTCCTTGAACGGCTTGCCCTTTACGAGGACCCGAACTACGTCACCTCCTGCGACATCAGCCCCTTCGTCTCATGCGGAGAGGTCTTCCGCACCTGGCAGGCGGCACTGTTCGGGTTCCCGAACCCGCTGATCGGCATCGCGGCGTTCACCGTCATTCTGACGACGGCGATGGTCCTG
This sequence comes from Arthrobacter sp. D2-10, assembly GCF_054161285.1. Classification (NCBI taxonomy): domain Bacteria; kingdom Bacillati; phylum Actinomycetota; class Actinomycetes; order Micrococcales; family Micrococcaceae; genus Arthrobacter; species Arthrobacter sp. D2-10. Next base: position 1,601,657 of record NZ_CP096431.1, on the reverse strand, counting down.
TTTTCCGGTGCGCGTCCGGCCCGCTGGTACTGGCGCGGACTGCAGGTCGGCGTGGGCCTGGGCTTCCTGTTCGTCGTCTGGCTGTGGAGCCAGGCGCTCTTCGAGATCCATATCCTGTGCCTGTACTGCATGGTGGTCTGGGCAGTGATGATCGTGCTCACTGTCCTGCTGACGGCGCGCAACGTGATCTGCGGGGACCTTCCCGCGCCCGCCGGCCTGCGTCAATTCCTCGCCGAATGGGCATGGCCGCTCACCGTGCTTCTCCTGGTGGCGGCAGCAGCCTCGGTGTTCTTCAGTTTCTCCCAGGCATTCCTGGGCTGAAAGGCACGCCCACAGTGGGTCAGAGCTGAGGCAACTGCCCCGTGGCCGAGGGAACCTCACCGGGAAGCGGACGGGCAACCGGGACCTTGGTACCAAGAACCTGCTCGACGACGTCCTGTGCTACCTTCCGTGCGGTGAGTCCGACCCGCTCCATCACTTCGCTGCGCGAACCGTGGTCAAGGAACTCCACCGGCAGGCCCACCTCGTTGAGCGCTGTATCGACCCCCGCCGAGCGCATTTCCTGACGGATCCGCGAGCCTACCCCTCCGGCGCGCACTCCATCCTCGATAACGACGACAATCCGGTGGTCCGCGGCCATGGAAATCACTGAGGCGGCCACAGGCAATACCCACCGGGGGTCGATCACCGTGGAGCTGATGCCCTGCGCTCCCAGCCGGTTCGAAACATCAAGCGCCAATTCACTCATGGCACCCACGCTGACAAGCAGCACATCGTTGTGCCGGGATCCTGCAGGCCGGCGGCACAGGACGTCCACGCCGTCCTCGAGACGCTCAATGGCCTCGACTTCCGCTCCAACGTTGCCCTTGGAATAGCGCACCACCGACGGCGCGTCGCTGATGGCTACGGCTTCGCGCAGCTCTTCACGGAGTCGGGTGGCATCGCGCGGTGCCGCCAGATGCAGACCCGGGACGATCTGGAGCATCGAGAGATCCCACATGCCGTGATGGCTGGCCCCGTCAGGCCCTGTCACGCCGGAGCGGTCCAGCACGATGGTCACGCCTGCCTTGTGAAGGGCGACGTCCATGAGGAGCTGGTCGAAGGCACGGTTCAGGAACGTCGCGTACAGCGCCACCACCGGGTGAAGACCACCGAACGCCATGCCCGCAGCACTGGTGAGCGCATGCTGTTCCGCGATGCCGACGTCGAACACGCGGTCCGGGTGCTTCGCAGCGAACTTGTGCAGTCCCACCGGAATGAGCATCGCGCCGGTGATCCCGACGATGTCTTTGCGCTCATCGGCGATGTCCGCGATCTCCTCGGCGAAGACGGATGTCCACGATTGGGCGCCCGCAGCACCGATCGGCTCACCGGTCTCGGGGTCGATGATGCCGACGGCGTGGAACTGATCTGCTTCGTCGGCACGAGCGGGAGCGTAGCCGTGCCCCTTCTCTGTGATCGCATGGACGATGACCGGGCCGCCGTAGTTCTTGGCATGCGTCAGCGCATGCTCCACCGCCGCCAGGTCGTGGCCGTTGATAGGACCGATGTACTTCATGCCGAGGTCTTCGAACAGTCCCTGCGGCGCCCACCAGTCCTTCACGCCCTTCTTGGTGGCGTGCAGGCTCTTGTAGGCAAAGCGGCCAACCGGTCCACCGTTTTGGAGCTTCCGCTTCCACCAGTCGAGGGTTCCCTCATACACGCGGTGGGTGCGGACGGAATCGAGAGTGGGACGCAGGGACGCCAGATAGTCCGCTACACCGCCGATCGTCGGAGCGTAGGAGCGCCCGTTGTCATTGACGACGATGACCACCCGGCGCCGCTTGTCTGCAGCAATATTGTTGATTGCTTCCCAGGCCATGCCGCCCGTGAGCGCGCCGTCACCAATGAGGACGACGGCGGTACGGTCCTCTTCCCCGTTCAGAAGGCGTGCACGGGAGATGCCGTCCGCCCATGAAAGGGAGGACGAGGCATGCGAGCTTTCGACGACGTCGTGCACTGATTCAGCGCGCGAGGGGTAGCCCGACAGACCACCCTGTTGCCTGAGTGAGTCGAAATCCTGCCGGCCGGTGAGGAGCTTGTGAACGTAGGACTGGTGACCGGTGTCAAAGACGATGCTGTCGCGTGGCGAGTCGAACACCCGATGGATGCCGATGGTCAGCTCGACGACGCCAAGATTGGGACCAAGGTGGCCGCCCGTTCGTGAGACGGTCCGGATCAGGAAGGCCCGGATCTCCGCGGCCAGACGGGAAAGCTGCTGTCCGGACAACCTGGTGAGGTCTTGTGGGCTGTGGATGGTCTCCAGAAGTCCCATCGCGCCTCCTTCTGATACTTGCGATCTGCGGCTCCGGTGCGTTCTCACACGCTCTTAACTCTAACGCGGTCCACTGCTCACCCGTGCCCTGGCTCGGAGCCGACCTGCCCTCAACGCAGAACACGCCGCGTCCTGAACCGGACGCGGCGTGTTCTGGATAAGTGGTGAATCAGGAAGCTGCTGCCAGCTGGCGCAGTACGTACTGCAGGATTCCACCGTTGCGGTAGTAGTCGGCTTCACCCGGGGTGTCGATGCGCAGGACCGCGTCGAACGTCACGGGATTGCCCTCTTCTTCCGGTGTGGCGGTCACCTTGACGGTGGCCGGTGTGTTGCCGTTGTTCAGCTCCGTGACGCCCTCGATCGAGAAGGTCTCGGTACCGGTCAGCCCCAGAGTGGCAGCGTTCTGGCCGGCGGGGAACTGCAGCGGCAGTACGCCCATCCCGATCAGGTTGGACCGGTGAATGCGCTCGTAGCTTTCAGCGATGACGGCCTTCACTCCGAGCAGCGCGGTTCCCTTGGCGGCCCAGTCGCGGGAGGAGCCCGATCCGTATTCCTTGCCCGCCAGAACCACCAGCGGTGTGCCTGCGGCCTGGTAGTTCATGGCGGCGTCGTAGATGTACGCCTGAGGGCCCCCGGTCTGGGTGAAGTCGCGGGTGAAACCACCCTCCACCCCGTCCAGCAGCATGTTGCGCAGGCGGATGTTGGCGAAGGTGCCGCGGATCATCACTTCGTGGTTACCGCGGCGGGACCCGTAGGAGTTGAAGTCCTTCCGGGCGACGCCGTGCTCGAGGAGGTAGCGGCCCGCGGGGCTGTCAGACTTGAACGAGCCCGCGGGGCTGATGTGGTCGGTGGTGACCGAATCGCCGAGCTTCGCGAGGACGCGTGCACCCTCGATGTCGGCAACCGGCTCCGGCTGTGCCTGCATGCCCTCAAAGTACGGGGGCTTGCGGACGTAAGTGGACTCCGTATTCCAGGCGAAGGTGTCACCCTCGGGGGTGTCCAGCGCCTTCCAGCGGTCGTCGCCGTCGAACACGCCCTCATAACCCTTGGCGAACATGTCCTCGTCGATCGAGGAATCGATGACCTGCTGCACCTCGGTGGCATTCGGCCAGATGTCCCGTAGGAAGATGTCGTTGCCCGACTCGTCCTGTCCGAGTGCATCGTTCTCGAAATCGAAGTCCATGGTGCCCGCGAGAGCATAGGCGATGACCAGCGGCGGTGACGCGAGGTAGTTCATCTTCACGTCCGGGTTGATGCGGCCTTCGAAGTTGCGGTTGCCTGAGAGCACCGCGGCAACGGAGAGGTCGTTGTTCTGGATCGCGTGGGAAATCTCTTCCTCAAGCGGCCCTGAGTTTCCGATGCAGGTGGCGCAGCCGTAGCCGACGATGAAGAAGCCAAGCTTCTCCAGGTACGGGGTAAGGCCCGACTTGTCGTAGTAGTCGGTGACAACCTTCGATCCGGGGGCAACAGAGGTCTTGACCCAGGGCTTGGAGGTGAGGCCCTTCTCCACAGCGTTGCGCGCCAGGATGGCGGCAGCGAGCATCACCGACGGGTTCGAGGTGTTGGTGCACGAGGTGATCGAAGCAATGGTGACGGCACCGTGATCGAGCACGAACTCGCGGCCGTCGCTCATGTTCACCGTGACCGCCCGGGACGGACGCCCGGTGGCCGACGCTGCGGCCGAATGCTTCAGGGTGGACGTCATGGCGGGGACGTCCGAGGCCGGGAAGGACTCTTCGAGTGCTTCATCCAGTGCGGCCTCGTCGGCGCTTCCGGTGTAGTTGTGGATGTCCTTGCGGAACTGTTCCTTGGCCTTGGTCAGCTCGATACGGTCCTGCGGGCGCTTGGGGCCTGCGATCGACGGAACAACCGTGGACAGGTCCAGCTCGATGTACTCGGAGAAACGGATCTCACGCGAGGGATCATGCCAAAGACCCTGTTCCTTGGTGTAGGACTCGACCAGCGCAACGCTCTGTTCGGACCGGCCGGTGAGGCGCAGGTACTCGAGGGTGACATCGTCGATCGGGAACATGGCTGCGGTGGAGCCGAATTCCGGGCTCATATTACCGATGGTGGCGCGGTTGGCCAGCGGAACCTCGGCAACACCTTCGCCATAGAACTCGACGAACTTGCCGACGACGCCGTGCTTGCGCAGCATCTCCGTGATGGTGAGGACGACGTCGGTGGCAGTTGCGCCCGCCGGGATGGCACCGGTGAGCTTGAAGCCGACAACCCGCGGAATGAGCATCGAAACGGGCTGGCCGAGCATTGCTGCCTCGGCCTCAATGCCGCCGACGCCCCAGCCGAGCACGCCGAGGCCGTTGACCATGGTGGTGTGCGAGTCGGTGCCGACGCAGGTGTCGGGGTAGGCCCGGAGGGTACCTTCAACTTCACGTGTCATCACGGTGCGCGCCAGGTACTCGATGTTGACCTGGTGCACGATGCCGGTTCCCGGGGGTACAACCTTGAAGTCGTCGAACGCGGTCTGGCCCCAGCGGAGGAACTGGTACCGCTCCCCGTTGCGCTCGTACTCGATTTCCATGTTGCGCTGGATGGCATCGGAGTTACCGAAGACGTCGATCTGCACGGAGTGGTCGATGACCATTTCTGCAGGTGCAAGCGGGTTGACGCGCGCCGGGTCTCCGCCGAGCTCCTTGACCGCTTCGCGCATGGTCGCCAGGTCCACCACGCAGGGCACGCCGGTGAAGTCCTGCATCAGGACACGCGCCGGGGTGAACTGGATTTCGGTGTTTGGCTGGGCGTCGGCATCCCAGTTCGCGAGTGCGCGAATGTGATCCGCAGTGATGTTTGCACCATCCTCGGTGCGCAGCAGGTTCTCGAGCAGAACCTTGAGGCTGTACGGAAGGCTCTCGGCGCCTTCAACTGCATTCAACCGGAAAATCTCGTATTCGGCACCGGCGACGTCTAGTACGCCTTTGGAACCGAAGCTGTCCACACTACTCATGTCAGGACTCCTCTCGCCGTCTTCTATCTTTGTTCCGGCGGGCGCGAGCTGCTACTTAGGAGCACCTAAGACTCCAGGGGAGCAGGTATCGGTTTTTCGCGGCGAATGGAGGCTGCGAAGTCCACGCGGAACAACCGTTTTCATCCTAGCCGGTTGCGGGCAACCGGGTGCGTTCAGGCCGGACGGAGAACAGAGACTGACTCCATATGGTGGGTGTGCGGATACAGGTCGAACACTCGCAGGGAGTCCAGCTGCCATCCGGCGGCCGCAAAGTAGGCGACATCCCGCGCGAAGGAAGCCGGATCGCACGAGACGTACACGGCCGCCTGTGCGCCGGTGCCGGTAATCGCACGGACAACCTCCTTTCCCGCTCCCGCCCGGGGAGGATCCAGGACGACCGCGTCAAGGTGCGGCCGGCGCTCCCGCAGCACCTTCTCGACCTTCCCCTGCACGATGTCGACGTGTGCTTGACCGTGCAGGTTTCGTCGCGCGTCCCGGCTCGCGGCGGGGGCACCCTCGACTGAAAGCACTGCACCGGAATCCCCCACCTCTCCGGCAAGTGCTGCCGTGAAAAGTCCCGCGCCGGCGTAAAGGTCTGCAACACGCTGTCCGGATGACGGTTCGAGTCCTCCGAGCACCGCTTCCGTCAATACCCGCGGTGCACTGCGGTGAATCTGCCAGAACCCTTCGCCGGTGACCCGGAAGCTATTGTCACCGACAACTTCGCGGACCCACGTGCGGCCGCGCAGGCGTGTCAGGGTGCCGGACTCGGGATTCCAGGCGGCCACCGACGCACCCTGAATCTGATCAGCCAGCGCGCGAACTTCCCGATTGGGAGCATCCTGTGCCGCCAGGAGCAGCACCAGCGGCTCGTCATCTCCCGACCCCGCGGCGACTTCAACACCGTCCACGCCGCTGAAGTTCAGGTTCCACAACGCGAGGTCATTGATTGAGGAGACGGCCAGCGGCATGTCCGCCACGGGAATCAGCTCGGTCGAGCGGTGTTCGTGCATCGAAAGATGCCCGTCGCCGTTGACAGCGAAACCCACGCGGGTGCGCCATCCCAATCCGTCGGGGGTCTCGTCCGGGACGGGCTCGACAGTGATCTCCCGGTCCACTTTCCCCAGCCGATGGAGCTGTTCCCGAAAGACTTCCGCCTTCAGCCTGCGCTGGGCTGGGAGGTCGATATGGCCGAACTCCGCGCCACCCACCGGCCGCGTTCCCCGCATGCCCGCCAGGACGGCGTCAGCAAGCGGCCACGGGTGGTTCACGCGGTCCGGCGACGCCTGAACGACGTCGGTGGCGTCGGCACGCCAGAAGCGGGCGTCGTCGTCGTGCTCTGTGAGACGGGCCTTCACCACCTCACCCGGCAGGGCGTGGCGCACGAAGATCACCCTGCCCTCGTGCCGGGCAACAAAGTGCCCGCCGTGGGCGGGTGGGCCGATGGTTAGTTCGATTTCTGGAGTGTGGGTCACCTGAGGTCCTGGAATTTTCGGGCGGCATCGGAGGATGCCAGCTGCCATGGCACGCTTGCCACCATAACCCCCGGCTCGAAGTGGAGCCGGGTCTTGATGCGCAGCGCCGTTTGGTTATGCACCAGCTGCTCCCACCACTTGCCCACAACGTACTCGGGGATGTAGACCACAATGAGGTCCCGCGGAGAGTCACGGCGCATGGACTGGATGTAGTCCATGATCGGCTGGATGGTGTCGCGGTAGGGGGAAGCCAGGACCGTGATCGGCACCGGCACTTCGAGGCGGTCCCAGTCTTCGAGGGTTCGCCGCGTTTCCTCGGGGTCCACATCGACCACGATCGCATCGAGCCGTGAGGGTCGGGATGCCCGGGCGAAGGCGAGGGCACGCAGCACTGGCTTGCGCACATGGGAGACAAGAATCACGGCATGCACCCGTGAAGGCAAGGCACGGGCGGACGCGGCGTCGTCGATGGCGAGTTCCCGGGCTACCTGGTCGTAGTGCGCCTTGATGCTGAGCATCACCGCGAACAACACCACCATGGCCAGGACCGCAATCCAGGCGCCGAACTCGAACTTGGTCACAAGTACCACCACCAGCACGGCCGCAGTCAGCAGGAACCCTACGGTATTGATGGCGCGGGACTTGTTCATCTGCCAGCGGCGCTTCTTGTCGACAGTGCTGCGCAGCTCACGGCTCCAGTGCTTGATCAGGGCGAGCTGGGTAGCGGTGAAGGAGACAAAGACGCCGACGATGTACAGCTGCACCAGTTGGGTGACGTCCGCGCGGAACATGAAGATCAGCAGGATAGCTCCGAGGCCGAGCGCCATGATCCCATTGCTGAACGTCAGGCGGTCCCCGCGGGTACGCAACTGGCGTGGAAGGTATCCGTCCTTGGCCAGGATGGATGCAAGGACAGGGAAACCGTTGAAGGCGCTGTGCGCCGCGAGCAACAGGATGAGCGCAGTCGCTCCGACGACGATGATGAAAGGCACGCTTCCGCCGTCGAAGACGGTCCCGGCGAGCTGACTGATGACCGGATTCTGGATGTAGGACCCTGCCACCGGTTCACCATTGAGCAGCAGTTGCTCGGCCGGGTTCTGGACCACGTGCACCCGGGTGGCGTTGGCGAGATAAATGATTCCTGCAGTCATCAGCGATGCGACGATCCCAAGGATGAGGAGAGTGCTCGCAGCATTCTTCGCCCGCGGACGCTCGAAGCTCGGAACGTTGGCGCTCGGAGCCTCCACTCCCGTCAGCGCCGCCGCGCCCGAGGAGAAGGCGCGCAGGATCAGCAGCGCGCCGGCAAGCCCCACCAGTCCGCTCTCAAAGGCAGGATCGGGAATGATCTCGAAGCGCGCACTCGGCGCCTCGCCCAGTGTTCCGGTGAGCCGCTGGACAAAGCCGGCAGTACACAGGGCGAGGATCGCAGCCATGAACACATAGGACGGAACAGCAAGCACGCGCGCGTCGCGCGTGAACCCCCGAAGGTTGACAACCACCAACACGACGACGGCGGCCGCTGCCAGGGCAGTCTGCGTGCCTGCAAGCGCCGGTGCGAGAGAGATGACGTAGTGCGCCCCTGCCGATACGGATACCGCCACTGTGAGGACGTAATCAACCATGAGCGCCGCAGCGACCGTAACTCCGGCGCCATCCCCCAGGTTGCGGCGGGCTATCTCGTAATCACCGCCACCTGAAGGGTAGGCGTGGACAGACTGGCGGTAGGAGGCGATGACCACCAACAGAACCACGATGACCGCGAGGCCGACCCAGGGAGACACCGCGACGGCTGACACACCGGCCAGCGCAAGGGTGAGCAGGATCTCGTCGGGTGAGTAGGCGGTCGACGAGAGGGCGCTGGTCGAAAAGAGCGGCATCGCGATCTTCTTCGGCAGCGTTTCATGCCGCAGCCGGTCGTTGCGGAACGGCTTGCCCACCAACACCCGTTTGGCGGCCTCGAAGAAAGTCAGCACAGCCCACAGACTAGCGCGTTTGCACGCCCCGACCTCCACTAGGCTTGTGGGATAACCAGCAGCAGACAAGCAGGGGTGGCGCAGTGGCGCATTTCGTAATCATGGGCTGCGGACGGGTCGGCGTGAGCCTGGCGCACACGCTGGACGAATCCGGCCACAGCGTGGCGATCATCGACCAGGATGACCGGGCGTTCCGCAGGCTGCGCGGCTCCTTCGGCGGACGCAAGGTGACGGGCGTAGGCTTCGACCGTGACACCCTGAAGAGCGCCGATATCGAAAACGCGTACGCTTTCGCCGCGGTGTCGAGCGGAGACAACTCCAACATCCTGGCGACCCGGGTGGCGCGGGAAATCTTCCACGTACCGCACGTCGTCGCACGTATCTACGATCCAGGCCGTGCAGAGATCTACCAGCGCCTCGGTATCCCCACGGTGGCGGCGGTCCGCTGGAGCGCAGATCAGGTCCTCCGCCGGATCCTCCCCGAGCAGAGCATCAACGGTGACTTCCGCGAGTCTTCAGGGCGGCTGATCCTCGGTGAACTCAACCTCCACGACGGCTGGTTGGGACGTTCCATCAAGGACATCGAAAAAGCTGCCGGCGTGCGGGTTGCCTACCTCACCCGCTTCGGCGAGGGAATGCTGCCGGGCAGCGGAACCAGTTACCAGGAAGGCGACGTTGTGCACGCCATGATGGAGACCGCCGCAACAGACGAAGTGGCTCGGGTGCTCTCCAAGCAGCCGCGGGAGGAGCAGGAATGAAGGTTGTCATTGCCGGCGCGGGAAGCGTCGGATCCTCGATCGCACGTGAACTGCTGTCCAACAACCACGACATCCTCCTCATCGATGAGAAGCCGGAGGTGGTGGGCCGCAGTGGGCTGAAGGGCGCACGCTGGCTGATCGGTGACGCGTGCGAGCTGACCACCCTCAAGGACGCGAAACTGGAAGAGGCCGACGTCGTGGTGTCCGCTACCGGCGACGACAAGGTGAACCTCGTGGTCTCGCTTCTGGCCAAGAGCGAGTTCGGCGTCGGACGGACCGTGGGACGGGTGAACAACCCCAAGAACGATTGGATGTTTGACGATTCCTGGGGCGTCGATGTCGCAGTCAACACACCGCGCCTGATGACAGCCCTGGTGGAAGAGGCGGTCGAAATCGGCGACCTCGTGCGCCTGTTGACCCTCCAGACCGGCGTGTCTGCCATTGTCGAGTTCACTGTGCCCCATGATTCGTCCCTGATCGGGCGAACGCTGGGGTCAATCGAGCTGCCCGCGGACTGCACGGCAGTTGCGATCCTTCGCGACGACGCTCCCATCACTCCCAGCCCCGACGACGTTGTCGAGGCCGGTGATGAACTGTTCTTTGTTGCCGCGATCGCAGCCGAGGACGCTCTGCGGGCGGCATTACGGTCCGCTACCTGACGTCCCCTTACGCCGGCGGATGCTGCTGCTTCTCGAGCGCCGGACGCGATACAAGCCAGGCGAACCAAAGCCCCAGTGCATAGAGTGGGACACCCATGGCCACACGGGTGGCGCCGAGGGCGGCGATGTTATCTACGAGGTACAGCGGCACCTGCACGATGAGCCGCAAGGCGAGTACTGCGATAATCAGCCAGGTGGCAAGTGAGTAGGCCTTGATCCGCGCCGGGTGCTTGCGCCAGTCGGTGCCCTCCCCCCGGATGAAACCGAAGAGCAGTCCCGCCAGGGGCCAGCGGACAGCAATGGAAATCACCATGCCCACGATGTAGGCGGCGTTCGTGAAGAATCCGGGAAGAAAGAAGTCTTCCGCGTTGCCCGTTCGGTTGGCAACAAACGCGCAGATGCCCACGCCGATCAGCCCGGACAGTGCCTGGGTCAGCGGCGTTTTGGTGAGCAGGCGGACGACGGCGAAGACCGCTGAGACTGCGAGGGCAACAATGAGTGAGAGCTGCAGGTCCCGCGCCACGGTGAAGATAACGGTGAACAGCAGGCCGGGAAGTATGGCTTCGGCCAGTCCGCGCACTCCGCCGATGGACTGCATGACATCGATGCGTCCGCTTTCGTCCTGCCGCACGCCGGCTTTCGCGGCATACTGGCCTGCGATCGCTCCGAGTCCGTTATCTGTGGCTGGCTGATCGGGGGCGTCGGCCGCCTCGTTGCCCGGGCGGTCCTCGGCGGACTGGTTCACGGTGACTCCTCAGGGCGGCCGACAATCTCGTACCGCGGGTTATGAATAGTGCGTATTCCATCGACCATGCTGACCATCCCCTCGAAAGCCAGGTTGATACCTGGGTCGATCCCGGGAACCCTGCGCTGGCCGTTCCAGATGAGCCGGACCCTTCGATCCCGGTCGGAACCTCGTGGACCGGCGGTGGAATCACCGGGATCCAGGGCAACCGTCGCTGAAAACTCGGGCGGAGCACTCCGGGGCAGAATAGTCACACGCTCCACGAAGCCCCTCCCGGCAACGCGTCCGCGGTTGGGGAAACCGGTCCCCCTCCCCTGCTCCCGGTGGGCTGTAGAGCCATGATCAGCCAATGTGGGTGATCTCGGGGCCCCGCCGCAGCGGATCGTCGGGCGCCGTCTTCGGCCGTTCAGGCTGCTGCTTCGGCGCACCCGCGTCCTTCGGCAGCCTGAGCTGCAGAAGTTCCCGTGGAGGCAGCGGATGGTCCCCACGGACCACAACCACATTGCGGAAGAGCTGCTCCATTGGCTCTGCCAGCGCGGGATCCATGGCGGCTGGCCCCCCGAAGACGCCGCGGAGGAACCAGCGCGGGCCGTCAACGCCGACGAACCTCGCCACCCGGAACCCAGCGCGGCCATCCGGCGTCTGCGCGGGGAGTTTCGCAATCAGTTCTGTGCCGAACTCGCCCTCACGCTCCTCGACGGTTCCACCCTGCGATCCGACGGATGCAGCGATCTGCCCGCGGATCTCGTCCCAGAGCCCTTCCGACCGTGGAGCGGCGAAGGCCTGAAGCTGCAGATTCGAGCCCTTGATATCCAGGGTGACTGCGATAACCCGCTTTGTCCGTTCCTCGACCTCGAGGCGGAGCTGCAGGTTCTCGGCAGCGGCAATCCGCAGGGCTCCAAGATCGATATAACCCGAGCTCGTGTCCTTTTCAGCATCGTCGAAAGGACCGGTCGCAGCACGACCGGTGGCCAGCGCAACTTCCTCCCGTGCGCTGGACGGCTCGAGTTCCTCGCCGGCTTCGGTGGTCTCGCCGGATTCAGCCGCAGTCGTTGATGCAGTGCTACGGTTTTCGTTCTTCTTGCGGCGCCCGAAAATCATGATCGGGATCCTCCTTCAGTGGTCATCGGCAGCCCTGTCGCTGCCAGTCGTTGCGTCAGCGCGGGGCGCCTGTGGTCGGAGTGAATCCCCCGGTCGAACCGAAGCCGCCCTCCCCGCGAACGGATTCGGGCAGCTCGTCCACCGCCACGAATGCCGCCTGCTCGACCTTCTGGATAACCAGTTGGGCAATGCGGTCGCCCCGGCGGAAGGACAGGGCAGCGGAGGAGTCCGTATTCAACAGCGTCACGGCCACCTCACCCCGATATCCGGAATCGATGGTCCCCGGGGCGTTCACGACGGTGATCCCGTGCTTGGCTGCGAGGCCGGAACGGGGATGGACGAATGCGGCGTAGCCGTCAGGCAATGCCAGCGCAACGCCGGTCGGGATGAGGGCACGCTCTCCGGGCCGAAGTTCGAAGTCGACGCGGGTGCGAAGGTCGGCACCGGCGTCGCCCGGGTGCGCATAGGCAGGGGGTTCGAGTCCGTCGTCGAGCATTTTGATCTGCACGGACAATGCTTCAGCGGTATCAAGCACGTCTTCTCCTGCACGGGTCTTTTTGATGGCGGCGCAGTATGCGCTGCGCATCGGCGATGCGCCGGAAGTGCACGGCGCACCGGAGCACTTTGCTCCATTTACTGTAGCGCTTCCACCCGACCGCCCACTCCTCGGCGTCAGGATGAAAAGCGCCCCGAAAGGTGCTTAGCTAGCTGATATGCCTACAGGATCTGCCGGTGAATCGGTTCTTTATGAAGAGAAGTTGTGGCCGGCGCCGTGGATCTGGATCGTGGTGGCGGGTGCGGCTCTTGCCTCAGTGTTCACCTTCATACCGATCAGCGTTGAGGCAGGCATCATAGCCGCCGTCGTGGTCGCGGCCATTCTGACCACCCTGCTGGTCCTCTCAACTCCGAGTATCAGGGTGACGTCCACCGAGCTGCAGGTGGGCAAAGCGCAGATCGAGCGGAAGTACCTGGGGCGCGTCGAGGCTTTCACCGGAGCCGACGCGACGGCCCAGCGCGGACCAAGGCTCCATGGGAAGGCCTATCTCTGCATTCGAGGCTGGATCTCGCCCGTCGTCAAGATCGTGATCGAGGATGCCGAGGACCCCACGCCCTACTGGTTAACATCAACGAGGCGGCCCGAGCAGCTGATCGCTGCCCTGACCGCCCCGTCACAAGGAGCCTAGGCGGGACTTCTCCGCCTTCGTTCGTCGACCTCACTTACTGGGCTCCACGTCGCTGGGCCCCGAATCAGCCTTCGCAATCCTTGCAGTAGGCCATACCGTTCTTTTCCTTTGCGATCTGCGAGCGGTGGCGCACCAGGAAACAGGAAGCGCAGGTGAATTCGTCGGCCTGCGCGGGAAGCACCCGCACCAGCAGTTCTTCGCCGGAGAGGTCGGCGCCCGGAAGTTCGAACCCTTCCGCAGCATCAGCCTCGTCCTCGTCGACAACCGCGGACTGCTTGTCCGTGCGACGCGTCTTCAGCTCCTCAATGGAGTCTTCGCTGAGTTCGTCGTCGGTCTTCCGCGGCGCATCGTAGTCAGTCGCCATAGTTAGTTGTTCACGCTCCGGAGGATGTGGGTGGTGTATCGGTGGACTGTTTGTGGACTGTGGGAGCCACGGTCGAATCGCTACACAGGAACGGTGCGTAATAAGCGCAAGGCTCCTGTCCGTGTCACAACGCTGAAGGGGATCATTTTGTGCCCGTTCCGCAGAGATTGTTGCTGATCGACTTCAATAAAGCGAATCCATGCATAAGTTCCGCGCCACACCAGGGATGAAGTAGGAACGGGACCCTTTGAATGGCAGAGTTTCACCGAAAGTAACGTATGTCGGCTGGAGGGTTTTTCATGCAGGAGCTACGGCTGGTAGGCGTGGATGAGGGCGGAGGTCATCTGCTGCTGAGCGGTGAAGGTGGGACTTCGTTCCGCCTCCCTATCAACGAGGCGCTGCGGATGGCGAGCTCAAGGCCGTCCACGCGTCCGATGCGCCAGGAAACGCCGGTGAGCCCGGACAAGCGTCCGCCGTTGAGCCCCCGGGACATTCAGGCGCGCATCCGGGGTGGTGCGACTGCCCAGGAGATCGTTGACGAAACGGGCGTGGAGTTGCAGCATGTCCTGCGCTACGAGGGTCCGGTACGGGCGGAACGCGACTACATGGCCCAGCTGGCGCAGCGCGTCGAGGTGGCATCCCCGCTGCCCTCCAACGACGGCTACAGGTCCGCGTTCGGGGACAACCCGGCTCAGCTCGACGACATGGTCCGGTACCGGTTGCAGGCCTTTGGAGTGGACCCCGAGACCGCCGAATGGGATGCGTGGCGCAAGCCGGACGGTCTCTGGACCGTCGTCGTCCGGTTTGAACTTCCCACCGGTTCCGCAGCCTCGGTCGGAGAGGAACCGCCCGCCCAGTGGACCTTCAACCCGTCGCGCCGGACAGTGCTGAACGCCAACCGCTGGGCGCAGGTCCTGAGCGAGCTTGAGCCGCTGGACGGGCCGCTCCCCTCACGGAGGCTCAGCGCGGTAGCCGACCGCGTTTTCGACTTCGAAACCGATGCTGCCGTCGAGGAACCAGAGGAATCCGATTCCGATGAGCTGCTCGAAGTGCTTCGCTCACGTCGCGGCCAGCGCCTCGGTGCCGATGAAGACGGCGACGATGCCCTCGCGCTCATGCTCGCAAAGGGACATGTTCCTGCCGCGCATCCCCGCCCCGTCCACGAGGACGCAGACATCAGCGAGGAGCACGGCGTCGCGGCTGAATCCCGGTCCTTCCCCGGGCTGAGCCTTGCTCCGTCCATCTTCGAGGGACAGAACCGGGAAGACACGTACGACGACGGCACGCCGCGTCTGTTCGAAGGCATCAGCACCGATACACGTGAGATCAGCGTTATCGCGAGGCCGCAACCAATCGGCAACGACTCTGCAGCCGCACCAGCCGCTTCCCTTGAGGACAGGCTTGCAAGCCAGGCAGTGGACCGCTCTCCTGAACCTGAAGAATCCCATGACGCGGCGCCCAAAGCCACCGACCATTCCGCTGACCGGAAGATTCGTCCCAGGCGTTCGAGCGTCCCAAGCTGGGATGAGATCGTCTTCGGGACCAAGGGCGACTAGCCAGCCAGACCAAGCGGAGGCGCCAGCAGAGGCGACCAACCAAGCGGGATGCTGGACCAACCAAGCGGGACGCTAGAGGCGCGCCGCTGCCGGATCGAACGGCAGCGGTACCTCGCTTCCCGCATGTCTGCCGGCCGTCTGAGCGGTAACCCGTCGCATGTGGTGCCTGCGGCAGAGCGTTTCGTAGCCGATGACCGGGCCGGCGGGCGCGTCGAGTTCGTCCAGGCCCCCTCCTGCCAGTCTCGGCTGATTTGGATCAGCTTCAGCGGCCGGCGGTTCCACATCGCCCACCACCATCTGCTCGCCCTCCACTACCATGACGCCGTCCACCGTGCGTGCGTTATGGGTGGCCCGCCGTCCGCACCAGCAGAGCGCCTCGACCTGGAGTACCTGTGTTCTGTCAGCCAGTTCGATGAGCCGCTGCGAGCCGGGGAAGAGCTGGGTGCGGAAGTCGGACGTTATTCCGAACGCAAACACGTCGATATCCATGTCATCAACCACACGCGCGAGCTGCTCGATCTGCTCGGGAGTATAGAACTGGGCCTCGTCGCAGATGAGATAGTCAACGCGTGTCCCGTGGGTTCGCCGTCGTACGAGTTCTTCCCAGAAATCAGTATCCGGGCGGACCTCCACTGCCTCGGTTTTGAGGCCCAGGCGACTGGAGATAACCGACTCGCCGGCCCTGTCATGGGAGCTGAAAAGTAGCCCGCCGCGACCACGCGCACTGTGGTTGTGATCCATCTGGAGTGCGAGGGTGGACTTGCCGCAGTCCATGGTTCCGGAAAAGAACACCAGTTCGGCCATCCGTCAGCGCCCGACTATCCGGGCCGGGACGGGCCCGGGTTTCTTCAGGGTGAGCAACGGCACCTCGCGTTCGGCGCGCGTGACCGACCCATGCTGGCCAATCACCTGAAGGGCCGAGGCGGGCACCCGGCGGGTGTCGTAGAAGGCCACCGGCTCCCTCGCCGCCACCAGGATGTTCCCGATGCGCGACACGACGTCCGGCGCAACGCTGCCGAAGTACCCGGCAGCAATCGCCTCCTCACGGGTAAGGATCCAGGCTCGCGCGGCGTGGGCGTTCCGCCACGAAGCCAGGAGTTGTTCCATACCAGCGTCGGGAAGGTCAGGTTCTGTATAGAGGTGGACCATGCGGGGCTCGCCGCCTGTGTGGGCCACGCCGTCAACCAGGTCGGCATCAGCGGAGAAGTCGATCTGTTGCGCCTGTGCCACGTCCACCATGCCGTGATCGGCCGTCAGCAGCAGCAGGGTGTGCGGTGGAAGCTTCGCGGTGAGGAGACGCATGGTCCGGTCGAGGTCCTCGAGCCTGTCCCCCCAGTCCGGCGAGGCGCAGCCGGAGCGGTGCCCCGTCTTGTCCAGGTCGTTCAGGTATAGGTAAACCAGAGCCTGGTCGTTGGCCGTCAACGCCTGGCACACGGCCTGGACGCGGGCTTCGGGAGTGCTGCCCGCGACATAGGCTCCGCCCCGCAGAGCTGCCCGGGTGAGTCCGGAGCCGTCAAAACGGGCAAGTCCGACGCTGGTGACGGACACCTGTTCCGCAACCCTTTCGAACACTGTCCGGTGCGGCTGCCAGCGTTCAGGCCGGACGGCGGCATCCCATCCGCCCAACATGTTCACGATCCTGTCCTGCTCCGGATCGAGAACGTCGTAGCCTACCAGGCCGTGCTGGCCGGGCGGCAGGCCGGTACCGAGCGAGGCGATGGCTGCCGCCGTCGTGCTGGGAAACACGGAGCCGAGCTTGCGCGATGAGTCAAGGAACTGGCGCAGGAAAGGTGCGTGCCCGGAGCGCTGGCGCAGCAGGGCCGCACCGAGCCCGTCCACCAGGACTACGCAGACCTTCCGGGCTGAGGGCAATTCAAGGGTATTGACGAATCCGGGAAGCCCGAGGGCTGCGGCGGAACTGGTGAAGACCTCAGCGACCGTCGAGCGGCCATAGGCGGGTGCAGCCGGGAGTGGCTCCCGGTGAAGGGGTGTCGCGGTCACGTGTCGGGTTACCGCCCGTGGTGAGCGCGGCTGAAGCGGGTGGCCAGCCCCGGTTGCCGGCGGTTGGCGCTTGGCTGGTTGACGACGACGCCGGCGACAGTGGGATTCGCGGTGCTCACCGTACGCAGGGCGCGGGCGAAGGACTTGGCGTTCTGGACGGCCTGCAGTCCGTCGGCTTCTGCGCTGACACGCAGCACGATGTCTTCCTGGGCGATGGTTCCGGTGTAGCCGTGGTCGGCGTCGCACTGGGGGTCGCCGCAACTGGCGGGTCCCATGTCGAGTCGCTGCCCGCCGGACCACGCGATTCCGAGGGTGAGCTCGCGGGCCGGATCCGATGGCTTGTAGTTCTGCGGCTGCGAGTACAGGTAGCTGAGCACTACGGAGCGGATCTGGCTGACCGGAACCGACTCGGTGGAAACCTGCGCGGTCACCTGTTCCCCGGCGTCGTCCAGTTGCTGGTCATCAACGTGCGTGACCACCAGCATGTCCTCGGTCAGGACAAGGACGGTGATGTGCCGGCGCACTTCCGTGCGTTCGAAGTGGGTTTCCAGGTGGACCACATGGGACAGCGGTTCCCTGCCGTCCAGGGCGTCGTGAACGACGTCGGCCACCAGTCGCGGGTAGAAGCCCGCTCGTTCAAGGGAGGCATCCAGGTCGCGGCGTTCCGCCGACAGCGATGGAGTCATGCTTCCAGTGTGACTTATCGCGGTAGCGCACGCCTAACCGGAAGGCACCCGGCAGCAGGCACCTGCACCGCCTCAGTCGCGCATGGCACGACGCGCGCTGTCGGTGCGCTGCCGGGGATTGCCGACGCTGATTTCAGCATTGAGCACAGCGAGTCCGGCAGGTGAGACAAGGACCGGATTGAAGTACAGCAGGGCGATCTCGGGATGCCGGTCCTTGAGCAGGGCGACGCGCAGAAGCAGTTCTTCGACAGCAGGAATATCCACCGGCGGCAGCCCCTGATAGCCGCGCAGCCGTCTGCTTGCCCGCGGGGTCCTGACCAGCTCGGCAGCGTCCACGGTGGTCAGGGGCGGGATGCCGTGGGCCCAGTCATCGAGCAGGTTGACTGCGTCTCCGGCCAGCCCGAAGGACACCACCGGGCCCAGGAGCGGATCCTCAATGGCCCGGATGACGCAGGCCTGGCCGGCGGGCGCCATGGTCTGGACCTCGAGACCGGGGTCGCCGAACGCTTGCAGTTCGGCACGCATGGCCGCGATTCCGGCACGCAACGCGGGCGCGTCAGCGATGTTGAGCCGGACTCCCCCGAAGTCCAGTCGGTGGCGGAGATTCTCCTCCACCGACTTCAAAGCCACCGGCCACCCGAGCGAATCAGCGGCTTTGACCGCTTCCTCGGGGGAATCAAAGGGAATCGACGGCAGGAGCTCGATTCCGTAGCTAGCCAGCAGTCTGGCGGTTTGAGTGCTGTCCAGACGCCGCAGCCCGACATCCCTCACGTCGGACAGGGCGTGGCCGAGCACGGCGGCGGCGTTGTCGTCATCGATGCCGTCAAGCTCGGCGAAGACACCGTGCTCGCGTTCACGCCACCGGCTGTAGCGAACGACGGCCCCAAGGGCTGACACTGCCGCTCCGGGGCTGCCGAAGCAGGGTACGCCGGCGCCCTCGGCCGGATGTTCCGGCATGGAGGAGCGCCCGTCCCTGTCCGGCCACAGCCCTTCAAGCTGCGCGGCGGAATCGAGCACCCCGGCGAAACAGGCGACCACGGGCTTCCCCGCGGCCGTACCGCATTCGTGCAGCACGGGCAGGATCTGGTCGGGAGCCAGGCCGACCGCGGGGATGAGGGTAAGGACCAGCGAATGGACCGCTGCGTCCTCAAGCGCTTCGCCCAGCGCAGTTCTGAGGGCGGAAAGGGCAACGGACTGGCCCGCATCGAGGTCGAGGTGCGCGTTCATCCGGACGACGTCGAGCTCCTGGGACTCGGCGGCGTCGGCGAGGACCTTGCCCAGCGCAAGTGAGTTGCTGAAGATCGCGACGCCCGGTCCTGACGGGACCGGCTGCCCGACTACGATCTGTGCAACGTCCATCAGCTGCTCGGTAGTTTCGACCCGGATCACGCCGGACTGGCGCAGCATTGCGTCCAGTGCACCGATCGGTGCCTGTGTTGTCCGAACGGCGTGACCCGGCGGCAGTTGCAGCCCCATGACGTCGGACTTGGCGACGATGACGGGCTTCAGCCGCGACAGCCGGCGGGCGATCCTGGAGAATTTGCGGGGATTGCCGATGGACTCGAGGTAGAGAGCAACTGCACGGGTCTTCGGGTCGTCTTCCCAGTACTGCATGGCGTCATTGCCGGAGACATCGGCGCGGTTCCCCGCTGACAGGGCTGAGGACAGGCCAAGGGACCGCCGGCTTGCGGCGGCGTGAAGCATCACGCCGATGGCAGCTGACTGACTGAAGAGCCCCAGCCCTCCGGCTTCCGGCAGGATCGGTGCCATCGACGCGTTCAAGCGGACGCCGGGTTCGGTGTTGATGATGCCGAGCGATGCCGGGCCCACCACGCGCATGCCGTAGGAGCGCGCGCTGTGCACCAGGGCACGCTGGCGTGCCAGCCCCTCGCCGCCGTCGTCCGCGAAGCCTGCCGTGACCACCAGCAGGCCTTTTACGCCGGCCCGACCGCATTCCTCGGTCACGGCGAGGACCTGATCATACGGAACCGCGATCACTGCGAGATCGACGGGGCCGGGCACCTCCCCGATGGAACCGTAGGCCACCATGCCGTTGAGCTCGAAGGCTTCAGGATTCACCCCGGCGACGGGCCCGGTGTAGCCGCCGTCGACGATGTGCTCGAGGAGTGAGTAGCCCACGCTCCCCCAGCTGCGGCTGGCTCCTATCACCGCAACCGACGACGGCGTCAGCAAGGTCTGCATGCTGCGTGCCTCGGCGCGGTGCTCGCGTGCTTCCATGACCGCGCGGGATTTGTCCGTGGGGTCGATGTTGAAGGTGAGTTCCACCACGCCGTCGTCAAAGTGCCGGTCCACCTCGTAGCCTGCTTCGGCGAACACAGTGATCATCTTCCGGTTCTCGGGCAACACCTCGGCGGTGAAGCGCCGGATGCCGTTCTCCCTGGCGGCGGCCGCGAGGTGTTCGAGCAGGATCGATCCCAGTCCCTTGCCCTGGTAGGCGTCCGAGACGTTGAAGGCGACTTCGGCTTCGTCGGGGTCGTCGAGGCGGTCGTAGCGGCCGATGCCGATGATGTCCTGGCCGCGGGTCACCACGAAGGCGACCCGTCCGACGTGGTCAACCTCCGTGAACCGCTTGAGTTCCTTGGCGCTCAAGGAGGACTTGTAGGTGAAG
Source organism: Arthrobacter sp. D2-10 (assembly GCF_054161285.1). Taxonomy (NCBI): domain Bacteria; kingdom Bacillati; phylum Actinomycetota; class Actinomycetes; order Micrococcales; family Micrococcaceae; genus Arthrobacter; species Arthrobacter sp. D2-10. Next base: position 1,581,247 of record NZ_CP096431.1, on the reverse strand, counting down.
AAGCGGAGGTAGATGGACGCCTGCGACTGCCGCATATGGAAGGCCTGGACGGCGTCCGCGTCGAGGGGCGAAATGGGCCTCAGATGGCCTGTTGAGCCGTCGCGCAACACGACGTCGGCCTCCCAATATTCGGGGTATAGTCCGTCAGCCACCATAGACTCACAGTAGTGGGCGGTTGCGGCTGGCGTCAGCTAAGCACAGTTGCCGCCGGGAGACTGCCGCCGCCAGACTCCACGACTGTTACGCATTCAGCTGCCGAAGGACCCGAAACACCATGGCCAGGCGCCAAGCCACACCACCGGATACGGACTACACCGAGAAGATCATCGACATCGATGTCACCTCCGAGATGGAGGGCTCCTTCCTGGAGTACGCCTACTCGGTCATCTACTCGCGAGCCCTTCCAGATGCCCGTGACGGATTGAAGCCGGTGCAGCGCCGCATCCTGTACATGATGACGGACATGGGTCTGCGACCTGACCGCGGGCACGTGAAATCGGCTCGCGTGGTCGGTGAGGTCATGGGCAAGCTGCATCCCCACGGCGACGCTGCGATCTACGACGCCATGGTGCGAATGGCACAGAACTTTTCGCTCCGGCTTCCGCTGATCGACGGACACGGTAATTTCGGCTCGCTCGATGACGGCCCCGCCGCCGCCCGTTACACCGAGGCGCGGCTCGCCGCAGCAGCGCTCACCATGACTGACCACCTCGGCGAGGATGTCGTCGACTTCGTTCCGAACTACGACAACCAGCTCACGCAGCCGGAGGTCCTCCCTGCGGCGTTCCCCAACCTGCTGGTCAACGGAGCGACGGGCATCGCGGTCGGCATGGCCACGAACATGGCACCGCACAACCTTGGCGAGGTCATCGCGGCGGCCCGGCACCTGATCGACAACCCGGACGCCACCCTCGAAGACGTCATGCGCTTCGTGCCGGGACCCGACCTCCCGAGCGGCGGCAAGATCGTCGGGCTGGACGGCATCCGGGATGCGTATGCGACCGGACGCGGATCCTTCAAGACCCGAGCCACCGTGGAGGTCGAACAGCTCTCCGCGCGCCGCACCGGTCTGGTGGTCACCGAGCTGCCGTACATGGTGGGCCCGGAAAAGGTGATCGAGAAGATCAAGGACGCCGTCACAGCGAAGAAGCTGCAGGGTATCTCGGACATCGTGGACCTGACCGACCGCACCCACGGGTTGCGCCTGGTCATCGAGCTGAAGAACGGCTTCAACCCCAACGCGGTGCTCGCCCAGCTGTACCGCTATTCGCCGATGGAGGACTCCTTCGGCATCAACAACGTCACACTGGTGGACGGCCAGCCGCGCACGCTCGGGTTGCTGGAGCTGCTGCAGGTGTACATCAGCCACCGCATCTCGGTGGTCCGCCGACGCACCGCCTACCGGCTGGGGAAGAAGAAGGACCGCCTCCACCTGGTGGAAGGCCTGTTGATCGCCATCGTAGACATCGACGAGGTCATCCAGATCATCCGGTCCTCCGACGAGGCCGCGGCAGCCCGCGAGCGGCTCATGGCCATCTATGACGTGACCGAAATCCAGGCAAATTACATCCTCGAACTCCGGCTGCGCCAGCTGACCAAGTACTCGCGGATCGAGCTGGAGAAGGAGCAGGAGGAACTGCGCAGGGAAATCGCCGAGCTCGAAGAGATCCTCGGTTCGGAAGAGAAGCTGCGCGGTCTCGTTTCGGATGAACTCGCTGCAATCTCGGAGCAGTTCGCGACCCCGCGGCGTACGGTCCTGCTTGAGTCGGAGGCCAGCGCACCGCTGAAGGGCACAGTGATGCCCACGCCGGCCGGAAATGGAGCAAAGGCTCCCCTGGCGCTGGAGATCGCGGACGACCCCTGCTGGGTCATCCTGTCGACGTCCGGCCAGCTCGCGCGCACGACCGGTCAGGAGCCCATGTCCGACGGCGGACAACGGGTGAAGCACGATGCCTTCACCTCGGTGGTCGCAACCACTGCGCGGGCGGAGATCGGCGCGCTCACCTCCGCCGGGCGCATGCTGCGGCTGCAGGTCGTGGACATGCCCGCTCTTCCTCCCACGAACGGCATTCCCAATCTGGCCGGCGGGGTTGCGGTCAAGGAATTCATCACTCTGGAGCGCGGTGAATCGCTGGTGGGCCTTGTCCCGCTGGACAAATCCTTCGCGATCGGCACAGCACAGGGAGTGGTCAAGCGGGTCGTTCCGGACTACCCGCTGAACCGGGACGACTGGGAAGCGATCACGCTCAAACCCAAGGACAGCGTGGTGGGACTTGCGGCAGCAGATGACGCCGACGAGCTCGTGTTCATCACCCGACAGGCGCAGCTGCTTCGCTTCGCGGCGTCCGGGGTTCGGCCGCAGGGGCGCCTGGCCGGCGGAGTGGCCGGCATAAAGCTCGGGGCAGATGACGCGGTTCTCTTCTTCGGTGCGGTGCGCGGGGAGGATCCTGCCGCCGTCGTCGTTACCATTGCCGCCGGAAGCGAGGCACTGCCTGGCACCACGCCCGGCTCCGTCAAGGTGACGGAATTCGCCGAGTACCCGGCAAAGGGGCGGGCGACAGGCGGTGTGCGCTGCCACCGTTTCCTGAAGGGCGAGGACCATTTGGTGCTGGCCTGGGCCGGGCGTGGACCCGCGCGTGCCGTATCAGCGACCGGTGTAGCGCGGGCGCTTCCCACGGAACATGGACGACGCGACGGTTCAGGAGTTGCGCTCTCGCAGCCGGTCGAGGCGATCGGGCCGAACCCCTTCCCGGAGGGCTAGGACCTTCCGGGGGCGGGTGCGGCTACTCCGGCTGGGCGAGCTGCTTCTCGAACGCCATCGACCGGCGCGTAGGGGTGTATCCCATGCGCTCGTACAGCCCGAGAGCGCCGGAGGGATTCTCCGTGTCCACGCCGAGGGCGGCGTTTTCCATACCGCTTGCCTTGATGCGGCGCATGGCTTCGGCGAGTAGAGCCGGCGCAAGGCGTCGTCCGCGCCAGTTCCGGCGCACGCCCAGCAGTTCGGTGTAGCCCTCGTCGTGCCCGACCAGTTCCTTGGATTCCGGGTCGTAACTGGCGATCTCGTAGGCGGCGACCTCACCGGATGAGTTGTCAATCACGGCCAGGCTCCAGTCAGCGCGGAACTCGGGGTGCGTCACTGTGAACCGCCAGCTTTCCTCGTCGCGCGGTTCGCTTCCCCAGTGGTCCTGGAACGCTTCATTGTGGGCCAGGCGGATTGCCTCTGAGAGGTCGTCGCTGAAGGTCACGATCTCGAACTCCGGGTCGAGGTCGACCTCCGGGATAGGCTCCGACAGATCCCTCGTCATCTCAGTGAACCACCGGACAACGGTGGCGCCCGCGGACTCCATCAGGGCCTGGTGCCCGGGATTGCTCTCTTCGACATACGAGCGGATGAAACCGCCCGTTATCTCTGCGTCCTCCAGCCGCTTGCGCGCGCGCTCGACCTGCCAGTGGTGGATGGATTGGCCGAGACCGCGTCGCCGCCAGGCGGGGTCGACACCGCCGAATACATGCACGAGGTTCGACCCCGGATTGGCACTGATACGTCCGAACGCCCGCGGGATGCCCTCCCCGTCAACTCCGAGGATGGTATCCAGGTCAGGGTTGTTCTTCGACGCCTGAAGGACTTCCTCGAGATCTGCCCGCTGCTCGATCCAGTCGGGCTTGTCCTCGACGGCCATCCGGCGAAGCAATCCCTCCCATCCGTCGATGTCCGCGTCCGAGATGGGCCGCCAGCTCAGCTGCTGGTCGACGGGCGTCAGGTCAGGAGTAGGCATGATCCCAGCGTAGGTGATTGCCTGCGCCGGCGAGCGCAAGTTCAACGCCGGTGTCACAGGTCAGCGCTTCCTCTCGATCGTGGGTGACGAGGAGCACCGGCCTGTCCCCTACGCCCCCGCGCAGATCGTGCAGAAGCCGGGCTGCGCCGTCGGAATCCAGGTGGGCGGTTGGTTCGTCGAGGATCAAAGCCGGCGCTTCAGTCAACAGTGCGCGGGCCACGGCAAGGCGTTGCCGCTGACCGCCGGAAAGCCGGTTTCCGCCCGCCCCGATCCTTGCATCCAGTCCGCCGCTGCGATCACGCACAGTGCCCGCCAGCCCAACGGCGTCCAGTACACGCCACAGCTGTTCGTCGTCGTCTGTGCTGTGCGGACCCCGGGCAAGCAGGAGGTTCGCCCGGACGGATGAATCGAACAGGTAGCCTTCCTGCGGACACCAGGCGGCGGGAAGTCCGTCCTCGCGGTGCGCTTCAGGCTTGACCACATACCGGCCGCGGCTGAGGGGAAGGAAACCGAGCAGGGCGCCGATGAGCGTGGACTTACCGCTGCCGGAGGGTCCGGTGAGCGCGGTCCAGGTTCCGCTGCGCAGCTCGAGGGTCACCCCTTCGACTACCGATTTGCCCGGCTCGTAGCCCACGGCGGCGTCAACCAGCGCAAGCACCGGTGCGTCTGCCCCTGAATGGGACTCAGGGCGCGGCTTTGCCGTACTGCCTCCGTGAGGTGAAGGAGCGAGATGCACGTCGAGCCGCCGGGTCACCGCACCGAGCGGCGCCCACTGCTGCACGGCGCTGACGCCGAGCGCGAACGGCTCGATCAGAGCAAGCTGCATCAGCACGACGACGGCGACCACCTCAGCGGATTGCCCGCCTGACCCTGCGAGGATGGCGATCGCGGTGCTCACACAGCCGAGGATCACGAGCGCCTGGCCTGTACCTGCCGCCCAGGAGCTTCGCCGCAGGCCGCGGGCGGCGCGGGCTTCAAGGCGCGCAAGCCGGTTGAGGGCACGATCCGTGAGGCCGTTGACGGAGACGTCCCGAGACGCCTGTAGGAGACCGGCCGTTTCGGCAAGTGATGCCGCACGCAGCCGAATGCCTGCCGCCCCCGCCGAGCGCTCCGCCAACAGTGCGGCTGCCGGGGCGGCCACAAGCCCGACGGCGATTGCGAACACTTGCCAGCCCACCGCTTCCGGCAGGAGAAGTGCCGTGGTTACGACGGCCGCGAGGCCGGTCAGAACGGCGGTGAGGGGTGGGAACACCGCCCGGGCGGCCGTATCGCGAAGCTCATCGATATCTCCCACGAGCCGCTCGATTCCGCCCGAACCGCGCGAAAGCGAACGCCAGGATTCGGCGCGGCCGAGGAGCACCCGCCATAAGCGGAGCCGGATGTCGTCGGCGGTCCGCAGAATGCTCTCGTGCAACCACAACCGCTCGCAGTACCGCAGGAGTGACCGGCCGATGCCGAAGAAACGGACACCGACGATGGCTGCCAGCAGATACAGGATAGGAGGCTGCTCCGAGGCACGGACGATCAGCCATCCGGAAAGCGCCGTGAGTGCCACAGCGAATGCCGACGACCCCGTTCCGAAGGCGAGTGCGGCGAGGAATCGCGGCGACCAGGGATGCACCAGCGCAAGCGTGCGTCTCAGGGTGGATACGGAAGCAACAGCCCCCGTTCGCACGATAGCGTCCGCGTCCTGATCAACAGGCGTGGCGTTCCCTACCGCGTCGGGCCCCCGACGGCGAGCGGGCGGGGCATCGCCGGGTTCCCCGCCCCGGTCAGAGGAGGCGACCGACGGCGCAAGATCGACCGTGTGGTCAGCGAGCTGCGCTGTCTCGCGGTCATGCGCGATAAGCACGACCGTCACCTTTCCCCTCAGCTTTCTGACGGTGCGGCGGATAACGTTCGAGGTGTCAGCGTCGACATGGGCAGTGGGCTCGTCTAGAAGCAGTGTTCCGCCGTCGGGTCCGACCCGCAGCAGTGCGCGGGCCAGGGCCAGGCGCCGAAGCTCGCCCGGGCTCAGTTCACCGGTGGACTTGTCCAGCAAGTGCAGAGCGCCGACGGCCGCGAGGGCCTCCCGGAGTACATCGTCGTCGGCCTCGGAATGCGCGTAGAAAGCGAGTTCACCGCGAACGGTGTCCATCAACGGTTCCGGATGCTGCGGCACCCAGGCCAGTGGGCCCTGGATTGACCGGACGACGCCGTCGGGCTGGAGTCCGGGTTGGGGCATGCCGGCGAGCAGGCCCATCAGGGTCGATTTGCCCGAACCGCTCGGGCCCCGCAGGGCGGTGATGCTTCCGGGCTCGAGGGTGACGGTGAGGTTGCGCATGATGGGCGCCTCGGCGCCCTCGAAGCGCAGCGTGAGGTTTTCGGTTCCGGCGGGGGCGCCGTCGTGCCTGGGGCTTTCCCGGTGTGACCTCCGTGGAGCGTCGATGATGCCGCGCACGGCGCGCCCTGCTTCCAGCCCGTCGTCACTGGCGTGGTGCGCGGCGCCCACGTCCCGCAGAGGCAGGTAACACTCCGGCGCAAGGATGAGCGCCAGCAGCCCTACCTCGAGTCCCACATCGCCGTGGATGAGGCGCACTCCGACGAAGACGGCGACCACCGCCACCGAGATGGTGCTGATCAGCTCAAGGGCAAGCGAGGACAGGAAAGCCACACGAAGGGTTTCCATGGTGCGTTTCGAGTAGCCGGCCCCGATGTCCTGCAGTGCCCGCGTCTGGGCGCTGGCACGGCCGAGTCCGACTAGTGCGGGGAGGCCACGGGCCAACTCGAGCAGGTGGTCCGAGAGCCTGTCCAGGGACGCTCTTGCCTCGGCGGTCCGGTCCTGTGTGTGCCAGCCGATGAGCACCATGAACACCGGAACCAGCGGAATGGTCACCACGATGATGACGGCGCTCACCCAGTCAGCGAACAGGATGCGCGCACCCACCAGTAGGGGCACGACGGCGCAGGTCATCAGAGCCGGCAGGTACTGGGTGTGGTACTTGTCGAGGCCGTCGAGGCCGCGTGTGAGGAGCACGCTGAGAGCTCCGGTGCCCTGCTTACCGTCCGGGGAACCGCCGTCGGCGAGCACGCGCTTCAACGCTTCGTGGCGCAACTGCTCCTTGACGCCATGGGCCAGGCGTTGCGCGATCCCTTGTTGCGCCCACGCTGCCGCGCCGCGGAGCACTGCACCGGCAAGACCGAGCCACAGCAGGTCCTCAGGAGGCACGGTCCCACCCGCGAAAGCCGCGATACCCCGGGCAACAGCCTCCGCCACCAGGATGAGGCCCGCCGCCCGGACCGCTGCGATGACACCCAGCAGGTAGACGGGCCGGACCGGAACAGAGGTGCCCGCAGGCCCCCGGGCCAGCAGCCGCTCAATCACAGCGGAACCACGGAGTGTGCGTCTGGAATGCTCTGCTCGGTGACACGCTTCCGGAAGACCCAGTAGGTCCATCCCTGGTAGGCGAGGACGAGCGGAACGCCGAAGGCAGCGACGATGCTCATCAGACCGAGCGTGTACGGCGAACTGGACGCATTCTCGACCGTGAGGTTGAACGCCTCATCGAGCGTTGACGGCAGCACCACGGGATAGACGGAGCCGAAGATGCACGCGAGCGACGCGGCCAGTGCCGCACCCAGCCAGCTGAAGCCCCAGCCGTCGCGCCCGGCCCGCTGGGCGAACCATGATGCGGCCGCGGCGCCCACGGCGGCAAGAAGGAGGAGACCTGTCCAGGCCGTTCCGTCGGCGATGTACACCCGGGCGGCCCACACCAGCAACGGTACGACGGCGACCGGCAGCGTCCGCAGCAGCAGCCCGCGTGCCCGCTCACGGATCGGCCCGTCGGTTTTCAGCACGAGAAACGCCAGCGCGTGCACGAGACAGAACAGCACGACGGCGGCCGCGCCGAGGAGCGCGTCGAACGTCAGCCACACGAACGGCCCGCCCACCCGGTCACCGTTCTCGTTCAGGGGTAGACCGGTGGTGGTCAGGGCGAGGGCCGCCCCGATCCCGGCCGCCGACGTGAAGGAGCCGAGGAAGATCGCGAGGTCCCAACGCTGCCGCCACTGGTCGTTGTTCATCTTGCCCCGGTACTCAAATGCCACCGCGCGGAAGATAAGGCCGAGCAGCACAAGGACGAAGGGGACGTAGAGGGTGGAGAGCAGCGAGGCGTACCAGAGCGGGAAGGCGGCAAGGGTGGCGCCGATTGCGGTGACCAACCAGACCTCGTTGCCGTCCCAGACGGGACCGACGGTGTTGAGGAGAAGCCTGCGTTCCCTGTCCGTCCGCGCGAAAAGCTTCATCAGCATGCCGACGCCGAGGTCGAACCCCTCGAGGAAGAGGTAGCCGGTCCACAGCACGGCGACCAGGGTGAACCAGATGGTGGGGAGCATCTCGCTCATGCTTGAAGGTCCTTTCGGCCGGACAGCGTGGGGTTCGGCAGGTCAGTAGGCAAAGGCGAGTACATCGTCGTTGTCCTTCCCGCCCGGAGAGTTCGCGTCGTCGTGCTTGTGGGCCAGTTCCGGCATGGCCGAAGCGACGCCGCCGCGCACGTAGGTGAAGAGCAGCCTGACCTCGACAACCAGCAGGACGGCGTACACCAGAGTGAGCGCGACCAGGGAGAACACGAGTTCTGCCAGTGAGACGCCGGGCGAGACGGCGGCGGCCGTGAACATGAAGACGCCGTCAATTCCGCTCGGATCCGGGTTGGGTGCCACCACGAACGGCTGGCGGCCCATTTCGGTGAAGATCCATCCCGCGGAGTTTGCACCGAACGGGGCGAGGATCCCGAACACCGCAAGGCGCATGAGCCAACGGGATTCAGGGACGGTCCCCTTCCGCAGAATCCACAGCGCAACCAGGGCTGCGAAAGCCGCCATTACGCCGAAGCCGATCATGATGCGGAAGCCCCAGTAGGTGACCTCCATGACGGGAAGGTAGTCAATGTCCATTCCGGCGCGCTCGCCGTACATGGGGTCGTTCGGCAGGGTCTTTCCGTACTGCTCCTCGTATTCGGGCAGGAGCGTATTGACGCCCTTGACCTCCGTGGTGAAGTCGCCGTTGGCAAGGAAGGACAGCAGGCCCGGCACTTCGAAGACCGCCACGATATCGTCACAGTTCTGCGAGCCCAGGTTTCCGACCGAGAGAACGGAGAAGCCTGTCCCGTCGTGACACGCAGCCTCGGCCGCCGCCATCTTCATGGGCTGCTGCTCGAACATCAGCTTCGCCTGCAGGTCGCCTGAGGCGGCAGTGCCGGCGAAGGAAATAAGTGCAACGACGGCGCCGATCCGCGCAGAGCGCAGCCACACGCTGTGGTCAATCGAGCCGCGTGAGCCGGACGGGTCCGAGCCGACGATGACTGCACCGGCGTCGTCGACCGTGTCCAGCCCATCGTGGCGCCGCTTCCAGAGGTGGTACCAGGCGATGCCGAGAAGGAACCCGCCGGCCACGGCAAGTGCGCCGAAGACAGTGTGGGTGAAGGCGACCACCGCGGTGTTGTTGGTGAAGACGGCCCAGGCGTCCACCATGCGTGCGCGACCGTCGACGAGCTCCACGCCGACGGGGTGCTGCATCCAGGAGTTGGCAACGATGATGAAGTAGGCGGACAGGACGGAAGCCAGCACAGCGGCCCAGAGGGAACCCAGGTGAAGGATCTTCGGAAGACGCTGCCAGCCGAAAATCCAGAGGCCGAGGAAGGTGGACTCGACGAAGAACGCCAGCAGCGCCTCCATAGCCAAAGGTGCACCGAACACGTCACCGACGAAGCGGCTGTACTCGCTCCACGCGAGGCCGAACTGGAACTCCTGCACCAGGCCTGTCGCCACGCCCATGATGAAGTTGATGAGAAAAAGTTTTCCCCAGAACTTCGTCATCCGCAGGTAGTGCTCCTTGCCCGTGCGGTACCAGAGCGTCTGCATGACGGCGACGACCAGGCCGAGGCCGATCGTCAGCGGCACCATCAGGAAGTGGTAGACGGTGGTGATTCCGAATTGCCACCGGGCGATTTCAAGTGCTTCCACAGGTCCTCAATTCCTCAAGCACAGGCGATGCGAGCAAGTTCTACACAACGTAGAAAAGCTTCTTCTACGTATCGTAGAACAACTTCCGGCATCACTTCTACATTGCGTAGAACCTTGGCGAAAAAAGTTGTAGATTAAGAGGAGTTGGAACTGGCATCGCAGTCGCGAGCATCCGTCCGCCAACCGAACCGGATCGACAAAGGAAACAAGAATGGCCACGCTCGGTGAACTCGAACGCACAGTGATGGACCTGCTGTGGGGCACCCAGGAGGCCATGACCGCGAATACACTTCGTGACGCATTGGCGCTTGCCCCGGAAGGCACCGCAGAGGGCAAGGACCTCGCAGTAACCACTGTGCTGACCGTACTGTCCCGCCTGGAGAAGAAGGGCCTGGTGGAGCGGGAGCGGGATACCCGCCCGCACCGCTACCGTGCCGTCACCAGCCGGGAAGACCACACCGCCGAACTCATGCATGAGGTTCTGGTGACTGCTCCCGACCGGGAGGCTGTGCTCGCACGCTTCATCGGCAGCGTTTCCGAGAGCGAGGCCCGCACCCTGAGGCGGCTCCTGGGCAGCAACTAGCCCATGTTCTGGGCCTCGCACTTCCTGGCCACGCTTGCCGTGGTTTTGGCGTGGCCTGCTCCCATCGCCCTGTCCCGGGCACAGTGGCCCTCGCGCTCGCCCTTCACGGCGATGATCCTCTGGCAGGCAATAGCGCTCGCAGGCGGACTCTCCATGATCGGGGCGATGCTGGTGTGGGGGCTTGAACCCCTCGGCGATAACCTGCTTGAAGCGCTTCGCGGGCTTTGGGACGTGCTCGTAAACAACCGGCCTGCTGACACTCTCGGACTGATGCACGTGTTCGCGCTCAGCGCAGCAAGTCTGCTGACCGCCCATCTGGTCTTTACACTCCTCATCACGTACGCGCGGATCACACGCCAACGACGCCGGCACCGCAACCTGTTGAACCTGCTCAGCTCCCCCTCGCACACGAACCCCTCAACGGTCGTCATCAAGCACCCGACCCCTGTTGCCTACTGCCTGCCGGGGGGTGCGCGTTCCGTAACGGTTCTCTCGGACGGCCTGATGGGACTGCTCTCCGAGGACGAGCTGCAAGCCGTACTGGTGCATGAGCGCGCGCATCTGAGCCAGCGCCACCACCTGCTGCTGTGGGCGTTCGCGGCGTGGCGTTCAGCGCTCCCCTGGCTCCCTACCTCGCGCCTTGCCCAACGGGCCGTCAACGAACTCATCGAGATGCTCGCCGATGACGAAGCAGTCAAGCAGGTGGACCAGGAAACGCTGGTGGGTGCCATCGCCGTCGTCGCCACCGGCTCGCACGGGCCTACGATCGGAGGATCGAAGCAGACGCTGCCTCAGGGCGCACTCGAGCCGGATCCGGAGCAGGATGATGAGGCGTCGCTGTCCACGGTTCACCGGCTGCACCGCCTGCTGGAACCCAAGCGGCCGCTCTCCCCGCTCCAGTCCTTCTCTGCGCTGGCGACGTCGGCGCTCCTCCTCATGGTGCCGACGGTGCTGCTGGTCGCGCCGGGACTCTTCGTCTGAGCTACCGCTGCAGGCTTCTGCCGGAGCGGATCGTGCAGCCTGGACCAGCCTCGACGTTCAGCGTCGAAGTTTAGGCGTCGAAGTTCAGGCGTCGATACGCTCGCGGTCCAGGGAGGCAGCACCTGCGACGATGAAGTCCTTGCGCGGCGCAACGTCGCTGCCCATCAGCAGATCGAACACACGCTCTGCTGCCTCAGCTTCCTGAATCCGGACCCGCCGCAAAGTACGATGACGCGGATCCATGGTGGTCTCGGCGAGCTGCCCGGCATCCATCTCCCCCAGCCCCTTGTAGCGCTGGATCGGTTCCTTGTAGCGCTTGCCCTCACGCTCAAGGGCGGCCAGCAGCCGGTGCAGTTCCTGGTCGGAGTAGGTGTAGACGGTCTCGTTCGCCTTGCTGCCGGGATTGAGAATCTCAACCCGATGCAGGGGCGGAACGGCCGCGAAAACACGCCCGGCGTCCACCAGCGGCCGCATATAGCGGAAGAACAGCGTCAGTAGAAGGGTGCGGATATGCGCACCGTCGACGTCGGCGTCCGTCATCAGAATGACTTTGCCGTAGCGTGCCGCCTCCAGCTGGAAGCTACGGCCGGAGCCCGCTCCGACCACCTGGATGAGCGCGGCACATTCGGCGTTCGAGAGCATGTCGCCGACCGATGCCTTCTGAACGTTCAAGATTTTCCCGCGGATAGGCAGGAGTGCCTGATAGTCGGAGGAACGCGCGAGCTTGGCAGTGCCCAGCGCGCTGTCGCCCTCAACGATGAAAAGCTCGGAACGCTCGGCGTCGTCGATGCGGCAGTCAGCGAGCTTCGTAGGCATGGAGGAGGTCTCCAGCGCGTTCTTGCGGCGCTGTGTTTCCTTGTGCACGCGCGCGGAGACGCGTGACTTCATCTCGGCGACGACCTTCTCCAGCAGCAACGCGGACTGCGCCTTGTCGGCACGGGCCGACGACGTGAGCTTGGCGAGGATCTGGGTTTCGACGACCTTCGCGACGATGGCACGGACGGCGGACGTTCCGAGGATCTCCTTCGTCTGGCCTTCGAACTGGGGCTCGGCCAGCCGTACCGTCAGGACGGCGGTAAGTCCGGCGAAGACGTCGTCCTTCTCCAGCTTGTCGTTGCCCGCCTTGAGCTTGCGCGCGTTGGTCTCGACGACCTTCCGGAAGGTCTTCAGGAGGGCCTGCTCGAAGCCCGCCTGATGCGTTCCGCCCTTCGGAGTGGCGATGATGTTGACGTAACTCTTGACCGTCGTGTCGTATCCGATCCCCCAGCGCAGTGCGATATCCACCTCGCAGTCACGCTCCACTTCGGCGATCCGGCTGTGTCCCTGATCATCGAGAACCGGCACCGATTCCTTGAAGCGGCCCGATCCGTGAAGCCGCCACACATCGGTCACCGCGTGATCGATGGCGAGGAACTCAACGAACTCGGAGATACCGCCGTCGTGGTGAAAGACTTCTTCGACCACGCCGTCGGTGCCCGGCAGGCTCCGTTCGTCCCGCAGCGTGATCCGCAGACCCGGGACGAGGAACGAAGTCTGCCGTGCCCGTGCCTGCAGTTCCTCGTAGGAGAACTTTGCATCAGGCGTGAAGATCTGACGATCCGCCCAGTAACGGATCCTGGTTCCGGTAACTCCGCGCTTCGCGGTTCCGACCACCTCAAGCCGGGAACTGTCCACGAAGGGGGCGAACTTGGACGTCGGCAAGGGCTTGCGCTCGTCGGCGAAGCGCCCCGGCTCTCCCCTGCGGAAGGACATCTGGTAGGTCTTCCCACCGCGATCGACCTGTACGTCCAGACGCGCGGAGAGTGCATTCACCACGCTGGCGCCGACGCCATGCAGGCCGCCTGACGCGGTGTAGGACCCGCCGCCGAACTTGCCGCCGGCGTGGAGTTTCGTGAAGACCACCTCAACACCGCTGAGTCCCGTCTTCGGTTCAGCGTCGACGGGAATGCCGCGACCGTCGTCGTGCACTTCCACCGAACCGTCAGCGTGAAGGATGACCGTGATGCTCTGCCCGTGACCAGCCAGTGCCTCGTCGACAGAGTTGTCGATGATTTCCCACAGGCAATGCATGAGCCCACGCGAGTCTGTGGAACCGATGTACATGCCCGGGCGTTTGCGGACCGCCTCGAGTCCCTCAAGTACGGAAAGATGGCGGGCTGTGTATTCAGAGCTGGGGGCCACTTCCTGGGAAACTCCTTGGCATTGCGGTCAATCTCGGGGTGTTTCTGCGGCCGGGGGCGGCGCGCCTTCCCTAGCATATTCGCTTGTGCGCGGTGGGGACCGCAGGCGTGCCGGGCCCAACGGAAGCTCTCCGACCGCTCGCGCGAGCGTACGCGCTGAGCGAAAGCGGACCCAGCTTGCGAAGAAACGGCTCCGAATAGTGGTTATATGAACTACAGGAACCACTAAGGAGGCATCCATGACAACAGCTACAGCAACCCGCGAGCTGACCGCACTGCATCGTTGTGACCGGTGCGGAGCCCAGGCCTACGTGCGCGCAGTCCTTCAGTCCTCCGGTGGTGAGCTTCTTTTCTGCGGGCACCACGCGCGTGCTGTTGAGAGCACCCTCCGGCCGCAGACATCCGAATGGCAGGATGAGACTGCCCGGTTGACCGAAAAGGCCCCGAGCACGGTAGAGGCGTAAAGCGCTTCGGCTATCGGCCGATGGGCATCCCGAAGGACGCCTGACTGGAAAGCATTACAGACACGAAGAACCCCCTCCTCGGAGGGGGTTCTTCGTGTCTGTAACGATTGCTGGTGTCGCCCAGCGAGCAGTCCTAGTCCAGGTAGTCCCGGAGAACCTGGGACCGCGAGGGGTGGCGGAGCTTCGACATGGTCTTCGATTCGATCTGGCGGATCCGCTCACGGGTGACCCCGTAAACCTTGCCGATCTCGTCGAGGGTCTTGGGCTGGCCGTCCGTGAGCCCGAAGCGCATGGCTACAACACCGGCCTCACGCTCCGAGAGAGTGTCCAGAACGGAGTGGAGCTGTTCCTGCAGCAGGGTGAAGCTTACGGCGTCCGCAGGAACAACAGCTTCGGAATCCTCGATCAGGTCACCGAACTCGGAGTCGCCGTCTTCGCCCAGCGGGGTGTGCAGTGAGATGGGCTCTCGACCGTACTTTTGGACCTCCACGACCTTCTCAGGGGTCATGTCCAACTCCAGGGCCAGTTCCTCCGGAGTCGGTTCCCGCCCAAGGTCCTGAAGCATCTGGCGCTGCACGCGAGCAAGCTTGTTGATGACCTCCACCATGTGCACCGGAATGCGGATGGTGCGGGCCTGGTCTGCCATGGCACGGGTGATCGCCTGGCGGATCCACCAAGTCGCGTAGGTGGAGAACTTGAAGCCCTTGGTGTAGTCGAACTTCTCAACGGCGCGAATGAGGCCGAGGTTGCCTTCCTGGATCAGGTCCAGGAAGAGCATGCCGCGACCGGTGTAGCGCTTGGCAAGCGAGACGACAAGCCGGAGGTTTGCTTCCAGCAGGTGGTTCTTCGCGCGCTTTCCGTCGTGGATGACCCACTCGAGTTCGCGGCGCAGCTTCGGATCGATGTTCTCGTTGGCCGCCAACTTTTCTTCAGCGAAGAGCCCGGCCTCAATTCGCAGTGCAAGATCAACTTCCTGTTCTGCGTTGAGCAGAGCGACCTTGCCGATCTGCTTCAGGTAGTCCTTGACCGGGTCGGCAGTGGCTCCAGCGGAGACCACCTGCTGGGCCGGCGCGTCGTCGTCGTCAGCGTCCGAGTAGACGAAACCGCTGCCGGTAGGTGCTTCAGCAACCTCGGGTTCGGCGGTTTCAGTATCAGCGGTGCTCACATCCGCGGCGCTGGGCTCGATGTCCTGCTCCGGCAAATCCTCTTCGGGCGTGGCGTCAGCAGCCTTCGTGTTCACACTGCCCTCGTTGGCCGCGCGCTTGGCACCGCGCGCGGCACCTGCCTTCGACGCTGGTTTAGCAGCGGAAGCTTTGCGCTTGGTCGCAGTTGTACCGGGTTCTGATAACACCGGTGCTGTTGTCTTCTTGGCCGACACAGAGAACCTTTCATACGGCGGTTTGCGGCGCCGCCAAAGGGGGCAACACCACTATGACCCTGTCAAGTCCGTGTTTGATTTCAGACCTGTCAGCGGAATCTGTCGGTGAATACAACAGCTCCGCCGGTAGCACTATTCGGTGGGGATGATCAGTGGTGCGAACACCTACGTCCCGGGACTGCAGCGCTTAAATCTGAAACACGAACCCAACCGGGTCTAGGTTCCATTGTCGCACGCTTTGCGGACGCCACGTAATTCCTCTGCGCAACGAGCCTATTCAGGCGGCCCTCCAAGAATCGGAAGTCCAGGCGGTTTCCCGTCGCCGCGCCCAGGGAGCCAGGGATCCGGTCCCGACCAGGGCCAGAAGCAGTTCAGCCAACGTGTATCCCGGTGTCTCGTCGAGCGCCGCCTGCAGGTAGTGATGGGCTCGGGATCCCCTCCCGCGAGTCCACTCCAACCAGCCGAGAATGCTGAGCAGCGCCGATCTCGGCTTCCCCTGTGCCACCGCTGTGAGCCGAACGAACACCCGGTGGGCGGCATCCAGACGATTCCAGTCGGGGGTGCTCATCGTGGCCAGGAAAACGTCCCGGAAGAGCGCGCTTGGTCTTTCGTCACTGTGGCTTTGCGCGCTTGCTCCGCCTGCTGCTTCCTCTGCCGCAATGGCGCTCTTCAGATCATCGCATTCCTGGGGAAGTTGCACCTCTTCCGGATATGCCGGAAGAACAGAGCCATCGACAGCGGCGGCATAGGCAGCCGTTGCATCCGTCGCTGCCAGCACGATGAGGCTGTCCCGCACTGCGGCGCTCGTAAGACCGGCAAGGAGGAAGGCCGTCACCTCAGGTTCGTCGCCGGCGCTGCCGGCAGTGCCCCTGATCAACCCATCCCAGAGGGTCAGGCAATCACGGGCCAGGCTTGAGCTATCCCATTTGCCTGCCCACTTCTCGATGTAGGAGAAGGTCAGCCGATGCACTTCCTCATTGTCCACAGCATCGACGGTGCGCACCGCCGACTCCAGCGACTCGGCGTACGTGCTTCCCTGAAACACGAGCTCGGCGTTCAGCACGCTTTCGGTGATTGCGGTCAGGCGATGCCCGGGCCAGGGACAGCACGACTGCTCCTCGCAGAAGTAATCCCGCCAGTGACTGGAACTGACCAGCCATCCGTCCAGCAGGCTGAGCCCGGCAGCGTCAAGGACAAGATCCAGGCAGTGGACCAGCGGGGCGAAAGGCGGCGCAGCGGGCTCCATCCACGCCCTATCCGTGTAGATGACCATCAGCACACCGTCGGCGGCTGAATCGGACTGCAGATACTCGCAGACGGAATCGGCGTAATCGAGCGGATCTGCCTCCTCGCAGGGAAGATCCAGCCGCAGCGTGGCGCCGACGCGCTTGCCTGTCATGGTGAGGAACACCAGGCTCTCGCGGGGCTGGAAGCCCAGGATGTGCGGGACGTAACTGAGGATGTCCGCAGGAGTGCTGACTTTGATCGGTGCCTCGGAGTGGGATGCGCTTGATGTCATAGTTACGACTTTGATCCCGGCTGGAGGAGCAGGTCCGCTCTTCGATCTCTATGTGGGCAAGTTGCCCAAACTCCGTCGGTGTGGAGGAACAGTCGTCAGCTGCGGGCGTCGCGCCGTCGTCGAATCTCCCTCGCAATTGCCTGCCTGAGCGGCGGTACAACGATCGACTGGCGGGCAAGCTGCGCCCGCACGCGTCGGCGGACAATCAGGATCGCGGTGGTCCCGACTGCGAGCATTACGAACTGCACGGCGAAAGCGATCCTGAACGAGTCCAGGGCATAGAGATCGCCATTCGAAAAGCCGCTGGCCAGCAGCAGATCGAGAATGATCCCCACAGCGAACATGGTGAGGAGGGCAGCGGTGAAGCCTCCGATATTGACAATCCCGGTCGCTGTCCCAAGCCGGGACGCCGGGTTGAAGGTCCGCGCAAAGTCGAAGCCGATCATGGACCCGGGACCGCCCACCGCCAGTGTCACGACAAGGAACACCAGCAACCAAACCGGTGCGCGGCCCGGATAGGTCAGGACCACCAGCCATGCCAGGG
Source organism: Arthrobacter sp. D2-10 (assembly GCF_054161285.1). NCBI lineage: Bacteria > Bacillati > Actinomycetota > Actinomycetes > Micrococcales > Micrococcaceae > Arthrobacter > Arthrobacter sp. D2-10. The sequence goes on along the minus strand of NZ_CP096431.1, from coordinate 1,563,822 downwards.
CGGTGGCAGCGGTGATTGCAAGAACCATGGTCGACCGGCGCAGCGGATGCCGTGCGACATACACGCCCAGAAGAGGGCCACAGATCATGCCCACCACCACGAATAGCGTCATCAGCACCGAGGCGGTCGGGGCAGCAAGCTCCTGTGCACTCACCAGATAGGGGTAACCCCAGGTGAGCACGAAAACGGTACCCGAGAACTGCGTCGTGAAGTGGCACCAGAGGCCGAGCCTGGTTCCCGGCTGCTTCCAGGCCTCGGCGAGGGACACACCCGTCTGACGCAGCGTTACAGAGGAGCGTTTCTGACTTCCATCCGGGTGGTCGCGGATCACCGCCAGCGCAAGTACTGCTGCCAGAATCCCCAATCCTGCCGCCGAGAGGAAAGCCGCACTCCACCCAGCGAACTGCAGGACGGCGAGAAAGGGCACCACACTCAGGACCTGCCCCAGCTGGCCGAGAATCCCGGTGAGTTGCGTCAGCAGCGGGATGCGCTTCGTCTCGAACCAGGCAGGCAGCAGTCTCAGGACAGCGATGAAGGTCATGGCGTCACCTCCACCCACCAAAAGACGCCCGAAGATGCCGGCGGAGACGGACTCAGCAAATGCCAGTTGGCTCTGGCCGAGCGCCATCAGGAGGGCACCGGAGAAAATCAGGATGCGCGGACCGAAACGGTCCACCAGAACCCCGACCGGAATCTGCAATCCGGCGTAAACCACAAGCTGGGCCACCGTGAAGACAGCCAGTGCGGAGGCCGTTGCGTCGAAACGCTCGGTGGCCGCAATCCCTGCCACGCCGAAAGACGTGCGCTGGGTGACTGCTATCAGGTACGCCAGGACACCGGCGCACCAAACCAGCCAGGCCCGCCGGTTCATCCCATGTCCCGGATCAGTCCCCAGAAGGACCGCCTTCGCGGTCGACGGGGACACCGTCGGCTTCGGCATCCGGGTCGGCAGCCTGCTCCCCTGATCCGGCATTTGCATTCTCCCTGGCGGCATCCAACGTTTCAGCCAGCTCATCCGCTGCCCGTGGTCCGGCCAGGTAGGCCTCGACGGCGGCTCCAAGCTCTTCGGCACTGGCCAGTTCCATGTTCTGCTTGATCAGCAGCGACCGGCGGGAACCCTCTGCGTGCTCGTCGTAGCGCTTCTCCAGTGATGAAACGACGCCCTGAACCTCCGCAGAGTTGTCCACTTGGCGTGCAATCTGGCGGGCGACATCCCGCCCGGCTTCGCGCAACCGGTCCGTCGGGAGGACACGGCCGATCGACGCGCCCAGGTACTCCAGCGCCGTAACGGCGGCGGGGGGATACTCCGCTTCAGCCAGGTAGTGAGGGACGTGCACCACATAACCAACGACGTCGCGGCCCGCCTCCATGAGACGAAGCTCCAGAAGATGGCCGATCGAGGCCTGCAGCTCTGCGGTTGGCCTCCAGGCGCTACCCATTCCCTCGATGAGATCGCCACGGTTACCGTGAACCGTCACCCCGAGGGGCCGCGTGTGGGGAACCGGCATCGGAAGCGAGTGGACCCACGTCACCAGCGGAACCTCGAGCGCGCTAATCAACTGCCCGACGGCGGCACAGAACCTCTCCCACTGCAGGTCCGGTTCCATCCCGCTCAGGAGGAGGAAACGCTCCCCCAGCCCATCCTCGAGGACCTGCAGTTCCAGCGCTGGAGGCTGGTAGTCCCTCAGATGGTCCTCTTCGAAGGTGATGCGCGGTCTGCGGCTGCGGTAATCGATGAGCTGATCCGTATCAAACACGGCCAGTACCTCATGGTCCAGCGAGCCCAGCAGTTCGTCGCGCACCTGGGCAACCACGTGGCCTGCATCGACAAAGCCGGTAAAACCCGCAATCAGCGGCAGCCCCCGAAGTGAAGGATCATCACTGATTGAGTCGCTCACGTTGTACAGACTCTGCGGGTCCAACATCGATTCCTCCTCAGCTCAATTCCGGACGACTGCAGCGCACCCGCGCGGGTCTTCCCCGCTGCGGCGAAGCCCTGGCAGTCAACCCTAGTTGATAGCCCATTCCTCGTCCGGATATGTAACGTCGTCCCGGCTTCCCCCCATTCCCGCGCGCCCGCCCGTGGGATGCATGTCACAGGGTACGACTACGATCGGTAGCAACGGAGAACGCGTGACACAACCCGCACGCCCGTGCACCAACCCCAAGCTATTGGAAGCGAGGACGAACCTTCGTGAGCAACACCAGCGACATTCACCTGACCGCCGTCTCCCGGGACATCAAGAAGTCCGCATGCGAGGTCCTAGTGATCGGCACCGGCCAAAGCCCGGACGGCCCGGTACTCCTGGAGAATCCGCTCTCCGCGAAGTCGGCAAGGGCCCTGACCGACACCCTTCCCTCCCTGGGAGTCACCGGTGCCGCCGACGAGGTTCGCCGCTTCCCGGGATTGCCGGAAACTGGAGCGGACGTCCTGGTGCTGGTTGGAACGGGACGCACAACAGCCGGCACTCCCCTGTCTGATGAACAGCTCCGCCGTGCAGCAGGTTCCGCCGCCCGGCAGTTGAACGGAGTGGAAAGCATCGCCGTAGCACTCCCTGCCGCCACAGTCGATCAGGCTGCAGCAGTGGCCGAAGGCATCCTGCTCGGCAGGTACGCCTACACGGAGCACTACTCGGCATTCGGCGGCAGGGCACCCCGTCCGTCAGCCAAGACTCTTTCGCGGGTCACCATCCTGACGCCGGCTGCACAGGACCGCGGGCTTAAAGCGGCGTTCGACCGCGCGGAAGCAATCGGCCGAGGAGTTAACGTCACCCGCACCCTCGTCAACCAGCCCCCGAGCCACCTCTACCCGGAATCCTTCGCCCAGTTCGCCCGCGAACACGTCAAGGGACTGCCCGTGAAGGTGACGGTCCTGGACGAAAAGAAGCTTGAGAAGGACGGCTACGGCGGCATTCTCGGCGTCGGGAAGGGCTCGTCCCGTCCGCCACGGCTGGTCAAACTCGAATACACGCCTGCCAGATCGAAGATCAACCTTGCGCTTGTGGGCAAGGGCATCACCTTCGATTCAGGCGGACTTTCCCTCAAGCCCGGCGCGGGGATGCAGACAATGAAACTCGACATGGCGGGTGCCGCCGTCGTGCTTGCCGCGGTCACTGCGATCGCTCAGCTCGGCCTCCCGGTCAGCGTAAGCGGTTGGCTGTGCCTCGCGGAGAACATGCCGTCGGGAACCGCGCAGCGGCCCTCGGACGTGCTCACCACTTTCGGCGGCCGCACCGTCGAGGTACTGAATACCGACGCCGAGGGGCGGCTGGTGATGGCGGATGCACTGGCCGCAGCGAGTGCTGAGTACCCCGATGCGATCATCGATGTGGCCACCCTCACCGGCGCCCAGATGGTCGCGCTCGGCAAACGCGTGTCCGGAGTAATGGGCGACGACGGCGTCAGGGACGCAGTGAAAGCCGCGGCCGACCGCGTGGGCGAGCAGTTCTGGCCGATGCCTCTGCCGGAGGAGTTGCGTCCGAGCCTTGATTCGACGGTTGCTGACATTGCAAACGTCGGTGAGAAGTTCGGCGGCATGATGACCGCTGCTGTCTTCCTCCGGGAATTCGTCGGTGAAGTCGATGGCCAGAAGATTCCCTGGGCTCATCTCGACATCGCGGGTCCTGCATTCAATGAGGGCGGCGCCTACGGCTATACCCCCAAGGGCGCTACCGGTGTCGGAGTCCGCACGCTCCTGGCGTACGTCGAAGATGTCGTGGAGCGGGCACAGAAGCACGCTGCCTGAGTCGACCCGCGTAGAGGTGAGACTCGACACATAGGCGTGTGCTTCGCCCTTCACTAAGTGGCTGATGGTGTGATCTGGCGATAGGGTGAAGCCAGATCACACCAAGCATTCCGCCAGACATCAACCGACGCGCGTACTCAAGTGCGTCACCGATCACGCGAGGGAGCGTCCAAGTGGCCGATACGGCAACTGCGCAAGAATTCGACATCCTGGTACTGGGCGGAGGCAGCGGCGGTTACGCCGCCGCCCTTCGCGCCGTGCAGCTCGGCTTCACAGTCGGGCTCGTCGAGAAGGCCAAGCTCGGGGGCACGTGCCTTCACAATGGGTGCATCCCCACGAAGGCGCTTCTGCATTCGGCTGAAGTCGCCGACAGTGCGCGATCGGCCGAGAAGTACGGCATCAAGGCCACGTTCGAGTCGATCGACATGACCGCCGTGAATGCATACAAGGACGGCATCATCGCCGGCAAGTACAAGGGCCTGCAGGGGCTCATCAAGGCCAAGGGCATCACCGTCATCGAGGGTTCCGGCCGGTTGACCGGCCAGAACACCATCGAAGTGAACGGCACCACGTACACCGGCAAGAACATCGTTCTTGCAACCGGCTCGTACTCACGGTCGCTGCCCGGACTTGAAATCGGCGGCAAGGTCATCACCTCGGACCACGCACTCACCATGGACACGATCCCCTCCAGCGCCATCGTGCTTGGTGGCGGTGTGATCGGCTGTGAGTTCGCCTCCGTCTGGAAGTCCTTCGGCGTCGACGTCACCATCATTGAGGGCCTGCCATCCCTGGTTCCCAATGAGGACGCATCGATCGTCAAAAACCTCGAGCGTGCGTTCAAGAAGCGCGGCATCAAGTTTAACACCGGAACCTTCTTCGAGAAGGTCGAGCAGGATGACAACGGCGTCAAGGTCACCCTCGCGGATGGCAAGACCTTCGAAGCGGATCTCCTTCTTGTCGCTGTTGGCCGCGGCCCCGTCACTGCCGACCTCGGGTACGAAGAAGCCGGCCTTACCCTCGACCGCGGATTCGTGATCACCAATGAGCGTCTCCACACCGGCGTCGGAAACATCTACGCGGTCGGCGACATCGTTCCCGGACTCCAGCTTGCGCACCGCGGCTACCAGCAGGGAATCTTCGTTGCGGAAGAGATCGCCGGACTCAAGCCTGTCATCGTCGAAGATGTCAACATTCCCAAGGTCACCTACTGCGAGCCGGAAATCGCTTCCGTCGGCCTGACTGAAAAGGCCGCCAGGGACAAGCTGGGCGATGACCGCGTCGAAACCCAGGAATACAACCTTGCGGGTAACGGCAAGAGCTCAATTCTCGGTACCGGCGGCATCGTCAAGCTGGTTCGCGAGAAGGACGGCCCGGTGGTCGGCGTCCACATGATCGGCACCCGTATGGGTGAGCAGATCGGTGAGGCCCAGCTCATTGTGAACTGGGAAGCGTACCCGGAGGACGTAGCCCAACTGGTTCACGCACACCCGACCCAGAACGAGTCGCTGGGCGAAGCGCACCTTGCCCTGGCGGGCAAGCCGCTGCACGGCTGACGAACACTCGAGCGGTTGTTCGAAAACCGCACCAAGCTCCACACAAAGCATCACTGGCAACCTCAAACCGACCGGCTGATCCCGGTACCGGCGGTCGAAGGTAGAACGAACAAGGAGAACCGGACACCATGTCTGAATCCGTGAACTTGCCGGCCCTGGGCGAGAGCGTTACTGAGGGTACTGTTACCCGATGGCTCAAGCAGGTCGGCGACCGCGTTGAAGTCGACGAGCCGCTGCTCGAGGTATCGACGGACAAGGTCGACACAGAGATCCCATCCCCTATTGCGGGTGTCATCGAGGAGATCCTGGTCGCCGAGGACGAAACAGCCGAGGTAGGTGCTCCGCTCGTCAGGATCGGTGACGGCTCGGGCGGTTCGGACAGTTCGGAAGACGGCGGATCGGCAGAGCAGGCGCCGTCGGACGATGCTGCGACGCAGGATCAGCCGGGAGAAAGTGCAGCCCAGGACACTGAGGCTGCAGCCCCCGCAGCCACCGCAGCGGAGCAGGCTTCGGAGTCCGACGCCGGCACCAGCGGCGGACAGGGCACCGAAGTTACTCTGCCCGCTCTCGGCGAAAGCGTTACTGAAGGAACGGTTACGCGCTGGCTCAAGGCGGTCGGTGACGAGGTCGAAGTAGACGAGCCTCTCCTCGAGGTCTCCACCGACAAGGTAGACACAGAAATCCCTTCACCGGTCGCCGGAACGCTCCAGGAGATCCGGGTCAATGAGGACGAAACCGCGGAGGTCGGTTCTGTCCTCGCCGTTATCGGCTCAGGCAGTGCTGCTCCCGCTCAGGCGGAGCCTACGTCAGCCGAACCGGTAGCTGCGGCCCCTTCCACGGAGCGCGAGGAGCCGGCCGCTGAGCCGGCTGCTCAGAAGCAGGCGCAACCCGCACCTGCCGAAAGCGCCAAGCCTGCTCCTGCGCCGGCAGCGCCGAAGCCCACCGACTCGGCCGAGAAGGAAACGGCGGCCGGATCAGATTCCGTGTACGTCACTCCCCTTGTCCGCAAGCTCGCGAACCAGCATGGCGTTGACCTCGGCTCCATCAAGGGCACAGGTGTTGGTGGACGGATCCGCAAGCAGGACGTGCTTGAGGCTGCCGAGACCGCAAAGGCACCGCAGCAGGAAGTTCCGAGTGCGGCCGCACCTGCGGCTGCTGCGCCCTCGGCTCCCGCTGCCGCCCCCGCGGCTTCGAAGCTGCGCGGTACGGTCGAGAAGGCTCCCCGCATCCGCCAGACGATCGCCCGCCGCATGCGGGAATCGCTCGAGGTTTCAGCGCAGCTGACACAGGTCATTGAAGTTGATATGACCCGCGTGGCGCGGCTCCGCGCGAAGGCGAAGGACACCTTCCAGGCGCAGAATGGCGCGAAGCTGACCTTCCTGCCCTTCATCGCCAAGGCAGTAACCGAAGCGTTGAAGCAGCACGCCAAGCTCAACGCCTCGTTCGACGAGGATGCGAAGGAAGTCACCTACCACGACGCCGAGCACCTCGCCATTGCGGTGGACACCGAGAAGGGCTTGCTCGTTCCCGTTATCAACGATGCCGGAAACCTCAACCTCGCAGGTCTGGCCAAGAAGATTGCCGACGTCGGTGCACGCACCCGCAACGGCCAGATCGGCCCAGATGAACTCTCGGGCGGAACCTTCACCATCACCAACATTGGCTCGGTCGGAGCGCTTTTCGACACTCCGATCATCAACCAGCCTCAGGTCGGCATCCTTGGTACCGGTGCAATCGTCAAGCGCCCCGTGGTGATCACCGATGCCGATGGTGAAGACACCATTGCCATCCGCTCGATGATGTACCTCTGCCTCACCTACGATCACCGTCTGGTGGATGGAGCTGACGCCGGTAGGTTCCTGCAGTCACTGAAGTCCCGTCTTGAAGATGGTGCATTCGAGGCTGACCTCGGGCTGTAACCCACCTCATGCAGAAGGCAGCGTTCCGGTTTCTCGGGGCGCTGCCTTCTGTCATCAGGTTCTAGAAAGACTTCCCCGTCGAATACGGGGAAACACCGGACGTCCCGTCCGGTGCACATGATTCAACCATCGAACAGGAGAACTCATGGCTACCGTACGCTCAGCACACACCGTCTGGACCGGTGACCTGCCCACGGGCTCAGGTCAGGTATCGCTCGACACGTCCGGCCTCGGAACCTACGACGTCACGTGGAAGGCCCGGGCGGAGCAGGCTGAAGGCAAGACCAGCCCTGAGGAGCTCATCGCTGCGGCACATTCTGCGTGCTTCTCCATGGCTTTCAGCCACGCGCTGGGCGGAGAGGGCAAGACACCTGATCGAGTCGAGACGAAGGCGGAGGTGGACTTCCAGCCGGGAGAGGGCATCACCGCGATTCGGCTCACTCTCAAGGCATCTGTTCCGGGCCTGAGCGAGGAAGACTTCCAGCGCCTTGCTGATGAAGCAAAGACCGGGTGCCCTGTCTCCCAGGCTCTTGCAGCGGTGAAGAACATCTCGCTGGACGCCACCCTCGAGTCCTGACCTGCGCTTCCCCAGCTCTACAAGACGCCCCGGTCACCGTCAGGTGATCGGGGCGTCTTGTCTCTTCATTCAACACCCGTCCCGGTCAACGACCGGGACAGGCGCCCATACTCTCAGCGGCGGGGTGGAAGGGGCGCCGGTGCCAGCCGGGGATGATCCCTCCGGGCTGGAGGCACGTCCGTGGGAAGCTCTTCCAGCATTTCGCGCAGAATTCCCACGGCGTGCTCGAGTTGCGGATCTTCCTGCGCGGCGTATGCGTGCGGTGGGAAGGGCACCTCGATATCAGGATCCACCCCGTAGTTCTCCACGTCCCACTCGACGCCGCCTGTCATCCAGAAGGCATAGCGCGGCTGGGTTACCCCGGTACCGTCCGCGAGGCTGAACCGACCGTCGATTCCCACCACGCCGCCCCAAGTCCGTGTTCCGATGACCGGCCCGATTCCGCGGAGCTTCGCTACCTGGGTGATGATGTCACCGTCAGATCCGGCGAATTCATCCGTCAGGATCACCACAGGACCGCGCGGTGCATGCGCAGGATATGTCCCAGGCTGTTCCCCTCTGGGAAGAGACCAGGCGGTCACTTTGCGTCCGATGAGCTCTGCGACCAGTTGGGACGTGTGACCACCCCGGTTGCGCCTTACATCGATGATCAGACCATCCCGTGCGGTCTCCCGGTCCAGGTCCCGATGGAGCTGGGCCCAGCCTCGGGCCACCATGTCCGGGATGTGGAGATAGCCGAACCGCTCGTCCGAGGCTTCGTGGACAATCGACCTGTTCGCATTGACCCAGTTCTGATAGCGGAGCCGTTCCTCGCTCCGAAGCGGCACAACCGCGACCCTGCGTACCTCGGAGTGATCGCCGTCGTCATCGTGACGGGCGACGGTAAGCTCGACCGGGCGCCCGCCGGCTCCGGTGAGCAGAACGGCCGGACCCAATTCGGGCGGAACGGGAACGCCGTCGACGGCTTGGATAATATCTCCGGGCTCCACGGCCACTCCGGGGGCCGCTAGCGGCGCTGCCGCCTGCGGGTCTGACGACTCGCCGGCGAAGATGCGGTCCACTCGCCAGCCCCGTTCAGACCTACTGAGCTCGGCGCCCAGGAAACCCTGCGCTCCGGCGCCCGGCTCACTGGCCAGGGCAGGCGTGACGTAGGCATGCGAGGTGCCAAGTTCCCCGTGAAGCTCCCACAGTAGGTCCACGAGGTCGTCGTGGGATCCGATACGGTCCAGCAGCGGCCGGTAGCGGTCCCGTACGCCCACCCAGTCCAGACCGCCCATGTCTTCGGCCCAAAAGAAATCGCGCTGGAGACGCCAGGCGTCCTCGAAGGCCTGGCGCCATACACTCGGAGGATCGAGGAGGACACGGATACGGTTGAGTTCAACCGTCACCCGCTCCGTCGAATCCGGATCGGCCGGGCCGGATGTGGGGACAGCGGTGACCGCGCCGGCCCGGATGACTACGGCCCGCTTGCCGTCGCCGCTGACCTCAAAAGAGTCCACTTCCTGCACCAGTGTGGCCGTCTCCCGCTTGAGCATGTCGAATCGCTCCAGCCGCTTCGCCGGCTCCTTGGTGTCGGTGGTGGCACGGCCGTCACCGGTAGTCCCCACGGTGTCCGCAGCCAGCCACAGCAGTGAGTTATCGGCAGTGCGCAGGCCCTCATACGAACCCTGCGGCACAGGCACCGGGATGATCCGCTCCCCGATCCGTTCCGCTGCAACGTCTACGGTCGTCTTGGCGCCGTCTTTCTCCTCAGCGGGCGCCGGACGGTCGTGCACTGCCGGCCCGAAAGGGGAGGCCGTGCCCGCAGCCAATGCAACCAGGAATGGCTTGGTCGAGGCCGGGAAGCTCAGGTCGAATCGGTGGGTGTCGTATACCGGGTCAAAGCTTCGGTCCGAGAGGAAGGCGAGAAAGCGGCCATCGGGAGTGAACGACGGCGCATGGTCGCGGAAGCGTCCGTCCGTCACGTCGAGGATCTCAGCGTCACGTGCTGCCCGTGCCAGCCGGATGCGCGTACGGGCGCCTTCTCCGGTGACAGGTTCTGCCCAGACCAGCCAGGCTGAATCAGGTGAGAAAGCGAGATCGTCGATCGCACCGTGAGGCGTCGTTGAGAGGGTGAAGAAGCCCTCGCTTCCCACCTCATGAATGAGAATCTGTCCCATCTCACCGGCGACCGCAATGACTTTGCCGTCCGGGCTTACCGCGAGATTGCTTGCCCTGAACGGTCCGCCGAAATCGACGCGGGACAGCGCCTCGCTGCCCGCAGAATCCTGCGCGACGACGATGGCCGCGTCCGGCGTTGCGGTCTCCGCGGTTTCAGCTGCCGACGCTGTCTCGCGCGGTGAGCTAGACCCGTCCGGGAGCGTCGCGGGCACCGGCGCGGGCAAGGAATGGTCCGCGGTTTCAGTTTCTGGAAGGGAGGGACCGCTTGCGACGGGCAGGTCGACGTCGAACACGTTGCGGATGTACAGCGCTTCCTCGCCGTCGTGGTCGGCAACATAGGCCACATGATCGTCACCAACCGGGCGGCCGAGGCGCGCCCGCACTCCTGCGGTGGCATCCACCACCCGCGATGGGCCATCGCGGTGTGTAAGCAGGTGAAGCGTACCGTGCGATTCGATGACGCTCGCCCGCCCATCTGTGACTGGTACGGCCGCGGCAAGGTGACGCGAAACGTTGAGCGGTTGGGGACGCCGCCCCGTGGAAGCCGAACCGAGAGTGATGTCGAGGGCGCGCGCTTCGCTATCGAGACCGTCAAGGAGCCAGAGTGTCCCGGCTGACTCGTAGACGACCCGACTTCCATCGGTGCTGGCATGCCGAGCATAAAATTCTTCGTGATCGGTGTGCCGCCGAAGATCCTCACCGTTCGCCGTCACTGAGTACAGGTTGCCGTAGCCCTCGTGATCTGACAGGAAGGCAAGGCGACCGCCGACCCACATCGGGTCGGCGAGGTTTCCGTCGAGATCGGGAAGGAAGCGGCTGAAATCACCGGATCCGTCCAGGTCGATCCAGAGCTTGCCTGCTGTCCCACCGCGGTAGCGCTTCCACCAGGCTTGCTCACGGGTCATGACGCTGCCGATGACAACTGGCCGCTCGTCTCCGACAGCTTCTCCGTGGACAATGGCGTCGAGCGGTCCGTACGGTACGACGGCGGCCGGGGATCCGTCCGTGGGGAGGGTGTACGCCCAGGTGTGCCGGGGGTCTTCGTGGCGGAAGGCGCTTGTCGCGATGATTCGGCCGTCAGACGTATACCCCTTGACGCGCGTGCTTTGGTGCCCCCAGTAGGTCAAGCGGCGGAAGTTTCCACCGTCAGTATCTGCTGCTACCACCTCAGGCGCGGCACCCTGGATTACCGTCCAGGCGATGGTGGAACCGTCGGGCGAGAACCTCGGATTACGGACCGGTTGCTGGAGTGCAGATATTCGCCATGCGCGGCCGCCGGACAACGGAGCAACCCAGATGTCGTTCTCTGCTGCGAACGTGAGGAGATCTCCGGACAGGTGCGGATAGCGCAGGTAATGAGAGGGAGCCATTGTCCGATCATAGCCACACAGGAGGACGCCTTTCAGACTGCGCCGGCCGTGTGTACGCTGTCGATTTTCCATACGTCCGCTTCCTTCATCAGGACGAAGACGAGCTCCTGCGGTGTCGAATCAGGTACTGTGCGCACTGCCGACCCGGACGTGTCAGTCTCGCTGTAGCCGGACATGACTACGGTCGCAGTAACCGCTGCAGCCCCCTCCGGGATTTCAAGGGCGTCCGTCAGAAAAGCTCCCTCAACCCGGATACTCAGCCCGCTGAACACAAGGCCCTGCTCCTGCAAACCCGCTACGAGGACGCGATCCGCGTCCATAGCCTCCGAAGCGCGGATATTCACGTGTGAGAGCAGGTCGGTATCGGCGGACGTCAAAGCCATCGCCCTCACTCCTGCCAGCGCCGGCAGGACTTTGGCCGGATCTGCGTCCGACAGCCGCGCCTGCATCTCAGCGGACAAGACGGAGGCCGGCGCGGGCGCGGCCGGAGCGGTCTCCGTCTCGGTGCCCTCTCCCTGCTGCGCCTTGGCTCCGGATTCTTCGACCCCTTGGCTCGAGGCGATCCCGACCGTGAGAGGTGCCGGATCCGGTTCGCTGGTGCCGGTGCTGATCCCACCGAGGAAGTGCTGACCGGCCATCATTGATCCGAGAAGCACAAGCACAGCGGCAGTTGTTTGGGGTACCGCTGACTTCCACTTAGGCTCCGGGCGATCGGGTTGCCTGCGTCGACGACCTCTCGGTTCGGCCAGCCGCGCTCGCTTCTTCCTCCGCGAGGTTGCCTTCCCGGGGCGTAAGCTTCCAAGCACTGCAGCAAGCCGGGGGCGAGGAGCAGTTGCCGGGATATCGGCAGGGCGCCGGGTGAGCAACTGCGGAAGCACGGAAGGGTGCACGGCGGCCACCAGGTCAAGCGGCCGAGGGACACCGGAACGCAGGACGGTTTCCGCGAATTCGGCAGCTGAGGGCCGGGCCGTCCACTCGGTCTCCAACCCAGATTCGAGTATCTGGAGCAGCTCGGAAGAAACCTCGGGCACCAGCAGGGAAAGTGGAACCCTATCCTTCGTCTGCCCGGGAGGATTGCCGGTGAGCGAGTACCAGCCAAGCGCCGCCAATGAGTACACATCGGCTGCGGCCGCGGGAGGCCCTATTTCTCCGCTGCGAGTCTCCGAAAACCCTGCGGTACCGGCGGCTCCTAAGTACTTCTCGCCGAGCAGGCGAGCTGCCCCTAGGTCACCGATCAGCGGCTTCCCTTCTGCGGTGAACAGCACATTCCCGGGCGACAGGTCTCCGTGATGAACCGACGACGAATGCAGGTGGGCCACGGCCTGCGCGATGGGAGCCAGGACGGTGATGCATTCCCCGGGGCTGAGGCGCCCACGTGCAGTCACCAGATTGAGAAGGGAGCCGCCCGCCGCGTAATCGGTCATCAACCCCGGCCCCTGGTCCGTGGAGACGACGGCATGCAGGCCAAGCAGGTGCGGATGTTCCAGCGAGCCCAGGACAGTGCTCTCCCTGCGCAACTGTGCCAGGAGTTCGTTGCTGGTGTTCCGGCCGTGTTCTCCCCCCGGTGCGTATGCGGGAAACACCTTGAGCGCTCTTGCCACTCCGGTCTGCCGCTCCTCGAGCAGCCAGACATTTGCATTTCCTCCCGTTCCGAGCAATCTTCCGGTACGGTAACCGTCCACGGCCGGGGGCGTATCCGGGCAGGCGTTGTTCCGGGAAACCACATCCTGGTCCGCCGCAGTCTGGCGAAGGAAATTGTCCATGGTCGCCATTCTTGGCTATTTCTTTCCGGCGTCCGTAAGTTATCCACAACCGGCCGGTACCCGCGAATGGGAGATCGTCACTGCCCGGGTCTACCCTTGAGGCATGACGCTGGAGTTCTCACGAATCGGATTCGACCCCCACTTCGTCGATTACCTCGAAGGATGGGACCGCCAGAAGGCACTGCACGAGTCAGTTGTTGCCGGGTCCTCGCCGAGTACCGTCCTGCTGCTGGAGCACGCGGCCGTGTACACCGCGGGCAAGCGAACCGAGGATCATGAGAAACCATTTGACGGTACGCCCGTGGTGCCCGTTGACCGTGGAGGGAAACTGACCTGGCACGGGCCAGGGCAATTGGTCGGTTATCCCATCCTCGCCCTTCCCGAACCAACCCGTGTGGCGGACTACGTCGGAATTTTGGAAGACGTTATCATCGCAGTCCTGCTGGATTATGGGATTTCGGGGGTACGAATCGAGGGGCGATCCGGCGTTTGGTTGCAGGCTGACGAACGGGGGCCGGCCAGGAAGATCGCTGCCATCGGCATCCGGATCAATCGGCGAGTCACCATGCACGGGTTCGCTATCAATTGCAGCAACGATCTGTCGCCGTTCGCCCAGATTGTTCCGTGCGGGATCACCGATGCTGGTGTAACGAGCATTTCCCAGGAACTTGGCCGCTCAGTTACACCCGCGGACATCGTTTCCCGTATCGAAGAAGAACTGAGTAAGAATGAGGGGTCTCTGGTCCTTGATGCCGAGGGCGCTCTCCCCGTACCCGAGACAGTGAAGGCCGGCAGCAACGACCGGCCGGAAGGAGTTCTACTGTGAGTCTGGCCCCCGAGGGACGACGACTGCTGCGCGTCGAGGCACGGAACGCCGCTGTTCCAGTGGAGCGCAAACCGGACTGGATCAAAGCCAAGGTGAACATCGGTCCCGAGTTCGTTGGGATGAAGAACCTGGTGAAAAAGGAGGGCCTGCACACCGTCTGTGAAGAAGCAGGATGCCCCAACATCTTCGAATGCTGGGAAGACAGGGAGGCCACCTTCCTCATCGGTGGTTCGGAATGCACGCGCCGGTGCGACTTCTGCCAGATCGACACCGGACGGCCCGCACCTCTAGACCGGAGCGAGCCGTTCAAGGTTGCGCAATCCGTCCAGTCCATGAACCTGCGGTACGCAACAGTAACCGGAGTGGCACGGGATGACCTCGAGGACGAGGGGGTATGGCTTTACGCTGAGACGATTCGCCAGATCCACTCGCTCAACCCAGGGACCGGCGTCGAGATTCTGATCCCGGATTTCTCGGGGAAGCCGGAACACATCATGGGGATCTGCGAAGCCAAACCCGAGGTCTTCGCGCACAACGTCGAAACTGTCCCACGCATTTTCAAGCGCATCCGGCCGGCGTTCCGATACGAGCGATCGCTGGACGTCATCACGCAGGGCCGCGATCAGGGCATGGTTACCAAGTCGAACCTGATCCTCGGAATGGGCGAGACCCGGGCGGAGATTTCAGAGGCCCTCCGGGATCTTCACGAAGCCGGCTGCGACTTGATCACCATCACGCAATACCTTCGCCCCAGTGAGCGGCACCTCCCGGTGGACCGTTGGGTCAAGCCGCAGGAATTCGTTGAGTTGCAGCAGGAGGCTGACGAGATCGGCTTCCTGGGCGTCATGAGTGGCCCGCTGGTCCGGTCTTCCTACCGCGCTGGCCGGCTGTGGGCCCGCGCCATGCGGAAGAAGGGTCTTGAGCTTCCTCCTGAGCTCGCACACATCGAGGATTCGGGCAGCACTCTGCAGGAAGCCTCCACCCTCATGGCGGGCTGATACACCTTCGCGGTTCACGCTCTTATCGGGCGCTCCGGCTTCGGCTGGGGCGCCCGATACGCGTTGGGCATCCCGTAGACTTAAGCCACTATGGCCAACAGCACTGACAACAGTTCCAACACTCCTTCTGACGCTGACGGATCGAGCGCACGGCGCCGCCTGTTTTCCCGCAAACCGAAGGCAGACAAGTCTTCGAAGAAGCCGGGAACAATGAAGCGCATCCGCGAAGTGTTCGCGATGACCCGCCGCAATGACCCAAACGTCGTTTGGATCATGCTTCTGGCGTTCCTGGCCGTAATTGCGGTGGGGCTGCTGATCGGACTGCTGATCAACAACGTGGTGACGATGCTTATCATCGCCGTTCCGCTCGCATTCCTCGCTGCTCTCTTCATTCTGTCGCGGAGAGCCGAACGCGCAGCCTTCGCGCAGATCGAGGGGAAGCCCGGTGCAGCGGGAGCTGCACTCAGTGTGCTGCGCCGCGGCTGGATCCTGAAGGATGAACCGGTAGCGGTCAACGCCCGCACCCAGGACGCCGTATTCCGCGCGATTGGGCGGCCGGGAATAGTCCTTGTTGCCGAGGGGCCCGTGAACCGTGTGAAGCAGCTCGTCAACGCGGAACGGGTCAAGATGAACCGGATCGTGCCCGGAGTGCCGGTTCACGTCGTACACGCGGGTCAGGGCGAAGGCCAGGTTCCCCTGCAGCGCATTTCGAAGACACTTCAGAAGATGAAGAAGAACCTGACCCGCCAGGAAGTGTCCGCGGTTGACAAGCGACTAAGCGCTCTCGGTGCCCGCATGCCCATCCCCAAGGGCGTCGATCCGTTCAAGGCGCGCCCGGACCGCAAGGCGATGCGCGGCCGATGAGATAAAAGCTGGTGCGCTCGATGCGCACCGGCTTTTGTTGTATCCGGGCCGACCTGATTCATCCGCACTGGATCGAACAGCCTAAATATCGAACAGCCTAGATACGGACAAGCAGGGTACCGACAGCGCGGTCATGCAAGCCGCGCTGATCCTCGTCGAAGACCACCGCGGGGATGACCAGGCAAATGAGCAGGGCGCGCAAAATGGCGGCGCCGAGCCCGGCTGCCCTGCCCTCAACATGCTGGACCTGCATACCGAAAGCCCTGTGACCGGCGCTGTATCCCAGCGTTCCCACCAAAAGCATCTGCTCGAGGGCGAAGATGCCGAGAGTGGCCAGACCGTCATAGTTGAAGAACGCGGCAGAGATCAGGCTGCAGAGCGCCCAATCGATAACCAGAGCTCCTAGTCTGCGCCCCGGACGCGCCACCGAACCGACGCCGTCCCTTGGCCTGCCCAGCCGCTGACCGGGCCAATGACCGTCTCCGCGGGAAGGCGGCCCTTCCAGCCATGAACTGATGTCTCTGCGGTCTACCACGGTTCAACTCTAACGTGCAGCCGAGACCCTCCCCACAGGAAACCCAGCCGGTGCGCCTCGGGGAATGACCGCCTCCGAGAAGCGGAAGCATTCGAGAGACCGATAGGGTGGGGTGTGAGCACGTGTGCGTGGCAACCGGCTTAAGTTACACGCCGGAAACATTTGCGACACCAGTGGGTAACTGCGCATTCATAGTGTGGAGGCTGTTGCGACCGCAGCAGGTAAAGCCTTGCGGCGTTTCCCCCGCGCTACCGGCCCCGGTCGCTCTCCCCGAAATATGCGTTAGGAGCATAACCCGATGTTCAAAAATGCGGACGAAGTCCTCAAGTACATCGCCGACGAAGATGTGAAGTTTGTCGACATCCGTTTCACCGATCTTCCGGGCGTGCAGCAGCACTTCAACGTCCCCGCGAAGTCCGTTGACGCTGACTTCTTTGTTCACGGCCAGCTGTTCGACGGTTCATCGATCCGCGGCTTCCAGGGTATTGCGGAATCCGACATGCAGCTGATTCCGGACGTCACCACCGCATTCATCGACCCCTTCCGGATCGAGAAGACTCTCGCACTGAACTTCTCCATCGTGAACCCCCGCACCGGCGATCCCTACCACCGGGACCCGCGCGGAGTTGCAGAACGCGCCGAAGCCTACCTGGCATCAACCGGTATCGCGGACACCGCCTTCTTTGCTCCGGAAGCCGAGTTCTACATCTTCGAGAACATCCAGTATGAATCCAGCCCCCAGGGCTCCTTCTACAAGGTTGATTCCATCGAGGCCCCGTGGAACACCGGCCGCGAGGAAGTTGGTGGAAACCTCGGCAACAAGACCCCGTTCAAGGGCGGCTACTTCCCCGTTGCACCGGTAGACAAGCAGGCCGACCTTCGTGACGCAATGTGTGTCGAGCTGGACGCGGTCGGCCTTGAGGTTGAGCGTTCGCACCACGAGGTCGGCGGTGCCGGACAGGCAGAGATCAACTACAAGTTCACCACCATGGTGCACGCGGCTGACGATCTGCAGAAGTTCAAGTACATCATCAAGAACGTTGCCAACGCCTGGGGGAAGTCTGCGACTTTCATGCCCAAGCCCATCTTCGGCGACAACGGTTCCGGCATGCACTGCCACCAGTCGCTATGGAGCAACGGCGAGCCGCTGTTCTACGACGAGCGCGGCTACGCAGGGCTCTCGGATCTTGCCCGCTGGTACATTGGCGGACTTCTCAAGCACGCTTCGGCGGTGCTCGCGTTCACCAACCCCACGGTCAACTCCTACCGTCGCCTGGTGAAGGGTTTCGAGGCACCGGTGAACATGGTGTACTCACAGGGCAACCGCTCCGCAGGTATCCGCATCCCGATCACGGGCTCCAACCCCAAAGCCAAGCGCATCGAATTCCGCGCTCCGGACCCGTCGTCGAACCCCTACCTGGCATTCGCTGCCCAGCTGATGGCCGGCCTTGACGGAATCAAGAACCGGATCGAGCCCGCTGACCCGATCGACAAGGACCTTTACGAGCTTCCCGCTGAGGAAGCAAAGGACATCCAGAAGGCTCCGGGGTCCCTCGAAGAAGCACTCCTCGCCCTGGAAGCCGACAATGAGTTCCTTCAGGCCGGCGGTGTCTTCACGCAGGACCTGATCGATACCTGGATCGCTTTCAAGCGTGAGGTGGAGATCGCGCCCCTCGCCGCACGTCCGAACCCTTACGAGTTCGAGCTGTACTACGGCGTCTAGCTAGATCACGCGGAAAAAGCGGGTTTAGTCCGCGCATAGTCCGCAGAATCACCGGGACATCAGAACCAAGGGACCTCTCATATCACGAGAGGTCCCTTGGTTTTTCTCGGCAGGGGCGAGTTCCTCCTACGGTCGACAAAAAGGCAAAGTATGCTCGTTCCGTGACTTCCCGGGGACCCGTCCATCAACAACCTTCTGTCCAACCCATGCGAAAACTACGCTCCCTCTGGTGGGACTTTGCACGAACCTGCTCCCTCAACGGGCCCTGGGCGGCGGCGGCGCCTTGGGTGGGCACGCTCGCAGGGAGTCTTGTTATTTCGGGAGCCGCTGGCAACGTACTGCTAGTTCTCATCGGAGCAGCCGCAGCCGCCGCAGGGGTGCTGCCAGTGATCGCCGGCGGTGCGTGGACGACGCGAGACCAATCCCGTGAGGATTTGTACGAGGCTAGGGAACGCAAGGTGGTGCAATACGCTGCTTCACGCCTCCAGGACTTAGCCTCGCTGTCGCGCCAGCCCCGTGCAGAACGAGTCATAGGGATGGAAACCGCAATCTCAGAATCGGTGGGTCATCTTCTGGATGAGATATATGGTGCCGACGCGGAGTTGCGGGTTGTTGTGTACGGCCTCTCGGAGGACGGCAGTAGCCTCACGGTATTACATGAGGAAGGAAGGTCGGATCCAGCAAACGTGGTAGTTCGCAATTCCACTAGGGGTGAGAGCGTTTTCGCGCTAATTGAGGGCGCCGAAGAGTTCGAGTTGCAGCAGGAGATCCTTGATGACCGCGGCTATAGGTCCTTTGTCGCTGTACCGATTCGCTCAACAGACGAGGCATACGGCATGCTTTCGCTGGATCACACGTCACCCAGTGGGGTGGAACGACGCGACGGTGATCTCCTGACGGTACTGGCATCGATGTTGTCCGTATACTTCGCTGAGGCAAAACGGGGAAAGCACGGCAAATCCGATACAGTTAACGAAGACAAGGGAGGGATCTAAATGGGATCAATCAAGCTTGCTCCTCACGTTGTGAAGGCTCGCGAAGAGGCTCGGAAAGTTCGTGAGCGAAAGTCTATGGACGAAGTTGTCAAAGAGATCCGGCTAGAACGAAAGACGCGTGACAAGTCACTCATCGAGATGAT
Source organism: Arthrobacter sp. D2-10 (assembly GCF_054161285.1). Taxonomy (NCBI): domain Bacteria; kingdom Bacillati; phylum Actinomycetota; class Actinomycetes; order Micrococcales; family Micrococcaceae; genus Arthrobacter; species Arthrobacter sp. D2-10. The sequence continues at coordinate 1,544,648 of NZ_CP096431.1, read as the reverse complement.
GTCCCGCAAGAAGTGACTCAGATGCGAACCGCCCCGAACTGGGCGGTGCGCCATTTGGTACAGACATCACTTCGCATGAGTTACACCGGGGACCAGTTGACCTCGCAGGACAGCCGCGATCGCAGATCTCGACGACTCATCTTTGTCCGGCCAGAGGTGACCATAGGTATCAAGCGTCGTCTTCGCTGATGAATGCCGGAGCCGAGCTTGGACGACCTTCACGTCTAGGCCGGAGGCGATCAACAGCGAGGCAAAGTAGTGCCGCAGGTCGTGGAATCGGAACCCCTCCGGCAAGTCTTCAATCTCCAACCGTGCCCTACGGAAGTTGGTCTCGATCGTGTAGGGCGCTACGGGCCGGCCGTACTCTCCGGTCACGATGGTCGTCGATCCCCATTTCGTCGGGTTGTAGTTCAACTGCAGCGCCAACTCCCTTGGGATAGGGATGGGCGTCTTAGACATCTCCGTCTTCAACGGCTCGTTCGGGTACTGAATCTCGGGGCTGATGAAACCTCGCATGAAGTCGACGTCCTGGACCCGGAGCGCGGCGACCTCGGCCACCCGTAGACCCGCGAATGCGGCAAGCAAGACCGCCGGCCGCATACTCGCCGGCATCGCATCATGCAGAGCCCACACCTGATCAGTCGTCGCCACATACGGACGCGCCTTGCCAGCACCCGGGGAGGTTCGACGTCCCGCAGGCGACTTTGGGATCAGCCCGTCGTGCACCGCGTCGGAGAAGAGGTGCGACAGCCGAGCATGCAGCGCGTATACCGTAGAGTCCGCGTACCCTTCAGCTTTCAGCGCCGCGGTCCATGAACGGATCTCCGATGGACGGACAGCCGACAGGGCCTTCGTCCCGAAAGCGGCCTCAATGTGCTTCAGATGAGACTTCGCCTGGCGCACAGTCGCGGGTCGCTTGTTCTCGTAACCCTTCATCCAGACAGCACACCATTCCCCCACAGTTGTCTTCGCCGTCTTCGGATCCACGTACGTCCCGGTGACGACCGACGCCGTCACTTCATCGAGCCACCTCTGAGCATCCACTTTCCGCCCGAAGTGCCGCGCATGCTCCTTGCCCGCATGGTCCCGGTAGCGTGCCCGCCACCGGCCGTCAGGCCTCTTCTGGATGCTCGCCATCGCGCTCCCTGAGTCCCCTCTCATAGGTCGACCGAGGGTCGAGGTCGAATTCCTTCACATACTCGATTTCTGATTCAGTCATATCGCGGACATATTCGTCCCAATGGTCGTGAAGGTCGCTCAGTCGAATGAAGATGTCAGTGAGTTGGTTCTGGATGTCTTCTATCTGACCATCCAAGCTGTGTCGGGAAGTCTCCAGCCACGATAGGTGGGACAAAGTAGCCGAAAGTCGATCCAGGGGTAAAAAGGATTGGACCGGAGTGCCGAAATACGCAGCTATGACGGCCGCTTCAGCAATCGACGTCGGTCGGTCCCCCCGTTCAATCTTGGCAACCATCGTCTGAGTCGCACTGAAACCCCGATCACTGAGTCGTCTAGCCAACTCTTCCTGCGTCAGCCCACTGGCGAGCCTGAACTTACGCAACGCCTCACCAAAGCTTGCTTTCGCAATGTCTCCCACGCTCAAACTATTCTCCACGAGACTTAGCCTACATTCCCCAGAAGTTTGACACCAGCCCCATTCACCCCAACAATAGTTCATAGGGGACTGAGAGTTCATTCCCCACAACACTAGGAGGATGGAGTGGCGGTTTCGATGGTTATGAAACTACTAACGCTGGACGAGGTGGCAGAGATGCTGCGCAAGACACCTGCGCAACTTCGCTGGATGCGGCACAACGGGACGGGCCCGCGCTGCGCCAAGCTCGGTGGACGGGTGATGTACCGCGAACAGGACGTCATCGACTGGGTGAACGCCGCCTTTGGCACTGACGAGCCGGCATGACCGAGCAGAAGGTGTACGAGAACTGCAAGCATCTCTCGAACCAAGGCGGCTCCGCGTTCCGCTCTCAGTTGGCCGATCAAGCCCCTGATCACTATGGGAAGGGTCAATCAGTATGAGCAACACGTTCGGCATTGAGCACATCAATCAGATAGTCGAAATCACCTACACCGAATCACAGTCAGAACAACCACTGCGCATAGTTGGACGGCTGCAGGGGTTCTACGACAACGGCAAGGGCGTCCAATGGTGGATGGCTGGGCGGTCCACCAAGCGCTACGCAACTCACTACAGCCTCCGCGCCTTGCCCCACAAGGATCCCTCCACGCACAGCGAGCGAGAAGCAGGAGGACAAGATGTCGTAACGCCGACGGGACGACTCTGCATCAAACACCTGCGACGCCTCATCGAGATCAGCTACACCGTCCCTGGCTGTGACACCCTCTACCGCATCGCGGGACGACTACAAGGTTTCGATGAAAGCCCCGACGGGTTGGAGCTATGGATGGACGGCCGCTCTCTGAAGCGCAAAACTTCCTCATGCTCAATCGTCGTGCTTACGGAAGCCAATCAGTCCATTAGAAGCGAAAGACCGACACCTATCGAACTAGTGGGAGCGAAATGATCAGCGCCGAGCGACTACTTGTCGACCACATCCACCAACTCACCCGCGAACACAAGGCAAGCCACACCGACACCGATACTGGCATCGTGTCCTACCCCTCCGAGATGTCGCTCTTTGACCAATTGCGTCTCGAACAGGCTTCCGGGAGGCGAAACACGGGTGGCACAGGTTCTGGGTCGAGATCCCCAATCGCGGTCCAAGCAGTCATACTCTGGTCCGAGATTCGAGAAACCTTGAATACCAGGCACATTCAGATCACCGGCACTGACGTTCCCGGACTTCCTCCCGAGACCAAGTTGCAGAAATGGGGAATGCATGCGCTTGCGGATCCCGCGGGGAAGGAGCAGACGGACTGCCTTCGCTCGGTCGCGGGTTGGGTACAAGCCATCAGAAATCTCATCAACCCTGTTCACCGCATCGAAGTTGTTGGGACCTGCCCAGTTCCAGAATGCCTATCCACCCACGCCTGGACATGGGACGAGGACGAATGGGTTCGCAACACCGCCATAACCGCCGCCGGCCTTGAAGCACAATGCGGCGCATGCGGATCTGTGTGGGCCGGCCCCGACCTCCGAGAATTGCCAGCGCTAATGGAGGCTGCCGCACGCCACGTGGTGAAGATGTCGGAGGCACAAGGCATGGTCGACGCATGACCGTGCGCAAGCGACAAGGGATCTGCTTTCACAAGCCGCATGTGGCGCCCACGGCCCGCAAAACGCGATCAAGTGGCGGCCTGAGTCCGAATAAACGTCAGCGACACCAGCGCGACTATGCGTCTGTGGCGAATATCTCGAATGCGGCGGGAAATACATTAGCTGCCGCCAATAGAGCCATTCTCACACCATAAAACTGATTCATAATGCTCTATTGAAATTAACTTTCATGTCTGCAACGCCGCATTTTCAAGTAGGCGTAAGTAAGTTGACACCTATTGAAGGGTGTATCTAATCTCAAGGCGATAGTTATTCCATACGGCAAACAAAAAAATTCGAATCAACGTCAATCAAGAAGGGCCACATGGGGAAATCATCCGATGCCACTCAGACCGAGTGGCTAACGACAAATGAACTGGTCGAAGAGCTAGGGATCGCACTCCAGACGTATTACAACTGGCGACAGGAGGGCCGAGCACCTAAAGCGATCCAGTTGGGCAAGACGCTGAAGACGTCCAGGGCCGACCTGAATGAATGGCTCGAAGAACACAAGACAACCGGACGCACACCCCGCGTCGTACGCAAATGACACACGGACGGCCGGACCGAAATTCCGGCAGAAGAAAGCAGAAGGCCACGGATGCAGTCGCCAAACACGTCACCCGTAGCCTTCCAAACGGTCTCGTAGCAAGGAAACCATCCATGACGCATCATACCAATCAGGCACCGCCCGAATCTTTCAGCCAGGATCCGGAGAACCCAAACCTCTGGTGGGGAACCAGACGCGAGAGCGAAGCGCATTCGCTTTGTCCCATCTGGACCTCCGAAGAAGGACTTCGCATCGCTGTCGAACCGACATATGAGGTGACGGTGGCGGAGGCACTCACATTCGCGTCGGACCTCGCTGGTGCAGCTGTGGAGCAGGGTGCCATAGAACCAGTCGAAGCAAAGAACGTCGATCGCGAGAAGATGCTCGATTGGCTACGCGGAGTCCTCCTCATCAAAGGTCACCTGACACCTCAGGAGTGGAACGAAGCAGTTGAAGGCATGAACCTGCCCGCCCCTAGCACAGATTCACACTGAGGATGACCCGGTGGCACGAATTAGAAGTATCAAACCTGAGTTTTGGTCCTCGCCAAGCACTGCAACAGCTTCGGCAGTGGCCCGTCTCGCATTCATCGCTATGTGGAACTGGGCCGATGACCACGGCCGCGGCACCGCGAACCTCAAAGAGCTTGAAGGGTTCATTTTCCCGAATGACGACCTCGCGGAATTGAGCAGCGGAAATACCGTGCATTTCCGTGAAGTAGTAGCGGAAGTTTCAGAATGCTTCAACGTGACGTTCTACACCGTCTCAGGGAGGCCGTTCTACCAAATCCCCTCGTGGGATAGCCACCAGCGCAATGAGCGTCGCGCCGCCCAATCGAAGTACCCCGGACCTGACCAAGCAGATAGCACCGGATCCCCTCTGACTACCGGAAACGCTGGGGTTAGCGCGAATGCTGACAGTGAATCACGGAAACTCCGTGACGCTGTAGCGGAAATACCGCACACTTCCGACGCTGGAACAGGGGAACAGGGGAACAGGGGAACAGGGGAACAAAATACTTCCTCACCGGCTACGCCGTCGAGGGTGCGCGTCCCGTCCGGAGCTTTCGAAGTCTTCTGGCAGGAGTACCCGCGCAAGGTCGGCAAGGCCGCAGCGGAGAAGGTCTTCAAGCGGGAAGCACTGAAGCATGGTGCTGACTCCATCATTGAAGGCGCTCGCCGACTCGCACAGGATCCGAACCTCCCCGAAGCGCAGTTCATCCCCCACGCATCTACCTGGCTGGGCAGGGGCGGCTGGGAAGACGAACCGCTACCGAGTCGCAAGCCCACCGGGAAGCCCTCCACGAGGGAACGTCTCGAAGGGATTCAAGCACTGAAACGCAGCCCATCCCCCCTCAACATTCAGCGCGAACTACAGAGCTATGGAGAAATGCCATGACTAATAGCTATGACCCCGGCCGGAGCGTCAGAGCTCGGGCAACTGTAGAATCCAATGCTCCCCCGTCCTGCGTCCGAAGCAACGCCTCCACAGCACACCCGAAGGATTCCACCAGGTCAAGAGACCACAACTACCATGGAGAAAAGCATGAATGACTACCCTCTGTACCGCGAGATCCCCGATCCCTTCCAGGCTGTGCAGGTTACACGCGAGAACGGCGAAGAGCTTGCGGCATGGTGTGGAGGGGCATGGATCCAGGAAGACGAAGCAGTGGGCGCCCACATTTGGATCCCAACACTCGACACATCGATGCATGACTCACGAGCACTCGTCTGCGACTACATACTGAAGAACGAATTCAATGGGCGCTTCTCGCGGATGGACGAGAACGAATTCAACAACAACTTCGAGCTGTGGCCCAGCGAGGGACTCCCGCCCGGGCACTACAACCCCGAGACGGGTCTCTACAACCCGAACGAGTGACTGATCGGTCAGCGCCCTCAACGCCGAATGACAGGCTTGTAAGTAACGCGCATCTAGGTTAATCTGGAGGTACAGCGCACACGTGTACCTAGCGAAGGCCGCCGTCGATCCCCATACGATGGCGGCCTTCCGCTCGGATCATCCGATTAGGATCGCTCTGTGGTTTTTTTCGCCTTCATGGTCCACCCAGGTGAATGTAAGTATGCCGCGCTTGCCTCCCTTTGCGCGCACATTCAGGGAGGCCCGCTGACCGGTCTCAATGGCACTCAATCCGACAACCTCGGGAAACTGTACCTCGGCACTTGCATCGCGGTAGACGAACTCCTCAAGCACTAGGGTCACTGCGCGAGAACGATTGTAGACCTCCAGGGCAAAATGCAGCTCGTCCCCGAGCAGGCCGCCCTTGAAGGTTATTTGCAAGGCCTCCTCGCTGGGAGGAGTAACCTCGGATTGCAGCATCATTGACGCAACAGGAATGCCGCTGAGTGTGAAGTCTTCCAATCGATTCTCTTCATCGAAAATCAGGTTCCTCGCCTCGCTGCAGGGTCCGGTGGCTTCGCAGACTTCGAAGCCACCATTGATGTTCGCTACTGATCCTTCTTCGACATCCAGTGAGACCGACTGATTCGCCATGTGAATGTTCTGCCTGATGGTGGCGTATTGAGCGGCCGGCGATTCTGGAGAAGCGTACGCGAGAGCCATGGTGATACGCGGTGCAAACTTTGCGTCCGGCGCTTCGGAGCTGTTGGTAACTGCTTCAAAATATTGACGAGCAGAATTGCTTTTAGCTGATGCTTCGCCTGGTGTCGGTAGTCCAAAGAATGGCCAAGCCCATCCGATGATCGAGATCACCAATGCGAGCACCGCGATAATGGTGGCAGACCGGCCTGATGGCGCTGGCTCTGTCGCCGGTACGTCACTTCGTGCATCTCTCGGAGCAGGCGCCGATTCTACGTCGGAGGCTGGGGGAGACTTCTTCTTTCCCATGCCTCAGCATAAGGGCCTCATCTCGGTCTCCGCGAGAAACCCATTGTGTTTCCCGTCCTCGCCGGGGGATCTTTGCTTTGCGTAGAAGGATCACCCATGGACCAGGCAACGCCGCCGGTTGAAGCTCCGACCTACCCTTGCGGGCACCTTCGGGACTTCTGGAACACACGCATCATCAGGGGCATCTTCCACTGCCACGAGTGCACTAAGCGCAAGCGATGAACCCGCGCGGAGGAACACTAACGCTGGGACCATCTGCGATGAGCTTCCATACTGGAGCAGACGGCAGACTCGCTGTGTCCTACAGGGCGGCAACGCTCACGTATCAGGCGGAAGAAATCGAACATACTTCCGAACCAAACCCATAGGACGGACAGACCATGCTTGCACTTGGCATCATCCTCGCCCACCTTGTAGGCGATTACCTGATCCAGTCGCACTGGATGGCTACGGAGAAGACCAAGCGCTGGTGGCCCGCCATCGTGCACGGCGTCACCTACACGCTCCCGTACCTGTTCGTCACACAGTCGGTGCTGGCACTGCTGGTCATCGCGGGTACGCACATCGTCATCGACAGGCTGCGCCTCGCCAAGCACATCATCTGGCTGAAGAACCAGGTAGGACCAAAGGCTCACCGCCCCGTATGGGAAGACGCCAAGGCGACAGGCTACCCATCGAGCACACCGGCATGGATGTCCGTGTGGCTGATGATCGTTGCGGACAACACCCTGCACCTGCTCATCAACACGGCCGCCGTGGTCTGGCTGTAGCGGGTAGCACCGATGGCATGGGGTACCAGTACCCGCTCCCGCCGGCTCCCTGCTGACTGGCCTGCTATCAAGGCAGCGGTGAAGCGCAGGGCTGGTGGTAGATGCGAAGCGGGCAGGCATCACCCTGACTGCGACGGCATAGGGGCTGAAGCCGATCACATCCGGGCCGGCGACAACCATGCCCTGTCGAACCTGCAATGGCTCAGCACTCCCTGCCATTGGGAGAAGACCAAGCAGGAGAACGCGGCACGCAACCGGCAGGCCGCGAAGCTGAGACGCAAACCCACCGAACAACATCCAGGGAGACTGACATGAAACTCAAGATCATCAACACTGTTGGCGGCCACAAGGTAGGCGACGAGATCACTACCACTGAAGGCGCAGGCTCGTACCTCATCAACGCGGGATACGCGGAGCAGGTAGAGACCAAGGCCAAGGCGAAGGAAGACTCTGACGGCAAGCCAGCAGGCAACGCCAGCCTCGAAGAGTGGACCGCCTACGCGCTCGCCAACGGCAAAACCGAAGAGGACCTCAAGGATCTCAAGCGCGATGACGTCCGCGCACTCTTCACCGAGTAGACTCAAACCACTGGTCAGGGTCGAGTCGCTCCCCGCCAAACGGGTGGGGGGTGACTCCCCGACACAAAACCCCTCTACCGCCGGATAGCAATTCTCATCCTGCGTGCGCTTCTTCTGGCTTTTTCCCACCCTCTGGCACCGCTTGAGCGCTTCTCTGGCGGCCTTTTGCGGGGTTGGTGGATGGATTTGATCCCCTGATGCGGCGTATCGGCGCTGACGGTTTGCCCTTCTCTCCTCTCCTGCAAATTCCGCTAGATCATGCGGATTATCCGTAACAGGTGCGGTAGACTGTAGCTATGGCTGAGAGACGGTGCGGGTACTGCAACGCTGGGATTGGGTTGCTGCGTGAGGGTGCGAAGTTTTGCTCTCCGAAGTGCCGCGTTTATGCGTCCCGCAAGGCCACTATCCCCGCTGAAATGACAGCTAAGGCCCGCTGGGTTCGCCGGAATCGCCGCAAGATGCCGCTGACCGTTGTCGGCCGGAACGCTTCCTCCACGGACTCTTCAACGTGGTCCGAATACTCCGTGGCTCGCCGCTCCAACGTCGGGGCTGGCCTCGGTTTCGTCCTGGGTGATGGCATCGGCTGCATCGACTTGGACCACTGCATCAGTGACGGCGTGGTCGCTGACTGGGCGCGCGAGGTTCTCGACTCCTGCCCAGCTACTTACATTGAGGTTTCCCAGTCCGGTGAAGGCCTCCACATCTTCGGCCTGCTCCCTGAAGGCGGTGGCCGGAACATCCGTACCGGTGAGAAGGCCATCGAGTTCTACTCCGCCGGCCGGTACATCGCCGTCACTGGCAACAGGTTCGAGGGTTCGCCGTCGAGTCTCGCAGATTTGTCCGGGGTTGTTGCCTCGGTCGTTTAGTGCCCCTGGTGGGCGCGCATAGCGTCCCGGGAGGACATCATCATGGCTGTTTCAGCACCACGAGGACTCGAAGCTAAGGGCAAGCGTCTCTGGAAAGACATCACGTCGAACTACGAGCTCCGCGCTGATGAGTTGGACACTCTGGAGGACATCTGCCGGGAAGCGGATCTCATCGTCCTGCTTGAGAAGGAGCTTGACGGCGCTGACCTGATCGTCACCGGCTCGCAGGGGCAGGATGTCGCCAATCCGATGATCTCTGAGCTTCGCCAGCACCGTGCCACGAAGAAGGCACTCTGGGCGAGCCTGAAACTCCCGGATGAGGGTGGGGCTACCGCAGGCAACCAGCAGCGAGAGGCTGCGCAGTCCCGTTGGGCTCAGTCGCGTGGCAAGGTCTCGTAACACTGCCGCCCTCATCACTTCTGCCGAATCCGACTTCGCGGAGATCATCCGCTGGTACGAGAACCTCCTAGAGCAAGCGCGTCCGCCCTCTGGGCTGTTGTGGACTCCGGTGAAGATCGGCCCGACGTGGCAGTACGACAACGGCTGGCATCTCCCCCGCTACACGCTGGGCTGGAGGATCCTCGCCTGGTGCGGGTACTGGCTGAAGGACAAGCACGGGAAGCCGTGGGCGTTCACCGCGGAGCAGACCAGATTCATCCTCTGGTACTTCGCCGTCGAAGAGTCCGGTGACTTCCTCTACCACTCCGGTGTCCTGCAGCGGTTGAAGGGCTGGGGTAAGGATCCCATCGCGGCTTGTCTGTCGATGGCGGCCATGTTCGCGGAGGTCACTTTCGACCATTGGGACGGTGACCGGCCTGTCGGCCGGGATCAGTCGAACGCGTGGATCCAGATCGTCGCTGTGTCGCTCATTCAGACGCAGAACACCATGAAGCTGTTCCCGTCTCTGATTACTTCGGAGGCGCGGAAGCACTACGGCATTCAGGTGGGTAAGCGGAATGTGTGGGGCGCTGGCGATGAGCGGCAGATCGAAGCGGTCACATCTTCGGTGATGTCCATTGAGGGCGGCCGCCCAACGCTGGTAATCCGCAACGAGACGCAGAACTGGAACTCCTCGAACGCTGGGCACGAGATGGCCGGCGCGATTGAGGGTAACGCGGCGAAGTCTGACAAGGAATCGCCTGCCAGGATGCTCGACATCTGCAACGCGTACCGGCCGGGTGAAGATTCGGTGGGTCAGCGGATGCGCGAGGCGTATGAGTCGACGTTGGGCGATGATGCGGAGTTCGGTGAGTTCGGTGTCATGTACGACTCGCTGGAAGCTCCGCCTGAAGCGCCGTTGACGCTTGACGCTGCACCTGAAGTTGTCCGGTCCGTGCGTGGTGACGCGCAATGGCTTGACGCTGAGGGGCGCATCAAGAACTCCATCGCGAACCCTGCGAACTCCCCTAGTGAGTCTCGGCGCAAGTGGTACAACCAGATCACTGCGGCTGAGGATTCTTGGACGGAGCCGCTGGAGTTCGACCCGCTGAAGGATTCCGAGAAGGTGTTGGAGCAGGGCGAAGAGATCACACTGTTCCTTGACTGTTCGAAGTCCGACGACGCTACCGGCCTTGTGGCTTGCCGTATGTCCGATGGGCATGTGGTGACTCTGGGCATGTGGCAGCGGCCGCCGGGTAAGCGCGGTGATGGTTGGCTCGCTCCCCGCGAGAAGGTCGATGAGACTGTCACTCAGGCATTCGACAAGTACACGGTGGTCGGGTTCTTCGGTGACCCGTCGCATGTGCGCGACGACGAGACCATGGACCGCTACTGGGATCCGCTCTTTGACGAGTGGCACATGCGGTACCGGCACAAACTGCGGGTCTGGGCGTCGGGGTCGAAGAGCACCAAGAGTTCGAACGGTCACGCGGTCATGTTCGACATGTCCGCACGGGATAACACCCGCGCGTTCGCCTCATCGGTGGGATTCACCCTCGAAGAGATCAAGTCCAAGTCGTTCACATGGGATGGAGATGCTCGTTTGCGCCGTCATGTGTTGAATGCCCGCCGGTATCCGGTGGATGGGTATGTGTCCATCTCGAAAGACAAGCGCGAGTCGAAGAACAAGATCGATCTCGCGATCTGCATGGTCGGTGCCCGGATGGTGCGCCGTTTGATCCTGAATAGCGGCAAGAAGAAGGGCGGTGGGCAAGTATGGTGATGCGCCCTGCGGATGTACTCTCCCTCGCCAACGATGTCCTGATTCCGGGCTGGCAGCTTGAGCGCCAGAAGCTGGACAAGATCGACAACTGGTTGCGGTGGTCTCCGGAGAAGGTCCGGGTGCCGCAGTCCGCCGATCAGGAGGAGAAGTACCTTCGGGACCTCGCGGAAACTCCGTGGCTTGGCCTTGTGGTAACTACGGTTGCTCAGCAGCTTGTTGCCGAACTGGTCCGCTCGCAGAAGTCGAAGGACATCGAGAAGCTGTGGGCGCCGTGGATCCGCAACCGGATGCCTTCCCGGCAGCGCGCTATTCACCGTGCCGCTCTCGGTTACGGGTACGCCTACACGACGGTCCTGCCCGGTGATTCGGGAGCGGTCATCCGTGGGTACTCTCCGCGGGACATGTTCGCGGTCTACGCGGATGAGGTTGAGGACGAGTACCCAATGTACTACCTGCGGGTGCGCGGCGATCACCGTTACATCGTGGACGAAGACGCTGTGCACGTGCTCGGCATGGAGAACGGCAAGCTGGTGTTCATCGAACACCGCATCCACGGCGTTGGAGTCGCTCCCGCCATCCGGTACTCGAACCAGATCGACCTTGAAGGCCGCACGCCTGGTGAGGTTGAGCCGTTCATCCCTGCTGCGCAGCGCATCAACAAGACGACGTTCGACCGCCTGCTGGTGCAGCATCACTCATCGTGGAAGGTCCGCACGGCCACTGGCCTTGAGGACCCGAAGAGCGATGAGGAGAACGAGCGCCGGAAGATGCTCCTCCGTCAGAACGACATCCTGACCGGCGGTGAGGGTGTCACGTTCGGCACGCTGGATGAGACGAGCCCTGAAGGTCTCATCAAGGCGGAAGAGACGGACATCGAAACGTTAGCCGCTGTCTCCCAGACGCCGGCGCACGCGCTCACGGGCAAGATGATAAATCTGTCCGCCGACGCGATCACCGAAGCGCGCGCAATGCTCGACCTGAAGGCCGGGGAACGCAAGGTCGGCTTCGGGGACTCGCACTGCCAGACGCTCCGCCTCGCCTCCCACGTTGAAGGACGCAAGGAAGACGCGGAGGACTTCAGTCTGGTCATGGACTGGGCTGACCTTGAGTCCCGTTCCATGTCGCAGGCAGCAGACGCGTTGGGCAAGATGGCGACGATGCTCGGCATCCCTCCGGAGAAGCTGTGGGATCGCGTCCCCGGCATCACACCCGATGTGGCGAAGAACTGGCTGGACTACAAGAAGGCCAACCCGACCCCAGAACAGCAGTTGGCTGCGTCTCTGGACCGTCAGTCCAATGGCACAGACGGCTGAGGGTAAGGAACTCACTGAGGCCAACCGTGTCGCGCAACTCGCTATCTCCAGCCGTGCCATGGCGGCGTCGAAGATCCTTTGGGATGGTATCGACGTCGCCCGCATTGATCGGTCTGTAGAGCGCTGGTTGCCGGCGCAGTTGGCGCTTCTGCGGAAGTTCCACAACGACTCGAACCGCACGGCGGCCACGTACCTGAACGAGTACCGGCTTGCTGAAATCGGTCAACCTGCTGAGGTTGTTCCGGCCACGTTCGCCGCGGCGAAGATGCGTGATGCGATGCTCCTCGCGGGTCCGGTCCGGACGAAGCTCCTCATCGGGAAGGGCATGAACCCGGACGAGGCGAAGCTGAAGACGTTTCCGAAGCTGAGCGGCATTGTGCGTCGGCAGGTGTTGGATGGCGGGCGCGGGTCGGTGGTCAACACCGAGTCCGGGGACAGCAGGGCTATCGGTTGGCGCCGTGTGACTGACGGCAACCCTTGCACTTTCTGCGCGATGCTCGCAGCCCGCGGCCCCAAGTATTTCTCGGCCGAACGGACGCAGGGCAACGTCCTCCGCCCGTCAAGGCAGGGAGACATGCGCCTGCTCTACCACGGGCACTGCGGATGCACATCGGAAATCGTCTACGGCGAATGGACACCGACGAAGACCGAGCAGTCCTACATCAACGCGTACGACGCTGCAGCGAAGGAAGCCGACAAAGCCGGCGAATCACGGACTGCAGACACCATCCTGCACCGGATGAGAGCTAACGGAGCGTTCAACGACTCCCCCAAGATCCGCACCGCCGAATAGCGGTGTGCAAAGAGCCGCCCTGGTGGCGGCGCCGAACGAGAAGCCCCGGGAGGGCACATGTCAGAGCAAGCAGCCGAATCGACTGAGGAAGTCACTGAGGAGACCGAAGCCCAGGAGGCGGAGGGAACCGAAGAGGACGACACCGAGGAAGAGACCGTCGACGTTGAGAAGGTGCGCGACAAGCTCCGGAAGCTGAACAGCGAGGCTCGCAAGCTTCGCGAACGCACCAAGAGCGCCGAGGAGAAGGCGAAGGACGCCGAAGGCAAAGACACGAGGATCACGTCCCTGGAGGCCGAGAACCTGCGTCTACGCGTCGGAGTCAAGCACGGTCTGCCGGAGGCGCTCATCAAGCGCCTGTCTGGGACGACCGAGGAGGAAATTCTGAAAGACGCTGAGGATCTCATGGAGCTTTTCGGCTCGAAGAAGCCTCCGACGAACCGCCCGAAGGAGAAACTCCGTGGTGGCGGTGACCCAACTGGTGAGCCTGATGAGCAGGATCTCGACAAGTTGGCGCAAGGAATCTTCCGCTAGACAGCGCGTCTCCGACCACGGAGGTCGTGCCAGCAACTACCCAATAGGAGGCCCCCGTGGTCCACACCCTTTACACCCCGGAACAGGCGGCACGGGCAACGCTCGCGTCCCTGCGCTGGCTCAGCAACCTTCCCCGCACCGTCCGTCAGGACTTCTCCAACGAGTTCGTTGCTGGCCGCGGCCAGACCGTCAACGTACTCGGCCCGGTCAGCGCCGGCAAGGCCAAGGTTTACACCAAGGCCAACCGCACCGCGCGGGATGCCATCCAGTTCAATGAACTGGATCAGGCATGGTTCCCGGTAACCCTGGAAAACCAGGTCTACAACGCCCTGCGTCTCCCGGACGACTGGGCAACGTTCACCCTGACGAACCTCGCTCAGCAGGTCCTCAAGCCACAGGCTGAGTCCGTCGTTGACGAACTCGCTGCACCGCTGATCGCGCAGATGGTCGCTATCCCCACGGATGCGTCTATCCCGACCGTCGATCCGGACGGCTCGAACTTCCTGCAGACGCTCATCAAGTCCCGTCAGGTTCTCAATGAGCGCCACATCCCCACGGAGGGGCGGACGTTCGCTGTCGGCGCGGACCTCGAAGCTGCGGCGCTCTCCCTGCCCCAGCTACAGAAGGTCAACGAGGCTGGCACGTCGGAGACTCTCCGCAATGCCACCATCGGCCGCCTGTTCGGCTGGAACATCGTTGCTGATCCCACGCTCCCCGCGGACTTCGGCATCGGTTACCACCGGGACGCGTTCGCGCACGTCACCCGCCCGTCGCGCTCGCCTGAAGGTGCAGCGAAGTCGGCCACGGTGGCGCAGGACGGATTCGCGCTCCGCTGGATCCAGCACTACAACCCGCTGCAGCTTGAGGATCAGTCCATCGTGGATACGTTCTACGGTGCGTCTACCCTTGACGCTGACCGGGCTGTGTCGGTTTCCCTGACTCCGGCTACTCCGTAGTGGCGGCCCCGGCACCACTGGCCGGGGTCCAAGAGCTCGCTGACTGGATTGGCGAGCCGATCCCGGCCGATTCTGCTGAGGCGAAGCGTGCCGCTCTTGCTCTGAGGGCTGCGTCTGCCCTGGTTCGCGATGAATCAGGGCAGACGTGGCTGGGCGAGGACGGCGCACTGGTCGCGAACGTCCCGGATAACGCGGTCATGGTCACTCTGTACTGCGCTGGCCGGGTGTTTGACAACCGCGAAGCGCAGATCCGCGGAGGCATCGATGACGCTTCCGATGGCTGGCTTGTGCAGGAGTCCGGAGCGTACCTGACCGTATCCGAACGGCAGCAGTTGTCCGGGCTGAAGGGCTCAAGCAACCGTGGCATCGGCACGGTCGCAACAACCCGCTCCGCTTCTCCCGTTGTCGGCGCCGGTTGGGTGCCCACTGAGGGCGGTCCGCTGTTCCCCTGGTACTAGGAGGCACCGTGCGTAAAGAGGTGTATCTGAAGCGCCGGCGGAAAGCTGCGGAGCGTCTAATGGTCGACAAATGCACTATTTCCCGGGAGACCGGGGAGTCAGTGTTCAACCCGCAGACGGGCGGCTACGACACTGTGTCTGCGCCGGTCTACTCCGGGAAGTGCAAGGTTCAGTCCCAGCGCTCGACCGCGGCAACGCCGGAAGCTGGGGAAGCCCAGTTCACGGTTGTCCGCAGGGAAGTGCACGTCCCCGCCGGTACTGACGTTCAGGACGGTGACCTCATCGAGATCACCGAATCGGAACTGACGCCGGTTCTCGTGGACCGGGTGTTCCGTGTGGAGGGATTCGTTCCCGATTCCTTCGACACCGCATTCCGACTCCCAGTGGAGGTCTACACATGAGCACTGATGCGAGCGAGCTCCGCAAGCTGGGCATGGATCTTGGCGCTGTTGCGAGTAAGGCTGCACCGCAGATCGGTAAGTCTGTCTCGAAGGGCGCTCTGAACATCAAGAATCAGCTGCGCCGGGAGGCGAGCGGGTCTCAGCACTTCGGGCACCTTGAGCGCGTGATCGATTACGAGATGGTGTCCGTTCCCGGAGCGTCGGCGGCGGACATCGGACCGAACAAGGCTCTAGGCGGGTCGGCTTCGCTGGCCGGTATCGCCTACTTCGGGTCTTCGAGGCCCGGTGGAGGCACCCTTCCCGACCCGGTGAAGGCGCTTGATGCTGAGGCTCCCCGGTTGGAGTCTGCCATCGCGGACATTCTCGGAAAGTCGTTCTCGTGATCCGGGAGCACTATCTGGGCGTGAACGCGCTGATTCCGGCATCCCCTCTCTTCGCCAAGCACTTCGGGTCCGTGCAACCCAAGGTTCTGAATGGCGTAGAGCAACCACTGCAGTACCCGTACGTAGTCCTTTGGGGCGATCCGGGAACTGAGGGCACTGAAGCGCTGTCCGGAACCCCTGACACCTTGGATCTCCGCCTACGGGTGACATACGTTGCGGCGGGCTTCGAGCAACTGATGTGGCTGATCGATCAGGTGCGGCCAGCGCTGAGCCAAGCCATCCCATCGGTTCCCGGCTGGGTGCCAGGTCGGTTGTTCCAGCAGTCGTTGACGGATGCCCAGACCGACTTCGATGTGACCATTCCCGCAACCAAACGCAACCCCATGTTTGCCGTGGACGAGTTCCTGTTGTCCTCGCAGCGCCAATGACAAGGAGGCCCACTGTGGCAACCGGCAATGAAACAGCCAAAACCGAAACAGCGGCCGCTGCGCAGACATCGCAGCCGGATCCGCGGAAGCGCGTCTACGTGTACGACACCAACACGAAGCAGAAGCTCCCCAACCCCGTTCCTACCTCTTGGCTGGACGGGCGATTCCCCCACCTGAAAGAACAGCCCTCCAAGAAAGAAGGTAAGTAGCCATGGCCCGTCCCGGTCCCAAGATGCTGAATACCGCCAACCGCAAGCTGGCATTCGTTACGACCATCGCGAACATTTCCGCGCCGACCGTCACTGAGGCGAATGCCGGTGTCGAACTCACCTGCCTGGTGACGGCCGCCGACTTCGCTCTCGGCGTGACTGGCAATGAGTCGATCACCGACCCGGCGCTGTGCGACGACGTGGAGACCTCCGTGCCTGGTCGCGCCACGGTGGAGGCGGGGATGAACCTCTTCCGTTTCAAGGACGCCGCCGATGATCTCGGTTGGACCACGTTCGACGGTCGCGGGCTGAACGGATATCTGGTCCAGCGCATTGGTCAGATTGACGACAACCAGCGGCAGGAGGACGTCCCCTTCGCGGCTGCGGACAAGGTTCAGGTCTATGAGGTCACATCCCATGACCCGCAGATCCTCTCCCCTGCGACGGCTGGTTACGAGAAGTTCCGTCAGGTCTTCTCCGCTGGCCGCTTCGATGAGCGCGCAGTGATTGCTGCGGCCGCCGGAGCGTAACCCGCAAGACCAGCGGGCGCGTGTGATTCAGGCTCCACGCGCCCGCTGCACCACCCTTACTGAGCCTGTACCCACTTTCTTGGAGCCTGAAACACCATGACTGAAAACACCCACGAAGAGACCATTGAACTCGACTTTGACGAGTGGCTGGCCGGCGGAGAGCGCAAGGCCCACTTTGTCACCCTGTATGCCCGTGCTGACTTGTACGCGGACATTGAGGAGCTTCAGCGCCAACGCGTCGTCGTGCAGGAGATTCCTGAAGAGGATCGGAGCCTCAGCGACTCCGCAGACAATCCCAACGCCGAGATTGACGACAAGATCAACGCTCTGTGGGAGCAGTTGGGAGCTTCGAAGAAGGAGTTCCGGGTTAGCTCCCGCACGAGCGATGAGGTCAAGGAAATCCGGAGCGCGGTCGAGGCCGAACTGAAGACGGAAGCTGACGAGGCCGCAGCGAAGGCCCGAACGCGTGCGAAGGAGAATGCCAAGCGTCTCGGGATCACGGCGGTCAACGACATCAACGCGATGGTTCGGACGCAGGCCGCTGAAGCCTTCGCTGGTGTCATCGAGCCGGAAGTTACTATCCGTGTCCTGGCTGAGTCTGTCACGACTCGCAAGGGTGACCAGTGGGTCCCGGTCACGGTCGGGCAGATCCGCATGCTTCAGAAGAAGCTCGGCGGTTCGCAGATGGATGCCATCAATCAGGCGTACTCGCGCGCGGCTGGCGAGGCACCGGCGGTGACCGTCCCAAAATCGTAGAGGCTCTGTCCCGGCCGCGCTGGTCGAATCTCCTGCTGGAGGCTAAGACGGCGCGGTCGTGGAAGATCCCGCACACCGTGCTCAGGGGAAGACCTGACGACGGCCGGTGGAACGACAGGGATCGCATGATGGCGCTCGCCCTGACGGCTTACGAAGAGTCGCTCTGCCCTGGCTGCGGTATGCCCGCTCACACGGTGCGCGGCGATGAGAACGTTGGCCGGCATGAGGTTGCGGAGACCATCTGTCACGGCTGCGCGGATCTCGAATCGGCACGGGAAGACAAGAGCCGTCAAACGTACCCGGGCCAGAAGTTGTATCTGGTGGAGGCTTAGCGCTCTCGGCGTATCCCTGCACCGACAAGCAGTGTGACGAGCCCGCCGACTGCTACGAGGACACCGAACCCGGTGGTTCCTCCGCCGTTGCCTGCCATCGCTAGGACAAGCCCAAGTACCAGTACGGCGAGCCCTACAACCAATGCGTTGTGCCCGCGGCGCTGGGCAACCTTTTCCCCCTGTGTGTTCATCCGCACAGTCTATCCCGCACAACAATCCCTGCAAGGAGTGTGTCCCGTTGGCTTCTAACCGCAGTGTTGTTGTCCGGATCAAGGCTGAGTATGCGGCTTTCAAGCGCGACATGGACCAGGTGTCGAAGGCTGCAGAGGATGCCGCTAAGAAGACTGAGCAGTCTGGGGAGCGGGCATCTTCGGCGCTGGGGCGGCTGACGCAGGACGCTTCGAAGAACCGTGAGGCTTGGGACACTGCCGGTAACGCTGCGACTGGCTTCGGGTTGGCCGCGATTGGTGCGGTCACTCTGGCTATCTCGAAGTACGCGTCCTTCGAGAAGGCCATGTCGAATGTGCAGGCGGCGACTCACGAGTCTGCCGCGAACATGGAACTCCTCCGCGGGGCTGCCCTGACGGCCGGCGCCGATACTGCCTACTCGGCGGAGGAAGCCGCAGGGGCGATTGAGGAACTCGCCAAAGCTGGTGTCTCGACCTCAGACATCCTGAACGGCGGCCTGAACGGTGCTCTCGCGCTGGCGGCCGCCGGCGAAATGGATGTCGCTCAGGCTGCGGAGACTGCTGCTTCGGCAATGACCCAGTTCAAGCTCGCCGGTTCAGACATCCCCCACATCGCTGACCTCCTCGCAGCTGGCGCCGGCAAGGCGCAGGGTTCCGTTGAGGACATGGGTGCAGCGCTCAACCAGGCTGGTCTCGTCGCCGCTGGTACTGGTCTGAACATTGAGGAGACCACGGGCACCCTCGCGGCCTTCGCTTCCGCAGGTCTGATCGGGTCGGACGCTGGTACCGCGTTCAAGACGATGCTCCAGCGGCTCAACCCGCAGTCTGAAGCTGCTGCCTCGAAGATGGCTGAGCTCGGCATCTCGGCTTACGACGCGCAGGGCAACTTCATCGGCATGGAGGCCCTGGCTGGCAAGCTGCAGAAGGGCATGTCCGGCCTGTCTGAAGAGGCTCGCGCCACGGCGATGAATGTCATCTTCGGGTCTGATGCTGTGCGTGCCGCGAACGTCCTGTTTGAGCAGGGCGCTGACGGCATCGCCAAGTGGACTGACGCTGTTGACTCCTCTGGCTTCGCCGCTATGACCGCATCTATCAAGCAGGACAACCTGCTGGGCGATCTGGAGAAGCTTGGCGGTGCCTTCGATACCGTCTTCTTGAAGTCCGGCGGGTCAGCGAACGAGTCCCTGCGCGGCCTTGTGCAGACCGTCGAAGGATTCGTGGACGGTATCGGCAAACTGCCGGTCCCAGTCCTTGAGACAGGGCTGGCCCTTACCGGCATTGCTGGGTCGACGGCGCTCGCCATCGGCGGTGTCCTGAAGCTTACACCGGCCGTACTTGACGGGGTGTCAGCGTTCCGCAATCTGGGCACTGAGGGCGGCAAGGTACCGGGCACGCTCGGCAAGATTGCCAAGGGTGCCGGCATCGCCGCTATCGCCATCGGTGCCATCGCTACTGCTGGGCAGATATTCACGACGAAGAACACCAAGTCGGCGGAGGAGTTCGGCAACGCGATCCTCAAGGTTGCGGAGGCTGGAGCGCAAGCCAAGTCTGCGGATCTCGACTCCATTTTCTCCGGTGACTGGGACAGCTCGTTCGGGCAGAAGTCCGTTCAGGTCGACAACATGGCTGATGCCATTGCACGCCTCTCCAATACGGAGTTCGGTGACGGCATCAACCAGTGGGCTGACCAATTCTTCAGTTGGACGGGGCTGGCGCAGAGCGAGACCACACAGGTGAAGAACCGTCTGGCCGATCTTGGTGACGAGATGGGCAATCTGGTATCGAACGGTGGGGCTGAGGCTGCAGCGGACGCGTTCAACCTGCTCGCCAAGGAATTTGAGGCGAACGGCAAGTCAGCGCAGGACGCTCTCAACACCATGCCCGGGTACAAAGATGCTCTTGACGCTCTAGGGCAGTCGGCAGGCGTGGCACTCACCGATACGGAGCTTCTTCAGCTTGCCACGGGGAAGATCCCCGACGTGATGGTGGAAGCTCAGGAGAAGACCGCTCTCGCTGAAGCGCAGTTCGGCACCTATAAGGACGCTGTTGGTGACTCGGTTCCTGTAACTGAGGAGCAGGCCAAGGCTCTTGAGGACGTCGGGCTGGCGGCCGATGGCACCGTTGTGGCCCTGGACAAGTACGTCGAAGCACTCTTCGCCGCGGGCTTATCTGAGATGTCAGCACGTGAGGCAACGGCCGCGCATCAGGAAGCACTCCGCGAGAACGCTGGCGCGATCGATGCAGCACGTGAAGCTCTCGCCAAGCAGTATGAGATGGAGGGCATGAGCGCGGAGTCTGCGAAGGCTCTCGCTGATGCTCAGGACGTGCTCGGTATCGCTCTCAACGAGAACAAGACCGACTTCGACCTAACGAGTGCAGCTGGCGCGGCACTGAACGCTCAGTTCCAAAACGTCGCGACCACCGGCATGGCTGAGGTTGAGGCCAAAGCGAAAGCAGGCGTAGGCCAGCCGGAACTGCAAGCCAACCTCGCGACCACGTTCCAGTCCCTTTTGACAACGCTTGACGGCATGGGCATCACGGGCACGGCTGCGGATGATCTGGCCCGCAAGGTCATGGGCATCCCGCCGGAAGCGAACGTCGACACGTGGATGTCCGACCAAGCGAAGATCATGGCTGAAGCGACCATCGGCACGGTCAACGCGCTCGATGGTCGGGTTGCGAACGTCTACACCAACTACCACGAGACGACGTACCGGCAGATCGTTGACATGCGGGCACGGTCCATAGACACGTCAGCGTCGGATCGCGGGTACTCGCAGGGCGGCGGTGTCGGTGGTCTCGCTTCCGGTGGGCGCCTGCCCACTACGGGACCGGGCACTGACAGGACGGACGGCATCCTTGGTGTCGATCAGACGTCCGGTGCTCCGATCTCGTGGCTGGACGGCGGCGAGTGGGTCATCAATGAGCGGTCCTCCGATAAGTACGACCGCCTGCTGTACGCGATTAACCAGGACAATCTCAGCCTCGCTGGGCTTCCCGGTTTCGCTGGCGGCGGCAGGATGTCCGGGCGGATCGACGGGCTGGGCGCTCGGCCGGGTGAAGCTAACTCGGTGTGGCAGGCGCGTCAGCTTGAGGTCATCAAGGGCATGGAAAGCATCGTCGGGGAACTCGCTGATTGGGAGATCCACGAGGACGGCTCCGGCTGGGTGCGGACCATGGACAACACGATGGTCCATATCAGTGATGGTGTTTGGACTGCGACGAAGGGCATCAATCAGGCGGGTGTCTCGGCCAACGCTACGGCGGGTACCTTCCGCCTCGCAGGTCAGGTGACGAAGCAGGCGGCACGGGCGATCCTCGAAGCCACTGCAGCGGTCAACTCGGCAGGCAAACGGCAGGCTCCTGCGAAGGGTGGAGGCCTTACGGCTCAGGCCGGTGAGGCTAACGCTGTGTGGCGCGGACGGCAGGACCAGTTCGAGCAGGCCTTGTCCAAGCAGTTCGGTGGCATCAAGTACAGCGACATCCACGAGGACGGCTCCGGGCAGATTGTCCTGGACGACGGCCGGCTGGTCGAGCTCAACCAAGGCCGCTGGCGGTTTGTCTCGAAGTTCACCTACGGGGCACCTGCACGGGGTCGAACGCTCTCGAAGTATGCCGGCGGCGGGCGACTGCCGTCTTTCGGTCCGGGAACGGAACGCGAAGACGGCTTCCTTGGTTTGAGCAGTTCGACTGGGGCGCCGTCGTTCTACGCGGACGGCGGCGAGTGGATCGTCAATTCGAAGTCCTCCGAGAAGCATCACAGCCTCATCAGCATGGTCAACGATGATGACCCGCGCCTCGGTCACCTGTACGGGATGTCCAACCGGGGTATCGGTTCCCGCGGGCACGCTTCCACGGTCCGTGTTGATGCCTCCGGTATTGAAGCTGCTGTCGCGCGGGCGATGTCCGGCTGGCGGCCGGTTGTGGACATCAACGGGCAGAAGTTCCACGGCCTGATGAACCGCACCATTGCCGAGAACGGGCCGCTCCCCGCGGCACGGTAACAACCCATGAGAGGGAGACAGTTGAAAGCATATCTAGGCCCGGTCGGGAACCTGATCGGGTTCCGGTGCCCCTCTTCGGAGGAAATCACTCTGGCTGACAACTCCTCCCTCTCGTGGACTCTCGGCGGTAAGCAGAAAGCGCAGTACGGGCTGAACGCTCCCCGCGCTTGGCAGGTCGGTATTGGTTCGGCAACTGCGGATCAGATCGCCGGTCTGGCTGCCCTGATGCGCGGGCTGTACGGTCCCCCACCGTGGGTGTACGTCGGACCGTGGGCGAAGGTCACCAACCTGCTCACACCGGCCGCCTCTGTCCTGCAGGCAGGATCGTGGACGGGATCCGCGGTCCCCGGTGGTTCCGTCACACTCAATGACGGCACACGACCAGCACTCAGCCTTCTTTCAGATACCGGGGCAACCACCAACCTGCCGGAGGTTCCGGCAATCCCTGGCGAGACTGTCACGGGATCCGCATGGGGCGCAGGAGACAGCGGATTCACCGTGAGCCTGGTATTCAGGAGCGCGTCCGGGGCGGAACTCGCCATCACTTCCAGGACCACCGCAGCGTCCTTGGCTGCACCGTTGGTGCGCGGGTCAGTCACCGCCGTTGCTCCCGATGGGGCAACAGGGGTCATTCTTCGCCTCTCTGGGGCGAAACGAGCCGCCCAGCCAGCCGTCTCTTGGACTCCCGCAGTCGCCGCGTGGACGGTGGGTGAGGGTGCACCCAAGGTGATAGCCCAAGGTCTTTCCCATGCGGTCCGGATGGCCGTTCGAGACACACCGTCGCTACGGCGAACTGGTGCATCATTCACCTTGCAGGAGGTCGGTAATGCGTAGCGTCCCCAACTGGCCTGCTGAGAACGATGTAGTTGAGCCAGTTGCACGGGTGGTCCACGGCGGGAAGGATCGGGAGTTCAACTCTCTGTCTCTGTCGCGCGAGCTTCCTTCTTCGATGCACGCTCAGGTCGCACGGGTCGGCGGGCTGACTCAGGCTACCGGTTCTGTCGAATGGGCTGCCCTTGAGGACGTAGCGACGTCTCAGCCCACCGCATTCAACCGTAAGGGTGACTGGCCTCCACGCGTCCGCGACTCGGTTCAGGTCTACACCGGATGCCGGACCGCTACCGGCGAGGCTACTGCTCGGCAACTGAACGGGCACATCGCATCGTCTTCTGGTGACCCGATGCAGGACAGCCGGTCCGGCCTGATCGATCCTATTGCTCGGCTTTCCCAGAAGATCACGCTTCCTCCCCTGCAATCGGAGATGCCGCCCCTCTCAGTCGGTGGACTGTGGCGCGGGCTCGGCTTGTACCCGACGTTCTACACTGACTTGTTCGCTCGTGCTGGCCGCTTCTACTCGACTCCTGGCATGGCCGGCGGGTGTGTTTTCTCCGCGCCGCTCATGGGGTCTACGTGGCCCGAACGGGGAACCCTTGAAAGGAGCCTCCGCTACACGGACGCGAACTTAGCATCACAGGGGTGGAGGGAAACCCCGTGGGGCATGGGTGGTTCCGATCTCACCGCGAACTACTCTCTGTCCGGGGACAGCCGCCTGAACCGCGCCATGGAGATCACAGCACTATTCTCCGTCACCGGTACCGGCAACACGCGTGTCGGGATCGTGTGGGGCACGACTTCCCTGTACCTGGTGCGGTATGCCGACCGTGCAGAGGTTCAACGGTATGACGAGGCCGGCGGTGTAGCGACAGTCGTCTGCACCATGGCTGCTCCAGCGTCGGATGTCCTGACAGCGCGGTTCGTCCCATCTGGGTCGAATGCGGCCGTGACTCTCCGGGACGCTACCGGCCAGCAGGTCACCGGAACGGTTGCAGTCCCCGCGGGCTCGGCGACCACGAACGCGACCGCAGCGTATGTCCGGTCGACAGCAGTTGGGGCGATGGTCGGTGGAGTGCAGGTGTCCTTCCCCGGCGCAACATGGACGTCGGTTAACTACGTGCGCTCAGCGTTCATCACCCCGTCGGCCTACAACGCCACACTCGTCGCCAGCCCGCCTATCAAGCAGCGTCCTGCACGGGATCTGCTTGAGGAGCAGGCCACGGCTGAGCTAGCCGCGCTGTGGATCGACGGTGACGGTTACCTGCACTGGATGAACCGTGACCGCCTCATGGCTCAAGCTCCGGTCACGACTCTGACGACTCTCGACCATCTGAAGAACCTCCGCTGGAAAGAGGACTTCTCCGGAGTGGCATCGAAAGTTGAGGTGACCGGACGTAAGGTCGGTGCACGCCTGATGAGCAAGGACTACAGGCACGAAGTCTGGCGCAGCAACTACAGCCAGGTCGAGGCGGACGGCACCGAAGTGTTCGAGGAGCTCATCCACCCGGACGCCGACGAGGACTGGATCCAAGTCGACACCCTTTTCAACAACACCACGAACCAGGTGCGGGGCAGCGACGTTGCCCTCTATTTCGTCCTCGAACAGGGGACGGAGGGTCAGGCCGGCTACCTCGCTTCGGAGGGCTTCAACCGGGACTGGGTGGGAGCCTCCGTTACCCGGATCGATGACACCACCTACAAGGTCATAACAAACGTTTGGGGCGTATCAACGGCAGGCTGGGACAACCACGAGTTCAGCTTGAGGGTGCCCACCGAGCGGCAAACCGGAGTGGGTAAAACTCCGATGCACCTAGCGGGAATGAACTTCCCGGTTCTCCGCGCCATGGCTAAAACCATGTGGGAGGACGTCACCTACACAGCCAACGCTGGGGCTTGGGACGCACCCGTCCTAACCCACGACGTCGGCTGGTGGGTACAGAACCCGACAGCGGCACAAGCGATAGCGAACCTTATCGCGTCCAGCACCACACTTCCCCGCCCAATCCTGGAGGGTGTGGAAATCGTTCCGGATGCCCGCCTCGAACGCGGCGACGTCGTGACCATCAGTGACCCTGGCATCACGGGGGTTCACTTCACCGCGTTGGTGGTTGGCATCACCGATGAGTACAGCAGCAACCCAATCAGGTGGTCTCAGTCCTGTGACTTCCGGATCATCGACTACACCGTGATAAACCCGACCCTCGCTGAGCTCGACGCAGCGTGGGCCGGACAGTTGCTTTCCGCGCTGGACGCGGCACGTGCTGGGGAGACACTCACCCAGTTCGACACCACACCTCTGAAAGGGGCACCCGCATGAGCGAGCCGCTACCCGACATAACAGTCCCTGACGGCAACTCGCGTTTCAATACCCCAGCCGGTAACGGGTTCGGCCTCTGGTTCGCGCAGCTCCGCCAAAGCATCAACATTGCAATGGCGGAACTCCTCAACCGGGCGCTTGCTGCCATCCCCACGAAGAAGAACGGCAACCCCGATGTCACCTTCAGCGTCGTTGACGCTTCAGGAAAAAGGTCATGGCTAGAGATTGGGCCGGATGGCGGTCCGACCCCGCATGCTGCCGGTTCCATGGCAGAGGCACTAACCGCGAATATCGGTGTCGTCGTAGACGAGAAGGTCGCCGACCTGCCTGTGCCTTCAACCATCAGCGAAGGTCCGGGCCTCGCATTCGTGGCCGTCGATCAGGCTGGCCGCATGTCGGAACTTCAGTTGGATTTGTCAGGCAGGTTCACCGGCCCATTCCCGGATCGAGTTGTTGCCGCTGCAAGCAGTGCAGCGGTCGCCGCGGCGAATCCTGTTGCCGCAACCCCGATCGCGCTCTGGGGTGATTCCATGACCGCACCGGGTTCGGGCTATGGGGAACGACTGACCGCAGAAACTGGAGGTGTCCCGACCCGCAACTATGGCATCGGTGGTCAGTTCACTGAGGCCGTCAGTGCCCGACAAGGCGGGTACCCCGCCACAGTCACCTTCCCGGACAACACCCTGCCGGCGTCTGGAGCGGTGACGGTAACAACGTCGGTGATCATTTACTCCTCGCCCAGCGGCGCCGGCTTGTCCTCGGGTGGAGTGACGATAGCTGGGGTACACGGCACGCTGACCCGTGACAACGCGACGGGCACAGTCACTTTCACACGTGATACGCCTGGTTCCGCTGTATGGGTTCCACCTACCACGCCAATCATCACTGACGAAGCGACCTTGAACCGTGGACAGATGGCAGTCATCTGGTCCGGCCGAAACGGCTTCAAGATAACGCCACCCGAGGACATCGTTCTCCGCCTACAGAAGATGGTGGAGTACATGACCGCTGGGCGGAAGCGCTTCCTGATTCTGGAAGTAGCCCCGGACGCTTCCGAAGTGTCGGTTCCTTCCCCCACCGCTGACCGGGTCAAGCTCGATGCCCTCAACGCGCTGCTACTGAGGACCTTCCCGCATCAGTTTGTGCCCGTCGCCCAGTACTTGCGAGGTCCTGCGCTATCGGACCTCGGGCTTTCCCCCACGGCACAGGACAATACCGATATAGCGAACGGAGTCACGCCGACGTCGCTCCGCTCGGACGGACTGCACCTGAATGCGAACGGAAACACCGCAGCCGCTCGTCTAATCGCCAACACGCTCCGAGCAAAAGGATGGATCACCACATGAGCGGACTGAAACTCGTTCTGCCCACTACCTTCACTGACGTGAGCCTGCCAGTGCTCAGGGACGACCCCGTGCTTTCCAACGGCTCATTGCTTCTGCTAGACCCAAGCCACCCCGCAGCACCCTGGGCGGCAGGGGTGCCGGCTTCCGGATCACTTCTCAACAACGTCGCCTCGGCAGAAGCTGAAAGTCTGTTAAGTGGGGATTTGCGGCCGACCCTTTCCTACACCCCATCAATGAACGACGGCGTGAAGGGAAAGATGGAACGTACGGGCAAGGGTGGACTCCACACCATCATCTCCCGATCTACCCCTTTGGCCTCTGGCGACGGTGCGTCGATTCTTATGGCTCCTGCGGTGGAAAACTACCTAGCCGCCAACAAATCGCACGCTTTCTACCTTTCCTTCTGGGACAGGATGACGCGGGTGAATGGTGGGACGGTGGGCTCGAACGGCGTCATTCAGTACGGCGTAGTAGCGAACGACACTAACAACCTTCTGGCCGCTTTCCGGGCAGACGTGTGGTTCATCTTCGGTTCTACTGGCGGGAATCGCATGGCACCGAACGCTGTCGGCCCGCGGCTCGGCAACGCGCAGGTGGACGCTGGGAAAGCAACCATCAACGCAGCGAACATCAACTCCGCGGGACCGATTTGGGGGGCACCAGCTGCGAGCTATAACAACGCGGTGCTGTCGAGCCGTAACGGTCACTGGCCGTCCTTCGCGTTCTACCGGTTCTATCTGGAGGATCTCACCGTCTCGGGCCGCACCTACGGGGAGGTGGATGCCATCGACAACGCGGAGCACACCAAGCAGGTACTCACACCCGGTGGACGCTACTACGCGGACACCTTCACCGACCCCACGACGATCCCGTAAGGAGGGCCTAGCGCTCAGCCAAATCTTGATCGCGGTTGGTATGCCGGACGCGACTTCAACTGCTGACGCCTCGTGGTATTACCCGGCACATGATTCGCGGCTCAGTGCAGTACCCAGACAACTCAACAGAGGAGCACCATGCAACCCAACTGGAGGCTCAGATGACGCGGGCCGACCTCATCCGGGAACAACAGATGACGAAACGGGCGAAAGTCTATCTGCTGATAGCTACCGCCCGACACCTAGCCGTTGGACTGGCGTGCGTTCTAGCACCATCGTCCTTCAAGTCCGGTTCTTACCAAGGAATCATTGACGCTCTGGCTGGCATCCCGTTCCTGACCTCCATTGAGTTGTGGGGTTGGGCGTTCCTCGGAACTTCCCTCGCCTGCTTTATAGGAGCAGTGATTGGGAGGGAAACACCCGCCCGTGTAGGCCTAGTGTTCTCGGTCGTGACGACGGCTAGTTGGGCAGTAGGTTTCGCAGCATCAATGTTCATGGGCAGTAGCGCGGGATCCACCGGGTTCTTCATCTGGGCGGCCGTCGCCGCGAAGGATGCGACCATGCTCCGCCAACCACTCCGCAACCCATTCGAACCACTCGTACAGAAGCTGGTGGCTGATAAGGCTAGGCGCGACAAGCAGTAGGGGGACCAGTGCCACAGATAGAACTCGATCTACCGGCTCTCATGGTTGGCGTTGCCGCAATCGGAACCCTTGTCTGGAGTGTCCTCTGGGCGCTTCGCGGGCGGAAAGACACCAAGCAACAGCAGGAAGCAGCCAACGAGCTCGCCAACCGGGAGCAGCACTGGGAAGAACTGCAGGAGGACAACGCCACACTCCGCTCGGAGCTACGGCAGGAACGCGCTGACAACAACACACTCCGCACAGAGATCCGCGCCCGCGACGTGCTGGCCCGCCGGCATAGCTTCTGGGACTTCGAAGCGCTCCGCCGTCTGGGAGATAGCGACATCGGGGATCCGCCCGACCTTTACCCGAACTGACACCGCCGACAACGGCGGTTTTTTTATGCCCTGGGAAGGGGTAATCATGGAACCAACCGGCGGTACCGTCTCTCAGGAGTACGGCGTCAACAAGCATTTCTCGTGGCAGCCGTGGGGCCATCTCGGCCGCGACTATGCCGTGGTCATCGGCACCAGCTGCGTAGCCATCGCACCGGGCATCGTGATGTGGGCGGACTGGGGATACAAGATGCCCAAGGCCCTCGCGGACTGGTTCTCCCAGGTGTACGGGAGCACGGCCAGCGGCATCCCCGTCATCCTCGCCCACGCGGGCGCTGAGCGTGGCGCACCGGGCGGATGGTTCTCCATCTACGCGCATCTGTCCTCCACTCACCTGTACCACAAGAGCGCGTTCCACAAGGCTTCCGTGGTCAAGGACGGCGAAGTCATCGGCAAGTCCGGCAATACCGGCAACAGCACCGGACCGCACCTGCACTTCGAGGTCTTCACCACGGATGGACGGAACCCCGGGACGTTCGGCAGGTACGATCCGCGGAACCAGATCGCAGCGGAGAACGCACGTCGAATCGCTGAGCGCGCTCTGGCAGCCGCGAAGCCGAAGACCGGACCGATGCAGCGGTTAGTCTCCGCCGGCGGTGTGAATGAGCTCGACCGGCCGACGACTCACGGCGCGAAGGTACTGCGCACGTTCAAGGCTGGTTCGGTCCTGAACTTCAAGGGTTATGCCATCGGGCAGCGCCTCAAGGGCATGAACGGCTGGTTCGTCGGGATCTCCGGCGGATACTTCCACGTCTCGCACTTCACCCAGCGCGACGTAAAGGGACTGCCGAACCTCATCCGCACCACGGGCGGGGCGAAGGTCGCACGGCGTTCCTCCCCAAAGATCCTGCGCGGGAACGTGAAGAACTACCTCAAGGCGCATACGTCCTACGTCATCGAGGCGTACACCACGGGTGACACCTTCGCCGGCTCGAACATCTGGTTCAAGGTGCAGGGCAGCGACGGCTGGGCGCACTCCCGGCTATTCACCAGCCAATCCATCGTTGGCCTGAAGAAACTCTGAGAAGGAGAAGAAACAATGGCAGCAACAGCAGATCCCCGTCAGCTTTCCCCCAAGGTGAAGGCAATCCCCATCGTGGGCGCGCTCCTCTTCGCCCTTTGCTCCGGCCTCGCGGCCATCACCCCGGACATGCTCTCCGCACTCGGTCCGTGGGCTGTCCCGGTCGGCGTGGTCGCGACCACCTTCGCTGCGTGGGGTCTGGCCTATTGGCGGGCCGATCCCCTGCGTGTGGACTACTTCCAGCAGAAGGCCGCGCATGACGCAGCGGAAGCCGAACAGGCAGCCGTGGCCGCGAATGAATCCGCTGAGACCACGCTGACGGATGAGGATGATTACAAGGGCAAGCACGTGGCGGATCCGATCGAGTACGACGAACGAGGCTAACCACCTCGCAACGAGTAAAACCCACCGTCCCAAAGGGCGGTGGGTCTTACTTTCAGTTCGTGGTCACTATGTCGCCGAATCGGTTGCTACCTCGCCAGGCGCCGTCGGGTCGTCCACCTCGTCTGCGGAAAATACGAGATCACCTTGGCGGATTATCGGCATGAGCAGCCCTTCGCCAAAGACTTTTACGGTGTGAGTATGAATCGCTTCTCGGACATATGGGAGCAAAGCCATCAGAGCAACTCGGTTAGCGAAGTCGAGGCCAATCTCCTCTGAGACCTTCAACTCCTCACTCAGCTCGTACATCACTCCGGCGTCAACGACGACGTCACCCTGAGGTACGGACAGCGCCGTCCGGAGGCGGACCTGAAATGAACCAGCTCTTGCCTGAAGCTTTAGATCGAATTCGGGCGGCTCTGGCTCGTCCGTCCCTATGCTTTCACCGAAACCTGCACGCGACCTCGCACTAATTTCGAAGAATTCGATACCGCCAAGCGTTACGGCGGCGAGTAGCTCTTCGGTGGAACTGACCTCCGTCGTACTCATGGCAGTTTCCTTTGCCATCAAACCATTGCTGCTTTCTTCACAGGCCGCGTGTAGCCCTGCACATGGTTGACCCGAACAGCGGGAGTCGCCGTACGAGGAGTGAACTGGATAACGTTCGACTCACTACGGGCCGTGACTGTCCAAGCGGAGTCACCGTCCCTCGACCATTGCCGGCGTCGTGCTTGGAAACCGTTGCAAGCTTCGATGTATTCGATGCTCAAGGGCTCAGCAGAATACAGATCCTGAACGGGGACATTCTGTTGAATCAGCCATCGGAACACCTCGGACCATGCCCACAGTTTCATCGAGCCAGTAGTTGTGAACGAGGTGGGGAAAGCTGAGCGGCGCTTTCCCGTCGACCACAAACGAACCGTCTCACGCGATATGTCGCAGCGATCGGCTATCTCGGAAAGCGAAACTAGGTCAAGGTTTATTCGAAGGATGTGAACCTCGGGCAGGCGGTCTGCCAGGAAACGGTTGAATATGTGCCAGGCATGGCGCTCTGTGCTGGCGAGGATAGTGGCGTCTAGCTCTGTCTCTCCGTCGATCTCGGCTGCAACTATCGAGAACGGCGCGGAGTAGAGACGGTCGAGCTGGACGTCGTCGTCAGCATCGAACCCGTGCACGCGCACAGTGAAGTTAAATTCACGCAAGGCGGTTTCTCTCTGTCGGGGTAGGTATATGTAGTACAACACCTATGTTGGCACTTGGCAACGTGTGTTCGCTCACCACTGAACTCGGTCCGGAGCGCTACCATGCGGGCACTTGCGAGCGAGCCGCCAGAGTGCCCTTGCGGTGTTACTCGCCGTTCCGTTCACGTGCACCTTGCATCCGGAACCGCACCTTAATTCTCCTGCTCGGTGAGCGCTCTTCCCAACGTCGGTGTCATACTCCCATCCGAAATCTTTCTGAAGCGCACGGATACACTTTTTCGCGTCCGAGTCTTTGGGCCAACCGCCCACCTATCGATACCCCATCAATTTCAACAGTCTCCCAATCTCGTTATCAGACGAGTATATGGGCGCACAATCTCGAGACGCCCAGCCCGTGGATAACTATGCATCCAAAAAGTCCGGCGTGACCGCGTTGGTCCACACCCAGCCTTCGCGCTCGTTCTTGATGATTGGTTCGAGGAAGCGAACTTTGACGGCCCGTGTGTTCCAGGCGACTGCGTGGGCTTTGAGGCGGACAGCTTTGGTGGGGTATCGAATCCAGACGTGGACCCTGCGCGGTTCAGGGAACACCCGTTCGGGGTCGTTGGCGAGGTCGACTTCGATGGCGGTGAGGAGCATGGGTTCTTCGCGCATCGCCCAGTTGTCGAGCCACTTTGTCGACGTTGGCGGCACCGTACCGCTTGTTCTGACCCACACGATTAACGATAGAACACGTGTTCGACATTCGAACCGCTGGTACTGGTCGAATAAAGTGGGAGCCGTGCCCGAACCCCGCTTCCTCAAACTGACCGACGTCGCCGAAGAACTCAGCATCAGCATGTCGCAGACGTACGCACTGGTGAAAAGTGGTGACCTTCCCGCGATACAGGTCGGCGGACGTGGGCAATGGCGGGTAGAGCGGGTCAAGCTTGAGGAGTACATCGAGCGGAAGTATGCCCTGGCGGCAGGCAACCTGAAGGACCTTCCCGCCGACGATTGTCCGACCACCTAGGCGTCCATGGCGCCCTCAGCGACCCAACCGACGGCCATCTCGTCGAGGAAATACTTCGCCGCATCGACCGGGGTAAACCGGCCCCGGAACTCACAGGGGCCGATTGGAGATGGCCCGATGAACGATCGCTTGATTTCGCCTTTACCACCAGCCAGCTTGTTGGCCGAAAGCGACTACGACCGGTACTGCTGCGATGATGCCGCCTATCGCTGCAAGAAATGCGAGCGTGGCGGCCAACCAAAAGTGCCGGTTCTCCGTCTTGGAGCTCTCGTCCATCGCTAGCAGCATCTTCTTTAGGGTTAGCGCAGTCTCAACAGCGGCTTGCGCGGACTCCTCCTCCCGGGCTTGACGCTGTTTGGCCGCACTCCTCACCTTGGCGATAACGTCCTCGCCTGGGATGGGTGCCGAGTAGTGCTGGCGCGCCAGGTCGTTACCGGTGGGTGGTGGAACAACCTGTGTAGGAGTTGTGCTGCTGCCCGGGCCGTCAATTTTCACTGGAGATTGCAGTTTAGGCATTCGAATCGCTTCGCGGATCAAACCGTTGACCCGCTTGTTCAGGTCCTGGAAGGGTTTACTCACCGATGCGCGCAGTAGCGCCATGGTTTCGGCCATCTTCACCTTTGCTGCCTCGTACTCCACGCGCTCCTCGGCGCTGAGTTCGAAGTCGATGCCCCGGTCTTCGGCCTCAGCGATCTCTTCGAATCGCTCAAGCGTCATGCCGCCTTCTCCATCATCCTGAAAGTCTTCGATCCGGGCATGAAATTCTGATGAGTCAATACCGTCTGAATCGTCAGGGCTACTGTTCGTCGCTTCGGTCATGTACTAATCCTATGGAGCAAGCTGCGAGGCACTCCCTTAGATTGGCCTCTTGGGATGACATCGGCAGTTCGGACCGTTGAGGCACCCGCCCGAAGATCGGCCGGCAACACGACCAACGAATAATGAATCAGCGGGCGAAGCGGTCCAACACGCCTGTAGCGTCCGGCGCAAGCCCGTTTCACTGAATTCAGGATGCCAGCTTCCGCCAGCACAGCCTCACCACCACCCCGGCGAGTGGCTAGTCGTCGCGCATTACGATCATCTCGTACCAACGATCTAACATCATCTGAGTGAGCACGCTCTCGGATCTTCTCAACGACTCGAACGTCGAGCAGCTATCTGCCCGCCGCATCACGGCGATCACTGCGGCGAAAGGAACGGTCGTCTCGAACACATCTGTTTCGAAGTACCTGCGAGCTGAACCGGAAGAACCGAGCGAAAAAGTGCTGCGGGCTTTCTCCCTAGCCCTGGCCATCCCAATGACTAAGTTACGGGATGCCGCCGGTCTGCCCACTGGGGAAATTGAACCGTTCGTGCTGCCTGAGTCAGCCAACCGGCTGACTCAGCCGCCAGCGAGAACTCGTGCTTCACACCATCAGGGTGCTCCTCAACGAGGATTAGCGAACATACTTTGTGATCCAGTAGCAGGAACGTCGCTAACAGGGGCAGTCGCCCTTGCAGTCCAGACCATTCGCTGCACAGCCGGCTGCACACACGTGAGCACCGATCGGGCCCAACGCGCTACACGCTGCGATGCAGCCGGCGGCTATGGCGGAGCACTTCGCTATGCACGGCCAACAGCCCTTTTTCTTCCCGGCAACGGCTCCACGAGTCTCGTCGTCTTGCGAAGCCACTGCCTCCAGCTTCGAAACTAGAACCTGAACAGCTGGGATCTGTTTATTGCTCGGTTCCCCCAGCGCCAACCTTGGCTTGCCGGGTGGAATCTCCTCACGACCATTCACCAGCAGTCGTTCCGAGCCATGGTCACGTATCGCTTCCACTGTTCTTGTCTCGTCCCCGGGAACGAACGAAGTGACGATCGTATGGCCTCGTCCCTCGCCATGAGTGATCATGAACGAGTACAACGGAACGCCGTCTCGGAAGAGCGTGGATGTGACCGTAGGTGTCTCTTCCCCGGATGCTTGGACAAGGAGCCGGAAGCTCTGCCCGTCCTCAGTGTTTGTCTCATCGAAGGTAAACATGGCTCATGGTATTGCCGATCCCTTATCTGATCTAGAGGGGAAAGATCGATGCGCGGTCACCAAACGTGCTCCAGCCCGTAAGGACTTAGTCCTTTCATGAATGGCTTCAAGTCCTCGGGTTCCGGCTGCGGAATTTCCGGCATCCTGATCAACCGCAAGGGGTCAATGGACGACCGATAGTCCTGCACCCAGGAAGCCCATTCTTGTGCTCGGGCAACATCCTCCGGATCGGTGAGAAACTGAATGCGGGACTCAACCGCAGAAAGATACTGATCGAAGTTTTACGGTCAATTCCCATTCCTGAAGTTGTGCTCCCCGCGCTCGAAGGCGTACCTCGTTGGCGTATTCGACCTCCGCTCTCAACCGGGCGGCATCCCACTCCATCGCCCGCTCCTCCTGCCGTCGCAG
The DNA here is from genome assembly GCF_054161285.1 of Arthrobacter sp. D2-10. Taxonomy (NCBI): domain Bacteria; kingdom Bacillati; phylum Actinomycetota; class Actinomycetes; order Micrococcales; family Micrococcaceae; genus Arthrobacter; species Arthrobacter sp. D2-10. The sequence continues at coordinate 1,509,903 of NZ_CP096431.1, read as the reverse complement.
ATTCCTTTCGGCTGCTACGACTGCGTCCTCAGACGGTTCCCAGCAGCGACGTATCCAATACCGAACGAGCGGTTGCATGTCACCCATTGAGGGCCGTCTAGACAAAATCGCCGGCGCGATTCGAAAGGAACATAGCCCGAAATCTGTACCCCTTTACGCGCCGCCACGGTGAACCCCTGATCTTCCGCGATTGTGGACAGATCCTGCAGTAGTGCCAACGCCCGCTGCTGCTGATCCTTCGAGATGTGCGCCAGAACCCTAGATTCAACTAGCGGCCGCACCGCCGGGTGCCATTTACTCATTCCTCATTGAACGTCATGAGCGGTTCCATGTGACACCGGCAACGGGGATGGGAGAAAGTGTGTCCTGCAGCAACTCAAAGTCAGCACTGAGCAGGTGTGAATCGTTCTTTGCTCGTACCGCTTCGCTGAGTGACTGGCAAGGTCGCTGCGACAAATGCATGAGTGGATCGGGAAGCTCGCTTTAGACCCTTGGTTCCTGTTGGAGAGAACGGCGTCCCGACACCTAAAGCGTTGTTAGGCTCTGCGCATGAATGACTTCGATCTGTCTGATAGTCCACGGGTTGAGGGTGGAGTGGACGAGCTGCGATGGCAGCAATGCAAAACCTTCGAGGGCGCTTGTGAACTCACGGCCTTATGGCTTGAAGGGCGCAGCCACTACTTGCCGGGTTACATGGCTGCCGGCCCCGCCACCGAGACTGGGCCAATAAGTGAATCTCTTGCAGCCATCAACCGGCTCGGGTTTCTGACTGAGGATTCCCAGCCGGGACTGCGGGACCAGCGGGCGTACGTCACTGGCTATGTACAGGAATACACGATGGGAATGCTGTCCCGCATCCTTTCGAATTCGGAGCTCGTGATGATCTGTTTTCCTCCCGGCACGACTGGCGAGAGCCAGATATGTGTTTCGCTGGACGGGAAGACAGAATTCACCTGGCTTGGAAGGTTCGGAGGTGCTTCAGACCTGAAAGACACCTATGGCTCTTTGAACGATGCGCTCTGGCTCGATCTGTCCCGGTGCTGGGGGCTTCAGATATTCGACCCTGTATGGGGAAGAAATGCGAGGCTACTCCCAGCCTTGACGATCGCCCTCGAAGCAGCCGCGGGCTGAGCGGGCCGAACGACGCTTGCTTCCAGCCCCTGCCAAAAAATGCGCGGTGCTTTCACTTCTGTCAGTGGCAGAAAGTAGCGTTGGGCCTTCGAGCCGGGCGATCGCGGCTGGGCGCGATCGCCGGGCTTCTAGAGAGACAGAATGAGCTTCTCTACAACATTGGGCTGAACACCGTCGAGAACAAGGATTATTGGCGCCAGCAGAACGAGCAGTAGCTTCCCACAGGTGGCGGGCCAGAAGTCCAGTTCAAATTGTTCGTCGCGTGCGGCCTTCTGTGCCCATGGCCAAGCATGCTAGTCCGCAGAAAGTCCGCAAGAAAGTCCGCAACAGGCCACTTTCCCACCATCCCAGCCAACACACGAAAGCGCGGAAACAAGCAGAACGCAGCACTTCCCAAAACCCGGCAATCACCCTTGTCGAGTTCGAGCTGTACTACGGCGTCTAGCCGATGAAGGAAGGGCCGCACTTCGGTGCGGCCCTTCCTTCATTTAAGGCCGCACCATCCGGGAAGCAAGCGCCGAACGTTCGAGGGACGCTAGTCCCCGTAGCCGTAGAAGTACCGTTCGAAAATCGCTCGGCTTCGGCGGGTCAGGCGAAGGTAATCCTCTTCCAGCTGCGTGCCCTGGCCCGCGCCGTAGCCGCACCAGCGCGCCACCGCTTCAAGGTCGCGGCGCGACGACGGCACGACGTCCGACTGCTTGCCACCCCACACTGTGTTCGCCGCCCGGATTCGCGAGACAAGCCGCCAGCTCGCTCGCAGCGTGGCGACGTCGTCGGCTGGCAGGAGACCGTGCTCCTCCACCGCGTCCATTGCTTCGAGTGTCGACGTGGTCCGCAGGGCGGGTATCTCGCGCGCATGCTGCAACTGCAGGAGTTGAACAAGCCACTCGACGTCGCTCAGGCCTCCGCGTCCCAGTTTGAGGTGACGGGACGGGTCAGCACCGCGGGGCAGCCGTTCTGACTCCATACGCGCCTTGAGGCGCCTGATCTCGCGCAGGTCAGTTTCCGTGACGTTGCGTTCATATCGCAGCGGATCGATCAGCTGTAGAAATTCCCCAGCGAGCTTGTCATTCCCTGCCATCGGAAGTGCCCGCAGCAGAGCCTGTGATTCCCAGACGAGTGACCAGCGCCGGTAGTACTCGCGGAACGACTCCAGTGAGCGCACCATCGGCCCCTGCTTGCCTTCAGGCCGGAGATCAGCGTCGACCTCAAGGACACGTTCCGCCAGAATAGGCGGCGTACACGGCTGTTGCAGGAGTTGCCGCAGCTGACCGACAATCCGCTCAGCCTGGGTCTGAGCAGCCGCCGGATCGGCTCCTTCGCGGGGACGGTGCACATACATGACATCGGCGTCGGACCCGTAGGTGATCTCCCGCCCGCCCTGGCGCCCCATGGCAATAACGACGACGTCGGTCAGCGCCTGCTCGCCAGCGTAGACTTCCGCTTCCGCAACGTTGAGCGCGCCGAGCACGGCCGCTCGATCCGCGTCGGCGAGTGCCGGCCCGACGTCCTCCTGCCTGAGCAGCCCGGAACTGTCGGCGATAGCAATACGAAGGATCTCACGACGCCGGATGAGGCGGATAAGGCGTATCGCCTCCTTCGGTGCGGGATGCCGGGACATCTTCGACTGGATTTCCTGCCACTGGACTTCGAAGGGCAGCGGCAGCAACTCCTTGTCGGAACCCAGCCATTTCGTCGACTCAGGAGAGACCTCCAGCAGGTCGGTGATGAACCGGCTGGAGGATAGGACGTGGCATAAGCGCTCGGCCGCTGCCTTGGAGTCCCGGAGCATCCCCAGGTACCAGTGGGTCTCCCCCAGCGACTCGCTGAGGCGCCGGAAGCCTAGGAGCCCGGCGTCGGGGTCAACGCCGTCAGCCAGCCAGTCCAGCAGGACCGGCAGAAGCTGCCGCTGCAGCGCGGACCGACGGCTGATCCCGGTGGTGAGTGCCTCGATATGCCGCAGGGCTCCGCGCGGGTCAACGTAACCCAGGGCGGCAAGCCGGGCCCGTGCTGCCTCGGGAGTGAGGCGAACCTCGTCCGCGCTGAGGTTGGCCGCGGCGTTGAGCAGCGGCCGGTAGAAGATCGATTCGTGCAGTCGCCGCACCTGGCGCTTGGTCTGCTGCCACTGCTCGGTGAGGGAAGCCGCCGTCGGGCGCGTGACCAGCAGCGAGCTCCCGGAGGATTTGGCGAGTGCCTTCAGGCTCGCTTCGTCTTCAGGCATGAGGTGGGTCCGTCGCATTTGAACAAGCTGGATGCGGTGCTCCAGCACGCGCAGGAACCGGTAGGACCGATCAAACTCCTCAGCATCACGGCGACCGATATAGCCGGCTGTGCTCAGCGCTGCGATGGCCGAGGTGGTGGCTCGGGTTCGCAGGGTGTCATCGACTTTCCCATGGACAAGCTGCAGCAGCTGCACAGTGAATTCAACGTCGCGGAGGCCGCCGGCGCCCAGCTTGAGCTGCCGGTTGACTTCATGGGACGGGATGTTCTCCGTGACCCGTCGTCTCATCGCCTGGACCGACTCAACGAACCCCTCTCGCTCCGAGGAAGTCCAGACCAGGGCGGAGACTGCCCCTGCATACCGGGCTCCGAGGTCGGCATCTCCGGCGATCGGCCGGGCCTTCAGGAGGGCCTGAAATTCCCAGGTCTGTGCCCAGCGGGCGTAGTAGGACAGATGCGAATCCAGCGTGCGTACGAGCGGCCCGTCCTTGCCCTCGGGACGCAGGTTGGCGTCAACCTCCCACAAGCCCGGCTCTCGGCCCGATGACATGACGGCCCGGGAAATCCCGGCTGCGAGGGCCGTGCCAATCCGGACCGCCGTATCTTCACCGAGTCCCTCTGCCTCGATGACGTAGATGACATCCACATCCGAAATGTAGTTCAGTTCACCGGCTCCGCACTTGCCCATCCCGATCACCGCCAATCGCACGGCGGCGATCTCATCGGCAGGAAAGGTGCCCTCGAGCTCCTTCCGGGCGACGGCAAGAGCCGCTTCCAGCGCCGCAGCGGCAAGGTCGGCAAGCTCCTGCCCGACGGAGGGAAGGAAGTCGGTCGGCGAAGCGGCACTGAGATCACGGATCGCCAGTTCGGTAAGGTGCCGACGGTAGCGCGTGCGCAGCGCGCGGTACGCTTCCTCTCCGGTTACCGCGGCAACCGGGTTCGGCTGTCCGGCATCCGCGCCAACGGATTGCAGGAGGGACGTCCGCAGCAGCCCCGCGTCCACTCTTTCGGGCTCAGCGGTAGTCCGAACCTTCACGACGTCGGAATGCTCCGGGTGACGCATGAGAAACTCCGCCAGGGCTTCCGAGGCTCCAAGCAGGCGGAACAGCGCTTCAGGGTCACCGTCGTCGTCCTGTACCAGAGAACCGATCTCCGGCTGCACCGCGAGCAGCCGAACCAGCGACTGAAGGGCAAGGTCTGGGTTCGCCGCGTGGCTGAGCCCGGCGAACAGTCTGTCCTCGGGGATGTCACGAAGCTCGGCGGCAGCAAGAAACCGGCTGCTCTTGTCGAGATCCGTGAATCCCCTGCTGATCAGTTCCCTATTGAGGCTCATGTGCCGGCTCCTGCGGGACTAGAGGATCCCGAGATTGCGCCTGAGCTCGTAGGGGGTCACCTGGATCCGGTAATCATGCCACTCGGCACGCTTGTTACGAAGGAAGTTCTCATAGACCTGCTCCCCCAGGATCTCAGCAACCAGTTCCGAATCCTCCATTGCGCGGACAGCGTCGTGCAGGCTGGCCGGCAGCGGATCGTGGCCCATCGCGCGTCGCTCTGCCGCCGTCAGGCTCCAGACGTCGTCCTCGGCTCCCGGTGGCAGGTCGTAGCCTTCCTCGATGCCCTTCAAGCCGGCACCGAGCAGTACCGAGTAGGCAAGGTAGGGGTTGGTGGCTGAGTCGATACCGCGGTACTCGATGCGTGCGGACTGGCCCTTGTTCGGCTTGTACAGCGGAACCCGCACCAGCGCGGACCGGTTGTTGTGGCCCCAGGACAAATAGCTGGGAGCTTCCCCGCCGCCCCACAGCCGTTTGTAGGAATTCACGAACTGGTTGGTAACCGCCGTGAACTCCGGTGCGTGTCGCAGGATGCCCGCGATGAACTGTCGTGCGGTCTTCGAAAGCTGGAATTCTGCCCCTGCTTCGAAGAACGCATTGGTATCTCCCTCGAACAGGGAGAAGTGCGTGTGCATTCCGGAGCCGGGGTGGTCCGAGAACGGCTTGGGCATGAAGGTGGCGTAACTGTTCTGCGTCAGCGCTACCTCCTTGATCACGGTGCGGAACGTCATGATGTTGTCGGCGGTCTGCAGCGCATCGGCGTATCGCAGGTCAATTTCGTTCTGTCCCGGACCGGCTTCGTGATGGCTGAACTCCACCGAGATGCCCACCGATTCAAGCATCGCGACGGCCGTACGCCGGAAGTCCTGTGCAACTCCGCCAGGAACGTGGTCGAAGTAGCCGGCCTGGTCCACGGGAACGGGCTGTCCGTCCGGACCGAGTTCGTCTGACTTGAGCAGGTAGAACTCGATCTCGGGATGTGTGTAGCAGGTGAAACCCATGTCCGCTGCCTTGGCCAGCGTCCTCTTGAGCACTCCGCGCGGATCGGCCGACGACGGTTGTCCATCGGGCGTCAGGATGTCGCAGAACATGCGCGACGTCTGCTCCTTGTCTCCTCTCCACGGCAGGATCTGGAACGTGGATGGATCGGGCTGCGCAAGCATGTCCGATTCGAAGACCCTGGCCAGGCCTTCAATCGAGGACCCGTCGAAGCCCAGGCCTTCCTCGAACGCACCTTCCACCTCCGCCGGCGCCAGTGCCACCGACTTCAGCGAACCGACGACATCGGTGAACCACAGCCGAACGAACCGGACGTCACGTTCCTCAATGGTGCGTAGGACGAACTCCTGCTGACGATCCATTCCAACCTCTTTCCCACTACACAGAGTTATCCACTCGTCCGTCGGCTACGATCTTGCGCATCACAACCGGAGCACCTGCTCCCGAGTCCGCTGTTCACTTTACTGACAATCGGGCTGGGCGCGCCGAATTCCGGTGTCCATCCGCACCGCACACCAGTATGTAAGGCCTGTGTTACGCCGGGGTTACCCGTGAAGTAGGCTCGTGGTCATGAATTCCGCGGAAACTCCACCCCCCTACGGAACCGGAGCGCAGCCCGGCGGCACACCGGCGGCCACGCCGATCGCGCGGATTCGGACGCATCATCTGCAGTCCGCGAAGAACGAGGGGCGAAAATTCGCCATGCTCACAGCCTACGACCAGTACGCTGCCGAAATCTTCGACACAGCCGGCATTGAGGTGCTGCTGATCGGGGACTCAGCCGCGAATAACGTTCTCGGGCACGCCACGACGCTGCCCATCACCCTTGATGAGATGATCCTGTTTTCCCGAGCGGTCACGCGGGGCGCCAAGCGCGCGCTCGTCGTCGCAGACCTGCCTTTCGGCAGCTATGAAGTCTCCCCAGCCCAGGGGGTCGAGTCCTCTGTCCGCCTGATGAAGGAAGGACTTGTGCATGCCGTGAAGATGGAGGGCGGTGCCCATCACGCGGAGACGGTTCGCGCCATCGTTCGTGCGGGCATTCCTGTCATGGCACACGTCGGCTTCACGCCCCAGAGCGAGCACGCCCTCGGCGGCTACCGCGTACAGGGCAAGGCCGACGCCGGCCGTCAGGTCATCGACGACGCCGTAGCCCTCGCAGAGGCGGGTGCCTTCTGTGTCCTGATGGAAATGGTGCCGGCCGATGTAGCGGCTGAAGTGGATCGAACGGTCAGCGTGCCGACCATCGGCATCGGCGCGGGTTCTGCAACCACCGGGCAGGTGCTGGTGTGGCAGGACATGGCGGGTCTGCGCTCGGGCAGGCAGGCGAAGTTCGTCAAGCAGTTTGCAGATGTCCGCTCAGTACTGGCGGACGCAGCTCGTGCATACGGGGACCAGGTCCGGGACGGGAGCTTCCCCGGCCCGGAGCACAGCTTCTAGGAACGGTCACAGGGTGAACACTCCCGGCTCCCGACATCGCAGGGCTACTCCTCGTCCTGCGCCTCCCACGCACGGTTGCGCTCCTGAACCTTTTCCAGTGCTCGTTCCGCTTCTGCCCGGGTGTTGTACGGACCAATGAGTTGGCTCCAGTCAGACTGGGCATCCTCTTCAACCTCATGGGTCCGGACGTTGTACCAGTACTGCACCATTGCGATTTCCTTAGTCTCATCAGTCTTACTTTGACTTTCGGTTCCGGTGGTTCCACACCGATAGGATCAAGGGTATGCCCCACCATTCCTCCACCGCACCCGTCGGCACGCTCACGCAGGGCACCCTCAGCCCGCCCCGGAATGTACCGGCATCCATACCTCGTCCGGAGTATGTGGGCCGTCCGGGCCCGGCCAAGTTCGAAGGATCCGAGGTCAAGTCGGCTGAAACGATCGAGCGGATCCGACGAGCCGGCATGATCGCTGCGCAGGCCATCCAGGAAGTGGGTCGCCACATCACGCCCGGGGTCACCACTGACGAGCTCGACGCCGTCGGGCACGAGTTCCTGGTCAAGCACAACGCCTATCCGTCGACGCTCGGTTACCGCGGCTTCCCGAAGTCACTGTGCTCCTCGCTGAATGAGGTCATTTGTCACGGTATCCCCGACTCGACCGTGCTGCGTGACGGTGACATCATCAACATCGATATCACCGCCTACATTGACGGTGTACACGGCGACACCAACTACACCTTCCTCGTCGGAGACGTCGACGAGGAATCCCGACTCCTCGTTGAGCGGACCCAGGAAGCACTGAACCGCGCCATCAAGGTGGTTGCACCCGGGCGCGAAATAAACGTCATCGGCCGTGCCATTGAGTCATACGCCAAAAGGTTCGGCTACGGTGTTGTGAGGGACTTCACAGGTCACGGGGTCGGCGAGGCCTTCCACACCGGGCTCATCATTCCCCACTACGATGCCGCTCCTGCCTACAACCGGGTCATCGAGCCGGGAATGGTGTTCACGATCGAACCCATGCTTACCCTCGGAACCATCGAGTGGGACATGTGGTCTGATGACTGGACGGTTGTCACCAAGGACCGGAAACGCACGGCCCAGTTCGAGCACACGCTCGTGGTGACCCAGACCGGCGCCGAGGTGCTGACGGTCCCCTAGCAAGACCCAGTTCCACACCCAGCGCTCCTCAGAAGGGGCGCCGGCCGATCATACCCGAACGAATCCCTGGAGAATTATGGGCAAGAACAGCATCAAGTTGAAGGACGGCAGGAAGCTGCCCTCGACCGTCATCGGTATTGATATCGGTGGAACCGGAATCAAGGGCGGCATCGTGGATCTCGCCGCCGGAGCTATCGTGGGCGATCGGTTCCGCGTGGAGACACCGCAGCCGGCGACTCCGGAGGCAGTCGCCGTCGTCGTAGCCGACATCGTCGCTGAGCTGTCCACCCGCGAGGGCGCGCCCTCGGAGAAGCTGCCCATCGGCGTCACGTTCCCTGCCATCATTCAGCACGGTGTTGCGCGCTCAGCAGCAAACGTCGATGAGAGCTGGATCGACACCGACGTAGACGCACTTTTCACCAAAGTGCTGGGCCGGGACGTCCATGTCATCAACGACGCTGATGCCGCCGGTCTAGCAGAGGTGCAATACGGAGCGGGCAAGGGCGTATCAGGAACGGTCCTCGTGGTGACTCTCGGCACCGGCATCGGGTCAGCCTTCATTTTTGACGGAAAGCTCGTACCGAATGCCGAGCTGGGGCACCTCGAAATTGACGGGCACGACGCTGAAACCCAGGCCTCAGCCGTAGCCCGCGAACGCCTTGGGCTGAGTTGGGACGAATACTCAGTCAAGCTGCAGCGCTACTTCTCCCACGTCGAGTTCCTTTTCTCGCCTGAACTTTTCATTGTCGGCGGCGGCATCTCAAAGCGAAGCAAGGATTTTCTTCCCAACCTGTCGCTGCGGACGCCGATCATCCCTGCGGAACTACGCAACCACGCCGGAATCGTAGGTGCAGCCCTGCAGGCGGCACTCCACTTCAAAAGCGAGCCAGTCGAGGCGAGATGACGCCGGTGGCGGCCGCCACGGGAGCAGCCGACGCATTGGCGCAGCCATAGCGCAGCGCTGTTCCCGTGACGGCTACGCCGTTAAGAGGCGGACGATGAATAACGAGCCAGGTTCCGGAAATCCGGACCTGACGTTTGGTGCCGGTGGTGGCGTCGGCTTCCCCTCCGCAGCCACCACCGGAGATTAGGTGGCCGTGAGCGGCCGCTGGGTGCCCGCGGGAACTTTCATTTTGGTGGCCGCAGCTTCGACCCGGAGTTTCTCGATTGCTTTCTCGAAATCCTCGAGCGATTCGAAGCCCTGATAAACGCTCGCGAAGCGAAGGTAGGCTACCTGGTCCAGCTTCTGTAAAGGACCGAGAATTGCGAGGCCAATCTCGTGGGCATCGATCTCAGCGACGCCGCTTGCGCGGATTGACTCTTCGACCTCCTGAGCGAGAAGCGCGAGGTCATCGTCTGTGACAGGACGGCCTTGACACGCCTTGCGTACGCCGCTGATCACTTTGCTGCGACTGAACGGTTCGGCCACTCCCGAACGCTTGATGACGGAAAGGCTGGTGGTCTCGACCGTGGTGAAGCGCTTGCCACACTGCGGACATTGCCGGCGACGGCGAATTGCCGACCCGTCATCTGCGAGCCGACTGTCCACTACACGGGAATCGGAACTGCGGCAGAACGGACAGTACATGCCACCCCTCCGTTTCAGCGTCGCATCTACAGCATTGCCACGGAACTGCGCCTAGGACGCAGTGCCTCCGTGACATCCATTCTAGGACTAGATGTAGTAAAACTACAACAGTGTTATTACTACATGTGGTGGTTTGGCCGTGTCAGGCGGCGACGGCCCATGCCCAACACGCTAGGGGAAACGCACTCTCACGGCATCGCCGTGGCCCGGCAGATCTTCAGCCTGTGCCAACTGGATGACGTGCTCGCTTACCTCCCGCAGCGCATCAGCACTGTAGTCGATCACCTGCATCGCGCGGAGGAACGTAAACACGCTCAATCCCGATGCAAACGCTGCGGTGCCCGCCGTTGGAAGGACGTGGTTGGAGCCGGCGCAATAGTCACCCAGGCTCACGGGGCTGTAGTCCCCCACGAACACTGCACCCGCGTTCCGGATCCGGGCAGCAACTGCCGGCGCCTGAGCGGTCTGGATCTCAAGGTGCTCCGCAGCGTAGGCATCGCACACAGCAATGCCGTGTTCGACGTCGTCAACAAGTATTGTTCCGGACTGCGGCCCTGCCAGCGCCGTTTCCACCCGCTCGCGGTGCCGCGTGGCCTGAACCTGCACCGAAAGTTCGGTGCGAACGGCGTCGGCAAGCCCCACGGAGGGGGTGATGAGCACCGATGCAGCATTCGGGTCGTGCTCTGCCTGGCTGATGAGATCAGCGGCGACGAGTCGCGGCTGTGCCGTGTCGTCCGCCAGTACAGCGATCTCCGTGGTTCCCGCTTCAGCGTCGATCCCCACGACGCCCTTGACCAGGCGCTTGGCCGTGGCGACGTAGATGTTACCCGGACCGGTGACGACATCCACGGGCTCGATCGCAGCCCTGCTGCCATCCCCCGGCACCCCGTACGCAAACGCCGCGATGGCCTGCGCGCCCCCGATGCCGTACACCTCGTGGATGCCGAGCAGTTCGGCAGCCGCCAGGATCACCGGGTGCGGCATCCCCCCGAAGTCGTTGTGCGGCGGTGATGCCAGCGCGATGGACTGCACACCGGCCGCCTGCGCGGGCACCACGTTCATGACGACGGACGAGGCGAGGACCGCGAGTCCGCCGGGGACGTAGAGCCCCACACGATCCACCGGCACCCAGCGCTGGGTGAGCGCCGCCCCGGGGCGAATGTCGACGACGACGTCCTGGGGCTTCTGCGCCTGGGCGAAGGTTCGGGCGCGGTCAATTGATTCTTCCAGGGCAGCGCGCACATCAGGGGCGAGTGATCGAAGGGCTTCAGTGAGGGCTTCGGCAGGCACCCGCGGATGCAACTGGTCAACGCCGTCGAAGCGCTGCGCCAATTCCGAAAGCGCATCGAAGCCATGCGTCCGCACACTGGTGATGATGTCCTCGACGCGCGACGCGACCGAGTCGAACGACGCCGTGGTGCTGCGGGGCATTGCCGCCCTAAGCTCGGCCGCGGAGAGATGCGTTCCGCGCAGGTCGATCGTGCGGAAGGCGTCAAAGGAAACAGGGGCGGTCTGGGCAGTCACAGCCGCAATTCTACCGGCGGCGGTCCCGCTGTCCGCGCAGTAGACCCCGGTGCCGCACTTACTGTTTCGGCTTCATGAGCAGCAGACCCAGCAATGAGGCCAGAAAGACAACCAGCGCGGTGGCTGCCGGCCAGATCGCGGCAACCCCCAGGGAGCGCAGGACGAAGGGAAATTCGGATTCACCGCCGGAAAACAAGACCCCGAGTCCCTGGCCGACCGCTACCGCCAGGACCGAACCAAGCATGCTTCCCGCGACAGCCGTGACCACCCGCTGCCACGCACCCGGTCGATCCAGCCTGTTGGTGAGCAACCAGCCGACAACAATGCCGGCCACCAGTTCCAGACCGCCGAGCACAAGGTCGCGGTTCAGCCAGGTCTCGGCCTCCGAACGGTCGCCATAGAGGCCGCCGCCGGGCGAGGCAAACCACCACAGGACGCCCAGCACCGGGCCGAGCAAAGTCATGGCGGCAGCCCACCAGAGCAACGACGACGGCGGTACCGGCGTCGACGCGGCAGGACCGGCATAAACCGGCGGTGGATAGGTACCGCGCTCGGCGGCTGATTCGTGCATCTGATTACCCTAACCGGCGCGCGGGGGCGTCTTATGCATCAAGACACGTCGGTCCGAGCAGAACCTTGAGGTCACCGAAAAGCGCGGGAGTCGGGTTCACGCGCAGATCGACCGGCAGGGAGAGAACAGAGAGCTGCCGCTCCTTGCGCACGTGAAGGCGCACTTCGGAGTTACCGCGGTGCTGCCTGAGAACCGAGCCGAGTTCGTGGATCACCGGCTCGGTGGCGCGGTGATGAAGCATCGAGATGACCACGGGGCCGGAATGTCCCTCCGTCAGGTCCGGAACGGAAAGTTCCTGCGCGTTGAGGGTGACGGTGCCGTCATCGCGACGCTGGAGGCGCCCGCGCACCACCACGATGAGGTCCTCCTCAAGGACCGACGCTATGGGCCCATACACCTGGCCGAAGAACATGACCTCCATGGACCCGCCGAGGTCCTCAATCTCCGCACGGGCATAGGCGTTCCCGCTGTTCTTTGCGATCCGGCGCTGCAGGGAGGTGATCATGCCGGCGATGGTGACCATGGCGCCGTCGGCCGGGCCGTCCTCACCGATGATTGAGGTGATCGCAGAGTCCGCATGCTGGCTCAGCAACGCGTCCAGACCCTTCAGCGGGTGATCGGAAACATAAAGACCAAGCATGTCCCGCTCGAACGCGAGCTTGTCCTTCTTGGCCCACTCCGGAAGGTCCGGAACCTCGACCGACAAGCCGGTGCCGGCGTCGGGGTCGTCGAAGGCGCTGAAGAGGTCGAACTGGTTGGCAGCCTCGTTCCGTTTGAGTACGACGACGGAATCCACCGCTTCCTCGTGGATCATCGCCAACGCGCGGCGAGGGTGGCCCAGCGAGTCGAAGGCACCGGCCTTGATCAGTGATTCGATGGTTCGCTTGTTGCAGACCACTGCGGGAACCTTCTGCAGGAAGTCGGCGAAGGAATCGAACGCGCCCTTCTCTTCACGGGCACCAACCATGGCCCCCACCACATTGGCGCCCACGTTACGGATGGCTCCCATGCCGAAGCGGATGTCCGTACCGACCGGCGTGAAGTTCACGCTGGATTCGTTGACGTCGGGTGGCAGCACCGTGATGCCCATGCGCCGGCACTCATTGAGGTACAGCGCGAGCTTGTCCTTGTCGTCGCCCACGCTGGTGAGCAGCGCGGCCATGTACTCGGAGGGGTAGTGGGCCTTCAGGTACGCGGTCCAGTATGCGACCACACCGTACGCAGCGGAGTGCGCCTTGTTGAATGCGTAGTCCGAGAACGGCAGGAGGATGTCCCACAGGGTCTTGACGGCGGCGTCGGAATAGCCGTTGTCCTTCATGCCCTGGGAGAAGCCGGCGAACTGCTTGTCCAGCTCTTCCTTCTTCTTCTTGCCCATGGCGCGTCGGAGGATGTCCGCCTGGCCCAGCGAGTATCCGGCGACCTTCTGGGCGATGGCCATCACCTGCTCCTGATACACGATCAGGCCATAGGTGGTATTCAGAATCTCCGCAAGAGACTCCTCCAGCTCCGGGTGAATAGGAGTGATTTCCTGAACGCCGGTCTTTCGGAGTGCGTAATTGGTGTGCGAGTTGGCACCCATGGGTCCAGGGCGGTAGAGCGCGATGACAGCAGAGATGTCTTCGAAGTTGTCCGGGCGCATCAGTTTCAGGAGGGAGCGCATGGGACCGCCGTCGAGCTGGAAGACGCCCAACGTATCGCCGCGGGCAAGGAGCTCGTAGGACTCCTTGTCCTCGAGCGGGAGGGTTTCAAGATCGAGCTCGAAGTCCCGGTTGAGCTTGATGTTCTCCAGCGCGTCGGTCATGATCGTCAGGTTTCGCAGACCGAGGAAGTCCATCTTGATCAGGCCGAGGCCCTCACAGGTCGGATAGTCGAACTGCGTGATGATCTGGCCGTCCTGGTCACGGCGCATGATCGGGATGATGTCGATCAGCGGTTCGGAGGACATAATGACGCCGGCCGCGTGCACGCCCCACTGCCGCTTCAGGCCCTCAAGGCCCAACGCGGTCTCGAAGACCTTCTGCGCGTCTGCATCGGCCTTCAGCAGTTCGCGGAGTTCCTCTGCTTCGGAGTAGCGCTTGGCGTCCTTGTTGTGGACGTCCGCCAGTGCGATGCCCTTACCCATGACGTCCGGCGGCATTGCTTTGGTGAGCCGCTCCCCCATGGAGAACGGGTAGCCCATGACGCGCGAGGAATCCTTCAGTGCCTGCTTGGCCTTGATCGTTCCGTAGGTCACAATCATTGCCACGCGTTCGTCGCCGTACTTCTCGGTGACGTACCGGATCACTTCCGCCCGGCGTCGATCATCGAAGTCGACGTCGAAGTCAGGCATCGACACGCGGTCCGGGTTGAGGAAGCGTTCGAAGATCAGGCCGTGACGCAACGGGTCAAGGTCGGTGATCCGCATCGCGTACGCCGCCATCGAACCCGCACCGGACCCACGGCCGGGGCCCACCCGAATGCCGTTGTTCTTGGCCCAGTTGATGAAGTCGGCGACCACGAGGAAGTAGCCGGGGAAACCCATCTGGGAGATGACGCCGACCTCATAGTCCGCCTGCTTGCGGACGTCGTCGGGGATGCCCTCCGGGTAACGATAGTGAAGCCCCTTCTCCACTTCCTTGACGAACCAGGACTGCTCGTTTTCCCCTTCCGGGACCGGGAAGCGAGGCATGTAGTTGGCGCTGGTGTTGAACTCGACGTCGCACCGCTCCGCGATGAGCAGCGTGTTGTCGCAGGCCTCCGGATAGTCGCGGAATATTGCGCGCATCTCGGCCGGCGACTTGAGGTAGAACTCGTCGGCGTCGAACTTGAACCGCTTCGGGTCCGCCATGGTGGAGCCCGACTGCACGCAGAGCAGCGCTGCGTGGGCCTTCGCGTCTTCTGCGTGGGTGTAGTGCAGGTCGTTGGTGGCCAGGAGGGGAAGGCCCAGTTCACGGGCCAGCTTGATGAGGTCCGCCTGGACGTTCCGCTCGATATCTAGCCCGTGGTCCATCAACTCACAGAAGAAGTTGTCCGGGCCGAAGATGTCGCGGAAGTCTGATGCTGCCTGCACAGCCTCGCGGTAGAGACCCAGCCGAAGCTTCGTCTGCACCTCCCCGGAGGGGCAGCCGGTGGTGGCGATCAGCCCCTTGCCGTAGGTCTGCAGCAGGTCCCGGTCCATGCGCGGCTTGTAGAGGTATCCCTCAAGCGAAGCCAGAGACGACATGCGGAAGAGGTTGTGCATCCCCTCCGTGGTCTCCGACCAGAGGGTCATGTGCGTATACGCGCCGGCGCCGGAGACGTCGTCGCGCCCGCCGCCGCCCCACTGGACGCGGGTCTTGTCAGCTCGGGCGGTTCCCGGCGTGAGATATGCCTCGACGCCGACGATCGGCTTGACGCCGGCGTTCCGTGCCTTGTTCCAGAAGTCGAATGCGCCGAATACGAAGCCATGGTCCGTAGTGGCAAGCGCGTTCATGCCGAGTTCGGTGGTGTGGCTGAACAGATCGTTCAGACGGGCGGCGCCATCGAGCATCGAATACTCGGTGTGGTTGTGAAGGTGGACGAAGGAGGAGGACGGAGCTGAAGAAACCACCAGCTCATTCTACCGAGCGCCGAACATCGGGGCGGCTCTGCGCTGGGGGTGTCGGATCTCAAACAGTCCCGTTGCCGAGGGCGTCAAGAGCATACTGCAGGTCCATCGGGAATGCGCTTTCGACAACCACCCGCTCACCACTCCGGGGATGCTCGAAGGACAGCATGCTCGCGTGCAGCCACTGGCGCGTGAGTCCCAGCTCCGCCGCCAGCCGCGGATCGGCACCGTAGGTGAGATCACCGGCACACGGGTGCCGAAGTGCCGAGAAGTGGACGCGAATCTGGTGCGTACGCCCAGTTTCGAGGCGAACTTTGACCAGGCTCGCCTTTCCAAAGGCTTCTTTCACCGAGTAGTGGGTGATCGACGGACGGCCGTCTTCCATCACGGCGAACTTCCAGTCGTGTGCCGGATGGCGCCCGATGGGCGCGTCGATCGTTCCCTCGAGCGGGTCCGGCAGGCCCTGGACGAGGGCGTGATACTGCTTGTCGACAGTGCGGTCGCGGAAAGCCTGCTTCAGAACGGTGTAGGCGTGCTCGCTCTTGGCGACGACCATTGCGCCTGAGGTTCCGACGTCAAGCCGGTGAACAATCCCTACCCGCTCGGGCGCCCCGGAGGTGGAGATCCGGTAACCGGCACCCGCGAGGGCTCCGACGACGGTTGGTCCGACCCATCCGGGCGAGGGATGGGCAGCGACACCTACCGGCTTGTCGATGACCACGAAATCTTCGTCATCAAGCAGGATGTCCATTCCCTCAACGGGCTCGGCCACTATCTGCAGTGGGTCCGGTTCGTCAGGCACGACGACGGTGATGCGGCTTCCAGCCACGGCGCGGGCAGACTTCTGGACGGGGGCACCGTCCATCGTGACGTAACCACTCGTGCACCACGCCGCAGCGGTGGACCGTGAGGCCCCCGTCAGGCCGGCGACGACTGCGTCCAACCGCTGCCCGGCCGAAGACTCGGGGACGTCGTAGGTGCTAGGGGCGCTCGTCATCGACGACCTCGGCATCGCTTACCTCTTTGTGTTCTTCGTTGCTGCGCCGACCGTCCAGCCCGATGCCCCGAAGTGTGAGCAGGCAGATGAGGATCACACCGCTCACGACGGCGGTATCGGCGATATTGAAGATGGCGAAGTTCGGCAAAGCAATGAAATCAACGACATGTCCCTGCCCGAAAGCCGGTTCGCGGAACAGGCGGTCCGTGAGGTTGCCGAGCGCACCTCCGAGAACCAGGCCGAGCGCTACAGCCCAGCCTTTCGAAGCGACCTTGCGAATCTGCGTGATGATGGCGATGGAGACCAGGGCCTGGATGATCGTGAAGACCCAGGTGATTCCCGTTCCGATCGAGAATGCCGCGCCGGAGTTGCGTATGAAGTGCCAGCTCAGGACAGGTGGCAGAACTTCGGTAACCTGCCCTTCAACCATGGTGGACACGACCCACATCTTGGTCAGCTGATCGATGATGTAAGCGACAAGCGCGAAGGCAATCAACAGCAGCGCGTAGCGTGCTCCGATCCTTTTGCCGTGCTTGCGGTGCGTACGGCCTGATTCGTGGCCTGAGGCTTGGGGATGCTCGGTCATGGTGCTTTCAGTTGTACGCGCCGGGGGCGGCGATGGACGCGGGGCTCACATCCAGAGTACGTCAGAGGCCAGTCGCCGGATAAACCGGCAACTGGCCTCTGAAGCGTGCGGTGACTTAGACGTCAGCGGTTTCCGATGCAACGGAACCGCGGGAGTCGAGGTCGCGAAGCTGGCCTTCGATGTATGCCTTGAGGCGGGAACGGTAATCCCGCTCGAAGCTGCGAAGCTGCTCGACCTTGCGCTCCAGCACAGCCTTCTGCTGCTCGAGGGCGCCGAGAATCTTACGGCTCTTGTCCTGAGCATCGTTGACCAGGCCGCTGGCCTCGATCTGGGCTTCGGCGATGATCTTGTCGCGCTGCTCAACGCCGGCGTTGACGTATTCGTCATGAAGCTTCTGTGCCATTGCGAGGACACCGGCTGCGGACTCCGCGGTGTTGCCGTGCTGAACCGGGGCGGCAGCGGCGACGGGCTGAGGAGCGGGACGCTCTTCTACCTTCGGCGCTTCGACCTTGGGCTCCTCGGGCTTTTCCTCCTCGCGGACCTCTTCGGTCTTGGTGCTGGCGGCCACGGGAGCAGGGACCGCAGCGTTCTGCGACGTGCCCGTGGACACTTCCGAAAGCTGGCGGCGAAGGTCGTCGTTCTCCTGGTTCAACCGGCGCAGTTCGACGACGATCTCATCGAGGAAGTCGTCTACCTCGTCCTGGTCGTAGCCCTCGCGGAACTTGGTGGGCTGGAACCGCTTGTTGACAACATCTTCTGGCGTCAGGGCCATCTGGTCACCTCATAGTGGATTTAGTCGAAGCCGCCTGTCGAGCAGACCTGACAACGGTACTGAATTGTGGACGTGCTTGTGGAGGTTGATCCTCCTGCTTCACACCAATATGTGAGTCAGCGTATATCTTTTAGGTCTCGAAAACGAACCGGATTAAGCCAGTGCAAGCGAACCTGCAACGGCTTTGAGAATAGTCGCTCCCAGAAACACCACGATGAAAGCCAGATCCAACGACACGCCGCCCAACCGCAGTGGAGGAATGAGCCGGCGGAAGAGGCGGATAGGCGGGTCTGTAACCGCATACACCATCGAGGCGAGAACCAGCGCGAGCCGGCGGGGGCGCCAGCTGCGTGCGAACATCTGAACGGCGTCGTACACGATACGGATGATAAGCGCGAGCTGGAACAGCATCAGCACCAGGTAAAGCAGGGCGAAGACCAAGCTCACGTGTCAGTCACAGTCCTCTGGCATGAACGGAATAGTTATGAATACCAGTAAACCCCGTCAGCTTTGATTGAAGAAACTCGCCTGGCCGTCACTGGCCTTCTGGTCTTCGCCTAGGACCTCAATGTAGGAGGGTGACAACAGGAAAACCTTGTTGGTGACACGCTCGATCGAGCCATGGAGTCCAAAGACAAGACCGGCGGAGAAGTCAACGAGGCGCTTGGCGTCAGCCTCGCCCATGTCGGTGACGTTCATGATGACGGGAATGCCGTCACGGAAGCTCTCACCGATGATCTTCGCGTCGTTGTACGAGCGCGGGTGCACCGTGGTGATCTGGCGGAGCGATGAGGAATCCTCACGGGCGGACTGTGCACGCTTGATGGGAGTAACCGGGGCGCGGTACTCCTCGGGAGCCGCTTTGGTCACCGGCGCAGCCTCCACATGGCGCTCGTCACGGTCGTAGTCCACGGAGTAGTCCTCATTCCTGTGAGATGTCTTGGGCTCGGGTTCATAGTGCTCGTCACCGTCGGCGAGCCCAAGGTAGATCATTGTCTTGCGCAGTGCGCCAGCCATGGTAGCTCCTGTCATTCCTTTGTCATGCATCCATCAGGCATGATGGTCCAGGACGCCCCCTTGACGCCCGCGGTTACAGCTTTGACGCTACCCCAAGGGAGGGCGAGCACCGAGGACATCTGAGCCGACTCGCAGGTGTGTCGCACCTGCCTCGATCGCCTGTTCAAGGTCCCCGCTCATACCGGCCGAGATGCCCGTCGCCTGGGGATAGCGCGCGACGACGTCCGCTGAGATCCCGGCCAGCCGGCTGAAGGCGCGGCGTGCGTCTACCCCAAGCGGCGCGACCGCCATGACGCCTGCCAGCCTCAAATGAACGGCGTCGTCAATCCGTGCGGCGACATCGAGCACGGCAGAAGGGGGGGCTCCCCCACGCCCGGCATCATCCCCGGACAGGTTCACCTGCACATAGCAGTCCAGCAGAGAAGGTGGGGCACCCGAAGCATGCTGCGGTGACGGGTCCAAGAGTTCAGCACGCCGGACCATCGCCTTCTCAAGTGCGTCAACCAGCGAAAGGCGATCGACGGAGTGTACCGAGTGCGCATAGTTGACCACGGATCGGGCCTTGTTTGTCTGCAGCTGGCCAATGAAGTGCCAGTGTAGCCGCGGGTCAGCGACTGCTAGCGCTTTAGCGGCTGCCTCCTGGTCCCGGTTCTCGCCGACGTCCAGGACTCCAAGCTCGGACAGCAGCACGACATCCTCGGGCGGGAAGAACTTGGTCACCACGATCAGCGTTGGCCGGTCCGTTCTGCCGCAGGCAACGGTCGCGCTCTCGATACGATCGTTGACCCGCCGCAGGTTGGATTCGAGTTCCGAGCGTCTGTCCGATGTCTCAGCCATGAGGCCACACCAGCCCTGCAAGTCGGCCAACCGGCCGACCCTGTGCGACCGCGCGGTGTGAGAACAGTTGCTCGTTCTCGAGGGTGCACCACGTGGCATCCCTGCCGGGTTCGCGCACCTCAGCTCCCGCCGCTTCGAGCTGCCCGCGAACTCCGGCCGGCAGGTCGAGGGCAGGCGTGCCCCAGCTTGTGATACTGGAAGTCGAGGGCACCTCCCGCGCAACCGAGTCGCGCATCTCCGCTGGAACTTCGTAGCACCGCCCGCAGACGGACGGTCCGATCCATGCGGCGATCGAGCCTGCCCCACGCCGACGAAGCTCTTCGACTGTCAACCCGACAATGTTTCCCTCTACGCCCTTACGCCCGGCATGCGCCACAGCTGTCGCTGCTTCGCCGTGTGGACCGCGGCCGACCAGTACCACCGGTACACAGTCTGCGACCAGCACGGCGAGGGCGTTGGTACCTGCAGGACTTACCAGTGCGTCTGCCTCCGGCGCGGGACTGTACCCAGCCTCAGCGATAACCGTTGAGTGAGTCTGGGTCATGAAGTGCAGAGCACCAGGAGCGACGCCGATTTCGGCCTCAAGAGCCCGCCTGGAAACAGCAGCGGCACCCGGGTCACCGCCGACCCGAGGAGCGAGATTACCCGCTCCTCGATCGGTGAAGGCAACCCGGATGCCGGGTGCTGCATCAAAGGTCCGGAAGAACACCGCTTACTTCAGGAAGTCCGGAACGTCCAGGTCATCCGAGCGCCCGGTGGAGTAATCAGGCTCCACGACCGCAGGCAGGTCCACATCGAAACCGGCATCTCCGGGAACATCATTGCGCCGTCCGTTAGCCGAATGCTGCGACCAAGCGCCGTAGCCCGCTCCCGCTGCCACGGTCTGCGGAGCAGGGGCTGACTCCCGTCCGATGGCGGGAGCAGACGCGGGCTTGGCAGCCGGGGCAGGCTGCGAGGTGGCATCCACCTGGTCGAAGCCCGCCGCAATAACGGTGACACGCGCTTCATCACCCAGGGCATCGTCAATGACAGCACCGAAGATGATGTTCGCCTCGGGGTGAGCCACTTCCTGGACCAGGCGAGCGGCCTCGTTGATCTCGAACAGCCCGAGATCGGAACCACCCTGGATGGAGAGCAGCACGCCATGGGCGCCGTCAATTGACGCTTCGAGGAGCGGTGATGCGATAGCCAACTCGGCGGCCTTCACAGCGCGGTCCTCGCCGCGGGCGGAACCGATACCCATCAGGGCTGACCCTGCACCCTGCATGACTGACTTGACGTCGGCGAAGTCGAGGTTGATCAGCCCGGGTGTGGTGATGAGGTCAGTGATGCCCTGGACGCCGGAGAGCAGCACCTGATCCGCCGAGCGGAAGGCATCCAGCATTGACACGTTACGGTCGCTGATCGAGAGCAGACGGTCATTCGGGATGACAATCAGGGTGTCCACTTCGTCTCGCAGGGTGTCGATCCCGGTTTCCGCCTGGTTTGACCGACGGCGCCCTTCGAAGGTGAACGGGCGGGTCACCACGCCAATGGTCAGCGCGCCAAGCGAACGAGCGATACGAGCGACGACGGGCGCGCCACCGGTACCCGTCCCACCGCCCTCACCGGCGGTGACGAAGACCATGTCCGCCCCGCGGAGGACCTCTTCGATCTCTTCTGCATGATCCTCGGCAGCCTTGCGGCCGACTTCCGGATCCGCTCCGGCGCCCAGGCCGCGGGTGAGCTCACGGCCGACGTCGAGCTTCACGTCGGCATCGCTCATGAGCAAAGCCTGCGCGTCCGTGTTGATGGCGATGAACTCCACGCCGCGCAGGCCGACCTCGATCATTCGGTTGACGGCGTTCACGCCACCGCCGCCGATGCCTACGACCTTGATGACGGCCAAGTAATTCTGCGGTGCTGCCACGTCCTGTGTCCCTTGTTCGATCTGTGCGCTGGTTGGGTCTTGTGGGCTGGAGGTTCCAACCTTCGACCTGACAAACATTCACCTTCAACTTGAGAGTTAATGTTATGTCAAGTAACTTCTACTGAGACGCTAGGTGCATGGTCTCCGGCATGCAACGACCGCTCCCGCGTGTCGGAAAACTTCACCTGGTAACCGGGCGGGACGGCGTGCTGACGTCGTACACATTCACCGGTGGGTCCTGGGCTTTCATGGTCAGCAGCGCGGCAACTACCCGGGCCTTCTCATTGTTCGACTCCGCGCTCCCCCAGAAGATTGTCTTGCCGTCCGTCAACTTCAACTCGACCGAATCGATTGACTTCGCGGAAGCATGCACCAGCCGCCCCCTGATGTCCGCAGGCAATGCGGCAAGTACGTCCGCGATCGAGGAAAAGACCTTGCTGTTGACGGCATCCGTGCCGCCGTCGATCAGCGGGAGTGCAACAGCTTCCCGGTCCGGCACGCTACTGAGCTGCCTGCCCTCGGAGTCGATCAGGACGAAGCGCCCGTCGTTCTCCAGGATTGCGACCGGCACTCGCTCCACTACTGTGACGCTGAGGGTGGAAGGCGGCGCGGCGGCCACTGACACATCTTCGATGGGTGGGAAGTCTGCGAGCAGCGCACGGACGTCGTCGTCGCCTATCTGGGTCAGTGAGATACCCATGAGCGGGGCAAGCGCCGCAGCTATCTGGTCCTCGGGGACCAATTGGTTTCCCTGGACCTCCAGGGTCCGTACGGCCAACGCAGGTGAGAACACCACGTAGGCGATCAGACCGCCGACGAGCAATACAGCGGAGATGATGGCAGTCAGCCACCATCTTCTCCGCTTACGTCGCGGCGGTTCCGGGAACGCTATGACAGTGCCGGCATCCAGCTCGCGGTCCAGGAGGGCGACCGGCGCCTCCTTCGATGCCGAGATGCGTTCCTCGCGCAGGGTGTCGATCTGCCGGGCGGGAACGTGTTTCTCGGCAGTGATGGACTTCTCGGCACTGATGGATTTCTCGTCAGCGATGGATTTCTCGGCAGTGATGGTGTCATCCGTCGAGAACCGGCGCTGCCGGGGCCGGGCAGGTCCAGGCTTGCGCGGAGGTCGGGGGGTCACTGGGAGTCTTCCTTACGCGCGAGGAGATCGACCAACAGCGGACCGAAGCGGGTTACGTCACCCGCCCCGACGGTCAGGATGATGTCGCCGCTCCTGGCCGACCCGACGATGTCCTGCATTGCTGCGTCGGCGCTCGGAGCGTACCCGCCGGGTACGGTCAGTCGGTCGCTGATCAACCGGCTGGTAACGCCCTCCACGGGATCCTCCCGGGCGGCATAGATATCGAGGACACGCACGGAATCGGCAAGTGACAGCGCAGCCGCGAACTCTTCGGCGAACTCCTGCGTGCGCGAAAACAAATGCGGTTGGAAGAGCACGTGCACGCGGTACTCCCCCGCGACAGTCCGGGCGGCACTGAGTGCGGCAGCAACTTCGGTGGGATGATGCGCGTAGTCGTCGAAAACCCGAACGCCGCCGGACTCCCCCTTCGCTTCGAAGCGTCTCGCTGCACCGGAGAAGGATGCCAGGCCTGCGGCAGCTGCGGCGGGATCCACACCCAGCTCGAGTCCCACAGCGAAAGCAGCGGCAGCATTGAGGACGTTGTGCCGGCCGGGGACCCCAAGTTGCAGCTCCTGCTGGCTGTCGAGTCCATCCACCGAGAAGGAGAGAACGCTGTTCGAGGTACTGCCCAGTGCCCGAGTGTTACTGATCCGAACGTCTGCACCTTCGTTGTATCCGTACGTCCTCACCCGACGCGAAGCGGCGGTTCGCTCAGCTAGTGCGGCAGCTCCGTCATCGTCATGACAGGCAACCAGCACGCCGTCCCCGGCAGGCAGCAACGCCGCAAACTGATCAAAAGAGCGGTACACCGCATCGGCTGACCCGTAGTGGTCCAGGTGATCGGCCTCAACGTTGGTGACCACGCCGATGTGCGGACGGTAATTGAGGAAGGAACCGTCGGACTCGTCCGCTTCGGCGACGAACACCTCCCCGTCCGCCCACTCGGCATTGACGCCCAAAGCGGCGACCTCACCGCCGATCGCGAAGGACGGATTTGCTCCGGCAGCCTGCAGCATGACGGTGATCATTGCCGTCGTCGTCGTCTTGCCGTGCGTGCCGGCAACGGCAACCACCGCGCGTCCGTCCATAGCGGCGGCCAGCGCCTCTGAGCGGTGAAGGATCCGTAGTTCCCTGGCTTCCGCCTCCACGAGTTCGGGGTTCGACCCGCGGATTGCGCTGGACACAACGACGGTGTCGGCGATTCCCAGATTCGCCCCGTCGTGGCCGACGTGCACACGTGCACCGAGCGCGGCGAGAGCCTGAAGACCACGTGAGTCGGCGGCGTCGGACCCTGAGACCTCGACACCACGGCCGAGGAGCACTCGCGCCACGGCCGACATTCCGGCTCCACCCAGCCCAATGAAATGGACGCGGCCCAGGTCCCTAACAGCAGTACTCATGAGCGGCCTCCGGCAGCATCGATAATCAGCTTCGCCATGCGCTCATCGGCGTCCCGCACGCCGAGCGGCGCAGCGGCCATGGACATGCTCTCGAGTCGCTCGGCGTCCTGTACCAGGGGCAGGGCTTCGGAGAGGAGCCATTCAGCACTCAGCTGCCGGTCCTCGACCATGAGCGCCCCTCCGGCAGCAACCAGTTCCGCGGCATTACGCCGCTGTTCCCCGTTGCCGTGCGGCAAGGGCACGAAGACAGCGGGCAGTCCAACGGCTGCAACTTCACAAACCGTCGCGGCCCCTGCGCGCGCCAGCAGCAGGTCGGCTGCTGCATAGACGTTCTCCATGCGATCCACGTACTCGATCTGGCGGTAGTTCCCAGTGGTGAGGAGCGCACCGTCGGTCCCGGTCACCTGCTTTCCGCGCCCGGTGATGTGAAGCACCTGAACCCGGTTGTCCGCTTCAACTACCTTCTGCGCGGCGGCAGCGACTGCGCGGTTGATGCTCGCTGCTCCCGAAGACCCGCCGGTAACGATCAGCGTGGGGCGGACAGGGTCCAGGCCGAGCTCCGCACGTGCTTCTGCGCGCTGTGCAGCGCGGTCAAGTGTCGAGATTTCCGGCCGCATCGGCATTCCAACCCACTGCTCGCCCGGCAGGCCTGTGCCTTTGAACGCCACCGCGACAGTGTGTGCGATGCGCGCCCCCAACCGGTTGGCCAGCCCTGGGTGCGCGTTCGCCTCGTGGATGACCACCGGGACGCGGCGGATCCTCGCTGCAAGGTAGAGGGGCGTGGACACGTATCCACCCACACCCACGACGACGTCGGCCCGCGCGGCGTCGACGATTTTCAGCGCCTGTTGCACGGCCCGGACCAGACGAACCGGAAGCTTCAGCAGGTCGATGCCCGGACGGCGGGGCATCGGAACGCGCTCGATGGTTTCGAGGCGGAATCCTGCGGCCGGCACCAGTCGCGTCTCCATGCCGGCAGCCGTACCGACGGCGACAACGCGGGCGTTCGGGCTTGCGGTGACGAGGGCACGGGCGATTGCGAGCAGGGGGCTGATGTGCCCGGCGGTACCCCCGCCGGCAAGGACGACCGACAGGGTGGCGTCTTCAGTCAATGGAGTCTCTTGATCTTTCATTTGCGGATCCCGGAGTCGGATTCGGGTTTCGTGACGCCTTCAGCGTCGCTCGCCGCGGGCGGCGGCATCCGCCGGGCGAAAGCAAGCAGCAGGCCGACGGCGGCAAGGGTGAAGGTGAGTGCGGAACCACCATAGGAGATGAACGGCAGCGGAACACCGATGACCGGCAGCACCCCGGTGACCATACCGATGTTCACGAAGGCCTGCCCTATCAGCCATACGAGGATGGAAGCCATGAGGATACGTACAAAAGGATCGGTATAACGCCGCGCCACCCGCAGGGTGGCCACCGCAAGGATGCCGAACAGCGCGATCACCACGAGGGTGCCGATCAGTCCGAACTCCTCACCGATGATGGCGAAGATGAAGTCGTTGTGGGCTTCCGGGATCCAGTTCCACTTCTGCCTGCTCTGGCCGATACCCACACCCCACCAGCCACCGGAGGCGAGGGCGAACAGACCCTGGTTGGACTGGAAGCAAGGGTCTGTTGCGGTGTCGCAGTTCAAGCGCAGCCAGGCCTGGATACGTGTACTTCGAGTGCTGTTAAGCAGGATCGCTCCGAAGGCGCCGGCGATCCCCACGAGCCCGGCGATGGTAAACATCTTCATCGGCGCTCCGGCAAAGAACAGGGCGGCGGCGAGGATCATGCCGAGGATGATCGCCGTGCCCAGGTCTCCGCCAAGCATGACCAGACCGACGATCAGGCCCCCGAACGGAAACAGGACGGGCACCAGTGCGTGCTTCCAACTCCTGATCAACCCGCGTTTCCGCTCCAGCACCGTTGCACACCACAGCGCAAGCGCAAGCTTTGCAGGTTCTGAGGGCTGCATCGTGAATCCGCCGACCTGGATCCAGTTCCGGTTCCCATTGATCTCCTGGCCGATCACCAGCACCAGGACGAGCAGGACCGCTGCGACGCCTAACCCGGGCCAGGCAAGCGCCTTGTACATTCGCGGGCCGAACCGCGACAGAATGAACATCAGGATGATGCCGCCCACCGCCCACATCCCCTGCTTGAGGAAGAGATCGAAGGCGGTAATCCCGTTGCTCACCTGCTCGCCCTCGGCGGCGGCTTTCGCGATGGTTTCCACCGACGACGCCGACAGCACCATCATGAGCCCGATGGCCGTCAGTGCCAGCGTGGCTCCGAGGATCATGTAGTAACTGGATCCGCTGGTCTGACGGTCCGACCCTTCGAGGAAAAGCCACAGACGGACGAAGGCGCTTCGAACGCCCCTGCGTGGTGGACCGACCGCCGTCGCGACAGTGGGCGAAGCGTCCTGAGAGATGAGGTTGTCGGGCCTGCTCCCGGAGGTGTTCCGGCTTGAGCTGGAGTGCTGTCGCACCGCCGGCTTCCGGCGCGGATGCCGGGTGGGCGTGCTGACCATTACAACTCCTTAGCGGTGAATCCCTGCCCCTCCACAATCCCGCGAACTGCCTCGATGAAGGCGGCCCCGCGGTGAGCGTAGGAAGGAAACTGGTCCATCGACGCGGCCGCCGGAGCCATGAGCACAGTATCGCCATCCGCAGCGATGCGCAGTGCCTCGGTGACTGCGGCGCGCATGACCTGGACGCCATCTGGACTCGATTGGGACGGCAACTCGTCCTTACCAGTGTGACCCGTGGCAAGGTTTATCACCGGAACATCCGGAGCGTGTCGGTGGAGAGCGGCCGCGAGATCCGTGCTGTCCCTTCCGATAAGCACTGCGGCCTTGAACCGGCCGGCGTTGTCGCGAACCAGGTCGTTGTAGTCCACGCCCTTCGAGAGTCCGCCCGCGATCCAGACAACACTGTGGAAGGAGGACAGGGCGGCGTGCGCCGCATGCGGATTGGTCGCCTTGGAGTCGTTGATCCAGAGCACACCGTCCCGGGCTGCGACCAGCTCGATACGATGCCCGGAGGGCTGGTAATTACGGATCCCGTCGCGTACCGCCCCCGCCGGCACTCCTGCTGCCCGCACCAGGGCAGCGGCCGCCAGAGCGTTGGCGACAAGGTGCCGCGGGGCCACCTCACCGAGGTCAGCCACGGCCGCCAGCTCCGCCGCCGAATCCTTGCGCTGTTCGATGTAGGCCCGGTCAACGAGCAGGCCATCCACGACGCCGAGCATGCTGATGGACGGAGTATTCGTGGTGAAACCGATGGCACGGCAGCCTTCCTGAACGTCGGCTTCCTCGACCATCCGCTCGGTGGCTGGAGATTCGACGTTGTAGACGCAGGCCACCCGGGTGTTTTCGTAGATCTTCGCCTTGTCTGCCCGATAGGCCTCGAAACCGCCGTGCCAGTCGACGTGGTCTTCTGCGAGGTTGAGGCAGACACTTGCCAGCGGGGCAAGGGTGTAACTCCAGTGCAGTTGGAAGCTGGAGAGTTCGACGGCGATCACGTCGTAACCCTGCGGATCCCGGATGGCGTCGAGCAGCGGAGTTCCGACGTTTCCTGCGGCAATGGCGCGCAGGCCCGCTGCACGGAGCATGGACTCGGCGAGCGTGACTGTGGTGGTCTTGCCGTTGGTTCCGGTGATGGTCAGCCATTCGGCGGTGGGACGTCCTGCCCGCTCCCGCACCCTCCACGCGAGTTCCACGTCACCCCAAATGGGGATCCCGTCTGCTGCAGCGGCTGCAAGCAGCGGCTGCGCTGGACTCCAGCCCGGGGAGGTAACCACGAGCTCGGGCGCCTCGCCGTCGATGAGCGGAAGCGATTGGGCCGTAGCCGGGCCGAGCAGCACGTCCACTGCTCCGACAATGCGTAGCGTGTCCGCCTTCGCCTGAGTCTCCTCGGAGTCGGTAGCGTCACAGACCACAACGCGAGCCCCAAGTTCGATGAGGGTGTCCGCTGCAGAGAATCCCGACAGCCCGATGCCTGTTACCAGCACCCTGAGCCCTGCCCAGTCAGCGTCCCAGGAAGTCAGCCCCTCAAGGCGGTTCGATGTTCCTGCCTCGCTCACAGCAGCACGACCCATTCAGCATAGAAAATACCGAGAGCCACGGCGACGAAGAGCCCGGCGAGGATCCAGAAGCGCACAACCACCGTTACTTCCTGCCAGCCCTTGAGCTCAAAGTGGTGCTGGAGGGGTGCCATTTTGAAAACCCGCTTGCCGCCTGACAGCTTGAAAAATCCAACCTGGATGATGACGGACAGGGTGATCATCACGAACAGTCCGGCCATGATGACGAGCAGGAGCTGAGTACGCGAGAGGATTGCGAAGCCGGCAATGGCCCCACCGATTGCGAGCGACCCTGTGTCACCCATGAAGATCTTGGCGGGCGATGTGTTCCACCAGAGGAAGCCGACCAAGGCACCGCACATGGCGCCTGCAATCAACGCGAGGTCCAGCGGATCGCGAACCTCATAACAGATGTTGGCGGGAACATCCGGCGACGCGCAGCGCTGGTTGAACTGCCAGATGCTCATGAGCATGTACGCGCCGAAGACAAAGACCGCAGCGCCGCTCGCCAGTCCATCCAGGCCGTCAGCCAGGTTCACGCCGTTGGTGGCTGCGGTGATGATGAGGTTCGACCAGAGAACGAACAGGATTGCCCCTATCAGGGAACCTGCGAAGGCCAGATCGAAAGCCGTATCGCGGACAAACGAGATGGCCGTCGATGCCGGCGTGCGGCCGTTCTCGTCGGGGAAGTTCAGGGCGAGGATGGCGAAAACCACACCGACGAGGGTCTGACCGATGATCTTCGCCGGCGCGCTGAGGCCGAGGCTGCGCTGTTTGGAGATCTTGATGTAGTCGTCGAAGAATCCGACCACGCCCATGCCCACTGTCACCATCAGCAGCAGAAGTCCGGAGACCGTTGGCCCCTGGGAGTCCCCCGCAGCGCTCATGATCAGATGGGTGGCGAAGTACGACAACACCACCGAGCCCACGATGACGGTACCGCCCATGGTGGGCGTACCGCGCTTGGTGTGGTGAGCCGTGGGACCGTCGTCGCGGATGAACTGCCCGTAACTCTTGCGCACGAGAAGCCTGATGAAAAGGGGCGTACCCACCAGCGCCAGCACAAGGGCTGACGCGGAGGCAATCAACAGCGAGATCACAGCGAGGGTCCCCCTGGGTTCGTTGGACCGGATTCACTCGACTCAACCTGTGTCCCCTGGTCAGATGCGGGCACCGCCGTCGGCGATTCCGTGGCCAATGCTAGCCGATCGCCCAGATGACGTAGCCCGGCGCCATTGGATGACTTCACCAGGACAAGGTCCCCGGGTTGCAGCTCGCTTGCCAGCACTGCCTCGGCCTCCGCCACGTCGTTCACGAAAATCGCTTCGTCTCCCCAGGATCCTTCCAGCACAGCACCCGTATGAAGCGCCTTGGCTCCTTCTCCGACAACGAGCAGCTTGGAGATGTTCAACCGCACCGCCACGCGCCCGAGGGCATCGTGTGCCGTGACGGAGTCTTCCCCCAGTTCGAGCATCTCACCCAGTACTGCCCAGGTGCGTCGTCCACGACCAAGTTCGGCGAGCGTGGCAAGGGCGGCGCGCATGGATTCAGGGTTGGCGTTGTACGCGTCGTTGATGACGGTTACGCCGTCCGGGCGGTCGGTGCGCTCCATGCGCCAACGGCTGACGGCACGCGCGTTGCATAGCCCGGACGCGATCCGCTCGCCCGGGATTCCAAGTGTGTGGGCAGCGGAGGCGGCCGCGAGGAGGTTGGCAACGTGATGCCGTCCGATCAGGAGCGGCCGCACCTCATGCCTGCTCCCGTCAGGAAGAACCAGGGTGAAGCAGGGGTTGCCTTCGACCGAGAGCGACACGTTCTCGGCCCGGACCGTGCCGCTGCCGGGACGGTCGAACGTTGGGTCTTCGGAAAAGAAGAGTATTCGTGCCTGCGTCTGCTCGGCCATCGCTGATACCCGGGCGTCGTCTCCATTGAGGATGGCCACACCGTCGGCAGCAAGCGACCTGGGCAGTTCTCCCTTGGCCTGGGCGATTTTCTCGACGCCACCGAATTCCCCCGCATGAGCCGAGCCCACGCACAGAACTATCCCGATGTCGGGCTTGACCATGGACGTGAGATATTCGATGTGCCCGACGCCGGTCGCCCCCATCTCGATGACCAGGTAGCGGGTGCCGTACTCGGCCGAGAAGATCGTGAGCGGAACGCCGATCTCACCGTTGTACGACCCGATCGGAGCGACGGTGGTGCCCTCTTCGCGCAGGATCTGCGCCAGTACGTCCTTGGTGGTGGTCTTGCCCGCCGAACCGGTGATGCCGATCACCGTCAGCGGTGAGTGGGCGCGGAGGCGGCGCACTGCTTCGGCAGCCAGCTTGCCCATGGCCTCGACCGCATCCGGCACCAAGACGGCAGGGAAGTCAATGCCGTCGTCGTTGGGGACGATCCGCTCCACGAGGGCGAGAACCGCCCCGTTGGCGAAAGCACTGGCGACAAAGTGGTGACCGTCGGTGGCCTCACCGGGTTTGGCGATGAAGAGACCGCCGGGGCGGCTCTCCCTGGAATCCGTGGTCGCTGAACGGACGACGAGGGACGGAGCCTTCTGGGCGGACTCCGAGAGCGTCCCGCCCGTTACTGCCGCGATGTCGGCTGCGCTGAATTCAATCATGACGATCTAGGACTCTATCCTGTTGCCTGAAAGCACAGAGAATCCATGCCGTGTCAATGCGGCGGCCAGTTCCACCCGGTCATCCAGCGGCAAATTCACGCCTTTGACCTCCTGCCACACCTCGTGGCCCCGTCCTGCGACAAGCACCACATCTTCGGGCTGAGCCAGCGAGACCGCTCTGTCGATAGCCTCTGCACGCGGGAAAACCTCCAGGATCTCGCAGGTCAGGTTCTCCGAACTCCTGGCAGCGTGGGCGCCCTCCAGCACGCCCGCCCGGATGACGGCTTCGTCCTCGTCATGAGGGTCATCGTCAGTGACGATCACGATGTCTGCCCGGCGAGCGGCCGTCGCACCCATGATCGGACGCTTTGACACATCGCGCTGCCCGGTGGCGCCGAACACAACCAGCACGCGGGAATCGGCGTCGGCCACCCGTACGGAGTCCAGCGTCAGGGCGAGCGCGTCGGGGTTGTGGGCGAAATCCACGATGGCTGCAGGACGCTCGCCGATCAATTGCATGCGGCCCGGCACCTGGGTTGTGAAGGGATCGTGTTCGTCCAGAGCGCGCTGCAGGTCGGATGCCTCCACCCCTGAGGCAAGGACCATGACGGCGGCCAGTGCAGCGTTCGCGATGTTGAAACTTCCGGGGAGGCCGCAGCGAAGCCTCAGCCGTGCCCCCTGTGGGCCGAGCAGGGTGAACGTGTGCCCGAGACCTGTCCGCTGTATCTGCGAAACGGTCCAGTCAGCCTTCACCTCACCCGTCGCCGACACAGTGGTCGTCTCCACCACTGTCTCGTCGGCAATCCGCCTCCCCCACTGGTCATCAATCAGAAGAACAGCGCGGCGCGTGCGCTCCGGCCGGAACAGCGCGGCTTTCGCGGCGAAGTACTCCTCCATACTTCCGTGCAGATCGAGGTGGTCCTGTGTCAGATTGGTGAAACCGGCGACGTCGAAGTGGACTCCGTCCACCCGCCGGTACTCGATGGCGTGGGAGGAGACCTCCATTGCTGCCGCGTCGATGCCGCGCTCACGCATCAGGGCCAGGAGGCCATGCACCTGGGGCGATTCCGGGGTGGTCAGAATTGACGGAATGACGGTTCCGCCGGCCCGGATCTCGATCGTGCCGATCAGCCCGGTGCTCCTCCCCAGCGCCGATTCGAGTGCGTTGAGGAAGTAGGTGGTGGTGGTCTTGCCATTGGTGCCGGTTACCCCGAAGAGGGTGGGGCGGCCGGAGACCGGCTGACTGTCGAAAACGACGGCGGCAAGCGGGCCCACATAGTCACGCACCGGAGCAGCCCGGTACAGGGGAACGTCGTGTCCGGCAAGTGCCGACTCAGCCGCGGCCACACCGGCATCGTCCGTCAGCACGGCAGCCGCGCCGGCCGCGATCGCCTGACCGGTGAAGTCCGCCCCATGGCGTCCTGTCCCGGGGACGGCAATGTAGAGGTCTCCCGGAACGACTTGCCGTGAATCGATCGTGACGCCCGTGATGGAAACGGGATCGCCGTCGTCGTTCCGGGTACCTACCCGCTCCACCGAGGTGAGATCCGCTGGAAGAGCGGATAACACCTCAGCCATGGTTCGGGGCACGACGACGTCGGGCCGCATGCGCGCGGCAGCAACGGACTGTTCATTTGTGGACACGTTTGGGGCCTGCTTACGCGGATCAGTACACGACCGGGTAAGTTTCGGGCTTACCGGTCGCGGGCGGGACGTTGTTCGAGTTCAGAACGTATTTCATGACCTTCTGGAAGGATTCCCCCGGAACCAGATAGTACAGGTCTCCCTGGGGCCGCTGCAGTGTCACCACCACCACGTATTCGGGGTCCTCCATTGGTGCCATGCCGGCGTACGACAGTGTGTATCCGTCGTAACCGCCCTGCGGACTCGGTGCTTCCGCGGTGCCGGTCTTGGATCCCACGCGGTATTCCTCGAGGGCACCGGACGCTCCGGACCCCTCAACGGTCACGGTTTCCAGCATGGTGTGAAGCTCGTCGGCCGTTTCCTCCGACACAACGCGCGTGCCCTCGGCCTGCGGCACCTTGTGCTCAGTGCCGTCGGGGTCAATGTAGGCGTCGATGAGCCGCGGCTGCAGGCGAACGCCGTCGTTGGCGACCGTCTGGTAGACCATGGCGGTGTGCAGGGCCGTCTGCGCGAGTCCCTGGCCGAAGAGCACAGTGTATTGCTGACGTTCGTCCCAGGTGTCCGGCGTGGGAAGGATGCCTGCTGTTTCTCCGTCAAGCCCCACGTTCAGGGGTTCACCGATACCGAACTTCCGCAGCCAGTCATAGCGCTCCTGCTTGCTCAGCTGTTCGCCGATCATGACCGTTCCGGTATTCATCGACTTGGCGAAGATTCCGGCGGCTGTCCGCTTCTCGGTCCCGTGCTCGAAAGCATCCTTGAAGGTCTGCCCGTCCACCGTGTAGGTGGGCGGTGTTTCGAACCTGCTGGTCGGCTCGATGATTCCTTCTTCCAGCGCAGCCGCCATGGTGATGAGTTTTGTGGTTGAGCCGGGTTCAAACGACGCGGTGACGGAGAGGGGTCCCAGGAATTTGGGATCCGTGGCTGCATAGTTGTTGGGATCCGGCGTGGTCGACTCGGCCATCGCCTTGATCGCCCCGGTCTTCGCCTCGACCACAACGATGTTCCCCCACTCGGCGTTGTAGTCCTCGACCTGCGCCGCAATGGTCTGCTGGGCGAAAAACTGCAGGTCCTGGTCGATGGTCAGCCGCACCGACTTACCGTCCTGCGCAGGCACGTCCTTATTGGTGGCGTAGGGAATGCGGATACCGTCGCCGCCGATTTCGTAGGTGCGGCTGCCGGGCGTACCGGTCAGATGCTCGTCCTGCGTCAACTCGATACCGCTCAGGGCCCGGCGATCCCCGCTCATGAAGCCGAGGATCGAGCCTGCGACCGCTCCCGACGGATAGGTACGCAGAGTAGTGGGATCGGCGTAAACCCCCGGCATTCCGACGGCGAGTACCTTGTTCCGTACCTCCGGCGTCACCGAGCGCGCGACGAAACCGAATGAGGCATCACCAAGGATGGATGACTTCAGCGTCGCGACGTCCTGGCCGAGGATTGCCGAGAGTTCCTCGAAGCCCTGCTCCATCGGGATGTCCTCGACCCGCTCATCTGTCTCCGGGTTGTATCGGTCGAATGTTTCGCCGCCGCTCAGCCGCTGGTCGACCACGATGTCGAACCGTTGGACCGTGTGCGCCAGTTCGTTTCCCTCATCGTCCAGGATGCTGCCGCGCAGCGCCGGCACCTCCTGCGTGACCAGACGCTTGTTCAGGCCGGCCTGGGCCATTCCATCGAAATCGAGTCCCTGCACCTGGAAGAGCCGAACGCCGAGCACAAGCAGCAGGATCAGGACGAAAGCCAGACCGACTCTCAGCCTCGCGGCTCCGAGCGCTACCCGTAGTGTTTCCTGTTGGGAGTTGTCGGCTGGTGCCACCGTGGTTCCTCGCTGCGTTGGTTACTGCGGTTGCTTATTGTCCGGGAGCGGCTTGTGCGGGTGCCGGGATGGTTCCGCCGCTCGCCGGCTCCGCGGTCGTGACCGGTTCCTCGACGGCGGGTTCCGCTGCTGGCTCCGCCTTTTCGACGGGCGCTGCAGGCGCGGCGGCCTCGCTCGGCATATTCACAGCGGGGGCCGGAACAAGGACCGGCGGTGCATCAGACCCGCTGGCTGGTTCCGGAGTTCCGCTGACTGCCAACGAATCTACATCAATGATTCCGAAAGTCGGGGAAGCCACCATGTCGAGTTCATGAGCCGCCGTTGCAAGGTTTTGGGGTGCCCTGAGGTTCTCGAGCTGTTGCGTCAAAGCCTGGTTCTGCTCAGCAAGGGCAACCTCCTGACCACGCAGTGAAACCAGCTTGTATTGACTGCTGGAGACGGAGATGTTCAGCATGAGGACGACCACCAGGGCGGCGATGAGCGCAGCCATCGAGAAGACGGCGAAAGGCACCCGACCACGCGTGGGAGCGGCGGGAACCACTGAAAGCGGGGTCCGCCGTCGTTCCCGTCCGGCCTGCGTCTCCGGGTTCGATATCGCAGGACTCTGCAGGGCGCGCGCAGTATTGCCTGCGACCATCGGCGCGGTTGCGTAAGCGCTGCGATGCACAGACGGCCTCTCCTGCACTGACTGGCTCATCATGCGTTCCTGTCTGTCGGGCTGGTTCTGGTCCGTTCAACTGCCCTGAGCTTGGCGGACGCGGCTCGCGGGTTGTCGGCGATCTCCTGCTCCGTGGGTGCTTCGGTACCCTTGGTCAAGGTTTTGAGATACGGCTTGTGCTCCTCGAGTTCCACCGGAAACCCGACGGGGGCCGAAGATCGGATTCCTGCGGTGAAAGCCGCTTTCACGATCTTGTCCTCGAGGGAGTGGTAGGACATGACCACTACCCTCCCCTGCACTGCGATCGAACCCAGCGCAGCCGGGATGGCCCGGGTGAGTACGGAGAGCTCCTCGTTGACCTCGATCCGCAGGGCCTGGAAGGTCCGTTTCGCTGGATGTCCGCCGGTTCTGGCGGCTCCTGCCGGAACCACAGACCGAATAACGTCGACCAGTTCACCGGTGGTGCCGAACGGTTTTGTTCCACGGGCGGCGACGATCGCGGAAGCGATGCGCCCTGCGAACTTCTCCTCCCCCCAGCTGCGGATGATTCGCCGCAGCTCCTCTTCGGAGTAGGTGTTCACGACGTCGGCGGCACTCTGCCCGGTACTCGTGTCCATCCTCATGTCGAGTGGTGCGTCGTAGGAGTAGGCGAACCCGCGATTACGCTCATCAAGCTGCAGCGAGGAGACACCCAGGTCGAACAGAATGCCGTGCACTTTGTCGAAGCCGAGGTCTTCGAGAACCGAGGGAATTTCGTCATACACGGCGTGCACGAGGTCGGTGCGGTTCCGGAAGGCAGCAAGCCTCTCTCCGGCGAGACGCAGGGCCTGCTGGTCGCGGTCTATGCCCACGAGGTGGAGTTTATTGAACCGCTGGAGCATGGCCTCGGAGTGGCCCCCCATGCCGAGGGTGGCGTCTACGACGACGGCGCCCTCACCGGCCGATTCAATAGCGGGAGCGAGGAGGTTGATGCACCGGTCCAGCAGAACGGGAATGTGCCGTTCCTCGGTAGGACGCTCCTCCCCCATATGCCCGCTCCTTCCTGCTGACTCATTCAGGCTGCGCACCTGTGCTGTGAACGCTGTGCTTGTTCTTCGATCAAATCCCCATCCGCTCCATGCGTCCGTCTGCCTGGCTCCGGGGAAGGTGAGTCAGGTGGGCGGCCGCTGGGCGGCTGGAGGTCTCATCCAAGAACCTTCGCAAGCGCGAATGCTCTGTTGTAGTTACTAAGGGTTGTGGTTACTCGGTGCAGCGACTGTCAGAAAATTCCCGGCAGTGCGTCTTCGTCAGTTTCGGAGAAGGCTGTTTCCTTCTCTTCGAGATAGTCATTCCACGCGGTCGCATCCCAGATCTCAGCGCGGCTTCCCGCTCCGATCACTGCAAGCTCCCGATCCAGCCCTGCATAGGTACGCAGGGCCTGCGGAATCGTCACCCTTCCCTGCTTATCCGGCACCTCATCTGATGCGCCGGACAGAAAAACGCGAATGTAATCACGAGCCTGGCGCGAGGAGAGCGGTGCCTCCCGCATCTGCTCGTGAACTTTCTCGAACTCCCGCTGACTAAAAACGTAGATGCAGCGCTCTTGGCCCCTGGTCAACACCAAACCGTCGCTCAGTTCGTCTCGAAACTTTGCCGGTAGGATCAACCGCCCCTTCTCGTCCAGCCGTGGCGAGTGTGTTCCGAGGAACATCCGCCACCACCTGTCCGATCGGGAGGGCCAAGCGTAACCACTACGCTCTTATGTCCCCCACTTTACTCCACAATCCTCCCCCGTCAACGCGACACCACGTGCGGTCGAACTGTTTCTTCCCGCTGATCGGCGCAGCCATGCGGATATCGCTAGGTGGAGGGCTGTGGAGGGGATATTGCGAATGTGGTGCTGCCAGGGGGCATCAACGTCGGTTTGTGGCGATTAAACGACACAGGGCCCGCCTTTGGCGGGCCCTGTGGGGGAAAGTGGAGGAGGTGGGGAGCTTAGGGTTGATCCCTTTTACGCTCGTCCCACTTTTCTTCGAGACTGCTGAGGAAACCGCCGCGCGGCGAGCTGGACGCCTTGGCCGTTTTGCCGGCTCCCGGGGCGGCGCCGTCCAGCTTGGTCTTGGTTGTTGCGTAGTAAACACCGGCGCCCATAATGAGGAAGCCCAGGACACCCACCGGTATGAATTGATTCCAGATGCCGAGTAGCAGGACCGCGATACCGGCAATGGTCACGAGCGAACCGAGCACGATACGGCGGGTGGACATCGAGCGAGTGGTACTCGACGCCATGGAGTGGGCGAATTTGGGATCGTCGGCGTGAAGCTGTTGTTCCAACTGGTCAAGCAGCCGCTGCTCGTGTTCCGAGAGTGCCATCACTGCCTCCTTGCTACTGGTACCGAAACCCTCAAACCCAAACAACGAGTTCAGCCGGGAACTAGTTCCCGGCTGCCACCGCAACGAGTTCGCTGCGGCTTGCTGATCTGAGTGGGTCAACACCTGGTCGATCCCTAGTAATAAGGATAGATTGCATTCACCCCGAGGGAAAGCCGCTCCCGGCCGCCGGAGACCCCTGCAAGGCCCGAAATCAGCCGTTCGACGGCTCGTTGGATGCTTCCCCGTTTGCTGTCCCGGACGGGGGTCTCAATAACCGGGCTGGGATAATCATCGAAGCGCCGAACTTGCCGTTCACGCGGTCGAGCGCCTGCTCAGCAAGACGCCAATTGTCGTCCTGGCGGTCGATCGTCAGCTGGTGCGCACTGCCGGCCGCAGATTCGAGTTTCTCCGCCCGTATTCCGATAAGTCGAACGCTCAGCGGACGTTCACCCAGCGACTCCAGCAGTTGGCACGCTGCGACGTAGACGGCGTGGGCACTGTCGGTAGGCTCCGCCAGCCGCCGCGACCGGGTGAGGGTGGAGAAGTCCGCATAGCGAAGCTTGAGGGAGATCCCAGAGGTGCGCAACTGCGCGGACCGAAGGCGGGAGGCCGTACGGTGCGACAGGCGAAGCAGTTCCGCGCGGAGAGTGTCGTCGTCAGCGATATCGGACGCGAAGGTCTCTTCGGCGCCAATACTCTTCTCCTGTCTGCTGACCGTCACCGGCCGGGGGTCCTTCCCCCAGGCAAGCCTGTGAACATGTGTGCCGGTGGCGCCTAGTGTGCGTTGCAGGACGGAAACGGGTGTCCGTGCAACATCTTCGACGGTCCTGATTCCGAGCCGCGCGAGAACCTCCTGTGTCTTCGTGCCCACCCCCCAGAGCGCTGACACCGGGAGTGTATGCAGGTATTCAACGGTCTGCGCTGCCGGAATCAGCAATAGCCCGTCCGGCTTGGCACGCGTTGACGCGATTTTCGCGACGAACTTGGTGGAGGCGATCCCGACGCTCGCAGTGATGCCGAGCTCACGTGCAATTGTGCTTCTGATGAGCTCACCGATGCGCCGGGGCGGCCCGAGACGGCGCAGGGATCCCGACACGTCAAGGAAGGCTTCGTCCACACTCAGCTGTTCAACGAGTGGTGTGATGGTGCCGAAGATCTCCATGACAGAGGCGGAGACCTCGGCATAGCGTTGATGGTGAGGTTCGAGGATCACCGCGTGGGGACAGAGCCGCATGGCAGTGGCCATCGGCATGGCGGATCGGACTCCGAACCGCCGCGCCTCGTAGGAGGCCGACAATACGACTGAACGGCCCGACGGCGACCCGGCGATCACTGCCTTCCCGCGGAGATCCGGGCGCGAGAGAAGCTCCACCGATACGTAGAAGGCGTCCATGTCCACGTGGAGGATGGTGCATTCGGCGTCCTCTGGTCCAGCGGAATCGGAGCGGATGGACATGGTGCTCATCCTAGTGCTGCCCACGGTCAATTCGACCGCTCCGGCGGTCACCGCAGCGGACAGCACCGGATGAGGAGCGCCTAGACTGGGCCTATGACCGACCGTATCGCTGCTTCTTCCACGCTTACCCAGGACGAGCAGGATCGCTTCCGTCAGTCACTTACTGGAGTCACCCGGGACTTCCTTTCCGCGCAGCGCACCCTATTGGAGTCCGTATCACCGGACAGCGCCGTCCTTGTTGACGCAATTGAACGGCTGGTCGCCGGCGGCAAGAAGATGCGGCCGCTGCTGTGCTACTGGGGATGGAGGGGAGCCGGAGGAGCAACGGACGACGACGGCATCGTCACCGCAGGGATGTCCCTCGAACTGTTTCAGGCGGCCGCGCTCGTGCACGACGACATCATCGACCGGTCGGACATCAGGCGTGGTGCGCCAAGCGTGCACAAGCAGTTCGAAGGCCGCCACGATAACGGGCGCTGGCATCTCGACGCAGCGCACTTCGGCACCGGTGCGGCCATCCTCGCGGGAGATCTTTGCCTGTCACTCAGTGAGGAGGCGTTCGCTTCCATCGCCGGGGCGCCAGAGACGCTTCGCACGGCGCGAGCGATCTTCAACCGGATGCGCACGGAAGTCATGGCTGGGCAGTACCTCGACCTGCTCGAGGAAGCTGTCGGACCGGATCGGGACCCCGCTGAGGCAGCCGAACGCGCACTGGGCATCGTGCGGTTCAAATCCGCCAGGTACTCGACCGAGCATCCGCTGTGTATCGGCGGCGCCCTTGCGGGGGCAACACCGGAAATGCTCGCCGGCTACTCGTCGTTCGCGCTTCCGCTGGGCGAGGCATTCCAGTTACGGGACGACCTGCTCGGGGTCTATGGCGACCCGGCTGTCACCGGTAAGCCCTCCGGGGATGATCTCCGCGAGGGCAAGCGGACCGTCCTGATAGCGAAGGCCTTGCAGGCCGGCAGCCCGGAGCAGAAGGACGCCCTGAATGCTGGGCTCGGGAGCACGGTGATGAGTCAGGAAGAGGTGTTCCAGCTGCAGGGAATTATCGATCAAACCGGTGCGCGAGAAGAAGTTGAAGCCCTCATAGCCGAGCGGGCGGCCACCAGCTTTCAGGCGCTGGAAGCGATACCCCTGGATGCGGTCTGCAGGGACGCACTCGGTTTCCTTGCCGAGGCCGCGGTCACGCGCACGGCCTGACGCAGCGGCCTCGCATGACGCGCAGGTGACTACCAGGCCATAGCTTGGGCACGACGGCGAATCTCCGTCTTTCGCCCTGCCTTCAGTGCATCAATGGGTCGACCCGGCAGGGACTCGTCTTCCGTGAAGAGCCAGCGGATGATCTCTTCGTCCGAGAAGCCTGAATCGCCCAGGACTGCAACGGTTCCCTTGAGGCTCTCGAGGACATGCCCATCGGTGATGAACTCTGCGGGCACAGAGCGGATGTTCCGGTCAGTGACGCGGACCGACACGAGCGCGCGCTCATTGATCAGGCCATGGACCTTGGTGATTGACAGGTCAAGCGCTTCCGCGACATCGGGAAGGGTGAGCCAATCGCCCACAAGGGTTTCCAGTGTATTCACGCCCTTAAGCGTGCCATGCCTCCGTGCTCCAACTCCACTCAGCGGCGGACCTCGGAGCGTCCAGTGGCAACACGCCAATGCTGCGCAAATACTGCGACTTTCTGAGGTGTTGTGCTACGTGGCTCATGGTGTAGATTCACATAAGTCACACAAGTAACAGTAACAACTTGTGTATCAACTGCACCAAAGGGTCTCGGGGATAACGGCGGCATCGGCTGGCGCTCCTTGCCCTGCCATGCGGGTAAGCCCGCCGATACAGATGAGGACAGACAATGACCGCCCAGCGCCCGTCATCGCCGCTGAACGTGCCAGCCGCCTGCACAACCCCGTTCAAGAACCGAGGATTAGGTATCGCGGTTTCCTCCGCCGCAATTCCGGCCGTCGTACTCTCCTCGGTTGCACTGGCGGCGCCAGCTGCAGCCGCGCCGGCCTCGAGCCACGTCGCATACCAGCCGCTGAAGACCATGCCGGCCACCAGCGCCAACTCCGCTGTGATCCCCGCTTCCCTGGTGGCAACACAGGTGCCGAAGCTTGTCCCCATGCAAAGCTCGCCCGCAACGTACGTCGTTCGCGCAGGCGACACGATCAGTGGCATTGCTGCCCGGCACGGACTCGCCATGCAGGCAGTCCTCAAGGCCAACGGTCTGACGGTCAACTCGCTCATCCACCCGGGCCAGAAGATCAAGCTCTCCGGTTCCACCGCAGCCCCTGCCAAGCAGGCAGCTCCTGTCAACCGCCAGTCGGCAGCCACCTACACCGTGAAGTCGGGCGACACACTTGGAGCGATCGCAGCCCGCCACGGAGTGAGCCTCGCGGCCGTGCTCAAGGCCAACGGGCTGTCAATGTCGTCCGTCATCCATCCCGGACAGAAGATCAAGCTCTCAGGGCCCGCCGCGGCCCCCGCGCCGAAGGCGTCCGCACCCAAGCCTGCACCCGCCTCCGGCGCCACCTATGTCGTGAAGGCCGGCGATACGCTGGGCGCCATTGCGGCCCGTCACAACGTGAGCCTAGGGTCCGTCCTCTCGGCTAACGGACTTTCGATGAACTCGATCATCCATCCAGGACAGCAGCTGAAGCTGGGCGGATCGAACGTGGCCGTTCAGACCGGCCCGAAGCCCGCAGCACCCAAGCCTGCTGCGCCGGCCGGAGGCGGGTCCTACACCATCAAGGCCGGCGACACCCTCGGCGCGATCGCAACCAGGCACGGGGTGAGCTTGAACGCGCTTCTTTCAGCGAACAAGCTGAGCGCTACAACGATCATCTATCCCGGCAAGAAGCTGACCATTCCGGGCGGAGCAAAGACACCCGCGCAACAGAAGCCCGCCGACCTTGTGCCGTCGACCTTCCTGCACTACACCTACCCGGACGCCGTGGTTGCGGAAGCCAACAAGAACAAGCACACCCTCAACAACCTTCCGGCGCCCTCACAGGCGGAGATGAAGGCGATCGTTGCAGATACTGCTCGAAAGATGGGTGTGGATCCCAGCCTGGCGCTGGCATTCTCCTACCAGGAGTCCGGCTTTAACCAGCGGGCAGTCTCCCCTGCGAACGCCATCGGCGCGATGCAGGTGATTCCGATGTCCGGCGAGTGGGCCTCCGACCTTGTCGGTCGGAAGCTGAACCTCCTGGACCCTTATGACAATGCGACCGCGGGTGTTGCGATCATCAAGGCGCTCCTGCGCAGCAGCCCAAACCAGGACATAGCCATCGCGTCCTACTACCAGGGCCAATACTCCGTCCAGACGCACGGCATGTTCTCGGACACCAAGAACTACGTCGCAGCAATCAAGGCGCACCAGAAGAACTTCCGCTAAATCCCGCCCGGGATCGCTGTTTCCAGACAGCGGCCGGCGCCCCTACCGATCTGTGTTGGTGCGGGCGCCGGCCGCTGTTTCACTTAGTATCGAAGGGTGCGGGAGAGGGCGAGAGACTCACTGGTGGACACCGTCGTGGACGGCCGTTACCTCGTGCGTTCCCGGATTGCGCGCGGCGGCATGTCCACTGTCTACCTGGCGACGGACCAGCGCCTTGAGCGGGATGTTGCGCTCAAGGTTCTTTACCCCCACCTTGCCGAGGACCAGCGCTTCCTTGAGCGGTTCGAGCGCGAAGCAAAA
The DNA here is from genome assembly GCF_054161285.1 of Arthrobacter sp. D2-10. Classification (NCBI taxonomy): domain Bacteria; kingdom Bacillati; phylum Actinomycetota; class Actinomycetes; order Micrococcales; family Micrococcaceae; genus Arthrobacter; species Arthrobacter sp. D2-10. The sequence goes on along the minus strand of NZ_CP096431.1, from coordinate 1,467,402 downwards.
TCTGCTGCGAGGCTGTCTCACCCGCATGTTGTGGGAGTTCTGGATCAAGGGGTGGAAGAAGGACCGGATCATGGAGTCGCCTACCTGGTCATGGAGTATGTTCCCGGCAGAACGCTCCGAGACCTTCTGAGAGAGCGCGGCCGTCTGACCCCGCGCCAGGCACTCGCCATGCTTGACCCCGTCATCGAGGGATTGGCCGCGGCCCACGACGCCGGGCTTATTCACCGGGACGTGAAGCCCGAGAATGTGCTGCTCGAGGAGCGCGGCGGGATCAAGATCGCCGATTTCGGGCTCGCCCGAGCAGTGTCCGCAGGAACCAATACCGGCACCCTCGTCGGCACGGCGGCGTACTTGCCGCCGGAATTGATGACCGGAGGGACAGCGGACGCCCGCAGCGACATCTATTCGGCCGGTATCATGCTTTTCGAACTTCTTACGGGCACGCAGCCTTACCAGGGAGATGCCCCCATTCGGGTTGCGTTCCAGCACGTGAACTCGCGAGTTCCAGCGCCTTCCACCAGAGTGCCTGGGCTGGCCGAAGACCTCGACGAACTGGTTCTCTGGTGCACCGCCGTCGACCCCGAGGAACGCCCCGTCGATGGACATTCCCTACTCGGCGAACTGCGCCATATCAGGACCACACTCACCGACGCCGAACTCGACCTGGGCAGCGAGCACCAGCATGAACCCGCAGCGTCCGGAAAGTTCTTGGATTCCGGCGGCGACGCTCACACGGAAGTCATTTCCGGTCCATACTCCGCCACTGAGGTAGTCGGACCCTCGCATCCCACTGAAGCCATTGGCGGATCAGGGTCCCCCACCACCGTGCTGGGCAAAGGCTCACACCCCACGACCGTATTCGATTCGGTTCCAGCCGCAGGCCCAAAGCCCGAACGGCAACCCGACCCGGCTGCTCGGGAGAAGCTTGCAGCCAGGGACTTCAAGGCGCACCAGAAAGAGCGGGCAAAAGCTGCACAGCGACCGCAGAAAGCATTGCGGCCGGGTAATGGTCGCCGTCGCAGCGCACTGCTGATCGCCTTTCTCGCCCTTCTGGCACTGCTGGCCGCCGCAGCCGGCTGGTTCCTCGGAACAGGTCCTGGCGCGCTCGTAACCGTACCGGACGTTTCCAACCGCCCGCTGAGCGTCGCGCAGGCCCTTCTTTCCCAGGTCGGCCTGTCCTCAAGGGCCGAGCAGGTCCACTCGGACGCAGTGGCTGAGGGACTCGTCATCACGAGTGAGCCGCAACCAGCAGCCGCAGTGCGGCCGTGGGAAGAGATCGCGCTGATCGTATCGCGGGGCCCAGAACTCTTCGCGGTTCCCGAGGTGTCCGGCCTCGCTGAGGCGACAGCAGCGGCTTCGCTCGTGGCTGCAGGTTTCGACGTCGGAGAGGTGACACGCCAGTTCAGCAGCTCCGTCGGCGAAGGGGAGGTCATCGCCACTACCCCGGCGGGAGGCGAGACAGTCCCGGCGGGCACCGCCATTGGCCTCGTCGTATCCCAGGGACCTGAACCGGTTGCGGTTCCCCCGGTGGTGGGTCTGCCTGAGGAAGAAGCCCTCAGCGCGCTGGAGGATGCAGGATTGGCCGGTGAGATCGCCCCGGAGGCAGTCAACGACGCAGAGGTACCGGCGGGTTCCGTCCTGTCGCAGAGTCCGTCCGACGGTCAGCTCCGGCCGGGAGAAACGGTCACGCTCACGCTATCCGCGGGTCCCCGGATCATCGAGGTTCCGGATGTCTTCTCCCAGCCGGAGGCAGAAGCGATTGCGGCGCTCGAGGAGGCCGGATTCACTGTCGAAGTGGACTACGCCTTTGGCAGGCCGGTTCTTGGACTGGTCGCCGGCCAGGACCTCGCGGGTGAACACCCTGAGGGTTCAACGGTCACCATAACGGTTACCTGACAGGAGCCAAACGGCTACAGCGGCGGCTTCTGCCGTTTGGCTCCTGTCACTGGAAGAGACCGTCAGCGCCGTGAGAGCGCGCCGGCCACGAGGAAGGCCATCTCCAGGGACTGCATGTGGTTCAACCGGGGATCGCACACCGACTCATACCGGTCGAGGAAGGCTTCCTGGTCGATCGGATCCGCCCCGCCCAGGCACTCGGCGACATCGTCACCTGTCATCTCCACGTGGAGCCCACCGGGGAAGGTGCCGAGCGCGTTGTGCACCTCGAAGAATCCCCGGACCTCGTCCATGACGTCGTCGAAGTTGCGGGTCTTGTACCCATTCGGGGAAGTGACCGTATTGCCGTGCATCGGGTCCGTCACCCACAGAACCTGGGCGCCGGACTCCGTGACCCGCGACACCAGGTTGGGAAGCTTCTCCCGGATGTTCTTGGCGCCCATGCGTGTGATGAAAGTGAGGCGGCCGGGCTCACGGTTCGGGTCCAGCTTGTCGATGAGCGCCAATGCGTCATCAGGGGACGTGCCGGGACCGAGCTTTACGCCGATCGGGTTGCGGACCCGTGAAAGGAAGTCGATGTGTGCGCCGTCGATGTCACGGGTGCGCTCCCCGATCCACAGGAAGTGTGCGGACGTGTCATAGGGCAGTCCCGTGCGGGAGTCCGTCCGTGTCAACGCACGTTCGTATTCGAGGAGCAGTGCCTCGTGGCTCGCAAAGAACTCGACGCGCGTCAGCGCGTCGAAGTCCGCGCCGCAGGCTTCCATGAAGCGGACAGCCCGGTCAATCTCGCGCGCGAGTGACTCATAGCGCGAATGCGCGGGGTTCGCGGTGAAGCCCTTGTTCCAATGATGAACAAGACGAAGATCCGCGAAACCTCCCTGCGTGAACGCCCGGATGAGGTTCAACGTCGATGCCGAGGTGTGGTAGGCGCGCACCATACGGGATGCGTCATGGCCCCGGCTCTCCGGAGTGAAGTCGTACCCGTTCACCATGTCGCCCCGATAGGCCGGCAGGGTTACGCCTTCGCGTGTTTCGTCATTCGAGGAACGCGGCTTGGCGAACTGCCCGGCCATGCGACCCATCTTGATGACAGGAAGTGACGCACCATAGGTAAGCACCACTGCCATCTGCAGAATGGTCTTCACACGCGCGCTGATCTTGTCCGCTGTAGCGCCGTCGAAGGTTTCCGCGCAGTCGCCTCCCTGCAGGAGGAACGCCTTCCCCTGGGCTGCCGCCGCCAGCCTTTCCCGAAGCACATCCACCTCGCCGGCGAAGACCAGTGGAGGCAGGGTGGACAGCTCATTCATCGCGGTCCGGTGCACCGCAGAGTCCTGCCAGCTGGGCTGCTGGGAGATGCTGAGCTCCCGCCACTTGTCCAGACCGTGGTCGGCTATTGCTGAAGGGGACGCTGAGGTCACGGTTGTTTCGGTCACTGCTTAAGCCTAATGGCTTCGCCGCACGACGGCGGACTCCCCTGTCATCCGGAGGCTTCAGTACCGTCACATAGCCCGGCTGCTCGAATCCCCTTCGTGCTTTGCCCTTGCTCTTTTGGCACGAGCAGGTGTCTTTGGAGGGTCGCCGGCTTCTCCAGCCTCACGCCCGATCGTGCGGACTTCGCCGGGTAAAGGGCTTTCGGCGCTCGGCGGCAGTGAGGTGTCCAACGGCGACGGCGCCGCCGGTGCGGGCACTGAACCTTCCAGACGAACGGCTGCCTGGCGGGACGGGTCTGCTGCACGTTCCGGCTTCTTTGCCGCCTTCTTGCCTGCGGTCTTCGCACTGGCAAGACGTTCCTTGACACTGCTGGCGTAAACGTCGACGTACTCCTGGCCGGAAAGCCTCATCAGGGCGTACATAATTTCGTCAGTGACGGAGCGCTGGATGAAACGGTCGTCTCCCATTCCGGCATAACGCCGGAAATCCATCGGCTCCCCGATGATGATTCCTACCCGGCGGATGTTCGGAAGACGCCGGCCGATGGGCTGGACTTTATCCGTACCGATCATCGCTACAGGAATGACTGGAACGCCGGTCGCAAGGATCAATTTGGCCACACCGGTCTTGCCCCGGTACAGCCTGCCATCCGGGCTGCGGGTGCCTTCCGGATAAATGCCGAGTATCCCGCCGGACTTCAGGATCTCCTCACCTGCGGAGAGCGACGTCGCTGACGCCGCACCGCCGGAGCGGTCCATCGGCAGCTGGTTGCTGAGCCGGAAGAACATGGCGGTGAGCTTGCCCTTCAGGCCTTTGCCGGTGAAGTACTCCGACTTGGCGAGGAAAACCACCGGCCGCGGCACAGCCAGGGGCAGGAAGATTGAGTCGGAGAAGGATAGATGGTTACTCACGATGACAGCGGCACCGGTAGCGGGAATGTTGTCCAGGCCCTTGACCCATGGCCTGAACAGGAGATTCACAATGGGACCTATAAAGATCCGCTTCATGATCCAGTAGAACACTCTGCCAGCCTTCCTGCGTGGATGTTCCGATTATCTGGAAACAGGCAATAACCATGCGTTCCGCAAACGGGCTTCTCGGAACACTACTCTACGGGCGGACGGTGTGCCGGGCGCCACTGGCAGTGGACCGGACACGGTGTCACCATTGGAATCATGACGATCGATACCGCACTTGCAGCGTACTCGTCTCCGGGTTCGGGCAGGAATGCGCGGATCGGAGTGATACTCAGCCATGGCTTTACGGGTTCGCCGGCGAGCATGATCGGGTGGGCGCAGCACCTGGCAAACCAGGGCTACGCAGTGAAGCTACCCCTGCTTGCGGGTCATGGCACCACTTGGCAGGAACTGGCCAGAACACCGTGGCAGCACTGGTATGAGGGCATTGATGCCGCTTACCGGGAACTCGCCCAGGACACCGACGCCGTAGTCGTAGCCGGCTTGTCCATGGGTGGGGCGCTCGCTCTGAGGCTGGCGGCGCTGGAGTCGGTGGCGGGCGTCGTCGTCGTCAATCCTGGGCTCACCATTGCCGACCCACGCGCCCGCTATGTGGGCGTGCTGAAGTATCTCCTTCGGTCTGTCCCATCCATCGGGAACGACATCAGAAAGGAAGGCATGGACGAGCGCGCTTACGCCCGGACTCCGGTTGCGGCCGTCCACCAGCTCGCGCGTCTCTTTCGTGACACCACCGAACGGCTCCCACAGGTTACGGCTCCGACTTTGGTGTTCCGGTCGAACATCGACCGGATTGTTCCCGAAAGCAGCCTGGAAGTTCTACAGCGGCGCATCGGGAGTGCAGACTTGGAGATAATACGGTTGGAGAACAGTTACCACGTGGCCACCATGGACCACGACCAGGAGCTCATCTTCGAACGCTCCGCAGCATTCATCAAGCACGTGACAGCAGGTATCACCGCATGAGTCCACGAGCCCAGGACCCTAACGAGTCTACTGACGACGCCGTGTGGCAAGACCTCGTCGCGCGGCTGGAAGAAACGCCGAGCAGCGAGTTGCCCGAGCGGCCCTCCTCCGACCCCGCGCCCTCGGCGGAGGAGCGCGTACGGGCGATCTTCGAGTCTCAGCGCACCCCGACTCCCGCAGGTCCCCGCGATCACACCGCGCCGGATGATGACGACGACGGATCATTCCGGCCGCCCGAACCTCCCGCCCTCGGCGTGGGAGATCCCTTGGTGGTGCTTGCCTGGGTGGGTGCCGTGGGCAGCCCCATAGCCCTGGTGCTGATTGCGATGTTCTGGCGTTCCGCCTCCAGCACCATGATGCTGGGTATCGTGGCGATTTTCATCGCAAGCGTCACCTTCCTGATCTTCCGCCTTCCGAAGACGCGAGATTACGACGACGACGGCGCCGAGGTCTAGCTTCGAGGTTCAGCTGCGAGGTCTGGCTGCGCCTTGCCTAGCGCCGCTCACTGGGGCGTCCTGAGGGCGGGGTTCCATATGCCCGGCCCAGCAGCGGGCGGTGCCGGATCCGGGAAAGATCAGCCGCGCCCACCAGGCCGGCCTCGGGGCCGAGGGCCGCCGCCGTGATTCGTGCAGCGGGACGAAACCCGCGTCCGGTGAGGTTGCGCTCGAATGCGCGCCGCGCCGGTTCGATCAGGAGCTGCCCGGCCGCCCCTAGCCCGCCGCCGATGACGAACGTCCCGGGATCGAGCGCCGCACCCAGGTTGGCGAGGCCGAGACCGAGCCACTGCCCGACGTCGTCGATCAGCTCACGGCACACAGGGTCGCCTTGCAGCGCCAGGCGGGTGACCACTGTGCCGGTGATGGCGTCGACGTTTCCGTTCACCTCATGCAGCAAGGTCTGCGCAACGGGAGAATTGGCGGTCGCAAGCTCGCGGGCTTCCCGCCCGAGCGCGTTGCCTGAGGCGTACTGTTCCCAGCAGCCCCTGTTGCCGCACTCGCAGCGATGCCCGTTGGGAACGATGATCTGATGACCGAATTCCCCCGCGACTCCGTGACGGCCTCGCTCGAGTACACCGTCCATGATCATCGCGCCACCGATTCCGGTACCGAGGGTGATGAGCACGAGCCGCGATTCGCCCCGGCCCGCGCCGAAACGCCATTCGGCCCACGCTGCCGCGTCCGCGTCATTGAGCACCGTAACGCGCCGTCGCAGGGCCTTCTCGAGATTCGCTCTCAACGGTTCGTTGCGCCACGCCAGATGAGGGCTGAACAGCACCGTTCCGTTGTCCAGATCCATCCAACCGGCCGCTCCGATACCCACCGAGCGGATGCGCCGACCTCGTCCGAGCTCGCGCACCAGGTCCACGATCACCGATTCGACCGCCCTCGGGTCCTGGCCGGGGGTTTCCCTGCGGGCGGAGGCGATGATTTCACCGGTGGGGTCGACGACGCCGGCAGCCACCTTGGTGCCGCCGATATCGATGCCTATGGCGAGCCCACGAGCGCGCAGCGGGCGGGCAGCGTAGCGAGTGCTCGCAGCCTGCGGCGCCCGAAGTGGGCGTCGCGTGCCGGCTCCGGCGCGAAATCGGTCGGCCAGGAGACCCTCTTCTGGTTCCGTCTGCATGGAGCCGGCCTCCCGCCGTCGTACTGGGACTGCGCCGTCCTGAACGCAAGCTTTACCGTTACCGTTTTGTACATTACTGGAGAGTAAGAACCCCTGCGGAAAAGCTATAGGCTAGGAACGTCTCACGGATGTGACGAAGATCAAAGGAGATTCCTGTGCGCGAATTCAGCGTTCCGGCCAAAGTGCAGGTCCCCCGGGACAGCAACACCACTCACCTGGTGATGAAGCAGGCTGAGAAGGCAAGCAATCCTGCCCTGTTTGCCACCAAGGATGCCTCCGGGCAGTGGTCCGATATCCGGGCAACGGACTTCCTCTCCGACGTCCGCCGAATTGCCAAGGGTCTGATGGCTTCAGGCGTCGGCGCCGGCGACCGCGTGGCCATCATGGCGCGCACGCGGTACGAATGGGCGCTGGTGGACTTCGCCGTGTGGTTTGCGGGCGGAGTGTCGGTGCCGGTCTACGAAACCTCCTCTCCGTCGCAGGTTGCGTGGATCCTTGGCGACTCAGGCGCCGTGGCCGCGTTTGTCGAGTCGGGGCGGCATGAGAACGTGGTCCGCCAGGCCGTCGCCTCGGCGAATCTCGAGGGATTCCGGGACGTGTGGCAGTTCGACGGTGGTGGCCTGGACACGCTCCGGGAGACTGGAACCGGCATTGACGACGCGGCGCTCGAGGAACGCCGCCTCATCGCGGGCCTGGACGACGTCGCAACCATCATCTACACCTCGGGGACCACTGGAAAGCCAAAGGGTTGCGAGCTGACGCACGGCAACTTCGTGGAGCTTTCCGAGAACGCCGCCGAGTCGCTGCCGGAGGTGGCCCACGAGGGCGCACAGACCATCATGTTTCTTCCCATGGCGCACGTCTTCGCCCGATTCATCTCCGTGCTGTGCGTGGCTGCAGGCGCCACCGTTGCCCACACTCCCGATGTGAAGAACCTGCTCCCGGATCTGCAGAGCTACAAGCCGAGCTTCATCCTCGCGGTCCCCCGCGTCTTCGAGAAGGTCTACAACAACTCGATGCTCAAGGCCGAGGACAGCGGGAAAGGCAAGATCTTCCACGCCGGTGCCGACGTCGCCATCGCCTGGTCAAAGGCGGATCAGGCGGGCAAGGTGGGCCTCGGGCTGAAGGTCAAGCATGCCATCTTCGACAAGCTACTCTACGGCAAGATCCGGACGGCCATGGGTGGGCGGGTGCAACACGCCGTGTCCGGCGGCGCACCTCTTGGCGACCGCCTCGGTCACTTCTTCCACGGCATCGGGCTCATGGTCCTTGAAGGATACGGACTGACCGAGACCACCGCACCGATCTCCGTGAACACGCCGCAGAAAATCAAGATCGGCACCGTCGGAGCTCCCCTCCCGGGCAACGCGGTCAAGATCGCTGATGACGGTGAGATCCTCGCCAAGGGCGTGTGCGTCTTGAAGGGTTACTTCAAGCGCCCTGACCTGACGGAGGAAGCCTTCACGGACGGCTGGTTCCATACCGGAGACATCGGCCAGCTCGACGACGACGGTTTCCTGAGCATCACCGGGCGCAAGAAGGAAATCATCGTGACCGCCGGTGGAAAGAACGTCATCCCCGCACAGTTGGAGGACACCATCCGTGCCAACGCCCTGGTCTCCCAGTGCGTTGTCGTCGGAGACCAGCGTCCGTTCATCTCCGCGCTGATCACGCTGGACGAGGAGGCGCTGCCCGGATGGCTGGAGCGGCACGACCTTCCGGCCAACACCACCATGGCCGAGGCTGCGCGCCATTCCGCGGTGCAGGCCGAGATTCAGTCCCTGGTTGATTCGGCGAACGAGTCGGTCTCGCAGGCTGAAGCCATCAAGGTGTTCCGCATTGTTGAGCAGGACTTCACGGAGGCGAGCGGCCATCTCACCCCGTCGATGAAGATCAAGCGAGCCCAGGTGCTCAAGGACTACTCCTCCGTGGTTGAGGAGATCTACTCCCAGCCGCGCGTGCAGCCCGCCGGATAGGTCAGGTGGAGGGCGCCTTCAGCGAGAGCAGGGCGTTCTCCACCACCTCGGTGAGGGCCGGATGTATCCAGTACTGGCCGCGGGCCATCGTGAAAGCGTCCAAACCGAAGTGCATCGCCTGGATGATGGGCTGAATCAGGTTTGACGCTTCGTGCCCCATAATGTGAGCGCCGAGGATCATGCCGGTGTCTTCCTCCGCCAGTATTTTCACAATCCCTGTTGTGTCTTCCATGGCCCAGCCGTAAGCGGTTGACCCGTACTGCTGAACCGCCACAGCAACCCGTGAACCGGTTTTCTCAGCCCGTTCCAGCGCCTGTTCCTCGGTAAGGCCCACAGTCGCGATCTGGGGGCGCGTGAACACAGCGGCCGGAACGTAGCGATGATCTGCAGCATGAAGCGCATCAGGGTGGAGCAGATTGTGCGAGACAACCCGGGCTTCGTGGTTCGCCACGTGCTTGAGCTGGAAGGCGCTGGAAATGTCTCCGAGCGCCCACACGCCCGCAACCGGCTCACCCTGGCGCAGCACCCGCTGGAATGCATCGACCGCGACCCGTCCGTCATCGGTCAGATCGAAACCAATATCCCCTGCTCCCACCCGGTCGCTGTTGGGTGTACGCCCGGTCGCAACAAGCACGACGTCGGCCTCCACCGCCGTCTCGGACCCATCCGGACGCGTCAGCGTCGCCGTCACGGATCTGTCACCGTTGCTGTCCACCCGCCGGACCTGGTGTTTGGTCAGAAGATCCCATTGGGATCGGGCGAGCTCTGTGAAGCGTTCAGAGATCGTATCGTCGAGGGCCCGGAGCATCCGGTCAGATCGCACAGCCAGGGTCACCTCGGTGCCGAGCGAGGAAAAGATATGCGCAAACTCCGCCCCAATGTAACCACCGCCGACGATGAGCATGCGCTGTGGTAGCTCGCTCAGCCGCATGACGGTGTCGGACGTGTGGATTTGCGGCAGGTCGAGTCCGGGAATGTCCGGCGTTACCGCGCGGGAGCCTGCTGCTATGACCACCTGGTCGGCCGTAACGACATCACCTGAATCGGTGACGAGGGTGCGGTCGTCGGTGAAACGGACGTCCTCCTCGATCAGGTCGACGTGGTCGAGTTCATCGGCCCTGTAGACCCTGCCCGCTTCCGAGATGCTGTCGATCCTGGTGAAGACCCGGTCGCGCAGGTCCGCCCACCTCGTCGCCGTGTGCTGAAGGTCGACGCCCAGCCGGGCGCCGTCGTCGGCTGCACGCGCGAGGTCTGCGGGATAAACGAGCATCTTCGTGGGGATGCATCCCACGTTCAGACACGTTCCACCGAACGTTCCGCCCTCGATGATCGCAATCTTCTTGTCATCCCATTCGGGAGTGATGATCGTGTTCCCGGAGCCGGAACCGATGATCGCCAGGTCGTAGTGAACCACGAATCAGTGCAACTGATCCACGACGAGCGCGGCGAGCTCCACCACGGCTTCCCGCGTCTTGGGCTGAAGTTTCGAGAGATCCACGCGAGAGCCCTCCGCAAGGTGACGGTCGTACGGGATGCGTACAACGGTGCTGACGCGGGAGCGGAAGTGCTCCTCGATCTCCTGCACATTGACGTCGGTGCGGTTCCCGGAGGACATATTGACGACGACGATCGCCTTCTCGACGAGGTCATGCCGACCATGAGCTTCAAGCCAGGACAGTGTCTCTGATGCCAGTCGCGCTTCGTCAACGCTGCCGCCGGACACGAGTACCACGGCGTCTGCCTTCTCCAGTGTTCCCTTCATGACCGAGTGGACCATGCCGGTGCCGGAGTCGGTTAGGACGATGGAGTAGTACCGGCCGAGAATATCGGTGACGGCGCGGTAATCGGCGTCATCAAAAGCCTGGGCGATCGCCGGGTCGGTGTCCGAGGCGAGCACGTGCAGCCGAGAGCCGTCCCGGGCAACGTAGCTCGACAGTTGGGCGAAGGAGTCCACCATGAACCGGTTCTGCACGAGCTGACGTGCGGTGAACTCTGCCTTGCCGGGTGACCGGTCGGAGAGGGTGCCGCGGTCCGGATTGGCGTCCATGGCGATGATGCGGTCCTCGCGGATGTCAGCGAGGGCCATGCCGAGCAGGGTGGTCACGGTGGTCTTACCGACTCCGCCCTTTCGGGAAAGCACGGGAACATACCGGGTCCGCTCCCCCAACCGCACGCTGACCCGGTGCTCGAGCGCGCGGTGGATGCGGACGGCGTCGGAATCGCCGACGTTCACGTAGCCGAAAGTCGCCTTGTACAGCCACAGCCGCCAGCCGCCGATCGGTGCGCGCTGCTGCGAGGTCAGCAACCGGTCAGCAGTCAGCGACGATGCCGGTTCCGGTCCTTCTTCCTTGTTCCTGCGTGCGCTACGGTCCGGGGCGGTCGGTTGCTCTTCCGCTGGAGCCGGCGATACCTCAGGTGCACGGCCCGTGGAGGGCATCCAGCCTGCAACGTCGTCGCCCTCGGAGAGGCGGATGTCGCTGTCCGCAATCGTCAGCGCCGAAGGGTCAGTGGGGTGCTGTCCCGGGAACTGGCCTTCCGTTGCGGGCGTGATCCCGATGTGGGGCAGGCGATCAGGCAGCGGGGCCTGGACCACAGCGGGACCGGGCAGCTCGGCGCTGCCCGGCTCCGCGGCGTCGTCCTCTGAACTGAGCGTGAGCTCTTCCGCAGCTTCCGCGGCGTCTGCGCTGGAACCGCTCGGGGCTTCCGTCCCGGCCATTCCGGCTTCCGCCTGGTCCTGACCGGTCACGGTTTGACCGGGCTCCTGGGGAACCAAGGGCTCCTCCGTGGACTGTTCTGCCGGCTTCTTCTCGTTCGCCATGGTTCCTCACGCTTGGATGTCGCCCGTAGCTGGTGCTGCAGGTGGATTCTGCATCACCTTAGCGTAGGCCCGATTCAGGCGGGGTCGATCACCAGCAAGAGATCTCCGCCCTGCACCTGTTCGATGGCGCCGATTGCCACCCGCTTGACTGTTCCGCCCACGCTGGTGGTGATCCCGGCCTCCATCTTCATCGCTTCGATGGTCGCTACGGTGTCGCCGGCCTGGACAGTATCGCCCTCGGCAACGCCGAGGGTCACGGCACCGGCGAACGGGGCGGCGACATGGCCCGGCTGCGACGGATCGGCCTTCTCGGCCGCCTTGACGTCGGTGTGGACGCTGCGATCGCGGACGACGACGGGACGCATCTGCCCGTTCAGCGTGCACATCACGGTGCGCATGCCCTTCTCGTCGACGTCGGAGACGGCTTCGAGCGTAGCGATCAGACGGACGCCCTTCTCCAGCTGGATGACGTGCTCGCTGCCCTGCTGAAGCCCGTACAGGTAGTCGCGGGTGTCCAGGACAGAGACGTCGCCGAAGGTGTTCCGCGTGGTCTGGAAGTCCTTGGTAGGCCCGGCGAACAGGAGCCGGTTCAGCGTGGCACGCCGGGTTGCTGAATCGGCGGCCAAAGCCTCCTGGTCCTCGTAGGCTAGGTCAACGTCGCGGACCTTGACCGTGCGGCCCTGAAGCGCCTTGGTCCGGAAGGGCTCAGGCCAGCCTCCGGGCGGGTCGCCAAGTTCGCCGCTGAGGAAGCCGATGACCGAGTCCGGGATGTCGTAGTTCTGCGGGTTCTCCTCGAACGCTTTCGGGTCCACGTTGGATCCCACGAGCTGGAGGGCCAGATCGCCCACAACCTTAGACGACGGAGTGACCTTCACGAGCCTGCCGAGCATGCGGTCGGCCGCCGTGTACATGTCTTCGACGGCTTCGAACCGCTCACCAAGACCGAGGGCAATGGCCTGCTGGCGGAGGTTGGAGAGCTGGCCCCCGGGGATCTCGTGGCGGTAGACGCGGCCTGTCGGCCCGGGCAGGCCGGACTCAAACGGTGCGTAAACCCGGCGCACGGCCTCCCAGTACGGCTCAAGCGAGCTGACGTCCTCCAGCGACATTCCGGTGTCGCGTTCAGTGTGCGCAAGGGCCGCGACCAGCGCCGACGCGGAAGGCTGGCTGGTGGTCCCGGCGAGGGAGGCGCTTGCGACGTCGACGGCGTCGACTCCCGCATCCGAGGCCGCCAGCAACGTGGCCAGCTGGCCGCCTGCGGTGTCGTGGGTGTGCAGGTGAACCGGCAGGTCGAACCGCTCGCGCAGAGCGGTCACGAGCTTCGCGGCTGCCGCAGGACGCAGCAGGCCCGCCATGTCCTTGATGGCAAGGATGTGGGCGCCGGCGTCGACGATGCGCTGCGCCAACTCCAGGTAGTAATCCAGCGTGTAGAGCTTCTCGGCCGGATCCAGCATGTCCGAGGTGTAGCACAGGGCTACCTCGGCGACGGCGGTTCCCGTTGCGCGGACGGCGCGGATGGCCGGCTCCATCTGGGAGACATCGTTAAGCGCATCGAAGATGCGGAAGATGTCGATACCAGTGGCAGCGGCTTCCTGCACGAAAGCTTCGGTGACCGCTTCGGGGTACGGGGTGTAGCCCACCGTGTTGCGGCCACGCAGCAGCATCTGCAGACAGATGTTCGGCATTTCCTTACGGAGCGCGGCCAGGCGCTCCCAAGGGTCTTCGCCCAGGAAACGAAGGGCGACGTCGTACGTGGCACCGCCCCAGGCCTCCACCGACAGAAGCCCCGGCATCTTGGCCGAGACAGCCTTGCCCGCCGCCACAAGATCACGGGTCCGGACCCGTGTCGCCAAGAGGGACTGGTGGGCATCGCGGAAGGTCGTGTCGGTGACAGCGAGGGCGTTCTGCGCACGCAGCTCGGCCGCGAAACCCTCCGGGCCCAGCTCCTGGAGCCGCTGACGCGATCCCGGTCGCTGCTCCAATTCGGCGACGACAGGCAGCTTCTCAGCCGGGTCGAGCTCCACCGTGAGCTCCCCGTTCGGCTTGTTGACCGTGACGTCGGCCAGCCAGTTCAGCAGCTTGGTGCCACGGTCCGCAGGTACGCGGGCGGTCAGCAGTTCGGGGCGCTCATCAATGAAGGAGGTAGCGACGTCGCCGGCGATGAACGCCGGATCGTCCAGAACCGACTGAAGGAAGGAGATGTTCGTGGATACGCCCCGCACGCGGAACTCGGCAAGGGCACGACGTGCCCTGCGGACCGCGGACTCGTAGTCGCGGCCACGGCACGTGAGCTTGACCAGCATCGAGTCGAAGTGAGGACTGATTTCAGCACCCGCGTACACGGTTCCACCATCCAGTCGCACACCCGCACCGCCGGCGGACCGGTATGCGGTGATTTTCCCGACGTCAGGACGGAACCCGTTCGCCGGGTCCTCCGTGGTGATCCGGGACTGCAGAGCGGCACCCCGCAACCGCACGCTTCCCTGCGACAGACCCAGGTCGGCCAGGGTCTCCCCCGCCGCGATGCGCAGCTGCGACTGGACAAGGTCGACGTCGGTGACTTCCTCGGTCACGGTGTGCTCGACCTGGATGCGGGGATTCATCTCGATGAAAACGTGCTGTCCTGCGCGTTCACCGACGGTGTCGACGAGGAATTCGACCGTGCCGGCGTTGACGTAGTTAAGTTCCTTCGCGAACGCTACGGCGTCGCGGTAGAGCGCCTGGCGGATGTTCTCGTCCAGGTTCGGTGCCGGCGCAATCTCGATGACCTTCTGGTGGCGGCGCTGCAGGGAACAGTCACGTTCGAAGAGGTGCATGACGTTGCCCTCGGCGTCAGCCAGGATCTGGACCTCGATGTGGCGGGGACGCAGCACGGCCTGCTCAAGGAACATGGTCGGGTCACCGAACGCCGAGTCCGCCTCACGCATCGCCGACTCAAGCGCTTCACGAAGGTTCTCGCGGTTGTCGACGCGGCGCATGCCGCGACCTCCACCGCCTGCAACGGCCTTCGCGAAAATCGGGAACCCGATCTCATCAGCCGCCGCAACCAGTTCCTCAAGATCGGAACTCGGCTTCGAGGACTTCAGAACGGGAATGCCTGCCTTGCGCGCCGCTTCCAGGGCACGGACCTTGTTCCCGGCAAGTTCCAGCACTTCGGCCGGAGGACCGACGAACGTGATGCCGGCGTCGGCGGCCGCGCGCGCCAGGTTCGGGTTCTCCGAAAGGAATCCATATCCCGGATAGATGGCGTCGCAGCCGGCGTCCTTGGCAACACGGACAATCTCGTCGACATCGAGGTAGGCACGAACCGGGTGGCCTTCCTCGCCTATCAGGTACGCCTCGTCGGCCTTTTGCCGGTGAATAGAATTGCGGTCCTCGTGCGGAAACACGGCGACGGTTTTGGCGCCGATCTCATAACCCGCCCTGAATGCGCGAATGGCGATTTCGCCGCGGTTAGCTACCAGAATCTTCGAGAACATTGGTCTCCTGCGTCCTTGCGGGTCGATGGAACGACGACTAGCGTGCTTAGCCTACATTTGGTCTTTCTGGTCACCACAATTTGTGTTGCGCCCGCTGGTAATGCATCGGGACGGTGCTACCGCCGAGTCGGGTTCGTTCATACTGCCGGTCCACCTATGATGAATAGGTGCGCGGGGCGGAAGATCCTGCGAATCCTGCGATCTGTGGCATCTCAAACGTTAGGTATTGGTTCAACAAGTGCAAGTTGTGAGCATCAGCAGCCTCAAAGGTGGGGTCGGCAAGACCTCGGTCACTCTGGGACTGGCATCGGCGGCACTGTCCGCCGGGATTCCCACACTTGTTGTCGACCTCGACCCGCACGCTGACGCAACAACCGGCCTCGGGGTTCAAGCCAATGACCAGACAGATATCGGTCGTCTCCTGAAGAACGCCCGGCGGGGAGATCTCGCGGCAAACGTTGTGCCGAGCGGTTGGGTCAGCAATGCAATCAAGCGCAATTCGAGCAACGGAACGCCGGTGCTTGATGTGGCGATGGGATCTGCCTACTCGGGCATCTATGACCGACCCGACCTGGGTAAGCGCGACCTGCGCCGCCTTGCCACCCTGCTGGACCGGGTTGAGGGGTACCGGCTGGTCCTCGTCGATTGCCCGCCGTCCCTGAACGGACTGACCCGCATGGCCTGGACGGCGAGCAACAGAGTCCTCCTTGTTGCCGAGCCCGGCCTGTTCTCCGTCGCCGGCACCGAGCGCACCATGCGCGCCATCGAACTGTTCAAGAACGAATTCGCGCCGAACCTGACGCCTGCCGGAATTGTGGCGAACCGGGTACGCACCGGTTCCAATGAACACACATTCCGTTTGAATGAAATGAAGCAGATGTTCGGCGACCTGCTCTTGACCCCCACCATCGCAGAGCAGGCCAACTGGCAACAGATCCAGGGCGCAGCACATGCGGTACACCACTGGCCGGGCGAGTCGGCCAAGCAGGCTGCAGGATACTTCGACGATCTGCTGCGCGCGCTGCTGGACTCCGGTCGCATGCGTAACCGGGTCGCCCGCCGCTAGGCGCTCAACCGCTATGACGCTCCGCCGGTAGGAGGCTCAGTCCGCTATGACGCTCCGCCGGTAGGAGACTCAGTCCGCTATGAGGCTCAGTCCGCTAGCGGGTTCAGTTCGCGCCGTCGTCATGCTCAACCGACAGCGTTGCAATCATCTCCGGACACCAAAATGCCCCGCTCGCGGCGGGGCATCGTGTTGAGCAGGGTCAGCTGATCTTGCGCGCTGCCCGTCGCTTGCTGAGTTCGTCATCGGGAAAATCCTGGTCCACGGCGTGCTCACTCGGCAACGCTGCAAGGCTTCCTTCGACTTCCCGCCACACACGCCCGACGGCGATACCAAATACTCCCTGTCCGCCCTGGACAAGGTCGATGACTTCATCGGCAGAGGTGCATTCATAGACGCTGGCGCCGTCGCTCATCAGGGTGATCTGGGCAAGGTCCTCCACTCCGCGCTCCCGCAGGTGTTCCACTGCACTGCGGATCTGCTGAAGGGAAACGCCGGTGTCCAGCAACCGTTTCACTACCTTGAGTACCAGGATGTCCCGGAATCCATAGAGACGCTGTGAACCGGAGCCGGAAGCACCGCGAACGGCCGGTTCCACGAGGCCGGTGCGAGCCCAGTAGTCGAGCTGGCGGTAGGTGATGCCCGCAGCCTTGCATGCTGTCGGTCCGCGATAGCCCGCGTCCTCATCGAGCACAGGAAGGTCTTCGGTGAAGAGCAGGCCCTGTGCGCTGGCGGGTATAGCTGCACCCGTAGCGGCTGCGTTGGAACCCGTGCCGGCGTCGCCTTTCGGACTCACGTGTTGCCTCCTCGTTCTGGTTCCCGGGGGGAAGTGGCACAAGCCGAGGTCCACAGGGGGATTAAATGGATGTCTGCCCTGAGTTTACAGCTAGTGCAATGGGAACTGTATGCTTCGACGTTAGATCCCCGGGTGACCGAGGTCAAAGATGCCGCGCATAACAATCTCAGCGTGTCGCTTTCGGCTACTTCTCAAAATCTTCAGGCTCGACATCCGCAAGAAACTCCCGGAACTGCTTGAGCTCGCGCTCCGCGTTGGCCTGGCCCTCCTCGGATGAGTCTTCGTCTCCGTCGCTGTCGGCCTCGGTGATCTCAACGCCGGTGTCCTGCATCACCTGCGGTGCACAATAGATCGGGCAGGGTACGCGCAGGGCGATGGCTATGGCATCGGAGGCCCGGGAGTTCACTGTTGTGCCGTCCTCGAAGACAACCTCGGCGTGGAAAACGGTGTCTTCCACCCGCACGATCCGGACCTCTGTCACTGCGTGATTGAGGGCAGCGACGATGCTCACGAGAAGATCATGTGTCATTGGCCGCGGCGGAATGATGCCCTGCTGCACGAAGGCAATGGCGCTAGCCTCGGGCGCACCGATCCAGATCGGGATGTGGCGGGGACCTCCCGCTTCCTTAAGAAGGACGAGCGGCTGATTGGACGGTAGCTCGATGCGAACGCCTACTACATCCATCTCGATCATGTCTGCCTCCTAGTTTTCCATCCGTGCGATCTGGCCTTGGACGAGGGCACTGTGGAGGTTGAGGCAGAGCTCGCTGATTTCACGGGCAGTTTCCGCCGCCCGGGCCTTCGATGCGACATCGCGGCGTGAGGCGACCGGGGCGACGACGCGCTCAACGAGACCCAGTTCGCGATCTGCTGCTGCTCGGAAAGGACGGAGGTGCCGAGGCTCGATTCCATGTGATTCCAGCTGGACGCAGGCACGGGTGATCTTCAGTGCGTGCTCGTCGAAGCGGCCTTCGACTTCTGAGATGAGCCCGAAAGCCATGAGGTCCCGAATGAGTTCCGGCCGGGCGTTCGCTTCCGCGGCGAGGGTTTCCCGGGTCAGTCGGCGGGCGTGTGACCCGAGCTCACGGGCAAGCTGGTCGGAGACCATCCGAGGAGCGAGGGTAAGGCCCCCGGGCAGGCTCTCCGGCTTCTCTCCCCGATCAATCGCGTCCAGATAGTCCTTGATGACCTTGAGCGGAAGGTACTGGTCGCGCTGCAGTGCAAGAACAAAGCGCAGACGTTCGACGTCGACCGGTGTGTATTTCCGGTAGCCTGCGCGCGTGCGCTGCGGAGTAATGAGGCCTTTTTCTTCCAGGAATCGAATCTTGGATGCACTGATCTGTGGAAAGTCCCCAGCCAGTTCGGTGAGGACCTCCCCTATATTCAGGACGTTCCCGCTCACACGCTCCGGGGCGATACCCACAGGTCGCCGGGACGGCTGGGAGGAGGGCATGAAAGTCCCTAGACCCGACCCTGCGACTGCGACACGCTCCCGGCGGCGTAGAAGGTAAGGCGGAACTTGCCAATCTGAACTTCATGACCGTTCCGCAGCACAACACTGTCAACGCGGTCATTGTTCACGTAGGTGCCGTTCAGGCTGCGCGAGTCAACAACCCGGAAACCTTCCGGACCACGGCGGAACTCCGCATGCTTACGGGACACCGTGACATCGTCAAGAAAAATGTCGGCGTTTGGGTGGCGCCCAGCGGTGGTGACGTCCTCGTCCAGGAGGAATCGTGCCCCGGCATTAGGACCTGTGTGGGCAATCAGCAGCGCGGACCCGGCGGGAAGTGCCGCAACAGCGGAACGTTCCTCGCTGGTGAGACGCGGTTCAACGGTAGGTGATGCAGACTGCGGAGGCAGCCCGATGGTGGTTGTCTCAGGCGAAGGCATATGCGATCCCGAAGCGTCCTCTGCGGCTGCGTTGTTATCGCGTACCATTTGAAAAATCCTTCCCCAAAACACGTGGCCAACCGGTCTCCCGGCTGGCCACATTACATTTGTCCCAGCCGGTGACTCTAGCCTACCTGCTGTGAGTATTCCGAAGAACTGAGAAGTTCCTCAACCACCGAGCGGTCCTCAACCTTGATTTCCAGCAGCCAGCCATCACCGTACGGATCGGAGTTGATCAGGGCAGGATCGCCGTCGAGCGCTTCATTGCGCGTGACGACTTCGCCGCTCACCGGCGCATAGATATCGCTCACGCTCTTGGTGGATTCAACCTCGCCGACGACGTCGGACGCCCCGATCTTCGAGCCGGCCTCCGGCATCTGGACATAGACGACATCCCCAAGCGCGTCTTGGGCGAAATCGGTAATGCCGACACGGACAACTCCATTGTCGTCGGGTGTGGTGACCCATTCGTGTTCGGCGGTGTAGTAAAGGTCTTCGGGAATGTTGCTCATTGTCGGCCTTTCATGGGCACCGGACGAATAATTTGTGCAAAGCGATGGAATAAGCGGCGGCCCCTTCTCATTCGATCCGGGGCCTCAGGATCGAGTATAGGCACAGTGACAGTGCCGCGCGTCACCCTCTGCCCCAGGTCCGCTCGGCATCCTCCGGCACGTGCGTGCGTGGCGTCCATGGCGTTTGAAGTGTGCATGCGACAGGATCGACCTATGACTGATTTGCCCTTTCCGATTCAGCCAATGCTCGCCAAAGCCGTCGATGCTGTGCCGGATGCCGACAGCGTGCCCGGAGGCCTGAGTTACGAGCCGAAGTGGGACGGCTTTCGGGCCGTGATACACGTCGAGGACGGCAAGTGCGAGATTGGTAGTCGCGGCTCAAAGACGCTCACCCGTTACTTTCCGGAGCTGGTTGATGCGCTGCTCGAGAACCTTCCCGAGAAGTGCGTGGTCGACGGCGAGATAGTGGTGCGTCGGGGAAAGGCCGGCGCCGAGCGGCTGGACTGGGAAGCGTTGTCGCAGCGCATTCATCCGGCGGACAGCAGGGTGAAGCTCCTCGCGAAGGAGACGCCGGCGTCGTTCATTGCGTTTGACCTGCTAGGGATCGACGATCACAACCTGTTGGACGTCCCCTTCGCGGAACGACGGAAGGCTCTGGAGGGCATCGCTGAGACATTCTCCGAGCCTGTGCACCTCTCGCAGGTAACGGACGACGTCGAACTGGCGCGGCGCTGGCTTGTTGAGTTCGAGGGAGCCGGACTGGACGGTGTGGTGGCCAAGCCGCTGAGCGCCGGGTACGAACAGAACAAGCGCCGCATGCTGAAGGTGAAGCATCACAGAAGTGCTGATGCGGTGGTGCTCGGTTATCGGGTCCACAAGAGCGGCCAGGGTGTTGGTTCACTCCTTCTTGGGCTCTACGACAACAATGGCGAGTTGCGAAACGTCGGCGGTGCATCTGCCTTCTCGGACAAGCGCCGACTTGAGTTGATCGATGAGCTGGAGCCGGACGTCATGCGTGACGATGACGGTGAGATCATCCGCGGGGAAACGGATCGCAGCCGTTTCGCTTCGGCGAAGGACGTCTCCTACGTACGGCTGCATCCGCGGCGGGTGGTTGAGGTCCGCTATGACCAGATGGAGGGCGACCGGTTCCGCCACACAGCGCAGTTTGAGCGATGGCGGCTCGACCGCGAGGCGCGCAGCTGCACTTTCGAGCAGCTGGAAATTCCGGCTGCTTACGACCTGAGCAAGGTGCTCGCCTAGCTTCATTACACCCGCTTGTGGATAACGCGTGGGGTGTGAGCGGCTCTGGTTAGGATGGGTTGCAGCTCACACGTTTACATATGGTCGGGGAATTCATGGTTCAGTCTCACGTGGCGTGCGCCCTAGCTGGTGCTGCCCTTTCAGTACTTGTTCTTACCGGATGTCAGAGCAGCCCCGGCGTAGCACAGACGCCTACGGACTCTGGATCTCCGTCGGCGTCAGCCACTGCATCCGAGTCGCCGTCCGCTGCTCCAACTCCAACGCCATCCCTCGCCTCGGCCGAGGGGCCGGCCGTGAACATTCCCGTTCCGGAGAAGCCCGCACTAGCCGACGAGAACTCCGTCGAAGGCCTGGAGGCGTTCACCGAGTGGTGGTTCGAGCTAGCAAGTTATGGATACGTAATGAATGATGTTGAACCATTGAAGGCAGTGACCGACCCTGGGTGCCGCACTTGCAAGAACATAGAAAGGTCAATCGCCGAGGTATATGCAGAGGGCGGATGGATGAGCGGCGGAAACCTTACAGTCGACACCTTCGACACGAAGTTCGAGGTGAATCTACATGGCGCGGTAGATGCATACGTCTCCAACCGCCAAGCACCGATCAAGGTATACAGTGCTTCCGGCAGCCTGATCAATGAGATCGATGAACACATCGACAAAGAAGCTAACCTGTTTCGCGCGACTTTCGAAGATGGTGCCTGGGTGACGGTTGACTACGGTTCGATCGAGATCGCAGATGAGTGAAAGCACGTACCGACTCAGTCTTTGTCTCGCCACTACGCTCGTCATATCTGCCTCACCTCTGACCGTGTCTGCCCTTGCTAACTCTGGTGCACCGAGCCCCGGCATCGCAGACGATCGAGTTGAGGTGACCAATCCAGGGACGACTACCGACTTGGATTCAGACGAGAACGCAGCTCCCATCGAAGCAACTCCAACGGAAGCTAGCCCAGAACCGTCATCCAGCGTCACCTACACCTACGAGCGCGTTTGTTTGCAGGGAGTGGGCGACTTCCTTGACCCGGCGGTATGCGTGGCAATTGATGCACAGTGTGATGCCGAACCAGACGGAGCGATGGTCGAATGGATCGCCATAGACAGTTCGACTACTCCCCCAACTGAAACAAAGACCGGCGAGCGATCCTGCCTCTACCCAGGATCCCCCGCGCCCGAACCTCCCAACGGCGGAGAGGCAACGGAACCCGAGGTGGTGATTACGCTCGAGGATTTCCAGAGCCAACCAATCATCGCTGCCACGATCGTGTCCGAGCCGAACAACTTCGGACTCCTCGGAGGAAACAACAACGTCTGGGCGGATGTCGAGGATCAGGAGTTCACCTTCGAAACCCTTGGTGACAGCGTACGTATCCGGGCCTGGCCTGTAGCTTACGACTGGAACTACGGGGACGGCACCACCAAAACCACGCAGACGGCAGGTAACTCAGTGCCCGAAGCCGACTGGCTTCTCGTAGAAACTCCCACAAGCCACGTCTACGGCGCGACCGGGGACTATAACGTCGTTCTCACCACCCGGTTCAACGGTGACTACTCGGTCAACGGTGGTCCCTGGATCCCCATCGCCGGGCAAGCCGCAGTCCAGTCGGAACCGCACTTGATCAGTATCTGGCGTTCCGACAACCGGTTGGTGGACGGCACCTGCGCTGACAACCCGAGCGCCTGGGGCTGCAAGTAGCCGGCTACTTGTCCTTCTTCGCCCGGCTGGGCTGAACCCTCGGCGGCTCCCCCGGCATCTTCGGGTAGTCGGGCGGGAACGGCAACTCGCCGAGCCCCGAATCCAGGTCACGCTGCCACCAATCCAACAGCGTGTCGATCGTGCCGGGCTTCTCATGGAAGGATGCCCACGGGTCGCCGACCGTCCTCAGCCTCTCGGGCACCGTCAGGATCGTGAAGTCCTTCGGATGCACCCTCTCCAGCTCGTCCCAGGTGATGGGGCAGGACACAGGTGCATGCGCCAAAGCCCTCGGACTATACGCACCCGCTATAGTCCGGTCCCGGTTCGCCTGGTTGAAGTCAACGAATACCCGCTCCCCACGCTCCTCCTTCCACCAGGACGTGGTGACCTTGTCGGGCATCCGACGTTCCAGCTCACGCGCGGCAGCAATAACAGCATGCCGCACGTCGAGGAATTCGCGTACAGGCTCAATTGGAGCGTAGACGTGGATCCCACGGTTTCCGGACGTCTTCAGGAACGCGGTAAGGCCCGCTTCTTCGAGCACCTTCCGCAACTCGATCGCTGCGGGCACGGCGTCGTCGAAATCCGTTCCGGGCTGCGGATCCAGATCGATGCGCAGTTGATCCGGATTGTCCGAATTGTCAGCTCTTGATGGCCACGGGTGAAACACGACCGTATTCATCTGGGCCGCCCAGACCGCCGCAGCTGGCTCATCGATCACCAGCTGCGGGTGGGACCGCGCACTTGGGTATTCGACCTTCACCGACCGGATGTAGTCCGGCGCACCCTTGGGAGGGTTCTTTGAGAAGAACTGCTCGCCGTCGATGTTGTCACCAAAACGCTGAAGGGCCAGCGGGCGGTCCCCGTTCGCGGCGATGAACGCATCGCCCACGTCTATCAGGTACTGCGCCAAGTCGAGCTTCGTCAGGCCTAGCGCGGGCCACATGACGCGGCTGGGACTGGAAATCCGCACTTCACGCGTGCCGTGCGGACCTTCAACAGATAGGACTGTCGCTTCGGATGCCATGGGTCCAACATACTCCGGAAGGCTGCGTGCACGGCCGGCGCGGCACGCCGTCGTCGTTCGTCACGCTGGGAGGATTACACCGATGGGTTCACGCTTCTCGGCCTGGAACCTGTCCTCCGTCCGGCCTGCCGCCCAGTAGCCGGAAAGCGACAACTGTTCCTTAAGGAGTCCGCGCTCTTTCAGGAAGACATCCCGCAGGGCTTTCATCGACTCACGCTCCCCGTGCGCGAAAACCTGCACTCGCCCAGCGGGCCACGGGTATGCGGACACTGCGTTGGCGAGCAGGAACTTCGTCGCATCGTCCCGCGCGTCCCGGCGTACCCACACGACCTCCACCCCGCGCGGTGTGGCCAGCTCGATCATGTCCTCAGAGCTGCCGCATTCCAGAAAGACGACGCCGGCCGCGTCCTCCGGTAGCGCCTCGAGGGTCGCTGCTATCGCCGGCGTCGCCGACTCATCCCCCACAAGCAGGTGCCAGTCGGCTGTAGTGTCCGGATCGTAGGCTCCGCCGGGCCCCATCAACGCGATCTGATCTCCCGGCTTCGCCCTTGCTGCCCAGGGACCGGCAAGACCCTCATCGCCATGAACTACGAAGTCGACGTCAATGGTCCGATCCGCGGGGTTGATGCGACGAACGGTGTAGGTGCGGGTGACCGGAACATCCTCGGGCGGAAGCTGCTCCCGGAGGCCGGCGAGATCGTACGGCGGTGTAAGACCCAGCTCCGGCTTAGCGAACAACAGCTTCACGTAGCTGTCCGTCACATCCTTCGGCTGAAATTCGTCAAAGGCCGGTCCGCCCAGCGTCACCCGGACCATATGCGGTGTCACCCAGGCGGTGGCGAGGACATCGAAGACAAGTTGCGGGCGCGGCGGCCGGCTGGGACGAGGGGGCGTATCCATACATCCAATTTCTCACGAGCTGCCCTCTTTCGAGGAAACCATGTGATGTGCTGACGCTTGCCACATCAATATCTGCGTGATCATATATATGACATGTCTCTTATGCACTCGATTCTCGGTCTGTTGGACGTGCGACCGATGACCGGCTATGACCTCAAAAAGGCCTTCGACGGCTCAGTCGGGCATTTCTGGAACGCTGACCAGGCGCAGATCTACCGGACGCTATCGAAGCTGAGTTCCGACGGGCTCGTTCACGTCAGTGTTATTGCACAGGAGGGTCGCCCCGATCGAAAGGAGCACCGGCTCACCCAGGCCGGGCGCGAGGAGCTTTCCCGGTGGTTACGCTCCCCCATCCCCGAGGAACCCTCCCGTGAACCGTTCCTTGCGCGAATCTTCTTCGCAGGGAGTGAGCAGGACCCTGAGCTGATCCGCGCAATCATCGGCGCGCGGCGCACGGCAGCGCACCAACAGTTGCAGTCACTGACCGCAGTCGAGACATCCCGCGCATCGCTAGCGGATCGATTGCGCGCTGCCACCCTCAACAACGGCATACAGCACATCAAGACCGAGCTCTCATGGCTCGATGAATTGGAGGAGGCACTCTGATGCACGTCGCTGAATACGCCCGGGCTTCAGAAGAGAGTGTCCTGTTCCTCCACGGCGGCAACGTGGCGGGCTGGATGTGGCATGAACAAGCGCTCGCACTTCCGCAGCACCACAGTCTTGTGCCGGATCTTCCGGGTTTCGGTGCCTCAAACCTTCTGCCCTGGACAACGCTCGAGGAGGTGGTGGATGCCCTGGCTCGCGTCGTAACCGAACGAGCACATGGCGGTCGGGCACACGTCGTCGGGTTGTCCTTGGGCGGTGTTCTCGGCGTTCTGTTCACGGCACGGTATCCGGAGCTGGCGAAAAGTACTTTCGTCAGCGGTGCCGCCATCAATGGTGTCAAGGGCATCACGCGAGCCTTGGGCCTGGGGCAGGTTCGGCTGTGGGGGTCACCGCTCTACTGGAACGGCCTTGCCAGGGCCTTTCGACTGCCCGGGGACTCAGTGGCACAGTTCGTCGTCACCGGCACAGGCATAGACCGTTTGTCAGCTCTGCGCATGATGACGCAGGTCTACGACGGCCTATCTGACACCGACATCGCAGGACTCAGCAGGGCCAGCTTCCCTATCCTCGCCGTTGCCGGCGAACGTGAGCCCAAACTCGTCAAGGACTCCCTCACCCGCATCACCGACTGCGCACCAGGCGCAGCTGCCCGTCTGGCACCCCGCATGCATCATGTGTGGAGCGCTGAGGACCCGGAGCTTTTCCACCGGGTTCTGCTTCATTGGCTTACCCGCGCTGAGGCATCCGAGGAGCTTCTGCCCCTGGCACTGGATTCTCCTGCCCCCACGCCGTAGTTCCCAACTCCTGAAACGACAAAACGCTTGGTGGAACCATTGGTTCCGCCAAGCGTTATCTGTCGGGATGACAGGATTTGAACCTGCGACCCCTTGACCCCCAGTCAAGTGCGCTACCAAGCTGCGCCACATCCCGATCGGCGCGGACATCCGTCCGAACCACCTGAAGAATCCTATCCTATCGTTGCCCCGACAGACGAACCGACGCTCCCCGGATAGGTCCTCAGACGTCTACTTCTTACGGCCGCGCTTCTCGCGAACGCGCATGCTGACCTCAATGGGTGTTCCTTCAAACCCGAACGTCTCCCGCAGACGGCGGGTGATGAACCGGCGGTACCCCGGATCGAGGAACCCCGTGGTGAAGAGAACAAAGCGCGGGGGACGGGAGGAAGCCTGTGTGCCGAAGAGGATGCGAGGCTGCTTACCTCCGCGTACCGGGTGGGGATGCGCGGCAACGAGTTCTCCGAGGAAGGCGTTCAGCTTGCCCGTCGGAATGCGCTTGTCCCAAGACTCCAGCGCACGGTCAAGAGCGGGCACCAGACGGTCCTTGTGCCAGCCGGTCTTCGCCGAGATGTTCACGCGGGGTGCCCACTCGACGTGCGCCAGGTCCTGCTCGATTTCCCGTTCCAGGTAACGACGGCGTTCGTCGTCGAGCAGGTCCCACTTGTTGAAAGCGAGAACCAGCGCGCGACCGGATTCAATCGCGAGGTTCAGGATGCGCACATCCTGCTCGCTCAGCACCTCGTCAACAGCAAGGAGGACGACGGCGACCTCCGCCTTCTCCAGCGCGGACTGGGTCCGCAGCGAAGCGTAGAAGTCCGCGCCCTGCTGCATGTGCACGCGACGGCGGATGCCGGCCGTGTCGACGAAGCGCCACACCCGTCCACCGAGCTCGATCATCTCGTCGACGGGGTCGCGGGTGGTGCCGGCCAGCGGGTCGACGACGACACGCTCGGACCCAGCCAGCTTGTTCAGCAGCGACGACTTGCCGACGTTCGGGCGGCCAATCAGCGCGACGCGGCGCGGACCGCCTGAGCGCTCCAACCCGCCGTGCTCAGAGAACTCGGGCATGATCTCAACGGCTTTGTCCAGCATGTCCGCCGTACCGCGGCCGTGCAGTGCCGAGACCGGCATCGGCTCACCGAGACCAAGTGCCCACAGCGCAGCGGCGTCTGCTTCGTTCTGGATGTCGTCGACCTTGTTCGCCACAAGGATCACGG
Organism: Arthrobacter sp. D2-10; assembly: GCF_054161285.1. NCBI lineage: Bacteria > Bacillati > Actinomycetota > Actinomycetes > Micrococcales > Micrococcaceae > Arthrobacter > Arthrobacter sp. D2-10. Next base: position 1,440,470 of record NZ_CP096431.1, on the reverse strand, counting down.
GCTTCTTCTTGCGCCGCAGCATCCGCACCACGGCTTCATCGGTAGCTGTCGCGCCAACAGTTGCGTCCACGACCAGCAGCACAGCATCCGCCAGATCGACGGCGGCCTCGGCCTGGTCGGCAACGCGCGCATGGATGCCGCGGGCGTCGTGCTCCCAACCACCGGTGTCGACAAGCGTGAAGTTGGTGCCGTTCCAGGTTGCCGAGTACATGACGCGGTCACGGGTGACGCCCGGGGTATCCTCTACGACAGCCTCGCGACGCCCCAGGATGCGGTTCACCAGCGTGGACTTGCCCACGTTCGGCCGACCGACGATTGCGAGGACCGGATCGAGCCGGACCGGGGCGTCGTCGTCGTAATCTCCCAACTCCTGCGCCAGGAGGGCGGCGTCCTCCTCGTCCAGTTCATAGTCCTCCAGACCGGCGCGCAGCGACGCTGCGCGGCGCTCAGCCTCAGCGTCATCCAGGGCATGGATGTGCTCGGCTACGGAGTCTTCGCCGGTGGGCTCGTACTCTTCCTCAAGTCCGGTCTGGTTTTCGCTCATATTCGCGATCCTTCGTTTTATTGGTGGGCGACGGTGCGAACTACGTCAAGCACCGCCGTCACTGTCTGCTCGAAATCCAGGTCCGACGAGTCCACGGTTACTACGCCGTTGGCGGCCTGCTGAAAATTGACCACGGACGAGTCCTTGGCATCGCGTGCCAGGACCTGCTGCTTGAGCTGCTCCGCAGTCTGGCTACCGCCGAGCTGGTCCCCGCGCCGCCGCAGCCGTGCTTCCTCGCTTGCGGTCAGGAGGATGCGCACCTCGGCGTCGGGCGCGACGACGGTGGTGATGTCCCTGCCCTCGGCCACAATGCGGTGGTGCGAGTCAGAGATGATCTGCCGCTGCCGGCGGATGAGCTCGCTTCGGGCTCCAAGGGTTGTGGCGACCGCGCTGACGGCCTGCGTGACACGCGGTTCCCGGATTGCATCGGTGACGTCAATCCCGCTGATCAGCACCGATTCGGTGTCCGGGCGGGTGCTGATGGACAGGTCCAGCTCGCGCGAGGCACGCTCCACTGCACCGGCGTCGGACAGGTCCACGCCCTTCTCGAGGCAATGCAGGGTCACCGCGCGGTACATGGCTCCGGTGTCCAGGTACGCCGCATGGAGCTGGCGGGCAGTCTCCCGACTGACGCTGGACTTACCCGAACCGGACGGCCCGTCGATGGCCACGACCAGGGACTTCCCCAGTCGGAAGTGGGCGAGAGATGCGGTCACTGAACTACCTTCCATCCGCGGTTGGTGAGGAACTCAGTCAGCTCGTGCCGCTTGCCGGGCAGCACGGATATCTCAGCCAACCCCACCTGCCGCTCGGGCGAATGTTCCAGCCTCAGGTCCTCAAGGTTGATGCCGGTGTCACCGATCTCGGTGAGCAGCCGGGCAATCTGCCCCGGAATGTCATCCACCAGCACGGTGAGCCTGGCGAACGCTTCCGGCGGCGTGCCGTGCTTCCCGGGGATGCGCGCCTGCCCGATGTTGCCCTCGGCCATCAGCTGCGCCATGTCCAGCCGTGCGCCTTCACCCAGCGGGTTCTCAAGAGTGCCGATCAGCCGGTTGAGGTCTTCACGAACTCCATACAGGATGTCCACCAGGCGGCTCGCGTTGGCGGACAGGATCTGCACCCACAACCGGGGATCGCTGGCGGCAATCCGGGTCACGTCCCGCAGGCCGTTTCCGGCCAGCGAAAGGGCATTGGCGGGGGTGTCCTGCAGCCGGCTCGCCAGCAGGGACGACAGCACCTGGGGCAGGTGCGAGATGACCGCTACTGACTGGTCATGTTCCTCCGCGGACATGCGGGAGACGACCGCGCCGAGGTCGATCGCCAGCGCCTCGGCGATGCGCACCGCCTCCGGGTCGCTCAGCGGAGAAGCGCAGATCACCCATGGCATGGAGGTGAACAGCTCGGCGCGGGCAGCTACCGGCCCCGACTTCTCCCGCCCCGCCATGGGATGGGTGCCTACGTAGCGCGGGAGGGCGACGTCGTCGACTGTTTCTGCTACTGATTTCAGCACTGCGTCCTTGACGCTTGCGATGTCGACGACGACGGCGGCCGGGTAGGCTGCCAGAGCCTCAGAGACCAGCGCGCCGGTTACGTCCGGCGGCGCGGCGACCACTACAAGCTGCGGCGAAAACGTCGAATCGGCCGGGTCGAGCGGACGGCCGGCGCCGATGTCCTGTGCAACAGCTTGCGTGGACGGCGAGATGTCGGAGAGCACGACGTCGATCCCCCGCGCGCGCAGACCAAGCCCGATGCTGGCGCCGAGCAAACCTGTGCCGATGACCAGCACAGGCCCGGACAGGTGTGTGCCGCCGTTTGTCACGGTCATCCGCTACATCTCCACGGCGGCCAGGAGGTGCCCGACTTCCTGGCGGCCGAGAACGCGGATGCTTCCCTGGCGCTGATCGCCTACACGGATAGGACCGAACTGCGTACGAACCAGACGCTCGACCGGGTGGCCGACGGCGTCGAACAAGCGACGGACCACGCGGTTGCGGCCGGAGTGGAGCACGACCTCGACGAGTACGTGCCCGGGGGTGGAATCGACCAGGCGGAACGAGTCAACCTTCGCGATACCGTCCTCCAGCTCGATGCCCTGCTTCATCTGTGCGCCGATGCCGTGCGCCATGGGTCCGCGGACCTGCACCAGGTAGGTTTTGGGAACCTCGAAGGAAGGGTGCGTGAGGCGGTTGGTCAGCTCGCCGTCGTTGGTCAGCAGCAGCAAGCCTTCAGTGGCGGCGTCCAGACGACCGATGTGGAAGAGACGCTCACCCTTGCGGTTTTTCAGGTAGTCGCTGATGCATGGTCGGCCCTCCGGGTCCTCCATGGTGGAGACAACACCCTTGGGCTTGTTGAATGCGTAGTAGACCATGGTCTCGTTCAGCTGCAGACGGATGCCGTCGACGTGGATCACAGCGCTCGACGCGTCCACGCGGACTCCCAGGTCCGTCACGATGCTGCCGTCGACCTCAACACGGCCGTCCCGGATCATGTCCTCGCACACACGGCGCGATGCGACGCCGGCCGAGGCCATGACCTTCTGCAGACGGACACCATCGGGATCGTGCACGTCGAGGCGGTCAACCGGCGGAGCCTTGGGACGCCGCGGACGGTGCACGGCGCCAAGGTTGCGGCCGAACCGTTCCTTGCCGAAGGGTGCAGCACCGGCGGATGCGCCCTTCTGACCGCTCCGCGCTGCCTTGGGCGCACCTCCCTTGCCTGCACCAGCGGCACCCTTGGCGCCGGCGGTACCCTTTCCGGCACGCGAAGGCTTTCCGGCACCGGCGTCTCTGCCTGTCTTTCCCGCAGGGTCAGAGGCAGGGTTACGGCCGGCGCGGTTCCTTCCGGATCCGGAGCGAGGCGCCTGTGTCATTGAAAATCCTTAGCTGTTGTACATCAGTACGTGGTGTCGTCGAAGTCCTGGAGGTTTTCCAGTCCGGGCAGGTGCGGAGAAAGCTTGGGCAGGTCGGCAACGGTGCCAATACCCAATCTTTCCAGAAAAAGCGGTGTAGTTCCGTAGAGCACCGCTCCGGTCTCGGGATCGGTGGCCACGTCGGAGATGAGTCCGCGTTGAACAAGGGTGCGAACCACCGAGTCAACGTTCACTCCGCGGATCGCTGAGACCCGCGAGCGTGCAACCGGCTGCCGGTAAGCGATGACTGCGAGAGTCTCCAGCGCGGCCTGGGAAAGCCGGGCGCTTTGACCGTCAAGGACAAACCGTCCGACGACGGCCGCGAACTCGCTCCGTGTGTAGAACCGCCACCCGCCGGCGACATTTCGGAGCTCGATACCCCGACGCCGGGTTGGACCGGTATCCGGGCCCTGACCAGTATAGCCGTCATACTCGTCCTTCAGTTCCGCGAGCGCTTCCCGCACCTTATCCACGGGGACCTGCAAGGCGGTAGCCAGCTCCAGATCGGTCGCCGGTTCCTCGACGACGAGGAGCACGGCTTCCAACGCCGCAGGCACTCCCCCAGGAAGTGAGTCGACGTCCGGACCCTGCGGTTCTTCCGCCGCTGCAGCGTCTCCGGGGGGTTCCTCAGTGTGCTCGCTCACGGTCTCCTCCTTCAGCGTCTTCTTCTGCAACGGGCAGGACAGCTTGATCCTGATCGTCCCTGTCGTATTCCTCGCTGATGCTCACCGCTGACCACTCACGTTCACCGGCGGACCAACGGACTGTCAGCTCTCCCAGCGGCGCCGCCTGATCCATGGTGATCACCATGTCGCGGAACATCTCGAGCAGGGCGAGGAACCGGGCCACAACGACAAGAAGGGAGTCCGCGTCGTCGGTGAGCTGTCGAAACGACAGCACGCCCTGTTCCTGCAGCCGCCGCCCGATGATGTCTGCCTGCTCGCGGACGCTGACGGCCGGTGCATGCAGGTGGCCTATCCCGACTTCCGTCGGGGCCGGTTCCCGGGGCTCCAACGCCTTCGCTGCCACTGCCGCAAAGTCCGACGGCGACATCCGCCACGTCAGTTCAGGCATCATCGCTGCGAACTGAGGCTCCAGAGCCACCTGCCGCGGGAAGCGGGCGCCCTCGTCGGCCAGACGCGTTCCGAGTTGGCGGGCGATCTCTTTGAAGGCCTTGTACTGCAGGAGCCGCGCGAACAGGAGATCCCGCGCTTCAAGCAGCGCGATGTCCTCCTCATCCTCAACTTCACCCGAGGGCAGCAGCCGTGCCGCTTTGAGATCAAGGAGCGTTGCGGCTATCACCAGGAATTCACTGGCTTCGTCGAGGGAGAAGCTGTCCCCGGCCGCGCTGAAGGCACGGATGTAACCAATGAACTCGTCGGTGACCTTCGCGAGGGCGATCTCCGTGATGTTCAACTCATGTTTGGAGATAAGGCTCAGCAGCAGATCGAACGGACCGTTGAAATTCTCGAGCCGGACTTCGAACCGCCCTGCCTTCTCCGTTCCAGGCAGCGCGGCTGGGGCGCCGCCGTCGTCGTAAGCGTCCTGCGCCATCGGGCGGAGGAGCGGACTACGGTGCGCCGCCGCGGGAAATCAGTTCCCGGGCGAGGTTGCGGTACGCGTCCGCTCCGGAGTGATTGCCGGCGTAGGTGGTGATCGGCTCGGCGGCAACTGTGGCGTCGGCGAATTTGATGGTGCGCTTGATCACCGTCTCGAAGACCTTGTCACCGAATGCCTCAACGAGGCGCGCGATCACTTCACGGCTGTGAAGGGTCCGGGCGTCATACATGGTCGCCAGGACGCCGTCCACCTGCAGGCGCGGGTTCAGGCGGTCCTGGACTTTCTCGATGGTCTCGACCAGCAGCGCAACGGCACGCAGGGCGAAGAACTCACAGATCAGCGGGATGATGACGCCGTGGGCAGCGGTCAGCGCATTCACTGTCAGCAGGCCGAGCGAGGGCTGGCAGTCGATGAGAATGACGTCATAGTTATCCTCGACCTTCCGCAGTGCGCGGTCCAGGACCTGCTCGCGGGCCACTTCGTTGACAAGCTGCACTTCAGCGGCCGACAGGTCGATGTTCGCGGGCAGAAGGTCGATGTTCTCGACGCCGGTGTGCTGGATGGCGTCTTCAATATTGACCTTGCGGTCCATCAGGACGTTGTAGACGGTGACATCAAGCTCGTGCGGGTTGGTGCCCAGCCCTGCAGAGAGCGCACCCTGGGGGTCAAAGTCCACGAGGAGGACGCGGCGGCCTGCTTCGGCGAGCGCAGCGCCAAGGTTGATAGTCGACGTGGTCTTGCCGACGCCGCCCTTCTGGTTCACCATGGCGATGACACGGGCCGGCCCGTGGGAGGCCAGGACCGGTGGTTCGGGGAATTCTGTGACCGGACGTCCGGTGGGGCCAATCTCTGAGTCGGTTGCGTCCTTCAGAGTTGTGGAACCCTGTTCGCTACTCACGTATCTATCCACGCTTCCGTCTAGTGCTTGTCCAGTAACTGGTACTGCTCGCTTGCTTCACCACGTTACAACCGGTGTTCGATTGATCAGTGGAAATACCCGGTGGCCGAACCGCGAGCCTTTAGTCTCAACCTGAGCTTCAACGTTGAGGGTTCTACCCCGCAGAATGACTTGGCAGGACACTCCCCTCTTGATGGTGCATCAGGGGTGTGTCCTGCCAAGTCATGGATGTGTCGACTCGTGCCGGGAAGGTCAGCGGGTGGCTGCTACCTTGTCTCCGTCGCGTCCGGCGAGGTGGCCCTCCGCAATGTCGGTCCTGGTCTCGGCGCCGTCTTCGACAGTGTCAGCGTGATCGTCCTCGAAGTGTCCGGCGCTCATGGTCGCTTCGTCGAACGGCAGACGGCCGGCGAGTACCTCGTCCACCTGACCGCGCTCGATCTCCTTGGTCCAGGTACCGATCAGCAGGGTGGCAACGGCGTTGCCCGTGAAGTTGGTCAGGGCGCGTGCTTCCGACATGAAGCGGTCGATGCCGACGATGAGGCCGACGCCGTCCACGAGGTCGGGGCGGTGTGACTGAAGGCCGCCTGCCAGGGTAGCCAGGCCGGCGCCTGTGACGCCGGCAGCGCCCTTTGAAGCGATGATCATGAAGATCAGGAGCGAGATCTGCTCGCCCAGGGCCAGCGGGGTACCCAGTGCGGAGGCCACGAAGAGCGAGGCCATGGTGAGGTAGATCGCCGTGCCGTCGAGGTTGAAGGAGTAGCCGGTGGGAACCGTGACGCCGACTACCGGCTTGGAGACGCCGAGGTGCTCCATCTTGGCGATGAGGCGCGGAAGCGCTGCTTCCGAGGATGACGTCGAGAAGATCAGCAGGTACTCGCGGGCCAGGTACTTCATCAGCTTGAAGATGTTGATGCCGGTGACCATCTTGAGCAGCCCACCGAGGATGACCACGATGAAGATGATGCAGGTGACGTAGAACGCGGCCATCAGGGTGAACATGCTGACGATGGCCTGGACGCCGGTTTCACCGACGACGGCGGCGATGGCACCGAACGCTCCGATCGGAGCGAGCCACATGACCATAATGAGGATGCGGAACACGAGGGCCTGGATGTGGCCGATGCCGCGGAGGACCGGCTTGCCGGCGGTTCCCATTTTCTGCAGCGCGAAGCCGACGAGCAGGGCGACGAAGAGAGTCTGCAGGATGCTGGTTCCGGTGAGTGAGGACAACAGGGTGTCCGGGATGATGCCGAGAAGGAAGTCGACGGTGCCTTCCGACTTCGTGTCATCGGTCTCATAGCTGGCACCGGAAATATCCAGGCCTTCACCGGGCTGGATGATGTTGCCGACCACCAGGCCGATGGCGAGCGCAAAGGTGGACATCAGCATGAAGTAGCCGAGTGCAAGTCCGCCGACCTTGCCGACCGTGGCGGCCTTGGCGATGGATCCGATACCGAGCACGATGGTGCAGAAGATGATCGGTGCGATCATCATCTTGATCAGGCCGATGAAGGCAGTGCCGATGGGCTTCATCGACTTGGCCACCTCCGGCGCGACGAGACCCAGGATGGCGCCGAGGATGACGGCGGCGATGACCGCAATGTAGAGGGTGTGGGTCTTATCCACCCTCTTGCGGGGCTTGTCGACCGAAGCGGCAGACTGTGCAGGCATCTTCGCCATGCTGTTACTCCTTATGCTGGTAGGCGGCCCATTGGCCGGTTCCTATTCATCGTGGGCGATACAGTGATTTGGGTCACCATTGCGTTCATACTGTTCGCCGGCCCATGCAACCCAAGCTGAGCCGTCCGCAAATCCAGGACGGGAGCCGCAGGCGAAAGGAGTGGAAGACGCATGAGGAACTGGAGTTTGGCCCGGCAGTTCTTCATCGGGCAGCTCGTCTTCGTCCTCGCCCTGACGACCACCATCTCGTGGGTGCTTTACCTCGATGCCGAAGACAGCACGTTTGACGCAGCTTCCCAGCGCATGCTCGCGGTTGCAACGACCTTCGCGAATGATCCCTATGTACTGGAGGCGGTGCAGGCTCCGAAACCGTCCGACCTGCTGCAGCCTTATGCAGCGGAAGTGATGAATGATCTCGGAGTCGATTTCATCACCATCATGGATACCGACAGGACCAGGTATACCCACCGCAACATCAGCGAGATCGGTGGACGCTACATCGGGTCCGTCGACCAGGCGCTTGCCGGTAACCCGCATACAGAGGTATTTACCGGTACTCTCGGACCCTCGGTCAGGGCAATCGTTCCGATACGAACAGAGGACGACGACGTCACCGCGCTCGTTTCTGCCGGCGTCACCGTGGATACAGTCTCCATCGCGCGCAACGCGCAGCTCCCCCTCGTCTGGCTCATTGCCGCCGGCGCCCTGACGGCCGGCACGATTGTCTCCCTGCTGCTCAGCCGTCATCTGCGCAGGGCAACCCTCGGCCTCGGCACCGAGCAGCTCTCCCGGATGTTCGTGTTCTACGACTCTGTGTTGCATTCAGTCCGGGACGGACTGGTACTGACCAACCTCCGCGGGGACCTCGTACTCTACAACGACCAGGCCGCAGCGCTATTGAACCTGCCCTCCTCGGTTCCGGGCGAACCGAAGCCGGCCTCCGACGTCGGCCTCTCCCCCTCGATACAGGAGTTGTTGATGAGCGGACGCAGGGCAATGGATGAAATCCATGTCACTGACGATCGTGTGCTGGTAGTCAACCAGGAACCGGCCATCCCAGCGTCCGGAACGAAGCCGCTGGGAACGGTGACCACGATCCGCGACCACACCGAACTTGAGGCTCTCTCGGATGAAGTCCAGACCATGCGCACGTTGACCGAAGCACTCCGCGCCCAGACCCACGAGCACGCCAACCGGCTGCACACCATCGTGTCCCTGATTGAACTCGACCGGCGGTCGGACGCCCTTGAGTTCGCGACCCGCGACCTTCAGCAGTCCCAGCAGCTCACCGATGAGGTGGTTGCGGCCATTGACGAACCCTTCATCACCGCACTGCTGGTCGGTAAGGCTGCGCAGGCCAACGAACGCGGACTGCAGCTGTCAATCGACGTACCTGAGACACTGGAAACCCGCGGAATGGACCCCAGGGATCTGGTCACGATCGTCGGTAACCTGCTGGACAACGCGTTCGACGCCGCCGCAGCTTCGGAAGACAGGTCCGTCGCCCTGTCCATCCACACTGCCGGTGAAGACGCCGACACTATCGTCATCGAGGTCAGCGACAGCGGACCGGGCCTGGACGATGCACAACTCGGTAATGTCTTCACGCTCGGCTCCACTTCGAAGGGAGCGGCCGGAACCCGCGGACTGGGCCTGGCCCTGGTACGCCAGGCCGTGCACCGGTTAGGCGGAACCATCACCGTCATGAACGACGGCGGCGCATGTTTCACTGTCCTTCTCCCGGCGGGCGCCTCCCCCTTGCCGGGCAGGCCGAATGAGCAGCCGGCCCAGCTGAGGACGCATGGAGAACTGCCGAATGGGTAGCAGCATCTCGAGCCACCCCATCCGGGTGCTGGTGGTGGAGGATGACCCCATTGCAGCCGAAGCGCATGCCCTGTATGTCCGCCGTCTTGAGGGGTTTGAGCTCGTCGGTACTGCAGGTACCGGCTCCGATGCCCTCGCCATGGTCCGCAGGCAGTCAGACGCAGGCGCCGAGACCATCGATCTGGTGCTGCTCGATATGAATCTTCCGGACCTGCATGGCCTTGACATCATCCGTCGGATCCGCGGCTCAGGCAGCACCGTGGACATCATCGCGATTACGGCCGTACGTGAGCTTGGAGTGGTCCGGTCCGCGATCTCATCGGGAATTGTGCAATACCTGATCAAGCCGTTCACCTATTCGGCATTCAGCGAGAAGCTGGGCAACTACAGGCAGTTCCGGGAGAACCTGCAGGCGCAGGCTTCGTCCACCACGCAGTCAGAAGTCGACAATGCCCTCGCTGCCCTGCGTCCGCCGTCGCAGGGAAGCCTGCCCAAGGGATTATCCGAGGAGACTCTGCGCGCCGTCGTTTCCTTCCTGTCGACGGCGAGCGCCCCGGTTTCCGCGGTGGAGGTGGCATCGTCGCTGGAATTGTCCCGGGTGACAGCACGGCGGTACCTCGAGCACCTGGCCGACAATGGGTCGGCGCGTCGAATGCCGCGCTATGGAACGCGCGGACGGCCTGAACTGGAGTACAGCTGGGCCCGCTAGGGGCTAACGCTCGTCAACCCTGTCCGGAAGCCCGAACGCCGGGAACAGTTCCGGATACAGGAAGTTGTGGTGGCCCACGATGCGGCCATCTGCCGCCTCGATGACCTGAATAGCAAACGGCTCCCACAGACCAGGTTCCACAGGGTGATACGCGCCGAACCCTGCGGTTCCATTCACCGTCACGGGGATAAGGCGGCTGTCCTTGCACACTATTCCCTTGCCCAGGAACCACGCCGCACAATCCTCCGGCCCACTGAGCCAGAGGTTGAACGGCGGCATCGACAGCACGGCATCATCCCGCAGCAGGGACACCAGCCGATCGATGTTGTACGTCTCGAAGGCTTCCACGTACTGCTCAAGCAGCACGGTGTGTTTGCTGTCCATGGTGGACATCAACGCCGGCCCCCGGCGCGCAGCGAGAGTCTTCCGCGCGCGCTGCAGGGCGCTGTTGACGGCGGCTACCGTCTGTTCCAGTAGATCGGCCGCCTCGCTGGCCTTCCAGGCGAGCACCTCACAGAGGATCAGCACAGACCGTTGCAGCGGCGGCAGGTGCTGCAACGCTGCCACAAAGGCGAGCCGGACTGACTCCTTGGCCAGGGCGACGTCGGCGGGGTCGGCGTTGAGGTCAATGACCTTGCTGTCGGCGATGGGTTGGACGAACGCGCTTTCGGGCAGCGGCGCTCCGAGCACCGCTTCCGACGTGGGGGTCGCCGGAGCTAACTCCATCGGCCGGGCACGCCGCTGCGGGCTGCGCAGCATGTCGATGCAGACGTTGTGGGCGATCTTGTAGAGCCACGTCCGGGTGGAGGAGCGCCCGTTGAAGTCGTTGCGGTTGTTCCATGCCTTGATCATGGTCTCCTGCACGGCATCTTCCGCTTCGGAGCCGGATCCCAGCATCCGATAGCAGTAGCCGGTCAGTTCCCTGCGGTAGCTTTCGAGGTCCTGGACAGACGTTCCTGCGGAAAGACCTACCTGTCCCGTCTCCATTGCTGGCTGCATGCCTTCAGCGTATCGGCGGGAGCCGGGACGAGACGAAGTTCGGCGGAAGTTTTCTTCGGAACCGATGATTTCCCTACGTCTCCGCCGTCTACTGGGTAAGCGAGCATTCACGCCGCCGAAACCCTCATCAAGGAGCGAGCACCATGACCACCAGCGTCTTCATCAATCTCCCCGTGAAGGACCTTCCGAAGTCGAAGGAGTTCTACACCAGCCTGGGCTGGAGCCTGAACCCGGCCTTCAGCGACGACAACGCCGGCTGCATCGTCATCAGCGACACCATCTATGTCATGATCCTGACGCACGAGCATTACCAGCAGTTCACCGACAAGCAGATCGCCGACACCTCAAACACCTCCGCCGTTCTCAATGCCATCAGCGTAGATTCCCCCGAGGAAATCGACGGCCTGGTCGACCGGGCGATCGGCGCGGGTGCCGTGGAGGGCAAGCCGCAGGACTACGGCTTCATGCGTTCGCGTACCTTCGCCGACCCGGACGGCCATTCGTGGGAAGTCCTCTGGATGGACCCGATCGCCCAGACCGGCGACTGGGCGGCGGTGCAGGAGAAGTACCCGCAGGAGGCCTGAAAGGACCATCACCTGACGACGACGGCGGCACCGCCCGGACGGTGCCGCCGTCGTTTGTCTGTATACAGAGCTGGGAGAAAAATCCCTATATCGCACGCTTCCGTTGATCCTGCCCACTGCGTTGTATACATTGGAACAAGTGCGACGAGCGAAGGAGCAGGCAGATGCGGGCAAGTGATCGCGCCTACCAGGCGTTGCGCTCCGACATCATGGATTGGCGGCTTGCACCCGGTGCGGTGCTCGCCGAAGTTGAGCAGTCTGCCCGGCTCGGTGTCTCACGGACACCTCTCCGCGAGGCGCTCTCGCGGCTGACGGCGGAAGGGCTGACGGAAGCCCACGCCGGACGCGGCGTCGTCGTCAGCGAAGTCTCGCTGGAGAAAATTGCGGAGCTGTTCGCCGTCCGGATTCCGCTGGACTGCACGGCCGCTGCCCTCGCGGCTGCTAACGGGGACCGGGAGTTGTTCGAAGGCTTGACCCTGCGGTTCGAATCGGCGTCGTCGCTCATCCGGAGCCCGGACACCGGACAGCGCCGGTACTACGAACTGGTCGCCGAACTGGACGCCGCCATTGACGCCGCCGCGGCGAATCCTTATCTCCTCCAGGCTCAGAAGCAGCTCCGCACGCACCTGAGCCGCGTACGCAGGCTGGCGCAGGATGACGTTGCACGCCTGACGGCCTCCGCAGCCGAACACGCACAGATCGCCAGATCAATCACGCAGGCCAACGGCGACCTCGCCGTTGCCTCCACCAAAGTCCACCTCCACAACAGCCTGCAGTATCTGCTCGCTGCACGAGCACACATCACCGCCACCCGAGAGGAAGCCCATCATGGTTGAGATTCATCCCGTCCGCGTGCACCGCAGCGAGGAAAACCTCCCCCGAAGCGGTCAACTTGCCTGGAAGATCGCCGAGGTTGCCACGGATCCGGTCGGGGTCGACGACGACGTCGCCGACATGGTGATCAACCGGATCATCGACAACGCCTCAGTCGCCATCGCCTCGCTGTCCCGTGCACCGATCGTCGCCGCGCGGGCGCAGGCGCTGAGCCACCCGGTCTCAGTCAACGGACGCGGCGCCACCCTCTTCGGAATCGGTGCGAAGAGTTCGCCCGAATGGGCTGCCTGGGCAAACGGCGTTGCAGTCCGTGAGCTCGACTACCATGACACCTTCCTCGCCGCCGACTACTCCCACCCGGGAGACAACATCCCGCCGATACTTGCAGTAGCCCAGCACACCGGCGCCTCGGGAGCCGACCTGCTCCGCGGCATCGCCACTGGATACGAGATCCAGGTGGACCTGGTCAAGGCAATCTGCCTGCACAAGCACAAGATCGACCATGTCGCGCATCTGGGCCCGTCCGCGGCGGCCGGCATCGGTACACTGCTGGGGCTCGACGCGGAGACCATCTTCCAGGCCGTAGGCCAGGCCCTGCACACGACGACGGCAACCCGCCAGTCCCGCAAGGGCGAGATCTCGACGTGGAAGGCGCATGCCCCGGCGTTCGCAGGCAAGATGGCCGTCGAAGCCGTGGACCGGGCCATGCGGGGGCAGACCTCCCCGACTCCGATCTATGAGGGCGAGGACGGCGTGATCGCCTGGTTGCTGGACGGCCCCGACGCCAGGTATGAGGTTCCGCTGCCCGCCGCCGGCGAACCGAAGCGGGCGATCCTGGACACCTACACCAAGGAGCATTCTGCCGAGTACCAGGCCCAGGCCTGGATCGACCTCGCGCGCCGGCTGAACGCTGCCCATCCGGAGGTCACCGATCCGGCGCGGGTTGAATCCATCCGGATCCATACATCGCACCACACGCACTACGTGATCGGCTCCGGAGCGAACGACCCCCAGAAATATGATCCTGCCGCGTCCCGCGAGACGCTTGACCACTCAATTCCGTACATCTTCACGGTTGCGCTGCAGGACGGCCGCTGGCATCACGTCGATTCGTACGCCCCGGAAAGGGCCTCCCGCGCTGACACCGTTCAGCTGTGGCACAAGGTCACCACCGTGGAGGACCCGGAGTGGACCCGGCGCTACCATTCACTGGACATCAGCGAGAAAGCCTTCGGTGGACGGGTCGAGATCACCCTGGCCGACGGCACCGTCATCATCGATGAGATCGCCGTCGCCGATGCACATCCGCTCGGAGCACGCCCCTTCACACGTGAGCAGTACATCGGAAAGCTACGTACGCTCTCCGCCGGCGTGGTGAAGGACGCTGAGCTTGACCGGTTCCTCGACGCGGTACAGCGCCTGCCCGAGCTCACGCCCGACGAGCTCGACCAGCTGAACCTGGCCGCCGCCGTCGACCTCCTGGCAGCAGGATCACCGAAAGGACTGTTCTAGATGCTGTACTCCTCCGTAACGCCCGAGCAGAAGCGGAAGGTCCTGCGGGCCGGACTGGCAAGCGGCCGTCTCCAGCAATTTCCCGGGGCCTTCAATCCGCTGTCCGCGCGGCTGATCGAAGACAAGGAGTTCGACGGCGTCTACATCTCCGGCGCGGTCCTGGCGAACGACCTCGGTCTGCCGGATATCGGTTTGACGACCCTCACGGAAGTCGCCACCCGGGCCGGCCAGATCGCCCGCATGACCGACCTCCCCGCGCTGGTGGACGCTGACACCGGTTTCGGCGAGCCGATGAACGTTGCCAGGACGGTCCAGGAGCTGGAAAACGCCGGCCTGGCAGGTTGCCACATTGAGGACCAGTACAACCCGAAACGGTGCGGTCATCTCGACGGCAAGAACGTTGTTGACGAAGACACCGCCGTCAAGCGCATCCGGGCAGCTGCCGATGCACGGCGTGATGGCAACTTCCTCATCATGGCCCGAACGGACATTCGCGGCACCGACACCCTCACTGCCGCGCAGGACCGGGCAAAAGCGCTGGTCGACGCCGGGGCAGACGCCATCTTCCCCGAGGCGATGCGGGACCTCACGGAATTCGAGGCCATTCGCCGGGCGGTCGATGTGCCGATCCTGGCGAACATGACCGAGTTCGGGAAGAGCGAGCTCTTCACTACTGCCGACCTTGAATCAGTGGGAGTGAACATGGTGATCTATCCGGTGACGCTGCTCCGTAGTGCGATGGGCGCGGCGGAGCGTACGCTGGAGACGATCAAGGCCGACGGCACCCAGGGGGCCGCCGTTGGCTCCATGCAGACCCGCGCACGGCTCTACGAGCTCGTCGATTACGAAGCGTACAACCGATTCGACACCTCAGTGTTCAACTTCCAGGTGCCCGGCGGACAGTGAGACACCCCGGCGCGCGCCGGACACCATAGACAAAGGAGTCAACGCATGACCGAACCCCAGATCTACAAGGGCCTCGCCGGAGTCACTGCGGACACCACCGCAATCTCGAAGGTCAATCCGGAGACCAACTCGCTGCTGTACCGCGGGTACCCGGTCCAGGAGCTTGCAGGTGCCCTGAAATTCGAAGATGTCGCCTGGCTCCTCTGGCACGGTGAACTCCCCACCGAAGCTGAGGCGCAACAGTTCCGCCAGCAGGGGCGCCCCTCGCGTGCATTGGCCGATAATGTGAAGGCCGCCATCGATCTGCTGCCGCTCAGCTGCCACCCGATGGATGTCGGCCGTACGGCTGTCTCCGTGATCGGCGCCAACCACCCCAAGGCGGAAGACTCCTCGCCGGAAGCCGAACTGGAGAAGGCGACGGAGCTGCTGGCGGCGTTTCCCGCCGTCGTTGCTTATGACCAGCGCCGCCGCCGCGGGCTCGAACCGGTGGAAGCACGCGAAGACCTGGATTACTCCTCCAATTTCCTCTGGATGACCTTCGGCGAGGAGGCAGCACCTGAGGTTGTTGAGGCCTTCAACACGTCGATGATCCTCTACGCCGAACACTCATTCAATGCCTCAACGTTCACCGCACGAGTGATCACGTCCACCCTCGCCGACCTTCATTCGGCGGTCACCGGAGCCATCGGCGCACTGAAGGGACCACTCCACGGCGGAGCGAATGAAGCCGTCATGCACACCTTCGAGGAAATCGGCATTCAGGCGGATGAGTCCCTGGAGGACGCGACTGCCCGAGCCAGGGCCTGGATGGAAGAGGCCCTCGCTCAGAAAAAGAAGGTGATGGGATTCGGTCACCGTGTCTACAAGAACGGTGATTCACGGGTTCCCACCATGAAGGCGGCCCTCGACGCGATGGTCAAGCACTATGGGCGTCCGGAGATCCTCGGTCTGTATGACGGGCTGGAGACGGCGATGCAAGAGGCGAAGGGCATCAAGCCCAACCTCGACTATCCCGCGGGTCCCACCTACCACCTCATGGGGTTCGACACTGAGATGTTCACACCCCTCTTCATCGCCGCACGCATTGCAGGCTGGACCGCACACGTCATGGAGCAGCGCGCAGCGAACTCTCTGATCCGGCCGCTGGCCGCCTACAACGGCGCGGACGAAAGACACCTCTCCTAGCCCGCGGACAGTGGCTGTCCTCAATTTAGGAGAATCCGTTCTTGAGAACGGACGCTCCCGGTAGGGTTTCCGGACATGGACATCATTCTGGTTCCCGGTTTCTGGTTGGACGCTTCCTCCTGGTCTGAGGTGAGCCCGCCGCTTACGGCTGCCGGACACCGCGTACACCCGCTGACCCTTCCCGGCTTGGAAGCGGTGGATGCTCCGCGGGAGGGGATCGGCCTGCGTACCCACATCGACGCCGTCGTATCGGTGGTGGATGCCATCGCCGATCCTGTGGTGCTCGTGGGTCATTCCGGTGGAGGAGCCATTATCCACGGCGTGGCGGACGCGCGTCCGGAACGCATTGTCAGGGCCATTTACGTGGACAGCGGTCCTCTCGGCGAGGACGGCGTGATCAATGATGAGCTGCCCTCGGATGGCGATGAGATACCGCTGCCACCGTGGGAGGTCTTTGATGATGAGGATCTCGTCGACCTGAACGACGAGCTGCGCGCCGACTTCCGGCGCCGCGCAGTTCCCCAGCCTCGCGGCGTCGCCTGCGATCCACAGCACTTGTCCGACGAACGCCGCTACGACGTTCCGGCCACCGTCATCGCCTGTGAGTTTCCTTCTGCGCAGTTGCAGGAATGGGTGGCGCAGGGGCATCCCTACGTCGCGGAGCTCGGGCGGATGAAGGACGTTGAGTACGTCGACCTGCCCACCGGACACTGGCCGCAGTTCACCCGGCCGAAGGAGTTGGGCGAGATCATTGCGGCGGCAGTCGACGGTTCTCCCCGCCCTCCTGCCGGCTAATCGAAGTCGGCGGTCGCCACCGTCTCATTATCCGGATTGAGTGTCACGGTCACATTCAGCGGCTGGCTGTGGAGCACGTGGCCGAGCCAGTGCTTTGCGTCGTCCCACATGCCGTCCCACGGCACCTGCTCGACTGGGTACCAGCAGGGATCAATTTCATCCGTGACGGCGGGGTGCCCGGAAAACCGTTCGGTGGTGAAGACTACGGCGTCCATATCTAGAACAGGCTTGACCGGAAAACGCCACCGGACCGGGCCCAGTTCCACGAGATCTGCGACCTTCACGACTACGCCGGACTCCTCGTGGACCTCGCGCGCAGCGGCTTCTCCGGCGGATTCTCCGGGTTCGATTCCGCCGCCGAGGGCCACGATTCGACCAGTGCCGAAACCGGAGCGCTTCATCCCCAGCAGGACTTCACGGCCGGCAGTTGTCTGCCGGAACAGGAAGCACAGCGCGACTCTGCGTGGGGTCATGAGAATCAAGTTTAGTCTCGGAGTGCAGAGGGAGTTGAACCGGTCGGCTAGGATCGCCGACGATCATCCTCTCGCAGGAAAAAGGCACCTAAAGAGCCGGCTAGCGTAGCGAAGACGCCGATCGAATAGACGGCGAGAAGCACCTGCACTATGCGGGCGAACGCACTGTTCGGCGTGATGCCGCTGCCGGTGATGGTCGCCATGGCCGTCTCATACAGGGCGTCGCCGTACGCCGAGTGCGTGCCTGTTGCGTAGAGCAGCTGGCTGGTTGCAAGGATCACGACGGCGGTGACTGCGGCCATCCAGCCGATTCTGCTTGAGAGCAGCCTGCCCGCCGACCGCGAGCCGCGTACACCTGCGGAGAGAATTCCGCCGACGCGGGCCACTCTGGCAAGGCGCAGAAGGCGGACAGCCTGGAGTGCCCGCACAAAACGGAGAAACGGCACAAGCAGGAAGATGACCTGCCACCAGTTCTTTCTCCAAAAAGCCGAGCTGAACCGCGCAATGTAAGCACGCAGCAGGAATTCGGCAACGAAGACCGCCCAGAACACCCATCCGGCAACGGTGAGTGCCAGGACAAGACCCGGATCGGTAGCCAGAAGCTGGCCAAGGACAACGAAGAGGAAAACAAGACCGAGCGCGCCCATCGGCCGATCCAGACGCCGGGCGAGAATCTCTGCGGCGCTCAGGCTTTCCGCTGCAGCGGCGTTCTCGCGATCATAGCGTTGAGCATGATGTTGGGCTTCGTTCACCTCCCCCATCTTTCCACGCCGCCATGATGAACTGGTTAGACTGCTGCGACCGATCCGCTCAAACCATATGGAGACCGTAGTGCAGTGGTTCCTGACCGTCCTCGGCTCGCTTGTGATCCTCACGGGACTCGTTGAAGTCTTCCACACGCTGCTTCATCCCAGCGGGCGCGGACGTCTGAGCCGCCTCTGCGTCGTCACGGTCTGGAGAACAATGCGCCTGCTGGGAAACTGGGGCTCATCGTTGGCCGGGCCCCTGGCAATGGTCGCCGTCATTCTCTTCTGGGCGGCCATGCAATGGATCGGTTGGGCCCTGATCTACTACCCCCATGTGCCGGACGGTTTCAGCTACTCCCCCGGACTGGACCCTTCGCGATACAACGACGCAGCGGAGGCCCTCTACATCTCCGCAGTCACCCTGACGACCCTCGGATACGGCGATGTGATCGCCTCCGATCCGGTCATCCGGTTCCTGTCCCCGCTTGAGGCGCTAACCGGTTTTGCGCTGCTGACCGCAGCGGTTTCCTGGTTCATGCAGATCTACCCGGCCCTGGGGCAGCGCCGGGTACTTGCGGTTCGCCTGGCCCTGCTGCAACATGCCGGCTACGGCTCAAAGCTTGACGCCCTGGAACCATCTTCGGTAACGAGCACGCTTGAGGCCGTGACCTCTGGTCTTGTCCAGATACGAGTCGACTTGACCCAGACATCGGAGTCCTATTACTTCTGGGAGTCCAACAAGGAATTGTCCCTTCCCGGCTCGCTCTCCTATGCCGTCGATCTCGCCGAAAACGCACAACGCTCAGCGGTGCCGACAATCCGGGTCGCCGGCAACCTCCTACAGGATGCGCTGGAATCGCTGTCAGACTTTCTGCGCGAGGAGTTTCTCGACGTGGAAGGAACAAGGGAGGACGTGTTCCGTTCGTATGCCGACGACCACCGATACCCCTACCGCGAAACAGACTGAAACCCTACCTCCTGATTCGGAAGGAATCAGGAGGCAGGGTTTCAGTAGCCTGCAGTCCGTACTAGTCGAGCACAGTGATCGAGTCCGCCACCTCAGCAAGCTGAGCGAATTCCGCGGATTCAGCGTAGGCCTGCGCTTCAGCCATCGATCCGAATTCGAGGGCGCTCCCCTGCTCATACGGCGAGAACATGAAAGTGGTGGTCAGTGACAACAGGCCCGTTCCGGGCCCACTGATCACGTTGTAGAGCATGCATGACTCTCCGGACGTGGGCTGGTCGGTGCCGATCAGAGACGGAGCAGCCAGGAGCGGATCACCGTCGAAGATCCGAAGTACGAAGCGGGCCGCTACCTCTGACCCACCGGGAACGGCGACGGAGACCGGTACCGCGCCAATCTCTTCCCACGGCACCGGATCCTGCGAGCAGACGCCGCCGAGACCGCTCGCACTCGAGTGCTGGACGTTGGCGACCTTCACCCCTTCGGCATTCACCAGATCCACCCCCTGCGAAGCGGCAACCACGTCCCAGTCGCTCCGCGTTTGGAAGGCAACGCCGAGATCCGTCGGCTGGTGGGTTACCCTGGACTCCGACGCCGCCGGACCATCACCCACCAGCTCCGGGCGCAGCTCCACGGGAATGCCTACGTCGATGAACTGCTGGTCCATCATCTCCGCCGGAGTGCGACCCTCGGGCACCGGCAGGAATTCCCATTTCACGATGGTGCTGTAGCTTTCCGTTTGCACCAGCCACTGCCCCTCGACCCGGCGGGCGATGTAGTACCAGGTGTTTCCGCCGTCCTGCGGGTTGGCCTCGAAGGCGGCGTCGGTGATCTCCATGGCCATCCACTCGTCCGTGCAACCGACGACCGCATAATCATCCGGATTAGCGGCGAACGTCATCAGGCTCATGAAGTCGCTGCCCTGCTCCATGACCCGGTCAACGTCCTGTACCCGGCAGCCTTCATCAGCCGGCGGTCCGGTGGGAACGCCGCTGGGCTCGACCGTTGGATCGGCCGTAGGCGCCGGCGAGGGATCGGCGGTTGTTTCGCCCGTTGGCTCAACCGAGGGCGTTGGATTAGTGGTCGCTGCGGGCAACGGCGCCTCGGTCTCGAGGGACCCACCCACGACGACGGCGCCGGCGACGGCTGCCGCGGCAGCGGCGCCTGCCACGATTGCTGCCATACGGCGGCGGCGCCGCAGGGGCACCACCACCGGGCGTTTATCGCTGAATGCGTCGTTCTCATCGTCCTCAGGGTCGATGACGGCGTGGTAGCCGCTGCTGATCGGTTCAGTAAACATGTCAGATCCCGGCTCCCGGTGCCCAGCATCAGCTGGGAAAGCAATGATTTCGGTTGGTGAATCCTCGGACTCACGTTCGGCGCGCACGGGGTCAAGGCCCCGGATCAGGTTTTCTATGCGGTCCATCTCAGGCACCTTCCTCTGCCATCACAGCGGCAGGCATCATCTCTGCAAACGCGGCGCGAGCCCGGTGCAGTCGAACTTTGGCAGCTGAGGCGCTGCAGCCGAGCACCTCACTGATCTCAGTAATGGACAGGTCGTCCCAGTAGGCCAACAGAAGAATCTCGCGCTCTTTCTCCCGCAGTCGCAACAACGAATCGGCAACCGCCTGCTGTTGCGCACCGTTGCCCGCGCGGGCGGCAATGACGACCGAGTCCCGAACCCGCTGCATGAGGTGCTCTGCGCGTTCACGACGACGGTATTCATTGCCGATGACGTTGCGGGCCACGGTGAGCAGCCACGCCGGCGTCACGTCAGCAGCGTCCGGATTCCGCTGCCAGGCGATGCGGAATACATCGTTGGTGAGTTCCTCGGATGCTTCCCGGCTACTGACTCGGCGGTGAATGAAGGAAAACACGCGGTCGCGGTATTCCCTGTGTAGCGCCGCGAACACGTCATCGTATCGCTGCAACACTGTCCCCCCTGGTGTATGTGTCCTGTCCATACCCCTCTTGTTTCCGGCATCCCGGATGGGGTTACAGGCGGCGCCGAATAACTACCAATTGCCGATTAACTACCCATTGCCGATTAAACTACCCATTAAAGGGCGCGCGGGTGCGCTGCGGCATAGATTTCCCGCAGTGTGTCAGCTGTGACGAGGGTGTACACCTGGGTGGTGGTCACCGAGGCATGGCCGAGAAGCTCCTGCACCACCCGGACATCCGCCCCGCCCTGCAGCAGGTGCGTCGCGAAGGAATGGCGGAGGGTATGGGGTGAGACCTCGCCGGATACCTTGGCGCGTTCGGCGGCAGCCCGAAGGATGGTCCACGCGCTCTGCCTGCTCAGGCGGCCGCCGCGGAGATTCAGGAACAGGGCCGGCGCGCTGGTCCGCTCGGATGCGTTCGCTGCTAGCGCGGGACGGGCACGCACGAGGTAGGAATCGATCGCCCGTGCCGCGTAGGAGCCCAACGGAACCAGCCGTTCCTTCGACCCCTTACCGAAGAGGCGGACGACGGCGGGACCGTCCAGCGCCGCATCCACAGACACGTCGTCGACGTCCAGGCCGACGGCCTCGCTGATACGGGCTCCGGTCGAGTAGAGGAACTCCAACAACGCGCGGTCCCGAAGTCCGGCCGGAGTGGATGTATCAACGGCTTCGAGGATCCGCGTCACCTCTTCAACGGAAATTGCTTTCGGCAGCCGCTGCCCCGCGGCAGGCGGATGAACATCTTCGGCCGGGTCCGCCGTCGTCGTTCCTTCAAGTGCGAGGAAGCGGTGCAGTCCGCGGACAGCTACCACGGTGCGCGCGGCCGAGCGCGGGCTCAGCGGTGCCTGTCCGTCCTCTCCGGCGGCCAAACCCTGCGCGAAGGCAGAGACCAGCTGGCGGGTAACTGCGGCCATCGAGTCCACGCCGTGGGAGACGAGGAAACGGTGGTACCTCAGCAGGTCGCGGCGGTAGGCGGCGAGGGTGTTCGCAGACAGGCCGCGCTCCACGAGCATGTGCTGGAGGTACTCGCTGATGAGCCGTCCGGGAACGGTCGAGGAAAGCTCGTCCTGCACTGTGGCCTGCCCGCCCTCGCCCATGGGTCAGTCCCGCAGTACAGGGCCCTGAGGCCACGTTCCGTGCTGGCTGGGGTGTTCCGGCCACGGAGCATCGGCGGGACGGAGGGAACGATAACCGGACTGTCTGGCCGCCGCGGCAGCGAGCACAGCGGCCGCAGCGGAAGGACTATGGATACGCCCTTCGAGCACAGCCTGCACGGCGTCCTGCAGCGGCACCCAGGCGAACTCGATCTCGGCTTCCTCATGGGTGCGGGTATGCCGCTCCGCGTGAGGCACCTCGGTGATGTTCTGGGCGAGGTAAATGCGGAGCGCTTCGCTCGAGGACCCTGGCGAGAGGAAAAGATCCGTCAGGACGTGCCAGGTACCCGCCGCAACATCGGCTTCCTCCGCAAGCTCACGCGCCGCAGCGTCTACAAAGTCCTCCCCGTCGACGTCAAGCAGTCCGGCAGGGATCTCCCACAGGTCCATCCGCACCGGGTGACGGTACTGACGGAGCAGCAGGACCCGTTCTTCACTGTCCATCGCGAGGATCGCCACGGCACCGGGGTGCTGGATGTACTCGCGGGTGATCGGCTCCCCATCCGCGTCGAGCCGGAAGGTCTCGCTGACCACGTCCCAGATCTTGCCGGGAAAGACCGTGGCGGAGTCCAGCAACCGGCGCGGGCTCTGCCGATCCGATACCGCGGCGTCGAGCGGACCCGGTTCCACGCCTACGCCTTGACGCCCCGCCGCGAGAGCGCGGCCTTGACCAGCCCGGCGAACAGCGGGTGCGGACGTGTGGGCCGGGAACTCAGCTCGGGGTGTGCCTGGGTTGAGACATAGTACGGGTGGGTCTGGGCCGGCAGCTCAACGAACTCGACCAGCTTGCCGTCCGTCGTGGTGCCAGAAACGACCAGACCGGCAGCCTCGAGCTTCTCCCGGTACTCGTTGTTCACCTCGTAGCGGTGACGGTGACGCTCGCTGACGCTCGTTCGGCCGTAGGTCCTGGCGATCACCGAGCCGTCCTTCAGCGAGGCGTCCCACAGGCCGAGGCGCATGGTGCCGCCCATATCGCCCTCACCGGCGACGATTTCCAACTGCTCTGCCATTGTTGCGATGACCGGGAACTCGGTGTCCGGGTCGAACTCAGTGGAAGAAGCGCCCTGAAGGCCCACAACGTTGCGGGCGTATTCGATCACCATGCACTGCAGTCCCAAGCAGAGGCCGAGCGTAGGAACGCCGCTTTCGCGGGCGTAACGGAGGGCACCGAGTTTGCCCTCGAGACCACGGATTCCGAAGCCGCCGGGAACGCAGATCGCGTCTGCGCCCTCTAGCGCCTTGGCGGCACCTTCAGGCGTCGCGCAATCATCCGAGGGCACCCAACGGATCTGTACCTTGGCCTTATTGGCGAATCCGCCGGCCCGGAGGGCTTCGGTGACCGAGAGGTAGGCATCCGGGAGGTCGATGTACTTGCCGACCAGTGCGATTTCGACGTGGTGCTTCGGGTGGTGCACGGCATCGAGAAGCTTGTTCCACTTGGTCCAGTTGACGTCCTTGAACTTCAGGTCCAAAGCCTGAACGATGTACGCGTCGAGTCCCTGGGCGTGGAGAGTCTTGGGGATGTCGTAGATGCTCGGGGCGTCAGCGGCGTTGATCACGGCATCAACGTCGACGTCGCACATCCGGCCGATCTTCTCTCGCATCGCGTCCGGCACCTCGCGGTCGGAGCGGATGACGATTGCGTCAGGCTGGATACCGATAGAACGCAGCATCGCGACCGAGTGCTGCGTGGGCTTGGTCTTGAGCTCCTGCGAAGGACCGATGTAGGGCACCAGCGAGACGTGGAGGAAAAACACGTTGTTCCGGCCGATGTCCTGGCGGACCTGGCGTGCGGACTCAAGGAAGGGCTGGGACTCGATGTCGCCGACGGTGCCGCCGATCTCGGTGATGATGACGTCCGGAACCTTGCGTCCGGCGGCCGGTTCCGCGGGCAGGCGCATGCGGCGCTTGATCTCATCGGTGATGTGCGGGATGACCTGCACGGTATCTCCGAGGTACTCTCCGCGGCGTTCCTTGGCGATAACGGTGGAGTACACCTGGCCGGTGGTGACGTTCGCCGACCCGTCGAGGCTCTCATCGAGGAAGCGTTCGTAGTGGCCGATGTCCAGATCGGTTTCCGCGCCGTCGTCGGTGACGAAGACCTCGCCGTGCTGGAAGGGATTCATTGTGCCGGGATCAACGTTGAGATACGGATCCAGCTTCTGCATGGTTACAGACAAACCACGCGCCCGCAGCAGGTGCCCGAGGCTCGAAGCCGTCAGTCCCTTACCGAGAGAGGACGCCACACCACCGGTGACGAAGATGTGCTTGGTAGTCTTGGCGGACTTTTGGAACCGGGAGATTGTTTGCTGCACCACGGAGTTCGAGCCTATCACCTGGCGGCGGTCCGTGCTGCATCCAGCAGCAGTTCCTCAGCGTGCGCCTGCGCGCTGGCCGACTCCTCCTGACCGGCGAGCATGCGCGCGAGTTCCCGTACACGTTCCGATTCCGGAAGGACCTCGACGTCGCTGGCAGTGAAGCCGCCATCGGCTGCCCGGGTCTTGGTGACCCGGATGTGATGGGACGCGAAGGCGGCCACCTGCGGAAGGTGGGTGACCACCACCACCTGGACGTGCTGCGCGAGCATGGCAAGGCGCCGCCCGATCTCCACGGCTGCCTTTCCCCCGACCCCGGCGTCCACTTCGTCGAAGACGAAGGTCGGGACGGGGTCGACAGCGGCAAGCACCACCTCGATGGCGAGCATCACCCTCGACAGTTCACCGCCGGAGGCGCCCTTTCCCAGCGGGCGCGGCGCCGAGCCGGCGTGGGGTTGCAGCGAGAAGGAGACCTCGTCTGCCCCGAGCGCGCCCGGCGTGTCGCCGGGGGTCACATCGATGATGAGTTTCGCATCAGGCATGGCGAGGGCGGTGAGCTCCTCGCTCACCCTGACGGCGAGCTCCTCGGCGGCGACCCGACGTAAACCGCTCAGCTCCTGTGCCTCAGCGATCAACTGCTCGTAGAGCGCACCGGCTTCCTGTTGCAGGCCGTCAATGCGATCGGAGTCACCGCTGATCTCATCCAGCCGTGCGCGGCTTGTATCTGCCCAGGCGATCACTTCATCGATCGAGGGAGCGTACTTGCGGATCAGGACATTCAGATCCGCCCTGCGGGCTTCCACCTCAGCGAGTCGCTCGGGACCCTCCGAATCCAGAGACGCCGCGTAACCGGCCAGTTCAGTGGAAATATCGGCCAGGATGTAGCCCACCTCGGCGAGCCGCGCCGCAAGGGAGCCCAGCTCGGCATCGTGGGTACCCACCGCTTCCAGCTGCCGTTTTGCTGCATCAACCAGCGTGGTGGCGTCACCCGTTTCAGGAAACTCACCCGACACGAGCGCGGAATGGGCCGCCGCGGCCGCCGTCCGCAACTCCTCGACGTTGCCAAGCTTCATCGCTTCGGCTTTCAGGGCTTCGTCCTCGCCGGCCTGAGGGTCGATGCCGTCAATCTCCTCGAGCGCTGCCTGCAGCGACTCTGCCTCCCGGAGGCGGTCCCGCTCAGCGCTTCTCAGCGACTCAAGATCCGCCGTCACGTCGCGCCACCGCGCGTAGGTCGCCTGATACGCAGCCAAGGCGTCACGGAGACCAGTGCCGCCGAACTTGTCCAATGCCTCCCGCTGCGCCGCTGAGCTGCGGAGCCGCAGCTGGTCCGACTGTCCATGGACCACCACGAGCTTCTCCCCCACCTCCGCGAGGACGCCTGCGGGGGCCGACCTTCCGCCGACGTAGGCGCGGCTCCGGCCGTCGCTGTTCACGGTACGGGCAAGGATCAACCCCGCGCCGCCGTCGTCGTCGGTTTCAAGCTCTCCTCCGGCCTCCACCGCCCGGCGGGCGGCAGCGCCCTCCGGATTCACCCGCAGCAGGGCCTCAGCTGAGGCGTTCCGTGCGCCGAGGCGGACGGCGCCGGCGTCGGACCGGGCACCCATCAGCAGACCTAGGGCAGACAGCACCATGGTCTTGCCCGCGCCGGTCTCTCCCGTGACAACGCTGAACCCGGGCCCTAGAGCGAGCGTCGCGTCAGCAATGACTCCGAGGTCGCGGATGCGAATTTCCTCGATCATCGGGCAGGCTGACCGTCGTCGTGTGTGACCGGCCCGCGCCAACCCTGTGTGGGCAGCTCGAACTTGCGGACGAGTCGCTCGGAGAACGGCGTCTGGTGTGTGCGCGCCAACCGGACCGGGATATCGGAACGGGTAGCCTCAACGCGCGCGCCCGGCGGCAGATCCACTGTGCGCCGTCCGTCACACCACAGCACGCCTGAGGCGTCTGTGCGGGTCAGGATTTCCACCGCGAGCAGTGACGTTGGGGCGACGACGAGCGGCTTGGCGAACAATGCGTGAGCACTGATCGGCGCGACCAGGAGCGCTTCGACCTCCGGCCAGACAACCGGGCCGCCGGAGGAAAAGGCGTAGGCGGTGGAACCGGTGGGTGTGGCGAGCACGACCCCGTCGCAACCGAATGAGCTCACCGGCCGGCCGTCCACCTCGAGCACCACTTCGATCATGCGTTCCCGGTTGGCCTTTTCGATTGCCGCCTCGTTGAGAGCCCAGGTCCGCGCAGCCAGCTGATCACCGCGCCAGACCTGCACGTCGATGGCCATCCGCTCTTCGACGGTGTAGTCCTTGTCCACGACCCAGCGAACGGCCTCTGCAAGGTCGGCACGCTCGCTCTCGGCCAGAAAGCCGACATGGCCGAGGTTCACACCGAGCAGTGGAACCTCCGTGCCGCGGACCAGTTCTGCGGCACGGAGAATTGTCCCGTCGCCGCCGAGCACCATGCCCAGCTCGACGTCGCTCAGAGTCACGTCGTCGCCAAGGGTCTCAGTAGGCGCTGCAAGCGTGCCGTACTCCGATTGGATATCCCGGAGCTCCTCTCCGCGCATCACCGGGGTCAGTCCGGCGGCGTGAAGCCGGGTACAGGCCTCCTGGGCAGCAGCCATGGCGTCATGGCGGCCGGTGTGGGCGAGTACCAGTATGCGTCTAGTCATCACGCTCCGTTGTATCAGGTGGGGACGGCCTCACGCAGTACCGATGGTGCCGAACGCGCCGCTGCCGTCCACTATTTCGTGCGCCAGCCGAACTGCGTCGCTATCGATCCTAGGCACCATCTGCCCGCCGGGCACCTTCATCCACAGGAAGAATTCCACATTTCCGTTCTGACCCGGGAGTGGGCTACGCGCCACACCCTCCACATCGAGACCCGCCGAGAGCGCTGATCGGACCACGCCGACGACGGCGCCGCGCCGCTGCTCCTCATCGGTCACCACTCCGGTCCGGCTCAGGGCGCTCTTACCTACTTCGAACTGCGGCTTGACCATCAGCACAAGGTCGCCGCCGCTTCGTGTCGCCTGCGCAAGCGGCTCCATGACGAGCGACAGGGAGATGAAAGAGAGGTCGGCCACAGTGAGGTCGACCTGTCCCCCAATGTGGTCGGGCTCGAGGAACCTGACGTTGAGGCCCTCATGCACGGCGACGCGCGGATCGTCCCGCAACTGATCGACCAGCTGCCCGTGACCCACGTCCACCGCCACCACCTCGGTCGCTCCCCGGCGAAGCAGCACATCTGTGAAGCCGCCGGTGGATGCACCCGCATCGAGACATCGCTTGCCCGCAACATCAACACTAGTGAAGGCGGCAAGAGCGCCGTCGAGCTTGTGCCCGGCGCGGCTGAGATAGTCCGGGCTCTCCCCCTCCGACACCATCAGCTCGTCGGTGTCCGAGATCGCGGCGGAGGGTTTGGTCAGGACAGTCCCCGAACGCAGCACGCGGCCCGCCGTGATGAGCTGCGCTGCATGGGACCTTGAGCGCGCCAGCCCACGGGACACCAGCGCCTGATCAAGACGTGCCACCGTCAGGCCTGCTCACTGTTCAACTCAGCGAGGAGTTCGTCATGGAGCCGCTCATAGAGCGCATGCCGGGCGGCGTCGTCGGCTGTGGGAACGGCAGTCAGGGAATGCAGCACGCCATCAACCGAAGCGTCGCCGGTAGGAGCCACCTCCGGATACCCGGAAGGCTCACTGCCTGTCGTCGGATCCTGCTCCGCGGGGGCTGGCTCAGTGGCTTCCACGCTCGCTCCTCACGTTCTCAGCGACTCGACTCGTCCGCGAATTCGAGCTTGGGCAGCGTTGCGGCATCCTGTTGAGGGCACGCTGCCCACCATGCTGCGCAACCTGCACGCCAGGCGTCCAGGTTCTCACGCCCGCCACCCATGATGACGACGCCGTCCTCGACTTTGGCGTAAGCCTCACCGCAGGTGAAGGTCCCGTCCTGCCGACGGACTTCCGGGTACGGCCTGTGTAACTGGCCGAGGTCAGCGAAAAGATAGGTCGGGCGCTCGTCGGTGACCGCTGCCAAAGCGTTGGCTGCTGTGTCGACACCGGTCAGAACCAGCGCAGTCGCCATGCCCGCCCGATTCCCGCCGAGTATGTCGGTGTCCAACCGGTCGCCGACCACCAGGGCCGTTTCCACCCCCAGATGCTCCGCTGCCGTCTTGAAGAGCTGCGCTTCGGGCTTTCCCGCGATCAGAGGCGACTGTCCCGTCGCGGCGCTTACTGCGGCTACGAGGGAACCATTGCCTGGAGCGATCCCACGCGCTTGCGGAATGGACATGTCCGTGTTGGTCGCAACCCACAGAGCTCCCCCCGCAACCGCGAAGGCGGCTTCAGCGAGGTCTTTCCAGCCGAGGGTGGGCTCGAATCCCTGAATGACCGCATCGGGAGTCGGATCGGCGCTGGTTACCGGTACGAGCCCCTGGTCTGCGACATGCTGCGCCAGGATGGCGCTGCCAGTGACGAGGACAGTTGCGCCCTTCGGCACGCGGGTCGCGAGCAACTCGGCGCCTGCAAGAGCGGATCCGAAGACCTGCTCCGCGGTTGCCGGCGCTCCCAGCTCGCGGAGGTGCGCCGCCACGTCCGCGGAGGAGCGGGATGCGTTGTTGGTGATGTATGCCAGGGCGACGCCGATTCCCCCTAGCTTCTCCAGCGCCTCCGTGGCACCCGGGATAGCTGAGGACCCGGCGTAGACGACTCCGTCGAGGTCGGCAAGAACCGCACCGTAGCGGCTTGCAATCGGAGCCTCGACCGCATCACTGGTCATCCCGCGGCTCCTCGATCACAACAGTGTCCTCGTCCTTGTTCTCGTCCTTGTCCTCCAGTTCCGGGGTTTCGGAAACGGTTGCTGTCTCGTCTGCAGTGGCTGCTTCCTCGAGCGGGGTACCGACACTCTGGACGGTTCCCCGCGCAGCTGTACGATCCAGCTCCGCAGCTTCCTCGTCGCCGACGAGATCGATGATGTCGGGGTCGGCGAATGCTCCCACGCCGAGCGCATTCTCGGCTATCTCCGCCTGGCGGTGCCAGGAGGCAGCTTCCTCGGTCCGGCCCACGGCAGCGAGGGCGTCCCCGTATGCACGGAACAGACGCGGGCTGTAGCTGAACGCCCTGTTCTTCGTCAGCTGAGGAATTTCGAGCGCCGCTACCGCCGCGTCGAGCTGACCGAGGTCGGTGCGCGCACCAGACTCGACTATTGCAAGCTCCACCTTGCCGGCGGCGTCGAGCGACGAGGCATCCTCGGATTTGGCGAGGTCGAGAGCGCGGTCGGGACGTCCGAGGCCACGCTCGCAGTCGGCCATCACCGGCAGGTGGACATTGGACCCGCTGATTCGGCGGTACGTGCGGAACTCCCGGAGAGCCTCCCCGTAGTGGCCGGCAGCGTATGCGGTGAGACCCACCGCTTCACGGACCACCGCCAGGCGTCCACCGCGACGGCTCGCAGCGAGTGCGTGCTGGAAGGCCAGCTCGGGCTCATCATCGATAAGCCGGCCCGCCATCACGAGGTGCTTGGCTACCCAGAGAGCGCTCCGCTCCTCAAGGTTACGGATTTCTGCACGCGTGATCTTGTCGAGCTCGCTGCCGGTGACATCCTCATCGATCTCCGGTGAACGCTCACGGTCGGGCCGGTTGGCGCTGCGAAGATCGCGCGCATTGTGCGGACGGGCGAACTGCTCATTCTCGCTGCCGGTTTCCCGTGGCGATCGCTCGGGACGACGTTCACCGCCTGTCTCCCGACGGTCCCCTCCGCGGGGGCCATCAGAATAGGTCCGCCCCTGACGACGGTCGTCGCTGTAACCCCGGCCCGATCTACGCTCGTCGCTGCGTTCGAACCCACTCCGGCCCGAAGAGCTCCCAGCATCACGCGAGCCCGTCCCACGGGAGAAACCGCTGTTGCCACTGTCGCGGTACGAACGCCGCTCGGTGCCTGCATCGCGCGATCGATTGTCTCCGCCTGCCGGCCGCTCCCAGCGGCGTCCAGCGTCGCCGGTGTTGCGGCGGTCCTGGCCCTGGGCAGGGCGGCCTTCGCCACGCTGCCCTTCGCGGTCCTTCCAGCCTGGCCGGCTACCTGCGTCCGATCCTCTGCCGGCCCCGCCGAAGTCCTTACGCGGCCCACCCTCGCGGGAAAAACCACCCTCACGACGCGGCCCACCCTCACGGGAAAAACCACCCTCACGACGCGGCCCACCCTCGCGAGAGAAACCACCCTCACGACGCGGCCCACCCTCACGAGAGAAACCACCCTCACGACGCGGCCCACCCTCACGAGAGAAACCACCCTCACGACGCGGCCCACCCTCACGGGAAAAACCACCCTCACGACGCGGCCCACCCTCACGAGAGAAACCACCCTCACGACGCGGCCCACCCTCACGAGAGAAACCACCCTCACGACGCGGCCCACCCTCACGAGAGAAACCACCCTCACGACGCGGCCCACCCTCACGAGAGAAACCACCCTCACGTGCCGGACGGCCGGAACCGCGGTCAGTACGTTCCTGGTAACGGGGCCGGTCGCCGGACTCAGGGTTGCGTCGACCGGCGCCCCGATCGTTAGCTGCTCCACCGGCGCCGCGCGGTCCGGAATCTCCACGACGGGGTGCCGCGCTGCGGCCCTCTCCGCCGCGGCCTTCACCCTGGCGTTCTCCGCCCCGACGGTTATCCTTACGTGGGTTTTCTCCGCGTTCGCGGAACGGTTCCCGATCAGCCATGGCAGCACAATTCCTCTCGTCATGAGCTGACCTGACGATGTGCCGGACGCTCTCGCTGTTTACCTGTGTTGATAGCCCGAAACTCGGCTTTCGACCTTCCTATTGTAGGGAAAGCCGGCCGCAACCGTTTCGGGTAGTTAAATGACTGAGGCTCCGACGGTGATGTCGGAGCCTCAGTGCTAAGTGTTGTCCGGCGGTGTCCTACTCTCCCACACTCTCTCGGGTGCAGTACCATCGGCGCTGTGGGTCTTAGCTTCCGGGTTCGGAATGGGACCGGGCGTTTCCCCCACGCTATGACCGCCGTAACTCGTTGTCCGCACCCCTTGTTGTGTGTGGGGTGGGAAGTCTGTTGTTACAACTTGTGTATGTAGTTGTTGGTGTTCCCAGGAGCGCACCCCCGCCGCCCTGTTGTTGGGGGGGGTTGCGGGGTTGTTGGTTGGGAACCGCATAGTGGACGCGTAGCATTGTGTGTTTTGTGTGGTGTCAAGTTATCGGCGTATTAGTACCGGTCAGCTTCACGAGTCGTTAGTCCTCGCTTCCACATCCGGCCTATCAACCCAGTGGTCTGGCTGGGGGCCTCTCACACCAAATGGTGTATGGAAATCTCATCTTGAAGCAGGCTTCCCGCTTAGATGCTTTCAGCGGTTATCCCATCCGAACGTAGCTAATCAGCGGTGCACTTGGCAGTACAACTGACACACCAGAGGTTCGTCCGTCCCGGTCCTCTCGTACTAAGGACAGCCCTTCTCAAATTTCCTACGCGCGCAGCGGATAGGGACCGAACTGTCTCACGACGTTCTAAACCCAGCTCGCGTACCGCTTTAATGGGCGAACAGCCCAACCCTTGGGACCTACTCCAGCCCCAGGATGCGACGAGCCGACATCGAGGTGCCAAACCATGCCGTCGATATGGACTCTTGGGCAAGATCAGCCTGTTATCCCCGAGGTACCTTTTATCCGTTGAGCGACGGCCATTCCACAATGTGCCGCCGGATCACTAGTCCCGACTTTCGTCCCTGCTTGAGATGTCTCTCTCACAGTCAAGCTCCCTTGTGCACTTACACTCGCCACCTGATTGCCAACCAGGCTGAGGGAACCTTTGGGCGCCTCCGTTACTTTTTGGGAGGCAACCGCCCCAGTTAAACTACCCATCAGGCACTGTCCCTGACCCGGATTACGGGCCGAAGTTAGATATCCAGAGTGACCAGAGTGGTATTTCAACGATGACTCCACCTGAACTGGCGTCCAAGCTTCACAGTCTCCCACCTATCCTACACAAGCCACACCGAACACCAATACCAAACTATAGTGAAGGTCTCGGGGTCTTTCCGTCCTGCTGCGCGTAACGAGCATCTTTACTCGTAGTGCAATTTCGCCGAGTTTATGGTTGAGACAGCGGGGAAGTCGTTACTCCATTCGTGCAGGTCGGAACTTACCCGACAAGGAATTTCGCTACCTTAGGATGGTTATAGTTACCACCGCCGTTTACTGGGGCTTAAATTCCCAGCTTCGCCCACAAGGGGCTAACCGGTCCTCTTAACCTTCCAGCACCGGGCAGGAGTCAGTCCGTATACATCGTCTTGCGACTTCGCACGGACCTGTGTTTTTAGTAAACAGTCGCTTCCCCCTGGTCTCTGCGGCCCCGATCCGCCTCCGGTGAGCAAGTCACCATCACGGTTGGGGCCCCCCTTCTCCCGAAGTTACGGGGGCATTTTGCCGAGTTCCTTAACCATAATTCTCTCGATCGCCTTAGTATTCTCTACCTGATCACCTGTGTCGGTTTGGGGTACGGGCGGTTGGAACCTCACGCCGATGCTTTTCTAGGCAGCATAGGATCATCGGATCCCCACCAAGGGTGGGGCCCATCGGGTCTCAGAGACGGTATCAAAACCAGGACCACGGATTTGCCTATGGTCCCTCCTACATCCTTAGACCGGGACAACCATCGCCCGGCCCGACTACCTTCCTGCGTCACACCTGTTAATACGCTTACCTCCCAAGATCAGGTCCCACGCGCCCCATCAACACGGACCCCGAAGGGCACTGGAAGATGGTTTGGGTGGTTAGTATCCCTTGTTCAGTATGGGCGGTTCTTCACCGGTACGGGAATATCAACCCGTTGTCCATCGACTACGCCTGTCGGCCTCGCCTTAGGTCCCGACTTACCCAGGGCAGATTAGCTTGACCCTGGAACCCTTGATCATTCGGCGGACGGGTTTCTCACCCGTCTTTCGCTACTCATGCCTGCATTCTCACTCGTGTAGGCTCCACCGCTGGTTTACACCGCGACTTCACTGCCCACACGACGCTCCCCTACCACTCCAGACGCCTGAACCACGAAGGCTTGGCACTATCTGAAATCCACAACTTCGGCGGTGTACTTGAGCCCCGCTACATTGTCGGCGCGGAATCACTTGACCAGTGAGCTATTACGCACTCTTTCAAGGATGGCTGCTTCTAAGCCAACCTCCTGGTTGTCTGAGCAACTCCACATCCTTTCCCACTTAGCACACGCTTAGGGGCCTTAGTTGGTGGTCTGGGCTGTTTCCCTCTCGACTATGAAGCTTATCCCCCACAGTCTCACTGCTGCGCTCTCACTTACCGGCATTCGGAGTTTGGCTGACGTCAGTAACCTTGTAGGGCCCATCGGCCATCCAGTAGCTCTACCTCCGGCAAGAAACACGCAACGCTGCACCTAAATGCATTTCGGGGAGAACCAGCTATCACGAAGTTTGATTGGCCTTTCACCCCTACCCACAGCTCATCCCCTCCATTTTCAACTGAAGTGGGTTCGGTCCTCCACGACGTCTTACCGTCGCTTCAACCTGGCCATGGGTAGATCACTTCGCTTCGGGTCTAGATCACGCCACTCACTCGCCCTATTCAGACTCGCTTTCGCTACGGCTACCCCACACGGGTTAACCTCGCGACGTAACACTAACTCGCAGGCTCATTCTTCAAAAGGCACGCCATCACGGGAACAAGCCCGCTCTGACGGATTGTAGGCACACGGTTTCAGGTACTATTTCACTCCCCTCCCGGGGTACTTTTCACCTTTCCCTCACGGTACTGGTCCGCTATCGGTCATCAGGGAGTATTTAGGCTTACCAGGTGGTCCTGGCAGATTCGCACGGGATTTCTCGGGCCCCGTACTACTTGGGATACTCTCCAAGCGGCAGCACGCATTACAGCTACGGGACTCTCACCCACTCCGGTCGGGCCTTCAAACCCGTTCACCTATACGCCTGCACTCACTTCACCAGCCCGGCAGAGCTGATACGGAAAGTCCCGCAACCCCAGTGATGCAACGCCCGCCGGCTATCACACACCACTGGTTTAGCCTCATCCGCGTTCGCTCGCCACTACTAACGGAATCACTATTGTTTTCTCTTCCTGTGGGTACTGAGATGTTTCACTTCCCCACGTTCCCTCCACGCACCCTATGTGTTCAGGTACGGGTCACCCAGTCACTCGCGCGCTGGGCGGGGTTTCCCCATTCGGACATCCTGGGATCAAAGTTCGGTTATCAACTCCCCCAGGCTTATCGCAGATTCCCACGTCCTTCTTCGGCTCCTGATGCCAAGGCATCCACCGTGTGCCCTTAAAAACTTGACGATCACACACACAACCAACACCAACCCCCACACCCCCCAAAAGGGAACACAGGAACCAGCGACCAACCCAAAAGCCGGCAACGGTCATGCGCGATACACAAAATTTAAGATGCTCGCGTCCACTATGCAGTTCTCAAACAACAACCCCAGTAACACACCCCCACCACCCCACACAGGGAACAGCAGAAAGGTCATGCCCAGGAAAACCAGAAACACCACAAACCCAACCCCACAAAGGGGGCCAAGCTCCTGTTGCCTCAGGACCCAACAGTGTGCCAAAAGATAACCACCACCACCAACCACACCCTTTCCACAACCCACACCCCAACCCCCCCACAAAGGAAAGAAAGGAACGCAGATCCGTACTCAAACACGGCCAGCACCAGCAGCCACCAAATCCGTTGATATTCCACCCATGAGCACCCACCGCAGAACAAACGCCTGCGCAATGGGCCTACTCCTGACAACCCCCACACCCCACACAACGTGGACCGCAGGACATTGTAGGCGCTCCTTAGAAAGGAGGTGATCCAGCCGCACCTTCCGGTACGGCTACCTTGTTACGACTTAGTCCCAATCGCCGGTCCCACCTTCGACGGCTCCCTCCCACAAGGGGTTAGGCCACCGGCTTCGGGTGTTACCAACTTTCGTGACTTGACGGGCGGTGTGTACAAGGCCCGGGAACGTATTCACCGCAGCGTTGCTGATCTGCGATTACTAGCGACTCCGACTTCATGAGGTCGAGTTGCAGACCTCAATCCGAACTGAGACCGGCTTTTTGGGATTAGCTCCACCTCACAGCATCGCAACCCTTTGTACCGGCCATTGTAGCATGCGTGAAGCCCAAGACATAAGGGGCATGATGATTTGACGTCGTCCCCACCTTCCTCCGAGTTGACCCCGGCAGTCTCCCATGAGTCCCCGGCATAACCCGCTGGCAACATGGAACGAGGGTTGCGCTCGTTGCGGGACTTAACCCAACATCTCACGACACGAGCTGACGACAACCATGCACCACCTGTAAACCGGCCACAAGTGGCCGACACATCTCTGCGCCGTTCCGGTTCATGTCAAGCCTTGGTAAGGTTCTTCGCGTTGCATCGAATTAATCCGCATGCTCCGCCGCTTGTGCGGGCCCCCGTCAATTCCTTTGAGTTTTAGCCTTGCGGCCGTACTCCCCAGGCGGGGCACTTAATGCGTTAGCTACGGCGCGGAAAACGTGGAATGTCCCCCACACCTAGTGCCCAACGTTTACGGCATGGACTACCAGGGTATCTAATCCTGTTCGCTCCCCATGCTTTCGCTCCTCAGCGTCAGTTAATGCCCAGAGACCTGCCTTCGCCATCGGTGTTCCTCCTGATATCTGCGCATTTCACCGCTACACCAGGAATTCCAGTCTCCCCTACATCACTCAAGTCTGCCCGTACCCACCGCAGATCCGGGGTTAAGCCCCGGACTTTCACGGCAGACGCGACAAACCGCCTACGAGCTCTTTACGCCCAATAATTCCGGATAACGCTTGCGCCCTACGTATTACCGCGGCTGCTGGCACGTAGTTAGCCGGCGCTTCTTCTGCAGGTACCGTCACTTTCGCTTCTTCCCTACTGAAAGAGGTTTACAACCCGAAGGCCTTCATCCCTCACGCGGCGTCGCTGCATCAGGCTTGCGCCCATTGTGCAATATTCCCCACTGCTGCCTCCCGTAGGAGTCTGGGCCGTGTCTCAGTCCCAGTGTGGCCGTCCACCCTCTCAGGCCGGCTACCCGTCGTCGCCTTGGTAGGCCATTACCCCACCAACAAGCTGATAGGCCGCGAGTCCATCCAAAACCACAAAAGCTTTCCACCAACCACCATGCGATGGAAGGTCGTATCCAGTATTAGACCCAGTTTCCCAGGCTTATCCCAGAGTCAAGGGCAGGTTACTCACGTGTTACTCACCCGTTCGCCACTAATCCCCCCAGCAAGCTGGAGATCATCGTTCGACTTGCATGTGTTAAGCACGCCGCCAGCGTTCATCCTGAGCCAGGATCAAACTCTCCGTAAAAAAATACAGACACAACACAAACCCCCCGGAAAAAGAAGGATCCATGCTGCACAAAATTCGAAACCAGCCAAAAAACCAGCCACCCACGGAGGTGAATGACCAGTAAATCAACCAATCAAAAAACAATCGGTATCAACAAACATGGCACACTATTGAGTTCTCAAACAACAGAAGCAATTCACGTACTATGCAATTTGTTTTGCATTTCTGTGCTGCGGTGTTTCTAAATCTATTTCATTCTCTTTGTTTCTGTCAAATCGGCTTATTTGCCCGAATTCGTTCAAAACAATTCGAATTCACCCGCCACAAATCGCCTGGCTTTGGACGCTGCCTTCAGCGCACGCCCGAACCACTTGAGTTTTAGGAGGGAGTTTGTCGCTGCTCAGCGGCGGCGACTCAGAAAACTTTACACGCCGTTCCGGCCCGGTGCAAATCCGCACCGGGCCGGACCTGTCTGCGTCTGAAACTAGCCGACCTCGACGGTCGCGAGGGTCCGCTTGCCCCGACGAAGGAGCAGAAAGCGCCCGTGAAGCAGTTGCTGTGATCCGACGGTTGCCTCGGGATCCGAGACCTTTTCGTTGTTCACGTAGGCGCCGCCTTCTGCAACGGTGCGGCGGGCCGCTGAGTTACTCGGCGCCAATCCGCTAGCCACCAGAAGGTCGATAATACCGAGCCCATTGCTGCCGACCTTCGCGCTCGGCAGCTCGGCTGTTGCAGCACGTAGCGTCATCTCATCGAGTGCGGCAAGATCGCCCTGCCCGAAGAGAGCCGCGGACGCGGCGATGACCTTCTCCGTTGCCTCAACGCTGTGAACCAGCGAGGTCACGTCGAAAGCCAGCGCGCGCTGAGCCTCCCGCAGGTGCGGCCGGCTCTCAACCGACTCAGCAAGGTGCTCAATTTCGGCGCGGCTACGGAACGTGAACACCTTCAGCCGGTCGATCACATCAGCGTCGGAGGTGTTGAGCCAGAACTGGTACATCGCGTACGGCGTGGTCATGTTCGGATCCAGCCATACTGCGTTGCCTTCACTCTTGCCGAACTTGGTGCCGTCGGAGTTGGTGATGAGCGGCGTTCCGATCGCGTGGACGCTCTTGCCCTCGACCTTGCGGATGAGCTCCGTGCCACTGGTCAGGTTGCCCCACTGGTCGGAGCCACCAGTTTGCAGTACACACTGGTGGTCCCGGAACAAATGAAGGTAATCCATCCCCTGCAGCACCTGGTAGCTGAACTCAGCGTAGCTGATGCCCTCGTCCGAGTTGAGTCGCTTGGCGACTGTTTCCTTCTTGACCATGGTGCCGACCCGGAAGTGCTTGCCGACATCGCGAAGGAAGTCGATGGCGCTCATGGGCGCCGTCCAGTCCAGGTTGTTGACCATGCGAGCGGCGTTGTCACCCTCGAAGCTCAGGAACCGCTGGACCTGGCCCTGCAGGTACCCAACCCACTCGGCAACGGTTTCCTTGGTGTTCATCGTGCGCTCAGCCGACGGCCGGGGATCCCCGACGAGCCCCGTGGAGCCTCCGACCAGACCGATTGGCCTGTGGCCGGCAAGCTGCAGACGACGCATGGTCAGCAGTTGGACAAGGTTGCCGAGGTGAAGGCTCGGAGCCGTCGGATCGAACCCGCAGTAATAGGTGATCGGCTCCCCGGCGAGAACCTTCTCCAGTTCCGTCTCGTCAGTGGAAACGTGAATCAGTCCACGCCACTTCAGTTCCTGCCAGAGGTTGTCGAAAGTGCTGTCATTCTGCTGCTGGTTCACGGCTGGACGGGCCGCCTCGATAGGTTGTTGCACCGCTTCAAAGTATCAGCCCTCAATGCCGTCGGGAATTTCGCCGGTTGAGATGAGACGAAGGCGCTGGGTAGGACGGGTCATCGCCACGTATAGGTCGCCAATCCGGACGGCCTCCTGCCGGAGCATCTCGGCCGGCTCGAGAACGATCACGCCGTCGAATTCAAGACCCTTCGCGTCCCGCGGGGTGATAACCACGATGTCCTGGCCCAGTCCGCC
This sequence comes from Arthrobacter sp. D2-10, assembly GCF_054161285.1. Lineage (NCBI taxonomy): Bacteria > Bacillati > Actinomycetota > Actinomycetes > Micrococcales > Micrococcaceae > Arthrobacter > Arthrobacter sp. D2-10. The sequence goes on along the minus strand of NZ_CP096431.1, from coordinate 1,401,559 downwards.
CGCGCCCTGACCTACTCGGTTCCCATGAATACGGGTGACAGCGGAACGGACCTGCTCGACGATTCTCGCCGGGGCGATGACCGCCAGGAGCCCCCCGGCTATTGCGTCCAGTTCCTCAGGCAATGCGGACAGGAGTGCGGGTTCCAACTCGGTCACCCGATCGATCACCGGGTCCCACCGGCCATCCCGGACCGCCTTCGGAGCAGACACCACCAGGCCGGCAGCATTGGCCATGCGTACGGCTGCCTCTGCGATCTGCGCAGGCGTGCGGTAGTTGACCGTAAGTTCCTCAAGCTGCCAGCGCTCCCCCACGAACGGTTCGAGCGCCTGTTGCCAGGAATGTGAACCGGCGATTGAGCTGGTCTGTGCGATATCACCCACGATGGTGAAGGACTTGAGGGGGCATTTGCGCATAAGCAACCGCCACTGCAGGGGCGAGAGCTCCTGCGCTTCATCAACCACAACGTGCCCGTAGGCCCAGGTGCGGTCACCGGATGCGCGCTCGGCGGCGGTCAGGCGGGCGTCGGCCACGGTGTTGTGCTCGGCCAGTGCTTCCGCGGTCAGCATCCCATCGACGCCGGCATCTTCCAGGGTCGCGCTGACATTTTCGAGCGCGCGCTCCGCGTTGGCGAGGTCCCGGCGTCGTTCCTGTTCCTTCTCGGCGGCACTCCGGCCGGCTGAGGCATCGAGCTCCCCCAGCAATTCCGCTGCCTCGTCAAGCAGCGGCACGTCCGCCTCTGTCCAGGGGGAGTCTTCCGGCCGGTACAGCAGTTCCCGTTCGGCGTCAGTCAGGTGGGGCGCCGCCGCTTCAAGGTGCGCAGGCTTCGAGAAGAGATCTCGCAGGAGTTTCTCGGGCGTCATCGGCATCCATGCGAGGTTCAGCGCAATCCGCACGTCCCGGGATGTCCGGACATCCTCGGCGAGGTACGAGCGGTCCGCCGTATTGCCGGCACCCGATGATTCCTCCAACTGCTCGGTCAACTGCTCGGTGAGTTCGCGCAGCATAATCTTCACGAACGTCGTCCGAGCGTCGTTGTGCTGTTTTCCGGTTGCCCGGGCGCGGTCGCGGGCCCGCCGGACCTGCCGCGGCGTCAGGATGAGCGTTGTTCCCTCGACGTTGAGTTTGCGGTTCTCGGCCGGAATGCGCTGGCGGTTGGCGACCGCCTGCTTCACGACCTCTGCCATATCCAGCCGGCCCTTGAGCGCAGCAACCTCCTCGGAGGGCTCCGGCACCGCCCGGATGCCGGGCATCAGGCTCCCGATGCTGGCCATCACCACACCGGTTTCACCCAGTGAGGGCAACACGCGCTCGATGTATCTCATGAATGCGCTGGTGGGGCCGACGAGCAGCACGCCCGCCGACTTCAACCGCTCGCGGTGGGTGTAGAGCAGGTAGGCGGCCCGGTGCAGCGCCACTGCGGTCTTGCCCGTACCGGGACCACCCTGCACGACGACGACGCCCGGCAGCGGCGCACGGATGATGCGGTCCTGCTCGGATTGGATAGTGCCCACAATGTCGGACATTTGGCCCGTGCGCTTGGAATTCAGCGCGGCGAGCAGAGCGCCCTCGCCCTGGAGGGAATCGTCTTCCGTGAGCATGGAGGCGTCAAGGACGTCGTCCTCGATGGCCACGACGTCCCGCTTGGACAGGATGAGGTGGCGGCGGCGGCGGACACCCATGCGTTCGAAGGCGGTGGCCTGGTAGAACGTGCCGGCTTCGGGCGCCCGCCAGTCGACCATGAGCTGCTGCAGGTCTTCGGTGGACAGGCCGATACGACCGATGTAACGCTCTTCCTCCGTGTCGAGGTCCAGCCGTCCAAAGACGAGACGGTCATCGACAGCATTCAACTGCGCGAGCCGGTCCTCATACATGGTCGCGAAGGCGTCGCGTTCGGACCGGTTCTGGTGTGAACCAGCGGATATAGTCCGGCGCACCTGATCGAGCTGGCGCTGCTTCTCGGCGCGGAGCTCATCAAGCCGCTGGTACAGACCGGCTACGTAGCGGCGCTCGTGTTCCAGTTCGTTCCGGGCTATGGACATTTCAGGCATTGCGCGTTCCCTCTCGCCAAGGCGGACCGTCAATTCTATCCCGCTGGGTGCGAATTTCCATGAGCGTCCGCCTTTTACACTGCTAAATGGTTACCAGGGCGTGAACAGGAGTTGGGACAGCCGCCCTGCCTCCAAGCCCTTCCAGCTCAAGCACGACGGCGGCTCCCACCACTTCGGCGCCTGCCCGTTCCAACAGGCGCACCGCCGCGGCGAGCGTTCCGCCGGTGGCGAGGACATCGTCAAGCACCAGCACGCGGGTCCCCGGAGGGAACTCGTCGCGGTGGATTTCGACCGCTGCGTTCCCGTACTCAAGCGAATAGCTTTCGCTGTGCACCTGGCGGGGAAGTTTTCCCGGTTTGCGTACGGCGGTCACCCCTGTTCCGGCGCCATAGGCGGCCGCAGCGGCGAGGATGAAACCGCGCGCCTCCACTCCCGCCACCCGGTCGAACCTGCCCTCGAAAGGCTTGAGGAGGGCTGGAATGATCGCAGCGAATGCTTCTGCGTCCGCGAAGACGGGTGTCAGATCGCGGAACGTGACCCCCGGCTTGGGGAAGTCGGGAACGCTGACGCAGTGCGTGAGGATGAGGTCCCTGATGGTCTGTACTGTCATGCCTGTCCTGACTGTGCTGGGGCTTCCCCGTGGACCGGAGCGCTTGCGGCAACCGCCGTGTTCCGTGCTGCCCGGGGCTTGGCAGCGGGCCGGTACACGGACACGCTGCGTTCCCCCGCGAGCCAGTAGCGCCAGGGGTAGGCCGTGGATCCGCCCGGACCGCTCACTCCGACTCTGGGTCCGGTCTGCAAGCGCAACGGGTCAGCCGGATGCTCGGGAAGCTCGAGCCGGAGCCGCTCCGAGAAGACGTCGCTGCCGTCGAGCGAGCGGTCGATCCCGAGTGCCTGCGCCAGCCGGGCCGGGCCGCGGGCGAGGTCCCGATCCGTACGCGGGTGTCCGCGCCTGCGCCGCGCTGTGTCCAGTCCGCTGACAACCTCTCCGGCGCGCAGCAGCAGACCGGTGGCGTTGCCGGGAACCCCGCACACGACGTTGGCGCAGTAGTGCATCCCGTAGGTGAAGTACACGTACAGGTGGCCGGCCTCTCCGAACATCGTGGCATTGCGTGCCGTCTGTCCGCGAAAGGCGTGCGAGCCCGGGTCTTCAGCGCCCATATACGCTTCCACTTCGGTAAGGCGCACCGTAACCGGGTCCGCGCCGTCGTCGTACGTCAGGTGTGCGCCAAGCAGGAGCGGCGCCACGTCGATGGCCGGATGCGCCAACCGGGCGCGTTGTAGTGCTGGATCCACCAAAAGACCGTATCAAGCCGGTCCGGAGTCCTCCGCACGGCGGTGTCCGATTTCCGCTAGCAGCGCACCATGCCGCCTGCGAGGATTGAGACATGGACTTCTGGCAGCAGTACCGCGCTATTGAGTCGCGGGACACGCGGTTCGACGGGCAATTCGTCACCGCCGTGGCAACGACAAAGATCTACTGCCGTCCATCCTGCCCGGCGCGCACACCCAAGCCCTCCAACGTCACGTTCTATCCGACGTCTGCGGCTGCGCACGAGGCGGGCTACCGCGCATGCAAACGGTGCCTGCCGGAAGCCGTGCCGGGGACCCCGGCCTGGAACCTGCGCTCCGACACCGCCGCGCGGGCTATGAGGCTCATTTCCGACGGCGAGATCGACCGCAGCGGCGTCCCGGGCCTTGCGCTCCGTTTGGGGTATTCAACCCGGCAGCTCGGTCGGATCCTCCAGTCCGAGCTCGGCGCCGGACCGCTCGCCCTGGCGCGAGCCTCCCGTGCGCAGACGGCGCGGACGCTGCTTACGGCCACCGACATGCCGCTTTCCGATGTGGCATTCGCAGCGGGCTTCAACAGCGTCCGCCAATTCAACGAGACCATCCAGGAGGTGTATGACCTCTCCCCCTCCCAGCTCCGGCACCGCAGCCGCTTCCTGTCGCATGCTTCCACGGCTGCCGGCGCAGCAACCTCCCTGAGCCTGACACTGCCCGCGCGGACCCCGTACGACGACGGCATCTTCACTTTCCTGGCGGCCCGCGCCGTAGCAGGGATCGAGGTAGCGGACGCGTCCAGTTACGCCCGACTGGTCCGGCTGCCGGGCGGGGAGGGCTGGTTCCAGGCCCGACGCGCGCCCGGAGGCCTCAACGTCGCGGTCACAGTGGAGCATCTGAAGGACCTGCCTGTGCTGCTGGCCCGCATCCGGAGGTTGTTCGACCTTGATGCCGACCCTACGGCGATCGACGATGTCCTCTCCGCGGACCCTTCACTGCAGGCGCGCGTCCAGAGGTATCCGGGCATGCGCCTGCCTGGTGCGGTCGACGCCCATGAGATCCTCATTCGGGCCATGGTGGGCCAGCAGATTTCCGTCGCGGCCGCCACCGGGGTTCTCACCATCCTCGCCGAACTGGGTGAACCTTCAACGCTTGGGCGTCCCGGGCACAGCCGGCTGTTCCCCACTGCAGGATCAATCGCGGACGGTGCTGCCCCCCTGTTGAAGGGGCCCACCCGGCGACGGGAAAGCCTGGTGGGAGCCGCCGGCGCCCTCGCCGAGGGGAGCGTTGTGATCGGGCTCCAGGACACCCCCGCGGAATTGGCAGAGAAGCTCCTGCCCCTGCCGGGGATCGGTCCGTGGACTGTCCGCTATGCGGCGATGCGGATCCTTGGCGCGACCGACATTCACCTCGCCAACGACGCCGCTGTCCGGTCGGGCCTGGCCCGGCTCTCCGTGCGTCCCTCTGACGTCCGTAAAACCGAGGCCTGGTTCGAGCGGTTCAGCCCCTGGCGCTCCTATGCGACGCTCCACCTCTGGCGGCTCGCTGCTGAAAAGCCGTCCAGGCCCCAGTCATGCGCACACTCCGCAGACACTTCCCGAAAGGCACTGGCATCATGACCACCCAGACCTTAACCGTCTCCACCCCGGACGGGCCGTTCACCGTCATCGAACGCGACGGGGTGGTTCTTGCCTCCGGCTGGACTGCCGACGTCGCCGAACTCACCGGCCAGATCCACCCAACATTGCAGGCGGAACACATCCGCCCGGTCAATCACGCCAGCCCCATCACGGACGCGGTGGCTGCCTACTACGACGGCGATCTCGCGGCTATCGAGGCCGTCCCGGTGCAGCAGTTGTCGGGGCCGTTCCGCAGTCACGCGTGGGAGATTCTGCGCACGGTTGCACCCGGGAAGCCGGTCACCTATTCCGAGTATGCACGCCTGTCCGGGCGCCCATCCGCGATCCGGGCCGCTGCGGGAGCCTGTGCCTTCAACGCCGCTGCCCTGTTTGTTCCCTGCCACCGTGTGATCCGGACAGACGGAAGCCTCGGCGGGTTCCGGTGGGGAGTTGCCGTGAAGACGAGCCTGCTGGCGCGTGAAGCAGCGGCTCAACCGGCGGGAGCCGTGCCGAGCGTAGCCCGATAAAAGTCCTCCAATGCATGCAGCTTCCGCATGCTGGTGTGCGGCTGGTCGCCCTCCACCGACACCGCCACGGCGTCCAGATGAGCATGCCACTGGGCCATCAGGGCGGGCGCGACAGCTGGATCCTCAATCACGTGGCGGACAGTAAGGCGGGTGCTGGAACCCTCTGCGGTGAAGTCGACCTCCGCCTGTTCGACCCTCGGCTGTTGCTCCGGGTCGGCTGTGAGTGCGTCCTTGACGAGCGGCAGGGTGGAACTGAGGCGACGGTCGAAGTGGACCATGGTGACGCCGTCGTCGGTTTCCATCCAGCCCATCGTGTTGGAAACATCGAACTCCTGGGAATAGGCATCCCGGAGGGCCGCCCAGTCCCCCGGCGGGGCCGGCTCCCGGCCCGCAGCCACGTCATCGAGCGCGGCGAGGATGTGCTGCCAGCCGGCGGCACCCTCGGTCAGAAAGTCGGCCGTCTCGGAGCGTGCCCGTAACTGCAGCAGAGCACCGCCGTCACTTTCCAGGACCCGCCATTCCAGGATGGACTCGAAACCCAGTGCATCGTCCCAGCTGATCTGGAGGCTGGTGGGTGGGTTCAGTTGCAGGACTGTCCCGGTAGAGGTTCCCCCACCCAGGTCCAGGGAATACTCCTTTCCCAGCTCCCATTCCCCGGCGAGTTCGCCGAGCCAGAGCCGAACCTTCCCGGGGTTCGTCAGAAGGCTCCAGATGTAGGAGCGGGGGTAGTCGAATTGACGGTCGAAAGCGAGAACGTACCCGTCGCTCAGCCGTTCGATCCGGCCAAGCGGCACAACGGAGTGCGCAGCTGATTGTTCAACTTCCGACGTCATGGCGTCTGCCTTCGCTTCTGTGGGCGCGTGGGTGCCTCCCAACTTAGCGCAGTGCCGGACCCCTGATAAGGGCTCCGAACGGTCAAAGGCCTAATGTTTCGAGACTGCCGATGAGCCGGGAGCGCAGGTCCCGTCAGGCGCGCGGAGACACTGCCGCCGGCCACGGCAGGAGTTCCGGGAGGGCAACGCCGTCTGCTGCGGCGGTCGCGTTCAGTCCACCCTGCGGCTTGCGTCCGGCAAGCCATGCGGCGATGTCCTGCAGCAACCCGGTGACGACGACGGTGCGCGCCGGTGTTCCGGGTCCGCTCGACAGCGTGCGCGGCTGCTCACCCAGCGGTTGGAGCTTGAGTGCCGTTCCGTCCGGGATACGTGCAGCGAGGAAGCCGAAGAGGTAATGGCAGAACGTGTTGTCCCAGTCGAGGGAAGTTCGTCCCGTGTCGAGGTCGGAGGCATGGATGACCAGTTCCCTCCAGAGGGCAAGCCCGCCGTCGCGCACGGTACCGTTCCGGTAGGCGATGCGTGCGTCCCACCCGCTGCCCTGAAGGGCGGCGAAACGTGCGACGACGGCTTCGACCGCCTCTGTGAGGCTCCGCAGCTGCTCGTCGACGGGGCGCTGCGCCCGCCGCTCAATGTCGCGGTTCCGGCCGTCGAACCCGTCGTCGTAGAACTCGATGGTCCCGCCCTGGGCTGCGTACTCAAGCTGGCGTGCCATCGCGCGCGCCACTCCCTCGACGTGCGCGAGGACGAAGGCGCGGTTCCATCCGGGAAGGACCGAGGGCGCAGTGACTGCTGCCTCGTCCAGGCCGGCAGCGGCCGCGAGCAGTTCACGACCGGCGTCGGCTAGCCGTTCGGCGAGGTTTTCGGGCACGGCAGGCTCTGGTGTGTTCACGGCTATCCTCCGGGTGGGCAGGGGCGGGTCAGTCCCGACAATACCCGCTGCCCTCCCGGAGGCCGACTGTCAGCCCTGCGGCGGCAGCAGTGTCGAGCGCACGTTGAGCAGCTGGGTGTTCAAGGCCTCCAGCTGGCGCCGAACGGCAGCCGGAGCTGTGCCGCCCTGCGAGTCTCGGCTGTTCAGCGATCCTTCAACCGTGAGCACCTCCCGCACACCCGGTGTGAGGTGTTCCGAGATCCCGGCATAGTCCTCGTCGCTCAGGTCCCACAGCTCCACACCGCGGCTTTCAGCCAGCTTGACCGCTGCGCCGGACAGTTCGTGGGCTTCGCGGAAGGGCACGCCCTGGCGGACCAGCCACTCGGCCACATCCGTGGCGAGAGCGAATCCAAGCGGCGCCAGCGACGCCATGCGCTCGGAGTTGAAGGTCAAAGTGGCGATCATTCCCGACACGGCAGGCAGGAGTACCTCGAGGGTGTCGATGGCATCGAACACCGGCTCCTTGTCCTCCTGAAGGTCCCGGTTGTACGCCAGGGGCAAACCCTTGAGCGTGGCGAGCAGTCCGGTCAGGTTCCCGATCAGCCTTCCGGCCTTCCCGCGGGCGAGCTCCGCAACATCCGGGTTCTTCTTCTGCGGCATGATCGATGACCCGGTGGAGAAGGAATCGTGCAGGGTGACAAAGGAGAATTCCTTGGTCGCCCAGAAGATGACCTCTTCGCTGATGCGCGAAAGATCGACGCCGATCATCGAGGCCACCCACGCGAATTCCGCGTAGACGTCCCGCGCCGCCGTGCCGTCGATCGAATTGTGCGTCGCCGAGTCGAACCCGAGCTCTGCGGCAACCGCTTCAGGGTCGAGGCCGAGGGAGGACCCGGCCAGCGCCCCTGAACCGTAGGGTGACACCGCAGCGCGGCGGTCCCAGTCCTGGAACCGCTGCAGGTCACGCAGCAATGCCCAGGCATGCGCGAGCAGGTGATGGCTCAGCAGTACCGGTTGTGCGTGCTGCAGGTGGGTGCGGCCCGGCATCGGCACTTCGAGGTGCTTCTGGGCCTGCTCCACAAGTGCGTCGATCGTGGCGAGCACGCCGCCTGTGATGATGCGGGCATGCTCACGCAGGTACATCCTGCCCAGCGTGGCAACCTGGTCGTTGCGTGAACGGCCGGCCCGCAGCTTTCCGCCGAGCGCCGGTCCGGCGCGTTCGATCAGTCCGCGCTCGAGCGAGCCGTGCACGTCCTCGTCAGAGTCGGCGGGGAGGTAGACGCCCGTGCGGACGTCGTCGTCGAGCGCGTCCAGGGCAGCCAGCATGCCGGAAAGTTCGCCGTCGTCGAGCAGGCCGGCGCGGTGCAGCACACGGGCGTGCGCCCGTGATCCGGCAATATCGTGGCGGGCCAACCGCCAGTCGAAGTGCGTCGACTTGCTCAGGGCCGCGAGGGCGTCCGCGGGGCCGCCGGAGAACCGGCCGCCCCACAGCGAGCCCTCGTTGGTGCCGGTTGCGGCTGTACCGTGTGCCTCGGTCACTGCCTAGTTCCCCGCGCGCTGATCGCGACCCGATGCCACCTTGGAGGACAGGCCGAAGATCTCGATGAACCCGCGGGCCATCGACTGGTCGAAGGTATCGCCGGTGTCGTACGTTGCGAGGTTGAAGTCGTAGAGGCCGACGTCGGACCGGCGACCGGTGACGGTCGCGCGGCCGCCGTGAAGTTCCATGCGGACGTCGCCGGACACGTAGCGCTGCGTGTCGTCGATGAAGGTTTCCAGCGAGCGCTTCAGCGGAGAGAACCACTGGCCGTCGTAGACCAGTTCGGTCCAGCGCTGGTCAACAGTCTTCTTGAACCGTGCCTGCTCACGCTCGACGGTGACGTTCTCGAGCTCGCGGTGGGCGGTGATGAGGGCCATGGCGCCGGGAGCCTCATAGATTTCGCGGCTCTTGATTCCCACCAGCCGGTCTTCGACGATGTCGATGCGGCCCACGCCCTGGGCGCCGGCGCGGCGGTTCAGTTCCTCGATCGCCTGCAGCGGAGTAACGGCGTGTCCGTCGATCGCAACGGGGATGCCTTCCTTGAAGGTGACGACTACTTCATCCGGTGCCGGGGAGAACTCGGGCGAGTCGGTGTAGTCGTAGACGTCCTTGGTGGGGCCGTTCCAAATGTCCTCGAGGAAGCCGGTTTCGACGGCGCGTCCCCACACGTTCTGGTCGATCGAGAACGGGTTCTTCTTGGTGGTTTCAATCGGCAGGCCCTTCTCCTCGGCGAAGGCGATTGCCTTGTCACGGGTGAGGGCGAGATCGCGGACGGGGGCAATGCACTTCAGGTCCGGGCCGAGGGTCTGGATGCCGACCTCGAAGCGGACCTGGTCGTTGCCCTTGCCGGTGCAGCCGTGCGCCACGGTCGAGGCCCCGAACTCACGTGCAGCGGCGACGAGGTGCTTGACGATCACGGGCCGGGAGATAGCCGACACCAGGGGGTACGCATCCATGTACAGCGCGTTGGCGCGAAGGGTCGGCATGCAGTACTCGTTGGCGAACTCGTCGCGGGCGTCGGCCACATAGGCTTCGACGGCGCCGCAGCCGAGGGCACGCTGGCGGATGGTCTCCAGGGATTCGCCGCCCTGTCCGACGTCGACAGCGACAGCCACTACTTCTGCTCCGGTTGCTTCGGCAATCCAGCCGATGGCCACCGAGGTATCCAGTCCGCCCGAGTAGGCAAGGACGATGCGTTCAGTCACTGAAATAGCTCCTTTTGTTTCTTCGAATGATGTGGAATGTTCGGTGGTCTGTCTGGTCGGGATGTCTGTTGCGTCCCGCTCAGGACGCGGCCTCATGGGCGAACTGCAGGAAACGGGCTGCGACGTCGGCTCCGCCGGCCGGATCACGGGTGACCAGCAGGATGGTGTCGTCTCCGGCGATCGTACCCAGCACGGACGGCATGACCGAATGATCGATCGCCAGGGCCAGGAAGTTCGCTGCGCCCGGAGGCGTCCGCAGGACCACCAGGTTCCCTGAAGCCTCAGCCGTCACCAGCAGTTCACCGCACAGCCGCGACAGCCGCGAGTCCAGAATCTCCTGGCTGACGCCGCTCTGGGGAGCACGTCCGCCGCCCTCTCCCGGAACGGCGTAGACAAGCGCGCCGTCCTTGCCGCGGACGCGCACTGCGCCCAACTCCACGAGGTCACGGGACAGTGTGGCCTGAGTGACCTGGAGTCCGTCGTCTGCCAGCAGGTCCGCCAGTTCCGACTGCGACCGCACGGACTGCGACGTGAGCAGGGCGGTGATCCGCGCCTGCCGCGCCGTCTTGGTTGTGGGCTGCCCGGTCGGCTGGGCGCCGGCCGAACCCGCAGGGGCAGCGGAGGTCACGAGCGCTCCATGAGCCACACCATCAGCGCCTTTTGCGCGTGCAACCGGTTCTCGGCCTCGTCCCACACGAGGGATTGCGGGCCGTCGATCACGCCGGCGGAAATCTCGTATCCGCGGTAGGCGGGCAGGCAGTGGAGGACGACGGCGTCAGCCGCCGCCTGGGAGAGCAGCGCCTCATCCACCGCGTACGGACGGAACAGCTCGAACCGCGCACTCTTGGCGGCGTCGTCCTCGATCTCCTGGCCCATGGATACCCAGGTGTCCGTGGCGATGACGTCGGCGCCCGTTGCTGCCTCACCGGCATCGGTGGTGATGAGTACCGATCCGCCGGTTTCTGCCGCACGCTTGTTGGCGGCGTCGACGATGCGTTGTTCCGGCAGGTACCCCTCGGGACCAGCGATGCGGACGTGCATACCCGCGGTGACGCCGGCGAGGAGGTACGAGTTTGCCATGTTGTTCGCAGCGTCACCGAAGTAGGAGAGGGTGAGGCCCGCCAGCTTGCCCTTGTGCTCCCTGATGGTGAGCAGGTCGGCAAGCAGCTGGCACGGGTGGTAATCATCCGACAGCGCATTGATGACGGGAACGGAGGAAGCCGCAGCCATTTCTTCGAGCCCGGCCTGGGCGTAAGTGCGCCAGACTATCGTGGAGACCATCCGCTCCAGCACCTTGGCCGTGTCCGTGATTGATTCCTTGTGCCCGAGCTGCGACTCCCCCGCACCGATGATGAGCGGCACCCCGCCGAGGTCTGCGATACCGGTGGCGAAGGACACGCGCGTCCGCGTGGAGGTCTTGTCGAAGATGACCGCGACAGTCTTGCGCCCGCTGCCCTCGCCCGCGTAGGTGGAGTTTGAGTAAGGTGCCTTCTTCAGCTCGAGCGCGAGATCCAGGACCTCGTTCTGCTCAGCCTGAGTGAGGTCGGTGTCGAGAAGGAAGTGGCGGGTCATGCGGAATCCTCCGGTGGCTGGGCTGCGGTGTTCGGTTCGTGGGTGTATCGCGCAGTGTCGAGAATCCCGGGCAGCGCGTCGAGGAAAGTTTGTGCTTCCGCCCGGGTCAGGATGAGCGGCGGCGCGAGCCGTAGTGTGCGGGGTGCCGGGGCGTTGATGATAAAGCCCCGCTCCAGAGCTTCCTTGACGGCCTCGGCTGAATAATCGCCGTCAAGGTCAAAGCCGATGAGCAGGCCTTCGCCGCGGACGTCCTCCACTGCGTCCACCTCGGCGAGGGCGCCGCGGAGGAAGCTGCCGACGTCGTCCGCGTTGCGCAGCACCGCGCCCGCTTCCAGCGCATGCACAGTGGCAAGCGCTGCGGCGGTTGCGACGGGATTCCCACCGAAGGTGGTGCCGTGCTGGCCCGGCGTCAGCAAGGCCGACACCTCACTGCCGAACGTCACAAGCGCGCCGATGGGGAAGCCGCCGCCGAGTCCCTTGGCCAGGGTCATGGCGTCGGGAGTGATGCCGCTTGCCTGGTGTGCGAACCAGCGCCCGGTACGTCCGACGCCGGTCTGGACCTCGTCGAGGATCAGCAGGGCTCCGGCCTTGCTGGTCAGCTCCCGTGCCTTCTGCAGGTAGCTCATGCTGAGGGGACGCACGCCGGCCTCGCCCTGGATGGGCTCCAGCACGACGGCAGCGACCGTCTCGTCCAGCGCTGCCTCCAGCGCCTGCAAGTCATTGAAGGGCAGGTGCTCCACACCGCCCGGAAGCGGTTCGAACGGCGCCCGGTAGGCCTGCTTCGACGTGAGGGCGAGCGCGCCCATGGTGCGGCCGTGGAAGCCGCCTTCGAGAGCGAGGATGCGCGTCCGCGGCTTTCCGTCGTGGGACGGAGCGCTGTTGCGGCGGGCCAGCTTGAAGGCAGCCTCGACTGCTTCGGTGCCCGAATTCGCGAAGAATACCTTCGAGCCGGCGGGTGCGCCGGCAAGGGACAGGAGCTTTTCGGCAAGCGCCACCTGAGTGGGACTGGTGAAGAAGTTCGAGACGTGGCCCAGGGTAGCCAACTGTGAGGAGATGACTGAGGTGACGAAGGGATGGGCGTGACCCAGAGCATTGACGGCGATGCCGCCAAGCAGGTCGAGGTACTGCTTTCCGTCGGCGTCCCACACGAGGCACCCCGCGCCCCGGACAAGCACACGCTGCGGCGTACCGAAGACCCCGAGCAGGGCGTCAGAATATCGCTGCAGCCATTCCTGGCCCTTCGCTGGATCCACGAGCGCTGCTGCGGCAGCAGTCTCGATCGACGTTTCCCTGGTGCTCATGCGATGACGTCCTCGTCCGGCACAACCTGGGTGCCTATTCCGGCGGTGGTGAAGATCTCGAGCAGCATGGAGTGCGGCAGGCGCCCGTCGACAATGTGGGCACGCTCCACTCCCCCGTCGACGGCCTTGAGGCAGGCGGCCATTTTCGGAATCATTCCCGATTCGAGCCCCGGCAGGAGGTTGCGCAGTTCCGCCGCCGTCAGCGAGGAGATGAGGCTGGTGCGGTCCGGCCAGTTCGAGTAAAGGCCTTCGACATCTGTCAGGATGACAAGTTTCGATGCCCCCAGGGCTTCGGCAAGGGCCGCCGCCGCAGTGTCCGCGTTGACGTTGAGCACCTGTCCGGTCCCGCTGCCGGAGGCGTCGATCTCGGGCGCAACCGTGGAGATCACCGGAATGCGTCCGGCTTCGAGAATGTCCAGGATCGCTGATGGGTTGACTCCCACAACCTCACCGACCAATCCAAGGTCGACTTCCTCGCCGTCGATCACCGTGCCGGCCCTGATGGCGCGCAGCAGTCCGCCGTCCTCGCCCGAGAGACCCACTGCGTAGGGGCCGTGCGAGTTGATCAGGCCCACCAATTCGCGGCCCACCTGGCCCGTGAGGACCATGCGGACGACGTCCATCGCCTCCGGTGTGGTGACCCGCAGCCCGCCTTTGAACTCGGACGCTATGCCGAGCCGGTCCAGCATGCCGTTGATCTGGGGCCCACCGCCGTGCACCACGACGGGGCGGATCCCGGCATGGTGCAGGAAGACGATGTCTTCGGCGAAAGCACGGCGCAGGTCGTCGTTGACCATGGCATTGCCGCCGTACTTGATGACCATGGTGGTGCCGGCGAACCGCTGGATCCAGGGCAGTGCCTCGATCAGCGTCGCCGCCTTGTCCTGTGCAGCGTTAAGAGTGTTCATGTGGTCCTTCGACTCAGCGTCTTCGGCTTCAGCGTGTCAGCTGGAGTAGGCGGAGTTCTCGTGCACGTAGTCGTGGGTAAGGTCGTTCGTCCAGATGGTCGCGGTCTCGGAACCTGCGTTGAGGTTTATTTCCACGGTGACCAGGCGGCCGCTCAGGTCCACCAGTTCCCGCGGATCACCGATGCCGCCGTCGCGGCAGATCTGCACTCCGTTCATGGCTACGTCAAGACGGTCCGGTTCAAAGGCGGCGTCAGTGGTGCCGACCGCAGCCAGCACCCGGCCCCAGTTCGGGTCGTTGCCGAAAATCGCGGCCTTGAACAGGTTGGAGCGGGCGACTGAGCGCCCGACGGCCTCGGCGTCTGCTTCGGTGGCGGCATTGATCGTCTTGATGGCGATGGTGTGGCTGGCACCTTCAGCATCCTCGATGAGCTGATGGGCCAGAGACGCGCAGACACCGGTGAGCGCCTCGGCGAATTGAGCCGCGTCCGGCCGGACTCCGCTCGCGCCGGAGGAGAGCAGGACAACGGTGTCGTTGGTGGACATGCAGCCGTCGGAGTCGGCGCGGTCGAAGGTGACCCGGGTTGCCGCACGCAGTGCGGCGTCCAGCACAGCGGGGTCCAGGACGGCGTCGGTGGTCAGCACAACCAGCATGGTTGCCAACCCCGGAGCCAGCATGCCTGCGCCTTTGGCCATTCCACCGATGGAGTAGCCCTCGCTCGGAGCGTCCTGCGTTGCCGGGTAGGTGGCGGTCTTGGACACCGAGTCGGTGGTCATGATCGCTTCTGCCGCGGCGCGCCCACCGCCGTCGGACAGCAGGCCCACGGCCTCGCTCACGCCGGGCAGCAGCTTGTCCATCGGCAGTTGCTCGCCGATGAGGCCGGTGGAGCAGACGAAGACGTCCGTTGCCGAAACGCCCAGTGCCTCAGCCGCGAATTCCGCAGTGCGGTGAGTGTTCTGGAACCCCTCCTGGCCGGTGCAGGCGTTCGCTCCGCCGGAGTTGAGGACGACGGCGTCGACCCGCCCGTCGGAGACGACCTGACGGGACCAGTGAACCGGCGCAGCCGCCACCCGGTTGGAGGTGAAGACTGCCGCCGCATGGTGATGCGGACCGTCATTGACGACGACGGCGATATCCCGCGCGCCGGTCGACTTCAGTCCTGCGGCAACGCCTGCTGCGCGGAAACCCCGCGGCTCGGTAACGCTCACGGTGCTACTCCTGATCCGTTCAAACCCGTGGTCTCCCGCAGACCGAGGGCAATATTCATGGACTGCACCGCGCCACCGGCGGTGCCCTTGGTGAGATTGTCGATCGCGCAGGTGATGATGACGCGGCCGGCATGCTCATCGAAAGCGAGCTGAAGCTGTGCGTTGTTGGAGGCGATCACCGATTTGGTGGCCGGCCACTGTCCTTCCGGCAGCAGAGTGACGAAAGGTTCGTCGTCGTACGCGGCCTCCCAGGCCTCACGCAGGTGCGCTGCCGTGGTGCCGGCAACGACGCGGGCGGTCGCCGTCGTCAGGATTCCCCGCGACATGGGAGCGAGGGTAGGTGTGAAGGAGACGGTGACCGGCGTGCCCGCCGCCCAGCCCAGCCCCTGCTCGACCTCCGGGGTATGCCGGTGGCTGCCGCCCACTCCGTAGGGACTCATGCCGCCCATCATTTCGGAACCGAGCAGGTGCGGTTTGAGCGCCTTGCCGGCACCTGACGCACCCGAGGCAGAGACGATCACGACGTCGTCAGGCTCAAGCAGTCCTGCCGTGAACCCCGGGGTAAGGGCGAGGAGGGCGCTGGTGGGATAGCATCCCGGAACGGCGATGCG
Source organism: Arthrobacter sp. D2-10 (assembly GCF_054161285.1). Lineage (NCBI taxonomy): Bacteria > Bacillati > Actinomycetota > Actinomycetes > Micrococcales > Micrococcaceae > Arthrobacter > Arthrobacter sp. D2-10. Next base: position 1,386,036 of record NZ_CP096431.1, on the reverse strand, counting down.
CCGAGCGCCGCGCAGGCTATCGCGTGCACCCGGCAGCTCGGGGAGTCCATAGGGCCAGGTGCCTGCGTGCGGGGATCCGTAGAAGCGGTGCCAGGCGTCGGCGTCTTCGAGTCTGTGATCGGCTCCGGCGTCGATGACAAGGACGTCGGGGGGCAGTTGCGCGGCGACCTCGGCACTGGCGCCATGCGGCAGGGCCAGGAAGACGACGTCGTGTCCGCTGAGATTGTCAGCGTTGGTCTCCTCGATGACCCGGTCAGCAAGGGGGTGCAGATGCGGCTGCACCTCACCCAGCCGGCTGCCGGCACTGCTGTGTGCGGTGATCGCACCGATGGTCACGTCCGGATGTGTGGAGAGCAGACGCAGGACTTCGCCGCCTGCATAGCCGCTTGCTCCGGATACCGCCACGGAAATACTCATGCGAATCATCGTACAGTAAACCTATTCACTAGAACACATAGTTATGCACTCAACTTGCGGACAGAAGGAATGACCGCGCCGCAACCCCGGTTGGTGCAGTTAAGAGCAGTCCGACGAGAGGAATACCCAGACCATGCCCACAGCCATCTCAGCGGAGCGCGCCGGAGGCCCCGAAGTCCTCCGCCCAATCACAGTCGACCGGCCCAGCCCCACCGGCTCACAAGTGCTGGTGAAGGTCGCCGCCGTTGGTGTGAACTTCATCGAGACGTACCAGCGAGCCGGAATCTACGCTGTTGACTACCCCTTCATCCCGGGCGGAGAGGCTGCCGGTGAGGTGCTGGAAGTCGGCCCGGAGGCCCAAGGCTTCTCCCCCGGCGATCGGGTGGCGTTCGCGGAGGGATCCCGCTCCTACGCCGAATACACCCTCGTGGACGCCGACAAGGCGCTGCCCGTGCCCGACGGTGTGGACCTTGAGACCGCTGCTGCCCTTCCGCTGCAGGGAATGACCGCGCACTACCTCGTGAACTCCACCTACCCGGTCCAGGCAGGAGAGACTGTGCTGACCCATGCCGGAGCCGGTGGCACCGGACTCCTGCTGACCCAGCTGCTCAAGGCGAAGGGCGCGCGGGTGATCACCACTGTTTCCACGGATGAGAAGGAAGCGCTCGCGCGGGAAGCGGGCGCCGACGTCGTGCTTCGCTATGAAGGCTTTCCGGAACAGGTGCGCGAGCTGACGGATGGCAAGGGCGTCGATGTGGTGTACGACGGCGTCGGCAAGGCGACCTTCGACGGTTCTCTGGAATCGCTGCGCGTGCGCGGAATGCTCGTGCTGTTCGGGGCAGCGTCCGGTCCGGTCCCTGACTTCAACCTGCAGAGACTGAACAGCTCGGGCTCCCTGTACGTGACGCGGCCCAGCCTGGCGTTCTACCTGCGGTCCGCGGAAGAACGGCGCTGGCGCTCCGGTGAGGTGTTCGGTGCGGTCGCTGATGGATCCCTGACAGTACGGATCGGCGCGCGCTACCCGCTTGCCGAGGCGGCGCAGGCTCATGGAGACCTGCAGGCGCGCAGGACGACCGGGAAGATCCTCCTCGTCCCCTGATCGTTCATTCGGCAGGACACTCCCCGCTGGCCACCCATTCGGGGCGTGTCCTGCCACTCAATGAGGGGCTAGCGCTGCACTGCTCCATGGCGCTCGGCCGCAAGGTGTACCGCCTGGTCGCGGGCGGCGCTTGCTTCGTCGGCGGTGAGGGTGCGGTCGGTCGCGCGGAAGCGCAGGCCGAAGGCGAGCGACTTCTTGCCCTCCCCGATGCCCTGGCCGGAATAGACGTCGAACAGGTGAACGTCCTCCAGCAGCTCCCCCGCGCCTTCGCGCAGGGTGGCCAGGACAACGTCCGCAGGCAGGGCGGCATCCACCACGAGTGCGACGTCCTGGGTGGTTGCCGGGAATGTGGACAGATGCCGTGCCACGATCACGTCCGGAGCCGCGTCGAACAGGAGGTCCACATTGATCTCCAGCGCCACCGTGCGCGGCGGGAGGTCCTGCGCGGCGAGCAGCTTCGGGTGCAGTTCGCCCGCATAGCCGAGCAGCTCGCCCGTGCGCAGGCTGATGCGCGCGGTGCGTCCCGGATGGAACGCCTGGTGCTCCCCCTGCTCGATGACGAGGTCGACACCGACGACGTCGGCCATCAGCCGCACAGTGTCCAGGGCATCGGCCCAGTCGTATGCGCGCGGCGTGTGGCCGGCGGCAGCAGGTGAGTCCTTGCCCAGGAAGACAGCGGCGATGGTCAACGGCTGGACCGGCAGGCCTTCGTACAGCGCCTCGAGCGTCGCGTCGTCGGGCAGCGCGCCGAGCGGCGGGATGCTCTCAGTACCGAGGTTCTCCTGGGGCAGGAAGACCAGACCGGCCTCGAAGAGCGCCAGATCACGGAAGCCGCGGGAAGAGTTCCGCCTGGCCACCTCGATCAGGCCCGGCAGGATGGAGCGACGCAGGTAGCTGAACTCCGCGCTGAGCGGGTTGGCGAGCTTGACGGCCGCTCCTGTTCCCTCAGCAGCGCCGAAGGTGTCATTCGCCTCCTGCGACACGAAGGGATAGGACAGCACCTCGGTCAGGCCCGAGTCTGCGAGCGCAGCCAGGACACGACGTCGCTGCTGCTGGGCGCGTGTGAGCCCCCGGCCGGGAGGCGCCACGGGGAGGCGCGACGGAATCTGGTCGTAACCGACCAACCGCGCAATCTCTTCGGCAAGGTCGTCCTTGATGGTGAGGTCCTGGCGCCAGCTTGGGGCTGTTACGCGCCAGCCGCCGTCGTGCTCGCTGACCTCGGCACCCAGGTCAGCGAGCGCTCCGACAACCTGCTCCGGCGCGAAATCGATGCCGATCCGCTCGGAGGCGTAGCCTGCGGGCAGATCAATGAGTACGGGTTCCGGCGAGGTTCCGACGTCGGTGATGGACGCATCAGCGGTGCCTCCGGCGAGCTTCACCAGCAGGTCGACCACACGCTGCGCCGCAACATCGGCAACATACCAGTCGACGCCGCGCTCGAAGCGCTTGGAGGCCTCCGAGGGAAGCTTGTGCCGGCGGCGCGACCGGGCGATTGATACCGCGTCGAAGTGCGCTGACTCGACCAGCACGTCAGTGGTTGTGTCCGATACCTCGGTGGCGGCACCGCCCATGACGCCGGCGATGCCGATGGCCCCGGATCCGTCGGTGATCAGCAGATCCTCGGCATGCAGCTCCCGCTTGCGGTCATCGAGGGTGACGATCGTCTCCCCGGGATTGGCGCGGCGCACCACGATGTCACCGGTGAGTTTGGCGACGTCGTAACAGTGCGTGGGCTGGCCAAGCTCAAGCATCACGTAATTCGAGATGTCGACGGGAAGCGAGATGGACCGGATGCCGGCCAGCCTCAGCCTGGACACCATCCACTGCGGCGTCGGCCGGGTGGCGTCCACACCGCGAACGACGCGAGCTACGAAGCGGTCGCAGCCGTCGTTCCCGTAGACGGGGGCCTGGTCTTCCAGCCGCACCGGGTATCCCGAGCCATCAGCCTGATCGACGACGACGGCGCCTGCCGGATCGGTGAAGGCGGAACCTGTGGCGTGGGCGTACTCCCGGGCGATCCCTCGGATCGAGAAGCAGTAGCTGCGGTCGGGGGTCACGTTGATCTCGGCCGCCTGGTCATACAGCCCCAACAGCTCCATGGCGTCCGAACCCACCTCGGGGTCCAGTCCGAGGGTGGAGAGAACCAGAATGCCGTCGTGGTCATCACCGATGCCCAGTTCGCGCACCGAGGCGATCATGCCGGCGGACACATGGCCGTAGGTCTTGCGCGCCGCGATGCGGAAATCGCCGGGCAGCACAGCACCCGGGAGAGTCACCACTACCTTGTCGCCCTCGACGAAGTTGTGCGCCCCGCAGACGATGCCCTGCACGCCCGACGGATCGATGCCGTCCGCAGTCAGGGTCTGCTCCGCACCCTCGGGTACTACCCGGACCTGACACCAGTTGATGGTCTTGCCGTTGCTCTGGGGCTCCTTGACGACCGAGAGCACCTGGCCTACGACAATCGGCCCCGAGAGCGTGTCCGTTGGACGGTGGACAGCCTCTTCCTCCAGGCCGACCTTGACGAGCTCGGCCATGACGTCTTCAGCGGTGGCCTCCGCCGGAACCTGTGCGTACTCACGCAACCAGGACAGTGGAATTCGCACGGTTAGATCTCCATCCCGAAGTGCTCGCTGAAACGTACATCGCCCTCGATCATGTCCCGCATGTCTGATACTTCATTACGGAACATGAGAGTGCGTTCAATGCCCATGCCGAAGGCGAATCCCGAGTACACCTCGGGGTCGATGCCGGCAGCCCGGAGCACGTTGGGGTGCACCATGCCGCAGCCGCCCCACTCGATCCACTGCGGGCCGCCCTTGGCGCCGGGGTGCCAGATGTCGAGCTCCGCGGAGGGTTCCGTGAAGGGAAAGAAGTTGGGACGGAGGCGGATGCCGGCGTCCTCACCGAACATGAGCCGGGCGAAGTGCTCGAGCGTTCCGCGCAGGTCGGCCATGCTCAGGCCCTTGTCGATGGCCAGGCCCTCGAACTGGTGAAACACCGGCGTGTGGGTGGCATCCAGCTCGTCGGTTCGGAAGACCTTGCCGGGACACAACACGTAGATGGGAACCTCGCGTTCCAGCATGGCGCGCACCTGCACCGGCGATGTGTGCGTGCGCATGAGCAGGTGCGCTTCGGGAGGCTCGACGAAGAAGGTGTCCTGCATTTCACGGGCAGGGTGGTCCGGCTTGAAATTCAACGCATCGAAGTTGAACCACTCGGATTCAACCTCCGGACCTTCGGCAATCTCCCAACCCATGCCGACGAAGATGTCGCTGACCCTCTCCTGCAGGATGGAAAGTGGGTGCCTGGCGCCGGCACGACGACGGCGCGGAGCTGCCGTGACGTCGACCGCCTCCTCCACAAGGATGCGTGCATCCCGCTCTGCCTCCAGTTCCGTGGTGCGTGCTGCGAGCGCCTGGTTGATGCGTCCACGTGCCGGGCCGATGTTCTTCCCGGCGGCTGCCTTCTGATCTTTTGCGAGCGAGCCGATCTGCCGGTTCGCGAGGCTCATCGGAGACTTCTCACCGGTATGCGCGAGCCGCACCGCCTTGAGCTCGTCAAGGTTGGCGGCGGCGGCGATGTCGCTGAGGGCTCGGTCAACGGCGGCAGCAATCGCACCAGCATCCAGTGGATCCGGGGCGGCGACGTTGGCGGACACAGCAGTATCCGACGTAGGGAGGTCCGCGGGTGGGTTGGGTTCAGACATAAGTGTGCTTTTACCTTGGTGTCGTGAGCGCGATGGGTGCCGGCAGCGGAAGTGAATCCAGCATCCCGGCGGCCTTGCCAGTCTAGAGGACCGTGAGCTCGGAGCCCGAATATGTGCGGATACAGGTGCGGCTTCCCAAGGCGTTCACCTCCTAGACTTACGTCCATGGACGGCCGCGACCGGCTCCGCTGGGTACTCAACTGGATGAACGGCTCCACCCTGCTCGGAGTTGCTGCGGCGAGGCTGAGCAGGTGCGAAATCCGGGCCTCCGACCACGGCCTCATCTTCGCCCATCGCTACACTCCCCGCCTCCCGAAGGCGTCGGCATTCACGATAGGCAACGTCGTGTTGTTCCGGGCAGGCCCTGCGGAAGTCGCCCGTCGTCCGCACCTGCTGGCTCATGAGGCCCGCCACTGCACGCAGTACGCGTTGTGCCTTGGGCTGCCGTTCCTGCCCGCGTATTTCCTGTGCGCCGGAGTCTCCTGGCTCCTCACTGGTGATCCCGCCTCGCGAAACCCCTTCGAACGTTCGGCCGGGCTGCGCGACGGCGGATACGTCGAGCGTCCGGTGCGACGCGTGCTGCGACGCCCGCTCGGCGCCGGGCGGCGTTAGTGCTGCGACGCCCGCTCGGGGCCGGGCGACGTTAGTGCTCCGCCCCCGCCGCTATCCGGAGATCCGCTCCTGTGGCGGCGCTGGTGCGGGCGATGATGACCAGAGCCGCGGCCATCTGCTCGATCGGCAGACCGGGTGCGTTATGGGCGGCTGCCTGTTCAAGTGAAAAGGGTACGTGGATGAAGCCGCCCCTCGTGCCCCCGTCGTGCTCGGCAAGCAGGTGCATCAACCCGTAGAAGACATGGTTGCAGACATAGGTTCCGGCGGATTGCGACACCGATGCGGGCAAGCCCGCATCAGAGAGAGCGGCCAGGCCGCGTTTGAGCGGAAGGGTACTGAAGTACGCAGCCGGCGCGCCTGCCACAACGGGATCATCAATCGGCTGATTCCCTGCATTATCGGGGATACGCGCATCATCCACGTTGATCGCCACCCGCTCCAGCGAGACCTCCGATCGGCCTCCGGCCTGGCCCACGCAGAGCACCACGTCCGGTTGATGGGTGCGGACCGCCTCTGCCAGGACTTTGATACTGGCACCGAAGACGCACGGCAATTGGACGGCGACCGCCGATCCGCCCGAGGAGACCAGAAGCCCTGCCGCCCGCTCGGCCGCTTCCCACGAAGGATTGACGGTTTCGCCGCCGAAGGGTTCGAAACCCGTGAGGAGAATCATTGCTCCAGATTATTCCTTCCCGACGCCGACAAATAGTTGGAACATATGTTCTAATAAAAGCATGCGGTGGGATGCACAGAAGACGACGGCCGTGGGCAGCGAGACCGAACAGCCTCTCGTTCCGCTTGCGGGACTTGTCCGGTCCGTCCGTACTCCGGAGTTCGCAGGCATCACCTTCCACGAAGTGATGGCCAAGTCCGCGCTCAACCGAGTTCCAGCCGGCTCGGGAATGCCCTTCTCCTGGACCGTCAACCCATATCGCGGATGTTCACACGCCTGCGTGTACTGCTTCGCCCGGAAGACCCACAGCTATCTCAACCTGGACTCCGGGCTTGATTTCGATTCCCAGGTGGTGGTGAAAACCAACGTAGGCGAGGTCCTTCGACGGGAAGTGCTGAAAGCGTCGTGGACCAGAGAGCACGTCGCCATGGGCACCAACACCGATCCCTACCAGCGGGCTGAAGGCCGGTACCGGCTGATGCCGGACATCATCCGCGCCCTGGCTGACAGCGGCACGCCCTTTTCGATCCTCACCAAGGGAACCCTACTCAGCCGGGATATCCCGCTCCTCAAGGAGGCCGGCACGCAGGTCAGCCTGGGAATGGGCATCTCCCTGGCCGTACTCGACCCCGAACTGGCCCATGCGGTTGAGCCGGGAACACCTACGCCGCGAGCCCGCCTGGACCTGATCACCCGGCTCAGGGATGCGGGGCTGCCCTGTGGCGTGATGGCTATGCCGATCCTGCCCTGGCTGACCGACAGCGACGAAGCGCTGGATGCGCTCTTCGGTGCCCTCGCGTCAGCCGGTGCCACGGGAGTGTCGGCAGGAGCCCTGCACCTGCGTCCCGGAGCCCGCGAGTGGTACATGGAGTGGCTCGCCAAAACGCACCCCCAGCTCGTGGGCCGGTATCGGCGGCTGTATCGCGGCGGCAGTTATGCCTCCGGTGAGTACCGTGCGTGGCTCTCCGAGCGCTTGCGGGTCCACCGGCGTCGTCATGGCTTGTCCGCCGGTGCTCGGTTCTTCCGGGAGGAATCAGGCAGCTCCGAGCAGTCACCGAAAACTCCGGCCATGACCAGCGCAGAACCGACCCTTTTCTGAAGAGCCTTCCTACGCAAGGTCCTCGACGGGAACCACCGCGTCCAGCAGCGCGTCGACGATGGGCCGATCGGCTGGTATCCACGGCAGTTCCCTGAGTGTTCCCGTGTCCGCCAGGCCGACCCACCGCAGTTCGTCGTGGTCCTGAAGTGCGGCAGGTACTCCCGCGGTGATAACAGCCAGCCACACACGCATTGACGCCACGTCGTTCAGGGGCCAACCTCCAGGTTCCGGGCCTTCCAGTTCGGCCCCGAGCCGCACCTCGACTCCGAGTTCCTCGCGCACTTCGCGCTGGAGCGCCTCGACGTCATCCTCGTTGGGCTCGACTTTGCCGCCGGGAAATTCCCACTGGCCCGCGAATTGCTCCGGGGCGGTTCGGCGCGCAACGAGCAGCCTTGAGGGAGCCGTCAGCGAATCCACGATGGCGGCACCAACGATCTGTTTGCGAGCGGTATCGGTCATTCAGCCAGTGTAGGCGGGCCTCAACCGGTGCCCCTGTCAGAAGATGGCGTTGAGTCCGTTCCAGCCCGTTCCCAGGGGAGTCCGCGGAAAAAATCCTGAACGGCCGTTGCCCGGGTAGAGCCAGAGGGCACCGCCGGGGTCGCGGGCGACGATGTCAGCAAGACGGTCACCGTTGAGGTCCCCGGCTCCGACAATCGCGGTCATGGGGGTCCAGCCGTGACCCGCCCGGATACGCGGGAGAAATCCGCCGGAGCCATTGCCCGGGTAGAGCCACAGGTTGCCGGCGCCGTCCCGTGCCAGGATGTCGCTGTTGCGGTCCCCGTTGAGATCACCCGGTGCAACGATGGCGTTGAATCCGTTCCAGCCGATTCCCGCGCGTACACGAGGCAACCAGCCTCCGGTGCCGTTGCCGGCGTAGAGCCACAGCACACCGGTTGCCCGGTCCCGGGCCAGCAGGTCCACGCGCTGGTCCCCGTTGAAGTCGCCCGGAGCGACGATGCTGTTGAATGCATTCCAGCCGCTTCCCACGCGAAGTCGTGGAAGCCATCCTCCGGTGCCGTTACCCCGGTACAGCCACAACACCCCGGTCGCCGCTTCACGCGCGACGACGTCGGAAGGGCCATCCCCGTTGAAGTCCCCGGCCGTCTCGAGCGCATTGAAGACCCCCCAGCCTGTGCCTATCGTCACTCCCGGGTTGAGACGCCCGAGGCCGGTGCCTGCGTACAGCCGCAGCTCACCGGTTGACCCGACCCGGGCCAGCAGGTCGTTTCGCCAGTCGCCGTTGAACTCGGCGGTGGAGCCGGACAACGTCGAGGCAGGGATGGCCAGCGGGGTGAAGTTGTACGGTTCACAGGTGCGATCGTAATCGCGGACATTGTCGTACCACTGCGAGATGTAGACGCGGCCGGCAGAAAAGCTGGGCTGGAAACACCGGTCGAGGGCCTCGGTCGGATAGTCGAGTGTGCCCGCCGTCGCCCACACAGGGACACCGCTCAGCCGCCAGGAGCCCGTGATCTCCTGCCAGCCAGCTGTGTAGGAGTAGAAGCCGTAAGCGAAGCCTGAGTCGCGCAGTCCGCGCATCAGGCCTTCGATGAGGTACCTGTTGTCCAACCGCTGGGCAGCGGTGGCGGCCGGCCAGGGCTGTGCCGGGCGAGGCTCGATGTCGATCCATACCACCGGCGGTCGGAAGCCGACCCGGGTCATGCTCTGGACAGCGAAGCGGGCTTCGGAATAACCGACGTTGGAAAGCCTGCCGGCATGGGTGGCGGACGACCACGGCCCCTGCGTCCCGTAGGTGTTCAGTTGCGCCGTGGTCGGGTAGGTGCCCATGGCGTAGCCGTGTGCCGGTTTCCCGTTGGTGCGGGCCCAGGCGACCTGGTCGGCCAGACAAGGATTCTCCGTGAACGCGAGCCCTCGCGTCAGCCCGATGATGACGAACTGGGAGGCAGGCGGCGGAAGGGGCAACCCGAAGCCGCCCTGTGCCGTCGAACACTGAGGCCAGGAGATGTCGTGCCCGAAGAGGGGGGCTGCGTGCGCCGAGGGAAGCGTCGTTCCGAGCATGCCGAGAACCAGGCTGACGGTCATCAGGCAGGTGGTGACGGTCCTTCGGACGATCGACGGCGGCGCGGGCGACCTGCCGTCATACGTTTTCCGAGAAAGATTCCGGGACGTTCTGGGGAAAATTACAGGGTTTGGGGATGTCTCATCCATGGCTCCGCGCTCCTCGTGCCGGTCCAAGTTTAGAGCCGATGCCGATGCCGCGGACGGTTCGCGATGAAGTCGTTTTGGCATCGATTCGGTCTCGGACCCGTAAAGTGGAAGGGCGCGTTGCGGGCGTAGTAGCCAGCCACGAGACGGTTGCGTGTGGGCAGCAACGAGAAGCTCCATGAATAAACCGGAGCGTCAGCGCGTTATGCCGTTTCGAAGATGACCGATTTCCCTGCTCACCTTTCCTGCTCAACGATGCGCGGCCACCACACGAGCGCCTGACGGGCGCGTCCCGACGTCGAAATGAGTCCCGTGCCTGCTTTTCCCACCCAGCGCCCGCAACAGCACAACCTTTTGCTGGCGATTCTTGCCCTTGCCGTCGGAGGGTTCGGAATCGGCACCACGGAGTTTGCCATCATGGGCCTCCTTCCCGACATGGTCGCCGACCTCGGAGTCGACATCCCGGCCGGCGGTCATGTCATCTCCGCCTACGCGCTGGGCGTCGTGGTGGGCGCACCGGTGCTGTCGACTCTCGGAGCACGCCTGCCGCATAAGCGGGTTGCGCTGGCTCTCATGGCGCTGTTCACGGCCGGCAACCTCTCCTCCTACATAGCTGACGACTACGGCTGGTTGCTGGTCTCACGCTTCGTGTCCGGATTGCCGCACGGCGCCTTCTTCGGAGTCGCAGCGGTGATTGCCGCATCCCTGTCCGCTCCGACCCGCCGTGCTCAGGCCGTCGCCATGGTCATGATGGGACTGAGCGTGGCCAACGTTGTGGGCGTTCCCTTCGCCACCTGGCTGGGGCAGGAGTACGGCTGGCGGACCATGTTCATCCTCGTTGGCCTGATCGGGGTCCTCACGCTGCTGCTGATCTCCCGCTTCGTCCCACACCAGGACGTGCGCGACGGCGCGAGCATCACCCGCGAACTCGGCGCCCTCAAGCGCGGCCAGGTCTGGATGACGCTGCTCATCGGAACCGTCGGGTTCGGTGGATTCTTCGCCGTCTACACCTACATCGCGCCGACCATGACTGACGTGGCCGGCGTCTCCGAGTCCCTGCTGCCGATCGTCGTCGCCCTGTACGGGCTGGGCATGGTTGCCGGAAACATCGTCGGTGGGCGGCTCGCAGACATCTCGGTCCTGGGAACCATCTACTGGGTGATGGGAAGTATCTCGGCGTGCCTTCTGGTCTTCGCCTTTGCGGTTCAATGGGCGCCGACCGCGCTGCTTTTTGTCTTCCTGGTCGGAGCGATCGGCTCGTCGCTGATTCCGTCGCTTCAGGTCCGCCTCATGGATGTCTCGCCTGATGCGCCGTCGCTGGCATCGTCAATGAACCATGCGGCGCTGAACACGGCCAATGCCCTCGGCGCGTTCCTCGGCGGTGCAGTCATCGCGCTGGGGTGGGGGTACACCGCCCCGGCCCTGGTTGGTGCGGTCCTTGCCGCCTTCGGCCTCGGCGTAGCCCTCTTGAGCGGGCGCATGGACCGGAAGAATACGACGGCGGAAACCGTCCTGCAGACGGTTTCCCGCTGATTGCATCCTCCGCAGGCGTGCGTGGCGAGGAATTTTCAGCCCCGTTGAGCGCGGGCTGAAGCGTACAGGCAGACTGTTGCCGCCGTTCCCACATTGAGGCTCTCAGCAAGTCCGTAGACAGGAACCGACACCCGGTAGTCGGCCTTGGCCAGGACGTCCGGGCCCAGGCCCTGCGCCTCGTTGCCGAAGAGCCAGGCGGTGGGAGCCTCCAGTAAGGGAGATGGAGACTGTTCCTCCTGTGCGGACGCAGACGACGGCGCCAGCCGCCGGGCAGCGCTCGCGTCCTGGAGCTCGTCAAGGTTCCAGTCACCGTACCCATCAGCGGCCAGCGTCGTCATGGAGCGCCCGGCCAGTTCAGCGAGGAGATCCTGGGTCTCAACACCGACCACTACGGGGAGGTGGAAGAGCGAGCCCACCGTCGATCGCACGGCCTTCGGGTTATAGATGTCGACGCTGCCCGCTGTGAATATCACGGCATCAGCACCCGCGGAGTCGGCTGCGCGGAGGATGGTCCCGGCATTTCCCGGGTCCCGAACCTCTACGAGCACTGCTATCAGCCGCGGACGGCGCTCGAGCACAGTGGCAAGCGGGGAGTCAATGAATCTGCAGACTGCGACAGCGCCCTGTGGAGTCACGGTGGAGCTCATGGCAGCGAGGACTTCGGCTGTCACCATGCGCACCGGTACCACAGAGCCGAACTCCGGATAGCGTTCCAGGGTTTCCGCGGTTAGATACACATCATCCACGACACCGCTCTGCTCTGCGGTGAGCCGCTCCTGATGAAGACGAAGAGCTTCACGAACCGCCTGAGGCCCCTCGGCGAGAAAGCGCCCCTGCCTCAGACGCGCCGAACGCCCCGCAAGCTTGGCTAATTCGCGAACCCGATCGGATCGGGGGTTGCTGAGTAGCGGTGCCTGGGGGCGTTCGGATGTACTCATGAATTGATGGCCGGCTGAGGAAACCGGCGAAGCGCTGGCTAGGCCTGCACCGGCGCAGAGGTGTCGGACGGCAGTGCGTCCTTCGCGATCTGCACGAGGGCTGCGAAAGCGTTGGCGTCGGTCACGGCCAGATCGGCCAGCATGCGACGGTCAACCTCAACGCCTGCGGCCTTGAGGCCCTGGATCAGGCGGTTGTAGGTGAGGCCATTGGCGCGGGAGGCAGCGTTGATGCGCTGGATCCAGAGGCGGCGGAAGTCGCCCTTGCGCTTCCGGCGGTCACCGTAGCTGTAGACGAACGAGTGGAGCAGCTGCTCCTTTGCCTTGCGGTACAGGCGCGAACGCTGACCGCGGTAGCCCTTGGCGCGCTCGAGAATAACCCGACGCTTCTTGTGGGCGTTGACCGCCCGCTTCACACGTGCCACGTGCGTACTCCTTAGTTAGATCGTCCGAACGCGTATCCCTGCGGCAGTACAGCCGATACTCAGGGTGTCCGGAAGTGGTAGGGGGTGCTGTGTTAGACGCCGAGCATCTTCTTGATGACCTTGGTGTCCGCCTTGGAGACAATCTGGTCGCTGGCCAGACGGCGCGTCAGGGTGGAGGGCTTGTGCTCCAGGTAGTGACGGCGGTTGGCCTGCTGGCGCTTGAGCTTTCCGCTACCCGTCAGCTTGAAGCGCTTCTTGGCGCCACTGTGTGTCTTCATCTTCGGCATGGAAACCGATCTCCTTTGGTCTCCGCCGGCACTTTGCCGGCGGCTCTTTGCGGTACCCGCAGCGAACTGCGGTGCTTACGTGTTGCCTCGCTGCCGGGGCGGCAGCCGGCTCCTAGTTGGAGCCGGACGGCTTCGGACGGCTTGGCGTGCCCTTGGGCGCCGCCTTACCGGTTGGTTTCGGTGCAGCCGCGGGCCTCGGCTTCGGCGTTGCCGCCGGCTTGGGCATTGCGGCAGGCTTCGGGGTAGCAGCCGGCTTCGGCGCTGCGGCCGGAGTCGGTGCTGGCGCTGGAGCCGGTGCTGGCGCTGGCGCTGGAGCCGGTGCTGGCGCAGCGGACTGCCTGGGTGCCGCCGCCTGCTTTGGAGCTGTCTCCCGCTTGGGAGCTGCCGCCTGCTTGGGCGCTGCAGCTTCAGGCTTCACCTCGGCGAGCTCAGGCTCAACCTCTGACGCCTTCGGAGCGGCAGCCGCGGCGGCGGAAGGCTCAGTCGCTGCTGGCTCCGTTGCCGGAGCTTCGGTAACCGTCTCAACAGCTTCGGGCTCAACAGCGGATTCCGGAGCAGAGGTCAACGACGCAGCACGCAGTTCCTCAGGAAGCAGATCCCCGAGGCTCTGAGTCAACGGTGCCTGCCCGGTGGTGTCGACCTTGCCCTTGGAGGACTCGTTCGCTGCCTTCGACTCAGCACGCTGTGCCGCGCGGCGCGCTTCAGCCTTTGCCTCGGCCTTGTTCTTCACAGGGCCAATGACCATCACCATGTTGCGACCGTCGATGCGCGGCGTGGACTCGACTACGCCGACCTCGGCGACATCCTCCGCGAAGCGCTGCAGAAGGCGGATGCCCATCTCAGGACGCTGCTGCTCGCGACCACGGAACTGGATCATCGCCTTGACCTTGTCCCCGGCTCCGAGGAAGCGAATGGCATGGCCGCGCTTGGTCTCGTAGTCATGGGTGTCGATCTTCAGCCGGAAACGAATTTCCTTCAGCACCGTGTTGGTCTGGTTCTTGCGCGCCTCGCGCGCCTTGACCGCGGCTTCGTACTTGTACTTACCAAAATCCATGAGCTTGGCAACCGGGGGCTTGGCCTGAGGTGCCACCTCAACAAGATCAAGGTCGGACTCAGCGGCGAGGCGGAGGGCGTCTTCAATACGGACGATTCCAACCTGCTCGCCCGCAGGGCCTACCAACCGCACCTCTGGGACGCGGATACGATCATTGATTCTTGGCTCGCTAATGTGCTGCTCCTGATGTCCGTTGAAAACCTGGACCGCCTGCAAAAGGAGAAGGCCTCCAATCGCATGCGCAATCGAAGGCCTCGAGCATCAGTGCATGGCACATCCATAGGGGAATGCCTGAGCACCGACCTGGAACCCGGCTGCCTGTAGCTGCCTCAAGGGCAACGGCGGCAATCGCGGGTGGGAGAGGACTCCGCTTGCATACTGGTGATCTTTTTCATGCCGTTCCCGGCCATAAAAAATAACGACCCTCAGTTGGTCTGTGACAAGCTTACCAGCATGAGCACAGCAGACAGTAATCCCGAAGCCTCCCGTCACACCTTCCAGTCCCCGGAGGAGACGCGGGCCGCCTCCGGCTCGGCGTCGGATCATGTTCGGGACATCGCCGAGGTTGCGGCAGTCGAGGTCATCACCACGTCCGCGGTACATCTGATGAGCGCAGCCGCCGTCAAGTGCGGACTCGCCGAGGGTTCCGATGCCGAAACCTACAAGGACCTCGACGAGGCAAGGAAACTGATCACCGCGCTGGCCGGCTTCATCACCGCTGCGGCGCCCGAGATCGGCAGCCAGCACGCAGGACCGTTGCGCGACGGACTGCGATCCCTGCAGCTTGCCTTCCGCGAGGCATCCCTCATCCCCGACGCGCCCGGTCAGGGCCCCGGCGAGAAGTTCACCGGACCGGTCAACTAGCAGGAGTACAGGGGCGGGCCCCGGTCAACTGACTGACGGCGGCCCTCAGGCGGAGCGCCGCCGCCGTACCTGTTGTGCCACCAGGCAGCTCAGGCTCAGGGCGGCGGCCGCCGTCCCCACTGCGACGAACCCACCCCAGGGTCCCACCGAGTCGATCATCAGGCCCGCCAGGGGTGCCCCCAGCGCCACGCCGGACGTCAGGGCTGATCCGTACCAGCCCATCGCCTCTCCCCTGCGTTCCTCGGCGACCAGGTCGGCGATCTGCTCGGACGCCGCCGAGAGCACCGGGGCACACAACAGTCCCGGCGCGATTGAGAGCAGGGCGAGGACCACCGTGCTGTCGGCAAAACCCATGGGAATGGTCAGCACGCTCATCAGGAGCAGGAGAACCAACGGGGACAGCGGCCGGTGCATTGCCCCGTAGACCAGGCCGCCCACCACGGAGGCGGAACACCAGGCCAGGAAGACCCATCCGAGTTCGAACGCGCGCCCGTCGCTCTCCAGCACGGCGATGATTCCGACGTCGGTCCCGGCCAGGACAAGACCGGCCCCCGCTGCGACGATCATGACCACTGCCACCGGAAGGGTGAGCCACGCGAAACTGTGTGCCACCCGGCTACGCGCCCGAGCCGTCCGGGCGGGCCGGGCTCCCGGCACGAGTTCGGCTGATGCTTCGCTGACATGTGCCGGTGCGGACGCCACGAGCACGTCCACGGCTGCCCGGTCATCCTGCTCGGCAGAGGGCGTCGCGGCAGCCGCGCCCGGCTGGGAGCTGCGTGTGGGCGGGTTGAACCAGATCAGGAGCAGGCCCGCCACAGCGGTGGAGATGCCGACGACCGTCAGCCCCAAGACCGTGGATACCTGCGTCGCGAGGACAGCTCCGAGAGCCGGCCCTCCCATGAAGATCACTTCGGTGGCTACAGCATCAAGGGTGAATGCGGTACGGCGCGAATCGCCGCTCACCAGTACGCCCAGGGACTGCCGGACTACGGAGAACACGGGGAGCGTGAAGATCCCGCCCACCAGGGCCGCCAGCAACAGCCACTCATAGGTGAGGTGGGGAGCCACCGACCAGATGACGGCTTCGGCTATCACGGAAGGAATCAGGGCCACGCGCAGGCCCGCGGTATCCACCCGCCGGCCCCGCCACGGCGCACCCACCGCGATACCGATGGTCATCACGGCCGCGACAGCTCCAGCCTCCGCGTAACCACGACCGAGAGACTGCACCACGTGCAGCGTCAGGAGAACTCCTGCGGCCGAGTGTGGGAAGCGCGCGATCATGCCGACGATCAATAGGCGGCGCACCGGGACAACCCTCAACAGGTCCCGGTATACGGAAAAGTTCAACGTTTTTCATCTTTCACGCGGGCTCATCCGCGTGAATGGTCAACGCGTGAGCCGGATTTCGAGCGAGTCGACCCGCTCCACGAACTCCTGCAACTGCTGGAGACGGCTTTGGAAAGCCGCCGTGGTGGAGCGGACGTCCTCCTGCGAGAGGCCTGCCTCCAGAGCGAGGGTCAGCCGTAGCTCCGGGCCGGCACCTCCGCCGCGCACTACTCTACCGTCAGCGGTACGGCTCGAAACGCCGGAACCGGGCGCCAGCTCGACGCGGGTGATGCGTCCGTCCGGAGGGACTGCCTCACTGACCAGCCGGGCGAGATCAGGATCAGCATACGACGGCGACCATTCCTTCTGCTGGGCCAAGGCCCACAACGCCGGGCGACGGACGACGAAAGTCACCTCAGCACCAGGATCCACCACCATCAGATCCGCGTTCTCGGCCACAGCTGCAAGAGCCGCCCGGGCTGCGTACACAGCGACCGGGCGGGCCTCCGGATGCCAACGCTCAAGGTGCCCCGTGGACGTGAAGACGGGCAGGACACTTCTGCCGTCCGGGGACTTGATGGCGACCAGCGCCATGTCGGCTTCCTTGTCGCCGTCGTGATGGTGTCCGTCCGTGGGCGCCTCGGCCTCCTGCCCGCCCAACTGGGCAACCACCGGCACGAAGACCCGCACCGTGGCCAGCGCCCGAACGACCGCCGTCTCATCCACGGCTCCGTTCACCAGGTCGCGCAGTGCAGCGGCGTACGTAGCAGGGACAGCGCCGTCGTCCTTATCGAATGCGTGCAGGGGATTGCCGCCCCCGGAGAGGTCCCTGCCCTTCCAGGGGCGCCCTGCCGAGTCAGCGACGTTCCCGTTCAGCGCCGCCTCGATATGGGCCGGAAGCCTGCGCTCCGTCATGGTCAGCGTTCCGGGTGCCCTGCGATGTCGAGCGCCTGCGGGAGGGTGAAAGCTCCTGCGTACAGGGCCTTGCCCACGATGGCGCCTTCCAGTCCGTCCGGGACCAGCTGCCGGAGAGCGGCCAGATCCTCAAGGCTGGAGATACCGCCGGATGCCACGACCGGACGCTGGGTCTTCTCCAGGACGTCGCGGAGAAGCTGGATGTTCGGACCGCGCAGCGTTCCGTCCTTGGTGACGTCGGTGACTACGTAGCGGGCACACCCGGCGTCGTCGAGACGGGCGAGCACCTCCCAGAGGTCACCGCCCTCTTCGGTCCAGCCGCGGGCTGCGAGCGTGGTCCCCCGAACGTCGAGGCCGACGGCGATGGCGTCACCGTAGCGGGCAATGGCGCTTGCGGTCCAGACAGGGTTCTCCAGGGCAGCGGTACCGAGGTTCACGCGCTCTGCTCCGAGCTCAAGGGCCTGCTCCAGCGACGCGTCGTCACGGATGCCGCCGGAGAGTTCCACCTTGATGTCCAGTTCCTTGACGACACGGGCGAGCAGGTCACGGTTTGATCCCCGGCCGAAGGCAGCGTCGAGGTCCACGAGGTGAACCCATTCGGCGCCGTCGTTCTGCCACTGCAGGGCAGCATCCAAGGGGTCGCCGTAGCTCGTCTCGCTGCCTGCGGCGCCCTGGACCAGGCGTACCGCCTGACCGTCAGCGACGTCGACGGCGGGTAGCAGTTCAAGGATGGGTGATTCGGTGAAGGGGCTCATGCACGTCCTTTGTTCAGGTCTTGGGTGCCGTCGCAGTGGACGGTTACGGGGTGAGGGTCAGCAGGTAAGCAGCAAGCAGGGCCATGACGGCGAGAATTCCGAAACTGATGGTGAGGCTTCGCGGCATCCCCTGCCGGTGGAACGAAACAACACCGCCGATCAGGAGCCCGGCCAACCCCATCAGAATCACGCTCCACATGGTTAGCGGAGGCTCCCGGTCCAGTTGCGCAGCAACTGGGCTCCGGCGTCTCCGGACTTCTCCGGGTGGAACTGTGTGGCGGAGAGCGGCCCGTTCTCCACGGCGGCAATGAACCGGCCACCATGCGTTGACCAGGTGACCATCGGAGGACGCATGGCCGGCTGGTTGACGTCGAAGTTCCATTCCTGCACGCCGTAGGAGTGCACGAAATAAAAACGCTCCTCCTCGATGCCTTCGAACAGTACCGATTCGGCCGGCGGCTCGACCGTATTCCAGCCCATGTGCGGCACCACGTCAGCTTTGAGGCGCTCAACGGTACCTGGCCACTCCCCCATGCCCTGGGTGCGCACGCCGTGCTCCACGCCTTCCTCGAACAAGATCTGGAGGCCGACACAGATGCCGAGAACCGGCCGGCCACCGGCGACCCTGCGGCCGATCATTCGCAGCGCGTCAACGTCCTTCAGTCCCTGCATGACGGCGGCGAAGGCACCAACACCCGGCACAACCAGTCCGTCTGCGTTGAGCACGTCATCGGCAGCGGCGCTCAGAGTGACCTCTGCGCCGACGTGCTCGAGCGCCCGAACTGCGGAGCGGATGTTTCCCGAGCCGTAGTCGAGGACTGTCACCTTGGGCGCACTCATAGCGCTCCCTTGGTGGACGGAATTCCCGTTACCCGGGGATCCGGCTCAACGGCAGCGCGCAGGGCCCGCGCGAAGGCCTTGAACTGTGCCTCGACGATGTGGTGGGGATCCCTGCCGGCAAGCACGGTCATGTGCAGGCAAATCTGGGCGTGCAGCGTGATGGCCTCGAAGACGTGACGAGTGAGGGAGCCGGTGAAGTGTCCTCCAATGAGGTGATACTCCTGACCCGCAGGTTCACCACTGTGCACAAGATACGGGCGTCCCGAGATGTCGACAACGGCGTTGGCGAGGGCTTCGTCGAGCGGTACGGTCGCCTCACCGAAGCGGCGGATTCCCGCCTTGTCACCGAGCGCCTCGCGCAGCACTTCACCGAGCGTGATAGCGACGTCCTCGACCGTGTGGTGGACATCGATGTGGGTGTCCCCGGTGGCCCTGACGGTGAGGTCGATCAGCGAGTGCTTTGCGAGAGCCGTCAGCATGTGGTCGTAGAACGGGACAGAGGTGCTGATTTCGGAGCGGCCGGAGCCGTCCAGGTCGACTTCGACGAAGACCGACGATTCGCTCGTGGTCCGCTCCCGTCGGGCAGCGCGTAGTGCGGTAGCTTCCGCGGTCATGGATGGTCCTTACGGTTGTAACGGCAACGCAACGGGCTATGCGCCGTGCGTGCATCCCGGTCTAGTTTAGGAGACGCTCGGCCGGATCAGGGATTCGAGGGTTTTGAGGAAGATGGAGGTTTCCTCCTGGGTACCCGCGGTAACGCGCAGGTGCTGCGGTATACCCACGTCCCGGATAAGTACTCCGGCGTCGAGGAGACCCTGCCATACAGCCTGCGGATCCTGAAGGCCTCCAAAGAGGACGAAGTTTGAATCCGACGGCGCGACCGGAAGTCCCAGCTCGGTAAGCCCGGACACGATGCGATCCCGCTGGCGCTTGATCTCGTCCACGTTTGCGAGCAGTTTTGCGGAGTGGGTCAGTGCTGCGACTGCTGTGGCCTGGGTGATAGCGGACAGATGGTATGGGAGCCGCACCAGGCGAAGGGCGTCCGCGATCTCGGGGGCCGCCGCCAGATAACCGAGGCGGGCTCCGGCCAGGGCGAACGCCTTGCTCATGGTCCTTGAGACGATGAGCCGCTCCCTGCCGGGGAGCAGTTCGAGGGCGCTCGGTGTGCCGGTGTGCGAGAACTCCGCGTATGCCTCGTCGACGATCACGATCGACTGCGCTGCTTCGCCGGCGTCATAGACCTCTGCGACAACGTCGAGTGAGAGGGCGGTGCCGGTTGGGTTGTTCGGGCTGCACAGGAAAACAATGTTCGCTCCAGTAGCAGCAACCTCCTCCGCGGTCGACTGCGCATCGAGGTTGAAGCTGTCTCCCCTGGCGCCCGTCAGATACTCGGTGCCGGTGGATCCGGCGAGCAACGGGTACATCGAGTAAGTGGGCGGGAAGCCGATGGCCTTTCGCCCCGGTCCGCCGAAGGCAAGCAATATGTGCTGCAAAACTTCATTGGACCCGTTGGCCGCCCAGATGTTGTCTGGACCAAGGCCGTGACCGAGGTACATGGCCAGGTGCGCCCGCAGGAGGGTGAACTCCCTATCCGGGTAGCGATTGAGGCCAGCTACTGCCTCTTGTACCGCTTCGACTATTGCAACGCGGACGTCTTCCGGGACGCCATGGGTGTTCTCGTTGACATTCAGCAGGATCGGAACATCGATCTGGGGAGCTCCGTATGGCCGGAGGCCCCTCAGGTTCTCTCGAATCGGCAGGCGGCTGAGGCGTTCAAGCTGATCGGTCACTACCCGAGTTTAAGGCCGCTCGATCCGCAACGCAGAATCGCACCGTGCGACCTGTTGCCGTGTTACGCCGGTTACGTCACCCCACCTGCGCGAAGCATGTCTGCCTGGGCTACGGGGCGTCCACTGGAATATGCAGGGACTGGCCAGCCTGCACGGTTGAGGATGCCAGAGCATTGAGCTCGACGATCTCCTGGACAACCGCACGTGGATCCCGTTCGGGTGCATATTCGGCTGCCAACGCCCAGAGGGTCTCTCCGGAGGCGACGTTGACCCGCACGGTGTCCGAGACGGCGCCGCCAACGCCGGTGGCCTGAGCCTGCGAGGTGAAGAATGAGCCGACAATGAGCGCAGCTGCGGCAAGGAGAGCAAGCGGCACGGCTACCAGCACGATCCACCCACGGCGCGTCAGGTGCAGGCGAACTGGCTTGCCGGCCCCGGGACGGGAAGCGATGTTGAAGCTAAGCGAAGGAGCTGATCCTGCAAAATGGAGCGTCGACATGGCGTCCACCTTTCTTCTTGTGCGGAGTCCCACAAGCTTTATTCGAACCTGTGTTCTATTCCTCTGGGTTTATTCTTAGCATCTTTGAACTAATATTGTCGAGACTCGCTCGAACAAATGTTTGAAAAGACGTTCCCTCTCCCCTAGCGTTGCTGGAAAGGGTGAGGGCGCGGCCGCTTTCGAAGACCAGCTCATCACCCACCACTGACAAAACAGGTTGGAGAGCCGGAGGGCCGGGTCCCGCCGGAGGGAAGGGATGCATTCTCGTGGCAGATCTCAACGCGGCAGGGGACATCACGGAGGTACCGCCGACCGACGTCAAGCGCGGACGCGGACGGCCGCGGGGCAGGGCCACGCCCAAGGGAATGACAGCCCGGCAAACGAAAATCCTCGAAACAATCCAGCGCAGCGTGGCTGCACACGGCTACCCGCCATCCATGAGGGAAATCGGAGACACCGTCGGTCTCGCCAGCCTGTCGAGCGTGACTCACCAGCTGGCCCAGCTTGAGCGCATGGGTTATATCCGGCGCGATCCAAAGCGGCCCCGGGCAATGGAGATACTTCTTCCCCTCACCCTGGGAGAGAGTTCATCGCGTGTGCTGCCCGACTCCGGCTCGATGGAAGAACCGGCGGCGTCTGCTGTTGACGCGGCCATGGTTCCGATGGTCGGACGCATCGCCGCAGGCGGCCCGATCCTGGCGGACCAGGTAGTGGAGGACGTCATGCCTCTCCCCCGGCAACTCGTCGGCCATGGGGACCTCTTCATGCTGCGCGTCTCCGGCGACTCCATGATCGACGCCGCTATCTGCGACGGGGACTGGGTGGTGGTCCGCAAGCAGAGCAACGCCGAGAACGGTGACGTGGTGGCAGCGCTGCTGGACGACGAGGCGACCGTGAAGACCTTTCGGCAGCGGGACGGCCATACCTGGCTTCTGCCGCAGAACACCAGCTATGAGCCGATTCTTGGGGACCACGCCACGATCATGGGCAAAGTCGTATCGGTGATGCGCGCCCTCTGACCGGCCGCTCCGGCAGCCCTGGACCTAGGCGGCGTGCGTCGCGGCCAGCCGGGAGAGAACGGCGAGTGCCGTTGCCCTGTCGGTCGTCGGCCAGAAAGGCGGCAGTGCGGATCGCAGGAAGCCCCCATAGCCGGCCGTTGCAAGACGGGAATCCAAAATGGCCACCATCCCCCGGTCGTCGTGCGCCCGGATCAGGCGGCCGGCACCCTGAGCGAGGCGGACGGCCGCATGCGTAGCCGAGACGTGCATGAACCCGTTTCCTCCCGACTTGGCAACTGCCCGCGTCCGGGCAGTCATCAGCGGATCGTCCGGCCGGGGGAAAGGTATACGGTCGATCGTCACCAGCCTGCAGGAACTTCCGGGCACATCAACGCCCTGCCACAGTGACATAGTGCCGAATAGGCAGGTGTCCGGTTCTTCGGAGAACTGCTTAACCAGTGCCGACATGGAGGATTCTCCCTGGCACAGTATCTCGACGTCCACCCGCGTGCGCAGAGCGTCGGCTGCCTCCTCCGCGGCGCGACGGGACGAGAACAATCCGAGCGCTCCGCCGCGGGAAGCCGTGATGAGGGCAACGAGTTCGTTCAGCTGTTCCTCCGAGGTCCCCCTGCCGGGTTTCGGCAGGTCCTTGGCAACGTACAGAACTCCCTGCCGGGCATAGTCGAACGGGCTGCCGACGTCGACGCCGGTCCACGAAGGAGCGCCCTCTCCCGTTAGCCCCAAAGAACCGGCAACAGGCCCGAACTCGGAGCCGATGGCCAGGGTCGCGGAGGTGAGAACGACTGTATGGTCCTCGAACAGGCCGCGCCTCAGCCGGCCGGCAACTGAAAGAGGGGCGATGCTGATTGTCGCCGGCGAAGAATCATCCGCGGAGGAATAGCCCGAGCCGGGCGTGAAGGTGCTCGGTCGATGGGCCCAGAGCACTTCACCCGCGCCGCCTGCTGCAACCATCCGCTCGGATAGCTCCAGCAGCATCAGCAGGCGGGAACGGGCCATTTGGCGTCCGCCGTCGGCCGACTGGGCCGCCCCGTCCGAACTCGACTCGGAGAGTGCCAGGCGGCAGGCTTCCCGCAGCTGGACGAGGGCGAGTTCCTGCTGCTCGCTGAGGCCGCCGGCCATCAGCCCGGTGGGCTGGGCGTCGAAGGCCAGCTCGAAGGCCGCTTGTGCCGCCTGCAGGGTGTCCGTGCTGGCGCTCAGATGACGCCTCGCTGCGGACGAGGCCGCCCCGATCAGAGCCCCTGACAGCTGACCGGATACGGCCGAGGTGACGCGGTCGTGTAATTCATGCGCCTCATCGATGACCACCACATCATGCTCGGGCAGTACTGCAAGCCCCTCGAATGCGTTGATCGCCAGCAGAGCGTGATTGGTGATGACGATGTCCGCCTGCCCGGCCTTCTCCCGCGCCCGCTCACTGAAGCATTCCTCAGCGACCGGGCACTTCTGCGCTCCGAGACACTCCATGCTCGACACGGAGACCTGGCGCCAGGCGCGGTCGCTCACGCCGGGAAGAAGTTCATCCCGGTCCCCGGTGTCCGTCTCCTCAGCCCACTCCCGCAACCGGACAATCTCACGGCCCAGCGGTGTACTGGGGCCGGCCGACGGATGCGGTGAAGCGGCGTCTCCGTCCAGGGAGAACAAGGCGCCGGAGTCGTCCTCGTCGGGAAAGCCCCCCGCAGTCTTGTGCTTGCAGACGTAATTGCTTCGGCCTTTGAGCAGAGCCACATTCACCGGCCGGGGCAGGGCTCCCTGCAGGGTGTCAAGGAGCCGGGGAAGGTCGCGATTGACGATTTGCGCCTGCAGTGCCAGGGTCGCCGTTGATACAACGGAGGTCGTGTCGCTCTTGACCGCGTGCGCAATGAGCGGCAGGAGATAGGCCAGTGACTTACCCGTTCCGGTGCCGGCCTGCACCAGTAGGTGGGTGCCGCTGTCGATAGCTTCCTCGACATGACGCACCATCTCATGCTGCCCGCTGCGCTGCTGTCCGCCCATCGCTTCCACGACGGAATCGAGCAATTGAAGGGGACTTACGTTCCCCTTAGCCATGCTTGACGAACGGCTCCAATTCTGCGGCCAGGCCCTCCCTGACCATGACCTCAACCTCTGTACCGTCTTCGACGTGCTCCAGACGGAGGATTTCCGCATCTGGTTGGTGCAACCGGCTGACGATCTCGCCGCGCTGGTAGGGCACCAACAGGGTCAGCTTCACGCTGGGACGCGGAATCGCCTGGCTGATCAGGTGCAGCAGCTCGTCGATTCCCTGACCGGTGCGGGCCGATACGATAGCGTGCCGCGGTTCCCGCTGCCGAAGGCGTTCCAGGACGAAAGGATCCGCAGCGTCGGCCTTGTTGAGGACGACGATCTCCGGCACCTTGCGGGCGTCGACCTCGGTCAGAACTTCCCTGACCGCAGCGATCTGACCCTCAGGGTCGGGGTGCGAGGCATCAACGACGTGAAGGATCAGGTCAGCGTCAGCGACCTCCTCGAGCGTCGACCGGAAGGCCTCAACCAGCTGGGTAGGAAGAGACCGGACGAATCCGACGGTGTCCGCAAGAGTGAACTCAAGCCCATCCGGCGTCTGAGCCCGGCGGATGGTTGGATCCAGGGTTGCGAAGAGCGCGTTTTCCACCAGGACGCCGGCGTCCGTCAACCGGTTCAGCAACGAAGACTTACCCGCGTTGGTGTACCCGGCAATGGCCACGGACGGAACCTCATGACGACGGCGGTTGGCTCGCTTGGTCTCACGCGCCGGCTTCATCCCTGCGATTTCGCGCCGGAGCTTGGCCATTCGGGTGCGGATCTTACGCCTGTCCAGTTCGATCTTGGTTTCACCGGGACCACGGGAGCCCATGCCTGCTCCGGCACCACCGACCTGGCCACCGGCCTGGCGGGACATCGATTCACCCCACCCACGCAGCCGCGGAAGGAGGTACTCAAGCTGCGCGAGCTCCACTTGCGCCTTACCCTCACGGGACTTCGCATGCTGGGCGAAGATGTCGAGGATCAGGGCCGTCCGGTCGATCACCTTGACCTTGACGACATCTTCCAGTCCGCGGCGTTGGGATGGCGCCAGTTCGCTGTCGACGATAACGGTATCCGCGCCGGTTGCCATCACAATGCTCTTCAGCTCCTCGGCCTTACCGGCCCCCAGGAACGTGCCCGGGTCAGGCTTCAAGCGTCGCTGGATGATGCCGTCAAGCACTTCCGATCCCGCCGTCTCTGCCAGCGCAGCGAGTTCCCGCAGGGAGTTTTCGGCTTCCTCTAAGGTGCCTTCAGTCCAGATGCCTGCAAGGACGACGCGTTCGAGACGCAGCTGCCGGTACTCGACCTCGGTGACGTCCTCGAGTTCCGTGGACAGGCCTGCCACGCGCCGCAATGCACGCCGCTCCTCGAGGTCCTGCTGCTCACCGTCATACTCGGTGTGCTCCTCGTCGAGGTCCGACAGCGCCTGTGCCCGGCTCTGGGGCCCGCTGCCGAAACGGCGGGGTGCGCTGCTAGCGCTGGACGATGCGGGGTCCTTGGCAAGGATCCGGTCGATGACGGCCTGAATCTCATCCGGGCCCATCTCCGGCTCGGGCGTCGCCGACGCTCCGTGATGTGTGGTCATACTCTCCCTTGGTAAGTGTCTTTCCATGGTAGTCCGTTGCCGCAGCTGTGTGGGGAAGATTCTCTGAGCGCGAAGAGTGGCAGCCCGTCTTCTGAGACACCTGGCCTTCGCCATGCGCATTAGGCTTGAACACTATGGATTCGCAGCACTACTTCAGCGCCGCCCCCTCCGGACCGGATCGCCGCCGTCCGCTGCGGGTGACCCTTGCCGGCAAGGAACGGGAACTGGTGACGTCAGGCGGCATCTTCAGCCCTGATGGGGTGGACAAGGGCACGGCCATCCTGCTGTCGGAGGTGCCGTCCCCTCGGGGTGCCAATCTGCTTGATATTGGCTGCGGGTGGGGGCCGATCGCCCTCACCATGGCGATTCAGGCGCCTGACGCGAACGTCGTCGCGGTCGATGTCAACGAGCGCTCGCTGGAGCTGACACAAGAAAATGCCCGCCGGCTGGGCCTGGGCAACCTCACCGCTACCTTGCCCGACGACGTCGACCCGGACATCTCCTTTGACACGATCTGGTCTAATCCTCCGATCCGCATCGGCAAGGAGGCCCTGCACGAGCTGCTCCTGCAGTGGCTTCCGCGCCTTGCACCGGGCGGAACCGCGTGGCTCGTAGTGCAGAAGAACCTGGGAGCCGATTCATTGCAGCGATGGTTGGGCACAGAGCTTCCAGCCGGGTACGACGTCGATCGTGCAGCGACCGCGAAATCCTTCCGCGTTCTGCGTGTCAAACGCAGCCGCTGACGCGCACGACGGTTAGGCGAAGACCCCGTTGGCCACCAGGACAGCCGGCCCGCTGAGGTGCACGTGCTCCGAGCCACCGACGCTGGGCGCGAATCGCACGCCCACGGTCCCGCCCGGGACGGTAACGCTCCAGATGTCCGGGGCATCCTCGCCGGCCCAGAAACGGGTGGCAACCGCCGCCGCGCAGGCACCGGTGCCGCAGGACAGCGTTTCTCCTACACCGCGCTCGTGGACGCGCATGCTGACCTGGCCCACGCCGTCGTGCATCAGGGGATCATGCGGGACCACGAATTCGACGTTGGTACCGTTCGGCGGCACAGGGTTCACGACGGGGGCGTCAAAGAGGCGAGTTGCGCGCAGTTCGGCAATTTCGGCGAGGGCGACGACCGTATGCGGGTTACCCATGCTGATGGACAGGCCCGGGCGGGCAACCTGAAGTCCATCGGCGTCCACGAGCGAATCCGTGGCACGCTCAGCGGCTGCCCGGGGGTAGATAAACTCCCAGGCTCCCATGTCCACCGAGTAACCGTCCACGGAACGTTCGACCCGCTTCACGCCGCCGCGCGTTCCCACGGCCACGACGGCGCCTTCCGGCAGGTCTATCAGGCCGCTGCTGACCAGAAAGTGAACGAAGACGCGGACTCCGTTACCGCACATCTCGGACACCGAACCGTCACCATTGCGATAGTCCATGAACCACTGCGCGTCCGGAGCCTGCTCAAGCAGGGCGCGGCCCTCGGGAAGGTACGACGACGGCACCGCCCGGATGAGCCCGTCAGCGCCGATGCCCCGGTGCCGGTCGCAGGCAACCGCCACGTCAGCTGCGGTGAGGTCCACGGATCCGTCGGTATCAGCAACGAGGATAAAGTCATTGCCCGTCCCGTGTCCCTTGGTGAAGGGCAGGCCGGACAGACGCGAACGTGCGGACAGTGCTGCTTCGGCGGATGTGCTCACCATTCTAGGATAGGGCTCCCCCGCTACGGACCGCTCTCTCGGCGAGCTCGACGAGCTCCGAATGACGCCAGTCAACCCAATGGATCCTTTGGTCAGCCCGAAACCACGTCAATTGCCGGCGGGCGAAGCGGCGTGTGGCCGCGATCGTGTCCGCTGCCGCCTCCGCCGTCGACCATTCGCCGTCGAGCACGCGCAGGAACTGGCTGTAGCCCAGAGCGCGTGCAGCTGTGCGCCCCTGGCGCAGGCCCTGGGTGTCGAGCATCCGCACCTCGTCTTCCAGGCCGGCCTCGACCATGAGGTGCACCCGCTTCGCTAGCCGTTCCTTCAGGACCTCCCGGTCCACTTGCAGTCCGATCTGCACAGCGGGTTGGTGGTACACACGTTGCGGCATGAAGGAACTGAAGGGGCGTCCTGTTATTTCGTGCACCTCCAGTGCCCGGATAACCCTGCGCTCATCACCCAGCCGCTCTGCCGATACTGGGTCCACCACAGCGAGCCGGTCTCGCAGGGCCTCTGGTCCGTTCTCGTCGTTCTCGGTCTCCAGACGCGCGCGTACCGCGGCGTCGGTCGGCGGAAACTCGAGTTCATCCAGCGCTGCGCGCACATAGAGGCCCGATCCACCCACGAGGATGGGCACGTTCCCCCTCGCACGTATGTCCGTGATGACCTGGCGGCTGTACTCCTGATAGCGGGCGACACTGGCCTCTTCCCGCACATCAAGGATGTCCAAAAGGTGGTGCGGAACCCCTTCGCGGTCCTCGACCGGCAGTTTGGCTGTGCCGATATCCATGCCTCGGTAAAACTGCATCGCGTCGGCGTTGATGACCTCGCCGTCCAGCCTGTGGGCCAGCGCGATACCCAGCTCGGATTTGCCCGAGCCCGTGGGCCCGACGACGGCGATCAGCGGCAATCGTCTGGCCGGTCCAGTTCCGCTCACCTCAGTTAGGGCGTTGGGGAAGCGACGGCATGCCGAGGGCGACGCCCTTTCCTCCTGGTCCACCCGCGCCCGGTACCGGTGCACCGCAGGACTCCGCCTGCGATCGGTCCCAGGCGTCTCCCGCTCGGGACCGCCTCAGGTGATAATCCTGCAGCGAGGGGTCGGCCACCAGGTGGAACGGGGCTGCTCCGGTGACGGTCACGGTGACCACATCACCCGGCCGCGGGGTATCGGCACCCGGCGGGACGGAGAAATGGACGAGCCGCTGATCCTGCGCACGTCCGCTCAAACGGTGTGTCTCGTGAGCCTTGCGGCCCTGTTGCGCGGTGACGAGCACTTCCACGCGTCGACCCACCTGAGCCGCGTTCTCCTCCCCCGATATACGGTCCTGCAGGGCGGTGAGACGCTCGTACCGTTCCTGAACCACTGCCTTCGGAAGCTGGTCCGGAAGCTCGGCGGCCGGAGTTCCCGGGCGCTTCGAGTACTGGAAAGTGAAAGCAGTGGCGAAGCGGGCCTGCTCAACAACACGGAGGGTTTCCTGGAAATCCTCCTCTGTCTCACCGGGGAAGCCGACAATGATGTCCGTAGAGATCGAGGCATGCGGCATGCGCATCCGGACCCGGTCGAGGATTCCGAGGAATTTCTCCGACCGGTAAGAGCGGCGCATTGCCTTGAGGATGCGGTCCGAACCGGACTGCAGCGGCATGTGAAGCTGCGGAGCGACGTTGGGTGTCTCTGCCATGGCATCAATCACGTCGTCTGTGAAGGCCGCCGGGTGCGGGCTGGTGAACCGGACCCTTTCCAGCCCGGGAATGTTGCCGCACGAGCGCAGCAGCTTGGCGAAGGCGCCCCGGTCACCAAACTCCACACCATAGGAATTTACGTTTTGCCCGAGGAGGGTGACTTCAATGGCGCCGTCGGCAACGAGGGCTTCGATCTCGGCGAGAATTTCCCCGGGACGGCGGTCCTTCTCCTTCCCACGCAGCGAGGGCACGATGCAGAAGGTGCAGGTGTTGTTGCAGCCGACTGAGATCGATACCCAACCCGAGTACACGGAATCGCGCTTGGTGGGCAGAGTGGAAGGGAAAACATCAAGCGACTCGAGGATTTCGAGCTGCGCCTCGTCATTGTGCCGGGCACGCTCCAGCAGAGCGGGTAACGCGCCGATGTTGTGGGTTCCGAAGACTGCGTCGACCCAGGGCGCCTTGCGGAGGATGGTGTCGCGGTCCTTCTGAGCAAGGCAGCCGCCGACTGCAATCTGCATCCCCGGCCGCGCCTGCTTGACGGGAGCTAATTGGCCGAGATTGCCGTAGAGCTTGTTGTCAGCGTTCTCGCGAACCGCGCAGGTGTTGAAGACGACGACGTCGGCCTGATCACCGGCAGCGGGAACGTAACCTGCGTCTTCCAGTAGGCCGGCGATGCGTTCGGAATCATGCACGTTCATCTGGCACCCGAACGTGCGCACGTCGTACGTGCGCCGGGCTGATGGGACTGGCTCTGGCTCGGCCTGAGTGGACGGGAAAACAACTGTGGAACTCACCAGTTAAGGGTACGGCCCGCTGCGCCCAGTCCCAATCCGGCCCACGCCCTGCCCTCTGCAGAGGTCTGCGGGCACCGGACCCTACTGCTCGGCGAGGACATCCTTGACGATAGAAAACGCGATCGACGGCGAGTAGCCCTTTCGGGAAAGCATCCCCACGAGTCGTCGCACCTGCTTATCCTGTGCGCCACGGTCTCCAGGGTCAGCCAGTGGCCTCACTTTCCGGCGTACCAGTTCCGCGGCCGCGGCGCGTTCGTCCTCATCGGTGCGCTGGGACAATGCCTCATCAGCGAGCTCCGCTGCAATACCCTTGTCGGCGAGCTCCCGCCTGATGGCTGACCTTGCAAGCGACCGGGTCTGAGCCCTGCTTCTGACCCACGTGCGGGCAAACTCTGCATCGTCGATCAGCTGGACTTCTTCGTAGCGGTCGAGGATCTCCTGTGCCACCCCGTCAGAAACACCGCGCTCGAGCAGCTTGCTGTGCAGCTGATGACGGCTCCGAGGAGCCATCGATAGTTGCCTCAGAACAATCGAGCGCGCCACCTCATAGGGGTCCGCTTCGGGTGTGACGTCCGCAGGTGTGCCCGGCACGGGCGTCTGGGGCCCGTTCCTCTTACCGGAGCGCCGGGTGCCCGGCTGACGGGCACCCGGCGCTCGGGGAAATTCACTCGTCAAAGCCTAACGGCCGCCTTCACCGCCGACTGCCTTGAGTTTGGGACTGTCTTTTTCCGGAGCGGCCTCTGCTGCGCCTCCCACTCCGAGCTTCTCGCGGATTCGCCTCTCCAGTTCATCCGCAAGGTCGGGGTTGTCGATGAGGAATTTACGGGCGTTCTCTTTGCCCTGTCCCAATTGGTCGCCGTCATAGGTGAACCATGCACCGGACTTTTTGACAAGACCGTTCTCTACGCCGACATCGATGAGGCCACCCTCTCGGGAGATTCCGAAGCCGTACAGGATGTCGAACTCTGCCTGCTTGAAGGGCGGAGCCATCTTGTTCTTGACGATTTTTGCCCGCGTCCGGTTACCGACCGGATTAGTGCCTTCCTTAAGGGTCTCGATGCGCCTCACGTCGATACGCACAGACGCGTAGAACTTCAACGCCTTGCCGCCCGTGGTGGTTTCCGGGCTCCCGAAGAACACACCGATCTTCTCGCGAAGCTGGTTGATGAAGATGGCAGTGGTCTTGGTCTGGCTCAGGCGCCCGGTGATCTTTCGAAGCGCCTGGCTCATCAACCGGGCCTGCAGGCCGACGTGACTGTCGCCCATTTCACCTTCGATTTCGGCGCGGGGAACAAGTGCGGCAACGGAGTCGATGACAACGATGTCGATGGATCCTGAGCCAACGAGCATGTCCATGATCTCCAACGCCTGCTCACCAGTGTCCGGCTGAGAGACCAACAGCGCATCGGTATCCACGCCCAGCTTCTTGGCATACTCAGGGTCCAGGGCATGCTCGGCATCAATGAAAGCGGCGATTCCGCCGTTGCGCTGGGCATTGGCCACGGCGTGCAGCGCGACCGTGGTTTTACCCGACGATTCCGGTCCATAGATTTCGACGACGCGACCACGTGGCAAACCGCCGATTCCGAGCGCAGCGTCAAGAGCAATGGAGCTCGTGGATATGGTTTCGATGGGAGCACGGACCTCGTCGCCAAGGCGCATGACTGACCCCTTGCCGTATTGCTTGTCAATCTGGGCCAGTGCGGCCTCAAGAGCCTTTTCACGATCGGCTGGTACGGCCATCATTCACCTCGGTTTACTCGTGGCCACCTAAGGCCCGTTTAACTGTTCCTCTTGACCGTAACGTCCCCCTCCGACAAAGTGCCTTTGAGGGCAACCGATGTGGACATCTCCCGTTTTTCTGCGGAGCTGTGGAGGACGGGCGGCGTGATTATTCTCTGTGCTCAGCATAGTCCGAACCCGAACACATATTCGATTGATTCGCGCGCGTGTTCCGCCTATAGCTAGCGCGGCTTCACGTCCCGACCGAGCCGCCGGTACTCAGGGACGTCCTGCATTTCACAGACCGCGATCCACACGGCCCTCGGATCGACGCCGGCGCCCAGGGCCTCGGCCGGTGTTCTGTCGTCTAGCCCCGAGAGGTGCAGGGTCTGTGCCAGTGTCCGCGAATAGGCGGACCCGAATTCATCATCCATCAAGCGCCAAAAGTCGCTTGTGCGCATGCCGCGTCCTCCTTGTCCTGATAAACCCTAGAATGAAACGCATGACTGTAGACCGCCAGGAACCCGATGCCTCCGTCGATGCTGCCGTGCAGGCGTTGGAGCAACAGCTCAGCATGCTGTGGAGGCGCGCGCGGTCGAACTCCTACAAAGTAGCTCGGCGCGTCCATCCGGATATGGAGCCGGCGGCCTACGGGCTGCTGGTCATACTACAGCGGGAGGGGTCAATGCGCCTGACAGACCTGGCCGCCAGCATCGGGGTAGGCAAGCCGTCCGTCAGCCGGCAGATTGCGATGCTGGAGCAGCTGGGCCTGGTCCAAAAGACCGCTGACCCGCTCGATGGCCGCGCCCAGTCAATCAGCCTCACTGAGGACGGCCTGACTCAACTCTCTGCCGCGCAGGAGGCCCGCAAGGAGGCATTCCACCAGTTGATGGAAGACTGGAGTCTGGCCGACCTCACAACGCTCGGAAACCTTATTTCCCAGTTGAACCAGACCTACACCAAGGACAACTGGTAGCACAGACATGTGAAGAGGCCCGCCGCATGCGGCGAGCCTCTTCAAGCCTGCTGGAAGCAGATCTAGTTCTTCGTTACTGCCAGTCCGCGGCTGAAACCGTCGGTAAAGTCGTCCGGCATATCGCCGCCGAACTGCTGGGCGAACTCCTGAGGGACGGTGTCCGGAACAGCGACCCCCTCGGCTTCAGCCAGACGGTCACTGACCTCCCGAAGCATCATGGACAGAGGCACATCGAGCGCGGAGCAGATCGACGAAAGCAACTCCGAGGACGCTTCCTTCTGACCCCGCTCAACCTCGCTCAGATAGCCGAGCGAAACCCGGGCGCTGTGCGACACTTCCCTGAGCGTACGGCCCTGGCGCTGGCGGACGTCGCGCAGGACGTCCCCGATCTCGTGGCGTAAAACGACCATCTTGCGCTCCTTCGGCTTACGTTGCGGATCTTCTGCCAACCCCACATCCCGCCAACGGATGACACCGTTTACGGATACGGGTTGCTTTACCATGTGTATCGCCTAACTCCCTTGTGCCGGCCGCTGAGCGACCTTCTGATTTAAGCCTAGCCCGTCTTGCGTCTGCGTGCCGGACACTATTGATAACTATTGCGGTACGCCGTTTGTTCCCAGCGGCTCCCGTTCGAGCACCTCCGTGAGCATGTTCACGGCTGCTTCACAGGAAGCCTTCCGGATCCGGGCACGGGTTCCCTCGAATCGGAATTCCCGCACAATGCGGCTTTCGCCGGAGGTCACAGCTACGACGACCGTTCCTACTTCCTTGCCCTCGTGCGGTTCCGGCCCGGCAACGCCAGTGGTGGCTACGCCGATGTCTGCTCCGCACGCTGCTCGCGCGCCCAGCGCCATCTGCAGGGCGACTGCCGGATCGACGGCGCCCACGCGCGCGAGAAGCCCCGCGTCGACACCAAGGAGCGATTCCTTCAGCTCACGATGGTACGACACCACGCCACCCCGCAGCACCGCCGAGGCACCTGGTACCTCAGCCAGGACCGCAGCGACCATTCCGGCCGTCAGTGACTCGGCGGTGGCAATGGTCAGTCCGCGTTCTGCAGCCAGGGCAACTACTCTTGCGGGCGCCGCTGCACCCTTCTGGTTCAATGCCACAGCGTTCGGTCAGGCCGAGGTGTTTCGTGCCGTGCGCCGTAGGCGCACAGCCTGAAGGATGTAGTCGACGCCGGTCACCACAGTGATCACAAGTGCTGCCAACATGACGGTGACGGCCGGCGAGAACGCCCAGCTTCCCAGCGCCGGGACAAGCAGGTAGAGGAAGATTGCCAGGGTCTGGACGACAGTTTTCAGCTTCCCGCCGCGGGAGGCCGGCATGACACCGTAGCGGATCACGGCGAACCTCAGCAGGGTGATTCCAAGCTCGCGAACCAGAATCACAAGAGTGACCCACCACCAAAGCTCACCCAGCACGGACAGGAGGATCAGTGCTGAACCGATCAGCAGCTTGTCCGCGATGGGATCTGCAATCTTCCCGAAGTTCGTGATGAGACCTCGGCTGCGGGCGATGTCCCCATCAAGCTTGTCGGTGTAGATGGCGATCGCAAACGTTGCGACGGCGAGCCATCGCAGGAGGCCGCCCTGGCCTGCGTCCGCCAGGAGGAACCAGACGAAGAACGGCACCAGCGCAATCCGGACGACCGTCAATACATTGGCGACGTTCAGGACTGGTACCGCTCCGGCGTCAGAATTGCTCACGGACCAAGGCTACCTGCCTGTCAGGGACCAAGCGTCTTCAGAGCCGTCGCCTTCGTCGTCGTCATGGTAGTCGACCGCTTGAGGGCGGGAATCGAGATCGTCTGCGACGAGATCAGTCACCCCACCGGGCTGGTAAGAGGGATCGGGTGCCGCGGTCTCCGCCGGAGCCGCCGACGGCGGGTCATCCCCTCGCATGGCTGCCAGGACCGGACCGAGATCGTCCGGCTTCACCAGGACGTCGCGAGCCTTCGAGCCCTCCGACGGGCCAACCACTCCCCTCGATTCGAGCAGATCCATGAGGCGCCCTGCCTTCGCGAAACCGACGCGAAGCTTCCGCTGGAGCATCGAGGTGGAACCGAATTGCGTCGTGACCACCAATTCGGTGGCTTGCAGCAGGACATCGAGATCATCGCCGATGTCGTCATCAATCTGCTTCTTGGGCGCCTCGACTGCGACGTCCTCGCGGTAAACCGCCTTCAACTGTTCCTTGACGTGCTCCACCACCCGATGGATCTCGGACTCGGTTACCCAGGCACCCTGCACGCGCATAGGTTTCGACGCGCCCATGGGCAGGAACAGGGCGTCACCCTGACCGATCAGCTTTTCCGCACCGGGCTGGTCAAGGACCACCCGCGAGTCGGTCACAGAGGAGGTAGCGAAGGCCATCCTGGAGGGAACGTTGGCCTTGATCAGACCGGTAACCACGTCTACCGATGGGCGCTGGGTGGCCAGTACCAGGTGAATACCTGCCGCCCTCGCAAGCTGGGTGATTCGCACGATCGAGTCTTCGACGTCGCGCGGGGCAACCATCATGAGGTCGGCAAGCTCGTCGACGATCACCAACAGGTACGGATACGGGCGGACCACTCGTTTGGAGTCCGGCGGCGGGACCACCTTCCCGTTGCGTACAGCCTTGTTGAAGTCGTCAATGTGCTTGTAGCCGTAGTTGGCGAGGTCGTCATAACGCGTGTCCATCTCACGGACAACCCACTGGAGGGCTTCAGCAGCCTTCTTCGGGCTGGTGATGATCGGGGTGATGAGGTGCGGAACGCCCTCGTACGCCGTAAGTTCAACCCGTTTCGGGTCGACCATGATCATGCGCACCTCATCGGGCGTGGCCCGCATGAGGATGGACGTGATCATCGAGTTCACGAAGGAGGACTTACCCGCACCGGTTGCGCCCGCCACCAGGAGGTGCGGCATCTTGGCGAGGTTGGCTACAACGTACCCGCCTTCGACGTCCTTGCCGACACCCATGACCATCGGATGCTCTGTCTTGCGCGCATTGCCAGAACGCAGGACGTCGCCCAGAGACACCGTTTCACGGTCGGTGTTGGGGATCTCAATACCGATGGCTGACTTGCCGGGGATCGGCGAAAGAATTCGTACGTCCGAGCTCGCTACCGCATAGGAGATGTTCTTGGACAGAGCGGTGACCCGCTCCACCTTGGTGCCCGACGCCAGTTCAATCTCGTACCGGGTCACCGTCGGACCCCGGGAGAACCCGGTGACCTTCGCATCGACGTTGAACTGTTCAAGGGTGTGGGTCAGCGCGGCAACGACCGCGTCGTTTGCCTCCGAGCGCTCCTTGGGCGGGGTGCCGGCCGGCAGGTAGTCGGATGGCGGGAGCGTGTACGTGACGTCACCGGCGAGAGAAAGCTGCTCGGTCCGCTGCGGAATCGGCGTTGTAGGTGCCTGCGGCTGAACCGGATGGGATGGGACCGGCACGGGTTGCGCAGCCGGAGCACTGGCGGGAGGAAGCACCGACATGGCTTCGGTGGCAGGTTCGGCGGCGCCCAGCCCCTGATTCCGCTTGATCTTCTCTGTAGCCATCTCCTGCTGCGTGGGACGCCGCACACCCGGGGGAATCGGCGGCGGCGCGGGAGGAGTGTCAGCGTCGTCGTCGAGCACGGCACGTTCAAAGGCTTCGTCCCCGACGTAACCGTCCAGCTCCTCTTCCTCGGCCGTGTTCTTTTTACCGCCGAAGAGGCGTGACTTCTTCTTTGGCTTGGCCGGGGCGCGTTCACGATCGGACAGGTAGCTCTGGTCGTGTTCATCGCTGTCGCTGTCGCGGTCATTGAGGTCCTGGCCCATGAGGTGCTCGTACAGGTGGCGCAGCCGGGACGGGATATGGCGGAAGGGGGTGGCCGTGATGATGAGGATGCTTACGAAAATCAGGAAGGAGAGCACAACAGCGACGGGCCAGACAGAGAGGAGGGCTGTTGCCGGTGCGGCAATGAGGTACCCGATTACTCCCCCGGCTCGCCACAGCGGGTCCAGTCCGGCGGCAAGTTCGGGTTGGCCGCCCACGAGGTGTGCGATACCTGCTCCGCAGAAAGTAAGGACGGTCAGCCCAATTCCGATGCGGTTGTTCGCGCGCGGGTTCTCCGGATAGCGGAAGAGGCGAACTGCTCCGGTAAGCAGGATAAAGGGCAGGAGCAGGGCCATCCAGCCCACCGATCCCCCGGCAATTGCGTGGATGGCATCGGCAACCGGTCCCGTGAGCGCCCACCACTCAACCGTCGCGACGGCGACTGCACAGAGGAAAAGGAAGAAGCCTGTACCGTCCCTGCGGAGGTCTTTCTGTGGCTGGACGTCATGGCCGAACTTCCGGATCGCGCCGGCGATCAGATGTGCCAGTGCCATCCAGAACCCGCGGACTGCCCGCAGCGGCAGCGGAAGCTTTTCCTCAGCTTCAGGCAGCGGCTGCGTCTTGCTGGTTCCGCGCGCCGTCGACCCCCGGCCGGCAACGGCCGTGCTGCGGGTGCGCGGCTGCGAACCTCGCGACTGTGGAGCTCGCGGCTGTTGACCCCGCGAAGAAGGAGGGGAAGTACGGGTCGCCATACTCGGTACGCTACCGGACCGGGCCCCTGGTTCCGGGGATTAGCACGCCAGCTAGGCTTCGAGAACGACCGGAATGATCATGGGACGGCGTCGGTAACGGCGGTTGACCCAGGTTCCGACGACGCGGCGTACCACCTGCTGAAGCTGATGCGTGGTGTGGTCCTTGTTGCTCATGACGGCCTCGGCCAGGGCAGAGCTGATTTTCGGCTTGATGTCGTCGAAGACCGAATCGTCCTCGGCGAAGCCCCGGGCATGGATGTCCGGACCGGAGACGATGGTTCCCGTACTGCGGTTGACCACGGTGATGATCGAGATGAACCCCTCCTCGCCGAGGATGCGGCGGTCCTTCAGGTCGGCGTCGGTGATCTCGCCGATGCTTGAGCCGTCCACGTAGACATATCCGCACTCCACCGCGCCCACGATACGTGCGACGCCGTCCTTCAGGTCAACAACGGAACCGTCATCTGTCTGGAGGACGTTCTCGCTCGGGATGCCGGTCTGGATCGCAAGGTTCCCATTCGCGATCAGATGGCGGGTTTCGCCGTGCACGGGCATGACGTTCTTCGGTTTGAGGATGTTGTAGCAGTACAACAGCTCTCCCGCAGCCGCATGCCCCGAGACGTGAACGCGCGCGTTGCCCTTGTGGATCACGTCGGCTCCGAGCTTGAGGAGTCCGTTGATGACGCGGAAGACGGCGTTCTCATTTCCGGGGATGAGGGAGGAGGCCAGGATAACGGTGTCTCCCTTGCCCACGGTGATGGGGTGATCACCGTTGGCCATGCGGGACAGTGCTGCCATCGGCTCGCCTTGTGAGCCCGTGGACATCAGCACCACCCGGTCATCGGGGAGGTCGTCCACGTTCTTCACATCGACCAGGATTCCATCAGGCACTCGGAGGTAGCCCAGTTTCGCGGCGATGGACATGTTGCGCACCATCGAGCGGCCGGCAAAGCACACGAACCTGCCGTGCGCCTGGGCTGCATCGAGTACCTGCTGCACGCGGTGGATGTGGGAAGAGAACGAGGCAACGATCACGCGCTTCTTCACCTGGCCGAACAGTCGGTCAAGCTCTGGTCCAATTTCACGTTCGGCTGTCGTGAATCCCGGTACGTCAGCGTTGGTGGAGTCAACCATGAACAGGTCAACCCCCTCTTCGCCGAGGCGCGAGAAGGCACGCAGATCCGTGATACGCCCGTCAAGCGGCAACTGGTCCATCTTGAAGTCACCGGTGTGCAGAACGGTTCCGGCCTTCGTGCGGATGAACACAGCGAGCGCATCGGGGATGGAGTGGTTGACCGCAACAAACTCACACTCAAACGGCCCGAACTGTTCGATCTGACCCTCAGCAACGGTCAGGGTGAAGGGACGGATCCGGTGCTCCTGGAGCTTCGCTTCGATCAGTGCCAGCGTCAGCTGCGATCCGATCAGCGGTATGTCGGCCTTGAGGCGGAGCAGGTAGGGCACTGCGCCGATGTGATCCTCGTGACCATGGGTGAGCACGAGGCCCACCACGTCATCCAGCCGATCCTCGATATAGGAGAAGTCCGGCAGGATCAGGTCGACGCCGGGCTGGGTCTCCTCGGGGAACAGAACCCCGCAGTCCACAATCAACAGCTTGCCGCCAATTTCGAAGACGGCCATGTTCCGGCCGATTTCTCCGAGTCCGCCGAGCGGAACGACCCTCATGGTTCCCTCGGCGAGTGGCGGAGGCGGGACGAGTGTGGTCCCTGCGAGTTCTGTCATCCGTCGGCCTTTCGGAGGTTAGCGGGTTGCGCCCGCGGAAAAGTCCCAGCCCGCTTCGGCAAGGTCAGTCAGTACCGGTTCCATTTCGACGGCGGTGGGCTCGACCAGGGGCAACCTCACCAGGGAGTTCGGGAGCACTCCCTGCATCCGCAGGATCTGCTTGGCGGAAACAGCACCCGGAATATGGGTCATGACCGCGCGGACCACCGGGTCCAGATCGAAATGAACCTTTCTCGCGGTGGCGAAGTCACCCGCCGTCGCGGCATCGACTAGCGCGCGGAACTGCGCGGTGGCTACGTGGGCACTGACGCTTACGACGCCGACGGCGCCGGCCGCCATCCACGGCAGCGTCAGGCCGTCATCGCCTGCGTAGACGTCCAGCGCTGTGTTGGCGAGCACCCGTGTCACCGCCGCATAGTCCGCCTTGGCGTCTTTCAACGCAAGGACCTTGGGGTTGTCAGCCAACCGGATCATGGTTTCAGTGCTGATGGGGATACCTGCCCGGCCCGGGATGTCATAGATCATGATCGGCAGGTCAGAGGCGGCGGCCACCGCGTCGAAGTGTGCCAGGACGCCGGACTGTGTCGGCTTGTTGTAGTAGGGAGTGACGACGAGCTGTCCGTCTGCACCCGCGCGCTGGGCGCGCTGAGCCATCTCGACCGAGTGGGACGTGTGGTTGGTGCCGGTACCGGCGATGACCTTGGCCCGGCCGCCCACCGCTTCCACGACAACGCGAAAAAGGTCTTCCTTCTCCTGGTCCTCCAGGGTGGACGTTTCACCGGTCGTTCCGGAAATCACCAGGCCGTCACACCCGTCCTCGACCAAACGGACCGCCAGCGCAGCCGTTGCTTCGAAGTCCACAGCGCCGTCGGGGGTAAACGGAGTCACCATGGCGGTGACGAGGGAACCGAATGGGAGCGGGTGATTATCGGTGGCAGCCATAGGTCAAACTTACCCGCTGCAGCGGGCGTGAGAACATTCCATCATGGCCATCACACAGAGCCCGGGCAGGCTGAGCGGTATCGATGCGGCCAGGGGCATAGCCCTTTTCGGCATGATGTCCACCCACGTTTTCCCCCTTTACCTGGAGGGCAGCTCCGAGGCTTCATGGATAGGTGCCACCTTCTCCGGACGGTCATCTGCCCTGTTCGCACTCGTGGCGGGTATCGGTCTGGCACTGCTGACCGGTGGCAACGCCCTGCACAATCGCGGCGTCATCTCCCGCGACCGCAGGGGGATCGCTGCGCGCGCCGTCGTTATTGCAATGGTGGGCCTGATGCTTGGCGGCCTCGAAACCAACATCGCTGTGATCCTCTTCCACTACGGAATCCTGTTCCTGATGGCTTTGCCGTTCGTGGGGATGCCGCGGGGGCAGCTGGCGTGGTGGGCCGTCGGCTGGACGCTGCTCTCCCCCGCCGCGGCATTCTTGCTGCGGCCCTGGGCCGACGCCAACATCGACCCTTCGGATCTGGACGGTAATCCCGCGCTCGAGCACTTCGGGCAGCCTGCAACACTGCTCGCGGATATCCTTGTGACCGGCTACTACCCCGCAATTCAGTGGCTGAGCTATCTCCTGCTCGGCATGCTCATAGGCCGTCTTAACCTGAGGGCACCCGGCGTCCAGTTCGGCCTGCTACTCGTCGGCGTGGGCGTTGCAAGCACGGCGAAGTTCATCAGCGCGTTGCTGCTGGGGCCGCTTGGCGGGCTGGCTGTCCTGCTCGATACTCCCCAGGCACAGCGCTACGACATCAAGGCAATGCTTCCAGTCAGTCTGACAGGGGTCGACCAGGCCGGCACCTGGTGGTGGCTTGCAGCCAGCGCTCCCCACTCCGGCACGCCGCTGGATCTGATGCACACCGCTGGTACGGCAGCGGCCGTCGTCGGGCTCTGCCTCGTGGTGACACGTCGGCTGCCCTGGCTGCTGCTGCCGCTGTCGGCTCCCGGTGCAATGACGCTGACCCTTTACTCCCTGCACATCTGGGTGATGAGTATCGTCGACCAGCAGGAGGTTCCCCTGGACCCTGCGCCGGTCTACTGGGCCCAGGTGACCGTCTTCGTTGCCCTTGGGCTGCTGGTGCGGAAACTAGGCGCGCGCGGGCCGCTGGAATTTGTAGCGGCCGGCGCAAGCGACGCGGCCCGCTCACCGAGCAGGGCACGAAGGGCCGGCTAGGCCGATTCCCCGCGGAAAAGCTTCGCTGCGTGACGCATTGAGCGGCGTGCGCGCGTGCGGTCGCCGGCGGCGTCGTAGGCGCATGAGAGCCGGAACCAGGAACGCCAGTCGCCCGGATTGGCTTCGGCTTCCGCCTGGTACGCGGGGAACTGCGCATCGGCTGCCTCCCGCACGATGCGGCCCGCAGGCGTGCGTGGCAGGTCATCCACCGGCAAACCGCCCTCCGAGTCGAGTGTGGACGCCATCCGCTCGGTCTGGGCGCCGAACGAGAGTTCCCGAACCAGGGCCCATGCGCCGATCATCGGAAGGAGGAGGTAGGCCACACCAAGCGCCTTGGCGACGGGATCCGGATCGGTCAGCAGGGTCACGCTTCGCTGCAGTGCGACTATGAGCCAGAAAGCAAGGAGAACAGTGACGAAG
The DNA here is from genome assembly GCF_054161285.1 of Arthrobacter sp. D2-10. NCBI lineage: Bacteria > Bacillati > Actinomycetota > Actinomycetes > Micrococcales > Micrococcaceae > Arthrobacter > Arthrobacter sp. D2-10. The sequence continues at coordinate 1,344,645 of NZ_CP096431.1, read as the reverse complement.
ACCACGCCTATTTTGACGCGATGTTTCTTCAGAAAGTCCACAGTCTGCATCACGCCTGCAGGTCCAGGTAACCGTCCAGGCCCACGGTGAGGCCAGGACGCGAACTCACCTCGCGGACCCCGAGCAGCACGCCCGGCATGAAGGACTCGCGGTGGAACGAGTCGTGGCGGATGGTCAGCTGCTCGCCGACGCCCCCGAAGAGGACCTCCTGGTGCGCTACGAGACCCCGCAAGCGCACGGAGTGAACACGGACACCGTCGATGTCACAGCCGCGGGCACCGTCGCGTGCCGTTCGGGTGGCATCCGGGCTCGCGGCGAGCCCGGCCTCGCGACGCGCGTCGGCAATGAGAGCCGCCGTCCGCTCCGCCGTGCCTGACGGTGCATCCACTTTGTCCGGGTGGTGGAGTTCGATGAGCTCAACCGATTCGAAGTACCGCGCCGCCCGGGCGGCGAAGGCCGTTGCGAGCACCGAGCCGAGGGCGAAGTTGGGCGCGATCAGCACACCGACGTGGCGGTTCCGATCCAGCAATCCCTCGAGACGACCGATTCGTTCCTCGTCCCAGCCGGTGGTCCCGACGACGGCGTGAATGCCGTGCTCGACGGCGAACGCCACGTTGTGTTCGGTGCTCTCCGGCACCGTGAGGTCCACAATCACCTGCGCGCCAGCTGTCACAATGTCCTCGAGTGAATCTGTCCTGCCAAGGGCAGCGACTAGTCGGAGGTCAGCAGCAGCATCGATAGCCTTGACGGCCTCGGAACCCATGCGGCCGGAGGCGCCAAGAACGGCAACGGAAGTCGGTTGAGTCATGGGGCTAAGCCTACTGGCCGAGGGTCCCACGCCGAGCGCCAGCGAGACGTGGGAGGCCAGCAGGCGCTACTGGTCGGATCAGCCCTCGACGCCGACCCATTCGACCGAGCCGTCCGCGAAGAACTGCTCCTTCCAGATGGGGGCGCGGGCCTTGACGGTGTCGACGAGCTCAGTACACGCTGCAAATGCTTCGCCGCGGTGGCCCGAGGCCACGGCTGCGACCAGGGCCGGATCCCCAATCGCCAACGGGCCGGTGCGGTGCGCCACCCAGATCCGGATGCCTTTGTACTTTTCGGCGATTTCCGCGGCGATCTCGGCGATCACGTTTCCCGCGGAAGGGTGGGCGCTGTAGCCCAGGCGGTCAACCTGCCGGCCGCCGTCGTGGTTGCGCACCACTCCCCCGAAGCCCACCACCGCTCCGCAGTCAGCGGAACCTACGACGCTGAGGGCAAGATTCAGGTCGAGGGGCTCGGCGGAAACGCCGGCGTACAGGACAGTGCTAGTGCTCATGGCTTCCCTCAAGTTGCTCGCAGATGTGGTCAAGAACGGGGTCCAGTACGTCCAGGCCGTCCTGGACTGCCCCCGGCGATCCCGGGAGATTGATGACGAAGGTGGAGCCGGACACTCCGGCAAATCCACGGCTCAATGCGGCCATGGGAGTCTTTGCGGCTCCTGCCCGACGGACCGCCTCCATGATTCCCGGCAACGAACGGGTGAGGAAGGGTTCGGTGAGCTCAGGGGTGACGTCGTCGGCGCTCAGGCCAGTGCCTCCGCTGGTGATGAGCACGGACGGTGCGCCGCCAAGGCAGAGGGCGAGGGCCTCGCGCACTGCATCGCCGTCAGGAACCACTTCCGCACGCTGCACGGCGTAGCCCTTTCCCACCAGCCAGCGCTGGATCAGGGGCGCGCATTCGTCCTCGTACACGCCTGCCGCGGCACGCGTCGACGCGATGATCAGCGCGGCTGTCCTGGGGGAACTCATGCGATCCAGTCCCCGCTCTTTCCGCCCGATTTCGCCAGGACCCGAATGTCCGTGACGACGGCGTGCTTGTCCACGGCCTTGATCATGTCGTAGAGCGTCAGGGCGGCAACGGACGCCGCAGTCAATGCCTCCATCTCAACGCCGGTCACCGCGGTGGTCTTCACCGTTGCCGTCACGACGACGGCGTCGCCGTCCGGGGCGAAGTCCAGGGTCACCTTGCTCAACGGCAACGGGTGGCACAGCGGTATCAGCGTCGAGGTCTGCTTGGCCGCCATGATTCCCGCTATGCGGGCCACCGCGAGGGCGTCTCCCTTGGGAAGGTCGCCGTCCACGATCAGCGCGATGACTTCCGGGGTTGTCCGCAGGACGCTCTGAGCGGTTGCCTCACGCGCGGTAACCGCCTTCGCCGATACGTCGACCATGTGTGCTGAGCCGTCGTCGCGCACATGGGTCAGCCGGGCTTGGGGTTCGGTCATGTCAGCGCCTCTCGGTTGGGATTACTGGGATGAAGTGGTTGCACGCCGCCGCGGAGCTCGCTGAGCAGCCATACGGCAACCGGTGTGCCCGCCTCCACAGTGCCCGTTCCGACGGGCAGGTGCACAAGCGCGTTCGATCCGGCAAGGGCGTGCAGGAGGTGGGAACCTGGCCCGCCAAGCAGCGTAACGTCTCCGATCCCCTCCCCCTGGCCGGTTCGGTCTGTGTAGAGCCCCCGGCGGACCTGGTGCTTATTTTCCGGCGAACGGACGTCCTCGGTGAGCCGTGCCGGCAGGCAGACCCGGTTACCCGGTATCCCGGTAACTGTGCTGAGCGCGGGCCGGAGGAACATTTCGAAGGAGACCAGCGCGCTCACCGGGTTGCCTGGGAACCCGAGGAAGGGCACTCCGTTGATGGTACCGATGGCCTGCGGCCCGCCGGGCTGCATGGACACCGACAGGAACTCGACGCTGCTGTCTGCCAGCGCCTGCTTGACCACTTCATAGGCACCCTGGCTGATGCCGCCGGTACTCAGGATGAGATTGACCGGCCGGCCGATGGACTGCAGTGCCTCCCTCAGCTTCTCCGGATTGTCAGCCACGATGCTGTGGAGCTGTACTTCCGCGCCCGCCTCTTCAAGTGCCGTCGTCAGCAGTGTGGTGTTGGCGTCGAAAATCCGGCCGGGGGCAAGCGCGGTGCCGGGTTCCTGGACTTCGTCGCCCGTGCTGAGGAGCAACACGAGGAATCGTGGTCGCACGGACACCGTTGCCAGGCCGCAGGCCGCCACCAGACCGAGCTGCGCGGGCCCCAGCAGGGTCCCCGCCTCCAGGGCGATACTTCCAGCCGCAACATCGCTGCCTGCGCGCCGGATGAAGGAGCCCTCCTCGACGGCGGGCAACTCCACCGTGAGCTCGGAGTTCCGATACTGAGTGGTGGTGGGGAACAGGGAGGGCACCGCCCGCTCGATCGGTACGACGGCGGCTGCCCCCTCCGGGAGCATGGCTCCCGTCATGATGGGTGCGGCAGAACCAGGCAGAAGTACATCGGGTTTGGCACCGGCAGGCACCGGGGGCGCGACCGAGAACCGCCGGGCCTCGGAGCCATCGAGGTCAGCGTGGTGGACCGCGTAGCCGTCCATCTGCGAGTTGTCGAAGGGAGGCAGGCTCACGGGGGCGCGCAGGTCCTCAGCGAGCACCCGTCCCCGCGCCGCCCTGAGGGGCAGCCTTTCGGCCGTCCGGTCGGCGAAGGCGCTGCTGTACCTCAGCAGTCCGAGTACGGCCTGCTGATGTTCCTCGACTGTTCGTGTCATTGTGCCCCGTTGTATCAAGCCGCGCGGACATTACGTGGTGTGCATGCGATGATGCACATCCCAGCCTAGCTGGGGCGCGTCCCGCGAAGCTCCCCGAGCCTTGGGATAAATAAATGGAGGGCCTGAGACAAAGGGCGTAATGTCGGACTATGGCAATCCCACTTGGCAGCCCTACCGTGCGCGCGAATATGCCTGCGCCCGATGCCGGGCTGGTTGATTCCTACGGGCGCAGGGCCACAGACATGCGCTTATCCCTCACCGACAAGTGCAATCTTCGCTGCACCTACTGCATGCCGGCCGAGGGTCTGGAATGGCTGCAGAAGGACCAGGTGCTCTCCCGCGAGGAAATTGTCCGGCTGGTCGCCATAGGAGTGAACATATTGGGCATCCGCGAACTTCGCCTGACGGGCGGTGAGCCGCTGGTGCGGGCGGACCTGATCGACATCATCGCCGATATCCGCGCCCAGCACCCTGACCTACCGGTATCGCTGACGACCAACGGCCTGGGCCTGGACAAGAAAGCTCAACGCCTCAAGGACGCCGGCCTGACCCGGATCAACGTTTCCATGGATTCGCTGCACCCGGACACCTTCGCCCAGCTGACCCGCCGGCCTTTCCTCGACCGGGTTCTGCGCGGTATCGAGGCGGCTGCCGCCGTCGGTCTCGGGCTGGTCAAAATCAACGCCGTACTCATGCGCGGAATCAACGACCACGAGGCGCCGGACCTGCTGGAGTGGGCTGTCTTACGTGGATTCGAACTGCGTTTCATCGAGCAGATGCCCCTCGACGCCGATCACGGATGGACCCGTGACGGGATGATCACCGCTTCCGAGATCCGAGAACGTCTCACCGAACGGTTCGTGCTCACGCCCGACCCGCGGAACCGCGACGGTGCCCCCGCCGAACGGTGGGAGGTGCGCAGGCCGGAAGCGCCCGACGTCGTTATCGGCACCGTGGGAATCATCGCCTCCGTGACGGAGCCCTTCTGTGCAGATTGCAGGCGCACGCGCGTGACGGCCGAGGGCAAGATCATGAGCTGCCTGTTCTCCCGCGAAGAAACAGATTTGCGGGACCTGCTGCGCTCGGGCGCCGACGACGACGCCATCGCCCGGCGTTGGCAGGAAGCAATGTGGGCCAAGCCCAAGGCGCACGGCATGGACCATACCGGCCTTGGGGCTGCCGACTTCGTGCAGCCCGACCGCTCCATGAGTGCGATTGGCGGCTGAATTGCTGGTTCGATACTTCGGCGCGGCCCAGGCGGCCGCCGGCGTCCCTGAAGAACGCCTCGATCTGGACGGCGTGGCGCTTTCGGAGGTGCTGGGCGAGATCCGCAGCCTCCACCCCGACGGCGATCCGTCCATGGCAAAGGTTCTGGAACGAAGCAGCTTCCTGCTCAACGAGGTTGCGCTGCGCGACCATACCGCACCACTGGGACGCGGCGACGTTCTCGATGTCCTGCCGCCGTTCGCCGGGGGCTAGGCGGCAGGACATCGCCGGCCTGGCTACAGGCCCAGCTCCGCCTCGCTGTCGAACGGTCCAACGACCGTGATAGTCCGGGGTGCATCAGCGAGCTGCCGTGCGAGCGCCTGCACCTGATCCGCAGTCACAGCCCGGACGCGCTCCAGCGTAAGGTCAAGCCCGAGGAACTCGCCGCTGACCAGCTCCGCGCGGCCCAGTCGGGTCATCCGCGAACCGCTGTCTTCGAGGGAAAGCACCATGCCGCCGGAGAGCTGACCGACCGCACGCCTGAGTTCCTCGTCGCTGACGCCCTCCGATGCCAGCCGCTCGAGCTCCGCGCTGAGCAGGCCGATAACCTGGCCCGTCTTCGCCGGGCTACACCCGGCATACATGGCGAAATAACCTGCGTCGGCGTACGACGCCGAGAAAGAGTAGGTCGAGTAGGCGAGCCCACGCTTCTCCCGGATCTCCTGGAAGAGACGGGAGGACATGCCCCCGCCGAGCACCGCGTTGAGGACGCTCATCACGAAGCGCCGATCGTCCGTGGCCGTCAGTGCCGGACAGCCCACCAGGACATTCGCCTGCTCCACTGCGCGCCGGATCACGTGCACTCCACCGCTGTCCTTGAGCACGGTAGGCTCCGGCGCACGCCTGGGAACGGGGGCGGCGTCTGCTGCAAGCGTCCACCCCGCCCGTTCAAGCGCCTGCACGACGAGTGAGCATACGACGTCGTGATCCAGTCCTCCGGCCGCCGTCACCACCAGTTCCTCCGGACGGTAGTAGCGGCGGTAGTGGTCAAGGACGGAGTCGCGCGAGATGGCCTTGATAGCGTCAGGGGTCCCGCCGATGGGGCGCCCAAGCGGGTGTGCGCCCAGGACGGCTTCGACAAATTTTTCGTGCGCGACGTCGGACGGGTCGTCGCTGTCCATCGCGATCTCTTCCAGGATGACGTGGCGCTCCTGCTCCAGTTCCTCCGGATCGATGACGGCCGATGTCACCATGTCCGCGATGACATCTATCGCCATCGGGAGGTCGGAATCGAGAACCCTCGCGTAGTAGCAGGTATTTTCCTTGGCGGTCGCAGCGTTCGATTCTCCCCCGACCTCATCAAAGGCGGCGGCGATATCAAGCGCGGTCCGCCGTTGTGTTCCCTTGAACAGCAGGTGCTCGAGGAAGTGCGTGGAACCATGCTCTCCGTCGGCTTCGTCGCGGGAACCGACGCCCACCCAGAAACCGATGCTCGCCGACCGCTGCCCGGGCATTGCCTCGGTCAGTACACGGACACCACCGGGCAGCACAGAGCGGCGGACCACCGCTCCCCCCTGTGCTCCCGCAACGAGCATGGAAGAGTGCTCGGAACCGCCCGTCACCAATGGAAGTAGGACGGGTGAGCCCTGGCCTGTTTCAGTCATAACTTCTCCTCAACGCCAGCGGCTCCGCGGCGAATCAGTTCGCCGCGGAGCCGTTGGTTTGTGCTTGTCAGCGTGTCCGCTAGTTGTCGTCGCCCTCGGCGGCATCCTGTGCGTGAGCACCCGGAGCGTCGTCAGCAGCGGCTTCGCCGGCTTCCTCCGCCACTACGGGCGAGAGAGAGAGCTTGCCGCGGTCGTCGATCTTGGTGATCTCGACCTGGACCTTCTGGCCCACGGAGACGACGTCGTCGACGTTGTCCACGCGCTTGCCGCCGGCGAGCTTGCGCAGCTCTGAGATGTGCAGCAGCCCGTCCTTGCCCGGCGTCAGTGAAACGAACGCACCGAAGGTGGTGGTCTTCACAACCGTGCCCAGGTAACGCTCACCGATCTCGGGAACCTGCGGGTTCGCGATAGCGTTCACCGCAGCGCGGGCAGCTTCGGCCGAGGAACCGTCAGTGGCGCCGATCAACACGGTGCCGTCGTCCTCGATCGAGATGTCGGCTCCGGTGTCTTCCTGGATCTGGTTGATCATCTTGCCCTTGGGGCCGATGACCTCACCGATCTTGTCGACCGGGATCTTCACGGAGATGATGCGCGGAGCGAACTCGGAGAGCTCATCCGGGGTGTCGATCGCAGCCTCAAGAACTCCGAGGATGTGCAAACGTGCCTCCCGGGCCTGCTTCAGTGCTGCCGCGAGCACAGAAGCCGGGATGCCGTCGAGCTTCGTGTCGAGCTGGATCGCCGTGACGAACTCGGAAGTACCAGCGACCTTGAAGTCCATGTCACCGAAAGCGTCTTCGGCGCCGAGGATGTCGGTCAGGGCCGCGTAACGGGTCTGGCCGTCCACTTCATCGGACACGAGGCCCATTGCGATACCCGCAACCGGAGCCTTCAGGGGCACACCGGCGTTGAGCAGCGACAGCGTCGAAGCGCAGACGGAGCCCATCGAAGTGGAACCATTGGAGCCGAGGGCCTCGGAGACCTGGCGGATGGCGTACGGGAACTCCTCGCGGCTGGGCAGAACCGGGACGAGAGCACGCTCCGCCAGCGCACCGTGACCGATTTCGCGGCGCTTCGGCGATCCCACGCGACCGGTTTCACCGGTGGAGTAGGGCGGGAAGTTGTAGTTGTGCATGTAGCGCTTGCGCGTCACCGGAGACAGCGAGTCGATCTGCTGTTCCATCTTGAGCATGTTCAGCGTAGTGACGCCCATAATCTGGGTCTCGCCACGTTCGAAGATGGCCGATCCATGAACGCGCGGAAGGACCTCCACCTCGGCGGTGAGCTTGCGGATGTCGCTCAGCCCACGGCCGTCGATACGGACCTGGTCACGCAGGATGCGCTGACGCACAACCTTCTTGGTGACCGAGTTGAAGGCTCCGGCGATTTCCTTCTCGCGGCCCTCGAACTGGCCGGAGAGCGACTCGATGACCTCGGCGCGGTAGGCGTTGGCTGCGTCCTCTCGCTCCTGCTTGTCGGCGATCGTGAAGATCTCAGCCAGGCGTGAACCGGCAGCACCCTCAACGGCAGCGAAAACGTCGTCCTGGTAATCCTTGAACACGGGGAACTCAACCGTGGGCTTGGCAGCGCGGCCGGCGAGGTCCGACTGGGCTTCGCACAGTGCGCGGATGAAGGGCTTTGCAGCCTCAAGGCCGTCGGCGACGACCTCTTCGGTAGGTGCCGTCGCACCGTTGTCCTTGATGAGGGACCAGGAGTTGTCGGTGGCCTCAGCCTCGACCATCATGATCGCTACATCGTCACCGACCACCCGGCCGGCAACAACCATGTCGAACACGGAGTTCTCGAGCTCGGAGTGCTTCGGGAACGCGATCCACTGGTCCTCGCCGGAGCCGTCGGAGACGAGCGCAACGCGAACGCCGCCGATCGGACCGGAGAACGGAAGACCGGAGAGCTGCGTGGACATGGAAGCGGCGTTGATAGCGACGACGTCGTAACGGACATCAGGATTGATGGCGAGCACGGTGACGACGATCTGAACCTCGTTGCGCAGACCCTTCACGAAGGCCGGACGCAGCGGGCGGTCCATCAGGCGGCATGCGAGGATCGCCTCGGTGGACGGGCGGCCCTCACGGCGGAAGAACGAGCCCGGGATGCGGCCGGCAGCGTACATACGCTCTTCGACGTCCACGGTGAGCGGGAAGAAGTCGAAACCTTCGCGCGGGGACTTTCCTGCAGTGGTGGCGGAAAGGAGCGCGGTGTCCTCGTCGATGTAGACCATTGCGGCACCGGCGGCCTGCTGGGCGAGACGCCCGGTTTCGAAGCGAACTGTGCGCTGGCCGAAGCGACCGTTGTCGATAACGGCTTCGGCGAACTGGATTTCGGGACCCTCCATAGAGAGTCACCTCCGTTTCTGTGGTGACGGAGGCAGGCGGCGTCTTGCTGGTCAACGCCGTTAGGACGGGTTGTGGCACCCGGTCTTCGATCGAGGTCCACGGGAACTGCCATCACACGGATGGTGCCCGGAGACCACTACCGAGGACCGCGAATGCCTGCGTGTCCGCCTGGCTCCTGGTATGGACTTTTTACTTCCAACGCACTCCTGGGAGTGCGGTTCCTTTGCGGCATATCTGCCGCAAAGATTGAAGGCGGCTCCTTCCCGAAGGAAGGGGCCGCCTCACAGTCTAACTAGCGGCGCAGGCCGAGGCGCTCAATGAGCGTACGGTAGCGCGTGATGTCGGTGTCGCGCAGGTAGTCCAGCAGACGACGACGGCGACCAACCAGCAGAAGCAGGCCACGACGCGTGTGGTGGTCGTGCTTGTGCTTCTTCAGGTGTTCGGTCAGGTCAAGAATTCGGCGGGAAAGCATTGCAATCTGCACCTCAGGCGAACCGGTGTCGCCCTCGGAGGTTGCGTATTCCTTGATGATTTCCTGCTTCAGAGCGGCGTCAAGTGCCACAAATAACTCCTATGAGTTGTACCGTGAACAAAGTAGATGCCGGTTCCCCTCGCAGATCGAGCGGAGCTCCGGCGGTGGTCCAGCAACCACGGACTGCAGCAGGACCTCGGTCAACTTTACCCGTAGGTACGCTGTTCTGTCGAAAGCACGCTACGGGTCTGGTCCACGTCCAAGCGCATCTGGTCGATCAGTGCTTCGGGCCCGCGGTAGGTCACCATACCCCGCAGCCGACGTACGAACTCCACGATCACCGTCTGCCCATACAGGTCAAATACGTCGATCTCTTCCTTCGGCCGATCGATCACGTGCGCCTCGACCTGCCTGGACACGCCTTCGAACGTGGGATTGGATCCGACGGAGATCGCTGCGGGCCAGCGCACCTGGCTGCTGTCGATGAGCCAGCCGGCGTAGATTCCATCAGCGGGAATGAACCCGGTGGAGTCGGAGGACAGGTTTGCGGTGGGAAATCCCAGGGCCCTCCCCCGGGCGGCTCCGTGCACGACAACGCCGCGCATGCGATGGGGCCGGCCCAGGATACGGGCCGCCGTCGTGACGTCCCCGGCAACCAGCGCTTCACGCACCCAGGTTGAGGAGCAGCGCCGCTGGCCTCCAGCCGTCGTCGTACTCTGCAGGCTTGATCCGAAGTCGTCGATGACGACCACGTCGAAGCCGAGCTGGGCGCCCAGCTCCTGCATCGTCGAGAGGTCGCCCGAGTTGCCGCGGCCAAAGCGCACGTCATGGCCGATGACCACGGCCTTCGCCCGCAAACCGTCGACGAGGACCGACCGGACGAACTCCTCCGGCGTCAACGCGGCCAACTCGAGGGTGTAATGCATCATCAGCACCCCGTCGATGCCTGTGTCGGCAAGGGTTTCCACTCGGTCCTGCAGGCCCATGATCAGTTCGGGCGCGCTCTCCGGCCGATGAACCTGGGCGGGATGAGGCTCGAATGAAATGACGACGGCGGCTGCATTTCGTTCGTGGGCGGCAGCCACCAGTTGCTGAAGCACGCTTTGGTGGCCGCGATGGACACCGTCGAAGTTCCCGATGGTGACGACTGCGGGACCGAAACCCTCCGGCACATCGGCCAGGTCTCTCCAGTAGAACACGCATCTCCCTTGGGGTTGGGCGGGTAACAGTACCCTTCGTCGTTCCTTATTATGGCCGATCCATGAACGCAGTCAGGACGGAGACTTCCCGGGCCAATCTCTTTTCCTGCACAGCGACGCCGGTTGAGGCAGTTTGTGCACATGGAAGCCGGAGGGCCGCCTCTCGGAGAACGGCACAGCGACGATTGATACCTGTTGGCCGCACCCACAAGGGAGGAACGCGGCCCCCACTCACCTCAGGAGGATCTTCCGTGTCATTTTCCCTGTTCCTATCCCGGCGCCGAGGGGCAATGCGGACGGCCGGAGTGTGCCTCTTCCTGGTCACCCTCTTGTGTCTGCCTCAGGTGCCATCGTCCCAGGCCGCGCCGGTGGGAGGAGGATGGACGCGAGCGGCCGGTGTGCACGCGGCCGAACACTTTGTGGGCCAGTACAAGAACTCCCGAGGCCTGGCCGCGTACTGCACTGATTTCGAGCGGCTCTCCCCGGAAAATGCCGGAGGATACGAGGACGGACATTCGGGCGGCTTCATCCGTAGTGACGGGAGTGCATTGAATCCGACAGAGAACGCGGCGTTGTCCTACCTGCTGCACCGGTGGGGTGACACCGCGGACAATGCCACCGCGGCGTCCGTGCAGCTGGCCGTCTGGGCGCTTACCTCCCCCGGAATGGCGTGGGATTCATCCGGGATGGACGCCATCCTGAGGGCAGAGCGACTGCCCGATGGGGTGGTGGCGGAGGCACGCTCCATGACCAAGGTCGCATTCAGCGAAGCGGGCCCCTATGAGGTTGACATCAGACTGGAGGCCGCGGGAGCTGAGGGAACAATGACCGCGTCCGTCTCCGTTCTTGGTGCAGACGGCACATCGGCAGCCGGTCTGGCGGCCGGTGCAGAGCTGAGTGGACCGTTTGCCTTGGCTGAGGAGAGGGGCGCCACCTGGACCACTGCTGATGAGCCCCACCGGCTCACCCTGAAGCGGACAGGACTAGGCGGAGGCTCACTCACGGTTTCAGTTCCCCGGACACCGGCGGCGGGAGTGCAGTGGCTCCTGCCATCCCGCGACGGAGTCCAGAGACTGCTTGCTGCAGCAGTTGTTGAACCGCGTGATTCAGCCGCAGCAATCGCCGACCTCCCGGCTTTCCAACCGACGGTGGTCACCCGCGCATCCGCTGCGCGAACAGGCGTGGGCACCACCGTTCATGATGTCCTGACAGTGGGAACCTCTCCCGCTGCAGGAGGTCCTGGTGGAACGGCACCGTGGCTGTCAATGCCCGGAGACGGAACCCCGGTGTCTGTGGAGGTCGTATCAACGCTGTGGGGACCCCTGCCGTCTCGTCCTGTCCTTCAGGAATCAGTGCCTTCCGACACCCCCATGGTGGGCGCCGTTACCACCCGCGTGCAGGGTCCGGGGAGGTACGACACCCCCGGGCTGGTTGTCCCCTCGCCGGGATGGTACGTCTGGACTGAGTCGATCAGCCCCGAAAGCACCCTTCCTGCTGAGGCCTCCCGCTATGTGCTCGGTTGGCAGGGGAAATACGGCATCTCGGATGAGACGACCTTCGTACCGTGGACACCAGACATCACCACTGAACTGTCGACACACGACTCACTTGTCGGTGAACGGGTTACCGACACAGTGATCGGGTCAGGCTTTGGGCAACCCTCAATCGAAACCGGTGCGGTTGTGACCCTGTCAATGTACGGCCCGCTCCCGGAGCGGCCCTCACTCACTGCTGACGTGCCCGCCGACGCTCCGCTGCACTCGAAAGTCGAGGTCCCGGCCCTGAACGGCAGCCAATCCAGTGAATCCTTCGCAGCCTTCACCGCTCCCGGGTGCTACACAGTCGTCGCCTCCTACGCGGGCGACGACCACACCAACGCTTTCACCTCCGCTTTCGGTGAGCCCTCGGAAACGGTGTGTGTGGGGGAAGATGAGCCGGCACAACCACCCACACCCGATGCCACCGTAGCGCCGGCACTTCCTGCTTCAGACGAGGTCGGGCAGGCTCCCGCCCGAGCGGAACTCGCACAGACAGGCATTCCTGCGAAGGTTGCCTCCGGAGCCGCACTTGTCATGCTCGGAGTCGGGCTTGCGTGCCTACACGCCGGCAATCGATCGCGACGTACTGCCGGCAAATCCGCACACCGCTAGGGGCGGGCGGCATACTCCCGCCGCAGCTCGGTCGTCTTGGCGATGTACCGGTGCCAGACAAGCAGAGCAGCCGGGAAGGCGAGCTCGAGAACCATGAGAATGATCAGGAGGAAGTGCGGGGTCCCGGAGAACGCCCACGAAAGAACCCGGCCAATACCGCCGATGAACACCATGAGGCAGACCAGCCAGAGCATATTCGCCCATTGGAACTTGATCGCGATCGTCACGAAGGCGGCGCCCACGCCGATCATCATCGCGGCGAAGAATCGGAACTGGTTCTCCAGAGTCGGGTTCACGGGACCGTCTCCCGTCTCCGGTAGCCCTGCTGAACCGGTAATCAGGTAGTACGCTCCGAAGCCGGCAATGAGAAGCCCCACGAGCACCACCACGGTGCGGAACACGCTCCAGTCGTGACTGGTCTTGGTTGTCTTCCCAGCGTCCTTCTTGGAAGTTTTTGAAGGGGCCTTTCCCGACGAGGACTGGCCGGAGGCGGGTTGACGGGAAGCGTCGGACGTGCCCGCAGAACCATGTGAGGGGTTCGCGGAGTCCTGTCCGGCGTTCATGGAAGAACTGCGACGATCCGTGTTGTCAGGGGTGTTGCTGTTCATGATGTTCCCTCTGTGCTCGATGATCCGCCAGGGCCGGGCCCTCTCAGCTCATCCTCTCACTCCCGGCGCTCACGTGCGTCGGTTCGCGGCCGTTACGGCACGGTGTCGGTAGAGCCACCACAGGCCAAGCACCGGCAGGATCAGCGGAACAAAGCCGTATCCCCGGCCGTACACCGACCAGACCGTGTCGGCGGGAAAGAGGACCGGATCGACAACGCTCAGGGTCCCCACAGTCAGGACCCCGATCAGCTCGAGGGACACCGCAGCGAGGGAATACCTGTACCAGCGCACCCCCGACCGGCTCAGGGAGACGGTAGCGAAGACATACACGAGGGCGGCCACCGCGGTCAGCACATAGGCCAGCGGAGCCTCGTCGAATTTCGTCGCGAGCTGGAACGCCGCGCGCGCGGTGGCCGCCAGCGCAAAAACACCGTACACGGCAATGAGGAGGCGGCCCGGGCCCCTGCTCAGGGTGCCTGCGGAAGCGCCCGGTTTCTGGGTTCCACCGGCAACACCTGCGCCATCGGAGGTGTGAGCCGCCTCCCCCGTTGCATCGTGCCTGTTCATGCCGGCACTGCTCCGTCCCATATCTGCTCCATCCGGTACAGCATCACGAAAATGGTCACTCCTACCGCGCCTAATACCAGGTTGCTCCATTGTGAACGCTCAAGGATTGCCCACCAGAACGCGCCCACCGGGATCATCAACGCGGTCAGCAAATAGCCCCAGAACTCCCATACCTCGCCCGTAACGGGTTCCCCGCCGGCCTGCCGGAAAATCCCCGCCACCAGGTACACGAGGAGGAACAGCTCCACGGCTGCCACTGCAAGGATGGTCACGTCATTGGGAGGCTGCCTGATCACGGCCGCACCGATGCAAATGAGAGTCGAGAGAAGGCACACCACCGTGCCGGCGATGAAAAAACCGTCGACCACCATCAGGCGCCCGCCTCGCCGGGTGCGAAGACCAGGGCAGGTTTGGCCTCCAGGCCCCGGTTCTCGAGGAGGGCGATCAACGCGCCGCCCGGGGCAAAAGCGGCAACCGGACGGTCAGTGTGGTCCGCTGAGGGCGCTGGGGTGTCGGCGCTGGCACCAATCCTGCGGCCATGGGAAAGATCCTGAGCCTCTGAATCACTCAGCTCACGAACGGGAAAGAGTGCGCGGGCGGCTTCATCGATGCCGAGCAGCCGAAAATCCTGTGCCAATTCTTCGAGGGTTGATGCCTGGTCGAGACTGTACGGTCCCACCTCTGTCCGGCGCAGCGCCGTGAGGTGCCCGCCGACCCCAAGAGCGGCCCCGAGATCCCGCGCCAAGGCGCGGATGTAGGTTCCGGAACTGCACCGCACCGTTACATCGAGGTCTTGTACGACTCCGCCCTGCAGCCGGCGGATCTCCGAAATATCGAAACTGTGAACCGTCACCGGCCGAGGCTGCAGAACCACGTCCTCCCCGGAGCGAACGCGGTTGTAGGCACGCTCACCATTCACCTTGATCGCGCTGACGCTGCTGGGAACCTGGCTGATCGAACCGGTGAGTGCGGCAACCGCCGTCCGAATAGCCTCCGATGAAACCACTTCAGCCGAGACCTCCGACGTCACTTCGCCCTCGGCGTCGTCGGTGATGGTGGACTGCCCCAGGCGGATCGTGGCTGTGTAGGTCTTGGAGGTGCCCACAATGTACGTCAGCAGGCGCGTCGCGCGGTTCACTCCAACCACGAGGACCCCTGTGGCCATGGGGTCGAGGGTACCCGCGTGCCCCACCTTCCGGGTTCCCGCCAACCGCCGCATCCTGCCGACGACATCATGGCTGGTCCAGCCCTGCGGCTTGTCCACTATCACTAGTCCTGAGTGGACCTGCCCGGAATTCACGCCTTCCAGTATAGGTCTCGGCGCCTTCCCGCCCGTCACTCGCTACGATGCCCGTATGCCGTCCATCGCCAAGCACGTCGAGAACCTTCCCTCCAACCAGATTCGGGAGATCACCCAGGCCGCGTGGGCGACGCCCAACGCCGTCGTACTCAGCATCGGCGAGCCGGGGTTTCCCGTTCCCCGCCACATCCTCGACGCTGGAATCGCCGCGCTGGACAGGGACGACACGAATTACACACCGAATGAGGGCCTCGCTGTGCTGCGTCAGGGTTTCGCGGCACGCTTCGGAACAGTGAACGGTGTGGATGTCGACCCGTCACGGGTCTACGTGACTGCCGGTGCGCAACAGGGCCTGCACCTGGCCATGAGCATGCTGCTTGAGCCTGGGGACGAAGTCCTCATTCCCAACCCGGGCTACCCGACCTTCATCATGACTGCCCAGCTGGTGCACGCTCGCGCTGTCGACTACCCCCTCCGCCCGGACAACGGGTTCCAGCCGAAGATCAGCGACCTGGAGCAGCTGGTGAACCCGAGAACCCGGCTTCTCGTGCTGAATTCCCCCTCGAATCCGCTCGGCGCCGTCTTCAGCGAGGACCTCACCAGGGAGCTCGTGGAGTTCGCTGAACGCCACGACCTGTGGATTCTCTCGGATGAATGCTACGAAGCGTTCACCTACGGCGTTCCGCACGTGAGCCCTGCACGCTTCGAGGGAACGCCGCGGCGTGTGCTGACCTCACTCACCCTGTCAAAGACGTTCGGGCTGACGGGACTGAGGATAGGAGCGCTGATTCTGCCGGACGGGCTGGGGCAACAGTTCAACGCGGTGATGGAATCCATCGTCTCCTGTGTCGGAGCGTCGCCCCAGTATGCGGCGATCGCTGCCTTGACCGGACCCACCGACTACATTGAAACGGCGGCCGCTCACTACCGTTCCAACCGGGACGCGGCGACGTCGGTGCTTCGTTCACTCGGGATTCCCTACCTTGAGGCGCAAGGAGCGTTCTACCTGTGGGCCGACATGTCCCACGCGACCGGGGGCGATGTGCGCTCCTGGGTCCGGACCTTCCTCGCGGAGCAGAGCGTCGCGGTCGCTCCGGGAACTGCCTTCGGTTCCAACGGAGAGGGGTGGATCCGCATCGCGCTCTGTACAGACAAGGAAAGCCTGCTCACCGGAGTGAGCAGGCTTCCTGGGCGCAAACAGGACTAACGCGACTCGTCGTCCCGGTCGTCTTCCTCACCGGGCTTGCGGTACGGATCAGCATCGCCGGCAAAAGCGGCCTTCCGAGCGAGTTCCGCAACTTCCGCGTCCCGTTCCTTCGCGGTGCGCAGCAGATCTTCGAGATGGCTTGCGTTGACCGGGATCTCGTCCGGAACAAACTCGAGCGTGGGGGTCAAACGGGCCGTGATGTTCCTGCCCACCTCAGAGCGGAGCACACCCTTCGCTGATTCCAGCGCCTTGTGCACTGCGGCCTGTTCCTCTGACTCGCCGAACACCGTGTAGTAGATGGTGGCGTGCTGCAGGTCGTTGGTGACCCTGGCGTCAGTGACGGTGACCGCTTCAAGCCGGGGGTCCTTGACCCGACGGCGGAGGGCTTCGGCGACAATGACCTTGATGCGCTGCGCCAACCGTGCGGCGCGTGCGGCGTCTGCCATGACTTCTCCTTACTTCCTCCCCTCAGGGAGCGACAACGACGACGGCGGCAATGGCCCGTCGTCGGAATGGGGCAGGAAGCGGGGCCGCTGCATGCAGCGGCCCCGCCTGAGATGAACCCTAGACCCGAGGCTTCTCGCGCATCTCGTAGGTCTCCACGATGTCGCCTTCCTTGACGTCGTTGAAGGAGCCCAGACCGATACCACATTCGAAGTCCGTCCGGACCTCGGTGGCATCGTCCTTGAAACGGCGCAGCGACTCGACGGTGAGGTTGTCGCCAACCACGACCCCGTCACGGATGAGACGTGCCTTCGAATTCCTGCGAATTACACCGGAACGAACGATCGAGCCTGCAATGTTGCCGAACTTGGAGGACCGGAAGACTTCCCGGATCTCGGCAGTGCCGAGTTGCGCTTCCTCGTACTCCGGCTTGAGCATGCCCTTGAGCGCCAGCTCGATGTCATCAATTGCTGCGTAGATGACCGAGTAGAAGCGCAGGTCCACGCCTTCGCGGTCGGCAAGCTCGGCCACACGCTCAGCGGGCCGAACGTTGAAGCCGATGATGATCGCGTTGTCGACAGTTGCCAGGTTGACGTCGTTCTGCGTGATGGCACCCACGCCGCGGTGGATGACGCGCAGGGCGACTCCTTCGCCGACGTCGATCTTGAGCAGCGAGTCCTCGAGGGCTTCGACCGCACCCGAAACGTCACCCTTGAGGATGAGGTTGAGGGTGTCAACCTTGCCCTCGGCGACGGCCTGGTCGAAGTCTTCCAGGCTGACGCGCTTGCGGCGCTTGGCCAGCGCCGCGTTGCGGTCTGCTGCCTCACGCTTCTCAGCGATCTGACGGGCGGTGCGCTCATCCGACGTAACCAGGAAGGTGTCGCCTGCACGGGGCACTGTGGACAGACCCAGTACCTGTACCGGACGGGACGGACCCGCCTCCGAGACGTTTTCGCCGTCCTCGTTGAACATCGCACGGACACGTCCGTGAGCGATACCCGCGACGATGGTGTCGCCGACCGTCAGCGTTCCCGACTGGACCAGCACGGTCGCTACTGCGCCGCGGCCCTTGTCGAGGTTCGCTTCGATGGCAATTCCGCGGGCGTCCTTGTTCGGGTTGGCTCGCATGTCGAGCGCCGCGTCCGCCGTGAGCAGTACCGCTTCGAGCAGTTCGTCGATTCCCTCGCCCCGCAGCGCGGAGACGTGCACGAACATGGTGTCGCCGCCGTACTCTTCCGGAACCAGACCGTATTCAGTGAGCTGACCCTTGACCTTGTCCGGGTTAGCCCCTTCCTTGTCGATCTTGTTCACTGCAACGACGATCGGAACGCCGGCCGCCTGGGCGTGGTTGAGCGCTTCAACGGTCTGAGGCATGACGCCGTCATCCGCAGCCACAACCAGCACGGCGATATCGGTCACCTTTGCGCCACGGGCACGCATGGCGGTGAACGCCTCGTGACCCGGAGTATCGATGAAGGTGATCGCGCGGTTGTCGCCCTCGTGCTCGTGGTCGATCTGGTACGCGCCGATGTGCTGGGTAATGCCGCCGTGCTCGCCTGCCACGACGTTCGACTTGCGGATCGCATCCAGCAGTCGGGTCTTACCGTGGTCGACGTGGCCCATGACCGTTACCACCGGCGGACGTGCTTCAAGCTGCGCGTCACCTTCAGCGTCAAGCTCTGCATCCAGGTCGATGTCGAAGTTCTCGAGCAGCTCACGCTCCTCGTCCTCCGGGGACACAACCTGGATCTTGTAGCCGAGCTCGTCACCGAGAACCTCGAACGTTGCTTCATCCAGCGACTGGGTTGCCGTAGCCATCTCACCGAGGTGGAAGAGCACGGTCACCAGAGCTGCGGGGTTCGCATCGATTTTCTCGGCAAAGTCAGTGATCGACGATCCGCGGCGCAACCGGACAACAGTGCCGCCGTCGCCGCGGGGAACGCTGACGCCGCCCAGCGACGGGGCTGACATCTGCTCGAGCTCTTGCCGCTTCGCCCGCTTCGACTTGCGCTGCTTGCCGCGACCGGCACCACCCTTACCGAAGGCACCGGCAGTACCGCCGCGTCCGCGGCCGCCCTTGCCGAAACCGCCGCCGACCGGCGCTCCGCCGCCGCCACCGGCTCCAGCACCGGCACCAGGGGCTCCACCGGGACCACGACGAGGTCCGGCACCGGCAGCTCCACCGCGACCGGGAGCCGCGGGGCGCTCGGTACGGTTCGGCATCATGCCGGGAGTCGGCCGGGCTCCGCCGGCACCACCGGGACGCGGTGCACCGGGGCGGGGTGCTCCCGGACGCGGTGCTCCCGGACGGGGACCGCCCGCACCGGCGGCGGGACGCGGACCGCCCGCTCCGGCAGCCGGACGGGGTGGTCGCTCGTCATCGCGGCGCCCTCCTGGACGCGGCATGCCCTGCGATGTTGCAAAGGGGTTGTTGCCCGGACGGGGGCCGCCGGCACGATCGCCGTCACCACGCCCGGATCGGGGCATGCCCTGGGACGTTGCGAAGGGGTTGTTGCCGGGGCGGGGACCGCCTGCACGATCACCACCGGGGCGAGCTGCTCCGGGGCGTGCCGACGTCGGCCGTGCGGCTGCAGGCTTCGGGCCAGGCTTACGGTCAGTTCCGGAATCGCTGGTGGAACCGGATTCGGGGGCTGCCGGAGCCTCTGGAGCCGGCTTCGCAGCAGCAGGTGCCTTGAACGCCGGGGCTGCAGGTGCCTGCTCGCGGGGTGCCTCGGGCGCCGGAGTTGCCGATGCCGCCGGTGCTGCGGGCTTCTCGGAAACCGGTGCCGGGGCGGGCGCCGGAGCCGGAGCAGCCGGAGCCGGTCGCGGGGACGCTGCTGCCTTGGGCGCGGGCTGGGGAGCTCGCGCCGGTGTTGATGCGGGCGCCTTGGCGGCTGCCGGCGCATCGGGGAAAGCACCGCGAAGTTTCTTCACGACGGGGGCTTCGATGGTTGAGGATGCCGACCGGACGAATTCGCCCAGTTCCTGCAGCTTTGCTACTGCATCCTTTGAGGTAATGCCGAGCTCTTTTGCAAGCTCGTGTACGCGGACCTTGGCCACATTTCTCCTTCTCGGTCCGCACCGAGTAAGGAGCGAACCGTCTAATTCCTACTGCAGACCCCAACCGCCGAAGCAGTTGACGCGCCGATTGCAGAGCTCAACAGATTGTTCATCGTTGGGCACTCATGGCTGGGTACTCATCGGGTTTCCATCAGTTTTCTGACCCGCTTTCAGGGAGGACGGTGTTCATACAGGACAGCCCCATCAGGAGTTGCCCTGGAGTGTGTGCAGCCAATGTTCCACGCTCTGCGTATCCACCGGGCCCCGAAAGGCGCGGTTGAACGCTTTGCGTTTGAGCGCGAGCTCCACACAGGACGGCCGGGGGTGCAACCAGGCACCCCTGCCCTCCAGCCGACGGCGAAGATCCACCTCAGCGACGCTGACGCCGCCACGGTTAACCGCTGACCATCGAACCAGAGAGACTTGGTCGTCACGGCCCCGGCAACCGATGCAGGTTCGTACCGGCTGGTGGCGTAACGACATAAGCCCTATCCATTCTAGCGCCATGGACGTCGATATGACGCATTGGCAAATTGTCGAGGAAAGTTCCCCGCTGCCTCAGGCTCCGGCGGCGTCCGACGCAATGTCGATGCGCCATCCGGTCAGCTTCGCTGCAAGCCGCGCGTTCTGGCCTTCCTTGCCGATAGCGAGAGACAACTGGTAGTCAGGCACGACGACACGTGCGCTGCGGGTTTTCTCATCCGTGATGGTCACTGACGAAACGCGCGACGGCGACAATGAGCTGGCGATGAAGGTCGCCGGATCATCGCTGTAGTCGACGATGTCGATCTTTTCGTCGTTGAGCTCATTCATCACCGCGCGAACGCGGGAGCCCATCTCGCCGATGCAGGCACCCTTCGCATTGACCCCCGGAACGTGGGCTTTCACCGCGATCTTGGTGCGGTGGCCGGCTTCCCGCGCCAGCGCCACAATCTCCACGCTCTTGTCCGCAATCTCGGGAACCTCGAGTTCGAAGAGTTTCCGCACGAGGTTGGGGTGCGACCGCGACAGTGTGATTGACGGACCCTTCATCCCGCGGTGCACGTCGATCACATAAGCACGCAGACGGGTGCCGTGGAGGTACTTTTCACCGGGAACCTGCTCCGGCGGCGGTAGCAGCGCTTCCACCGTTCCTAGATTCACCTGGATCATGTGCGGGTTGTTGCCCTGCTGGATCAGGCCGGCTACCAGCTCGCCCTCCTTGCCACGGAACTCACCCAGGATGTTGTCGTCCTCGGCGTCGCGCAACCGCTGAAGGATGATCTGACGCGCGGTGCTCGCCGCGATCCGCCCGAAACCGGTGGGCGTGTCATCGTACTCACCCACTGCTACGCCGTCGTCGTCGACTTCCGTCGCCCAGATGGTGACGTGGCCGGTCCGACGGTCCAGCTCCGCCCGGGCAATATCCTGTGCACCGGTGGTCTTGTGATACGCAACCAGCAACGCCTGCTCGATCGTTGGGATCAACAGGTCAAGGGGAATTTCACGCTCGCGTTCAAGTAGCCGCAGAGCGCTCATATCTATGTCCATTGGGGGCCTCCTCAGCAACCAGCGGTGTAATCAGTCATTGTCGCCGCCGGATTCCTCGGCATCAGCGTGGGTGAACTCAACCTGAACGGTACCCTTGCGGATTTGGTCGTAGGGAATCTCCCGGTCTTCACCGAATTTGGGCTTGGTGCCCTTCTTGACGGTCAAGAGCGGTGTGAGGGAAATCGACTGCTCCTCAGCAGCGATCAACCGCCCCTCAAGTACTTCACCGTCTACCAGCTTTACGTCCACCAGCCGGCCGACGTTCCGTCGCCAGTGTCGCGGCTCTGTGAGCGGCCGGGAAACACCCGGCGATGAAACTTCCAGATTGTAGGGACGTCCGTCGTCGCCGGGATCGTTGTCGAGGGCATTCGAGACGCTCTGCGAAACTTCGGAAATGGTGTCGAGGCTCACTCCCTCAGCGCCGTCGTCCGGTAGGTCGACAACTACGTGCAGTGTCCGGTGGCTTCCGGCGATGCGGACCTCGACGTCTTCGAGGATCAACTTGTGCTGCTCCACGGTGGGCCGCAGAAAATCCCTCAGCCGCTGGGCTTCAGCTGCGGCGTTGAGGTGTGCGGGAGTCTCACTACGGCCGTATGCCGGAGCCTTTTGCCTTTCGGCAGTGGTCTGCTTGCCGGACCTAACAGCCATTGCCGCCTCCCGCTCGATGATCTTGTAGCTACTACCCTAACGACTTTATGACAGGTCGGTGAATGGCACACCACACGGGTCTCTCGCATGGCATGATGATCGGTTGTGACGCAATCGAATGACCGTTCCGCCACCACCGGCAGCGGCTTCGGTGGAGCAGTTCGGCGTGTCCTGCGGACGGTCGTGCTGATGCTTGTTCTCCTGCTCGTCGCGTCAATCGGTTTGGTCATCGGCAAGGGTTCTCCGGACCGCGTACCGAGTGCAGAGGAAGTCGCCCTTAGCGGCGCCTCCACCGCGGCCAACGGCCTGGCATCCACCGCCACCGCCCTGGAGCGGACAGTACCTGTGACCAACGGCTCGGACTATGCCGAGCTTGCGGAGATGTTCGGGATACATGCCCTCGCGCTCCGGCCCGCCGGCGCGACGGAATCGCCCTCCCCCTCCGTCTCCCCCGTCGTAAGTTCGACGCCGTCGCCTTCCACCGCGACAACGACGCCGGCACCTTCCCCTGCTGACCTGCTGGCCGAGCTGACAGCCTCCTATACCGAGAGCTTCGAAGCTGCCGCCACAGTGGAACCGGGCCCTTCCCGCGTCCTGGCGTCGGCGGCAACTGCGCAATGGCTCCAGAGCCGGGAGCTTGCCGGGCGCCTCGACGCCGCCGTTCCCGGGATTCCGGTGCCCGAAGTGCACCATGACGACCTCACTGAACCGGCGTGCCCGCTGGAAACCACTACGTTGGAGGAGCCGGAGCCCGGCCTGGATGGTGCACGGACGGCGGTGTTGGCGGAACAGCGTGCCTCCTATGCGTATGAGGTGATCGCCGCCCGTGCCGACGATCCCGCACCTTTCCTTCGGCGGATGGCGCAGCACGAGAGCGCAGCCGCCCTGGGTGCCGCCGTACTGGCGCAGCACTGCGTCGCCGAGCCGCTCCCGGCAGCCGCCTACGCCCTCGACGACAGCTTCCAGTCGGCGCCCGACGACGCGCTGCGGGAGCTTGAGAGCGGGTTGACAGTTACCTACGCCGACCTCGTCGGAGTCAGCGCACCGGGACCTGTGCGTGAGTGGGCGCTGCGCCAACTCGTTGAAACGGCCCAGCACCTCGCCGAGTCCGTGGAAGGAACGTCGCCCAAGGACGCCCCGGGAATACTGCCCGGGATCGACCCGGTCGAGTATCCACGCTTGCCGGAGCCTGCCAGCTAGTCTTGACGGGTGGACGCACTCAACATCGAGCTCCCGCGCACCTTGGTGCGCAGGGTCCTGAGCCTGCCAAGCGGCAGGGCGTGGCTGGAGTGCTGGGCCGGCATCGCCGAGCGTTACCTGGACCAATGGGATCTGGTTCTCGAGCTGGAACCGGAGGCTGCACCGTGGACAGGACACTGCGCCGTCGTGCTTCCCGTTGCCTGTGCCGACGGGCGTCCCGCCGTCCTCAAGATCACAGCCCCGCACGCGGAGGCCGCAGCCGAGCCTGAGGCTCTGGCGTTGTGGGACGGCCGCGGAGCCGTTGAACTGCTCGACAGTGCCGGCGACGATTTCGTGCTGCTTCTTGAGCGGCTCGACGGCGATTCATCTCTTGCGGAGCTGCCCCTGAACGAGACCACAGAGATTTGGGGATCGATCATGCGCCGGCTTTCCATCAGGCCTGGCGGTTCCACAGGACCGGACCCGAGATGGTTGTCCATCCCCTCCGTCGCCGATCAGGCTGAGCAGTGGACGGACACGTTGCCGCTCGAGTGGGAGATGCTTGGGCGGCCGTTCGACCGCTGGCTGCTGGAGTACGCCCTTGAGGTGTGCCAGGTGCATGGGGCGGTGGGCCGGCGCCGGGACCACGACGTGCTTGTTCACTCCGATCTGCACTACCTGAACATCCTGCCGGTACCCGAGCGGCCCCGTCAGTTCCTCGCGATCGATCCCAAGCCGGTGTTGGGAGATGCAGAGTTCGCTGTAGCCCCGATGCTGTGGAATCGGATCAGCGACCTGTCGGAATCTGACCCGGCGGCGCACCTGCGCGACCGGTGCACCGACCTTGCACTCGCCGCGGGTCTGGATGCCATGCTGGCCAGAGACTGGTCGGTGGTCCGGGAAGTGGAGAACGCGCTGGGCTACCTCCGCGAGGGGAAAGCCGACGACGCCGACCGCTCGCTGTGGGTCGCGAGCAATCTTCTGCGCAAGCCGCTGGGGCACCTGCCGCCGGCTGGCCGCCTTGCCGCCCCGTAACCGTCACTCAGCGAATGTTCTCGACCCACACGTCATAGCCGAGCTTCAGGATGAGGGCTCCGACGACCACCAGGAACACCGCTCGGATGAAGGTACTGCCCTGGGTGATCGCCATCCGGGAACCGACATAGCCGCCAACCATATTAGCCAGGCCCAGGATCAGGCCGACGCCCCACAGCAAGGAGCCGTTGGGCAGGAAGAAGACCAACGCACCGAAGTTGGTGGCCATGTTCACGATCTTTGCCTTCGCGCTGGCGCCCAGGAAGCTGTATCCGAGCAGGGTGACCATTGCGATGATCAGGAATGAACCTGTACCCGGTCCGATCAGACCGTCATAGAAGCCGATGACCAGCCCGATCGCGCCGGCCGTCCCGTAGTGCCGGTGACCGGTGTGCCTCAGCTTGGTGAGGGTGCCGACGGTCGGACGGAATGCGGTGAAGATGGCCACCGCCACCAGCGCAACGATGATGATGGGCTTGAACACCGACGCCGGAAGCGACGCCGCGAGGACAGCACCGCCGAAACTGCCGATGAGCGCGATGACCGCCATCGGCACCGCGGTCCGAAGGTCCGGTCTCGCGCGCCGGAAGAAGGTGACGGCGCTCGTCGTCGTGCCGAAGATGGAACCCATCTTGTTCGTGGCCAAAGCCTGCACGGGGGTAATGCCCGGCACCATCAGCAGTGCGGGCAGCTGAATCAGCCCTCCGCCGCCCACCACGGCATCAACCCAACCGGCGGCGAAGCCCGCCACCACGACGAGCACGATTGTAGCCAGCTGGATTTCTTCCAGCCCGGACATCACCGTGAGCGCCTCAGGCGCGGGCGAGCGTCAGCAGATGCTCGACGACGTCTGCCACAGCTACATTCCCGCTCTCACCTGTTCGGCGGTCCTTGACCTCCACCTGGCCCTCAGCCAGCCCACGGCCGACGACGACGATGGTCGGAATACCGATCAATTCGGCATCGCCGAACTTCACGCCCGGAGATACCTTCTGCCGGTCGTCGTACAGAACGCTCAGGCCCCTGGCCTCCAGTTCGGCTGCCAGTTCCTCGGCGGCAGCGAAGATCTCAGAGCCCTTGCCCGTCGCGACGAGGTGGATATCTGCCGGTGCCACGTTGCGCGGCCAGATGATGCCCTTGTCATCGCGGTTGGATTCCACCAGCGCTGCCACTGCACGCGTGACGCCGACGCCGTAGGAGCCCATGGTGACCGTTGTCAGCTTGCCGTTCTGGTCAAGGACCTTCAGATGGAGCGCCTCAGCGTACTTCCGTCCGAGCTGGAAGATGTGTCCCATCTCGATTCCACGCTGTGCGCGGAGCGGACCGGAGCCATCCGGGGCTTCGTCACCTTCACGCACTTCAACTGATTCGATCACGCCGTCCCACGTGAAGTCACGGCCGGCAATGAGGCCGAAGACGTGCTTTCCCTGGACGTTTGCCCCGGTGACCCACGCGGTGCCGGAGACGACCCGCGGGTCGACCAGGAAGGGAAGGCCGGTAGCGCTCTTCGAGCCCAGCACCGCTGAATCGGGGCTGAGGCCCGGACCGATGTATCCCTTCACCAGCCCCGGGCGCTTTTTCAGGTCCTCGTCGGTGGCTGCCTCAACGGCAACCTCACCGCCGACAGACAGGTGGACGGCGATGTTGGCCTCAATACGCTTCAGGTCGACGTTCCGGTCGCCCGGGACTCCAACAACCACGAGCTCGCGCTCACCCGTGGGCAGAACTGCCGCGAGCACGACGTTCTTGAGGGTGTCAGCAGCAGTCCACGGGCGGTCCTCACGCGGCAGGACTGAGTTGGAGTGGTCGACCAGCGTCTCGATGGTCGGGGTATCAGGCGTGTCCCGTACCTCGGCGGCGGGCGCATCGGCGTAGTCAAGCTCGGCCGGCACCACCGTGGTGACGGCTTCGACGTTCGCCGCGTATCCGCCGTCGGACACCACGAAGGTGTCCTCTCCGATGTCGGAAGGATGCAGGAACTCCTCGCTGCGGGAGCCTCCCATCGCTCCGGCGGTGGCGGCCACCGGGATCACCTCAAGCCCAAGCCGGGCGAAGATCCGCAGGTAGGCCTCACGGTGCAGCTCGTAGCTGCGCTCAAGACCGGCGTCGTCGACATCGAAGGAGTAGGAATCCTTCATGATGAATTCGCGTCCGCGGAGGAGCCCTGCCCGCGGCCGGGCCTCATCGCGGTATTTGGTCTGGATCTGGTAGAGGCTGAGCGGCAGGTCCTTGTAGGAGTTGTACAGGTCCTTGACGAGCAACGTGAACATTTCCTCGTGGGTGGGCGCCAGGAGATAGTCCGCATCCTTGCGGTCCTTCAGGCGGAAGATGCCCTCGCCGTACTCGGTCCAGCGGTTGGTGGCCTCGTAAGGCTCCTTGGGCAGCAGCGCAGGAAAGTGAACCTCCTGAGCGCCGATGGAATCCATCTCCTCGCGGATGATCGTCTCCACCCTGGCGAGGACTTTCAGTCCGAGCGGCAGCCAGCTGTAGATGCCCGGAGCGGCACGGCGGATGTAACCGGCGCGCAGCAGCAAGCGGTGGCTCGCCACCTCAGCTTCGGCGGGATCTTCGCGCAGCGTGCGCAGGAAAAGAGTGGAGAGTCGAAGGACCACGCTTGGAATCCGTTTCTTTGGCACTTTCTGCCGCGGATGAAGGGAGTACGGCGGCAGTAAACAACACCTACCAATCTAACCGGTCCGGCGGACTGTAAATGACACCGCAGTTCAGCGGAGCCGCAGCTCCGCCACGACCAGGTCAGTCAGCTTCTCCGCCCGGGCGACGTCGGCTTCCGGATCCGTTGAGCTCCCCACGAGCACGTCCACCACTGTGCTGCCCACCGCGGCCCTGACCGTGATTGACTGCTGGATGGTCCCGGGCACCTGGGCGGTGGTGCGCAGGGCCAGGGTTTCGTCTGCCGCGGTATTCGCTGAGATCTGCTCCACGGTCGTACGGACGGACTGGTTGGAGATGTCCATGGTGAACTCGGAGCAGGGACCCAACTGCTTCCGGCTCGCCTGCACCTGTGCACGCGCCGCCTCTGCCGACGCGAAACTCGACAGGCTGACGGTGTCGGGCTGCAGGGATGACTCCCCCGCGAAGGTCATCGCACCGCGGCTGGCCCCTTCCGACACGTCGGGACTGGATTCGATGTAGGCGTGGCACTCCTCGGGAGTCACCGTGATGCCCGCGACCTGTTGAGCGGCTTCCTTCTCGCGGGTGCGGATTTCTGCGTCCGGAATTACCTGGGCATTCAGGGATTCCGCCTCGTCCACAGCAGTGAGCACCGCAACCAGCTCCGCGGGGCCCAGCTGGGAACCGTCTTGCGGCGCGCCGCCGGTACCGGGATCCGGCTGGCCCGTACCGGGCTCAGCGGAGGATGCGGTGTTCGTGGGCGTCGATGATGCCGCCGGCTCTTCTTCGACCGGCGCGCCGGTGCAGGCGGCCAGCGCGAGGACAACGGCGAGTGCGACGCCGATGCGATGCGCGCTGGTCATGACAAGCCTTTCGCGGCGGGACTGGAGAGGAACGGACCGGAGGTCAGAAGAGGACGGTAGCGAAGAGACCTGACTGCCTGAATCCGACGGTCCTGTACAGCGCCAATGCCCGGGAGTTGAAGTTGTTTACGTACAGGCTGGCGACCGGCGCCAGTTTGAGCGCCTCGTTCACGACGGCGGACATATAGCCTGCGCTAAGTCCCTGTCCGCGATACACCGGGTTGACCCAGACACCCTGGATCTGCGCTGTGCTGGCCGACACCGTTCCCAACTCCGCCTTGAAAATCACCTGGCCGTCGTCGTCGAAATCCACCAGCGAGTGGCGCCTGCGAATAAGGCTGGCCACCCGCCGTCGGTAGTGTTCCTCGCCTCCGATGTACGGGGAGTATCCCACCTCCTCTTCGAACATGGCCGCGCAGGCTGGAAGGATTCTCTCCAGCTCCTCACTTCGCGTGTGGCGGAGCGTCGGCGTCGGGCGAACGGGCGAGGGCTCACTGATCTCGAGCAGCGGCTGCTCGGCACGTACGTCGAACGGGTCGGGGCTGTAGGGACTGAAGGTGGACCAGATACCCATCACGCTCTCCGCCGGACCGAAGATGGAGGAAAACCGCCGTCCGCTTTCGCCGAGCAGCGTGCCCAGTGCCGCGGCGTCATCACCTGCCATCCCGATGGGGACCAGGTTGACTCCTGTCCAGCAGGCGGAAAGCATCCGGGAGCCGCGGAACGCCCCGATCACTTCCCCGCCGGACGACGACGGCGCGGCCGTGCCGGACGCCTCGAGGTGCGCGGCCATGAAAACGTTGGCCGTGCTGTCCGAGTTCACCAACTCCCAGAGAGGTGGCGTGTCCCTCCCCGTGAGAGTCCGAAAGGCTACTCCACTCGGGGACTGTCTACCGGACGGTAACCACGGGGCCACCCGAGCCAGCAGTTTCGCCATCGGCTTCGCCCATCTCTTCGGCAATCCTCATTGCTTCTTCAATGAGTGTCTCAACAATCTGGTCCTCAGGAACAGTCTTGATGACTTCTCCCTTGACGAAGATCTGGCCCTTGCCGTTTCCGGAAGCCACACCGAGGTCGGCTTCGCGTGCCTCACCCGGACCGTTGACCACGCAACCCATCACGGCAACTCGAAGGGGAATCTCCATACCCTCGAGACCGGCAGTCACCTGGTCGGCGAGGGTGTACACATCCACTTGGGCGCGGCCGCAGGAGGGACAGGACACAATTTCCAGCTTGCGCGGACGCAGGTTCAGCGACTGGAGGATCTGGTTTCCGACCTTGATTTCCTCAACGGGGGGTGCCGACAGGGAGACCCGGATGGTGTCACCGATTCCCTTGGAGAGCAACGCGCCGAAGGCTGTAGCGGACTTGATGGTGCCTTGGAACGCAGGCCCGGCTTCGGTGACCCCGAGGTGCAGCGGCCAGTCGCCCCGTTCAGCCAGCAGTTCGTAGGCCCTCACCATCACAACAGGGTCGTTGTGCTTGACCGAAATCTTGAAATCGTGGAAGTCGTGTTCCTCGAACAACGATGCTTCCCAGACAGCGGACTCGACGAGCGCCTCGGGGGTCGCCTTGCCGTACTTTTCCATCAACCGGGGGTCGAGCGAACCGGCGTTGACGCCGATGCGGATGGACGTGCCTGCAGCTTTGGCGGCGGCCGCGATTTCCTTCACCTGATCGTCGAACTTTCGGATGTTTCCCGGGTTCACACGGACCGCGGCGCAGCCGGCGTCGATCGCGGCGAAGACGTACTTCGGCTGGAAGTGGATGTCAGCGATCACGGGGATCTGCGACTTCCTCGCGATGATGGGCAACGCTTCGGCATCGTCGGCAGACGGGCACGCCACGCGGACGATGTCGCAGCCCGACGCCGTCAGTTCAGCGATCTGCTGGAGCGTCGCGTTGATGTCGGTAGTGGGAGTAGTGGTCATCGACTGGACGCTGATTGGTGAGTCCGATCCAACGCCTACAGACCCCACCTTGATCTGGCGGGTTTTGCGCCGAGGCGCCAGGGTGGGCGGCGGAGCGGCGGGCATTCCGAGGTTGACCGAGGTCAAAGCATCCTCCAGGGATAGGTAAGGCTTGGTGGGGAGGGACGGATCCTGGGTGCGGCAGGCCGGCTACCGGTCCGCGTGCTCCGAGAGAACTCCGATGACGGGGTTCCACTGTGTTGTCTTGACCGCGGAGATGACGCCCGCGGTTGCGAAAGGATCCTGCTTCAGGAGGTCGCTCAGCTCAGCTTCGCTGCCTGCAACGAAGAGCAGCAGCGCCCCTGCGTTGTCTGCGAAGGGGCCGGATGCCAGGACGTTTCCCTTGCTGACCAGCTGGTTCAGCCATTCGCGGTGCGCGGGGCGATGCTCATCCCGGCTGGCTGCGGATTCGGCACCATACACGTACTCGACTGCAAAAACACTCATGTCTCCACCCTACGTGATCAGAGGAGATAGACCGCTGTGAGGCCCGCGACAGCGCACGCCCACAGCAGGGATGTCAGCGTCCCGATGATGAAACGTTCGGCGGCTGCAGGGGTTTCTTTGAGCTCCGCATAGCGCCCGAGACCTTTGATTGCCACGACGTAGGCGATAGCCACCGGCTCATTGAGGAGGATCGCCAGCGCAACACCGGTCCGTTCGAGGATGCCGATCACGAGTCCACCGCGAAGAACCCCCGGGGTGTCCGGAGCCGACTCGTGGAGAGCAACCTCGGCTTCCGGCGTCGACTCTACGTCCGTTGCGGAAACGTCCGGTCCGGGGACGGACTGGTTCTGCTGCTCATCCACGGCCCGCGCGAGGCGCAGGACGGCCAGCGTGATGGGTGAGCCCAGCAAGCCGGCAGCGAGCAGCGCCAGAAATCCCCACAAAATCTCCATTATTTTCTTCCCCCATCTGCGGCCGGGTGAACATTCTCCTCCGCCAGCTGCAACAATACTGCGGCAGCGGGACGAGCCGCCCATTCCTCGATCCATGCTGAGCGGGAGACCGCCTTGCTCACTGCCTGGGGGCTGATGTCCAGTGCCCGGGCGACCGCCGACTGGCTTCCCCTCTGCTGGGGCTCAAGAAGGTCCAGGATGCGCCACTCCGCTTCGGACCGGTTCATGACGAATCGCCCGATGAGCGACAGCACACCTTCAGCTTCGGCGGCGCCGTGGCGGCCTTCCACCGCGAGCGGGGCGCGGTCCGCCGTCTTCTTGGCGCGTTCGACGGCGGCCCTCGCCGCGACGAAGGCGCTTCCGCGCCCCTCCCGCGGGCTTGCCGGTAAGGGAAGTTCCACGGTGCCGATGCCTATTCCCACGTACCATCCGCCGTCGCGCACGCACCGAAGGGTCGCTTCGACGACCGCCTCGGCTGATCCCAGGACACCCTGGATCTCATCGCCGACTGAGCGTTCGAAGGACACCTCCGAGGGCACGTCTTCGAGACAAGCCAGCAGGTCCGGGACCCGGTCCCCTGTGTGGGTGCTGTCGCGTTGGTCGATCGTCAGGACGTACATCGTTCAACCATAGGAGGTTGAATTACATAATTCAACCTAGAAAGGGTGAAATGTGCAATTCAACCTAGCCGAAGAGATTCACCGGCTTGACGATGTCTGCGTAGATCAAGAGGGCGCCCATCCCCATTAGCAGGACTGCGACGGCATACGTGACGGGCAGGAGCTTTGCCATATCAAACGGGCCCGGGTCCGGCCGTTTGAACAGTCTGGCAATACTCCGGCGCAGACCTTCCCACAGAGCTCCGGCGACATGGCCGCCGTCGAGCGGCAGGAGCGGGATCAGGTTGAACACGAACAGCGCAAGGTTCACGCCTCCCACCAGACCCACGAGCGTCGCCGCCCGGGCTTCGAAAGGAATTTCCTCCATGGCGGACACCTCGCCTGCAATACGCCCCACACCCACTACGCTGATGGGGCCCTCCGGATCGCGCGGCGCGTCAGAGAATGCGGCTTCAGCCACCTGAGCCACCCGCTGCGGCAGATTCAGTACGACCCCGGTCACCCGGACCAGGCTATCCCCCACCGCGGGCATGACCTCCGACGCCGGCTGCGGCACCAGTTCCTGCTGGGAGCCGACGCCGATGAAACCGACCTCCTGCATGACCGGTGTGCCGTCCGCGTTCAGGAGTGCCCTCCCATCGATGTCCGGAACGGGTCGTTCGGTCAGCAGGGGCTCGATCGTCGAACTGAAGGTCTCGCCGTCCCGGACATAGGTGATGGGTACCTCCCGGCCGGCAGCGTCGCGGATCCAGGAAGAAAGTTCCATCCAGCCGGTCACCTCGCGTCCGTCGAAGGTGACAATGCGGTCGCCCGGCTTCAGGCCCGCCTCAAACGCGGGCGCGGCCGGGTCTGCGGGTCCGCAGTCGGTCTGTCCGGTTTCCTGCTGCTGGTCGGCGGGCACAACGCATTGGTAGACCTCGGAAACTGTGGTGGTGGGCTGCGCGGACCCGAATCCCATGATGAGGATGGCGAACATGACAATGCCGATCAGCAGGTTCATCACCGGCCCACCGAGCATGATCACAATGCGCTTCCAGATGGGCAGCTTGTAGAAGACGCGGTTTTCATCGCCCGGACGAAGCTGCTCAGCGGCCGCCTGGCGGGCGTCGGCCGCCAGTTGCTGGAACATTCCGGTGCTGGACTGACGGACCGCTGCACCGCCGTCGACCGTTTTCGCGGGCGGGAACATGCCGATCATGGAGACGTAGCCGCCCAGTGGGAGGGCCTTCACGCCGTACTCCGTCTCACCCCTGCGACGCGAGAAGATTGTGGGACCAAACCCGATCATGTACTGCGTAACGCGCACCCGAAAAAGCTTCGCGGGAACCAAGTGGCCCACTTCGTGCAGCGCGATGGACGCTGCAATGCCGACAGCCACGAACAGCACGCCGGCTATGAACAGCACAATGGTCACTCGTCAGATCCTTCTTGGTGGTTGCATTTCAATCCTGGAAGCCACAACGAATCCGCGCGCTGCGCCGTGCCCACGCCTCTGCGTCGAGTACGGACTCAAGGGTGACGTCGGAGTCGCTCGTGTGGCTTTCGACGACGGCGCGTACCGTATCCACGATGTCCGTGAAGCCGATCCGTCCGGCATGGAATGCCGTTACTGCCTCTTCGTTGGCGGCATTGTAGACCGCCATATGGGTCCCGCCGAGGGCCGAGGCGTCCTTCGCCAGTGCGACGGCCGGGAACGCTTCCTCATCCAGCGGTTCGAACGTCCACCAGGTTGCTTTGGTCCAGTCGCAGCCCGCGGCCGCTCCGCTCACCCGGTGCGGCCAGCCGATGCCAAGGGCGATGGGCAGGCGCATATCCGGCGGGGAGGCCTGGGCGAGAGTAGACCCGTCGATGAATTCGACCATCGAATGGACCACCGACTGGGGATGGACGACGACGTCAATACGGTCGAGGGGTACGTCGAACAGCAGGTGCGCTTCGATGACTTCGAGAGCCTTGTTGACCATCGTCGCCGAGTTGGTGGTCACCATGAGTCCCATGTCCCAGGTGGGGTGCGCGAGAGCTTCCGCCGGGGTGACCGAGGACATTTGCGCACGTGACCGGCCGCGGAATGGGCCTCCGGAGGCGGTGAGGACAAGCCGTTGCACTTCGTCGGCGGTGCCGGACCGGAGTGCCTGCGCGATCGCAGAGTGCTCGGAGTCGACGGGCACGATCTGCCCTGGGCGGGAGGCGTCCCGGACCAGCTGCCCACCGGCAATGAGTGACTCCTTGTTGGCCAGTGCCAGCAGGTGGCCTTGCTTCAGGGCTGCGAGGGTGGGTGCGAGTCCGATCGACCCGGTGATGGCATTGAGGACGACGTCGGCCTCCGGCCAGGCGGCAAGATGCGTTGAGGCATCGGGGCCCGCGAAGATCTCCGGCCGGTACGACGGCTTGCCGGAAGCGCGGGCGGCGTCGTCGATGGCGGTCTTGAGTTCTTCAGCGGAGGCGACTGCAGCCGCCACCACGGGGGCTTCGGTTTCCACGGCCTGTGCGGCCAGCAGCAACAGGTTCGATCCGCCGGCTGACAACCCGGCAACCGTGAAAAGCTCCGGTGACTGCGCGATGACATCGAGTGCCTGGGTGCCGATTGAGCCGGTGGATCCAAGAATGACGACGCGGCGCGGACCAGTCTGGGCTCGTGGGTACTCCATTCCTCCAGTATCGCGTACCCCTCCCGATGTGTTGACTTGGCAGGACACGTCCCTTTTGGCTCGCTCTTCGGGGTGTGTCCTGCCAACTCAACGCGGAAGGTCAGGTGCGCTGTGCCCGCCGCAGGGTCTGCTCGGCGTGGCGAAGGATGGGCCCGTCGACCATCTTGCCCCGGAACGTGAACACTCCGCCGTGGCGCTGCGCCTCGGCCAGCACGTCGCGAGCGAACTGCTCTTCCTCGGCCGAGGGACGGTACGCATCCCGAACGATCTGCACCTGACTGGGGTGGATGCACGCCTTCATACCGAATCCGGAGGCGACAGCGTCGCGTGCTTCCTCGGCAAGTCCGTCGACGTCCGGAATGTTGACGTAGACCGCGTCGACGGCCTGCTTGCCCGCTGCTGCAGCCGCCAGGAGCACAGTGGAGCGGGCGTGTCTGGCAATGTCGCGGTAGCCGCCGTCGTCCTTGCGGCTGGCGGTGCCGCCGAGCGAAGCCACCAGGTCCTCCGCTCCCCACATGAGGGCGACGACGTTGGGCTCCTCAGCCAGCTCGCTCGCTTTGAGCACGCCGCGTGCCGTCTCACACAGCGCAACGACGTGGAACCCGTTCAGCGCCCACAGGTCCTCGCCGCCTTCGGCTTTGGCCAACATGATCGTCCGGTACGCCGTCTCCCGGAGTGCCTGGAGGTCCAGTGCGAACTCGTGGCTCTGAGCGGGGTTGACTCGCACGATGGTCTTCGCCGGATCGAGCGGATGCGAAATCAACGCTTCGCGGGCCGCAGCCTTGCGCTCGGGAGCTACTGCGTCCTCCAGATCGAGGATGACTGCGTCAGCCCGTTCCGCCGCCTTGCTGTACCGCTCAGGCCGGTCACCGGGACAGAAGAGCAGGGCCGGGCCCATCGTGAAGTCAGTCATGGACGCCGTGTCCCTCTCCGTGCCCCTCTCCGCGCGCAACTGAGGACCACATCAACACCGTCCGGGTGGCCAGGGCCACGACCTCGCCGTGCTGATTGCGTCCGGTGTGCTTCATGGTCACCAGTCCCTGCCCCGGACGGGACTTCGACGGCCGCTTCTCCGTGATCTCGGTCTCCGTATACAGGGTGTCACCGTGGAACAGCGGTTTGGGAAACGAGACATCCGTCAGGCCCAACTGCGCCACGATTGTGCCCTGTGTCAGCTGGGCAACTGACTGCCCGACGACGGTGGCAAGGGTCAGCATCGAATTCACCAACCGCTGGCCGAACGGTTGCTCAGCGCTCCATGCCGCATCGAGGTGCAGCGCCTGGGTATTCATGGTCATGGTGGTGAACAGGACGTTGTCCGCCTCCGTGAGCGTCCTGCCCGGGCGGTGTGCATAGACCACTCCGGTGTGCAGTTCGTCGTAGTAGAGCCCACGCTGCACGACGGATCGTGGTGCAGGACTCTCACTCGTCATCGAGGTCGACCTCCACCGGCGCACCCGTAACCGCCAGTACCTCATCGACACTCACTCCCGGAGCCGTCTCGCGGAGGACCAGCGTGCCGCCGTCGCGCTCGTGGTCGACATCGATCACCGCAAGGTCCGTGATGATGCGGTCCACACAGCCCTTGCCCGTCAGCGGAAGCGAGCAGCGCTGGACGATTTTGGGGTTCCCGTTGCGGTCGACGTGCTCCATCATGACGATCAGGCGCTTGGCTCCGAATACAAGGTCCATGGCGCCGCCCATGCCCTTGACCATCTTTCCCGGGATCATCCAGTTGGCCAGGTCGCCGTTGGCAGCAACCTCCATGGCACCCAGGACTGCGAGGTCGACGTGGCCGCCGCGCACCATCCCGAACGAGGACGCGGAGTCGAAGAAGGCCGAGCCCTTGTTGACGGTGACGGTCTCCTTTCCTGCGTTGATCAGGTCCGGATCCAGCTGGTCCTCTGTGGGGTAAGGCCCGACGCCGAGAATCCCGTTCTCGGAGTGAAGCACCACTTCCACTCCGGCGGGGATGTAGTTGGGGATCAGGGTGGGCATACCGATGCCCAAGTTGACGTACTGCCCGTTCTCCAGTTCCTGCGCCACCCGGGCGGCGAGTTCATTCCGTGTCAGCGCCATGATCAAAGCTCCTTCGCCTGGCTGGAGGTTTCCGCGGGGGCGGACGACGCAGCGTCGAGGGACACTGTCCGCTTCTCGATCCGCTTTTCAATGTTCGGTGTGTGGACTACCCGCTGCACGAAGATACCCGGCGTATGAATGTGTTCCGGATCCAGTTCACCCGGCTCCACCAGTTCCTCCACCTCGGCGATGGTGATCCTGCCTGCCTGCGCACACAGCGGGTTGAAGTTCATGGCAGTTGCGTGGAAGACGAGATTGCCGTGACGGTCGCCCTTCCAGGCGTGCACCAGCGCGAAGTCGGGATTTACTGACTCCTCCAGCACGTAGTCCTGTCCGCCGAATTCCCGCACTTCCTTGGGTGCTGACGCAATGGCGATGTTGCCGGCGTCGTCATACTTCTGCGGCAGGCCGCCTTCGCTCACCTGTGTGCCCACGCCGGCCGTCGTATAGAAGGCGGGGATGCCCGCCCCGCCGGCGCGCAGCTTCTCCGCAAGCGTTCCCTGGGGGGTCAGGACCACCTCGAGTTCGCCGGCAAGGTACTGCCGGGCGAACTCCTTGTTCTCGCCGACGTAGGAGCTGATGGTGCGCCGGAGACGATGGTCATCAAGCAGTTTGCCGAGGCCCCAGCCGTCCACTCCGCAGTTGTTGCTGATGGTCTCAAGCTCCTTGGTCCCCTGTTCATGCAGCGCGTCAATCAGCGCTACCGGAATCCCACAGAGTCCGAACCCGCCAACGGCCAGGGACGCTCCATCCGGAATGTCCGCTACGGCCTCGGCTGCTGAGGCGACGACTTTGTCTATCACTGCTTCTCCCTTACAAATCGATCAGCTCGGTGAGCTGGGTGGTCAGAGTCCGAGCTCGCGGGCGATGAGCATCAGCTGCACCTCGGTGGTTCCTTCTCCGACCTCAAGGATCTTCGAGTCACGATAGTGGCGGGACACCGTGAACTCATTGATGAACCCGTATCCGCCGAAAATCTGCGTGGCGTCACGGGCGTTATCCATCGCTGCCTCGCCTGCGACCAGCTTAGCGATGGACGCCTGCGTCTTGAACGGCTTGCCTGCCAGCATCCGGGCAGCGGCGTCGTAATAGGCGAGGCGCGCGGTATGGGCCCTCGCCTGCATCCGCGCAATCTTGAACTGGATGGACTGGTAGGCACCGATATTGCTGCCGAAGGCCTGGCGTTCCTTGGCGTACCGGATTGACTCCTCGACGCAGCCCTGGGCGGCACCGGTAGCGAGGGCAGCGATTGCGATGCGGCCCTCGTCGAGAATCTGGAGGAAATTCGCGTAACCGCGGCCGCGGGTGCCGAGGAGGTTCGCTTCCGGGACGCGGACGTCCTTCAGGGTCAGTGGGTGCGTATCTGATGCGTTCCAGCCGACCTTGTTGTATGCCTTTTCGGCGGTGAATCCTGGCGTATCGGTCGGCACGAGAAGGGTGGAAATTTCCTTCTTCACCGTGCCGTCGTCGCGCGTGGAGGTATCGGTGACTGCTGTCACGGTCACCAGACGGGTGATGTCGGTGCCCGAGTTGGTAATGAACTCCTTGGTGCCGTTGATCACCCACTCGCCGTCAATCAGTTTCGCGTTGGTCTTGGTTCCGGAGGCATCCGAGCCGGCCTCCGACTCGGTCAGGCCGAAACCGGCGAGCGCTTCACCGCTCGTCAGCATGGGCAGCCACTGCTGCTTCTGCTCTTCGGTCCCGAAGCGGTACACCGGCATCGCTCCAAGCGACACGCCTGCCTCGAGCGTGATGGCCACGGACTGGTCCACCCGCGCCAGCTGCTCAAGCGCGAGGCACAGGGCGAAGTAGTCGCCGTCCATGCCGCCGTACTGTTCGGGGAACGGGAGGCCGAAGAGTCCCAGTTCTCCCATCTGGGCGATCACCTTGTATGGGAAGCTGTGCTCTTCGTCGTGTTTGGCGGAGACCGGCGCTACGACCTGGTCTGCGAACTCCCGGACGGTATCAACAAGGTCCTGGTATTCCTCGCTCAGTTCAAAGTTCATGACTGGGGATCTTCCTGTTCTGGAGGGACGGGACCGGCGGCAGGATCTTCTGCGTCGCCGGACGGTACGGGGTGAATGCGGGCAACAACCTGATTCGCCGACACGAGGTCGCCCGGGCTGAGGGAGATGGCGACCGTTCCGGTAACGGCGGCGGTGAGCTGGTGCTCCATCTTCATCGCTTCGACCGTGACAAGGACCTGGCCCTCCGTCACGGGATCGCCGTCGGTGACATTCACGGTGATGACCGTTCCCGGCATCGGCGAGCGCACCTCGGGGTCGGCCGCGCCCTCAGGCCGGGAGACGGCTGCCAACTGCGCCTGCAGGACTTCCTCGCGTGTCAGCAGGCGAACGGGCTGGGACCAGCCGGCGTCGGTCAGCCAGAGCGTTGACCCGGCCCGAACCAGGCGCGTGTCCAACGTGACGCCGTCGACCACGGCGCGGGGAGCCCCACCGCTCGCAGGGGCAGGCAGTCGGGACACCTCGAAACGACTTCCGCCCACAGTGACGAGGCTTCGCTCGCCATCCCGTGTGATCGGGACGGTCTGCGGTGCTGAGCCTGCCACCTGGAGCTGGACCGGAGTAGGGGCGTGGACCCCTCCGAGCCGCCAGCCGTCGCCGGTGTGCCAGGGAGAGCCGGCACGACGGCGCGCGCCTCGGGTCACGCTTTCTTCAGCGAGTACGACGGCGGCCGCAGCCAACTCAGCACCGGCCGCCGTCCGGAAGGAGAGCCCTGGAAGCTTCCGCTCGATCAGGGTGGTGTCGAGTCTGCCGGCGCGGACGTCGTCGTCGTTGATGAGCAACCGCAGGTACTCGATGTTGGTGCGCAGTCCCGCGACCCTTGTCTGTGCAAGGGCACGGTCGAGGCGGTCAAGTGCCTGCGCGCGGGAATCAGCCCACGCGATGACCTTTGAGAGCATCGGATCGTAGGTCGGTGAGATCTCCAGCCCCGGCAGCAGGGCGCTGTCCACACGGATGCCTTCGCCGTGCGGTTCTGCGAGGTCGACGACGGTGCCCGCCGACGGAAGGAATCCGGCTTCCGCATCCTCCGCGTACACTCGCGCCTCCACGGCGTGGCCGGTGAGCACGACGTCGTCCTGCGCGAGCGTGAGCTTCTCATCCGCCGCGATGCGCACCTGCCACTCGACCAGGTCCACACCAGTGACCATTTCGGTGACGGGATGTTCCACCTGCAGCCTCGTGTTCATCTCCATGAAGAAGAACTCGTCGGGTGCGTCGTCGGACACGAGGAACTCCACGGTGCCGGCACCCACATAGTCGACACTGCGGGCCGCGTTGCAGGCCGCTTCACCGATGCGGGCGCGCGTTGCCGCGTCAAGCAGAGGTGAGGGTGCTTCTTCGATGACCTTCTGGTGCCTGCGCTGGAGCGAGCACTCCCGCTCCCCCAAATGAATGACGTTGCCGTAGGTGTCGGCGAGCACCTGCACCTCGATGTGCCGCGGGCTGCGGATCAGCCGCTCAAGGAACAGCGTGTCGTCGCCGAAAGCCGAAGCAGCCACCCGGCGTGCCGTCTGCAGGCTGCTCCGGAGGTCCTCCGGGTGGTCCACGGCGTGCATTCCCTTGCCGCCCCCGCCGGCGGAGGGCTTGATGAGCAGCGGGTAGCCCACGTGCCCGGCGGCTTCAACGAGATCGTCATCGCTGAGCCCGGGTTCGGCGATTCCGGGGACCACCGGCACGCCGAACCCGCTGACGTGGTTCTTCGACCGGATCTTGTCGCCCATGACGTTCAGGGCGCGGACGCGGGGGCCGATGAAGGCGATCCCTGCCTCCTCAAGGGCGCGGGCGAAGGCCTGGTTTTCGCTCAGGAACCCGTAGCCGGGATGCACCGCCCGCGCACCGGTCGCCTCGCAGGCGGCGACAATCGCCTCGATGTTGAGGTAGCTCTGTGCCGGTGAAGCGGGACCGATCCGTACCGCCTGATCCGCCTCACGAACGTGGCGGGCATCGGCGTCGGCGTCGCTGTACACCGCGACCGAGCGGATGCCGAGGGCCCGCAGCGTCCGGATCACCCTGCACGCAATCTCACCGCGATTGGCAACGAGGACCGTGTTGAAAAGTGCTGTGTCTGTCATGCGGCTCACATCCTGAAGAGGCCGAAGGAGGTATCCGGCAACGGTGCGTTGGCGCAGACATCGAGGGCGAGGCCGAGAACGCGGCGGGTGTCTGCAGGGTCGATGATGCCGTCGTCCCAGATCCGCGCCGTGGAGTAATAGGGGCTCCCCTGCGCCTCGTACTGCTCACGAATGGGCGCCTTGAACGCTTCCTCATCGTCTGCGCTCCACTGCTCACCGCGCGCCTCGATCTGGTCGCGCTTCACGGTGGCCAGCACTGAGGACGCCTGGTTGCCGCCCATGACGGAGATGCGGCTGGCAGGCCACATCCAGAGGAACCGCGGTGAGTACGCCCGCCCGCACATGGAGTAGTTTCCCGCTCCAAAGGAACCGCCGACGACGACGGTCAGCTTGGGTACGCGGCACGTCGCCACCGCGGTGACCATCTTCGCTCCGTGCTTCGCGATGCCGCCAGCCTCGTAGTCACGGCCGACCATAAAGCCCGACAGGTTCTGCAGGAAGATCAGCGGAATGCCCCGTTGATCGCACAGTTCGATGAAGTGGGCACCCTTTAGGGCGGACTCCGCGAAAAGGACGCCGTTGTTCGCGACTATGCCGATCGGGTGCCCGTGCAGCGTGGCGAAGCCCGTCACGAGCGTGGTGCCGTACTCCTTCTTGAACTCGTGGAAGCGGCTGCCGTCGACGATGCGCGCGATAATTTCCCTCGCGTCGTAGGGCGCGTTGACATCGAGCGGCACAGCCCCGTAGAGGCTCTCGATGTCCACCCGGGGCTCTTCGGATTTCCCGGGTGTCCAGGCCGGCTCCGGGACGGGGAGCGTCGAGACGATATCCCGAACGATCTCCAGGGCGTGCTGGTCGTTTTCGGCAAGATGGTCGACGACGCCGGAGGTCTTTGCATGCACGTCGCCGCCGCCGAGCTCCTCCGCCGTGACGATTTCACCGATCGCAGCCTTCACCAGCGGCGGACCGCCGAGGAAGATGGTCCCCTGGTTCCGGACAATGACGGTTTCATCGCTCATGGCCGGAACGTAGGCGCCGCCGGCCGTGCAGGAGCCCATCACCGCGGCGATCTGCGGGATCTTCCGGGCGGACATCGTGGCCTGGTTATAGAAGATGCGTCCGAAGTGCTCCCGGTCGGGAAACACCTCGTCCTGCTTCGGCAGGAACGCTCCGCCGGAATCCACCAGGTACACGCACGGAAGGTTGTTCTCCAGAGCGATTTCCTGCGCCCGGAGGTGCTTCTTGACGGTCATCGGATAGTACGTGCCGCCCTTGACCGTTGCGTCATTCGAGATCACCAGGACGTGCCGTCCGTGAATCAGCCCGATCCCGGCGATGACTCCGGCGCCGGCACTCTCATCGTTGTACATTCCGTTGGCGGCCAGCGGGGCGATTTCGAGGAACGGGCTGCCGGGATCCAGCAGATGGTCGATGCGGTCCCTCGGCAGCAGCTTGCCGCGGCTGACATGGCGTTCCCGCGAGTGCTCCGGCCCGCCGAGAGCCGTCTGCGCGAGGCGTTTGCGAAGCTCATCGGCGAGCGCCCGCTGACCCGCGTGGTTCTGACGGAACGCCTCGGCGTTCGGGTCAAGGCGCGATGCCAGGGTCTCCATTGACGTCCTTCCGGTCGGCGCACGGGTGTCCAGAACCCATGCACACAATCAGTTAGCGGGGATTAACTCAAATTTAGGTTAGTAGCTATTAACTAAACTGTCCACCAGAATGGAGGCGTCCCACTCCCCCGTTCACTTCACGATGACAGTCCGTCACGAAAGGAAGGCATGGACGCTCCAGCTCCCACGCGGCTGACCGGCCGCAGCCTGGCCAAAGCGTCCCGGCGCGCAGCCTTGCTGGATGCTGCCGCACAGCTTTTTGCCGAGCGTGGCTACAACGGGGTGTCCATTGAGGATCTCGGTGCGGCGGCCGGAGTCAGCGGGCCGGCGGTCTACCGTCACTTCAGCGGCAAACCTGCGGTCCTTGCTGCGCTGCTCGCCGGAGTCAGCCAGGACCTGCTCGAGGGTGGACGGGCGGTTGTTGCGGAAAGCCCAAGCCCGGAGCAGGCTTTGCGCGGGCTGATCGAGTTCCAGGTGGACTTCGCCCTGCGCAATGCAAACGTCATCCGGGTACAGGACCGGGATCTCAGTTCGCTGGCCGACGACGACCAGGAAACGGTGCGGTCGCTTCAGCGCAACTACGTCGAGGTCTGGGTTGACGCCCTTTCGGCGCTGGCCCGTAATCAGGACAGAATGCACCTGCGCCGGAAGGCGCACGCCGCGTTCGGACTGATCAACTCCACCCCGCACTCCACTCACCGCCGGCGCAGCAGCAAGGACACTGCTGAACTGCGTCAGTTACTCGAGGAAATGGCGTGGGCCGCCCTGAGCGTGAAGGCGTAAGTCCGCGAAGGGCACCTACGCGCTACGTCCTAGTACGCTGATGGAGAAGCACACTCCGTGCACCCAGAACTTTGTGTAAGTACCGTGTTCCGCCTACCTGAAAGCTTCCAGTGATTACGCTACGCGCCGTTGAACCCTCCGACCTGGACGAATTCTTTTCCCATCAGCTGGACCCCAGCGCCAACCACATGGCCGCTTTCAGCGCCAAGAACCCTTCGGACCGGGGTGTCTTCAACCATCACTGGCAGAACATCCTGAATGATCCCACCGTGACCGTCCGCACCATCGTCGCTGACGACGCCGTGGTGGGCAGCATCCTGGCTTACCGGGACGGCGATGTCCCCGAGATCAGCTACTGGATCGACAAGGCACGCTGGGGGCAGGGAATCACGACGGCGGCAGTCGGCCTCTTCCTCGAGGAGTTCACCGAGCGCCCGCTGCGGGCGCGCGCCGTCGCCGACAACACGAACTCGATCCGCATCCTTGAGCGCTACGGCTTCACCCAGATCGGGGAGACCCAGGGCTTCGCCAACGCGCGCGGAGCGGTTGTGAAGGAACTCCTGCTCGAACTGCGCTAGCGGAAGTTTCGCTAGCAGAAGTTTCGTGCAGCTCCGGTGACCCTACAGCGTTCAGGGCACCGGAGCTGCACGTAGCTCACGACGGGTGGACCGGCTAAACCATGGTCAGGACCATGCCCGGGTCCCGCAGGATCGTGCCGATATCGGCCAGGAAGCGTGAGCCCTGTTCGCCGTCCACCAGCCGGTGGTCGAAGGACAGACTGAGGGTCATTACCTGCCGGAGGGCAATCTCATGCTTGTACTCCCATGGCATCTTGCGGACAGACCCCATGGCCAGGATCGCCGCTTCCCCAGGGTTGAGGATGGGCGTGCCGGCGTCGATACCGAACACTCCAACATTGGTGATGGAAATCGTTCCGCCGGAGAGGTCCGCCGGACCCGTCTTGCCGGCGCGTGCTGTCTCGGTCAGGTCCGTCAGCGCCTCAGCCAGCTCCCGCAGGCCCAGTTCGTGGGCGTC
Source organism: Arthrobacter sp. D2-10 (assembly GCF_054161285.1). Classification (NCBI taxonomy): domain Bacteria; kingdom Bacillati; phylum Actinomycetota; class Actinomycetes; order Micrococcales; family Micrococcaceae; genus Arthrobacter; species Arthrobacter sp. D2-10. Next base: position 1,301,218 of record NZ_CP096431.1, on the reverse strand, counting down.
CTTGATATTCGGAACCATCAACCCGCGCGGTGTCGCCGCCGCAATACCCAGATTCACGTAGTGGTGTTGCACGATTTCCTGCGCCGCCTCATCCCACCGGGAATTCAGGGTCGGGTTACGGTCGAGCGCGATGCACAGCGCCTTCGCCACCAGAGCCAGCGGCGTGATGCGGACATCGGCGAAGGCCCTGCTCGCCTTGAGACGTCCCAGGAGCTCCATTGACGCGGTGACGTCCACCGTCAGGAACTCGGTGACGTGCGGAGCGGTGAACGCGCTGGCCACCATGGCGGCAGCGGTGTGCTTGCGCACTCCCTTGATCGGCGTCCGGGTTACGCGCTCGCCGCCGGTGCCCGACGACGGCGGTGCCTCGGCGGTGATCTGCCTGCTGGCTGGAGCGTTTCCCTGCTGCGCAGCAAGGACATCTTCGCGAACTATCAGTCCGTTCGGCCCGCTGCCGGTCAGTCCCGTCAGGTCGATACCGAGGTCCCGGGCGAGCTTCCGCACCGGCGGTGTTGACCGCGGACGCTCCCGCGGCGCATCCGCAACAGCAGGAGCAGGAGCCGGAGCCGGAGCCGGTGGCGGCGTAACCGCTGGTTCGGTTGATATAGCAGGAGCAGAAGCGGCCAGAGCGGCGGCGTCAATAGTGGTGGCTGGTACCGCTGCGCCGGCACGCCGGGCTCGCCGTGCGGGCCGCCCTGACTTCTCGACCGCTGCGCCGTAGCCGACGAGGTTCGGCTCGCGCCTGGGCGGCTCGGCGGGCTCGGACCCGCTCTGGTCCGGGCCATCGGTGGCCGGTGCGTCACCACCCGCACCGGGCACATCGAAGGAGACGATCGGCGCGCCGACCTCCACCACGGTGCCGGGCTGCTCATGGAGTTTCGCGACGACGCCCGCGTAGGGCGACGGCAGTTCGACGACCGCTTTCGCGGTCTCGACATCGGCGATCACCTGGTTGAGTTCCACCGTGTCGCCTACCGCGACGTGCCAGGCAACTATTTCCGACTCGGTGAGGCCTTCACCGAGGTCGGGCAGTCGGAATTCCTTGATCACCGGTGCCACTATCCTTCCAGTCCGTTGTGCGGGCTCAAGGAATTGGGCCGCCCGAGGGCGCGGTCCACTCCGTCCAGTATCCGGTCAAGGTCCGGCAGATGGTGGAACTCCACCTTGGAGTAGGGGTACGGGATGTCGAACCCGGTCACGCGGACCGGCGCGTGCTCGAGATGGTAGAAACAGCGCTCCGTGATGCTGGCGGCGATTTCCGCGCCAAGCCCGCCCGACTGGGCGGCTTCATGGGTGATGACCAGCCGTCCGGTCTTCCGGACCGATTTCTCCACGGTCCCGAAATCGATGGGCGCAAGGGAACGAAGGTCTATCACCTCGATCGAGATCCCGTCGTCGGACGCTGCGATCGCGGCGTCTCGCGCCGTCGGCACGAGCGGCCCATAGGTTACGAGCGTGATATCGCTGCCCTCGCTCACCACGCGGGCGTCGTTCATGCTCGTGGAGCTGAGATCGACGCTCTCGTCGACCTCCCCCTTTACGTGGTAACGACGCTTCGGCTCGAAGTAGAGCACCGGGTCATCGCTCGCGATGGCCTGCTGAATCATCACGTAGGCATCCTGCGGGTTCGAAACGCTGACCACGCGGAGTCCCGAGGTGTGGGTGAAGTATGCCTCGGGTGACTCGGAGTGGTGTTCGGGAGACCCGATCCCACCGCCGAAGGGCACACGGATGGTGAGCGGAACCTTCACCGCTCCTTTCGTCCGATAGTGCAGCTTGGCCACCTGGCACACGATCTGGTCAAATGCCGGGTAGATGAACCCGTCGAACTGGATCTCGACGACGGGACGGTAGCCCCGGTAGGCCAGGCCCACAGCCGTACCCATGATCCCGGACTCGGCAAGCGGCGTGTCGAGGACGCGGTGCGGGCCGAAGTCCTTCTGCAGTCCGTCAGTGATGCGGAAGACGCCCCCGAGCTTCCCGATGTCCTCCCCCATGAGTACAACCTTGGGATCGTTATCCATGGCGCGTCGAAGCCCGGCATTGATGGCACGCCCGAATGTCATGGTGGACATCAGCGGCCCCCTTCCTCAGAAGATCCGAATGAACTCAGGTACTGCTCGTAATGGTCCTGCTGCCGCTCAAGCCATGAGTTGGGTTCGCTGTAGACATGCTTGAACACGTCGAGAGCTGCCGGCTCCGGCATGGAGATGCATCCCTCACGCAGCCGCGCCGCAACCTCATCCGCTGTGGCCTTGACTGCGTCGCTGACTTCGGCGGGTAGGAGGCCCTCGGAATCAAGCAGCCCGGCGAGGCGCGCAATGGGGTCCTTGGCGGCCCAGTCCTCAAGTTCATTCGCGTCCCGGTATCGGGTGGGATCGTCCGCGGTGGTGTGCGGGCCCATCCTGTAGGTCACCGCTTCGATGAAGGTCGGGCCGCCGCCCGTCCTCGCCCGGTCAAGGGCCTCCCGTGTGACGGCAAGGCAGGCGAGCACGTCATTGCCGTCAACGCGAACGGACGGGATACCGAACCCCGGTGCGCGGCGCGCAATCGGCACATGCGCCTGCAAACGGACCGGCTCCGAGATGGCCCACTGATTGTTCTGGCAGAAGAAGATGACCGGTGCCTGGTAGCTGGCCGCGAACACCATTGCTTCATTGACATCGCCCTGACTGGTGGCACCGTCACCGAAGTAGGTGACAGCGACCGAGTCGGCGCCGTCTGTGAGGATGCCCATGGCATAACCGGTGGCATGCAGGGTCTGCGCTCCGATGATCACCTGGGGCGTGGCCATGTTGATGGCGTAAGGATCCCAGCCCGAGGAGGCGTTCCCGCGCCATACCCGGAGAAGATCCGTCAGGTCAACACCGCGGCAGTACGCCACGCCGTTCTCACGGTAGCTGGAGAACACAAAATCGTCCTCACGAAGGGCTCGGCCCGAACCGATTTGCGCTGCTTCCTGACCAAGGAGCGGCGGCCAGAGCGCGAGCTCACCCTGCCTCTGGAGCGCGGTGGCTTCGGCGTCGATCCGCCGGATGACGACCATGTCCTCGTACAGGGCCTGCAGGGCAGCCCCATCAACATCTGCAACCCAGGGGTCGTACGCGGCGTTTGAACGGCGCTCCCCGTTGGGCGTAATCAGCTGGATCAGCTCATCCCGCGTGGCATCCGTCTGGTCGTTCGAAGGCACGTTCACCCATCCTTAAGTCTTGCGGCGTCGGCGGTCGGCGCGCTCCCACCAACCCAAGGCCGAGCGGCGCTGGAAAGAGCCAAGGCACCGTTGCCTGAGGTTTATTGTGACGATACTCACGTGGACCAGCCAGCACAACCGATCTGCCTTTCACTGAGCATTCTGCTCTATTTCACGACTCCAGCTCGTGCTACCGTTGCGCACTATGCAGCCCCTTGACGCGACCGACTCGAGGCTCCTGCTCGCACTTGCACGGGACTCCCGCAGGACGGTCGTGGCCCTCGCCCAGAAACTCGGCCTGTCACGCAACACAGTTCAGGCGCGAATGACCCGCCTCGAGAAAAACTCGACTTTCCTCTCCTTCGAGCGCCGCATCAATCCGACCGCGCTCGGCTACCCCCTGACAGCGTTTATCCACGTCCATGTGGACCAGCGGAAGCTGGCCCCCATCACCGAACAGCTGGCCGGCATCCCCGAAGTTCTGGAAGCCCACGGGTTGACCGGGCAGGCGGACATCCTGGTCCGCGTTGTCTCGGTTGATGCCGAAGACCTCTTCCGCATCAACGGAAAAATCCTGGCGTGCGACGGCGTGGAGCGCTGTGATACCTCCCTTGCCATGCACGAGCTGATTCCCTACCGCATGGAACCTTTGCTGCAGCGGGGTTCGGAGGAGTAGCCCCGGTTCCGGAAGATCAGGGGAAATAACCATCCGTAACGCCGACAGACCCGAATGGTGAGCAGAACTCCATTACCGGAGCGCACATCTAAGGAAAGGCATCATCATGGGCACCTCCCCCAACCGTCTCCTCGCAACCGTCTTCGGCGCGGTCTACCTCCTGGTCGGCATCCTCGGTTTCTTCGTCACGTCCGGGGTGGGATTCTTCGCCACCGAAGGCAACACGCTGATCATCTTCGAAGTCAATCCCCTCCACAACATCATTCACCTGGCTATCGGTACAGCACTTCTGCTCGCCGGCCTGAAGTCGGTCAGCGCCGCCAAGGGAGTCAACACCACCGTCGGCGCCGTCTACCTCCTGGTCGGTATCCTCGGGCTTTTCCTGGTGGGCACCTCGCTCAACATCATCGCCCTCAACGGTGCAGATAACGTCCTGCACCTCGCAAGCGCCGTGCTCCTGCTCGGCGTGGGCCTGTCGCAGGACAAGCAGGTTCACACCGCACGCACCCGCGCACACGCGTAATCGACCGATGACCGTCACCGGTATTGAAGCGCGGGTTCTGCCGGCTCTTCAACAGCGCGCTGACGGGCAGGGTTCCCGGGACGAGGTACTCCGCCTGCTTACCGGCTTCGCTGCCCTGGGTTCGGGGATGACCTTTTTTGCCCTGGCAGCTGATTCGATCCTGGCTCGCGGTGGTCCGGGGTCCCTTCTGTTGGGTGGCGCCGTCGGACTGTGGGCGCTTTCGCTCACCGCGTGGGGCATCGTCACCCTGCGCGGGGGGCACGGTGCCGGTCGGCCGGCGAGGTTACTTACGCTGTCCGTGCCCGTCGCGCTTCCCGCGGCTGCCGCCGTCGTCCTGGCTGTCCTCAGCTGGAGCGCACTGTTGGCTCCTGCCGGCAGCCGTGAGCTTGATCTGACGCTGGTGTCGGCCCTGGCACTGGTGCTCCTGCAGCTCGGTTGTCTGGGAACCCTGCGCCGGCGTTCCGGACGTCAAGGCCGGCCGGCCTCGCCCGGAAAGCTCCTCGCCGGGCTTTTCTTCTCCGCCGTCCTGGTCGCGGGAATTACGACGCCGGGACTCGCCGCATCGACGGCAGGTGAGCACGCAGTGCCGCACGGCCAACATGGTTCGGTGCCGGTTCCTGCGGACCACCCGGACCATTAGTCCCAGCGGCACGGATAGGTGCAACACAACGGGCCGGAATCGAATCGATTCCGGCCCGTTGTGCATGCTGGGAGAACTAGTGGTGGGTTGCTTTCTCCGCACCGACACCGGTGAGCGAGCGAACCTCCATCTCCGCCTGCTTCTGCGCGTCCTCAGTGCGCTTGGCCAGCACGGTGCCGAGCCAGCCCAGGAAGAACGCCAGCGGAATCGAGACGATCCCGGGGTTGCTCAGCGGGAACCAGGAGAAGTCCGCCGTCTGGATCATCGACTTCTCACCACCGGAGACCACCGGGGAGAACGCGATGAGGATGATTGCCGTGAGCAGGCCGCCGTACATGCTCCAGAGCGCGCCCTGGGTGTTGAACTTGCTCCAGAACAGCGAGTAGATGATGGTCGGCAGGTTCGCACTCGCTGCCACCGCGAAAGCCAGAGCAACGAGGAATGCAACGTTCTGCCCCTGCGCACCGATTCCACCGAGGATGGAAAGCACTCCAATAACGACGACGGTACGCCGGGCGACCTTCACCTCACCGTCGGGATCGACCTTGCCGCGCCGGACGACGTTTGCGTAGATGTCGTGGGCGAAGGACGCCGCCGCGGTGATCGTCAGCCCGGCAACAACGGCGAGGATCGTGGCAAAGGCGACCGCGGAGATGATGCCGAGCAGGAATGGTCCGCCGAGCTCGAACGCCAGGAGCGGAGCGGCTGAGTTGACGCCGCCCGGCGCCGCGTTGATGCGGTCCGCACCGATCAGGGCACCTGCACCGTAGCCGAGCACCAGGGTGAAGAGGTAGAACGCTCCGATGAGCCAGATAGCCCACACCACTGAGCGGCGGGCTTCCTTGGCCGTCGGCACAGTGTAGAAGCGCATCAGCACGTGAGGCAGTGCTGCCGTTCCCAGGACGAGTGCGAGCGCGAGGGACACAAAGTCCAGACGTGTCGTACCGGTGGCGCCATACTGCAGTCCGGGACCCGTGATGGCGGGATTCCCCGAGGTTTCGATGGCGGCACCAAGCAGGGTGGAAAGGTTGAAGCCGTACAGGGCCAGCACCCAGACGGTCATCACGAACGCGCCGGCGATGAGCAGGCAGGCCTTGATGATCTGCACCCAGGTGGTGCCCTTCATGCCGCCAACCAGTACATACAGGATCATGAGCGCGCCCACGACGGTGATGACGAGGGACTGGCCGAGGCGGTCGTCGATGCCGAGGAGCAGCGACACCAGCGCACCGGCTCCGGCCATCTGCGCCAGCAGGTAGAAGAAGCACACGGCGAGCGTGGTGATGGCGGCGGCGATGCGCACGGGCCGCTGCTGCAACCGGAAGGAGAGGACGTCCGCCATGGTGAACTTGCCGGTGTTGCGAAGCAACTCTGCGACGAGCAGCAGCGCAACCAGCCAGGCCACCAGGAAGCCGATTGAGTACAGGAAGCCGTCATAGCCGTTGATGGCGATGGCTCCCACAATGCCGAGGAAGGACGCGGCGGACAGGTAGTCGCCCGCGATCGCCGTGCCGTTCTGCGGGCCGGTGAAAGAGCGGCCGGCTGCGTAGTAGTCGGCCGCGGTCTTGTTGTTGCGGCTGGCGCGCAGCACGATCACCAGGGTGATCGCCACGAACAGACCGAAAATGGTCATGTTCAGCCACGGCTCACCGACCGTGGTTGTCTCGGCGGTCTGCATCGGCAGGTACTGCCTCATCGGGTTCCTCCCTCGAGGGTCTGGTTTGTCTCAGGCAGCACGCCTTCAAGGTCATTGCGGAGGCCCTCCGCGATCGGATCGAGCCTCTTGTTGGCATAGCTGACGTACCACATGGTGATTCCGAAGGTGCTGACGAACTGCAGCAGCCCGAGGATCAGCCCGATGTTCACATTCCCGAACACAGGAGTCGACATGAACTCGTGTGCGTAGTCAGCGAGCAGGACATACAGGAAGTACCACAGCAGGAAGACCGCTGCCATGGGAAAGACGAAGCTGCGGTGCCGTTTGCGCAGCTCCCTGAACTCCGGCCGCTGCTGGACTTCGGTGAAGTCCACCGGGGCCGGCGGCGGTGCGTCGCGCGATGGGTCGGAACCCATTGATACCTCCTTGTTAGGGGCTCCCCTGAAGGTCAGCGCCGCACTGGACGGCACGGGAAAGGGAGTGTGACTCCCATCACTGTCGATCACCCGGCGCGTCGATGCCAAGAACCTGCCGGGGTCCGTCGCCCAATGGACAAGTACGTGCGGTGAACGGTGCGGCCCTGCGCCGAACGGTGTCTGACGTCGTTCCGGTGACCGCTACTCTTGACCCATGCTCAGCCCCGCCGTGGACGTAGCGCTTGTTGCCGCCGTCGTCATCATCACCCTGGCAGTGGTCGCGGTTTTGGGGTTCAAGTTCTCACGCTCCTACCGGGATCTGGGGTCCGACGCCGATCGCGCCACCTACGCGACCCTCCACACGGTGGCCCAGGCATCAGAACACCTGCGGACCGGGCTGACACCGGCCGGAGCGTCGAAGGCAGCGCGCCATCTTCGCGGCCTTCTGCGCTGTCAGGCCCTGCTGGTGACCGACACGGACGGCGTCCTTGCCTGGGAGGGTGCCGCGAAAGAGCCGTCCGAGGTGATGCTCCTCGCGCAGGACGTACTGTCCAGCGGGCGCACGCGGATCTTCAAAGGGCCGCAGCTGGGAAGTGTGACCGGAGAGCAGACCGGGATCGCGGAGGCAGTGGTTGCTCCGATCCGCGTGAACGGCCGGGTGGTCGGTACGGTCGGTGCCTTTGTGCCCTCGGTCAACGCAGGCCTCGTGCGTGCAACCAACGAGGTCGGTGCCTGGGTTGCCGCGCAGGTGGAACTGGCCGAGCTCGATTCGTCACGCACCCAGCTCATGGAAGCCGAGGTACGCGCGCTGCGGGCGCAGATCAGCCCGCACTTCATCTATAACTCTCTCAACGCGATCGCCTCCTTCATCAACACCGATCCTGAGCGTGCCCGCGAGCTTGTGGTCGAGTTCGCGGATTTCACGCGCTACTCGTTCCGCCGCCACGGTGACTTCACCACCGTGGCCGAGGAGCTGCGGTCGATCGACCGCTACCTCCTGCTCGAGCGAGCCAGGTTCGGGGACCGGCTCAAAGTCAGTCTCCAGATCGGTCCTGAAGTACTCAGCACGGTGATCCCTTTCCTCAGCCTGCAACCGCTCGTGGAAAACGCCGTCCGGCATGGTCTGGACTCGAAAGACGGTACAGGGCATATCACCATCACCGCCCACGACGCCGGAGCCTATGCGGAAGTGACAATCGAGGACGACGGCGTGGGGATGGATCCCGACCGGCTGCGTGCCGTTCTTGCCGGGCATGTGGACGGCGTGCACGTGGGCCTGCGCAACGTCGATTCCAGACTGCGGCAGGTCTACGGCGAAGCCCACGGACTGGTGGTCGACACCGCGCCGGGCGCCGGCACCCTGGTCACCCTGCGCATCCCGAAGTCCCAGCCCGCCCACCGAACCTGAACTCCGGCTGTGCGGCCACCCACGTAATGGGTACCGACAAGAGCGCCCGCAGTTTCCGCGTAATCTGGAACCATGGTCAACGTGGTCATCGTCGACGATGAACTTCCGGCACTCGCCGAGCTGGGTTTCCTGCTCTCCAGGGATGCCCGCATCGACACTATTCATCAGGCTTCGAGCGGCGCCGAGGCCCTGCGGATCCTGCAGGACCACACCATCGACGCACTGTTCCTCGACATCCATATGCCCTCGCTGACCGGTCTGGACATCGCAAGGGTCATCTCACGCTTCAGCCGGCCTCCCGCCGTCGTCTTCGTCACCGCGGACGAGGACCGGGCTCTGGAGGCCTTCGAACTCCGCGCCGTCGACTACCTGCTCAAGCCGGTACGCACCGAGAGACTCACCGAGTCCGTACGACGGATCTGCGAACTGATGGAGGATGGGGCCACCACGCCGGAGGTCATCACCGTCGACCAGGGCGGGATCAGCAAGATGATCCGGCGGGATGAGATTCGCTACGTACAGGCGCAGGGTGATTACGCCCGGCTGCACACCGCCGAGGCAAGCTACCTCATCCGTATTCCCCTGAACGACCTGGAGCGCCAGTGGGCTGACGCCGGATTCCTGCGCACGCACCGGTCATACCTTGTGGCCATGGACCAGGTAACCCAGGTCAAGCTGGGAACGGGCAAGGCCAGCGTGCTCGTGGGTGACGCTGAATTGCCGGTGAGCCGTCGGCACCTGTCCGAAATCCGCGGCAAGCTCGAAGCCACCCGCCTGCGGCCCGGACAGTAGCGCGGTGTCGGCCCCTGAAGAGCGCCCGCCACGCGTGCGGGTCACCGCTCCCCGCTCAGCGACGGGTCCGGCGCCCACCTACCCGGTCGCGAGGGAACTGGCGGAACAGTCCGACGTCGGTGAACTCTTTGTGCGCTCGCTCATCCGCTCCCAACTCAGGCTGTCAGCGGTTGTCGCGTCAGGCTTCCTGGTGATCCTCGTCGGCATCCCGGTCCTGTTCAGCCTCTTTCCGGCCATCCACAGCTGGACCATCGCAACCGTTCCCGTTCCCTGGCTTCTCCTCGGGCTCGGCATCTACCCCGTGGTGATCGGCTGCGCCGTGCTGTACGTCCGGAGCGCCGGACGGATCGAACAGCGTTTCCGCGACCTGGTGAACGACGAATGACGTTCCCCGAGCTGAACCCCGTGGTGGGATACGTTTCGCTGATCCTCGTTGCCGTAGCCACGGTCCTGATCGGTATCTATGGGCTGCGGATCTCCCGGACCACGGGCGACTTCTACGTCGCTTCCCGCACCGTGCGCCCCTGGTGGAACGCCTCTGCCATCGGAGGAGAATACCTGTCCGCCGCGAGCTTCCTCGGGGTGGCCGGATTGATCCTCCTTTCCGGCGTGGACGCGCTCTGGTTCCCGATCGGCTACACCGCCGGCTACCTCATGCTCCTGTTGTTCGTGGCGGCTCCCCTGCGGCGCTCGGGCGCCTACACCATTCCCGATTTCGCGGAGGCGCGTCTTGACTCCCGAAGCGTGCGTCGCGTGACGAGTCTGCTCGTCATCGCCGTCGGGTGGCTGTATATCGTGCCGCAACTGCACGGGGCTGCGCTTACCGTGCGCATCACTACGGGCCTGCCGTCCTGGGTGGGGTCAGTCGCCGTCGTCGTGGTGGTGTGCCTGAGTGTGATCACCGGCGGAATGCGCTCCATCACGTTCGTCCAGGCCTTCCAGTACTGGCTGAAGCTGACGGCGCTGGCAGTTCCGGTGATCTTTATCCTCATGCAGCTCGCCGGCTCCGGGGCATCGCTGACGGACGACGGCGCCGTCTTCAGTTCCAGCCTCAACGCCACCGGGTCGGCCTCCCTCTACCAGAACATCTCGCTCGTGATCGCGCTGCTGTTCGGCACTCTAGGGCTACCGCATGTGCTGGTGCGCTTCTACACGAACCCGGACGGAGCCTCGGCGCGCCGGACGACGCTCCTTGTGCTGGGACTGCTCTCAGTGTTCTACCTGTTCCCTACCCTGTACGGCGTGCTGGGCAGGATCCACACGCCTGATCTGGCGGTGCAGGGTTCAGCGGATGCGACCGTGCTGCTGCTGCCGAGCCGCATCTTCGACGGACTCGGAGGAGACATCCTCTCGGCCTTCGTCACGGCCGGCGCGTTCGCCGCCTTTCTCTCCACGTCGAGCGGACTGGTGGTATCGCTGGCGGGCGTGGTCAGCCAGGACTTCTTCCGTGCGAGCGTTTCCGGTTTCCGGTGGGCGGCGATCGTCTCGGCCCTTATTCCCCTGGGCTTCGCGCTGCTGACCGACACGCTTGCCCTGGCGGGCAGCGTAAGCATGGTCTTTGCGTTCACCGCCTCAACCATCTGCCCCCTTCTGGTCCTGGGCATCTGGTGGCGTGGACTTACCGACGTCGGAGCTATCGCCGGCATGGCGTCAGGAGCGGTACTCTGCGGTGGGTCGATCCTGCTCGCGGCCGCGCTGGGAGCCGATCAGGCGCCGCAGTGGCTTCGGCTACCGGCCCTCTGGACCGTTCCGGCAGCCTTTGCCATCACCATCGCGGTATCCCGGCTTACGGCGCGGCGCCGGCCCCGAAATGCGTCACGGGTCCTTGCCCGGCTACACACGCCCGAAGCCGCCTGATCCTGATCAAGAGCCGCCGTCGCCGTCGATGACCCTACTGCGGTAAGAGCCTCAGTCGATGGCGGCCATGAGCTCAACCACGCGGTCGAGGAAGGCATCGACCTGGGTTTCCTCGTAGCCGTCCTGGCCGATAGCTTCGCGGAAGACAGCCCTGCGTACCACGTCGACGCTCAGCGGCATGTCGTTCTCGAAGTAGCCGAGCAGCTCGTTGCACAGCGCGTCGACATCCTCGATGTTGTAGCTGGTGGCATTATTCCGCGACGGGCGACGGAAGCGCTCGCCCGGGGGACGGTGAAGCCTCCCCCGCAGCACAGCGGAGATACGCCCGATCTGCATCAGCCAGGCCTGCTCGCCGTTGGACTCGATGAGGGCGTCACGCTCGCGCTGGGCGAAGACGTCTTCCAGCCGGTCGAGCGCCGCGTCAACCGCCCGCGGTTCGTATCCGCCGCGGGCAGGGTCGAAAGCCATGGTGCGCACGTCACTACTGGTGACGGGTTCACCGTCAGTGCCGTCGGAGTTGTAGAAGGTGCGCGCACGGGTCAGGAACCTGTCAACCTGCTTCGCGTTGTAGCCGAATTCGCGGCGACCGACACGGGCAAACGGCGAGCTGCCGTTGCGTGCTCCATCCATGGGTGTGCGTTCTCTTTCTTCGTTCCGTGGCGTTCTTCGCACCGTCGCGGTCACCGCGCGCAGTCACCAGGTTCTACAGGGATCCGGGTACCAATGTAACGGACAGCAGGAAGGCAACCGGCGAAGCGAAGACGATCGAATCGAGCCGGTCCATGACGCCGCCATGTCCGGGCAGGATGCTGCTCATGTCCTTGACACCCAGTTCCCGTTTGATCATCGACTCCGCGAGGTCTCCGGCCGTGGCCGCAGCGACAACGGCAACGGCCAGGCAGATGCCGACCCACCATGGCCTGTCGAGAAGGAGCACCACCGCGAGTACGCCCACGATCATCGCTCCACCGATCGACCCGCCGAAGCCCTCCCACGACTTCTTCGGGCTGATACGGGGGGCCATAGCGTGTTTGCCGAAGAATGCGCCGACCAGGTAACCGAAAGTGTCGTTCGCGACCACGAGGAGCAGGAGGGTTGCCACCTTGATGGAACCGGACGGCTCCTGGAGCAGCAGCATGGCGAAGCTGAGCAGGAACGGCACCCATAGGAGCACAAAGGTGCCGGCCATAATGCTTCGCGCGGCGTCTGGAGCAGGATCGAGGGAGCGCCAGAGAGCCAGCGCTGTCACCGAGGCTACCGTTGCAAAGGCCAGCGCTTCCGGCCCACCGAGGTAGGCGGCGAAAGGAAGCGCGACGCCTGCCGCCACCGCCGGGACGGTGGGAACCTTGATGTGCCGCACCTCAAGCGCTCTGCCCACTTCCCAGACGCCGACGACGCCGATCATCGTGGTGAGTGCCACAAAAGCCAGCGGCAGGAACAGCATCCCCACCAGCAGCGACACGAGCAGGGCAAGCCCGACGCCGATAGCCGCCGGCAGATTCCGCCCCGCGCGGGAGGCTGCACCGGAGGGTGGCCGCGGCGACCGGCGCTTGAACAGGCCGGTGCGGCTTGATTTCGCTGCCTCGCGGAGTGCACGCCTGCCGGGCAGGACGCCGGCGGCCGGCGGACCAGCCGCCGCCTGGTGCGCAGCATCAGCGGCAGGCGTGCGGCCAGCCTCGGTAGAAGGCTGGGAGTCGCTCATCAGACCTCGAGCAGCTCTGTTTCCTTGCGCTTGAGCATGTCGTCGATGGTGTCGGTGTGGGACTTCGTGCGTGCATCGAGATCCTTCTCGGCACGTGCGCCCTCGTCTTCGCCGGCGTCGCCGTCCTTCACAGCCTTGTCGATGCCGTCCTTCGCCTTGCGGCGGATGTTCCGGATCTGGATCTTGGCGTCTTCTGCCTTGCCGCGGACCAGCTTGACGTACTCCTTGCGGCGTTCCTCCGTCAGTTCGGGAAGCACCACCCGGATGACGTTGCCGTCGTTGGACGGGTTGGCGCCGAGGTCCGAGTCGCGCAGTGCCTTTTCGATCTCGCTGAGCGCGGAGCGGTCAAACGGAGTGATCAGCAGCGTGCGCGCTTCCGGGTTCTGGAAGGACGCCAGCTGCTGCAGCGGCGTCGGTGAGCCGTAGTAGTTGACGACGACCTTCGAGAACAGGGACGGGTTGGCACGGCCGGTGCGTACTGTCGCGAAGTCTTCCTTCGCGGCCTCGACGGCCTTGTCCATACGGTCGGTGGCCTCTGACATGGTCTCTTCGATCACGATTTCTCCTTTGGTTCGAAATCCGCTGCTTCTAAGCGTCCGATTCAGTTGATAATCCTAGTTCACAGCCGGGCCGGCACCGGGACCGCCCGGCCGCGCGCGGCGCTCAGGCAGTGACGATCGTGCCGATGCGCTCCCCCATGATTGCGCTGGTGACGTTGCCTTCGCCCTCCATGCCGAAGACCACCATGGAGAGGTTGTTGTCCTTGCACATGGTCATGGCGGTCTGGTCCATTACGCGGATGTCCTGACGCAGGGCGTCATCGTAGGAGAGCGCCTCCAGCTTCTGCGCGCTCGGGTCTTTGCGCGGGTCAGCTGTGTACACGCCGTCCACGCCGCTTTTGGCCATGAGTACGACGTCGGCGCGCACTTCCAGCGCCCGCTGGGCGGCGACGGTGTCGGTTGAGAAGTACGGCAGCCCGGCACCGGCGCCGAAGATCACTACGCGGCCCTTTTCCAGGTGCCGGATGGCGCGCCGCGGGATGTAGGCTTCCGCAACCTGTCCCATGGTGATGGCGCTCTGGACGCGGGTCTCGACACCCGCCTGCTCAAGGAAGTCCTGCAGGGCGAGGCAGTTCATGACTGTTCCGAGCATGCCCATGTAGTCGGCGCGCGATCGGTCCATGCCGCTCTGGGAGAGTTCGGCGCCGCGGAAGAAGTTCCCGCCGCCGACAACAATGGCAACTTCCACCTGCCCGATTGTCGCGGCGATCTGCTTCGCTATTCCCCGGACCATGTCAGGGTCGACGCCGAGCTTTCCGCCTCCGAAGACCTCTCCGGAGAGCTTCAACAGCACGCGCCGCCTCGGGGATCCGCTGTGGCCAGCGTTGTCGTATTTCTCCATGATGCCTCCCGGGCTTTCGTACGTGCGGTTCAGTTGCGCAGCTGCGCTGGTGGTTCAACGAGGGTGCGGTGGAAGATCACCCTGCCCCCGGCGTCGTTGAAGGCCCCGGTCGGCAGGTCTCGAATGGTTGGTGGACCCAGTCTTGCAGGTCCGGTACGGCGACGGTCACCGCACATGGTCACCGCACATGGCGGAGGGGCGGTCACCGTGGCGACCGCCCCTCCATCATCTCAAACAAATATCAACCCGTAAGGGTTTCGCGCCGGTTAGGCACCAACCCGGAAACGAGCGAATTCCTTGGGCTCGACGCCGGCTTCCTTCAGCACCTGGGCGACGGACTTCTTGGCGTCCTTGGCGAACGCCTGGTCCACCAGCACGCCCTCCTTGAAGAAGCCGGTCAGGCGACCCTCGACGATCTTGGTGAGAGCGGCCTCGGGCTTGCCCTCCGCGCGGGCGGTCTCGTCAGCGATGCGGCGCTCGGTCTCGACGAGTTCAGCCGGAACGTCCTCACGCGTGAGGTAGGTCGGCGAGTAGGCAGCGATGTGAACGGCGACATCGTGTGCGGCCTCGGCTGCACCGTCTCCGCTGCCCTCTACTGCGAAGAGCACGCCCACCTGTGCGGGGAGGTCCTTCGACGTCTTGTGGAGGTACGCGTCAACGATTGCACCCTCAACACGTGCCACGCGGCGGATGTCCACCTTCTCGCCGAGCAGGGCTCCGGCTTCGATAACGTGCTCCGAGACGGGCTTGCCGTCAACGGTGTGTGCGAGCAGCGACTCGACGTCAGCGGCACCCGACTCAATCGCGGCAGCAAGGACCTTGTTGGCGAATTCGATGAACGGGCCGGCCTTTGCGACGAAGTCGGTCTCGCAGTTGACCTCGACCATGACGCCGACGTTGCCTTCGACCTTGGCGGCAACGAGGCCTTCGGCGGTCGAACGGCCTTCGCGCTTGGTTGCGCCCTTCAGGCCCTTGATGCGAATGAGCTCCATGGCCTTCTCGGCATCGCCGTTGGCCTCGTCGAGAGCCTTCTTCACGTCCATCATTCCGGCGCCGGTCCGCTCGCGGAGAGCCTTGATGTCAGCGGCAGTGTAGTTTGCCATTTGAACTCCTCAGATGTGGTTTTCTCGTCAAGATAATTTGAGTGAAAGTTCTCCGGAAACAGGTCCGGCACAAGCGAAAGGGTGCGGGCTTGAATCCCGCACCCTGTCACCGAAACTACTTGCTCTCGCCCTCGGCAGCTTCCTCAGCAGGAGCTGCTTCAGCAGCGGGTGCCTCTTCAGCAGCAGGTGCTTCCGCGGCAGGAGCCTCTTCAGCAGCAGGCGCGGCGCTGCCTTCGAGCAGTTCACGCTCCCACTCGGCGAGCGGCTCTTCTGCTGCGGCGGCGTCGTTGCCCGAAGCACGGTTGTTGCGGGCGATGAGGCCCTCGGCAACGGCGTCGGCGACAACGCGGGTCAGCAGGTTGACTGCGCGGATGGCGTCGTCATTGCCCGGGATCGGGAAGTCGACCTCATCCGGGTCGCAGTTGGTGTCGAGGATTGCGACAACCGGGATGTTGAGCTTCTTGGCCTCGTCGATGGCGAGGTGTTCCTTCTTGGTGTCGACAACCCACACGATGGACGGAGCCTTGGTGAGGTTGCGGATACCGCCGAGGTTGCTCTCAAGCTTGGTCAGCTCGCGCTGCAGCAGGAGGAGTTCCTTCTTGGTGTGGCCGGAACCGGCGACATCCTCGAAGTTGATTTCCTCGAGCTCCTTCATGCGCTGGATGCGCTTGGAGACGGTCTGGAAGTTGGTGAGCATGCCGCCGAGCCAACGCTGGTTGACGTACGGCTGGCCAACGCGGGTGGCCTGCTCGGCGATGGCTTCCTGTGCCTGCTTCTTGGTACCGACGAAGAGCACGGTTCCGCCGTGGGCAACGGTGGCCTTGATGAACTCGTAGGCGCGGTCGATATAGGACAGCGACTGCTGCAGGTCAATGATGTAGATACCGTTGCGCTCGGTGAAGATGAAGCGCTTCATCTTCGGGTTCCAGCGGCGGGTCTGGTGGCCGAAGTGGACGCCGCTGTCGAGCAGCTGGCGCATGGTAACGACTGGCATGTCGTTCCTTTCGTAGGGCAGCACAGTCATTGCTGTGTAATCTGCCGGTTTGACGGTTGATTCCCGCGGACTATGCGGGGTCCTGGTGTCCGTCAGATGACTCACCGCTCCAACCGGATTCCTCCGGACCGCTGGAGCAGTGTTCCCAGGTATACGCCCACCAGTGAAGTTCAGCGGCGATCGACCTGTGAATCGGGACACGCGTAGTCAGTTCCCGACGAGCCGCAGAACCACACGAAGAGCTTTGTGGCATGACGGCATACGGGAAACTGCTTCACCTAGTGTACTACAGCAGCCCGTCACTCCTGACGGGGAGCACATCCGGCCCTTCCTCCACAATCCGGCCGAATCAGATGGACCTTTCCACATAGGCCCACGACGCCGGCACGAGGGAAACGACCGGTTGGATAGTGGATGGGTGACTGCGCGAAAGAACCTGCCCCGCCCGTTGCTCATGGCCGCCGCTATCGGGGCGCTGCTCTCCATCGGCGGGCCGGCCCCGGCCGCCCCTCCTGCCGAGGGAGCCTGGGAATGGCCGCTGAGCGGCGGCGTCCCCGTGCTTCGCCATTTTGATCGACCGCCGGAGAGGTGGATGGCCGGTCACCGCGGTGTCGATCTCGGCGCGGCGGACGGCGTGGTGCTGAGCCCCGCCGATGGGGTCGTGGTGTTCACCGGCACGGTGGTGAACAGGCCGGTGCTGACCATCGACCATGGAGACGGGTTCCTGTCCAGCTTCGAACCGGTCACCGCGTCCGTGGTGAAAGGCGCAAGCGTGCAAAGGGGGCAGGTAGTCGGGAGCATCAGCTCCGAACCACACTGCCCTGGCCCCTGTGTGCACTGGGGCGTCCGGGAGAATGGTGAATACATCAACCCACTCCCGCTCGTCTCCGACCGGCGTCCCTCCATCCTGCTGCCGCTGGCCGGCACAGGATAGAACTCCGCTAGATGAAAGCGGCAATCCCGGTGATTGCCCGCCCCGTGACCAGGGAGTTGATCTCGTAGGTTCCTTCATAGGAGTAGACAGCCTCTGCGTCGGCGAAGATCTTCGCCATCTCATAGTCGGTGACTATGCCGTTGCCCCCCAGAATGCTTCGGCCAAGTGCGACGGTCTCCCGCATGCGGGCGGTCGTGAACGCCTTGGCGAGGGCTGACTGTTCGTCGCGGGCACCGCCTTCGTCCGCGAGCTGGGCCAGCCGCACCATCATGCCCAGGGAGCTCACCGTGTTGCCCAGCATTTCCACCAACTGCTGCTGAATGAGCTGGAAGGAGGCGAGCGGACGTCCGAACTGCTGGCGCTCCACAGCATAGCGGCGGGCCACGTCGAACGCCGCAAGCTGCTGCCCCACCGCCTGCCACGCCACGGACAGCCGGGTAATGCGAAGCACCTTGTTGGCGTCCTTGAAACTGTTCGCACCGGCCAGCCGGAAGTCATCGCTCATCTGGAGACCCTCCAGGAGGATGTCGGCGTTCTCCACCGTTCGCAGGGCCGTCTTGTTCTCGATCTTGGTGGCCTTGTAGCCCGGCAGCGACGTGTCCACCATGAAGCCCTTGACCTGGTTGTCCGCGACATCCCGGGCGAAAATGACCACCCAGTCGGAGAACGTCGCATTTCCGATCCAGCGCTTTGCCCCGTTGAGGACCCATCCGTCGCCGTTGCGCTCTGCGGTGGTGCGCGTTCCGCCGGCCACATCAGACCCGCCAAGCGGCTCGGTCAGGCCGAAGGCGCCGATCTTCTTCATCGCGTAGATGTCCGGCAGCCACGCGGCCTGCTGCTCCGGTGAGGCCAGCGTTTCAATGGACCCTGTGAACAGCCCGTCATGGACTCCCATGAACGTGGCGATCGATGTATCGGCGCGGGTGAACTCGGCGTGCAGCAGCCCGGCAAACAGGTTCGAGTAACCCTGACGCTTCACCGGCGAGACGACGTCCAGCTCCGCAATGCGAGGGATCAACTCGGTCGGGAACACGCCTGCGTTCCACCAGCGCGATGCATTTGGGCGGATCTCCTGGGCGAGCCATTCCCGCACCTCATGAAGGCGGGTGCGCTCCCTGGAGTCCAGCAGTTGTTCGAAAAAGTAGAAGTCACCGTCGGCGTACGGCAGGTTGTCTGCGTCGAGTGTGGGTGCACCCATGAATGTTCCTCACCATCAGTGGCCCGGCGCTCGCCCCCGCCGGCGGGGTCCGCACACTGTTAGCGCGGCTCACCGGACTCATGTTACCCGCGAGTAACTTTGGGCACCAGCCGCCGGCGTCTCCGGTCTCCATGCCGCTTTCGCGACGACTCGCCGGAAAGTGAAAGGAACCCCGGCCTCAAGACCAGGGTTCCTTCCTATCTGTAGGGCTGGTGGGGCTTGAACCCACGACAAACGGATTATGAGTCCGCTGCTCTAACCGGCTGAGCTACAGCCCCGCAGCACCGATGAGACCATCGGCGCAATCCATTCTAGTCACGACCCGAGCTGTGCTTTCGGCGAGTCAGACCGTTTCGCTCTCGTGGGATCGGCCGTGGTACAGATCCTCGAAGGTGGAAAGCGTGGAGTCGATACTGTGCTTCTCCACCATGGAGCGGCTCATCTTGCCCATCCGCTCGCGCTCGGCTTCCGGCATGGAGATGATTTCGGTGAGTCGTTCACCCAGCTCGGTGCTGTCATGCGGGGTGAACAGGTAACCATTGGAGCCGTCCTCAACCAGATGCGGCAGGGCCATCGCGTTGGCGAGCAACACCGGCGTCGACGCGGACATCGCCTCAAGAGTGACCAACGACTGAAGTTCAGCGGTACCCGGCTGGCAGAACACGGTTGCGCGCAGGTACGCCAGCCGCAACTCCTCATCATCAATCAGGCCATGGAACTTCACGCGGTCTTCCAGTCCGAGCCGCTTGGCCTGCGCCTGCAGCGCCGGCTTGACCTCTCCGCCACCGACGATCTCCAGGTGCAGGTTCAGCTCCTTCGGTGTCTTTGCCACTGCGTCGATCAGGACGTCCACGTGCTTTTCCTCCGCGAGGCGCCCGACGAAGAGCACGATCGGGTAGTCAGGACGCTCGATCTGTTCGCCCGGCTTGGGCTCGTAAGCCGCCGCATCGATCCCATTCGACAGCGGCAGCACCTTGCGAAGAAAAGCGTGCTCATGCATTGCCTTCGCGGCGAGCGGGGTGGGTGTGGTGACAACGTCAGCCTTCCCCATCTTCCTGCCCATGTCGCGCCATGAATTCTTCGCCACAATGTTCTTGAACCACTGTGGGAAAGGCAGGAACGGATTCAGGTTCTCGGGCATGAAGTGGTTGGTGGCGATCACGCGGATGCCGCGTTTCAGGGCTTCGTAGAGCGCGTATTCACCCACCATGTAGTGGCACTGGATATGCACAACATCGGGCTGCACGCGGTCGAAAAGCATCCGGATGTCACGCTTGATTTCCCAGGGAAGGCAGATACGCCAGTAGTCGTGCGTGGGAACGGCATGGGAGCGGAGCCGGTGTACCGTCCAGTCCCCGCCCGGTTCCGTGAAGCTTTTGCCCGTGGTGGTGTGGGGCGCCAGGACGTGCACGTTGTGTCCACGGGTCGCCATGCCCTTGGCGAGCCGGTACCCGAACTGCGCCGCTCCATTGACGTGCGGCGGATAGGTATCAGCAGCGATGAGAATGGTCAGCGGCGCGTCTGCTGCCGTATCAGTCACGAAGTAGTCCTCGGGTTGGCAACGATGGGCGAAGTCCGGCGTTACCGCCGTCGTGCTTCTTTCTGGCGCTTGACCACGTCTGGATGGTGGCGCGACAGGGCTATTACTCCAACAATAGCAACGATGGCTGCCGCTCCCATGGCAATTGCGATCACCGATTCCACATTCGGCTGCAGTTCGCCCAGCACCACGATGCCGACGGCGATTCCCACGATCGGATCCACCACTGTCAGGCCTGCGATCACCAGGTCCGGCGGACCTGTGGCGTAGGCGCTTTGCACGAACCATGAGCCGAGACCCGCGGCGGCGATGATCGCGATAACGCTGTAGATCGGAACGTTGAGCAAAAACCGCCCATTCGGGTCCAGTAGATGCGTGGCGATGATCTTGGTCAGTACTGCCACGAAACCGAAGAGCACACCTGCTCCGAGGATGTAGGCGAATGCGCTGAGACGCCGCTTGAAGACGAACGCCAGAGTTCCGAAGACTGCCACGGCGATACACAGCAGCAGGACGGCCGTCAGTTCCTGGTCGGGCAGGACAACGTGGTCCTTCCTGGTTACGTTTACCGCAAGCAGCACGAACAGCGCGCTTCCGGTGACGCATGCCGAAATTGCGACGACGGTGGCCCGGTTGATGCGCACGCCCTGGTCCCGGGAGTTGACCACTGTGGTGATGACCAACGCGATGGCGCCGATGGGCTGCACAACTGTGAGGCTGGCGAGGCTCAGTGCGATCACATTGCACACCATGCCCACGCCAAGGAGGATCAGACCCAGAATCCAGCGCGGATTTCGAAGCAGGCGCAGAAAGCCGTTCGAGTTCAGGGACAGGCCGCCGGTGTTCGAGCGTACGGCGCTGCCCTGGCGCTGTGCGCCGACGGCCAGAAAGCATGCGCCGAGCAGCGCCAGGAAGACCGCTACCCAGGCCATGCGCCCGCTTCCCTCATGCGCTCTGCTCCAACCGGTACTTCCGATGCGCCGCCGTGAAGTACCCGTAAAAAGCAATAAGGTGGCCGACGCACCCCAGAATCAGCAGTGTGTTGGCGGTGATCTCCAGCCACGGCTCGTTGAAGCCATCGACCCGCTGCAGCAGCAGGAGCGGGGATCCCACCAGCAGCAGCGCAGTCCTGATCTTGCCGATATTGCTCACCGGCAGGGACAAGCGGCCGCGGAACAGAATCAAGGCATTGATGATGAGAATGGCGTCCGGAATCACTATGGCCCACACCAGCCAGGCCGGTGCAACGCCGTCCACGACGAAAGTCACGGCGACGACAATCAGCGCAGTCCTGTCCGCAAGCGGATCGAGCCACTTGCCGACTGACGAGACCTGGCCGAACTGGCGGGCCACGTAGCCGTCGATCCAGTCTGTTGAACCAAGGAGCACGAGGGTGATGACGGCGGCGCCGTACCGTTGCTGCACGATGAACATCACGAAGAGCGGGACACCGAGAAAACGGACCACGGTGATGATATTCGGCGCAGTCCAGAACGTGTTCAACTCAGCAGGAGTCCGCCCAGGCTTCCCCCCGGCGCCTATAAGTCTGATCACTGTCCCTCCGCTCCCATTATGCAGGCAGGGGCGCGATTAGCCGGCAACGGCCGGCGGGTTCGCGCAAGCAGGAGGTGCAAGGCCTACTTGGCGACGAGCCGGCGCACCATCACAGCGATAGCGGCAGCAGACGCGGCGACGACGCTGAGGGGCTTCCAGCGGTCTGCGAGTGTCTGGTTGTGGCGGGCAGGAACATGCACTGCCCGCGGCGACGAACTGCCGTGGGTACGCCGGGAGTCCCGCGCCTGAACCGCTGACGACTTGGCATGCGCAGCAGCTGTGCGTGCCTTCGAGGTGGTGCGATTGATCTGCGACTTAAAGTCCAGTCCCCGGCTGAGATCGTCCCGCGTTTCCGCGATGTGGTCGCGGCGGCGTCCTGAACGGCTGCGCAGCTCCGCGTAGGACGGTGCCGGCCGCTTTGGCTCGCCGGACTCCTTGTGCTTGGGCTTCTTCTCTTCGGCAGGCTTCTTGACGTCGAGCGTTGCGGGATTGAACCTGCGCCCTTCCTTGAGCACGCCGATGTCGTACTTGACCCCGCGGATGGCATCTTCAGGCAGGAGCGGCATCGCCTTCTTGAACCGTGACAGGCCCATCAGCCCCGCGATCGCCGCAATGATAAGGAACAGCCCAGCGAAGCACAGCGCCGCGAGCCAGGCCGGCATGACCGTGGCCAGGCCCATGATGGCGGCAACGATGAGGGCCACTGCGAGGGCTGCGAGGAAGAGGAGGGCAACCACGAAAAAAGCCGCTGCGACACCGGCCTTGATCCCCTTCTGCTTCATCTGCTCGCGGGCGAGCGACACTTCGTCGCCAAGCTGGCGCGGGGTCAGCCGCAGCAGCAATCTGATCAGGCCAATTATCGACGGCGTGCCGCCCGATCGATTCACCCGCGTGCTGGTCGAGCTCTCCATCTGCCGTGCTCCCATCCGTTCATCCTGCGCATCTGCTAGCAAAATTACCACCGACGCATATTTCTCGCCCGAACAGGCTCGATTCACCGCAACTCACAGCACATCAGCGTGCGATGAGTTCGTCGCGATCCTCCAGCTCACGGCCCGCATATTCCTCGAGCTGGGTCTTGACGAACCAGAAGGAGACCACCGCGAAGACGGTAAAAACCGCGTACATGATCCACACGCCGAGATTCTCGCTGACCCATGGGAATGCCAGTGTCACGATGAAGTTGAAGATCCAGTTCACCATCGTCGCCACACCGAGGGCGATGGACCGGACCTTGTTCGGGAACATTTCTCCGAGTGTCACCCACATGACCGGCCCCCAGGTCGCGGCGAAGAAGATCACGAACAGGTTGGCGCCGACGAGAGCTACAGGTCCCCACATTCCCGGCAGAGAGACATCTTCTCCGCTGCCCGTGGCCTGCGCGAAGGACACGGTTGCTGCGAGCAGGCCGACGAACATGCCGGCTGAACCGACCAGCAGCAGCTTCCGCCGGCCGATCCTGTCGACAAAGAAGATGGCAACGAACGTCATGGCGACGTTGATGATGGAAGTGATGACCGACGTCGTGAAGGAATCACTCTCGCTGAAGCCGACCGACTGCCACAACGTTGTGGAGTAGTAGAAGATGGCGTTGATGCCCACGAGCTGTTGCAGGGCGGCGACGATCATGCCCACCCAGAGAATCGGCTGCAGGCCGAGGGCCGATCCGCGAAGGTCCCGCAGGCTGGTCTTGTCTTCCACCCTCAGCGTCGAACGGATCTCCGTCAGCTTGGCAGACGTGTCCCTGATCCCGGTCACCCGCGAGAGCACCTGCGCAGCTTCCGCGTCCCGTCCACCGCGGATCAGGTAGTGGGGAGACTCCGGAATGGTGAGCGCAAGGACGCCGTAGATAATCGCCGGTACGACGCCGACCAGCAGCATCCAGCGCCACGCAGGCAGTCCCCACCACAGTTCTCCGGTTGCTCCCCCGGCCATATCGGCAAGCCAGGCGTCCGATAGCAGTGCGGCGAAGATTCCGACCGTGATGGCAAGCTGCTGGATGGAGGCCAGACCTCCGCGCCACCGTGCCGGGGCGATCTCGGCGATATAGCCAGGCGCGATGACGGATGCGACACCGATCGCAACTCCGCCGACGAGCCTCCAGAACATCAGATCCCATTCGCTGACTGCGAATCCCGAGCCGACCGAGTTGACCAGGAAGAGGATCGCTGCGCCGAACATCACACGCTTGCGTCCGAGGCGGTCAGCGAGTTCACCGGCGAACCAGGCACCGGCTGCGCAACCGAGGAGGGTGATCGCAACAGTGAACCCGAGGATCGCTTCTCCCAGACCGAAGTCCTCCTGAATCGCGTCGACTGCTCCGTTCACCACGGCAGTGTCGAAGCCGAAGAGGAGGCCGCCTACCGCGGCAGCCACGCTGACGCCGATGACCTTCCCCATGTGCGGCTGTACCCCGCCCGACGGCTCGTTGTACTTCCGATCCCTGGCCTTCACGCCGCTTCTCCCGACCCCTCGATCAATGTGTCCGCCCTCCGGGCTGCATTTCACCCTACGTCAGAGCCAAGCCTGCTGAGCAACGGACCGAAGTGTCCCGCGCCGGGCGGACTGTGCGAGGTTGCGCGGGGGCTCTAAGATGGTTAATGATTCGCCATGGCAACCACTATCTGGGTTCGCCGGCGCTCACCACGTCCCGTCTGCAGCGTCGCAGTGCGACTTCCCCCCGCATCCGCACACATGCCAGTTAGGTAACTGTTGAGTACCATCACGCACCCGGGAGATTCCCTCACCCGGCGTCAGAAGCTGATCTACGTTGTCATTCTCGGCACGCTGACAGCCCTGGGCCCCTTCACCATCGATCTGTACCTGCCGGCATTCCCGGCGCTGCAGGACGACCTCGGAGTCACCGAGGCAGCGGTACAGCTGACCCTGACCGGAACCATCGTAGGCTTCGCGGTGGGACAGCTCATCGTGGGCCCGCTGAGCGACAAGGTCGGTCGGCGCCTTCCGCTCATTGCCGCCACCAGCCTCCATGTTCTTGCTTCCCTCGGTGCTGCCCTGTCCACCGATATCGGGATGCTCATGGTCTTCCGGGTACTGCAGGGAATGGGCGCTGCCGGCGGCGGCGTGGTGGCAATGGCAATGATCCGCGACCTGTTCAGCGGCTACCCGCTGGTGCGCATGCTTTCCTACATGGCGCTGGTCAACGGCATGGCACCGATCTTCGCGCCCGTGATCGGATCCCAGCTCCTGGTGGTCATGCCCTGGCCCGGAATCTTCTGGTTCCTGGCAGCCTACGGATTCCTGGTGATCCTCGCCGTCTCGTCATTCATCATCGAGACGCTGCCGGCCGACCGCCGGAAGGCGTCGTCCTCGACGGCCGTGCAGCGCTACCGGGCCGTATTGAGCGACAGGGTCTTCATCGGCATCCTGCTGGTCGGCGGCATGAACTTCGCCGGACTGTTCTCATACCTTTCAGCGTCACCATTCCTGTTCCAGGATGTGTACGGCCTTGACCCGCAGCAGTACGGCCTGCTTTTCGCCGTGAACTCGCTCGGCATCGTGGCGGCCGTTCAGACCAGTGCCCGTGTGGTCCGGCGGGTGGGGCCGCAGTGGATCATCGCCTGCTCTACCGTGGTCATGCTTGGGATGGCCCTGCTCATGATCCTCTTCGACTTCCTGGACTTCGGCTTCTGGGGAACCGCCGTTCCGCTCTGGTTCTACATCGCAGCCGCGGGGTTCACCTTCCCGTGCGTCCAGGTGCTGGCGTTGGCCAACCACGGCGCCCAGGCCGGCACTGCGGCTTCACTCCTTGGAGCGACAACCTTCGGACTGGCAGGCATCATCTCGCCGATCGTGGGCGTGCTCGGCATCGCCTCCGCCACGCCTATGGCTGCGGTGATGGCTGCCTGCATCGCGCTCGGGATCGTATTCCTCTGGGCGATCGTGCGGCCGCGGACCGTTCCCTCCATCCACTGACCAGCCGGCACGATCAGGACAGCGCAACCAGCCAGCACAACCAGGAAAGGAAACCGGGCCCGGGCTCTCACCCCTGTTGGTGTGTCCTCTCCGCCGTGCGGGTGATGTTTCGCGCCATTGAGTCGAAGACGACGCCGTGGAACGGCAGCACGCTGAGCCAGTACAGCCTGCCGGCGAGTCCGCGGGGAAAGAAAATGGCGCGCTGGCGGTATTCGCTGGCACCGCCGTCGGGCACTACCGAGAGCTCCAGCCACGCCCTCCCGGGAAGCTTCATCTCTGCCCGCAGGCGGAGTTTTTCGCCGCGCACCAGTTCCTCCACCCGCCAGAAGTCCAGGGCTTCCCCCGCCATCAGCTCGGAGGAGTGCCGGCGTCCACGGCGCAGGCCCACTCCGCCCGCGATCTTGTCGAGCCAGCCACGGGCTGCCCAGGCGACAGGCCAGGAGTACCATCCGTTCTCCCCGCCGATACCCTCGATCACCTTCCAGACTGCCGGAGCAGGAGCACTTGAGCGGAAGGTGCGCTCATCCTTGAAGACCGTGTGTCCGGCCCACTGCGGATCGGACGGAAGAGGATCGGCTACAGCGTCCTGCTGGGAAGCACCCGCCCAGCTCGTTTCCACTTCGCCGGCGCTCATCTTGTTGAGGGCGAGGTCGACGGCGCTGCGATAGTCGGTGAGCCCGCCTTCCGGCTGTGGCAGGTAGTGATGGATATCCGCCTCGGCCGTGACGGCGTCGTGCTGGAGGGATTCGATCAGCGGCATCGCCATGGCCCGCGGAATGGGCGTGACCAGGTTCACCCAGTGTCCTGCCAGACGAGGGGTGAGGACAGGCAGTGCCAGCACCGTCCGGCGTGGCAGGCCGGCGGCCTCCGCGTAGCGCTTCATCATGTCGGCATAGGTCAGGACATCACCGGAGCCGAGGTCGAAGGTTCGATTGAGTCCTTCCGGAAGGTCCAGGGCGCCGAGCAGGTAGTGAATAACATCACGCACGGCGATCGGTTCGATGCGGTTCAGGACCCACTTGGGCGCGGGCATGACGGGTAGCACGTCCGATAGATGCCGGATCATCTCGAACGAGGCTGAGCCTGACCCGATGACGACGCCGGCCTGGAACGCGACGGTGGGCACGCCGGATGCCAGCAATGCCTCGCCCACGGCGACGCGGGAGCGCATGTGTGTGGACAGCTTCACATCCTGCGGATGCAAACCCCCAAGGTAGATGATGCGCCGTACCCCGGCCTGTGCCGCTGCCTCGGCGACGGTAGCCACAATTTCAGCCTCACGCCGCTCGAAACCGCGACCTGAGCCCATGGAGTGCACCAGGTAGTAGAGGCTGGTGACTCCCTCGCAGGCACGCCGCATGGTTTCGGGGTCCTGAAGATCACCTTCAATCACCTCGACTTTCCCGGCCCAGGGCACGTCCAGCAGCTTCTGCGGCGTGCGAACCACCACCCGAACCTTCCGGCCCTCGGCAACGAGGCGGGAGACCAGACGTCCGCCGATATATCCGGTGGAGCCGGTGACGAGAACCAGATCGGAGTCAGTCATGCGCCAACCCTACGTCGCGTATCTGGGCGTTGGCCCGAACCGCGGAAACCCTGCACAAGAAGAAAGGCTCCTGACCGGCGAAACCGCAGGTCAGGAGCCTATTTGCTCCCCCGACTGGACTTGAACCAGTAACCCTTCGATTAACAGTCGAATGCTCTGCCAATTGAGCTACGGGGGAAAGCAGCAGGAACAACTCTACATAGGATTTGTGGCGAAGTGAAATTGAGCGCCGGCTAGTCGGATCGCAGGGCGCGGCGCTCCATCTCAAGCTCCATCAGCTCACGGTTCAGCTGCTGAAACTGGGCGGGGTCCGATGCCGGATCGAGCCGCTGAAGTGCGCTCAGCTTCTCCGCCTTGAGTCGGGTGATGCGCAGCTCGGAGAGCCTGTTGAGGATGTCACGGCAGTACATGGCCAGGGCATCGGCGTCCTTTGCGGGCAGCGGGGTCACGGCCAGCTCACTCACAAACCCGCGCAGCACCTCGGGAACCTCCTGGCGCACCCTTTCCACCCAGTTGGACGTGGCACTCGGATCCTGGGAACTGCTCGCCGCAGCCGCCCGGACGGCGTCGTGCAGCGCAGCGTAGGCGGGAACGGAGAACCGCGAATCTCCAAACCTTTCCCACTGGGCGCCATCGAGCAACTGCGGGTACTGCAGGACCACCTCGAGCGCCTCCCGCTCCATCCGTGCCACGGGGTCACGGGGATCAGGCCGCCGGAACTGGGGCACCTCCTCCACCCGGGCCTGGTCGCCGGCGGAATTGCGTCCCTGGCCCGTGGAAGCGCCGGGAGCGCCCTGCCCGGGCTGGGCCCCGGTGCGCTCCCCCCAGTCGCCCTGCTGCCCATCGCCGGTACGACGGCGGCCCTCTCCCTGGGGCTCCGGTGCCGGCTGCGCCGCGCGCTTCGCAGCGGACGCCACCGCGCGCGCCACCTGGTCCTCGCCCACGAACTGCATGCCCAGCCAGCGGGAAAGCTCCCGCGTATAGATGGACCTGAGCGAGACGTCGCGAATGTTCGCCACGATGGGAGCCGCGTGCCGAAGAGCCTTCATCTGCCCTTCACCTGTTGTCAGATCAAACTGGTCGAAGGATGCCTTGATCGCAAACTCGAACAACGGACGGCGGGTACTGATGAGATCCTGGACCGCCTGGTCCCCGGCCGTCTGCCGAAGCTCGCAGGGGTCGGCGCCGCCTGCCCCGACGGCGACGTAGGTTTGGGCGTTGAACCGCTGGTCTTCCTCGAAAGCCCGCAGCGCGGCTTTTTGGCCCGCGGCATCGCCGTCGAAGGTGAAGATCACCTCTCCCCCGGTGCCGTCATCGGACAGGAGCCTCCGGGCGATCTTGATGTGCTCGGCGCCGAAGGCTGTACCGCACGTGGCGACCGCGGTGCCCACGCCCGCCAGGTGGCACGCCATGACGTCGGTGTAGCCCTCCACCACCACGAGCTGCCGGGACTTTGCAATCTCCCGCTTGGCAAGATCGATGCCGTAGAGCACCTGTGACTTCTTGTAGAGACTGGTCTCGGGCGTGTTCAGGTACTTTGGCCCCGGGTCGTCCTCGTAGAGCTTGCGGGCTCCGAAGCCGACGGTGTCTCCGGTGATGTCGCGGATCGGCCACATCAGCCTTCCGCGGAACCGGTCGTAGAGCCGGCCTGCGTTGTTCGAGGAGGCGCTGAACATGCCGGTCAGCTTCAGCTCATCGAGCGTGAACCCGCGACCCGTCAGATGGTTGAGCAGCCCGTCCCAGCCCTGCGGTGCGTAACCCACCCCGAAGTGCTCCGCGGCGGTCCGGTCGAAGCCCCGCTCCTGCAGGAAGGACCGCCCCGTCGCGGCCTCGGGAGTGAGCAGCTGGTCCCTGAAGAACTCGGCGGCAATCTTGTGCGCGTCCAGCATGCGCTGGCGCTTTCCGGCGTCCTCGCGTCGGGGGCCTGTTCCGCCGTCCTCGTAGCGCAGCTCGAAGCCGATGCGGGCAGCGAGCTTCTCGACGGTCTCAGCGAACGAGGTGTGGTCCATCTTCTGGACGAAGGAGATGACGTCCCCGCCCTCGCCGCAGCCGAAGCAATGGTACGAGCCCATGTGCGGACGAACATGAAAGGACGGCGAGCGCTCGTCGTGGAACGGGCAGAGCCCCTTCCACGAACCGACGCCGGCAGACTTCAGCGTGACGTAGCCGTCGACTACTTCCTTGATGTCGGTGCGCTGGCGAACCTCATCGATATCTTCACGCTTGATGAGTCCGGCCATGCCATCCAGTCTAGTGTCGGGGTACCGCCCTGCGGTGTCGGACCGGCCTGCCTGTGAACACCCTCTACCAGAGGGCGGGGACCGGCCCCACAACCCTCTCATGCAGCGCGAGCGCGGAGGCATCTGTGAGGGATGCGACCTGGTCGATGACGACGCGGAGGCGTGTGTCGTCATCGGCCTGGCGCCAGTCCGCGGCGAACATCGGCTCAAGGTGACGGTCACCGGCGGCAGCGATCTGCTGGACGAGGGAGGACAGCACTTCGCGCTGCCGTTCGTAGATGGGCTGGCGATGGACGCTGGTCATCACGTAGGTTGTGGCGAGCCCCTTCATGACCGCGATCTCGGTCACGGTGTCCTCCGGGACCACCATCTCTGCCGCGTACCGGGTCAGCGGGTCTGTGCCGTAGATTCCGCGGGTCGTCTCGAGCGCGCTGAGGCAGAACCGGCCGATGAGCTGGCTGGTCATGTTTTTCAGGGCAGCCATGGCTTTCCGGCTGCCGTCCGCTTCGCGCACCCAGACGTCGGTCGCTTCAAGTCGGGCAAGGGCGGCGTCGACGGCGGCGGGGTCCGAGTGCGGCAGGTACCACTGCTGCGTGTACCCCACCACCCGGGCGCGGTGATCCGGGTTGTCCATCCACTTGAGCTGGAAGTGGCCGGCGACAATGGCGTCCTCGACGTCATGCACCGAGTAGGAGATGTCGTCCGCGAGGTCCATGACCTGCGCTTCAAGGCAGGACCGGCCGGCAGGCGCTCCCTGGCGCAGCCAGTTGAACACCGGGAGATCGTCCTCGTAGGCGCCGAACTTCGATGTGCGGTGCCCATGGATGACCGGCGCGTCCGGGGCCGTCCAGGGGTACTTACAGGCGGCGTCGAGGCTGGCACGGGTGAGGTTGAGGCCGGCGGGAGTACCGTCAGCCCGGATGACCTTCGGCTCGAGCCGGGTCAGCAGCCGGAGGGTCTGGGCATTGCCTTCAAACCCGCCGATCGAGTGGGCGAGGTCGTTCAGCGTAGCCTCACCGTTATGCCCGAAGGGCGGGTGGCCGAGATCGTGGGAAAGGCAGGCTGCATCGACGATGTCCGGGTCGCAGCCGAGGGACCGGCCCAGCTCGCGGCCGACCTGGGCCACCTCAAGGCTGTGGGTGAGGCGGGTGCGGACAAAGTCGTCCGTGTCGGGTGCAACCACCTGGGTCTTCGCTCCGAGCCTGCGCAGCGCGGAGGAGTGCAGTACGCGCGCCCGGTCGCGCTCGAAGTGGGTGCGGTGGAGGCTCTTGGGCGGCTCATCCACCCAACGCTGCATGTCGGCGTCTGAATAGCCGGGAGTGATCGGTGAGTCCTGCCGGTCGCTCGAGTTCTGCACGTAGTTCCCTGTCCTATCCACCGGAGACATCAACCTCCGCCGCTGCGATGTCCGCCTGCTGATCAGCGTTCAGTTGGCGGGCTTCGAGCCAGCGGTCAGGCAGTGCAGTGCGCTTCGGGGAACCGGCCCGTCCGCGCGGTCCTTCGGCGTCGGCTCCAGGATACGGGGAGGTCCGGTCCAGCTGGTCCAGTAGTCCGCGCAGGACTTCCAGGGTCGGCACCGTCGCCAGCGCGGCCCGCAGGTCTCCGCCGACCACATACCCCTTGAAGTACCAGGCCATGTGCTTACGGATGTCGCGCAGCGCCATCATCTCGTTGCCGAAGGTGTCGACCAGTAGTTCGGCGTGCCGGTACACCGTGTCCGCCACCTGGCCAAGGCCGGGCCTGTGCCGCTCGTCGCTGCCCTCGAACGCGTTCATGAGGTCACCGAAGAGCCAGGGCCTTCCCTGGCAACCGCGGCCGATGACGACGCCGTCAACGCCGGTCTGCTGCACCATCCGAATGGCGTCTTCCGCGCTCCAGATGTCGCCGTTGCCCAGGACCGGGATGTCCGGCAGTGCCTCGCGAAGCTCCGCGATCGCAGTCCAGTCAGCCTTACCGGAGTAGAACTGGGAGGCTGTGCGTCCGTGCAGCGCGACGGCGGCCACGCCCGCGTCCCTCGCGATCTTCCCTGCCTCGCGGAACGTCAGGTGGTCCTCGTCGATGCCCTTGCGCATCTTGATGGTCAGCGGGATATCCCCGCGTGAGGCTTCCCGGACGGCCGTCTGGACGATGGAGGTGAAGAGGTCGATCTTCCAGGGCAGCGCCGCTCCCCCACCCTTCCGGGTGACCTTGGGAACCGGGCAGCCGAAGTTGAGGTCGATGTGGTCCGCGCGGTCTTCCTCGACGAGGATGCGCACCGCGGCGCCAACCGTCTTGGGGTCCACGCCGTACAGCTGGACGGAGCGGACTTTCTCATCGTCATCGTGCGAGATGATGCGCAGCGACTCCGGGTTGCGTTCAACCAGGGCGCGCGAAGTCACCATCTCGGAGACGTACAGGCCGCCTCCGTATTCGCGGCAGAGCCTACGGAACGCGGTATTGGTGATGCCCGCCATCGGAGCGAGAACCACGGGAGTATCCACGGTGATCCCGCCCAGGCGAAGCGGCGGCAGGTCGAGCCGCGTGGCGGTACTTGTTGGTGCAATGCTCACCCGTCCATTGTCGCAAGGCGGGGCAAATCGAGGTGCCGTGACGGATTAGCGGGAGTTCTGCCCGCGCAGGGCCCGCCGGCTCGGCAGACCCTCCGCCGCTCCCGGCGCTGCAGGAACTGCGGCGACCACCCCGGATTCTTCAGCCGCGAGCACGGCGGGCGTGACGTCGTCATCGTACGGGTGGTTGGAAGCGCGGACGCCGACCGCCTTGACCACCAGAACGGCAATGAGCGTGGTGACCGGGATAGCGAGCACCAGGCCGATCGAGCCCACCAGGGTCCGCACCACCTCCTCGGCGAGTTCTCCACTGGTCAGTGTGGTCATGAGGGAGGAATCCTGCAGGGACACGAGGATCAACAGCGGCAGCGCGGCCCCGGCATACGCGAAAGCGATCGTGTAGACAGTCGAGGCGATATGGTCGCGGCCGATACGCATGGCACCGGTGAAGAGCCGTCGCGTGGACGTGTGCGGCGCAATCTCATACAGCTCCCAGACGGCCGACGACTGCGTGATGGTGACGTCGTTGAGGACACCGAGCCCGGAAATAATCAGCCCGCACAGAATGATTCCGGAGAGCGATATTTCCGGCGAGGCGTTGATGAGCGCGCTCGAACTGTCGCTTCCCACACCGGTGAGATTCGCGGTGTCAGTCGCCCACGCTGCGAGCAGCGCGGTGATCCCCAACCCAAAGATTGTGCCCAGCAGCGCTGTCGACGTTCGCGCGGAGAAACCGTGCGCGAAGTAGAGCACCCCGATCATGATCACCACCGAGCCCACGAGGCCCAGCAGCAGCGGCGGCTTGCCCTCGACCAGCCCGGGCAGCATGAACTGGGCGAGGATGAACAGCGCGCCCACCAGTCCGATGATCGCCCGCAGACCGCGCCAGCGGGCAACGGAAACAACGACGACGGCGTAGAGCACCGCGAGCGCCGCTACCGGCAGCGTGCGGACGAAATCAACGAAGATGTACGGGGCACCGGATGCGGTAACGACCTCCTCGAGATTCAGGTAGCGGATTGAATCCCCCGCGTCGACCTGCCCGGAGCGGGCAACCTCCGGGTTCAGTTCCACCGGCACGGGTGAGCCGCCGGCGTCGGGCTGGGTGTAGGCGACCTGACACTGCTGGGCCTCCCCGCCGGCGTCGACAGTCGGCTGGGAGGAGGGGCAATCCTCAAGCACAACACGCTGGACCGTCCCTAAGTCCATGGACGTGCCGGCCGCGGTGGCCAGCGGGTTCGCTACTGTGATGTCTGACCTGTCGCCGCTCGGCCACAGCAGCATCATGCCGATCAGCGTGATCACTCCCAGCGGAACCAGGATGGCGGCGAGAAGGAAGTTCGCGCGCCTGCGGGTACCTGCCAGGGCCGCATTCTGCTCAGGGGTGGGAGCCGCCGATCCGGCTGCATCCGAGTGGTGGATATGGCTGTGGCCCAAGAACCCGTCCCTTGCTGTTGTTGTGCTGCCGACAGATGGAAGTCACCATCCGCTACATAACCCCCGAGGATTCTACTCAGGTGCTCCCGGGAAGCTGCCGGACGGCTCGTGCGTTATATGGATACGGCGCTCGATGCCCGCGCTATTGAACATGAGGAGCGTGTTCGGTGATGAGAAGGTTCAGTGAGGCCCGCGACGCTGTGGCAGAGGCAACAGCGCATGCCCCGACAGTGACGGTACGTCCGGCGGCTGCGGAGCCCCGCGGCGTTGCACTGGTGCTGCACGGCGGACGGGCGAACAGCTTCGAACCGGTCAGGCCGCGGCACCTGAGCCCGGCACGTATGGTTCCCATTGCGCGGCAACTGCATGCGTGGGGTTCTTCTGCCGGCCTGGAGACGTGGAACCTGCTCAACAGTGTGCGCGGATGGAACGGCGAGTTGATGTCCCCGTTGCGTGATGCGCGGTGGGCGCTCGAACGGATTCACGAACAGCATCCCGGCCTGCCGGTATACCTCCTGGGTC
The DNA here is from genome assembly GCF_054161285.1 of Arthrobacter sp. D2-10. NCBI lineage: Bacteria > Bacillati > Actinomycetota > Actinomycetes > Micrococcales > Micrococcaceae > Arthrobacter > Arthrobacter sp. D2-10. The sequence continues at coordinate 1,267,406 of NZ_CP096431.1, read as the reverse complement.
ACTCGATGGGCGGCCTCACAGCGCTGTGTGCAGCGGAAGATCCCCTGGTTCGCGCCGTCGTCGCACTTGCTCCATGGGTGGACAGCACGACGCCGGTGCAGCATCTGGCCGGGCGGCGTGTGCTGATTGCCCACGGCGATGCAGACACCTGGACCTCGCCGCACCAGTCACTGCTCTACGCGCAGCGACTCCAGGGCATCGCCGACGACGTCCGTTACGTCACCATTGCGGGAGCCGGCCACTTCATGGTCACGAAACTCCCCCTCTGGCACGACCTCGCGGTGTCGTACCTGCTGGACGGTTTCGCGCGGGACACCGGCGCTCCGGTACGTACGAGGCACCTCCGCCGGGCGGCCGAACTGGCCGCCCAGCCCTCCCCGCTTGCCGTGGTGCTGTAACACCGCCCACCCGGGACGTCAGTCGCTGACGACCCGGGTTTCGGCTACAACCTCAGCGGATCCGGTGGCCAGAAGGGGATCCAGCACTTCGACCAACGCTGCCATGGAGTCATCCACCTCCACCTGGACCGGGTACTGGTACACCAGCATCGCCAGCAGGGACGCCACGGCAGCGCTCTGTTCGCTGGGCTGGAGGGTGGTGTCGTAACCGATCAGTACATCGGCCGGGGCATCCGTCCGACTCTGCGTGTAGCTCAGCGCAAACGCGGCGATCTTGCCGCCGGCGCTCTTCGGCCGGTCCCGCAGTACGACAGCTCCGCCGGCACCGGCTGTGTCGGCGAGCAGGAACTGCTGCGCCTGACCCAATGACATGTCGGCGGGGTCCCAGGCGTGTACCGCGTTGTACCACTCGGTCACTGCCCTGGTGAGCTCAACGGAACCGGTGGCTGCTTCCTCAAGCTGGGGGCCGTCGTCGTCCGTGAAGTTCGGAACGGCGAGCGCACCCGGGTTCACCTCGACAATCCGGGAACGCTGGATCTCGCGGAGTCCGGCAGCTTCAGCGAACGCCGCGCCGCCGGAGCCGGGCACCACTTTGGCGCGCAGGGTGGACACGCCCGACGGCGACCTGCCGACCTCGTGGCGAAGCATCCCGAGGAGGGTGGCGCCGATGCCGGAGCGGCGGTGGTCCTTGCCGACCTCGACGTACGCCCACAACCGCCGGTTGTGAAGCTTCGGCTCGAATACGTAGCCGGCGGCTACGGGTACCGCTACGCCGTCCACGGTGTCCTCAGCGACGATGCAGCGCAGCCATGGGGAGTCCGACGACGGCCGGAACAGCGCGCGGGACTGTTCTGCCGGCGGGCTTTCAGGCCCGCCCCACAGCTGCACCAGTTCGAGGTCGTCGCCTTCACGCCAGGGGCGGTACTGGATTGCCACTTAGGCACCCACCAACCGCTGCGCGAGGTAGCCCTCGACCTTGTCCAGCGATACCCGCTCCTGCGCCATGGTGTCGCGCTCCCGGATGGTGACGGCCTGGTCCTCGAGGGTGTCGAAGTCCACCGTGATGCAGAAAGGGGTGCCGATCTCGTCCTGGCGGCGGTAGCGGCGGCCGATGGCGCCCGCGTCGTCGAAGTCGATGTTCCAGTTCTTCCGGAGCTGCGCGCCGAGGTCCTTCGCCTTGGGTGAAAGGTCCTCGTTGCGGGACAGCGGAAGTACGGCGGCCTTGACGGGCGCGAGACGCGGGTCGAGCTTCAGGACTGTGCGCTTGTCGACGCCGCCCTTCGCATTGGGTGCCTCGTCCTCGGCGTAGGAGTCCACGAGGAACGCCATGAAGGACCGGGTCAGGCCGGCGGCAGGCTCGATCACGTACGGGGTGTAGCGCTCATTGGTGGCCTGGTTGAAGTAGCTCAGGTCGGTGCCCGAGTGCTTCGAGTGCGTGGAGAGGTCGAAGTCGGTGCGGTTGGCGATGCCCTCGAGCTCGCCCCACTCCGAGCCCTGGAACCCGAACCGGTACTCGATGTCGGTGGTGCCCTTTGAGTAGTGGCTCAGCTTCTCCTGCGGGTGGACGAAGAGGCGCAGGTTGTCCGGATTGATGCCAAGGCCCGTGTACCAGTCGAAGCGTTCCTTGATCCAGTACTCATGCCACTCGTCGTCGGTGCCGGGCTCGACGAAGAACTCCATTTCCATCTGCTCGAACTCGCGGGTGCGGAAGATGAAGTTTCCGGGGGTGATCTCGTTGCGGAAGCTCTTGCCGATCTGCCCGATACCGAACGGCGGCTTCTTGCGGGAGGTCGTGAGCACGTTGTTAAAGTTCACGAAGATGCCCTGGGCCGTCTCGGGGCGCAGGTAATGCAGGCCCTCCTCGTTGGCGACGGGGCCGAGGAAAGTCTTGAGCAGACCGGAAAATTCCTGCGGCTCGGTCCACTGGCCGCGGGTGCCGCAGTTGGCGCAGGCGATATCGGCGAGACCGTTCTCAGGTGCCCGGCCCTTCTTCTCCTCGTACTCTTCCTCGAGGTGATCCGCGCGGTAGCGCTTATGGCAGGACAGGCACTCCACCAGCGGGTCCGAGAAAACCTCGACGTGGCCGGACGCTTCCCACACCTGGCGGGGAAGGATCACTGAGGAATCAAGGCCGACGACGTCTTCACGGCCCCTGACCATGGACTGCCACCACTGGCGCTTGATGTTTTCCTTCAGCTCGGCTCCGAGTGGACCATAGTCCCAGGCGGACCGCGAGCCGCCGTAGATTTCACCGGCCTGGAAAACGAAGCCACGCCGCTTGGCGAGGGAAATGATTGGGTCCAGGGCGGAAACCTGCTTGGCCACGATAAATGCCATCCTCTACATGTTTGGACAGGCCGCTGGGTGCGGTCGTCGACGTGCCGCCGGACAGCGCAGCAGACGGCGATTGAGCGCGAGCTGCCGCGCCGAATGCGGGCGGGCGAAGGTACCACCTTAGCCTACCGAAACCACGTCGACGGCGACGCCCGCCAGACGTCATGCCCAGCGGCAGATCACCGGACATTTGCCTCCCGGAATGCGGTCCGGGAATGATTCGTCTCCCATACTGGTAAGGATGTCGGTCCGGGGTGCAAACCCTCGGGTCCAGTTTCCAGACACCGCACCGACGGTGTCGCGTATCAAGGAGGATGCACCATGGCAGGAGTTGTTCTTGTGGGAGTCGACGGTAGCGACACGGCTTTCAAGGCCGCTACCCGGGCGGCGGAACTGGCTAGTGGCCTGGGGACCGAGCTCGTCGTGCTGAGTGCGCATGTGCAGGACAACACGGAGATCGTGAAGATCGGGAGCGACACCTACATCCTCGACGACGCCGAGCGCGCCCTGTCGCTGGCCGGCCGGGTTGCAGAGCAGCTGCGTGCAGATCATTCCGGCCTGTCAATCCGTCCGGCGGCCCGCCGAGGGAAGCCACAGGACGCGCTGGTCGAAGAAGCCAAGAGTTCCAACGCCCAGCTGCTGGTGGTCGGCAATGTCGGGATGAAGGGCCTGGGTCGCGTTCTGGGTAGCGTCGCAAGCAGTGTTGTCCACGGCGCACCATGTGACGTTTTGGTGGTCAGGACCGCGTCCTGATCCTGGCACTATGACTTTCCGGCGCCCTTTCCATTCAGCGCCGATCGTAAGCAGCGCCGATCGTAAGCGGCGCCAATCGTAAGCAGCGCCGACGCGGCAGTTCGGCGGTGGGTTCCCAAGCGAGGTTGGGCGGCCCACCGCCGGTGCCTGGGGTTTAGCGCCGGTTGAGGATGCTGCGGAGGATTCCGCCCACGCCTCCCGTGCCACCCCTGTTGACTCCGCCGCGTCCAGTGGACATACCGCGTCCGGTGGACATCCTGCCGGTCCGAGGCGTGCGCCGGGTGGTGCCGCCTGACCTGCCGCCCAACTGGCTGGCAGCGCTTCGAATGATGTTGCTCAGGCCCATGGAGTTCTCCTTTGCGTAGAACTGGATACCCGGTTCGGGATTCCGACCCTACGCCCCTCAGCCGCGCTTCGCCACAACCCTTTCCCCTGCCCGTACCGGTCCCTTGACGCGGTGCGAGGACTATCCATACATTGAGCGAACCCCTGTGGCGTGATCCGCGCCACAGGGGTTCTAGTGTCCGCGACCGCAGGCACATCTGTGCGACAGAAGGAACAACGGTGATCCCTAACGCTCTCTACAAGCGCGCCCATTTTGGGCGTGCATCCCTGGCTTTTGCTGGCGGGCTTGCGCTTGTCGCTTCGGCCGGGCTGGCAGCAACCGCCGTGCCAACCCACGAGAACAGCAACAACAACACTTCCCAGAAACTGCGCAACGCCGTCACGGTTGACCGGGTGGTCGGCCATCTCGATGCCCTGGATTCCGTTGCGGTGGCGCACGGCGGGACCCGCGCATCCGGCACCGCCGGCTACGACGAATCAGTGAACTACGTCGTTGGAAAACTGCAGGCTGCCGGATACACCCCGACGGTGCAGGAATTCACGTTCCCCTACTTCCAGGAGTTGAGCCCTTCCGTCCTGACACAGGTCAGCCCCACCGCGGTGAACTACCCGGCTGGTACCTTCGCCACCATGACCTACTCCGGCGCCGGAGACGTTACCGGCTCCTTTACGACAGTGGACACTACGGGCGCCGTTGGAGCCGGTAACACCAGCGGCTGCGAAGCCGCCGACTTCGCAGGTTTCCCGACCGGCTCAATTGCATTGGTACAGAGAGGAAGCTGTCCCTTTGCTCAGAAGGCAAGCAATGCTGCAGCAGCCGGCGCCACCGCCGTCGTCATCTTCAACACGGGGCTTGCCGGCAGCACAGGCCCGATCGCCGGTACGCTGGGCGGTCCGGGAATCACCATTCCGGTGCTTGGGGCCAGCTACGACGTCGGTGTCGGCCTGATGGGTGACGGTGTCACCGGCCGGGTCGCGGCCGACACCATCTCGGAGAACCGGAAGACCGCCAACGTGCTCGCTGAGACCGCGTCCGGAGATGCCGACAACGTTGTGATGGTGGGAGCGCACCTCGACAGCGTGCAGGCGGGTCCCGGTATCAATGACAATGGCACCGGAAGCGCCGCAATCCTCGCCGTCGCGGAATCGATGAGCAAGGTCCAAACCGCCAACAAGGTCCGTTTCGCCTGGTGGGGTGCAGAGGAGCAGGGACTGCTGGGCGCACACCACTATGTCAATGGTGCTGTGGCGTCCGGCGAGTTGGCCAAGGTCGGCCTGTACCTGAATTTCGACATGATCGGCTCGCCGAACTTCGGCCGCTTCGTGTATGACGGCGACAATTCCGCCTTCCCCGTCGGGCCCGGCGCTGCTGCGGGACCGGCAGGATCGGGGCAAATCGAACAGGACTTCCACGACTACTTCGCCGCGGAAGGACTCCCCTCCGGTGAGACGGCATTCAGCGGCCGCAGCGACTATGGGCCCTTCATCGCGCAGGGTGTCCCCGCCGGGGGGCTCTTCACGGGCGCTGAGGGCGTCAAGACTGAGGAACAAGCCATGCTGTTCGGCGGCGTTGCAGGGGCACCCTACGATGCCTGCTACCACGCTGCGTGCGACGACACCGGCAACGTCAGCATTGAGTCGCTGGACCAGATGAGCGATGCCATCGCCCACCTAACGCTCACCTACGCCCTAAATACGACGGCGGTGAACGGCGTCGGTGACAACGTGAAGGGCAACTTCAAGCAAAAGACCAGCTTCGACGGCAACCCTCTGGGTGGCGGCACGGAGAGCGGCGGCGGACTCCACCCGGAGCACGATCACGACGAAATGGTTGACCAGTAACACGAACCAGTAAGACAAGGACGGGACGGTTCACCGGTACAGGTGACCCGTCCCGTTCTGCTCCAGGCGGTCGATCAGGAGCGCTTAAGGAGGCCCCGGCTCCAGGGGAGGGTTGTCAAAATAATCGCTCCGAGGGCAAGGACAGGCCCTGCAACCGTGGCGAAGACGACGACCGTACCCGGCGTCGGCAACACAAGGTCCAGTGCCAGCGAACCCAGCAGCTGGCCCGCGATCATGCCGAGGCCAGTGAGGAGGACGCCCAGGGACCGCACGAGGAGCGCCCCGATCCCGATGAAAACGCACCCCATCGGCCCGCCGAGGTAGTACCACCAATCCCCCGGCAACGGCTCAGGCGGTCCAACCGCGATCAGCTTCACGAGCCACGCAGCAAGCAGCAGCGTCGACCCGGCAACAAAGTTCATGAGCGTCGCTGTGATCGGAGTGCCGTACTGCATGGCGGCTGTTCCGTTCATCGCCTGCTGGAAGCTCACCAGTATGCCCGCCGCAATGGGAAGCAGGAGCGGCAGGATGAGTGCCGCCGTCGTGCCCGTTTCTCCTAGCCGGGGCGACACCGCCCAGATGACCGCCGCGACGGTCAGCGCTACCCCGATCACACGCATCGGCGTGATGACACGTCGACCGCCCGGCCCGATACCCATCCGGTCAACAGCGAGCCCGCTGAGCGTCTGGCCCATCACGGCGGCAACGGTGAACAGCGCCACTCCGAGGATCGAAATGGTGAGTGCCTGCGAGAAAACGAACAGTGCGCCGATGGTGCCGGCCGCGAGGTAGATGCGGGGAAAGCGGCGCTCCCGTACGGCGGGAATCAGCTGCGCGAACCCCGCCCTGCCGCGTGGCAGCAGGAGGGAGATGAGGATCATCAGCACCAGTCCGGTTCCGAAACTGATGAGTGCGGCGGCAAGGCCGTCCTTGAGAGTTTGTCCGAGGGCGCCGTTGATCCTGCTTTGGAGCGGGATAGCCACTCCGGCGGCGACCGCCAAGGGAAGACCGACGACGGCGGGAAGGTGGCGGGCGCGAGACACCCGTTAACCCTAGGTCACTGATCCGCGAGGAGCAGGTGCGGAGGGCAGGCATGATGGAACTATGAGCAAAGACACTGAGGTTCCGATCCGCGATTCAATGATCAGGCTGGGCCAGCTGGTCAAACTGGCCAACCTTGCCGAGGACGGCGTAGAGGCCAAGGAACTCATCGAGAACGGAATGGTGAAGGTCAACGGCGAAATTGAGGATCGCCGGGGACGGCAGCTTCATGCCGGAGACTCGGTCACCGTCAACGGCGTTACCGTGACCGTGGTGTCCGGCTGACCCCTGGCACAACCATCTGCAGAAATTCCCGGACGTGACCCAGCTCCTGGGCGTTGATGCTGTGGTACATCCCTGCGTAGAGCACCTTGGTGAGCTTCGTATGGCGGTTCAGCCAGCCGTGGGTGAACTCGATGCGATCAGACGGGATGACCGGGTCTTCCTGGTCGCGGCCCCAGAAAAATGGCACCGGATTCGCTTCGAGCGCTTCGTCTTTGAAGAACCCACTGTCTTCAGCTGGGACGACAAAACCCGAAAGCCCGACGACGGCGGCATAGTCGGTGGGGCGGGCCCGCAGCATGGAGCTCGCCACCGCCATGCCCATGGAGAAGCCGAGCAGGGTCACGCTCGAATGGGGTTCCTTGATGGTGTCCACCCAGTCAATGACGTCCTGAACCGCTGCGGTGACCTTGTCCACGGAGTATGCGGTGTCCTGCATCAGGGGGAACCAGGTGAAGCCTGGACCCTGTGCCACCGGTGCGCGGACGGATGCCACCGTGAATTCATCGGGGAGGAAGTCCAGGATGCCCATGAGGTCTTCCTCGTTTGCCATGTGCCCGTGCAGCAGCACCAGCAGAGGGGTGCCGGCACGTGAGTCTTCGGGCTTCGACCAGACAACGACGGGTTCTTTTCCGGAAGCCGGCACAGCGTTGCCGTCAGGCGAGGGAAGAGTGGTCATTGCTCCATGGTGGCATGATTCGTCCGGCGGCCGGGAACCAGCGTTCGCGTAGCCTGCCCTTGCTTGGCAGGATGGCGGAGTGACCGAGACACAGGAGAAGTTGAACGAATACCCCCATCCCTGGAACCGTTATGTCGCCCTCGGTGACTCCTTCACCGAGGGCATCGGTGATCCTAGTCCTGATAGTCCGGGCGGCTTCCGCGGCTGGGCTGACCGGGTGGCTGAAGAGCTGAGCCGGGGGCATGACAACTTCGCGTATGCCAGTCTGGCGGTTCGCGGCAGGCTGCTGCAACAGATCATCGACACGCAGGTCGAACCGGCCGTCGCGCTGAAACCGGATCTGGTGACCCTCTCGGCCGGTGGGAATGACCTTTTGAGGCCGGGAGCAGACCCTGATCGTCTGGCGGCCAAGCTCGACGGCGCTGTGCAGGTGCTGGGTTCACAGGGCGCCACAGTCGTGCTGTTCACCGGCCCGGACGTGCGCGACACCGTGCTGGGCGGAATCCGTGCGAAGACAGCGATCTTCAACGAGAACCTGCGCATCATCGCTGCCAGGCACGACGCCGTCATCGCAGACATGTGGGCGCTCCGGCAATTGGTGAACCCTCAGATGTGGGCCGAGGACAGGCTGCACTTCTCACCGTTGGGGCATCACACGATTGCCATGATGGTTCTGGACACTCTTGCCGTCAGCCATCAGCTGCGGCCGCTGGAACCAAAGCCCTTGCCGCCGAAGAGCTGGCGCGTAGCGCGAAGTGAGGACCTTGTGTGGGCGCGCGAGTACTTTGTGCCGTGGGTGTTGCGGCGGATCCGCCACCGTTCCTCGGGGGACGGCATCACAGCTAAACGGCCGGAGCCGACGCCGATCTTCGGGCCGGGGATGCCGCCCGGAGCTGCGAGCTGATCTTGCCGTTGGTCGGACGCTGGGCGCGAAGAAACGCCTTGAGAGTCCCTGCTGCCAGGCGGGGTGAAGCACCTGAAGTCCCGCCACCGGGCAGCGAAAAGCACCTGAAGTCCCGCCACCGGGCAGGGAAAAGCACCCTGTCCCGCTACCGGGCGCGGTGAAACACCCAGAAGTGTCCACTACCGGGGGCGGATATGCGTGCGGCGTTACGGGCGGGTTCTGCTAGAAGGGCGGAGGGGGCTCAGGCAAGGTGGTGTAGGTTTGCCCGCCGATAGAGGTGAGGTGTGGTGTGCCTTGCTCGTCCTGGCCGGCAGGCCAGATGCCTTCGGTTTTGAGCTTGTGATGGAGCTTGCATCTGGGTTTGAGGTTCTCGAGTTCGGTGCGGCCGCCGTGAGCCCAGGGGACGACGTGGTCGATTTCGCAGGACCAGGACGATCGATTACATCCCGGATGAACGCAGGTGGGATTGCTGATCCGGACCCAGTCCTGCAAGTGCTTGGGCGGGCGGTATCTGTCACGGCCGACGCTGAGTACTGCCCCTGTTTCGGGGTGAACCAGAATCCTGGTGAAACTCGGTGCGTGGGCTGCGAGTTTTACTGCGGTGTCCGGATCGATCGGTCCGTACCCGTCCAGCAACCCGTTCGAGCAGCCAGCAAGGTCGGGCACGCTACCACGAGCGTCAGAGCCAGAACCGGAACCGGAGCCGGAGTCGGAACCAGGGCCCGCCGCTGTGGCATCCGAACCGGTGCCGACACTCGCAGCCGCACCGACAACCGTGTCGTTGAGGGAAGCCGGTGCCTTCTGAAGATCGCCTGGCTTCGGGTTCGCACTCTGTTCGGTGGTACGGTGCCAGTCTTCCCGGCGGTGGCCCAGGAGCGTCATGACGGGGACTGTGACGAACACGTTCGCGCCGATGCCCCGGTACCCCGTGCCCTTCTTCGGGTCTCCGGTGCAGGTGTGGGTCAGGACGTCCGCAAAGACATCGGCACGCAACTGCGATAGCGTTCGTGGCTCTTCAGGTCCCTGCAGTGAACGGGCCGCGGCGTCGACCCGGTTGAAGATTCCGTGCGCCTGCTCCGCGGGCAGATACGCGCCCAGCCATGCCATGCCGTCTTGCTCCGGCTGCACGCTCACGTCCCGGTCCTGCACCGCCCGAGCCTTCCGCTCGATGATCGATTCAGGATGCAGCTCCTCCCGCAACCTCCGACAACGCCTAGCGAGCTTCGGCCGGGTCAACCCGCCTGCCGTCTCCAGAATCGTCTGTTCGAATCCGGCCAGGGACTCGGCTGGAATGGCCCCGGATTCCTCGACGATGACCTGTGCCTGGACCTGGCTGATTCTGCCGTCATCGAGCGCTTTCCACGTCCCCGGCAGGTTCTCGGTTAGGCGTAGCGCTTCACCAAGCATCATCTGCGCGGTCCGGGCGGGTACCCGCAGCAGTGGGGCGATCTCCTGCGCAGCCAGCGTGAAACTGAACCGCGAATCCAAGCTTGCGGTCCGGGTGCCCTCCTCCCGGTGCACCCCATGGAACACATCCGCCACCAGGCAGGCCCGCCGGGCTGCTACCCAAGAAGCCAACCGGTCCGCAGCCCGCAGCATGTCAAGAATGTCGCTCAGTGCCCGCGACCGAGTCATCGCACCCGGTTGCCCGGACCTTTGCGACCGCCGTGCGTGCGGGGACGTTGCTTCCGTCAACCGCGACATCAACTCATACGGGGAAGCTTCCTCCACCACAGCACGGGCGTGCGTATCGATGCCGGATTCGTTCAGCCCGTCGATCTCCCAGCCGAAGGCGGCTTCAAAATCATCCTCCGACCAATCCCGAGACGCCTCGGCATACATCTCATCAAGAGCCGCCTCATAGGCGTCCCCACCAACCTCCGCGCTCCCCAACTCCATACAAAACACTCAATCATCCACCACCGACAATTTCGGATCCGGACTCGGAGGCTGATGATCATCCTGCCGGCATTTCCCAACAGCGGACGAGGATGATCTGTTCAGGTCCTCGCAGCACGTTTGAAGCATCTACTCCCGTTGCTCCTGCGTTGCTCTAACTACCGAATGGAGCCAGCCCGAACAGAAGGCCACCCAACCTTCGGGGCTAAGCAGCGCCGTCGTCGTCGTAGAAGGCCGCGTGCAGGGCGGGTTCCAGCTGGCCGATCTCCGTGAGGAATGCGTCATGGCCAATAGGAGAGGTAATGGTATGGACAGCCACATTACCCGGCAGTGCAGACGCCAGCTCGAAGGACTGGGCCGGCCAGTAGAGACGGTCCGAATCAACCGCAGCGATGAAGAATTTCGCTTTCGTGTCCGCCAGGGCTGTTGTCAGGCTGCCACGGTCACGGGCAACGTCATGGCTCATCAGCGCTTCGGTGAGGACCACATAACTGTTGGCATCGAACCGGCGAACCAGCTTATCCGCCTGATGATCGAGGTAACTCTCAACCTGGTAACGCCCCCGTTCGTGCGGCAAGGCTGCCCCGAACGGCTCCTCAAGCCCCTGCGCAGCCCGTCCGAACCGATGGCCAAGCTCCGCCTCTGAACGGTAGGTGATATGCGCGATTCGCCGTGCCAGCCCCAAGCCCGTCTCCGGACCCGCAGATCCGTAGTAATCTCCGCCGGCAAACCGTGGATCCAGCCTGATGGCCTGAACCTGCGCCTGCGCAAAGGCAATCTGCTCCGCTGTGCTCGCCGCACCGCAGGCGATGACGGCGCAATTCCGTACTCTCTCGGGATGGGTGACCGCCCATTCGAGAGCCCGGGCTCCTCCCATCGAGCCGCCAAGCACGGAATGCCAGGTGCTGATCCCGAGCAGATCGGCAAGCAACGCCTCGGCACGCACTGAATCGCGGATGGTGACGAAGGGAAACCGCGAACCCCACGGCCTGCCCTCCGGATCAAGCGATGCAGGTCCAGTCGACCCGTAACAACCGCCGAGCATGTTGATGGAGACCACGAAGTAGCGGTCGGTGTCGATGGTGCGGCCCGGTCCCACCAGTCCGTCCCACCACCCGTCTTCCGTTGATCCCCCACGGGCTACGTGGGAACTGCCGGTGAGCGCATGCTCGACGAGCACGGCATTGGAGGCATCAGCGTTGAGGGTGCCCCACGTCTCATACGCGAGTACGACGTCGGGCAAGTGACCGCCCGTTTCCAGCGTCAAGGGACCGACGGAAAGCCGTTGGACGACGACGCCCTCCACCTTTGTTACCTGGGGATGCGGTTCAACCGTGGTGATGCCTGTCAATCCTGCCGCCTTCAGAGCTCGCGCTTGCTCCTGCACGCCACATGCAGGGCCTGGTCGTCACCCGGGGCACCCCACCGCGAAGGAGGGTTGCCGGACAGCAAGCCGGGGCCGCCGGCGGGCAGAACCCACCGCACTGTCACTCGTGACCTCATACAAGAGAACCCGAAGAGGGCAGGAAACGGCAACTATTGTGACTCGCGGTGAAACAGACGGTTGCGTCGGGGCGCTCAGAGCCGGCGCGGACGCAGTGCTTGAGTGGGGCCGTCTCGTCTATGGGTAACGGCGGCCCCACCCAAGGGGAACACCCATTGGGTGTCCCGGCAGGAAGATCCGGCGGTCTCGGAACCGGCCTCCCTGTGTGACTCAACTATGCGTGGCCGACCTTGGGTTTTACTTGGACCTTCAAGTCCTCTCATTGTGACTTAGGCAACCCTAAGTCGAGGCGTCCATCACAAAGTGCCAAAATGGGGCCATGCGCCTGGATCATGTGTCTTATGCCTGCGAACCCGACGGTCTGACTGCCACTGCGGAGCGGATTTCCGACGCTCTGGGCATCGAATTCGTGAAGGGTGGCGTCCACCCACGATTCGGTACCCGCAACATGATTTTTCCTCTCGTCAATGGTCAGTACCTTGAGGTTGTGGAGGTACTCGACCACCCCGCCTCGGACAAGGCGCCCTTCGGCCAGGCCGTACGCGCGAGGTCGGAAGCGGGCGGCGGATGGATGGGCTGGTGCGTCGCCGTTGACGACCTCGCCCCCTTCGAGGAGCGTCTGGGCCGCAGCGCGGTTCCCGGCAACCGCAAATTCCCCGATGGCCAGGAGCTGACCTGGCAGCAGATCGGCATCAAGGGCCTCATCGCTGATCCGCAGGTTCCGTACATGATCCGCTGGGACGACGGCACGCAGTCCCTCCACCCCTCCCAGGCCCGGCCCGCATCCGTGCGGCTCAGCGCCCTGACTATCGCAGGCTCTGCAGCGCGTGTCACAGAATGGCTTGGCACTCCCGTAAGCCACCCGCTCGATGACGTGGACGTGGAGTGGATCGCTCCCAACGGCACTCCCGGGATTATGTCGGTCACCTTCGAGACTCCGAAGGGCGCAGTCCAAATCTAGCGTCGCCAATAAACGGCTGTGGCCCCGGCTCGTCAGAGCCGGGGCCACACTTGTTTCCGCCATGAAACAGTTTCGATCAGTTCCCGATCCCGATGGCCGAGCCAAACAACGCGAAACCCACAAAACCGGCGATGTCGAGCAGGGCATGCGCCACCACGAGCGGCATCACCCGCTTGGCACGGGTGTAGGCGTAGCCGAAGATCAGCCCCATGATCACGTTGCCGATAAACGGTCCGATTCCCTGATACAGGTGATAGCTCCCACGCAGTAGTGCCGAGGTCACGACAATCGCAGCAACTGACCAGCCGAGTTCCCGGAGCCGCTCGAAGAGATAGCCGACCACGATGACTTCCTCCAGGACTGCGTGCCGGAGCGCGGACAGCACGAGCACGGGCAGGGTCCACCAATAGGTGTCCAGGGCGGTTGGAATGATCGCGGTGGTGATGCCGAGCGCCCGCCCGGCGGCGTACACACCAAGGGTCCCAATTCCGATGACGGCCGCCAACGCCACGCCCAGACCGAAATCGACCTTCGGTTTGCGGAAGGTGAAACCGATGCGTCGGAACGCTGATTTCCCGGGTTCCGTCAGGAGAAAGAGCACCAGGACCACCGGAACCAGCGCAAAGAAGATGCCCAGCAACTGATAGGTCAGGTCAAAGTACTGCCGGTCATCGAGCACGGGATTCAGACGCGTGGTCTGGACGGACAGTGGCGCCTGGGTCAGCTTGTCGATCAGCTCGACAATCGCATACACCCCGGCCTGGCCAAGTGACAGTCCGAGGACGATCAGAATCTCAGCCTTGATTCTCCCTCCGCCAGCCGGAGAAGACGACAACGACGACGACTGGCTGGTCCTTGCGGTTGACATGCCTTCATGGTGCCGTACCGGACCGTTCCGACCAAAGCCCGCACGTCACCGGACAGCCCGCGCCACCGAACAGCCCCGCGCCAAAAGAACCCCGCGCCAAAAGAACCCCGTGCCGGAACCGTCCCGTGCCTGGATCAGCGCACACGTTGCCCGGCGCGCCACACCGCATGGGTCAGCTGCATCCCGGGGCGGTAGGCCAGATGCGTCGCGGACGGCGCGTCGAGCAAGTGCAGATCCGCGCGGTGTCCGATAGCCAGTGAACCGACGGCCAAAGAACCGACAGCCAGTGAACCACCAGCCGGTGCACCGCCGGAAAGGACACCGTCGGAGGCGGAGACACCGTCGGACGCGGAGGCACCGCCGTCGTCGGCTGAGCGTTCCCGACGGAGGGCGAGGGCACCACCGTAGGTTGCCGCCCGCACAGCCTCGTGGACCGTCAGACCCATCTGCAGCACCGCCGTCGCCACGCAGAACGCCATGGACGTGGTGTAGGACGTGCCCGGGTTGCAGTTTGAAGCGAGCGCAATCGGGATTCCCGCGTCCAGCACTTTACGGGCGGGCGCGAGGGGTTGCCGGGTGGACAGATCGCAGGCAGGCAGGCAGGTGGCAACGGTCCCCCGGGTGCCGGGTCCGCCCTCCCAGTCCGACCATGAGCCGGCGAGCGCGTCAAGGTCCGACGACGACAGGTAGTTCACATGGTCCACGCTCGCCGCCCGCTCCTCCACCGCGAGCTGCACGCCCTCCCCCGGTCCCAGCTGGTTGCCGTGAACGCGCAGGCCCAACCCCGCCTCCCGGCACGCCCGGAGCACTTCCCGGCTATGGTCAGGGGTGAAGGCACCGGTCTCGCAGAAGACGTCGGCCCACCGGACGTAGGGGCGGACCGCGCTGAGCATCGGTCCGGTGACGGCCCGCACGTAATCGTCCGCGTTCCACCCTTGCGGTACGAGGTGTGCGCCGAGGAACGTCACCTCGTCGGCCACAGCGGCCGCGAGCCGTGCGCTGCGCGCTTCCTCATCGACGTCGAGCCCGTACCCCGTCTTTGTCTCAAGGTAGGTGGTGCCTCCCGCCATAGCTTCCGCAGCTCGCGAAACCAGCAGGGCGCTCAACTCTTCGTCGGGGGCGTTGCGGGTGGCGTCCACCGTGACGGAAATGCCTCCGGCTGCGTAGGACTGTCCGGCCATCCGCGCTTCGAATTCGGCCGTCCGGTCCCCGGCAAACACGAGGTGGGTGTGGCTGTCCACCCAGCCCGGAAGGCAGGCACGGCCCGCGGCATCGTAGTGGTGGTCAGCGGCCGGTGCGTCGCGCGTCGCGCCGATCCACACGATCTGCTCCCCCTCGAGCACGACGGCGGCGTCCTTCAGTACCCGGTGCTCTGCGTCCTGTGTCATGAGCTCGCCGATGTTTGTGAGAACCGTTGTCTTTGCTGTCATGGGCGTGCCTTCTCTGAGATCGCCGATACATCAGGGTTCACTGCTGCATCAGGGTTCACTGCTGCATCAAGGTCCACCGCGGCATCAAGCCGGGAAATGGCGGCGGAGAGGAGGACCGCCGGCTCTCCCAGCCGGACATGGCTGCCGTTGCGAGCAAGCACTTCCCCACCGACGACGACGGCGAGCACGTCCTGCGCTGTTGCCGTCAGCGCCAACTGGTCCGCGGAAGAGCCCGCTGTGCGGGTCGACCGCGGGTCAAGGACCATCAGGTCACACACTTGACCAGGTTGAAGCCCCGCAGCGCGGCGCCCGAGTGCCCTGGAACCACCGGCAGTAGCAGCACGCACCAGTTCTGCGGGTGAGAAACATCCCCGTTGTCCGCTGGCCAGCCGTTCGCCGTGTTCCAGCGCCCTCATCTCAAGCCAGGGGTCGACGACGGCGTGCTGGTCAGTGCCCAGCGCCACCACTGCGCCGGCATCACGGAGAGCGGTGGCAGGGCCTATCCCGTCGGCGAGATCCGCTTCCGTGGTGGGGCACATGGCGATGGTGACCCCCGCCGTTCCGAGAAGTTTGACGTCTTCCTCGTTCAGGTGGGTGGCGTGCACCGCCGTGAGCCGTTCGGACAGGAGGTTGTGGCGGGCCAGCAGCCCGGCAGGCGTGAATCCTGTCGCGTCAATGCAGTCGCGGTTCTCCGCGGGCTGTTCGGAGAGGTGGATGTGGAGCGGCACGTCAGCGGGAAGGTTTTGCGCGATGAACGCCAGGGCCGGTTCATCGACCGCGCGTACGGAGTGGATCGCCGCGCCGACCGTGACCTGAGCGGTGCTGTACTGCTTAGCCATCGCGTCGCGCAGGGACTTCCACCGGGTGAGCCAGGACCGGGCGCTTCCATCGGTGAAACGTGTCTGTTCAGGCAGCACCGAAGCGCCGAACCCCGACGAGAGGTAGCAGGTGTCAAGGAGTGTGAGGCGAATCCCGGCGGCAACCGCAGCGCGCGCCAGTGCGAACTCCATGGCGTGCGGGCCGCGGTCGTCAGCTGAGCCATACGGGGTACCGTCCGCACGGTGGTGCAGGTAATGGAACTCGGCCACGCTGGTCCAGCCGGCCCCAACCATCTCGGTGTAGACAGCGGTGGCAAGTTCCTCGTACAGCTGCGGGGTGAGGAGACCCGCTGCCCCATACATTGCCTCGCGCCAGGTCCAGAAGGTGCCGGAGCCGGCGTGTGTGCGGCCCCGGAGGACCCGGTGGAACGCGTGCGAATGCGCATTGGCCGCTGCGGGGAACACGACGCCATCCAGCCGAAGGTCCTCAGGGGAGCACTCGCTGCCGCGGGTCATCCGTCGGACCACGCCGTCGTCACCGACCTCCACCCGGACGCCGGCCATGATCTCTCCGGGCTCCAGCCAGGCCCGTTCACACCACAGCGTTTTCACAGCAGCCGCTCCAGCACGTCGGCGAGTGCAACCGCGCCGGCGTCGGCGTCGTCGTCCTCGACGTGTTCCTCGGGTGAGTGGCTGATACCGGTCGGATTGCGTACGTACAGCATGGCGGAGGGCACGTGTGCGGCAAGGATGCCGGCGTCGTGCCCTGCTCCGGTGGGAAGGCCTGGAGCACCGGGGATGGCCAGCTGCAGCTGGCGCTGAAGTTCGCCGTCGAAATTCACCGTGCCGCTCACCGACTCGCGGGTCAGCGCCGCAGCGCATCCTTCGAATGCGGCGGCCTTCTGTGCCTGGCCGTGAATGGACTCGACCAGTGAGGCGGTAACGGCGTCGTCCGGGTGGCGGACGTCGATCCAGAGGTCCACCCGTGACGCGATCACGTTCGTGCCGCCCGGAATGGGCTGGACCCTGCCAACGGTGGCGCGGGCCTCGGGCGTTGCCGCGGCGGTCTTCCGGATCGCCAGGATGACCTGGGCAGCAGCGACCATCGGGTCGGCGCGGTCGGCCATGAGCGTGGTGCCGGCGTGGTTACCCTGCCCGGTGATGGACAGCTTCCACCGCCCGTGGCCGATGACCGATGTGCCGATTGCGAAGGGCGAATCGAGGTCGATCAACCCGCGGCCCTGCTCGACGTGAAGCTCCACGAAGTCGCCGATCCGTCGGAGTGCGTCGTCGTCCTTGCCGAGATGAGCAGGGTCCAGCCCGTTGGCTCGTGCAGCCTCTGCGAAGCTCACGCCATCGGGGTCCCTGAGGTTCCGTGCCGCATCCGGATCGATCCCGCCCGTCAGCAGCCTCGATCCGAGACAGGCAACTCCGAAACGGGAGCCTTCCTCTTCCGGAAACACCGTGACGGCCAGCGCCCGCTGCGGTTGCACGCCCCGCTGCTTCAGGACGTCGACGGCGGCGAGTGCCGAAGCGACCCCGAGGGGCCCGTCAAACGCGCCGCCGCCGGGAACGGAGTCCAGGTGGCTACCGGTGACGAGTGCGCCGTCCCGAGAGCTGTCGCTGCGCTCCGAGCCGGTGTCCCACCAGGCCCAGAGGATGCCGTTGCGGTCGGTCTCGACCTCGAGGCCGCGCCGGGTTGCCTCCTGCTCGAACCACGACCTCAGGTCCAGCTCCGCGTTGGAGAAGACCGGCCGGGAGTACCCGCCGCGGGTCGCGTCCCGCCCGACATCCTCGATTGCTCCCAGCAGGTTGCTTACGCTGTCCAATGGTTTCCCTTCTCGTGTGCGGACGTTCTTCCGGAAGACGTGTTGTACCCCTGTGCAGTGCCGGATATCGGGCCTAGACTCACCAGCACACTGCTATCCCAATCAATCCGGAGGAGTTCATTGTGAGCGGACGTGTTGTGCATTTCGAGATCCCGTTCGACGACGGCGATCGCGCCCGGACGTTCTACCGCGAGGCATTCGGCTGGGACACGCCGCAGATGCCCGAGTTCGAGTACACCGCTGCGGTCACCGGCCCTGCCGGAGACCAGGGGCCCACTGAGCCCGGGTACATCAACGGCGGCATGTTCAGGCGCGACGGCGGTGAACTGGCCGGACCGATCATCACCATCGACGTCGAGAATATCGAAGACGCCCTCGCGAAAGTCACCTCGCTCGGAGGATCCCCGGTCGGCGAGAAGTTGGCGGTCGGCGAGATGGGGTTCGCCGCCTATTTCCGCGACCCGGAAGGCAACATCATGGGACTCTGGCAGAACGCCTGAGCTGCGTCCTCCTGCGGAGTCAGCGCTCCATGGGAATGCGGACTCCGCGCTCATGGGCCACCTCCTGTGCACGTTCGTAGCCGGCGTCGACGTGGCGGATGACGCCGGTCCCCGGGTCATTCGTGAGGAGCCGCTCCAGCTTCTCGGCGGCCAGTGCCGTTCCATCGGCGACCGACACCTGCCCGGCGTGAATCGAACGCCCGATGCCGACGCCGCCGCCGTGGTGAATGGAGACCCAGGTGGCGCCAGAGGCGGTGTTGAGCATGGCGTTCAGCAGCGGCCAGTCGGCGATGGCATCGGAGCCGTCCGCCATCGCTTCGGTCTCGCGGTACGGCGAGGCGACGGAGCCCGAGTCGAGGTGGTCACGGCCGATGACGATGGGCGCTGACACCTTGCCCTCGGCGACGAGCCGGTTGAAGAGCAGGCCCGCCTTGGCGCGGTCACCGTAGCCCAGCCAGCAGATGCGCGCCGGCAGGCCTTCGAACTCCACCAGGTCACCGGCCGCGTCGAGCCACCGATGCAGGTGCGCGTTCTCGGGGAACAGTTCCTTCAGAGCAGCATCCGTCACCGCGATGTCCGCCGGGTCACCTGACAGCGCAACCCAGCGGAAAGGTCCGAGGCCCTCACAGAAGAGCGGCCGGATGTACGCCGGAACGAAGCCGGGGAATGCGAACGCGCGCTCGTAACCGCCCTTGCGGGCCTCGTCCCGGATGGAGTTGCCGTAATCGAAGACGGTGGCGCCGGCGTCCTGGAACCCGACCATCGCTTCGACGTGCCGTGCCATCGACGTCTGGGCCTTCTTGGTGAAACCATCCGGATCGCTGGAGGCCTCCCGCTCCCACTCGTCGACGCCCATGCCCTCGGGCAGGTAGCTCAGCGGATCGTGGGCGGACGTCTGGTCCGTGACGATGTCGATGCTGAACTCACCGTTCCGCTGCCTTTCCAGCAGTGCCGGCACAATCTCTGCGGCATTCCCGACGACGCCTACTGACAGGGCGCGCTTCTCCCGCTTCGCTCCGAGAACCTGGGCCAACCCATCCTCAAGGTCGGAAGCGACGACGTCGAGGTAGCGCTTCGCGGCACGCCGGCGCAGGCGGGTCTCGTCGACGTCGATAATCAGGACCGCGCCTCCGTTGAGGGTGACCGCCAGCGGCTGGGCCCCGCCCATTCCCCCGCATCCCGCCGTCAGTGTGAGCGTGCCGGCGAGCGTTCCACCGAAACCGGCATTCGCCACGGCGGCGAAGGTTTCGTACGTGCCCTGCAGGATGCCCTGCGTGCCGATATAGATCCAGGATCCTGCCGTCATCTGCCCGTACATCATCAGCCCCTCGGCCTCGAGGCGGCGGAACTCGGGCCACGTCGCCCAGTCCCCCACCAGATTGGAATTGGCGAGGAGTACGCGCGGCGCCCACGGGTTGGTACGGAAAACGCCCACCGGCTTGCCCGACTGCACCAGGAGTGTTTCGTCCTCCTCCAGGTCCTTGAGCGTGGCGACGATCGCGTCATACGCCTCCCAGCTGCGCGCGGCCCGGCCGGTTCCTCCGTAGACGACGAGATCTTCCGGGCGTTCGGCGACCTCCGGGTCCAGGTTGTTCATCAGCATCCGCAGGGGGGCTTCGGTCTGCCAGCTCTTCGTGGACAGCTCTGTGCCGCGGGGTGCGCGGATGGCGCGGGAGGGATCGTGCTGGGTGAATCCGGTCATGACTGTGCTCCTGGTATCGGGGACTCGTTCGATGAAGGTGATTGGGTGCCGTCGTTGGAGACACCCTGTGGGGCGTGGAGGATCCCGGCTGCTTCACGGGCGACCTGGCGGCCGATACGGCGTGCGCCGTCGGCGGTGATCCGGTAGGTCGGCACCACAACGCTCAGCGCGGCCACCACCTGGCCGCCTGATTCGATGGGAGCGGCAATCGCCGTGACGTCGGGTTCGATGCCGTTGCTGACCACCACGTACCCGTCAGAGGGTGTCTCTCCACCGAGGACCGCTCCAGCCGCCGTGCCGGTCAGCGGAATACTCCGGCCAACCCAGCTGGTGTGGCGGACAGAATGGGTGCCTTCACGGACAGAAAGGTAGATGCCGTGGCCGTCGTGGGACGGAACGTTCAGGTATGCGGACTCACCCGTGGAGTCGACCAGTCGTTCGAGTGCGCTTTCCGCGAGAGACACGAGCGATTCGTGCGAGAGGGCCTGCGCGCCGAGCTGCACCACGCGCATGCCGGGCCGGTAGCCGTCGTCGTCCCGGCGGACGAAGCCGGTGCCCTCCAGGGTGCGCAGCAGCCGCAGCGCAGTAGAGGCGGAGAGTCCGGCGTCGCGGGCGGCGTCAGCCAGCGTCACCGATCCCCGGTCGCACACCGTGCCGAGGAGCAGCAGTGCGCGCTCGACGGTGCGGGTAGAGGTATCCGCCACAGTTTCTTCCTTGCGTTCGGGACCAATTTGTATTTCACTTATTGAAACGCTCATTTCATCTGTTGGCAAGAGCGTGGCTCGCAGGACGGAAGAGGACAGCATGCGGCACGGCACAATCGTCAGTATCGGTTTGGGAGCACTCGCCCCTGCGGAGGTGGTCGCAGTCGCGCGGCACGGCGCCCGGGTGGAGCTCAGCGAGGACTCGCTGGCCGCGATGAAGGCGAGCCGAGCGGTAATCGATGCCCTCATCGATGACCCGACGCCGCACTACGGCGTGTCCACAGGTTTCGGCGCCCTGGCCACCAAGCACATCCCCGTACAGGAACGAACGCACCTGCAGCGCAGCCTCATCCGCAGCCACGCGGCGTCGTCGGGTGCGGAGGTCGATCGGGAAGTAGTGCGCGGTCTGATGCTCGGCCGCCTCTCCACCATGGCCACGGGGCGAACAGGAGTTCGGCCCATCGTCGCTCAGACCTACGCGGACATGCTCAACGCCGGCATCACTCCGGTCATCGGTGAGTACGGCTCGCTCGGTTGCTCCGGTGACCTCGCCCCGCTCTCGCACGTGGCGCTGGCCCTGATGGGTGAAGGTGAGGTAAGGAACGACGACGGCGCGCTGCTGCCCGCCGCTGAAGCGCTCGCTGCAGCCAAAATCGCCCCGGTTGAGCTGCGGGAAAAAGAGGGTCTCGCCCTCATCAACGGCACCGACGGAATGCTCGGCATGCTCGTGCTCGCTTCCGCCGATCTTCACCGGCTGCTGCGCACCGCCGACCTCGCCGCCGCGATGAGCGTCGAGGGACTGCTGGGCACCGACAGCGTCTTCGCCGAGGACCTTCATCAGCTCCGGCCGCACCCCGGGCAGGTGGCCTCCGCCGCGAACATTCGCCGGGTCCTGGCCGGATCACGGTTGATCGGCGAACATGCCTCCGAGGAACGCAAAGCGCACAGGTTCACCCGTGTCCAGGATGCCTACTCGCTGCGGTGCGCTCCTCAGGTGCACGGTGCTGTGCGGGCTACCCTGGCGCACGTCGAAACAGTCGCCGCGATCGAACTCGGATCGGCCATCGACAACCCTGTAGTTACCCCAGACGGCAGAGTGGAGTCGAACGGCAACTTCCACGGCGCTCCGATCGGCTACGCGCTCGATTTCCTGGCGATCGCCGTCGCGGACCTCGCTTCCATGAGCGAACGCCGCACCGACCGCTTCCTGGACAAGAGCCGCAACCACGGCCTCAATCCTTTCCTCGCCCATGATCCCGGCGTCGATTCCGGGCACATGATCGCCCAGTACACGCAGGCGGGCATCGTCTCCGAGCTGAAGCGGCTAGCAGTGCCGGCCTCCGTCGATTCCATCCCGTCCTCCGCCATGCAGGAGGACCATGTGTCGATGGGCTGGTCGGCGGGCCTGAAGCTGCGGCGCGCACTGGATGGACTCACCCGCGTTGTGGCGATCGAACTGCTCACCTCTGCCCGTGCCCTGGACGCGCGCGACGGCGGCCTGGCCAACTCCTGCAGTTCGCCGGCCATCCATGCAGCCCGCACCGCCATCCGCGAGGTGGTCGAGGGACCGGGAACCGACCGGTACCTCGCTCCGGAGATCGAGGCCGTACGCAAGTTGGTGGAGGCCGGCGTGGTGGTCGACGCCGTCGACCGTGTGTTGGAGAAGCCTCTGGCGTAGTCACCCGCCCGCGGGCGGGGCAAGGATAATGGCGCCCTGAGAAACCCAAGGCGCCATTATGTGACTCCATCCGCCGGAAGGTGGGGCGGATATCCCCTACCAGCGGTGGGCCACGTCGATGACCAGTCTGGATGAGGTGCCCGGTCCGGCGAGGGTGAAGACCCGGAACGGAAGACGGGCGCGGACGCCGAGGCCGAAGGTTGTGCGGCTCTCGAAACTGTCTATGTAAGCCACCTGGCGGAAGGTTGTGAACCCGGTGACATTGACCGCTTCGGACCGGACGGCCGGGCGGTAGGTTGCGTTCATGTTGCCGTCGTGGGCGGGGGCGTTGACCGTGACCTGGATGTCAGCGGCTCCACGCAATGGCGTCGGCAGCCCGGAAGTCCCGGTGACGGCGCTGACGTAGCGAACGGTGTAGCCGGCACCAGTGCCGC
This sequence comes from Arthrobacter sp. D2-10, assembly GCF_054161285.1. Classification (NCBI taxonomy): domain Bacteria; kingdom Bacillati; phylum Actinomycetota; class Actinomycetes; order Micrococcales; family Micrococcaceae; genus Arthrobacter; species Arthrobacter sp. D2-10. The sequence continues at coordinate 1,244,501 of NZ_CP096431.1, read as the reverse complement.
GCACGTCGATCACGAGCCGATCGAAGCAGGCGTGTCGTCCCGCTCGGGCGTTCACGACGGGAGCGCTGGTTTGGGCCGTGCTGGTCTTCGCTAGTGAGCCCCACGTGATTCCACAGTACGGAGCCGCGGATGCAGGGGCCGGCGCTACCAGGCCGAATCCGACAATGAGGAGCAGACTCGCCAGCAGCGCACGAAGTGTGTGCATGATGCACCACCTTTCATTTGAGTAGGTGGGATCATCGTAGGGCTGCTGAAAGCGTAAGGATCCGGCGCGGAAGCCATCGGCGCATAACCGTTACGGCGGAGGTGAAATGACCGTTTCCACAGGTCACAGAGTGGGTCGAACCGCAATCAATCAGACGCCGCAATGTCACCGTGTGCTTCCTCGGGCCGCGTCGGCGTATCCGGGCTACACCGGTAGCGGTACGCTCCTTCGGAACAGGTTCATTGCCGGTTCCGCGAGCCGCGCAGCGATCGGTCCAAACACGGCCATGAGCAGGACGTAGGCAGTTGCGAGTGCAGCAAGCTCCTCGGTCACCGCTCCCGAAGCGACTGCAAGGCCGGCGATGACGATCGAGAACTCACCGCGTGCAATCAGGGCGGCACCGGCGCGGGCACGGCCCAGGCGTCCGACACCCTGCCGTTTTGCAGCCCACCAGCCCGTTGCCACCTTGGTGATCGTGGTGATGAGCGCGAGCAGGAGTGCGTAACCGAGGACGGGCGGAATGGTTGCGGGATCGGTGTTGAGCCCGAAGACGACAAAGAAGACGGCAGCGAACAGGTCACGCAGGGGTTCGAGGAGGCGAGCAGCGTTGGTGGCTGTGGCCCCGGAGATGGCGATACCCAGCAGGAACGCGCCGACGGCGGCGGACACCTGCATGGCAGAGGCAAGACCTGCCACCAGAAGCGCCCCGCCGATCAGCGTCAGCAGGAAGACCTCCCGGTCTTTCGAGTCGACAACGGCGGAGACTGTTGCGCCGAAGCGCAGCGCTACCACGAGGACGATGGTCACGACAACGAGCGAGATTCCCACCGCCTGGAGACCGCCGGCGAAGCTCACGCCTGCCAGGACGGTGGTGAGGATCGGCAGGTACACCGCCATGGCCAGGTCCTCGAAGACCAGGAGCGAAAGGACCACCGGTGTTTCGCGGTTTCCGAGCCGTCCGAGGTCCGAGAGGACCTTCGCCACGATGCCTGACGACGATATGTAGGTCACGCCGCCAAGCACGAAGGCTCCGATGCCGCCCCATCCGAGCACGAGTGCAATCAGCACGCCCGGCAGGAAGTTCAACACAATGTCCAGTACGCCGGCCATCCACGACTGTCTGAGGCCGGTGACCAGCTCCCCCGCCGTGTACTCGAGCCCGAGCAGCAAGAGCAGGAGGACGACGCCGATCTCACTGGCGATCTCGCTGAACTCCGCCACACCGTCGAGCTCGATGAGCCCGCCGTGACCGAAGAACAGCCCTCCGACCAGATAGAGCGGTATGGGTGAGAGTCCTATCCGTCCGGCGAGTCTTGCCAGGATACCGAGGCCGAAAAAGACGGCCCCCAGTTCAATGAGAACCAGCGCGCTGTGACTTCCCACGGGCGGCTCAGCCGCCGCGGAGGATCTCGGCGGCGGTGTCGAGCCCCTCGGAGGTGCCGACCGCTACGAGCAGGTCGCCGGCCCCGAGCACAAAATCCGGCGTAGGCGAAGCCTGCACCTGGCCCCGCCGAAGTACAGCAACGATCGACACGCTGGAACGGGTCCTCATCCTGGTATCCCCCAGCTTGCGTCCGTCATAGGGAGAGTCGACCTCCACGAGGAACTGGCGGGTGTTCACGCCCGGAAAGTCGCGGTGAGCCTCGGTCAACTGCGCCACGAGCTGGTGCGCACCAAGCAGGTTCCCGAGGGTAGAGGCTTCCTCGGAGGTGAGCGGAATGGACGCCAGACATGCGTCCGGGTCATCGGCACGGGAGACGATCAACTCCGTCTCACCGTCACGCTGGGTGACGGTCCCGATTCTGCGGCCTGAAGCCGTGACAATATCCTTGCGTACGCCGATTCCCGGAAGCGGCGTCTCTTCAACCTTCATGCTTTTACTTTAGTCCCGGGAACGCTGTGCGGAACTCCGGGAGCTGTCCACCTCGGGCGAAACAGCGATGCGCGCCCGCAGGGCACGTCCTCGGCTAGCGGTCCGCTGCGAGCGCTGCGGCAATGGCCTGTCCGCCTCCGGATCCCGGGCCGGCGCCGGAGATGAGTCCGGCCGCCAGTTCCGCGATCGCCGACGACGTCTGGAACCCGTAGCCGCCCTGGCCCGCTAACCAGAAAAAGCCCTCGGCCTCGGGGTCGAAACCCACCACGGGCAGGCCATCGGCCACCTGGGTGCGTAATCCCGTCCATGCCCTCAGGACATGCTCGATTTCCAGTCCGGTCACCGAACCGAGGCGGGAAATCAGCGCTTCAAGATCCTCGGGCCGAGGCTGCGCGTCCTCAGGCACGCTGGGAACGGACTCTGCAGGCGAAATCAGGACACCGCCGTCGTCCCTGCGGAAGTAGAAACTGTCATCCGCTGCCGCGACCATCGGGGAATCCGGAGCGGGCATATTCCTCGCCGCGACGACGGCTGCCGTGCGCCGGTAGGGGCGCAGGCCCTGCGTGGCTACCCCGGACAGGACAGCAAGTTCATCTGCCCAGGCGCCTGCCGCATTGACGACGACGGCGGCATGTACTGCGTGCGGTCCGGCGCCGACTTCCCAGGCGGTACGCAACTGCTGGACGGAGTGGACCCGGGCACCCGTCAGGATCCTGGTGCCGCCCGCAGTGGCGCGTTCACGATGGTGTTCGAGCAACACATCGGTATTGCAGCCGACGGAGGTGGTGTCGAGGCCGGCGGCGTCGTAACCGTGGGCGTCTGAAGCCGGCGCGATCTGTGGGCAGAGACGCACCGCTTCCTCCCACGGGATGCGTTCCATTGCGCCGCTGGCACGGGCAGCGACAGTCTCCTCGGAGCCGATCAGCATGAAGCTGCGGGGCGACAGAACCGGCGAAGACAGGCCGCCCTCAACTTTCCGGAGGAGGTTCAGCGTCCGGTCCGTGAGCCGGCGGATCACCTCCGGCCCATAACTGGGAATCAGCTGCCGGGCTGACCGTGAGGACGTGTGGTACGCGAGCGAGTGTTCTGCCTCGAGGAGGACAACCCTCAGCCGCGCGCGGGTGTTTGACGTGAGCGCCGACGCGAGCGACAGTCCCGCAATCCCACCACCGACGATGACGACGTCTGCTGTTTCGGCCATGGCCGTATCTCCTCACGCTCCGCTGGTCTCCGCGAAAATGCGGCTGACGTCCGGCTACTGCTCCGTCAGTGCGACGCACAGGACCGAGGCGTCGTCAGCTGCTTCGCCGATCTCGTCCTGGGTGGTCCGCAGCATCAGCATAAGCTCCTGCGCCCCCATTGGAGTCTGCACCGCCTCAAGAAACTCCTCGGGACCGCGGACAAGCCCCAGGTCGACAGCGCGCCACGCACCGTCCGACGCCAGAGCCACGGTGTGCACCGATTCGAGCGTCACGAGCTGCGCATGTTGAGCTGCGGCCGGCTCGCGGCGAGCAACCCAGACGCCGTCCGGTGTGTTCCGCCTCAGGCGCGCCGCGCGCAGCTCCTCAAGCGACGACGATCCCGGCAACGCCTCGCCGACGTGCTGCACCTCCCCGTTCCCGAAGCCTGCAACCACGTGGCAGTCGGCGAGGCTGAGGACGGAGAGCGTGCCGTCGTCGTCCGCTGTGATGAGCGAGACTGCGGCGCTTGGGAACCGCTCGGATTCGGCGCCGACCAGCTGGTGGCCGATGTCGTCCACCTTCGCGAGCGCCGCGGCGAGAACCGAGCGGGCATCGCTCGGCCCGGCGCTTTCAGCAAGCGCCAGTCCCAGTACCTGTGCATACCAGGAGGGGTTGGAAGCGCCGGGGAGATCGAGTTCGTCGAGGAGGCTCGTTGCACCGTCGATCATCCAGGCAGCGTTGTTCCGGTAACCGCAGGCGTCTTCCATGACGTGGTTGTCGCCCTCGGTCTGGACGCGGGAGACATGCGAGAACTTCATCCGGTGACCCCTTCGTCAAGCAGTACTTCCTCGAGAATCCGGACCCCCATGGAGCGGAAGGTCGGGTTGTCATCGGAGATGGCGGCCATGGCCGAGGCCATGCACAGGGCCCATCCGCGGGCGCGCCGCCACGTCGCCGCATCGGGAGCCCGTTCACTGTTGATTGTTTCCATGAAGATCCTGCGGCCCCCGCCATCGAAGACCATCCAGGCAGCGGCGAGGTCCGTCGCCGGATCCCCGGACGTCAGGTCCCCGAAGTCGAGAACGGCCGCGAGGCCTCCCGCCCGGTCCAGGACAAGGTTCGCCGCATGCAGGTCGCCGTGCAGCCAGAGAGGCGGGCCATCCCATTCCGGTTGGTCCCGCAGATCGCGCCACAGGATGAGTAGGTCCTCGGACAACCCTGCGGAGGCGACCCGCTCCTCCACAGCCGCGTTGCGGGTGGAAAGCGGTCCGCCGCGCACCGGATTGCGTGGGGCATCCAGAGGTGCCGGGCGTTGAAAGGCCAGCACGAAGCGTGCGAGGTCTTCGGCCGCTTGGGAGCGGCCGTGCGGCTCGATTCCCGCCGCCTGTATCCCGTCCACCCACTGTGTGATGGTCCAGTACCAGGGAAAGTACGACGACGGCGTGCCCGTCCGCAACGGAACGGGTGTCACCGCCTGCAGGCTCACACTGAGTTCGGGCAGCCAGCGCTGCTCGTTCCGGATGAGGTCGGCCGCCGCCTGCCGGCGGGGCAGGCGGACGGCAAGATCATTTCCGAGCCGGAAGATCGCGTTGTCCCAACCGTTGGCAGCCCGGGCGAGCGGCAGGCCGGCGAGATCGGGGTGCTGATCGGCGAGCAGGCGCGCCACCAGCTCAGCGGTGACATTCACCTCTGCTGCCGGCATGTTCGCCACCGCTGGCCCCCTACCCGTTCCTGTCAGTCGTGCGAGCGGGTTGGCTACCCTTCGACTCCGAGTCGCTCCAGAATCAGCTGGCGGACCCGGCCGGCGTCTGCCTGGCCGCGGGTTGCCTTCATGACCCCGCCGACGATAGCGCCGACCGCCTGCAGCTTTCCGCCGCGGATCTTATCCGCAACATCGGGCTGGGCGGCGAGGGCGCCGTCGATCGCTTCGAGGAGGGCGCCGTCGTCGGACACAACTTCGAGGCCCCTCTGGGCCACCACTTCGGTGGGCGTACCCTCGCCGGCGAGCACGCCGTCGAGCACTTCACGGGAGAGCTTGTCGTTGATCTTGCCGGAGTCGATGAGACCCTGAAGTTCCACGATCAGGGCCGGAGTGACGCCCAGCTCAGCGGGCTCGAGGTCGGCGACCTTGGCACGGCGGGAGATCTCGCCCATCCACCACTTGCGGGCGGTCGCGGGCTTCACGCCTGCAGCGACGGTCTCCTCGATGGAGTCCATGACGCCGGCGTTGACCACGTCGCGGAATTCGGCGTCGGAGTAGCCCCAGTCAGCCTGCAGGCGCTTGCGGCGTGCGGCGGGCGGTTCGGGGAGTTCGCTGCGGAGTTTCTCGATCCACGCGTCGTCGGTCACCACGGGCACCAGGTCCGGCTCCGGGAAGTAGCGGTAGTCGTCGGCGTCGGACTTGGGACGTCCCGCCGTCGTCGACCGGGTGTCCTCGTGCCAGTGGCGCGTTTCCTGCGTGATGGTGCCGCCGGCGTCGAGCACTGCGGCGTGGCGCTGGATCTCGTACCGGACAGCGTGCTCGACGGCGCGAAGCGAGTTCACGTTCTTCGTCTCGGTCCGCGTACCGAACTTCTCCTGGCCCTTGGGCTTCAGTGACACGTTGGCGTCGCAGCGGACGTTCCCGCGTTCCATGCGGGCATCCGATACGCCGAGGTTCTTGACGATCTCGCGGATGGCGGCGACGTAGGCCTTCGCGAGCTCGGGAGCACGCTCACCGGCACCGACGATGGGCTTCGTCACGATCTCGACGAGGGGAACCCCGGCGCGGTTGTAGTCGACGAGTGAGAACTCGGCACCCTGGATTCGGCCGGTGGAGCCGCCCATGTGGGTGAGCTTGCCGGCGTCCTCCTCCATGTGCGCCCGTTCGATCTCGATCGTGAAGACAGTGCCGTCGGCGAGCTCGATGTCGATGGAGCCGTCGTAGGCGATCGGTTCGTCATACTGCGAGGTCTGGAAGTTCTTCGGGGTGTCCGGGTAGAAGTAGTTCTTCCGGGCGAAGTGGCATCGCTCGGCGATCTTGCAGTTCAGCGCGAGGCCGATCTTGATCGAGGACTCGACCGCCACGCGGTTGATGACCGGAAGCACGCCGGGCAGGCCCAGGTCCACCGGAGTGACGTTGGTGTTCGGGGTGTCACCGAACGCGTTCGGTGCGCTGGAGAACATCTTGGTGCGGGTGTTGAGCTCAACGTGCACCTCGAATCCGAGTACCGGATCGAACTTCTCCATGGCCTCTTCGAAGGACAGGATTTCGGCGGTTTCAGCAGTCATTTACTTCACTCCAGCGATCTCTGGTGCCTGTGCCAGCAGGGGTCCGCCCCAGGTGTTTTCGAGCAGGGTCTCCAGTGCCGCGCCCGCCCGGTAGAGCCGGGCGTCCTGACGTGCGGGGGCCAGGAACTGGATCCCGACGGGCAGTCCGTCCGAGAGTCCACCCGGAACCGAGATGCCGGGAACTCCCGCCATGTTCGCCGGGATGGTCGCGACGTCATTGAGGTACATGGCCAGCGGATCGTCCAGCTTCTCCCCCAGCTTGAATGCCGTGGTGGGAGCCGTCGGTGAGATGAGCACGTCCGCCTGGGTGAACGCCGCGTCGAAGTCGCGCTGGATGAGGGTGCGCACCTTCTGTGCCGAGCCATAGTAGGCGTCGTAGTAGCCGGCGCTGAGCGCGTAGGTGCCGAGGATGATGCGGCGCTTGACCTCGTCACCGAAGCCGGCGGCGCGGGTGGCGCCCATGACGCGCTCAATGGTGGGAGCGCCGTCGGGCACGACGCGCAGTCCGAAGCGCACGCCGTCGTACTTTGCGAGGTTGCTCGATGCCTCCGAAGGCATGATCAGGTAGTAGGCACCCAATGCGTACTTAAAGTTGGGACAGGAGACCTCAACGACGTCGGCACCGGCCTGACGCAGCAGGTCCAGGGCTTCGTTGAAACGTGCCTGGACACCCTCCTGGTAGCCCTCCCCCTGGAGTTCCTTGATGACGCCGATGCGCATGCCCTTGACGTCGGCGTTGCGGGCAGCTTCAACGAGGGCGCCGACCGGGTCGGTCAGCGAGGTGGAGTCGTGGGGATCGTGTCCGCCGATGACCTCGTGCAGCATGGCCGAGTCAAGGACCGTGCGGGTTACGGGACCAATCTGGTCGAGGGACGACGCCATGGCGATGGCACCATACCGGGAGACGCCGCCGTACGTCGGCTTGACGCCTACTGTTCCGGTGACTGCTCCGGGTTGGCGGATGGAACCACCGGTGTCGGTACCCAGGGCGAGGGGTGCCTCGAAGGCCGCGACAGCCGCGGCCGATCCGCCGCCGGATCCTCCCGGAATTCGGTCAAGGTCCCAGGGGTTGCGGGTCGGTCCGTAGGCCGAGTGTTCCGTGGAGGAGCCCATGGCGAACTCGTCAAGGTTGGTCTTGCCGAGGATCGGCATCTTGGCGTCGCGGAGGCGCCGGACCACCGTGGCGTCGTACGGGCTGTGCCAGCCTTCGAGAATTTTGGACCCTGCTGTGGTGGGCTGGCCCTTGGTCACGATCAGGTCCTTGACGGCGATCGGCACGCCGGCGAGCGGGTGCATTGCGTCGCCGAGCGAACGCTCTTTGTCCACCTCGGAAGCGACGCGCAGTGCTTCGTCGGTGTTGACGTGGAGGAAGGCGTTGATGGCCGGATCGACCTCGCCGATGCGGTCAAGGTGTGCCTGGACAGTTTCGACTGCCGAGATCTCGCGGGAAGTGAGCTTCTCCGCGAGTTGGGCAGCGCTGAGCCTGGTGAGATCGGACATCGTTTACTCCTCGTCCAGGATTGCGGGGACCTTGAAGCGGCCGTCCGCGTTGTCGGGGGCACCGCTCAGAGCCTCGTCGTTGCTGAGGGTTTCGCCAATGACGTCATCCCGGTAGACGTTGCTCAGCGGGATGGGGTGGCTGGTCGCCGGAACGTCGTCGCCGGCCGCTTCGCTGACCGCCTTGACGGAATCGACGATGACGGCCAGTTCACCGGCCATCCGGTCCAACTCCTCGGCGCTCATGTCGATGTGTGCGAGCCGGGCAAGATGCGCGACGTCCTCACGGGTGATCTCGGGCATGTTTCTCCAGGATCTTGAATGGCTTGGGGTTTCGGGTTCTAGTCTATGCGCGCTTCAGTCCGTCACCGGACTGCGAAGGGGGCACCTCGATCACAGCTCCAGTCGGAAGACCCACAGCTCGATGTCCTCACCCGGTACCCACCAGTCGCGGCTGGGCACCCTCTCGAAACCGAGCGACTCGTACAGTCGATGCGCACGCACCATGTCCGTGCCGCTCGTCAGGCTGACTGCCTCTACGCCGTCGACGGTGCGGGCGTAGTCAATGATCCACTCGACCATCCGGCGCCCGTAGCCTCCTCGCTGGACGGCCGGGTCGACGGCGAGCATACGGAACTCCAATTCACCGGCGATGGCAATATCCGTGTAGCGCTGACCCTCGAAAGTGATCGCAAACGACCCGATCACGACGCCGTCATCCTCGCCCACCCAGACCTCGGCGTGCTCAGCCCGGTGCTCGACGTCGGCGAGCACCTGCACATAGGGGTGGTCGGCCGCGTCGAAGTAGCCGGCGTGAAGGTAGGCGTCGCGGGTGATCCGGCGGACGTCGTCGTAATCGTTCTCCGTTACACGACGGATGGTGAGGGTCATTGGTTATGCCTTGTTCTGGGAGGGCGCCGAAATGCGCCTATCCATTGTGCCCTGTCCCGAGCCGAAGTACGGCTTGCGCACATGACGAACCCACAGAGGGTTGGAACCAGCGCCCTGCTGACGCCGTCAGAGGGCGAGCTTGTACACGTGCAGAGAGAAGGAGTCAGACAGCACGAAGTCGCGGGACGGCATGCGGACGAAGTTCATCTCCTCGTACAGCTTGTGCTGTCCGTCCATTTGCGGCGCGATAGTCAGGACCACACCTGACAGATCCGGGTCCCGGCGTGCACGGTCGATGACCTCACGGACCAGCGCATGCCCGATTCCCTTGTGCTGCTGGTCCGGGGCAACAGCCAGCATACGGAACTCGAGTTCACCGTCGTGGGCGACGTCACTGAAGTCACCGCCCGCCCTGGTCATGAACACGGAGCCGACAATTGCTCCGTCCGATTCCGCTACCAGCAGCGAGGCGCCCGCATAGCCCCGGTTCTCGATAGCACCGAGGATGTGGTTGTAGGCGTAGTCGTCGTCGATGTATCCGGCATCCGCGTAGGCGGCCACGGTGATGCGCCTGATCTCGGCGTAATCGTTCTCGCCGGCCTGCCTGACCGTAATGTCCATGAATGACTCCTCCGGGGTAGGACACCGATGATCCGAGTGTGGCAGATCAGCCGTGCGACTGTGACCGGACCAATGCAACGATCAGGTTAAGTTAGGCGACCTCTGAACGCCGGTACCCGGTTCCGTCCGCATTCCGTACAAGGTACCCGTAATCGACCAGCGCGCGCCTCAGCGTAGGGATATCGCGCGTAACAGTGGCGATCAGCAGGTTGACCTGCGGCTCGGTCAGCTCCTGCCCGCCCGGAAACAGGCGATCGGCCAGGTGCTCGAGCACTGACAGCCGGTCGGCATGCCCCGCCGGAAGTCCGTCCAGGCGTCCTTCACGAAAGAACCTGTCGACGCCCTGCGGCCGCGGGGCTGATGCGGCTGCCAGGAGCTCCTTGAACAGGGCGTCATTGACCGAACCGTCGGCATCAAGCAGTCCTGACTCGATGAGCTTTGCTCGCTCCTTTGGCTGCACTTCAGGATCCTCTCCCAGCACCGCGTGGGCGTATGCCTCACGCAGCCTTGTGGAGGCCAGTGTCGAAAACACTTTCTGCCAACTCATGGTCATACCCGGGATCTGATGCGGGGACAGGTTATGCCGTGCTGCCATCCAGCGTGCGGCAGCACCGCAGCCACAGCAGCACGGCAGCTACAGGTTAGCCGATTCCAATCGCTCCGGTCAGCATGCCTATTCCCAGCATCAGCAGCGACACAACGGCGCTGCGCCACAGAACCTTCTTGTGGTGGTCCCCCAGATCAACCTTGGCCAGCGACACGAGGAGGAGGATCGCTGGGACGAGGGGGCTCTGCATGTGGAAGGGCTGCCCGGTAATAGAAGCGCGTGCCATTTCAGCGGCACTGATCCCGTAGTGACCTGCGGTCTCGCTGAGAACTGGCAGTACACCGAAGTAAAAGGCGTCGTTGCTCATGAAAAACGTCATGGGGATGCTGAGGACGCCGGTGATGACTGCCAGGAAGGGGCCCATGCTGGACGGGATGATCTGCACCAGCCAGGCGGACATTGCCTCGACCATGCCGGTACCCGTCAGGACGCCGGTCAGGACCGCGGCCGCCATGACCATGCTGACTACTGCAACGACCGACGGCGCGTGGGCAACAAGTTGCGCGCTCTGGTCCTTGACGTGGGGAAAGTTCACCAACAGAGCAATCGCGGAGCCCACCATGAAGACGTACGGCAGGGGTACAAGGTCGGCGATGAGCATGCCCATTACGGCGACGGTGAGCGCAAGGTTGAACCACTGCAGCTTCGGACGGAGGGTACTGCGGTTCGGGTCCAGGGAGGTGCCCGCCAGAGCGTTATCGCGGTCATCCGCTACAGGCTCGGTACCTTCCAGTACAGCGACGGAAGAACCACCGACGGCGGGAGCCGCTCCCCCGGGGTTGGTTCCCGGACGTCCGCGGCCCGCGTACGAACCGCCGACACCGGAACGGCCGGCGGGGGCACCGCCGTCGAACGTGTCAGGCGCTCCCCAGAGCTCGGGCTGCGTGGCGCGGAGACGGTTGCGCTCCTGGATGCCGAGCATCCAGGCGAAGGCAAGAACCAGGGCGATGCCACCAAGGAGGGAGGGCAGCATCGGAACGAAGACATCGTTGACGTCGATGTTGAGTGCGGTGGCTGCCCGGGCGGTCGGTCCACCCCAGGGCACGATGTTCATCGTGCCGTTGGCGAGGCCGGCCACACAGGTCAGCACCACAGGGCTCATCTTCAGCCGAAGGTAGATCGGCAGCATAGCGGCCGTGGTGAGGATAAAGGTCGTGGAGCCGTCACCGTCAAGAGATACTGCGGCAGCGAGGAGCGCGGTACCGAGGACCACTTTGGCGGGATCATTGCCCAGTTTCCGAAGGATGAAGCGAACCAGCGGGTCAAAGAGGCCGACGTCGATCATCAAACCGAAATAGATGATGGCGAACATCAACAGGGCTGCTGTTGAGGTCATCGACTTCATCGATTCCATGACCATCTCGCCGATGCCAAGGCCTGCACCTGCGAAAAGACCGAAAATTGTGGGGACGATGATCAGCGCCAGCACCGGCGACAACTTCTTCGTCATGATCAGCACCATGAACACCGCGATCATCGCGAATCCAAGTATTACCAGCACGGCCGGCTCCTTCTGTGTGAACAGCGGCACAGCAATGTGACGCGTGATACAGACTGTAGGGTGACCGCCGTCACGGCAGTGCCTTTGATGGAATTGATTGACATACTGCTTGTTGCGAGCATTTTGCTCATTGTGCTCACCCACCGAAGGGCGCCACGTCCGATCGCCCGCCACCCACTTCAAGGAGGACCGTGCCGCGTCCCAGCCCGCGCCCCGCGCTGCGGTTCTCCACGCAGACACTCCTGCTGCAGCTGGCGGTGGTATTGCTCGTGGTCCTGCTCAGCGCCGCCGTCCACGCCTGGCTGACTTATGAGCGGGCGGGCGACGAGGCGGAGGCCCAGGCGCTAACCCTTGCCAGGACGGTGGCGTCGGATCCGTCCGTCAGGGCGGACGTGCTGGCCATCAGCCGACAGGAGGGGACCCCTCCGGCCGCCCAGCTGGCCGCCGGCCCCCTGATGGCCACCGCGGAAGCAGCCCGTACACGGACCGGAGCGTTGTTCGTGGTCATCACCGACGACACCGGGCTTCGCCTCGCCCATCCCGATCCGGCGCGGCTCGGGGAGCAAGTCAGTACCGATCCCACCGAGGCCCTGGCAGGGCGCGAGGTCACCACCCGCAACACAGGCACACTGGGGCCTTCCGCCGGAGCCAAAGTTCCTGTCTACGCCCCCGACAGCTCAGCCGTGGTTGGAGAGGTCAGCGTCGGCTACTCCATGGAGACCGTGAGCCAGAGCGTAGCCCAGGACGTGGGACCAGTTGCCCTGACTGCCGCCGGCGCCCTGTTGGCCGGCGTGCTTGGCTCCTTCCTGCTGCGTCGGCGACTGCGCCGACTCACCCTGGGTCTGGAACCCGAGGAGATCAGCACCCTGGTCCATGACCAGGTGGCTGTGCTTCAGGGTGTGGACGAGGGCGTGATCGGTGTTTCCGCGGACGGGAGAATCAGCGTCTTCAACGCAGCAGCACAGCGGCTACTGGGGCAGGAGGACCTGGCAGGAACGCGGTGGGAGGACGCGCCCGTCCCGGATCAGCTCAAGGCCCTGACAGAACCGGGCGCCGGTTCCGCTTCCCCTTCCGCTGTCGAGCTTGTAGCCGGTGAGCGCGTACTGGTCGCCAGCGCCCGCAAGGCCCTTCATCGGCGGGAGGACCTGGGATGGGTGCTCATGCTGCGGGACCGCACGGAGCTGCAGCAACTTACCCGGCAGCTGGACGCGGTGGGAACCATGTCCACTGCGTTGCGCGCCCAGCGGCACGAGTTCGCCAACCAGCTCCACACCATCGCCGGGTTCATGAGCATCGGTCAGCACCAGCAGGCCCGCGAGTACCTGGCGCGGTTGGCAGCGACGGGGCCCCTGAAGTTCCCGGTAGACCAGGCCGAACTTCTTCAGGACCCATATCTGCAGGCCTTCGTGGGCGCAAAAGGGGTTGAGGCCGACGAGCGCGGCGTTGCCTTGCGCATTGGGCCGGAAACACTGGTCCGAGGGCAGGTCACAGCTGCGCAGGACGTCACAACGGTTCTAGGCAACCTGATTGACAACGCCGTCAATGCCGCTGTGGCCGGAACAGGAACCCCCCGCTGGGTTGAGGTGGAAGTGATGGATGAACCGGGCGACGACGGCGGGACACTTCATGTGGTGGTTGCCGACTCGGGAGACGGGCTGGCGCCGGGAACCGACACCGAGGCAATCTTTGCCGAAGGCTTCACTACAGTTTCCGGCCCCGTCCGTGCCGGCGGCGGCCAGGGGTTCGGGCTTGCGCTGGTGCGCCAGCTGGCACGGCGCCGCGGCGGGGACGTCCGGTTGCTTGAGCCCGGTACGCCCGGCGGGCCGGGAGCGGTCTTTATGGCTTCCCTGCCCGGCACGACCGCGGCGGCGAAGGATTCACGGGGGAACGATGGAGCAGGAAAGGACGATCATGGCCGATGACTTCCGTGTGCTGATAGTCGATGACGACTTCCACGTGGCCAAACTGCACGCCGCGTACGTGGATTCGGTGGCCGGGTTCCTGGCGCTGGCCCCGGTGGGAACAGCATCGCTGGCGCTGCAGTCGGTCCACAGCCTCCGTCCGGACCTGGTGCTGCTTGACGTCTACCTGCCCGATGCCTCCGGACTCGACCTACTCCAGCAGCTGGACGTGGACACCGTGATTCTGAGCGCAGCCTCCGACCCTGCCTCCGTCAGCGCCGCCTTCCGCCGCGGCGCGCTCGGCTACCTCTTGAAGCCGTTCACTGCCGAATCCCTCTCACAGCAGCTGCGGTCGTACGCCAGGTACCGCCGCCTTCTGTCTCAGCCGGGGGCACTGGACCAGGATGCCGTGGAACGCGCCAAGCGATCGCTGATCCCGGGCGACGTCACTCCGTCGTCTAAACCCCGATCAGCCACGGAGGCAGCGGTCCTGGATTCCTTCGTTCCCGACGAGCAGTACTCCGCCGCGGAGGTCGCCAACCGGGTAGGCGTATCGCGGGCCACCGCGCAGCGGTATCTGTCCTCGCTGGCGGACGACGGCGCGGTGGAAATCCAGCTGCGCTACGGGACGACGGGCAGGCCGGAGCACCGCTACAGCCTGCCGCCTGCATGACCTGCATGACCTGCATGACCTGCAGTCGAAGGATCCTCGGTCAGTAAGCGGCGGACCGCGCCTCGAGCTCCGCGGCACGCTCTACTATGGCCTGCGAACCAGCCGCAGTGAACGCCGAGAACCGTTCGTGCTCATCCGGTCCGCCATCCAGTGCCGACGTCAGGACGGGACGGCGAACGACGGCCCCGGCCTCCTCCGCGATGAGCGCAGCGGCCGCCCAGTCGTGTTCATTCAGTCCACGCTCGATGTAGGCGTCCAGCGTTCCATCGGCGACCATGCAGAGGTCAAGGGCCGCCGACCCGATCCTCCTCAGGTCCCCGTGGCCCGCGACGAGTTCGCCGAGCTCCCCGAGTTGGTGCGTCCGTTGCCCGGGGTGGTAGCTGAACCCACTACCCACGATGGCGCCTGCGCGTCCTGCAACAGGTCCGTGCAACTCGCGCACCTGTCCGCGTTCCCGCACCCAGGCGCCCTGGCCCTTCGAGGCCCAGTAGACCCGGTCCAGCGCCGGCGCGTGAACCACGCCGGCCAGCCACTCTCCCCCGCTGTCAACCGCCGCTACCGACGTGGCGTAGTAAACAATGTTGCGGATGAAATTGGTAGTGCCGTCCAGCGGGTCGACGGACCACCGGATCCCGGACGCCTGGCCTTCCGGAACCGTGGTTCCGAACTCCTCGCCCGTAATCGCATCATGCGGTCGGGAACGCCAGATCACATCACGGACGGCCCGTTCGGCAGCGGTGTCAAAAGCGGTGACCCAGTCACTGTCAGAACTCTTGTTCTCGGCTTCAAGGACGCCGTTACCGCGCCTCTGCAGCACCTGGGCACCGGCTTCAGCGGCTTGCAGCGCGACGTGAAGCAGTTCGGCAGGGCTGGCGCTCATACGGTTCCTTCCTCCAGGAGCCTTCGGAAACCGTCTTCATCGAGAATGGTCAGCCCCAGCTGCTCTGCCTTGTCCAATTTGGTCCCGGCATTTTCCCCGGCCACGACGTAGCTGGTGTTCTTCGATACCGAACCGGATGCCTTGCCCCCGCGCTGGATGATTGCTTCCTTCGCTTCGTCACGGCTGAACCCCTCCAGCGACCCGGTGACGACGACGGTGAGCCCCTCCAGCGTGCGGGGCATGGACTCGTCCACCTCGTCGGCCATCCGGACCCCGTCCTCAGCCCATCGATCGACGATCTCGCAGTGCCAGTCTTCAGCGAACCATTCCTTCAGTGCTGCGGCGATGGTGGGTCCAACGCCGTCGACGTTGGCGAGTTCTTCCTCGCTGGCACTGCGGATCCTCTCCATCGATCCGAATGCGGTGGCCAGAGCCCGTGAAGCCGTCGGCCCCACATGGCGGATGGACAACGCAACCAGTACACGCCACAGCGGCTGGGACTTGGCCTTCTCCAGTTCCACAAAAAGCTTTCGTGTGGTGGCCGTGGGTTCGGAGGGTTTCTTGGCGCTGCCCCTCGTGTAGAAGTACGGCACCAGCTCCTGGCCGTTCACAACGCCCTTGACCTTCTTGTCACGGACTATCCGCACATCGGCGAGCTTCTCAGGAGTCAGTCGGAAGAGGTCGGCTTCGGTGGTCAACGGAGGCACGGCAGGTTCGGCAGGCTGGGTGAGTGCAATGGCCGCTTCCCAACCGAGTGCCTCGATGTCGAACGCACCCCTGCCGGCGACGTGGAACACGCGCTCCCGCAGCTGCGACGGGCAGGATTTGGCATTGGGACACCGAATGTCGACGTCGCCCTCTTTCGCAGGCGCCAGCGGCGTGCCGCAGGACGGGCACACCGTTGGCATCACGAATTCGTAGGGCGGCGGATCCTGTTGGGCCCGCAGCGCAACTACAGGGCCGACAATCTCAGGGATGACGTCACCGGCTTTGCGCAGCACGACGATGTCACCGATGAGGACTCCCTTGGCCTTTACAACCTCCTGGTTGTGCAGCGTGGCCATCTCCACTGTGGAACCGGCCACCTTGACCGGAGTCATCAGCCCGAATGGTGTGACGCGTCCGGTACGCCCGACATTGACGCGGATGTCCAGGAGCTTGGTGTTCACTTCCTCGGGCGGGTACTTGTACGCCACAGCCCATCGTGGCACGCGCGAGGTGTGGCCGAGCGCGCGCTGGAGCGCGAAGCTGTCCACCTTGACCACAATGCCGTCGATCTCATGCAACAGGTCATGCCGGTGCTCGCCGTAGTGCTCAATGAAGTCGAGAACCTCCTCATAGGATCCGAACACCTTGAAGTAGGGCGACACGGGCAGCCCCCACTGCTCAAGCAGGCGATACGTCTCGGACTGACTTTCGGATTCCAGCCCCTCACGGGCACCGATGCCGTGCACATACATGTCCAGCGGCCGCTGGGCCGTGAGCGCGGGATCCTTCTGCCGGAGTGAACCCGCTGCAGCGTTGCGGGGATTGGCGAAGGGGGCCTTGCCTGCCTCGACCATGGACTCGTTGAGCTGGGCGAATTCCTTCGAGGGGAAGAACACCTCGCCGCGGATTTCGACCTCCGCAGGATGGTTGGATCCGTTGAGCTTGCGCGGGATGGTCTTGATGGTGAGCACGTTGTGCGTGATGTCCTCGCCCGTTGCGCCATCCCCCCGGGTGGCCGCCCGCACCAGCTCACCGTTGCGGTAGAGAAGGTTGACGGCGAGTCCGTCGATCTTCAGCTCGGTGAGCCAGGAGACCGTGCTGCCCGGACGTTGGGACTGGATGCCTGCTTCCGCCCGCCGGACCCATGTCTCCAGCTCCTGGGTGGAGAAAACATCCTCCAGGCTGTACATGCGCTGCAGGTGCTGAACCGGCGCGAAGGCTGCGGACACATCGCCGCCGACTTCCTGGGTGGGCGAATCATTCGAGATCAGTTCCGGGTGTTCGGCCTCGATCTGTTCGAGCCTGCGAAAAAGCACGTCGAACTCGGCGTCCGAGATAACCGGTGCGTTTTCGTTGTAGTACGCAAAGCGGTGGCGCCTCACCTCCTCCACGAGCCGGGCGTACTCCTCCTTGAGCGAGTCTGCCGGCACCTCATCGGCGGGCAGCTCAACCTCGGAACGTTCTTCGGACTGCTCATCGGCGTGTTGGTTCACTGTGGCCACGGTTCCTATCTTGCCCCAGACCACGGACAGTTGCGGGCGTTAATGAGGGAACGGCCCGCAGCCGAAGCTGCGGACCGTTCTGCCGTACCGGGAAACTTACGCGTTCGAGGTGGCTTCCTGATCCTGGCGGTTGCGCTGTACGGTCGCGCTGACTTCCTGCAGCTGTGCTGCAATCTGGGTCAGCTGCGCGCGGTGGGTTTCCCACTCGCCGCGGAAGCGCTCGGAGTCCGGGCCGACCCAGGCGGTGTTGCCGAGCTGCTGGGTCAGCTGGTTGGCGGTCTGGTTCAGTTCTTCGGACTTCTGGGTAAGCAGCTGTGCCAGCTGTCCCATCTGCTCCGGGTTATTACCGTGTGTAACGTTGCTCATTGTCCCCACCTTTCGTTGTGGCGGTCCGGCATTTCCGGAACCGCCCTGCCCTTCCGGGATGTCCCTCGCGGGCTCCCCGTTTGGGCGACTGACTACAACCTATCCAAGCCCGTCGAGAGGTGTCGATGGGGACCGCTCCCCAAGGAGCTCTACCCAAGGAGCGCTACCCGTCCGGGCGCCGGACCGTTGTGTCAGTCCAGGCCGCCCATGGTTGTGGCGACCTGTAGCTTGTATGCCTTGCCCCGACCGACAACGTAGCCGCGTCCCGGTATGAAGCGGTTACCCGCAGTTCTGCCCAGCGACGTGTTCAGCAGCGTGTCGCCGTCGAGCTCGTTCGGGTTGAGCAGCAGTCCCCGCCTGCCGGACTTGAATGGACCGGACAGGTTCCAGGCGCTGGACCAGGTGGACGTCTCCGCTTCGCCGACCACCCACTGACCCGACTTCACAGCCGTCTTCACCAGCGAGGACAGTTCCAGTTCCGCCAACGAATCGGTGAACTCGGTCAGGCCCTCGATGAAGAACGCGACCGAACCTTCCGGACCATCGACCAGCGTGGTGAGCCTCGCCAGTCCCGGCTGCACCAGGGCAGCGGTGGCGTACGCCTCGTCCCACAGACCGAGGGATGCAACCGTGGAGCGCCGCGCCCCGAGATAGATCCGTTTCACATGCGGCGAGGACTTTTGCAGTGCCGCAGCCAGAGTCACCAGCGCCACCGTGCGTCCC
The DNA here is from genome assembly GCF_054161285.1 of Arthrobacter sp. D2-10. Lineage (NCBI taxonomy): Bacteria > Bacillati > Actinomycetota > Actinomycetes > Micrococcales > Micrococcaceae > Arthrobacter > Arthrobacter sp. D2-10. Next base: position 1,226,102 of record NZ_CP096431.1, on the reverse strand, counting down.
GACCCCGGCGGACCCGACACCATGAACGCACCCGTAGCGGAGACCGCGGCGGGCTCAAGGTTGAAGTCATCAACACCAATGACCGCCGAGCCCGTCTCAGCCGCGGGCAGCACGTCGAGGTCGATCGACTCGGGCAGGCTGAGGACGCCCGGCGCCTGCGGAACACCCTGGCGCAGCATGGCGTCGCGCATGCGTTCCACCTCGCGCGCTTGCAGTTCGAGGTTGGCGTTGCCGCCGAAGACCGCAAGCTGCACCTCGAGCCCGTCAAGCAATCCACGCCCGGGAGGCGACGAGCTGGAGAGTACGTCACGGGGCACGCCCAGCGTCGAGTAGTCGTCCTTCCCCGCCATGCGCAGGATGATCCGCCTGCTGATCGAGGCCGCCAACGACGGCGGGAGGGAGTTGGTGCGCTCTCCGGTGACGACAATGTGCACGCCCATGGGACGGCCGTCCGTCGCAATCTGCTGGAACAGTTCGAAGTGGCGCTCCCGACCCTTGAACTCGTAGTTCTCACGGAAAGTGGTAATGCCGTCAACAAGAAGCAGGATCCGCGGTTCCTCCGGACGGTTGGCCAGCCGACGGTACTCCGTAATGGTTCCCGCCCGGACCTCGGCGAACCGGTCGGAACGCTCGTTAATGACGCCACGCAGGTAGCGGAGCAGCCGGCCGATCCGCTCTGAATTATCGCCATCGAGCACCGCGCCGACGTGCGGCAGCTGGCCGAGCATCTGGAGGCCGTTCGAGGCGCAGTCGATCCCGTACACCTGCACCGGACCGCCGCGCACGGTGACGGCTGAACCGATTGCCAGCGTCCGCAACGCCGTCGACTTGCCTGAGCCGCCGGATCCAAGGATCGCGAGGTTGCCGTCTACGTCGGGCTGGTAGAAAACGGTGGGCTGCGCCTGGTGCTCCGGGTCGTCCACCACTCCGAGCAGCAGCGACTCGTCCGTTCGGGGGTTCGGCAGCTTCGAGAAGTCATAGGCTTCCGCGAGTTCAGCAAGCCAGGGCTTACGCGGAGGCTTGATGCCCAGTTCCAGCGCAGCCTGGGAAACATTGCCCACAATGCGGGCGATGTCATTGGGGCCGCCGGGCTCAGCGATGACCTCGTCCCCCGCAGACTCCCAACGGGTGCCCGAGCCGAAGTTCATCTCGACGACGTCGATCCGTGGGCGCGCCGGCGCCCGGGTGGTCCAGCCTCCGGCGTACCCGGTCTGGAAGCTCTGGATACGGCCGGGGCCGGTCTTCGCCGCACCGCGCCCAGGAATCGACGGGCTGAAGTAGGCGGCCATCGGCGTACCGAGGATGTCCTGGGAGTCGTCCGTGTCCGCCATGCGAAGCGCGATGCGGAGATTCGTGTTGGCGCGCAGGTTGTCCTTGATGACGCCGGAGGGCCGCTGGGTGGCCAGGATCAGATGGAGACCAAGTGACCGGCCACGGGCCGCGATGTCCACCACGCCGTCGACGAACTCGGGCACCTCCCGTGCGAGGGCAGCGAACTCATCGACCACGATCACCAGTGACGGCGGTGTTTCAGGGTCGGCGTCGCGCTCCATGGCGAGCAGGTCCTTGGCCTTTTTGCGGTTGAACAGATGCTCCCGGTAGTGCAGTTCCGCCCGTAGGGAGGTCAGTGCGCGGCGCACCAGGTGCGGCGACAGATCGGTGACCAGGCCAACGGTATGCGGCAGCTTCACGCAGTCCGCGAACGCCGCCCCACCCTTGTAGTCAACGAAGAGGAAGGAGAGTCGGTCAGGGCTGTATGCGGCGGCCATGCCGAGCACCCAGGACTGCAGGAACTCAGACTTGCCCGCGCCCGTCGTTCCGCCGACGAGGGCGTGCGGCCCTTCCGTCTTCAGGTCCAGGTACATCGGCTCGACGCCCTTTGAACCCACCAGGGCACGCAGCGAGCCCTGATGCTTGCGGTTGGGCACGGCGCGGGACGCAACCGAATTGTTTTCGGTCCAGCGGTCCGCGACCGCCGTCGTCGCCTCCACCAGTTCCTGGCCCGCAAGGGTGACGTAGGAGACCGCGCGTGGAAGATCGGAGTCGTCCTCAACGGGCTTTCCGACGTCGACGACGGGAGTCAGCATCCGAGCCAGCTGCCCCGCCAGCTCAAGGTCCACGCTCTCGCAGCTGACCGGCGTCGACAGTTCTCCGAGCCGTACCTGGCCGCTGACATTCGCCGCATCGCCGTCGACGAAGAGGAAGTCGCGGCATGCTGCGGGCAGCGCGGCCACCGTGCCGGCGATCCAGAGGACATGGACACCCACGTCTGCCCCGGCTTCTGCGATACGGGTCAGGCGGGCGCGGTCCGCCGTGACGTCGTCCTCGACGATCACCAGCACCGAGGGCGTGACCGGGACCGGGTAGTTCAGTTCCTTCCGTGGGTCCAGGCGGCCACGCAGCGCGACGCCGGACCGTTCAGCTGCCCGGACGGACACCAGATCCTCGAGCCGTGACAGCAGCAGGCCGGCTGCTGCGGGTCCGGCGGCAAGGTGGTCCCCCGTCAGCGGGCTGTGCACGGATCCGGTGTGCGGCAGCCACTGCAGCCAGCTCCAGCGCTCCTTCGACTGGACCGAGGTCAGGGCGACCACTGCCAGCTCTGCCGGCGAGTGCAGACCGATGGCCTGCACCACCAGTCCGCGTGCGACGTCGTCCACTACCCCGCGTGCCCCGGCAACGCCCAGCGCACCGGACAGGCGGAGGTTGGCGACAATCGGCACATCGTCGATGTAGCCGTATTCCTCCGCTGCGTCGCGAATCTCTTCGGAGAATTCAGGGAGGGTGTCGGATCCGGCAGGTTCGGACAGCTCGATTCGTGACGGCGCGCGGCCGGTGCCGAAGCGCATCGTCAGGAAGAAGTCATGCTCCGGCCGGTGGGTCCACAGGAGGGGGCCCAGCTTGTAGATGGCGTCGACCGTGTCCGCCACGGAGGGTGCTTCGGCATGCCGGACCGCCCGCTCAACCTTCCTGGTCCGCTCAATATCGCTGCGGAAGAACGCCATGGAATCACGGAACTGAGCCACGGCTTCACGGAACGTGCGCTTGGCGTTGATCCGCTGGTCGAGGTAACTGCCCACCAGGATCATCGGCATCATCAGGATGAAGATGAGGCTGAACGGGCTGCGCGTGATGGAGAACATGATGGCGCCCAACAGGATAGGCGCGATCAGGAGCAGATACGGGAAGCGCATGGGGTTGGGTCTGCGCGGTCCGGCCGGGAGCTGCTTGGGCTTTTCGTCGAAGGCGGGCACCACCCGCGGCGACCGGTTGAACTCGATCACCGGATTGGTCGGATCCGCAGAATAGGAGCGGGTCAGCGGCACCACGGCAAGGGTGGTGTCGCCGAGCGTGACCTCGTCTGCCGAAGTCAGGCCAGTACGCGCCACTCTTGTACCGTCCATGAGCAGCCCGTTGGCCGAGTTGGTGTCGACGATCTCGATACCGTCCGCAACGTTGATCCGCGCGTGCCGTTTGGACATCATCGGGTCGGAAAACCTGATGTCACAGTTGCGGTCGCGGCCCAGGTAGCTGGCGCCGGCGGGCAGTGAGAACTCCTTGCCCGCATCCGGCCCTGACAGCACCCGCAGCGTGGCAACAGCCGGCCCGCGGTCCTGGCCCGGCACGTTGAACTGGTCGCTGACGCGGCTGATCGTCACGGTGGAGCCCGGCCGGAGGCCGGACTCGAAAAGGCTGACATCCGGGTTGAGTGTCCGGCCGCGCATACCGCCGGCAACGTACGATTCCTCGACCGTCAGGGACAACTGCCCGGGCGGCTCGGCTCCGGCACGCGCGGGATCCGCGACGTACAGCTCGCGGGCGACGTCGCTCACGGTGGCAAGCCCGTCGACGGTGACAGCGAGATCCCTCGCCGGGTCAGGGTCACGCCGCAGGGTCAGGCGCAGCTTCATGCAGGAACACTCCTGTGAGTTAGAGGGACGTCAGGTACCAAACCAACACGGACGACGACGGCCACGGCGCAGCTTCGAAAAGCCCGGTGTGCCGGATGCGTCAGTCCTCGTCGGCCTTGCCCTTCATTTTTTCGAGCAGGTGTAGATCCTCGGGCGTGACGATGTGCGAGGTCACCGCGTGTTCCACCAGCCGGGCACGCCGGTTGGTGGCGAGCTTCCCGCCGCCGCCGCGCAGGCCCACCACGCCGACCCGGTCCAGTTTGTCGCAGACGTTGTCGAGCTTGCGGTTGAACTTGGTCAACGCCCATCCGAGCCGCTGCGCCGCCGCCGCGGACGAGGGTATGGAACTGAAGCCGGTTCCCTCGCGGCGCAGCATGGGTTCGGCGAGCGCAACGATCAGCGCCCGCTGCGAATCCGTGAAGCGTACGGGGCCGATTGTCGTGGTGCCCGAGCCGTTGTCGACCTGCCGCTCCTGTCGGAAGGCAGGGGTCTTGAGGTGCACATCGAACTCATAGGTGGTGGGACCGGCGGTGAACACCACGCGCGTCTGGCCGAAGACCAGCGGAATGCGCGCTCCCGGTGCCACCCAGGCCTGCATCCCGCCGGTGGTGTCTGCGACCGTCGCCGAGAGCATCGTGCCCACGTTGTTGAGCCACCAGATCCCGTTCTGATGGGCAATCTGGAGGAACTTGCGGTGCAGGTAGGGATTGTCGTCGACCTCGAGGTCACCCTCGCGGCCGATGTTGAAGGGCTCGTCGTCCTTCGGTTCATGCCATTCACCGCAAAAATCTATTGCAAGTTCCCCCACGGGTGTTCCCTTCAATTCATTCAGGCCAGCAGGCACGCACAGGCTCAGATGCTGTGCCGTTTGCCCGCACTATCTGTATATCAGTGCAGGTGGGACCGTCGGGGTTGGCCACGAGGGGCGCTTCGGTCTGCACGGTCCTGGACCATTCGCTCTCTTCCTGCACGGTCACGGTCCGGAAGCGATACACATCGCCTTCCTGCGGGTCCGGGTTCGTCCAGGTGAACACTACGGTGTTCCCGGACCCTTCACCCACGACGTCCGTGGGCGAGGGAACAACGCCCTCCACCCCCGCGAGTGCGTCGGGCGGAGGCTGCGTCGGCGCTTCGACCGTGGGCTCGTCCTGTGGTTGCCCGTTCATGACCGCGAAACCGCCGATGGCGACGCCGGCGAGCAGCACGAGCCCCACCAGGACGCCGACCAGCGGCCCCCGCCTGCGCCTGGCATCCGCCGGTCCGACGTCGTCCGTGTCCGCGTGCTGTCCGGTGGCGGCAGGGCGATGGAGGGTGGTGTCCATGCGCATGGAGTCGGTGTGCGGCTCCCGCCCGCGCAGGACCGTCCGGTCCCGCCACGCGTGGTCTTCGGTTGCGTCATTCGCGCCTGCGTAATTCCCCGTCGCTGTCCCTTCAGCGGTGGACGGGGGCACGGATGACGACGGCGGCGCGTAGGTAGGCAGGTCTCGCTGCAGTGAGCGGGCGGGCGCGGTGCCGGCCGCCGTCGGGAAGGTCGGTGAGTAGGTGGGCGACTCTGGATCGATGGAGACAACCTTGCGCACCCTGGTGGCTTCGGCGTCGTCGTCATCATCACGTACGTGTTCGGTGTCATCAAGCACTTCGAACGGGGTGACAGAGATGCCGAGTTCGGTCTGGATCCGCTGCAGGGTGAGAGCGAAGGAGTGTGCCGAGCTATAGCGGGCGGCGGGGTTCTTCGCCATCGCCGTGGCCAGCGCGAGCTCGAGTGATTCCGGCACGTCATCCCGGCCGATCGAAGCGAGCTGCATGGATCCGATCCGGTCCATCAGCATGCGCTGGGAGTTGTCCATCCCGGGAAATACGAAGGGCGAACGGCCGGCGAGCAGCGTGTAGAGGGTTGCCCCAAGGGACCAGACGTCCATGCGGACGCCGTCGACGCTGCCGCCCACGAATGCTTCCGGCGGCGACCACGGGATGGACATGCCGAGATCCTCGTCCGCGCCGCCGTCCGTGGTACCGGAGATCCCGAAGTCAGTGAGGGCAGGGCGGTTGTAGTCGGTCACCAGGATGTTCGCGGGCTTGATGTCGCGGTGCACGATACCTGCCCGGTGGGCGGACTCGACGGCGGAGGCAACCTGGATGCCGATGGTCAGGGTCTCTGCCAGCGACAGCCTTGCCTTGCGGTAGCGCACGTCCAGGCTGGGCCGTGAGCAGTACTCCATCGCGAGGTAGGAGTGCCCGTCATCAGTGATGTTCGCTTCATAGATCGTGACGATGTACGGGTGGGTGGAGAGCTGGGCCATGAGGTTGGCTTCAGATTCGAATGCCTTCCGCGCGCCCTCCGTCATCAGCCCTGAAACCAGTACCTTTACTGCCACGCGCCGGCGCGGCCGGTCCTGCTCGTACAGGTAGACATCCGAGAAGCCGCCCGATCCGAGCAGGCTGATGTAGCGGTAGCCCGGAATGTGCGGGGGCGGTGCGGCTGCGCGCCGTGAACTCATCGCAGGCCTTCGAAGCGCAGGAAGACGTCATCACCGAGCTGGGCTACGTCGCCGTCGAGCAGGAAAGCTGTCTCTCCTTCGCCGAGGCGGCGCGGCGGTTGGCCCTGGCGGATCAGCACTGTGCCGTTGGTGGCCTTCAGGTCGCACAGCAGTACGTGCCAGCCGTCGAGCCGCACCTCCGCATGCGAACGCGAAATATCGCCTCCGGCGCTGGTGACCTGCACGAGTTTGGGCATGCCGCGGCCCTGGACCCTCGAAACCGAGGGTTGCCGGCCGATCACGATCGACTGGTCCAGCTCGACAACCTCGCCGGTCGAGATCCGCATGGTGCCGAGACTTGGGCGTCGGACCTCCCGCGGCTCACCGTCAACCGGCTGCGAACAGACACCGCAGGCCGACGCTTCGGGCGGGTTTGCATGACCCTGCGGGCACAGCCGCGCCAGCACCAGCGGCCCGGTGCCCGGCCGGGGCTCCGGCGAGGGCTGGACCGATGTGGGCGCTGGGCTCTCGAGCTCGCTGCGCATGATCGTCTGACCGTCGTGGTCATCGAGATCAAGACCGTCCGGCGGGACGCCGGGGCCGGCTGGTCCCGGCGGAATGGAAACCGGTGCAGCCGGAACCGCAGGGCCGCGCATCGGAGGTATGGGTGAGCTGGCCGGCACGGCTGATGCCTTCGGCGGCTCAGCACTCTTGCGTGCCCAAGGCACGGAGTCGATCAGCTGACCCGGCGCAGGAAGCGGCACCGGCGTAGCCTCTGTCAGCGGAGCACTCTGCGGGAAAGAGTCACCGACCTGGGAAACGTCAGGCCGCGAAAGTTCGGGCTGCGAAACTTTGGACTGCGAAACTTCGGGCTGCGCCGGAGCTTCGGCCGGCTGGGCGCCTGCGTGGGCGCCGCTTCCGGTAGTCGCGTGGGCATCCTGGCCGGCTGGTTCACCGACCGGTGCTTCCTCGGCGTCATCGTCCTCTGCCGGGCGCACGGCAGCATCTTCAACGCGACGCACAACAGTCTGGTCCCACAGGTGGTCATAGCCGGTTGTGTTCAGTTCCGGGTCTTCTTCCGGTTCGGGTCCCGGTTCCGGTTCGGGTTCCGGTTCCGTTTCGGGTTCGGGTTCCGGTCGGGGTTCCGGTTCGTCGTTGAACGTGAGGTACAGGCTCGGATTGATCGTCGCGGATTCCTCGGCCTCGAGCGCCCCGGTAATTGCATGCTCGGGGTCCTCCTCCTCCGCGGGCTCAAGCGCCGCGGGTTGTGAGGGCGGCAGCAGGAAAGGTGCAGGCTCGACGGGAGCGGCTTCGGCCCTAACCGGTTCAATCGGTGCAGGTTCCGCCGTCACGGTCGGCGCACCTCCAGAACCGGACAATCCAACGCTCACGCTGGCGGAACGGACGACACCCGCTTCGAGCGGAAGGGCCGACCCCTCGAGATCCGCACCGGGAAGGCCCGCAGGGGCGCCGGCACTCATCGAAAAGTGCCGGGCACCGCCGTCGAGCATGCGCTCCGTCCACGTGGTTACGTACTCGCCTGAGAGTTCGAGGGGAGCCGCGCCGTCGTCGTTCGCGACGCTCAGGCGCACCTCGCCGCGCAACAGCACGTGCAGCCGGTCCGTGTAGGACACCACTCCGAACGGCGGCATCGAGTCGAGGCCCTGGCCGAAGCCGCCGGCCACGATCGGCAGGATGGCCTGCAGGTTCGGGGTCTCCCCGAGTCGGCTCCAAAGCCGGTCAAGGACGTCGGCTGCAGTGGTTGCAGGAACCATCACGACGACGCCGGAGCGCACCACACAGAGCCATTCCTCCCCGGGGAGGTAGCGGACAACGCTCACGGACGCTCTGCCTCCGCGTTCTCGGGAGCAGCACCGCTGACAGTCTCGATCCCCATGGTCCGCGGGGCGGTGGTGTGAAGGTCGGCGTCGCCGTCGACTCCATGGGCATCAACCACCACAACAGTGACATTGTCGCGTGCTCCGTTGCGCAGGGTCTCCTCCACGAGGGCGTCGGCGGCTTGCTGCGGATCAGCCAACGAGCTGAGCAGGGTGTAGATGCGTTCTTCGGACACCTCGGTGCTGAGCCCGTCCGAGCAGATGAGGATCCGGTCCCCCATTTCCACGGGCATGAGCCAGTAGTCTGCTTCGGAATCATCCCCGGTACCGAGCGCACGTGTAATGACATGCCGGCGGGGATGACCTGCAGCCTGCTCCTGCGTGATGTGGCCCCGGTCGACCAGCTCCTGCACCTCTGAATGGTCAACGGAGATCTGCCCGAAACGACCCTGGCTCAGGCGATAGGTGCGCGAATCTCCCACATTGAAGAAGAGCCAGTACGGCATGCCGGATTCCTCGACGAACACGACGCCGGACAGGGTGGTGCCGGCGCGGCCCCCGGTTTCCGAACGGATGTGCTCATCGGCCGTCCGCAGCAGTTCCTCGAGATCCGACGCCGAGAAACGCGGAGCATGCTCGCCGATGATGCTGCTCTCCCCCAGCGTCCGCACGCAGATACCGGAAGCAACCTCGCCTGCCTCGTGCCCGCCCATGCCGTCCGCGACCGCGAAGATGGGCTCGGACGCAATCAGCGAGTCTTCATTCAGTTGCCGCTTGAGGCCGCGGTCGGACGCGTACCCGACGGTGAGTTCAATTTTCCAGTCCTTCGTCTGTTCCGGATTATTCATGCCTGTTCCACCTTGAAGCTGCGGTCACCGAAATGCACGGTCGAACCGGGAGCCGCCCAGTACGGTTGTCCGCCGGGAAGCGGAGTGCGTTCGCCGTCAGTACCGGTGACTGCACTGCCGTTGGTCGAATGCCTGTCCGTGACCCAGAGCCGGCCGGCCTCCACCCGCAGGTGGAGGTGTGTCTTGGAGACTGAACGGCCTTCGTCCTGTACGGAGATCAATTGCGCTGACTCGCTGCCCTTGGCCGCCGGGTTGCGGCCGATCAGAGCCGCGGACTCCAGCAGGAAGTCCCTGCCGTCGTCGAGCCTGATCCGCACACTCCGGGGTGCATAGGAAGCAGCAGTTGCGGGCCGGGAGACGACCGTCTCCCCAGCTGCCTCGTCCGGGTGGGTAGCGTCGAAGTCCGGGAGCGGGGCGGTCCGGCCTGTAGGGACCTTCTCCGACTGGAACACGACCGGCTCGGGACGGAAGGTCACGGGCTCCGGTTGGGAAGGCTGCGCGTGCGCTCCGCCCGGCGACCCGATGTGAACTGCGGTCGTGTGGGCCGGCACCGCCTGAGCCGGTGAGGACGGTTCCTGGCGTGATATGACCGGTGATGACACTGGTTGAAGGGCCGGCGGAGGCGAATCGGGGGCGAACGACGACGGCCCGTTGATCCCGCCGGTCACCAGCGGATTACGGCCGCGTCGGACATCGAAAACGAAGGTGCGCGCGGCCTTGTCATACCAGCCCTGGCGCTTGCCGTTGGAGTCGAACAGGTTGGACAGCATGACAATCACGAACCCGATGACGGGCACTATCCCCGATAACCCGATGATGAGGTTCCGCAGGAACACCGCGAGCCATCCGGGAGCGAAGCCCCCGTCATCCGTGGTGCGCAGCCCGAACATGAGGTTGCCGAGGGTCTTTCCCGTCTTGGCCTCCCAACCCCACAGGAAAATCCAGTAGCCGAGCGCCAGCAGCCCACCGGCGCCGGTGACCAGAAAGAACCTGCTGAGATCCAGCACGGCTGAGCTCGACGACACCTGCTCGTACCCGATCAGGGGCATACCGACGACGGCGGCAAGTCCCGTGATCAGGGCAGGCGGAATGCCGTCAACCAGTTTTGCTCCGAGCCGTTTGCCCGCCGAGCCGTTCTCAAGGTTGAGCTGAGCCATGGCGCCCTGTGTCCCTCCCTCACCGTCCGTCCGGGCATCGTGATGCGCCAGCGCATTGCCCAGTGGGTCCACTGTACGGACATGCGCGGTCCGATTGGGAATGGAAGCGCCGCAACGCACGCAATAAGCGGTGCCGGAGACCACGCGCGACGAACAGCGCGGGCACTCCTGCGCACCTGCCGTCATGAGTCCTTCTTTCGCCCGGCGCGTCGACCGGTACCCGGGATCGGACCTCCCTGGGTGGTGCGGCCGGCGCTGCGCTGACCCACTCGTGAGCGCGCCTCACGCACGAGTGAGCGCGGCGAGTACCGCGCACGCTGTCTACGAAACCAGCCTACCGAGCCCCGCATGTCTTCCAGGGATGACTCGACGTCCTTCCAGTACTCCTCGACCTCCCGTTCGGTCGGCTCACCGTACGAGAAGATGCTGGCATCCGCCCGCTCCGCAAGGAGCGTGGTGGAGACGGCGCTGACAGGAAAAGCATCGCCCAGCTCCCGCGCGCTCTCGCGGCGGGTGGCGTTCGAGTTGGTGTCCGCGCCGAGGTCCGTTGCGAGACTGAGAACCTCGCTCCAGCCTCCGCCGACCCGCTGGGAAGGCGCACCGACGTTGGCACGCCGCTTCCGGCGTCGTACCTTCAACAGGGCGATGAGCAGCAGCGGCAGCAGCAGGACTGCCAGCGGAATCAGGGCAAGCGCGATGGCACGGATCAGCGGACCCCAGTCATCCCAGAAGTCCTTGGTCCGATCCTCCGCATCCTGCGGTTCAGGAGCGGAGTCCGGGGGCAGTTCGGCCGGCTCCTGCGGTGGTGGCGGCGGCTGCAGGACCTGAGGCTTCGGTGAGGATTTCGGCTGCTGCTGCGGCGGCACCGGTTCATTGTCTTCCGGCGGGGTGGGGTTGAACGGCACCCATCCGGCGTTATCGAAAGCGATTTCCACCCAGGCGTGGACGTCACTGCCGGTCAGCGCGATCGGAGCGGACGGGTCCTCGATCTCATCCCAATCCGGGTAGAAGCCCATGACCACGCGGGCCGGGATGTTGAGCTTGCGCGCCATGAGGGCCATGGAAACGGCGTACTGCTCGTCATCTCCGACCATCTGCTCGGCATCCAGCAGGCTCAGCATCCGGGCAGCGCCGTGGCCGGGCAGGGACGGGGCTTCGCCGTCCTTGCCGTTGCTGAAGAAGCCCTGCGAATTCAGGACCTGCTCGAGCCGACGGACCCGTTCAATGGGATTCGACACGTCCCCGACGTACTCGCTGGCCTTGGATGCAATGACCGGAGGGTCATTCTGGACCCGCGGGAGGCTGAGGTCGGCGAAGTCGTACTGCGTCAGCACTTCATCGCTCGGGATCTCCGGGAAGACCACGTTGACGCTGTAGCTGTCGCCTGCCTGCACCCCGCTGGTCGACAGCGCCGTCAGGGCATCGTTGTTGTAGTACAGCGAGCGGTTGAGGTCCTGGGAGCGGGGACCTTCGAGATCCACGCCAAGCAGCTCACCGCCGGAGGGCAGCCATACGCCGTTGTAGCCCTCGATGGTGATGTCGAGCGTGGCGACTGTCCCCTCCCCCTCGGCTACCTCGGCGCTGCCGAGCTGCTGGGCATCCCCCACCCGGGCGAAGTTTCCGGCAGCCTGCGGATTCACGTTGTAGACCACGCCGTCGTACGCGTCCATGGCGGCGAGCCGGATCCGTTGCCCTTCGGGCAATCCGTCGACCGTCAGCAGCGTCTCGTCCGCCTGGTCCTTGACGTACTTTCGGAAGCTGGTCAACGGGCTCGGGTAGTCGAACAGGTCCACGGGCGGCTCGACGACGTCGCGCAGTACGTCCCGGTCCGTACTGGCCAGCACCGGGCTGACCAAGAGGGTCAGGACCGTGCCGGCCGCCAGCACCGCACCTCCGAATCCGAGCCGGCGTGCCGTGTTGGAACGGATGGCTCCCCTGACACCGGCGGCAGCCTCGGGCACCGCCGGTGCGTTGGCGGAGAGCGCACCGGTCTCATCGGTTCGTGCAATGTCCCGGCGATACGCGAGCCAGGCAGTCGCAGCGACGAGCAGCAGGATCCCGCGCAGTTCCGGAAGGGACGCCCTGTTGGTTCCGAAAGCGATGCTGACGATGAACAGGCCAAGGACCGGCAGGAGCACCCAGTAGGGAGTACGGATGCGCCAGGCCAGCAGACCGGCAACCGCCGACAGCAGCAGCGCCGACAGGAAGGGCACCACCAGCATGCCCCGGCTGATGCCCACCGGGTCGGCGACGGTCAGGAGGTCCTTCCAGGAGAAGACGACGCCGACAATCAGGACGCGCAGGGACTCAAGTGAAGGCAGGAATCCGAGAAAGGACTCGACCGGCGCTGCCAGCGCGTGGCCCAGCAGCAGGTAGGCGCCCAACAGAACGCCGGCAGTCGCCCAGAAACCCCAGCGGAAGCGCGCACTCAGCCAGGCTGTGATGAGGCCGGCGGCCAGGCCGCCGAACCCTGCTGCCAGGTAGCGAACGTCGCCGCCGAAGGTGGGGCCGAAACCGAGTACGCCCAGTCCGAGGAGGGCGGTGAGCACACCGACGTCGATGATGGTCTGCAGCCGTCCTGGAAGCGGACGGGCTGTGCGACCGGCGCGGCGGCTCATGCTGCAGCCTTTCGAAGGATGAGTCCGAGGTCGGACAGGTCGTTCAGGGTCAGGACGGTGAGGTCGCCGATGGTTGCCCTGGCCTGCTGCTGGTCAGTCACGCAGCGGATGGCGATGCACCGGATTCCGGGCGGAATGGAAGCGGCTGCCGAGCGGAGCTGGGACGGTGTCACGTGCGGCCCCACCACGAAGAAGACCACTGAAGCGTTGGGGACAGTATCCGCCGTCGTCCTCGCCAGATCCACGGCGGTGAGCCTGCGGCTGCGGCCCTCGATACGAGTCATGTCGTCCAGCAGGTTACGACCGGTTTCGGAGCGCAGCGGCCCGTCCTGGGTGAGGACGCTGAGGTTCCGCTGCTCCCGGATCGCCTGCAGGCCGATGGACCCGGCTACCGAGACGCCGAGCTCGAATTCGGCGTCGGAGTCGTACTCCTGCGTGTTGGTAGACAGCGCAACCGCAAGGTGGGAGCGGCGGGTCTCTTCGAACTGCCGGACCATCAGCTGACCGGTCCGCGCCGTCGTCTTCCAGTGGATGTGACGACGGTCGTCGCCCGGCACGTAGTCGCGCAGGGCGTGGAAGGATACGTCGGCACTGGAGAGGTCCTTGGTGGGCAGTCCCTCGAGGTCCTTGATGAACCCGGCGGCCGACCCGACCAGGGCCACCGTGCGCGGGTGGACGTAGAGGTCGGTCGGCTCGGTCCAGAACACCTGGCGGCGGAGCAGGCTCAACGGATCGGCACGCACCGAACGAACCGGCCCAACCACGATGACTGCGCGACGCTGCGTGGGAATGGTGAAAAGATCCTCGTGCAGCTGATTCGGCTTCAAGCGCGGCAGGTGGAAGATCGCCGTCGCTGCGCCGACGGGTAGCTCCAGGGAAGCCGGGAGCAGCGCCTTGGAGGACGTGTTGGAGACAGCAACGCTTCCGACGGCGCGGTCCCCCACCGCCACACGCGTGCGGGTCAGGTCCAGCTCGACAGCGTACGAGGACCGGCCAAGGATGAAACCGATCGCCAGGATGAACAGGAAGGTTCCCATCAAGGCAGCGATCAGGGCTTCCCGCCAGTCGAAGACGGCCCCGAGTACCCAGAGCGCAGCAACCGTTCCTCCGATGATCCAGCCGAGCGGGCTGACGATTCCCACCACCGGGGCGCAGTACCGCTTCACGAGAGCGGCGGCGCGCTGCGCCACGGGTGTACCCGCTGCCTGGGCGAGCTGCCAGACCTCGCGGGTCAGCGACCGGGGATGGAGGCGGGACGACGGCGGTGACGTGCGCTTTTGGCGTCCGCCGCTTGATCGGCGCGGACTGGAGGCCCGCCGGGATGTCGGATCAGACACCCGCCGGCGTGCGGCGCCCTTTTCTGCGGTTTCGGTACTCGTTGCCATGGAAGGTCAGGAGCCTCAGGCGGTCGCGCGTTGCTGCGGAGCTGAAACGTCCGCCAGGACACGGCGCAGAACGGCTTCGGGTGTTGCACCGGCGAACTCTGCTTCCGGGTCCATGACGAACCGGTGCGTCCACACGTAGGGTGCCAGTTCCTTGACGTCATCGGGGAGGACGTAGTGCCTGCCCTGCCCTGCTGCCCAGACCTTCGCCGTGCGAACCATCGCCAGCGCACCACGAACGCTCACTCCGAGACGGGTCTCGGGTGCGGAACGTGTTTCCTCGGTCAACCGCGAGATGTATTCGAGCACGGCGTTATCCACGTGGGTTTCCGTGGCGAGGTCTGCCATGTCCTTGATGGCCTGGGTGGTGATGATGGGGGTCAGGGCAAGCGAACGGTCGCGGGTCGAGGATCCGCTAAGCAGCTGGACGGTCGAGGCGTGGTCCGGGTAGCCGATCATTGTTTTGATGAGGAAGCGGTCGAGCTGAGCTTCAGGCAGGCGGTAGGTGCCGGCCTGCTCGATCGGGTTCTGCGTCGCGATGACCATGAACGGCCGTTCATTGGTGTAGCTGACACCGTCCACGGTCACCCGTGACTCTTCCATGACTTCCAGCAGCGCCGACTGGGTCTTCGGTGAAGCGCGGTTGATTTCGTCCGCAAGGACGATGTTGGCGAAGATCGGTCCCTTGTGGAACTCGAACTCCTGGGTCTTCTGGTCATAGATGGTGATGCCCGTCACGTCGGAGGGCAGCAGGTCCGGCGTGAACTGGATACGCGAGTGGGTGCCCTGCACAGTGGCGGCGAGGGAACGCGCGAGCATGGTCTTGCCGGTGCCCGGAGCATCCTCAAGCAGCACGTGACCCTCGGCGAGCATTGCGGTCAGGACAAGCCGGACCACCTGGGACTTGCCGAGCACAGCCTGCCCAACATTCCCGACAAGCTTGTCGAACGTCCCGGCGAACCACGCGGCCTGTTCAGCGGTCATTGTCATGATGATGTCTTCCTCTTTCTCGTGCGTGATTCCTGAGTGCTCTTGAGTCGTCTGTTCCCACAGCCCGCCCGGCGCGTCAACATGTTCGGGCCCCTGGCTCAGCCGCCACGCTGACTGCCTTGAACCAGCCTCCAGCCGCAGCCTTGACCCACTCGCTCGAACTGCCTACCTGGACGAACCGACCCGGGGACGGCATGTCATAGATCGGGTAGACACCCCCATTGGGAGTTATGCACTCGATCTCGAACCGGTAGCCGATGCCCCGCCAGGTTCCACCGGCATCGGAGCAGTTGGCCCTGTTGGCCGGCTTGTCATTGCTCGAGACAGGGTACTCGCAGGTGCCCGTGGCGTCGGTGTCATTCACCGTTGCATACTTCTTCGGCGCCGGGGAGGTCCGGCCGGTCGCCGTCTTGGTGGCGCGCTGCCCCTCGGAATCAGTCACCGTCACCGTGATGGTGACGTCCCGGTCGTAGCCGACGCGACCCGATGTCGCCTGCCCGCCACCGGCCGGAACAGACCCGCTCGCTCCGCCTGCCTCCCAGGTCACCGATTGGACCGGACGACCGTTGGACGGGGTGGCGCCGATCGAGAAGACAACCTGCTCCCCCGACGGCGATGAGCTGATTGACGGCGTATTCGGTTGGCCGAACGGAACCACGGGGTTTGACTGGGTCGACGGTCCCGGGAAGGAGCTGCCGTTGGCGGTGTTCACCGCTCGCACGCCCACGGTGTACTCGGTTCCGTTGCTGAGACCGCCAATGACGCCGTTCGCCGGGAGCGTCGCGAAGGCACCGTTGTTCAGCTGGTATTCGTACCGGGTCTGCTGAGCCGTTGCGCCGTTGGTTTCAGGTTGCCCGTGCTTCACCGTGAGGCTGCGATCGGCGGGAGTTGCCTGCACGTTCGGCACAGGTCCGGGTGCTCCCACTGCCTGGCGAGGCTCGGAGGGCGCGCTTGCGGCGGACGTGCCCGCCTTGTTGGTGGCTGTGAGGGTGAAGGTGTAGGGACTCTGGGAGTTCGGCACCGTCACCGTGGTGTTGAAGACGGATCCGGACAGTTCCGCAGACCGCAACGCGCTGCCGTTCTGGAAGGTGGTCAGCGTGTAGGACTCAATTTCCGCGCCGTTCTTGTCGGCCGTGGAGGGCTGCGCCCAGGACACCGACAGGACGGAGTTCGTCGACCCGCCCTGGGAGGAGACCTGCGCAGTCGGTGCTGCAGGAATTGCCGGCACGCCAGCTGGAATTTCGGACGCGGAGTAGCTGCTCCAGTCAGAGGGATCCGGAGCCTTGTTGAATGCCCGCACCCTGACCTTGTAGGGGATGCCGTTCTCGAGGCCCTCCCATTCGACGGCAGTGCCGGCGATTCCGGTTTTCTGAAACTCCCCGGTCGGCGGAGCCGGCGAGATCTCGAGGTCGTAGTTCTCCACCGGTGAGCCCTCCGTCGCGGGGACGTCCCACGCCACGGAGAGCGAGCGGTCGCCGAAAACAAGCCTCGGCGGGGCCGGGGTGGACGGTTTCTCGTCAGGCCGTGCGGAGGCGGACGCGCCCGACGCCGGCGACTCACCGACGTCGTTCGCTGCAACGACAGTAAAGGTGTATTCAGTGTTGTTGGTCAACCCGGTAATGCTGCAGGTGGTGGCAGGGCAATCCTGGCTGACACCGCCGCTGCCGCTGACCCTGTAGCCCGTAATCCGGGAACCGTTGTCCGCAGGAGGGTCCCAGGAGAGCACCACGGTTTGACTGCTGACTTCGCCGACGGACGGGGTGGAAGGCGCGTCAGGGGCACCCTTGACGGTGAGTCGGATCCGCCCGTCCACTTCGCGCTCGGGGTCCGACGTACGGTCACCGATGCGGTACTGCACAACCATGGTGCCCACGAAGTCGTCAGCCGGGGTCACTGCGACGGAGTCGCTCTGCGCACTGGCCGAACCGAGACCGGTTTCCGTACTGACGGAGATCAGCTTCAGGGGTGTGTCGGGGAAGGGGTTCGTGTCATTGGCGAGTACGTCGACGAGGACGGTTTCGCCCTGCACGGCGTCCTGTTCCACATCGTCGTTCGCCACGGCCAATGGACGGGTGGAACTGACAACTGTGATGTTGACTGCCGCTTCGACGGGATCGCTGCGGCCGTCCGTCGCGGAGAATCGAATCGTATGGGCCTGGTTCTTCGCAGCGTTACCGGCGGCGACGGACAGGACGGATCCGTCAAGGTCCGCCGTCAGACCCTCCGGTGCATCGCCCAGAAGTGCGAAGGTGAGGGTGTCTGCCTCATCGATGTCCTGGACGAGTTTGGCCAGGTCGATGGTGCCGCTCTCCTGCTGGGCAACCTGCAGGTGGCCCGAACGTGCCTCGGGCGGGTGGTTCCGGTTCGGGTCAGGCAACACCATGATGCTGACGGTCAACATTGACTTCAGGCCTTCGGGATCATCAACCGATGTCCCGTCGGTGACCTCGAAGCTGACAGACGCTGCTCCGGAATAGTCCTCGGCCGAGGTAAAGACCAGTGTGGTTGCGTCGCGGACCAGCGGCTCGTTGTTGGACGCCACAGCCGTGACCTTCGCGTCATCGGTGAGCTGCACGCTGCGGCCTTCCCTGACCACCACCAGTTCGGTGAGGTCGAGGACAAGCTCTTCGCCGCTCATCACTTCCTGGGTTCCCGTGTTCAACAGGGCAGGCGGCTGGTTCGCCGAACCGGGAACATGGATGAATGCCGTCGCACTGAGGCCGTCGATGTCGGTGACGGTGTACGGGATGGTCTGGGCCTGCGGCAGGAGCTGGACATTGACGATGCTCGTGTCGCCGTCCCCTGGCCGCACGGAGGCCGTTTCGGAGGGCTCGGGGAAGGAAATTTGCAGTTCCTCCGGCGACCCGTCGCGGTCCGTGTCATTCTCAAGCACGGGCACGTCGACGGCAGCCTTGCCCAGAGTCTCCGAGAAGGAAATACGGTCATCGTGCGCCACGGGTGCCAGGCGCGGAGCGTCCGGCCTGGTCTGCACGCGAACGGTGCCCATCGCGGTTCCGCCGCGGCCGTCGTCGACCGTGTACCGGACCGCTGTTGTGCCGGTCTGCTCGGGCGAGGTGAAGCGCACCTTGCGGTCATGGACCTCCGCGTTGATCCCGCCGGCGGCCTCGAGACCGTCGGGCAACAGGGCCAGCGCATCGCCGTCGGGGTCCGAATCATTCGACAGTACGTCCACGGTTACGTTGCGGCCGGGCAGGACGTCGACTGAATCGTCAACCGGCACCGGGACCTGGTTTACCGTACTCGGCAGTGCAATGCCAAGCAGCACCGTGCCGGTTGAGCGTGCCCCGAAACGGTCCGTCACCACGTAGCTGAAGGAGTCCTGACCGGAGATATCAGTCGCGGCGGTGTATTCGATGAAGGTAGCGCCAACGCGCACGGTCCCCTTGGTCGGCGCCTGATCGATACCGACCAGGGACACGGAGTCACCGTCCGGATCGATCCCGGTCAGCGGAATCGGTATGCGGGTGGTGTTGCCCGCGATGGCCCGTGCCTTGACCGTTTCCGGCAGGGGACGGGAATTGTTCTCCTCGTCGACTGCCGTTACCCGGAACTGCACCTGCGCCGAGTCTTCCTGCCCGTCCGGGCCGCGTACAGCGTAGATCGCCCGGTAGGTTCCGGGCGTGGTCCCCGCCTTGAAGCGCAGGCTGTTGCCCGAAACGGCGAGCAGCCCCTGGCCGGGCGCGACCGTCTCCACCAGCTCCGGGTCCAGCGTCAGAACACCGCCGTTGGGATGCGTGTCATTGCTCAGGACCTCCACCGTGGCGACATCGCCGGCACGCACGGTGATTTCGTCGTCAGCGGCACGGGGCGGCTGCAGCTTGGCGGGTGCGGGGATGGGAACCACGGACACCTGGCCCGTGGAGCTCTCACGTCCGTTGGACACGCTGTAGCTGAACGTGATGCGTTCCTTGAGTCCGCGGGTGTCGCTGATCCGCAGGATGCTGTGGCTGAGGACGGCCACTGTCACCGGGGAATCGGCCGGCAGGGAGACCGACTGCACCACAAGTACACCGCCGCCCGGGTCGGTGTCGTTGGCCAGCACATCCACCAGCGTCTGCCCTCCGGTGGGCAGCAGGGCACTGTCCCGCACGGCTACCGGAGCACCTGCTTCCCCGCCCTCGGGCAGGACATCGATGCGGATGATCCCCGGAGCGCTGGCAGGACCATTGGCCACGACATAGTCAAGGTAAACCGGGCCCGGTTTGTCCGAGCGGAACGTGAATGTACCCACCTCGTAATTGGGGGTGACCTCAGCGGTTTCGCCGCCGTTGATGCGTGTGAGCCGCAGGCCCCTCCCGGACGGGTCGAGGTCATTTTCCAGAGGGGCGACAAGGAGCTCCTCCCCCGCGTTGACGGTGAGGTGGTCCGGGTTCGCAATGGGCGGCACCTCGCCCGGGGCGCGGACGTCGACGACGACGACGCCCTCCGTGGTCTCCCGACCGTCGGAAACCGTGATCGCCACTTCCTTCTCACCGATCTGCGCTCCGCCGTCGGTGAACGTGAGCAGTCCGTCATCCCGGTGTTTGGCACTGTCACCGTCCGTCGTGGCGGTGGCGGACTGAAGGTAGAGATCGTCCCCGTCCGCGTCCGTCCAGTCGGCGAGGATGTGCTGGTTCGCGCTCTGACCCTGCTCCAAGACGATGCGCGTCTTGCGCTTCTGCAGCGGCGGCTCGTTGGAGTCGGCAGAGCGCACGTTCAAGGTGACGGACGCCGTGTCCCGACCGCCGCGGCCGTCGTCGACCGCGTAATCGAAGGTGTGCCGTCCCGGGGGGACGTCCGCTTCGAGCACAACCTGCAGGCCGGTGGCGTCGTACACCGGCTGCACCGCGCCGACGTCGGGAAGGCCTTCCGGAACCGTCACCGTGAGGAGGTCGCCGTCCGGATCCGAGTCGTTGTCCAGCACCGGGAGAAGGGTGGTGGAGCCTACCCGGGCGCCCAGCTCATCATCCTCGGCAACCGGCGGCTGGTTCTCCTTGGTCCTGTCCGGCAGCGTGTTGATCGGGTTTTCGCTGGCCGACTCCTCGTCTTCCTTGTCGTCCTCCTCCGGCGGCGGGATGATTTCGTCCCAGTTCTGCACAAGCTGCATGTTCTGCTGCACCAGCCAGATATTGCCGCCACGGATGTCGTTCAGCACGACGACGTTGCGGTTGGTCCGGAACACCAGTTCCGACTGCGTGTTGAGGGAGGGGATTTCCGAGGTGACGTCGTTCGAATCTGTACTGCAGTCGCGGACGTAAATCCCGGCCGCGGCCCAGGCGGCATGGACGCACCCGTCCTGCTGCACGGGAGCGGAAGGTTCAGCGGAAACCTCGATGGGCTGAGCGGACGGTTCGGATCCGTCCAGCGGCACGCTGACCAGCGCGCCGGCAGTAGCGACCGCAACGAAAGGCGATGCCGGCCCGCTCTGTTGCAGGCGGGCGCCATCCGGCTCGGGGAGTACGGTCTGCTTCCCACCGGGCAGGAACAGGGTGCCCGACGACGGATCCAGTGCGACGGCGTCGTCCCCTACTGTGGTGAGCTGCAGTTCCTCGACGTCCCTGATGCCCTCCACGGTTTCCCGTGACGTCTCGGCGAACGCGCCGGTGCCGTCTGCTTCCCAGGTCACGACGTCGCCCGACGCCGGATCGGCTGTAACAACAACGTCGAGCGGGGTGATCGCTGCGGCAACGCCTGTGGCGCCCTCGACCAGGGGCGGTGCGTCCTCGCTCGCGAAGGTTGCAAGGCTGGTGACCGGTGCGGTGCGCACGGTGCCCTCCCCCGCGTTCACCGAGACAACGTAGTCGGTGCCAAGCTTCGGCTGGCCGTTCCCGGGCAGTTCCTGTTCATCTCCCGTGGTGACCGCGGTGATGCTGACCTGGCTGAGGGCGCCCTGGTCCTGATTGTGGTTGAGCACCGTGGCATCGCGCTGCAGGACGTCGAACGCGTTGCTTCCGGCGATGAAACCGCCGTCGAGTGTGCGTGACGGATAGTTCAGGTGGCCGACCTTGCCCTGCGACAGGTTGGTGACCCAGACACCGCCGTCGTTCAGGTCCACTTCAGCGGTGGTTACACCGGGGTTGAGAACGGCGCCTACGACGGCGGCCGCCACGGCAAGCGCCGTGCCGGACACGAGCGCGCGCTTGCGCCGATCAAGACCACGAATCATGAGAAGTTGCTATCCCCCGAGAAAGGGCGCCTGGACCGTTCGCGGCGCCGTCGCAAGTCTATAGGTAAGGAGGCTGTGCTCCCCATGGGCACGAGTACCCATGGGGAGGATCACTACAGCGACCTCTAGGGGCTAACACTGCGGGAGCTTGCTCTGGGCCGGCCCACCAACGGTGACGTGTCCTGCGTCGATGTAGCGGCCGACGTTGCGGGGGCCCGCAACGATCCGGTACCACTGCCCGGCGATGCCGTAACCGTCTGTGTGGTGGATCCAGCATCCGACCGTGAACTGATGCTCCGCATAGAACCAGGGCGGATTGTTTCCCCCAACGCCTTGACAGGTGAAGGTCTTGGGATTGTAGGTGGCTCTGTCTGCAGGATCCGTGCAGCTGCGCACCATATGACTTGAGAGTCGGGTGTTCAGCTGGCTGGGCTGTTCCTTACCGGCCGTTGCACGGGCGGTAGCAATTCCGCCGGCCTGGTCACGCGAATTGAGCGATCGAACCCTGATCTCGTGTTGCTGTTCGAAATTGCCGCTGACCTGCCTCGAACCCGAGTTGGCGACGTTTTGCCAGCCGCCGCCGTCAATGCTGATCTGAACCTGTTTGACGTCGTGAGCACCCGTATTCGGTGCTCCCCAGGTGAAGGTCACGCTGGTCTCGTTCTGAGCACCGTTCTGGCCGCTGGCCGTTGGCGTCCCGGGGTTGCCATAGGGGTTCACGGTGTTGGAGGTGGCCGGTGGGCTGGAGTAGTTGGCTCCGTCGCTGTTCACAACCGCGGTGACGGTGGCTGTGACGGGTGTGCCGTTGGCGAAGCCCCCGATTTCCTGACCCGGCCGAACCGCCATCTGGCGACCGTTGAGCGTCGCCTGGTAACTGACCTCGGAGGCACGTGCGCCGTTGCGCTGTTCAGCGCTGAGCTCGCTGAAGTTAATCTGCACGTGGCGGCCCTCAGCACCGGTCCGCGTCTCCGCCAAGGTCACGTTACTGGGCGCAGCAGGGGAACCTACGGCCCGTCGCGGCGCGGACTGCGCACCGTACTCGGTCCACCCGGCCTTGTTATAGGCACGGACCGCGTAACTGTAATCCGCCTCAGCATTAGGCACCGTGATCGTCTGCTCCGAGGCCTGGACCTCCGGCAGCGTCCGGGTGAGGGTGCCGCCCCTAAACTCCTGGACCTGGTACTTCGACACCGCAGCGCCGTTCGGTGACACATCCGCCCAATCAACCACCAATTGAGACTCCGAACCCACCGACTGGGCCCGCGTCGTCGTCGGCGCCGCCGGCGTCCCCGGCAACCCCGCCGGAGTCTCAGCGGCCGAGTAATCACTCCACTCCGACGGCTCCGGGGCAGCGTTCCTGGCCTGCACCCGCACCTTGTACGCGGTCCCGTTCTCCAGGCCCTCCCACGTCAACGGCCCACCGGCGGCACTGCGTTGCACCACACCGTTCGGCGGTGCAGGGGATATCTGCAGGTCATAACCCTCAATCGGGGACCCCTCATTCGCCGGCGGCGTCCAATCCACCGTCAGGGCGCCGTCCCCAAACACCAGGCTCGGCGGAGCAGGCTGCGCCGGCTGCGTATCCGGGCGCGCCACCGCCGACTCCGGCGACGGATCCGAGATACCGATGTCATTGGCAGCGGTCACCGTGAACACGTACTCGACATTGTTCGTCAACCCCGTCAACGTGCACGTCGTCGCCGGGCACTCCTGCGTGAACCCGTTGTTGCTGCTCACCGTGTACCCGGTAATCGGCGAGCCGTTGTCCGCCGGCGGATCCCATGACAACACCACCGACTTATTCCGCGTACTCTCCACCACCGGAGTCGACGGCGCCCCCGGCTTACCCTTCACCGTCAACACGACCTGCCCGGTAGCCAACCGCGACTGATCCCCTGTCTTGTCCTGAACCGTGTACTGCACCGTCATCGTCCCAACAAAGGACTCAGCCGGGGTCACCAACACCGACTCACCCTGCTGCGACACGCTGCCGTTCCCGTCAGCAACCACATCAACAATCCGCAAAGGCTCCTCCGGGAACGGATTCACATCATTGGACAACACATCCACCGACACGGGCTCACCCTGCACCGCATCCAGCACCTCATCATCATTCGCCACCGGAAGCGGACGGTTCGATGCCAGGACCGTCAACGCAACCGAGCTCGACGCCGAATCCTCCCCATCCGTGACCGAAATGCCCACGACGCCGGTCAGACCAGCCTCGGAATCATCACCAGGAGCAACGCTCAACACCGAGCCATCAAGAGACACCTTGAACCCCGC
This sequence comes from Arthrobacter sp. D2-10, assembly GCF_054161285.1. NCBI lineage: Bacteria > Bacillati > Actinomycetota > Actinomycetes > Micrococcales > Micrococcaceae > Arthrobacter > Arthrobacter sp. D2-10. The sequence continues at coordinate 1,202,432 of NZ_CP096431.1, read as the reverse complement.
GGGTTGATCACCGATCAACGAGAACTTGAGGGTGTCCTCGGGGTTGGGATCGAAGGCAAGACCGGCCAATTCCAGGCTCACCGCCGGCTCCGCAACGGCCACCTCAAGTGACCCCGAGTTGAGGGTCGGCGGAATGTTCGGGCTCTCTTCTGCCGGAATCACGTTGGTGAGAATGGTCAGCGTCGAGCTCAGACCTTCCGGATCATCCGGTCCGGAACCATCGGTGACCTCAAAGGTGATCGAGCCCTTGCCCGCGTAGGCGACGTCCGCGGCGTAGCGCAGGTTGTTAGGATCAACCACCCAATCGTTGGTGTTGCTGGTCCCGATCGCCGAGACCTTCTCGCTGACCGTAAGACGCGGAGACCTGCCCTCGCGGACCTCCACCAACTCCCGCACATCCAGGGCAAGTTCCTCCCCTGCCTGCACGTCGATCGGCGCATCGCTGATCAGCGTCGGATACTGCTCGCTCAACCCCGGCACCCACATCACCGCCGTCGCAACACCACCGTCAATATCCTCAACTGTATAAGGGATGGACTGCGGTTCGGGGGTCAGTTCCACGCGAACGACGTTCTCCGAGCCCACCGTTGCTGTGACATCCGCCGGGTCAAGACTGACCACCAGGTCCTCGGCCACACCGTCAGGGTCCTCATCGTTCTTCAGGACCGGTACATCAACGGCCGTTCGTCCGCGGGTCTCGGTGACCTCAACCCTGTCATCCCGTGCGATCGGCAGTAGAAGCGGTGCGTTCTGGTCGACCGTGACGCTGATATTGCCGGCGGCAGTGCCGCCACGGCTGTCCTGAATTCCGTAGCGGACGCTGAAATCACCTTCGGCTGCAGGCGCCCGGAACAGGACCCTGCCCTCGACAACCTCCGGAGCCATCTCCTCAGGAGTAGCCGTTACGGCATCCGGGTCCAAAGCGATCGGGTCCCCGTCCGGATCTGAATCATTACGCAGGGCGTCGACGGCGATCGCGCGGCCGGGCCGTAGGATCACACCATCGTTGACCGCGACCGGTTTCTGGTTTGCCTCCGCTGCAGGGGCAATGCCCACCTGCACCGTGCCCGTGTTCTCCAGGCCCAACCGGTCACGCACCGTATACGTGAACATGTCGGTCCCCGCTCCGGTCGCCGACGCAGTAAAATCGATGTAGTTCGGTCCCGGCACAGCAGCTCCCATTGCCGGCGCAGCGTCGATACCAGCCAGGAACGATGAGTCACCGTCGGCGTCGATACCGTCCAACGGAACCGGGATGCGCACCGTCGATCCTGCGATGACGCGAGCGTCGAGGTTCTTCGGAACCGGCGGCGTATTCGGCGCATCAAGCGGCCGGATATTGATCCGCACCTCAGCGGAGTCAGATTGCCCGGTGCTGTCGAGCACCTCATAAATCGCATACACAGTCTTCGCCGTCGGCCCCGCCACGAACCGCAACGAGTTCTCCGAAGCAAACACCCGACCATCTGCCAGGTCAATCCCCTGAGCCAACACCGGGCTGAGCGTCAACTCATCCCCGTTGGGATGCGTGTCATTGTCCAGCACCGGGATGTTCACCACATCCCCGGCACGCACCGTCACCTCATCCGAATTTGCCTGCGGCGGCAACAGCGTCTCCGGGCCCTCCACCGGCAGGACACTGACTTCACCGGTGGCGGAGGCTTTGCCGTTCGAGATGGTGTAGGTGATGGTGGTTTGCTCACCAAGGTTCCGCACGTCGTGGATACGGAGCACGTTATGATCGAGCACTGCGACGTCCACCGGCGAGCCGGCCGGTACGTCGACGGACTGCACCACCAGCACCCCGCCGGTTGGATCGCTGTCATTACCCAACACATCCACCAGCACGTCCCCGTTACGCGGCAACAACGCCACATCGCGGACGGCAATCGGAGCACCCTCGGTACCTTCGGCCTTGGCGTCGACCCGGATCAGACCACTGGCACTCTGCGGCCCATTCGTCACCAGATACTCAACATAGAACGTCCCGGCTGCACTCGGCGTGAACGCGATCGTCCCGGTGTCGTAGTTGGGGCTGACCACGGCGTCGCCGCCTGCAAGCTCCGCCTTGGCCAAACTTAGCTGGCCGCCTGCCGGATCCTGATCGTTCTGCAGCGGAGTCAACTGCGACTCCTGCCCTACGACGGCGGTGAAATGGTCGAAGTTCACCACCGGCGGCAGCGTCCCCGACGCCCGGACATCGAAACTGACGACGCCGGATACTTCCTCGCGCCCATCGGAAACCACGATGTCGACTTCCTTGACCCCCTGGGATTTTCCGACGTCGCGGAACGTCAGCAACCCATCCGATCGCGAACGCACCTGATCCCCATCCGGCGTCGGCTCCGCGCTCACCAGGAACAGGTCATCACCGTCTGCATCGGTCCAGTTACTCAGGATGTTCTGGCTGACCGACGTACCCTCTTCCACGAGGATCTTCGTCGGCCGTAGCGGGTTCGGCGCCTCGTTCGAATCCCGACTCCGGATATCCACCTCGACCTGCGCGGTATCGCTTCCGCCCCGTCCGTCTGAGACTTCATAGCCGAACGTGTGGATTCCAAGTGGGGCGTCCTCGGGAACCACGATTTGGAGGCCTGCACCGTTGTAGATCGGTTGAACGCTGCCCGCGGCGGGCTGTTCACCCGTGAGGGAAGACGTCAACAGGTCCCCGTCCGGGTCAGTGTCATTGGCGACGACGTTCAGGATGGTGGTGCGTCCAGCCCTCGCCCCGTAGGAGTCATCGGTCGCTATCGGCGGACGGTTCTCCCCCGACCGGTCCGGCAGCGTGTTAACCGGATTCTCGCTCGCTGACTCCTCATCCTCCTCATCCGACTCCTGCTTCGGCGGAATGATGTCGCCCCAGTTATCCACCAACTGCATGTTCTGCAACACCAGCCACACATCCCCGGCATTGATGTCATTGAGAACCACGACACTCCGGTTGACCCGGAACACCAACTCCGAATCCGCGCCCAGCTCAGGGATATCCTTCCGCTGATCATTGGCATCATCGGCGCAATCGCGCAGGTATACGGCGGCGCCCGCCCAGGCTGCATGGACACACCCATCCACCTGCACCGGAGCCGCCGGAACCCCAGCGGTGTCCAATGCAATGATCACCGGGTCCCCGCCGCTCAACGGCTGCTTGATCAACGACGACGGCGTCGCCACCACCGCGAAACCACTCGCCTGACCGCTCTCCTGCAAACGCCCACCCTCAGCATCCGGCAGCGTCACCGTCTCACCGTCCGGAAGGATGAGCTGCCCGGACTCGCTGTCGAAGACCACCGCCTGATCCCCCACCGCCGCAACCTGCGCATCGCCAAAATTCCGCAGTTCCTCGGACTCAACAACGGACGGCTCTTCAACGGACCCGTCCGGGTGGACCACGTACGTGGTCACCGTCCCGACCGTCGGCTCGGCGACAATAACCCTGTTGTTCGAGGACACCGCAGCCACCGCGCCCGAGGAACCCGTCACCACCGGCTCCGTCTCCTGGTCGCTGAACGCGGCCAGGTTCTGCACCGCGGTAATCCACACAGCGCCGCCGGCCCGATCAGTCACCGCCGCCGTCGAACCACCCATCGCGACAACGGCAGAGCCCGGCAACTGCACCTCAGTGCCCCGAACCACATTCGCTACATCAACCGGGCTGACCTTCGACTGGTCCGTATTGATATTGAAGACCGTCGCCTGATCCTGAATGATGTCGAAGCCGTCGCTGTTGGCCGCATAGCCGCCATCCAACAGACGCGACTGATAATTCAGGTGCCCCACCAACCCAGTGTTCCGGTTCGTCACCCACACACCGCCGTCGTTCAGATCAACCTCAGCAGTGGCAAAACCCGGATACAACAACGCACCACCCACCACAGCAACACTGACAGCGGAAACCGTAGAGACAGACAACGCGCGCTTGTGCTTCGTCCTGAAACGACGCAGACGATCGAGACCACGTTTCATGTGCGTTGAAAACCCCCCGGGAATGGGCGCCTTGCCCCTGCAGCGCCACGGCCAGTCTATAGCGCGTTCTCGGGTCCTCCCATGGGCACCTACGGCCGTGGGAGGACCCGCGCCTGTCGCTGGCTGCATCTCCCGATCAGCACCGCGGCATACCCGCGGGTGGGTTCGCTCCCTGCGTGGTCGTATTGCCCCGCACATGCAGGCCATTGTTGTTCGCATAGGTGTTGGGACCGGAGAATTGCCGGTACCAGGCACCGGAGGACCGCTGGATGTAGCACTTCGAGACAATGGTCTCGCCATAGCCCAACCAGTGGTCTCCGCGGCAGTCCGATCCCGTCCAGTTCGTTCCGTTGACAGGATCCATGCAGGACCGGTGCCCTGTCTGCAGCCCTGGACCGCCTGCGGTGATACGCCATTCACTCTGCGGTGGCGGGGGCGGCGGCGGAGCGTCGCCGCTCCTTGCAGCGGCTTCAGCCACCGGGCCGAACGTTCCCCGCGAGTTCATCGATCGGACCTTGATGACGACGCGCTCGTTGTACCCGTTCGTTCTGACCGTCCGGTTGCCCGAGTTATTAACGTTCTGCCAGCCGCCCCCGTTGATGTTGATCTGAATCTGCTTGACGTCGTGGGCACCGGTGTTCGGCGCATCCCAGCTGACGGTGACTTCCTTCTGCTCCCTGGCCCCATCACGGGCGCCGGCTCGTGCCGCTCCGGGGTTGCCGTAAGGACTCACCTGGTTGGATCCGGCCGGTTGGCTGGAGTAGTTGGCTCCGTCGCTGTTCACGATCGCGGTGACCGTCGCGCTGACGGCTGAACCGTTCGCGAATCCACCGACTTCCTGACCCGGCTGGATAGCCATCTGACGTCCGTCACTGAAGTTCGCCCGGTAACTGACCTCCGAGGCACGTGCGCCGTTGCGCTGCTCGGCGCTGAGCTCGCTGAAGTTGATCTGCACATGGCGGCCCTCAGCACCGGTGCGCGTCTCGGCAAGGGTCACGCTGCTCGGTGCTGCGGGAGAACCCACCGCACGACGCGGTGCTGACTGAGCACCATATTCGGTCCACCCGGCCTTGTTGTAAGCGCGCACTGCGTAGCTGTAGTCCGCCTCGGCATTCGGCACCACGATTGTCTGATCCGAAACCTGGACCTCCGGCAGCGTCCGGGTGAGGGTGCCGCCCCTGAACTCCTGGACCTGGTACTTCGACACCGCAGCGCCGTTCGGTGACACATCGGCCCAATCAACCACCAGCTGACTTTCTGATCCCACGGACTGCGCACGCGTGGTCGTCGGCGCCGCCGGTGTTCCCGGCAACCCCGCCGGAGTCTCAGCGGCCGAGTAATCACTCCACTCAGACGGCTCCGGGGCAGCGTTCCTTGCCTGGACCCGGACCTTGTAGGCTGTTCCGTTCTCAAGGCCTTCCCACGTCAACGGCCCGCCCGCCGCACTTCGTTGCACCGCACCATTGGGCGGCGCAGGGGATATCTGCAGGTCATACCCCTCGATCGGCGAGCCTTCATTCGCCGGAGGCGTCCAATTGACCGTCAGCGATCCGTCGCCGAATACGAGGGTCGGCGGAGCGGGTTGTGCCGGCTGTGTATCCGGACGCGCCACCGCGGATTCGGGCGAGGGATCCGAGATACCGATGTCATTGGCAGCGGTCACCGTGAACACGTACTCGACATTGTTCGTCAACTCAGTCAACGTGCACGTCGTCGCCGGGCACTCCTGCGTAAACCCGTTGTTACTGCTCACCGTGTAACCCGTAATCGGCGAGCCGTTGTCGGCCGGCGGATCCCATGACAACACCACGGACTTGTTGCGGGTGCTTTCCACCACCGGAGTCGACGGCGCCCCGGGCTTACCCTTCACGGTGAGAAGAATCTGCGCGGTGTCAACCCGGGAGAGCTCGCCGGTCTTGTCCTGGACGGTGTACTGCACGGTCATGTTTCCGACAAAGGATGCGGCCGGGGTAACGAGCACCGACTCCCCTTGCTGCGAGACGCTGCCGTTGCCGTCTGCGACAACGTCCAGAATGCGCAGCGACTCCTCCGGGAACGGGTTCACGTCGTTGGCAAGCACATCCACCGATACAGGTTCGCCCTGCACCGCGTCTGAGACCTCATCATCGTTCGCTACCGGAAGCGGCCTGCTGGACGCGATAACAGTGAGGGAGACCGCGCTGCTGATTGTTTCCTCCCCGTCGGTCACTGAAATCCCGACGGCTCCGGTGGTGCCCACTTCGGCGCCTTCCTGCGCCGCCACGCTGAGTACGGAACCGTCAAGGGTGACGTCGAACCCGGCCGGTTGCTCGCCGGTGAGCGAAAACTCCAGGACGTCTTCAGGGTTGGGATCACCTCCAAGGCTGGACACGTCGAGCGTGACAGCCGGTTCAGCGATGGCAACGTCGAGTGACCCTGAGTCCAGGGTGGGCGGAAGGTTGGGGCTCTCCGCCGCCGGTATCACGTTGGTGAGGATGGTCAGCGTCGAGCTCAAACCCTCTGGATCATCCGGTCCGGTGCCGTCCGTCACTTCGAAGGTGATGGATCCCCGCCCCGCGTAGTCGATATCCGCCGCGTAGCGGAGGTTGTTGGCATCGACCACCAGGTCGTTCGCATTGCTTGTCCCGATAGCTGAGACTTTCTCGCTCACGGTCAGTCTTGGCGTCCTGCCGTCGCGGACTTCAACGAGATCCCGCAGATCCAGAGCGAGTTCCTCTCCCGCCTGCACATCAATCGGCGCGTTACTGATCAGCGTCGGATACTGCTCACTCAGGCCGGGGACCCAAACGACCGCGGTAGCTACACCACCGTCGATATCCTCGACCGTGTACGGAATCGTCTGCGCCTGTTCGGTGAGTTCGACCCGGACTACATTTTCCGACGTGACAGTGGCGGTGGCGTCGGCGGGGTCAACACCTACAATCAGGTCTTCCGCGACGCCGTCGGGGTCCTCGTCATTCTTCAGGACCGGCACGTCCACAGCTGTCTGACCGCGGGTTTCCGCCGGTTCCACGCGGTCGTCGCGGGCGATGGGCAGAAGCAGGGGAGCGTTCTGATCGACGGTGACGTTGATGTTGCCGTTCGCAGCACCGCCACGGCCATCAGCCACACCGTAACGGACGCTGAAATCACCTTCGGCTGCAGGCGCCCGGAACAGGACCCTGCCCTCGACAACCTCCGGAGCCATCTCCTCAGGAGTAGCCGTGACGGCATCCGGGTCCAAAGCGATGGGGTCCCCGTCAGGGTCCGAATCATTGCGGAGCGCGTCGACCGCGATCGCCCGGCCGGGTCGCAGGATCACACCGTCGTTGACTGCAATCGGTTTCTGGTTTGCCTCAGCCGCCGGGGCAATACCGACCTGCACGGTCCCTGTATTTTCCAGCCCGAGCCGGTCGCGAACCGTATAGGTGAAGGAATCAGTGCCGGCCCCGATGGCGGAGGCAGTGAAGTCGATGTAGTTCGGTCCCGGTACTGCTGCACCCATCTGTGGAGCGACGTCAATTCCGGCGAGGAAGGCTGAATCACCGTCGGCGTCGATACCGTCCAACGGAACCGGGATGCGCACCGTCGATCCTGCGATGACGCGGGCGTCGAGGTTCTTCGGAACCGGCGGCGTATTCCGTTCGTCAAGCGGCCGGATATTGATCCTGACTTCAGCCGAATCCGACTGCCCGGTGCTGTCGAGTACCTCATAAATCGCATACACCGTCTTCGCCGTCGGCCCCGCCACGAACCGCAACGAGTTCTCCGAAGCAAACACCCGACCATCTGCCAGGTCAATCCCCTGAGCCAACACCGGGCTGAGCGTCAACTCATCACCGTTAGGATGCGTGTCATTGTCCAGCACCGGAATGTTCACCACATCCCCGGCACGCACCGTCACCTCATCCGAATTCGCCTGCGGCGGCAACAGGGTCTCGGGCCCTTCGACGGAAAGCACGCTCACTTCACCTGTGGCAGACGCCTTACCGTTGGAAATCGTGTAGGTGATCGTTGCCTGCTGGTTCAGGCTGCGCACGTCGTGGATCCGCAGCACATTGTGATCCAGCACTGCGACGTCCACCGGCGAGCCGGCCGGTACGTCGACGGACTGCACCACCAGCACCCCGCCGGTTGGATCGCTGTCATTACCCAACACATCCACCAGCACGTCCCCGTTACGCGGCAACAACGCCACATCGCGGACGGCAATCGGAGCACCCTCGGTACCTTCGGCCTTGGCGTCGACCCGGATCAGGCCACTGGCACTCTGCGGCCCGTTCGTCACCAGATACTCAACATAGAACGTCCCGGCTGCACTCGGCGTGAACGCTATTGTGCCGGTGTCGTAGTTGGGGCTGACCACGGCGTCGCCGCCTGCAAGCTCCGCCTTGGCCAAACTTAGCTGGCCGCCTGCCGGATCCTGATCGTTCTGCAGCGGAGTCAACTGCGACTCCTGCCCTACGACGGCGGTGAAATGGTCGAAGTTCACCACCGGCGGCAGCGTCCCCGACGCCCGGACATCGAAACTGACGACGCCGGATACTTCCTCGCGCCCATCGGAAACCACGATGTCGACTTCCTTGACCCCCTGGGATTTTCCGACGTCGCGGAACGTCAGCAACCCATCCGATCGCGAACGCACCTGATCCCCATCCGGAGTGGGTTCAGCGCTGACCAGGAACAGGTCATCACCGTCTGCATCGGTCCAGTTACTCAGGATGTTCTGGCTGACCGACGTACCCTCTTCCACGAGGATCTTCGTCGGGCGTATCGGGTTCGGGGCTTCGTTCGAATCAGCTCCGCGAACCTCGATGGTGACCTGGGCAGAATCGCTGCCGCCGCGGCCGTCTGAGACTTCATAGGTGAAAGTCGAATTCCCCACCGGCGCATCCTCCGGCACAACAATTTGAAGACCGGCACCGTTATAGATCGGCTGCACGCTCCCGGCCGACGGCTGCTCTCCCGTCAGGGAGCTCGTCAATAAGTCGCCATCCGGGTCAGTGTCATTGGCGACGACGTTCAAGATGGTCGTCCGCCCGGCACGGGCACCATACGAATCATCGGTCGCTACCGGCGGACGGTTCTCCCCCGACCGGTCCGGCAGCGTGTTAACCGGATTCTCACTGGCCGACTCCTCATCCTCCTCATCCGACTCCTGCTTCGGCGGAATGATGTCGCCCCAGTTATCCACCAACTGCATGTTCTGCAACACCAGCCACACATCCCCGGCATTGATGTCATTGAGAACCACCACACTCCGGTTGACCCGGAACACCAACTCCGAATCCGCGCCCAGCTCAGGGATATCCTTCCGCTGATCATTGGCATCATCGGCGCAATCGCGCAGGTATACGGCGGCGCCCGCCCAGGCTGCATGGACACACCCATCCACCTGCACCGGAGCCGCCGGAACCCCGGTGGCGTCCAATGCAGTGATCACCGGATCCCCGCCGCTCAACGGCTGCTTGATCAACGACGACGGCGTCGCCACCACCGCGAAACCACTCGCCTGACCGCTCTCCTGCAAACGCCCACCCTCAGCATCCGGCAGCGCCACCGTCTCACCGTCCGGAAGGATGAGCTGCCCGGACTCGCTGTCGAAGACCACCGCCTGATCCCCCACCGCCGCAACCTGCGCATCGCCAAACGACGCAAGCTCCTCCGACTCCACAATCGTCGGGTCCTCAAACGAGCCATCGGGTCCAACCACGTAAGTTGACACGGTCCCGGCCTTCGGCGCAGCAACAACAACCCTGTTGTTGCTTGACACCGCGGCCACCGCGCCGGAGGAGCCCGTCACCACCGGCTCCGTCTCCTGGTCGCTGAACGCGGCCAGGTTCTGCACCGCGGTAATCCACACAGCGCCGCCGGCCCGATCAGTCACCGCCGCCGTCGAACCACCCATCGCGACAACGGCAGAGCCCGGCAACTGCACCTCAGTGCCCCGAACCACATTCGCTACATCAACCGGGCTGACCTTCGACTGGTCCGTATTGATATTGAAGACCGTCGCCTGATCCTGAATGATGTCGAAGCCGTCGCTGTTGGCCGCATAGCCGCCATCCAACAGACGCGACTGATAATTCAGGTGCCCCACCAACCCAGTGTTCCGGTTCGTCACCCACACACCGCCGTCGTTCAGATCAACCTCAGCAGTGGCAAAACCCGGATACAACAGCGCACCGCTCACCACAGCAACACTGACAGCGGAAACCGTAGAGACAGACAACGCGCGCTTGTGCTTCGTCCTGAAACGACGCAGACGGTTCAGCAGGTTCACAAATCTTCCCCGAATGAGACTTTTACCTGGCGTCCGAGACCACAGCGGACCACCGGCTTAATGCTTGGATGCAGACAGTCTTTCATGCTTGTTCAAGACCGCACCGCCGGGTGGGGACTTGTACCCATCAGCTTGGGGAAGAGGAAGCGTGCTGGATCAGTCCAGAACCAGACCTGTTCCCGTTCCGCGGGCGAGCGTCACGGGATGCACCTCGCCGAACCCCCGGACAGTCCGCGCTTTGTGCGGCATGAGGACGAAGCGGTCATTGTCGCGGAGAGTCGCGGCCGTGGTTGCATCGATGAGTACCGTTCCGGGCTCCGCCAGGGACGTCAACCGGGAGGCAAGGTTCACGGTAGGGCCGTAGATGTCCCCCAGCCGGGACATGATTCTGCCCCAGACCATTGACACGCGGGCGGACGGCAGCAGCTCGTCCTCGGTGAACGCCTTTGCCAGTGCCAGCGAGATTTCCGCACCCGCCTCCGGTGTTTCGGCAATGTACAGCACTTCGTCACCGATCGTCTTGACCAGGCGTCCACCACCAACGGAAATGATCTCCGCACACTTGTTCTCGAACCGCTGAACCAGCTGGGCCAGCGTGCGTTCGTTCATCTGCCGGGAAAGACTCGTGTAGGACACCAGATCCGCAAAACCCACAGCACGCGCCAACGGGAGCGGCGCGTCGTCCTCGGTTCCGTCGTGCCCGGCAGTGCTCGAAGCGAGCCCGGACTCCGACCGCACAGCCAGGCGCTGAACGGCCGCGTTCATCTGCCGCCGCCAGGCATACACCAGTGTCTCCTCGAGGGGTTCGATCAGCTGCGGCAGTTCAGCGACGAGATTGCGGCGGGCGGCGGCGTCGGAGATTCCGCGCTGAACCACCATCTCCTCGACGAGTGCCTCGATCTGCCATACCACCATGCGGTCGGTCATCTGCCCGATGGCCCGGGTGATCGAAATGGCAGCGGATTCGGTGAGCTGCTCCTTGCGCACCAGCTCGATGATGGTGGTCAGGGCCGCCATGTCCTTCTCGGTGAAGGCGACGTCGTCGTCCCCGATGTTGGGAAAGCCCATGGCCCGCCAGAGCTTCCGCGCCGACAGCAGCGACACACCCGCGCCGGAGGCCACCTCGCGCCGACGCAGGGTACGTTCCGACCCCAGCAGTTCGACTTCAAGCTTGCGGATGGCATTGCGGTCCAGCTTGTCCGGCGGAGGCGGAAGGTCCGCGCGCTTGATGACCGGCATGGACAGCGTCATCGGCTCATCAGGATCGTCCTCGAAGGAGCCGGCGCCGGCTTCAGTCCCATCCATGCCGTTGTTGGCGCTCATCACCGCTCCTGTCCCATCCGTCGTCGTCTGTTCCGTCCATCGACTCAGCTTCCATATCTACACCATCGAACATGGCGGTCAATGGGAGCTCCCCGATCGCTGTGACCATGTACTGCTTGAAGGTATAGACCTGCGGAACCTCTCGAAAGGACAGGAATCTGTCACGCCCCAGGTCGATGAGGAGGCTCCCTCCGCGGGTGAACCGCTCCATCAAACTCTGTTCGATGATGATCTGGAAAATCCCCGTGAGCCGGACCTCCCGTTCACTGCGGCGGGAGAACCCCGCCCGCCGGATCAGCCGGCGGCTCGTCAGGATGTACCGCGTTCCTGCCCACTGCAGGAGTGGACGGATGAACACGCGGAACAGAAGCAGCAGCGCAAGGACAAGGATTCCGGTGACCATCGCCGGGGCCCACTGTTCCCACCCGAGGGGCAACTGCGAACGGCTGAACATGCCCAGCCCGAAGCCGCCGGCGGCGAGGATCACCAGGGCTCCGCAGAAAGGAAGGATCAACCGCCGCGGATCAGGCCGGGTGCGCACCACGACGTGCTCCCCCGGTTCCAGCCTTATCCGCATGGCCGTCCGTTCGGTGAATCGCGCATTGTTCCGGTGCCCCTACCGCGTCAGCGGTCGAAGATGTATGACGTCGCCCGCTGAGACGGTGTGCCTCTCGCCGTCTTCATCACGCACCACCAGGGCACCGTGCGGGTCGAGGTTCATGGCACGACCGGTGATGACCGAGCCGTTCGGTAGATCCGCCTGAACATCCTGGCCAAGCGTCGCCATGCGGGCGCTCACCCGGGTCAGGAGGGAGGTGCCGTCTCGCCAGGGGCGGGAGGCGTCACCGTCGACCGCGGTGAACTCACGGTAGTGCGCCTCGAGGCGACGCAAATAGGCCTTCAGCAGGACATTGCGGTCGGTGGTTGCCGCGTATTCGAGAAGGAGGCTGGTGGCGGTCGGCACGGGAAGTTCCTGGTCCGTGAGGCTGACGTTGACGCCTGTACCGACGACGACGGCGGGAGGCTCACCGTTGGCTCCCGGCACGAGCTGGGCGAGAACACCGGCCAGCTTTCGTCCGTCAACGTGGACATCGTTGGGCCACTTCAGCTGGGGGGAGATTTCGGTGCGTTCCTCGATGCTCTCCGACAGCGCGAGCGCCGCAAGCAGCGACATCCACGCATAGCTCTGGGTAGGCAGGGGACGCCCTTCAGAATTGTGTGGACGCAGCAGCACGCTGACGATCAGCGAGGAACGCTCCGGCGCAGTCCAGGTACGCTCCATCCGGCCTCGGCCGGCCGTCTGCTCTTCGGCCGTCAGCACGCTCAGGTCCGGCCATGCCGCCGGTTCCTCGGTGGCGTGACCGGCGAGATCCGTGTTGGTGGACCCAGTGGCCTCCAGCAGGTCCAGCCGGCTGAAGGGACCTCGCGGGCTGCACAGTGCCTCACGCAGTCCGGCCTCGTCCAGGCCGGGACGTTCCAGGTTGGAATAGCGGGATCTCATAGGTCCAAGCCTACTGGCCGGGGGCCCGGCACTGAGCGTCGGCCTAGGTGCGGGGCCACAGCGGGGCTGGGCGCAGGATGAAGCGGAAGCGGCTACAAAAAAATGTCCGGTATCAGGCGGTCTTCCGGGGCGCCAAGGCTGTACCGGCTGAAGTCCGTCACTCCCTCCTGCCGCAGGACCTCCTCGTCGGTGAAAAAGTTCCCGGTGCATTCGCTGGCCGGCCGGAGCAGCACCGCGTGCGCGGCATCCGCGACGATGTCCGGTGTTCGCGCCGCCTTGATCAGCTCGGAGCCGCCGGGCATGGCACGGATGGCAGCTGTGTCGATCAGGGTGCGGGGCCAGAGCGAGTTGACAGCGATCCCCTCGCTGCGCAGCTCCTCCGCGAGCCCAAGAGTCGTCAGACTCATTCCGTACTTGGCCATGGTGTAGGCGAGGTGCTTCCCTGCCCAGGTTGGATCGAGATTCAGCGGCGGTGAGAGGGTAAGGATGTGCGGGTTGGTGCCCTTGCGCAGGGCGGGCAGCGCAAGCTTGCTCAGCAGGAACGTACCCCGAACGTTGATGTCCGCCATGAGGTCGTAGCGCTTCATCGACACGTCAGGAGTCTTCGAGAGATCGATCGCCGAGGCATTGTTGACGACGACGTCGATGCCGCCGAACTCGGCGACCGTCGCCTCTACGGCCGAGGCAACGTCGTCGTCGTTCCTTACATCGCCCACGACGGCGAGCGCGCGCCCGCCTGCCGCGCGGATCTGATCCGCAGCGGTATGGACAGTGCCTTCCAGGCTCGGGTGTGGTTCACCGGTCTTGGCGAGGATGGCGACGTTGGCGCCGTCCCGGGCGGCCCGCAATGCTATGGCCAGGCCGATACCCCTACTGCCGCCGGACATCAGGATGGTGCGCCCGGACAGGGTGCGGAGAACAGGAGCGCCGTTGCCAGTCATACGGGACACCCTAATGCGGGGAGAGGGTGTAAAACCTAATTGTTACTCGCGGGTAACTTCGGCGCCTGCGCTAAGTCTTTCGAGGAGTTGTTGTAGGTGTTCTACAGCCATAGGCACCATTTTGCTCACTAGACTGGGCGGAAAGCTCTGTTCTTTGGAGGAAACCTACTTAAGGGGACCTGCGGAACTGACTACCGGCAGCCACTCAAGACATCAATCGGAAGAGACTCGATGCAACCTGAAACGCTTCCCCTCGACCAGGACGCAAGCATTCAGGGCGACACCGCCCCGGACCTGCATACCACGGCAGGCAAGCTCGCCGACTTTCGACAGAGGCAGGAACGTTCGCTGGCGCCGTCCGGCGCTGAGGCCATCGCCAGGCACCACGCCCGGGGTAAGGGCACGGCCCGCGAGCGCATCGAGATGCTGGTTGACGCCGGCTCTTTCGTCGAGTTCGACGCCCTCGCGGTGCACCGCTCCACCGCGTTCGGCATGGAAAAGAAGAAGCCTCTCGGTGACGGCGTCGTGTCCGGATATGCCACCGTGGACGGCCGGCCGATCGCAATCTACAGCCAGGACTTCACCGTCTACGGCGGGTCGCTCAGCCAGGTCAACGGCGAGAAGATAGTGAAAGTGCAGGAGTTCGCGCTCCGGAACGGCTGCCCGGTGGTGGGAATCAACGACGGCGGCGGAGCCCGCATCCAGGAGGGTGTCGCGTCCCTCGCGATGTTCGCCGACATTTTCCGGAACAACGTGCACGCTTCGGGTGTGGTCCCGCAGATCTCGCTGATCATGGGGCCCTGTGCCGGTGGCGCCGCATACTCCCCCGCACTGACTGACTACGTGGTCATGGTCGACAAGAGCTCGCACATGTTCATCACCGGCCCGGACGTCATCAAGACAGTCACCGGCGAAGACGTGGATATGGAAACCCTCGGCGGGGCGCGCCAGCACAACTCGACCACGGGAACCTCCACCTATCTCGCTTCCGATGAGCAGGATGCCATCGACTTCGTGCGGGAGCTGCTCGACTTCCTGCCCTCCAACAACCTCGCCGAAGCACCGCTGGCGGAGTTCGCCGAGGAACTTGAGCTGAATGAGCTCGATTCTGCACTGGATCAACTGATCCCCGACTCAGCCAACCAGCCCTACGACATGCATACGGTCATCTCGACCCTCGTCGACGACGGCCACTTCCTGGAGATGCAGTCGCTGTACGCGCCGAACGTGCTCATCGGCTACGGCCGGGTCGAGGGTCACACTGTCGGGATCGTCGCGAACCAGCCCATGCAGTTCGCGGGCACCCTGGACATCGCAGCCTCTGAAAAAGCCGCCCGGTTCGTCCGTCACTGCGACGCCTTCAACATCCCCATCCTCACCCTCGTCGATGTCCCGGGCTTCCTGCCCGGTAAGGACCAGGAGTTCAACGGCATCATCCGCCGCGGCGCCAAGCTGCTGTATGCCTACGCGGAAGCCACCGTCCCGAAGCTGACGGTCATCACCCGCAAGGCCTACGGCGGCGCCTACATTGTCATGGGCTCGAAAAAACTCGGCGCGGACATCAACCTTGCCTGGCCCACCGCCCAGATCGGCGTCATGGGCGCGCAGGGGGCAGTGAACATCCTCTACCGCGGCCATCTGAAGTCGGTTGCCGACGCCGGCGGCAACGTCGAAGCCGCCCGCGCCGAGGTGATCAACCAGTATGAGGAGGAACTCCTCAATCCCTACCAGGCCGCCGAGCTTGGTTACGTCGACGCGGTGATCGCTCCCTCCGATACCCGGGTGCAGATAGTCCGCGGCCTGCGCGCGTTGCGCGACAAGCGTGCGGCCCTGCCCGCCAAGAAGCACGGAAACATCCCGCTATGAGCACCGAAACCATCCCCGCTGAGGAGAGCGCTCCCCTGTTCCAGGTGGTGGCCGGGAACCCGACGCCGGAGGAGCTGGCGGCCCTCGCCGTCGTCGTGCTTGCACTGGAAGAGAACGACGACGGCGACCGCACGCCGGCCCCGCACCGCACCTGGATTCGGCGGGACCAGTTGCGGCTGGGTCCGCGCCCCGGGCCGGGATCCTGGCGACGGAGCGCACTTCGGTAGCCTCCGAACCACTTCGGCTGACGGTTCTGGCGCGTGCAGCACAACCTGCGCCGATCCTGCGTTCCGGTTGATCGGGCGCACGGTCTAACTTGAGGCTTCCGGTGCAGAATTGGTGCAGTGCCGCAGGACGCAGCATTCATGCGGCAGGAACAGCACGGGCATCGGCCCGCGACGATAAGGGCAAACCCGGTGCGAGCCGGGGACGCAAAGCCACGGGACCCCTGCGGTCAGCCGGGTTACCGAACAGCGAAAGTGTCATCATGGTTCCCACCCTGCCCTCAAGCCCGCGCCTCCTGCGGCTGCAACGCCTTGTCCTGTTGGTCGCTATCACGGCTCTCTGCGCCCTGGGCTTGGCGCTACCCGCGCAGGCATCCGCTGCCATCAGTCTCAGCAGCGGTTCGGGAGAGGCCGGATCGACTGTGACAGTCAAGGGCTCCGGCTTCCCGAAGCGTGCCAAGGGCACCGTGACAGCAGGCACCAACACCGCTCCCATGACCGTCGGCGGTTCCGGCTCCTTCCAGACGAGCATCGTCATACCGTCCGGCTCGTCCTCGGTCGAGGTCATTGCCACCGCCGGTGCAGTGTCGGCGTCGGCGGTGTTCGTCGTCGTCAGTGCGCAGCCCAGCCCCGACCCGCAACCTGCAGGAAGCGGCAAGAGCATTCGCTTCGGGGTCGGGACCGCGTCGGGTCCTGCGGCAAACGCCGAACTCGACGCCGTCGCCGCAATCGCCGGTGAAGCACCCTCGCTCGTCCTCTCCTATAAAGACTTCAATCAGGCTCCCCCTATCGCCGAGCTCGAATCGGTTCGGGCCCGCGGAGCGGAAACCCTGCTCACCTGGGAGCCCTGGACCTGGGGAGGCGGGGTCGACCAGTCTGCCTACTCACTGGACCGGATCGCCGCCGGAGACTTCGACGCATACCTTCGCGACTGGGGATACGCCCTGCGTGATTGGGGACATCCCGTATATCTCCGCTTCGGACATGAGATGAACGGCAACTGGTATCCGTGGGCCGAGGGCGTGAACGGCAACGGAGCCGGTGACTACATCACCGCCTACCGCCACGTCCACGATGTGGTTGCCGCAACGGGAGCGTCCAACATCCGATGGGTCTGGAATCCGAATGTGCCCTACTGGGGCTCAACGCCGCTCGCGCAGCTCTACCCCGGCGATAGCTACGTGGACCAAGTTGCACTGGACGGCTATAACTGGGGTACTTCCCAGAGCTGGAGCACATGGCAGGAACCCGATGCCCTGCTGGGTGAAGGTCTTGCGCAGTTGCGGCAGATCGCCCCCGGGAAACCCGTTGTAATCGCCGAAATTGCTTCGGTCGAACTGGGCGGCTCCAAGGCGGACTGGAACAGGAAGCTCTTCGCGTACGTCTCAGCGCAACCCGACGTCGTCGCGCTCCTCTGGTTCCACATCACCAAGGAGGCGAACTGGCGGATCGACAGCAGCGAATCCTCCGCTACCGCTTTCCGGGAGGCGCTGGCAGCTCGACGCTAGCCGGCCCGCCCGGTGCTTTCACCTCGACACGGCACGCAACACGATCCGGTCACGATCCCGGCTCTGAGTCGACAGCACTGTGGCCGGGGGCAACAACGTGCCGTTAGGCTCTACGGGTGATCAACGAGACTCCCACTGCAAACCTGACCGCTGTGGCTCCCACCCGCTCCCAGACGGCAATCGACGCCGTCGCCGAGGCCTACACCGAGATGCTGTTGCAGCTCGACCCGGGATTCGCTACCCAGCTGGGCCTGCCCGGCCACGAGACAGAATACCGGGACTACTCCCCTGCCGGACTGGAAGCCTTTGCGGAAGCCACCCGGGAAACCCTGGGCCGGCTGGATGACCTCGAGCCCACTGACGACGTCGACGCCGTCACCCTGGACGCGATGCGCGAACGTCTCGGCCTGGAACTGGAGATCCACGAGACAGGGCTCAACCTCGCCAACCTGAACAACATCGCCTGCCCTGCGCAGGAAATCCGCATGATCTTCGACCTCATGTCGACGGACACCGCCGAACAGTGGGGCCACATCGCCGGCCGCCTGTGCAACGTGCCGGACGCGATCGGCGGGTACATCACCTCACTTCGCGAGGGGAAGAACCGCGGCATCCTGCCTGCTGCACGCCAGGTCCGCAACGTCATCGAGCAGGTGACGGTGTATGCGGCCGAGGGCGGCTACTTCGATGAGTTCGTGGGCGGCGCTACCACCGGCGACGACGGCGGTCTCCCGGACTCGGTGCGCACGGATCTCGCAGCGGGCGCAGAGGCAGCACGCGGCGCCTACCTGCATCTGCGCACGTTCCTCGAGGAAGAACTGCTGCCCGAAGCTCCCGAGAAGGACGCCGTCGGGCGCGAGCATTACTCGCTGATGTCCCGCCAGTTCCTCGGCGCCACAGTCGATCTCGAAGAAACGTACCAGTGGGGCGTTGAGGAACTTGACCGGCTCATTGCCGAGCAGGAAGCCGTCGCCAACGAGATCAAGGAGGGCGCCTCCATCGAGGAGGCCATGCGCATCCTTGACAAATCGCCTGAACGCCAACTTCACGGAACCGACGCTTTGCAGGCCTGGATGCAGGGACTGTCCGACCGCGCCGTCAGCGAACTCGCCGGCGTGCACTTCGACATCCCGGACATCATGCGCACGCTCGAATGCATGATTGCACCCACCAAGGAAGGCGGCATCTACTACACGGGTCCGAGCGACGACTTCGCCCGCCCGGGCCGCATGTGGTGGTCGGTTCCCGAGGGTGAGGACTCCTTCACCACCTGGAAGGAAACCACCACGGTCTACCACGAGGGCGTTCCCGGACACCACCTTCAGATCGCCACCGCCACCTTCCAGCGCGGGCTCCTGAACTCCTGGCGCCGCAACGCCGTCTGGGTTTCCGGACACGGTGAAGGGTGGGCGCTCTACGCGGAGCGGCTCATGGAGGACCTCGGTTACCTCAGCGATCCCGGGGATAGGCTCGGCATGCTGGACGCACAGCGGATGCGGGCCGCGCGCGTGGTCTTCGACATCGGCGTCCATCTGGAGCTTGAAATCCCCGAACGGTGGGGCTCGGGCACCTGGACGCCGGACAAGGGCTACGAATTCCTGAAGAAGAACATCGCCATCAGCGAAGGTCAACTCAACTTCGAGTTCAACCGCTACCTCGGCTGGCCGGGGCAGGCACCTGCGTACAAGATCGGCCAGCGGCTCTGGGAGCAGATCCGCGACGAAATGAAGCAGCGCGAAGGCGATTCCTTCAACCTGCGCGACTTCCACACCCGCGCACTGAACCTCGGCTCTGTGGGCTTGGACACCCTGCGCAGGGCGCTCCTGAGCTAGTTCTCCCCGTTGACTTGGCAGGACACACCTCGACAGGCATTCCCGAGGGGTGTGTCCTGCCGACCCATTTGGTTCAAGATGAAACATTTCGCAATAAGCAGTTTGTTTGTTAGAGGAACGAACCTACTGTTCTCGGGTGACTTCAGAAACTTCCGCTCCGGCGTCCCGCAGGTTGCCCCGCTGGGTAACCTCCTTCGGACCGCAAATCATCGCTGCCCTGATCGTTGGCCTCGTGCTTGGTCTGATCGCCAAATACACCGGCCACACCGAAGAGACACCCAATGCCCTCGGCACAACCCTCGCCACCATCGGTTCGAGCTACGTCTCGCTTCTGAAGGCCGCCGTCGTACCCCTGATCTTCACCGCGGTGGTGAGCTCGATCGCCAACCTCCGTGCCGTCCACAACGCCGCGCGCCTGGCCGGGCAGACGCTGCTCTGGTTCGCCATCACCGCGCTCATTTCCGTGGTGATCGGCATCGGCCTTGGGACAATCTTCCAGCCGGGTGCCAACACGAATGCGGCGCCTCCGAGCGAGTACACCGGCCGCACCGGTGACTGGTGGGCCTTCCTGACCGGCCTCATCCCCGCCAACTTCCTCGGCCTGCAGGCCTCGTCCAGCGTGGATGACGCCGGCGCGATCACCACAGGGCTCAACTTCAACGTGCTGCAGGTCCTGGTGGTCGCCGTCGCTATCGGCATCGCCGCCCTGAAGGTCGGCAAGCCCGCCGAACCGTTCCTCGCACTGAACGCATCGGCTCTGGCCGTCATCCAGAAGGTGCTCTGGTGGATCATCCGGATCGCGCCGATCGGTACCGTCGGCCTGATCGGAAAGGCAGTGGCGGTGTACGGCTGGGACACCATCGGTTCGCTCGGCAAGTTCACCCTCGCCATCTACGTGGGTCTGGCACTGGTGCTGTTCGCCGTTTACCCCGTCCTGATCCGCGCCCATGGTCTTTCGGTGAAGCAGTACTTCTCCGGCGCCTGGCCGGCGATCCAGCTCGCGTTTGTGTCCCGCTCGTCGATCGGCACCCTGCCCCTGACGCAGCGGGTGACCGAGCGGAACCTGGGCGTGCCCCGAAGCTACGCATCCTTCGCCGTACCCCTGGGCGCCACCACCAAGATGGACGGCTGCGCCGCGATCTACCCTGCCATCGCAGCAATCTTCGTGGCCCAGTTCTTCGGCATCCAGCTCGACTTCGGACAGTACGTGCTGATCGCTCTGGTCTCGGTGCTGGGTTCGGCCGCGACCGCGGGTACTACCGGTGCCGTCGTCATGCTGACCCTGACACTCTCCACGCTGGGTCTGCCGCTTGCCGGCGTCGGCCTGCTGCTGGCGGTCGACCCCATCCTGGACATGGGCCGCACCGCGGTGAACGTTGCCGGTCAGGCGCTGGTTCCGACGATCGTCGCGAAGCGCGAAAACCTCCTCAACACCGAGCTCTACAACGCACAGCGCACGGGCGACCCATTCGTGGATGACACCCCCACGACGGACGCAGCTCCCGAGCTGGTCGAGACGAAGGCCTGATCTCCCGAACCTCCGCGTTGAGTTGGCAGGACACGCCCCTAATGGGAACCCTTTCAGGGGCGTGTCCTGCCAACTCGTTTGTGTTTAAGGGTGGCGCGGAACACTAGGCTGGTTCGCATGACCATCCGGCTGATCCTCGCTTCCGCTTCCCCTGCACGCACCAAGCTCCTCGCCGAGGCCGGCATAGCCCATACCGTTACCGTGTCCGACGTTGATGAGGATGCCGTCACCGCAGCGCACGGTACTCCTACCCCCTATGACACGTCCCTGTTGTTGGCCCGCGCCAAGGCAGAGGCGGTTGCGGCGTTGCCTGAAGCGCAGGGAGCCCTCGTCATCGGCTGCGACTCGGTCTTCGAGTTTGAAGGCGAGGCCCACGGAAAACCGTACGAACCCGACGTCGCACGGGAGCGCATCAAGCGGATGTCCGGCTCCTCCGGAACCCTCCACACCGGCCACTGGCTCGTTGATACCCGTAACGGCACCGGGCTTGGTTCGGCATCCGGCGCGGTGGCATCGGCCGAGGTTCACTTCATGCACCTGGCCGATACGGAGATCGACGCCTACATCGCAACCGGCGAGCCGCTCCACTGCGCCGGCTCCTTCACAATCGACGGACGGGGCGGAGCCTTCATCCGCAAGGTCGACGGCGACCCCCACGCCGTCGTCGGCCTCAGCGTGTCCATGCTCCGGGAACTGCTCCGCGCCGCGGGGGTCAGCATTACCGACCTTTGGAATTAGGACCAGCAGCCTTTTGTAGCTTCCCTACAAATAATGACTCCCCAACACGGGGAATCGGCATGGTTTATGGGCGGTAGCAACAAAACCGCGCTAGGCTCCCAACAGACCAAAAGGAGCCCCTACCCATGAGCGAGTCGATGTCCGCACCTGCCGCCGCGCCCGTCACTAAAGTACTGATCGCCAACCGGGGCGAGATCGCCGTTCGTGTGATCCGGGCAGCCCGTGATGAGGGCATCGCGTCGGTCGCCGTCTACGCCGAGCCCGACCGCGACGCACTGCATGTCCGCCTTGCCGACGAGGCTTATGCACTCGAGGGCAACACTGCGGCGGAGTCCTACCTGGTGATGGACAAGATCCTCGACGCGGCGGCCCGCAGCGGCGCCGATGCCATCCACCCCGGCTACGGCTTCCTCTCCGAGAATGCCCAGTTCGCGCAACAAGTGCTCGACGCCGGACTCACCTGGATCGGCCCCTCCCCCTCTTCCATCGCCCAGCTCGGCGATAAGGTTCAGGCGCGCCACATTGCCGAAAAGGTGGGTGCTCCCCTGGTTCCCGGAACCAAGGACCCGGTCGGATCCGTGCAGGAAGTCCTCGACTTTGCCGACGAGTTCGGTCTCCCGCTCGCCATCAAGGCCGCCTACGGCGGCGGCGGGCGCGGCATCAAGGTTGTCCGCGACCGTGAGGAGATTGCAGAGGCCTACGAGTCAGCAGTTCGTGAGGCGACCGCGGCGTTCGGGCGCGGTGAGTGCTTCGTCGAGCGTTTTCTGGACGCACCCCGCCACGTTGAGACCCAGTGCCTCGCCGATGCGTACGGCAACGTCGTCGTCGTTTCCACACGTGACTGCTCGCTCCAGCGCCGTAATCAGAAGCTCGTCGAGGAAGCCCCCGCACCGTTCCTGAGCGAGGACCAGAACTCCCGCCTGTACGAGGCATCGAAGGCCATCCTCAAGGAAGCCGGCTACCAGGGCGCGGGCACCTGCGAATTCCTGGTTGGCCAGGACGGCACCATCTCCTTCCTCGAGGTGAATACCCGTCTTCAGGTTGAGCACCCGGTGTCCGAGGAAGTCACCGGCATCGACCTGGTGCGCGAACAGTTCCGCCTTGCCCGGGGTAAGGAACTCGGTTACACCGACCCCGCTGTCCGCGGCCACTCCTTCGAGTTCCGCATCAACGGCGAAGACGCCGGTCGGGGCTTCATGCCCGCACCCGGTACCGTGCACACGCTGAAGCTGCCCACCGGCCCGGGTGTCCGCGTGGACTCGGGCATCGAGGCGGGCGAAGTAATCGGCGGAAACTTCGATTCGATGCTAGCCAAGCTCATCGTCACCGGGGCCACACGCACCCAGGCCCTGGAGCGGTCCCGACGGGCGCTGGCAGAGATGCAGATCGACGGCATGCCGACCGTGCTGCCCTTCCACGCCGCTGTGGTCAGCGACCCGGCGTTTGCACCTGCGTCGGGTCACTTCTCGGTGCACACCCGCTGGATCGAGACGGAATTCGCCAACACTATCGCCCCATGGACTCCCGACGGCGGAACCGACAGCGCGGCCGACGACGCGGACGCCCGACAGCGCGTGACCGTTGAGGTTGGCGGCAAACGGCTTGAGGTCGTGCTGCCTGCTTCGCTCGGCATGTCCAACGGCAAGTCGTCCGGCAAGGCCGCCGGGAAGTCCAAGAAGGTTGCCCGATCACGAGCAGGCGCCGGTGCCGCTGCCAGCGGTGACGATCTCACGTCGCCGATGCAGGGCACGATCGTCAAGGTTGCGGTCCAGGACGGTGACCAGGTGTCCGAGGGCGACCTCATCGTGGTGCTCGAAGCGATGAAGATGGAACAGCCGTTGACTGCGCACAAGTCCGGCACGCTGTCAGGGCTGACCGCTGCACCGGGCGACACCGTGTCTGCCGGTGCCGTCATCGCCGCGATCAGCTAGCCGCGGTCAATCAACCGTGATCACCTAGCTGGAATCAGCGAGCTGGGGTCAGCTAGCTGGAGTCAACTGAGGCTCTGCTGCGCTCCTGCAGCTTGTGGGGCAGGCGCGCTTGCTGTGCTGGGCCTGGATCCGTCCGGAGCCTTCACAGCTGACGCATCGGCCGTGTACGGAACTGACTCGTTCCACCAGGCAAGGGCGCGGACGGCATAGAACGTCAGCCACGGGGACGGCTCTCCTTCCGGTGCGTCCAGCTCGAACCAGACTCGTCCCGGATGGCGGTGACCCTGGATCCAGCGGCCGTCCGGTTGGCGGGCGGCCTGAATGACCTCCACAGCGTCGGCCAGGCGCGGGTCAGGCGTGCCGCCATCGTACAGCGTGGCTGCGCGGAAGTAATCCACCGCGTTGAGTGCACTGTAGAACCACCGGAACGGGTAGGCGAAGCGGGTGGCCCAGGCTCCCACCGGCTCGCCCGTGGACAGCCGGTACAGCAGGCGGCGTTCCAGCAGGTACTCCT
This sequence comes from Arthrobacter sp. D2-10, assembly GCF_054161285.1. Classification (NCBI taxonomy): domain Bacteria; kingdom Bacillati; phylum Actinomycetota; class Actinomycetes; order Micrococcales; family Micrococcaceae; genus Arthrobacter; species Arthrobacter sp. D2-10. The sequence continues at coordinate 1,178,301 of NZ_CP096431.1, read as the reverse complement.
CGCCTTTCCGGCGCGCAGCGCTCAACGTGTCGGAGCGGCCGGTGACGGTCTCGTAGTAGAGCAGGCCCTTCAGCACGTTCAGGGTGGAGTGGAATGAGGACCGCTTTGAGCCCTCCACCCACTCACAGTTCCAGCCGCCGTCGTCCAGTTGGTGGTCCGGGAACCACTGGGCGAGCCGGCTGACGTCGGCACCAAGCCACGCACCGTTCGACAGCGTGTAGGCATTGATGCAGCAATCCACCTCGCCGTCCCAGTAGGGCAGATTGTCATACTCCCACCGGCTATTTTCCGCGAGCAGCTCAGCCGTTCCGGAGAGCACCTTTGCGTCCAGCCCCCAGTCACGCAGCGTGTTCAGTGACCATGTGGTAGCGGTGTAGGGTTGCCCTGCCTCAAGGTCGGCTTCGGGTCCTTCGAAATCGAAGTCCGCCGGGAAGTATGCCCCGCCTGCCCATTGGCCGTCCTCATCCTGGTGGGCCAGCAGTTGCGCACCCAGTCCTTCCGCCGCAATTCTGGCGCGCGTTGCCTGCCACTGCGCAACAGGTGCTCCAACGAGGTCTCGCTGCACCTGCCAGCGCAGGGCCGGATCGGTGTCGAGCAACCATTCCAGAAGGTTCAGCTCAGTCATCGCTGCTCCGTCCTCGTCCGCGGCCCTTGCCGCCGTCATCTCTTTCGATCTCTCCATCCCCGGCCTCGACCTCGAGCGGAAGCGAAACGACGGGGCCCGCTCCTCCATTGCCTACGCCGTTCCCCGCTGTACCGTTCCCCGCTGTACCGTTCCCCGCTGTACCGTTCCCCGCTGTACCGTTCCCCGCTGTCTCGTTCCCCGGCACACCGCTGCCGGAGTTCCCTGCGGTGCCCGGGACGCTGTTCGGGGAGCCGCTGTCGGCCCCACTCCCCGATCCGGTGCCGGAGCTCCCGGAGGAGTCGACGGGCTCCGGTGCAGGTTCGATGACGACAGGCTCCGGCAGGTCAGCGGGCTCGATGGGCGCAGGAGGCGCAGGTTGCTCCGCGGGTTTCGGGATGTCGGTTGGATCGGTTGGATCGGTTGGAACAGGTTCGGATTCGGGTTCCGGCTCCGGCGCGGGCTGGGGTTTGGGAACCGGTGCCGCCGGGTCCATCGGAGACGCCATCGGCTGTAGATCCAGCGGTGCCGGTGCCGCACCGGACCGCACCAGCCGCTCAATAAGTTGCTCCACACGCTGAAGGATCATCACGGCGCGTTCACCCGTGATCTTCCCCTCCATCTGGGCGGTCCTTACCCGTGCCGCGAGTTCATGAGCTGCGGCGACAGCATCAGCCGTGTCACCGCGCGCGGTGAGGACCGCTATCTGCTGCACCTCGGATTGCAGCTCCTGCGCCACCCGGGACTCGATCGGCGGGGCAGAACACCCGCTGAACATGAGCACGGAGGCGACCACCACAGTGCTCAGGGCAGCGCGAATGATCACGGCTGCACGCTCTCATACAGACTGTCCAGCAGGGCACCGGTGCTCCCCGGGATTGTGGGCAGAGGTGTGGGTCCCGGCCCAGGGTTCATGTCGAAAACCATCATCAGGACCGCGAACATCAAACCCACCAGCACGACGACGGCGGCCAGCGCCCGCGCGCGCAGCCTCACCTTCACCGAGGCCCGCCTCGCCTCCGCAGGGCGGGAACTTGCTTCACTGTCGTCGACCTCGGGCCGGTCGAGGGTGAGCTGCTCCGAGAACCTGGCCTTCGTGGCCGTTAACCGCTCTTCGGTGCCGGCCGGGGCGGAGGGTGTCGCCGTCGTCGTCGTTGATTCGGTGGCGGGTGTCGGGAGAGGGCCGACGGCCGTTGCGGGGAGGTCCGAGGCGCCGAGGCGCTGGACAATTTCCGCCGCGCTTGGGCGGTCGAGCGGGTTGTCGAGGGTCATGGCGGTAAGCAGTGAATGCCAGCCGCGGCCGAAGGTCTCGGGAATCAGGGGCGGGCGGCTCAGCCGGGCAAGGGCGCTCTCCAGACCGGTGCCCGGGAAGGCGGGCGCTCCGGTGAGGCATTCGATCAGCAGCAGGCCCAGCGCGTAGATGTCGGTGGGCGTGCCGACCCGATCGCCGCGGGCCTGTTCGGGACTGAAGTAGGTGGCCGTGCCGATGAGGCTGCCGGTCGCGCTGACGCGGCTGCTGGCGAAGAATCGCGCGATACCGAAGTCCGTGAGGAGGAAGCTGAAACTGCCGTCCGCTGCTTCCGTACAGCGGGTGAGCACGTTCGAGGGCTTGATGTCCCGGTGCACGATGCCCTGAGCATGGATGTACTCGAGGGTGCGTGCAAGGTCCAGGCAGGCCGTGACAACCCGTTCGACGGGGAGCGGGCCCTCCCGGAGCACTGCCCCAAGGTCCGAGCCCCTGACGTATTCCATGACGAGGTAGGACGGTTCGAGCCTCGCGCATTCGGCGTCCATGTCCAGTACCCGAACCAGGCCCGGGTGGTGAAGGCCCGCGAGCATCTTCGCTTCGCCGGACCCCCGTGCCAAGCCCTCGGCAGATCCGCGGCGGAACATTTTCACCGCGACATCCCGGTGCAGCCGGGTGTCCCGTGCGCGATAGACGTCGGCCATGCCGCCAACGCCGATCACCCGATCGAGGACGTACCGTCCGCTCGCGAGCGTTTCCTGATTCATGCCCATCCGCTCCCGCCAGAAAAGGTAAGCCTGTGGACTATTTTGCGGTGAGGTCCCTGCGGAAAGCTTGGGAAGAGGCGGTAGTGGGCTAACGCAAAAAGGCTCCCGGCCAACAGTTACCTGATGGCCGGGAGCCTTCGCTCGCAACGCTGGTTAGGCGATGTTGTTCTCGTAATCGTGGTCCCGGGTTTCCCGCGAGATCCAGAGGGCGATGAACGTGAGCACCGCGGCGATGCTGAGGTACAGCCCCACCAGGAAGGTGCTGCCGTCTGCCGCCTGCCAGAGGGCAATGGCCACGAACGACGCCGGCGCCGCCCCGATCACGCTGGAGAGGTTGTAGGCAACGGCCGACCCGGTGTAGCGGACGTTGGCGGGGAACAGCTCGGGCAGGATCGCCGCCATCGGACCGAAGGTGAGGCCCATCAGGGTGAATCCGAGGATCAGCAGCGCCATGGCGCCGACGGTTCCGCCGCCGAAGAAGGGAACCCAGGTCAAGCCGAACAGCGCAATGCCCACGGTGGTGGCCAGAAGCATACGACGACGGCCGAACTTCTCGGCCAACGGACCGGACACGATGGTGAAGATGCCGAAGAACACGACGCCGATGATCAGCATCCAGAGGAAGTCACCACGCGCAATGCCGAGGCCCGGAACAAAGGTGTCGGGGTTGAAGGGCTTGCCCGCAGCCTCAGCCGCTGCGGCGGCGGACTCAACGGTGGCAGGCGCGGTTCCGAAGGTCAGCGTGAAGGACGTCATCAGGTAGAACAGCACGTACGTCGCGAACATGATGAAGGTGCCGAGCAGCAGCGGGCGCCACTGACGCTTGAACACAGACGCCAGGGGCAGCTTGACGACCTTGCCCTTTTCGATGACCTGCTGGAATGAGTGGCTTTCGATGAGCTTGAGGCGCACGTACAGGCCGACGATGACGAGAATCGCGCTGGCGATGAACGGGACGCGCCAGCCCCAGGCCATGAACGCCTCCGGGTCGAGCGTGGCGTTGAGGACAACGAACAGCAGGTTGGCAATGATGAAGCCGATCGGAGCACCCAGCTGCGGGAACGTTCCGTAGATCGCGCGCTTGCCTGCGGGTGCGTTCTCGGTCGCGAGAAGGGCAGCGCCGCTCCACTCACCGCCGAGGGCCAGGCCCTGGAAGAAGCGCAGGAGAACGAGGATTGCCGGAGCGAGGAAGGTCCAGCCCGGAACCTGTGCGGTAGGCAGGACGCCGATGAGGAAGGTCGCGATACCCATCGTCAGCAGCGACGCGACCAGGGTTCCCTTGCGACCGATACGGTCCCCGAAGTGTCCGAACACGATCGATCCGAGGGGACGGGCCACGAAGGCGACGCCGAACACGGCAAAGGACTGAAGCAGCGCCGTCGCCGGTGAGGAGTTGGGGAAGAACAGGGCCGGGAACACCAGCACCGACGCCGTGGCGTAGATGTAGAAGTCGTAGAACTCAATGGTGGTACCGATGAGGCTCGCGAAGATCACGCGCCCCCGGGAGTTCAGCGGCTTGGCTGTGGGCTCCACGGTCGAAGATGACGATGACATATTTCTTGCTTTCTCTGAACGACGGCGTAATACACAGCCTGCCGTGATATTGGTGCTTCCTAATCTCATCACTGCAGCCGAACAGTGAGATAACTCGTCCACATTGTGGACATTGTCGTTGTGTGGCGGGAGCTTTTCCGCGGGCTAACGCGCCTCTTCGCGGGCGGATAGCCGGATGTCACATCCCGTTTACATCCCGCGAGCGGACTCGAAACGCGCCCTTTCTAGTGTGGCTGTACTGCCCCTTGAACGAAAGGTTCGCGATGAGCGTCGACCGCGCAGTCACCCCGGATGCCCCATCATCAACAGCTCCCGTGTCAGGAGCAGCGCCCGGTGCCGCCCTTGTGCACCGGCCGGGCCGCTGGATCGACAACTGGAACCCCGAGGACCGGGATCAGTGGGACTCCGGCGGCAGGACGATCGCCCGGCGTAACCTGCAGTGGTCCATCGCCTGTGAGTTCCTCGGTTTCGTTGTCTGGCAGCTTTGGTCAATCGTGGTGGTGTATCTCCCCGCAGCCGGATTCAACTTCACCACCTCGCAGATCTTCTGGCTCATCTCCATGCCGAGCCTCGTCGGCGCGACCATGCGGATCCCCTACACTTTCATGGTTCCGCGGTTCGGCGGCAGGAACTGGACGATCATCTCCGCGCTCCTGCTGTTGATCCCCTCCATCGGCCTCGCAATCGCGGTCAGCAACCCGGACACTCCGTTCGGGATGCTCCTCCTGATCGCGGCGTTCGCCGGTTTCGGCGGCGGCAACTTCGCCAGCTCGATGGCGAACATCACCTTCTTCTATCCCGTCCGGGAAAAGGGATGGGCGTTGGGACTGAATGCCGCGGGCGGAAACCTGGGTGCCGCCGTCGCGCAGTTGGTTGTTCCGCTGGTGATCGCCGCCGGCGCGGCCGCGACGCTTAACCTGCCGCTGGCCGGCTGGATCTGGGTGCCGCTGATCCTCGTCGCCGCCTTCGGTGCCTGGAAGTACATGGACAACCTGTCCAGCGCCAAGTCCGACCTCGCCGGCTCCATCGCCGCCCTGCGCGAACCGCACCTGTGGATCATGGCCTTCCTGTACATCGGGACCTTCGGCTCGTTCATCGGGTTTTCGGGCGTCTTTCCGAAGCTGATCCTCGACTCCTTTCCGGAGTTCTCCACCTTCGCACTCGGTCCGGCTGCCCTGTCCCTCGCGTTCCTCGGTCCGTTGGTCGGCTCATTGGCCCGGCCGTACGGAGGACGTCTTGCCGACAGGTGGGGCGGCGCACGCATCACGGTGACCGCTTTCGCCGTCATGGCCATGATTGCCCTCACCGTGGTGTGGACGCTGCCGCTGGGCAACTTCTGGCTCTTCCTCGGCCTGTTCCTGGTGCTCTTCGCAGCGGCCGGTGCCGGTAACGGTTCCACCTACCGCATGATCCCCGTGATCTTCGCCCTCCGGGGACGATCCGACGGGGCCATGAGCACCGGACGCAAGGCCGCAGCTGCTCTGGGTCTCATTTCCGCAATCGGAGCCTATGGCGGCTTCGTCATCCCCCAGGTGCTCAACGCGTCGAAGGGCGCCACGGGCAACTACGAGTCCGCGTTCTACGGCTTCGTGGCCGCCTACGTCCTCATGCTTGCGGTGACCTGGTTCTTCTACCTGCGCCGCAGCACCTCGAGCGTCGGGCACGTCTAGCATGTGCGGCACTCCTTCGGGCTCAGCTAGTTCAGGAACAGCCACGCATTGTCCCTACTGCGCCCTGCAGTGTGCCATGACGCTGACCTCCACCGGCTTCGATTCGGTGGAGGTGGGCGCCCGGGACTTCCCCACCAACAAGGGTGGACTGTGCCGCAAGGGATGGACGTCCGCCGAGCTCCTGAAGCATCCGGACCGCGTCCGCGAGCCCCTTCTCAGGCACGACGACGGCGAGCACCGTCCCATCTCGTGGGAGCGTGCCCTTGAACTCATCCGCGACCAGGTCGTCTCGACCCAGGCACGGTACGGCGCGGACGCGGTCGGTGTCTTCGGCGGTGGCGGTCTGACCAATGAGAAGGCCTATCAACTGGGCAAGTTCGCGCGGCTGGCTCTGCGAACCTCGCGCATTGATTACAACGGACGGTTCTGCATGTCCTCCGCCGCTGCGGCCGGGAACCGCGCTTTCGGACTGGACCGCGGACTGCCCTTCCCCCTGGCGGACCTCGGTGCAGCACGGACCATCCTCATGCTTGGCTCCAACACCGCAGACACGATGCCGCCGTTCGTGCAGCATCTTCAGGGCGCGCGCGATGCCGGCGGTTTGATCGTCGTGGACCCGAGACGGTCGGCCACGGCGGATCTCACGTCCGAGGGCCGCGGGCGGCACCTGCAGCCCGCGCCGAAGACTGACCTCGCACTGCTCCTCGGCATTACCCACGTGGTCATCATGGACGGCCTCGTCGATCAGGCCTACGTGCAGCAGCGGACCAGCGGATACGACGCCATCGCCCGCAGCGTTGCCCCGTGGTGGCCCGAACGCGTTGCCTCCGTCACGGGGGTGCCGGCCGAGCTCATCCGTGAAACTGCCCACCGGCTGGCAGGACCCGGCGGGACGTACATCCTGACCGGGCGCGGCGTTGAGCAGCATGCCAACGGCACCGACACTGCAACGGCCGCCATCAACCTCGCGCTCCTCCTCGGGCTGCCCGGCACCCCCGGCAGCGGCTACGGCACGCTCACGGGCCAGGGCAACGGACAGGGCGGACGGGAGCACGGGCAGAAGGCGGACCAGCTGCCCGGCTACCGCAAGATCACCGACCCCGCCGCCCGCAAACACGTCGCCGGAGTCTGGGGCGTGCCCGAGTCCCTCATCCCCGGGCCGGGAGTTCCCGCCGTCGAACTCCTGGGGTCGCTGGGCAAGCCAGACGGCGTGCGCTGTCTGTTCGTTCATGGCGCCAACGTGGTGGTGTCGGCTCCGAATGCCGCGACCGTCCTTGAGGGCCTGCGCCGCCTCGACTTCCTGGTGGTGTGCGATTTCTTCCTGTCCGAGACCGCCGCGGAGGCGGACTTGGTGCTGCCGGTGCTGCAGTGGGCCGAGGAGGAAGGCACCATGACCAACCTTGAAGGGCGCATCCTGCGGCGCAGGGCAGCCGTTTCACCTCCCCCCGGCGCGCGCAGCGAGCTGTGGGTCATGGCGCGACTGGCGGAACTGCTGGACGCGCCGTCGTCGTTCTCCGAGGACCCCGAGACGGTGTTCACCGAGCTCCGGGCGGCGAGCGCGGGCGGTCTCGCCGACTACTCCGGCATCGATTACGCCATGCTCGACGGCGGTGCTGCCGCCTACTGGCCTTTCCCGGCGGGTAGCAGCGGCACCGGCACCGGCACCGGTGATCTTCTCGGTACTCCGAGGTTGTTCCTCGACCGCTTCGCTCACCCCGACGGGCGGGCTGTGCTGCATCCGGTGGCGCCGGCGTCGTCCCTTCCTGCTGCCGTTCGTTCCTCCGACGGAAGACTTTCCCTAACAACCGGGCGGCTGCTGGAGCACTACCAGTCCGGCACGCAGACCCGCAGGATAGGCGACCTTGTCTCGACCAGCAGCGGGCAGATGCTGCAAATCCATCCCGTGACGGCTGCGGGCCTCGGCATACTGGACGGCGCCGAGGTTGAGATCAGCAATGAGCGGGGAACGGTGCGGGCGCAAGCCCAGCTGTCGACGGCCGTGCGGACTGACACGGTATTTCTCTCGTTCCATTTTCCCGGGGCAGGCAATGCGAACGTGCTCACGTCGTCGGATACGGATCCGATCTCCGGGATGCCCGAGTTCAAGACCACGCGGGTGTCGGTGCGCGTGCACCAACCCGCTCTGAGTGAGGCGGTGGCCGTATGAGTTCTCGACCTGCTGAGCGCGTTGTAGTGGTGGGCTTCGGGCCGGTGGCCGCCCGCTTCATCGACGTTCTGGAACCGTCCCTCGCGTCCGGGGATGTGCAGCTGACGGTCATCGGGTCGGAGCCCGAAGCTGCGTACAACCGCGTGCTGGTCGCCGACGTCGGCGTGGGCCGCACCTCGCCGTCCGCAATTGCTTTGAGCGACCCTGCCCGGTTGGCGTCAATGGGCGCCGAGGTGCTGCTCGGTGCCGGAGTCCGGCGCATTGACCGCGCCAGGCAGCAGATCCTGCTCGACGACGGCACCGTGCGCCCCTACGACCGTCTGGTCCTCGCGACCGGCGCGCGGCCGGTCATCCCCTACCTCGCCGGGCTCAATCCCGACCCGCTGCACCCGGCATTGCCCGCCGGTGTGACCGCCCTCCGGGACCTGGCGGACGCGCGGGTGCTGCGCTCCGTCGTCGAACGCCGGGGTGACCTGGTAATCCTCGGCGGCGGCATTCTTGGTTTGGAGGCGGCGCTGGCCGCTGCCGAGGAGGGTGCCCGCGTCACGGTCGTCCACCACGGCGATTACCCGCTGGCCCGCACTATCGACGACGGCGGCGGACGCGTTCTGGCGTCCGCGCTCCGTTCCCAGGGGGTGCGGCTTGTGTCCGGTGCCAAGGCCGTTGGTCTCGAGCATGACGACGCCGGCGCCTTCACCGCACTGCGTCTCGACGACGGCCGGCTGGTTTCCGGCGACCTGCTGGTCCTCTCCTGCGGTGTGCGGCCGCGGGTTGAACTGGCCGAGGGGGCGGGTCTTCCGGTCGCGTCGGGCATCCTGGTGGACCACTCCCTGCGGGCGCACCATGACGAGTACATCTACGCGATCGGCGACTGTGCCGAGGTTCGCTGCACTTTCCCGGACTGCGCGGATTGTCAGGGCGACACTGCGCCGTCCGGCTTGATCGGTCCAGGGTGGAAGCAGGCCGAGTGGTTGGCTGAGTCGTTCGTCGCGGACGTTGTTCCCACGGGGTCGCGTTACGTCGAGGCGGTGTTGCCGCCGGTGCTGATGCTGAAGGCCCGCCGGCTCGACGCGGTTGTTGCCGGTGACGCTTCGGCCGACCCGTGGGCAGCGCACGACGACGGCACCGCCGTCGCACTGTGGGCGGACCCCCAGCAGGGCAGCTACGCGAAGATGGTCACCCGGAACGGGGTGCTGCAGGGCCTCGTGTGCATTGGATTGCCGCGAGCCGGTGCCGAGCTGGTACTTCTGTTCGAGAGCGGCTCGGTACTGCCGGCTGACAGGTCCAGCCTGCTGCGGCTGGACGGGGCGGAAGGGGCGGCAGCATCGTCGTCGTCGTCCTCCAACCCCGCAGCAATTGTCTGCCGATGCGCGGGCGTGAGCCGGGGCAGCATCGAGCAGGCTGCCGTCGTCGGCTGTTCGAGTGTGGCGGAAGTGTCGGCGTCGACGCGCGCCGGGACCGGCTGCGGGGGTTGCCACAACGACATCAGGTCGATCATCGAGCAGCACTTCCAGCCCACTCCCGCCTGATCCCCGGCCTTTCCAACCCGTACCCGTCCAACCCCGGCCCACTTTCCCCGGGTTCTGCGCGGTGAAGCGCGTGTCGCCCAACAACACGCCGCTGAAACAGGCTCTTCTGCCGAAGTACCTGGGGAATCAGGCCCGCCCTCATCGGATCACCCGGCCCGATAGCACTGCCCGCACCTGGTCGAGAACTGCGTCCTGGTGAAACATGATGTCCTCATAGCTGTACCGCAGTATGAGATAGCCGCCAGCGATGGTCGAGTTGTTGCGCTGGAGGGCGCGGCGGTCGGAGTGGTAGGCAGCGCCGTCGACCTCGACAACCACAAAGCCCTCAAGCAGGAAATCAACGCGTCCCACGCCCTCGATCTGCACCTGGGTCTCCACATAGAACCCGGCTTCTCGGAACAGTATCCGGGCGACCACTTCGACAGCAGACTCGGCACAACCGGTCACCAGATCCAGCGCTGCCCGAGCCCCGCCGTTCCGGTCACCCTGCAGTCGTTCCAAGAGAAAGGGTCGAACAGTGTCGCTGCGCCGCAGGGAGCACTCGACCATCACGGCCGCTTCCACCGGTGGAAGGCAGCGGAGCGCGTGAACCAGCACATCGATGACTCCCACCAAGGGCAGGGTGTCATGCGTGGGAACCGTCCGTTCGCGATGGTTCGAGTAGCCACGCCCGTGCCCGTGCAGGCAACTGAGGTGAAGGCGGTCCGGTGGGTACAGCGACCACAGCCCATAGTGCTTCGCTGCAGAAGCACAGGTCAGCAGCCCATTGTTGTCGAGGGCAACGCGGAAATCGGCGGGAGCATCGGGCAACGCCAACAGACCAGTGCGCAGACGCATAATTTCGCCGCGGTTCACGGCGTTCGCGATCTGTCTCTTGCTGACACCGCGCCGCGAAGCGTCTGTGTGCGAGCTACTGATCCAACACCGCGCAGAACCTTGGTTGCGTTCACCGTCCCAGTGCACCCGCATCCAGCGGCGAACCGACCCCGTCAACGGACTGTGTGTACAAAGTGCCCGGATTGAGCGGCTTGTGGAGGCACTGTCGAGCCCGGCTTGCGGCCCGGATTTCCCGGTTACCAAGACCCTAAAGGCGTGTCCCTCGCCGACACGCCGTCAGAACAACGACGACGGCGGCAGGACCTGGGGAATCCGGGCCACTCGGAAGGAGCGCGAGGGCTAGTGGATGTGCAGGCGCCGCGCCGCCTCCGAAATGGAGCCGGTCAGCGATGGGTACACGGTGAACGTGTTCGCGACGTCGTCAACATGCAGCTTCTTGGTGACGGCGAGCGCCAGCGGGAAGATCAGCTCGGATGCACGCGGGGCAACCACCACACCGCCGATCACCGTACCGGAGCCCTTCCGCGCGATGATCTTCACGAATCCGTCCTTGACGTTCATCATCTTGGCCCGGGCATTGGTGCTGAGCGAGAGCTTGAAGATGTCGCCCTGGTACTGGCCGGACTCGACGTCAGCCTCAGAGACGCCCACGGACGCGATCTCGGGCGCCGTGAAGATGTTCGAGGCGACGGTCTTGAGCTTCAGCGGGGTGACGCTGTCACCGAGGAGGTGCGCCATGGCGATCCGGCCCTGCATAGCGGCAACAGACGCGAGCGCGAGCACACCGGTGCAGTCCCCCGCCGCGTAGACGTTGGGCGCCGTGGTCCGCGAAACGCCGTCCACCTTGATGTGCCCCGACTCGCTCACAGCTACACCGGCCTCTTCCAGGCCGATGCCCGAGGTGTTCGGAATGGCACCGACCGCCACGAGACAGTGGCTGCCGTCCACGGTTCGCCCGTCGGAGAGCGTGACCCGCACGCCGTCGTCGGTCCGTACAACGCCCTCGGCACGGGACTTCGACAACACAGTCATACCGCGGGAACGGAACACCTCCTCAAGGACCTCGGCGGCGTCGGCATCCTCGCCGGGCAGCACGCGGTCACGGCTGGAAATGAGCGTCACGTCCGCTCCAAGGCCGTGGTAAGCCGACGCGAACTCGGCTCCCGTGACGCCTGATCCGATGACGATCAGGTGTTCGGGCACCTCGGTGAGGTTGTAGACCTGCTTCCAGTTGAAGATCCGCTCGCCGTCCGGCACAGCGGTGGGAAGCTCGCGCGGGTGGGCGCCGACGGCAAGGAGGATCGCGTCCGCCTCTACGGTGGTGGAGCCGGAGTCCGTCTCGACCTCGAGCCGATGGTCATCCAGCAGCTTCCCGGAACCGATGATGATCTTCACGCCGGCCCGCTCGAGCGCCGCCGAGATGTCCTTCGACTGGTTCACGGCGAGGTTCAGCAACCGCTCATTCACCTGCGCGAAGTCCGCGTACGCCGCCGACTCATCGGCAAACTTCACGCCCAGGTTGTGGGCGTTCGCCACCCGCGCCATGGTGTCGGCGGTGGCAATAAGGGTCTTGGAAGGAACGACGTCGGTGAGCACCGCCGAGCCACCGAGTCCGTTCCGCTCGACGATAGTGACCGTCGCTCCCAGCGAGGCAGCGACCATGGCCGCTTCGTAGCCACCCGGACCTCCCCCGAGAATCGCGAGGCGGAGGGCGCTGAAATCCAGTTGACTCGTCACACGTGCCATTGTGTCCTATCGGGCACCAGCCCTCAAACGCCCCGGCTCCTTCCACAGGTACCGGATCACAGCCCTGGAAGGTGGAACAACACGCCCCCGACCGGTAGGTTGGACCGGTGATTGACGAATCCCCGACGGACCCGTTTGCCCTTGCCCGCTCTGCAGCGGACTACATCGCTCAAAAGACGTCGGTGGCGTCGCACGACATTGCGTTGGTGCTCGGCTCCGGCTGGGGTGAGGCCGCCGAACTGATCGGCGAGACCACCCACACGCTTCAGGCGACCGACATCCCCGGCTTCGCCGCACCGGCGGTCGAAGGGCATGTCGGCACCGTCCGCTCCATCCTCACGACCGCCGGCAAGCGGGCACTCGTCCTCGGCGCGCGCACCCACTACTACGAGGGCCGCGGTGTCCGCGCAGTGGTCCACGGCGTGCGCACCGCCGCTGCTGCCGGTGTCAAAACCCTTGTCCTCACGAACGGCTGTGGCGGGCTCCAGGAACAGTGGGCCCCCGGCACACCGGTCCTCATCAGCGACCACATCAACCTCACGGCTGCCTCACCGCTTGAGGGCGCCATCTTCGTTGACCTCACCGACCTCTACTCCTCGCGCCTCCGGCAACTCGCCCGCGAGGTGGACCCGTCTCTCGACGAGGGCGTCTATGCACAGTTCACCGGCCCGCACTACGAGACTCCCGCCGAAGTCCAGTACGCCAAGCGGATCGGCGCAGATCTGGTGGGGATGTCCACGGCGCTCGAAGCGATAGCCGCCCGCCACGCGGGCATGGAAGTCTTCGGAATGTCGCTCGTCACCAACCTCGCAGCGGGCATCAGCCCCGTTCCCCTGAGCCACGCGGAGGTCCTCGAAGCCGGGCAAGCGGCAGGACCGCGCATATCCAAACTCCTCGCGGACATCATCGGCAGGCTCTGACATGCAGCTATCCCACACAGACCTCTTCACTTCGGCCCGCGAATGGGCAAGCCAGGACCCTGACCCCGAAACCCGCGCGGAGCTGGAAGACCTGCTGGCCCGCGCCGCGAACGACGACGACGCCGGCCAGCCCGCTGCCCTGCAGCAGCTCGAGGACGCCTTCAGCGGCCCGCTGCTTTTCGGAACTGCCGGCCTGCGTGCCGCGCTTGGCCCCGGTCCCAACCGGATGAACCGGGTGGTGGTGCGAAGCGCCGCAGCCGGGGTTGCCGCCCACGCGCTCGAGCTGGCGAAGGGCTCCTACATGCCGCGCGCCGTCGTCGGCTTTGATGCCCGCCGCAACTCGCGCATCTTCGCTGAGGAGACGGCAGCAATTTTCACCGCTGCGGGCCTCGAAACCTTCCTCATGCCCACCGAACTCCCGACGCCGGTGCTCGCCTACACGGTGCGTGCACTTGAGTGCGAGGTGGGCGTGATGGTTACGGCGAGCCATAACCCGCCCGAGGACAACGGATACAAGGTCTACCTCGGCGGGCGCGCGGTCGAGGCCACCGCCCGGGGCGTTCAGATCGTTGCACCGCATGACGCGCAGATCGCCCAGCACATCACTGCCGCAAAGGACATCCAGCTGGCTCCCGGCTGGAACGTCCTCCCCGAGAGCATCGAAACCGACTACGTCGCCTCCGTCGTCGCCCTGGCGGACCGCGAGGCGTATCCGGCCCGCGACCTCTCGATTGTCCTGACCCCCATGCACGGCGTCGGCGGACGGACGGCCCAGCAGGTACTGGCCTCCGCCGGGTTCGACACGGTGCACGTCGTCAAGGAGCAGGCCGAGCCGGATCCTGCCTTCCCTACCGTTGAGTTTCCGAACCCGGAAGAACCGGGCGCACTCGACCTGGCGCTGGCAGCCGCCGCTGACCAGGACGCCGACCTGGTCCTGGCAAATGACCCCGACGCCGACCGCATGGCCGCCGCTGCGAAAGACCCCGCTACGGGCGAGTGGCGGATGCTGCGCGGTGATGAGACCGGTGCGCTCCTGGGGCTCCACCTCGCGGCCCGGCTGGGTGAGGCCGACAGGCACACCGCCGTGTTCGCCAATTCGGTGGTGTCCTCGCGGCTGCTTGGCAGGATCGCCGAAGCTGCGGGTGTCAGCCACGCCCAGACCCTCACTGGGTTCAAGTGGATCTCACGGGTTCCGAACCTCGCCTACGGGTACGAGGAGGCGCTCGGTTACTGCGTGGCGCCCGAACTGGTGCGCGACAAGGACGGGCTGTCCGCAGCCCTGCTGCTGGCCGAATTCACCGCCGCCTGCAAGGCCGAGGGCAGGACCCTCTTCGACGTGCTCGATGAGCTGGCGCTCGTTCACGGCCTGCACACCAGCGACCAACTGTCGGTGCGGGTAGGCAGTCTCGGCCTGTTGGGCGCGATGATGAACCGCCTGCGTGAGGCACCGCCGTCGTCGTTTGCCGGGTCCGATGTGGTGGTCGCCGAGGATCTGGCCGAGGGCGCCCACCTTCCGCCCACGGACGGGCTGCTCTACCTCACCCGCGACGAGACCCGCGTGATCATCCGCCCCAGCGGCACCGAACCGAAGCTCAAGTGCTACCTCGAGGTCATCGAGCCGGTCGACTCGGCCGCCGAAGTCGGGAACGCAAAAACAACATCGCGGACCAGGCTTGATGCCGTGATCCGCGATGTCGAGGAAGCCCTCGGGCTCTAGACGAGCACTTCCACCGTTCCGTCGATTACCCGCGTCGGGAAGCTCCGAAGAGCCGTCCCTGTTCCCGATGCGGGTTCGCCGGAGTCCAGGTAGTAGACCTCCTTGTGCAGGGGCGAGGTGATGGTGAACCTCTGCCCCTTGGAGCCTACAATTCCGCGTGCCATCACCTGTGAGCCGCTGACCGGATCGCGGTGGGAAACAGCGAACACCGTTGCTGAATCCACCCGGAACAGCGCCACCTGGCGGCCGTGAATGAGCGCGGCTTCGCCCCAGCACAGCTCGAGGTCCTCGAGCCGGCAGATCGGGTACCAGGCGCCGTCGTACGACGCCTCGACCTCAAGGGCGAGGCCGGGAGTGTGTTCGAGTTGCAGAGTCATGCGTCTCTCCGTTCGGTGTGCCGGGTTTGTTGGCCTGCATCCGACGCTACGAACAACGCGTTACACGTTCCTGCCGCGAGTGTTGCGGGCGCGTAAAACGCATCTCACCGAGGGACCAATCGCCGGTGAGCGTGAAGTTAATCTTCGTTTACATAAGGGAAATCACCGGGCAACTGGGCCTCCGTACGCTCGATAACCAAGTGCGGAGAACTACTCCCAGCGCGAAAGGTGCACCTCATGTCCCTCAAGTCAACGCAAGAAGTCCTCGTCATCGGCGGCGGCCCGGCGGCCCACCGCTTCGTCGAAGCCATGGTGTCCCGTGGACTGGACGGTTTCTCCGTCACGGTTCTCACCGAGGAGAGCTGGCTGCCGTATGACCGGGTTGCCCTGAGTCAGGCACTGCTGGCCGACGTCGACCTCACGCTCGGCGAGGCCTCCATGTGGGAGCACCCGGCAGTCACGCTGGCGACCGGCTCGCGGGCAGTAACGCTGGACCGCGAGGCCCGCACCGTGACCACCGAGGCCGGTGATGTCTACCCCTACGACCAACTGGTACTTGCGACCGGTTCCAACGCCGCACGGCTCCCCTTCACCGGCATGGATGCCGCGCATGTCTACCGAACGGTCGACGACGTCCGCACCCTCCGCACGGAGGTCGCCCGCCTGACCGAAGAGTATGGACGCACCATCGACGCCGTCGTCATCGGCGGCGGGCTCCTCGGGCTCGAAGCGGCCGGCGGCATGCAGTCCCTCGGCGCCAAGGCCGCCGTCATCAACGGCGCCCCCTGGCTCATGAATACCCAGCTCGACCAGGGCGGCGGCCAGGCACTCGACCGCCTGATCACCGCCAAGGGTCTCGAGGTGCACGGTGGTGTGTTCCCCACCGAGTTCGTGGTGGAGGACGGGCGGATGGTGGGCGTGGACATGGCCGACGGACGCCGGATTCCCGCGGACCTCGTCGTCGTCGCCATCGGCGTCCGCCCACGCGATGAACTCCCCCGCGACGCAGGCATGACGATGGGCCCGCGCGGCGGCGTCATTGTCGACGACGCCTGCGCCACTGAGGACCCGAACATCTGGGCCATCGGCGAAGTGGCGTGCTTCGAAGGCATGTGCCTCGGCCTCGTGGCCCCTGCCAACACCATGGCCGAAATTGTCGCCGATCGGCTCAACGGGGGCACCGCAACCTTCCCGGGCTTCGACACCGCCACCAAGCTCAAGCTCTCCGGCGTCGAGGTGGCCGCGTTCGGTGACGCCTTCGCCAAGACCGAGCACAGCCTTGAGATCGTCTACGCCGACCCGGCCCGCGGCCTCTACCAGAAGCTCGTGGTCACCGATGATGCGAAGACCCTCCTCGGAGGCATCTTCGTGGGCGACGCCTCCCCCTACACGGCGCTCCGCCCACTGCTGGGACGCGAACTCAGCGCCGAACCCGGCGCCTACCTCTCGGCAGCCGGCGCCGGCGAAGCCCCGGACACCGAACTGCCCGACGACGCCATCCTCTGCTCCTGCAACAACGTCTCCGCCGGCTCCATCCGCGACGCCGTCAACGGCTGCGGCACCTGCGAGGGCTCCGAGCCCGTCCGCGAGCTGGCGCCGCTGAAGGGCTGCACCAAGGCCGGCACCGGGTGCGGCTCCTGCGTCCCGATGCTCAAGAAGCTCCTCGAGGGCGAGCTGAAGAAGAGCGGCATCGAGGTTTCCAAAGCGCTGTGCGAGCACTTCACCATGTCCCGCCCCGAGCTCTTCGAAGCCGTCCGGGTCCTGGAACTCGACAGCTTCGAGGGCATCATCGAGCGCTTCGGCGTCCCCGAGTCCGGCGTACTCGGCTGCGATATCTGCAAGCCGGTTGTCGCGTCCATCCTCGCCTCCCAACGCGCCGAGTACGTGCTCGACGGCGGCCGCGGCATCCTGCAGGACACCAATGACCGCGCGCTGGCGAACATGCAGAAGAACGGCACCTACTCGGTGGTGCCCCGCATCCCGGGCGGCGAGATCACGCCGGAGAAGCTGGGCGTCATCGCGAAAGTCGCCCAGGACTTCAACCTGTACACGAAGATCACCGGCGGCCAGCGCATCGACATGTTCGGCGCGAGACTGGAGGAACTCCCCGAGATCTGGAAGATCCTCGTCGATGCGGGCTTCGAGTCCGGCCAGGCGTACGGCAAGAGCCTTCGGACCGTGAAGTCCTGCGTCGGCTCGACCTGGTGCCGGTTCGGCGTTCAGGACTCCGTGGCGATGGCCATCCAGCTGGAGCTGCGGTACCGGGGTCTGCGCAGCCCGCACAAACTGAAGTTCGGCGTCTCCGGCTGCGCCCGCGAGTGCGCGGAAGCCCGCGGCAAGGACGTCGGTATCATCGCCACATCGGATGGCTGGAACCTCTACGTCGGCGGCAACGGCGGCGCGACGCCCGCCCATGCGCAGCTGCTCGCCAAGGACCTCGACGACGACACCCTCATCAGGTACATCGACCGTTACCTCATGTACTACATCCGCACCGCTGACCGGCTGCAGCGCACGGCAGCCTGGCAGGCCGAGCTCGACGGCGGCCTCAAGCACGTCGAGGACGTCATCATCAACGATTCACTCGGCATCGCTGAAGACCTCGAGGCGGCGATGGCCCGGCACATCGACAACTACGAGGACGAATGGGCGGCCACGCTCAAGGACCCCGAGCGCCTGCGCCGGTTCCGCTCCTTCGTCAACGCACCGCATGAAAAGGACGACTGGATCGCCAACGTTCCCGAGCGCGGCCAGATCCGGCCCGCGACCGAAGAAGAGCGCGCGGCCGCGCAGGCGGGCACGGGTCCGGTCCTGCTGGGCGCGGGCATCCCGGTCCGGCCAGGAATGGCGAAGCATCTGGAGGCAGCAGAATGAGCACGCAGCCCACTGGAACTGAGCTGATCCTCGACTGCGCGGGACTGACCGTCCTTATCGCAGGAACGACGACGGCGGCACGCCGCACCGTCCGCCGGTACAGCGCCGGCGGTGCCACCGTGCGCCGCATTGCGACACCGGGGCAGTTTCACCCGCGGCTGCTGGACGCAGTCAGCCTCACAGTGGTGGTGGAAAGTTCCGACGACGTCGGCGGCGTGATTGATGAGAACAGCTGGGCACCTCTACGCGAGGCATGCCGCGAGCGCCGCATCCTCACCGCTTCCGAAGAGGCTGCCACACCGGGTGGCAGGGTCACGCTGATCGGCGGCGGTCCGGGAGTGGAGGACCTGCTGACGGTGCGCGCCAAGCAGTCGCTGCGGGAGGCCGACGTCGTACTTTATGACCGGCTGGGACCCTACCGGACGCTGCCGCAGCTGGCACCGGGAGCCGAGCTGATCGACGTCGGGAAGACGCCAGGGCATCACCCGGTCAGCCAGACGGACATCGAGAAGCTCATGGTTGCCAAGGCCCGGGAAGGGCATCACGTCGTGCGGCTCAAGGGCGGCGATCCGTTCGTGTTCGGGCGCGGCGGCGAAGAGGTCAACACGTGCGTTGCTGCCGGCATCCCGGTGACCACGGTGCCTGGGATCAGCAGTTCCATCGCGGTCCCGGCTGCAGCGGGCATCCCCGTCACGTACCGTGGCGTTGCCCATGCGTTCACGGTCGTGTCGGGACACCAGCCGTTGACGGAGCAGGAACTCGATGCGCTGGCGAAGCTCGGCGGGACTATCGTTGTCCTGATGGGCATCGGCACACTTCCGCAGTTGACGTCCGGCCTGCGCAAGGCGGGGCTGGCGTCGACCGTGCCCGTCGCGATCGTCGAGAAGGGGTACAGCCCCGAGCAGCGAACCACCGTCACCAACCTGGGCGAGGCTGTCACGGCGGCCGGGCTGGCCCGATGCACGTCCCCCGCCGTCGTCGTGATCGGTGAGGTGGTGCGGCAGCACCGCGACTTTCAGGCGACGCTTGAGCAGGTTCTGAGCCGGCCCCTGGTGGTGTCGTGACAGTGACGGCGCCGGCCCTTCCCGAAGCTCCGGCTGACGGATCGCTGGCCGGTTTCCGTATCGGCGTGACCTCTGACCGGCGCTCGGGTGACCTGATTGACGCGCTCGAGCGGCGCGGTGCAACGGTGCTGCATGCTCCGGCGCTGAAGATTGCGCCGGTGGCTGCCGACCTGCCGCTGATCGAGGACACCCGGCAAATCATCGCTGCCGGCCCCGACTACGCGGTGGTCACCACCGCCTACGGACTGCGCCGGTGGTCCGAGGCCGCGGATGCCGCCGGGGTCGGCGATGCCCTCCTTGCGGTGCTCGGCGAGGCGAAGATCTATGTCCGCGGACCGAAGGCACGCGGTGCTGTTCGAGCCGCGGGACTGAACGACGTCGGCATCAGTCACGACGAGACGACGGCCTCCCTCGTGAACATGATGCTCGGGCTTGAGCTGCGCGGAAAGATTGTGGCCGTTCAGCTTCACGGCTACACCGACTACCGCCAGCTCGACAGGTTGCGGCAGGCAGGGGCCACCGTCCTCACGGCAACGCCCTACCGCTGGGTGAAGCCTGCCGGGGCCGACCAGCTACCCCGGCTTATCGAGGCCGTCTGCAGCGGCGGGCTCGACGTCGTCACGTTCACCAGTGCCCCGGCCGTCGACGCTGTACTCAGTACGGCGTCCGAGATGGGGTGCCGGGAGACCTTCATCCAGGCACTGAAAGGGCCGGTGGCGGCCGCCGTCGTCGGGCCTGTGACAGCGCAACCCCTGGTGGACGCGGGAGTGTCCCCGCTGATTCCGGAGCGCTACCGCATGGGCGCGCTGATCAGGCTGGTCGGCGAATATCTGGGCCAGCACCGGGTGATGCAGTATCCGAGCCGCTTCGGGCTGATCGAGCTGCGCGGGAAGAACCTGCGCATCAACGGGCAGGCCGTGGAACTGGCGCCGGCACCGATGAGCCTGTTCCGCGCGCTGATCGAAGCTAACGGAGCCGTACTGTCGCGGGAACAGCTGGCCGGCGTCCTTGCGGGCGATGCGGGCGAGCACGCGCTCGACATGACGATCAGCCGCCTCCGGAAGTCACTGCCCGAGGCTGGACTGGTGGCAACGGTGATCAAGCGCGGGTACCGGCTGCAGCTCTGAACCCGCGTTGAGTTGGCAGGACATACCCCTTGAAACCGCCTCGGTTAGTCGGCGTGCCCTGCCAACTCAACGCAACTGGTGGCTGGCCCTGCGGATGGCCTCTGTGATCCGGTTGAGGCGTTCGGACTTCAGCGTCCACGTCTGCCAGTACAGGGGCACGTCCTGGTACGCGTCTTCCTCCAGCATCACCAGGAATCCGTCCGTGAGGTCCGTTCCGAGTTGCAACTCCGGGATCATCCCCCAGCCCAGCCCTGCCCGGAGTGCCGCGAGGAACGCTTCCGACGACGGAATGAGGTGCTTGGGCGGTGTCTCAGTCACCCCGTGGGCATTCAGGAACCGCTGCTGCACGTCATCCTTGGCGTTGAACTGGAGCATCGGCATGCGCGTGAAGTCCAGGCCGTCGTCGGTGCGGAACCGCTCGCTCAGAGCGGGAGTGGCGGCCGGAAGGTAGCGCATGTGCCCGAGCAGTTCCGCACGGCACCCGTTGGCCGGTGCCGGGTCGGAGGTGATTGCCCCGATGACATCTCCCTGCCGCAGGAGCGTGCTGCTGTGGTCCTGGTCCTCGACCCGCAGATCGAGTGTGGTGTCCGCCCACTCGGCAGCTTCTGCCAGAAAGGGGACGAACCACGTTGCGAGTGAGTCAGCATTCACGGCGACGGGGGTGACGGTCCGGGCCGCGACTCCGTTGCCCAGGGCTGCGCGGGTCTCCGCTTCGATGATCTGCACCTGACGGGCCATGCGCAGCAGCGCGGAGCCGGCCTCCGTCGTCGTGCACGGTGATCCCCTGCGCACCACGATCTGGCCGACCGATGCCTCCAGCGCCTTGATGCGCTGACTGACGGCCGACGGCGTGATCCGCAGGGCGTCCGCGGCGCCTTCGAAGGACTCCTCGTCGATGATCGCTGCCAGTGCGCGTAACTGTTCGAACTGCATGAAGTAAATCTAATGCATCCGTAATTTCTATCGTTTGTCTACACCTAGTCTGCTCCGTACCGTTGACGGCATGGTAGGTATATGGGGCACAGGACTGATGACAGGGCTTGCGCTCATCATCGCCATCGGAGCCCAGAACGCGTTCGTACTCCGTCAAGGCATCCGCCGGGAACACGTAGGTGTGGTGGTGGCGCTGTGCATCGTCAGCGACGCCCTTCTGATCCTCGGCGGGACCGCCGGAATCGGCGTCCTGGTGTCCAGCTTTCCCTTGGTGCTTGATGTGCTGCGGTGGGGCGGGGCCGCGTATCTGACCTGGTGGGCAGTCCGCTCGTTCATGTCAGCGCTGAAGCCGGCTGCCCTCACCGCCGAGGCACCGAGGAGCCGCGGCTCCGTCGTCGCGACCACCCTCGCGCTCACGTATCTCAACCCTCATGTCTATCTCGACACCGTGGTGCTCCTCGGCAGCCTCGCCAACGCGCAGGGCGACGGGACGCGGTGGGTCTTCGCGTCCGGCGCAGTCGTCGGGAGCATCATCTGGTTCTGCGCGCTGGGTTACGGAGCCCGTGCACTGTCCGGAGCGCTCAAGAGTCCGCGTACCTGGCGAGTGGTGGACGTGGTGATCGGCGTGGTCATGCTGGCGCTTGCGCTCAAGCTGGTCCTGGGCTGAGCCCTGCGCGCTTCTGCTCCTTCGACCACTCCGCTGACGCTAGAGTTAAGCCAAAGACGCCACGCACCAGACCGAGGAGACTCATGGCACACCCGGTAAACCAAACACGCGACGACCGTAAGTCACGGCCTGAGCACTCCGGCGAAGGAAAGCTTGGCGCGACCATCGTCGCATTCGCCCTGATGATTATCCTGTTCGCGGGCTCGATCTACTCGCTCACGTTCTTCGAGCGCACCAACGTGTGGCCGTTCGCAGTCTGCCTGGTGCTCTTCTTCCTGGCGTTCTGGATCCCGCAGACCATCCTCGGCCGCTCGGATACCGGGTACCGCATGGCCAAGGGCGACCGCAAGGCCTAAGCCCTTCGTTCACGCAAAGGGGACCGCTTCACTGAAGCGGTCCCCTTTCGCATTCCCGGGAACAGATCCCGAATGTTACGCAATGTGACGGCAGGGAATAACCACCCGCCGTCGACTGCTGGAATAAATAGCCCGCACCCGGGCACCACCGTTCAAGCGTCAAAAGGATGTCCCACATGATTTCTCGCCGTCTTCCGCTGCTCGGCGCCGCGACCGCCATCGTCCTTGCGGTTGCCGGTTGCGGTTCCTCTGCTTCCTCCGAGACCGCTTCGGAAGGGGCCACCGAGACCGCCGGCGGCACCACCCTCGCTGAGATCCAGGAGTCGGGTGTGCTGACTGTCGGCACCGAAGGCACCTACAAGCCGTTCACCTACCATGAGGGCGGCGCCGGCGAGCTGACCGGGTACGACGTCGAAATCATCACCGCCGTCGCCGAGAAGCTCGGCGTCGAGGCCGAGTTCGAAGAGACCCAGTTCGACGCCATTTTCGCCGGACTGGAGGCAGGCCGCTTCGACGTCGTCGCCAACCAGGTCTCGATCACCCCGGAGCGCGAGGAAGCCTACGCCTTCTCCGATCCCTACACCTACAGCAACGGCGTCATCGTCACCACCGCCGACAACACCGACATCACCTCCTTCGAGGACCTCGACGGCAAGACCACCGCGCAGTCCCTGACTAGCAACTGGTACGAGCTGGCAGAGGAAAGCGGCGCCACGGTCGAAGCCGTTGAAGGCTGGGCGCAGTCGGTGACCCTCCTCGAGCAGGGCCGCGTCGACGCCACCATCAACGACGAGCTGACCTTCCTCGATTACCAGAAGTCCACCCCGAACGACGCCATCAAGGTCGTAGCGGAGACCGAGGAACAGTCCCGCAGCGCACTGGCATTCCGCAAGGGCAGCGATGACCTGGTCGAGGCCGTCAACACCGCACTGGAGGAACTCCGCAGCGAAGGAACGCTGACTGAGATCTCCGAGAAGTACTTCGGCGAAGACGTCAGCGCCGAGTAACCATCACGACGACGGCGGGCACCGGCTGCGGCAGGTGCTCGCCGTTTGCGTGTGCAGGCTCTCGAAGAAACCACTGGGATAGCGTAGGAACTTATGGACATTGACTGGGACCTGGCCCTGACATCCTTCTGGCCACTGGTTCAGGGCGGCCTCACCGGAACCATCCCCCTGTCTCTGGCGTCCATGGCCTTCGGTCTGGTTCTTGCGCTTCTGGTGGCCCTCATGCGCCTCAGTGGGAACCGTCTGGTCTCATGGATCGGACGTGCCTATGTTTCGGTGATCCGCGGTACTCCCCTGCTGGTCCAACTGTTCGTTATTTTCTACGGGTTGCCTTCCATTGGGCTCACCATCGATCCGTGGCCGAGCGCCATTATCGCGTTCTCGCTGAACGTCGGTGGCTACGCGGCGGAGATTATCCGGGCCGCCATCCTCTCGGTCCCCCGGGGCCAGTGGGAAGCCGGGCACACGATCGGCATGTCCCGCACCCTGACCCTGCGGCGCATCATCCTGCCGCAGGCCGCGCGGGTGTCGGTGCCGCCGCTCTCGAACACGTTCATTTCGCTGGTGAAGGACAGCTCGCTCGCGTCACTGATTCTCGTGACCGAGATGTTCCGCCAGGCCCAGGAAATAGCCGCGTTCAGCCAGCAGTTCATGCTGCTCTATATCGAGGCTGCGGCGATTTACTGGGTCATCTGCCTTGTCCTTTCGGCAGGGCAGTCCCGACTGGAGAAGAGGCTGGACCGCTATGTCGCGCACTAACGGTGAACTGGTGTTGCAGGTCGAGGGGTTGCGGAAGTCCTTCGGGGATAACGAGGTGCTCCGCTCGATTGACCTGTCCGTCCCCTCCGGCGGCGTCGTCGCCCTGGTGGGCCCTTCCGGGTCGGGCAAGACGACCGTGCTCCGCTCCCTCAACGGTCTGGAAATTCCCGACGGCGGCCGCATCACCTTCAATGGCGGCCCTGCCGTGGACTTCGGCGGCGGTGTACCCAAGCGGCAGATCGCCGCGCTGCGCGACCGCAGCGCCATGGTGTTCCAGCATTACAACCTCTTCCCGCACATGACGGTCCTTGAGAACGTGATTGAGGGTCCGGTGCAGGTACAGCGCCGGTCAAGAGCCGACGCCGTCAGCGACGCCGAGGCGCTGCTGGCTCGCGTGGGGCTGGCGGAAAAGAAAGACCAGTACCCGCACGAGCTGTCCGGCGGCCAGCAGCAGCGCGTCGGGATCGTCCGTGCTCTGGCCCTGAAGCCGACGTTGCTCCTGTTCGATGAGCCGACGTCAGCCCTTGACCCCGAGCTGGTGGGCGAGGTGCTCTCCGTCATCAAGGAGCTCGCCGACGAGGACTGGACCATGGTGCTGGTCACCCACGAACTCGCCTTCGCCCGGGAGGTCGCTACCGAGGTGGTCTTCATGGACGGCGGCGTCGTGGTGGAGCATGGTCCGCCCGAGAAGGTGTTGCGGAACCCCACCGAGGAGCGCACCCGGCGGTTCGTGCACCGCTTGTTGCACCCCTTCTAGGCAGGGCCCACTTCTCAGAGGCTAGGGGCCGTCGTCGTCGTGTTTGGGATATCCCACCGAACCCGGTGCCTCAGTGGGATTGTCCGGACAATCCCACTGAACCAGCGGGTTCAGTGGGACAGTTCGGACGGAAAAACCCGCACGCCGCGGGCTTTTGGGGCTGCAGCCGGGCCACCAGCTCTCCGCGGCTCGTCACACCCGTCTTCGCAAACACAGACTTCAGGTGATCCTGCACGGTGTTCGGTGTCACCGAGAGGTGCCGGGCGATGTGCCGGGTCGGCGCTCCAGCGAGTACCTCATGGCAGATCGCCCGTTCCCGCGCGGACAATCCATAGGCAGAGAACAGCAGTCTGGTGAGCTGTGCACCGGCTGCGGGGTTGATTGTCACCGCGATCTGCTCGTCGTCTTCGCCGGTGAGAGGGCTGGCCTCCATCAGGGCCCACTGACCGTGGCCGTCGCGAATAGTCGCGCGGAAGCCGGTCGAGGAGTTGCCCCGAAGTCCCTGCACCATGATGCGCAGCATCGTCTCGAAGCGGTGGGGTGCGAACTCGTCGAGCGTCTCCTGCCACTGCCGGGCTCCCGGGGTGGCCGATCGCACCTCGCCGGACGAGCCGAGGACAACGATCGCCGGTTGCGACCCCCCTCGATGGGCTGAGAGTTCGGTGCGTACCGCGAGCCTGGTTGCGGCAGCGACCGAGGGCGCAATCTGGGTCAGGTACTCAACCTCGCGGTTGCTGAAGTCCGTCCCTGTGCGCACCATGCCCGCGGCACCCCAGCAGGACCCGTCGGCGCTGAAAAGGATCCGCAGTTCCTGAGTGACCCCGAGAGGTTTCCACACGTTCCGGTACCTGACGCTCCGCTCCTGATCCTGCCGTGACACGTCGGATAGCCGGGCGAGCGGCTTCCGGCTCCGTGCCATGGCGGCAAAGGTGTTGAGCTCATCCGGCGAGTATTCGGCATCGGCGAGCATCGGCTCATAGGCGGGCGGCAGGCGAGTTTCGCCGCTGACCATCGCGCTGATGACGAGGGTTTCAGGATCGATGGTGGCCCAACAGGTCAGCTCTGCGCCGACGTCGCGCCCTGTCAACTGGATTGCCGCGGCGTGCAGGTCATTGACGCCGAGTCCAGAGGCAGCCAGCGCTGCGATATCCCTGCGGGCCCGGCGGGCTCTCTCCTCCCACACGTCTTTAGTCTGGCACTCATCTGCTGACCGGTCACCCCCAACAATCTGGGATATGGTCACGCGAGAGCCGAGCCTACCGTTGCTGGCATGAGCTACTCAGTGCAACATCTTCAACCGGGTGACGGCCTCGAACTGCGTGCGCCGGATGCCACCCTCACGCTGAAAGTCGATGCCGACCATACGGAAGGCGCCTACGAGGTCTTTGAGGTCGATGCCCCTCGCGAGGAGCCAACTCCGCCTCACCGGACAGGCTGGGCCAAGACCTACTATGTGCTGCAGGGCCGGATCGTGGTTCAGGTCGACGGCGAAGGCTTTGACCCTGTGCCCCGGTTCCTCCATCGCTATTCCGCCTAGCGCCCTGCACACCTTCACGGTCCTGACACCCTCGGCCACGTTCCTCGTGTTCAGCCAGACGGCAGCGATGGGCAAGTTTCATGCCGACATGGCTTCGTCGGTACCGCTCGGACGCTCTGTGCAGGACGTCGAGCCGGAGATTCGGCAGGTGCTGGACCGGCATGGGGTGACCGTGGAATGGACGGGGGTGCGGGAATGATCACCGTCGCGTGGGTCTTCGCCTCGATCGCTGCCGCTCTGCACGTCCTCGTCTTCGTGTGGGAAGCCCTGATCTTTCCCAGGCCCGCAGTGCATCAGCGGATCTTCTCCACTCCTACCCACGACGTCCCCGCCGTTCGGCTGTGGGCGTTCGGTGTGGGGTTCTACAACCTGTTCCTCGGGCTGGGCGCGTTCACCGGGGTGGCCGCCTGGATGGCAGGGAACGAAACAGTTGGTCGGACGCTGGTCGTCTACACGTGTTGGTTCATGTTCCTGTCGGGCCTGGTACTCGTGATCGCTGACCGCATGGCGATGGGGCGTCCGCGCGGGAAAGGGATTGGAGGAGCGATCGGCCAGGGATTTCCCCCGCTCGTGGCGCTTGTGGCTGTTGCCGTCGCGTAGGAATCTGGACCGAAGATCCCACTGAACCCGGTGGTTCAGTGGGATGGACCGACCGTTCCCGGAGGTGGCTAGAGCAGACCCTTCGTGTGCCACACCGTCTTGGTCTCCGTGAAGAAGGTGATGCGGTCCAGGGAGGGTGCACCGGCGTCGGGCCCCTGCTCCGGGGGAAGCACGCGCTTCAGGGTGTCCGCGGCAGCGATCTGCAGGTCTACCCAGTCCAGCTCGCCGGCGCCGAGGAGGTCCAGCGCGTTGACGTCCGCGTGCGCTGCAAGCCACGGCGCGATCTCCGCCGGTGACCCGCTCAGGATGTTCACGACGCCTGCCGGCACGTCACTGGTCGCGAAGACCTCGCCGAGGCTGAGCGCCGCGAGCGGCGAACGCTCCGAAGGAATAACGGCGACGGTGTTCCCGCTCACGAGGACCGGCGCCACAGCGCGGACAAAGCCGAGCAGCGAACCAGGCGCACCCGCAGCCTGGGGCGCGATGACGGCGACAACGCCGGTGGGTTCCGGCACGGACAGGTTGAAGAACGGGCCCGACACGGCGTTGCCGTTGCCTGCGACCTGCACGTACTTGTCGGCCCAGCCGGCGTACCAGACCCAGAGGTCGATGGCCTCGTCGACCTGCGCGGTTGCCGTGGACAGGGAAACGCCCTCGAACTCGGCGATCTCCTCGGCGAACTGCGCCCGACGGCCGTCGAGAATCTCGGCAATCCGGTACAGCACCTGCCCGCGGTTATACCCGGTGGTGCCGGACCAGCCGCTGACGGCGCCGCGGGCGGCCACGACGGCGTCGCGGGCGTCCTTCCGGGAGGCCTTCGCGGCGTTGACTGAACTCACCGAAAAGCTCCCCTTCGTGGTCGCAACCTCGTACACGCGCCCGGATTCGCTCCGGATGAACTTGCCGCCGACGTACAGCTTGTAGGTCTTGGGGACAGCCAGGCGGCTCATCGAGCACCTCCGGTAACAGCAGCGCGGGTAGGGGCAGACGACGCGAGGTACGCGCGGAGGCCCTGCTTGCCGCCTTCGCGTCCGTAGCCGGATTCCTTGTACCCGCCGAACGGCGAGGCCGGATCGAACTTGTTGAACGTGTTGGCCCAGACGACGCCGGCACGCAGCTTGTCCGCCACGGCCAGGATGCGGCTGCCCTTGTCGGTCCAAATGCCCGCGGACAGGCCGTACGGCGTGTTGTTGGCCTTGGCGATCGCCTCGGCCGGTGTGCGGAACGTCAGCACGGACAGCACGGGACCGAAGATCTCGTCCCTGGCGATCCGGTGGCTGGTAGACACGTTGGTGAAGATGGTCGGCGGGAACCAGAAGCCTTCCGACGGCAGGTTGCACGCGGGGCTCCAGCGTTCGGCGCCCTCCTGCTCGCCGATGTCGGAAAGCTCCTTCATCCGGCCCAGCTGCGACGCGGAGTTGATGGCGCCGACGTCGGTGTTCTTGTCGAGCGGATCGCCCACGCGCAGGGTGGCGAGGCGGGCTTTGAGCCGGTCCACGACGTCGTCGTGAATGGACTCCTGCACGAGCAGGCGTGAGCCGGCACAGCAGACCTGGCCCTGGTTGAAGAAGATGCCGTTGACGATTCCCTCGACGGCCTGGTCGATCGGGGCGTCGTCGAACACGATGTTCGCGCCTTTGCCGCCCAGCTCGAGCGTGAGCTTCTTCGACGTGCCGGCGGTTGAACGGGCGATTTCCCGGCCCACCGCCGTCGAGCCCGTGAAGGCTACCTTATTGACGTCCGGGTGGTTGACAAGCGCGGAGCCGGTGGAACCTGCGCCGGTGAGGATGTTGACGACGCCGGCCGGCAGGTCCGCCTGCTGCAGGATCTCGGCGAAGAGCAGCGCGGTCAGCGGGGTGGTTTCGGCGGGCTTGAGCACCACGGTGTTGCCGGCGGCGAGCGCGGGTGCGATCTTCCACGCGAGCATCAGCAGCGGGAAGTTCCACGGGATCACCTGGGCAGCGACGCCGAGCGAACGCGGGTTCGGGCCCATCCCGGCGTACTCGATCTTGTCGGCCCAGCCGGCGTAGTAGAAGAACCAGGCGGCGACCAGAGGGATGTCGACGTCGCGGCTTTCCTTGATGGGCTTGCCGTTGTCAAGGCTTTCGGCGACAGCGAGTTCGCGGGCGCGTTCCTGCACCAGGCGGGCGATGCGGAAGAGGTACTTGCCGCGGTCCGCACCGGACATGCGTGACCACGTCTTTTCATACGCACGGCGGGCGGCGGCGACGGCGGTGTCCACATCCTGCTCGTTGGCGCAGGACACGGTAGCGATGTGCTTCTCGGTGGCCGGGGAGATGGTGGTGAAGGACTCCCCATTGCCGGAGACGAACTCACCGTTGATGAACAGGCCGTATTCGTCTTTGAGGTTGAGGATCGCGGCCGACTCGGGCGCGGGGGCGTAGTCGAGGAAAGTCATGGCTGGTCCTTCAGTCGATCGTGACGTAGGCCGGGCCGGAGTAGCGGCCGCTGGTGAGCTTCTGGCGCTGCAGGAGCACGTCGTTGAGGAGGCTTGAGGCGCCGAAGCGGAACAGGTCCGGCTGCAGCCACTCCTCCCCCACAGTCTCCGCGACCGTGACCAGGTACTTGATGGCGTCCTTGGAAGCACGGATGCCGCCGGCGGGCTTCACGCCGATCTTTTCGCCCGTGAGGCGGTGCCAGTCGCGGACGACCTCCAGCATGGACAGCGTGACGGGCAGCGTGGCGGCCGGGGTCACCTTGCCGGTGGACGTCTTGATGAAGTCACCGCCGGCGAGGATGCCCAACCAGGAGGCTCGGCGCACGTTGTCGTAGGTGTTCAGCTCGCCGGTTTCAAGGATGACCTTGAGGTGGGCGTACGTGCCGTCGGGGCGCTTGCACGCTTCCTTGACGGCGACGATCTCGTCAAACACCTGGCCGTAGCGGCCGGAAAGGAACGCGCCGCGGTCAATGACCATGTCGATCTCGTCGGCTCCGGCAGCGACGGCGTCGGACGTGTCGGAGAGCTTCACGGAGCGGGACGCGCGGCCGCTGGGGAAGGCGGTTGCCACGGCGGCGACGTTGATGCGGTTGGGGGCGCCGTCGTCGTGCGCTGCTCCGAGCGCTTCCACGGCGTGCGGCACCATGTCCCCGTATACGCACACGGCGGCGACGCGCGGGGTGGACATGTCGTCCGGGTCAGGGACCAGGGCCTTGGCCACCAGGGACTTCACCTTGCCCGGCGTATCGGCGCCCTCAAGTGTGGTCAGGTCGGTGAGCCGGATGATGGTGTCCAGCGCCCAGGCCTTGGAAGTGGTCTTGATCGAGCGGGTTCCGAGGGCTGCGGCGCGGGCTTCAAGGCCCACGGCATCGACGCCCGGAATGCCTTCGAGGTAGCGGCGCAGGCTGCGTTCGGTGAGGTCGCCACCGATCACGTCCAGGGCCCTCGACGCCGGTGCAACAGTGGTTCCGGCGCGCGTGGTTTCCATGGTCACATGTTCTCCATACTTCTGTTCGCTGCCATGCGTGGAACGGTTCCCGCCGCACCCATTGATCGGTTCATTTGCCGGGGGTATCGATAGCGTCGGGACAGGTGATCGGACCCGCATGGACGCTACGACTTTACCACCGGGTAACGACGGCGGCAGTTCCGCTTCCCGACCAGATTCCCCGCCCTCCCAGGTGCGTTGGAGAGAGTCGGTTCAGTTACGTATCGATGCAATTTAGGCTGGCTGGAGTTAGCCCAAGGAGTCCGCTCCGAGGACGATATTCAGCTTCGACCCGGGCAACGTGAGATCTCCAGTTCTGATACTTAGCTGAAAGCTCGTATGTCACTCTTACCGTGGTACTGGAACTAATGGTGCTCGGATCAACTATCAGCGACGTTTGGCTCGGCCCATAATCTCCGACTGTCGTTAACGTCGAGCCAATCTTCTTGGTAAGAACGTACCCAGTTGAGCCGATCGGGCCGTGGTTATGCGACCACGTCAATGCA
Source organism: Arthrobacter sp. D2-10 (assembly GCF_054161285.1). Classification (NCBI taxonomy): domain Bacteria; kingdom Bacillati; phylum Actinomycetota; class Actinomycetes; order Micrococcales; family Micrococcaceae; genus Arthrobacter; species Arthrobacter sp. D2-10. The sequence continues at coordinate 1,147,516 of NZ_CP096431.1, read as the reverse complement.
ATTTGCTCGCTGCCCAAAATAAGCAGAGTGCCGCCCGTATCGTCACATTCCAATGTGGGCAGCCCCAGTGTCCTCGCGCCGAAGTTTGCCATGGCCTTTGCTTCATCCTGGAATACTCCCCACGCCGGCGCTCCCGCAAGTAGTGTTCCGCTAGTCAGTGTCAAGGCGCCAGCGACTGTCATACCGGTCAGCCGACGAAACGTGTGCTTGCTCCGCCGTCGCCCGGGGCGCCGCGCACGGCGTCCTGATGTAGGCGCTGAAGCATCGGAGCCACTTCCATCGTGTGAATCCCGTGTGGGCCGCCCCCCAAACGCGACATACAGCAGGTACGCCGTGAGCAGGCCGCCGATAAACAGAGCAACCGGACTGCTAAGCCAGGCCACGGCATAACCGAGCAGCGGGGCGGACCAGAAGACCCGATCCACTTCAGTGACGGCGTAGGTTTCTGCGTCGACGACGTCGTTCGCGTCGCCCTTCAAGGTCAGCTGGGCGTAGCCGTCAGCGGGTGTAACGGCGGCAACCCGGTGGGTGATCCGGGTTCCGCTTGAGTTTTCCGTGCTGACGATGTCACCCACCTGGATGTCGGCCGCCGGTACCGGGACGCTCAGCGCGAGTCCGCCAGTCGCGATGGTGGGTTCCATCGAGCCGGACTTGAACATGAGCGGCTTGATCCCGAAGAGCACGCCTGCCAGCGCGGCAATCAGGCACAGCGAGCCCAATACCGCGCCGACGGTGAGGAGAACGTTCCGCGTCAGGCTAAGCCGCATGTCAGGAAACCTGGCCCGCGTTGAAGGTCAAGGTGACTTTTGTGCTGTCTCCCTGCATTTCGTTCGAAGCCTCCAACGGTAGGCTCAGACGAATGCACAGGTCTTCGAACGCATCTCGATTCAAGGGCCCCCTCTCGCTGAAAAGAACTCCGCCGAGCGGCCCGCCGCCGACCAGATCACCGGAACATGTGCCCTGTGTCGCCGTGTTTGTTACCACTCCACCGGAGTACACCTGCACCTGCAAGCCTGGGTACGCAGGCTGACCCGCGGTCGCTGGCACGCCTGCACCCAGTACGCCGCCGTCGATGTCTGCGAAGCTGCTGGCCAACGAGTACTCGAATGGCAACGTACCTTTGTTGGCAACGTTGATCATGCCAGCCCAGCTCGATCCCGGGTACATGTTGCTGACGCTTACGGAGGTGAGCGCAACTTCGTCGTCAGCGTCCCCCGCGAGCTGCAGATCCAGTTCCCCCGCGCTGAACGTCGCTGTCGCCGTCGCCTCATCCGACCAGGCTGCGAGGGTCCCCACAGCACCGAGTCCGACAACCATGCCGAGCGATAGAAGCGCACGGACGCGAACTCCTGCGGGCCCTGCCGAGCGCCGCGCTGTAGTTGGATTATGCCGCCCCATGGCTACCTTCTTCACTAGTGCTCTTCTTCTTGCGACCCCAAGCCACAGCCAGGAGACCTCCTGCGGCTAGCGCCGCTCCGGCCACTGCCACCCATAGAGCGGTGAAACCCGTATCGGCAAGCGTGCCGAATGGCTCGCCGGTACGTGCTTCAGGCTTGTTCACGGACCGGTCAGGTACAGACGCAACAACATCGGAACCGTCGTCCGGTGCAGGAGAAACAGGATCATCGATACCCGGCGCTGTATCCGGAATCGACTGGGTCAAGCGCACGTCGAAGGCCATCGGTCGACTCACGTTCTGACTGCTGTTGCCGGCAGCTGCATGGAGACCCACGGTGACAGTGACTTTCCGGCTATCGAGTGCGTCCATGCTGTCGAGTACCAGTAGCACCCGGTCAGTGCCACCACCGGATACCGCGGGCGCGTCATCCATAACTGCGCTAACCCATAGTCCCTGCGGTTCCGCGCCATCGGTCGGCCAGTCCGTAACGAGCGCGACTTTCAGGTCAGCCGGGTCTGCACTTGCGTTTCGCACCCAAAAACTTCCCGAAGCTTCATCTCCGGGCACGAGCACCGGTGTCTCGTCGAAGATTGGGTCCGTCAGTTCGGTGGCCCATTCCTCGCCATCAAGACTGAACAACAAGGGATCCGCCGCAACTGCCGGCATCGCGCCAACGCCCACGAGTCCGGCGGAGATAACAGCCGCTGCCCACAGTCGGTTCCTCATTGGACACCACCCGCGGCGGATCCGGCCGATCGACGAGGCCGCGCACCCTCAATCAAGGCGCTACCGAACATGAAGGCTGTATAGCTGAGCAATAGGACGACGGCGCCGCCCACCGCCCAGATACGCTGCTCGCCCGTCAACAACCCATTGACATATCCGACCAGCGGAAGGCTGTACCAGACGACGCCGCGAATCTGCTCCGGACGCACCTGCTCCTCGTCCGGGGAAGGGCTGGCGTCGCCCTGTGTAGTGAAGGTGACGCCATCGCTGCTGGAGGTACGGGCAATGATGCGGTGCGTGACGACCGCCGGTTCCCCCGAGCGGATCTGGTACGTGATCGCCTCGCCGATGTGCAGTTCCTCAGGGTTGGCTTCCTTGGTGACAATGAGACTCCCGGGCGGCATGCCCGGTCGCATCGACCCCGTGAGAACGGTGTAAGAGCCCGAGCCGAACAGCTGCGGAATAACGACCATCACGGCAACGAGACCGAGAACTATCAAGAGACACATCCAGGAGAGGACCTGACCAAGCCACGACAACACACCGGTCTTCTCCGGTGCGTTGCGGTGCTTGGAGTGCGTCACTGGACCTGATCCCCCCTGAAGATGAATGTTGCGCTTATGGCTCCTGTGGAAGCTGTGGCCGGAGCCTCCTCCTGCAATGCGACGGTGATGCATAATTCCACCGACGACGACGGCGCCAGCGGCCTAACGGCGGAGCTACCAGTCGACAGTGCCCCTTCGTATAGCGTCTCGACGCCGCTCTCCGGTGCAGTTCCGTCACAAGTTGCGTCATCTGAGACCGACAGCGTGAGCGCCGACGCAAGCTCGCTATCGGAAGTCGACGACGTCGCTGCATTAGCCGCGCCAGTTGACACACTTTCCAGCTTGTACGTCATCTTCGTGGATCCGCTGTTGGTGATAGTCAGCGGAGCGGTGACCGCATCCCCGGGCGCTAGATTTTTTGCAGTCAATGCGTCGAACGGGAAGGTTACTGGCTCACCCCCAGCGAGCAGTTCGAGGCTGCCGGTGGTAACAAGTCCGGGATTGAGCTCTGCCTCGTCATGCCAGAGAGCTCCCGTGGTGCCCGTCGTCGCAACGACGATGAGCACCACTGTCCCGGCTACCGCAAGCCACAGTTTCTTCTTCATTTCCCCGCCGAACTGTCTCGGGCGTCAGGGTGCCGAAGGTTGGTTATTAGGACTGGGTCAGGGTCAGCTGGGCGCCGGCGAGATTGATATCTGCAAGCTGAGCAACCTCAACCGTGTCCGAGGTGGTCAGGACAACTTCCACCGTGAAGTCATAATCAGCCGCGTCAGCAAAGGTCACCGCTGTTCCGGTAGGAGAAAGCGTCGAAGTCAAATCCTCTGTTTCAGCCGTCGTTACGACGTATTCAACTTCGACGCCGGCGGGAAGAGCGGCGGTTCCACCAACTAATTGCAGATCGGCTTCAATGTTGTCACCCGTAGTGTCGACCGACACCTTGTAAACAGCGGTGAGCTCGTCACCGGGAACAATGACAGGATTGGTCACTATGACAGGATCGGTCACGACATTAATGTCGTCGTAGGTCCAGCCCTCGGTCGTAGCTTCCATCGTGAGGCTACCTGTGTCGACGTTGCCCGCGTTCAGGGTTGCGTTATCAGACCACGTCGCGTACGTTCCGGCACCACCGAGGAGCAGTGCGCCGGCTGCTGCCGCCGCGAGCGTACCTTTGGTTACTTTATTCATAATGCGAGACCTTCTCTAAGTTTGGAGGCCCGTCCCTAGGATGGCCCCGATAAGCCAAACGTATAGATGAAACTTCAAGATAAAGCTTGGAATACCCTCATGGTTCCCCAAAGCTTCAAGTCCCCTCGAAATGCTGAAAGTGTGAATCGCCCTTCGTGCCAGGCGACGCCGGGATCCGTCTCACCGCAGATCTCTCCGGTGACGGACGCGTTTCCGGCAGCTGGAACCCGTGGGGACCGGCTGGCACGACAAAGCCGCAGTTGCACCGCGTCGATCATGTTCTGCGTTGAAGAGAAATCGAGCGAGTACATCGCTTGAGCAGCGCTGTCACCAAATACGGACGACGGCGTAACACTTTCGCCGGCCCCTTCGATTCGTTGTCTTCCGTCATTCCAACACCCTAGAATCAGCCCTATCCGTACCCGAGGAGGGATTTGTTGCGGGGTTGACCTTACTGTTGGGAGAATAATGGCCGTTACCAGTTGCCCAACATGCGGGAATCCTCTTTCCCCTACGGCATTATTTTGCGGCGAATGCGGCGCACGGATTTCCGCAGTAGCACCTCCCACCGAATTCCTGGCGCGCCAAACAGCAGGTCCGAAGGACAACATCGGTGTCTTTCCCAAGAGCGCTCCTGTGGAACGTATTAGCAGCAGCAATGAGCCGACAACGGGAAATGACCCTGCGCGAAAGGCACCCTGGACCAAAATCGGTGCGGCCGGTGCAGGTTTGCTCGTTCTTGTTGGTGTTGTCGCTACTCAACTAATCGACAATGGTGGCACGGAAGCAGCGGTGGACACTGCGCCTACATTTGAGCAGCCCTCAGTTATAGACTCGCCGACGCCTCCAGTCGAGTCGCCCAGCCCGACTACCAACGCGCTGTCTTCCACCTCCTCGTCCGCACCGGTACCTGGTCCCACTGCGAGCCCCACTGGCTTGGCCACGGCTGTGACAACGGACCTTCCGGACTTCGCCGCGTCGGGTTGGGCCAGCACGGCACTCGACGCCGCTTACTGCCAGACTGAGGGCCGCTTCGTCACGTTGGCAGACTCGCAAAATTTCAGAGGGGTAATCTGCGCCGTCGATGGTGATTACGAATACCGGGGAATGGACAAGATGACTGGTCTTACAGTCACCACTCCGGCGGAGAAAACATCGAATGGATACGCCGGCTTGGCTCAAGATACCAGGTATGAGCTAGGGCCTGACACCTTCGACATTGTGACGAATTCAGGCGTGCTCGCGAGCGAAGCAGTTCTTACTTGGCTAACCCCAGACGAGGACCCTTTCATCCCGGGCGAGCTTGGACTTGTAAAACCGATATCATTCCCGGAATGCGATGGTGCGGGCGTTGTGATCCTAACGAACAGCTTTGGCCCTGAAGCTTCGAAAGAAGACATTCAAAATGTGCTCGATACGCACCCCTCCGCCGAATACCTCCGTACCGACCTGTCTTGCGACGCCTTCAACCGACCATCCAGCGACGGCAGCGGCGGCGAGTATATCTATGCCTCATATATTCACGTGGGGCACGACATCACGCAGCTGTGCAACGTCGCTGCAGCGGAGAATGGCACCGCTGTTTGGCTTCAGAACGACGTCGAGCCGGCCGAAGCTCGCGCGGATTGCCCTTGAGACCCCCTCAAAGCCGAGAGCGCATCCACTAAGAGCGGCATAGACCTAATCCATAACGACGACGCGGCGGCCAGCCTGCAGCCCCACAAACTCCTGCTCACGATGCTCCCGTCCAGCGGGAACAGCCCGTTCGCGTCCCCATGCACGGATAGCGGCCACTTCTTCAGGATTCGTTCGACTGAAAGGCACAACGTTCCCAAAAACCTGCTTGATGTATTCCTCGGTCGGGACTTCGACGCTCCGATGCATGAACATCTCGGTGGCTACGTCATGGATTACCGCTTCAAGGTCGGAACCAGCGAAACCCTCGGAGAGGGCTACCAGGTCCTCGACTAATGATGCCGACGGCACATTATTCAAGTACTTAGCGAAGTAGAGACGGATGATGTCGGCCCGGTCGTCCGCGTCCGGCAAGTCCACAAAGAATATTTCGTCGAACCGCCCCTTCCGAAGCAGCTCTGGCGGAAGTGAAGTGACGTCATTCGCCGTTGCTACCAGAAAGACCTTCGACGTGGATTCCTGCAACCAAAACAAGAATTGGCCAACAAGTCGCCGGCTCGTTCCGGAGTCGCCTCGGCTCCCCGCAAGTCCCTTCTCGATTTCATCGATCCAAAGAACACAGGGTGCAATACGGTCGGCCGCTTCCAGTGCCTCGCGAAGCTGACGCTCAGATTCACCGACGTACATTCCGAGAACTGAGGCCATATCCAATCGATATAGCGGGAGTTTCCACTCCATTGCAATTGCTTTAGCCGACAGTGACTTGCCACAACCAGGAACGCCTACCAACAACACACCCTTGGGCGGATGCAGGGGCGTCCCTCGCAGATCCGCCTTGATGAGTTCGTTCTTGCGCTGCAGCCAGGATCGTAATGTGGTCAAGCCACCAATCTGATAAGAATCATCGCGCAGCTTAACGGTTTCGATCCCATTGAGATCACCGAAGATCTGATCTTTGAAGTGTGAGAGTTCGGCGACATCATCCGTTCTGAGAGATCCTTTAGCCAGAAGCGTCGTAGTGATGTTGATTGCCTCCGTTTGAGTCACCCCCACCAGCATCTCGGCCGCGCGACGAATCTCTTCCTGTCCCCACTCAATCGGCATGACAGCCCGGTGATCGTCAACCAGCGCGCTAATCACCTCGTGAAGCTCTTCTTCGCTTGGTAGATCGAGTGTCGCTGTCATGCCTAAGCGACTCAACCCAGACCAGACCGGAGTTGCGACGATGAGGATTATGGAACCGGAGCGATTTTCCGCCAACCTAGCGATCTCGGCGAAGTGTCGCGCCGTTGAGCTTTCCCCATCAATGTCCTCGACGTCGGTGAAGATGAAGTTTGCGTTCTCCCGAGAAGAAAAAGTCTGAGTGGCGTATTCCAGTGCACCTGGAAGCGAACGGTCATCGGATATGGCCGCGCCACTATATAAGTCCTGAACGCCTGTGGTACGGGAATGCACAAAAAACGGCATCGAGCGCAGCTGACTGCTTACCGAGTTGAGCACGTCCATTGCTCGGCCGCGCTCATCAGAGCGCAGCACGATCAACGGGACGCGTGCTTTCAGGAAGCGAAGAAGTGTCTCACTGGTCTGTATCAGATTTGGCATTTTTACTCGTCCGTGGATGTTTGTTCGATGTGAATCCTGCGGCGTCCCGCAGCCGTTGAATATCCGGTCTGGTCCGCTCGCTGCGGAGCCTCAGTAGGAGCCGGCGCACCCTTGTGGCTCCCATCGAGGACAGCCGTAAGCTTGTTCTGGCGAATCAGCGCAAGAAGTTGCTCGTTACGTGCCCTCGAAGACACAGAACCCTGCGCGGCAGACAGCACGTTTTTTTCAAGTTCTTCCTGCAGCGCGGTGATGTCATTGCTCGTCTGTTCTGAAAGAGCCTCAGAGACCTCGGTGGGAAGCCCCGGATGAGCGGTTAGCTGCACCCTTCGCGCCAACGGTCCGCGCAAGCGTACGAGCTCGCGCGCGATGACGTAATCCTCAGACGCTGCACTCAAGGATCGCTGAAGGTCGGCCGACCAAGCCTGCATCATCTCGCTCAAGGCCTGGTGAAGATGAGTTAGCAAGCGTTGGTAGGTCCGAGGATCGAAGGAATCGACTGACAACGGCGGCAGATTCGAGAGGTCGTAGCTGGGATCCTTACCCCACTTACGTAACGCCAGCACCCACGACTCGTAAAGCCCCTGACCCAACCCTATTCCCTACCTTCAGAGTGAGTTTCGGCGGACTAGCATCTCTCCGGGTGGAAGCGGATCCCATTCGGGCAAGCTTCCTGCAATTTTCCGCTGCCGCGAAAGTTGCCTGTTCCCACTGACAGAACCCGAAAGTGCCCAACTTCTTGAAATCGTCGGTCCTTCGCTCGCCGATGACGGCGTAGGCGGTGCAAACGCCGCTCTCCGACGTCGTACTATGCCTTCCGGAATCTCGGGGGCCGGTTCAGTCTCGGGCGCGCGGTCCTTGGACCCCAAGGCGACTGGCGCGCCACACGAGGTACAGAATTTCGGTGGCTGGTCACCCAGGTCAGCCGAACATGCGGCGCAAATGGTGCTTGACATCGCTAGATGCTCTCCTTCAGAGTTCGGATGGACGGCCATATTTCGATGAGCTCCAACAGGTGCTTCTCCTTGGAATCTTCATCTTCATACGTCAATTTCGAATCTAAAAACTCGGCACAGGCACTCCGATACAGGTCCCGCGACACTGCCTTAGCCTTTTCTCTGGCTTCTTCTGCCTCAGCAACCGCTTTATCTGCCTTGGCCTTCTTCTGATACACGTTCCAAGCGGTGACCCCTCCGCCAAAGAGCAGCGCTAACAGTGCCCCGACAAAAAAACCCGTAATCAGGAAAAGCAGAATGAGCCCCACGGTCACAATCGCTGGAACCATGACTGCGGTGTACTTGAAGCTCACCCGCTCAATGTACGAGCGGAATGTGGCGTCCCACACCCTGAATAAATCTGCTTCGGCCTCGACTTCAGGAGTCGCTGTTGACGTCTTCCACCCCGGGAAGCTAAACGAAGAAGCATAGCCGGAATGGTTCGAACCGAGGTCGATATCCACGTCCGCCAGAAACCTCTGCCGGTATTCCATTGTGTATCGACCAAGAGCTACCTTGAAGTCTTGCTTTCCGGCGCCGACGGACACTTTTTGTGTATCCTCGCTAACGCCGAGCAGGTGAGGCTGTAAGGCGGCATGAGTTTGGATGGACAGTACATCCAACGTTTCTTCCAGAGCTTGACTCTCAGCATCTGCTACCTCCTTCGCGCGCACCAAATCGCCATTAGATTCCACGACAGCCTCGTGGTACATGACCTTGCGCCTAAGAGGCAGTTCTTCGCCGTCATACTCGGTAACGAGGACTTCCAGGAGATCATCCATCCTGTCCTGAACAGTTGTAGTCAGCTCGGATGGGCGTTCGAGCAAAGTCCTGAACTTTCCGTCGACAAACTGCAAGGCGGAAGCACGCTCCAGTGTGTCCTTCACCTGAGGCCATTGGGGACTTACGGCAGCTAACGCCGGATAGGAAGAATCAGGAAGAGATCCTCGTTGGGTTTCTATCTCCGCGCGCCACTTACCGACTTGCTCCTCAACGATGGCCGGGTCCTTCCGCACCTGTTCCGTCCAGGCGTTTAGTTGGCTGCTGATCAAATCGCGACCTGCCGGTCCGAAAGCACCTTGCGCTGATGCTTCAAGAACCACGGCAAATTCGCGGGTAAGGGCCCGAGGATCCAGAGCATGAAGATAGTGGCGTAACCACCGGACTGACGCATCCAGCCGGCCTTGGCGCTGAAGCACAAGCGCGAAAAAGAGACTTGTCTTTCGTTGATCGCGGCCGAATGCGGCGTCCAACGACTTCTCGGCTAACTGTTGGTCGTCGCGGGACCAAGCTGCGAGGGTGACAAGCGCCGGTGCGAGCCAGTAACGAGGAGTCTGAATCATCAACTGTTCGCTGACCTCTTGTACTGTTTTGTTGCTCACGTTCCCGATGTCAAAGGCCTGCAGCGTGCCGACCGATGACCGGCGCACAATGTTGTAGTGACCGAATTCCCGCTCGAGGTCGTCCTTCAGGTTGCCCAGCACTGTTTCGGAGCGCTGCACATTAGCTGATCTCTCAGCAGCTTGCACGAAGTTCGTGAACTCTGCTCGCAACTGAGACAGTTCAGCTGAAGTACTGGCGAGATCTGAAGCAACAGACCCCACGCTGGCGTGGACTTGGTCAACGTGCGTTTGAAGAATACGCACTTGTTGATCAACCCGGCCAACGGCATTAATTACAGGACTCAAATTGACGTTTGACACTCCGAAGATCCTTTCATTTGAAGCTAAAACTAAACGGCTGAAGTCCCGTCGGTTCGAACAGGAATGACAACGCCGTCTGCATACACCTCGACATATGCATAGGCAGGGTTCTTGGCGAGCGCTCGGGCTGCGAGATACGGTCCTTGGGGCGATTCACTTAGCGAGTAATGCTCGCAAATCTGACCCATCAGATTGAGCATGTGATCCACGTAAGGCGGTCCGAGGTAGCAGCGGGAGAACAGACCGAGGAGCGGGCCGCCGCCCCGCGCGTCATACTCCTGTTGAAGCCACTCAAGGAGTTTCAACTGCGCTTCAAGCGAGGGCTCGGCATCGAGGCGCTTGACCGCCTCCAGCAGGTCCGTGTCTCTGACCTGCCTGCGTCGTCGGGTCAGTTCCGCGGCAGAGACGAAACCCGTAGCGTTTCCAGAGGCGTTGTGCACCTGTGAGGCCACCGGCGACAGACCAGAATTCAACACAATCCTCCGCCTGAACCTAGGTTCTTGGCTCATGCTGTCCTCCCCCTCTGCCCGATGCGTCAATCCCCGGAGTGAACTCCCGGGGGAAGCTCCAGCGCACTTTGTTAGTCGAGACGCTCATCGAATGACGTTCGCCCGCAGCCGTGTTCCCACAAGGCGTATTAGCACGAATGGAACAAAGAATCCGAGCAGAATCAGGATCCTGGCGTTCGATTCCGCGACAGAAATCAGGGTGCCCGAGGAGTCCACGAAGGCCCCGGAAAAAACCATAAAGGACTCAAACGAAATCACGATGGAAGCAGAGATTTCAACCCATACAGAATTCATCCCGGACACGAGTCCCATTATCACGCCGCCAATCAGGCTAAGAAGCAACGCACCCTGGTCGGTCAGAATTTGGGTAGCAAGGGGAGAAGCTAGAAAGATCAGCAGCTGGACGGATCCGAACAGCCCAAGCGCTGACTTGACCTGCAAGCGCCCCGCGGCAAAAGCGATCGCGGCGCCCCACGCGAAAAATATAAGAACAAGCAGTAACGCCAAAAACCGTCCCCAGTCATCGTGGACCTGACCGGCGAATCTGCCGATTGCATAAGCCGTTCCAACCAACCCGACAAACCCATAGAAGGCGTGTATGACCAAGCGCAGGGCACCCCATGCGAACGCGCAAACTGCAGAGAGGATGGCTGTTCCAGCGCCTAGGATGAGGGCAGAAACTTCGTCACGAACGGCGCCAATCTCGAGGAAACAGAGCGCAACTAAGACCCCGCTGAAGAACTCAGGGATCTTCTCGTGCTTATTGCCGAGCAATTGCAACGTACGGGCAGCGCTGCTCTCCTTGTTCGTCGCTCCTCGAAGCATGAAATAGTACAGCGCGCCCATGAAACAAAGAACGATGACGAGCGAGAATGCCTCTGTCATATCAGTTTGGGCACCGAATTGCTTGCGGTCACTATTCCCCCATTTTTCGCGCGGTCAACTTCGAGCACCAGCGCGCGAAGTGAAACCATTGTCTTGGCCGTTTTGTTAGTGCCAAGTGAAGCAAGCTAATTAAGCACATAGCAGTCAGGAACAGACAAGAGCGAGGGCGTACTGACCGCTATATGACGCGAGAGCGGCTAAAGCTCCACCGTCATCCAGCCCGAACCTACCGCTCGCTGGCACCCGGCCCGGATTGCCCACCTTCTCGCCGCAGAACCCCGACAACGACGGCGTGTCCCCGCCGACACGCCGCAGGCCGGCTCAGAACCTGGGCAATCCGGTCCGCAGGCAAAGCTCAGAAACCAGGGGGAACCGGCCCGCGAGTGAAGAGCCCTAGGCCGCGAACACCGCATCCACGACGTTCTGCGCCCACTCGAGGATCGCGGCATCGGCGAGGTCCCGCCCACCGATGGACGACGTCTTCGGCTTCGGAATCAGCGCCGCGTTCATCGCGGGCTTCACCGATGCACCCGGGTACATCCGCTTCAGGCGCATTTCCTTCGACTCCGGCAGGTTGGCCGGGGCGAACTTGATGAAGTTGCCCTGCATCGCGACGTCGGTCAGGCCCACAGCCCGAGCACGCACCCGGAACCGAGCAACAGACACGAGGTTCACCACGGGAGCGGGCAGGTCGCCGTACCGATCGCGAAGCTCCTCCACCACCTCGTCGATCGCACCATCGGTCGAGGCAGACGCCAGCTTCCGGTACGCCTCGAGCCGCAGCCGCTCCCCCGGCACGTAGTCGTGGGGCAGGTGTGCGTTGACGGGCAGCTCGATCTTCATCTCCGCGGCCTTCTCCTCGGCCTCGCCGCGGAAGTTCGCCACTGCCTCGCCGACCAGCCGTATATAGAGGTCGAAGCCCACACCGGCGATGTGCCCGGACTGCTCACCACCCAGCAGGTTGCCAGCACCGCGGATCTCGAGGTCCTTCATGGCCAACTGCATACCGGCGCCGAGCTCGTTATGCGACGCGACGGCCTTCAACCGCTCCAGCGCCACCTCACCCAGCGGCTTCTCCGACGGGTACAGGAAATACGCGTACGCCCGCTCGCGCCCACGCCCCACACGGCCGCGCAGCTGGTGCAGCTGCGACAGGCCGTAGTTGTCGGCGCGGTCCACGATCAGCGTGTTCGCGTTCGAGATGTCCAGGCCGGTCTCAATAATCGTCGTACACACCAGCACGTCGAACTTCTTCTCCCAGAAGTCCACGATGATCTGCTCCAGCCGCGACTCGCTCATCTGCCCATGCGCGACGGCGACACGCGCCTCCGGCACCAGCTGCTGCAGGTGGGACGCAGTCCGGTCGATCGACGACACCCGGTTGTGCACGAAGAACACCTGCCCCTCGCGCATCAGCTCACGCCGGATCGCCGCCGAAGTCTGCTTGTCCGTGTACGGGCCAACATACGTCAGTACGGGGTGCCGCTCCTCCGGCGGTGTCGCCAGCGTCGATGTCTCCCGGATCCCGGTCAACGACATCTCGAGCGTTCGCGGAATCGGCGTCGCGCTCATGGCGAGCACGTCCACATTGGTGCGCATCTTCTTCAGCGCTTCCTTGTGCTCGACGCCGAACCGCTGCTCCTCGTCCACGATCACCAGGCCGAGATCCTTGAACTGCACCTCGGTGGAGAGCAACCGGTGCGTACCGATGACGACGTCGACGCTTCCGTTCTTGAGCCCCTCCACCGTTTCCTTGGACTCCTTGGAGGTCTGGAACCGGGACAGTGCACGGATGCGCACCGGGAATCCTGAGAACCGCTCGGAGAACGTCTCGAAGTGCTGCTGCACCAGCAGCGTGGTCGGCACCAGGACGGCCACCTGCTTCCCGTCCTGCACCGCCTTGAACGCGGCCCGGACGGCGATTTCGGTCTTGCCGTAGCCCACGTCGCCGGACACCAGACGGTCCATGGGAACTTCCCGCTCCATGTCAGCCTTGACCTCGTTGATCGTGGTCAGCTGGTCCGGCGTCTCGATGTACGGGAACGCCTCTTCGAGCTCCCGCTGCCACGGCGTGTCCGGCGCAAACGCGTGCCCGCGGGACGCCATCCGCGCCGAGTACAGCCGAATCAGCTCCCCGGCGATCTCCTTGACGGCCTTGCGCGCCTGGCTCTTGGTCTTCGCCCAGTCCGAACCGCCCATCTTCGAGAGCGCAGGCGTATCACCGCCGACGTATCGGGTCACCTGGTCCAGCTGGTCCGTCGGCACGAACAGCCGGTCTCCCGGCGCCCCCCGCTTGGACGGCGCGTACTCCAGCACCAGGTATTCGCGGATGGTCTTTGTAGGTCCCGCGCCCGTCGACCGCTGAATCAGCTCCACGAACCGCGCCACACCGTGCTGCTCGTGCACCACGAAGTCGCCTTCGCGCAGCTGCAAGGGGTCGACGGCGTTTCGACGCTTCGAGGGCATCTTCCGCATGTCGCGGGTGCCCGAAGCCGTGGTGCGGCCCAGCAGGTCGGCCTCGGTCAGCAGGCCGAGCTTCAGCCCGTCGAGCACGAAGCCGCGGCCCTCGCACCCGGTGGTGATCTCGATGATTCCCGGCTGCGGTGTGCCGTCGAGGGACTCAACGCGCGACGCCGGGATGTCGGCATCGTGGAACAGCTCGGCCAGGCGCTGAGCCGGACCGGGACCTTCGGTGGCGACGACGACGCGCCACTGGTCACGCACGCGCCCGCCGATGAATTCCATCATCTCGGCGACGTCGCCCTGGTACCCGCGCGGTTCGCGGGCGGCAACGGTGAAACTGTCGACGTCGGTCAACAGGTCATCGGAGCCGAAGGACGTGATCGCCCACCACGCAACATCATTCGCGAGCGCCGACGACCGCGTGTCGGTCAGGGACCGGAAGCTCGCTGCCTCCAGATCCGAGCCCAACTGTCCGCTCAGATCAACGGGCGCCGCACCGCCGTCGGACGCTGTAGCCCACGCAGCCTGGAGGAATTCCTCGTTGGTCGTCTCGAGGTCATGGGCGCGCGCACGCACCTTTTCCGGCTCGACGACGACAGCGATCGACCCGGCGGGCAGCTCGCCGACAAACGGCACCATGGCGTCGACCAGCACCGGCGCGAGGGACTCCATGCCCTCGACGGCGATCCCGCCGGCGATCTTCTCCAGCATCCCGGCCGCCGCGGGCAGCTGATCCTTCAGCTTCGCCGCTCGGGACATGACCGACGGCGTAATCAGCAGCTCACGGCATGGCGGCGCATATAGTTCGGTCGGAGCACCCCGGTCACCGTCGGTGGGCAGCGAGCGCTGGTCGGCAACGGCGAACCAGCGCATCTGGTCAACCTCGTCGCCGAAGAACTCGACGCGGATCGGGTGGTCCTCGGTGGGCGGGAAGACGTCGATGATGCCGCCGCGGACCGCAAATTCGCCGCGGTGCGTCACCATGTCCACCCGCGAGTACGCGGCGTCGGCGAGCGCACGGACAACCTCATCGAACTCGCGCTCCTCGCCCACCTTCAACGCAACCGGCTCCAGCTGGCCCAGGCCCGCGACCAGCGGCTGCACGACGGCGCGGATCGGTGCGGTGATAACCCGCACCGGGTCAGCCCCCGGGTGTGCGAGCCGCCGCAGGACCGACAGGCGCCGGCCCACCGTGTCAGAACGGGGCGAAAGCCGCTCATGCGGCAGGGTTTCCCAACTCGGGAACTCTTCGATCGACGACGCCGGCAGGTAGCTGCGCAGCGCAGCTGCAAGATCCTCGGCCTCCCGCCCGGTGGCGGTGACCGCTACGACCACCGCCTGCGGCACGCCGCTGCCGCCGTCGTCGGCTGCTGTCGCGAGGCCGTCCACCATTTCAGCCAGCAGTGCGGCGCGCAGCCCGGTGGGGGCGCCGATCTGGAGGTCTGTGCTGCGGTCAGCGACGGAGCGGGATGCGTTGGTGCGCACGCGGGCGAAGGTGGGGTCCTCCTGCAGGGCAGCGCGGAGGCCGTTGAGCGTGGGTCCGTTGGGGGCCATGACAATCCTTCGCCGGATTTGGAACAACACGGGACGTAGACAACACGAAAGCCCGAAATTCGCGAAGAATCCCGGGAGTCGGCGTTAACCTTACCGTGCAGCACCGATCGGTGCCCGGTGGCTGAGTCCTCAGGCTCGCCTAGGATGGACGAGGATCAAAACTCTCAAACCCCGGAGGATTTGTGGCACTCAGCGCCTCGACCACCCTGCCCTACGACGTCGCAACGGTGACCAGTGTTTTCACCGACGAAGCGTTCCTCAAGCACACCAGTGAGCACGTGGGAGGCGAACTGAAGTCCCTCACGGTCGACGGCGACACCTCCGCCGCCTTCACGCTCACCGCGGTGCGCACCCTGCCCACCACCCGGCTGCCTGATTTCGCGCGGAAGTTCGTCGGCGAAAGCCTCACGGTGACGCAGACCGAGAACTGGACCGCTCCCCTGGCCGACGGTTCCCGAGAGGCCAAACTGTCCATCACTATCGCGGGCGTCCCGGTCTCGGCCGACGCCGTCCAGCGCCTGATTGCCGAAGGCACCTCCACCCGTGTGGACGTCGAGGGCAACGTCAGTTCTTCCATCCCGTTCATGGGTGCCAAGATTGCCGACGCAGCTGAGCCGATGATCGGCAAGGCCCTGAACCTGCAGGCAACCCAGGCGAAGAACTGGCTGGAGAACCGCTGATGGACCTGCCCACACCGCTGTCCATCGTTCTGATCGTTGCCGGGATCTGGACGCTCATCGTGTGGCCGCCCTTCCTGCGCCGCGTCTTCAAGGACCCCCGCTCGCGTGATGAGAACGGTGCAGCCACCCGCTTCCTGAAGGTGCACTTCATGCTGGTGAGCACGTCGATGATTCTCGGTGCAGCAACCCTGGTGATCGGCATCCGCACCCTCGTGGCCTAGCCACATTCCGGCGCACCGGCAACGCCGCCTGTTAGGGTAGGTAGCCGGTGTGCCGGGAAGTCTGGTCGGCAGTGTTTCGTCCTGTCCGCTTAAGGAGGCCTACGTGTCGAGTCACCAGCCCAGGAACGTCCTTGGACGGTCCAGCTACCCCGAATACCTGCGGATCGGCGAGATACTCCGCAAGGAGACCGTCGGCGGAATACTCCTGATCATCGCCGCGGGCCTCGCGCTCATCTGGGCCAACTCCCCCTTCTCGGACAGCTACTTCGCGCTGCGTGACTTCGAGTTCGGATACGAGCCCTGGCACCTCAAACTCTCGGTCGGGCACTGGGCAGCAGATGGCCTGCTCGCGATTTTCTTCTTCCTGGTCGGCCTCGAACTCAAGCGGGAGTTCGTCGCCGGCGACCTGAACAGTCCGGCCCGTGCCATCGTCCCAGTGGCCGCGGCAGCAGGCGGCGTCATTGTCCCGGCCCTGTTCTACGTACTGATTAACCTCAACTCTCCGGAAACCCTCCGGGGCTGGGCGATCCCCACGGCCACGGACATTGCCTTTGCGGTCGCCGTGCTGGCGGTCATCAGTTCCCACCTGCCCAGCGCACTGCGGATCTTCCTGCTCACCCTCGCCGTAGTGGATGACCTCATCGCGATCGCGATCATCGCGTTCTTCTACACCGAAGAAGTGGAATTCACGTTCCTGCTGCTGACGCTGATTCCGCTGGCGCTCTTCGCCTTCCTCGCGCAGAAGAACCCCAGGTTCTTCGGCCAGAAAACCCCGGCGGCGTGGGTCATCCTCTTGCCGATCGGCATCGTCACGTGGGCCCTGATGCACGCATCCGGCGTCCACGCGACAGTTGCCGGCGTGCTGCTCGGCTTCATGGTTCCGGTGCTCCGCAAGGGCAAGGACGGTAAGCCGGTAGAGCCGACGCTGAACAAGCCCGGCCTCGCCGAGACCTTCGAACACCGCTTCCGTCCGCTGTCCGCAGGTATCGCAGTGCCGATCTTCGCGTTCTTCTCAGCCGGTGTGGCGATCGGCGGCCTGGAGGGGCTCGTTTCGGCGTTCACCGATCCGGTCACCGTCGGCATTGTGGTGGGCCTTGTCCTCGGCAAGCCCATCGGTATTCTGCTGACCACCTTCGTGATCACCAAAACCACCAAGGCAACCCTCGATCCTGATCTACGCTGGGTGGATCTTCTCGGCGTCGGACTCCTGGCCGGTGTCGGATTCACCGTGTCGCTCCTAGTCAATGACCTGAGTTTCGGGCAGGGCTCGGAGCACAACGATCATGCCAAGGTCGCGATCCTCGTGGCGTCCCTCCTGGCCGCCCTGCTGGCCACGGTGCTCCTGCGCAGCCGCAACAAGCGGTACCGCAGGATTGAGGAAGCCGAAAAGGTCGACGCCGACAACGACGGCATCCCCGACCTCTTCGAGGATGAGAACCGCCGCTAACGACTGCGTGAACACCCCGGAATTACCCGGGGTGTTCGTCTGTGCTCCTGTTTCGGGTTGCCCGGTGTTCACGCACGTTCGGGACCGTGGGACGGGAGGTCGAGCGATCTCCTGAGGCAACCAGGGAGACCCCGCTCATGGCGCTCACGACCGAGCTTTATCCGACAGAGATCAGTTCCGGGTCCTGGGACACCGGGCACATTCAAGGGATCGCCGTCGACGAGAAGAACGGTTACGTCTACTCCTCGTTCACCCGGATGCTCGTGAAGACGGATTTTCACGGCAACGTCCTCGGCACAGTCGAAGGCTTCACCGGACACCTCGGCGATGTTGATTTCAACGAGATGGACGGCCGAGTCTACGGATCGCTGGAATACAAGGCCGACGAGGCCTTCTACGTCGCCATCTTCGACGTCGACAACCTGGTCCGGATCGGGATGGATGCCGAGACCTCGGGTGTTGTGACCGCCGTACACCTCAGGGAGGTCGTCGCCGACTACACCGCCGACATGGACAGCGACGGCATCTTCGACGGCGATACCGCGGATACCGCAGACCACCGCTATGGGTGTAGCGGCATTGACGGGATTTCCTTCGGACCGGAGTTCGGAAACGCGGAAGGCCCGCAGCAGCTGATGGTTGCGTACGGCATCTACGAGAACAACAACCGGGATGACAACAACTACCAGGTCATCCTGCAGTATGACGTGTCTCGGTGGGGCGAGTACGAAAGAGCCCTCACCCAGGTGAACCCACACCGTTCAGGCCCCGAGGACGTGGACGGCAAGTACTTCGTCCATACCGGCAACACCCGGTACGGTGTGCAGAATCTGTCCTACGACCGGTCGAGCAGGCTCTGGTTCCTGGGCGTGTACAGGGGCAGTAAACCCGGGTATCCAAGCCACAACTTGTACATCGTGGATGGGACGGCCCAGCCGGAAGTAGAGCTGCTGGAGGGACAGCCCAGGGAGGAGAAAGGGCTGGTCCTCCCGCTGTTGCAGGAAGGCATCCTGTCCGAGGACACCGGCATACATGGGTGGGAGTTCAAAGCTGACGTCGGTTTCGAACCTCTAGCCAACGGCTACTTCTACGTGGCCCGCAACTTCTACGACTACTCAAGCGGCCGCAGGCAGGAGTCCGCACGGCTGGAGCTCTACCGCTGGCATGGTGTCCCGCCGATGGGTTTCGCCAGAGTGTCAGATTAGGTCTCTTTTGGAGAGATATGTGCTCAACTGTGCACATATGGATAGTATCGCTCATGTGATTGAAGTCCTGCGCGTCGGCGCCTATCGGAGGTTGTTCACCGCACAGGTCGTGGCGCTCCTCGGAACAGGCCTCCTCACGGTCGCGCTGGGCCTGCTGGCGTTCGACCTCGCGGGTGGACAAGCCGGTGCCGTGCTTGGCGCTGCGCTCACCATCAAGATGTTCGCGTACGTGTTCGTCGCCCCCGTAATGGCAGCCCTAGTGGAACGGCTCCCCCGCAAGGCCGTGCTGGTGGTAGCCGACCTGGTGCGCGCCGCCATCGCCGTCATGCTGCCCTTAATTGACCAGGTGTGGCAGATCTACATGCTTGTGTTTGTTCTGCAGGCAGCCTCGGCTACCTTCACACCGGCGTTTCAGGCGTTGATCCCGGTGGTCCTGCCGAAGGAGAAGGATTACACCCGGGCACTGTCGCTGTCCCGGCTCGCCTACGATCTCGAGTCCCTCCTCAGTCCCGTCCTGGCCGCGGCGCTCCTGACGGTACTGTCCTACAACAACCTATTCGTGGGCACCATGGCCGGGTTTGTGGTCTCCGCCCTGATGGTCATGAACACCCAGCTTCCCCTCGTCGCTCCGTCGAAGTCAGCGGGTTCCCTGCTGCGCCGCACCACGCTGGGCACCCAAATCTTCCTCGGCGAACCATCCCTGCGCGGGCTGATGGCGCTGAACCTGGTTGTCGCCTGCGGTACCGCCCTGGTGCTGGTCAACACCGTGGTCTACGTGCGGGACCTGTTCGGCGGATCGAACGTCGGGGTCGCTGTCGCCCTGGCCTGTTACGGTGCCGGCTCCATGGTGGTGTCACTCACCACTCCGGCGATCCTGGACCGTGTCAGCGACCGGGACCTGATGCTCGCCGGCGCTGCACTGGTCACGCTCGGGATAGCGCTGGCCGCCGCCGTCGCAGCTTTGCGACCGTCCTGGATCGTCCTCCTGGCTGTCTGGGTTCTTCTCGGTGCGGGCACCTCGATGATCAACACGCCCTCGGCGCGGCTGCTGCGCAGGGCTGCGACCGACGACACTCGCTCCTACCTCTTCACCGCCCAGTTCTCGTTGTCCCACGCCTGCTTCATCGTGGGATACCCGGTCGCGGGATGGGTCGGCGCCGCAGCCGGACAGCCGATAGCAGCCCTGACCCTTGCCCTCCTCGCTACACTGAGCACATTGGCGGCGTACCGGTTATGGCCGCGACAGGCCTTCATCAGGGAAGCAGCGGTGAGCAGCCGGTCAGAATGAAGGCATTGAAGTCGATGAAGCACATGAAGCCTATGGAGCAAGGGGGAAGACGTCATGAGGGAAGTTCCCGTGGGGCCCGCACCGAGCCTCCATCATGACCGTGAACCCGACTCCTCCAGGCTTCACACCGGTGCTGCCACCTTCAGCATGCTGGCAGATCCAACCCGGCTCCACCTGCTGTGGCTGCTCACCCAGTCACCGTCCGACGTCGGCACCCTGACCAAACGCACCGGCGCCTCCCGGACATCCGTGAGCCAGCATCTGGCCAAGCTCCGGTTCTCGGGCCTGGTCACCACGCGTAAAGAAGGCCGAAACGTCATCTACAGCATCAGCGGCGGGCACCTGGCTCGCCTGGTCCGCGAAGGCATGAACCACGCGGACCACAAGGTCACCGGAGAACCCCCGCACGAATAACGTTGTTCCTACCGGTTCGCTGCGAGAACCGCTTCCTCCAAAGCGACCCACGCGAGCATCGCGCATTTGACGCGCGCCGGGAAGCGGGAGACGCCGGCGAACGCAGCCGCGTCACCGAGCACTTCCTCATCGGGCTCCACGGTTCCCCTGGAGCGCATCAGTTCCCGGAAGCGGTCAAGCTGCTCCATCATCTCGTCGCGCGGGCTGCCGCTCACCAGCTCGGTGAGGACCGACGCCGATGCCATCGAAATTGCACAGCCCGCACCGCTCCACGCCACGCGCTCGATCCGTGAGTCCTCGAGCCACACCCGCAGAGTTACCTCGTCGCCGCAGATGGGGTTGAGCTGGTGCGATTCGCCGGTTGCTGATGCGGACGGACCCGACGCCGGATCGGTCGGCCCCTGCCCCACCCGCCTTTTCGCGTGGTCCAGGATGATCTGCTGGTACAGGCTTTCTAGTTCGCTGCTCATGCTGAGGCTCCGAAGAACGAGCGGACTTCGGCCACGGCGGCGAGGAACGCGTCCACCTCGTCGGTGGTGTTGTAGAGGTAGGTGCTGGCCCGGGTGGAGGCGGTCAGGCCGAGGCGGCGGTGCAGCGGCTGGGCACAGTGGTGGCCCACGCGCACGGCGATGCCGCGGGAGTCCAGGTACTGGCCGACGTCGTGCGCGTGAACGCCTTCGACGTCGAACGCGGCAAGGCCGATGCGCGGCTGCCCGGCACGAGGGCCAAGGACGCGGATGCCCTCGATCGCTTCGAGGCCGGAGACCAGACGCTCCCCCAGGATCCGCTCCCACTCCTCGATGCGGTCCATGCCGGTCTCGGCCAGGTAGTTCACGGCAGAGCCGAGGGCAACGGCCTGCGAGATCCGCTGGGTGCCTGCCTCGAACCGGGCCGGCGGCGGAAGATACTCCGCGCGTTCCAGGGTGACGGTGGTGATCATCGATCCGCCGGTCAGGAACGGCGGCATGGCGTGCAGGTGCTTCGACCGCCCGTACAGCGCGCCGATCCCCGTGGGTCCGAGCATCTTGTGCCCGGAGAAGGCCACGAAGTCGACGTCGAGTTCTGCCACCTTGACCGGCAGGTGCGGCACTGACTGGCACGCGTCAAGGACGGTGAGCGCCCCAACCTGACGCGCCAGGGAGACCAGTTCGGCCACCGGGTTGATGGTGCCGAGCACGTTGGACGCATGGGTGAACGCGAGCAGGCGGGTGCTGTCGTCGATCACCGAGGCGGCCTCCTCAAGGCGGAGAGCGCCGTCGTCGTCCACGGGGATGAAGCGCAGGGTTGCGCCGGTGCGGGCGGCGAGTTCCTGCCAGGGGATGAGGTTCGCGTGGTGCTCCATCTCGGTGACCACGATCGAATCCCCCGGCCCGAGAGCGTAGGGCCGTGCGGCCTCGCCGCCGAGCCCCAGGGACGCGTTCGAGAGGCTGTAGGCCACAAGGTTCAGGGCCTCGGTGGCGTTGGAGGTGAACACGATCTCCTCCGGAGAGGCACCGATGAAGGATGCGACGAGGGTGCGCGCGTTCTCGTAGGCGTCGGTCGCTTCGACCGCGAGCGAGTGTGCGCCGCGGTGTACGGCGGCGTTGCGCTGCTCGTAGTACTCCTGCTCGGCTTCCATGACGCTGACGGGATTCTGCGAGGTCGCCCCCGAGTCGAGGTAGACCAGCGGCCGGCCGTTCAGCTCGGTGGAGAGCAGCGGGAAGTCGTTGCGGATGCGGCTCACTTCATCATCGGAGAGGGGATGTGACGGAGCTGACAGGATGGGCATGGAACTCCCTCGAAGGCGAATGTGCGCTCTCCATTCTACTGCCGGGGCACGGCCGAAGGGTCAGGCTGAGCAGCAGGAGCAACCGTTCCCGGCGGCCGTCTCCGCCTTGTCCGGTTCGGCCCGGCCGAGAGGGTTGACGCAGCATGCGTCGCCCTTCCACGCCTCCCGGCCTTCCTTGACGGCCCAGCCTGCGATGACCAGCGCTGCAATGGGATCGGCCCAGGCCCATCCGAACAGGCTGTTGAGCAGGAGCCCCACCAGCAGCACCCCGGAAAGGTAGGAACAGATCAGGGTCTGCCGAGAGTCAGCGACGGCCGACTTCGAACCAAGTTCGCGTCCGGCCCTCCGCTGGAGGTAGGACAGAAGCGGCATGACGGCCAAGCTCACCGCTGCGAGCACGATTCCGACGGTTGAGTGGTCGGGTTGCGCACCGGACACCAGCGTGCGGATAGCGTCGGTGCCGACGAACAGGGCAAGGCCGAAGAATGAGAAGGCAATAAACCGGAGCGCGGTCTTCTCGCGCCGCTCAGGATCCGGGGCTGAGAACTGCCACGCGACGGCGGCTGCGGAGGTCACCTCGATGATGGAGTCAAGGCCGAAGGCAATCAACGCGCTCGACGACGCCACTGACCCTGCGCTGATCGCCACCACCGCTTCGATCACGTTGTACGTGATGGTGGCCGCGACGAAGAACCGGATGCGCCGGGACAACACCGCCCGCCGGTCGGCAAGCGGAGAAGCAGGAAGGTCACGGGAAATCGTCACCTCTCAACGATATCCCTCGTTCCGGGGGGCACACCGTCCGGAACGAACTCGCGCAAGGCGTGAAGGAGCCGACGACGGCTGGGGACGAGCCTTAGTCTGGGGAAGGCTTCGACGTCGCCGGCTCCACTGATAACTCTAGGAAAGCTACCTACTTCGAACACGAGTAGTAGATACCCGTTTTTCTACCCTTTCCAGCCGTCCGAGTACTCAGCCGATACTCGATCCATCGGCCCCCGGCAGCTCGTCGCGGCGTGTAATGCCGAGCTTCGCGAAGATGCGGTAGAGATGGCCCTCCACGGTGCGGACGGACACGCCCTGCGCCTCTGCAATCTCCCGGTTGGAGTAGCCCTTTCCCGCCAACCGGGCAATGTCCAGTTCGCGCTGGGTCAGCTTCGAGGTGGAGCGGACCGTCTCGAACTGGGGACTCTGCAGGCCCTCGAGCTGCCCCACAATCACGTTCAGGCGCTGCTGGATGGCACGTGACTTCTGTTCCTCGCCGCGTTGGGACAGGTAGCGCATGGCCTTGCCCAGGCTCTCGGCGGCGATCAGCAGGTAGCCGCAGGACTGTGCCAGGTCGGCGGCTTCGATGAGCGCAGTTGGGTCTTTGGCAGCGGCGGCCCTCGCCGTCGTGCACAGTACGCGTCCTTCCGGCCCCTCGAAGGACGAGGTGAGCCGGGCCAGCGGTTCGAAGCAGCGCTCATCCCCCAGCCGGCTCGCCAGCTCAAGCGCGACGGCGGCAAGTACGGTCATGCCGTCCGCTTCAGCCTGCTTGGCCAGGGTGTGGAGCTCCTCGATGCTCCGGGCCGCACCCTGAAACAGTGCGTTGGCCGCGATCACGTGGGCCTTGCCCAAAAGCTGTGCTTGCCGGGTGCCCAGGCTTGCGTTGCTCTCAAATTCCTGGGAGTACGCGCGGGCGCGGCTCGTGTCGCCTACCATCGTGCACGCGAAGGCGGCCAGCCCGAGAGCCATCGGCATCAACTGGTTCGAGTCGGATTCCCGGAGGCCCTCAACGCCGAGGATCAGCGCGGTCCGGGCGCTCGTCATGAGCCCCTTGCGGAGGGCTATGAGCCCCTCGGCCAACTCGGTGATGCCGGTGAAGGCCGCGGGTCCGCTACTCTTGGCGCGGACAAGCGAGTCCAGCAACTCCTCGATCTCGTCCCAGAGCCCCGCATGGGCCATGGAGACGAAGTGCCGGGTGATGACAAACTCGGTGTGCCCTACGAACTTGGTCCCGTACTTTCCGATGATCTGCAGGGCCTCTGCAGTGGCCTTGGTGCCTTCGATTGCCCTGCCGGTGGAGCCGAGCGTCTCTCCGAGCAGGCTGAGTCCGGCCAGCCGCACCTCGTCGGTGCAGTACTCGTCGGCGAGGATCTCCCGCAGAATCGGCTCGGCCTCCCGAAACTTGCCCTCATAGTTCAGTGCAAAGCTTTCCAGGACCAGGTAGCCATTGCGGGAGACGGCAAGGCCAACCTTCACCTCGGGGTCTTCCGGATCCCCCAAGGACGCAGCGATTCGGTTAGCGATCTGTTCCCACCGCGCGACGTCGGCGCGGATTGCGTCGGCCGTGTTGGGTTCACGGACCCGCAAGGCCACGGACAGCAGTGCCGCTTCCTTGGCAAGCGTGAAGCTTGTGCACCCGTCTAGGACCTCGTCGACAATTTCCCGGGCGTACGCGAGGTTTCCCCGGGTGATCTGCGCGCGGGCGATTTCCACGAGAGCATTTCCTCGAAGCTCCGGCGTGTGAACGGCGCGGGCGGCGCGCAGGGCGAACTCGGCGTTGTGCAAGCGATTCGCAACCACGGCCGCACGCAGCAGCATCGTGTCATCCGGCGGCAGCCCGCAGTCCAGCCCCCACGCAACGAAGCGCAGGAACCCTTCGGCGGTGGTCGATTCTTGGTCCAGCACTTCCAGAACCCGGCGCCGGATGGTGAGACTGCGCCCGGCGGGAACGTCTTGGCGGATCACTTCGCCGTACAGGGGATGGCTGAGGCTGACGAGGCGGTCCCTGCCGGCGGTGACAGCGATGAGCCCGTCCTCCTGAAGCGCCGTCACAGCCGCACTGTCCGTGCACGCGACCAGGGCGTCCATAGGCATCGGCTCGGCCAACGCCAGCGTCTCGAGCACGAGCATCTCTTCCGCCGTACGACGGCGGAAGCGCACCTTGATCAGATCGACGAGGCTGACGTCCAGAGGCGGCGGTGCTCCCACCAGGCGCCACACCTTATTCCGCACACCGAGGTATCCGGAGCGCTTGCCCTGACGGAGCAGGGCCAGCAGGAACATCGGGTTCCCGCCGGACATCTGTGCGAGGGTGGCGCTGACGCTGGCCAGTACGTCGCCGCCGAGTTCGCGGCGGCAGAGCTCAGCCACCTCGTCCTGGTTCAGCGGTCGAACGTGGTAGCGCCGCAGCAGTCCGTCCTGGTGCAGGGAACCGAATTCGGACGTCGGACCCGGGGCTGTGCGCGCCAAGGCCAGGAGCCGTGCACGACGGCCCGCAACAAGTTGGGAAAGCAGCACGCTGGTGTTGTCGTCCAGTTCATGGGAATCATCCACCAGGAACAGCGGCATCTTCTTGCTGCCGTTGGAACTGGCCTCCAGATGCGCCATGATGCTGCGGTACACGGCAACGGAGGAGCCGACGTCGTTGATGGACAGCGAGTGCAAGTACGGAGAAAGCGCCCCGAAGGGTACTTTCCGCAGCGAGGGGCTGGCCGCGATGGGCAGTACTGAGACGTTGCCGTCCAGTTCCTTGGCGATGGTCCTCGCGAGCGCGGTCTTCCCGACGCCGGCCTCGCCCACCAGAATGGCACCGAGATATTGCGAGCCCTTGAGCGCCTCAACGATCTCTTCAATCAGGTCCGCGCGGCCCACCAGTTCCTGGCCGCCATCACCGTATTCCCCCATCGCCTAGCTATTCCAGCAGCAGTGCAAGCTGACTACGCGAAGACACCCCGAGTTTCGAGTAGAGACGGTAAACGTGCCCCTCAATCGTCCGTACGGATACACACATGACCTGAGCTATATCACGGTTGGTGCGTCCTTCGGCGACCAGGACCGCAATGCTACGTTCGCGGTCGGTGAGGGAATCGAGTGCTCCGCGCCGTCCGGCAACGCCGGGAGCCCCGACGTCGCGCAGTACCTTCTCGGCCTCTGTGACGGTCACCTGATCGCCGCCCTGCTGTGCGAGTTCAGCAGCCAGGCGGGCCGCGTCTGCCGCCAGTCGGCAGTTGCCGAGTTCCGCGGCTTTTTGCGCCGCCAGCAGCAACTGGTTCGTGTCGCGGGACCCAACGCCCTTGCCGTACAGGGCGCTGACCTCGGCGAATGGTCCCTGGGACGCCAGTGCCGAGGACACAAGCCGGTCAGCCGCGGAATCGAGTCCGAGCTGCACCGCCTGGCAGAGGAACAGCAATTCATGGCCGTGGTTGCCCATCGCCCGGTCTTCATCTGCCAGTTCGAGCATCCGCTCTGCCACCTCAAGGGGCGCCTTGGTGGCGATGGTGGCGAGCGTTTCGAAATACACAGCCGCTCGCCCGGTGTGCCAGGGGAGCCGCTCCATCCTGTGCCG
This sequence comes from Arthrobacter sp. D2-10, assembly GCF_054161285.1. Lineage (NCBI taxonomy): Bacteria > Bacillati > Actinomycetota > Actinomycetes > Micrococcales > Micrococcaceae > Arthrobacter > Arthrobacter sp. D2-10. The sequence goes on along the minus strand of NZ_CP096431.1, from coordinate 1,120,965 downwards.
AGCGCGCTGTAGATGCTCCTGCGATGCGCGAGCCTCGCCCACGAGGGCGTAGGTGTAGGCGGTGGTCGCCTCAGCGACGGGCAGGATGTGCTGCCGTTCCCGAACGCGTAACTGGCTCAGGGCCGGCAGCAGCTTGTCCAGAGCTTCGCTTCCGCGTCCGGCATACGCGAGCAAGCAGCCCTCCGCGAACTCGGACGCGGACCCGTCATAGGCGCTTTCCTTGCCGTGGTTCGCCGGCGAGGCGGCCATCTCGATGCATTCAAGCCAGCGGCCGGAAAGGACCAGGAGCTTGAAGAGCCGCGCCATCGCGGCCTCCTGCAGCAGGGTGTCGCCGCCATCGTCCACGAGCCGCGACAGCACCGAAGAGGCAAGTCTGATGGCATCATCCTGGCGTCCGGTCATGGCGAGGGCTTCGGACAGCAACCCGAGCACTGCCGCGTTATCGTGCTCCCCGGGATGGTCGGTGAGCAGGTGACCGTACTCGTCGAGCACCTCAGCGTAGCGGCCGTTATGGACGGCGAGTTCAGCGGCCAGCTCATCGGCTTCGCGGGCGAGTTCCCGGTTGACCTCCGTTCCGCCACTGACCGCCAGCCGCTCCCGGATCTCGACCAGGAGAGGATCGGCTTCCGCGTAACGGATGGTGCTTCGCATGAGCAACCGGCACTGAAGCAACCGGATTTCAACCCAGTCCTCCAGTTCCGGCGCAGCGTGCGTGTTCAGGAACTGGTCGAGGACCGAGAGACCCTCAGCAATTTCTCCCTCGACTCCCAGGGCCTTTGCTTCCTCAATGACTGCCTGGGGAAATGCCGAGTAGTTGGGGATCGCATGAATGAAGCGTAGAGCCAGCGTTCCCTGACGGTGCCGGTTGGCGAGGCAGGCAGCGTTGATGAGGCTTTCCGCACCGATGTCCGCGCCGGTGTCGATGCACCACGCAGCGAAAGTCATGCGGGCAAGCGGCGGGATATCCCACTCCCGGGCTTCGAGCGCGAGTGCCCGCATCAGTTCACGTCCCCGCCCGAGCGGCACCTGGGTCCGGACCACCTCGCTCACGAGGCCGTTTGCTATCCGCACCAGCGGAGTGTCCTTGCGCTCAATGAAGATGATCTTTTTCTGCTGCAAACCGTCAACAGCCGATGACGGCACGAAGCGAAGCAACAGGTCAAGCGGGATGACCCCCACTACCGAAATCATCTCGATCGCCTCGCGCTCCCCCGCCGGCAGGCGGCGCACGCGCACCATGATCCAGTCCGTCATCGAGCGCCGCGTCTTCGGCGCGGAGAGAGGCTTGGCCACCCAGACGCCGTCGCGCTCCTGCATCTCCCCGGTATCGACCTGCTCGCGGGTGAGCGCCTGCAGAAAGAGCGGGTTGCCTCCGGTGGTGTGCCACATGCTCGCAGCGGCGGCACGCGAAACCGGCGCGTCCAGCGCCGCGGAAAGCAGCTTGGTGGTGGAGGCGAGGCCGAGCGGCCCAATATCGATCCGGCGCAGCGCGCCGTCCTTCCAGAGGTCGCCGAATTCCTCGGGCGAGGCGTCGATGGACTGGCAGATAGCAATCAGCTTCACCGCGCCGACCCGCACCAGGTGGGCCAAAGCCATGGCGGAGGAGGAGTCAAGCTCCTCAAGATTGTCGGCGAGGATAAGGGTTTTCCGGCCGTCTTCACGGCGTTGGTACAGTTCCTGCAGTCCGCGCAGCAGCATCAGTGGGTTGTCCACGATCGCGTCATCGAGATCACTGAGGACAAAGCTGAGGGCCCCGTAGGGCATTTTCGATGCAAGCGCTGAACCGCGCACGTACACAAGTTCGAAGGAGTCGTCGAGGTCGCGCGCGATTCGCTGCGCCAGCGCGGTCTTTCCCACTCCGGACTGGCCAGTGACGATCACGCCGCTGCAAGTGCTGTCGAGCAAAGCGTCGCGGACGTCCTCAAGTTCCGTATCGCGGCCTACGAGCGGCCACTCACCGTGGACGTTCAGCATCGCCGCGTCCCGGCTCTTCGCAGCCACCTGCATTTTGGCCGCAACTTATCTACTCGCGGTACAGACAGCTCCTCGTCAGCACCGGACATCACGCAATTACCCATTAGTCCGCCCCAACACGTCGTGCGTTAGGGCAATAGACTACGCCCGTCCGGGCAGGGTTGCACCCAAAGTTTCTTTGATTAATCAATCAATAGGATTATTCGCCGCGGAAACGACGTACAAAAACAGGTACAAAAAAGGGACCGACGTTGGGATGGGGGTGGCCCAGTCTCAGAGGCCGCCCAACGTCGGCCCCCGCTTTTGGGGCCATCAGGCCAGGCAGTCCGGTCAGGAACTGCACGACCAGTTTACCGCTATTTGCTTGCAGAGTGAAACTTCTGTTGGGCTTCTGTTAACCCATTCAGGACCACGCTTTCGACAGCGTCGGCCGCTTCCTCGAGCAGGATTGGCAGATCCTTCTTCTCGGTGGTGCTGAAGTCTCGCAGCACGTAATCGGCGGCTTCCTGCCTGCCGGGAGGGCGTCCCACGCCCACGCGGACCCGCACGTAGTCCTTGGTACCGAGGGCCTTGCTGATGTCGCGCAGACCGTTGTGGCCGCCTTCTCCCCCACCGATCTTAAGCTTGATCGTGTTGAAGGGAATGTCGATTTCATCATGCACCGCCACCACGTGGTCCGGCTCGATCCCGTAGAACTTTGCCAGCTGTGACACGGGTCCGCCCGTGAGATTCATATAGGTGAGCGGTTTCGCCAGGATCAGCTTCGGCCCACCGATCCCCAGGCGCCCTTCGAGCACGACGGCGCGTGCTTTGGAGCTGCCGAACTTGCCACCCAGCCGTGCGCCGAGCACGTCGAGGACCATTTGGCCCACGTTGTGCCGGTTACCGGCATAGCCGGGCCCGGGGTTCCCGAGCCCGGCTATGAGCCAGGTGTTGTCAGCCATTGACGAGATGCTTAGTCTTCGACAACTTCAGGAGCAACGTCGCCGGTTGCTTCCTCAGCGGTGGCGTCGCCGCCGTCGGAGTCAACCGTGGTCTCGCCCTCGCCGAGGTCGGCAACTACTGGGGAGGTGACGTTGATGATCAGCGTCTCGGGATCCGTCAGCAGAGTGGTGCCCTTGGGGAGCTCAAGGTCGGAAGCGTGGACGTGCTGTCCAACCTTGCGGCCTTCGATGTTCACCGTAAGGGACTCGGGCAGGTGGGTAGCGTCAGCTTCGACGGACACGGTGGTCTGCTCGAGGTTGGTCACAACGCCGGCTGCAGGCTCGCCCTCGACGTGGATGTTGATGTCAACGGTCACCTTCTCGCCGGAGCGGACGGTCAGGAGGTCGATGTGCTCGACGATCTGCTTGAGGGGGTTGCGCTGTACGTCCTTGGCGAGGGCAAGGTGTGCTTCGCCGTCGACGTCGATGCTGAGCAGGGCATTCGCGTGGCGGACTGCCAGCGTGGTTGCCTTTGCGGGCAGCAGCACGTGGATGGGGTCTGCGCCGTGGCCGTAAATGACGGCGGGGATCTTGTTGGCGCGGCGTGCCTGGCGGGCAGCGCCCTTACCGAAATCGGTGCGCAGTTCTGCGGCGAGCTTCTGCTCGGACATGATGTCTCCTGAGTGTTTATGGTTTTCTGGACGTACCGAGCGATTGCAACGAAGCCCGGCACCGTCCCTACCCGCGAACATTCGCGTTGTCAGGAAAGCCGCCAGCCACCGTCGATAACGGAACAAGCTCTGGAATCAGAGCGAAGCGTTCCCTCGCCTAGGCATCAACGGTCAATCCTACAGCATGCCGGCGTCTGGTCGGGTTTCAATCTCCCAGCGGGACCCTGGGGTTCGGGGGTTGGCATCGCGCTTCCGCGGGGATTAGGGCGGCTATATGCTGTGGATTGGAGAGCCGGGAAGCCTGGTCGGCCCGCAGGCATGACCTGCGGAACGCCCCGGCGCGGCCGCGGGCGTTCGTGGTACTAGCTAGGAGCTACGGCTATGAACGCACCAGCACAACCTGTTATTGAAGCCCGAAGCCTGGTGAAGGAATTCGGCGGAACCCGAGCACTCGACGGCCTCGATCTCAGCGTCGCACCCGGAGAGGTGCACGGTTTCCTGGGGCCGAACGGAGCGGGTAAATCCACTACCCTGCGCATTCTCCTGGGCCTCATTCGTCCTACGGCCGGGACCGCCCGGGTCTTCGGGGTGGACCCCTGGTCGAATCCGGTTGAGATCCACCGGGACATCGCCTACGTCCCCGGCGATGTGAGCCTTTGGCCGAACCTATCCGGCGGTGAAGTTATCGATCTGCTCACCGGGCTGCGCGGCGGTGCCGACGGGCAGCTGCGCCGCGACCTTATCGATGAATTCGAGTTCGACCCGCGGAAGAAGGCCCGGACCTACTCGAAAGGCAACCGGCAGAAGGTGGCACTCATAGCCGCGTTTGCCCGCCCTGCACCCCTTTATCTGCTGGACGAGCCGAGCGCCGGCCTCGATCCGGTCATGGATGCCGTGTTCCGCCGCCAGGTCGAGCGCGTCAGCCGCGACGGGGCCACGGTTCTGCTGTCGAGCCACATCCTGAGTGAAGTCGAGCAGCTGTGCGACCGGGTGACCATCATCCGCTCCGGAGCGGCAGTGGAATCGGGCACACTGACCGAATTGCGGCACCTTCAACGCACACACTTCCGCGTAACGGGTCTCTCCGACCCGTCACGCGTGGCTGCGTTGAGTGGTGCCCATGGCGTCAGTGTGGGTTCCGGCGCGGTCGAGTTCGACGCCGACGCCGGAGATCTGGGTGCCGTTCTGTCGGGTATCGCTGAGCCTGGAATCAGCAGCTTGTCTGTTGCTCCGCCGTCGTTGGAGTCGCTGTTTCTGCGCCACTACAGCGATGGCAGCAGCACGGCACCGAGCAGCAATGACGCCACGAGCAACAGCAGCGCAGGTAGCACGGGCGAGGTTGTGTAATGCCCGGCGTGCTGCGGCTGGTCCGCTTCCAGGCCCGGCGGGACCGGGTGACCCTTCCGATTTGGATTGTGGGCATCGCCCTGCTCACTTTTGTCACCTCCACCGCCGTCGCCACGCAGTTCGGCGATGAGGCATCACGGGCGGCCATCGTCCAGTTGGCAGCGACGAATCCGACGTTCCTGTTTCTTCGCGGCCTGCCGGACGGGACCGGCGTGGGTGCGGTGGTGTTCTTCCAGGGGTACGCGTTCACGGCTGTCCTGGCCGGCTTGATGAACACGTTCCTGGTGGTGCGGCATACGCGTGCGGATGAAGAGCTGGGACGGGCCGAACTTCTTGGTGCCGTGCCTCTTCCGCGGACGGCGTCCCTGGCGGCGACGCTGGTGCTTGGCGCCATGGCGAACCTGGTGCTCGTCATCGTTGTTGCCGTTGCCTTCACCGCTGCCGGGCTGCCTGTGGGCGGGGCTTTTGCAGCCGGGACCGCCGTCGGGGTGGTGGGGGTCTTTTTCACGTGCGTTGCGGCCGTCGTAGTCCAGGTTATGCCCACCGGCAGGAGCGCTAACGGGGCGGCTGCGGGCCTGGTCGGTGCGGCGTATCTTGTCCGCGGCGTCGGGGATGCTCTGGGCACTCCCTCGGCAGACCTGCTTCACGTGACGAGCGCCTGGCCGGCGCTTTTCTCGCCGATCGGCTGGGGTCAGCAGGTGCGGCCGTTCACCAGTGCCAACCTGACCGCGCTGTTGGTACCATTCGCTGCCGCGGTTGCCCTGGGAGCACTCGCCGTGCTGATCCGACGACGCCGGGACCTGGGTGCGAGCCTGCTCTCCCACCGCAACGGCAGGGAGCGGGCCGGGCTCGGGGGCGCATCTTTCGTGGGCCTGACGTGGCGCCTACAGCGTTCCGCCGTCATCGGATGGTGCGTTGCGGCCGCCGTCCTGGGGGCCATGGCCGGGGCCCTTGGCCCGCTGGTTTCTGAGACAGCGTCCGGAGTAGAACAGTTGCGCGACCTTCTGGCCCGACTTGCACCGGGTGGGCAGAGCGGGCTGGTTGATGTTTTCGTGACGGCACTGCTGGGCATCGTCGGTGTCTTCGCCGCGGCGGCGGGCATTCAGGCCGTCCTGCGCATGCGGGCCGAGGAAGCGGAGGGCAGGGCCGAGCTCCTGCTGTCCACCCCTGCTTCCCGGCAACGGTGGCTTGGTGCGAATCTGCTGGTCGCGGTTGTGTCCGCGGCTCTGGTGTCCGCCACAGCAGGTGTTGCGGCCGCGGTAGGCCTGGGCTTGTCGGGCACCGGCAATGGGCCTGCCTGGTCGTTGATTCCGGCAGCGTTGGCGCATGTACCGGCCGCCCTGGTGTTTCTCGCCGCGGCTGCGCTGGCCTTTGCCCTGGTTCCGCGGCTCAGCATCGCGTTGAGCTGGGGGGTGCTCGCTGTGGGTCTTGTGCTGGGCGAGTTCGGCGGGCTGTTCGGCCTGCCGAAGTGGCTGCAGGACGCGAGTCCGTTCCGGCACACCTCTGCCATGCCGGTGGAATCCTTCAACCAGGCCGAGGCATGGGGATTGTTCGCCGTTGCTGCTGCCGGGGCTGCGCTGGCAGCGCTGTTCCTCCGCCTGCGGGACGTGACCGCCTGATGCCGAGCCCTATCTGATCCCGATTCACTCTGGACAATGGAGTACCCCCAATGAGGATTATGCTGCTGACCGCCGGGACCCGCGGCGACGTCGAACCCTTCATTGCTCTGGCACGCACGGCCACTGCCAGGGGACACCACGTCCGGACTGCCATCCCGGACAACTCCGGGGTGGACACTACCGGCCTCGATACTGTGAGTCTCCGCATTGATTTTGCCCAGCTCATCAGGGACCAGGGCGTTTCTCCCGGGCTTGTGGCCAGAAACTTCCGTGCTGTTATCCGGCCGTCATTCGGCCGGCTTTTGTCGACCGCCGTGGAACTCATCACCGACTTCGCCCCGGACGTTGTGGTGTACCACCCGAAAGTCCTGAGTGCTCCGATCGCGGCGGAGAGGCTGGGAATTCCCTCGGCCCTGGTGGAAACCATTCCGATGATGACGGCGACCCGTGAGTTTCCTGCCCCGTTCATCCCCCGCAATCTGGGTCCGCTGAACAAGGCGACTTACAGCATGGCGAATGTAGCCACGCTGATGTTTAAGAAGGAGCTTGCGGCAGCCGTAGAGGCTCTTCCGTCCGAACCACGGCCTGTCCCGCCTCCGCGGGCAACGTTGATTCCAATCAGTCCCCTGCTGTTGCACCGGCCTGCAGACTGGCCGGCCTCGGTGCATCTGACGGGTCATTGGACGGGACACTCCGCGTCGGCCGAAGACACCGATCAGGAACTGAAGAATTTCGTGGAGGGCGGCGACTTTGTCTACGCGGGGTTTGGCTCGATGAAGGCCGGGGACGCGAGCGCTCGGGGTGATGCAATTGTCGAGGCGGCTCGCAGGAACAGTCTGCGGGTGTTGGTGGCCAGCGGCTGGGGAGGAATCGACGTTCCCACTGAAGCCCGAAGCGGCGGCGACCTGCTGGTGAGGGAATCCGTAGACCACCAGGCAGTACTGCCACGCGCGTTTGCCGCGATCCATCATGGAGGGGCCGGCTCTGTTCATGCCGCAGTGCGGGCGGGCATTCCATCCGTGGTGGTGCCGTTCATCGCCGACCAGCCGTTCTGGGGGCAGCTCGTGCACCAGCGCCGACTCGGTCCTGGGCCGATCCCCTACTGGAAGCTCACCGTGGACAGGCTGACGGGCGCCCTGGCGCAGGCAGGGAAGTACAGGAAGCAGGCGGTGCGTACCGGGGAGCTGATGCAGAAGGAGAAGGGAACCGCCGTCGCGCTCGATGTCCTGGAAAACCTCACCGGGTCGTAGCCTTTCGCTATGGACTTCCTCTCGACCCCGACCCTCGCCGGCGAACTCGCCACTCTCGAGCCCCTGGCGATAGAGCACACCGAGGATCTGGCGGAGGCAGTGGCTGAGAATGACCTCTACAAAGCCTGGTACACCCGGCTTCCCTCCCCTGCCGGCATGGCTGAGGAGATCCAGAACCGCCTAAACAAGCACGACGCCGGCACAGTAGTTCCGTGGACCATTCGCCGGCTGAGTGACGGCCGCGCAATCGGAATGACGACATTCCTCAACATCCGAGCCGACAACCGGCGCCTAGAGATCGGCTCCACCTGGATCGCTCCGAGCGCGCAGGGCACCGGCCTCAACACAGAGGTGAAACTGCTGCAGCTCACCCATGCATTCGAGACGCTGGACTGCATCGCCGTCGAGTTCCGCACCCACTGGCACAACCACCAGTCACGCCGTGCCATCGCCGCGCTGGGCGCCAAGCAGGACGGCGTCCTTCGCAATCACGACCTCTGGCGGGACGGCACCGTCCGCGACGTGGTGGTGTTCTCGATCATCGACGGCGAGTGGCCCACTGTGCGTCTCTCACTGACCGAGAAGCTGCAGAGGCGGCGAAGCCGCGGTCAGCCCACGTGAACCCAGGGCCGCTGCGACACATCTGGCTCCGCTTCCCGGAGCACCTCGCGGGTGACGGGCGCGATCTCCCCTTCGCCGGTGACGAGGAAGCGGAAGAGGTTCATCAGCGGATCGCCCTCCGTCCAGCGGAAGTAGACGTGCGGCATCAGACCGGTGATGTCGCGGATGTGGAGCATGACCGCCGCAATAGTGTTCGGCACGTTCGAGCTGTGGACCTCCAGTATCCGGTAACCGTGGCGGGTGACGCCGCGTACCAATAGGTGCGTCTCAAACTCGGAGGAGTCGTCGACGATGACCTCGATGAACAGCGGCTCATCGGCCGGGGTGAGGTGGCTGACGCTGCACGCGTGCTCGAGCTTCCGTCGATAGGCAGCGGCGCTGAGTCTCTCGGGCTCGTGGGCGATGAGCATGATCTCGCCTGCGGGCTGGGAGGCTACAAAGTTGAGGGCCTCGTCATCGAGCGTGATCGTGGTCGCGCGCAGTTCGAAGGCACGCCGGGCGCGGGAGGCAAAGGACACCACCACAATGCCGAGGATAAACAGCGCAGCGATGCCGGCGCCGTCGGGCCTGTCCCAGATGTTGGCGGAGGTAGTCCACAGCAGGATCAGGGAGATCACGCTGAAGCCCAGGAAAGCACCATGCTGGCCGTCCCGTCGGGCGGACAGGGTCACGGCCACGGAGGCTGAGGTGATGAGCACCAGCACGCCGGTGGCGTAAGCACCGCCCTGGGCGTCGACGTCGGCTTGGAAGGCAATGGTGACCACGGCCGCGACGGCGGTGAACACGAGCACCATGGGTCGGGTGGCACGGGACCAGGCCGGCGCCATTCCGTAGCGGGGCAGGTAGCGGGGTACCAGGTTGAGCAGGCCGGTCATGGCTGAGGCGCCGGCGAACCAGAGGATGGCGATGGTGCTGATGTCGTAGAGCGTGCCGAAGCGTTCGCCGAGGTATTCGTGCGCCAGGTAGGCGAGCGCACGTCCCTGGGCTTCGCCGCCCTCCTCGAACGCGGCGGCGGGGATCAGCAGTGTGGTCACGAAGCTTGAGGCGATGAGGAAGACGCTCATGATCACCGCGGCGGAGGTGAGCAGCTTTTGCCCGCCGGCAATGCGGCCTTCGGGGCGGGCTTCGGTGTCGTTGGGTCCGTCCTTGATCTGGGGCATGACGACGACGCCGGTTTCGAACCCGGACAGGCCCAGGGCCAGGCGCGGGAAGACCAGGAGTGCGATGCCGATCATGGCCAGAGGGTTGCTGTGCTGGGTGGTCAGGAGTGCCCACCAGTCGTCGACGGGTTGCGGCTCGACTGCAACCTGGGCGGAGGCTGTCGCGATGACCACGAGGTTGAGGGCCAGGAACACGGCAACAATGACGACGGCGATGCCGATTGCCTCCCGAAACCCGCGAAGGAAGACGACGGCGAGGAGCAGCAGGAATCCAAGTGTCACTCCCACTTCCTGGCCGTGCAGCCAGGACGGCGCGAAAGGGTTTTCGATGAGGTGGGCCGTGGCGTCGGCGGCGGAGAGCGTCATGGTGATGGTGAAGCTCGTTGCCGCGAAGCCCAGGAGGACGAGGACGAAGATCTTGCCCTTCCACTTCGGGAGGAGCTTCTCCAGCATCGCGATGGAACCTTCGCCGTGCGGGCTTTCCCTGGCCACCCGCTTGTAGACCGGGAGTGCACCGAACAGCGTGACTGCTACGAGGATGAGGGTCGCGACCGGCGCGAGTGCGCCTGCGGCCGCGGCGGCGATCGCCGGCTGGTAGCCGAGTGTGGAGAAGTAGTCGACGCCGGTCAGGCACATGACCCGCCACCATGGCTGCTTTCCGTGCTCGGCGGGATTGGGGTGCGGGTGCGGGTGACGCTGGTTCTCGTCGTCGAGCAGCCAGTGCCCCAATCGGCGGGCGCGGCGGGTCTGGACAAATTGGTCACGAAGAATGCTCACGACTCGAAGCTATGCCCGGCATTTCCGCACGATCGCGATCTTTACGGATCCTTTATGGACCCCCGAGGAATCTCGAGTTCCTACGGTTCAAACCTGTAGCCCATGCCGCTCTCGGTGATGAAGTGCCGCGGCTGCGCGGGGTCCGGTTCGAGCTTGCGGCGGAGTTGGTTCAGGTAGACGCGCAGGTACTGCACCTCGCGGGCGTACGCCGGTCCCCATACGTCGAGCAGGAGCTGCTGCTGCCCTACGAGCCGACCGGGGTTCCGAACCAGCAGTTCCACGATCTTCCATTCCGTCGGGGTCAGCCGTACCGGTTCGCCGTTCCTTTCGGCCTTCCGGGCGGCGAGGTCAAGGGTGAAGCTGGCGGTTGTGACCACGGGCGTGCCCGGGGTACCGACCGACCGTCGTTCAGCTGCGCGAAGACGGGCCAGGAGCTCCTCCAGACCGAAGGGTTTGGTCACGTAGTCGTCGGCGCCGGCGTCGAGCGCCTCGACCTTCTCCTCGGGACCGTGGCGTGCCGAGAGAACGATGATGGGCACCTGCGTCCAGGCCCGTAGCCCGGCAATGACCTGGACGCCATCCATATCGGGAAGGCCGAGGTCCAGGATTACCAGGTCGGGGCGGTGTTCCGATGCCGCGGCGAGCGCAGAGGCGCCGTCGACTCCCGTGACGGGACGGTAACCGTGGGTGCGCAGGTTGATCTGTAGTGCGCGCAGGAGTTGGGGTTCGTCGTCGACAATCAGGACCGTGGTCACTCCCCCACCCCCGTGGACAGCGGCAGCCGGACCACCATGGTGAGGCCGCCGCCCGGTGTCTCTTCGGCTCGCAACTCACCGCCCATCACCTCGGTGAACCCTCGCGCGACGGCCAAACCCAGCCCCAGCCCGGTGGCACGGGAGTCGTCCAGCCGCTGGAAGGGCTGGAACATGCGCACGACGGCGGCCGGCTCCACTCCGCGCCCATGGTCGCGGACGCGCAGCTCGCTCGCCGGATGGTCCCCTACGGTGCCCGACACCAGTACGGTGATTTCGACGTCGGACTCCCCCGCGTACTTCAGTGCGTTCTCGGCGATGTTAGCGGCCACGCGCTCAAGCATCCCAAAGTCCGCGTGTACGGGCGGCGTATTGGGGGCGAGCAGGATCCTCACGTTGTCGGAGGGCAACCCTTTCGAGGCAGAGGCTATGACCTCCGCCCAGTGCACAGGGCCGAGGTGTGGGGTGACTGCGTCTCCGGTGAGGCGGGACATGCCGAGCAGATTGTCGATGAGGGACGCCAGCCGGTCGGATGAGGTTTCGATCGTGCCCAGCAGCTCGGCTTCTTCCTCGGGGGTGAACTTGATGTCCTGTTGACGAAGGCTGTTGGACGCAAGCTTGATGGAGGCGAGCGGTGTGCGCAGGTCGTGGGAGACGGCGCGCAGGATCGCCGTGCGCATGACGTTTCCTTCGGCCAGGCGGCGGTTCTCCTCGGTGCTGGCCACCAACTGTTGCCGTTGCCGGAGCGCTGCCAGCTGTGAGCCGAACGCCGCGAGCAGTCGCTGTTCCCGAGCGGTCAGCGGCCGGCCGTAGAGTACGAGCTTCAATCCGCCTGGGATGAGAGTGCCGGTGTCGCCCTCGTGTGATGGCTGTTCCTCCGACCCCGACGACGCCGGTCTTGCGCCTTCGCGAGCGAGCAGCTTCCAGTTGCCGTCCTCCTGGGTGAAGAGCGCCGCGCTGTCCATGTCGAAGTGGGTGCGGACGTGGTGCAGGAAACCCTGGACGGTGTCCTCGGCAGCGAGGACACCTCGCGCGAGTTCGCCCAGGGTTGCGGCGTCGGCGGAGGCGATGGCGGCTTCGCGGGACCGGCGAGCTGCGAGTCCCACCACCAGGGACACGGCAATTGCCACCGCTACGAAGATGAGGAGGGTCAGCACGTTTTCGGGATCGGCGATTTCGAGGGATCCGAACGGCTCGGTCGAGAAGTAGTTGAGGATCAGGCTGCTCCACAGGGCGGCAAGCAGCGCGGACCACAAGCCCCCGACCAGTGCAACCGCCACCACCCCGGCCAGTTGGACGAGCACGTCCGAGGCGAGGAAGTCGCTGCCCGCGGCGAACATCACCCATTCCAGGAGGGGCGGCAGCAGGAGCGCCAGAAGGAAGCCGGTGAAGGTACGGGCACGGCCTAGTTCGGGTGCCTCGAATCGTGCCATGCGGGAATTCTCGCAGGTCGAACGCAGGCCGCGTTCATCAGCGCGACCGTAATACAACGTGCACCCGGTACGCTTCGAAGTAGACCCGTCCTTCGCGCTTTCATGCGTAGTCTCCAGGAATAGAGGCCATGACCACCGATACGCCGTTTCGGATCCTTGCCGTGTGCACCGGCAACATCTGCCGCTCCCCCATGGTTGAGCGGTTACTTAGGAGTTCCTTCGACGCGTTGGCACCGGGTGAGTTCGAAATTTCAAGCGCAGGCACCGGCGCCCTCGTGGGCAGGGAAATCGACCCGCAGGTGGCCGGATTTGTGCGGGTCTTCAACGGCGATACCAATGGCTTCGCCGCCCGGCAGGTCGAGGAACGCATCCTCGAGGGCAAGGACCTGGTCCTCGCCCTGACCCGCGAACACCGCGGCCTGATCATCGAGATGATGCCGTCGCTGCTGCGCAAGACCTTCACGCTGCGCGAGTTCGCGAGGCTCCTTTCCCCCCTCGAGGGCGACCCCACTCTTCCTGCCCCCATGCGTTGGCGCGCCATCATGCCGAAGGTCGTCCGCGCACGCACGGTCCACCCGTCCGACCCATCCGGCGACGACGTTGTGGACCCCTTCCGCCGTGCGGACGCCGTGTACCAGCAGATGGTCCGGGAATTGGTGCCGGCAGTGGAGTCGCTGGTGGGCTGGGAACGAAAGCATCGGTGACAGCCGCACCCTCAAGACCAGTACGACGGCGGCGACGCCTCGTCGCGCTGCTGGCCGGCTACCTGCTGGCGCTGTCGCTGATTGCGTTCTGGCCGTCGCCCGTTGACGAGGGTGCATCTGGGCTCATCGGCCGAGTGCTGCGTGTTCTGCATCGCCTGGGTATTCCGGGGTGGTTCGACTACAGCCTGATCGAGTCGGTCGCGAACGTGCTGCTGTTCATCCCGTTCGGGATGCTCGTCGCAGCGTACCTGCCGTTGCGACGCACCTGGGTTGCGTTGCCTGTGTGCATCCTAGCGTCGATGTGTATCGAGCTCGGCCAGGAGCTCTTCCGCCCGGAACGCTTCGCGACACCGCAAGACGTCCTGGCCAATGCACTCGGCGCCGCAATCGGGACGGTGGCCGTGTACGGGTGGGCACTTCGCAACAGTTTTGAACCAGACGTCCACTGAATAGTGTTCCCTTTGGGTACCCGATACCCTACAAAAGGTAACGTGCGGCCACGAGCAATCGTCTCGGCTTGCGGGGATGAACTGGGGAGCTGGGGGAAGGAACACATATGCGCATTTCCGTGATTGGGTGCGGTTATTTGGGCGCGGTCCACGCAGCCTCGATGGCAAAGCTTGGACATGACGTCGTCGGTATTGATGTGGACCAGCGAAAGATCGACGAACTCTCGGTCGGCCACGCGCCGTTTTTCGAACCCGGGCTACCCGAGCTGCTGAAGAACTCGCTCGATTCCGGTCGCCTGAAGTTCAGCTCGAGCATGGCGGACGCCGCGGGTGCCGAAGTGCACTTCATCTGTGTAGGAACACCCCAGCGAAAGGGTGAATATGCAGCTGACCTGCGCTATGTCGACGCGGCCTTCGCCGGCCTCGCTCCGTACCTGAATGCTGGCGACGTCGTGGTGGGCAAGTCCACTGTTCCTGTCGGCACGGCATCACGTCTCGCGGATGAGTATATGGAAACCGCTCCGGAAGCTATCCTTGCCTGGAATCCGGAGTTCCTCCGCGAGGGTCACGCTGTCAAGGACACCCTTCACCCGGACCGCTTCGTCTACGGCGTCCCTGAAGGCGCGGCTGGTGAGCGAGCAACCCAGGCACTGGACGAGGTCTACGCTGCTTCGCTTGCAGAGGGCACTCCCCGACTCGTCATGGACTATCCCACGGCTGAGCTGGTGAAGACTGCGGCCAACAGCTTCCTTGCCACCAAAATCTCGTTCATCAATGCCATGGCCGAGCTCTGTGAAGCCGCAGGGGCAGACGTCACCGCGTTGGCCGATGCGATCGGGATGGACGACCGCATCGGTCGCAAGTTCCTCAACGCCGGCATCGGCTTCGGTGGAGGTTGCCTACCCAAGGACATTCGAGCCTTCATGGCTCGCGCTGGTGAACTCGGCGCGGACCAGGCCCTCACCTTCCTGCGTGAAGTCGACGCAATCAACATGCGCCGGCGCTCGCGAACCGTGGAGCTGACGCGTGAGTTGTGCGGTGGATCCTTGATTGGAAAACGCATCACCGTTCTCGGGGCCGCTTTCAAGCCGAACAGCGATGATGTCCGTGACTCCCCTGCACTAAGTATCGCGGCTCAGTTACAACTGCAAGGTGCTGAGGTCACGGTTACAGACCCCGAGGCGATAGACAACGCCCGCAGGCGGTTCCCGGAACTCCATTTCGAAACTGATCTCCCGACTGCGCTTACTGACGCTGAAGCAGTGCTGCTCCTGACGGAATGGAGCCAGTACCTCGAACTGGACCCTGCTGCGTTGACAACCTTGGTAACCAAAGCGCAGATCCTCGACGGTCGAAACATGCTCGATCCCTCATCTTGGCGATTGGCGGGATGGCGCTACAAGGGGATCGGGCGTTCCTGAACAGATAGTCGTTAGACACCACGATCTTCTCCCCGGAGCTTGGTCAGCCGACGGACAACCTCGCCCCTGGTCTCTGGCATACGTTAGACGGCAGAATCGCCTGCAGTGCGTAGCCGCTCCAGCAAATGCTGGTCATGAACTCTCTCCTTTCGACATTGCACGTGTTTCGGAATCCCGAGTTTGCAACAGCTCACCGAAGTAAGACAAGTACCTCTCCGTACACAATTCCAGCGAGAAGTAGTCCCTCGCCTCACTCGCGCGGGATGCAGCAGCCTCCGCGTACGCGTCATAGTTCGCGAGCACCCTTTCAAGCGCGAGCACGGCCTCGTCTGGCTTACCAGCAGGAAAAACCTCATCAACATACTCGCGCCCGGCTGATTCCGCTACCTCCTCCGAGCAAACTATCGGTAGTCCAACCATTGCTGCCTCAATCAAGGTAAGGCTGTGGGCCTCTCGGTCCGACGGATGGAACAAAACATCGGAATTCTCAAGCACCGCTGGGCCATCCATTGTAGGACCACAGAACCGTACTCGCTCGACGTCAGCAGTCTGCGCCATAAGACTAGCGAAGTCCTCACCTTCAGCAACCGGTCCGTACCACTCGAACTTGGTCCGTGCGTGACGTGAATTTACGCGGCCCGCAACTTCAGTCCAAAGAGCGGGATTTTTCACCTTCGAGATGCGAGCGAGAGTTGTAATGTGAGTGGGTTCTGTTCGGTAACTGTCGGAGGCTTTCGGGTGCAACGGCGGAATACCGTTCGGTATCACGCGAATGCGCTTATCCTCACCCAAGTACTTTTCATAGCTGGCCTTCGCAACATCGCTGACTGCTACAACCCCTACCGTCCTGATGCGTCGCAGAAGCCGCTCCATCGCCCGAACTCCCAATCCGGCATAGTCGTTCCCACTGCTGTGAAGCACGATTACACTGAGTGAATACCGGGGTGCGGCGATGCGTGCATAGAGATTAGGAATTGCTGTGTGGGAAACAATAAGGTCGGGTCTGAAATCGGCCATCGCCTTGCGCAAACGCTGCACGCGCCCTAACCGGCTCCTTCTCGCGTCGGCGTGATCCAGGAAATGCAGACGCTGGTCGACAAAATCATGTTGTTCCATATGAGACATCAACGCCGCAACGAATGATTCGGCGCCTCCTACCCTAGGGCTGAGCAACACGTGCATAACTTTCATCGGTCATCCTAACGCTCACGGGGGCTTTAATGGACCCACGGTCTACCACACCATACCGCTCCACTCACCACCGTTGCCTTCGAGACTTCGTTGAGCGGCACGAGATGACGCGGGAGACATCGAAAGGCAGCGGTTCCGACTACCCACTCTGATCAAGCTTACGCAGTCAACGACCATTCATAAGCAGCGTCAGGTGTGTCATTTCACCACCTTTTGAGAGCACGCCAGAGCATGAAAATAAAGCACGAGAATATGGACATCTGTGCGAATAGATAAGCGAAAGCGGCACCTTCAGCTCCGCCCAACGCGGACATGATTGACACCGCCCCCAATTGCAGCACAACCGCTCCAACCATGATCAAAGACACCGCCCGATCAAAACGGCGTGATTGGAGGATTGCGAACATTGGTTGGTTGAACACGCCGAATATCGTTCCGCAAGCTAGAGTTGCTAGGACCGGACCTGCCCGGCGATACTCCTCACCCAATACGGCGTCCACTATTTGCGACGAGAATATAGCCACTACGACGCAAGCCATCACTGAAACAAGAATTAGCATTGAGCTTCTTCGTAAGCTCGACCAAGCGGCTCGCCAATTTGATGAAGTTACTAGAATAGGCACCGCTGCGGACGAGAATGATGCAGCAACAAGACCCAGCGGTTGGGTCCACCGATTAACCGAACCGTAAACGCCTGCTACCTGCGTACCGCCGAATGCCGACATCAAGGTCAGGTCTAAGGACTGGAATGTCACCGCGAGGTTTGCAAAGCCGAAATGTCGTGCGCCCCTCCATGGGTTAACCAATCTTTGTTTGGTCAAGGCAGGCCGGTACCCCGGCGCAGCCATTCGCCAAGATAGGGTTGCCCCGATGAACGCACCCCCGAACAGCCCCAACCATAAGGCGCTGACAGAACTAACCCCAGCTGCGACCATCGCAAGAAAAAGGAGAAACGATGTGCCTCGTTCAACGACGAGCGAAACAGCCACCAAATCTGCACGCCCGGCGGCGCGCAGTGGAACATGGAGGGTCTGACCCAGTATCACGGAGAACGACATGAACCCGGCGATTGCGTACTCGGGTACCGAGGTTAAACTCGAACCGACAATCCAAATCGAACAAATGCCGATGGCGAGTAACACCTTTGAGACTAAAGACGGATGAATCTGGGCCGCGGCATCCGGGGTTCGCGCAAGTTCACGAATCCAGAAGGGGTTGGTACCAAAGTCCAGCAACCCTGCCCCGACGGTGCCAAGGGCAACCGCGGCTATGACCAAACCGTACTCGCTTGGAGTCGATGCTCGTGCAGCGAGCACTGTCATCGCAGCCATCACGAGCTGTGAGAGACCGGTAGCACCCGCCAAAGCAATAGCTTGGCGGCCCGAACCAGGCCTCCTTTCGCGTTCAGCTGGCATCTCTCTAGTCGAGAGAATCGGAAGGAAGCAATGGGTCAGTAAAAGCCTCCGCGGAGGAGATATTTCTAGGCTCTGGTCGGGGCGCAATAGATGCGGCACGCATAGCGGATGCCAAATCATTTTCCTCGAGTGCGCACCAGGCCGAACCTTCCGCATGTTCTCGACTATCAGATCGCAATGACCGGGCGCCCGAGGCTACTATCCTAGTTCCGAGGGCTGCAGCTTTTCCCATTATTCCGCTAGAACCCTCATTAGAGTGAGCAAGCACTACACAATCCGCGGCGAGAATATGACCGTCTAACTCCTCATCACGCAACCACTCGTCGACTATACGAAGCTCAATTCCTGATGCCGAGAGCTTTTTCCGCCGTGAGTTGACCTCGTCGGCAACCGACGGCGACATCTTGCCGACCACTATCAGACCTATCGGTACATCGAAACTTCGCGATAGTATCGAATCGATGATCAAGGGAAGATTCTTTCTTTCTGTAACTGCCCCCACTACAGCGAACCAATACGCATCCGTCATTCGATAACGCCGACGCAAAGTTTCCCTGTCGTGCTGGTGCACGTTGATATGCACGGGATCTTTCACAACCGAAAATCTTTCTTGCCCTTCCCAAAACGAACTTTTCAAGAGCGAAACACCGACATTACACTTTCCATCTACCGCCTTCAATGCCATTCGTTTAACCTGAGTCTTCACCCGTAGCAAAAGTGGGCTGCGAGCCTGGCCAGACTCCCTCATTATGAGCAATCGCAATCTCGCGGAGGCACTCCAACGGGTGTTGATGATCAACGCATAAGCATATTCGTCGCCGTTGGGCACAACGACCCATTCGCAATCTCTGAACAAGGCATAACGTTGGATGTCTTCCAATGACTGCGCCGCAGACTCTTGCACCTGGATAGCCGGCTCCAAGTGCGCTATATGAGTACGATATTCAACGGTCCCCCTGGCACCTACTCCTAGGAGCAACCAGACGTCGTGTCCCAGTTCAAGAGCGCGGGATGCGAGAAGGCGAACATAATATAAACGATGTCCATTTGCGTCTTTTTCGCATATCAGTACCTTCAACTATTCATCGCCTTGATCGCTCGAAAAAAACATATCATCTAACGCATCATTCGGTGCACGCCCTGCACGAAGTTTTCGACCATACTTGACATACTCGGAGGTTCAGCGAACGCGTTCATGCCACTTGGTGGCTCATGGGCGATACGTAGAATCTCTCGACAATAGCTCTCGGGATCGTTACGTGCACTAATCATTGAAGTACCTTCTTCCAGGTATTCAGCCTCGGGTGCGTGATACGCAAATTGCGTTGTCACCACTGGGATTTTCAGCACTAACGCGTCTACTGCTACCAACCCGATACGACCAGGCATGAGGATCGCCTTTGATACTGCTCCTATACGAGCCTTCTGAGCCGCGTCCACGTGGCCTAGCAAGATAACCTGGCGCCGGTCAATCGCAGGCTCCAGTCTGTCTACTTCCGCACCATTACCTCCGACCAGGAGCTTGATGCTCGGGTCCGATTTCCACAAGATATCCAGAGCAACTTGGAGGAAATCAATGCGCTTGCTCGCGTCCAAACCCCCAATGAAGCAAAATGTCCTGGCGGGATCGATGCCTAAAGTTGAGCTGAACTGCGAAGTTTCTTCGTCAGATAGGCGCGCTTTTGCAGCCTGAAGGCCCTCCGTGTCGACCGTATTCATTAGGGTCGTAACCTTATCTTCCCCAACACCAGCCGCTAATGCATATTGGGCCCCTGAGGGCGTGTATGCGAAGATTTGATCGGCACGCCGCAACTGCCACCGTTCTAATGCAGCATCAAGAGGATTCGGGTCATTGACATACGATTTGATGTGCCCCCAAACTCCAACGCGCAAGTGAGATGACAGCATCCCCGAAACCAGCGCATGGTAAGTTTCCAATGACGATCCAAGGTGACCGACGATGACCGCGTCGCTGTTCCTCCAACTGTTCCAAGCGCCGCCAAGACTAACGGACTTCCCACCTAAACTGAACTGCCGATTGCCAACGGGGCTCATCCACTCAGCGACGGCAGAGTCAGCGCGGCTTGCCTGATCCCCTTTAGGTTGCGAGGCAGCAACCACGCAATGTATCGAATCTGCGCGAAGGGAATCGATCAACCTCTCAAACAGTGGGAGCCTGTACTTCGGAACGTAAGGTTGAACTATAACCAAGGACCTCATGCTGGTTGGCCCTCACCTGCTGAATCAGCATACTGACCTTCGAGCCTCGTGCTTATGGTTCGCATACTGAAATTCCGTTCGACTAGTTCACGCGCTCTTACACCGTGTGCTCTCCGCAACTCTGCATCTGAAAGATACGGTTCGACCATGCTGACCAATGAATCATAAGTTCCATCGAACACGGCGCCCGCCCCGCCATTCTTCACGGTCGCAGCGAGGCCACAAGAACTAGGCACAATGACAGGCAATCCCGTAGACATCGCCTCCAGTACCGCCATGGGGAACGGCTCATTCATTGAAGGAAGAACGAACACTGATGCACGACAGAGCCTGTCCAGCGTTTTGTCGGGGCTCAATGGGCCCTCCCACTTGATGCTATGGCCAACATTCGCCTCCCGGATTGCATCAAGTACGGCCTTCCCCTCTCCTTCATCTGGCCCAACCAAGGTGAATATCGCTTCAGGGTGTTCTTTCAGAAGTTCGACGGCCATTTTCACAAATAAGAGCGGGCGCTTCCTCTCCTGGAGTCGCGCTAGGTACAGGACTTCGACCGCGCCTTTTTCCACCGCCTGAACTTCCGACATAGGGACCCCGTTTTGGAGTTCGACCGAACCGAGATCATGCTTCGCAACTTCATTGAGATCTGCGCGCTCGGTTTCGGTCAAATGAAATACGCGGGAGGCTCGGTCCAACACCCTGCGCGTCACGAGTAAGTCGAGAGGAACGGCTAGCGGATTCGACGATGGGTCGATCATTCCATGCGTTTGAAGTACGTATGGAACTGAAGCACTTGCCGCAATTAAAGCCGCAGGGAGTGTAATGAAATCACGAGCTGCATGGATGTGAACAACGTCCGCTTTCGGGATAGCACCGCGTAGCCACCATAAAAGCTTGGGTGAAGTAAGACCCGCGAAACCTGCGCCGGGGAGGATCCTCATCGCCGCAAATAGCTTCACGGGGACACCGTCGAACTGCTCCGGTAGCGCTCCCCTGAAATCCTTTGCGGATGCAGCCAGTACTACATCATGTCCCTGCGCTGAAAGTTCTCGACACTGGTTGAGAGCTACTCGAATTGGTCCGCCGTAGCTGGCATCAGGGTCCACAACAGTAACTACGTGGATTATTCGCATCGTTCGCATCTATCCTTTGGGGCGCGGATGTCCAAATCGGGCGCCGACAACGCCCGGCTCAGCAGAACCGAATATCACGCCGCTCGGAACGTCCACCGAGACTCTCGTCATGGGTTGTATTAGAGCAGCACGACCAATCGTTACGCCTCCCGTTACGATGCATCGCGAGGTCACCCACGTCCCAGAACCGATTGACACAGGACGAGTGATCAGCGCCATGTCCTTACGGTGTGCATGGCTTCCCGTTGTTATGAAGGTTTCCTGAGATAGCGCGACATCGGACCCAAGGTAGACGTGGTCCTGATTATGTATCCAAACGCCTTCACCGATCCAGCAGCGGTCACCAACGTGTAGCTTCCATGGAAACTTGATTCGCACTCGTGGTCTGATGATCACGTCGTTCCCGATCTCAGCTGCGAAAAGCCGCAGCAGACGAACTCGTAGCTTCGAACTAACTTGCAGAGGGTTAGTTATGATCAGGATTTCAAGAAACGCCCAGACGTAAACTATCCACCGCGGGCGATCCCAGGATTCCTTGGCCCCAGGTGCAGCCGACAAATCGATGACCGGATATTGATCTTCGCTGTGGGGTCCGTCGCCGCCCGGCTGTGTCATGCTGCTCCGATAGGATTGGTAGGGTCTCGGACTATTCTTGCATGTGTGAATGAGCCAAATCTTCGTATCGCCATAATCGGACTGAACTACCATCCCGAGCCAACCGGCATCGCCCCCTACACAACGCGACTTGCGGAACACCTGGCCGCAATTGGTCATCACGTACAGGTTATTACGGGGTTTCCTCACTATCCAGAGTGGAAGATGCGGGAGGGATACTCGGGCCGAACGATGCATGAAGTCATCAATGGCGTTTCTGTGAAGCGACTCAGTCACTTCGTTCCTACCCACCCTTCGGGACCGCAGAGACTGTATCTTGAGTTGAGTTTCGGCATCAGGGTGCTGTTTGCCCGCTGGTTCAATCCGGACGTGGTTATCGTTGTGACCCCAGCGCTTTTTTCGAGTGCTTTTGCGCTTGTTCGAACGCGGTTCGGCTGGCGGCGGCCGCCAGCCGGTGTTTGGGTACAAGACATATACAGTCGCGGTCTCACGGAGATCAACGAGAAGAACTCGGTTTTTGCTCCGGCAATGAGGATTATAGAAGGCTTGATACTGCGATCCGCAACGAGGGTAGTCGTCATCCATCATCGGTTCAAAAGCTACGTTAGTTCGCATCTCAAAGTACCCGCCGAACAGGTTGACGTGATACGAAACTGGACCCACATCGGAAATTCAATCGCGATCGATCGGGACATCACCCGAACACAGTGGGGTTGGAAAAAGGACGACGTAGTGGTCCTTCACGCAGGGAATATGGGCAAGAAGCAAGGGCTTGAGAATGTAGTCAACGCCGCGCGTCTTGCCGACGCAACTGGATCAAAGGTCAGATTCGTGCTGCTCGGAGATGGCAATCAGCGCGCCCGTATCAAAGCCCTCTCGGAGGGTATCGATCGTCTCCAATTCATCGACCCAGTATCTGACGTGAAGTTCAGGCAAACCATTGGTTCGGCCGACGTGCTACTGGTGAATGAGCTTCCGGGACTTCGGGAAATGGCGGTTCCCAGCAAGCTCACTTCATATTTTTCGACGGGGCTCCCGGTATTGGCTGCGACTGAATTGGACAGCACCACCGCCGGGGAGATTCTGCAATCCCGCGGGGGACTACGCGTCGATCCCGGTGCACCGGAGGAGTTGTTACTCGCAGCTGAACAGCTTGCCCGTGACAAACACTTGTCCCAGGAGTTGGGACAAGCTGGCCTGCATTACGCTGAGACAGTCCTCGCGCAGGACGCAGCTATACTCAAATATAGCGAGTGGCTACGGCAGTTATCAGCAACCAAACGCCGCGCCTGATAGGCAAAACAGAACAAGCAACAGCAAACGAAGTGGGGGACTGCGTTGACTAAGCGCGCCTTAATCACCGGAATCACTGGTCAGGATGGCTCCTATCTTGCAGAGCTGCTTCTCCGAAAGGGCTATGAGGTGCACGGCCTGATCCGACGCGCATCCACCTTCAACACCACCCGGATCGACCATCTATACGTCGATCCCCACGAGCCAAACGCAAAGCTTTTCCTGCATTACGGCGATCTCAGCGATGGGGCACGTCTTGTCACTTTGCTGGCGGAAATCAAGCCCAACGAGGTGTATAACCTTGCTGCCCAATCACACGTGCGAGTGTCCTTCGAAGAACCGGAGCACACCGGTAATACAACAGGTATGGGCTCCATCAGACTGCTAGAGGCAGTCCGCATGGCTGGCATAGAGACGCGTTTCTACCAAGCTTCCTCATCAGAAATGTTTGGCGCCACCCCGCCACCGCAGGATGAGGACACTCCCTTCTATCCCCGCTCTCCGTACGGGGCCGCCAAAGTGTATAGCTACTGGGTCACCAAAAATTATCGCGAAGCCTACGGCATGTTCGCGGTGAACGGCATCCTCTTCAACCATGAATCGCCGCGGCGCGGCGAGACTTTTGTTACGCGAAAGATCACTCGAGCGGTCGCAGCTATTAAGGCAGGTAAGCAGAACGCTCTGTACATGGGCAATCTGGACGCAATACGGGACTGGGGATACGCGGCCGAATATGTCGAAGGAATGTGGCGCATGCTGCAGGTCGACGAACCAGATGACTTCGTTCTTGCCACAGGCGCAGGCTATTCCGTCCGCGATTTCCTACAAGTCTCTTTCGAGCATGCCGGCTTGGACTGGGAGGAGCACGTCAAGTTCGACGAGCGGTACCTTCGCCCAACAGAGGTGGATTCCCTGATCGGCGACGCTTCAAAAGCTCACAACAAACTGGGTTGGAAAGCCACTGTTGAGACACCAGAACTAGCCCGAATCATGGTCGACGCTGATATCCAGGCGCTGAATCATGCCGGCAACCATTGGATCGATGAAGTCAACCTGGGAAGCTGGGAGAAGTAGGTGTCCGTTAAGAACATCAGCCTCACTAGTGCCGGCGATAATGTCGACTTCAAGCCAGCGGCACTCGACCGGAACTCCAGCTTCTATATTGCCGGTCACCGCGGTTTAGTCGGCTCAGCGATATGGCGACGCTTGGAATCCGAGGGTTTCACAAATCTGATAGGGCGAACATCATCGGAGCTTGATCTCAAAGATCGCGACGCCGTTTTTGCGTTCTTCGCGGAAACGAAGCCCCGATACGTCATCCTCGCCGCTGCCAAGGTTGGCGGCATCCTCGCGAACAGCACCTTTCCAGTTGATTTTCTGAGCGACAATCTACGCATACAGGTCAACGTGCTGGACGCCGCGCGTGTATACGGAGTCGAACGACTGCTTTTCCTAGGGTCGTCCTGCATCTATCCGAAGTATGCAGAACAGCCCATCAAGGAAGAGTATCTCCTCACCGGCCAGCTCGAGCCGACCAATGACTCTTATGCCATCGCCAAGATAGCCGGCATTATGCAAGTACAAGCTGTTAGAAGACAGTACGGGTTAGCGTGGATCTCGGCTATGCCAACGAACCTCTATGGACCAGGAGACAACTTCTCCCCCGAAGGATCGCATGTGCTGCCAGCGTTAATTAGGCGATATAACGAGGCTGTTCGTAATGGAACGCGCAGCGTATCAAATTGGGGAACGGGGTCGCCAAGACGAGAGTTCCTCCACGTCGACGACATGGCAGACGCTTGTTTGCATCTCTTGGAACACTACGACGGACCAGACCAAGTGAATGTGGGCACAGGAACCGATGTCACCATCAAAGAGCTAGCGGGGATGGTAGCAGGAGCCGTCGGATTTGATGGGGCGATCGACTGGGATACTTCTAAACCGGACGGCACGCCCCAGAAGTTGCTTGATGTATCGAAATTGGCCGAGTCCGGCTGGAAAGCGCAGATCGGTCTCCGCGAAGGAATCGAACACACGGTCCAATGGTTCCGTGCCAATGTGAATCTGATTCGAAGCTGAACTTTGGCCGGGGACGCTTCCGTGGCCGGGAGAGAGTTTCCGGAACATCATTTCGGACTGCTGCCGGTCAAGACAGCGGTTTGTCTCCTTTAGGAAGGTCTCAACGTTGGAGCTGACAGATTACCTCAGAGTGCTCCGCCGCAATTGGATTCTCATTACGGCATGCACTGTATTCGGGGTACTAGCCGCGGGCGTTTTCTCTCTGAGCGTCACCCCCACATACACCGCGCAGACAAGGCTCTTCGCTGCCACGCAGAACTCGGGATCCGTCGCAGAGCTTCAGCAGGGAAATTCGTTCACCCAGGCCCGGGTGCAGTCATATGCGGAAACGGCCGGCACACCGGTTGTCTTACAGCCCGTCATTGAAGCCCTAGGCCTAGAGATGACTCCGGCAGAGCTCGCTCCAAATATCGAGGCCAGCACCGATGTCGATACCGTGCTTTTGACGATCACTGCCTCTGATCCATCTCCCGTTCAGGCAGCCGCGATAGCCCAAGCGGTAGCAGATAGCCTCGTTGAGACAATCGAGAATCTTGAAACTACCTCCGAAGACGGCGTGTCACCGGTCAAGCTCTCGGTGGTGACGCCTGCGACAGCTCCTACGTCCCCGTCGGCGCCGAACACTCGACTGAATCTCGCTTTGGGTCTGGTGGTGGGTCTGATGATGGGTCTGGCCGCCGCGTTGCTTCGAACGACCCTCGACACCCGGCTAAGAGGGGAGGCTGACCTCCGCAAGCTCACCGAGGCCCCGATCCTAGGGGGAATCGCATTCGATACTGATGCAACAAAGAAACCGCTGCTGACTCAGGCTCCAGCGCAGAGCCCTCGCGCTGAATCATTCCGTCAAATCCGCACTAACCTCCAGTTTTCACATGTCAGCCACCACTCGAAAACCGTGCTTGTTACATCCTCCCTGCCCGGTGAGGGCAAGAGCACCACAGCCGTAAACTTGGCCATAGCAATGGCACAATCGGGTCAGTCCGTCGTGCTGATAGATGCGGACCTTCGCCGCCCTAGGGTAGATGAATACCTCGGGTTAGAGCGTAACGCCGGTCTAACCACCGCCCTCATAGGCCGAGCGGACGTGAAAGATCTATTGCAGCCTTGGGGAGAAGACGAGCTATACGTGTTGACTTCCGGACAAATTCCTCCCAACCCCAGTGAGCTTCTGGGATCGAAGGCGATGAAGGCGCTCATCGCTGGGTTGGAAGAAGCGTTCGATGCGGTCATCATCGATGCACCCCCACTCCTTCCTGTGACTGATGCAGCCGTTCTGGCTCAACAGGTCGGGGGGGTAGTCATGGTCATCGGATCCTCCAAAGTCAAGCTCCCTGACGTGCAGAAATCGCTCGCATCATTGGAAATGGTGGACGCAGATCTGCTCGGTGTAGTCCTGAATCTACTGCCCACAAAGGGACCTGACTCTTACGCCTACAGTTACTACTCGTACGAGGCGTCGCCCGCCGTCAGCGATAAGGAACGAGGCAACCGCCCGAGGCCGAAGGGCCGCACCCGCATCGACTCCGATTTCGACGAAAAGGTGCTACGGGTGCGCCCCAACCAATCGTGATGCGGGAGGATAGGGACTTCTTGCAGCACCGACAGACTAGCCGTTTCAAGCTGGAGAAGAAGGGCCGAGGAAATTGGGCCTCTCGCTATTCCAGACTCCTAGCCATCACGGACGCGTGTATCGTCCTCTGGGCAACGGTTGGGGCTCTGATAGTTCGTTTTGGCGTACCCGAGTCAGAAAACCTGACCTCGTCCAGTCAGCCTTATCTTTTTCTGTCCTTGGCGCTGGCATCTGCCTGGTGGCTCATGCTGTACCTTCTGGGGTCACGCGAGCCACTGGTGATGGGCCACGGAACCGAAGAATACAAGCGCGTGCTGGAAGCCTCCCTGTGGCTATTCGGTCTTGTCGCCATCGTTTCCTACGCCCTGCAACTCGACACCGCTCGAGGATATGTCGGAGTTGCCCTGCCCGCAGGCTTGATCTTCCTTCTACTTTCCCGCGTAATTCTTCGAAAGTTCCTGCATCTCGAGCGGGAATCAGGTAGAAGTAGCCAAAATGTTCTGATCATCGGCGGGCCCAGCAGCGCGGAACATCTCGCCCGCTCCCTTCGAAGGCAGCCTATGGCTGGGTACAAACCGGTCGGGGCCTACCTTCCAGGGACTACGGCTGCGACCGAACTCGATTCAGACATCGACCTCCCAATCATAGGCCGCGCAACTGGTGCACAGGATATCGTTGACGCGATTAAGGAATTTCGCCCCGACGCGGTTGCTCTGTCGGGAGGTGTGCAACTTCCCCCGAAAACAATCCGCGCCCTCGGGTGGGCACTCGCCGATCTGAACATCAGGCTCATCATGGTTCCTGCATTGACCGACGTCGCCGGACCCCGCATTCACACACAACCTGTGGCTGGACTCCCGCTCATCCATGTGTCCACGCCCAATCTTGAAAAGGGCCAGCAGTTCATGAAGAGGCTGTTCGACATAATCGGAGCTAGTCTCGCTGTGCTGTTGCTTGCTCCCATACTGATCGCCGTGGGTCTTGCAGTTCGTTACGACAGCAAAGGGCCAATTCTGTTCCGCCAGGAACGGATCGGGGCCGAGGGTAACAGTTTCACGATGTTCAAATTTAGGTCGATGGTAGTGGACGCCGAGCAACACCTGGCAAAACTGCGGGGTACCAGTGAGGGCAACGAGATTCTGTTCAAGATGAAGAATGATCCGCGCGTGACCCGGGTCGGTGCCTTCATCCGTCGATTCAGTCTCGACGAGCTGCCACAGCTACTCAACGTCTTGAGCGGTTCGATGAGCCTGGTGGGCCCCCGGCCACCGCTTCCTTCGGAAGTCGAGAAATACGACATACACGCTCACCGACGGCTGCTCGTGCGTCCAGGGATGACAGGGTTATGGCAGGTGAGCGGCCGATCATTGCTCTCCTGGGATGACACAGTCCGGCTGGACCTCTATTACGTGGAGAACTGGTCTCTGACCGGAGATATAACCATCCTCCTTCGCACATTCCGGGCAGTAGTCAGCCGCCACGGCGCTTACTAGGGAGTACTTCACTATGACCGAAAGTGCCAACCAGGGCATGCCATCTGAGCAACCGCTCGCCGGGGACGCACCCCTGGCTGACACCAGCCCGCGGAGGGCTAGACGCCGAGATAGACGCGGTCTGCATTTTGTCATGGGGCTCTCCGCATTGCTGCTTCTTGTTGCTCTGAGTGCGGCTTGGCTCGCGTTTCGTGCACAACAGATCCAAAGTAGCCTTGAGGCGACCCTCGGGCTCCTGCCACAACTGCAGAGCGAACTGATCGCCGGCGACGGTGATGCCGCGCAAGACACACTATCGAAGTTGCAAAAGCATACGGCGCTAGCTCGGAGTGCGGGAACTGACCCGATGTGGAAGGCGGCCGGAATACTCCCCTTTGTCGGCTCGAACTTTGCGGCGGTGACTGAGGTATCGGTATCAGCTGATGATGTGGTTAATCGCGCAGTTGCGCCGCTCCTTGATCACTTCGACTCACTCGACTGGAGCTCACTTACACCTGCAAACGGCAGAATTGATGTGGCGCCCCTGCGCAAAATTTCTCCGAGTATTTCTGCAGCTGCTACGACAGTCGACCTCTCGTACGATCGCCTAGCTTCCATCGATTCCACTCGCTTGTTGCCGCAAGTTGCCACTCCGCTTACTCAGATCACCGATTCCCTCAATGAGGCGCGCCTGGCGCTAAACGCGGCTTCCTCAGCGGCTGAACTCATCCCTGCCATGCTAGGCGCCGATGGCCAACGCAACTACCTAATACTCATACAGAACAGCGCGGAGGTCCGGGCTACGGGTGGTATTCCGGGCGCCCTAGCCGTAGTAACAGCGAAAAATGGTGAAATTGTGCTGAGTGCGCAGGGCAGCGCGACGACTTTGGGTAGATTCAGTCCGCCGATTCCCGTGAGCTCGGTGCAAGAGCAGATATATTCCAAACGCCTCGGCACATTCATGCAGAGTGTCAACCTAACGCCCGACTTCCCGACTGTCGCGCAGACGGCAAAAGCAATGTGGGAGGACCGAAATCTTGACGCCAATATCGACGGAGTTATCGCTGTCGATCCGATAGTCCTCGCTAACATTCTGAGCGCCACAGGACCGGTTGAGCTCGCGGATTCCGAGAACGCTGCTGTCATGGAACAACTCTCGCAGACAAGTCTTCCTGAAGCGCTTACCGCCGAGAATGTCGTGCCGACCTTGCTTTCCGACGTCTATGCAGAAATAGAAGAACCTAGCGCCCAGGATGAGTACTTCGCCGCAGTCGCTGGGGAAGTCTTCGACGCTGTCGCAAGCGGTGCGGGCGAGAGCGACCAACTCATTGACGCTTTGATGAAAAGCTCCGACGAAAACCGTATCTATCTCTGGTCTAACGCTTCGAACGAGCAGGGAATCATCAACGGGACTCCGTTAGCCGGTGCCGTAACTGGCTCAGCGGCTGGTGGAGCTACTTTCGGAGCGTATTTTAACGACGGCACGGGAGCGAAGATGGATTACCATGTTCAGCGCACTGTACAGCTGAATCGGTCGTGTACCTCTGACGGCTACCTGCAGTACACGCTCACTGCGACCATAACCAACAATGCGCCAGCGGACGCTGCGGAATCGTTACCCGACTACGTGACTGGAGGAGGGACGTTCGGTGTCCCGCCTGGAACCGTGCAAACCAATCTCGTGGGCTACGGACCGAATCAATCCCAGCTCCAGAAAGCGCGGATGAATGGAGAAACGGTTCCTCTCGGGTCGTACCGTCATGACGACCGCCCTGTAGGGGTCTTGACGGCCACGCTTGCCCCAGGAGAAATTGCGACCCTAGAACTCGACTTCACGAACGTCATACAACAGAACGAACCAGTGTTAGAAGTCACGCCGACAATTCAGCCTCTCTCCGAGGTGGTTCTTCCGCTACAAGGACGTGGAGAATGCGAATGACAACAAGCGAAGATTAACTTCAGGTTACATCCCTGTTTTTGTGACAGTATCGTTAGAAGCCACCGGACGAATAGTGTAATGTCACTTGCGGAAACCCTAAGGAGAAGCTGCGGGTACGTAGCATCCTGGCCCTCGTTGGCCTTGCTAGACTCTCCGTTAGGGTAGTTGGGGCTGGGGGAAATCACATCATCTTCAGGTCGATCACCGCTAGAAGTCTGTCGCAAACACCTTTACTGGGGAGTCTCTTCATGAAAAAAACCATCGCAGCCGTCGCAATCGCCGGCTCTCTCACGCTCGTTGGAGCTAGCGCTGCCCAGGCGCAGGGCCTCAACAACAATTACACTCCCACCCCTGCTCAGGGAACCGTCGATGATGGAACCGTAGCGCCCGGCGAAACCGTCGTCTTCAGCAGCAACGAGGGTCTCTTCACGCCAGGTGAGATCATCGACATCACTGTTGACTTCGTCGCAGGTCAGCCGGGAGCTTCCGGAGCTGCCGCTGGAGTTGGCCGCCTTGGTGCCGCTCTGGGCGGAGTCATTCTTCCGATGGCAATCGTCATCGAGGATACCGTGACCGCAGATGCCGAGGGTAACTTCTCTTACTCCTTCACCCCGAAGGAAGAGGGAACCTACACCCTCACCGCCACTGGCCGTGAGTCAGGCCAAGTCGTAACCGCAGTTGTTGTGGTTGACGCTCCTGCAGCAGGCGGCGTTGGTGGCGGCGGCACGGCAGTTGGTGGAACCGGCACACCTGGATCCTCGACGACCGGCGGCGGTTTGGCCAACACCGGCATAGATTCGGCAATGCTCCTCTGGGGCGCAGCCGGTATCGGTGCCCTGGGCCTTGGTGCAGGAAGCATCTTCGTCGCTCGTCGTCGCGCAGGCGTCGAAGCGTAAGTCCCAGATTTTCTAGAAGCCCGGTCGGAGCTCAGCTCCGGCCGGGCTTTCCTTTTCCTGATTGAAAGCCGAAATGAAAGGAGCGGCCTAGTACTTGAACTGGTCCCCGATAGTTGGACTGGTTTAGTCAGAGGCTAGGCGATAAGGGCCTGAGCACGGTATTGCACCGGGCTCAGGCCCTTTAGCTTTGTCGAGATTCTTTCGGTGTTGTACCAGTGGATGTATTGGTGCAGGGCCGTTGTGAGTGCGTCTGTGTGTGAGGAAATGGACGCGGTGGAAGAGTTCTTCCTTGAGGTGGCCGAAGAAGTTTCCCATCACCGCGTTGTCGTAGCAGTTGGCCTTGCGTGACATAGATTGGGCCGCGCCGGCGTTTTGGAGAATGCGCCGCCAAGAGGCGTGCTGGTACTGGAAACCCTGGTCCGAATGGACGAGCGGGTGCTGTCCCGGCTCGAGGGTTGTCAGGGCATCGCGTAGTGAGCTGTTGGTCAGTTCCAGGTTCGGGGACAGCCCTACCGCGTAGGAGATGATTTGCCCGTCGAAGAGGTCCATGACCGGTGAGAGGTAGAGCTTCCGGTCGCCGACGCTGAACTCGGTCACGTCGGTGACCCACTTCTCGTTCGGGGCATCGGCTGTGAATTCCCGGTTCAGCACGTTCGGGGCGACCGTGCCCTGCTCGCCCCGGTAGGGGTTGCAACGCTTCTTCCTGCGAACCTTGAAGACCAGCTGCAGCGAACACATCAGCTTCAGGACGGTCTTCTTCGCGACGGTCCATCCTTGCGTGGCCAGTTCGGTGTGGATGCGGCGGTGCCCGTACCGGCCTTGGTTCTTCGTGAAAATCTCCGTGATCGCAACTTTGAGCTCCTCGTGCGGGTCCGGTCCTTAGAGGCGCGCCTGCTGGTAGAAGAAGGTAGACCGGGCAAGATCGGTGACCTGCAGTAGAACCGGGAGGGGAGAGTCGGCCTTGAGGGCGATGATGGCCTGGGCCTTCACCGTCGTTCCTGCGCCCTCAAGGCCCGTAATTTTCTCAGGTACGCCACCTCTGCCCGCAACCGTTCGTTCTCCCGCCGCAATTGCACCAGTTCGGATACCTCCGCGGGCGGCGGAATGTCAGGTTTCTTTGGTCTGCCATTGAGCTTCGCTCGCAACGCGTCGGCACCCTCACGGGGGTACTTACGCGCCCAGGTCTTCAACAATTGAGGCGAGGACAAGCCGGCCTCGGCGGCGAGCTCCTGAGCGGCCTCGCCTTCGAGAAACCGTTCCACCAACGCGAGCTTGAACTCGAATGAGTATGACTGATTTTTTCGGTTTGGTCACCAGCGCTCCTCGGCCATGAATCTTCCAACGCTGGTAGAGAAGCCTGACCGGGTGACGAGAGACACCCAGCGACCCGGCCACCGTCCTAGCTGCAACGCCCTTCTCGAAACACGCTACAGCGGCCTCACGCTGATCCACCGATAACGAACTACGTGCATGCATAGAACTTCGTACTAGGCCGCTCCTCATTATTTGCTCAGGTATTGCCGTCGAAGAGGCTCGTCACGGAGCCGTCATCGAAGACCTCACGAATAGCTCGGGCGATCAACGGTGCAATGGATAGAACGGTGAGCTGCGGGAATCGCTTCTCGGGGCCGATCGGCAGTGTGTTGGTCACTACGACCTCCCTCGCCCCGGACTCGGCCAGACGGCGAGCAGCTGGGTCTGAGAAGACCGCGTGCGTAGCAGCAATGATGACATCCTTGGCGCCGGCGTTCTTCAGTACCTGCACTGCTCCGGAAATCGTTCCACCGGTGTCGATCATGTCATCGATCAGGACGCAGGTCCTACCCTCGATCTGGCCGACGACGGTCTTGGACACGGCCTGGTTGGGCATAGTCAGATCGCGACTCTTGTGCACGAAGGCAAGCGGCGCTCCGCCCAGACGCTCCGCCCACTGTTCTGCGACACGCACACGGCCGGTGTCGGGCGAAACGACTGTGATGTTGTCAGCGTCTACCCTCCCCCGTATGTAGTCGGCGAGAAGCGGAATCGCCATGAGATGGTCAACCGGTCCATCAAAGAAGCCTTGGATCTGAGCGGTGTGGAGGTCCACGGACATCAGACGGTCAGCGCCGGCTGTGTGGTAAAGGTCAGCGACAAGTCGGGCTGAGATGGGCTCGCGGCCGCGGCCCTTCTTGTCCTGGCGAGCATAAGGGTAGAACGGCGACACAACGGTGATCCGCTTCGCCGAGGCGCGCTTCAATGAGTCCACCATAATGAGCTGCTCCATGAGCCAGTTGTTCAGTGGAGCGGGGTGAGCCTGAATGACGAACACATCGGTTCCACGAACGCTCTCCCCTGACCGCACGTAGATCTCGCCGTTCGCGAAGTCGTAAGCGGAGACGGGCAGAAGTTCAGTATCCAGTTCCTTCGCGATCTCCTCGGCGAGCTCAGGATGAGCCCTTCCCGAGGCGAGGACTAGCTTCTTTTCCCCGCGCGCGGTTATTTCGCTCATGAAGGATCGCTTTCTTCTGTAGAAGTTGTTAGAGAGGTCGCCATAGCGGCGCTAGCAGCCGCCCCGGTGCCGGGACGATTCGTTTCCACCCAGCCGTCAAGGTTGCGCTGTGAAGCAGCGACGATGGCCAAAGCACCTGGGGGGACGTCCTTACGAACGACGGCGCCTGCTCCCGTGTAAGCGCCGTCACCAACGGTCACGGGTGCGACGAAAACCGTGTTGGACCCCGTCCGAACTTCGCTGCCGATGACTGTCCGATGTTTCTTCACACCGTCGTAGTTGGCGGTGATATTGCCGCACCCGATGTTGGTGTTCTCGCCTATCTCGGCATCTCCGGCATAACCAAGGTGGGATAGCTTCGATCCGCGTCCGATGGTGACGTTTTTGGTCTCATAGAACGCGCCGATCTTGCCGGATTCCCCCAGCACCGTACCGGGCCGCAAGTAGGTGAAAGGTCCGACCGATGCACCGGCTCCGATACGCGCTCCGGTGCCGTGGGTCCGGATTACTTTTGCGCCCTCTTCAACTACTACGTCGGTGAGTGTGCAGTCCGGTCCAACAACAGCATCACGGGCGATCCTCGTGGCCCCGTGGAGTTGGGTTCCCGGGAGGATCGTGACGTCTTCTTCTAAGTCGACGTCCACATCAATCCAGGTGCTGGCCGGATCGATAATGGTTACACCGGCACGCATCCACCGCTCAAGAGTTCGACAATTGAGCTCTGCTCCAAGCGCTGCGAGCTGCACACGGTCGTTTGCTCCTTCGACCTGCCAGCGGTCGGAAGATACAACCGCGGCTACGCGCCCGCCCGCCTGCCTGGCGATCGAAGGGACGTCCGTCAGGTACATCTCGCCCTGGGCATTGTTGGAGTCAACACTGGTGAGACTCTCGCGCAAAACCGCCGCGTCGAAGGCATAGATACCGGAATTGATTTCCGTGATGGCTCGCTGCTCATCGGTCGCATCCTTGTGCTCAACGATGCCGGTGACAGTACCGTCGTCGGCTCGAACGATGCGTCCATAGCCGGTTGCATCTTCCAGGACTGCGGTGAGAATTGTGACAGCGTTAGCTTCACTTTCATGCCTGCGAACGAGTTCCTGCAGCGTTCCCGTATCCAGCAGCGGAACATCACCGTAAGTGACAACCACAGTTCCTTGGATCGTCGATTGCGCGTCTAGAGCTTCAAGCGCGACCTGTACAGCACGACCGGTGCCGGGAGTGTCGTCTTGATCCACGATCAGCGCTCCAGCATCTAGCTCGGCGATGTGCGCCGCGACCCTGTCCCGCTCATGCCGAACCACCACCGCGAGCTCCCGCGGGGCGAGGCCCCGCGCCGCGGCGAGCGCGTGGCCCACCATCGAGGTACCGCCGATCCGATGCAGAATCTTGGGAGTCCGCGACTTCATTCGCGTGCCCGCTCCCGCTGCCAGAACTATCACTGCTGCAGGCATTGAATTCGCCTGATCGGACTGGTTCTCGTGGCTCACGAAGGGGCCGCTCCTTGCCTGTCTCTGACGCCTGCTGGCCTGCCGTTCCGCCCATAGGATTCGAACCTATACTCCACAGCTCCAAAGGCTGGGGTGCTGCCGTTACACCAGGGCGGACCGCGTGCATTCGGTCGCCCGAACAGAGCACGCGACTACCTAGTTTGCCATGTCCAAGCGGCATCCTGCGACTTGGCGCCCCCCGGACGCAGATCCAAGCTAAACACAAGCCTCCTCCTGAACACTGGGCACCACCACCCCGGTAGCGCTCGAAGAGGAGTTGGACATGGGACACCTGCAGGAACGCATTCACAACTTCGTTGAAAAGCACATCATCGCTGACGACCCTTGCCCCGAGCGCTCATGGCTCGACAACTTGGCGGGAGAACTGGAACCTCCAGCGGAGGACCACCGCAGAACTGTGTAAAAGGCGAGAGCTTGCTATTCAACCGGTACCGCGTTGACGGAGGACCCCTCGAACTCGTGCACCGCGACAGCGTTGAAGTTGGGCGGGATCTCCTCACCAGTGAAGACGAGATTCTCCTCGCTCAACGGAGGCACGTCGCTGCTCGAGCTCGTATAGAGGAACTCCTGACCGTTGGCGCCCTTGAGGGTCACACCGGTCAAGCTCACGGGGTCCGTGCCGGTGGTGTTGTCGACCGTGACCGCGATGCTTCTTGCGCCGTCAGTAGACGGAACCGAGATAACGCCCTCGGCTCCGGACTGCGTGACGAAGGCGTAGTCGCCTGGACCCATCGCTTCAGGCGTCGATGCCGGCGCTTGCTCTGACGTTGTAGCGGGAGCTTCATCCGGCGTCGTCGTTGTGCAACCGGCTACCGCGAACACAAGGACAAGCCGAATCAAAAGGCGCTTCATGAATCCCCCAAGGTGAGATCAGTTCACCCGATTCTATCCAGCGCTACTCCGGTCCAGCCGAATCTTCGGTGAGGTCAATCGGCAGCGACGGCGCAAGCCGCCGCAGGGACGTGAAGGTCGGCACCAGCGCGCTATACAGCTCAGAGAAGACCGGCAGCAGGGAGGCATAGACGGCGGCTGAAGCAGGATGCGGCCGCACCGTTTCCTCAATCTGGACCATGTCCTCAACCACGTCGATCGACTCGATCAGGCCGAGAGCCTCCATACCCAGCAACGCAGCACCGAAGCCCGACCCTTCCTGGCCGCGGGCGAACTCAACCGGCATCCCGAACGTATCCGCCAACAACTGGCGCCACAGCGGGCTCCGCATGACACCGCCCGTGGCCCGGATGCGGTTCACCTCGAGTCCAGCCGACCGCATCGAATGCAGCACCAGCGCCAGTTGAAGGCACACACCTTCAATCGCCGCTCGCACCAGATGTTCGCGACGGTGCGCACGGGTAAGGCCGACGTAGGCGCCGCGTGGCAGCGAGCTCCAATGAGGGGCCCGCTCACTGAGCAGGTACGGGAGCATCAGGAGCCCGCCGGACCCGGGCGCTACCTTCGCCGCCAGCGCCAGCAACTCCTCCTCCGGGGGGTCAGCCAGGTCGGGGGCGAGAGAATCGCCGGCCCACCCCATCACCACTCCCCCATTGTTGATTGCGCCTCCGACCACCCACCGGGTGGCTGTGAGCGCGTAGCAGAACACACCGCCAAGCGGGTCGACGGCGGGGCGCTCCACAGCAACCCGCATTGCCCCGCTGGTTCCGATCGAGCATGCCGCCGTACCCGGATGTACCGCGCCGACGCCGAGATTGGCGAGCGGACCGTCCGCAGCGCCGACCACAACCGGTGTCGCCGCCGGCAAGCCCATGGAGGCAGCGGCGTCGTCAGTCAGGGCCGGCAGCACGGTGGTTGTCGGCACTACCTCGGGCAACTGCTCGGGCTGCACACCTGCGATGGCGAGGGCCTCTTCATCCCAGGCAAGGGTGTTCATGTTCAGCAGCCCGGTTGCCGAGGCGACGGAATAGTCGACGACCAGCGCGCCGCAGATCTTCGAGAGGACGAACTCTTTGATGCCCACCCAGAAGCCGATGCTCTCGCATAGCTTCGGCTCCTGCTCGCGGAACCAGACGAGCTTCGGTAGCGGTGACATGGGGTGCAGCGGCGTGCCCGTCCGCCGGTGCAGCGCGAGCCCGCCGGCCGACGCACGAAGCCGTTCCGCCTGGACCTGTGCACGGGTGTCCGCCCAGGTGACGACCCCGGTCAGCGGCTTCCCCGTCGGGGACAGCCCAATCAGGCTGTGCATCGCCGAACTGAACGACAGCCCCGCAACCCGGTCCGCGCCCACCTGGGCCACAACTTCACGGACGGATTCGAGCACCGCAACGAGGATGAGCTGAGGGTCCTGCACGGCGTGCCCCGGGTGCGGTTCATCCAGCGGATAGCCCGCGGAGTGCGACGCTTCAAGCGTGCCGTCGGTCCGGAAGGCGACCACCTTGGTACTGGTTGTGCCGAGGTCGACCCCGAGGACAACCTTCCCGTTCTCCCCTGTCACCCGGTGCTCGCTCAGCGTGCTCATCGTTCGTCTCGCCACAGCGAGACGATGACCTTGCCGGACTTTTCGGAATCCTTGGCCATCGCGAATGCTTCAAGCGCCCTGTCGGCCGGCAGTTCGTGCGTGATGACGTCCTCGATGGCAGGGTTTTCTTCGAGCAGTTCAATGGCCCGGTCGATCTCGTCATTGAATCGGAAGGCCCCTCGGAGCTGAATCTCCTTCGACACCAGCGGTGCAAAGTTGATCGCCCGCGGTTCGTTGGGCACCATTCCTACCTGCACGACGACGCCGGCCCGCCGCGCGGCCACCAGCGCAGCGCTGACGGCGGCGGGAACGCCCGAACACTCGAGGACGACGTCGAACGCCATGGCCGGGATGTCCTCGGCCCCGACCTGGATGGTGTCGTGGGCGCCGAGGCGCCGCGCTCGCTCCAGTGGTCCCGGCAGCACATCGCTCGCAACCACTTCGGCGGCACCTTCAGCGAGGCACGCAGCGGCGGCGAGCAGACCGATCGGCCCTGAACCGGACACGAGCACGCGTTTGCCCCGCACTCCGCCGGCGACGGTGATCCCGTGCAACCCCACGGCCAGTGGTTCCGCCAGGGACGCCCGTCGCAGCGACAGGCCCTCCGGAAGCACCCGCACCATGTCCTTGCCCACGATCAGGAACTCGCTCATGCCGCCCTGGGTGTGGGGCTGGGTCGACGCACTGCCCAGGTAAGCTCCGCCGGGCCACAGGTGGCGCCGGTCCTCGATTCCGGGTTCGGGGTTTCCGAAGGTAGCCGGATGGACTGTCACCGGGGTGCCGTGGGCCAACTCCCCGGAGGGATCCAGATCCACCGAGCCCGACACCTCATGACCCGGGACAAGAGGTTCGCGGACAACGTACTCGCCGTTCGCGCCCTCGTTGTAGTAGTGCAGGTCAGATCCGCAGATGCCTCCGAAGGCCATCCGCAGCCGGACCTGCCCCGGTCCGGGCTCGGGCGTGGGAACTTCAGTCTCGACGAGGTCGAGCTTCCCATTGATGACGAGGGCTTTCATGTGGTGGCTCTCCTTCGATTTCCACTGGTTCAGCTGACGACGACGGTGGCCGCCAAGCGCGGCGTTAGACGACGGACGTCATCCCACCGTCAACAAAGATGTTCTGTCCCGACACGAAGGTCGATGCATCGGACGACAGGTAGATGAGCGTTCCAACGAGTTCCTCAAACTTCCCCCACCGCTGTGCCGGGGTGCGGTTGATCACCCAGGAATTGAAGGCCTCATCCTCAACCAGCGCACGGTTCATCTCGGTGGCGAAGTAACCCGGGGAGATCGCGTTGACCTGGATGTTGTACCGCGCGAGGTCCGCCGCCATGCCCTTGGTGAGCATGGCGACTGCACCCTTGGTGGCTGAGTAGGGCGCGATGGTCTGCCGGGCAAGCATCGACTGGACCGAACCGATGTTGATGACCTTGCCCGAGCCCCGCTCGGCCATACGCCGCGTTATCTGCTGGGACACGTAAAAGACGCTGGACAGGTTCGTGGTGACAATGGCGTCCCAGTCAGCCGGATCAAAGTCGTTGAACGGTGCGCGGCGCTGGATGCCCGCGTTGTTGACCAGGATGTCCGGCACGCCGTGTTCGGCAACGAGCGCCTCGATGCCGTCTGCGGCGGCACCGGCGTCGGTGACGTCGAACGTGGTGGTCGCCGGCGTCGTGCCGGTTGCTTCTCCGATGGAGTCTGCGGCACGCTGCACGGCTTCAAGGTCACGTCCGTGCACAACAACCCGCGCGCCCGCCTGCGCCAGGCCCGTGGCGAGGGCATAGCCCAAGCCACGGGAGGATCCGGTGACCAGCGCAAGCCGGCCAGTGATGTCGAAAGTATTCACCGTCATCAGCCGATCCAGAAGACCACGAGGGTCAGCAGGAACCCGGCGACGGACTGGAGTGACTGCTGAACGGTCCACGTCTTCAATGTGGTCTTCACGTCCATGCCCATGAGCCGGCCGACGAGCCAAAAGCCGGAGTCGTTGACGTGGCTGGCAAAAACCGAACCTGCAGCACTGGCGAGCACGACGGCAGCGATTTGAAGAGGGCTGAACCCGCCGGCAAGGACAGCGGGCGCCATGAGGCCCGCGGTGGTCACCAGGGCCACCGTTGCCGAACCCTGCGCAACGCGGAGGATCACCGCGACGACGTAGGCAGCGACAATAACGGGCAGGCCGACTTCAGCGAGAGAATCCGACAGAGCGTCACCGATGCCGGACGCGCGGAGCACGCCACCGAACATTCCGCCTGCACCGGTGATGAGGATGACCGAGCAGATCGGACCCAGCGCGGAATCCAGCACCTTCTCCAGGGCCGTACCGTTCTCACCGCGACGGTGACCCAGGACCGCGGTAGCGACAAGCACGGAGATCAGCAGCGCCACCGGTGACGAACCGATAGTGGTCAGGACCTGTACCCAGACCTGCTCATCAGCGTTGACGACGCCGGCAGCGTTCAGGTAGTCGAGACCTGTGTTCATGAAGATGAGCACCAGCGGCAGCAGCAGCATCGCCACCACGGTGGACGCCTTGGGCGGGTTGACGGGCTGGTCGTTGTCGATCGATCCGAACAGTGCGGGGACGGGAATGATGTACTTCGAGGAAACGAACTTGCCCCACAGGTAACCCGTGACGTACCAGACCGGGAAGGCGATCAGCAGGCCGATGAGAAGCACCAAACCGAGGTTCGCTTCGTAAAGCTCGGTGGCTGCCACCGGGCCGGGGTGCGGCGGCACGAAGACGTGCATCACCGAGAAGGCGGTGGCGGCCGGGATACCGTACAGCAGGACGTTGTTGCCGCCCATGCGCCGGGCCACGGCGAAGATGATGGGCAGCATGACGATCAGGCCTGCGTCGAAGAAGATGGGGAAGCCCATGATGAGCGAGGCGAGGCCGAGGGCGAAGGGTGCTCGCTTCTCACCGAAGGCGCCGACCAGCTTGTCTGCGAGGACCCTGGCGCCGCCGCTGTGTTCGACCATCTTGCCGAGCATCGCTCCAAGACCGATGAGCAATGCGACAGATCCGAGCGTTCCGCCGAAGCTCGATACGAGAACGTTGACGATTTCACCGGTAGGAATTCCGGTCGCGAACGCGGTCACGAGGGAGACTAGGACCAACGTGAGAAACGCGTGTACCTTGAACCTGATGACCAGGATGAGGATGAGGCCAATCGCGCCCGCGGCGATCCCCAGCAAGGGCCCCGCTCCAAGAGTTTGGGTGAAATTTTCCAAAGAATTCTCCATTGATATTCAGGCCCCTTGACAGAGCTACGCACCTTGGGTTCGTAGTCTGGCACACGCTTCGCGTTACTAGCAAGAAAGGTAACACCTTTGGATTCCGGCGCTCCTTCCGACGAGGGATCTTCCTCTGCTTCAACCCCCTCGAAGGGCAAGTCGACTGCGCCTGCTCCCGTGCTGCACAATTCCATCCTTGACCGCCTCGGAACTGACATTGCCCAGGGCGTCCTGCCGCCGGGCAGCATCATCACGCTTACCCAGCTTGCGAGCGACGCCGGAGTCTCACGCACAGTGATCCGGGAAACGGTGCGGATCCTCGAGTCCAAGGGACTTGTCGAATCACGCCGACGCGTCGGCGTCACAGTACTTCCCGTCAGCGCCTGGAACGTGCTCGACCCCCAACTCATCCGCTGGCGGCTCCTGGGACCGGAACGGGTTGCCCAACTCCATCGTCTGACAGAGATGCGACTGGCGCTCGAGCCGACCGCCGCACGCCTGGCTGCTGCTAGGGCACCGCGCGAAACCGCAGAGGAGCTCGTCGAACTCGCGGCGCGGCTCAGGCAACTCGGCGAGCTGGGTAAGGGCAACGAACAGCTCTACCTCGACACCGACATCGCCTTCCACGCACTGCTGCTGGAGGCGAGCGGTAATGACATGCTGGCTTCGCTGCACGAAATCGTCACTGAGGTCCTCGCCGGCCGCACGGACCTTGGTCTCTCACCCGCGGACCCAGTACCGGAAGCCTTCCACAATCACGAGGGCAT
Source organism: Arthrobacter sp. D2-10 (assembly GCF_054161285.1). Classification (NCBI taxonomy): domain Bacteria; kingdom Bacillati; phylum Actinomycetota; class Actinomycetes; order Micrococcales; family Micrococcaceae; genus Arthrobacter; species Arthrobacter sp. D2-10. Next base: position 1,079,569 of record NZ_CP096431.1, on the reverse strand, counting down.
TGCGCGTGCAGTCCTCGACGGAGACGCGGACGCGGCGGAGCACTACGCCCGGGCAGTCGTGATGGAGGTTTGGGGAGAACTCAGCGAGATCTAAGCCCTACCCCCCAGGACCTCCGCGGCTGCGAGCCACTGCTCCTCAAGGGACTCCTGCTCCGCCTGCAGTTCTCGCAGCTTCGCGTCGAGGTCGGCCATCTTCTCGAAGTCGACCGTAGCCTTGCTCCCGGCGTCGCTCATCTGCTGGTTGATCTTCTCGATCTGCGAACTGGTCTTCGTCATCTGCCGCTCGATGCGCGTCAGGTCCTTCTTCGCCTGGCGGGCCTCCTCCGGTGACGGGCCAGCGGAGCCGGCTGCACACGATTGCCGATTTCTGTTTCGCTCGTGGGCTGGCGAATCTGTCTACGGAGGCCGCGTGGGTTGCACACCTTAAGGTGCTGATTGACTACATCCGCCAGGAGCGGCCCGGCCGAAGCCATAAGCTTCGATCAGCCTGTACACGAACGACCTACTTCTGGCTCCCCTAAGTGCCGCAACAGCCGAGGTTGTTGGGCTGAGTTCCACGGGGTACACCGGATCTCCTAAGATCCGGCAGGCTCCCATCCTTGTCCCTGCCGAGGTGGACAAGCGGCCCTCGTGCAGCCTTCAAACACGAAGCCCGTCACCGAGTTTGGGCGGCGGCGCAACCTTTGGCGGAACACCGAAGATATTCAGGGTGCCCAATACTCGGTTGGTTCAGGGTTCACTCGCACCACGGAAACCGTCAGCATCGACGGCGTTGTTCTCACCAAGATCAACGTCAACTCGTTCTACTCCAACATGTACTCCAACTTCGGCGGAGTGGCGCTGGGTATGTTCGTCGCTGGCCGGCGTTACCTACTCAGCTACTACATCACTACGGGCGGTGCGACGGAGCGTTTCTTCTGGATGAGGAACATGCCCGACACTGGGCGCGGGCACGGGCAACGTCTCATCCAGCCGGGAAAGTTGACACGCGCATGGCAAATCGTACAAGCCATCAACGCAGATCAAGTCGCACCCGTCATGGATCCCGCAGTCGGCTTCCATACATCCTCAGCCGGATACTGGTTCTTCGAGGGGCATTAAGCCGGGGAAGGGGACGCATTCAGTTTCTACTGGGCGGCTTCCAAATCGAGGATGTTGGCACCACCGCACTTGATGGTATCGCGTGGATCGGTGACTCAACCATGCAAGGTTCATCGGGAACCAAAGATGCTCCGGCAGCACGAGAGATTCCGGGTTAAGTCGCTGGCTTGCTCAATGCCAACATCTATAACCGGGCGGTCGGTGGGGAAACTACAGCAACGATGGATGCACGCTGGGCAACCGACATCACACCGATTAAGGGCGTCTGTAAGTACGCAGTCATTCAGGGCGGTATCAACGACATCGCGCTAGCAGACATTCAGGCCAGCATTACCTCGATGGTCAATAAGGCGACGGCGGATGGACTCATCCCGGCCATTCTCAACTGCACGCCCACATCGTCAATCGCGGCTGATCCCGTGAAGGAACAGAAGCGGCTCGACTTGAACGCATGGGAGCGAACCACCTTTCCGAACGTGATCGACATCGCCCAAGTTATTGAGGATCCGCTAGACAAGAAGTTCATCCGGCGCACACCGGGCGGTTCGGCTGGCTGGTACGGCGACGGCGTTCACTACACGAGGGCCTGAACGCATCGCCGCTTGGCCGCTGTGGAACTTCCACAAGCCGGGACCATATCAGAAGGTTGCCGCTGCAACATGGGTCAGCCCGGACGTTGTTATTGCTTCCCCGAACGGCACCCAGTACAAGCTCACAGTGTCAGGTGCCGGAGCAGTGGCCGCGACTGCGGTCTAGCGCTTAGCGAACGCTTGATCGGTTTGAGTATGCCGAACGCGGCTTTATGCGTTGACGGCCGGCAGTGTGTAGGGACTCTGCAGGCCGTAGAGGCTGGCTCTGGGTCACGAACCATGCACACAGAACTATCACGAGGAGGTACGAGACGGCGTTGAGGAGCGAGCCCCGTAGAACGATCAGAAGGTAGAAGGGCACGATGCAAACAAGCACAGGCGGGATGCGCTTGTTCTGGAGGGACTGTTCGGCTTTCTGGTCCATATGGCGGAACCAGTAGCCGATGAAGAACATGCCGCCGACAGAGAAAACCCAACCGCCGTTAACAAACAACTCGGACCAGATCGGTGAAGACAGGTTCGTAAAGCCATAACCCTTGTATTCCGCGAGCAAGATCCCGGTGTCCACAGGCTTGCCTGGCCATATGCTTCTGGGCACCCAGAACAGGAGGACGCCGAGCAGCTGTTGGCCCCACGTGATCCCGTGAGAGTCCACGTACTGGAAGGAATTCACGAGTTGCGCGAACGCATCGAAGTCGCCGGTAGTTAGGGCGGTGATCAGGTTCCCTGTTTCGCCGCCAGTCTTTGTTGAATGCCTGAACATGTCGGCCAGCGGGAAGATTGTCACGACACCCACTATTGCGGCAATAGAGACGAACCTAAACCTGGTCAGGGTTGCATAGGCGCCCAACGTTGCGAGCATGGCAAGAGCAACGGTGCCGAAAACGTACCGTGGGCTGCTGACCGGGTTTACGCAATATAGAAGCACAACGGCTGTCAGTAAGGGGCGCAATAAGGGCGGCCGGAGCCCGTCCTGCCGTCGCTGCTCACGCACATGCATCTGGGCGATAAACGCAACAAGGAGGCTCATATTGAGGGCGCCTGTGATCAGACTGTTGACGGACGCTTCCGGCCACGCCATGGCACGAGCCAACGAGTAATCCGTGCGATTGCCGATGAAAGCGCCGAACCCGACACGCGTCCCAACGTAAACGAAGAGCACGACCGCCAATAATGCGAGCAGGTTCGCCCTATCGGGCCTCACTGTCGGGGCTTGAAACTGAACGCCACCTAACTTCTGACCACGGACGAAACTGCCAGCCATGACAGCGATCGAGCAAACCACCACAAGCGCAGCAGCTGGTATGAAGTAGTACTCTTCTAGGTTGGGCGTGGTGCTCGGCTCAATTTGTAACCGCTGCTGCACATAGGGAGCCATACCCATGAAGATGTATGTGAAGAGCCAGAGCACCATCTCGAAGAGTCGCCGGGATCGAGCACCAACGATGACAGCGAAACGCGCACCCGTGACAGCCATCACGAGCACGGGTAGCCAAGGGTCCGCTTGATGGCTGTTCGTTAATTGGTACAAGCCCAAAGGAACCAACGCACACAGGGTCAGGGCGAGCACCGATGTGGTTAGCGGGCTTGGCAGCGCAACCGTTTCCTTTTGCACGGGTTACCGCCCTTCGAGATGCGGCGAGCGCCCATCAACTGGTGTTTGCACGGATCGCTGTTCACGGCGTCCGCGGAGCATTCGGTCCGCAGGCAGTTCAACGAATCGATGCAGCATCCAAGCACCAATCAGGCTAAGGATCAGGGTGCTCACGGAGGCAAACCAGCCGGAGAAACCTAGGTCAGCAAATCCCTGCTGGGACAGCCGCATGATGAGTATGTGATGCAGGAGGTAAAAGGCATACGATATGGCGCCGCCTTGCACGATCAGCGGCGACCGCAACCAACCCGGCACACCGCGTACGTCGCGTTGAGCAGCGGAGACTATAAGGGCACCGAAGGGGATCATGTACGCGGCAGAGACGCTGTAGATGGACGGCCAAACCGACATCGAAGCCCAAGTCGCGAATACAAGCAGGAGCGCCATTGCCCACGGGATGTGTAGGAGAGCACCTCGCTTCATCAAGAGTGCGAGCGCAACGCCCAGAAGGAACTCTGGGAATCTAGCTACCGGGAAGTAGATGGAAAACCAAACTGCGAAAGTATCGTCGGCGAGCTCGCCCGGTGCGGTTGTGAGCGATGCATAGAATGCGATCGTCGTCGTCATTAGGACGAGGACGACGCAGGTTATCCATATTGACCTCGTGCTCAGGCGACGGAACCAGACGATCGCCAGAGGAAAGAGCAGGTAGAAAAATGCCTCGACTGACAAGGACCATGCTGGAACGTTGATCGCGAAGTACGTCGAACTGTCTGGCACCCAGGCTTGGAGCAGAAAAGGTGTCAACGGTCCACGGAGTAGCGCGCTCGGGTCTCGAAGCGCCCAGAGAGTTGCAGCGAACCCAAGAGTGACTATGTACACCGGGTAGATGCGAGCGAAACGCCGTCTGTAGAAAGCCCGAGCACGGTCACCCGGCCGTGCTGACCAGGCTAGAACGAATCCGCTGAGGATGAAGAAGAACGTCACACCGGAACGACCTTGGCCGAAGATGAAATCCAGCACCTCCCGTGTTGGCCCATCGAAGAAGGCCGTGGCATGAAAGCCGAATACAGCCAATGCGGCGAATAAGCGCAGGCTTGTTAGCCGGTCAAGACGAAGTGCCGACGATCCCCCATGAGTCATCCACCAATCTTACCCGGCACATAAATCCGGCTTAGTGCAGTGACGACCGCCTGCGGACCACGCCCTACTCCCCCAGGACCTCCGCGGCTGCGAGCCACTGCTCCTCGAGTGATTCCTGCTCTCCCTGCAGCTCACGCAGCTTCGCGTCGAGGTCGGCCATCTTCTCGAAGTCGACCGTCGCCTTGCTGCCCGCGTCGCTCATCTGCTGGTTAATCTTCTCGATCTGCGAACTCGTCTTGGTCATCTGCCGCTCGATGCGCGTCAGGTCCTTCTTCGCCTGGCGGGCCTCCTCCGGCGACGGGCCAGCAGAACCGACTGCCGCCGTCGTACCGTTGCCGTCCGCTGAAAGGGGTGTGCCGGCCATGCCCTGACCGCAGTCGGCTGCGCGGCGCAGCTGCAGGTACTGATCCACCCCTCCGGGCAGGTCGCGGATCTTGCCGTCGCCCAACAGCGCCAGCTGCGTGTCGGTGACTCGCTCCAGCAGGTACCTGTCGTGCGAGACCACCACGAGCGTGCCCGGCCAGCCGTCGAGCACATCCTCCACCGCGGCGAGGGTATCGGTGTCGAGGTCGTTGGTGGGCTCGTCGAGCATCAGCACGTTCGGCTCCCCCACCAGCAGCCGCAGCAACTGCAGACGCCGCCGCTCACCACCGGACAGGTCACCGACAGGAGTCCACTGCCGCTGGTTCGTGAACCCGAGCTGCTCCACGAGCTGGCTCGCCGACACTTCCTTCCCGCCGACTGACACCACCCGCTTCTCCTGCTCGATCACCTCGGTGACGCGGAGGTGATTGACGTCGTCGAGCTCGCGGACGTCCTGGGACAGGATCGCCGTCTGCACGGTCTTGCCGCGTTTCAGCCGGCCCGACGTCGGCGCCATCTCCCCATTGAGCAGCCGCAGCAGGGTGGTCTTGCCCGCACCGTTGACACCGACAATCCCGAGGCGCTGGCCCGGTGCGAGGCGCAGGGTGATCCCCTTGAACAGGGGCTTCTCCCCCAGCTCCAGCGACACGTTCTCAAGATCCAGTACGTCCTTACCCAACCGGGCAGTGGCGAGCTTGCTCAGAGCGAGCGAATCGCGCGGCTCCGGAACATCGGCGATCAGCGCGTTGGCTGCCTCGATGCGGAACTTCGGCTTCGACGTCCTCGCGGGGGCGCCGCGGCGCAGCCACGCGAGTTCCTTCTTCACGAGCTGTTGGCGCTTGCCCTCGACGACGGAGGCCATGCGGTCGCGTTCGGCGCGGGCGAGCACGTAGGCGGCGTAACCGCCGTCGAATCCGTCCACAATGCCGTCGTGGACTTCCCACGTGCGGGTGGAGATTTCGTCGAGGAACCAGCGATCGTGGGTGACCACGAGCAGCCCGCCCTCGGTGGGACGCCAGCGCTGCTTCAGATGCTCCGCGAGCCAGGCCACGCCCTCGACATCGAGGTGGTTGGTGGGCTCGTCGAGCATGATGACGTCGTCGTTCCCGATCAGCAGCTTTGCCAGCGCCACGCGGCGCTTCTGCCCACCCGAGAGCGAAGACACCCGGGCGTGCCAGTCCACCTCCGCCACGAGCCCGCCCATGACGTCGCGGATCTTCGGGTTGGAGGCCCACTCGTGGTCGGCCTGGTCGCCGACGATGGCGGCACCGACGTCGAGATCGCCGTCGAGCACGTCGTTCTGGTTGAGGTAGCCCACGGTGACGTCGCGGCGCTTGGTGACGCGGCCGTCGTCGGGCGTGGTGCGCTGGGCTAGCAGGCGCATCAGGGTCGACTTGCCGTCACCGTTCCGGCCGACCATGCCGATCCGGTCGCCCTCCTCCAGTCCGAGGGTGACGCCGTCCAGGACAGTTCGGGTGGCGAAGGTGACGCTGATGTTCTCAGCACCGAGCAGGTGGGCCAACGTAAATACTGCTTTCGTTGATGGGTTGTTTGTTTCGTGCGAAGGGGCTGTTACGCGAAGTAGTCGCTGACAATCCTCGCACCATGGGCGGGACCGTGCACCAGTTCGGTGGCCAGCCCGGCCGTGGACAGCAGCGCATCGATTGTTGCTGCGTGCTCCTCGGACTCAGCGAGGAACGCCACCGTGGGACCCGAGCCCGAGACGATGCCTGCGAGCGCGCCGGCGTCCTTGCCCGCGCCGAGCACGTCTTTCAGTTCAGGCGCCAATTCCAGGGCCGCGGCCTGCAGGTCGTTGTGGAGCAGTTCAGCGAGCGCGCGCGCATCCCCCGAGCGCATGGCGCTGAGAATATGCGGGTCAATCTCGGGGATCTCCGGGGTTTCCTCGCCATTGGCAAGGCGCAGGTCGTCCAGCGTCCGGTATACGGCAGGCGTGGATAACCCGAAAGCAGAGGGCACCAGGACCCAGTGCAGCGGTGTCTTCGAGATTGCCGGCGTGAGCTGCTCCCCCACCCCCACCCCGACGGCGGTGCCGCCGATGAGTGCGAACGGTACGTCGGCGCCAAGGTCGACGGCGATCTTCGCGAGCTCGTCGCGGGAGAAGTCGCTGTTCCAGAGCGCGTCGCACGCCAGGAGGGCCGCTGCGGCGTCGGCGGACCCGCCGCCCATGCCGCCGGCGATGGGTACGCGTTTGGTGATGTTGAGATGCACGCCGGTGGAGTTCTCGCTCAGGTCGGCCAGCAGTGCCGCCGCGCGGGCGGCGAGGTTGCTGGCGTCGAGCGGGATCTCCTCCATGGGGAGGTTCAGGCTTCCCTGGCCGTCCACCGTGACGGTGATGGCGCCGTCGTCCGTTGCTGTCGCCGTCACTTCCTCATAGAGGGAGACGGCAAGGTAGACGCTGGCCACGCTGTGGTAGCCGTCCTCACGGGGTGTTCCCACCCGGAAAGAGACGTTGATCTTGCCCGGCGCCTTCACCCGAACGGCGCGGGGGCCTGTTGTACGCATCCCTGCCGTTCTCCCAGCCACCATGGTGTCCAACTTAGATCACGTCAGGGCTGAGGAGAAACTTGCGTACGGGTAGTTGCGCTGCGGTGTGGTGCTTACTGGACTCGCCGGTTGTCGACCGTTACTTCAACAGGGATGGGCTGCAGACGCTGCGCGCTGGCCTTGCGGTCAAGGACCACCTTGGCGGCCGCCGCAAGAAGTACCACGGGCAGCGTGAGAATGACCATGCCAATTAAAAGGTCGACGAGTTCCAAATCGATTGCACCAAGCTTTCGTTTCTACGGACGCCTCATCCTTTTACAACGTAAGCGTTCGAGTACCGGTTCCCAAAATCGACTCGCTTCACTGACGCGACGGGCCTACCGCTGGTTGCGGGCCACCCGCGGTCAGGGGTTGGGTGATACTCGCAGCGAGAGGAAACGCTTGCTTTGCTCAGCGGCCCACTGCCCGCGGTCCGGAGCGACGGTCATCAGCCCGTACTCCGCGCCGGCCAACTCTGGGCCAATGGAGATGTCAAATGTGTACGAGCCGTCAGGACCCGCATACACCGTTGACTGGTTGAGTAGCTGCTGATCCGTATGGGGCGCGCCCAGGATGACCTCGATCCGCTCCCCCGGGGCGTAGCCGGAGCCGCTGATAGTGAGCGTTCCGGGCACGATATTGATGGCCGGTCCGGGCCAACCCGGCTGCGGGTGGGCAACGCTCCCGCCGCCTGTGCCGGGGCCCTGCTGCGGGCTGTTGGGGAACGGGTTCGGCTCACCGTGGGGCGGCGGAACGAACGGACCACCCGGTGCCGGCTCAAACGGGTTGGGCTCGCCGTGGGGCGGAGGCACGAAGGGATCCTCCGGGTCCGTGGAGGGTTCATCGGTGGGGACCGGTGCCGCCGTCGTCGGCTCTGCGGTGGGCACGTCGGACGGCTCCGTACTCGTCTCGGTCCCTTCGGCTTCGTCGGTCGCCGTCGCTTCCTGTGTGGGAGCTTCCGACGGCGAAGGAGAGTCAGATGGCGTGGCTGTGTCCGCAGCGGGCTCATCGGGTGAGCCGAGAGAACAGCCCGCCAGGAGGAGGGAGGTGGTCAGAGTGAAGGCAAGGATGCCTGGCAACTTGGACAAGAACGTTCTTTCGCTGAAGTGAGTGGAAGGGGTCAGGAATCACCCGTCAAGAAGCTGCAGTGCTGCATCCCCATTCAGGACATTACAGCTGAAGGAGCGCAGCCAACAGCACGGAATCATCACGTGAGCGAACTGTTATGCGGCTATACGTCTGACCGCACCGTTCGGGCTCTACACCAGCAGGTCGATGCATTGTAAGCTTGCTGATCATCAGTCTTTCCGCGCGACGGAAGCAGGAGCCCGGAGATGTTCGTTCACGGTGTAGCGGATCGAATCCATGTCCTCCAGCACGCTCACGTCAACGTATACCTCGTTGAGGATTCCAGTGGCATCACTGTGGTGGATGCAGGAGTTCCTCCGATGTGGAGGATGCTCCTGGAGGCGCTCCGGCAGCTGAACCGGCCGCTTTCCGACATCAAAGGCCTCGTCATCACCCACCCCCATTTCGACCACATGGGTTTTGCCTCCCGAGCCCACCAGGAACTGGGGTTACCCGTCCTGATTCATGCCGACGACACGTTCATTGCGCATCACCCGTACCGCTACTCGCATGAGAAGACAAGGGCCTTTTATCCGCTGCGGCACCCCGGCGCTCTTCCCGTGCTCGCGAAATTGTGGGTGACCGGATTGGGCATCAAGGGCGTGGGCTCTTTCCAACGCCTCGAACCGGGTCCGATGGGTTTCCTTCCCGGACTTCCCCACATCATCCACACCCCCGGCCATACCGATGGACATTGCGTCCTGCACTTTCCTGACCGGGATGCGGTTATTACGGGCGATGCACTTGTCACGCTCGACCCCTACACCGGCCGGAAGGGACCGCGTATCGTCGCCGCCGGTTCCACGAACGACACCTCTGAAGCCTTGTCCTCACTGACCGCTATTGCGGCGACCGGGGCGACCGCTGTCCTGCCGGGCCACGGCATGCCGTGGATGGGTGGCGCGGTGGAAGCCGTACGCCTCGCGCGGGAGCGCGGGGCCGTGTAGTTGAATTCGGTTTTCTTCACACGGCAGCTTCAAGGAGTGACGTCGGAAGCGTCCGGGTGACCGGTAGCGACGAGGATCCTCCCCGCCAAAGCTGACTCAAGGCTCTCCATCAGCAGATACGTCAACGCCGCAGCGAACGGCGCCGTGACCCAGAGCCAATTGCCGCTCAACCAGTTCGCAATCAGGGCGGCTACACCCATTCCAGCCAATACCGAGAACAGATTCATACTCGTACCCAAGGCGAGGGTGATCGTTGAGTGCTGCGGCATGGAACGTCGGAACCCATTTGAGAGGATGCCCTCGAGAAGAGTGAACGACAGCACCGACCCTGTGGCGTAAAGGAATATCTGGGGCACGTTTGGCGAGCCGGACATGGTTTGGAGGAGCCCAAAGGTGACGGTCACGAGGATCGAGAAGCCGAACGTGGTGCTTTCCCTACCTGTTGTGCTGCGAAGTGCACGAAGGACCGTGGGAGTCTTCTGCTCGTCGTCGTTCCTTGCTTCTTCGCTCATGTGTTCCTGCTGCTCCTCAGATTGGCCTACACAACGCTGCCTTGAGACTGCGCGGAAGGCGGTAGCCGATCACCCCTATTCAGTTGCCAGCGTATCCACACTCATCCGAAGCACGCTCGGCGCACCCGGTTCGGAGCTGTCGACGCGAAGAAGAATTTGCTGTCCCTCATAGATGGCAAGCGCAGAGCACACAGTGCTCATACCGACCGCTTCGTCCAGCCGCTCACACGTGCCGTCGATCTCGAACTCCCAGCCGGCATTCATGGCCAGCTGCCGGATGTCATCGGCCGTTATCACCCGATCGGCCTGCCACGTGCGGCTCAGTGTCGGACAGGGCTTGCTGTTGAAGCAGACGAAACGCTCCCTCTCGATGTGCTCCGATAGGACAACCCAGGAGCCGGGAACTTTGAACTGGTCTGCGATGGGCCCCACCGTGGCCGCCACGTCATCCCGGTAGCTCTTGACGAAGATGAAGGCCCCGGCCCAGACAAGTCCCATCACGAGAACAAGGCTGACAGCCAGTTTCCTCATGAACGCCCCCTGGTATGGTCGCAATCCCGTCGAGCATATAGACAGCAACCGGAGGGCGAGAAGCGTCGTGACCGAATCGAAAGGTTGGGCGGGAGTTCGGTAATGCACATGGCGCGAGTCCAGTGAAGGACCCGCGCCATGCGAATTACTCTCAAACGGCCGGACGGTTACTTGCTGAACCTGAAGACCGCCTCATGGAGGCTACCGTCATCGAGCGTCACCTGAAGGACCCGGCAGGTGCCGGCCCAGGCACGGTCCGTCTTCCACACGTAGGTGTAGGTGTCGGAGGCCGCGTCATACTGGAGGCCACTGCCGCCTGCGGACGCAGCCGGTGAACCTTCGCCGGTGGGCACGGTATTGCATTCGGATGAAGCAGAAACGGGTGCGCCACCGGAGAGAACCTCGAGGCCCTGGTCGCCGCCGAGGCTGAACTTCAGCGGCACTGCGCGACCGGCAGTCACGGTGCTCACCTCTCCGGCAGGGCTCACGGGGGGCTGGAAGCCGGCGAAGTCATAGCGGAACCCGGGCACTGTCGCGGAAGCGCTGAAGCCCATGTCGCCTGCCTCCGTGAACGGAACGACTCCGATTTCCACGTCCTCTGCCCGCTCGATGTCAGTGACGGTGAAGGAGCGAGCGGTTCCGTCCGTCATACCGACCGGAATGCCGTTGACGGTGATCCCGAACCGGTAGGCCGCTGCAGCGGAGTAATCCCAGGTGACATCGACGGTGCTGATTCCATCCTGGGTTGCTGTGACTGCGGCCTGCAGGGACTCGGGAGCGGGGAGGCGGCCCGCGTCCGGACCTGCGCCGCCCACCTCGACAAAGGCGGAGATGTTGGAGGCCGTACCAGTATCATCCGTCATCCGCACCTGCATGACGCCGTCGAACACCTCAGAATAGGTCCGTACCGCAACGGGAGTCGTGGACAATTCCTCGAAGACCCCGTCACCGTTGTAGTCCCATTCGTAGGAGACAATTTCCGACGCCGGCGAGTACGAAATCGGATACATCGAACCTGATACTTTGGCCCGGCTGCGCGTAGTAGTGCGGGTGCTTGATCAGGGCGACGGGCCGCGTATTGATCTTGGTGAGCGCCCGGGTGAGCGCCGCTTCCGTGTCGCCGCTGTTGACGATGACCTCACCGGTGGTGGCCTCTGCCAGCTGGGTGTAGAAGCTGCCGTAGTGTGCGGGAACAACGGGGTAGACATTCACGGGATCGATCTCCAGCGCACGCTTCGCGACTGCTTCGAGGGTGCTTCCGTCCACTCGGTCGGGATCATGATAGGTGGCATCGGTGAGCACGATGGCGGCCTTGGTGGCACCGTTGCGCCATTCCAGGCCGTTGAAGGCCGTCATCAGCGCGTGCAGAACAGCCTCGGGGAAGTCCCCTCCGCCATACGGGTAGATGGTGGCAAGCTGCTGGTTGAACTCGGTGGTGTCTTCGTTGAAACCCGAAAGGATCCGCGCCGTGACAGCGTCTCCGGCGTCCTTGTACTCCACCAGGGCCACACGTCCGCGGTGCTCCTGGATGGTGGAGGCCATGTTGGCAGCGAAGCGCTTGGCGTCCTCGATCTGCCAGCCCATGGAACCGGTCGAGTCGATGAGGAAGACCACGTCGAGGCCCGTGGTTCCGGTTCCCACTTCGTTGATGTTCTTGTCAATCTCGTCGGCCTTGTCAGGGAACTGGGCAGCAAGGCGTTCGGCGATCTCCCGCGCCGCGGCATCGATGTCGCCGCCGGCAGCCTCGTAGTCTTCATGCCCGGAGGTGGTCAGCGGGTTCTTCGCCGACCCGCAGACAAAATCATCATCGGCGCACCAGAGGCCGGTGGTCGATGTCCACCCCTCGGGCAGGTAGGCATCGCGGGCACCCAGGCTGCCACCGTCGGTATCGCAGTCAGGAACGTCCCGCCGCCACTCCGAATATTCCTCTCCACGGCATGCCGGGGGGTTGAAACCCTCACCTTCCGGCAAATGCAGCTTCGGATCGCCGAACAGTCCCTGGAAGATCACCCGCTGCCGCAAGTCGTCCGGGAGCGTCTCGACGTAGGTTTCGCCAACTGTCTGCGCGCCCTGCGAGTAGCCACCCAGAACGAAGACCGAGTCTGCGCAGGTCGCAGCCCGTTCGGTCAGATACGCGTCGAGCTCTGCGATGCCCTCGTTCACGCTGTCGCCATAGGCGAAACTGCCGCCACCGCTCGACCCCGCTCCTACTGTGTTCCAGAAACTGTTCCAGGACCCGGCGCCCACCGGCACGGCCGGATACTGGTTCCCGTCGATGGTTTCCGTGCCGAGTTCGTACGGGTGATGGGTCAGCGCCGGGCTGATGCGCCGATCGATCTCCGAGACGAAGCGCACCACCTCAGGCTCGCCGGTCGATTGACCCGAACCTCTCGCAAACACCGACTCCACATCAGCGCAGGGAGCCGAGAGCTCTCCGCTGGCCGAGGCTGACGGCACTCCTACCAGTAATGTGGCCGCTGCAGCAGTACTCAGCAGCACTGCAGCGGCACGGCTTGGACGTTTCAAGAGCATTTCGGTCCCCCAATTTCGACAATTGCCGCAGACGCGGCTTTTGCTGCCTCCGCGCGAGAATGCGCAGGGCCTTCGGCGCTATTCGCCGGAAGCTTCCAGATGCAACCAGAACTGACTGGGAGCACCCTCATCTGGGCTATCAACGCGCAGGGTCACCTCGTACCCGCCGTCGATCGTGTGGCCAGAACACACGCTCCGGCGTCCGATAGCGCCGGACGGCCGGCTGCAATCACCCTCCAACTGCACAGCCCATCCGGCTGATGCGGCCAGGTTCCGCAAGCTTTCCGGATCCAGCTCGGTGTCTGTCTGCCAGGTTCGGCTCAAGCTTGGGCACGGGTTGGCGTTGAGGCAGATCAGCTGTTCCCGCTCAACGTTTTCGTCTTCGAGGGTCCAGCTGGAAGGGACCTGCATCTGGGCCGCGACGGCGAGCATTTCTTCGGTCACCCGGTCATGGGCGGACTTCAGGATGAAGAAGGCAGCAGCCCACACGATGATGGCTGCGATGGCAGCCCAACCAAGGATTTTCCTCACGCACTCCCCCAAGAAACGTTCAAGCCGGACTCAGCATAAGCCGGATTCTCGCCGTCAATCAGGGAAAGAAGCGCAGGATCTACGCAGTTTTGAAGCACTGTGCGCAGCGGCCGGCGAGGACCGGGCCACGCGGCGAACGCCGTCGCGGTTCTTGTGCCCCGGCCATAGTCAGATGTACGGTCGATGGGTATGGTAAGCATACTGATGAATTACCAGTTCATCGGACGTTCCTATCCGAAGGAGACGCTGTGAGCACGAGGATCGAGAAGCAGATCATGGTCAACGTTCCAGTGAGCGTGGCCTACAACCAATGGACACAGTTCGAAGAGTTTCCCCACTTCATGAGCGGGGTCAAGAAGGTGGAGCAGCTCACCGACGACCGGCTCAAGTGGGTCGCTGAGATCGGCGGAGTGAAGCGCGAGTGGGAGGCACGGATCCTCGCACAAGAGCCCGACCGCCGCGTCGCATGGGCAGCCACCGAGGGTGCAACCAACGCCGGAGCCGTCTCATTCGAAGACGTCGGCGGCGGCCAGACCTCCATCAAGCTTGAGCTTGAGTACGAGCCCGAGGGCATGATCGAAAAGATCGGCGACAAGCTGAACGTCGTCGAGAAGGAAGCCGAGGGCGACCTCAAGCGCTTCAAGGAGTTCATCGAGGACGAGGGCTACGCAACCGGCGCCTGGCGCGGAGCCGTTGCCGGCGGCACCGTCGGTTCGCCTACTGTTGATGACGCCGCAGCATCACGCGGCGACAGCGGCAAGGCCGGCATCTCCGGTAAGGCAGCTGCCGCAGCGGTAGGCGTCGCAGCGGCCGCAGCAGCAGGCGTGGCAGCTGCCAGCGGTGGCAAGAAGGACACCGTTGACACCGAATCGACCACCACGGACATCCCGGTCACGCCGGTTGTCCCTGTCGAGGACACCACCCCGCCGGACGTCACGCCCGTCGCCGGCGCTCCCGTCGATGTCTCCCCTGGCATCGCTTCCGAGCGTCCCCTGGGTGAGCCCTTCGACCAGACCAACGGCCTGGTAGACACCGAGGGTGATTCTGACGGCCTCGCGGCCAGCGACACCCGCAGCGCCGTCGAGCGCGACGACGATGACCAGACCGGCGGCTTCATGCCTCCAACCCGGCAGGGCGGTCTGTAAGCACCGGCTACTCGTTAAACGCAGAATCGGCGGCTTCCTTCGAGAGGCCGCCGTTTCTGCGTTGCAACAATTGTCTACTGCCTGCTTCAGGTCGGCCGAGCATAATCCTGCAGCTTCTAGTGAAGGGAACGACGGCGGACGGCGAGTTTGCGCGCTTCGCCGGCACCGTCGTCGTCGTACTGGTCCGGACGGTGCAGGAATGTGTCCGGAACGAGGCCGGCCTACGCCTGCAGCTGTTGCTTCGACTCCGCGATGCGGGCGAAGGCGTGGATGTCGAGGACTTCGCCGCGGGCCGAGGGGTCGACGCCGGCCCTGGTCAGTGCTTGCTCCGCGAGAACACCGCTTCCCGCCCAGCCGGCGAGGGCCGCACGGAGGGTCTTGCGCCGCTGGGCGAACGCGGCATCGATGACGGCGAACACCTCCTTGCGGGAGGCAGTGGTCCGGGGCGGATCGTGCCGTTCGAAACCGACCAGGCCGGAGGCGATCTTCGGCGCAGGCCAGAAGACATTCATGCCGATGACGCCGGCCTTGCGCATCCGGCCGTACCACTGGGCCTTCACCGACGGCACGCCGTACACCTTGGAGCCGGGAGGGGCGGCCAGGCGATCGGCCACCTCATCCTGCACCATGACGAGCCCGTGACGTATCGACGGGAAGTGCGCGAGCAGGTGCAGCACCACGGGGACGGCAACGTTGTACGGGAGGTTGGCTACCAGCGCGGAGGGCTCGGCGGGGAGCTCGGTGACGCGCATCGCGTCGGCCTCGACCACGTCGCAGTACGCGGCCCGCTCAGGGCGCCACTGCGCGATGGTCTGCGGCAGGCGTGCGGCGAGCACCGGGTCGATTTCTACGGCCACTACGCGCTGTGCGGCGTCCAGCAGCCCGAGGGTCAGCGACCCCAGTCCCGGCCCGACCTCGAGCACCGTCTCGGCGGGATCGACGGCGGCAGCGGCCACGATCCTGCGGATGGTGTTGCCGTCAATGACGAAGTTCTGGCCAAGCGTCTTGGTGGGACGGATCCCCAGTTCCTCTGCCAGCCGGCGGATCTCAGTCGCGCCGAGCAGGGCCTGTGGTGGGGATGGGCTCGCCTTGTCGTTCACCTAGCCATCGTAGCGGGGCGCGTCGGGCAGCCCCGCCAGCTGCATTCACCCGTTCCGGTTTGCTCCCTATTGCCCTGCGGTCGCTGCGCGCTCCCCGGGATGGCGGCCCTGCTGTGCGGACCCTGCGGCGAGAAGTGAGCAATCCGGCACATCGGGACCCGAAAAAACGGCAGCGCCCGTGCCGGTAACCGGCACGGGCGCTGCGAAAGCAGTCGTATCAGCGTTTTAGCGCAGTCCCAGCTTCGAGGAGCAGGACGGCCAGTGTCCCCAGCCGCCGTTCTGCTTGAGAACCTCGGCGGTTGCGATCTGCTCGGCGCGCGATGCCTGGTGCGGCAGCGGGGCGTACTTGCCGCCGCCGGCTCCGAGCCAGCTGGACTCGCTGAACTGCAGGCCGCCGTAGTAGCCATTCCCGGAGTTGATGGACCAGTTCCCGCCGGATTCGCACTGGGCGAGGGCATCCCACGCGCCGCCGCCGGAAACGACCGCGGCAGGGGCAGGCTCGGGCGTTTCGATCTCGTCGACCTTGGGCGCTTCGGCCTTCGCTGCAGCCGGCTCCTCTTCCTCCGGCTCAGGCTCTTCCTCGCGGATACCAATTGCGACGATCTCTGCCACCGGCTCGCGGGTGACCTTGTCGCTGACCTTTTCCCGGCTGGTTTCCTTGCCGTCGATGACGCTAACGGTGAAGACCCGCGTGCGGACGCCTTCGACGCCGGCCTGAACAACTTCGCTTTCGCCGACGAGCAGCTCGTCAGTCTCTTCCTCGGTGGAGGTGAAGTCGATCTTCTCGGTCTCGGTGATCTTCTTGCCGGTCTCGACGCGGGTGACCTTGAGGCCCATCCCGGTGATCACAGAGCTGTTGACGGGCACGGAAACCCGGTCTTCGGCGCCGAGGGTGACCTTCGCATCCTTCAGGAGGTCCGCCACGGTGTTCACGGTGGTCTCGATGCGGTGGTTCTTGCCGTCAACGGCGAGGGTGACGGTCTTCGGTGTCGAAATGCTGAGCGTGGAGCTGAGCGTGACCAACCGGGTCTCGGCCGGAGCGGAGATGTCCGACTCGCGGGCCACACCGAGCTCGTTCACGAGTTCACCGACGGTCTCGCCGGTGGTGTGGACGACGGTCTCGGCTCCATTCAGCCGGACCTCGATGGCGGTGGCCTTGTTGACCTGGATGGCGGCGCCGTCGTCAACGGAGCTTGCGAGGGACGGGAACACGTCGTCGTTCGCGGTAACGGTGACGTTGGCGGTCCTCAGGACCTCTTCCACCGTGCCGCCGAAGGTCTGGACGGTCAGCGACTGGCCGTCGACAACCACCTCCACGCTCTTGCCGGTGCCGACAAAGGCCACGAGCCCGACAACCAGACTCGCCATCACCGTTCCCTGCCCGGCCAGAACTGCCCAGGCTTTCGCATCCCGCTGTGCCACAAAATATCCATCCCGCGTCGCATCCGGGCACGGGGACGTGGGCGCACGGGAACAGCTGTCCCAGCAGTGGGCACAGCGCATCAGTGCACAGGCATATGAACGACGACGGCGGGCACCCTTGAGCACACCGCTTGAGTTGAGCTGTGCACGCCTGAGTAAGAACGTCAATCAGGCACGGCTCAACGCCAGCGGTACAACAAAGAAGAGACCCGTCGCAGCGGACAGCATTAGTCGAAAGCCTTCCCCGACCCCGGCTAATATCAGCCCACCGTAATCGAACTGTGATACAAGGGCAAGCTAGCAAAATGGCTTACTTGTCCCGCGTCACTCCCATTCCCCGTACGCACGCCGCGTGTTGGCGTTGACAGACCGGCAGAGTTCCTCCAAGTCAGAGCCAAGATGCTCCGCCATGAACCGGACCGTGTAGGGCACGGCATAGGTGGCATTCGGCTGCCCCCGGAAGGGGTGCGGTGTGAGGAACGGCGCATCGGTTTCGGTGAGGATCAGGGTCGGGTCGGCGATCTCCAGGGCATCGCGCAGACCGCGTGCGTTCTTGAAGGTGACGGTTCCGGAGAAGGACATGAACCAGCCGTTCTCGTTGCAGATCCGGGCAAGGTCGGCGTCGCCGGAAAAGCAATGGAAGATCACCCGGGCGGGAGGTTCCTCTGTGCGCAGGACCTTTACGACGTCGTCGTGCGCATCCCGGTCATGGATCTGCAGGGCAAGATCCAGGCGGCGGGCGATGTCCAGGTGCCGGCGGAAGGAGTGCTCCTGCCGCTCGCGCCCGCCCTCGCCGGTGCGGAAGTAGTCCAGGCCGGTCTCGCCGATGGCGCGGATGCGCGGGTGCTGCGCGAGCTGCTCGATCTCGGCGAGCGCGTCCTCGAGGGCGCCGGCCTCGGCGAGCAGGGGCGCCTCGTTGGGATGGATCGCGACGGCGCCGAGCAGCCGCCGGTCCTGGTCCACCGCCTCGACGGTGAAGCGGGAGGACTCCAGGTCGGTGCCCACCTGCACCGCGAAGCCGACGCCGACGGCCTCCGCCGCATCCATCGCGTCGGCGATGCTCACGGCAACCTGGCCGTCGCGGAAATCGAGGTGCGTGTGGTTGTCCATCACGGGGTACGGGAGCGGCTCCGGCGCCGGCGGGTACTCCAGTTTCCGGCTGCGGCCGCCCGCCTGGGGAGCGCGTGACCGGCCGGTGGGCGAGTCTTCCGCCGTCGTCTCTTCGGGCCGGTACTGAACGGGGATCGAACTGATGCACATAGTCCAACCCTAGACTTTCCTTGCAGTCTGCCCGGATCCGCGCTGGTGAGCGGAACTTTCCGCCACGAACCTCAGTTGTCCTAGTACTCTTGAGCTAGTTAGCAACCGTTGCCCCGCACGTGTTCCACTGACGTTTCCCACACCGTCGTGGTTTGGCGTTCCCGGCAGCGTTTCCGGAAGGTATCCATGGACGCCCACAATCAGTACGCCACCCCCAACGGCAGCACGGCGCCCAGTGCGGATACTGTTCGTCCGCCCATGACGGGCGAGATGTTCCACGACACCAGCGCGCGCATCCTGAAGTCCATCAATACGGTCATCGACGGCAAGCCCGACGCCGCCCGGCTGGCCTTGACGGTGCTGCTCGCCGAAGGCCACCTCCTGCTGGAGGACGTACCGGGCGTCGGCAAGACCATGCTCGCCAAGACCCTGGCACGGACCATTGACTGCAGCGTCAACCGGATCCAGTTCACCCCGGACCTGCTGCCTTCGGACGTCACCGGCGTCTCCATCTACAACCAGGACTCCCACCGGTTCGAGTTCCGGCGCGGTCCGGTGTTCGCGAACATCGTCATCGGTGACGAGATCAACCGTGCCTCCGCCAAGACCCAGTCCGCGCTGCTCGAGTGCATGGAGGAACACCAGGTCACGGTGGACGGTTCGTCCTACCGGCTCTCCGAACCGTTCATGGTGATCGCAACCCAGAACCCGATCGAGATGGAGGGCACCTATCCGCTGCCCGAAGCCCAGCGCGACCGCTTCATGGCCCGCATCTCCATGGGCTACCCGGACATGAGCTCGGAAATGGACATGCTCGAGACCCACCAGTCGGTCTCGCCGCTGCGCTCCATCCAGCCCGTTGCCGGCGTCGAGGACGTCGCCGCGATGATCCGCCAGGTCCGGCAGGTGTACGTCTCCCCCGCGGTGAAGGAGTACACAGTCGGCATCGGGCACGCCACCCGGCAGCACCCGCAGCTCCGTCTCGGTGCGAGCCCCCGCGGCCTGCTGCAGATGCTGCGCGCGGCGAAAGCCGGTGCGGCCCTCGAAGGCCGCGACTTCGTCCTGCCCGACGACGTCAGCTCCGTCGCCGAATCCGTCCTCGCCCACCGGCTCATCCTGGACCGGAAGGCACTCAGCTCCGGCGAGACGCCGTCGTCGATCATCTCCGGCATTCTTGCCCGGGTGCCGGTGGCACGCGACGCGGCGAGCGCCTCCTCCCGGCACGGCTGAGCACATGGGACTGGTCGAGCGGCTACCGCGCATCCTGACCGTTCGGGGATGGGGACTGGCCGCGGCCGGTGTCCTTTCACTCCTGCTGGCCCAGTTCCTCGGCCGTCGGGACCTCTTGTATTTAGGCCTCTTGCTGGTCCTGCTGCCCTTGGTGTCCGTGCTGGTGCTGCGACTGGTCAAGCCGAGTTTCACGGTGCACCGCACCTTCGCGCCGCAGAGCATGGAGACAGGGTTCACCACCACGGTGACGCTGTCGGTAGCCTCCGACGGTCCGTTGGGCGGCTCCGTGGTGATGCGCGAACAGCTTCCGCAGCGCTTCGGCGACGCCCCCGAGTTCCACTTCCCCGCCCGTAACCCCACCCCGAGCGGAGTGAGCCTGTATGAGTACCGGCTGCGGTCGGCCGCGAGGGGCGTGTACGACGTCGGCCCCGTCACCGCCGGCTTCACCGACCCCTTCGGCCTGGGCATTTCCCGGCACACGCTCGGCGGGACGGACCGGCTGGTGGTCACCCCCAGCCCGCTGGAGCTGCCGCACTCGCCGCTCACCGGGGTCCGGGGCACGGACGGCAACGCTGTCACCCGCCGGAATGCGAATCCCAGCGACGACGACGTCATGACCCGCGAATACCGCCACGGCGACCCCATGCGCCGGGTGCACTGGGCTGCGACCGCCCGGCACAACGAACTCATGGTGCGTCAGGAAGAATCCGTCACCACCCCCGAAGCCACCCTTATCCTCGATCAGCGGCAGGCCAGTTACGGGTCCGGTTTCCTCTCAGCGTTCGGCGGCGATCCCGAGACCGATTCCGGCATGCTCTCCTCCCCCACCTTCGAGTGGGCCGTGGTCGGTGCCGTGTCGATCGCGGCGCACCTGCTGGAACGCGGCTATTCGCTCCGGTTCGTCGACGAAACAGGAGCGCCTGCACTGCGACGCTCCGTGTCCGCGCCATGGCCCGACGACGAGGAATTTTCGGGCCAGGGCGGGCTGCACAACATCGCCCAGGGGCTCGCGGCCCTCGAACTGCAGCCGGATCCGACGAAGCGTTCGGCAGCGTCGCAGAAGCGGGCGTCCGGCGCCCCCGGTCGGTCCGGTTCCCACGCGGTGCGGCGTCCGGGCAGCGGCGGCCCTTCCGCCAACGTCCTACCCTTCGGTGACCCGATGCTGGACAAGCTGGCCGGTCTGAAGAACCGCGGACCGCTGATCGCGCTACTCGGCGCGATCAGTGAGGCTGAGGCCCGCGACCTCGGACCCGCAGCGGAGTACGGCTCGCAGTCCTTCGCCGTCCTCGTCAGCGAACGGCCGCGGGATCTGCACGCAGTGATGGACGTTCTGCGCGGCGCCGGCTGGCATGTTGTCGCCGTAACACCGAACGCTTCGCTTCCCACGGCCTGGGCGCACTTCGATACGCCGCCTGCCACGGTGACTTCCTCCACTGCGAAGACCACAATCAAGACCGGCCCACTCGGCACAGGAGCACGGGCATGACAGCCACTCTTTCCCGCCCCGCCCCCAGCGGACAGGCGCAACGCCTCCTACCCAACCGGCAGGAGGCTCCGCGTCGAACGCACTGGCACCTCCTGATCAGCGCTGCCTCCTTCGCGGCCGTCATGCTGACGTCGCTGAGCCTGTCCGGAGTGATCTTCGGTTGGACCTGGTTCACGCCCGTCATGGTGACGGTGGGAACGGTGCTGTTCTTCATGGCGTTGTCCCGCTGGTCCCGGCTGCCCGGGTACTTCGCTCCCCTCGTGGGCGTTGTTGCGCT
The DNA here is from genome assembly GCF_054161285.1 of Arthrobacter sp. D2-10. Classification (NCBI taxonomy): domain Bacteria; kingdom Bacillati; phylum Actinomycetota; class Actinomycetes; order Micrococcales; family Micrococcaceae; genus Arthrobacter; species Arthrobacter sp. D2-10. The sequence continues at coordinate 1,058,133 of NZ_CP096431.1, read as the reverse complement.
GGCGGGGTCCCTGATCTGGCAGTTCTTCCCCGGGCAGAGCACGCTCGGTTTCTTCCCGGGCGAGGGTTTCGTCGGCCGGCTGTCAGTGCTGCTGGGTCATGCGGAGAACACTGTGGTGTCGCAGGTGGCGCCCGTCCTGCCAACCGGAGGACTCTTCCTCGTGGTGTGCGCCGGCATCGGAATCATCGCCATCCTGGTCGACACGCTCGCCAATACGCTCCGGATGCCGGCCACCAGCGGACTGGCGCTGCTGGCAATCCTGGTGGTCCCCGCCGTCGTACGCATCAACAGCGTGGGTGTCCCGTCCTTCGTCGCCGCGGTGGCTGGATATCTGTTGCTGCTGGGGACCGCCCACTGGCTAGAGGCACGGCAGGACTCAGCGTCCTCCGGCGAGCTGTCCGGTGCGCATCTGTCGCGGGGTCTGACGATCGGTGCGCTGGCACTGGGCATCGCTGTCGTCCTTCCGCTGGCCATCCCGGGCTTCAATTCGGGTGTGTTCCCGCAGGGAGCGCGGGTGAACCTGTGGGGTACCGCGACGGGGTTGAATCCCATCGTCACACTGGGCAATGACCTGCGTAATCCCAATGGTTTCGGACGGATCGAGTACGCCACGACGGCTGAGGAGCCGCTGTACCTGCGGTCGGTGACGCTGGAGGACTTCAGCGGGCAGCGCTGGGAGCCGGATCAGCGGCTCGGTCAGCGCGTAGCCGGTGTCGAGGAGATGGCCGGTGACGGCCAGCCTCCCGGCGAGACGGTGCTGACGCGAATCGACACTGAAAGCTTCACCAGCCCCTGGCTGCTGGCACCGTACGCTCCAGTCTCCATCAACGGACTGAACGGGCGGTGGGCCTACGACCCGGGGAACCTCAGCATCCTCGCGATCGACGGCGGCTCCACCGCGGACCAGGACTACCTTGTGGAAAGCACCGAACCCGTGCTGACCCGGGAGCGGCTGCAGGCGATTCCGGCGACCAATCCGGAGGCGGTGCCCGAACAGTTCCTCGCCCTGCCCGGTTCGCTGCCGGGCATCATCCGGGACACGACGGCGTCAGTGGTGGAGGGCATTTCCAACCCGTATAGCCAGGCGATCGCCATCCAGAGTTACCTCCGCGGACCGTCCTTCGTGTACTCGGTCGATGCGCCCGTGGACGGCGGCTATGACGGCAACAGCCTCGATGTCATGGCCCGGTTCCTCGAATCTAAGTCCGGGTACTGCGTGCACTACGCCGGAACCATGGCCGTGATGGCGAGGCTCGCGGGCATCCCCAGCCGGGTCGCCGTCGGTTACTCCCCCGGTACGCCCACCGGCGAGCAGTTCCTTAGCCCGGACGGCGTCGAGTTCACTGAGTACTCCGTGAATTCCAAGGACGCGCACGCGTGGCCCGAACTGTATTTCGAGGGCGTGGGGTGGGTGCAGTTCGAGCCGACGCCGTCCCGCGGTGTGGTGCCGGATTACGCGCTCTCGTCTCTGTCGCCGGTGAGCCCGTCGATCGACAACGACAGCTTGAACCCTGGTGTCGGCCCGGTTCCCCCGTCCACGGCAACCCCCTCTCCTGAAGCCGAGGAGGCAGAAACGGCCGACGCGGCGCGGGAAAGCTCGGAGCGGAGCTCAACCCTCGGCGTCGTGCTTGCCCTGCTGCTCGTGGTGCTTGCGCTAACGCCGATGGCGTGGCGGGTGCTGCGGACCCGCCGCCGTCGTCGTTCTGTCACTGCCAACACGGGCGGAGTGGGAGCCGCAACGATGGCATGGGCGGAGACGGTCGAGGTGGCGGCCGATTACGGGCTCGCCCCGTTGCCGACGGACACGCCGCGGACGTTCGAGCAGCGGCTTCGGGAACGCGGCCAGTTCGACGACGCCGCCGCGGGTGCCATCGTCCGGCTGCGGCGCTCCTACGAGGAAGAGGAGTACGCGGAGTTCGCCGGTGCGGACATCCGGACCTCCAACGGCTGGGATGACGTTCAGGCCGTGACTGAGGCGCTGCGCCGGTCGGCGTCGTTGCCGGCACGGGTCCGCGCGCGGCTGTGGCCCCGGTCGCTATGGCAGCCGTTCGGGGCCCAGCGCAGCGAGGATCTGGTTTCCGCGTCCTCGTAGTTCGGGTGCTGGGCTTCCGCGGTCCGGTTTCCCCACCTTCTGGCGGCCCTGACGGCGTGTCGGTGAGGACACGCCGTCGTTCTGGGCCGCGTCGAAGCAGAAGGTGGGAAATCCGGAACAGCGCCTAGCCGGCGGTCGGGTCCGCGATGCCGACGTACTGGGTGTAGAGGTACTCCTCGATCCCCTCGTAGCCGCCCTCGCGTCCCAGGCCCGACTGCTTCACGCCGCCGAACGGTGCCGCCGCATTGGAGATGACGCCGGCATTGAGGCCCAGCATGCCGGTGTCGAGCCGCTCGCCCATCCGGAGGCCGCGGTTCAGGTCGCGGGTGAAAACGTACGCCACGAGTCCGTACTCGGTGTTGTTGGCGAGCCGGACGGCGTCGTCCTCGTTCGAGAAGGTGACAATCGGCGCTACCGGGCCGAAGATCTCCTCCTGCAGGATGCGAGACTTCGACGGAACGTCCGCGAGCACCGTCGCAGGGTAGAAGTAGCCGGGGCCGTCGAGGGGTTCACCGCCGGAGAGGAGCCGCGCGCCGTCGTCGACCGCATCCTTCACGAGGGAATGCACGTTGTCGCGGCTCTTGCCGTCGATCAGCGGGCCGAGCTTGGAGGTGTCCTCGGTTCCGCGGCCCGGGGTGACGTTCTTCATGCGGGCAGCAAGCTTCTCTGCGAACTCCGCGGCGACGGACTCGTGCACGATGAAGCGGTTGGCAGCGGTGCAGGCCTCGCCCATGTTGCGGAGCTTTGCGGCCATGGCGCCGTCGACAGCCTTGTCGAGGTCAGCGTCCTCGAAGACCAGGAACGGGGCGTTGCCGCCGAGCTCCATCGAGGTGCGCAGGACGTTCTCGGAGGCGTCCGCGAGCAGGCGGCGGCCGACCGGCGTCGAACCCGTGAAGGAGAGCTTGCGGAGGCGGCTGTCCTTGATGAGAGGCCCGGTGACCGCTCCGGCACTGGTGGTGCTGACGATATTGAGCACGCCCTTGGGAAGGCCGGCCTCCTCGAGGACCTTCGCGAACAGCAGCGAGGTCAGCGGGGTGAGGTTGGCGGGCTTGAGCACCATGGTGCAGCCGGCGGCGACGGCGGGAGCGATCTTCCGCGTCGCCATGGCCAGCGGGAAGTTCCACGGGGTGATCAGCAGGCACGGGCCGACGGGCTTCTTGTTGACGAGGATGCGCGACTTGCCGTCGGGAGCTGTGGAGTATCGGCCGGACATGCGGACGGCTTCCTCGGAGAACCAGCGGAGGAACTCGGCGCCGTAGATGACCTCGCCGCGGGCCTCGGCCAGGGGCTTGCCCATTTCCATGGTCATGAGGAGCGCGAAGTCGTCGGCGCGTTCAGTCACCAGTTCGAAGGCTCGTCGCAGGATCTCGCCGCGTTCGCGCGGCGCCGTTTTCGCCCATTCGTCCTGTGCGGCGACGGCGGCGTCGAGTGCGGCCTTGCCGTCTTCAGGGCTGGCGTCGGCGATGCTGAGGAGTGTCTTGCCGGTAGCCGGGTCTTCGACGTCGAAGGTCTTCCCGTTCGACGCGTCGCGCCACTCGCCGCCGATGAGCAGGCCGGTGGGGACCGAGGACAGAAGGTCTTGTTCGCGCTGGGCGGTGATAGTCATCCGGGGAGCCTTTACGGTCGTCGATTCGCTCAACTGAAGTCAGCTCTCAGTCAGCTCTGAATCGGTTGTGTGTCAGGGCTCTCACGCTAGCCCTGCGTTTCGGGCCATGTCCATACAAAGCTGCACCACAAAAGCGGGGATCCACTGTGACGTTGCACAGTCGGTTCCCTGCTCGGATTACGGTGGGCTCAGGTCCTGGCAGCCACCACTGCCGCATACAGCTCCCGCTTGCTGACCCGCGCGTCCTCGGCGACGGCGGCGACGGCCTCCTTGAGGCGCAGCCCCTGGCTCATGAGTTCATTGACCGCGCCCACATGGTCGACGGGGGCGGTCGGTTGGTCCGCCGGTGCACCACCGACGACGACGGCGATCTCCCCCCGGATCTCGTTCCCTTCCGCCCACTCAAGGAGCTGACGGAGCGGTCCGCGGATCACTTCCTCGTAACGCTTGGTGAGTTCTCGGGTGACGCAGGCGGGCCGGTCCTGACCGAACTCCTGGTGCAATGCCCGGATCATGACCTCGAGGCGGTGCGGTGCTTCAAAGAAGACCATGGTGCGGCGTTCGGTGCGAAGTTCAGCCAATCGTGCTGCCCGTTCCCCGGCTTTCCGGGGCAGGAACCCCTCGAAGCAGAAGCGGTCGGTGGGAAGTCCGGAGAGCGCCAGTGCGGTCAGGACGGCGGACGGACCCGGAGCAACGGTGACCTGGATGCCGCGCTCAGCTGCGGCTTCGACCAGACGGAACCCCGGGTCGGAGACGGAGGGCATGCCGGCGTCAGTCACGAGCAGCAGGGTTGCGCCCGCAGCGACAAGGTCGAGCAGTTCGGGGGTACGGGAGGCTTCATTGTGCTCGTGGTAGCTGAGGGTCCTGCCGCGTGGTGTTACCTCGAGCGAGCGGATGAGCCGCTGCAGGCGCCGGGTGTCCTCGGCGGCGATGATGTCTGCGGTCTCCAGGAGTGACACCAGCCGGAACGTCGCGTCCCCCATGTTGCCGATCGGGGTCGCGGCCAGCACAATGCTGCCGTTGCCCGGTGTGAGGGCTTCGGGCAGGAGGGGCTGCGGGAGATCAACCTCGTCGTCTGCCTCGGGGCCTGCCTCCGCGTCTGCTGCAGGATCTGACTCGTGGTCAGCCTCCGTGAGGTTCGCGTCCTCCGGGAGACGGCGGGCGCCGTCGTCGTTCGTTTCCTCAGTCACTGGTTCAGCCTAGTGGGTTACGGCCCGTCGTTGATGGGGTGCAGCGTTCAGGGATGCGCAGCGTTCATGGCCCGCACCGAATTGTCAGGGGTGCTCGGTACGATGATGCGGTGAGCCAAACCACCACCGCTGCCGTCCCCCGCGAGGGGTATGAGCGGCAGTGGGTCGTTTCGGCGCGTACGGCTTTTTCGGAACGGGTTCTGCGCAGGCGGCTCCTCGGCGAGCATGTGCGGTTCGGCCTGTGGGGCTGGCTGCTGCCGGTGCTGGTGGCGCTGATCGGCGGAGTGCTGCGGTTCGTCCGGCTGGGTGAACCGGACACCTTGGTTTTCGACGAAACGTACTACGTCAAAGACGCCTACTCGTTCCTGCTGTCCGGGTATGAGCGTGAGTGGCCCGAGGAAGCGGACGAGTCGTTCAATGCCGGCAATCCCGGGGTGATTTTGGAGACCCCGGACTACGTGGTGCATCCGCCGGTCGGCAAGTGGATGATCGCCGTCGGGATGGCGTTGTTCGGTCCGTCGAATCCCTTCGGCTGGCGGTTTTCCGCGGCGGTGGTCGGCACGCTGTCGATCCTCATTCTTGCCCTGGTGGCGCAGCGGTTGTTCGGATCTCTTGCGCTGGGGGCTATCGCAGGGCTCCTGATGGCCGTGGACGGGCAGCACCTGGTGCATTCGCGCACCTCGCTGCTCGACGTGTTCCTGATGTTCTGGGTGCTCGTTGCCTTCGCCCTGCTGGTGTTGGACAGGGATTGGGCACGGCGGCGATTGGCGTCACTCATGGCCGGCTATGCGCGCGAACGGGGTCAGCCCACCCGCGAACAATTGCTGTACGGGCCGTGGCTGGGGCTTCGGCCGTGGCGGATCGCCGCGGGTGTGGCGCTCGGGCTGGCGCTCGGCACCAAGTGGTCGGCGCTTCCCTTCATTGCGGTCTTCGGGCTCATGACCGTGCTGTGGGATATGTCCGCCCGGCGCGCAGTGGGCATCCGGCGCTGGGGGGTCGGCGCCGTCGTGCGGGATGGGCTTCAGGCCTTCGCGTCCATTGTGCCGCTGGGGCTGCTCGTCTATCTGGCCACGTGGACGGGCTGGTTCCTGTCCTCCGACGCCTATGACCGGCAGTGGGCCGCTGAAAATCCGGACCCGTTGTGGGACTGGGTGCCTGCTCCCCTGCGCTCCCTCGCCGAGTATCACCGCAGCGCGTATAGCTTCCACGAGGGGTTGAGCAGCGAGCACCCGTATGAGGCCACGGCCTGGTCCTGGCTGTTCGTCGGAAGGCCTACGAACTTCCACTACGAGTCCGACGGGCTGAGTTGCGGCGCTTCGGACTGTTCACAGTCGGTGCTCATGCTGGGCAACCCGGTCATCTGGTGGGCGGGCGCCCTGTCGCTCGTCGTGGTGCTGCTGTTCTGGATCGGCCGGCGTGACTGGCGGGCCGGAGCCATTTTGGCCGGCATCGCGGGCGGATACCTGCCCTGGTTCCTCTTCCCGGACCGCACCATGTTCTACTTCTACGCCATCGCCTTCGCGCCGTTCCTCATCCTCTCGCTGACGTACGTCCTCGGACTCGTGCTGGGCGGACCCGGTGACAGTCCCTGGCGGCGACGGAGCGGTATTGTGCTCGTGGGAGGATTTGTTGTGCTTGCGGTCCTGGTTGCCGCGTACTTCCTGCCCATCTGGACTGCCGAAACCATCCCCTACGACTCCTGGCGTCTGCGGATGTGGATGCCGAGCTGGATCTGACACGGCGCCAGTCGCCTCCGAGGAAAAGTGAGCTGCACCCTATGCGTGAATCCTCCACCGAACTCATGGTCGACCTTCCGGCAGACTTCAACGTCACTGACCTGCTCCTCGCACAGCACCAGCGGGCGCCTCAGGCTCCGCTCTATGCGGTGAAGTCGGATGGCTCCTGGAACGACGTCAGTACCGAGTGCTTCCTCGATCAGGTGCGCGCCCTCGCCAAGGGCATGATCGCGCGGGGTGTGCAACCCGGCGACTCGGTCGCGGTCATGTCGAAGACGCGCTACGAGTGGACTCTGGCCGACTTCGCCATCTGGTTCACCGGCGCCGTCACCGTTCCCATCTACGAGACCTCCTCGGCACACCAGGTGAGCTGGATCCTTGAGGACTCTGCCGCCGTCGTCGTCCTCGTCGAAAACGAGGAGAAGGCGGTCACAGTGCGCCAGGCCGCGCCTGACGCGCAGCTGATCCTCATGAACTACGACGACGGCGCATCCTCCTTCGCCACGCTGATCTCCGCGGGCGAGTCCGTGAGCGACGAAGAGCTCGAGTCAGCGCGGTCAAGCCGGACCCTGGAGGACGTGGCGTCGCTGGTATACACGTCGGGAACAACAGGGCACCCCAAGGGGTGCGAGATCACGCACGCCAACTTCGCCTTGTTCGCGGTCAACACGGTCGAGTTCCTGCCCGAATTGCTGAAGCAGGAGAACGCACGGACCATCATGTTCCTCCCGCTGGCCCATGTGCTGGCGCGGGCGGTGCAATTGGTCTGTGTGGCCGGTGGGGTGAAGCTTGGGCATACGTCGAATGCGACCGAACTGCTGGAGGATCTTGCAGCGTACAAGCCCACGTTCCTGCTGGTGGTGCCGCGCATCTTCGAGAAGATCTACAGCACGGCAGCGCAGAAGGCGGAGGCTGCCGGCAAGGGCAAGCTGTTCCGCGCTGCCGATGCCACCGCGGTTGCATACTCGCGCGCTCTTGATGCTGCGGCGCAGGGCGGACGCGGCCCGTCGCTGCTGTTGCGGGCGCGCCATGCCCTTTTTGACCGGGTGCTGTATCCGAAGCTGAGGGCGGTCTTCGGCGGTGAAGTGGTGCACACGGTTTCCGGTGCTTCGCCGCTGAGCGAGCACCTGGCTCACTTCTTCCGGGGTGCCGGGATCAACGTTCTGGAGGGTTACGGGCTTACTGAGAGCACAGCGCCCTGTACAACGAACACCGTGGGGCTTTCCCGCGTCGGATCGGTGGGTATTCCGATGCCGGGAACTACGCTTCGGATCGATGACCAGGGCGAGGTTCAGGTTAACGGCGTCGGGGTGTTCAAGGGCTATCACAACAACCCTTCCGCCAACGCCGAGGCGTTCACCGAGGACGGATTCTTCCGCACAGGCGACCTCGGCACCCTGGACGAGGACGGCTTCCTGCACATCACGGGCCGGAAGAAGGATCTCCTGGTGACGGCGGGAGGCAAGAACGTCGCACCCGGCCCGCTCGAGGAGAAGCTGCGCGAGCATCCGCTCGTGGCGCATGCCCTCGTGGTGGGCGACAACAGGCCCTTCGTAGCTGCGCTGGTGACGCTCGATCCCGAGGCCGTGCAGAACTGGGCCGCGGCCAACGGTCACAGCACGCCGGTGTCGGAGGCGGCGCTGCGTGCCGAGCTTCAGACGGCCGTTGATTCGACGAACGAGTTGGTTTCCCGGGCCGAGCAGATCCGGAAGTTCACCATTCTCGACGCCGAATTCTCAGTCGACTCCGGGCACCTCACTCCGACTCTGAAGCTGAAGAAGGCAGCCGTGCTCAAGGAGTATTCAACCGCCGTGGAGAAGCTGTACTCCTGAAGAGTCAGACGCCGCCCGCCGCTCGGCGCCTTGCGTACGCGTTCGCCGACTTCTCGCGACGCGCCCTGGTGGGCCAGGTCAGCACCAGTGTCAACACCGAGCCAAGTAGCACAATTGCGCCGACAACCGCAGCGGCGTCAATCCAAAACTGGGCAGGGAAGAGTCGAATGAGGGTGTCGTCGAGGCGGAAGGTCCAGGTGCCGTCGGCGAAGAAGAGCGCATGCACTTGGGTGAAAAAGGTTTCCCATGCCAGCACACCCGCCACTGCGAGGACTACGGCCAGCACAAGGGTCGCAACCGCACCAGCGAACAGAGCCCGCCGGATTCCTCCGGGGTAGCGGCGAGCCAGATAGACGCAGGCCGCAAGTGCAAGGATGGCGAGGACGGTCGCAACGACAAAGCCAGTAGACAGCACAGCCTTCACGTCAGCCATATGACCGACTTCGCTGTCGAGGAACAGCTGGTCGCCGTCGGTGTTGACGAGGTCTCCCAGGTAGCGGGCGGGCGCCCAGTTCAGGATGTAATCCATCGTGTACGAGCCGTACGTCATCCGGTCCTCAGTGCTGAACCCGTAGCTGTCAGCGGGGAAACCTGGGCGGTGATACTCGGCCCACAGGAACAGCGGCGTGGTGACCGCGCGAACAGCTGCTCCGAGAAGAATCACTGGGAAGAATACGGCGGCAACGACCTGCATCACGCGGGGAAGGACGGGCTTGGCGGCCGCGGCCTCGTCGCGCTGGCTCGCCCGGCGGGTGACGTCTTCCTCGGGCGGGCGGATGGTGAGGGCGGAAGTGTCCGGGGCAGGATCGTCGTCGGTTTCCCGGGCGCCCTCTGATACGTGAGCGCTGGTGTCGGCGTCGGTGTCGGTGTCGGCGCCGGCGTCGGTGTCGGTGTCGGTGTCGGTGACACCCTTCCCCGTGACGGGTGTTGCGGCGATCTGCTGGGTAGCCGGGGTCGAGGGGTCGTCCGTGGCGGGCACCGCCGCAACGGGCTCATGCTGTGGCTCCTCGGAGCCCAACTCGGACGTGCCGCTGCTGATCGGCTCGCTGTAGGCCGATACATCGGGGAGAGTGCTGGCCTTCCGCATGGGAAAGCCGCTTTCGCGAAGGCGGGTTGAACCCCCGCCGGGCACGTCCGAACGCAGTGCAGCGCGACGCTCGCTGCCTGCCGGTCCGCTCGTGTTTTGGTTCTCGACTTTGTCAGCCACGACTGTCTCCTTGGATGGAATTCCTATCTACGACAGTACCCGCGCGGTCCGGGAGCGGCGTTGTGGGGCACGCCGTCGGAGGTTCTAGGCCGTCAGGACGGACGCCCCCTGGTCCTCCTCAGTGAGGTCACCGGTATACCCGGCCCGAACGGCACGCTTTCCGAGCACCAGTGTGTACACCCAGTACAGCGCGAAAACCAGGAAGCCGATGCCGATCCGCAACCACACAGGCAAAGGGCTCGGCGTCACGAAACCCTCCACCAGGCCGGAAATGAACAGCACCAGAACCAGTCCGAGGGCAACGGTGATCAGTGCTCGGCCTTCCTCGGCAAGCGCCTGCGATCGGGTCCGGGCACCGGGCGAAACCCACGCCCAGAAGATGCGGAGTCCGGCTGCCGTCGCAATGAAAATTGCGGTCAACTCCATGAAGCCGTGCGGCAGGATGTAGGTGAAGAACACATCGAGCTTGTCGTAGGACGCCATCATCCCTCCGGCAATCCCGACCCCTTGAGCGTTCTGATACAGAATGAACGGGCCCCAGAAGCCGGTGATGCCGAACGCCACCGCCTGCACCGCGATCCACGCATTGTTGGTCCACACCAGACCGGCAAAAGACGCCGCCGGGTTTTCCGAGTAGTAGTCGACGAAGTCCTCCTCGACGTACCGCCGAATCTCCTCATCACTACCCAGCGCCGCGATCACGCCGGGCGTGTTGGCAACCCACGCCCCGTACAGCCAGCCAACCGCCACAAACACCACGCCGACGACGACGGTCAGCCACCGGATCCGGTAGAAGGCCGCCGGCAGCGAGATCACGAAGAACCGCGCAATATCCTCGAGCACGTTCGACCGGGCGCCGGTGAACCTGGTCCGGGCCCGCGACAACCGCATCGACAACTCATTGGACAGCGCACTCTCCGGCGCGATGGATCGGATCATCGACAGATGGGTCGACGCACGCTGATACAAGTCGAGCAGCTCATCCGCCTCGCGACCATTCAGCCGACGCTGCCGGGTCAGCGAATCCAGCCGGTTCCAGTCTGCGCGGTTAACTTCCTCGAATGCGTCCAGATCCACCCGATCAGCTTAGCCCCCGGGGAGTACGGCCATCGGGCGGCTAAGCTGAAATCATCCAAGGGGAGGACAGTCCATGAGCTCGGTCATCACAGGCGAAGCGGTCGTTCTTGAGCTGCGCCCGGCATCGTTCGGCGCGCGCGCCGTGAGCCTGATGATCGACCTGCTCGCACAATTCCTGGTGATCATCGGCGTCATCGTTGCGGTCGGGAACACGTTCGGCGGGTCATTCGACGCCGCGCTCACCCAGGCGCTCGTACTGGTGCTGGTGGTGCTGGTCCTGGTGGTCATCCCGGTCACGGTGGAGACGGTGACCAGAGGCAAGTCACTCGGCCGCCTGGTCATGGGCCTGCGGATAGTGCGCGACGACGGCGGTTCCATCCGCTTTCGGCACGCCTTCATCCGCGGGATGCTGGCTGTCCTCGAAATCTACTTCCTGGTGGGCTCGCTCGCGTTCCTGGTGGCCGTATTCAACGAGCGTTCCAAACGGCTCGGCGACCTCCTCGCAGGCACCTATTCAATGCATGAGCGCGTCGTGGTCAAGACCCGCACCCGTGCTGTACTGCCGCCGTCGTTGCAGGACTGGATCAGGACCGCCGACGTCGCGCAGCTGCCGGACGCACTGACCCGCCGCATTTCGCAGTTCATCGGACAGGCAACGCGGCTCACTCCTCCGGCGCGCGCTGCCCTCGCCGTCGAACTCGCCAGCGAAGCGTCAGCGTTCGTCTTCCCAGCCCCGCCGGCCGGCACGCTGCCCGAAGATTTTCTGAACGCGGTCGTCTCCGAACGGCGCGACCGTGACTACGCCCGGATGACGAAGCAGCGCGAACGCACATCACGTACCGCCGAGCAGCTCCACAAGTTGCCGTTCAGCTCCTGAGGACGGCATACAGCTCCCGAGCCTTCGCCGGACAGGCTGACCGGGAGCGCCGAAGAAATCAGGCCTGCTGCGCGGTCCAGTCCGACCAGGACACATTCCAGTCGCCGAAACCGTCCCACACCTGTACGGGACCGGTGTCGGTGTTGCGGATCTCCAGCATGTCCCCGGGACCGAAGGTGTCGTAGAAGTACTTGGCGCCCTCAGGGCTCATGCCGACACAACCGTGGGACACGTTGGCAACGCCCAGCACCGACTGCGCCGCAGGTAGCGCCTCGTGAACAAACGCACCGCCGTTCGACAGGCGGCTCGCCCAGTTCACATCGGTAGCCTCGTAGTAGGCCGGGTCGCCCGGCTTCAAACCAATGGATTCTGCTGAGAACCTCGTCTGCTCGTACTGCTCCATCACGGTGTACAGGCCGTAGAAGGAGGGCCATTCCTCGGTGCCGAGCGTTACGGGGAAGGTCCGTTCCAGCTTGCCGTCGATGAAGACCTGCATCTCCTTCGTGGCGTTGTCCACCACGGCCAGCCGGTTGTTGTGGGTCTTGAACGAATAGGTGTCGTTGAAGTTGCCGATCATCCCGTTGCCGAAGTCGACACCAAACAACTGCATGTCGACGGTGATGGTGCTACGCGGCTTCCAGTACTCCTCTGCGCGGTAGCGGACCTCGGTGTCGTTCAGCCAGTAGAACGCACCTTCCTGGCCGGACGTGCTGGTGATGGTGATGGCCTTCTCGACCTCGTCCTTGTTGACCACGGGCTCGCTGAACGTGATCTCAATGGCTTGACCGGTACCCACGGTGGAACCGGGAGCCGGGTACATCCAGGCGTTCGCCTCGTTCTCGGGCTGGACGGTCGTGAAGGTCTGCTCCCGGCGGTGCTCCGTGCCCGCACTGTCGACGAGCACGAACTCGAACGAGTACTCGGTCGCAAAGGCGAGCGGACCGTCAGCCTTCCAGGAGGATCCGTCCTCCGAAACTGTTCCGGCAACAGGCTCGCCGCCACCCACCGGCGCCAGCACCACGTCCTTGACTGCGGCCTTTTTCGCCTGGATCTCCGGCAGGGTGGCCGGGTTGACCGCTGCAGCGCCATCCGTCGGTGTCACGCCGAAGGTGAATTCCTCGGCGTCGGGTGCTTCGGATTCTTCAGCGTCCGGCTCATCATCTTGAACCTTGTCGGCAGGAGCGGACGACGACGGCGCTGCCGCCGGCTCGTCCGCGAAGTTGGCCCAGCTCGGCGCGGTGATGGCACCGACTGCGCCGCCGCCGACCACGAGCAGCCCAGCAACAATGAGCGCGCCGATCTTCCAGCCTCGCCGTCGTTGCTGGTTGTCCTCGGAGAAGTTCGACATGCTTCTATACCCTGCCTGCTAGTTGCTGTCCAGATGCGATTTTACGCGCGCCCCGCCGGGCAGCCTGCAACGGACACACATCGGTCCGGTTACAATTTCACGCCGGGACGAGCGCGCCCCGCTGCGGGTTTCGGGCTACCTGCGACCCGCCCGCAAGGAGCGCTCCCCCTCTAGTACCGGTAGTGATCCGGCTTGTACGGTCCGGCCACATCGATATCCAGGTACTCGGCCTGGCTCTTCGACAGCTCGGTCAGCTCAACACCCAGGGCGTCGAGGTGCAGCCGTGCAACCTTCTCATCGAGGATCTTGGGTAGCACGTACACCTGGTTGCCGTACTCCGGCGACCCGTCTTCGCGCGTCTGCCCATGCTTGGTGAACAGCTCGATCTGGGCAATGGTCTGGTTCGCGAACGAGTTGCTCATCACAAACGACGGATGACCGGTGGCGTTACCGAGGTTCAGCAGACGGCCCTCGGACAACATGATGATGCTGCGCTGCCGGTCCGTCCCGTGATCGAACACCCACTCGTGGACCTGCGGCTTGATCTCGACCTTTTTGATGCCCGGGATCCGGGCCAGACCGGCGATGTCGATCTCGTTGTCGAAGTGACCGATGTTGCCGACGATGGCCTGGTGCTTCATGCCCTCCATGTGGTGCGCCATGATGACGTCCTTGTTGCCCGTGGTGGTGATGAAGATGTCACCCTGGGCGAGCACCGACTCGAGCTTGGCCACCTGGTAGCCGTCCATGACAGCCTGCAGGGCACAGATCGGATCGATTTCGGTGACGATGACGCGCGCACCCTGGCCGCGGAGGGCTTCCGCCGCGCCCTTTCCGACGTCCCCATAACCGCAGACGACGGCGACCTTGCCGCCGATGAGTACATCGGTTGCGCGGTTCAAGCCATCGGGCAGCGAGTGGCGGATGCCGTACTTGTTATCGAACTTCGACTTCGTCACCGAGTCGTTGACGTTGATGGCCGGGAAGAGAAGTTTGCCCTGCTCCGCCAACTGGTACAGGCGATGGACGCCGGTGGTGGTTTCCTCGGTGACACCCTGAATCGACGCCGCGATCCGCGTCCAGCGCTGGGGATCCTCGGCCAGCGAGGAACGCAATACATCGAGAACCACGGTGTATTCGTGTGAGTAGTCGACGTCGTCCTCGGTAGGCGCCTCGGGTACGGCTCCGGCGGCCTCGAACTCGGCGCCCTTGTGCACCAGCAGCGTGGCATCGCCGCCGTCGTCGAGGATCATGTTGGGCTCACCGTCAGGCCACTGCAGGATCCGGGTGGTGGCCCACCAGTATTCCTCGAGGGTCTCGTTCTTCCAGGCGAAGACCGGCACTCCGGCCGGCTCATCGACCGTTCCACGCCCGACGACGATGGCCGCCGCCGCTTCATCCTGCGTGGAGAAGATGTTGCAGGAGGCCCACCGGACCTCCGCTCCGAGCGCCGTGAGGGTCTCGATCAGGACCGCAGTCTGCACCGTCATGTGCAGGGAACCCGCAATACGCGCCCCCTTGAGCGGTTGGCTCTCTCCGAACTCGCGCCGCAGTGCCATGAGGCCGGGCATCTCGTGCTCGGCGAGGCGGATCTGGTGGCGGCCCGCTTCGGCCAGGGAGAGGTCAGCGACCTTGAAGTCAAACGTCATTTTGTTGAAGATTCCTCTGCAGTGGTGGAAGCGGCGGTCGGGTTGGCAGCGGGAGCAGTCTCCGCTGTCCTCAGTTCAGGGCGAAGCAGCACGGGGATCAACTCGTCGATCGGGTACTCCACGAAACTGCCGGTGGGGTCGGGTGCGGACGAGCGCAGTACCTCGCCTTCCTGCACCAGTGCGGATCCAGTGACGGGGCACCGAAGGATGGCCAACAGATCAGAGGCGATATTGGGCAACGTGGTGCAGCCTTTCAAGGATTCCGGGTGCAGCGTTCGTGCCGGCTGCAACAGCCGGGACACGTTGGTGCGGTGTTACAAGGGTATCGCGCAGCGCGGGCGCGATGAGAATCCTGTGGATGGTGCCGGAGAGCAGGAGCAGGAGCAGAGATTAGCGGTCGCGGAGCATCCGCAGATGGCCGCGGCGTATTCCCGTTTCTCCGGGCGGAGGCGTCAGCGGCGACTTCGGCCCGTGCGGGGCGGCCGGCTCGGGCGCACTGCGGTCAACCGCAGCTTCCCGAACCGCGTTGGCCAGCGCCAACAGGTCATCGGGATTGGGCTCCGGCGGGCCGGACGGCATAGCGAGCCGGACTACTTCCCAGCCAAGAGGAACCGTGAGTTTTTCAGCATGTGGAGCGCAAAGATCGTAGGAGTGGGGCTCCGCGTAGGTTGCGAGCGGACCCAGCACCGCGGTGGAATCGGCATACACGTAGGTGAGCGTTGCCACAGCAGCACGCTGGCACGCTGAACGCGAACATTGCCTCATCGATCCCACGACTGATTAGCCTACCGTGTCCCGTCGCCGTGATGCAGCAGGCACGGGTTCGGACTAGAGTTTCCCCATGCGGGATAGCTCTCTTTCGATTCGCCTGGCTGTACCGGAAGGGCCGGTTGGCCGCCAGTCCCGGTTCGCCGGCAGGCGGCGCGACCGCCACGGCAGAGGCTTGCGCGGCGATCTCATTCCGTCCCACCTGCCCGGCGCCCGCACCCGGTCCGAACGGTTCGAAGACTGGGTCATGGAGTCAGCCCAACGCCTGGAGAGGCTATGGGGCGACAAGATCCAGGACGTTCAGATCATCGTCCAGGAGATCCCGGACGGTTTGGAGCAACTCGCTCCCGCAGCAGTACGGGGTTTGCTCGGCTCGTCGAAGCCCGCAGCGGCGAAGCGACCGGCCACCATCACTGTGTACCGGCATCCCATCGAGATGACGGCCAAGGGCTACATGCCCACCAACGAGCTCGTCCACGACGTAATTGTGGAGCAGATGGCCGAACTGCTGGGCATGGCCCCCGAGGCGGTTGACCCCGCCTACGGGCGGTCACGGGCCTAAGTCACGGCCTGAGTCACGGGCCTAAGTCACGGCCTGAGTTACCGGCCTGAAGGAACCGGTCAGAAGCCGATATCCACGGCGACACTCTGCTGGCCTGAGCTGCCCGCCGGGATGGGGGCTACAGATATGCCGGGAGTGTCGCCGTCGAGCGTTGCTACCTGGGCACCGTACGCCGGGTCTCCCGAGGCGCCGATCAGGGCCGCTGCCGTCCCCTTGCCGAGGTCAGCGGCAGGCACCGTGACCGTGGTGCCGCCGGCGACGTCGAACACCAACTCCTTGCCGAACGCCCCGTCAGCATTGACCGGCGTGAGCCGGACCTCCGCCCGGCCGGACGGTGCACTGAAGACGAACGCCGAGCCCGCGCCGGTCGGCAGGACCGAGACATGCTGGCTGCCCAGCCGCACGGCCGAGGGAACGAGCGCCAAATCCAGCGGTTCCTTCGGCTCCGAACCACGGGAGACCCGCGCCGATGCAGAGATCAGGACGTCCGAACTGATGACCGCTGAGTAGTCGCCCTCGGGCAGCGAATCGAGCGGAATTGCGGTCACCGCGCCGGCGGTCGCGGTGACGACTCCCCCACCGGGTAGTTCCACTTCGCCGCTGGGACCGAAGACCCGCACGTCCAGCACGGCATCCGTGCCACCCGGGACCGCAACCTGCAGCGACGGCGCAGCACCGGCGTAGCCTTCCTGCGCGGTAATCGCATCCATCTTATCGGGCGCCTGAATGCGGATGCCCGGAACAACTTGCGAGGCAGCACTGGGAGCCGAGGGCTGGATGAGTTCCACCCCGCCCGGAGTCAGCCCGCGCAGCACGCTCTGCTGAATGAACCCGCTGACCCGGCCGCCGGAACTCCGGACCCGGACGGCAACATTTTCCTCATTAGCGGCAAGCCCAGCGACCACGATTGACTCAGACTTCCCCGGAGCGATCAGGATCCCCCGGCCGCCGGGCGCATCGATAACGCCCTTGGAACCATACAAGTCAAGATTCACAGTGGCCGGCGACTGCGACGGGTTGTGCAGGTTCAGCACCGCTGCGGCACCGACAGTGGTGACGGCACCGACCAGCCAGAAGTCATTCGAGGGAACCTGGCAGTGCGCCACCGCCAGACCGGCGAGGTCACCGTCCGTTGCGGTGTAGGTGAATCCGGCGCCGGCGGTGGCGCGCTGCTCGCCAAGGGCCTGGGCGCGCATCACGGCTGCACCCTCAACCGATTGCCCTGCCGAGACACCGGCCACGCGGTTGGTGAGTCCGTCCTCATTGCTGACCTGGGGTTCGCCTCGTTCGGATTCGGGTACCTGCTCCGCGATGACGGCGAGCGGATCTCCACCCGAAAGCGGTGCGATTGCCGAGCCGGGGACCGTACCCCCGAGGTCACTGAGCGTCATGGCACTGACCCGATTGAGCGCAGTTTCCGACACCGGGCTGAAGTCGGGATCGCCGCCGTCCACGGTGCCTTCAAGCAACCGCAACGGCTCCGGACACACCGCCGAATACTCCCCCGCAGGGACCGCCGCGGTCGGCACCGGAAATGCTTCCGCGGCGCCGTCGATGTTCTGGACGATGCTCGCCCCCGCGAGGGCACCGGTAGCAGAAACCAGCACGACGCCGGCTGCGATCCCCGCTGCACCGCGCACCCAGGTGCCGCGTCGGTTGGCAGGCACGGCGGTCTTGCGGTCCTTGTGTGTCGCACTCATCTCAGGAGCCAGCCTTTCCGATGCTCAGCGCCGATTCACGCGCAGGGTCTTCAGGATTACCAGCGTCCCTTGCGGCGTCATCACGGCTGTCCTGCGGATGGCGATCAGCTCGCTCATCCTCAGCCGTTTCAGACGGAATCAGCGGTTCCGGCGCCGCCGCACGGCGACCGGTGGATACGGGTTCGCTTGCCGTACGCGCCCTGTCCTGCGGGATGCGGACGAAGCGCGGCCGGGCAGGCATCGGAACCGCAAGGAGGAGGGTCAGGCCGAACACGATTGCCTGGGCAAGCCCCGACCAGGGTTCCCACGGCGTGACGTAGTGAACCTGCAGCTGCCCTCCGGCAGCCGGCAGAGCATAGGCCTGGTTCCACTCCGACGGTGCCTGTTCCAGCCGCTCGCCGTTGAGCGTCGCTTCCCAGCCGGGCGCGGACCGCTCGGCGAGCACCAGCAGGCGCCCCTCAGGGCCGGACGGGACTTCCGCAGACGCCGTGGTTGCATCCGAGTTGACCACGGACAGCGTGGTGCCGGACTCGTCCACGATGCGCAGGCGTCCCACCTGTGCAGCGCCGGTGGATTCACCCGAGGGCGCCATCTCGACCCGCCACAGCCACCCTGACTCGGTATTGCCTACCGACACCAGGCCGGGGACGGAATCAATCTGGCTAGCGAGCACTTCCGCGGCCGAATCGGACTGTTGCAGCACCACGAAGCCGACTCCAAGCCGCCGCAGTTCCTCGCGGGGATCCACCCCGGTGCCGGCCACCAGGGTGGCGACGGTCCGGCGGATGTCGGCTGCGGCGTCGTCGTCCTCGCGTAGTTGCGCGTCAAACAGCGAGCCATGGAGCTGGCGGGCTGCGTAGACCTGAGAAAGGGAGTCGAGGGTGGTGCCGCTGCCGCGCATCAGGGACGCGCTGACGTTGTTGTCACCATCGATCTTCATGACCAGGGTCGAACTGCGCTGCCCGTCGGTGCCGCGGTCAGCCGCGGTAGCGGGGAGCGTACGGCTGGCGCTCGGCTGCACCATGGACTCCGTACCGAACCTGGTCGCCTCCACCGCCACATCCGGTGTTCGAAGCTGTGGAAGCAGCCAGACTGTAAGGCTCGTCACCGGGCCGAGGGCAAGCACCAACGCCGCAGCCGTGAACCATAACCGGGCGGCCCGGACAGACCGGGCGGAGCGCGTTGACCTGCCGGCACGCAGCCGCTGCAGCAGCCACTCGCCGCCGAGCAGGGCGGCCGCCAAAAGTGCCAGCGAAACAACAGAAACCCACGGACCGCTGAACGGCGGAATGAGCGTGGACGAACCGACCGCCGTCACCACAAACGAACTCCCCACACTGCCCAGCAGTGCCAGCACCGCCAGAGCCCACAGCACCCGCGCGGCTGCCCGCCGCTTGCCCGGCAGGAACAGCGCCGTCGCCGCAAGGAGCAGCACCGGCAGTCCGACAACCAGCGAGACCACCAGCGGCCAGGGTCCTTCGGACAGCTCAGGGAACGCGCCGAGAGTGCCGAACGCGGGGAACGCCAGCGGGTAGCCCAGCAGCTGCTGCCACAACGGTGCGGCGTCGAACGGAAGCGGTACTCCCGGGTCGCCGAGGATCCCCCACGGACGATCGAGGGTGGAGGCTGCGAACGGAACAAACAGGGCCAGCGGCGCCAGGAGTGACCACCACACTGTCTTGGCGCGGCGTCGTGCAACCAGTGTGATGGCCACCACCGCCAGGACGAAGAAGACCAGCAGCGACGGCGCGGCAGCAACGACGACGGCGAGCAGCAGGCCCGCTGCGGCCGCAGCCGTCCAGCTGGGAACACCGTTGATCCCCGGCTTCAGCATCAGCTGGAGCGAGCGTTGGCGCGCGCTGGAATCGGCGTCGTCGTTCTGTTGGGCGCCCGGCCGGCCGGGCGCCTGGCCTACGGCACGGATCAGCGCCAGTGCAACCAGCGGCAGCAGGATGTGCACCAGCAGCGCGCCGAGCCGGCCGCTACCGCCGGCCACTTGAAGCACCGGCAGGGAACCCCAGAAGAAGGCGCCCCACAGTCGAAGCGACCGGCTGCGCACGAAGGCGCCCGACCCGAACCACGCCGCGAGGCCCGCCAGAGGAGCGGCGCACACCATCACGAAGACGACGGCGGCGTTCCCGTTACCGAAACCCAGTACGGACAGCAACCACAACACGTAGCTGAAGGGATCGCCGTGGCCGGCTACACCGGCGCCGAGGTCGATCCACCAGCGTGAGCCGTTGGACCAGATTTCCGCGAGGTCGGGCGACAGCGGCAGGAGCGAACCCCCTGCGAGGGCGGGCGCCCCGACGAACTGGCGCAGCGCCACCAGTGACACGCCCAGCAGAACCAGGGACGCCGCGATCGGTCCCCAGCCGGCCCAGATCCGGGACGGCCCTTCCAGGGCGGCAAAGTCATCGTGTGCGTCGCCCGAGGGAACCTCGGCGGCGGTGCTCTGCGCGTAGGACTCGTCCTCGAGCCCCCGGGCCGAGAATGCCTCCACGACGGACTTCCGGTGGGACCATACCTCGCGGCGCTCGGTGCGCAGGGCGCGCACGACCGACCGCGGCAGGCGCCTGGTCCGGGCAGCGGAGCGCCGGGAACGGTACAGGTCGAATGGTTTCAACACCGCGGCGATACTCGCGGTGAGCTGCCCGACGCCGTAGCCCGGGTCCTTCGCCAATAAGCCGAGGATGAGCCGGGCGAACCCGCCAAGGACGGCGCCGACCGCGAGGAACGGCACCTTCCACAGCATTGCGTGTTTCAGGCGGAGATACACCTCGGCTCGGCGCGCGGCACCAAGGGTGGCTGAATGGTTGGCGCGCGATCCGGCATGGCGCATGACTGCCTCCGGCACCACCACCACGCGGTGGCCGGCGAGGCGGTTACGCCAGCAGAAGTCGACGTCGTCGCCGGTTCCGGGCAGTGCGGAATCGAAGCCGCCCAGTTCGTCCCAGACGTCGCGGCGAATCAGCATGCCGGCCGAGTTGACCGCGAACATGTCGCTGCGGACGTCGTACTGGCCCTGGTCCAGTTCGTCTACGTCGATGAGAGTGAGGCGCTCGGCCCACCGGCTGATGGACAGGCCTACGTCAACAAGTTTTCTGCGGTGCTCCCACTCCACCTGCTTGGCGCCGGCGACCGTCACGGAAGGTGCGAGCTCCACCGCGCGCAGGAGTGCCTCCAGGGCGGTGGGCTCGGGAGCGGAGTCGTCATGCAGGAGCCAGATCCAGTCGTGAACCCCGCTGTCAGGGTCCGCACGGCGGCTGGGCGGAATCTCGGCCAAGCCGGTGCGCACTGCGGCACCGAAGCCGCTGCGGGCGGCCGCCCCCACTACGGGAGAACCCACCGGAAGTTGCAGTTGCAGAAGTGACGCCGATTCATCAGTTGAACCGGCGTCGACTCCTACGTGGAAATCCGGGGGTCGGGTCTGCTGACCGAGTGCTTTCAACGTGCCAGGAAGATACTCGGCTCCGTTGTGGGCTACGACAACGGCTGTGACCCTTTGTTGCGGATGAATCAGACCGCTCGCTTTCGCAACCGGCGGCGCTCACGCTCGGACAGGCCGCCCCAGATACCGAAGCGCTCGTCATTCTCCAGCGCGTACTCAAGGCACTGGGCCTTGACGTTGCACGCACCGCATACTTTTTTGGCGTCCCGTGTGGAGCCGCCCTTCTCAGGGAAGAACGCCTCGGGGTCGGTCTGCGCACACAGCGCGTCCGCCTGCCAGCCCAGTTCGCCTTCATCATCGAAGTCGGAACCGATGCCCGGAAGGCCAATCCACACTGCCTGTTCAACCCGCTCGGGAGCAGCCTGACGACGAGGAGCATCCTTGGGGTCAGCATCAAGGAAATTCTCGATCCCGGCGCCCTCGCTCAGTGCCTCATGTGCTGCAAGGAAGGCGGTTGCCTCATCTTCCAGAGACTGGGTCTGCTTTCTATACCTCTCAGCGGCACCCGGGTCTGCGGGATCGACATACCAGTCCTGCGGAACGCCGCGCGACCCGTAGCGCGCAGACGCCTGGGCCGCGATGGTCGTGCGGTCCTGAATGTGCTCTGCTTGCCCCATACCAGCCTCCCGGTGTTGCAGCTTCGGCCAGAAGCTAGTGTGGGAGATGCGCCTCCAGCAAGTCGCTGAGAAACCCCGAAATCCCGTCCGCCGAAGCAAATCCGATGACCTAATTACACGCGTGTAAGTCGCATCGAGTCAAGCGGCGAGGGAATCTTATAGAGTTAATTTCTTGGATCGGTGGCACGCCACGCGCATCGCGCCTCACAATTATGCAACTGAACCCGCAGGTCAGCACGCTTACCACCCGAAAGGCAGGCACCCGGTGGCCGAATCTGAGTCCATTTCAGGATTGCTCGACTCCTTCCGAGCAGCCGCCGGCGCGCCGCGCCTGATCTGGTACGGGCCCGACCACGAACGCGTGGAGCTCTCCGGGCGGGTACTGGAGAACTGGGTGGCCAAAACCTCCAATCTGCTGACCGAGGAGCTCGATGCCGGCGCGGGCAGCGTGGTCGCCGTGGAGATGCCACCGCACTGGAAAACGCTCGTGTGGGCGCTTGCCAGTTGGCAGGTGGGCGCCGTGACGCTGCTCGACGGCGGTGCTCCCGCGGACATACGAGCCACCATGGAGCCTCCGGCCGATGGCGGCGAGCCTGACCACCCGGACGAACTGCTCGTACTTGTAGCCCCTGGCGCCCTGGACATGCGCTGGCCCGGTGCCGTCCCCAGCGATGCCGTCGACTACGCGGCGACAGTCCGCTCCTTCGGCGATGTCTACCTTGAAGCGCCGGCGGACGCCGGCGCCGAACTGTTGCGGGCAAGCGGCACCAGCGCCACTTTCAGTGATCTGACAGCTGGGGGCATCGGCTCAGCCGAGGGCATCTGGCTGGTCCCGGCAACACTGCCACTCCATACGGTCCTGACGGCGGCCGTCCGCATCTGGGCGAGCGGTGGAACAGTGGTGCTCGTGCACTCAAGCGTGGAGGTGACCGACCGCCTGGTGGAGGGCGAGCGGATTACTGCTCGGTTGGCTGCTTAGCTGCGGCCGGATGCCTGGCCGGAGCGGCGCCGTCGGCAGCCAGTGTCACAGCAGGCTCAGGCGCCTCCTCCGAGTGGGCGCTGGGGTGAATCAGTTCGTGGTCGTGGGCGAATGCAGGCTCGGCATCGAGTTCCTCGTTGAAGACCCAGAACCGGTAGGCGATAAAGCGGACCGCTGTTGCTAGAACGGTTCCCACGACCCCCGCCACGAAAAGCCCGGTGCGGTCCGAGATGTCGAGAGGGTATTTGGCGAGCCAGACGAATCCGGCCGCGATACCCAGTCCGATCGCATTGATGAAGAGGAACATCACGAGCTCGCGGAGGACGTTGGCCTGGCGTCGATGGCGGAAAGTCCAGTACCGGTTGGCGATCCACGCGAACACGGTCGCTATGGCAGCCGACACCACCTGCGCTTTGACCTCACTGTCCTTCATGGCCCCGTGGATGAGAAGCCAGAAAAGACCCTTGTCGATGACGAATGCCACACCCCCGACGGCGCCGAACTTCGCCAGCTCTCTCCAGAAGAGAGACGCGAGAGCCCGCGTGCGGTCGACAAGTGTGGTGATCATGACTCTCCGGTTTCTGCAAGACGAACAAGCTGAAAACCAGCATGTGCAATTTCAGCGCGGGAACTAAGGGCCCATTTTACCGACGGAGTTTGTGTCTTTCCTAGGAAGCCGCAGTTGCGAACAGGTCACATCAAGGGGACCCCCTCGACAATAGGTACCCTGAAGGGGTGACTTTTCCCGTTATTGGTGTGGTGGGCGGCGGCCAGCTCGCCCGGATGATGGCGCCACCCGCCGTCGAACTTGGCATTGAACTGCGCGTGTTGGCGGAGGGCCCCGACGTCTCTGCGGTAGCCGCCGTCGCGAACGCCTCGGTGGGCGACTACACCGATTTGGAGGACCTCAGGGCCTTCGCCAAGGATGTGGACGTTCTCACCTTCGATCATGAGCACGTGCCCGAAGCGCACCTCCGCGCCCTCGTGGACGCCGGCGTGAACGTTCAGCCGCACCCCGACGCGCTCCGCCATGCACAGGACAAGCTGGTGATGCGGGCGGCCGTGGACCGGCTCGGGCTCCCCAATCCCCGGTGGAGTGCGGTCTCCTCCATCGAGGAGCTGAGGGCATTCGGCGACCGTACTGGCTGGCCGGTAGTCCTGAAGACTCCGCGCGGCGGCTATGACGGCAAGGGCGTGCGGATCATCGATTCACACGACGACGCCGCGCAGAGTGCGGACTGGTTCACCGGTTCCGCGCTGCTCGCCGAGGAGAAGGTACCGTTCACACGCGAACTGTCCGCTCTTGTGGCGCGCTCACCCCAGGGCGAGGCGCGCGCATGGCCGGTGGTTCACTCCATCCAGGTCAACGGCGTCTGCGACGAGGTGATCGCGCCCGCCCAGGACCTGGCCCCGGGCCTGGCCCGCACTGCCGCAGAAGCCGCGCTGCGCATTGCCGAAGAGCTCGGCGTCACCGGAGTCATGGCGGTAGAAATGTTCGAGGTCCCGGACAGCGAGGCGGGCTTCCTCATCAATGAACTGGCAATGCGCCCGCACAACTCCGGCCACTGGACCATGGACGGGGCCGTGACCAGCCAGTTCGAACAGCACCTGCGCGCTGTCCTGGACCTGCCGCTGGGTGACGCCTCGCTTGCCACCGGTGTGGCAGTCATGAAGAACATCCTCGGCGGGAACAACGCAGAGCTGTATAGTGCCTTTCCGACGGCGTTGCAGGCAGAGCCCGCTGCCAAGATCCACACGTACGGCAAAAGCGTTCGCCCGGGTCGGAAGATCGGCCACGTAAACGCCATAGCCCTGCCCGGTGACACGACGGCACAGGTCAGGGAGCGCGCCGAGCGCGCTGCGGCAATCCTCAGGGACGGCCGCGACCCCCGGAAGGAAACATCGTGAACAACTCCCCCACCGGCGCCCTCGTTGGCCTGGTCATGGGCTCGGACTCGGATTGGCCCGTCATGGAGGCCGCCGCTCTTGCTCTCGAAGAGTTCGGCGTCCCCTATGAGGCCGACGTCGTCTCCGCCCACCGTATGCCCGAGGACATGGTGGCGTACGGGCGCGAGGCTGCCGATCGCGGCCTGCGGGTGATCATCGCCGGCGCGGGAGGCGCAGCGCACCTCCCCGGAATGCTGGCGTCGCTGACGCCGCTGCCGGTTGTCGGTGTTCCGGTTCCGCTCAAGCACCTCGACGGCATGGATTCGCTCCTCTCGATCGTGCAGATGCCGGCGGGGATTCCGGTCGCCACGGTCTCGGTCGGCGGAGCACGGAACGCGGGGCTCCTCGCTGTGCGCATCCTCGCCGCCGGTGAGGGGCAGTTCGCTCAGGAACTTTCGGGCAAGCTCACGGACTTCGCCGCCGGGCTGCGGCAGACCGCCCTCGACAAGGGCGCGAAGCTGCGCGAGCGCACCGGCGGGCGAGCGTTCGCGACCGAAGGCGGCGCATGAGCCGGGCGGTTCATCCCGGCCAGCCCTCCGAACGGACCATGCTGACCGATCCGGTGCGCTATCCGGAATCAGCCCAGTCCGGTGTCCGCACGAAGCGGGCGTTCCTGCTTCTTTTCCTGACCCTCCTGATCCCCGGATCAGCGCAGATCGTCGCCGGCAACCGCAAGCTTGGCCGCCGGGCGCTGCGGATCACCTTCGCGGCGTGGCTCCTGGTGATTGCCGGCGTCGTTCTGGCGCTGCTGAACCGGCAACTACTGGTCTCCCTTCTCACGAATCAGTGGTTCTCCCTCCTGCTGATAGCGGTGCTGGTGGCGCTGGCGGTCGGTTGGGCGCTGCTCTTCCTCAACACCCTCCGGATCATTCGCCCGCCCCTGCTGGACCGCGGAATGCGTCCTGCCGTCGCCGCATCGCTCGCCCTGCTGATGCTCGTGACGAGCGGCGGCCTGGGGTACGCCGCGTACCTGCTCAACGTCGGCCGCAACACCTTCGGCTCCATCTTCCAGGCCGGTCCCGCCTTCGATCCGGTCGACGGGCGCTACAACTTCCTCCTGATGGGCGGCGACGCCGGTGAGGACAGGTTGGGACGGCGCCCCGACAGCATCTCGGTGATCAGTGTCGACGCCGCGTCCGGGGCCACCGTCACGTTCAGCATTCCCCGCGACTTCCAGAACGCGCCGTTCTCGGAAGACTCTCCGCTCTGGCAGGTGTGGCCGGACGGCTATAACTGCGGCAACGACTGCATCATCAACAGCCTCTACCCGGTGGTCAGCCAGGATCACGCTGACCTTTACCCGGAGTCGCAGGACCCGGGGGCCGAAGCGATGATGGACGCAGCGAGCGGCATTCTCGGCATCGAGGTGCAGGCGTACATCCTCGTGGACATGGCCGGATTCGAGCAGCTGATCGACGCCATGGGCGGCATCACCATCGACGCCGGAGGCTGGGTTCCCATCACCTCCGAAGAGATCCCGGGCAGCGACCCAAAACGGTACTTCCCGCCGTCGGAATGGATTGCTCCCGGAGTCCAGACCCTCGATGGGTACCACGCACTCTGGTACGCCCGTTCGCGCGAGTACGCCACCGACTACTCCCGCATCCGGCGCCAGCAGTGCGTGCAAGCGGCAATGATCGCCCAACTCGATCCCGCCACCGTCCTCACCCGCTTCCAGGAGATCGCCGCCGCGGGTACGCAGATCGTCGAGACCGACCTTCCGCGCGACCAGCTGGGCAGCTTCGTCGACCTGGCCATCAAGGCGAAGAACCACGACGTCGGCCGCCTCACCATCGGCGCTCCGGACTTCGGTGAGCCGGGTGAGCTGTTCTCCACGTACCCGGACATTCCGCTGGTTCATGAGCGCGTGCAGGAGACCCTTGCGGCTGCAACAGGCGATGCCGAGGCCGCGGCCGCCGGTGTTCTGGAAGTGGACCGTGCCGGGGTTATCGAAGCGCTACCCACTGTGCTCCCGGCACAGACCGTGACGGGTGAGATCACCGAGGAGTACCTGCACCAGCTTGCTGTGAATCAGGACTGGTCTACGCTCGAATCACTGTTGGCCGATAACGGGGAATGCTCCCCCGCCTAACGAACGGACACCGCCGCATGTACCAGCTCGACAACCCGCTGCGCCCTTATGCCTGGGGTTCGCCGACCGCCATCGCGGAGTTGCTGGGACGCACTCCGTCGGGCGGTCCGGAGGCGGAGCTGTGGATCGGTGCGCACCCCGATTCGCCGTCTACGGTTGTCGGCCACGGGGATACCGGCACGCCACTGGACGACCTGATCGATTCCGATCCCGACCGATCCCTCGGCGCCCTCACCCGTGAGGCTTTCGGCGACCGGTTGCCGTTCCTGCTGAAGGTCCTCGCGGCAGCGGCCCCCCTCTCGCTGCAGGTTCACCCCAGCCGGGACCAGGCCCGCGCAGGGTTTGATCGGGAGAACAGTGCGTCGGTTCCCCAGGATGCGCCGCACCGCAACTACCGCGATGCGTTCTCCAAACCCGAGCTGATGTTCGCCCTGACCGAGTTCGACGCGCTGTGCGGCTTCCGCGCGCCCAGCGAAGCCGCGGAGATTTTCTCTGCGCTCACCGGGCTGGTGGAGAAGCAGAAGGGGTGGGCGCCGGCCATCCTGAGCTCCGTCGTCGGCGATCTCGGCATTCCCGACGAAGCCACCGCCCTGCGTGAGGCCTTCACCCGACTGCTGACCGGCGGGGCCGAGACACGCGCAGCCGTGGGAGCCGTTGTCGAGGCCCTCGAGGAAGGAACTCCCGACGGCTCCGGGGACGGCCGGTTGAGCTCGGCCGCCGCAACAGTCCTGCAGCTCAACGGCCATCATGAGGGCGACCCGGGCGTGCTCGTCGCGCTGCTCCTCAACCGGATCACCCTGCAACCCGGCCAGGCGCTGTACCTGCCTGCCGGGAACGTACATGCCTACCTTGAGGGTCTGGGCATCGAGGTTATGGCGTCATCGGACAACGTGCTGCGCGGCGGCCTGACCACCAAGCACGTCGACACCGGCGAGCTGCTGAAGACCGTCGAGTTCACTCCTCTCGCCCTCCCCCTGCTGGAGCCGGAGTCCACGCCGCTGGGCCAGGAACTGTACTGCCCGCCGTTCGACGAGTTCCAGCTTCAGCGGATCGAGCTCCCGGTGTCCTTCGGTGACGACGCCGTCTCCGCCGACATGCCGATCGCCCAGAACGGGCCTGCCGTGGTGCTGGTTGTCTCGGGCACCCTGGTGCTGGACTCGCCGAAGGGCGACCTCATCCTGCACCGCGGGCAGAGCGCCTTCATCCCCGCGAATGAGTCGCCGGTCATGGCCCGCTGTGCTTTTGACACCAGCGACGAGACAGGCGACGACGACGACGGCACCGCCGTCGCCTTCGCCGTCACCGTGGGTGCCGCCGGCGACGCTAACCCTGGCGGGTTGGGGCCTGTGCGCGGCCCGCGCGAAGAGACTCGGCCTTAGCGCGGAGTGCCGGCAACGCTGTGCTCCGCAGCGTTTTGACGGCACTGCGGGCTGTGGACAGCCCGCGGCGGGCCAGCGGCATGGCGGTGGCGTAGGCCGGATAGAGCGGTGAGAGCGGCTTGTCCCAGGTGCCCATCAGCAGGTTCTCGTGTTTCGCCCAGCCCATTTTGAACTTGGAGACGCCGTCGTTCAGCAGACCGTTGAAGTCATAACGCTGCACGCCGCGCTCCTTCATTGACCGGATGGCGAGCCATTTCAGCGCGTAGTTGGCACGCAGGCGTTCGCCTTCCTCGGTCATTCCGCCGTAGAGCTCAAAGGCGGTGGAAGCGCTCGCGGACAGCCAGAGGAACGCGACCATGGTCTGGCCCTGGAACGCTGCGTAGACCGGCGACGCGCCACCCAGGTTGTCGAAGATGTCGAGGTAGTAGGCGTCCTCGTGGATGCCGAACCCGGCACGCTCGGCGGTTTCCTTGTACACCGAAAGGCAGGCTGTCAGCTCCTCCCGGGTGACCTCGCGGAAGTCGAGTTCTTCCCGGCCCGACTTCCGAATGTACTGGCGGTGTTTCTTCGACATCTCCCCGAGCAGTTCGTCCTCCGTACGGGAGAGGTCGAGGATGAGCGTACGTGGTATCAGAATGGTGTTGTCGGTGGGCCGGAATCCCGCGGCACGGACCTGTTCGACGACATCCGAATCCGCATCCCAATCAGGCTCGATGCTCAGCACGGGGGCTGCGTAGGACTCGCGGGCGTACTGCGCAACAGCCTCGAGGACCTGACGGGCGTCTTCGGCACGGCAGGCAGGTCCCCGCGGCACGTACACCAGCGCACGGAAGGGCATCGGCAGTCGCCGGATCAGGATTTGGGCACATCCGACGGTCTCGCCGTTCTGCTTGAGGAAGAGCCGTTCAGTCCGCCAGCCGTGGTCGGCCTTGGTCTGTCCCCAGCCCCAGAGCTGCTGCGGGTGCCCGCTCAGGCGGTTCACGGCGGCATCCCATTCGGGCGCGTTCCAACAAGGAGTAATGGCAAGATTCATGATGCTAAGCCTATCGGCAGGGGCTTGGGTGCGAGCGCAGCGAGCGTTGGGGGGCCGATAGGCGCTACTGGCCGAGGGACCCGCGCCGAGCGCAGCGAGGGGTGGGAGGCCAGGAGGCGCTATCGGCAGGGGCTTGGGTGCAACTTACGGAACGAGCTTGACGTCCTCGCCGCGGAGGTTGGCACGGAAACCGTCGTCCTGGACCGTGACGTCCTGAAGGACCAGACCTTCGGGCAGACCCTCAATGCTGTGCTCGATCGTCACAAACCTGCGCACGACGGCCGCGGTGGCGTTGGAGAGGAAGTCCGGTCCGCCCACGTCGATCGAACGCGGCTCCATCACGAGCCTGCCCGCTTCAACGTCGACGGTCCCGGTTGCGGTGACGCGCAATTCGCGCCCCAAAACCTCAACGACCCGAAACACCAGTACTTGCCCAGCGTCGGCAGCGCGAACCTCCGCCCCTCCGCCAAGCTCGTCCGCGACGACCTCGAAGGGCACCGTCGCGTCGACTGTGAGCCGTGCAGCGACCAAACCGTCCGGGCCTGTCAGCACGTCCTGCCCAACAGCCCGGACGTCCCGAAGCACCGAGTCGGGGGTCACCACCGTCCCGGCGTCCAGCACAAGGTCAGCGAGCCACACGTCGTCCGCACCAAGGTCGGCGGGAGGCTGCGCGTCCGGCGTCCCGCCGTCGGAAGCTTGCGCTCCTTGGGACGGCGACGGCGACGGTTCTCCCCCACCGGCAGGGTCGCTCACAACCAACCACAAGATCCCGACGGCGGCCACCAGGACAACGATCATCCCGGCAGCACCGATCAGCCAGTCCTTCGCACGCGTCCGGTCCATGGGACAGCCTGACGGCTTGCCTAGCTCAGGCGGGCGTAGCTCTCCCACTTATGGGCCTGGTGCTCACCGTCGACCACGCGGATGGTGCCGGACTTCGACCGCATCACGATGGACTGGGTCAGCACCTTGCCGCCGTGGTAGCGGACGCCGCGCACCAGGTCACCATCAGTGATACCGGTGGCAGCGAAGTAGCAGTTGTCGCTGGTGACCAGGTCATTGGTGGAAAGTACCCGATCGAGGTCGTGTCCGGCGTCGAGCGCCTTCTGCTTCTCGTCATCGCTGGTGGGCCACAGCCGGCCCTGGATTACGCCGCCGAGGGACTTGATGGCGCAGGCAGCAACAATGCCTTCCGGAGTGCCGCCGATACCCATGAGGGCATCGATGTCGGTGCCTTCGCGTGCTGCCGCGATGGCACCGGCGACGTCGCCGTCCATCAGGAAGCGGGTGCGGGCACCGGCGTCGCGGATCTCCTGCACCAGCGGGCGGTGCCGGTCCCGGTCGAGGATCATCACGTTGACCTGGTTGACCTTCTTGCCCTTGGCCTTGGCGATCAGGTGGAGGTTCTGCTTGACGGGCAGGCGGAGATCCACCATGTCCGCGGCCTCGGGACCGGTGACCAGCTTCTCCATGTAGAAGACGGCCGAGGGATCGAACATGGTGCCGCGCTCGGCAACGGCAAGAACCGCAAGCGCATTGTTGATGCCAAGGGCGGTCAGGCGGGTGCCGTCGATCGGGTCAACCGCGACATCGCACTCGGGTCCGCTGCCGTCACCGACACGCTCGCCGTTGTACAGCATGGGCGCTTCGTCTTTCTCACCCTCGCCGATCACCACGACGCCGTTGAAGTGCACGGTGGAAAGCAATGAGCGCATGGCGTCGACTGCGGCGCCGTCGGCCTTGTTCTTGTCACCGAAACCCACCCAGTGACCGCCGGCGATGGCTGCGGCTTCAGTGACGCGCACCAACTCCAGCGCGAGGTTGCGGTCCGGTTCGTCGTCGCCCACCGCGAGGGCGGGGGAAAGGGTTGAATACTGGGCTTTTTTTACGGTGTCGGACACGTTTACCTCATCATCGAATTAGCGGACCCTCTTGCGCCAATCATAATGGTGCGCCGCTATCCGGCCATTTCCGTGACGTGACCGCGGTGAGCGACAATGGATAGGTGAGCAGCACCCAGGAAAACCAGCAGGACGCACCGGCAACCCCGGTACTGACCGCCAAGCAGGCCAAGCGCGCCAATGCCTCATCGATCGGCATGTTCATCGCCACAGCCGTCACGCTGGCGCTGGTTCTGTTCGTCGTGCTCCTCAATCCCACGCACACAGCGGACACGTACACACGCGACGTCGACGTCGCGACCATCGCAACAGAAGCCGAAGACGCCGCCGGGTACACCCCGGTCGCCGCCGATCTGCCGGAGGGCTGGACCTCCAACTACGCGCGCTGGACGGGCTCGGCTTCCGACGGGGTCGCCTTCTGGGAGGTGGGGTATCTCACACCCGAGCGGGAGTTCATCCAGGTGACGCAGACAAACGCCTCGAACCCCACGTGGCTGTCGCAGCGCGTGGACCGCGCCGAGCCGTCCGGGCAACGCGTGATCGACGGAGTGACCTGGGAGCTGCTCGACAGCACCTCCGGCGACGCTTTCCTCACCACCGAGCAGGACGGCTTCACGCTCATCCTGAACGGAACGGCCGATCTGGCGCAGTTCGACCTCCTTGGCAGCGCAGTGCTCGACGAACTGAAGTAGCACTCACCTGAACCGGCACGTCAACTGAACGAGACCCGCTCAACGTAAAGTCACCAACCGGGCGGGCCAGGGCCGGGGCGCAGTACAGTGAAAATCGTGAGCTCACAACTGACCCCCGCTGAAGCCTGGCAGAAACTCCGTGATGGAAACGCGCGGTTCATCTCCGCCTCGTCATCCCATCCCAATCAGGACGCTTCCCGACGAGCGTCACTGGTGAACACCCAGGATCCCTTCGCCGTCATCTTCGGTTGCTCCGACTCCCGTCTTGCGGCAGAAATCATCTTCGACGTCGGGCTCGGCGACATCTTCGTGGTCCGAACAGCCGGCCAGGTGATCGACGACGCCGTCCTCGGGTCGCTCGAATACAGCGTGAGCGTGCTCAAGGTCCCCCTAATCGTGATCCTCGGACATGACTCCTGCGGTGCCGTCACCGCGACTGCCCAGTCGGTGGAATCGGGCACCATGCCGACCGGTTTCATCCGCGACCTCGTCGAGCGCATCACGCCGTCGGTGCTGACGTCACGGCGCAACGGTGTCGATGACATCAACGGCATGGTTGAGGAGCACATCCGGCAGACAGGCCAGCGGCTTGTCGACTCCTCCCGCGTGATTGCCGACGCGGTCGAGAAGGGGACCACCGCCGTCGTCGGCGTCACCTACCGGCTCGACGAGGGCAAGGCCGACGTCATTTCGGAACAGGGCAGTCTCTGACGTGGCGTCGTGACGTGTGACGTGGCGTGTGGCGAATGGCGTATGGCGTTCGAGACTGTGATTTGTGGCTCGGTGATTTGTCGCGTCCAGCGCGACCGGCCAGAATTGGCGCATGACAATTGATTCCCAGGAGAACGTCGACTACCGCATAGAACACGACACCATGGGCGAGGTTCGGGTTCCCGCGAACGCCCTCTACCGCGCACAGACCCAGCGTGCAGTGGAGAACTTCCCGATCTCCGGCAAGACGCTGGAACGGACGCACATCGAGGCCCTGGCACGGATCAAGAAGGCGGCCGCTACGGCCAACGCCGAACTCGGTGTGCTCGATGAAGAGCTCGCCCGCGCCATCGAGGCCGCCGCTGACCAGGTTGCCACCGGACAGTACGACGGCGATTTCCCCATCGACGTGTTCCAGACCGGTTCCGGAACCTCGTCCAACATGAACACCAACGAGGTTCTCGCCGAACTCGCCTCCCGTGCACTCAAGGACGGCGGCAGCGACAAGGTGGTCCACCCCAACGATCACGTCAACGCTTCGCAGTCCTCGAACGACGTCTTCCCGACGTCGGTGCACGTCGCTGCCACGTCCGCGCTGATCAATGACCTGATCCCGGCCCTTGAATACCTGGCTGAGTCCCTCGAGCGCAAGGCCGAGGAGTTCGCCGGCGTCGTGAAGTCCGGCCGCACCCACCTCATGGACGCCACCCCGGTCACCCTTGGCCAGGAGTTCGGCGGTTATGCTGCTCAGGTCCGTTACGGCATCGAGCGCATCAACGCCTCGCTCCCCCGCGTTGCTGAGGTTCCGCTCGGCGGCACCGCTGTCGGTACCGGCATCAACACCCCCGCCGGCTTCTCCGCCCGCGTGATCGAGCTGCTCGCCGAAGATACCGGCCTGCCGCTGACAGAAGCCCGCAATCACTTCGAAGCCCAGGCCAACCGAGACGGCCTCATCGAGGCGTCGGGGCAGCTGCGCAACATCGCGTACTCGTTCATGAAGATCAACAACGACCTGCGCTGGATGGGTTCCGGCCCGAACACCGGCCTCGGTGAGATCGCCATCCCGGACCTGCAGCCAGGGTCCTCGATCATGCCGGGCAAGGTCAACCCCGTCATCTGCGAGGCGGCCATCATGGTCGCCGCCCAGGTCATCGGCAATGACACCACGATCGCCCTGTCCTCGACCAACGGTGCGTTCGAGCTCAACGTCGGCATCCCCGTGATGGCCGCCAACCTGCTTGAGTCCATCCGCCTGCTCGCCAACACCAGCCGCGTGATGGCGGACAAGATGATCGACGGGCTCACCGCCAACGAGGAGCGCGCGCGCTTCCTCGCTGAGGCATCGCCGTCGATCGTGACGCCGCTGAACAAGTACATCGGCTACGAGAACGCGGCGAAGATTGCCAAGAAGGCCGTGGCTGAAGGGCTCACGGTCCGGGAAGCCGTCGTCGCACTCGGGTATGTGGAGCGCGGTGAGCTGACCGAAGCGCAGCTGGACGAGGCTCTCGACGTACTCTCCATGACGCGCCCGCCGCAGTAGCGCCTCACTTCACACAAACGAGCGAGGGCCCGCCATGGAAGCACTATCCATGGCGGGCCCTCGCTGATTAACGAATCGAACCTCCGTGAGTTGGCAGGACACACCCCGTATGGCGGGCCATTCGGCGCGTGTCCTGCCAGGTCAACGTGGCGTTAGCGGGCCGGCCCCACCACCACCAGGCGGTCCCAGCCGAGCAACTCTCCGGCGGCGGACTGAACAGCCACGCGGTTGTCTCCCGGCCGGGTGCCCTCCGGCGTGGTGATGGTGACGGTGCCGTCGTCGTTCACGAGGTGCCAGCCGAGCGCTGCCTGGCCGAGGTAAACGTGCACGTACCCCTCCACAGGCAGATTCGAGAGAACGACCTCCGACGCTCCACGGGGGAACTTTTGCTTGGCCAGGCCGAGATCCAGCTGGTTCTCGTCAGTCAGCTCATCCTTCACCGGAGCATCCGGCGTGGAGGACGGCTTGACGAGTTCACCCTGTGCCGGCTCCTCACCGGTGTAGGCGATGCTCGGCGCCTTCGGCTTCTCCATGCCTTCCCCGAGGAAGTACGAAGTGTGCGGAGGCTGGTTGTAGGAGGTGTTCTGCCATGCAACACCCAGGCGGTAGACCGGGTCCGACTGCAGGGTGCGCAGCCGGTGGTCCGTTACGTTCACCGTGGTGGCGATACGCAGGGCGGTGGAATCGTCGGTGCGGGTGACGATCTCTTCGCGCCAGTCGCCGAACAGGTCCGCCTGCAGGGCCGGTGTGCCCTTGGTGTCGTTGTTCGTGAGGGTTCCTTCGGCCCGGTAGAGAACGTCCTCCGTGTTGGTTTCGTAGTTCCACTTGGAGATGGTCGGAACACCCGTGCGGGTGGCCTCGGCCCATTCGTGGTCGGTGATCTCCCGAAGCAGGTCCCCGTCCCACCAGGTGAGGAAGTTCGCCGCCGGGATCTGCTCCGCGATCAGGTCGCCGTTGCTTGCGCGCAGCTGCCCCACCGGAGAGTTCCATGCGGCGTCTCCGCCGACGGCCCAGCCCTCGGCACCGGGGTGCCTGGGATCAATGTCGGCCATGGCCGCGCGGCCGGTGTCCTTCGTCGCCGGGATGGACCAGATGATCTCTCCCGTTGCAGCATCACGGTACGTGGCACCCTTGTTACCCGAGGACCCCATGTCCTCGTGCGCTGCGAATACCTCGAGCCCCTTCCGCGTCGGGTCGAAGTCCGACACGTGCAGCGAGTCACCGTGCCCGAGGCCCGTGTTGTGGAGGGCGGTGCCGTCATCGTCGATGGTCATCGAACCGAAGACGATCTCGTCCTTCTGGTCGCCGTCGACATCGGCAACCGAGAACTGGTGGTTGCCCTGTCCACGGTACTGGTCCCCTGACTCGTCCGAGTCAAAGGTCCACCGTGGTGTCAGCGTGGTGCCGTCGAAGTCGTACGCTGCGATCACTGCGCGGGTGTAGTAGCCGCGGCTGAAGACAACGCTCGGCTTCTCGCCGTCCAGGTAGGCAACTCCGGCGAGGAAACGGTCAACACGGTTGCCGTAGGTGTCCCCCCATGAACCAACATCGCCGCGTGCCGGCATGTAGTCGGTCGTGTCGACCGCTGCACCGGTGGCGCCGTTGAATACCGTGACGAATTCCGGACCCGTCAGGACGTAGCCGCCGGAGTTCCGGTGGTCGGCGCGGGCGTCGCCGATGACAGCGCCCGTTCCGTCCACGGTTCCGTCGGCGGTCTTCATGGTCACTTCGGCGGTGCCGTTCCCGTCAAGGTCGAACACCTGGAACTGCGTGTAGTGTGCACCTGCCCGGATGTTCTTGCCGAGGTCGATGCGCCATAGGCGGGTTCCGTCCAGCTTGTAGGCGTCAACGTAGACGTTGCCGGTGTAGCCTGCCGAGGAATTGTCCTTCGAGTTGGTCGGATCCCACTTGAGCACGATCTCGTACTGTCCGTCGCCGTCGACGTCTCCGATGGAGGCGTCGTTGGCCCGGTAGCTGTACGGCTGGCCGTCCTTGGTGACGCCGTCGGCCGGCTTATCCAGCGGAACGTCCAGAATCTGGGAATCCCACACCGCGAAGTCCTCGGTGGCCCAGCGCTCGGTGCCGTTCATGACGGTGCTGATGCGGTACGTCGAATCAGCTGTGCCTTCGGCGTCCAGCAGGTTGGTGCTGGACGTGACCGGCTCGGTGGTGATCCGGTCACCGTTGCGGTAGACGTGGAACCCGATCTCCTCAGGATCCAGGCCCAGCATGCGCCAGCCCAGGTACACACCCTCACCGGAGGCTACGGCCACCGGTGAGCGGTCGAGACGCTCGGCCTGACGCACCAGCGTGGTGACTGCCGGCGAGGTAACAGTCTCTGACTGCGCCGAGACGCCGCCTGCGTTCACCGCTGCCACCGCGTACTTGTACTCCACAGTGGTGAGAACGTCCGTGTCAGTGAACGTGGTGTCCTCTGCACGCCCTACCAGCTGCATCTCGCCGAAGGAACCGTCCGCCTGGGGATCGGCACGGAACACGTGATAGAACAGCGCACCTTCGGAAGGCTTCCAGCTGACGGTCACGTCGTTCTTGTTGACGTCACCAAGGGTCAGGCCGGTCGGAACCGGTGCCTTTTCCACGTCGGGATCGACGGTGGTCAGCTCGACCGCGTTGGAAGGCACGGACTCCGCGCCTGCCGCATCGAGCGCGACGACGGTGTAGGTGTACTCGAGGCCGATGTCGGCTGTCGTGTCCACGAAGGACGTGCCCTCGACGTCACCGAGCGGCTCTGCCTTGGCACCGGCCGACTGCCGGTAGATCCGGTACGCAACGGCGTCGTCATTGCCAGTCCAGCTCAGCGACACCGCCACCTCATTGCCGTCAATAACGACGTCGTCGGCGGCCAGTTTGGTCGGAGCCAGCAACAGCGGAGTGATCTCGATGCCGTTGAGGCGTGAGGAAGCACCCGTCATGACGAGGTTGATCTGACCATCGGTCACAAGGACCGGCTGGCTGATCTTCTGCGACACCGCGGCGCGACCGGCGTTGGAGGAACCGAAGTCCTTGCCTTCGATCTGGACGTTGGAGCGGCTGGTGCCGATCCAGTCGCCGTTGTACGTCTTCACGGCGTAGCTGCCGTTGGGAACGTCAACCACGAACTCGTGGTCCGGGGTCGGCAGGAGGAAGTCTCGCTCCAGGTCGGTGGGTGCAGGATCGAAGTTGATCCCGCGGTCACGGCCGGCCATCCCTGCGGGATCAAGCCATCCCCAGCCGGCTTCTGCGGTGTAAACCGAAGCCTGGCTCACCTCGGTGTAACCGGGCATGAGGGGATTACCCTTCAGCTGAACGTCGAACTTGTACAGCGGCGCCCTGGTAGTGACCCGGACAGCGTCCGACGGCGCGGAGTCGCCCCGCCCGTTCACGGCCACCACACGAAGGTCGTAGGACTGGCCTTCCTCAAGGCCACCGACTGAAGCCAGCGGCAACGTGGAGGTGGTGATGAGGACGTAGGCGTCCTCACCGGCGTCGGCCTTCTTGCTGAAGACCTTGTAGATGTCAGCGCCGTCGACTGCGTCCCAGGTCAGTTGTGCTCCCGCGTTGGAAACACTGCCTGCGACAAGACCGGTCGGCGCTGCGGGCACCTCTGCCGGCGGTTCAACCGACTCGACCTCCGAGGCGAGCGGGATGTCGAGCTTTGCCACATCGGTCGCCACGAGGCGCGCCATCTGGATGGCACCGTACTCCTGGAAGTGGGTGTCGTCCACGGTGCCGTTCGGCCGGTTCGCGTAGACGCCGGCAGGTACGTGCAGGAAGACTGACTTTGCTGCTTCCGGCCCAATCTCCGTGAGGTAGGCGCGGCTGGAAGCCGAAAGGTCGACCAGAGGGGTTCCCGTTTCGGCGGCGAGCTTGGACGCGGCGGCAACGTAGTCCGGGAAGGATACGTTCGCTTCACCGGTTTCCGCGTTGTAGGACCGGCGGGATACCGGCGTGACAATCACCGGAGTAGCGCCGCGCTGCTTGGCGCCGTCCACGAAGGTACGCAGATACTCGTAGTAATCGCCCGGGGCGGCCCAGCGGTCGTCGACACCATAGCTGTTGTCGTTGTGGCCGAACTGGGCAAACAGGTAGTCGCCGGGCTTGACGTTCAACAGCACCTCATCCAGGCGACCCTGGCTGATGAAGTTCTTGGCGCTGCGTCCGCCGATGGCCTTGTTTTCCACGGTGACGTCATCGGACAGGAACCGCTCGATCATCTGGCCCCAGCCGGCCTGCGGCACGTAGTCGGCGGTGTAGCTCTGAACCGTGGAGTCACCGGTGATCCACGCGGTCGGCTCGGTACCGGCTTCATTCGGCGTTTTCTGGGTGATCACGAGTGAATTCAGATTCGCGGCCGCGCCTGCAAACTCGAGGTTCAGCTGGCCGTCCACGATGGCAATGTTGAATCCCATCTCAAGGTACTGGCCCGCGAGCTTCTCGCTGCGTTGCACCTTTGCCATCTGCTCGGCCGTGATGGCGATATCTGTCGCGCCCTGCGCATCACCGGCGATGAGATCCACCGTGTAGTTGCCGTTGGGCAGGTCCACGACGAGTTCCGTGTCACCTACCGTGACGAAGTCCGAGCGTGCAGCGTTCTCGCCGCCACGGTCGGTTGCACTGACCTGGCTCACATCGACGAAGCCCACACGGTTGTCAGCGGTGTAGGCGCTGGTTGCGTCCACCCGCACGGCCCCGGCCGCTGTCGCCCCGTTTCCAAGGTCGAGCGACAGTACGCCGTTGACAGGAAGGGCTGGAGCGTCTGTGCTCAAGCTGGATGCGGCGGCAGCCGACGGCTTCGAGAGACCGTCCGCTCCGCGTGCCTGGACCTTGTAGTAGTGGACCTTCGTCGTATCCACGGCATCCGTCAGGTAAACCGTCCGGTCGCCGGTTTCCGCAACCTTGGTGTAGGTGCCGTCAACGGTGTCGGACCGGCTCACGACGTAGCCGGTGGCTCCGCTGACTTCATTCCAGCGCAGGGTGACACCGGCAGCGGTTACATGCGACATGCGTACCGACTGGGGCGCGGCAAGAGTCGAAACCGGTTCTTCCGGCTCCGGTTCCGGCTCGGGTTCCGGTGCCACTTGGGCCTCAGTGATTTGAATTCCGTTGACGTATGCACCGGCACCGACGCCGGTGAGGTCGATGGTCAGCTGACCGTCCTCGACAGTTGTCTGCCACGTTTGTTCGGAGACAGCCTGACGGGACTTGATGGTGCCCGCGGGTACGCCTTCCAGGCTCACGTTCGTCGTCGTCGTGCTCGTTCCGGCGAGTTGGTCACCCGACAGGACGCGGACACTGTAAGCGCCGTTGGGAACGTCTACCGCGAAGCCCCACGCCGAGCCAAGGACGAAGTCATTGTTGAGCGGGTCCACCGGGTCCGAAGCGCGGTTACGGGATACCGGCGCTGCTCCATCGACCGGTACGATGCCGTATCCGGCTTCGGCGGAGTACTTGGTGGTTTCCGAGACGCCGGTCCACCCGTCCGCGACAGGACTGGTGGCAGTTCCGAAGTCGAAGGATTTGTTGAGCGGTTCCTCCGCCGCTATGGCCGGCGTTGTAGCCGAGCAGAGACCGACAATAGCGGTTCCTGCGATAAGAGCGCGCACAGAGTGCGGGCGGGGATTTCCGGGGGTCATGGCATCACACCTTGTGGTTTCGACAGTGAAATTTGGGGTGGTTCATGGGCCGACCGAGAGCAACAGGGCACAAGAAGAGGACAGGATTCCTGGGTGCAATGAAACGATTCACGGAGACCAACGAAGACAAGCCTAATGGTGAGAACTGTCACATTCAAGAGGTGAGCGCATATTTCAGAAAACGTTTCCTCGGCTGATTGCGCGGAGGCAGAACGGTTGGAACGCGAACTCGCCGTAGCGCGGAGCGGGGGCACGGGCGAAGCCAGGAACCCCTAGCGATCAGCGTTCAAAGTCAGGGACGCCCGTCGAGTAGCGCGCATTTTCTGCATGCTTGCGGTGCAGCGGGTTCAGGTCCGGCAGGTCATCGAGACTGAACCAGCGCACGTCCATGGACTCGTCGTCATTCACGCGGGCGGCACCTGAGACGTAACGGCATCTGAACACCAGACTCAGGAAGGTGCATACGTCCTGATTGGGAAACGTCATGGGCCCAACGACGTCGATGCTCACCAGATGCTCCACCTCGACCGCCACCCCGGTCTCCTCCTGAACCTCCCGGACGATTGCCTGCGCGGGATGCTCACCGGGATCGATGATCCCGGTGATGAGCGTCCACTGGCCGGTGTCGGCGCGGCGTCCGAGCAGGACCCGACCGTCGTCGTCGTACACCACCGCCGCCGCTCCGGGGAGCCACAGCGGGTCGTGGCCGATTTTGGAACGCAGGTCCTGGACGAAGTCAGGGGTGGGCATGATTCTCAGCCTAATGCGAGGACAACGCCCGCTCCGACGATCATGAACGGCCCGAACGGAATGGCCGTCTTCGCATTCGCCCGCCTGCTGACGATGAGGATGACGCCCCACAAGCCCCCGAGCAGGAACGCCGCGAAGGTTCCCCACAACAGGAACGACCACCCGACGAAGCCGAGGTACAGTCCCAGCACGCCGGCCAGCTTCACGTCGCCGAAGCCCATGCCCGCCGGGTAGATGAGGCGAAGGATGAAGTAGAAGACCCACAGGACCGCTGCCCCGCCGGCAAGGGACACCAGCCTCCCCCAGTCCTGGGCGGCGAACGCCGCGGCGATGAGCAGCACGCCCGCGGCAGGGTAAGACGGGAAAATGATGCGGTTGGGCAGTCGGTGGGTTCGAATGTCGATGACACTGAGCCAGATTCCGACCACCGCGAGCAGGATCAATGCGAGGGCGCATAGCCAGAATGCCACGGGAGCCGTGTCCCAGTACTCCCCCATCAGCGCCAGCATGTGCCTACCGTAGCTGAATCTCCTGCCCTGACTCACATGCCGGGCTTACACTGTGGATATGTCCGCTTCCAGCGGTTCGACCCCGGCGAGCGTCTTCCGATCCCTCTGCCGTTCCTCGCCGTGGCGCTGGGAAACGGTGCGCTTCTCAGTGTCGTGGATCAGCACGGACGGGGAGTCGGATCCCCTGCGCGCCTGGGTGCGTCGACCTGCGGC
This sequence comes from Arthrobacter sp. D2-10, assembly GCF_054161285.1. Taxonomy (NCBI): domain Bacteria; kingdom Bacillati; phylum Actinomycetota; class Actinomycetes; order Micrococcales; family Micrococcaceae; genus Arthrobacter; species Arthrobacter sp. D2-10. The sequence goes on along the minus strand of NZ_CP096431.1, from coordinate 1,017,042 downwards.
GCTGCGCGTCGAAACGGCGGATGGAGCGCTTCTCCACAGCAGCACGGGGAACGAGCATTCCCGTGACTCGTTCTACGTCAGTTCGAGCAAGAGTTCGTGGCTTGTGGCGCCGAGCCTGATTACGCCCGTCTACAACGAGGTGGGTTACGTGCACCGCAGGCCGAAGGCCGCCTATGGCGAACCGGTCTTCGGCGACCCGCGGTGGGCGGCGATGCTCGACCCGGTCGAGCTGGCCGGTGATGCCCCGGTCCCGTACGAGACACCTTTCGCGAACCGGGTCGAACTTGACGACCTTGGCGAGGAGATTTACGAGGGCCGCCGCGTGCTCGCCGCCACCGCTACCCCGAACATCTCCTACCAGCCGTTCACGCCCGGCCGCCCATTGATCGGACAGGGGCGGACGCGGGTGGTGGTCGATGTCGCGACCGCCATCTGCGTCTCAACTACCGCACTCGATGGCCCCCTTCAGGGGTGCGGCCACCGCCTTGCCATCAAAGGGGTGAACGAGTACATGATCGATGACCTGTTCAACGACGCCCCACCGACACTCACCGATGTCCGGGAGCATATCCCGTGGCAGGTCGGCTGACCCGCCACGGGATGAGCAGAATCTTGTCCCGCTAGACCTCCGCGCCTTCCAGCAGGTCCGTCACCAGGGCCGCGATCGGCGAGCGCTCGGACCGCGTCAGCGTGATGTGCCCGAACAAAGGGTGCCCCTTCAGGGTTTCGACGACGGCGGCAATGCCGTCATGCCGGCCCACCCGAAGGTTGTCCCGCTGCGCCACATCGTGAGTCAGGACAATCTTCGAGTTCTGGCCGATCCGGCTCATCACGGTGAGGAGCACGTTCTTCTCCAGTGACTGCGCCTCATCAACGATCACGAAGGAGTCATGCAGGGACCGGCCACGAATGTGGGTCAGCGGCAGGACCTCGAGCATGCCCCGGTCCATGACCTCCTCGACGACCTCCTGCGACACCAGCGCGCCCAGTGTGTCGAAGACGGCCTGCGCCCACGGATTCATCTTCTCGCTCTCGCTCCCCGGCAGGTAACCAAGCTCCTGACCACCGACCGCGTACAGGGGACGGAACACAACAACTTTGCGGTGCTCCCGACGCTCCAGCACCGCCTCCAGTCCCGCGCACAGCGCCAACGCGGACTTTCCCGTTCCCGCGCGGCCGCCCAGCGACACGATTCCCACCTCGGGGTCCATCAGCAGGTCGATGGCCAGTCTTTGTTCCGCGGACCGACCATGCAGTCCGAAAACGTCGCGGTCACCGCGTACCAGCCGCACCTGCTTGTCGGCGCCGACCCGGCCCAGGGCCGAGCCCTTCCCGGAGTGGAGGATGACGCCGGTGTTGGCGGGCAGTTCCGCGGCTCCCGGGAGGAAGACGGGCTCATGCGCGTAGAGGGTGTCGACGTCGTCGTCCAGCGTGTCCAGTTCCGCCACCCCGGTCCAGCCGGAGTCCTTCACGAGCTCGTTGCGGTACTCATCCGCCTGGAGGCCCATGGCGGAGGCCTTGACGCGCATCGGCAGGTCCTTGGACACCACGGTCACGTTGCGCCCCTCGTCCGAGAGGTTCTTGGCGACGGCGAGGATGCGTGAGTCATTGTCCCCGCTGCGGAAACCGACGGGCAGCACCTCGGTGGAGACGTGGTTGAGTTCGACGCGCAGGGTGCCTCCCTCGGTACCCAGCGGAATGGCCTGGTTCAGCCCGTTGTGTTTCACCCGCAGGTCGTCAAGGAGCCGTAGCGCCTTGCGGGCGAAGTAGCCCAGCTCAGGGTCGTTACGCTTGCCTTCGAGCTCGGTGATCACCACGATCGGCAGGATCACCTCGTGTTCGGCGAAGCGGGTGATGGCCCGCGGGTCTGACAGCAGCACGGACGTATCCAGAACGTAGCTGCGGCTGCCAAGGCTCTCGACAACAGAAAGGCCCGCCGCTGCGAGGAGTTCATCCTGCGCTGCCGGGCGGGCCTGGGTGGTGTCGGTTGCTGGCGCCTGTGTTGGGCGAGATGTGGCCACTTCAACTCCACTTCCCCGGGCGCTCGCGCCCGAGAATATCTAGGGCTTGGGTGAGGCGGGCCGGCCAGAAGGCCGCGCACGGCCTCCCCTTTTCAGTGCGTGTGCTGTTGGGCACGTTGCCTGCATAGGTGGCCTTCCCGTTCGGTCAGCGGGTGCCGATCGATGGAACTGACATTACGCCCGCAAAGGACGACGTCGGCAGTCGCTTCAAGCGCGTGTCGCGCGAAGCCCGGCTGAACTTTGGGTAACGCTGCGGGGGCCGGCTCAGCAGCCGAAGCGCCGCTGGCGCCGCCCGTAATCTCGAAGAGCTCGGAGAAAGTCGACGCGGCGGAAATCCGGCCAGAGGGCCTCGCAGAAATAGAACTCGCTGTAGGCGCTCTGCCACATGAGGAAGCCGGAAAGTCGCAGCTCCCCCGAGGTGCGGATCACGAGGTCGGGGTCCGGCTGTCCGCGCGTATACAGGTACTCGGAGATCTGACCGACCGTCAGGTTCTCCGCAACTTCCGGGAGGGTCGATCCCTCGGAGTCAGCTTGCAGCAACAGCTCCTTGACGGCGTCGACGATCTCGCGCCGACCGCCATAACCCACGGCGACGTTGACATGGAGTCCTTCGATGGAGGCTGTGCGCCCGGCAAGTTCGGTGACTTTCGAGGCGAGGTGTTCCGGGAGAAGGTCGAGCGCCCCCACCGGTTGGACGCGCACTTTACGGGTTTCACCTAGTCGGTCAAGGGTGTTCCCGATGATGTCCAGCAACTGCTCGATTTCCTCGGCAGAACGGTTCATGTTGTCGGTGGAGAGCATGTAGAGCGTGACCATCTCGACGCCCAGCTCCCGGCACCAACCCAGGAACTCGAGGATCTTGTCCGCACCGGCCTGGTGGCCGTGCCGGGTGGGTGCTCCGGCCAGTTTTGCCCACCGACGGTTGCCGTCGACCATGACGCCGATGTGGTGGGGAATGCGGTCGGCTGCCAGGGACCGCTGGAGTTTGCGCTCGTAGTAGTTGTAGGCAAACGACGGAAACTTCACGGCAGCGCCCACCTGTCCTTCGATCAGCTAGCTAGGATTCATGTCCTACCGTACCGGCACGTACTGCACGACGACGGAAAGCACTTGTTACTCATTAGTAACTTAGTCGGTGGTCCGCTAGAATTCCGGGCATGAGCCGACGCGTTTTCCCTCCGTCCGGTGCGCCCAATTCCCCGCAGAACCCGGACGAGTCGGCTCCTGTCGACGGACCCGTGGAATCCGCCGTCGAACGGGCCGCCGACGCGCTGAACATCAAACCGAAGTGGCGCGGGTGGATCCATCTGGGAGCCACGCCGCTGGCAATCATCGCGGGAATCCTGCTCATCGCGCTCGCACCCACGACGGCGGGGAAGATCACTTCCGCCATCTACGCCTTCACCGGCGTCCTGCTCTTCGGTGTCAGCGCCGTCTACCACCGCGGCAACTGGCAACCACGCACCAAGGTGATCCTTAAGCGGCTTGACCACACAAACATCATGCTGGTGATCGCGGGAAGTTACACGCCGCTGTCCTGGGCCCTGCTGCCTCAGGACAAAGCCGTCTTCCTGCTGTGGCTGATTTGGTGCGGTGCTATTGCGGGAGTTCTCTTCCGCGTGCTGTGGGTGAACGCGCCACGGTGGCTCTACGTCCCGATCTACATCGCGCTGGGACTGGCGGCGTTGTTGTTCCTGCCCGACTTCCTGGCCGCCAGCGTGCCGGCGACGGTCCTGATTATTGTGGGTGGCGTCTTCTACATCGCCGGTGCCGTGATCTACGGCCTGAAACGGCCGAACCCCAGCCCGCAATGGTTCGGCTTCCACGAGCTGTTCCACGCGTTCACCGTTGCCGCGTTCGCCTCGCACTTCATGGCGATCCTGATCGCTGTCATGGATCCCATCCGCTAGATCCCCGGCGCCGCTGCGTACACATCTGGTCCTTCGGTACAGCACTGGCACCTTCGCTGTGGACCAACGGTGCCGGATGCGACCTTCAGGGCCAATTCTGAGGAGCAGGGCCCGGAGGCTGGCCGCGCAGCAGCGCCACCAGCTCGGCCACGCCCGCAACGGGACGCCGGCATACCATCGCCTCGCACACGTAGGCCAGCGGAGCGCCGTCGTTCCCGGCCGTCCGGCCTGCCAACAACGGCACGACGCCGGAGGCACGCTCGCCGGTCACGTCGAGTTCATCCGCGACCGCCAGCACCGCCCCGGCTTTCGCATTGCGCCGCACGGCCGCTACGAGAGCATCCCGTTCCGGACCGGCAGGCCCGACGACGGCCACCTCCTGCGGCCCATTGACCGCGGACTGCACGACCGTCAGCGCCCACCCCACCGCTTGGGGCACGCGCGGTGCCAGCACCGCCGCGTGGGCAACAAGGGCCTCGGCCCGGGCACGCCGCTCGATCAAACCGGTGTATGCCGCTGACGTCACCAGCGCGCCGGCCAGCAAGGCGACGCCCGAGGGAGTGGCGTTGTCGAAGGGATCGGCCGCGTTCTGCTCCCCCTGCGCCGAACGCAGCTGAGTGTCCAGGTCCGCGGCGTCCACCACGGCTCCGTCAGCACCGGTGAACCGCTCCAACGCGACCCCGAGGATGTCCTCCGCTGCCTCGAACCACTCCGTGTTGCCCGTCGCCGCGTAGAGGGCCTGCAGCCCGTCGACCACTCCGGCGTAGTCCTCCAGCAACCCCTCGACGGCCGCAGCGCTTCCGGAGTGCGACACCCGGCGAAGCCGGGCACCGTCCCAGTGGACCCGCAGGAGATAGCGCGCGACGCCCTCGGCCAGGCGAAGCATCCCGGCGTCTCCGAGCAGCGCCCCGGCGTCCGCGAGTCCACCGATGGCCAGGCCGTTCCAGCACGCCACCACCTTGTCATCACGCTCCGACTGCGGCCGATCGAGCCTCGATGCCAGTAACGACGGCGCTGCCTCTTCCCACAGCGCCTGCTCCCCGGCGCTCCACAGACGTCCGGCGTGCAGGGTGAACGCTCCGTCCTCCACCTGCCCTTCCTCCGTGTTGAACAGCTGCAGCACAGGCCCTGCCTGGTCTCCGAGTACTGCCTGCACCTGCGCGGCGCTCCAGGTGTAGGTTGCACCCTCCACACGTCGGCCTTCGATCACGGTGTCGGCATCGAGCGAGGAAGCGAATGCACCACCGGGCAACTGCAGTTCGGCCTCAAGCCAGCCGGCGATGCCGCGGGCCGTGCGCTCCGCCAGCGCCCTCTGCTCCGGGTCTTCCGCCTGCACCGCCCAGCGGGCGTAGACGCGTATGAGCTGCGCGTTGTCGTAGAGCATCTTCTCGAAGTGCGGCACCGCCCACGCCTGATCCATCGCATAGCGGGCAAACCCACCGCGCAGCACATCGTGAATCCCCGAGACCGCCATACGCTCGAGCGTACGGTCGGCGAGCCCGGCGGACGTGCCGTCGTCGTCTGAACGGGCTCTGGCCAGCAGGAAGGAAAGCACCGACGACGGCGGGAACTTGGGCGCCCCGCCGAAACCGGCGTAGGCGGGGTCCTCCTGGGCCTCGAGGGCTGCGACGGCGGCGGTGAGTGTCTCCTCCAGCGCCGGCCCACCTCTCTCGTTCCGCAGGCGCAGCAGGCCCCCGCTGCGCCGGCGGGCCTCTCCGAGGTTGTCGGCGAGCTGGGCGGCGCTGTTGTCGACCTCAGTGCGGCGTCCCGTCCAGGCGTCGGTAATCGCCTCAAGGATCTGGCGAAATGACGGCCTGCCCTGCACCGCAACCGGCGGGTAGTAGGTGCCCGCGAAGAAGGCCCGGCCGTCAGGAAGCGTGAAGACGCTCATCGGCCACCCGCCCTGCCCGGTCATGGCCTGGGTGGCGGCCATGTAGACGGCATCGACGTCGGGGCGCTCCTCCCGGTCCACCTTGATGGAGACGAAGTGAGCGTTCAGGTAATCGGCGATGGCGCTGTCTTCGAAGGACTCATGGGCCATGACGTGGCACCAGTGACAGGCGGCATACCCTACCGAGACAAAGACCGGGACATTCCGGCGTTCAGCTTCGGCGAAGGCACTTTCGGTGAAGGGCCACCAGTCAACCGGGTTGTCGGCGTGCTGACGCAGATAAGCAGAAGCCTCACTGCGTAGCCGGTCAGCCATGGTTATGGGGCGTCGGGGCCGTATTTGCCGCCGGGAGTGCGGCGCCGGCCGGAGCCGTCAGATGCTTCGGCTGCCGGGCCAGGAGCGGCGCCTCCATTCCCGGAAGCCTTCCGGGCGGCTGCTTCCTCGGCCTCGAGGTTGGCCATCTCGCGGTACCGCACGCGGCGGATCCGGCGGGTCATATCGCGGATCAGGAAGATCACTGCGATCACCAGGAACAGCGTGGCCAGGAACCCCAGCAGGCCGGGAGTGACCTGTGTGGGATCCAGCCCCGGGCGCAGCGAGGGCTCATCACCCGGCGCAGGCGTCACGGTTGCGGCCAGGTTCAGCAGGGAGAACACTCCAGAGCACCACTTTCACGAGTATCTACGGCGGAAATGTCCCGGAGCGGGACAGCCCACAGGACTTATTCTATGCCCGCGAAGAAGTCCGTTTCAGGCAGTTCGTGCGGTACGCGGGAGTGAATCAGTGAGTAGTCCTCCCACGGCCACACCTTGCGTTGCAGATCCGCGGAGACCGCGAAGAAGAAGCCCTCCGGCTCAACCTGCGTGCGGTGCGCCAGCAGAGCGCGCTCCCGGTGCTCGAAATAGTCCCCGCAGTCGATCTGCGTGGTCGTAGGGTGGGTGGGCCGTGCGGGCTGGTGGCCTTCGGCGTCGGCCTCCAGCCAGGCGGCGATCCGCTCGGCGTAGGGCGACTGCAGGCCCGCTTCCTCGAGCGCGAAGTGCAGGGCACGGAACCGCTCCGGGTTGAAGGCGCGGTCGTAGTAGAGCTTGAGCGGTTCCCACGGCTCACCGAGCCCTTCATAACGGGACGGATCACCGGCTGCCTCATAAGCCTCAACCGCAACCCGGTGCGCCATGATGTGATCAGGGTGCGGGTATCCGCCGTTCTCGTCGTAGCTCAGGATTACGTGCGGGCGGTACTCGCGGACCAGGCGAACCAACGGGGCCGCAGCGCGCTCCAGCGGCTGCAGCGCGAAGCAGCCAAAGGGAAGCGGCGGAAGCGGATCTCCTTCGGGCAGCCCCGAGTCGACGAATCCGAGCCAACGGTGCTCGATGCCAAGGGCGGCCGCTGCCTCCGCCATCTCAAGCCGGCGCAGTCCGGCAAGGTCGCGCAGTGCATGCGGGACGTCGGCCATCTGTGCGTTCAGGATGTCGCCGCGCTCGCCTCCCGTGCAGGTTGCGACCATCACGGATACTCCCGCGGCGACATAGCTGGCCATGGTTGCGGCGCCCTTGCTGGATTCGTCGTCGGGGTGTGCGTGCACCGCAAGGAGGCGGAGGCCGCCGTCGTTCTCCGCGCGGAGGAAGGGCGCGTCGGGGGTGTTATCCGGGCTGGACACTGAAGGCTCCTGAATCTTTCCTGGTCTGTCGACGCCGGTGATCCCGCTGGACCATCGGCTGGAAACGAGGTGAACGAACTGAAGTACCGGTTGGTAAACTTGAACCGATGAGCACCGACCACGCGCCAGTACCAAGAGTAGCCAATCGCTACGGTGCCCCCAAGCCACAGCGCACACCGTCGGCGCAGCGTCGGAAGCGGAACCGCCTACTGATCTGGACGGTCCTGGCCGTCGCCGTCGTCGCCACCGGCGTGTTCAGTCTCTTCGCCGGAACGCCGCCCGTCTCATCCAAGGATGTTGGCTTCAGCATCGAGGGTCCGAACCTTGCGCGCGTGGACTACGAGGTCACCAAGGATCCGGCGGCCACCGCACAGTGCGCGGTGCAGGTCCTGAACGAGTCTTACGCCATTGTCGGCTGGACTGTCGTGACTATTCCTCCGGGCAGCCCGGGAGCAAGCGTCGACGGCCGCACCACCTCCCACAACACCCCGGTCCGGACCGAATCCGAAGGCGTCACCGGCGGGGTCAACGCCTGCTGGATCACCGAGTAACGTCGCGTCGAAAGCGCCGGCGATCCGCGCCGTTATTGGGTTATCCGGCCTTGCTGACTATAATGGACTGATACGTTCCGCCCCGCCCCGCCGTGGTTCTTACTGGAGTAGTCCAGGACAGAGGCCATCACGCAGGCGGGGTCTTTGCTTGTTGATGCGCACATCACGGCAAAGGCCGCAGCCGAATCCCGCTCAGGGCTTCGACGTACCTAAGGAGATATCGTGTCCACCAACAGCGCACCCGTCGCCTGGCTCACCAAGGAGTCCTACGACCGCCTCAAGGCTGAGCTGGACCACCTGTCCGGCCCCGGCCGCACCGAGATCGTTGCCCGCATTGAGCAGGCGCGCTCGGAGGGAGACCTCAAGGAGAACGGCGGCTACCACGCAGCCAAGGAGGAGCAGGGCAAGGCCGAGGCCCGGATCCGCCAGCTCACCGAACTGCTGAACAACGCCCACGTCGGAGAATCCCCCGCTGATGACGGCATCGTGGAACCCGGCATGCTGGTTGAGGCGAACATCGCCGGAGACAAGGAAACTTTCCTCCTGGGCAGCCGCGAGGTTGCAGGTGACACCGACATGGACGTGTACAGCGAGAAGTCCCCGCTCGGCGCAGCGATCCAGGGACACAAGGCCGGAGACACCGTGAAGTACACCGCGCCGAACGGCAAGGAAATCACCGTCGAAATCCTCTCGGCTAAGCCTTACGCAGGCTAGTCGACGCTAGCTCGCCAGACGGCGGTCGGTCCCGGCAGGGGTCGGCCGCCGTTTCAGTATCAGGGCCGCGAGCACACCGCCGAGTGCGCCGAAAAGGTGGGCCTGCCAGGAGATATTCGAGCCGAACTGCGGCAGTACGCCCCACAGCAGCGAGCCGTACATCCCGAAGAGCAGCACGGCGAGCAGGATCTGTTTCCAGTCCCTGTTGTAGAAGCCGCGGACCAGCAGGTAGGCGAACAGCCCGAAGACGACGCCGGACGCCCCGATGGTCACCCCTCCCCCGAAGATCCACACGCCCACGCCTGATGCGAGCCAACTCGCCGAGACCGCAATGACAAACCGCCTCACCCCCTCGAGGAAGGCCAGGAAGCCAAGCACCACCAGCGGCAGGGTGTTGCTGAAAAGGTGACCGAAGTCGGCGTGCAGGAGCGGCGCGAAGATTACGCCGTCGAGCCCCTCCACCTGGCGCGGTTCGATGCCGAGCACGCGGATCAGGTAGAAGCCGGTGAGCGTATTGAGGAGCTGCACCGCCCAAAGCACTGCAGCGAAAACGATGACCGTGATCAGACCGGCGCGTGCCCGCTTAGCCAGCATGTCAGCCCTGGATGACGACGGGTTGGAAACCCTCAGCGCGCAGGTTGTTCAGCACCTGCTCGCAGTGCTCCTCGCCCTTCGTTTCCATATTGATGGTGATTGCCACGTCACCCATGCTGATGGATCCGCCCACCCTCGTATGGTCGACCCCCGTCACGTTCGCATCGGATTCCGCGATGATCCTGGAGATGGTCGCGAGCGAGCCCGGGCGGTCATCGAGCAGCATGCGCACCACGAGGTACCTCCCCGCGGCGGCGAGTCCGCGCTGGATCACCTTGAGCATCAGCATCGGATCGATATTGCCACCCGAAAGCACGACGGCGGTATTCCCGGGGTTCGCGCCGTTCTCGGTGAGTTTCCCGTCCAGCAGTGCCGCGACGCCCACGGCACCAGCCGGCTCCACCACCATCTTCGACCGCTCGAGGAGGAAGATCAGCGCGCGCGCCAATGAGTCCTCGCTGACGGTGACGACGTCATCAACCAGCTCGCGGATGATCGAGAACGGAAGCTGGCCCGGGCGTCCCACCGCGATGCCGTCCGCGATGGTCGACACCTTTGTCAGCGGAACCAGGGCGTCAGCGGCGAGCGATGGCGGGTAGGCGGCGGCGTTCTCCGCCTGGACGCCGATCACGCGGATTTCCCGGCCCAGTTCCCGTGCACGAGCCTTGACGGCGACGGCCACACCGGCCAGCAGCCCGCCGCCGCCGACGCCCATGAGGATGGTGTCGACGTCGGGCACCTGTTCAAGGATTTCGAGGCCGATTGTCCCCTGCCCTGCTACGACGTCAACATTGTCGAAGGGATGCACAAAGACCGCGCCGTGTTCATCGGCGTACCGTTTGGCTTCAGTCAGGGCTTCATCCACGTTGTGGCCGTGCAGCACCACTTCAGCACCGTGCCCCCGGGTTGCAGCAAGCTTGGGCAAGGCGACCCCCAACGGCATGTAGATGCGGGCCTGGATGCCCAGCCGTGCAGCCGCGACCGCGACACCCTGGGCATGGTTGCCGGCCGAGGCGGCCACGACGCCGCGGGCGCGCTCCTCGGCGGAAAGCCGGGCCATCCGCACGTAGGCGCCGCGCACCTTGAAGGAGCCGGCGCGCTGCAGGTTCTCGCACTTGAGTGAGACCCTGGCGCCCGTCAACCGCCCGAGCGCGCGGGACTCCTCGATCGGCGTGTACGCGATGACGCCGTCGAGCATTTTCTGCGCTTCGAGGACATCCTCGAGGGTCACTGCCAGCTGGGCGAGGTCGGTGGTCACGATGACGCTTCTTTCGTGGAGGGTTCCGGTTCGACGAACTCACCGGATGGACGGGACGAAGGAGTAATGGAGCCGCCCGGTTCGGGATACGGGGCGGGAACACCGAGTGCAGGGTCGGTTTCCCAGGCGCGGTTGGCAATATAGCGAACGACAGTGTTGAGGATTGCCAGCAACGGAACCGAGAACAGGGCACCCGCCACGCCGGCCACAAGGGAGCCGCCTGCCACAGCCAGCACCACGGCGAGCGGGTGCAATGAGACGGCCCTGCCCATGACGAAGGGCTGGAGGATGTGCCCCTCGACCTGCTGCACCACCAGCACGATGGCGAGCATCACCAGGGCATTGACCCACCCGTTGGCCACCAGGGCCAGCAGAACCGCCACCATTCCGGTGAAAAGTGCACCAAGAATGGGAATGAACGAGCCCAAAAAGACCAGGACCGTGAGTGGGAGCACCAGCGGCACTCCGATGATCGCCGCGCCCAGCCCGATGCCGATGGCGTCGATGAACGCGACCAGGATCTGCACACGCACGTAGTTCGCCATGGAGGTCCAGCCCCGCAGGCCCGCCCCCGTGATTGCTGCACGGGCACGCCGCGGTGCAAGGCCGGCGATGAAGCGCCAGATGGCGTCGCCGTCGTGCAGGAAGAAAATCAGCGCAAAAACCGTCAACAGCAGCCCGGCCAGGAAGTAACCGGCGCCTTCCCCGAAGGAGAGGGCACCGCTCACGATCAAACCGCTGTTGTTATCCACCGCGCTGGCGACCTCGTCGAGGAAACCGTCGACCTGGGAGGTGGTGAGGCGCAGCGGGCCATCGGATAACCAGTCCTGGATCTGCTGGATGCCCGTCAGCGCCTCACCCCAGAGCGAAGCGAATCCTACGGCGAGCTGTTGCCCTACCAGCGAAAGGGTGGCGGCGACGCCGAGGAGGAAACCCAGGACAATAGTGGCCACAGCCACTCCGCCCGGCACCTTCCGGCGCCGCAGGAAGCCCACGGCCGGGGCCAGGAGGCTGGCGAGGAGACCTGCGATCATCAGGGGAATCACGAGCAGGGTGATCTGGCTGAGCAGCCACAGGAGTCCCGTCGACACCACCAGAATCAGACCCACACGCCAAGCCCACGCAGCACTGACCACCAGCGCGTACGGGACGTCCCCGCCCAGCGGACGTTCCTCGGGCGCAGCAAAGGCGCCGTTGAACGATGAGTGCGAGCTCCGCCGCGTCGATCGCGTCATGACTCAATCTTTCCACAACACCATCCGGGTTCCTTCCGTCGGACTGTTTGAAATTGTGCGGATTCGTTGTATTTTGTTAAGCGTTGTTGTCCAAACTGACCGGAGTCCTTCCATGCTCGCAGCCGACCGCCATGCCGCCATCCTGGCAAAGCTCGGCGTCCAGCGCACCGTCCGGGTGAGCGAGCTTGCGGACAGTCTGGGCGTTTCGGAGATGACCATCCGCCGTGACATCGACGGGCTTGATGCGGTGGGCGCCCTGCGCAAGGTGCACGGCGGGGCAACGTCCCGGACCGCGCTGAATGCCCTCGAGCCGGGCTTCGGCGCCAACGCGGACCAACGGACGGACGCCAAGGAGTCCATCGCCGCGACCGCTGCGACGCTCATTCAACCGGGCATGACGCTCGCCCTGACCGGCGGCACCACGACCTACCGTCTGGTGGAACACCTTTCCGGGCCGCTGACCGTACTCACCAACTCCCTCCCTGCGGCAGACAAGCTGCACCGGACCGCCCCGCCCGGCGTCACCGTTCTGCTCACGGGCGGCGAGCGCTCTCCTTCGGAGGCGCTGGTCGGCCCCATCGCCACCTCCACGGTCCGGTCCTTCAACGTGGACATCTGCTTCATGGGTGCCCACGGCGTCGACGCCTCGGCCGGCATCACCACGCCCAACATGGCGGAAGCGGACACCAATCGTGCTTTCGCCGAACAGTGCGGCCGGCTGGTTGTGCTCGCGGACTCCACCAAGTTCGGGACAGTAAGCCTTGCCCGCATCGCCGGCGTCGATCAGGTCTCCTGCATCGTGACCGACTCACGGCCATCCGACCCCCGCTACACACTCACTACCAGCGTCCTCGCCGCCCGAGGCAGCACTCCCTCCCACACCCAGGACACACCATGACCCAGGTAATCCCCACGCGTCTCTCCGACGGGCGCGAACTCATCTACTTCGACGCCACCGAAGAATCGGCAGCCCTCCACCGCGATGCTGCCGCCGTCGTCGACCATCGCGGTCTGCCGCAGCGCGGGGGCACCGGCGACGTGCGGTACGACCCGCTGACCGGCGAGTGGACTGCCGTCGCCGCGCACCGCCAAACGCGCACGCACCTTCCGCCGGCCGATCAGTGTCCCCTGTGCCCCTCCACCGCACACAACCTCTCCGAAATCCCCGCCTCCGACTACGAGGTCGTGGTTTTCGAGAACCGATTCTCGTCCTTCGGCCCGGACCTCGGCGAACTGCCCGACCTCCAGTCCGGGAGCACAGGCTGGGGAACGACGACGTCGGCCTTCGGGCGGTGCGAAGTGGTCGCCTTCGATTCCTCCCACGAAGGCTCCTTCGGGTCCCTGCCGCCGCAGCGGGCGCGCACCGTCATCGACGCCTGGGCACACCGAACGGAAGCGCTCTCCGCGATGACGGGCATCCGCCAGGTCTTCCCGTTCGAGAACCGGGGAGCGGACATCGGCGTAACTCTGCTCCACCCTCACGGTCAGATCTATGCCTACCCGTTTGTGACCCCTCGGGCGGCGTTGATGGGCCGGGAAGCCCGGCGCTACTTCGACGCCGTCGACGGGCGGGAGACCCTGATGGGCTCGGTTCTGAGGTCCGAGCGGAACTCGGGCGAGCGCATGGTCCTTGAGGGCAAACACTTCAGCGCCTTCGTGCCCTTCGCCGCCCGGTGGCCCCTGGAAGTCCATCTGGTGCCACACCGTCATGTTCCGGACATCGCTGCGCTCACCGGAGAGGAAAAGGACGAGCTGACCACGGTGTACCTCGAACTCCTCGCCCGGGTGGACGGCATCTACAGCACGCCCACCCCATACATCGCCGCCTGGCACCAGGCTCCCCTGGTCCCCGAACTGCGCGAAGCCGGCTACCTGCACCTGCAGCTCACCTCACCCCGCCGGGCGGAAGACAAGCTGAAGTTCCTCGCGGGCTCGGAGGCGGCAATGGGCGCTTTCATCAACGACACCACCCCGGAGCAGGTAGCCGCCACGCTCCGCGCCGCAACCCCCGCAGTGAAGGAAACAGTATGACTCTCGCCCAGCAGTTCGAGGACCGTTTCGGGTCCGTCCCCGCCGGCATCTGGGCAGCACCCGGACGGGTCAACGTGATTGGAGAGCACACCGACTACAACGACGGGTTCGTGTTGCCCTTCGCAATCGACCGCGCCACGCTGGTGGCCGCTGCCGTGCGGCAGGACTCCGCCGTCCGCGTGAGCTCCACGTTCTCGGAATCCGGAGAAATCGTGGTCACGGATCTCTCCGGACTGAAGGCCGGCGACGTCGACGGCTGGGCCGCCTACCCCGTGGGCGTATTCTGGGCGCTCAGGGAGGCCGGTCACGAGCTTCAGGGAATGGACCTGCTGATCGACTCGCAGGTCCCCGTGGGGGCAGGGCTTTCCTCCTCCGCTGCTATCGAGTGCGCCGTAGCCGTGGCGGCAAACGAGCTGTACCGACTGGGACTGAACGGTTCGGAGCTCGCGCTCATCGGGCAGCGCGCCGAAAACGAGATGGTGGGAGCGCCCACCGGGCTGATGGATCAGTCAGCGTCCCTGCTGGGCAAGGAAGGTCACGCGGTGTTCCTGGACTGCCGGAGCCAGCATGCGGAGCTTGTTCCGCTGCCTATGAAGGAAGGCGGACTGGCGCTGCTCGTGATCGACACCCGCGTCAGCCACTCCCACGCGACCGGCGGTTACGCGTCCCGCCGGCGTGCCTGCGAGGTGGGCGCTGACATCATGGGCGTCCCTGCGTTGCGAGACCTGAGCGAAGATGATCTACGAGAGGCCTCAGGCCTGCTCGATGACGAGACGTTCCGCAGGGTGCGCCACGTCGTCACGGAGAACGCGCGCGTGCAGGCCGCCGTTGAACTCCTCCGCACCGATGGACCGCGCGCCATCGCGCCGCTGCTGGATGCCAGCCACGTCTCCATGCGGGACGACTTCGAGATCTCGTGCCCCGAGCTCGACCTGGCTGTGGACTCATCCCGGGAGGCCGGAGCCCTGGGCTCGCGCATGACCGGCGGCGGGTTCGGCGGCTCGGCCATCGCGCTCGTGCAGGTTGAGGACGTCGACCGCGTCAGCGCGGCAGTGACGGAAGCTTTTGACCGCGCGGGATTCAAGGAACCGGTCATTTTTGCGGTGTCCCCCGCTGACGGCGCGGGCCGGGTTTCCTGAGCCTTAGGCCGTCCAGTCCCCATTCCAGCCGAAACAAACGGAAGGCCCCCGGCAAACGCCGGGGGCCTTCGTGTCTGTGCCAGTGGTGTTACTCGTCGCCGCGCAGGATGGCGATGAGGCGCAGGAATTCAACGTACAGCCAGACCAGGGTAACGGTCAGGCCGAACGCTGCGGTCCAGGAGTACTTGCGGGCAGCGCCGTTGCGGACACCTTCGCTGATCATGGTGAAGTCAATGACCAGGGAGAAGGCGGCGAGGCCGATTGCCAGCACACCGATCAGAACGCCGAGCGGGATGCCCATGATTTCCACGCCGGTGCGCAGACCCCACGGGTCGTTGCTGACGCCGAAGAGCATCAGGCCAAGATTCACGAGGCTGAACAGTGCGTAGCCGATCATCGCGATCATGAAGATCTTCATGGCCTTGGGGGTAGCGCGCACCTTGCCGCTCTTGAAGAGCAGCAGCGTCACTACGAAGACCGACAGGGTGCCGAGCAGAGCCTGCATGGCGATGTTCGGGAACATTGCCTCGAGGAACATCGTCAGTCCGCCGAGGAACAGACCCTCGAGGAAGGCGTAGCCGAGGATCAGCGCGGGCACGGGCTCACGCTTGAAGGAGTTGACCAGGCCGAGAACGAAGCCGCCGATCAAGCCCACGATCATCAGCAGCGGTGCAAGGGACGGGAAGAGGAACGCCGGAACCGCCGCGCCAATCATCACCACGCCGATGGTCGCGATGGTCTTGACGATCACGTCGTCGAACGTCATGCGTCCCGTCTCTGCGGGACCTGCCGAAGGCTGGTTGTAGAGGTGCTCCAGCTGCTGCTGGTTCATGACCGTTTGGTTGGCCAGAGTAGTTGAACCGTACGCTGCCGGATTGTCGCCGCGGGCAGCGGTACGGAAGTTTTTACCGTTAAAAACCGGGTTACCGCCGAGTGCCATTTGTGTGTAGTCCTCCATTAGGGGGCTGAGATGTTTCAACCCTACCAATATCAACGGTTTTGAGGCCGTTTTGTTCCGGAAGCGGCGCCTGACTGCGACCGGGATCCGCAGGAGTCCAACGGTAGACTGTCGGCGTGTCAAACACCTCAGCCACGAAGCCCTTTTCGTCCGACTCCCTCCCCCTGAAGATGCTTCATGACCGTCTGCTGGTGATCCTGGACAAGGACAGCAGCGAGCGGCGGTCGTCGTCGGGCATTGTCATTCCGGCGACCGCGGTGATGGGCAAGCGGCTGGCATGGGCTGATGTTGCGGCTACAGGGCCCAGTGTCCGTCAGGTGTCCCGCGGTGACCGCGTGCTGTTCGACCCGGAAGACAAGTCGGAGGTCGATGTCGGCGGCACCGACTACATCCTCCTCCGCGAGCGCGACGTCCACGCCGTTGCGCAGCCGGAAACCGACGACGCCGGCACCGGGCTCTACCTCTAATTCACCTGCTGATTCATCTGCACCGACGTCAACCGCGCTGCCCGGGGTTCCGGGTTACCCGCGAGTAGAACTACCAACACAGTTGTTATCCAATTGCTATCTGGCAGCCCCCATATGGCGAATAGTGGTAACACAGCGCAGGTAACATGATCTCCACACTGCGTGACTTCGATCACAGGCTCTAGAGCCGTCGTACCTCGACGGACGACAGCCACCATCGTGGAGGTTCATAACTTGATAACCAAGCCGACGCCGGCGTGGCGCAGGAGGCTATTCCTCCTGGTCGCCGGCCTTCTGGCCGCACTGTTCATCAGCGCACCCGCAGCAGGGGCATCCCCCCTTGGTGCGGTAGGCACAGTGAACGGGCAAATCCCCGCCTCCGTCCAGGCAGGGGAATTCCAAAACCGGATCAGCGGCGTCCTTCGGGGTGCCGACGGTCCGCTAGCTGACGTCCGGATCTCGGTCACCGGCGAGGGTTTCGAAGGAGAAACCACGTCCGGCGAGAACGGCTCCTGGAGCATTGACGTTCCCGAACAGGGCACCTATGAGGTGGAGCTCGACGAGTCCACCCTGCCCGAGGGCGTGGAGCTGGCTGAAGGCCAGCAGAATCCGCGTGAAGTCACGTTCGCCGGAACAACAAATATCACCACGCTCTTCCTGTTCGGTGAGGGCATCGTCACGGGAACCAGCAACGCCCTGGACCTCCTCGTCGACCGCTCCGTCGCAGGATTGAGCTTCGGCCTGCTCCTCGCCCTCAGCGCCGTCGGTCTGTCCCTGATCTTCGGCACAACCGGCCTGACCAACTTCGCCCATGGCGAGATGGTCACCGCCGGTGCCGTGCTGGCGTTTGCCTTCGCCGCGCTGGGGCTGCCCGCAATAGTCGCAATCATCCTCGCCGTGATCGGCGGGGCGGCGCTGGGCTATGTCCAGGACGCCGGACTCTGGAAACCGCTGCGCAAGCGCGGCTCCGGACTGATCCCGATGATGATCGTGAGCATCGGCCTCGCCCTGGCATTGCGCTACATCATTCAGTTCAACTTCGGCGGGGCGACCCAGCAGCTGCCCGGCGCCCAGGGTCAGATGCTGAACTTCGGGCTCATCTCCATCACCCGGAACAACCTGACCTCCCTGATCATCAGCCTGATCGTCATCCTGCTCATCGCATTTCTGCTCCTCAGGACCCGTATCGGGAAGGCCACCCGCGCTGTCGCCGACAACCCGGCTTTGGCCGCGGCTTCCGGTATCGATGTGGACCGGGTCATCCGGTTGGTCTGGGTTGTGGGCGGCGCACTGGCAGCACTTGGCGGCATCCTCTGGGCCTACTACCGCCCGGGCGTCTCCTTCAATATGGGCCAGCAGATTCTGCTGCTGATCTTCGCCGGTGTAGTCCTCGGCGGGCTGGGCACGGTCTTCGGTGCCCTGCTCGGCTCAGTCCTGGTAGGTCTCTTCGTCGAGATCTCCACCATTTGGCTGGAGGCCGACCTCAAGTACGTCGGCGCCCTGCTCATCATGATCATTGTTCTTCTCTTCCGGCCACAGGGCATCCTGGGCCGCCGAGAGCGCGTAGGTTAGGGGCCGACCGACATGGATTTTGGAAACATTCTTTCCCTCGCCTTCGGCGAAATCATCAGCCCGACGACGGCCGCCTACGCACTGGCAGCCCTCGGCCTCGCCGTACACTTCGGCTACAGCGGCCTGCTGAACTTCGGTCAGGCAGGCTTCATGGCGATGGGCGCGTACGGCTACGCCATCTCCACTCTGACCTTCAATGCTCCGGTCCCCGTCGCCATCCTGGTGGCGCTGCTCGGCTCGGTGATCTTCGCCGTCGTGCTCGGTATCCCGACCCTGCGGCTGCGGGCGGACTATCTCGCTATCGTGACCATCGCAGCGGCGGAAATCGTGCGGTACATCGTCACCACCAACGGCCTGACCGAAGTCACTGGTTCGGCCAACGGTCTGGCCCAGGGCTTTGAGTCGGGCTTCTTCGCGCTGAACTTCATCCCGGAGGGCACCTACAACATCGGTCCCGTCAGCATGAACCAGAACGGGCTCTTCATTCGGATCGTGGCCTGGACAGTGGTAGCGCTGGCCTGCCTCGCAGTGTGGCTGCTCATGCGCAGCCCCTGGGGCCGCGTCCTCAAGGGTATCCGCGAAGATGAGAACGCGGTTCGTGCCCTTGGCAAAAACGTGTACGCCTACAAGATGCAGGCACTCATCATCGGCGGCCTGATGGGTTCTGCTGCGGGCATGATCTTCACGATCCCCCGCGGCGCGGTCCAGCCGGCCAACTATGCCACCGAGCTCACGTTCTTCCTCTACACGGTCCTGCTGCTCGGCGGCATGGCCACGGTACTGGGCCCGGTCATCGGGGCGATGATCTTCTGGGTTGTCCTCTCGCTGACTCAGAGCCTCCTCTTCGGCGCCATCGAAACCGGCGCCATCACGTTCCTCACCAACGTCCAGGCCGGACAGCTCCGGTACATCCTCGTGGGTGTTGCGCTGATGCTGCTGATGATCTTCAGGCCGCAGGGCGTACTCGGCAACAAAAAGGAGTTGGCGTTCGCATGAGCGACCCTACTGCGGAACCTACGCCGCAATCCCAAGCAAAATCAGGCGGACGGCGAGCAGCACACGCTGTCTCGCATTCGACGGAATCGACCGGAACACCGGCCGACGGCATCGACTACATGACCGACTCGCGGCCCATCACCGAGGACACCCCTGGACCAGGCTGCCGCAAGCGGGATCCGATTGTCACGGTCAAGAAGGTGACCCGAAGCTTCGGCGGCATCAACGCTGTCGACGTGGACTACCTCGAGATCCCACGGAACAAGATCACCGCTCTGATCGGGCCGAACGGTGCGGGTAAGACCACGCTGTTCAACCTGCTCACCGGGTTTGATACGCCGCAGAGCGGCGAGTGGGACTTCGACGGGAAGTCCCTCGCCGGTGTCGCTCCCTACAAGGTGGCACGCCTCGGCATGGTGCGTACGTTCCAGCTGACCAAGGTCATGGGCAAGCTCACCGTCATGGAGAACATGCGCCTCGGAGCGACCGACCAGCCCGGTGAGAGTCTCGCCCGAGCCCTCTTCAAGGGCCTGTGGGGCGGACGGGAAAAGGAAATCACCGGGCAGGCGGAGGTACTTCTCAAGAAGTTCAAGCTGGACGCGAAGAGTGACGACTATGCAGCGTCCCTCTCCGGCGGGCAGCGAAAGCTGCTGGAAATGGCGCGCGCACTCATGGTGAAGCCGCGCCTGGTCATGCTTGACGAGCCAATGGCGGGCGTCAACCCGGCCCTCACCCAGTCATTGCTGGACCACATCAAGAACCTCAAGGCCGACGGCATGACCGTCCTGTTCGTGGAACACGACATGCACATGGTCCGCCACGTCGCCGACTGGGTTGTGGTCATGGCAGAGGGGCGCGTAGTGGCGGAGGGAACTCCCGACGTCGTCATGAAGGATCAGGCGGTGATCGATGCGTACCTCGGTGCCCACCACGACGTGGATCTCGGTGATTCCCAGGGCGTCGAGAAGCTCGAGGAGGAACTGGCACACGACGAGGAATCGGTCGTAGGGACAGAAGACGCCGGTCTCCTGAGCCACACCCGGATCACCGAACTTGAAGGCACCGCGTCAGACACAGGTAAAGAGGAGAAGCGGCCATGAGCGAAGCAGCGGGAACCGCAGGACCACACCGGACCACGGGGGTCGAGGCGGCACCCGGAAAATCGGTCGTGAAAGTCACCGATCTCGTGGCGGGCTATCTGCCGGGCGTGAACATTCTGAACGGCTGCTCCATCGAAGCGCGGTCGGGTGAGCTGATCGGCATCATCGGGCCCAACGGTGCCGGCAAGTCGACGCTGCTCAAGGCAATGTTCGGGCTGGTCAAGGTTCACTCGGGCACGGTGATAGTCCGGGATCAGGACATCACGGGGCTGAAGGCAAACAAGCTGGTCAGCAGGGGCGTGGGTTTCGTCCCGCAGAACAACAACGTATTCGCCACCCTGACCATCGAGGAAAACCTCCAGATGGGCATGTACCAGCGCCCCAAGGACTTCAAGGAGCGGTTCGACTTCGTCACCGGGCTTTTCCCCGAACTCGGCAAGCGTCGCGCGCAGCGTGCCGGTTCCCTGTCGGGCGGCGAGCGCCAGATGGTCGCCATGGGCAGGGCCCTGATGATGGAGCCCGCGGTCCTGCTCCTCGATGAGCCCTCCGCCGGTCTCTCCCCTGTCAAGCAAGACGAGACGTTCCTCCGCGTTCACGAGATCAACCGGGCAGGCGTCTCTGTGATCATGGTGGAGCAGAACGCCCGAAGGTGCCTGCAGATCTGCGACCGCGCCTATGTTTTGGATCAGGGTAAGGATGCGTACACGGGTACCGGACGCGAACTGATGAAGGACCCCAAGGTCATCCAGCTGTACCTCGGGACCCTCGCCGATACGGCCTAGGTCTTCAGCCGCCTCTAGAGGCCCTCTCCAGCAGGAGGGGGTCTCTACTGCGTTCGAGGCCAGTGCGGGGATGCGCGCACGATCCTGCTCGTTCTTGAAGGTTCGCGACGGCCCGACCGCGACCTGCGTGGCTTCTCGGTTTGCCGGTGTCGTCCAACGACCTCAGAACCTGCAGGGTTGCGCCCACACCAGGCGACGACGCCGTCTTTCCGGTCCCAAACCCGGTTGACGCTAGCCGACACCTGGTGTGGACGCAGAAGAGCCCCTCCCGGGCCGGGAGGGGCTCTTCTGTACTGTGCGAGTGAATCAGGTACTGCTGGTGGGGCTAGAGCTGCCCTGCCTCGGAGCGGTAAGGCTGCGGGGTGTTGTTGTCGTCGAACTCGTAGATGCCGATGAAGGCTTCCGTCGGGTCACCGTTTTCGTCGAAGGTGATCGGTCCGGAGATGCCCTGGTAATCGATATCCTCACCCTCACGCTGGAGAGTGATGCAGCCTGCGTAGTCGAAGCACTCGGTGCCTTCCTTGGAGACTGCCTCAAGCTCGGCTGCGATTGCTGCTCCGTCCGTGCTGCCCGCGGCATCTGCTGCAAGGGCAATAAGGTTCACGGCGTCGTAGCTTTCACCTGCGTAGTTCCACACATTCAGGCTGTCGTCGATCTCAGCGAGGGCTTCCTTGAACTCGTCCCCCGCGAAGGAGCCTGGCTGGGTGCCCTGTGCGCCTGCGAGTGTTCCGGGATCAAGGTCTTCGCTGTAGTCAGCGGTGTTGCCGTCCACGAAGAACATGGAACCCGGGTCTACGCCCTGACCGGTCAGCAGCGGAACGATGCTGTTGGCCTGGTCGAAGCTGATGACCACGTAGGCGTCAGGCTCGGCTGCGACAAGCGCATCCACCTGGCTGCTGAACTGCGAGTCGCCCTCGTTGAAGAGTTCCTCTGCAACGATCTGGCCGCCCGCGCTCTCAACGGCTTCCTTGATGCTTGCCTGGAGGCCGGTACCGTACGCGTCGTTGAGTACGATCATGCCCACGGTCTGTGCGCCACAGGCCATGATGTAGTTACCCAGGACGCGTCCCTGCAGGACGTCGGACGGTGCGGTACGCCAGTACAGGCCGTTGTCATCCCAGTCGGTGAAATCGGGCGAGGTGTTCGCCGGCGACATCTGAACTACACCGGCACCGGTGATCTGGTTGATCACGGTCTGCGAAACACCCGAGGATGCTGCGCCGATGATCGCGCTGACGTCCTGGGACAGCAGGTCCGTCACGGATTGTGTTGCGATGTCGGTGGTGGTGTCGCCGGAGTCGCGGTGGATGATCTCGACATCCTGGCCAAGCACACCGCCGGCCTCATTGATTTCCTGTACGGCGAGGTTCACGCCGGCAATTTCGGGGGGACCGAGGAAAGCAAGGGCACCTGTGGTGGGCAGAATTGAACCGAGCACCAGGGGAGTTTCGGACGTGGTTTCCGCTTCGGGTACTGCGGCTGGGTCGCCCTTCTCGGGGGCCTCGCCCGCGTCGAGCTGACTCTCGGGACAGGTCAATCCCGACGCTGCCGGTGCCGAAGACTGGCCGCCTTCTTCTTCGGGGGTGGGATTGCCACCGCAGGCAGATGCGAAGAGTGCGATGCCCAGGCTGAGGGCCGCAATCTTCGCTGCGCGCGGAGCATTCTCCCCGATGCTGAACCGCGCGGAGTTACGTGTTGCTGTCATGAAATTTATCTCCTCGATCGAAAGGCTCGATCAGCCTTTGATGCGATCACCAGGTGTTCCTGGTATGTGAAAAAGCTAGTGCAAAAACGTGTCTAAGATAAGCAAATCTGGTTACATCCTTGTAACGCTCATCACAGGGGTATTGACCGCCGTCGGACGAGGGTCAGTCCCGCAGGTAGGTGTTCACGTATTCTTGATGGGACGCCCTGGCAGCGCGCACGCCGCCTGGGGTTATCACACGGTACGCCCCAGTAGCCCAATGGCAGAGGCAGGAGACTTAAAATCTTCACAGTGTGGGTTCGAGTCCCACCTGGGGCACCGCAGCGTCCAGGCCCTCATCGGTGCCGAAGTACAGGTGCTTGTGCAGGCGGCAGCCCGGATTGAAGGGCGCGCGGCAGGAGGAGCACGCGTCAGCGCCGAGGTAGTCCCGGATCCGCATCGTCTCCTTGCAGACGCCGCACAGGATCGCCTCGGTATCCTGCTCCCCCGCAGGCCAAACGGCTGCTGCGTGGTCAGCTGTTTCTGCGTGGCAGAGGTGGCATGGATAGAACTCGCCGCAGCATTTGAACTTGATGGCGACCACGTCGAGCACCGTCCGGTAGTGAATGCAACGGGTCTGGTCATCAACTGTAGGGCCGAGGACTCTCACAGCGCCTCGAATGGCGCGGCGTAGCGGAACGCGCCGACCGGCACCCTGTTGCCGCCGAGCGCCCGGATCATGAAGTGCTCGCGCCAGGCCGGATCCGGCGGATGGACTCCGCGCTCATCGGCCCTCGCGAAGCCGAAACGCCCGTAAAACGTGGGGCTTCCCAACAGCACCAGCGAGGTCTCCCCCAGCTTCTCGGCTCGGGAAATCGATTCCTCCACGAGCAGGCTGCCGATCCCCCGCCCCTGAAACTCCTGCAGAATCCCGATCGGACCTAGCCCCAGGGACGGGACCGACCCGATCCGCGCCCGGGTGGTGATGACGTAACCGCGAATGGCGCCGTCGTCGTCCTCTGCTACGAGCGATAGGGCGGGAAGATACGCAGGGCTTGCCCACAGTTGCTCAAGCAGTGCGGCTTCGACGGGCCGCCCACCGGTTGCACCGGCGGCGAAGGCGGACTCGATGACGGCGAGGGCTGCGCCGCGGTCCGACGGCGTTTCAGGGCGGACTCTCACGGTCGAGAACTATAGCCGGTTAAACGACGACGGCGGCACCGGGGTAGGTGCCACCGTCCTCAAAGGAAACTTAGGCCTTGGCCGCGGTCTTCTCGGTGTCCTCCACCCGGCCCTTGTCCAGCGACGGGGCTGCTTCCGGCTTCTTGGGTGCCGGGGTTGCAGCCTCGCGGAACTGGCGGCGCGGGGTCTGCAGGTCCATCAGCTGCGTGGTGTCGCGGCCGAAGACGAAGCCGAGCACCCAGTTACCGACCACGCGGAACTTGCGCTCGAACATGGGCATCGCCATGCCGTGGTAGCCGCGGTGGGCGAGCCATGCGGGAAGTCCGCGCATGCCGAATCCCATGATGTTGGCGACGCCCTTGTACTGACCGAAACCGGCAACCGCACCCAGGTTCTTGTGCTTGTACTCGCGGACGCGGCCAACGCCGTAGCGCTCAGCGTAGATGTTGTCAGCGAGCAGCTTGGCCTGACGGACAGCGTGCTGGGCGTTGGGCACGCAGAAACCGCCGACACCGCCACCGGAGAGGTCCGGCACGGCAGAGACGTCACCGGCCGCCCAGGCACCGTCGAGGGGGCCGTCGTCGCCGCTGATGCGCAGTTCCGCGCTGGCACGGACACGGCCGCGCTCGTCGATCGGGAAGTCCGTGTTGCGGACAACAGGGTTGGCCTGCACACCGGCGGTCCAGACGAGGGTGTCGGTCTCGAACTCATCGGCCGGGGACTTGTCCGGCATGTTGATGAGCTTCAGCTTGCCGTCCTTGGCGCTGGCGAGCGAGGTGTTCAGCATGACCTGCACACCGCGGGCACGCAGGTGCTCCACTACCCACTTGGCCTGCTCTTCGGTGACCTCGGGCATGATGCGGCCCATTGCTTCGACAAGCACAAACCGGATGTCGGAGCGCGTGAGGCGTGAGTTCTTCTTGACGGCGGCACGCGCCAGGTCTTCCATCTCGGCCAGGGCCTCGATGCCGGCAAAGCCGCCACCGACGACGACGAACGTCAGCGCGCGGTCGCGCTCGGCACCCGGCTCCATGAGCGAGGCGGTCTCGATGCGCTCGAGGAGCTGGTTGCGCAGCGCGACGGCTTCCTCGATGGTCTTGAGGCCGATGCCGGCTTCCGCCAGACCCTCGATGGGGAAGGTGCGGGTGATGGCGCCGGCCGCGATGACGATGTCTCGGTACGTCAGCTCGAACGGCGCGCTGCCGTCAGCTGGTTCAACGGTCGCCGTACGCGAGGCGTGGTTCACGCCGGTCACCTTGCCCGTGATGAGCTCGGTATCCGACAGGTGCATGCGGTGCGAGACAACGGCGTGACGCGCCTCGATGTTTCCACCGGCAACCTCGGGGAGGAACGGCTGGTAGGTCATGTAGGGCAAAGGATCAACGAGGGTGACGATGCCACCGTGATCCTTCACCTTCTTCTGCAGCTTGTGGGCTACGTAGAGACCGACGTAGCCGCCGCCGACAACAAGGATCCGGGGACGATCAGAAAACTTGGAGGATTGAGCCATGGGACCAGCGTACCGGACTTTGTGAAAATCTTCACTAGCGGGAGTCCGATGCTGCCGATCGGCCGTCAAGGGCGTCCGTGGACGCAGGATTTCCGCTCGCCCCGCTGTCAATCGGCGGTCCGCTTCGGCTCTCGCCAGCAATGATGTTTTCCCGGTGTATCCGGACAACCTGGTACGTCCCGCCGAGCAGGATGACGAGGATGAGGCCCCCGAATCCGAACACAATGAACGCCGGCAGGGAGCTGGAGGTCGATGCCCTCTCCTGTGCTGCGGGAACCGTCGGCTCCGGGATATCAGGCAGAGGTTCCTCGGACGCGGCGGCTTCCGGCGGCGGAGGCGGAGGTACCTCCCCGCGCCGGTACGTCTCGATGTACTGAGCCATGCTGACCACACCGCCGGCACCGAGCAGCCGTTCCTCGGGGACAGCCAGATCCGCGTTCACCGCAGCCGCAGCGTCCAGGATTCCATGCCCGTAGATGGTGTCCTGGCCGGGGATGCCGGCGTCCCGCGCGGTCATGATGATCCTGTTGATCACCTGCGGGGCAGTCAGTTCCGGGTACTTGGCACGGATGAGCGCTGCCACTCCGGAGACAAGCGGCGCAGCGCCCGACGTCCCGGACCATTTGCTTGCGTAGAGGCCGCCGGGCAGGGCGCCGACAAGGTTCTCAGCCGGCGCAGCGATCCCGATGCTGATGCCTTCTGAGGAGGATTCACGGCTGGCTGCCCCCTTGGCATCGAGTCCGCCAACCGCCAGCACGCCAGGCATCGTCGCCGGCGCTCCGACCTGTACGGAACCCCCAGCCCGGTTGCCCGCAGCGGCCACGATGACGACGTCGTTCTGTTCCGCGTAGAGGAAAGCCTCGTCCCAGCTCTCCGGCCAGGTCGGTGAGGTGCTGCCGAGTGACATGTTGATGACTGAGGCGCCATTGTCCACGGCCCAGCGCACCGCATTGGGGATCTGGTCATCAATACTCACGCCGGCCGGGTTGGGTCCGCTGGCTTCGCCGCCGATCCAGAGCGACACTGCGAGCAGTTGTGCTTCCGGGGCAACTCCGACGACGCCGTCGGACCCGCGCCCGGCTGCCTGGACCGGAGTCTTCTCCGGTTCCTTGGCCTCCTTGGTGGCTTCAGCGGACTTCGACGGCGCAGCTGACGGCGACCCTGACGCAGACGGCGACGGTGAGGCAGAGGGCGTTTCCTTCGGTTCTTCCGGAACATGTCCCCTGCCCGCGATCAGGCTTGCAACGAGCGTGCCGTGCTCGGGCACCTCCCCGATACCGCGCTGCCCGTCTGGCACACCCGCGCCGGAGACGTCCGTACCGCCGGTTACGCCGCCCTCGAGGTCCGGGTGGGTTCCGTCGACGCCGCTGTCGATGACGGCGACTGTGACGCCCGCGCCCTTGGTGTCCTTCCACGCCTCCGTGATGCCGTAGTCCTCGAGCCAGTACTCGCGCTCCCGGATTTCCCCGCCGTGTGCGCTTGCACTGTCAACCGGCCCGACGACGGCAGTCGCCAGACCCAGTGAGAGCGCAACAACGGCAGCAACGGACCGGGGAAGGAAACTTGACCCCTGCGGCTGGGGAATTTCTGGTGCGGAAGAAACCACGTGCTTACGTCACTTCCGCCGGGCGGCGCTGAGCGCGATGCCATCGAGGATGTCGTGTTCACTCGCGACGGCGCTCCGAACACGGCCTTCTGTGGCTTCGGCCACCCGCCGCACGATCGTGCGCCAGATCAGCGCGCCCGCACCGATCACGTCCACGCGTCCGGGATGCATATACGGCAGGGCCTTGCGCTCGGCCCGGGAGAGGTGCAGCAGCGAGGTTGCGGCGCCGTCGATCTCGTCCAGCGTGAGCTCCGTACCGTGGATCCGCTCCGACTGGTATTCCGGAAGCTTCAGCGCGTGCGCCGTGACGGTGGTGATGCTGCCCGCGACGCCGATGATGCCCTGCACAGAGGAGAGATCCACGTCAGCGTCAGCCTCGCCGATCATCCTGTTGATCTCTACCTCGGCGTCGGCGATCTCTTGGTGCGTCGGCGGGTCGGAGAGCAGAAACCGCTCCGTAAAGCGAACACAACCCATGTCCGTACTGCGCGCCGTGGTCACCTGGCTGCCGGTGCCGACCACGAACTCGGTGCTTCCACCGCCGAGGTCTACCACGAGCACCGGTGCATCGCTGTCACTGGCCAGCACGCTTGCGGCTCCGGAGAACGAAAGTTCTGCCTCCTCGCTTCCGCTGACCACCTCCGGTTCAATGCCGAGACGATCCCGTACTCCGGAGACGAAGACCTCCCGATTGCTTGCATCGCGGGTAGCGGAGGTCGCTACGAAGCGGACCTTCTCGGCGTCGTGCTCATGAATCAGGGCAGCGTACTCATCGACAGCTCCAAAGGTCCTGTCCAACGCCGCCTCGGCGAGCCTGCCCGTCGCGTCAACGCCCTCCCCGAGGCGCACCACGCGCATCAGGCGAACCACGTCGGTGAGCCCTGCTCCGCCGTCGACGTCGGCGATCAGCAGGCGGATGGAATTGGTCCCACAATCGATGGCTGCAGTACGCATATCAGGCCTTCCCTTCTCCCGAACGTCGTTCGGCGCGTTTCCTGTCGAGTTCCTCGGGGCTCAGGCCCTGCGTCTTCACGTGCCGGCTCAGGTCGCGGTCGGGAGCGGCACCGCTCACGTCCCAGGCACCCGCGCAGCGGCACTCGTCAACCGTCCACCACTCCGAGATGGCCTCAAGCGCCTCATCTCCCAGCGGGTTCACCCCGGGGCCTGCTGCGAGGGAGTGCCCCACCAGCACGTGCAGGCACTTCACCCGGGTAGGCATACCGCCGGCGGAGACGCCGTCAATCTCTGGTACCGGACCTATTCCGCTGCGCATCCCGATCTCCGAGCGCGCCCGCAGGTAGGCCTCGTGCGCCCGGCGGTACCGGTCAGCGAGACCAGGGTCGCGTTCGAGGCGCTCCGTCATCTCCATCATGGTCCCGCCGGCTTCGAGTCGGGACACCGCGGCAGTGATGACCGGATGCGTCAGGTAATAGGTAGTGGGAAAGGGAATGCCGTTACTGAGCCGCGGCGCCGTGGTGGCCACCAGCGGATTCCCGCAGACGCACCGGGCGCCGATTTCGACGACGTCGCGGACCGGGCGCCCCAACTGCCGGCTGAGCGTCTCCAGATCAGCCGTTGTGGGTGCAAGCGGGTTGCGTTCCGTCACTGCGGTCCTTCCTGTGCCTTCATTCGTTGGGGTATCCCGACGAACCAAGGTTAGTCGGTGGCGGCGCGCTCCACGGATTCCCAGAGTGCGTCCGCCCAGGGCAGGTCCTCCGGCGCCGCGTCTGAGCGCTGTTCCTCGGAAGGTTCAACTGCGGTCCCACCCTTGACGAGGTAGCGGGTCTCCCCCGGCATCACGAGGAAGAGACGGTCGCGGGCCTGCTGTTTGATGTAGGCGGGATCTTCCCAGCGGGCGATCGCCGTCTCGAGGCCGTCCTGCTCCTGCTGCAGTGCGGTGATGCGGTCCTGCAGGGCATCCGTTTCCGCCTGCTGCTGCAGGAATGTGCGGACGGAAGGCGCCAGCAACACGGTGATGGTGACGAGCACGACGGCGAGGGCCAGCAACCGCCCGGAGAAGGCTTTGGCGGGAATGGGCTCCGCATCTTCCGCAGGGACGATGGCACGTTCCGATGGCCTACGGAAAGGAGCGCTGGCTGTCCGGATGGCCCCGGCCAGCTGGGAACGCTCAGCGGCTCGAGCCTCGGACGGTGATGCCTTCGGTCGCATGGCAGCGGCAGAGGTGGTCCGGGGCTTCGACGGCGCCGTCGGCGAACCCTTGGCGTGCGATGTGTCCTTGGCGTGCGATGTGCCTGAGGCACTGGAAGAGTTCGAGGGGCTGGAACGCACTGAAGCGCCCTGGGGACCAGGGCGCTTCAAAGGCGTAGCCGACTGCCTCTGCCCATCGGTGCGCGCTCGTGCTGTGCGCGGAACACTGGGGCGTCGGGTGGACATCGGACTCCTCGCTCAAGCTATGCCATGCCGCCGGCCGGGGGTGGATCCCGGTCTGACGGCTACCTGCTTAACGAGGGTATCGCCCTCAGCCCGGTGATCAGGCAGTGAAACGCGGAAAGGCGGAACGGCCTGCGTAGCGTGCGGCGTCGTCCAGCTCTTCCTCGATGCGCAGGAGCTGGTTGTACTTGGCAACACGCTCTGAACGGGCGGGTGCACCGGTCTTGATCTGACCGGCGTTCGTGGCCACGCAGATGTCCGCGATGGTGGTGTCTTCGGTTTCGCCCGAGCGGTGCGAGGTGATGGTCGTGTAGCCGGAACGCTGGGCCAGCGAGATAGCGTCGAGCGTCTCGGTGAGCGTGCCGATCTGGTTGACCTTCACCAGCAGCGAGTTGGCTGTGTCGGCCTTGATACCGCGATCCAGGCGGACCGGGTTGGTCACGAAGAGATCGTCGCCAACGAGCTGGACCTTGCTGCCGAGGGTCTCGGTGAGGGCCTTCCAGCCGTCCCAGTCTTCCTCGTCCAGCGGATCCTCGATGGAGACCAGCGGGTAGTCGCGTACCAGCTCTTCGTAGTAGGCGCGCATGGAAGCGGAATCGAGCGTCTTGCCCTCGAAGTGGTAGGCACCGTCCTTGTAGAACTCCGAGGCGGCAACGTCCAGCGCGAAGGCGATGTCGGTGCCCGGAGTGTAGCCGGCACGCTCGATGGCCGTGGTGATGAGGTCGAGCGCGTCGCGGTTGGAGGGCAGGTTCGGAGCGAAGCCGCCCTCGTCGCCCAGGCCGGTGGCCAGGCCCTTCTCGTTCAGCACCTTCTTGAGCTCGTGGTAAACCTCGACGCCCCAGCGCAGGCCTTCCGAGTAGGACTCGGCACCCAGGGGAACAATCATGAATTCCTGGATGTCGACGTCGGAATCGGCATGCGATCCGCCGTTGAGGATGTTCATGAGCGGAACGGGCAGTACGTGCGCGTTGGGGCCGCCCAGGTAGCGGTACAGGGGCAGTGCGGAGGACTCGGCGGCTGCGCGGGCAATCGCCAGGGATACACCGAGCATGGCGTTGGCGCCCAGGTTCGACTTGTTCTCGGTGCCGTCCAGGTCGATCATGGCCTGGTCGATGGCGCGCTGGTCTCCGGCGTCGAAGCCGAGCAGTGCAGGCTGGATCTGCTCGATGACGGCCTCAACAGCCTGGAGGACGCCCTTGCCGAGGTAGCGGTCCTTGTCTCCGTCGCGGCGCTCGTTCGCCTCGAAGGCACCGGTGGACGCACCGGAGGGAACTGCTGCGCGGCCGAAGGTGTCGTCGTCGAGCAGAACCTCAACCTCAACCGTGGGATTGCCGCGGGAGTCAAGGATTTCACGTGCGTGAATGGCATCAATGATTGCCATGGAAATGCTCCTGTTCATCAAGGGATCTATGAATTTTCTTCATATGGACAGCGAAAAACGTGCTCAGCCCTGACGGAGCTGATGCGTCTGCGCGGGGATTCGTACTCAGCCTAATTGAAAGCGGGTATCAATGACCGTCCGTGACGGAGGTCATTTCATTCCGGGACATCCGTGCCCTGAATTCCTCGAGCCCCGTGGCGCTCCTGGTACCTGCGCACCGCGAGGCGCAGGGCGCGTTCCGGATCCAGTCCGGAGCCGACGGCGCGGCCGACGACGGCGAACAGCATCTCCCCGAGCTCGTCCTCCGACAGTGGACTCGCGTCATCGGCTGGTACGGCGCCCTCTGCCGTGTCGAGGGCCCCATCACGCTGTGCCCGCTTGAGTGTCTTGGCCGCGAAGGCGAGCGCCGGAAGCCCGGGCGGGATGCTGGCGAACGGCGTGGATCCGGCGGGTCGCTCCTGACGCTTGATGCTGTGCCAGGCGGCTTCGATCTCCTCAACCGATGCCGGGAACGATTCCCTGAGGGCCCCGTCCGGAGTAAAGATATGAGCGTTGCGCCTGATCATCTTCTCCGTGAGACCCTCAATGACCTCAGCCATGGCGAAGGATCCGCGTTCCTCCTGCAGGCGCGCGTGAAGCAACACCTGCAGGAGGACGTCGCCCAGTTCCGAGCGCAGCTCGTCGGCGTTCCTGGCACCGTCCAGCACGTCGAGGAGTTCGTAGCACTCCTCGACGAGATACTCCGCGAGGGACTCATGCGTCAGCGCGCCCATCCAGGGGCAGTGCTCACGCAGTTGCCCGATCACGTCGAGCAGTCGCTCGAGGGAAGCGCCTGCCTGCCGTGCTCTTTCCGTCATGCTCCGCCGGCGCCGTCGTACCCCTGCGCAATGAGCTCAGCGAGTGCGGTGCGGCTGTCGAGCGGCAGGAAGGAGGCCTCTACTGCGTTGAGCGTGAACTCAAGCAGGTCATCGAGGTCATAGTCGAAGGTCTCCACGAGGAGTTCGAATTCATCAGTGAGGGTGACGCCGCCCATCAGCCGGTTGTCCGTGTTGATGGTGACGTTGAATCCGAGCTGGTACAGCAGGTCGATCGGGTGGCTGGCAATGTCTTTGCCGAACGATTCGATGGCTCCTGTCTGCAGGTTCGACGACGGGCAGATTTCCAGGGCGATGCCCCTGTCGCGTACCCAGGCGGCGACCTGACCGAGTGTGGCCATTCCGACCGGAGAATCCGTGCCGTTGTCGTCGAAATCGACGGTGATGTCCTCAGCAATGCGTACGCCGTGGCCCAGCCGCTGGGCGCGGCCGTTCACGAGTGCATCGACAATACTGTCGACGCCGGCTGCCTCGCCCGCGTGCACCGTTGCGGGGAACTGGTGCTGGGCCAGGTAGGTGAAGGCATCAGCGAACCGTGCGGGCGGGAAGCCGTCTTCGGCGCCGGCGATGTCGAAGCCCACGGCACCGCGGTCGCGGTGACGGACGGCCAGCTCGGCGATCTCCTGGCCGCGGTCAGCGTGCCTCATGGCGGTGATGAGCTGACCGACCTGAATGGTCCGGCCGCCTGCGGCGACGGCTTCGACGCCGGCGTCGAGACCTTCCTGGACTGCCTCGACGGCCTCATCCAGCGACAGGCCCTTGGCCAGGTGCTGCTCGGGTGCCCAGCGCACCTCGCCGTAGACCACGCCGTCGTCGGCAAGATCCTCAACGAACTCCTTCGCTACCCGCACCAGGGCTTCATGGGTCTGCATGACCGCTATGGTGTGGTCGAAAGTCTCCAGGTAGCGCACCAGCGAACCGGAATCCGCCGAATCGCGGAACCACTGGCCGAGCGCAACCGGATCGGTCGACGGCAGCTCATGGCCTACTGCTTGCGCCAGTTCGATGATCGTCGCCGGGCGCAGGCCGCCGTCGAGGTGATCGTGCAGCGAGACTTTCGGCAGCTCGCGGATGTCGAAGGTGATGTCGGTAGCAAGGGAAGTCATAGGTTCAGTCACAGGCCAAGACTACGCGAGGCCAAAGGCGCTTCCGCAGGCGTGGCAACGCTCTCCAGCGTCGATGCTTCACACTGCAGGGGCGCCGGGCGCGGCCGGGTGGGCGTGGATCCCCGGACTGCGCTGATGACACGGTCCACGATGAACCCCAGGACCACCGCGACGGCGATGGCGACGGTAACACCCAGCAGATGGTTGTCTTCAAACCAGGCTCCGGCGAGGGCGCCTATCCCGACCGAATAGGTGCCCCACGCGATAGCCGAGATAGCAGTCAGTGCAACGAACCGGCGTCGCGAATAGCCGGTTGCACCGGCGGTGAGGTTGACCGCCACCCGTCCGAAGGGAATGAACCGCCCCACAAGGATGAGTGACGCCGCGCGCTTCTCGAGTTCGTAACCGGCCCATTCAAACGCCTTCTGCGAGCGCGGGCGGCGCATCCAGCGGAACCGGTGCGTCCCGACTCCCCGCCCCATGAGGTAGGCCACGTTGTCGCCGACAAAAGCACCGAGCGAAGAAACCAGGATCAGAAGCCAGGCGTTCGGCACACCCTCGGTAATCACGAGCGAGGCCAGCCCCACCACCACCGACTCACTGGGGAAGGGCGGGAAGAACCCGTCAACCGTGCAGCAGACGAAGACCAGCAGGTAGACCCACGGCTGCTCTGCGGTGCTGAGGATGAAATCGCTCAGCCCATTCGTGACAGCACTTATGGCGTCCACTACCTGCGCTCCTTGGATTGTGCGGATGGCTCCGGAGGCCGCCGCCTGACGTGGTCTGGAACTCCTTAAACCATGCCAGCAGCGGATGAAAGGGGTCCATGGGTTATGACCCCGGCGCACCCCTGATTCAACCTTTTTCCAAGGTTATGGTTTGGACCGTTCCCATCGCGTCGACCGAAGGGCTGATCTTCCCTGCCGCCTCCTCCGCCCCCGGGACTAGGGGCGATCCCTGACAGGGTCAGGCGATGCGGTCGATGATGAGCTCCTGCGCCGGACGTGAACCCTCCGGAGCAATGACGACGGCGGCTTCCAATGCTTCACGCGCGCGGTCGAACTTCTCGGGGGTATCAGTCAGCAGTGTCATCAGCGGCTCACCTGCACGAACCGAGGCTCCCGGCTTCGCATGAAGGCGGACACCGGCCCCGGCCTGCACCGCGTCCTCCTTGCGTGCTCGTCCGGCACCCAGGCGCCAGGCGGCTACACCGACGGCCAGTGCGTCAAGCTCTACGAGCACGCCGTCGGCCGGCGCATAGACCGTCTCGGATTCCTTCGCTACCGGAAGGGCCGCGCGGGGGTCTCCACCCTGGGCCTCGATCATGCGGTTCCAGACGTCCATGGCGCGCCCGTCCCTGAGAGCCCGGGCCGGGTCAGCATCGTTCACACCTGCCGCAGCGAGCATCTCCTCGGCGAGGCGCACGGTCAGCTCGACGACGTCCTGGGGTCCCCCGCCGGCCAGCACCTCGACGGACTCCTCGACCTCGATGGCGTTACCCGCCGTCAAGCCGAGCGGAGTCGACATGTTGGTCAACAGGGCGACGGTTTTGACTCCAGCATCCGTGCCGAGCGCCACCATGGTCTCGGCCAGTTCCCGCGCCTGCGTCTGGTCCTTCATGAACGCTCCGCTGCCGACCTTTACATCGAGGACGAGGGAGCCGGTTCCCTCAGCGATCTTCTTGCTCATGATCGAGGAGGCGATCAGCGGAATGGCTTCAACGGTTCCTGTCACATCCCGCAGGGCGTAGAGCTTCTTGTCCGCCGGGGCCAGTCCGGCGCCCGCCGCGCAGATGACGGCACCGACGTCGGCCAGCTGGGCCATCATCTCGTCGTTCGAGAGCTGGGCCCGCCAGCCGGGAATGGATTCGAGCTTATCCAGGGTGCCACCGGTGTGGCCAAGGCCGCGACCGGAGAGTTGCGGCACGGCAACACCGAAGACCGCAACGAGCGGCGCCAGCGGGAGCGTGATCTTGTCACCCACTCCCCCGGTCGAGTGCTTGTCGCTGGTCGGTTTTCCGAGCGAAGAGAAATTCATCCGCTCGCCGCTGGCAATCATGGCTGCCGTCCACCGGGAAATCTCCGTACGGTCCATCCCGTTCAGCAGGATTGCCATGTTGAGGGCCGCCATCTGCTCATCCGCGATTGCGCCGCGGGTGTACGCGTCGATGGTCCAGTCGATCTGCGCCGGGCTCAGCGTGCCCCGGTCGCGCTTGATGCGGATGATGTCAACGGCATCGAACTGCTCGCTCATGTGGTGATTCCTGACTCTGTGTTGCCGGCGCTTGAGGTGCCCGTGTCTGCGAGGTGCTGGGGGCCGAACGCGTCCGGCAGCACCTCGTCCATGGTTCTGATACCGCTTACTGTCATCAGCAGCATGCCCGGTGCACGAAATTCGTACAGCAGCTGCCTGCAGCGCCCGCACGGCATCAAGGCATTGCCGTTACCGTCCACGCAGCTGAAAGCAACCAGCCTGCCGCCGCCGGTCATCTGGAGTTGGCTCACCAGGGAGCACTCGGCGCACAGGGTGAGTCCGTAGGATGCGTTCTCAACATTGCAGCCCGAGACGATCCGCCCATCGTCGGTCAGGGCAGCGGCTCCCACCGGGAAGGAGGAGTAGGGGACGTACGCGTTGCGCATGGCCGCCGTTGCCGCCTCTGCCAACTCCTCCCAGGGGAGGTCCGCTTCAGGTGGCGTCATCGGGGCGGTAGCGTCCGTCGTCGTCGGGCTTTCATCACGTGCGCTCACGGGCTACTCCTTGACGTAAGGGATGCCGCCGGCTGCGGGCGGTCGGGAACGTCCCACGAGCCCAGCGACGGCCAGGATCGTCACGATGTACGGCAGCATGGCCAGGAACTGGCTCGGAACGTCCGTGCCGATGATGGACAGGACAAAGCGCAGGTTGGTCGCGAAGCCGAAGAGCAGTGCCGCGAAGAACGCGCCGATCGGATTCCAGCGTCCGAAGATGAGAGCGGCAAGTGCGATGTAGCCCTGCCCTGCAGTCATGTCCCGGGTGAAGGAACTGACCGACACAAGCGTGAAGAACGCGCCGCCGAAACCGGCGACCGCGCCGCCCAGAAGCACGTTCCAGAACCGTGTTGCGTTCACCTTGATGCCCATGGTGTCCGCGGCTTGTGGGTGCTCACCGACCGCTCGCACGCGCAGCCCCCACTTGGTCCGGTAGAGCCCGATCCAGATGACGATCACCGCTGCGTACATGAAGTAGCCGACGATGCTCTGCTGAAAAAGGATGGGGCCGATGATCGGGATGTCCGCAAGGAGAGGAATGCGGACCTCCGGAAGACCCGGCGGCGAGTTGAAAGTAGCGGAGTCGCGGCTGAGCAGCGTGGACGCCAGGAACCCGGTCAGTCCGGATACCAGCACGTTGAGCACAACACCGACGATGATCTGGTTGACCAGATACTTGATGCTGAAGATCGCCAGAACGAGCGATACCAGCACGCCGGCGAACGCCGCCGCGATCAGGCCGACGTAGGCGTTACCCGACACGGAGGCAGCGACGGCGGCGGCGAAGGCTCCGGAGAGAAGCTGTCCCTCGATCGCGATGTTCACGACGCCGACACGCTCGCACAATACGCCCGAGAGCGACCCGAAAATCAGCGGAATCGCGAGGGTCACTGAGCCGGCGACGAGGCCGGCAAGCGAGATGGAGGGCCGGTCGGCAATGCCGACCACCCAGGTGAGGAAGCCGACCACGAAGAGGACCGCGTACGCGATGCCCGCCCAGCGGTTGATCCTCCGGCCGCCGCGCACCTGCAGAAAGGCATAGACCGCAATCGCGATGAGCGCGACTGCCACAACCCAGCCGACGACGTTGGCGGGCAGCGCGATATCCGCGAGGCGGAAGCGGTCCGAGTCATCCGACACCCGGAAGACCGCGGTGGCCGCCGGACCGCCGATCGCGAAGACGAACAGGGCGATCAGCGCCCCGACACCGAATCCAATCGGTGCCTTCCAGTTCCGGGTAGAGGGTCCGGCTACACCCGGATCAGTAACGGTTGCTGCGATGCTCATGCTGCACCTCCGGATACCAGCTGATTCTTGCTGCCCTTGCGCGTCTTGGCCGTCTTCTTCTGATCGATCCGGAAGATCGCCTTGACCAGCGGCGGAGCGGCGATGAAGAGAACAATCAGTGACTGGACTACCAGCACGATGTCGATGGGCGTGCCCGTCAGGGTCTGCATCTGGACGCCGCCGGCACGGAATGCCCCGAACAGGACTCCGGCGAAGAAGACGCCCCACGGGTGGGACCGGCCCAGCAGCGCGACAGTGATGGCGTCGAACCCGAAGCTGGCGGCGATGCCGCTGGTCAGCACCCGTTCGGTACCCGCCACCTGCGCCACGCCGGCGAGACCGGCGAGGCCGCCCGCCAGCATCATGACGACGACGTATCCCTTGGTCACGCTGATTCCCGCGGTGCGTGCCGCGAACGGGTTGGCGCCGACAGCGCGAAGTTCGAAGCCGACCGTCGACCGGTTGAGCAGCCACCAGACGCCGTACGTTGCCGCAATCGCCACGAGGAAGCCTAGGTGCAGGCGGAACTGGGGGCCGAGGATCTGGGGGAACACAGCGGTGTCGTCCAGGCGGGGGCTGATCGGGTTCGACGATCCCGGGTTCTGGAACGACGGCGTGGTGAGGAGGAACCCGACCAGGTAGATCGCGATGTAATTCAGCATGATGGTCACGATGACCTCGTGGGCACCGGTACGTGCCTTGAGAAGACCGGGAATGACACCCCACAGCGCACCGCCCACAAACCCGGCGAGTACCACGAACAGAAGGTGAAGGCCGAACGGCAGGTGCCAGGAGAAGCCGATCCATCCTGCAAACATGGCTCCGAGGATGATCTGGCCCTGCGCGCCGATGTTGAACAGCCCGGCGCGGAACGCCACCGCCACGCCGAGGCCCGCAAGGATCAGGGGTGTGGCGACTGTCAACGTTTCGGTCAGCGGGCGGAACATCAGCCCGAGGGAGTCAGCGCCCGGATTGAACACAGCACCCTGGAAGAGAGCGGCGTACGCTCCGCTGGCTGCTTCCCAGGCGGCCAAGAGCGTGTCACCCGGCCGGCTGAAGAAATAGGTCGATGCAGCCGCGACGTCCTCGTCAGTGAGTGCGATCAGGAGGCCGCCAAGAATGATCGACAGGACGACGGCGAGAATTGCCACCAGCGAGGAACCAGTGGCGATGCTCTTGAGGATGCCCCTGCCGCGGTCCTCCTGATCCGGTGCCGGCGTCGTATCGCCTGTTCCGGGAATGGGCGGCGGCGCGGCGGTCTCTTCCGACGCGGAGCCGGCGTTGGGTCTATTGACGCTCATCGGTCTTCCTCTCCGGTAACCCGGTGCGCTCCTGCAGCCCGGTGCCCGCCGGCTGCCCGGTTTCGCTCTTCCACCGCGGAGGCGTCCTGCCGCAGTGCTTCCTCTGCCGTCATACCGGCCATCATGAGACCGAGCACGTCGCGCGGCGTATCGCCTGGCACCACGCCCATGAGTTCTCCTCCATGCAGCACCGCAATGCGATCCGCAAGTTCACTGATTTCATCGAGTTCGGTGGACACGATCATGACGGGCGTCCCGGCATCGCGCTCTGCAACGATCCGCTTATGGAGGAACTCGATTGACCCGACGTCCACGCCGCGTGTGGGCTGGGATGCAATGAAGAGGTTCAGTGGCCGCGAGAGTTCCCGGGCCAGGACCACCTTCTGCTGGTTACCGCCGGACAGCGTGCTGACCGGTGCCTCGGCACTCTGCGTCCGCACATCGAACTCGGTGACTTTTTCCTGCGCGTTCCTGAGAACCACGGACGGCTTCATGGCGAACCCCTTCGCGAAGGGGGGCTCGTTGTACCAGTTGAGGATCATGTTCTCCGCGATGGAGAAGCTCCCCACGAGGCCGTCGATCTTGCGGTCTTCCGGGACGAATCCAACGCCTTCGCGGATGATGTCCTTGACCTTCATCCCCAGCAGTTCCTTGCCCTTCAATTGCACGGACCCGGATGCGTGCGGGTGCAGCCCAAGGATCGCCTCGGTGAGTTCGGTCTGCCCGTTGCCCTGCACGCCGGCGACTGCGAGGATCTCGCCTTTCGCGATCTCGAAGCTGACGTTGTCCAGCAGGTTCTGCCCGCCCGATCCCGGGACGGTGAGGTTCCGAACGACGAAAGTGGTGTCGCCCGGGGTTGCCGGCGCCTTGTTGAGGCTAAGGCTCACCTGACGCCCGACCATCATGGAAGCGAGGTCACTGGTGCTGGCACTGGGCTCAACAGTTCCGACGACGGCGCCCCGCCGAATCACGGTAATGACGTCGGACACTGCCTTCACTTCCCGCAGT
The DNA here is from genome assembly GCF_054161285.1 of Arthrobacter sp. D2-10. Lineage (NCBI taxonomy): Bacteria > Bacillati > Actinomycetota > Actinomycetes > Micrococcales > Micrococcaceae > Arthrobacter > Arthrobacter sp. D2-10. The sequence goes on along the minus strand of NZ_CP096431.1, from coordinate 978,088 downwards.
TTGTGCGAGATGAAGACGATCGCTGTACCGCCGGCTTTGAGCTCCTCGATGATCTGGATGAGTTCATCGGTTTCCTGGGGGGTGAGCACCGCGGTCGGCTCGTCCAGGATCAGCACTTCCGCCTTGCGGACCAGTGCCTTGATGATTTCCACGCGCTGCTGCACGCCGACGGGAAGGTCTTCAACGAGGGCGTCGGGGTCGACGTCGAATCCATAGCGGTCGGAAATCTCGCGGATACGCGCGCGGGTCTTATCGAGGTCGAGGATGCCGCCCGCCTTGGTGTGCTCGTCGCCGAGCGCGACGTTCTCGGCAACCGTAAAGACCGGGATGAGCATGAAGTGCTGGTGCACCATGCCGATTCCCACGGCCATCGCGTCGCCGGGTCCGCGGAAAGTGACGGGCTTTCCGTCGACGAGGATTTGTCCGTCCGTGGGCTCATACAGTCCGTAGAGGACGTTCATGAGCGTCGACTTGCCTGCGCCGTTTTCGCCGAGGAGGCAATGCACCTCTCCGGGGTTCACCACCAGATCAATATTGTCATTGGCAACCAGCGAGCCAAAGCGCTTGGTGATTCCCTGCAGTTCGAGCTTCACAACCCCAACCAACCTGTCCTTGATGGGAGCTGGTGCGGGAACGGCCAATCTTCAACTGCCCGTTCCCACCGCCAGCTAATACAGAGTCAATTCAAACCGTAACGCGAACACGCCGCCCGTTCCTGCAGGACCGTGGAACCATCCTGGGAAGCGGGCGGCGTGTTCAGTCTGGTGTTACTTGGGGCTTGCCTCAGATTCGACGGTGATCTCGCCGGAGATGATGCCTGCCTTGATCTCTTCCAGTTCGGCAGTCATCTCGTCCGAGACTGCCTCTTCCTGGTCGTGGAACGGAGCAAGTGCAACACCGCCGTTTTCCAGCGTGCCGACGTACGGCTCGTTGCTGAAGTTGCCTTCGACGTCCTCAGAGATGACCTGCTCAACGGCATCGCCCATGAGCTTCATGACCGAGGTCAGGATGAACTCGGTTCCGGTCTCGACGGTCTCGAAGCCGTCCGAGTCAACCCAGATCACTTTGTTGCTGCCGCCGTCTGCGTTGGCTTCCCCAACGGCCTCGATGGTGCCGAGGCCCACGGGACCGGCCACGGGCATGATGATGTCCGCGCCCTCGTTGATGAAGTTCTGCGTGTTGGTCTTGCCTGCAGCCTGGTTCGTGAAGTCGCCGACGAAGGTGCCGGTCTGTGCTTCCTTGTCCCAGCCGAGGAGTTGGACGTCGGCGTCCTTCTGCTCGTTGTAGTAGGCGACACCGTCTGCGAAGCCGTCCATGAAGATGGTCACGGTGGGGATCTGAATGCCGCCGTAGGTCGCGACCTTTCCTGTCTCCGAAGTGCCCGCGGCCAGGTACCCGGCCATGAAGGCTGCCTGCGCCGTGTCGTAGATGATCGGCTTGACGTTGGGAAGGTCGATCTGGTTGTCGTCCACGATCGCGAAGTTGGTCTCCGGGTTGGCCTCCGCGGCTTCTGCCGTAGTGGCGGAGAGCAGGAACCCGACGGTAACGATCATGTCGCAGCCGGCGCTGACCATGGAGTTCACGTTCGGCGTGAAGTCGGTCTCGGCCTGAGACTCGGCCTGGCGGACCTCGATGCCGAGGGACTCTTCAGCGGCCTTGATGCCCTCGTAGCTGGACTGGTTGAACGACTGGTCGTCGAAGCCGCCCGAGTCGGAAACGATGCAGCCGGCGTAGTCGGTAGCCTCGGCAGCGGGATCGGATCCGCCGCCTTCCGTCTCTGCCGGCGGCGCACCGCAACCGGCGAGGAGAAGGGCTGCTGCTCCCAGTGCTGCAACGGACATGCCGGTCCGGCGCCCTGTCAAGCTCCGTGAATTCTTCAATGTTCCTCCGATAAGAAGTAAGCCCACGATCAAGAAGTCAATGAGTGTCCAATTGCGGCTCCCTGATAGGGGTTGCAAGCTCTGTTTTCATTGATGTTCGTGGCGCCGGTCCCGCCTCAGTTTCGGGACTCGATGATGAAGCTTACTCTAGCGCCGGAGTGACCGGGCACACTACCAAATCACCCGCCCGTTCCCACATTGTTCAAGTTTTGTTACCAACGGGTAGGTTGACTTACCGGCCGGCCGGTGCGCCCGTCTGCGCCTCCGCCTGAGACCGTCCCCAGGCGCCGGCGAGGTGGGCCAGGGAATCAATGCGGGAGCCGACGTCGTACGTTGTGCCGGTGATCATGAGCTCCTGCGCTCCGGTGAGCTCCACGAGTTCTTCGAGGCGCGCGGTGACCTGATCGGGCGTGCCGACGGCCTTGATTGCGGGCAGATGCTCAAGCATCAGCTGCTCCTGGTCGCTGAACATACGCTTGGCCGCTTCCTCGGGGGAGACGATCGGCGCGGGACGGCCTGACCGCAAGGACAGTGCCATCACCTTCGCCGGTCCCGCCAGGTATTCAGCCTCCTCCACCGTCTCCGCGGTCAGGGCCGAGGTGGCCAGCATGGCGTAGGGTTCCTCGAGCGCCGGTGAGGGCTGGAAGTTGGCACGGTAAAGGCGCATGACCGCGGCCGGATCCTCGTTACCGAAATGGTGGGCGTAGCTGTACCGAAGGCCGAGCATCCCGGCCAGCTGCGCTGAGTAGCCGCTTGATCCGAGCAGCCAGACGTCAGGGAAGGACGACGGCGCCGGCGTAGCGACGAGCCGCATGGCCCGGTCCGGCGTCCGGTTATCTCCGAGAAGGGCGAGCACCTCGAGAACGTGCTGCGGGAACTCTTCGACGCCCAGACCGTCGGCCTGCCGGCGCAGCGCCATGGCGGTCATCTGGTCGGTGCCCGGCGCACGTCCGATTCCAAGATCTATGCGGCCCGGATGCAGCGCTTCGAGCAGTGCGAACTGCTCAGCAACCACGAAAGGTGCGTGGTTCGGAAGCATCACGCCGCCGGATCCCAGGCGGATCTGAGAGGTCTTCGCTGCGAGGTGCGCGATCAGTACGGCGGGGCTTGTCGATGCAACCGAAGGCATGTTGTGGTGCTCCGCCACCCAGAAGCGGGTGAAACCCAGGGCATCCGCAGCCTCCACCAGCCTCGCGCTGTCAGCGAGCGCATCGGCGCTGGTCCGGCCGGAGCCGACCGTGGCGAGATCGAGAACGGACAGGGGCACGCGGAAATTGTTGGAGCTACTCACGCAGGTTGCCAACCACCGCATCCGGCGATGCATTCCCCGAAGGCGCCGAGGCGTGCGACACTTCCCGGGCGCCGGGGGCTTAGTGCCGGAGGCCCAGTACTGCGCGCATTGCTGCGGCGGCCATGACCCGGATGCCGCACCCGATGGCCTGCTCATCCGGCCGGTAGTCTCCGCGATGCAGATCGTAGGTTTCGCCGCCGGGGGTGCGGGTGCCAAGCCGCATCATGGCGCCGGGGACTTTCTGGGTCATCCACGCAAAGTCCTCGCCCCCCATGGACTGAGGAGTCAGGACCACGGCGTCCGGCCCCAGCTCGGCGCGGGCTGCAGCTTCGATCAGTCCTGTCTCCGCCTCGGTGTTGACCACGGGAGGCACTCCCCTGGTGTGTTCGATCCGAACGTCCACGCCGAAGGGGGCGGCGAGCTGGCGCACCGTCTCATCCATGAGGTCGCCGGCTGCTTCCCAGGCCTCCCCATCGAGGCATCGCATGGTCCCGGACATGAAACCGTGCGCGGGAATCGCGTTGGGCGCTGACCCTGCGTGCATCTGGCCCCACACCACGGACACGGCGCTTCGCACGTCGATGCGGCGGGACAGGACTGCCGGAACGTTGGCCGCGATGTGTGCCAACGCGAAGACCAGGTCCTCGGTGACGTGCGGACGGGAGGTGTGGCCCCCACGGCCGTTAAGCTCGACCCGGACGGTGTCCGAGGCGGACGTGATGGCGCCGATCCGCGTCCCCACCAGGCCGACGTCAATGCGAGGGTCACAGTGCAAGGCCAGAATGCGCGGAACATCGGAAAGCACGCCCTGGGCAATGACGTCCAGGGCTCCGCCGGGCATGGTCTCCTCGGCAGGCTGGAAGATCACGCGCACCCGGCCGTCGAGCGGAGACTCGGCGTCGATCTTGGCCAGTACTAGCGCAACACCGAGCATCACCGTGGTGTGGATGTCATGGCCGCACGCGTGCGCAATGCCCGTGGCAGTTGAAGCGTAGGGCAGGTCCGTCTCTTCGAGGATCGGGAGGGCATCGATGTCCGCCCTCAGGCCGATCCTGATGTCACCGGCGCCGATATCCACGTACAGGCCCGTATCCTCGAGCCGTTTGGGCTTCAGTCCGGCTGATTCCAGCCGCTCAACCAACCGGTCGGTGGTGCGGTACTCCTTGTGGGAAAGTTCGGGGTGCGCGTGGATGTCGCGCCGAAACTTCGTCAGCTCGTCCAGCATCGGAGCCACCCACACGCCAATATGCGGGACGACGGGAGCTTCGGTGGGAGTTTTCTGCACCACACAAGCCTAACCAACCTGCAGGTGAGCGCTCGAACCGTACGTCATTGAGTGACTCGCAGGACCTCCCCGAGCCCTAGAGGACGTCCACATCGCCGCTGGCCCGCAGCGACTCCACCGCCTTCTTCACTTCCTGTGCGTGCTCCTTCGTGGTCACCAAGAGTGCGTCCGGAGTGTCCACAATGACGACGTCGTCAATTCCGATCAGCGCGATGACCCGTTTGGTATCGGAGACCACGATGCCGGAGGCGTTCTCGGAGAACACCCGGGCTCCCTCGCCCATCACCTTGAGATTGCTGTTCTCCATCGCCGGGTTCAGGCGGCCGATTGCGGCGAAGTCACCGACGTCGTCCCAGCTGAAGTTGCCGGGGATCATGGCGACATCACCGGCGGCTGCTGCCGGCTCGGCGACTGCGTAGTCGATCGCGATCTTGGGCAGGGTGGGCCAGACCCTGCGGGCAACCTCGTTGCGTGAGCGGGTATCCCACGCAGCAGCGATCTCCATCAGGCCCGCATACAGGACCGGTTCGTTGGCCTCGAGGTGCTTGAGCATGAGCGCTACCGGCGCGACGAACATGCCCGCGTTCCAGCTGTACTTCCCGCTGTCGATGTATTCGCGGGCAACGGCGACCGACGGCTTTTCGACGAATTCGATGACGGAATGCGCGCTGGGAGCGGAGGCGATGTCCAGGGCGTCCCCTGCGCGGATATAACCGAAGCCGGTGGACGGGTGCGTGGGCAGGATGCCGATCGTCACGATGTACCCCTGGGCGGCCGTATGAACGGCCTCACGGACCGCCGCCTGAAAGTCTTCGACGGGCGCGATCACCTGGTCCGCGGCGAACGATCCCATGATGATGTCCGAGTCCCGGTGGTAGAGGATAGCGGCGGCCAAGCCGATTGCCGCCCCCGAGTCCTTCGGCTCGCTTTCCAGAACGAGGTCCGAGTCCTTGAGCTCGGGCAACTGCGCACGTACGGCCCGGCGGTGAGCCTTACCGGTGACCACCATGACGCGGTTGTCGCTCAGCGGATGCAGCCGCTCATAGGTGGCGCGGATAAGAGTGCTGCCCGATCCGGTGAGATCATGCAGGAACTTCGGTGCTGCCGCGCGGGACAGCGGCCACAGTCGTGTGCCGGTTCCGCCGGCCGGGATGACGCCGTGAAACCGATCCAGGGGGCTACGCTCTTGAGTACTCATCGCTCCCACATTAACAGGAGCCGTAAAAAGACCGGTGAAACCTGGCTTTTACACCTCTCACAGGCACCGGTGTTAACAAGGTCACAACGTAGGGCGCCCTAAATTGAACACCCTACCAACGGAGCCTAGATTAGGCTTGTGGAAAGAGTGCTCTCGCGGGGCGAATTTCCAGCGTGGAAGACGCGCTAACGCCTCTGCGACACAGGGAGGTTTTTCAGTGTCGAAGACACCAGCAGGCACCCTCTACCGCGGCCGCGAAGGCCAGTGGTCCTGGGTTGCGCATCGTATTACCGGCGTCGTGATCTTCTTTTTCCTACTGGTGCATGTACTCGACACCTCGCTGGTACGGGTATCCCCAGAGGCATATGACGTCGTCATCGAGTCCTACAAGAACCCCCTCATGGGCCTCGGAGAGCTGGGGCTGGTTGGCGCAATCGTCTTCCACGCCTTCAACGGCCTCCGCGTCGTTCTGGTGGACTTCTGGAAGAAGGGCCCCAAGTACCAGCGGCAGATGCTGTGGGCCGTCATCGGACTCTGGGCAGTCACCATGATCGCCTTCTCCATCCGCCATCTTTCAGTCGTTTTCGGAGGTCACTAAGCCATGGCTGCTCCCATCGTTGAATCTCCCCGCTCGGGACGCATCTCACCGCAGTACCGGCGCACCGGCGGCTCCAAGGGCAACTTCGAAATGTTCGCATGGCTGTTCATGCGCCTGTCCGGCATCGTCCTGGTTGTACTGATCTTCGTCCACCTCTGGACCAGCATGATCGCCGGAGACGGCATCGAAGGCGTCGATTTCGGCTTCGTGGCAGGCAAATGGGCGGACCCGCTGTGGCAGGTCTGGGACCTCGTCATGCTCTGGCTTGCCATGCTTCACGGCACCAACGGCGTTCGCGTCATCATCAATGACTACGCCGAAAAGGACTCCACCCGGTTCTGGCTCAAGAACATCCTCTACGTGGCGACCGTTGTCATCGTCGTACTCGGCACCCTCGTGATCTTCACGTTTGATCCCTGCCCGGTAGTCAACGGAGTACCGCACGTCGCCGATTACTGCCCGGCGCCCTAACACTCCAGGCGGCTACGCCCGCAGCCAACAGATTCGGCTAGCTACATCGCTAGATTCAACAGAAAGAGCACAGTATGCAGGTCCATAAGTACGACGTCGTTATTGTGGGCGCCGGTGGCGCCGGCATGCGCGCCGCGATTGAATCCGGCCAGCGCGCAAGGACGGCTGTACTGACCAAGCTCTACCCCACCCGTTCCCACACGGGTGCGGCGCAGGGCGGCATGTGCGCCGCCCTGGCCAATGTCGAGGAAGACAACTGGGAATGGCACACCTTCGACACCGTCAAGGGCGGCGACTACCTCGTTGACCAGGACGCCGCCGAGGTCATGGCAAAGGAAGCCATCGACGCCGTGCTGGACCTCGAGAAGATGGGTCTGCCGTTCAACCGCACGCCCGAGGGCCGCATCGACCAGCGCCGCTTCGGAGGTCACACCCGCGATCACGGCAAAGCGCCGGTACGCCGCGCCTGCTACGCCGCCGACCGCACGGGTCACATGATCCTCCAGACGCTGTACCAAAACTGCGTCAAGCACAACGTCGAGTTCTTCAACGAGTACTACGTTCTGGACATGCTGACGGTGGACCAGGAAGTCACCGTCGACGGCGTAACCCGGATCCAGAAGCGTGTCGCCGGCGTCGTCGCCTATGACCTCGCCACCGGCGAACTGCATGTCTTCCAGGCAAAGTCCGTTGTGTTCGCGTCCGGCGGCGTCGGCAAGGTTTTCAAGACCACGTCGAACGCCCACACCCTGACCGGGGACGGCATGGGCATCGCGTTCCGGCGGGGAATCCCCCTGGAGGACATGGAATTCTTCCAGTTCCACCCGACCGGCCTCGCGGGCCTCGGAATCCTCCTCTCGGAGGCTGCCCGCGGCGAAGGCGCGATCCTCCGCAACTCGGAGGGCGAGCGTTTCATGGAGCGCTATGCGCCCACCATCAAGGATCTCGCTCCCCGCGACATCGTTGCGCGCTCAATGGCGAACGAGGTACGCGAGGGCCGTGGAGCCGGGCCGAACAAGGACTACGTCCTCCTCGACCTGACCCACCTGGAGCCGGCTCACATCGATGCCAAACTCCCGGACATCACGGAGTTCGCGCGCACCTACCTTGGTGTGGAGCCCTACACCGAGCCGGTCCCTGTTTTCCCGACGGCGCACTATGCCATGGGCGGCATCCCCACCAACATCAAGGCTGAGGTGCTGCAGGACAACGACACGGTCGTCCCAGGTCTTTACGCTGCCGGCGAGGTTGCCTGCGTTTCCGTTCACGGCTCCAACCGTCTCGGCACCAACTCGCTGCTGGACATCAATGTGTTCGGTAAGCGCGCGGGTATCGCTGCCGCCGAGTACGCCGCCACCGCTGAATTCGTGGAAATCCCTGATAATCCCTTGGTCGAGACTGAGCGCCTGCTGGACACCATGCGCAGCTCTGAGGGCGGCGAGCGGGTTTCACAGATCCGTCAGGAACTCCAGGACATCATGGATGCCAACGTTCAGGTGTTCCGGACGGAGCAGACTCTTCTCGAGGCCCTCGAGGTCATCGACAAGCTGGAAGAGCGCTACACCCGGGTCACTGTGCAGGACAAGGGCAAGCGGTTCAACCTGGACCTGCTGGAAGCCGTTGAGCTCGGCTTCCTGCTGGATATGGCGAAAGTGATGACTGCGGCCGCCCTGCACCGCAAGGAATCCCGCGGTGGTCACTTCCGCGAGGACTATCCTGAGCGTGATGACACGAATTTCATGACCCATTCCATGGCCTACAAGGACCCCTCCGCTGTCGAAACCAGCGGTGTGCGCCTTGAGACCAAACCGGTAGTCTTCACCCGTTACCAGCCCATGGAGCGTAAGTACTGATGAGCACACCAACTGTCGAAAAAGAACCGGCTTCAAAGGTCGACCTCGCACCAGGCGTCGGGGGCGGCGGTGAGATCCCCACCTTTGACATCACGCTGAAGGTGCGGCGCTACAACCCGGAGGTCTCGGACGAGGCGCACTGGGACGAGTGGAAGCTCACCATGTACGGCACAGACCGTGTGCTCGATGCCCTGCACAAGGTCAAGTGGGAACACGACGGCACTGTCTCGTTCCGCCGTTCCTGCGCCCACGGTGTCTGCGGCTCCGATGCCATGCGCATCAACGGGCGTAACCGGCTTGCCTGCAAGACCCTCCTGAAGGACCTCGACACCTCCAAGCCCATCCTGGTGGAGCCGATCAAGGGGCTTCCGGTGGAGAAGGACCTCATTGTCGACATGGAGCCGTTCTTCCAGTCCTACCGGGAGATCATGCCGTTCCTGGTGAACCGGGGCCATGAGCCGACGCGTGAACGCCTGCAGTCCGCCGAAGAGCGTGAGCGCTTCGACGACACCACCAAGTGCATCCTGTGCGCGGCCTGCACGTCGTCCTGCCCGGTCTTCTGGACCGATGGCCAGTACTTCGGTCCCGCCGCTATCGTCAACGCGCACCGCTTCATCTTCGACTCGCGTGACGACGCCGGAGACATGCGCCTCGAGATCCTCAACGACAAGGAAGGCGTGTGGCGCTGCCGCACCACCTTCAACTGCTCTGAGGCCTGCCCGCGTGGCATCCAGGTCACCCAGGCGATTGCCGAGGTGAAGCAGGCCATCCTGTCCCGGAAGGTCTAGCAGGAACCCGCACTCCAGCGCAGCACCAACAGAAGCACAAGTTCGCACTGACGACGGCGCGTGGCTACCGAGAGGTGGCCACGCGCCGTCGTCGTTCACGGAGCGTTGTGTGCAGCTGTGGCGGCTTCGGCCACCCAGTGGCAACCTTAGGTGCTTGAGACCTCCGGGGTGCGGGCGGCCCGGCTGCGCTGCCGCAACGACCGTGCGCGTCCGCCCCGGGCTGTGGACCCGGCCGTTCTGGCGTCCGCGGCCCCGATCGCTCCCCAGGCGGTCGCCAGCAGGTAGACCTGGCTCAACAGGAAGAACCAGACAAACAGGCCGAGGATGACGGCGAAGGGTGCGAGAAGCGGGTTGCGGTCCACGCCGGCCAGCAGGAGGGTGCTGAACGTGCGCAGGACCGTACTCCCGGCACCGGCGATCAGCGCGGCCTGAAGCAGCACGAGGCGGGGCATCTCTATTGCCGACGCTGAACGAAAGAGGATCACCGCGACGAGCGTGTCGAGCAGGAGCATGACAATGATGCCGGCGATTTGCGTCAACGGTCGCGCGGCGCTGTCGAAGCCCACCCATTGGAGAACCAGGTCGATCACGGTGTTCACAATTAGTCCGACGGCCGTTGTCACCACCAGCGCTACCCCGAGGACAAGCAGAATTCCGAGGTCCTTGAGCTTCATGAGCACCGGATTGGCCTGAACGGCCGGCACGTCGAAGATGCCGCGCATCCCCTCCCTGATCCCTGCGATCCAGCCAAGTGCGGTGAAGAGCAGGGTAACGGTCGAGATCAGCAGGGCCAGATTGAGCCCGGCCTCAAGACCGAACAGCTGGTCGGGGGTGGCGAAGCCTGAACGTCCGCCCTCGCCGTCGGTATCGATCAGGCCCGGTGTGGTGGAGTCGACCGCGCGTACGATCAGCCGCTGCAGCTCCGGGTCTCCGGAAATCACCAACCCGGCGATGGAGAAGCCCACGACCAGCAGTGCGGCGATGGCGAAGAACATGTTGTACGCGATGCCTGCCGCCATCAGGGGGCCGTGGCGGCTGATGTAGAGCTGGAAAGCGCGCATGGGGCGGAAGGCGTTCAGCCTGGCCAGCAGGTACTGGAAGGTGGCCAGGAGGACGGGCACTCCCCCGCCTTTTTCCCGCCGCGTGCGGCCCAGATCACGGCGGGCCTGCAGTACTTTCAGTGTGAGCTGCGCCCGGTCCGTGGGTAACGGGACGTCAGTTCCCTGCTTCTTCGCCGGCGGTAGCGTTCTGGCCAAAAGTGAGCTCTTCCCGTAGTTTCCACACACCTGTGACGTCGTGCTCGTACAGTCCCATGGTACGTACGGTGAAGGACGCCTCGAAGTCGTCAAGCTGGATCTCCGCAGAGTCCATGTTCGCCTCACTGACATCGTGGGCCACTGTGACGTGTGGATGGAAGGGGAATTCCAGCTCACGGGCGAGGGGGCCCGCCTGCAGCCGCCGGTGCAGGCTGACGCAGGCGTCAAACCCCTCGGTGACGTTGACAAAGACCACCGGTGTGAGCGGGCGGAACGTGCCCGTGCTCTTCAGGGTCACCGTGAACGGACGCTGTGCGGACGCAACCTCCCGCACATGGCGCAGGGTCGAAGGCCAGTCGCTGGCAGGAGTGGTGGTGATCAGCGTGATGTGGGGCGGGACAAGGGCGGCCATCGGGTCCCCGAAGGATGCCCGCCAGCGCTCCAGCTCACCGGCGATCGGCTCAGGGATGGGGATCACCACACCTACAAGCTTGCCCTCGACAGCACGCCGGCCTACTACATAGGTCGGTTGACGCTGCTCGGTTTCGCTGAGGGGATGGCTCATGATTCTAGAGGGCACCCGCCGGTCCGCGTCCGCGCGCTGGAAGGAAGCCTACTTTCGAATACACATCTGCCAGCGTAACGGACGCGATCTCCCGCGCCTTCTCCGCGCCGACCGCAAGCAGGCGGTCAAGCTCTGCCGGGTCCGCGAGCAACTCCAACGTGCGTGCACGAATCGGCTCAAGGCGGTCCACGACGACTTCAGCCAGTTCGACCTTCAAATGGCCGTACATGCGGCCCTCAAAGTGCCCGACGACGTCGTCCATGTTCTTGCCTGTCATCAGCGAGTAGATGGAGAGCAGGTTGGATACTCCCGGCTTCTCCTCGCGGTCGAAGCGCACCTCGGAGCCGTCATCCGTGACCGCGGACTTGATGCGCTTGGCAGTGACCTTCGGCTCGTCCATGATGTTGATCAGTCCGGTCGCAGAGCTCGCTGACTTCGACATCTTGGCCGTGGGATTCTGCAGATCGTAGATCTTCGCGGATTCCTTCTGGATGAAGGGTTTCGGGACGACGAAGGTCTCACCGAACCGGGTGTTGAACCGCTGCGCCAAATCCCTGCTCAGCTCGATGTGCTGGCGCTGGTCCTCTCCTACGGGGACGCCTTCGGGCTGATAGAGCAGGATGTCCGCAGCCTGCAGGATGGGGTAGGTGTACAGGCCCACCGATGTGGAGTCTGCACCCTGCTTAAGCGACTTGTCCTTGAATTGGGTCATGCGCGATGCCTCACCGAACCCGGTGATGCAGTTGAGCACCCAGGCGAGCTGCGCGTGCTCCGGAACATGGGACTGTACGAAGAGCGTGCACTTGTCCACGTCCACCCCTCCGGCAATGTACTGGGCGGCAGTCAGGCGCGTCCGCTCTCCCAGTTCGGCGGGATCCTGGGGAACCGTGATGGCGTGCAGGTCCGGGATGAAGTAAATGGCGTCATAGGAGTCCTGCATCTGGACCCACTGCAGGAGGGCGCCCAGATAGTTCCCAAGGTGCAGGGAACTGCCCGAGGGTTGCATGCCGGACAGTACTCGCTGCCGCGCTGGAGTGGAGGAGATGGTCATATCAGTCCTGGGGTTGTAAGAGCTGGTAGTCGACGACGAGCGGAGCGTGATCCGAGAAGCGTGCTTCCCAGGAATGCGCACGGTCAACAACGGCGGAAGTGGCGGCTGCAGCGAGCTCCGGGGTGGCGAGGTGGTAATCGATCCGCCAGCCGGCGTCGTTATCGAATGCCTTGCCGCGCCAGGACCACCACGTGTACGGTCCGTCGATCTCGCCCGCCAGGCCGCGGTGTACGTCGATCCAACCCACGGCGTCGCTGAAGAAATGATCGAAGTAGGCCCGCTCCTCGGGCAGGAACCCAGCCTTCTTCAGGTTGCCCTTCCAGTTCCGGATGTCCCGGGTGGTGTGGCCGACGTTCAGGTCCCCAACCACCAGGGCGTGGTCACGGGTAGCACGCAGTTCCTTGAGACGGGCCGACATCAGATCGAGGAAGCGGTACTTGTCTTCCTGCTGCGGTGATCCGGCCTCGCCGGAGTGCACATAGGCGCTGACAACGCTGAGCCTGGTTCCGTCCAGGTCGAAATCGGCCTCCACCCAGCGACCGGACGCCTCGAAGTATTCATCACCGATATGCTCACGGGTTTCGGTTGGCTCCAGACGGGATGCCACTGCGACCCCGGCCCGGCCCTTCGCTGCGGCTTCGGCGTGCAGGATGTGCCAGGAATCCCCGAGCAGTTCCCGCACGACCTTGTCAGGGGCGCGCACTTCCTGCAGACAGAGGATGTCGACCTCCCTGTCCGCAAGCCACTCTTCCATTCCCCTCCGGTAAGCGGCGCGGATTCCGTTCACGTTCACGGTGGCAATACGGAGTGCGTTGGGGTGCTTGCTGCTTCTCAGGGTTGGTGCCAAACTCACCCGATCAACCTTACCGGAGCCGTTAGTCGACGACGGTGCCCTCGACGGGGCCGTCGTCGTTGTTTTTCATCATGCTGCGTGCGTTGTGAGAGGTGATCTCGATCGTTTCGAGAGCGCGGTCCACCATGCCCTGGTCCTTGCCGAGGTGGTCGCGGATGACCCGCGCCTGCACCTGGACGATTTTGAAGCTGTGATCGAGCTTTTCGTCACGCATGGCGGAGCTTGCGCCGGCAGGCCCCCTGCCGGCCATGCCGCCGCCGGCGGTCCTGTTGAACTCATCGATCCGGGCGCTGGCCTTTCGGGCCGCCGAACGCACGGTGAACACCACGAAGCTGAAGATGAGCAGCCAGCCCAGGGAGATGATCACCACGAGCCAGCCGACGACGTCGTTCTCATTGGCCGCGAATACCACCGCGACCAGGAACACCACCAGCATGATGGCCATTCCGACGCCGCCCATCCGCAGGCTCAGGCCTCTACCCGCGGTCTTTCCAGAAGTTCCCAGTGGTTGCATGCCTCTATTGTCGCAAATCCGCACGGCCGTCCCGGCTTCTTCCACCAGCGGCGAAAAGGCGCCCTGAGAGTGCTGGGTTGGGCGGAATAAAAAATTATTCAGCTCACACCCATCCGTGACTCAGACCACGCCGAACTAAGGTCATGCGTACCTCTTCCGGTATGCGCCCCACTCGCTCCATGGAGGAATCATGAACAAGAAAGCTCTTTTCGCAGTCCCTACCCTGGCTGTTGGCCTGCTCGCAATGGGCGGCGCTCCCGCCATGGCTGACGGTGCCGACGGAACATACACCTCGACCCTCGGTCAGCTGAGTGGAACCACTGGCTCAGCCACCATGACTGTCACCCTGCAGGGCAATGAAGCCACCGTGGACCTCCGGGTCTCCGGTCTTGCCGAGAAGTTCATGGATGGTGCCTACCCGCACGTCCAGCACATCCACGGCGGAGCGCAGGGCACTTGCCCCACGCCGGATGCTGACGAGAACGGCGACGGCATCCTCTCCACCACCGAAGGTGCACCCTTCTATGGTGGAATCCTGAGCACGATCGGTACAAGCGGTGACACCAGCGCAGACGCCGGTCTTGACCTTACTCTCGGCGGCCAGGGCGGTAACTACACCATCCAGCGCACGTTCGAGATGAACCAGGAAACTCAGGACGCGCTCAAGGCAGGAACGGCCGTCATGGTCGTCCATGGCCTGGACCCGGCTACTTCCAGCAGTGAAGAAGCATTCAACGCTCCGAGCGACCTCGAGGAGTCACTGCCCCTCGGTGCTACTTCCCCGGCCCTCTGTGGGACCCTTGTCGCTTCTCAGATGGGCGCCATGCCCCAAGGCGGTGCCGACACCGGTGTTGAGCAGCAGACCGGCTCCAACCTGGGCATGATCGCCCTCGGTGGCGGCCTGGTCCTGGCAGCAGCTGCAGGCGGCACCTACGCCGTCCGTCGCTCAACCACCAAGTAGGGACTGATCTGATCTCATGATCAGCTTCAACTCCGGCCGCCGCAGAAACTTCGCAGTTTCTGCGGCGGCCGCCCTTCTGGTACTGACCGGTTGCGGCAGCACCGACACCGGCCCGAGTGCCCAAGCTCCCACCACGACGACGACGGCGCCCACGGCTTCTGCGTCGGCTCCAGCCTCTGCTTCCCCCACCCCCGCTGCCTCGACAACTCCCACCGCCGAGACCACTCCGGAGCTGCCCGCGGTGCTTGAGGCTTCCGAACCGGTGTCCTTCTCGATTCCCGTGATCGGTGCCGGCTCAGACCTGCTGTCGCTGGGGCTGCGGGAGAACGGCAGCCTCGAGGTGCCGCCCGATGGTCCGGGTGCGCCTGCAAGCTGGTACAACCAATCCCCCACGCCTGGTGAGCGTGGGCCCTCCGTCCTGCTGGGCCATGTCAACGCCACCGACGGCGGACCGGGAGTCTTCGAGGACCTGAGGAGCCTGAAAGCCGGTGACCTGATCGAGGTTGTGCGGGCTGACGGTTCGACCGCCACCTTTGAAATGGTGCGGGGCGAGCAGTACCCGAAGGACGATTTCCCGACCGAAACGGTATACGGCAACACAGCTGGCGCGGAACTCCGCCTGATCACCTGCGACGGTTATGACCCGGCCACCGGGTTGTTCGACGACAACTACGTGATCTTCGCGCAGCTCGTTCTCTGAGAGTCCATAGCAGGGGTCGTCCTGCGATCAGGTTCTAGACCTGATGGGTCGCGGTCAGGATCTGCGGCCCGTCCTCGGTGATAGCTACGGTGTGCTCTGAATGTGCGGTGCGTCCGCCGTTGGCACTACGAAGCGTCCAGCCATCCGCGTCAATTCTGAGGTTTTTGGTGCCGGCCATCACCCATGGCTCGATGGCCAGAAGCATGCCCGGCCTCAACGTGAAACCCCTGCCCGGGCGCCCGATGTTCGAGATATGCGGGTCCTGGTGCATGGTGCTACCCACCCCGTGACCGCCGAACTCGGTGTTGACCTCATAGCCGGCACCGGTCAGGACAGTTCCGATCGCGTAGGAGATGTCACCGATCTTGTTGCCCGGCTGGGCTGCTGCGATTCCGGCAGACAGCGCCGCCGTCGTTGTGTCAATCAGGTGCTGGTCCTGCTCGTTGACCGGCCGTCCCACCACGAAGCTGACCGCCGCGTCGGCCACCCAGCCGCCCAACTCCACGGCGAAGTCGAGGGTAAGGAGGTCCCCCTGCCCCAACGCATAGTCGTGCGGCAGGCCATGCAGCACCGCATCGTTCACCGAGGTGCAGATGACCTTGCCGAAGGGGCCACGCCCGAAGGAGGGTGCGTAGTCGACGTAGCAGGAACGCGCCTGGGCCTCATCGATCATTGCCCGCGCCCAGGAATCAAGCTCCAACAGGTTGGTACCCGGCTGGGTGCGTCGCTTGAGCTCCTGCAGGACCCGCGCCACCAGCTGTCCTGCGGGACGGGCAGCTTCGAGCTCGCGCGGGGTGAGAATTTCGATCATCATAACCTCCGGTATAACAATACCGGTATTACTATACAGACATGGTTAGAGTTCCCCTCGACCCCGAGGACATCCGGCGTGGTCAGGCATTAGGGCAGCTGATTCGCGAGGCGCGGGCTGACAGAACCCTGGGTCACGTGGCAGCAGCGGCCGGCATCTCGCCGGAGACCCTGCGCAAAATCGAGACGGGACGCATCGCCACCCCATCCTTCGCTATCGTCGCCGCCTTGGCCGACGAGCTCGACATATCAATGGACGATCTGTGGTCCCTCGTCAAAGCCTCAGGAAGTGCACCACTGCGTGATGCGTCATAGCTGCCTGACGCCTCTCCTGGGTGTTTGAACCTTCACCACGACACGAGACAAAACGGGTGTCCTGCGGGATCGAGGTAGACGCGGAAGGTCCCGGTTCCCGAGTCCATGCTGGTAGCGCCCAGCGCCAACACCTTCTGCTCGGCGACATCCAGGTCAGCCACCCGGATGTCCAGGTGCACCTGCTGCGGGATGTCCTGACTCGGCCAGGTGGGCGGCGTGTAGCCCTCAACCGGCTGGAAGGCGAGCGCCGGGCGGTCAGGGGCGTCCCCGATGGTGATCCACCCGTTCTCGTCATGCTGGACGCGGATCATCCCCAGCAGGTCCTCGTAGAAGGACGCCAGCTGGTCCGAGTTTGAACAGTCGAAGACGGTTGCGTGCCATTTCCCAATCATCGTTCCAGTATCTGCTGCTCAAGCAGGGCTGGAAAGGAAGAGCAGGACAGCGACTGTCCTATTTCAAGAACAGTTTTCGGAGTCGCGTGGTGGTGAGCACCATGCCGACGAGGATCATTACGAGATAGTAGGTCACGTGAATCGCCGTTGCCGGAGTGAAGATACCGACGCTGAGCTGCCGAAGCAGCTCCACCCCGTGCCAGAGTGGAAGCGCCTGAATGAACCACTGGATGCCCTGCGGGTACACACTGAGCGGATAGAACGTGGCCGAGAACAGGAACATCGGCAGCATGACGAAGTTGATCCAGTCCATCTGCTGGAACGTCTTCATGTAGCTGGTGATGCCCATGCCAAAGGACGCGAATCCAAACGCGATCAACACCGACGCTGGAACCATGAGGAGCGCCCAGGGAGTTGTGATCAAACCCATCAGCCCCATTACTGCCGTGAATCCGGTGGCGTAAAGCGCACCGCGAAGCAGTGCGAGAAAGATCTCGCCGATCGCGACATCCAGCGGCCCGAGCGAGGTGTAGAGCATGCCCTGGTACAGCTTCGCGAAGTTCATCTTGAAGAACACATTCCAGGTGGAGTCGTAGACCGCACCGTTCATGGCAGAGACCGCCAGCAGGGCCGGCGCAATATAGGCGGCGTAGCTAATCTCCTCCCCACCGGGCCCGACGACGGTTCCCACCAGGGCTCCGAGGCCCACGCCCATGGAGATGAGATACAGCACCGGCTCGAAGAAGCCGGAAACCATGATCAGCCAATTGCTGCTCTTCGTGGCGCGGAGGCCCCGAGCGATCACCGCCCTGGCGTTGCGGGCATAGAGCGCACTGAACGGACGGTCCTTGACCTGGACGCGGTAGTCCTCTTCGGTCAGCACGTTGCTCACTGGCCCAACCTCCGTTCATAGACACGACGGGCCAGGACCCACCCGAGAAGCGCGAGTCCCACGAGATAGGCAACATGGATCACGGAAAGCCACAATGGTTCGGAGTAGCCGTAGGTAAGAACCCGCCCGAGCTCCGTGCCGTGCCATAGCGGGGAGATCCAACCTATCCATTGCAGGAAGACGGGAAGAGTATCCAGCGGGAAGAACGTTCCCGAGAACAGGAACAGCGGGGTCACGATGAAGCGCATAACGAGGGCGAACTGCCCCTTGTCGTCGGTGATGCTCGCGGAGTAGGCCATGAGCGGCAGACCGAAGGACAGCCCGCACACGACCGCGACGACGATGGCCACGGAGCCCCAGGCTGACGGGGACGCACCGAATGCAGCGACGATTCCAAAGTAGATGGCTGACATCAGAAACAGCCGGAGGGAGATTGCGACGATGTAGCCGTTGACAATCTGGTGCACGGCCAACGGAGAGGCATGCGGTCCGTAGTACACGCGCCGCCATTTGAAGCCGTCCATGACGGGGTAGGTGAATTCCGTTGCCGCCGTCATGATCGTGGCTGACGACAACAGGGCTGGGGCGATGAAGGCGAGGTAACTGACCCCGCCGAACGCGCTCTCCGCGCTGTTGTTGTCCACCAGTGTGGCAAGACCCACGCCCATCGCGAAGAGATACATCACGGGGTTGCCGACGCTGTACGCGAGGAGGGTCCAACGGTAGCCGTTCATCACCTTGAGGGCGTGCTCAGCGTAGTACCAGGAGCCGAACTTGCGGGCTCGCTCCGCCGAGACCATCGGTGAGTGCGCAGAGAGGGTGCGCACCGTCGTCGTTGGTTGCGCGGTGCGGCCGCCTGGAGCGGACGGCTCCGGCATGCCGGTGTGCTGGCTAGTCAATGAGACTCCTGCCGGTCAGGCGCAGGAACACGTCCTCGAGGGAGGACCGGCGCACCAGTGATGTGATCGGGTGGAGACCGCGGGCAGTGACCTGCTCGAGTGCGGACTCGCCGTCGTGGGTATAGATCAGGACGCGGTCCGGTAGGGGCTCGAGCCGTTCGCCGATTCCCGCAAGGTCGGCAGCGACGGTTGCATTGCGCTCCGAGCCGAAGCGCAGTTCAAGGACCTCCCGCGTAGAGTGCTCGCGGATGAGCGTGGAGGGCGAGCCCTCGGCCATGATCTGTCCCTTGTCGACGACGACGAGGCGGTCACAGAGTTGCTCCGCCTCATCCATGTAGTGGGTCGTGAGGATCAGGGTAACGCCCGACTCCTTGAGACGGAACAGACGGTCCCACAGGATGTGCCGTGCCTGGGGGTCGAGACCGGTCGTGGGCTCGTCGAGGAGGAGGATCTTCGGTTCATTGATGAGTGACCGGGCGATTGTCAGGCGGCGTTTCATGCCTCCGGACAGCGAGTCCACCTTGGCCTTCGCCTTGTCAGTGAGCTGGGCAAATTCCAGCAGTTCATCGGCTTTCGGCTTGAGGTAGCTCATCGGCAGCCCGAAGTAACGGCCATAAACCAGAAGGTTGTCGCGGACGCGCAATTCCTCATCCAGGTTGTCCTGCTGAGGAACGACGCCAAGGTGTGCCCGGACCTCCGGACCGTGCTGCTCCGGATCCAGACCCATGATCGTGAGCTTTCCGGACGTGCGCTGGGAGACTCCGCCGATCATCTTCATGGTTGTCGACTTGCCGGCACCATTCGGGCCCAGGAGCCCGAAGGACTCACCCGCCGGTACGTCGAAGGAGATGCCGTTGACGGCGGCGAAGTCACCGTAGTGCTTGGTCAGTTGATCGGCAGAGATGACGTAGTTCGTATTGGTTTGGTTGGGCACCAGATCAGCCTAGAGGACTTAAGTCATTGGCAAAAGCCAATCGATGGGGGTCGAGGACAGCGAATGTCCACATCGGTTCGGTCTTCCTGTTAACGCCGTCGGCCGCTCCCCACCAGGGAAGCGGCCGACAACACAAGAGGGACCGGTTACTTGCCGATGCCCGCCTGCCGTTCGGCGGCTTCGACCACGTTGGCAAGCAGCATGGCGCGGGTCATAGGCCCCACCCCTCCCGGGTTCGGCGAGAGCCAACCGGCAACGCCCGAGGCGTCCGGAGCAACGTCCCCGCGCAGGGTAGCTTTGCCGGAGTCCGGATCGACCACGCGGGTGACACCGACGTCGAGGACGATAGCCCCGGGCTTCAGGTGCTCAGCAGTGATCATGCCCGGCATACCGGCTGCCGCAACAACGACGTCGGCCTCGCTGAGGTGCCGCGGAAGGTCCACGGTTCCGGTGTGCGCCAGCGTGACCGTGGCATTGATGGCGCGCCGAGTGAGCAGGAGACCCAGCGGCCGCCCCACCGTGACGCCGCGTCCAACGACAAGCACATTCTTTCCCTTGAGGTGAATGTCATGCCGCAGCAGCAGTTCGACGATGCCGTGCGGAGTGCAGGGCAGCGGCGAGTCCAGGCGCGCATTGACGTTCAGGACGAGCTTCCCGAGATTGGTCGGGTGCAAACCGTCCGCGTCCTTTTCCGGAGCCATCCGCTCAAGGATGGCGTGGGCGTCGATGTGCGCAGGGAGAGGCAACTGCACGATGTAGCCGGTGGTGGCGTCGTCGTCGTTCAGTTCATCGATGACCTTCTCAAGGTCTTCCTGGGTGATGTCACCGGGAAGGTCACGGCGGATCGAATTGATACCCACCTGCTCGCAGTCGCGGTGCTTACCGGCGACGTAGGAGTGGCTTCCCGGGTCGTCGCCTACCAATACCGTGCCCAGCCCGGGCGTCACGCCCTGGTTCTTCAGGGCTTTGACCCGCTCTGCCAATTCACCCCGAATGGTGGCCGCAGTGGCCTTGCCGTCAAGAATCTGTGCGCTCATTTACGCGGCTCCTCTGTTGAGCTGTTGTCCGTCTAGCTCCTCGAGCAAAAAAGCTTTCCCACGTTCGCAACACCCTGTGAAGCAGCATTCGTCTGCGGGAATCTCATATTGGTCGGAGCGTGCTGCTTCCGATTCCAGTGCGCGGGGAGGGAGGTCTTCTACCATTCCTCGTGCCCGGGGTACAGCGGGAAGTCCGCAGCCAGGCGGGATACGCGGGCACGCAGCGCTTCGATGTCAGCTCCGGGCTTGAGTACAGCAGCGATGATCTCGCCGACCTCAGTGAATTCTGTGGCGCCGAAGCCGCGGGTGGCCAAAGCCGGAGTACCGATGCGGAGACCGGAGGTGACCATCGGCGGGCGGGGGTCATTCGGGACAGCATTGCGGTTGACCGTGATGCCGACCGAGTGCAGCAGATCCTCGGCCTGCTGACCGTCCAGTTCGGAGTTGCGGAGGTCGACCAGCACCAGGTGAACATCCGTGCCACCGGTGAGGACCGAGACTCCGTGTTCAGTGACGTCCGACCCCATCAGTCGCTCGGCAATGATGCGGGCGCCTTCGAGGACGCGCTCCTGGCGTTCCTTGAACTCTTCCGATCCGGCGATCTTGAATGCCGTTGCCTTGGCCGCAATGATGTGCATGAGCGGGCCGCCCTGCTGGCCCGGGAAGACGCTGGAGTTCAACTTCTTCGCCCAGTCCTGCTTGGCCAGGATCACGCCCGAGCGCGGACCGGACAGGGTCTTGTGCACGGTGGAAGTGACGACGTCGGAGTGTGGGACCGGGCTCGGGTGCAGGCCGGCAGCCACGAGACCCGCGAAGTGCGCCATGTCAGTCCAGAGCAACGCACCGACCTCGTCAGCGATGGAACGGAATGCCGCGAAGTCGAGGTGACGGGGGTAGGCAGACCAGCCGGCGATGATGACCTGGGGCTTCTCGGCGATTGCCTGCTCCCGGACACGCTCCATGTCGAGGCGGTGGGTATCGCTTTCGACACCGTATGCCGCCACCTCGTACAGCTTGCCGGAGAAGTTCAGCTTCATGCCGTGTGTGAGGTGACCACCGTGAGCCAGGGAAAGACCCATGATCTTGTCCCCCGGCTTGATCATCGCGGCCAGGGCTGCAGCGTTTGCCTGGGCACCGGAGTGCGGCTGAACGTTGGCGTACTCTGCGCCGAAGAGAGCCTTGACCCGCTCGATAGCGAGGTTCTCCGCGACGTCCACGTGCTCGCAACCGCCGTAATAGCGCCGGCCCGGGTAGCCCTCCGCGTACTTGTTGGTGAGGACTGACCCCTGGGCTTCGAGCACCGAGCGCGGAGCGAAGTTCTCAGAGGCGATCATTTCGAGGGTGTCGCGCTGGCGGGCAAGCTCGTCGTTGAGGACTGCAGCGATTTCCGGGTCCACCTCGGAAAGCGGCGCGTTGGTGACGGACTGGGTCACAGAAGGAGAGGATGAAGTCACGGGGATGCTCCTGATAATGAGGGGGCGTTTCTACAGGTCAGGCTACCTGTTGACCCCTGCGCACCCGAAGTTCAGGGGCGAGGGCAACAGAGGGGGACTTGACCCACGGCCCAGGCGTGCGATCCGTGGTCGGCGCTGCGCGCCGTCGTCGTACGTGTGTACAGCGGACAGCGCATGCCGCTTCCTGGTGGTTGCCCACCTAACGCCAGTCGCGACCATGCCATTCTAGACGGTTACCTGCCGGAGGTTGCAGCACTGTTTCGGACAGTGACAGCGGTGCGGGACTTCGCCCTCTTCCTGCCCGGTAACCTTGGAGCGTGACTGAAGCTGTACAGGCCGGCGTTCCCGGCAACGCCCCGTCGTCGTTCATTCTGACTCTCTCCTGTAATGACCGCCCCGGGATTGTCCATGCCGTCTCAGGTGCGCTGGTGGCTGCCGGGTGCAACATCATCGAATCGCAGCAGTATGGCAGCCCGGAATCGGGCACGTTCTTCATGCGGGTGGCCATTTCCACCCTGTCGGACGGCAGTGCCGTCGAAGCACACCTCGCGCCGGTGGCAGCAACGTTCGGAATGACCTGGGGACTGTATAGCGAGGGATCCCCGGCGCGCACGCTGATCATGGCCTCCAAATCGGCGCACTGCCTCAACGACCTGCTATTCCAGCAGCGCGCGGGTATGCTTCCGATCGAGGTGCCGGTCATCGTCTCGAACCACACGGATCTGGCAGACCTCGCCGCGTTTTATGGGATCCCCTTTCACCACGTGCCCGTGTCCGCGGACGGAAAAGAGGCAGCCGAGGAACGGCTGCTTGAACTGGTGGAGGAGCACCGCATCGAGCTCGTTGTCCTTGCCCGGTACATGCAGGTGCTCAGCGACAACCTGTGTTCACAGCTCGTGGGGAGGGCGATCAATATCCACCACTCGTTCCTGCCGTCCTTCAAGGGTGCGCGCCCTTACCACCAGGCACATGCCCGCGGCGTGAAGCTGATCGGCGCGACGGCGCACTATGTGACCCCCGCGTTGGACGAGGGACCGATCATTGAGCAGGAAGTCATCCGGGTCAGCCATGCCCGGACCGCACCGCAGCTGGTGGCCATGGGCGCGGACGTTGAAAGCCGAACCTTGGCGCAAGCCGTGAAGTGGCATGCCGAACACCGTGTCCTGCTCGACGGAACGCGGACTGTCGTCTTCAACTGACACTCGTTATTAGGAGCACCCATGAGCGACGAAACACCCCTGCGCTACCGCGTACTCACCGGCCCCGACGACCGCACCTTCTGCGCGCGCGTCAGTGAAGCCCTCGAGAGCGGATACAGGTTGCACGGCTCCCCCTCCATTACATATAACGGCGACCGCGTGATCGTGGCCCAGGCTGTAGTCCTCGAGGACTGAGCTTTGTGAGGGTGGTGCCCTGCCGTCTTCCGCCGCCTCTCCCTCCCCCGTCCCCCCTTGCCCCTCCTGCTCGGGAAAATTGAGCAATCCGAACCCCGAGGTGCGCATTTCGCGCGTCTGAGTCCGGAATGCTCAATTTGTCGGGTGATGCGCAGCGCCGCTCATCGTCCAGAGGACTTCGGCTCGCCCGGCAAACCGGCGCTCCGGAGGACTGCCTGCAGTCGCTGGCGGTCCAGAGCCGTCGCCCATTCCCAACGGACGACTGTCAATCCAAGCGCCCGCAGCCGGTTCTCCCGGTTCTTTTCGTTGATGACCACTTGCGACGCCGTCCTGCCGTTCAGGTACTCAGGCTTCAGGTACTTCGCACGTCCATCAAACTCCCCCACGAGTCCGTATTCCTTCCACCAGAAGTCAACAGTTGCACAATGTCCTCCGGAATCCCTGAAACTTACCTGTAGCTCCGGCTGCGGAAGTCCGAGGATATGCATGTTGGCCCGGCTGATCGACTCACCGGGCGACATGGAGTCCGTACGTGCAAAATCAAGCACCCTGGAGGCCTTGCGCTGCTTCGCCGATGATGACAGTTGCCGGATCCTCGCAGCCACTTCGGCTTTGGAGACCGGGCGAGCACTTCCTTCGACCGGCAACGGTTTGGCATTGAGCAACCGGTCCATTACGGATACAGCCCAAGGAAATTCGCTGTCCAGGGACAGGTCAATGGCCGTTTGAATCTTGTCGAGTACGCTCCACTCGCCGATTCTCGTGGTGACCAGCGCTCCGGGACTGAACGCACGTCGTCGTACTCCATTTGCACTGCCCCGCTGGTAGCCAATCGGGCAGACTACATCGACTATCTCCGGAACTCGAGGAATAGGAAATCCCCACAGCATCCCGGCAGTTGATCCTGCAAAAACCGGTTCAACATGGGCCGTGCGTGCGATCGCAGCAATAAGCATTCGATGCCGGTGTTCGGCGCTTAGCTGCGCCCATTCACCCGCGTCGACGTAACACCCCTGACGGATGCGCACCAACGTGCCCGCGCGGGCGGCTCTCGCGAGATGCTTCGGCCACAAGGCGTCATGGGGGCGAAGACTGGCCGTCAATAGTTCCGGGAGGTCCATCGTGCCAACGAATCACCATCTGGCCCGTCGCGGCTCCAGTGGTGCTGCTATGTGCGGAATACCAGCGCGAGCCGGATGGTGTGCAGGAGCGGACGGGTCCGGAAAATTGCCCATTGTGGACGTGCTTGAGTGATATCCGCTCCGCTGGGTCCAGATTGAGCAATTTTCGGCGGGTTAGGCTGGGCCGATGGGACACATCATTGAGTTCGACGGCCATACTCCCTCGATTCCGGATACGGTGTTCGTCGCCCCGACTGCGAGCATCATCGGCCAGGCACGTTTCGGTGAGAACGCGAGCGCGTTCTACGGAGTGAGTGTGCGCGCCGACACTGAGGCCATCAGCATCGGCGAGGGAACGAACCTGCAGGACAACGTTGTTGTGCATGCTGATCCTGGCTTCCCCGCGTCGGTCGGAAACCGGGTCAGTGTGGGCCACAGCGCCGTCGTCCATGGGTGCACCATCGAGGACGATTGCCTCATCGGCATGAGCGCCACGATCATGAACGGCGCCACCATTGGAGCCGGATCTCTGGTCGCTGCTGGAGCAGTAGTGCTTGAGGGGACTCGCGTGCCGCCGGGTTCACTGGTAGCCGGCGTCCCGGCAAAGGTGCGCCGCGAACTGGGCGAGGACGAACTCCAGGGCATTCGGGACAACGCCTCCCGCTATCAGGACCTGGCAGCGCGGCACCGTGCGGCGCTCGCTTCATGACGGCATTGTGCCTGGTGAGCGTCCTGCCGTTGCTGCTCGGCAGGCGCTCCGCTCCGCTTGGCTCGCCGACGTAACGGCTGGACTGGGTTGCACGCATTGGGAAGTATGAGGGAATGACGACGAACCTCCGCTTCCCCCTGCCCCCATGCGTTGCGCCAGGCGCGCCATCGCCTCTCGCGGCCACTGGCTCACCGTTGCGCTGGGGTGTAGTGGCCACCGGCGGCATTGCCCGCAAGGTAACCGAAGATCTTGCCCGCCTGGAGGACGCGGTCCTGCAGGCCGTGAGCTCGCGTCTGGAGGAGCGGGCACGCGCCTTCGCGGACACTTACGGCTTCGCAACCATTCATTACGACGACGGCGGCGCCCGCGGTTTCGAGCGTCTGGCGGATGACCCCGAGGTGGACGTCGTGTACGTAGCGACGCCTCACGGCCAGCATTACGAGGTGTGCAAGGCCCTGCTCCTGGGAGGCAAGCACGTTCTCTGCGAGAAGGCTTTTACCGTCAACGCGCGCGAAGCCGAAGAGCTCATCAACCTTGCCCGCGACAGGGGACTCTTTCTGATGGAGGCCGTCTGGACCCGATTCCTGCCGAGTGTGAACCGGGCCTGGGACATCATCCACTCCGGCGAGCTGGGTGAGATCCGCTGGGTCCAGGCCGATCTCGGCTTCCCCGCGACCTACGATCCAGCCGCCCGCCTGTGGGACCCGCTCGCCGGCGGAGGCGCGCTGCTGGATCTCACGGTCTACCCGTCCACGTGGGCGCTCGGCTCGCTCGGGTTCCCCACGTCTGTGGCCGCCGAGGGCACTCTGAACGACGACGGCGTCGACTCCCAGAACGCCCTCACCCTCACCTATGCCAGCGGGGCCCAGGCGCAGCTTTCGTCGTCGTTGGTCGCTTCCGGTCCGGGCCAGGCGACGGTCGCAGGCAGCAAGGGCTGGTTGCGTACGTCCACTCCGCTCCATAACCCTCGTGAGCTGCACATGCATCCGCACGGCGGCGAAGCCAGGGTTGAGCATTTCGAGCAGGTTGGGAACGGGTACACCTACGAGCTGCGCGAGACGACCCGCTGCATCCAGGAGGGTCTCCTGGAGAGCCCCACCATGCCCCTGCAACACACGCTCGACACCATGCGGATGTTCGACGGCGTCCGCGCTCAGCTCGGACTCCGGTACGCAAACGACCGATAGTCGGTGTTCGGCGGCGTCCCGTGGTTAACCGGCGACGCGTGCTTCCGACGCGGGCAGCACTTCATCCGCCAGCCCGCGTCGCCGCCAGTACGCTGCCATGAGCGCACCCGAGAGGTTGTGCCACACCGAGAAGATCGCTCCCGGAAGAGCTGATTCCGGAGTCATGTACGTCCGTGCCAGTCCTGCGGCAAGACCCGAGTTCTGCATGCCGACCTCGACAGCGGTGGTACGCCGCGCTCGAATCGGAAGCTTGAACAGTTTCGCCGCTCCGTACCCAAGGGCGTAGCCGAGTCCGTTGTGAAGCACTACCGCGAGCAGAACGAGCAGTCCGGCGGAGAAGATGGCGTCGGCGCTCAGGCCGACAACCGCCATCACCACCAGGGTGATTGCAACGACCGAGATCCAGGGCAGAACGGGCAGTGCGGCTGCCACGAGGCGGGGAAGCAACAATCTTGCAACCAGCCCGAGGGCAACGGGAATCAGCACGATCTGGACGATGGACCACGCCATTGCACCGGCGTCGACCGGCAGGTACTGTCCGGCGAGCCACAGGGTCAGCAACGGAGTCAGTACCGGGGCCAGCAGGGTGGACACGGTGGTCATTGCCACCGAGAGCGCGACATCCCCCTTCGCGAGGTAGGACACCACGTTCGAGGCCGTGCCGCCGGGGCAACATCCAACGAGAATGACACCGGCGGCAAGGGTTGCCGGGAGGCCAAGCACAGAGACCACCAACAGTCCGAGCAACGGCATCACGACGTACTGCGCAACAACGCCGATCACCACCGGAACGGGTCGCTTTGCGATGACCGCGAAGTCCGGCGGCGTCAGCGTAAGCCCCATCCCGAACATGATCACTCCAAGGAGTGGATTGATGGCGGGTGCCAATCCAGTGAAGGCGGTTGGCATGAAAAGGGCGATTGCACCCCCGCCCAGGACGAGCAAGGGAAACAATGTGACTGCGATGCGGGCGTTGCGTTCCTCGGCTGATGCGGCGGGGTGTTGCGGGTTCATGCTTCAACCAAAGCATGCGCCGTTTCACCCCGCCGCATCAGACCGGGATTGTTACGCGAGGCACCTATGTGGTGCCCAGCTCAGGAACATCAGATACGCAGGGTGGAGACGATTGATCGGCGCGTACGCCCGGCCATTCCCCCATCCCCAATGGTCAACAGATTGTTGGCTTGAAGGCAAAGCATGCTGTCCATTGGCTTGTAAACCGAACGGTAACAAGTTCACGGGACGTTCAAAGGCGTGCATGCGAAAGGCCCCGCACCGGTGCCTGACGGCACAAGCGCGGAGCCTCCCGGGGTGTCGAACCTAGCCGAGGGTGGAAAGCACCTCAGTGAACGTTTTCGACGGCCGCATCACGGCGACAACCTTGGTGATGTCAGGGTGGTAATAACCTCCGATATCTGCGGGAGAGCCCTGCACCGCGAGGAGCTCAGACACGATGGTGTCCTCGTTGGAGGTCAGCTGATCTGCTACCGCAGCAAATGCGGACGCGAGCTCCGCATCCTCGCTCTGCCCTGCCAGCTCCTTTGCCCAGAACTGTGCAAGGTAGAAGTGGCTTCCGCGGTTGTCGATCTCTCCGACCTTGCGGCTCGGCGACTTGTTCTCGAGCAGGAAGGTGGCGGTCGCGCGGTCCAGCGTGTCGGCCAGGATCTGTGCGCGAGCGTTTCCGGCGGTTGTGGCCAGGTGTTCGAAGCTCACGGCGAGCGCGAGGAATTCGCCCAGGCTGTCCCAGCGCAGGTGGTTCTCGCGGACGAGCTGCTGCACATGCTTGGGAGCGGAGCCGCCCGCACCCGTCTCGAAGAGGCCGCCGCCGTTGATCAGCGGGACGATCGAGAGCATTTTGGCACTGGTTCCCAGTTCAAGGATCGGGAAGAGGTCCGTAAGGTAATCGCGCAGGACGTTGCCGGTGACGGAAATGGTGTCTTCTCCCCGCCGGATCCGTTCAAGGGTGAATGCAGTTGCCTTCACCGGCGAAAGGATCTCAAGCTGCAGACCCTCTGTGTCGTGCTCGGCGAGGTATTCGTTGACCTTGGCGATGAGGTTGGCGTCATGGGCACGCTCCTCGTCCAGCCAGAAAACTGCGGGAGTGGCCGAAGCACGTGCACGCGTGACAGCAAGCTTGACCCAGTCGCGGATGGCGATGTCCTTCGTCTGGCAGGCACGCCAGATATCACCGGGCTCGACGTCGTGCTCGATGAGGACGTTGCCGGAGCCATCGACGATCTGCACCGTGCCCGGCGTATCGATTTCGAAGGTCTTGTTGTGGCTGCCGTACTCCTCAGCGGCCTGGGCCATGAGGCCCACGTTGGGCACGGTGCCCATGGTGGTCGGATCGAAGGCGCCGTTGGCTCGGCAGTCATCGATCACTACCTGATAGATGCCGGCGTAGGAGCTGTCGGGCAGCACAGCGAGGGTGTCCGCCTCTTCGCCGTCCGGTCCCCACATGTGGCCGGAGGTACGGATCATTGCGGGCATGGAAGCATCGACGATGACGTCGCTGGGCACATGCAGGTTGGTGATCCCCTTGTCCGAGTCCACCATGGCGAGCTTCGGACCGTCCTCGATGCCCTTGCGGATGGCCGCTTCAACCTCTTCGCGGGTACCGGCCGGCAGCTTCTCGAGGCCGCTCAGAATGGAGGCGAGTCCGTTGTTGGGACTGAGGCCTGCCGCCTCGAGCTGCTCTCCGTAGGAGGCAAAAACCTCCGGCAGGAATGAGCGCACGATGTGGCCGAAGATGATCGGGTCGGACACCTTCATCATGGTTGCCTTGAGGTGGGCCGAGAAGAGCACACCGTCGTTCTTGGCGCGTTCCACCTGTGCGGCGAGGAACTCGTCCAGGGCGGCCGCGCGCATGACCGTTCCGTCGATGACCTCACCCGCGAGCACGGGGAATGCCTTCTTCAGCACGTTCACGGTTCCGTCCTGGCCCACGTGCTGGATGGTCAGGGAATCATCATCTTCCATGACCACCGACTTCTCGTTGGACCGGAAGTCGCCGTCGCTCATGGTGGCCACGTTGGTCTTGGAATCTGCTGACCATGCACCCATGGAATGCGGGTTCTGGCGGGCGTAGTTCTTCACCGACTGGGGCGCACGACGGTCCGAGTTTCCTTCACGGAGGACCGGGTTGACTGCCGAGCCCTTGATCTTGTCGTAGCGCGCTCGGACGTCGGCTTCCTCGTCGCTGGAGGGGTTGTCCGGGTAGTCCGGTAGGGCGTACCCCTGCGACTGAAGCTCTGCGATTGCGGCCTTCAGCTGCGGAACCGAGGCGCTGATGTTGGGGAGCTTGATGATGTTGGCTTCGGGCTTGGTGGCCAGCTCGCCCAGCTCTGCCAGTGCGTCACCGATGCGCTGTTCCTCGGTGAGGTAGTCGCTGAAGGTCGCGATGATGCGTCCGGCCAGCGAGATGTCGCGGGTCTCCACTTCCACACCCGCCGTCGAGGCGAAAGCCTCGATGATCGGCAGGAACGAATACGTGGCCAGCATCGGCGCTTCGTCGGTGTGGGTATAGATGATCTTAGCCATGGTGAGGCGTCTCCCTGAAGGTCAACTTGAACTGAAATCTGTCGGTGCTTTGGGTGTCTAACGTACCGGTTTAGTGGAAGAAGTGGCGCGCGCCGGTGAAGTACATGGTGATGCCTGCAGCGTTTGCGGCATCAATGACTTCCTGGTCGCGTACCGACCCTCCCGGCTGGACGACGGCGCGCACGCCGGCGTCAATCAGGATCTGCAGGCCGTCAGCGAACGGGAAGAACGCGTCCGACGCCGCCACCGCACCACGGGCGCGCTCGCTGCCCTCCCCCGCGAGCGTGTTGGCACGCTCCACCGCGAGCTTGCAGGAGTCCAGACGATTGACCTGACCCATTCCGACGCCGACGGCGGCACCGTCACGGGCAAGGAGGATGGCATTGGACTTCGCGGCCCGGCACGCCGTCCAGGCAAAAGCGAGATCGGCCAGGGTCTCAGGATCCGCTGCCTCGCCCGCGGCGAGCGTCCAGTTCCCGGGATTGTCGCCATCGGCGTTCACGGTGTCGGTCACCTGGATAAGCACACCGCCGGACACCTGGCGGATCTCGGTCGGGTAGCGGTCGTAACCCTCAGGAAGGGCAAGCAAACGGATGTTTTTCTTCTGCGAGAGAATCTCCACCGCTTCGGGCTCGAACCCGGGAGCGATGACGACTTCGGTAAAGATGTCCTTCACGGTCTGCGCCATTCCGGCGGTTACGGTGCGGTTGGCTGCGATGACACCCCCGAAAGCGGACACAGGATCGCATGCGTGCGCCTTGGCATGGGCGTCGGCAATGGGATCAGCCGCGTCAGCGGTGCCGACCGCGACACCGCACGGGTTGGCGTGCTTGATGATGGCCACTGCCGGTTCGCTGAAGTCGTAGGCAGCGCGCAGGGCGGCGTCCGCGTCGACGAAGTTGTTGTAGCTCATGGCCTTGCCGTGCAGCTGATCCGCCTGGGCGATGCCCACCGGAGCTGCCTTGTCGACGTACAGGGCCGCCTGCTGGTGCGGGTTCTCGCCGTAGCGAAGCACTTCGGAGCGCTCGAGCGCGAGGCCGGCGTAGGCAGGCCGATCAATGACGCCGTCGTCGTCCTCGTCCTGGAACTGCGTTGCCGTCCATGTGGCAACGGCATTGTCGTAGGCGGCGGTGTGCGCGAAGGCGCGGGCCGCCAACCGCTGACGGGTCTTCAGGTCGAAGCCTCCCTCACCTGCGGCGCGGACAACGTTGCCGTAGAAGGAAGGGTCCACCACGATGCTCACGGCAGCGTGGTTCTTCGCCGCCGACCGGACCATTGCGGGGCCACCGATATCAATCTGCTCGACGACGTCGTCCCGTGATGCACCCGACTTCACCGTCTCCACGAAGGGGTAGAGATTGACTACCACCAGGTCGAAAGCCTCAATGTCCATCTCCGCCAGGGTGTCCATGTGAGCAGCGACGCGGCGGTCCGCAAGGATCCCGCCATGCACGCGCGGGTGCAGGGTCTTGACGCGGCCGTCAAGCATCTCGGGAGACCCGGTGACCTCCTCAACCTGCTGAACGGGGATGCCCGCCGCGGCAATGGTCTTGGCGGTGGAGCCGGTGGAGACGATGCGCACACCTGCGCCGTGCAGACCCTGAGCGAGTTCCTCCAACCCGGTCTTGTCGTAGACGGAGATCAGCGCGCGGCGGATCGGAACACGGTCAAGGTTGGTCAAAGTCACGCAGGTCTCCAGGGAATGAGTGCTGTGGGATCGTCCCCAGTCTAAAACACCGGCACGTTCCGTCCGTCGGCAGCGCGGGTCCGTTACGGTGCGTTCCTGTGAAGGCACCGCTGACTTACGGGACGGCGGTATGGTGATCGAGTTATTCGCAACGAGCCAGCAAGCGCCGGGCGGCGCTGTCAGGACGGAAACGTGAGCACTTCAACCGACCTCCCTACCGGCGACCAGGTGGTGCAGGACCTGCCCTGGCGGTGGCGTGTGCAGGGCAAGATCTTCCTGATCGGCGGCCTTGGGTTCATGTTCGACGCCTGGGACGTCACGCTGAACGGTTACCTCATCCCCCTGCTGTCAGAGGAATGGGGGCTGACTCCTGGAGAGGCCGCGTGGGTAGGTACCTCCAACCTGATCGGCATGGCGGTGGGAGCCTTCGCCTGGGGTTCCATTGCCGACCTGATCGGCCGGAAAAAGGCATTCACTGCGACACTGCTGATCTTCTCGCTGTTTACGGTGCTCGGTGCGCTGTCCGGTGATCTCGTCTGGTTCTGCGTTTTCCGGTTCCTCGCCGGCTTCGGATTGGGTGGGTGTATCCCGGTGGACTACGCGCTTGTCGGGGAGTTCACGCCACGAAAGCACCGTGGACGGGTCCTCACTGCCATGGACGGCTGGTGGCCCATCGGTGCAGCCCTGTGCGGGGTGGTGTCCGCAATCCTGATCGCCGCATTCGGCGATTGGCGTTACCTGATGCTCGTCATGGTGCTGCCTGCCCTCCTGGTGTTCTGGGTTCGGCGGTCAGTGCCTGAGTCACCCCTCTACCTTGTGCAGCGGGGACGCACCAGTGAGGCCAAGTCGGTGATCGACCAGCTGGTCGAAAGCACCGGAGCACGGGTCCGCGAATGGCGGCTGCCGCCCGCCGGGAACGATCCGCGGCTCACGCTTGGAGGGCTCACCGGTCAGTTCACCGCCCTGTGGCGATTCAACTGGCGCATCACCCTCGCGGCATGGGGTCTGTTCCTGTCGATCCTGCTGGTCTACTACGGAGCCCTGACCTGGATGCCGCAGATCCTCATCGCCGCGGGGTACCGGCAGTCGGTGGCCTTCCTGACCACGGCGGGCATGACAGGCATCGGCTTCCTCGGCGTCGTTGCCGCCGCCCTTCTGGTGGAGCGGGTGGGCAGGAAGTGGATCCTGGCGGTGTCCGGTCCGCTGTCCGCCGTCGTGCTGGTGATCTTCGCGCTGACCGTCGACCTCCCGGCAGTGGCGACGGCCTGGCTGCTGGCTTTCGGCTTCACCATCCAGGTGGCCATCCCTGTGCTCTACACCTACGTGTCCGAGCTGTACCCCACCGAGCTGCGCGGCTCCGGTTTCGGATGGGCGTCCACGGTGTCCAGGGTGGGCGCGGGACTGGTGCCGCTCATCTTCGGGTCCCTGCTGTGGCCCTACCTCGGGCTGCCGCTGACGTTCGCGGTGACGGGCGTGCTGGTTCTGGTCGCCGTACTGTGGATGGCGTTCAACGCGCCGGAGACCCGTGGAGCCCGCATTTGAGTTGACAGTAAATGTGACCTGAGACACGCTTTGGAGGTTCTTTCCACTTCTGGAGGTCTCATGATTACCCGCAACGCTACCGTCGTCGTGCTTGCATCGCTGCTGGCCGCGACCGGTACTGCACTACCCGCCCAGGCCAAGCCCGCCGGCCACGATAAAACCGCCGCCACGGCCGAGGCGCAGCAGTCGCTGCGCGCATCGGTCACCGACGAGAACTTCTACTTTGTCATGGCTGACCGCTTTGCCAACGGCACCCCAGCCAACGACGACGGCGGCCTGGGTTCCAACCCGATGGTGTCCGGTTTCGATCCCACCCGGAAAGGCTTCTACAACGGCGGCGATCTGAAAGGTCTGCTCGACCGGCTGGACTACATCGAGGGGCTCGGCACCACCTCGATCTGGCTGACGCCCAGTTTCAAGAACAAGGCTGTGCAGGCTGAGGATAACTCGGCCGGTTACCACGGCTATTGGATCACCGACTTCACGCAGATCGACCCGCACCTGGGCACCAACGAAGACCTCAAGGCGCTCATCGACGAAGCGCACTCCCGCGGGATGAAGGTCTACTTCGACATCATCACCAACCACACCGCGGACGTCATCGGGTACGAGGAGGGTGCCCGCATGCCCTACGTTTCCAAGGACGAGGAGCCCTACCGCACCGCGGACGGGGTCCCGTTCGATGACCGCGACGTGGCCGGCAGCGACAGCTTCCCGGCCCTCGATCCGTCGGTTTCCTTCCCCTACACCCCGGTGCTGGAGCCGGGTGAAGTGAACCTCAAGGTTCCTTCCTGGCTCAATGACCCGACGCTCTACCACAACCGTGGCGACACCACCTTCGCAGGTGAGGATGCCTACTACGGCGACTTCTTCGGGCTCGACGACCTCTTCACCGAGCATCCCGTGGTGGTGGACGGCATGAAGGAGATCTACCAGGCCTGGATCGCCGACTTCGGCGTGGACGGGTTCCGCATCGACACCATGAAGCACGTGAACGACGAGTTCTGGCAGGAGTTCGGACCGGACGTCCTTGACTTCGCCCATGAGCAGGGCAAGGACGAGTTCTTCATGTTCGGAGAAGTCTTCGACACCAGCAAGGACTTCACCTCGCAGTACACCACGCGCAACTCCATGCAGTCCGTGCTCGACTTCCCGTTCCAGGAGGCGGCCCGCAGCTTTGCGTCCCGCGGTGCGGACGCCGGGCAGCTTGAGCAATTCTTCGTCGATGATGACTGGTACACCGACGCCGAC
The DNA here is from genome assembly GCF_054161285.1 of Arthrobacter sp. D2-10. Lineage (NCBI taxonomy): Bacteria > Bacillati > Actinomycetota > Actinomycetes > Micrococcales > Micrococcaceae > Arthrobacter > Arthrobacter sp. D2-10. The sequence continues at coordinate 943,660 of NZ_CP096431.1, read as the reverse complement.
TCCAACGCCTACAGCCTGCCCACCTTCCTGGGCAATCACGACATGGGCCGCATCGGCGGGTTCCTCAAGGCTGACAATCCGGACGCCGGCGAGGAAGAGCTGCTCGCCCGTGATGGACTCGCGCACGAGCTGATGTACTTCTCGCGCGGCAACCCTGTCATCTACTACGGCGACGAGCAGGGCTTCACCGGACCCGGCGGAGACCAGGACGCACGCCAGACGCTTTTCGCCAGCCAGGTGCCCGACTATCTCGATGACGACCTCCTGGGCACCGAGGCGACCCATGCGCAGGACAACTTCGATACGCAGCACCCGCTCTACCGGACTATCGGCGCCCTCGCCAAGGTCACCGCGGACCACCCTGCGCTGCGCAACGGGGCACACCAGCACCGCTATGCTGCGAACGGAGCGGGCATTTACGCCTTCTCACGGATCGACTCCCAGCGTCAGCGCGAGTACGTCGTCGCGCTCAACAACAGCGAGGAAGTCCAGACCGCCCAGATTCCGACCTACATGCCGTCGCGGACCTTCAGCTCCATCTACGGTGAGGGGCCTGACCGCGTGAAGTCGGCCCGCAACGGTAACATCACCGTAACGGTGCCGCCGCTATCCGCGGTCGTCTACGAGGCTTCCGGCCGCATCCCGGCCTCGAAGGCCGCTCCGGCGATCAACCTTGCCCAACCGGCGCCGGCGGATGGTGACAACGGGCGCATGCTGGTGGAAGCCGACGTCGCCGGTTCCTCCTTCTACCAGGTGTCCTTCGAAGCACGCGCGGCGGGCGGCGACTGGACGCCGATCGGAACGGATGACAACGCGCCGTACCGCGTCTTCCACGACGTCGCGGCGTTGGACCCGGGCACGCCGCTCGAGTACCGAGCGGTCGTTCTCGACAACAAGGGTCATACGGCCGGCAGCGGGACTGTCACGGCCGTTGCACCGGAACCCCTGGTGACCCTCGAGGCTCCGTCCGAAAATGCGCGGGTGCGGGACACAGTGGAACTCAGCGCTGTGGCGGACCCCGAGAAGGCGACCAACGTGGTGTCCTTCGAGCGCAGCGTGGAGGGCGGCGAATGGGAGGAAATCGGTTCGGACAGCTCCTCCCCCGCGTATACGTTGACGGATGACATCTCTGCCCTGAACCTCCCGGACGACACGCAGCTGCAGTACCGCGCCGTGCTTGGCGAATCGGTCAGCAACGTTCGAACTGTCACCATCGGCGATCCCGAGGTGGCGCAACCGGACGCAGTGTCGGTGCCCGGCAGCCTCAACTCAGAGATGAACTGCATCGACGGGGACTGGCAACCGGCCTGTGATGAGGCGCAAATGACTCTCGGCGACGACGGGCTATGGCGACTCACCGTGGATCTCCAGGCGGGGACCTACGAGTACAAGGTCGCCATCAACAAGGCCTGGACCGAGAACTACGGTGCCGGCGGTGCCCCCAACGGCAACAACCTGACTCTGGAACACCCCGCCTCAGGGCCGGTGACGTTCGTGTACGACCACTACACGCACATCATCAGCGTGGAGTAACCCGCCTCTGCATCGAGTGGGCGCTGAGGACGGCGATTGCGCACAAACGCCGTTATCGGCGCCCACTCGATGCGGTTAAGGCAAGGTCATGAAGGGTCTCGATCAGGAGGGCGCGTTCCTGCACCTTGATGCGCTCGTGCAGGGATTCTTCCGTGTCATCGTCGAGCACGGGCACCGCTGCCTGCGCAAGGATCGGGCCGGTATCGACTCCGGCGTCCGCGATCATCACGGTGCAGCCGGTGACCTTGACCCCATAGGCGAGCGCGTCGCGGACCCCGTGTGCTCCGGGGAAGCTGGGGAGCAGTGCGGGGTGGGTGTTGAGGTACCGGTTGGGGAACCGGTCCAGGAACCCCTGATTGACGATGCGCATGAACCCGGAGGAAATCACATAGTCGGGCTCGAAGGCGGCTGTGCGCTCCGTCAGTTCAGCGTTCCACTCAGCACGGTCGCTGAACTGCTTGAAGTCCACGACGAAGGTAGGAATGCCGGCGGCGGCGGCGCGTGCAACGCCGTAGGTATCCGGCCGATCGGCACCAACGGCCGCAATCTCGACCGGCAACCGGCCAGCCTGGACGGCGTCGATGACGGCCTGAAGGTTGGAACCCGTACCGGAGACAAGAACAACAATGCGCATGGGATACAAGCCTACTGGCCGGGCGACCGCGCAGGGGCACCCTCTGTTTTAGGGTTGAACCATGAACAATCCTGCGCCTTCCAACCCTTCGGCACGGCCCACCAAGCCGTCACGGCAGTCTTCGCCGCCGTCGGACAAGGAGCTCGCAGAAACGCGGAGACTGTTGCGCGTCTTCATGTTGCTCCTCCTCGGCACTCTCCTCACCGCAAATTTCCCGCTGCCCTGGAAGGTGCTCGGCCTTCTTTTCGGCCTGGCAGCCCTCACGGTCGGGATCCTCGCCATGGTCAACCTCGTGCGGCAGAAAGCCCCCGCGCTGGTGCGGGTCTCGACGACGGTGGGCCTGGTCGCCAGCCTCCTGCTCACCATGGCGACGGGCGCGGCCGTACTGCTGTGGCCTTTGACGGCCCAGTACGAGGAATGCATGGCCTCTGCCCTTACCTCGAAGGCACAACGGCAGTGCGAGGAGGACCTGCGCAACCTGAACGGCTTGCTGGAACCTCGCTCGTTAGCTCCCGGACAGGAGGACCCATGGTCGACGTCGTAACCTCCATCACGATCGACCGCCCACTCCAGCAGGTGGCGCCCTATGCGGCAGATCCCGCGAACGCGCCCGAGTGGTACGTGAACATTGATTCCTCCCGGTGGCTGACCGAGCCCGTCCTCGAGGTAGGTTCGCGCGTGGCCTTCTCTGCGAGGTTCCTGGGCCGGACGCTTTCCTACGTCTACGAAATCGCGCAGTTCGATCCTTTGGAGCGGCTTGTGATGCGTACGTCCGAGGGACCTTTCCCGATGCAGACCACCTACGGCTGGGAGGCCGCCGGACCATCCACCACCCGGATGGAATTGCGTAACACCGGACGTCCACGCGGGTTCTTCCGGCTGCTCGGCCCCCTCCTTGGGAAGTCGATGCACACAGCGAATTCGAAGGATCTGCAGAACCTGAAGCGGCTGCTTGAGTCGAGCTGAGTTGCTTAGCGCGACTCCCGCTCCAGCAGCGGCCCGGCCGCATAACCAATGACGACGCCGGCCGCCACCTCTGCCGCCACCCACAGTCCCGTCCACACCGGATCGGGGCCAAGGTCAACGAACCGTCCAACTCCCAGCGAAGCCCGCGACAGCAGGGCCAACAAGGCCGTGCCGACACCGGCCAACACACCCACGAACAACCCCAGCGTCACCGAAGACACCGCGGCTGTGAACCAGCGCGCGCTCACCTTCAGCTGGAGCCACTCATCGAAATGGTTCTCGCCTTCGCGGAAGAACCACCAGCCCGCCAGGACGCCCGCTACGACGGGTATCGCGAGCGCAACCAGCCCATACTCCAGCGGTCCCGACGGAACGGCGCCGAGAATGGGCACCGCGGGCAGCGGCCCCGCTGTAGTCGCCAACGGGCTGATGGAGCTGCCTGCCCCCAGCGCGAAGCCTGCTCCGGAGGACCATGCGAGGCTCCACACCATGAGGTTGGGCAGGAAGCCGAGCTGGCCGACTGTTATGACGGCGCTGCCGACTATTCCGGCGTCGAGCCTCTCGTAGACGGTGGCGATCGCCGCCCAGTGGATGGCCAGCGTCGCGGCCAGCAGGAGGGCCGACAACCCGAGCGCAGAAACCGTCGCCAGGAAAGCGGCGCGTACGGCGGACCAGACGTAGGAACCCGCCCAACGGGAGGACTGGCTCGTCGTCGCAATCCACTCAGCGAGGTCCACGCCGATCAGCCGCCCCCAGGAACCCGCTTCACGGTAGGCGCCGATAATCATGCCCGCACCGGCTGCGATGAGCGGCAGGCAGGCGGCAGCCACCGGCGACGCTGAGGTAGCGCCGTCGTCGGCCAGGTAGGCAGCTCCGAACCCGAAGAGGGCATAAACGGCCAGGGCGCCGAGGAGTGCCTGCCAGAGCTGGTCCGTATAGGAGGCACGGGCAAGACGCCGGCCGGCGCGCCATGCGAGGAGGAACGGGATCAGGGTGAGTCCGAGGGGCACTGCCCAGAGAAGACTCGAACCGCCCTCGGGGAGTGTGAGCTGCAGCGGCACACCGTGCAGCACCAACCAGGACTGTGCAGCGAGCTGCACAGTTCCCAACGCGTCACGTCCGGCGAAACCACCCGTCAGCCACGCGGCGCCGAGAGGGATCAGGACAATCAGCGCAGAAATCACCGCGGCCTGTCCCAGCTCGAAGGCACCCTGCAGCCACAGGGGCATGGGAATCGCACGGGGCTTGGTGGGGAGTTTCATCCCTTCCATGGTGCCACCGGCTGCGGTACCCGCCGCTGAACGACTCGGCGACCTGGCTCACGGGCACTGGAGCTGGCGCCTGCCGGGACGTCAGCCGAGCAGGTCGATGATGCCCTTGATGAGCGCTGTGGCGGCCCCCAGGAAAGCTATGACGACGACGGCGAACCGGGCGTGCCGGTCACGGATGTACTTGGCGAGGCGCTCCCCCGCAAGGATCCCCACGATGATCGACAGGGGTATGAGGATCCACATCCAGGTTTCAAGAGGCGGCACTCCACCCGGGTCAATGAGGAGTTTGACCAGTATGGTGGCCGAGCCGATCACGGTGAAGAAGGGCTGCAGGGTGGCGGCGAACGGCCGTTGCGGCCACCGCGACAGCAACGCGTAGGCGCTCACGGCCGGCCCGCCCACACCGGCCATGGAGTTGGTCAGGCCGGAAGCAAGCCCCGCAACGGCCTTCGAACGGTTTCCCGTCAGAACCACGGAGGAGCGCTGCAGCAGCAGCGAAGCGGTCAGGGCTACCAACACGACGGCGCCCACTGTCACCGCGAGCGGCGCACTCGGCAGCCCCACCGCCGCGAACGACCCCGCGACGGAACCTAACACCGCCGGAATGGCCAGCCACCGGAACATACCCCAGTCGATGTCCTTCCACACTCGGGGAGTGATGAGAGCGGAGGAAACGACTCCACAGATGTTGATGAGGAGCACACCCTCATGCGGGCCGAGGATCAGCACAAGAAAGGGAGAGACGAGCAGCGCGAAGCCCAGTCCGGCAATGCGCTGGGCGACCGCACCCACCACGATGAGTGCCAGAACGAGGATGAAGAGCGCTAACGTCACTTGGATACAGTACGCCGGGGCAACGGTTACGCTGGCACGATGAGCCATGCTGCGACGGTCCTCAACACTGCACATTGGCGCCGGGAGGTCTTTGCGCTCTACCGGGAGGTCCGTGATACAGCGGCGACCGGCTCCCCTGCCCTCGCCCACGCCCACTGGCGCACCGGTCGAGACAGGCTCTTCGCCGGCCATCCGGCGTCGCCCCTCTCCGCCGAGGTCCAGCGGAACTTCGCCGGCCTGCCGGTGGCTCCCTACGACCCCGACTTCCGCTTCGAGGCGAACATCGACGACGACGGCGCCGGCCAGCAGATGGAGGTCCCGACCGGAACCGATGGGGTGGTGCCCTTCGAGCGGCTCGGCACTGTGATGCTCGACGGCGTCGGCAGGCTTGCGCTGTGGCGGCTGAAGTCCTACGGTGGCGGCCTTTTCCTGCCACTCCGTGACGGCTCGTCCGGGGCGGACAGCGGTAGCTACGGCGGCGGCCGGTACGTGCTGGACACCATCAAGGGTGCGCACCTCGGTGAGCGTGACGGCCGGCTGATCGTGGATTTGAACTTCGCCTATAACCCCTCCTGTGCCTACGACGAGGCATGGGCATGCCCGCTCCCGGGCCCTGACAACCGGCTCGAGGTTTCCCTGCCGGTCGGGGAGCTGTACACCGCCTCCTGAGCCAGAGTTCACTTCGCTGCAACCTCCTGCTCGCCGCACGCACAGACCGCGGTGCCAGTATCGACGACGTGAGAGTTGCCGTGGTTGCCGAATCATTCCTTCCGCACATGAACGGGGTGACGCACTCCCTCCTGAAGGTCCTGGCCCACCTCCGAAGCCGGGGTGATGAGGTGCTGGTGATCGCTCCGTCGTCGTCCTGGCTGGATAGATCCTCCTGGTCCGAGAAGCCGAGCTTCCCGGAGAACGTTGCGCCCTCGTCGGTCGAGGGCTACCCGGTCATGACGCTGCCCTCGGTCCCGCTGACCGGGTATGCGAACGTGCGTCTGGCCGCCGGCACGGTTGCCAGGGTTCGAAGGATCCTCGCGGACTTCTCACCCGACGTGGTCCACGTGGCCTCGCCCTTTGTCCTGGGGTGGCGTGCGGTACAGGCGGCGGGGCAGCTCGGCATTCCCACCGTGTCCATCTATCAAACCGAGATTCCCGCGTACGCCGCCCGTTACGGCGTGCCGTGGTTGGAGAACATGCTGTGGCAGCGGGTGGAGAATATCCATCAGGGCTCCACGCTGACCCTCGCGCCGTCGTCGTTCGCGTTGCAGCAGCTGGAATCCCGCGGCATCCCTCGCCTGCGGCTCTGGCGCCGCGGTGTCGATACCGCGCGGTTCACGCCCGCCAAGCGCGACGGCGACTGGCGCCGTAGCGTCGTCGCTGAACGCCCGCTCGGATCGAAGATCATCGGTTACGTGGGACGCCTTGCAGCTGAAAAGCAGGTGGAGGACCTCGCCGGCCTGGACGCAATTCCCGGAACCCGGCTGGTGATCGTCGGGTCGGGGCCGGCGAAGGAATCCCTGCAACAGAAACTCCCGGGCGCATACTTTGCAGGGTTCCAGTCCGGTGACGACCTCGCACGGACGATGGCGTCCTTCGACATTTTCGTTCACCCCGGGGAGTCAGAGACGTTCTGCCAGACCATTCAGGAGGCGATGGCTTCAGGAGTGCCGGTCGTCGCCGTCGGTCGCGGCGGCCCGCTGGATCTTGTTGATTCCTCACGGACCGGCTGGCTGTACCCGCCCGGCAAACTGGATCAGCTTCATGCCGGGGTGATGGACCTTCTCGGGGACGACACCAAGCGCCGCGCGTTCGGGCGTGCCGCGTATGCCGCGGTACAGGGCAGAACGTGGCCGGTACTGTGCGAGCAGCTCGTGTCCTATTACGCCGAAGCGATCCAGGTGCATAGCCGAACCCCCGTCAGCCGTCGGGGTACCTACGCTGTCAGCTAGCTGGTTGCTGGAACCGGCACAGCAGCGCCGCACAAGCGAAGCAGACTGAGTATTTGTGGCACACTGGCCGCATGCAGACCTTTCTGCCCTATCCGGACTTCGCAGCCAGCGCCGCCGTTCTCGATCAGGCCAGGCTGGGCAAACAGCGGGTTGAGACACTGCAGATTCTGCGGGCCCTGGTGCTGCCGGACTACGGCTGGCGCAGCCACCCGGTCACCCGGATGTGGATGGGATACGTACCGGCGCTGACGGTCTATGGTCTCGCCATGGTCCGCGAATGGGTGTCGCGCGGGCACGCGGACAGCACCGCGGCCCTGATCAGCGAGTTCGCCCCCGATTCGGCCGCCGCGTTCGAGGCGGGCACTGGACCCGAGCCCGCCATGCCCCCGTGGCTGGGCAACGCGGAGGTACATGTCAGCCATCAGTCGAACCTCATCCAGAAGGCCCCCGAGCTCTACCGCGAGCGCTTCCCGGGGACGCCGGATAACCTTCCGTATTCGTGGCCGGAACCGGAGCTGGAACTCATTCCGGTGGAGCCGACCGGCGAGCGGCTCTGGATCTGGCACGGTCCGCTGGATGGGCCCGACGGTGACGCGCTGCTCCTCCCCGGTCATCCGCCGGCTGGTCGGGCGGTGCCGAAATGGTCCCGGCAGTACACCGCTTTCACCGAGCTAGCTCGTGAAGGTGACGCCGCCGCCGTCGTCATGGATGGCGGTGCACGCCTCCGGCGAGGCACGCTGGGCCCGCTGACTATCGACCCTGCCCAGTCCGACGACGACGTTCCCGGTACTGCGCGCCGGCCCATCTTACTGTCGGGCTGGCTGAGGCGCAGCGACTTTGAGTACCCGGCGCTTCTGCAGGACCCGCGCCGCTTCTACGCCGTGGAAGCCTCTGCGACACGGGGGTAGGGCGGCTAGAGTCCGTAGAGCTCGAACCCGACCGCCGAGATCCCCTCGCCGTCCGAATTCCGGCTCGTGGCCCAGCGGACCTGTTCGGTTGCCTGCTCCTCCACCGGTCTGCTGTCCAGTGCCTGCAGGTACTTCGCGTGGGCTGCGAGGGAGAGGATGGCCTTCTCGACACTGGCCTCGCTCACCGGCATGGCGTGCGTGGGGTTCATGCTCAGGATCGCCGTCCACTTCACCTGGTGGCGCGGACCGTCGAGGTCGGGGAAGATCCACTCGTTGGCGGCATCGGCGACGGCGTTGAGCACTGAGCGTCCTAGTGCCCGGTGGTCCTCCGAGTTCCACATGCCCCGCCCCCACGTGTCACCGTGGTTCAGGGTCACGACGCCGTCGGGCCGGTGTCTGCGGATAGCGGCGGCGAGGTCGCGGCGGAGATCGAGCGACTCAGTCAGGCGCCCGTCCGGGTAGTCAAGGAACTCCAGCACATCGACCCCCACGAGGTCGCAGGCAGCGCGCTGCTCCCCCTCGCGCAGCGGTCCGCTCTCCGCGGGCGGCAGACCCGCGATCCCGGCCTCGCCGCGCGTGGCAAGCACGTAGCGAACCTCCTTGCCCTGCGCGATCCACTCGGCAACCGCCGCCGAGGTGCCGTATTCGGGATCATCCGGGTGAGCCATGAGTACGAGTGCGCGCTGCCAGTCCGTCGGGAAAGGCTCCAGCGTCACAGCGCGCCTCCGGCCGCTTCCGGCATGTTCGGATCATGGCCGGAATCACCGACTGTTTCCCGGGCAAGGAAATTCTCGATGTCGAACAGGTTGTCCGCCCGCTCGACGATGGTGAGGAGCGTCGACATGGACGCGACTTCTTCAACCTGCTCCTTGAGGAACCACAGCATGAACTGCTCCCCCAAAGCGTCGGTCTCCGCCCGGGCTCTCGCGAACAGGGCCTCGATATCCGCAGTCACCTGCTTCTCCTGTGCAAGAGCGAGGGAGATCGGCTCGACGACTGACGTGAAGTCATTCCGTACGGGTCCAACTCCGGGGATCTGCACTTTCTGACCCCTGTCGAGCATGTATTGGACCATCATGAGAGCGTGGTTTCGCTCCTCCAGCGACTGTCTGTAGAAGTGCGCGGCCAGGCGCGGAAGGTCCTGGCCATCGAACCACACAGCGGTAGCCAGGTACTGTTGCGACGCTGCGAACTCGTTGCCGATCTGCCGGGTCAGCAGGTCAGTGAAGGTTGTCTCGGCCATGGTTCCCTCCGTTGCAGGCTTTCCCCGCGGTGGACTGCTCTCCGGTAGGTCGGGGTCCCTGTAGGCAGGCTTATCATTGGAGCAGCAGCCGTGCAAGCAATCTGTGAATGCACCGGTGATACCGCATGTCCTGATAACCGTTGGAGGATCCCATTACAGATACCGCCGCCCAGCATGACATTTACTTCGGCGCACCCGAAGTGGAGAACGACGCCGAACTGCTCGAGTCTGCCTCCAGTGCCGCCGTCGCGAGGCTGAATGACCGCGATGACATCACTACCGTCAAGCGCCGGTTCGCGCTCATCAATACGGACACAACACCGCATCAGGCAATGGTGGAGGATCTGTTGTTCATCCGGGAGGCGCTCGAGCGTGCCGGTTTGGAGTATCTGCTGGTTCGGGGCAACGACGAGCGTCCCGTCGTCGCGGTTGACTTGAAGCACCGGGAACGGCTGCGGGAAGCACTCGTTGAAGCGTGCCGCAACGAGCCCTTCTATTCCAGGACCGTGGACACGAAGCGGCGGACCACGCTGCTGGTGGCCGACGGCGCACTGTCGCCCAGCGACAAGGCGCGGATCTTCCGGTTATTCCGTCCCCGCATCGAGCCGATCGGCGGGCTGACCTTTGGCCCGTCCGCCGGCGTGCAGATCGAGCTGTGGTCCCTCGACGGCGACCGCATCGTGCTGCCCATGGAGAACTCGCTGACGCGGCGCACCCTCCCGTCCAACGAGGTGGTGCGCGGATCCGTCAACCGCCACGGGCTGGTCTGGCCGACCATCGATAACATGTTCGCGGATCACGCGACCGACATCGATTTCGACATCGACCTCGTCTTCAGCTGGGTGGACGGCAGCTCCCCTGAGTACCTGGCGGCCCGCGCCGCCCGCATGAAGAACGTCATCGTGGGTGAAGGTGATGACCACGAGGCTCGCTACCGGCAGATCAACGAACTGAAGTACGCGCTGCGCTCGGTCTACATGTTCGCGCCGTGGATCCGCCGCATCTTCATTGCTACCGACTCTGCCCGTCCGGAGTGGCTGGCCGACCACCCGTCGGTCACGCTGGTGCCGTCTGAGGAGCATTTCAAGGATCCCTCGGTACTGCCGACCTACAACTCACAGGCCGTCGAGTGCCAACTGCACCACATTCCCGGGCTGTCGGAGTATTTCCTGTACTCGAACGACGACATGTTCTTCGGCCGTCCCGTGGGTCCGGACATGTTCTTCTCCCCCGGCGGGATCACCAAGTTCATCCAGGCCGATACCCGGATCGGGCTGGGCGAGAACGATGCAGAGCGCAGCGGATTCGAGAACGCAGCCCGGGTGAACCGCCGCCTACTCCACGAGCGATTCGGCCGCATCACCACCCGCCATCTGGAGCACACGGCGGCTCCGCTGCGCAAAAGCGTCATGTTTGAAATGGAGGACGAGTTCGCCGAGGAATTCGCGGCGACGGCTGCGTCAAAGTTCCGCGCGAAGGACAACATCTCCGTCACCAATTCGCTGTACCACTATTACGCCCTGCTGACCGGCCGCGCCGTGACCCAGGAATCGGCGAAGGTGAAGTACATCGACACCACCATGCGTTCTGGCCTTCGACAGCTCCACAAGTTGCTGGACAAGCGCAACATGGACCTGTTCTGCCTCAACGACGGCAGCTTCCCGGAGATCCCCGCCGAGGAGCGTGCCCGGGTGGTGACCGATTTCCTTGAGAAGTACTTCCCAGTGAAGGCTCCCTGGGAGAAGTAGGTCAGACGCCGGTGAGCGCCTTCGCCGGCGCTGCCTCGGCGATCTGCACACCGGCGGCTTCCAGACGGCGCCGTGTCTCCTCACGGGGTACGGTTTCGCCGACGGCGGTGTGGCTGCCGACCGGAACCACGGAGTGTACGACGGTGTCCTCGTAGACGTGCACCAGGTTATAGGCCTGCGCTCCGTCGCGGCCGCGGGTTCCACCGTTGTCGTAGGTGAGGTCCTGGGTATAGCAGGTGGCCGAGGCCACGGACACCGGAATACCTGCGAACAACGCGCTGGTCGAGTAGTGCAGGTGCCCGGCCAGGATGGCGCGGACGTCGGTGTCGCGGATGGCGTTCGCCAGCCGGCTTTGGTCACGGAGCTCCACCAGTACCGCGAGGCCCTGAACACACGGAACCGGCGGATGGTGCAGGGCGAGGATGGTACCGAAGGGCGCTGGGGTAAGAAGCTCGTTGGCAAGCCAGACCAGCTGCTCATGGCTGATCTCACCGTAATGGTGACCCGGCACCGTGGAGTCCAGCGTGATGATCCGCAGTCCGTTGATCAGGTAGCTGCGGTCGAGGGGGGCCGTGTCCGCGGGCTCCCTCAGCAGTTCGCTGCGGAGCGTCGCCCGGTCGTCATGGTTGCCCATCGCCCAGATGACCTCGGCGCCAAGCTTTCGGGCAGCAGGGTCAACGATGGTGCGGAGCTTCGCGTAGGCCTCGGCCTCTCCCTTGTCTGCAAGGTCGCCCGTAAAGACAATCGCGTCCGGTCGTGACCCGGATGCTTCCAGATCGTCGAAAATCTGCCGGAGCCGCGCTTCGCTGTCCACCGCCCCATACAGGGGTTCAGTGCCACCCACCAGATGGGTGTCGCTCATATGCAGGATGAAATGTTGCGGCCGTGGGTGCTCGGCCGTCCGGAAGTTCATGATCGCCTTCTCGATAGCTCGAATAGCTTTCACTCATTTAACATTCATCAAAGCAGAGGCATTCCTACCTTGAGTTGAACGTCACACGGCGAGTCCGTTAATACTTCTCCGCCGGATGGGACCTCGTGACAGTTATTCGGATCCGCTGCGAGACGGGATGGCCCGGTACCATCCGATAGTGGAGTTTTTGGCGCAGTGGTGGGATCGGATTGTCGCGGGGTTCAGCCGGAGCCAGCCGCCCCAGCTGACTCTGACCGAAGTTCTCCTCATCCTGTTGGCTGCGGCTGCCCTCTCCATTCCCCCTGTGACCTGGCGGTACTTCGGGCTCTTCAGCACCGTGGTCCACGAGCTTGGCCATGCCTTCGCCGCGCTGGTCGCCGGAAGCCGTGCCACCGGCATCCGACTCAACTTTGACCACTCAGGACTCACTACCTCGTTCGGCCGCCCGGGCTGGCGCACAGCATGGGCAACATTCTGGGGGTACCCGGTGCCCGCCGTCGTCGGCTCCGTCCTTGTCTGGTGCGGTTTCGCAGGCTGGGCGCCTGCGGCGCTCTCGGTGGGGGCGCTGATGCTGCTGCTCGCCCTGCTGTTCATCCGCAATGCCGGCGGTGTGCTCATCCTCCTGGGTGCGGTGGCCGTTTCGGCCGTCCTCGTGGCAGCCGTTCCCGCCGAATTCAGCGGCCACGTGGTGGTTGCGCTCGGAGTGGCGCTGCTGGTCGGCTCCGTCCGCGACCTTGGCGAGGTCGCCAACGTCCACCTACGACGACGGCGGGAGCGCGGACAGTCCGATGCTTACCTTCTGTACCGCTCGACGGGGATTCCTGCTGCAGTCTGGCTGGTCCTGTTCACGGCGGTGATCGGAGGGTCGATCGCGTGGGCGTGGACCGTCGTCAGTTCGGGAGTGCCTGTGTCGCTGGGAATGTGAGGTTCCTGCGCTCTGAGGGCGCACCTCTGGCGGCGCGCTGTCCCCCGACGTAGGCTCAAACCAGCCCACCCGATCCACCAAGGAGCCTTCAATGAATCTCAGCCACGTCCCCCTGCGTCTCAGCACCGGAGCTTTCATCCTGAACTCGGGTCTGACGAAACGGGAAATCGACAGGGACACCGCCGCCTACCTGCAGGGCATGGCAGCCAACGCCTTTCCCCAGGTGAAGCAGCTTGATCCCGAGAAGTTCGGCAAGGTTCTGGCCGCCACCGAGATGGGACTGGGCGCCGCCCTCCTGGCTCCCTTCATTCCGAGCCGGCTGGTAGGCCTTGGCCTCGCCGCCTTCTCGGGCGGCCTGCTCGCCATGTACTTCCGCACGCCGGGAATGACCCAGGACGACGACGTCCGTCCCACCCAGGAGGGCACGCCCGTCGCCAAGGACGTGTGGATGCTCGGTATCGCGTTCTCACTCATCATCGACGGCGGCCGCAAGCGCTGAGATGCGCCGGATTCACCTCCGGCGCCGCCGCACCCTAGGGTTGTCCTATGGAATCCCCGATCGAAGGCTACCTTGCACGGATCCACCGGGAGATTTCGGAGCTGAAGGACGGCAAGCCCTACAGCACCATCCCCGCGATGGCGAATGTCGATCCGGACAACTTCGGCATCTGCCTCACGACGGTCGACGGATACATCTACGAGGTAGGTGACACGCGGGAAGAGTTCAGCATCCAGTCCATCTCGAAGCCGTTCACCTATGGGCTGGCCCTGTCCGACCTCGGGTTGGACGCGGTGGACGAGAAGGTTGACGTTGAACCGTCCGGCGATTCCTTCAACGAGATCTCACTGGCTGAAGGGACGGGACGCCCCGCAAACGCCATGATCAATGCCGGAGCGCTCACGGCGACGTCGTTGATCAAGGGCTCCGGGGGGAACACCAGGATCAAGCGCATCGTCAATACCTATTCCGACTTCGCCGGAAGGCAGCTATCGATTGACGAGGGGATCTTTTCGTCCGAGTTGCAGCATGGGCACAGGAACCGTGCGTTGGCACACCTGCTTAGGTCCTTCGACATCATCGAGGACGATCCGACACCGGTGATCGAGGACTATTTCCGTCAGTGCTCGGTACTGGTGAACTGCCTGGATCTTTCGCTCATGGCCGCTACGCTCGCGAACAGCGGACGCAATCCCCTGACCGACAAGCAGGTACTGGACATCGTGCCGGTGGAGCGCGTTCTTTCGGTCATGACCACCTGTGGAATGTATGACGACGCCGGTTCGTGGATCAGTACCGTTGGCATGCCCGGTAAGAGCGGAGTCGGTGGAGGAATGATTTCCGTGCTGCCCGGCCAGGTGGGGCTGGCTGTCTATTCCCCGCCGCTGGACGAACACGGCAGCAGCGTTCGAGGCATGGCGGCCAGCCAGCGCCTCTCCCAGGACATGGAGCTGCACTTCGTCCGCGCTGCCCGGGTCGGTAAGTCAGCAATCCGGTCCACCTACGACATCTCGGCCGCACCCTCCGGCATCCGGCGCGACGATGAGGCGATGGATGTGCTGCGGGACCACGGTCACCGCGCCCGTGTGGTGGAGCTGAACGGAGACCTGCTCTTCGCCGGTACGGAATCGATGGTTCGCGAACTCAGCACGCTGACCGACGAAGTGGAGCTCGTCATTCTGGATCTGCGGCGGGTGGACGAGGTGGCGGATGTATCCCTGCGCCTCCTCGCTGAAGTCCGTGAGAACCTGGTGGCCGAGGGAAGGGAACTGGTTCTGATCGATGCGGAAGGCACCCTCGCCGAGGCCTTCCGTGACGTTGATCGGGAGGTCCCAACCTTCGATACGCGGACCATGGCCGTCGAGTGGTGCGAGAACCGGCTCATCCAGACCTACGGTGGTGAGCTCGAGCTGCCCAGCCGCGTGGACATCTTCCAATGCCCCGCTCTCAGCCCGCTCAGCCGCGACGATGTGCAGAAGCTCGCCGACCGGATGGAAGACCGAACCTACAAGGACGGCGATCTGATCCGCCGTATCGGCCAGTCCTTCGGCGGGGTCTTCTTCATCCTGTCCGGATCGGTCAATACGTCCGTAGTCGGGCCCACCGGAGACCGGGTGAAACTCACGACGTTGAGCGCGGGGATGACTTTCGGAGAACTCGCCCTCGGCAGCGACGACCGGCAGGAAACAACGGTGAAAGCCACCGGCAAGGTAACGGTGAAAGTGCTCACCGCTGATGCCATAGCGACGTTGGAGTCTGAAGACACCAGGCTGGCGCTCGAGCTATGGAAGGCGCTCACGCGCGACGCCTACACCCGGGTGGACCTCTATCTGCGGGAAACGGCCGTAAGAATCCGGGACTGACTGGGGTGGCTCGGGCCTGCTGGAGCAGCGGACAGGGAGGGCTCCGGTGGTCCGTACCTCACTACCTGGGATCGGTCGACAGCATGCCCATCACAACGGCATCAATCCACTCACCGTTCGACAGCAGCGCGTCCCGCAAGCGCCCTTCGACCCGGAATCCGCACTTCTCGTAGACGCGCTGCGCCCGCGGATTGAACGCGTAGACTTCCAGGCTGATGCGGTGCACGCCCATCACGTCGAAGGCATGCGCGACGACGGCGCGGGTCGCCTCGGTACCGTACCCGCGCCCGAACCTCGAATTGGCGTTGAGGCCGATCCGGAACCCGATGGACCTGTTGTCCGGGTCGTAGTCGTTGAGCACGACCTCGCCGATATGGCTCCCGTCCGAATCGAGGATGATGGCCCAGTCCGCACGTCCGTAGGTGGCCGCAAGCCCCGTCAACCACGATTCGATCTGCGGCCTTGAGAATGTTGCATGTGTCCCGGTGAGCCGCATCGTCTCCGGGTTTTGCAGCGCAGTCCAGGTTCCCTCAAGATGCTCGGGTCCCAGCGGTTCCAGCCGCAACCGGGCAGTGGTCAAGACCGGTGGGGGCGTGAACATCGGCATGGACCCTAGTGTGCCGCCGGCGCAACAGGTGCGTTGCCGCCGTCGTGCTCGGCCTGCGAGGAGTGCGCAGGCACAGCCGGTTTCCTCACAAAGAGCGCTGCAACCACAGCGAACAGGAAGATCACCGCGCCACACAGGAACGCCATCCGTATGCCGCCCGCCAGTGCGGGAATCTCACTGGTGCCCTCGCCCATCAGGGCGCTGGTCTGCAGCGTCATTACGGAGACGAAGAGGGCGATGCCCGCTGCTCCGGCCAGCTGCTGGATGGTCCCTACGACGGCGCTGGCATGCGAGTACAGCTGCGGTCGTACCGAGCCAAGCGCTGAGGTGAACAGCGGCGTGAACATGCCGGCCAGCCCGATGCTGAGGACCACATGGCAGGCCAGCACCAGCGGGATGGGCGTTGAGGCGTCCACCTGGGTGAGGATCCAGAACACCGAGGCCACGAGTACCGCCCCGGGAACAACCAGCACGCGCGGGCCGTGCCTGTCGAAGATCCGACCCACAACGGGGCCGAGCAAACCCATCGCGAGACCGCCGGGCAGCAGCATCAGGCCGGCAGCCGCCGGTTGGAGTCCCAACACGTCCTGCAGGTAGATGGGAAGCAGGATAATCGTGCCGAACAGCGCCATCATGCTGATCGAAAGCACAAGGATCGACACCGTGAAGGTGCGCGAGTGGAACGTCCGCAGGTCGAGCAGAGCCCGGTCGCGGCCCTGCAGCACCAGCTGGCGGGCGATGAAGCAGGCCAGACCTGCGATTCCGACGGCGAGGGGCGCCCAACTCGGGATGCTTGGAGAGCCTGCACCTTCTCCAAACTGGCTCAGGCCGTAGACGATGCCGCCGAAGGCGAACGCAGACAGAATGACCGAAAGGACATCGATCGGGGTCCTGCGGGGCGTCGTCACGTTCTGGATACGGATTCCGCCCAGCACCAGCGATCCGATCGCAATCGGAAGGACCAGCCAGAACATCCAGCGCCAATCCAACACACTGAGGATGATTCCCGAGATGGTCGGGCCGATGGCCGGTGCCACCGAGATCACTATCGAGATGTTGCCCATGGTCTTGCCGCGTGATGACGGCGGCACCAGGGTCATGACCGTGGTCATGAGCAGCGGCATCATGATCGCCGTTCCGCCGGCCTGGATTACCCGCCCGACAAGCAGCATCTCAAACCCGGGCGCCATCGCCGAGACAAGCGTGCCAAGGCTGAAGAGAGTCATCGCCGCAAGGAACACCGGCCGTGTGTTGAACCGCTGGATGAGGAAGCCGGTGATGGGGATGACAACTGCCATGGTGAGCATGAACGCCGTCGTCAGCCATTGACCCGCGGAGGCGGTGATCTGGAGATCGTCCATGAGGCGCGGCAGAGCGACGCCCATGATGGTCTCGTTGAGGATGACGACGAAAGCCGACACCAGGAGCAGGGAAATGACCAGCCGGTCCCGGGCAGAGATCGCCTCGCCCGGGCTGTCGGTCTGTAGCGTGCCATCGTCGGCCTGAGTGAGTTTGTCCGTCTTCTGCGGCACGGGAATCCCCCTGAAAGATACTTAGCGGCGCGCAGGAGCGTGCGCAGCCAGAAGTAACAAGCACGGGTGACCGGTGCTTATTCCCGACCAACGACGTCGGGCGTACTGTTGCTTTTGAGCGCCCCCCGATGGAGAGAAGGTAGCCGGTATGTCTATTCCCCCGCCCCATGAGCCGCATCCGGATCCGTCCCAACCGCGGCCTCCCGGCGAGCCCGGGCCGGAACCCCAGCCTTCTCCGTCCCCCTACCCGTATCCCGATCCGGCACCGGACGCACCCGGTATACCGCCGGAGCCAGGACCCGGGCCTTCACCCGATCGGCCGATCCCGGAACCGGGACCATCGATTCCACCCCTGTCCTGACGCGGGAATTCCCGGCCGCGGGGATTCCCGGCCGGGGGGGCACCGCTTGCCCGCCTGCACGACTCCGCATTGAGTAGTAAGCTCGCTTACTACTATCCGTGGTGCTGCGGGAGCACCGTAAGGCAGTGCGGAGGACGCCGTGAGCGAAACCCAGAAGGTCTACAAGGAACTGAGCGACCTGGAACGGTTCGTGAAGGAGCACGCGCCCATCTACCTCCGGTATTCCCGAGGCTACGAAGCGGACTCCAACTCGCAGAGCATGGATACCGAGAGCGGCCTATCCCTGCCCGGACTGTCAGTGAACCCCCTCAGTCCTGAGGATTGGTGGACCAGACCCCTCACGGACTGGATTGCCCGGCAGATCTGCCAGTACAAGCACCTGCACCGGAAGAAGGACCGTCACGCCTGGATCCTGACAGGAGACTGCGTCGGCCGGGGCCCGGATTGTGAACCTCTGCTCATCAACGTGAAACCACTCGGCAAGCTTGACGACGGACTGCTGGAGGAAGCGGAGACGATCTACCAGGAGCGTTTCGACGCCGGGAACGGACCCTGATCGCTCCTGCCTGAGAATTGATCCTGTAGTGGCCGTCAATGGCTGCCTCACTATCGAACGGTACAAGGCGCTGCTTCCCCGCCAGTATTTGCGCTGCAGTCGGGAGCCTCCTCCGCACGCCAGTTAGCGGCCGGATGAGCCCTGGACGGCGGTACTCTTGCTCCTGAGCGCCGCCCGCCGACCAGATGGAGCCCTCTCAGCAGTGACTGACCTCGACCAGATCGCCTCCGAGCTTTATGCCCTGCCGCTGGACGAGTTCACCGCGGCCCGAAACAGCAGGGCGAAGGACGTTGACGACAAGTCGCTCGCCCAGGAAGTGCGGGCGCTTCGTAAGCCGACGGCTTCGGCGTGGCTTCTGAATGTGATGAACCTCCACAGTGGGGACCAGTTACGGCAGGCGCTCAGCCTCGGTGCGGCGATGCGGGAGGCGCAGGAGCAACTCGACCGGAGCGAGTTAAAGAAGCTGGGCACCCAGCGGCAGCAGCTTATCTCCGCCCTCGTGAAGGACGGCACTGCTCTCGCCGAAGACCTCGGCCATCCGGTGAGCGCCGCTGCGGCGCTTGAAGTGGAACAAACCTTGCGGGCGGCGATGGCCGACGCCGGGGCTGCAGCCGCCGTTTCCACCGGCCGCCTGGTCCGGCCGCTGGAAGCGACCGGATGGGAGGCCGTGGATCTCACGGGGGCTGTGGCCGGCACCTTCGATGCCGGAAATACTGACCCCATCGCTGATTCGAATAGCGCAGACGAACCCGAGTCACAGCACGACCCAGCAGCCGAAGCGCGCGCCGAGCTGGAGGACGCCGAGGACCGGTCGGAGGAAGCCGAAGCTCAACTCAAGCGTGCCCAGGAGCGCGTGGACCGGCTCGACCGGGACCGTGAGGCGCTCGTCTCGCAGGTCCGGGAGCTGCGAAAGCGGATTCGTGCGCTGGAACAGGACATCGATGGAATTGACGACGACGCCGACGACGCAGTCCGCGAGCGCACTGAGGCCGAGCGTGCAGCCAGGGAGGCTACCCGCGAGGTCGAGCGCGCGCGGAAGGTTCTCGGGAAGCTCGAGCGGTAACGCAGGAATAACGATCGGCGCGGCCGGAAAAGGCGGATGAGGCTGCCAACACGCATGCCGACGTCGTCCACTGCCGCCACGCCAAGGCGATCCGCGACGGATCCTGAGAGAACAACCGTTTGATTAAGCGTCCGCGCCCTGAGTTACAGCGGGGTAAAGCAACGTTGTGGTCTCGCCCGTCCCGCCCTAGCGTCGAAGGTGGCGCTGGCGGCTACGGCCGCCAGACGCCGCCACACACCAATCGCATTGTTGGGTGAATGCACGCCAACAGGGAGCGGAGAAATGGCAGGATTCCGAGCAGGCAAGCGCAGCTACAGCGAAGACGTTGGACTCACTGAGGGAGCCAAGCCACACCCCAACATCTGGCTCATCATCGCAGCGGCAGTTGTGTCAACGGTTTCGCTGGCGTTGGGATGGCTGCAGTTGCAGTCGGTGCAGCGCGCCGTTGGCGTACCGCTTCCGGACGTGATGATGGGTGGGTACGACGCCGCCCACATCGAATCGGTCCGAAGCCTTCTGGACGCACCGCTGGTCGAGCGCTATCAGAGCGTGCACTACTTCTGGGACCTTGTGTTCCCGGTCGCGTTTGCCGCGCTGATCATCCTGCTGGTTCACCGCTTCGGCCAGCGGTCTGCCTTTCGCTGGCCGTTCTATGCCGTCGCGGTGACCTATGCGGCCGCCGACATCGCCGAGAACTTCGCCATCGAGGCAGCCTTGGCCTCCATCGAAGTCACCGCGTCCGAAGCAACGTTCGCAAGCACCCTGACGACAGCGAAGTTCGTGCTCTTCGCCGCGGCTGTCCTGGCGTTCGCCCTGTCGTTCATGCTGAATCGGGCCACCAGCCGACGTGACGCCCCCTCTTCACAAAGCGCTTCAGAGCACTAACGAACCGCAACCTCGTGCAGGCGAACGTTCCTCAGCGCGCCGCCCTCGGCCTCAGCCGTGAGGTAGGTGCAGGCTGGCTGCCTGCGGCGGTCGGTGGGTGAACCTGGATTGAGCAGTCGCATTCCGGCGGGAGTTGTGGTGTCCCACGGTATGTGGCTATGGCCGAAGACCAGTACGTCAACGTCGTCGAACGCTGCATCCATCCGCTTTTCCCGTCCGGCCGCGACACCCGTCTCGTGGATCATCGCGAACCGCACCCCATCGATGCCGACCCGGGCCACTTCGGGCAGCCGCTCGCGCAGGTCAGGGCCGTCATTATTGCCGTAGACCCCGACCAGACGCTGCGCACGGTCTTCCAGCTCGTTGAGCAGTTCGATCGTGACCCAGTCCCCCGCGTGGAAGACAACGTCAGCTTTGTCCGCCTCGTCCCAGATCTGCGGTGGGAGGCGCCGCGCGCGCTTGGGCACATGTGTGTCGGCGATGATCAGCAATCGTGAGCCCATGGCCCCAGTCTGGCACGTACGCCCCGACCGTTCCCGTGTGGGAAGCTCGAAGAATGACTGTTCTGATTGCGGGCTGCGGGGATCTTGGTACACAGGCCGGACTTGGTTTCGCTGAAGCTGGACATGGGGTTGTCGGATGGCGGCGGTCCGCTGGGAAGTTGCCGCCGAGCATCGAGGGCCAGTCCGTTGACCTGACGGGTGAACTCCCCACCATCCCCGGCGACACCGACGTCGTGGTCATTGCTCTGACCGCCGATGGCCGCTCGGAGGCCGCGTACCGCGCCACCTACTTTGACGGGACCGCCAACCTCCTGGCCGCCCTTGAGCGGGATGGCGTGGCGCCGCGGCGGATCGTCTTTGTCTCCTCGACGGCTGTCTACGGGAACGACGACGGCGCATGGGTTGACGAGACGACCTCACCGTCGCCCTCCACTCCGACGGGCGCAGTTCTGCGGGAGACGGAGCAACTGCTCGCCCAGCGCGCCCCCCAGTCGGTGATGCTGCGGCTTTCCGGCATCTACGGGCCCGGACGCACACGCCTGATCGACCAGGTCCGCAACGGAAGCGAGAGTACCGGCGGCGTCCCACACTGGACCAACCGGATACACCGCGATGATGCGGCTGCCGCCATCGTGCACATTGCAGGGCTTGAGGCGCCTGCCGGTGCCTATCTGGGCACAGACGATGAACCGGCGCTCCTCGCCGAGGTGCAGGCGTTTCTCGCGGCTGAGCTGGGATTGCCGCTTCCCGAAGGGACCGCCCGCGAGGCCGAATCAGGTGCCACAGGAAAGCGCTGCAGCAACGCACTCCTCAGGGCCAGCGGGTTCGAGTTCGCCTACCCCACCTACCGCGACGGGTACCGGGCGGTTCTGCAGGGAAACGGCATCCGGCACCCCTGATACTCCCGTCCGCCCCTCTCGACCCCACCAAAAATAAATACTAAGCAGCCTTTCTGTTTGCCCGATGTGTCTCTACTCTTGGAAACGAGCAACCCGGCGGGAACCCCATCCCGGCGATCCGGCAGCTTCGTGAAGCCAGGCAGATGGAGGTTCCATGGAAGAAACACTCAGAAGCGGTCTCGCGACAGTGATCGACTTCGTGCCCAAGCTGTTGCTGTTCCTCGTCATCCTGATCATCGGGCTATTCGTAGCCAAAGCAATCTCCAAGGCACTGGACAAGCTCCTTGAACGCGTCGGTTTTGACCGCGCCGTCGAGCGCGGCGGCGTGAAGAAGGCACTCGCCAAGTCCTCCCTCGATGCCAGCGACATCATTGCCAAGATCGTCTACTACACGCTGGTTCTCTTTGTCCTCCAGTTCGCCTTCGGAGTGTTCGGCCCCAACCCGGTCAGCGATCTGCTCGAAGGAATCATTGCTTTCCTCCCCAGGATCATCGTTGCCATCATCATCGTGATCATCAGCGCCGCCATCGCGGCGGGGGTGAAGAGCCTGATTGAGGGAACGTTGGGCGGCCTGTCCTATGGGAAGGTCCTCGCCAACATCGCAAGCATCTTCATTCTTGGAATCGGCATCATAGCGGCACTGAATCAGGTGGAGATTGCCACGACGGTAACCACCCCGATCCTCATCGCCGTCCTGGCAGCGATCGTCGGCGTCATTGTGGTCGGTGTCGGTGGCGGACTCATCAAGCCCATGTCCCAGCGTTGGGAGCACTACCTCAACAGGGCGGAGGAAGAAGCCCCCCGGATGAAGGCGGAAGCTCAGGCTTCGCCGTCGGCCAAGGAGCAGCTCAAGAGCGCCGCGCAGGACGCAAGCGCGCGCAGCGCGACCACGGATACCTCGGGCAGCACCAAGGTGCACCGACCGGAGGACCCCGCGGCTCCGCGTTTCCGCTGATCCCTCCCAACCGAAGACCTTCCTCACACATCAATCAGTAGAGAGAGATAAGGACAAGAAAATGAACATTGACAAGCAGCAGATCCTCGACCTTCTCAGGAACCAAGGCGACCAGGACAAGGCCCAGCAGGCTGAACAGGAACTTCCCGACCAGGTGGATACTGAGCGCGACTCGGGCCTGTTGGAGAAGTTCGGCCTGAACCCGCAGGAACTTCTCGGCAAGCTCGGCGGCGGCGGTGGATTGGGCGGTCTGCTCGGCTGATTTCCCTGCACTGAAGATGGAGGGCGCGCACTGCGTGCCCTCCATCTTGCTGTCCGCACATGAGAGTGTCGTGAGAACCTGCCCCGTTACCTTGAGCGGGCCCGCCGGGTGCGCTTTCATGAAAGGGCGACGACGACGGACAATGAGGAGGTGCCTGACATGCAGCTTCCTCCTCCGCCCGGCCGAATGCCCGCTACGGCTTCTGAACCGCCTACCGTCGCGAGGCGCAGTGACGGCGATCCTTCCGGTGATGTGCTGGATGGGCGGTACACCGTCGGCAGCGTGCTGGGCAGCGGCGGCATGGCCGAGGTTCGGCGCGGGCACGACCAGGTCCTGGACAGGGACGTCGCCATCAAACTCTTCCGCGGTCAGGCCGAGGCCCGTCTCTCCGAGCGGGAGCGCGCCGAAGCGCAGCTGCTGGCCGGCCTTGATCACCCAGGCTTGGTGAAGGTGCACGACGTCGGCCAGTCACCTACCGCGGGTTGGGTTGTGATGGACCTCGTGGACGGTCCGGATCTGCACCGGCTGCTGCGCAACGGCCCCCTGGGACCGGAACAGACCTGGGCTATCGGACACGATGTCGCGCGGACGCTCGCCTACGTTCACGCAAAGGGCATCACCCACCGCGACGTCAAGCCGTCCAACATCCTGACCCGCGACGCCGAGCCCTCCTCCGGCCGTTTCGGATACGTGCTGACCGACTTCGGAATCGCACGCCGGATGGACAGTGACCGGCTCACGGCTACGGGCGAGACGATCGGCACCGCAGCCTACTTCAGCCCGGAGCAGGCCCGGGGCGAGGCGGTCGGCTCGGCCACCGACATCTACGCGCTTGGCCTGGTGCTGCTGGAATGCCTGACGGGTGAACCTGCCTTTGAGGGCCGCGGCCTCGAGACAGCGCTCGCGCGCCTCCACCGCGCTCCCGAAATCCCTGCTTCAATCAACCCTGCGTGGCGCGAGCTCATCTCCAACATGACTGCCGGCACGGCCGCCGAGCGTCCGGGTGCTGCCGAGGTCGCGGGGGTACTGGCCTCCCAGCGCAGCGCCTTCACGACCGACGGGCACGAGGTTCCGGATGCCGGTCCGGCGACCGTGGTCCTGTCGAACGCGCCGCACGAGCCGGGGTCGACCCGGCGCTCGTTCGTCCTGGGCCTCAATGACGACACAACCAGGAGCACACCCGCCGGGACCGGCGGCGATCCCGTGACTCCGAGTGGAACCCGCTCCGCGCCCCCTCGGAAACCGACGAAGCGCGCTGCACCGGCGAAGCCTTCCACGGCCCCCGGCGACCGGAGACGGACGCAGGGGATGCGACGCTGGTGGGCGGCGGCCGCCGTCGTCGTTCTGCTGGCCCTCGCGGCAGTGGGTGTGGTGCTTTCGGGCCTCCTCACGCCGGAGCCGGGTCCCGAACCGTTACCGTCGGTCCCCGGGGTGCCGGGGGAAAGACTGTCCGAACTCTACGAAAGCGTGCAGCCATGAGGTCGAAGCGGTGGGCCCTCTCGATGATTTTCATTCTGCCGGCGCTAGGAGCCTGCGGAGGCGCAGAGGCCATGGATCCCGCGGCGGCGCAGTCGCTGCAGCAGCAGGTGCGGGAACTGGCCGTGACCACCCAGCAGGGGAATTACGAGCTGGCGCTTGATCAGGCAGAGGCGCTGAGAACCGAGGTCCAGCAAGCCCAGGATTCGGGAGCCGTCACTCCCGGCCGCGCAGGTCGGATTCAGGACAACATCACTGCCTTCATCGAGTCCATCAAGCCGGCCGAGACACCGACGCCGGCTGCGCCGTCTACCACCGGCCCCGCCACCACCGAGCCTGCTCCCGCTCCCCCTACCTTCACCCCACCCGCAAAGGGCGACAGGGAAGACAGCAGGGATCCCGGCGAAACCCAGTCTGACCGTGAGAGGGAGGCCGCCGAGGAAGCTGCCAAGGAGGAGCAGAAGCGGATCGAAGAAGCCCAGAAGCAGGCCGAGGAGGAAGCGAAGGAGCGGCAGAAGCAGGCCGAGGAGGAGGCGAAGGAGCGGCAAAAGCAGGAAGAGGAGAATCGCGAGGAGGACTGACCGGGCACCGGCAGGTCGCCTGGGGCTACTCTGTGGCATATCGAGGGCTCTCACGCATATCGACGGCGCGGCTCATCGGCAGCGGAAAGAGGCAGGCATGCGCAGTATTACCGGTAACTGCTACCAGCTGCAGCGTTCCAGAGGGGCCAACGGCTACCTGATCCGCACGCCCGGGCACACCGCCGTCGTCGACCCGGGCATGGCCAGCGGGTACGACGCCCTCCTGAGGGAGCTGCGCGATGCCGCGCCGGTTGTCGGGCAGGTGACCGACATCCTGCTTACGCACTACGACGCCGACCACGCGCAGGTCGCGCAACGGCTTCAACGTGAGCTGAACGCGGTCGTGTGGCTTGGCGCAGCGGATGTGAGGATTCTGCGGCGTAGCACCCCGCCGGCCACCCTGCTTCGCCGCGTGCTCTTCCGGCTCGCGCCGGTCGCGGTGCCGCAGCGCCTGTCAGAGCTCGACGGCGAACGTGAGCTTTTCGAGGGTCTCACCGCCTTTCCCCTCCCCGGACACACACCCGGGCAGATGGCGTACCGGTTCGGCGATGTGCTTTTCACCGGTGACTCGGTGCGTGTTGCGCAGGACGGCACGATCAAGCGCTTTTATCGGGCGCTCAACAGCGACAACCCGCAGGCGGCCCGGACGAAGGCCACGCTGGGGCGGCGTATCCACACCGACGGGATTGCGTGGCTCTGTCCCGGCCACAATCCGCCTGCCCGAGTGTCCGCACAATCCTGAATTAAACGCCCTCGTCCGGTTCGAAAGGGCCCTCACAGGACTACGCTCATCTCACACCAATCCGTGGAGCCGGCGCGGGACCGGTCGGGCAGAAGGGCAACTCTCATGGCAGAGCAGAGGATTTCCGAAGGTGCAGAGGATGCTTCGCTGCTGAGGGTCCTGGGAAACTGGGACGCATTGGCACTCGGTTTCGGAGCGATGATCGGGTTCGGCTGGGTGGTGCTCACGGGTGGCTGGATCGGGTCGGCTGGAACCATGGGTGCGGTGTTGGCCATGATTACCGGCGGGGTGATCATGGGCGTCGTCGGGCTCACGTATGCAGAACTGACCGCTGCCATGCCGAAGGCCGGTGGTGAACACAACTTCCTCCTACGCGGTATGGGTCCCCGCTGGTCATTCATCGGCTCCTGGGCAATCACGGGCGGGTATGTCACGATCGTCGCGTTCGAGGCGGTCGCCCTACCCCGAACCGCGCTCTATCTGTTTCCGGATCTGAACCAGATACCGCTGTGGGAGGTCGCGGGAAGCCAGGTGCACCTCACCTGGGCTCTCGTCGGAGCCATCGCCGCCGTGGTGATCACCTTCATCAATATCCGCGGCGTGAAGCTCGCCGGTGTAGCCCAGACCTTCGTAGTGCTCTTCCTCCTGCTCATTGGAGTGATCCTGGTGGTCGGATCGTTCGTCGGAGGATCCGTGGAAAACACCCAGCCGTTCTTCACGGGTGGGTCCGCCGGGTTCTTCGCGGTCCTGGTGGTGGTCCCGTTCCTCTTCGTTGGGTTTGACGTGATCCCGCAGTCAGCCGAAGAAGTGAACATCCCCGCCCGCCAGATCGGCCGGCTGGTCGTGATCGCGGTGGTTCTCGCGACCATCTGGTACGTCATGACCATCCTGACGACGTCGTCGGCCATGCCTGCTGACGAGATTGCGCAGGCGGACATCGCCACCGCTGATGCCATGGGCGCCCTCTTCGGAAGTGACCTGATGGCCAAGGTGCTCATCGCGGGTGGAATCGCCGGCATCCTCACCTCCTGGAATTCGCTGTTGCTCGGCGCCTCGCGGCTGATGTTCTCGATGGCACGCTCGGGAATGCTTCCCGCATGGTTCGGCAAGCTGCATCCCACCTACCGGACTCCCGTCAACGCACTGATGTTCATCGGCGCCCTGTCTTTTCTGGCACCCTTCTTCGGAGAGGCAATGCTGGTGTGGTTGGTGGACTCGGGAGCCCCCAGCATCGTCATCGCCTACATCCTGGTGTCCGTTGTCTTTGTCATCCTGCGTCGGCGCGAACCGACAATGGACCGGCCTCTTCGCGTTGGTGGAGCAGGAAACGGCGGTTTGGTCATCGGTATCGCGGCCGTGGTTCTCTGTATTGCACTGCTGAGCCTGTACCTGCCCTTCATGCCTGCAGCCCTTACTCCCCCGCCGTGGATTCTGTTCGGCCTCTGGTGGGTGCTCGGCATGTTCTTCCTGTTCCGGATTCCGAGGGGGATCACTCCCGGGGAGGACGCGGAGCACCGGTTGCTGGAGGCATTGAACAACCGCTAGCAGCCCAGCGGTTACGCTCTTTTCATGCGTACTCTTCGCCGCCTTCACTTGTTCGCGCTCACCCGATCGCTTCTCGCGCGGGCAGCCATGGCGTTCGGAGCCGTGCAGGCACTGGTGATCGCCGCCATCGTGCTGGTCGATGCGGTACAGAAGAAGCGGCGAAGCAAGCGTCCCGGCTTTCCGCATCCGGGCATCTTCGAATCAGAGGTCGCCGGGTCGGAGACGACAGTCTTCACCTACGGCCATGACCTCTATGAGGACATGCTCGCCTCCATCCGCGAAGCCAAGCACACCGTCATGTTGGAGACGTACATCTGGAAGGGTGACGCAATCGGCCGGCAGTTCAAGGACGCCCTCAATGAGGCGGCTGCCCGCGGCGTGAAGGTGTACGTCATTTACGACGGCTTCGCGAACCTTGTGGTGCCTCCGACGTTCTACCGTTTCCACCCCAATGTCTCGGTGTTCCGGTTCCCGTTGGTCCGTCCGTCGATTGTCTTCACGAACATCCGCGGTACTGGTTTTGATCACCGCAAGATCATGGTGGTGGACGATTCCATCGGATATGTCGGCGGCTACAACATCGGCTCCCTCTACGCGTCCAAGTGGCGCGACACCCACCTGAAACTGGTTGGAAAGTCCGTCTGGGAGTTGCGGCAGGCGTTCGTCGCGTTCTGGAACGCTGCTCCCACCCAGCGTCACCGCCCGTTGGAGGAGACCAGTGCGGAATTCTGGGAACCGCGGCTCCGGGCTGTCAACAACATTCCGGCCAACCTCGTTTTCCCGATCCGCGGCGTCTACCTGGACGCGATCAACCGGGCGCACAGCCACATCTACATCACCACGGCCTATTTCATCCCGGACCGGCAGATTCTCGAGGCCCTGTTGCGGGCCAGCAAGCGCGGCGTGGATGTGCGGGTCATCCTGCCTGAGGACTCCAACCACGTGGTGTCGGACTGGCTGTCCCGCGGGTTCTATTCGACGCTGCTTCGCAACGGTGTGAAGATCCTGCTGTACCAGAACGCCATGATCCATGCGAAGACCGCAACGGTCGACGGGGAATGGTCGACCGTGGGAACAGCCAACATCGACCGCCTCAGCCTGACCGGTAACTACGAGATCAATATTGAGCTGTTCGACGAGAAGCTTGCCACCACGATGGAACACATCTTCGAGATCGACAGCAGCAACTGCCGTGAACTGCCCCTTGAGGAGTGGGAGAGCCGGCACATCGTGGCCCGCGTGAGTGAAGCGATCCTCGCGCCGCTGCGTCCGTTCCTGTAGTCAGCCGGTCTCCGACGAGAATCGGTCCAGGTAACCCTCCTTGGACTGATGCACGTGATTCGCCATGAGCTTCTCGGCCTCTGCGAAATTCCCGGCGTCGATCGCGGCAAGGATGCTCCTGTGCTCACTCCAGGATTCCTTGCCGCGTGTATCGACGTCGGTGGCGTACAGCCATTCGATCTTTCCCGCGATCTGGCGCAGCAGGGCGGTCAGGGATGCACTCCCGCTCAGTTCCGCCACGCCAAGGTGGAATCGGATGTTCAGTTCCGGCAGCAGTTCCAACCGGTTCTGCGCGACGGCGGCGTCCCCCTCATCGAGGATGCCCGCCAGCGCCTTCCGCGCCTGCCACCACTCCACGCTTGGAGCACCCGCGTTGAACTGCGATGCAGCCCGCCGGGCCGCCCGCCGGGCGGTAGCCGATTCGAGGGCTTCACGCACGAAGAAGAGGTCTTCGGCATCATCCACCGGAATTTTCGACACTGTTGATCCGGCGTAGGGCCTGGACTCGACGAAGCCCTCGGCCTCCAGCGCGCGCAGCGCCTCACGGACGGGCACCCGGGAGATGCCGTACTTGGTAGCAAGGGCTGTCTCCGTCACGCGCGTGCCGGGAGGCAGCGCTCCGAAGATGATGTCCCGGCGGATCTCGTCCTGGACGCGCTGCTTCGGCGGCGCGTCCTCGTCGTCGCTCCGCTGATGTGAGGAATTCTCAGGCTGCAAAGGCTGCCCCGGGAATGGCTCCAAGTAGCTCCTCGGTGTATTGGGCTTCGGGATGAAGGAACACTTTGTCCACGCTGCCCTCCTCGACTACCGCTCCGGACTTCATGACCAGCACGTTGTGGGCGATCTGACGGACAACCGCCAGGTCATGCGTGATGAACAGGTAGGTCAATCCCAGCCTATCCTGCAGGTCGGCCAGCAGGTTCAAGATCTGGTCCTGCACCAGCACGTCCAGGGCGGAGACCGCCTCGTCGCAGATGATGAGCTCCGGCTCCAGCGTGAGGGCACGTGCGATGGCCACACGCTGCCGCTGACCGCCGGACAACTCGTTCGGGCGCCGCTGAGCGACGGAGTGCGGCAGTGCCACCTGGTCGAGCAACTCGCCCACGCGCCGTCGTCGGCTGTGCTTGTCACCGACCTTGAAGATGCGCAACGGCTCATCGATCAAGCGCTCGATGCTGTGTGTCGGGTCAAGTGACCCATACGGGTCCTGAAAGACCGGCTGCACCATGCGGCGCAGCGCCCGCCGCTCGGCCCCGCGACTCGCAGTAATGCTCTTGCCGTCGATAAGTGCCTGGCCCGCTGTCGCCGTTTCGAGCCCGAGGATGATCCGCGCAACGGTGGTCTTTCCCGAACCTGATTCGCCGACGACGGCAGTGGTCGTCCCCCGGTTTACCGTGAAGGACACGTTGTCGACGGCGCGCACGGTACCGCCGCGCTGGCCGCGAAGGGTGAACTCCTTGCACAGGTCCTGGACCACCAGAATCGGTGTCGGGCCGGCAGGCAAGGCGGCATTCGATCCCGGTTCCTCCACCTGCAGAGCGGCGGTCACCGACGGAGCGGCCGCCACCAGCTTCCGGGTGTACTCCTCCTGCGGGTTCAGGAGGATCTCGTGCGGTGTGCCGACCTCGACGATCCGTCCCTCAGCCATCACGATGATGCGGTCGGTCCGGTCGGCAGCAAGCCCGAGGTCGTGTGTCACGAACAGCAACGACGTTCCGCGGGCGTCGACGAGTGTCTGCAGATGGTTGAGGATTTGCCGCTGCACCGTGACGTCGAGGGCCGACGTCGGCTCATCGGCGATCAGCAGGTCCGGCTCACCGGCGAGGGCGACGGCGATGAGTACGCGTTGGCGCATGCCGCCTGAGAACTCATGCGGGTACTGCCCGTAGCGGCGTTCGGCGTCGGGAATGCCGGCCTCCGCCATGAGTTCGATGGCCCGGCGCTTGATCTCCGTCCTTCCGCGCAGTCCGTTGCTCATCAGCGCATCGGCGATCTGCGATCCGACTTTCATGGAGGGGTTGAGGTTCGACATCGGATCCTGCGGCACCAGCCCGAGGCGCTTGCCGCGGATGGACCTCATATGAGCCTCCGAGGCGTTGGACAGTTCCACCTGCTCTCCGGTTCCGTCACCGAGCCGAATGGATCCGCCCGTGATGTGCCCGAGGCCCGGCAGCAAGCGCAGGACGGCGGCGATGGTCGTCGACTTGCCCGAGCCGGATTGGCCCACGATCGCCACCCGCTCGCCCTTCTTCAGATCGAAGCTGACGTTGTGCAGCACCGGCGTGCCGCCGAAGCTGACCTCGAGATTCCGGATGCTCAGAATCACTTCGTTAACGTCCTGCTGCATAGCCCTGTGCTCCTCGGGGATTGGCGGCGGCCATGAGGACGCCGGTGGTTGGGTCGCTCACAACAGAAGACAGGCGTCCCAGCGCCCAGTCCCCTGCACGCGTGATGACGTGGCCGCGCTGTTCGAGGTCGGTGATCACATCTTCGCCGAGCCTGTCCTCGACGACGGCGCCGCCGGGCTCCCAGGTGCGTGGGAAGAAGGAGCCGGGTATCGACGTCGTATGCAGCGACGGAGCGTCAATGGCCTGCTGCGGTGAATAGCCGCCCACGATGGTGCGGAGGATGTAGAGCAGCTGCCACTGGTCCTGCTGGTCGCCGCCGGGCGAACCGAGCGCAACAACCGGTTTGCCGTCCTTGAGGATGAGGGTCGGTGTCAGCGTGGTGCGGGGACGCTTGCCCGGTTCAAGGGATGACGGTGCACCTTCCTCGAGCCAGGTCATCTGCAGGCGGGAGCCCAGGCAGAAGCCCAGCTCCGGGATGGTGGGCGATGACTGCAGCCATCCGCCCGATGGGGTGGCGGACACCATGTTGCCCCACTGGTCGACGACGTCGATGTGGCAGGTGTCGCCGCGGGTCTCACCGTCGCGGGACACCGTGGGCTCCCCCACTCCCGCGAATCCGCCAGCGCCGGCGAGGGCAGGCGGGGTGTACTCGGTGCGCAGCGGCGGAGTGAACGGCGTGTGGCCCGGTACGGTGCCGGGACGGAACTCCGTCGATGCCCGATCGGTGATCAACGCCCGGCGCTGGGCGGAGTACTCCTCGGACAAAAGGTACTCCATGGGGACAGAAGCGTCGCCGTAGTACGCTTCACGGTCCGCGATCGCAAGCTTTTGGGCCTCAAGGATGGTGTGTGCGCCGAGTGCCGTCGACGGGTCCAGCCGGTCGTCGTCGAATCCGTCCAGGATCGCGAGCGTCTGCAGCAGGGCAGGGCCCTGACCCCAGGGACCGGTCTTGGCAATGGTGTAGCCGCGGAACTCGAGCGTGGTGGCTTCCTCGTAGCCGGCCTCGAAGGAGGCGAAGTCCTCGAGACTGATGACGCCTGCGTGGTCCTGTCCGGAGGAGTGCCGGTGGGGAGTCTGAACGAATTCGACCGCGGCCCGGGCAACGGACCCTTCGCGCCATTCCCGGCGGGCAGCATCAATGCGTTCCCCGCGGGACTGCGCCGCGTCACCGGCGGTACCCGCCGCCACCAGCCGGTCCAGCACTGCTGCGTAGGCCTCGTTCTTGACGATGTCACCCTCTGCAGGGATCGAGCCGTCCCGCATCCACAGGGCGGCCGACGTCGGCCAATGCTCGGTGAAGAGGTCCTTGACCGCATTGATGGTGGCGCCCACGCGACCCACGATGGGGTGCCCGTTCCGTGCGTACCCGATGGCGAAGGCCAGCACATCGCCCAGTTCCCACGTTCCGTGGTCGCGCAGCAGCAGGAGCCAGGCGTCCACGGCGGCGGGAACCGCGGCGGCGAGTGCACCTGCTCCCGGTACGAGTTCAAGGCCCTCGGACAGGTAGTGCTCCCGGGTCGCGGCGGCCGGTGCGGGTCCCTGCCCCATCAGCACCACGGGCTCGGAAGGGTTCTCGGCGGTTGCGAAGACGCCGGTCATGTCACCGCCGGGACCGTTGAGGTGCGGTTCGACAACGTGGAGCACGAAGGCACCCGCAACGGCGGCGTCGAACGCGTTGCCGCCGCGTTCCAGGACGGCCTGGGCTGACGCCGTTGCCAGCCAGTGGGTCGATGCCGTCATGCCGAAGCTGCCCTGCAGGGTGGGTCGCGTGGTGAAGGGATCCGGGGTTGTGAAGGAGGTCATGTAGGCCAATCTACTTTCGGCGGGTGTTGGTCGGGTCCAGGGCGTCGCGGAGAGCGTCCCCGAAGAGGTTGAAAGCCAGGCAAATCACGGCGATTCCGATGCCGGGGAAGATCGCGGCCGAGGGCGAGCGAAAGATGTACTGCTGGGCGTCGGAGAGCATGATTCCGAGGCTCGGCGTCGGCGGCTGGATGCCGAGGCCGAGGAAGGACAGCAGCGCTTCACCGATCACGGCAACCGGCATAATCACCGTGGCCTGCACGATGATCGCCGAGGTGGCGTTCGGCAGCACATGCTGGGCCATGATCCTCAGGCCGGAGGCGTCCATGGTCTTGGCGCCAAGCACGAAGTCGCTCTCCTTGATCCGCAGCGTCTCACCGCGGACCACGCGGATCATGGTCGGAATCTGCGCGATGCCCAGAGCGACGGCGGCGTTGGCCAGGCTCGGTCCGCTGATTGCGGCAAGGCCCACCGCAATGATCAGGAACGGGAACGCCAGGGTGACGTCAGTGAGCCGGGAGATGACGGCGTCAAACGCTTTCCAGTAGCCGGCCAGCAGGCCCAGCGGAGTGCCGATCAGCACTGCAAGCAGTACCGACAGCACACCGACCTGGAGCGAGGCCTGGATGCCGTACAGCATGCGCGAGAAGGTGTCGCGCCCCAGGTCGTCGGTGCCGAGGAGATACCCGACGGTGAACGGCTGCTGGAACGGGGTATCGAAATGAACCTCCGCCGGGTCGTACGGAGCGATCACCGGCGCCAGAACCGCGGCGAGGACGACGACGGCGAGCAGCACCGCTCCTGTCATGCCGAGGGGGTTGGAACGGAGCCTGCGCCAGACCCGGCCGCGGCCGGTGCCGAGTGTGGGCTCCGAGGTGTTGGCCGTCGTCGTGACGGTTTCGGTCATGGCCATCAGTTGCTTCCTCCGACTCGGATTTTCGGGTTGACCACGGAGTAGAGAATGTCCACGGCGAGGTTGATGACGATGTAGCTGAGGGTAATGATGAGGACCACTGCCTGGATAACGGGGTAGTCGCGGGTAAAGACTGCGTCGAGGGTGAGCTTGCCGAAGCCGGGAAGGGCGAAGATCCGTTCGGTGACCACGGCGCCGGAAATCAGTCCGCCCAGTTGCAGCCCCACTATGGTGACCACCACGATCAGCGAGTTCCGCAACCCGTAGCGGACCAGCACCCGCCCGCGGCCGAGGCCCTTGGCGCGGGCGGTCCGGACGTAGTCGGTGCTCATGGTCTCGATCATCGATGCCCGGGTCTGACGCATGATGACGGCCGCCAGCCCGGTGCCGAGGATGATCGCCGGCAGCGTCAGATAATAGAGGCCGCGTAGGGGTTCAGCCATGACGTCGACGTAGCCCGAGGCAGGGAACCAGCCCAGGAACACCGCCAGGTACAGGATTGCGAGGATGCCCAACCAGAAGTTCGGCACCGACAGGCCGATCAACGCGAAGCCGTTGGCCATCCACTCGGGCCACCGGCCGCGGTAGCGCTCGGCGATCACTCCGAAGACGATGCCGACGACAACGGCCACCACGATTGCGTAGGCCGAAAGCCAGAGGGTGACGGGGAGTGTGGTGGCAATCAGCTCAGTCACCGGTGTGCCGGTGCGGGTTGATTCGCCGAAGTCTCCGCGGAATAGGTTGCCGAGGAACGTGAAGTACTGGACAACCAGGGGCTGGTCGAGCCCCATTTCGGTGCGGATGGCGGCGACCTGTTCGGGCGTCGCTTCCTCGCCCGCCATGGCGAGTGCGGGGTCGCCGGGAAGCTGGCGGACGCCGATGAACACGACGACCGATGCGAGTACCAGGGTAAGCGCGGACTGCCAGAGCCGGGTGAACAGATAACGGCCCATGGTCAGTCCTCTTCCTTGATTTCCTGGGGATCCGCGAGGAACGCGGCGTTGCTCAGGTGAACCACTCCGTCTGCGAACGTCTCGATGCCGGCGATGTCCGTGGTGTACGCGGTCAGGCTGCGCTGCCGGTACAGGTAAATGAGCGGGTTGTCCTTTTGCAACTGCTCGACCACCTGGCCGTAGAGTTCGGCGCGCTCGCCGTCGTCGTTGACCTGGGCTGCGCTCTTGAGCAGCTGATCGACCTCCGGGTTGTTGTAGCCCGCGTAGTTGTTGCCTCCGCCGGTGGAGAGGAAGTTGAACATGTTGCCGTGCGGGTCGACGCGGCCGGACCAGCCGAGCTGGAGCATGTCGAAGTCACCGCGGGACTGCACGTCGAGGAGCGTGGAGTATTCGACCGGAAGGATCGTGAGCTTGAACCCTCCGTCGGCTACTGCCGCCTGCAACGCCTGCGCAAATCGCAGTGTGTCCGGGGTGTTGCTGACCTGCATCTCAATGGCATAGGGCGTTTCGATGCCGGCTTCCTCGAGGAGCGCCTTAGCGCCGTCGGGGTCATAGGGTGGGCAGTCTTCGCTGAGTTCCGAGCTGAACGGGCTGGTCGGTGAGATCGGCGAGCATGCGGGCTGGAACCAGCTGTTGAAGACTGTGTTCACCAGGGCTTCGCGGTCGATCGACATGGATAGCGCCATGCGGACGGCCGATTCCTGGGCCAGCGGAGTGTCGATCTCTCCGACCGGTTCTCCCACACCCTCGGTGTTGCCGAGGTTGATGGTCAGGCCCTGGTAGCCGAGGGAGCCCACCTGCAGTACGCCAACGCCGTCTTCCTGCATCAGGGCGTCAACGTCCTGCGGGGAAATCGTGTCGGCCACCTGTACGTCGCCGGAGCGGAGGTTGGCTGCGCGGATGTTCGCATCGGTGATGATCCGGTAGGTAATCGTGTCGAGATGGACGTTGTCGGCGTCGTAATAGAGGGGATCCCGCTCGACCTTGATGGAGGTCTGGGGCACGCGCTCGACGAACTTGAACGGGCCGACGCAGACGGGGTTGTCACCGAAGTTGTCACCTGTTTCCTTGAGCGCCTTGGGTGAAAGCATCATTCCGGCCCGGTCTGCCAGCGCAGCAGTGAGGGGCGCGAAGGGTGTCTCGTAGGTGATGCGGACGTGGGTATCGTCCACCGCCTCGATGCTGCTGATCGGCCCCAGCTCACTCTTGCGGGACGACTCCTCCAGCGTGAGGTGCCGCTCCAGCGTTGTTCGCACCGCCTCGGCATTGAACTCGGCTCCGTCGGCGAAGACAGCGTCTCCGCGGAGCGGGATAGTGACCGTCAGGCCGTCGTCGGACACTTTCGGAAGCTCCGTCGCCAACTGCGGAACGAGCTTGCCCTCAGCGTCGATGTCGTAGAGCTTCTGGCACATCGTCTGCATGACGTAGCGCGTATAGAGAGAGGACGAGGTGGTCGGGTCCAGACGGTCGGGTTCGGCCGACAGCGCCATCACCAGGTCACCGCCCTCCCGGACCTCGCGGTCTCCGATCGGGAGGGAGGTGATCTCTTCGCGTTCCGGGGCCGGTTCCAGTGCCTGAATCGGTTGGCAGGCGGTGGCCGCAAGGACGACGACGGCGCCCGCCGCTGCGGTATGGAGCAACCTTGTGCCGAGCTGGCTGCTGGTTTTCATGCAAATCCTCTGGTCGAGTCACGGCTTTGTGCGTCGGTGAACTGTGTTCGATCCTTCAAGTTCTGTAAGGATTGAATACAATTGCCTGAACGAGCCTAAGCTTCGTATACATTCATTACAAGATTGTTTCCGATTTTTTTGAGTGCGAAGGGACCCCGCATGGCAGCCACCCGGCTCACCACTGACCGCCTGCATCTGACGCTGATGCTGATGCTCACCTTTTCCACCGGTGTCATCGACGCGGTGGGCTACCTCGGGCTCGACAGGGTCTTCACGGGGAACATGACGGGCAACGTGGTGCTTCTCGGCATGGCGGTCGCCGGGGGAGATGACCTTCCCGTGCTTCGGCCGGCCCTGGCGCTCATCTTCTTCATGGTCGGCGCGATACTTGCCGGACGGTTGTTGCGCACGGCCCCTGAGGGATGGTCGGGGCGAACCTCGCTGGCTTTCGGTGTTGTGGCCGCGGGCGCCGCGGCGCTTGCCGTCGTCGTCGGCGTGGTCGATGTCCATGCCGACGAGACACTCGGCAGTGTGATCACGTCCGGGCTGGCCGCGGTGATGGGCATTCAGGCAGCCACAGCAAAGCGGCTGAAGGTCGCGGAAATTACCACCGTCGTCGTAACCTCGACAATCACGGGCCTGGCCTCCGATTCCCGGCTCGCGGGAGGCAAGGGGAAGTTCTGGGCCCGGCGGGCGCTGGCCATTCTTCTGATCGGCCTGGGCGCCGTAGCGGGCGGATTCGCCCTACTGATCGACCTGTGGGTAGGGATCTCGATCTCCGCCGGCCTATCGGCGGTCGTGACCGTTCTCGGCCATCTTCGATACCGGCAGGATCGGGAGACTGAAGTGAAGAAGGAACCGGCCGCCGTAGCGCGCTAGCGGCGGAATCCTAGGCGTCGAAGTGCGTGCTGGGACTCTTCTGGTTCACGGATTCCACCACGGCGGCCGCGACGTCGTGAAGTTTGACGTTCCGGGCGCTCGACGCTGCCTTGAGGATGTTTATGGCCTCGTCCTGGCTGCAGCGGTTCTGGCCCATGACGATCCCCACGGCAAGGTCGATGGTTGTTCGGGTTTCCATCGCCGCAGTGAGGTTCGCGCGGTGGTCCATGAGGCCCGCGATTTTAACGGCGAGCCGAAGGGAGTTCGACGCGTTGGCTGCAAAGCCCTCGGCTGCTTCAATCACCTCGGGCGTGAAAACCATCGGTTTCTCGCAGTACAAGTCGAGTCCAGCGTCGGCGTTGTCGGTCAGGAGGATCGGTACGCCGAGGGTTGACCGGATGCCGAACTGTTCGATCGCCTTCCTGTAGTCGCCGAAGCGGTCCTCCATTTCATAATCCTGGATCACCACGGTGTAGTGCTCGCGGGCCGCTCGTAGGCAGGGGCCGTCGTCGAACGCGTACTGGACTTCATCCATGTTCCGCGCCTGCTCGCTGCTGCTGGCGACGGTTGCGGCACGTCTGGGACGCAGCAGGGTCACCGCGGAGAACATTTGGGTGCCGGTGACTTCGCTGAGCTCACGGGAAGCAATCTCGACCATTCCATTCAGGAAGACATCAATCTCTTCGCTGTTGAGGATCAGGTCCTGCAATTTGCTGCGAACCGAATGCTCGCCGATATCACTGCTCATACTCAAACCGCCCCTGTACTTGTGCTGCCATTGCCCAACCACCTCACGAAGATTACGATCAATCCTCCTCTGACAGGATGAGCGGGTTGTGGCGCCACGTCCACCCCCGTAGCCTGAAGGTGAAAAACAGTCTACTTACTATTGGAGATCAGCTGTGGACATCAGCGACATCAAGTGGAACGACCAGGCGCGCGAGAAGATTCTTTCGGATGCGGACAAGGCGCTGCAGGAAGCTGTGAAAGAGGCGGCGGCCTCGCACTCCGGGAGCGACCGGGACAAAGTGTACAAATTCCTGTTCGAGAAGCTTCAGCCGCAGTTCATCGATTTCGAGCCGGGACCGGATCTCAGCAAATACGCTGATGCTGTGGCCAACGGCGAACTGTCCGCGGAGTAGCACGTGGCCCCTGGGGCAACGGTATCCAATAATTCGGACGCTGCACGGTACGAGGTGAGTCTCGACGGTGCACCTGCCGGCTTCGCCGCGTACCGTCTCCGCGACACCCGGGTGATCTTCACCCATACCGAAGTGGATTCGGCGTTTGAAGGCCATGGCCTCGGCAGCACCCTCGCTCGAGGCGCCCTCGATGATGTCCGGGAACGCGGACTTCGGGCAGTGCCGCTGTGTCCGTTCATCGCCGCCTATATCGAGCGGCACCCTGAGTATCAGGATCTTGTAGCCGGTTAGGCGCGGCCGACCCGTGGTGCCGGCCGCTCAACAGCCATCAGGCGTCAGTTATCCGGAACGACGACGGCGCCACCACGGTGCGCGCTTCGGCTCTTCCTGCGGGGCGGCCTCCTCCGCGGCCCTGGCTGTCCGCTCCGCCCGGCGTTGGCGCCAGCGTTCGAGCTCCTGTTCGACGTCCCGGGTCTTCGTCACCACGGGCGGGCCACCGAGGAGTTGCCGGCGTGCGTCGATAACCTGCCGGTTGAAGTCCTCGAGGATCTCGCGGGCCCGGCTTTCCATGTATTGCTTATCCAGTGTGTCGTCGAGTTCGGCATCTTCCTTTTTGAGCCGGAACGGAGCCGGCGCCAGCCCGGAGAGCTTCTCCCGTTCGATCAAGCCTTTGACCCACCAGTCCGGGTCGTGGGACTCGCCGAGGTTGGGGATGGGCTTGCCGGCGTACTTCAGATTGTCGAAGTCGCCGCGCGCGGTGGCCTGGCGAATCTCGAAGTCGGCCTTGGCAGCGAAGTCCGTGATCGGTGATTCGTCATCTTCGTCGTCGTCCACCTGCTCAATGGCCTCAGCGGCACTGCTTCCGGAACGACGGGCGGCACGGACCTCGGACAGGCGCTCAAGGCGCCGTGCACGCTCGCTTCTGTAGTTCACTGCTGACCCCGCTTTCACCGCGCATTCCTGCGTATCCCTTAAGTATTCCGAGAGTTCAAAGGGCTGGGCAAGGGCGCTGTGGTCAGTCCCGGAAACGGCGCAGGCGGTGCGTCAACTTGCCGCGCCTGTTGCGATCGTGGCCGAGCGCCTGGGTTTTCTCGATGTGTTCCTCGCCGAACCGCACGAGTAGAAGGTCGTCCGCCGCACGGACATGGCCGGGAGCGAACTTGTACTGGATCTTGCTGGCGACAGCGTCCCAGTCGGCAGAAGCGATGAAATCCGACGCCTGTGCAACTGTCGTGATTCCGTGGATAGCCATCAGTTCGCGCAACCATTCGTACTGTTCGACGCGGCTGCGGGGGTTGTTCGGGAGTGCCTGTTCCAGGATGCGCTCAAGGGCCTCTCCCGTGAGCTCGATCGGCAGCAATTCTTTCGACTCCGCGGGGTTGGCCTTCTCGGCCGCGACGACGTTGCTGATGGTGCTGAACTGGTTGTCGGCCAGCTCGATCAGCCCGGAGGCAAGTGTGAAGGCTCGATTGACTTCCGGCGGCACGGGTCCTGCGCTCTTGTAGCGGATGTCGTGTTCAAACTCGGCCCAGGCGTGCTGAAGGATGGTTCGGAACTGGACCTCGAACCGTTCACCGATGTGGTTGCGACAGCCATTCGGAGCGGCCTGCTCGGTGATCCTGAGAACCAGGTGCTGCCCCGAGTATCCAAACTCGCCTTTTTCACGCTGCTCAGCGGTTTTGTCGACGTGAATGATTACCTCGAACGAGTTGCTGAGTGCTCTGATGGCCCGCTCGACGTCGAGCTGGAGGAAGGTGATCACCCGGACACCGATGACGTCGTCAATGGCGTCCAGCCCGGCCGGGTACTTGGGCGAGCCGTCAGAATTGAGGCGGCGAAGTTTCTGCTCGAGCGACTGGTGGTCCTTCACGCGGTACTCGATGGCGTGATAGTTGAGGCCGTCGTCGTCCAACCGGGCTGCGATCGCGTCCTGAATGGCGTTTGCAGCGGCCCGCTTCTGGTGCTGGGCAGCGGCGTATTCATCGAGCCACTGATCGACGAGCTGATCATGGCCGGGATTCGGAACCATGGGCGCCGTGCCTCCCCCCAGGTGTCGGTAATGCTCCAACACTAGCCGCGCGATGTGTCATCCGGGTGTCTATGTCCCCTCCGAATCAGCCGACGACGCGGGCACGTGGTCACCGCCCCGGTTGCACTACTCGCAGCCCACGCCGTCGCCGTCTCCATCAAGATGGGGTCCGTAGCCGGGCTGACCGATCAACACCGGTGCGGCACCGGCGGCGCGCGCAGCCGTGCAGTTCGGGTACGGAGCAACAGCAGGGGCCGGTGCAGGAGCCGGCACAGGAGCCGGTACAGGCGCAGGGGCTGGTGCAGGGGCGGGGGCGGGGGCGGGGGCTGGGGCCTCTTCCACCGTCGGCTGAGATTCCGGAATCGGTTCCGGTGACGGCTGGTTTGTGGGAGCCAGCAAACCTGGGCAGCCGGACAGTACGTGAGACATGGCGTCGTGTTCGGCCTGAGTGACCCACAGCTTGTAGGTGGCTTTCACGGAGACTTGCCGGGCAACGTACTCACACCGGAAGGACCGGTTGGGCGGCAGCCAGGTGGCGGCATCGCCGGCACCCTTCTGCTGGTTGGTGGGACCGTCAGTCGCCTGCAGATTCAAAGGGTCGTTGGCGAAGGCGACGCGCTGTTCGAATGAGAGCTGCTGCGCTCCCTTCTGCCATGCGTCAGCCAGAGCAACGACGTGGTCGATCTGAACGTCACTGCTGGTGTCCTCGCCCCGGAGGAAGGGGATGGTGGTGTTGGTGTAGGGGTCATCGAGCGTGCCGGAGCGTACTTTGCAGGGCACCGAATTGGTGTGGACGATGTCCCGGAGGTCGCGGTTCAGCATGTCGTTGCGGGTGTCGCAGCCATTGCGGTCGACGTCGAGCCAGGCCTGACCGAACTGGTCGCGGTCGTAACCGGTTTTCGGTGCGCGGCCCTTGATGGGAAGCGTTTCCAGCAGAGCAAGTGCTTCGGCGCCGTACGCCGGCTGGTCGCTCGGGGGCGTCGGCTCCCCGGACGCGACCGTGACGTCACCGCCATCCGGAGGTGCCACGTCGGGCTCCGCTGAGGTGGTCGGAGACGGCGAAACACGAGGTGTTGCGGTTGCCTCGGGCGAAGGCGCTGGGGAGGCGCCTTCGTTCTGCTCGGCCGCGGCTGTCGGTACGGTCTCTTCGCTGGTGGGCTGGAGCGATCCACCGACGATCAGTGCGACGACGCTCGCTCCCGCGACGATGGCGCCCGCTTTGCGGCCAGCCAGGCGTGCCCAGGAAGAACGTCCGGTGAGGACTGTGTACAGGCCGGTGAACAGAGCCAACATGCCTGCCATGACCAGGGCACCGCTGACGCCGTTCGAAATCAGCCCGACGACGATAAGAAACAGCCCGAATCCCACCATGACCAGCGTTGACTTGGAAGCTTTACCCCGGGTCAGTGCTGATTGGGGATTCTGGGCAGGCGGAAGCAACGAAGGATTCAAGCGGGTCCCCACAAGTACGAGTAATGGTTGAACCATCTTATCCGGGGCTGATAGCACGAGTGCTGGAGAAAATACAGTCTTTGGATAAACCTGTGGATATCCTTGACGGCTAATAAGCCGGCTGATTACCCTCATGTGACCCGCGTCTCATCACTCGCGGTATCACCATGAGGGGAAATCATGAACAAGAAAACAGCAGGACTAGCAGTAGCGGCCGCGGCCGGCTTTGTGGCACTCTCGGCGACACCGGCGTCGGCGGGCCATTTTCCGTTTCCGAACTGCGACGCAGCAGCGGCTCTCGGGGTGTACAACATTCCGATCGGCACTCCCGGGTATGCGGCCCACCTCGATTCGGACAGCGACGGCGTTGGTTGTGAAAGTGCCACCGTCGCTTACAACCCGAACCTGGTGGTCGATCACCCGACCACCCCGCCCCAGGTCCCCACGGTTCCCGTCGGCGGTGCCGCAACCGGCGTGGAGGTGACACAGCAGGACAACACGGCAGCTCTTGCTCTCGGGGGCGGGTTCGTCCTGGCCATGGTGGCCGGCGGCGCCTACGTGGTCCGTCGTCGTTCGGTGTAGTGACCGGATACTCTCCTATCCATGACTAGCCGCTTCCGGGACCGTTGCGGCAGCCTGCTGGCTGCTGCAGCGGTCCCCCTCTTGCTCGTTACCGGGTGTGCTCCGACGAGCCCTTCCAGTGTCCCTGAGGGTCAGCCGACCTTCACCGTCGCGCCCTCTTCGCCGTCGGCAGCCAAGCCCGCTGCGCCACCCGCACCCAGCCCCAGCGATGCCCCAGCCGAGCCGCGACCGGCTGCCGGCGCCGCGTCAACGACACCGGCTCTGCCCTCCCCCGAGCCTGCGTCTGCCCCTCCAGTTGAGGCGACGCCGCAGGTCTTCGACCGTTCCCTGCCCGTGACGCTCAACATCCCAGCGCATGGCGTCCAGTCCGGTCTGCTGTATGTGGGACTCCAGCCTGATGGAACCCTCGAGGTGCCTCCGGGACATCCCGGCGCGCCTGCAGCCTGGTACCGCATCTCCCCCACGCCGGGCGAAACCGGGCCTTCCGTTTTCCTTGGCCATGTGAATGCAAGCGACGGCGGTCCTGGCGTCTTCGCCTGGATCAAGCAGCTTACTCCCGGGGACACCGTCGAGATCACGCGTGAGGACGGCACGGTGGCGGTCTTCGCCGTCGAACGCGGTGAACAGTACTCAAAGCACGCCTTCCCCACGCAAGCGGTCTACGGCAATACGGAGGGTCCGGAACTCCGGCTCATCACCTGTGACGGCTACGATCCAGCCACCGGCACCTTCAACGACAACTACGTGGTTTACGCGAAGATCGTCGCGTAAACGGATTCCTCCTTCTTCACCCGCACTTTGCGAGAACGACGGCGGCAGGTCACCTAAGCCGCCTAGCGTCACGTGGGGCGCGACACCCA
Organism: Arthrobacter sp. D2-10; assembly: GCF_054161285.1. Classification (NCBI taxonomy): domain Bacteria; kingdom Bacillati; phylum Actinomycetota; class Actinomycetes; order Micrococcales; family Micrococcaceae; genus Arthrobacter; species Arthrobacter sp. D2-10. The sequence continues at coordinate 900,502 of NZ_CP096431.1, read as the reverse complement.
AACGGTCAAGCGCCTGCTGCCGCTATCGGCAGCATCGAATCGCTACCGAGGAGAAATCCATGTTCAAGAAATTACTGTCCGTTTGCACTGCCGCCGTGCTGGCCGGCGGGATCGGGGCTGCTCCCGCTGCAGCGGCGCCGGAAGACACCGACGTGCGAGTGATGTCCTTCAACATCCATCACGGCGCCGATCCCGCAGACAATCTGGATCTCGAGCGCATCGCCGGGGTCATCGAGGACTCCGGTGCCGAAATCATCGGACTCCAGGAAGTGGACAACCACTGGTCCTCGCGAAGCGACTTCCAGGATCAGGCAGCCATCCTGGCCGAGCGTCTCGACATGCACTATGTGTACGGCGCGAACCTCGACCGCGCGCCCGCCGACGGACAGACCGAACGCCGCCAGTACGGGACGGCCATCCTGAGCGAATATCCCATCCTCAGCTCCGAGAACCACCTGCTGACCAGCATCCCGTACCCCGAGCGGCCCACCGAGCAACGCGGGCTGCTGGAAGCCGTCGTCAACGTGAAGGGGAACCACATCAGCTTCTACAACACCCACCTCGACCATCAGCGCAGCGAGCAGCGCCAGTCGCAGGTCAAGGAAATCCTGGCCATCGCCGGAGAATCGCAGCGGCCCGCCGTGCTGGTCGGTGACCTGAATGCCGTACCGGGCGCACCGGAAATGAACGACATCCTGACGCAGTTCACCGATGTCTTCGCAGCGCTGGGGCAGGATGAGGACTTCACCTACCCCGTTGAGAACCCAAACCGCCGTATCGACTACATCCTGACCAAGGGCGACATCGAGGCTCGCTTCGCCGAGGTCATCGACACGAACTCATCAGATCACCTGCCGGTCCTTGCTGACCTCGAGATCAGCAAGACACCCAACGGCCTGAACCGCTAGGTACCCGCCGGGGCGCCAGCGACAGCCCGGTCAGGAATACCCGGCGAAGTTTCCTGTTGTACGGGCCATGGGAACTATAGGAGATACAGGCGTTCAAACCATCGGTTTCATCGGCAGCGGTCACATCGGTTCGCAGCTCGCGCGGCTTGCAATCCGGAACGGCTACGACGTCGTTCTGAGCAATTCGCGCGGGCCCGAAACCCTCGTTGACCTGGTCGAGGAGTTGGGCGATCGCGCCCGGGCGGCAAGCCCGGCCGAGGCCGCGGAGGCGGGTGACGTCGTCGTCGTGAGTGTTCCGCTCAAGGCAATCGATGCGGTGCCGGCCGCTCCCCTCAACGGCAAGACCGTCATCGATACCAACAACTACTATCCGGAGCGGGACGGGCAGATTCCGGAATTGGATGACGAAACGACCACGACGAGCGAGCTGCTGCAGGATCGGCTGCCGGGAGCGCAGGTTGTGAAAGCGTTCAACAACATCTATGCGGCCCACCTCACGAGCAAGTCGGCGTCGCAGGGCACTCCCGGCCGCCGGGCGCTCCCCATCGCAGGGAATGACGACGGCGCGAAGCGCACCGTGGGCGCGCTCATCGACCTGTTCGGGTTCGACGTTGTCGACGCCGGTCCACTGGCAGAGGGGTGGCGCTTCCAGCGGGACACACCTGTTTACGGCCCGGAGTACGACGCCGAGAAGGTGCGCGAAGGGTTAGCGCAGGCAAAGCGCTACGCAGAGATGCAGTAGTGAGGGGCGCCGTTATAGGTCGTCGCCGTCAGAGGTCGTCGCGAAAGTCCCTGAGGTAGGTGTTGATGCGGCGAGCGCGTTGCACCTCGGCGGAATCGAAGTGAGCGAACAGCATCGATTCCCCGCGCTCAGCCTGCGCCAGGACATTGCCATGCGGGCCTGAAATACAACTCAGCCCAGTGAAATCCGGGCCCGCATGGTTGGCGTATGCAATGAAGATCCCGTTCTCCATCGCCCGGCACGGCACCATGAGCGTGGAGATTCGATCGGCGTTGTACGTCCGGTTCGCCGGCAGCCCATCAACGTCTCCCGTTGTCGGTACCGCGGTGGGAATCAAAAGTGCCTCGGCTCCCCGTCGGGCGGCGCCCCGAACGAATTCGGGAAACTCGACGTCGTAGCAGATGCCAAGCGCAACGCGCAGGCCGGCATACTCGACGACCTCCGGCGCAGCTGAGCCGGGCATGAAAACCGACCGTTCCTCCTCGCCGAACAGATAGGACTTTCGATACCGGGTTTTTTCGGTGCCCTCAGCGTCGAAGAAGGAGGCACTGATGAAGCGCCGATCCGAGTCCCGGTCAACTGTGGAAGCGACCAGTGCAAGGTTGGTGTTGCCCGCTATTTCCGCCAGCTCGGCGCGGATGGCCTCGCCGTCCGTATCGAACACCTGGGCGGGTGCATAGCCGGTCGAGAACAACTCCGGCGTGACCAGAATGTCCGCGCCTTCGGCACGCGCACTGGATGCTGCTGCTGCCAACCGCTGCAGGTTTCCCGGAAGGTCTCCCGCCACGCCAACGGCCTGCCACGCTGCGATTTTCACCACTTGCGCCTCCCTAGGTCTTGTTCCCCTGCCCGCCCGTCTGTTGACAGGGCCCCATCTTAGGCACAAAATTCTTGCAGAAACCGAAAGGTATTCGGTTATGTGGCAAGGAGGCCATGATGAATCGTGATGCCGATCTGGTGCAGGAAGAACTGCACCGGCGCATTGAGACAATCAGGACAAGCGAGGCAGGTGACCCTGAACGCCGCGCACTGACCAACCGTGAACTGCTTGTCTACGTCGGCACGACGGTGCTGATCTGCCTCGTCGGAGTTCTGGTGATGGCGCTGTGAAGGGTTCAAAAAGCACTGCGGTCGAAGAGGTCGAACACGCTAACACCTTCGGCTCCCTGCCGCTCCTGAAGTCGGAACGTGTCTGGAACGCAACTGATTTCAGCTGGGTGAACGTCGCACTCGCCATTGCCACGTGGGCTTTCCTGGTCGGTGGCGCTACTGCATCCTTCGTTGGTTTCCAGCAGGGCGTTGCGGCGATGATCATCGGCAACGCAATCGGCCTGTGTTTCATGGTCCTGGCGAGCACCGTCGCCAGCCAGCGCTACGGCGTGGAGCAGTACACCATCCTTCGGCCCGTATTCGGCGTCGTTGGTGTTGGAATCCTGGTGTTCACAGTCGTCCTGATCACCGAGATGGGCTGGTCTTCCCTCCTCGGCATCATGGTTGGACGCGCCACCACCCAGGTGGCGAACGTTGCGACCGGTGCGGAGTTCGGTGAGTACGGCGTAATGGTCATCCTTGGCGCTCTCCTTGCCATTGCCGTGGCCTGGTTGATTTTGTCCCGCGGCCCGGTGACCATCGGCAAGCTCAACAAGTACATCGGACCCGGCCTGCTGGTGATCACCGCCTTGCTCATGGTCTTCCTCGTGCTCAACACGTCCTGGGCCACGCTCCTCAACGCGGCGCCGCTGGCCCCCTTCGAGGACCCGCAACTGAACTTCGCCATCGCCGTCGAATTCAATGTCGGCGTCGGTGTTTCCTGGTATCCGGTCATGGGGTCGCTGGCACGAATGACAAACTCGCCCCGCGCAGCGATCTGGCCTGCGTACGGCGGGCTGCTCATCGCCACTCTGCTGGCACAGATTGTCGGAATGGGCGCTGCCCTGACTCTCGGCGACTCCGATCCCACGGTCTGGATGATTCCCTTCGGCGGGCCGTTGCTCGGAGCTTTCATCCTCCTGTTCATTTGCTTCGCCAACATCACCAGCATGTCCTCGATCGTCTACTCCACGGTGCTTGCCCTGCGTCAATCGAGCGGCAAACTACTGCGGGGGCTGCATTGGAAGTGGCTGTGTGCGGGTTTCTTCGTGCTGCCCGCGATCCTGGCTTTCTTCCCCCAGTTCATGTACGAGCGCTTTGTCCTCTTCGTAACTCTGAGCGGCGCGTTCCTGGCGGCCATGTGCGGCGCGATCATCGCCGATTACTTCATCCTCCGGAAGCAGCGCATCGATTTGGCTGACCTGTACGCCCCGGGATCCAGCAGCGCCTACCACCTTCCAGGGGGTGTCAACTGGGCAGGCATGGGCGCCGTCGTCCTCGGCGCGGCTTTCTACCTCTGGCTCTACAACCCGATCACCCTTGAGACCCAGCCGGCATTCAATGTCATCACGGCCTCGCTTCCCGCAGCCGTCGTCGGCGGGCTGGTCCACTGGATTCTCGCGACCATCCTCTACAAGAGGCGCGGTCTGGGCGGATTCGACGCCGGTGAACCCATTACTTCGAAAGGAACCACCAAGTGAGCCTGCTGTCCCGTGCCGCCCTCCACCGCAGCGGACCGGACCTGGAGATCCGGAAAGTAGAAGTGGCCACGCCCGGTCCGGGAACGGTGCTGGTGCGTCTGGGCGCTTCGGGCGTCTGCGGTTCCGACCGGCACGTGCTTGACGGTGAGTGGGAATTGCCCTCCCCCACCGTCATGGGACACGAAGGCGCCGGTGTTGTCGAGGCAATCGGCGACGGGGTACAGGACGTTCAGGTCGGGGACCATGTGGTGCTCAGTTGGTTCTACCCGTGCCGGCACTGCACCGCCTGCCTCTCGGGACGGGCGTTCGTCTGCACCGGCAGCCGCTCCGAAGAATGCCTGCTGCCCGACGGGACCACACCCCTTTCCCTTGACGGTGAACAGGTCTACCCGTATCTCGCCGTGGGATCCATGAGCGAATACACGGTGGTGCCGGAATCGGCTGCCGTGAAGATCCCCTCCGAGGTTCCCTTCGACGTCGCCTCCCTTCTCGGTTGTTCCGTTGCCACGGGCGTGGGTGCGGTCGTCAACGATGCCGCAGTCTCTCCCGGCAGTTCCGCAGTCGTCATCGGGGCCGGCGGCGTGGGGCTCTCGATCATCATGGGACTCAAGCTCGCCGGTGCCCACCCCATCATCGCCTTGGACCTGAGCGAGGAGAAGCTGGAACTGGCAGCGCGGCTCGGTGCCACACACACCGTGACATCCAGCGCCGACACGGAGCAGGAGATCCGCCGGATCACCAACGGCGGCGCGGACTTCGCTTTCGAAGCAATCGGCAGGAAACAGACGATTGAATCGCTTCCCGGCCTGCTGGTGCGCGGCGGCACTGCCGTTCTCGTCGGGCTCCCACCGGCTGGCCAGGAAATCAGCTTCGACGGCCTCGCGTTGGCTGAAGGAGGAATTCGGATCATCGGTTCCAACTATGGCTCCACTGTGCCCGGCCGGGACTTCCCACGGTTGGCTGCGCTGTATCTCGCAGGCAAGCTGCCGGTGGACGAGCTGATCTCTGACCGCATCCGTCTCGAGGAGATCAACGAGGCTTTCGATGCGATGCGCCGTGGAGAACGTGCCCGCAGTGTCGTTGTTTTCTAGCTTCAAGCCAACTGGGGGAATTCTGTGGTTCGGCCGACCAGCCCACTTCTGACATCCCGAAAGATTCACCGGGCTGCGCTCGATCTGTTCGACGAGCAACGTGGATTTTCGATTCCCCGGCTGGCCAAGAAGCTCGGCGTCAGTCCGTCCTCCCTTTATCACCACGTGAAGGGAGGACGGACCGAGATCATCAAGGGCATCCGGTCGCTGATCAGCCAGGATGCGACTAACCGTGGTGATTTCCCTCCCGGTGAGGGGACGTGGCAGGAGCAGGTTCGCCGTTGGGCGGTCAACTATCGCGATGCCATGCAGCGGCACCCCATGGCGATTCCTGCCCTGGTGGGAGAACCGGTCGACGACGAAGCAACGCTTGATATCTATGAGAGTCTTGCGCAGGTCCTCACGTCTGCCGGCTTTGAAGGTCGCGCCCTGCTCGGTGGACTCGCACTCGTTGATGTCCTGGTTCTTGGCGCGGCCATTGACGCCGCTTCGCCGGAGCCACTGTGGTTTGCCTCCGCCGCGCGCCACCCGGCGCTGACCAAGGTGCTCGCCGTTCAACACACCGGACGCCGCCAGGATATTGCGTTCGAGTTAGGCCTGGAAGCGGCAATCGTGAAACTCGAAGCGATGCTGGCCACCTCAACCGGGATTGCGTCGGATCCGCAGTCAGCCCCTCTGGCTCCTGCGTGATCGGTCTTCGGAATCGGTGTTCCTTGCTCTGAATCCGAGCGCGCTACGCAGACATGGCATAGCCGGCGCCCGGGCCGGCACTGGTGAGGAAGACCGCGTCGGAGATCACTGCTCCAAGGCTTCCGGTGCGGGCGTAGACGGTCCGCTGACGGTGGCAACCCGTCCCTCGCAGAAGGGTTTGGCGGAGGAGGGACTCAACCACGAGTTCCTCCTCCTGCTCTTCCAGCACTGGCCGGACGTACTCGAACAGACTGCGGGCGACCTGCCGCGCGTCAAGGAGGACGTTCAGTTGCGGGTCCAGCAAGTCGCCGCTGAGGCCGAAGCGGCTTGCCCGCCAGGCTGCCAGGCGCAGTTGCGCAGCGGGCATGGGAATTGGCGCTATCCCACGTGCCCATTCCCTCGCTGCTGTTTCCACCAGCGCCCGGGTGAGTGCGGCCTGCAGCACAGCGTCATCCGGCTGAAGGCAGACGTCCGCGACCCGCACCTCCACTGTGGGGTGGCGGACGCTGAGCCGGGCGTCGAAGTAGATCTGGCCCTCGTCGATCGGTACGCCGGTTGCGAGCAGGTCTTCGACGAGGTCATGGTATGCCGCCGCCGATCCGAAGGTCTCGTACACCCCTGCAGTGGGCCAGCGGCTCCAGGCCTGGCTCCGATAGCTCGCGTAGCCTGAGTCCTCGCTGTTCCAGAAGGGCGAGTTGGTGCTGAGGGCGGACAGCACCGGGAGCCAGACCCGAATGCGGTCGAGGACGCCCACCCCCTCCTCATCGGATTCCACTCCGACGTGAACGTGGCAGCCGCATGTCAGCTGATCACGGAGGGTGGTGCCGAACCGCTCCTGCATCTGCAGGTAGCGTGGATCGCCAGTGAGCGATGTGCTGGTGATGGTCGGGGAGGTTGCCAGAGCGGCGATCCGGACGCCCGCCCGCGATGCGGCTTCGTTGGCGAGCGTGCGGCAGCGCAGAATGTCCGCGCTGAGCTCTGCAAGTGATGTCTGCGGGGCGGTACCCGTCTCTATCTGTTCCTGCTTGCATTCCCGCGTGACCACGCCACCGCGGGCGGCGAGGAAAACGGCGTCGGCTGCTGGTTCAGGGGACAGCGACCGGGGATCGATCAGGAGGAATTCTTCCTCGACTCCGAAAGTCCGCATAGGGACCACCAATCTAGACCCGTTGTGATGAGAAGAACGTGGCTCTTTGCTGAACTAGTGTCAGGATAAGGAGTCGGCAGCATGCTGATCAATAGTCGGTGGTGGGACTTCTCTTGAGGCGGACAGCTCTTCAGGCACGGGTCCTCAGGCTGACACAGGGCGCGCGGTGCGCATCGTCGTCGAACCGGCGACAATCAGGAGCACCAGTAGCCCTGCCGACCAGGCAAGCCCCGAATACCCGACCATCGCCAGCACCAGTCCGGCGGCCGCTCCTCCGACGGCGCCGGCCAGGTTCATGGCGAGGTCGGTTCGGCCCTGAATCCGTGCGCGTGCCGCGCCGGTGACCAGGTCGGCCACGAGCGCTGAACCGGAGACCGTGGATGCGCTCCAGCCCAGGCCGAGGACGATCAGTCCTACTGTGACCATCACAGGGTTGTCTTCTCCCAGCGCGACGACAACGAGCGAGATCGCGAACAACCCCTGCCCTAGCAGGATGGTGCCCACCCGGCCGGCCTTATCACTCAGCCACCCGAATAGAGGGGACAACGCGTACATGCCGGCGATGTGCAGGCTGATGGTCAGTCCGACGATCGTCAGTGTGACGCCGTGGTTCACCAGGTGCACCGGTGTCATGGACATGACCGACACCATCACCGCATGGCTGATCGCGATCGCTCCGATAGCGAAGATGAGCGCTCCCCTGCCTCGAACCACCCCCGGGATGTCGTCCTTGGGATCCCGCGGCACGGACCTGCTGATGAGATAGGGGTCCGGGCGCAACGCCACCAGGTAAACCGCAGCTGCCGCGACCTGTGCGCAGACGGCGATGAGGAAGGGACCGGTCAGGTTCGGCATGCCGAGGGTTTCGGCGATCACCTCGCCGGGGCCGATCAGGTTTGGGCCGAGCACGGCTCCGACGGTGGTGAACCAGACAACGAGGGACAGGTCACGGCCTCGATGCTCCGAACTCGCTATATCGGTGGCGGCGAAGCGGGACTGGAGGTTGACGGCAACACCGACACCGAGCAGCGCAAAGGCCAGGAGCAGCAGCGGGAAGGATTCAAGCGCGGCTGCGGCGATGACCGTGAGGGACCCGGTTGCCGCGATGAAGGCCCCGGTCGACAGCGCCGCCCTGCGCCCCAGCCGCTGGGCAAGGCGTGCCAATGGGATGGCACTTGCTGCGGCGCCGAGGGTACTGAGCGTGGCGGCAGCTCCGGACAGTGCTTCAGACCCGGAAATCTCGGCCGCCATGACAGCGCCGATTGAGAGGACCGACCCCATGCCAATGCCGCCAAGGATTTGAGCGGCAATGAGGACCCGCACAGTGCGGCGTTGAATGGCAGGGAGGTTCGCCGTCGTCGTACTGTCGCCGACGGGAGTCCTACTTAAGGAGGGCATGAATTCAGGGTATTCGCGTGACGCACAAGGGTATAGAGCGAGGGGACGATCTGCCCATGGGAAGCTCCTGCTGTATATGGTAAGCAGTATGACTATCTCAGATTCGGACGGGCCGGACAGCAATCACCAGCGGCCTGCATCGGCCTCGGACAAGACAGTGGAAGCGCTCGGGAAACTCTCGGAAGCGCTTGAAGTAGTGGAGCACGCGCGGGGGCTCCTGTATGGATTCCACCGGTTGACGGGAACGGCGGATCTCGCCTTGGGTGAGGCGGTTGAGCTGCTTCGGGAGGCGGGACATGATGCGCTCGCCGACGAGGTGGATCTTGACGTGTTGGGCAGGAACGTCATCGAGGGCCGCTGGACGTTCCAGATCGTCGAGGACTATGACGATCATTACTACGCCGCGTTCAAGGCGCTCGAAAAGCGTGCCAGAGACGAGCTCGTCGACGGCAAGCGCCACCTCTTTGAGGCAGAAATGAAGGAGGACCGCCGAACGCACGGTCGTAAGCATCACGAGGCGCTGCCTCCAGAAGCCAGCAAGTAAGTTCACTAGCAAAGGAGCACACTATGTCTGATGAGACTTTGGGAAGCCCGACGCCGGAGCCCCAGGGCGGTTTCGCGCGTGACCCTGAGGACTGGGTCACCGGTGACGAGCCGATGACCGACGCGCAACGCAGTTATCTGGACACCCTCGCACGGGAGGCCGGCGAGGAAATTCCAGCTGACATCACCAAGGCCCAGGCATCGGAGCACATCGACCGGCTGCAGAAGTCGAGCGGCCGGGTGTCCGGTGGATCGGATGAGGCGCAGACCGGCGGCTAGGTCTGAAAGACAGCGAAGGAGGGCCAGTTCACACCATGAACTGGCCCTCCTTCTCTTAGTCCAACCCCTGCGCTAGCCGACCGGCGGGATACGGCGTTCCTGGATCAACTGTGCGTACCACTGCGAGCTGTCCTTGGGCGTCCGCTCAAGGGTGTCGTAGTCGACGTGCACAATGCCAAAGCGCTTGGAGTAGCCGTAGCCCCACTCGAAGTTGTCCATCAGCGACCAGACCTGGTAGCCGCGCAGGTCCACTCCGCGGGCCATCGCGCGGTGCGCGGCGGTGAAGTGGCGCCGCAGGTAGTCGATGCGGTCCACGTCCTGAACCCGTCGGGCGCCGTCAGCGTTGACTTCCACAGTGTCCTGGAAAGCGGCACCATTCTCGGTGACCATCAGGGGCAGCTCGGGCCAGCCTTCGTGCAGTGACACCAGGAGGTCCTCGAGTCCGGACGGGTCGATGTTCCACCCCATCTCCGTGTAGGGACCGGGCTGCTGGAGAAACTCGATCATGTCCGCACCCGGCCACGCAGTGCCGGCTGACGGCTTGTGACCGTCGGCGTTTTCCTTGTCGCCCTCGCCGTCCCACAAACGCACACGGGTGGTCGAGTAGTAGTTGACCCCCAGCAGGTCGAGGGGCTGATGGATCAGCTCGAGGTCGCCGTCCTGAATGAAAGACCAATCGGTGATCGCCGCGGTGTCTTCGAGGACATCCTCGGGGTAGGTGCCGTTCAACAGCGGGTCCAGGAAAAGCCGGTTGGCGAGGCCGTCGACGCGGCGTACGGCCTCGGGGCCGGTCTCGCCATCGGGGCGGAACACATGCAGGTTGAGGGTGACGGCGAGGTCCGGATCATTGGTCACAACTTCCCGAAGGGCGGACACCGCCAGGCCGTGAGCCAGGTTGAGGTGGTGCACCGCGGCGAGCGCAGCGGCCGGTTCTGTGCGGCCCGGGGCGTGGGCGCCCGAGCCGTAGCCGAGGTAGGCGCTGCACCACGGCTCGTTCAATGTGGTCCACAGCGCGACCCGGTCACCGAGGCGTTCACCGACGATGCGCGCGTAGTCGCCGAAGGCGAGGGCTGTTGCGCGGTTGGTCCAGCCGCCGTCGTCCTCCAGTGCCTGCGGAAGATCCCAGTGATAGAGCGTGACGATCGGTTTGATGTCGCGGGCGAGGAGACCGTCCACCAGCCGTTCGTAGAAGGCAAGTCCGGCTTCGTTGGCCGGGCCGCGTCCGGTGGGCTGGATCCGGGGCCAGGCGATGGAGAAGCGGTAGGACTCCAGGCCGAGGTCCTTCATGAGGTCAAGGTCGGAGTCGAGCCGGTTGTAGTGGTCGCAGGCCACATCGCCGGTGTCACCGTTCCAGACCTTGCCCTCGGTGTGGCTGAAGGTGTCCCAGATCGAGGGCCCGCGGCCGTCGGCGTCGTGGGCTCCCTCGATTTGGTAGGAGGCAGTGGCTGAACCGAAGACGAACCCCGATGGGAATTCGAGGCCGGTGTCGCGGTAGTCGGGGCTTCCCGCGACGTGGGTGCGTGTCTCTTCGAGATGCTGGGTCATGGCGTGAGGACTGCCTTTCCGTTGATGGACGTGAGGGTGGTTCCATTCGGCGCAAGTCGCGCGCGGAACGGTTCATTACTGCTGCTGGTAACTGTGACCGTGCCGTCCGTGCCGTCCGCGCGTTCGATCGTGAAGGTGAGGTCCTCACCGAGCGGATTGGTCACCCGCACGGTGTCCGAGCGCAGCTCGCCGGGGTACACCGTGACCAGCGGATCGACGGCGTAGTCGTAGTCGGGGCGGTCCTTTCGGGACCCGGTGACCAGCACGCTGCCCTCACGGACCCACAGCGGGATGCTGTTGAAGTCGTGTCGTTCAGCACGCCAGGAGCCGCCGGTTGCAAGCTCCCCCGTCAGGTAGTTCGTCCAGGTTCCGGCCGGGAGGTAGTACGCGACGTCACCGGTGTCGCTGAAGACGGGAGCGACGAGCAGGCTGTCGCCGATCATGTACTGGCGGTCGAGGTAGTCCACCGCAGGATCGTCGGTGAATTCCAGTTGGAGCGGCCGCATGAAAGGAAGCCCGTCTTCATGCGCCTGCTGACCCACCGCGTAGAAGTAGGGCATGAGCTGCATCTTCAGGTGGGCGAACTGACGCGTGATGTCGACGGCGCTCAAGCCCTCCGGTTCGTCCCCCGTATCGAACGCCCAAGGGACGCGGTAGCTCGTGGACCCGTGGAGCCGGGAGTGGCTGGAGAGAAGCCCGAAGGCCACCCACCGTTTGAACACGGCGGGGTCCGGGTTACCTTCAAATCCGCCGATGTCGTGGCTCCAGAACCCGAATCCGCTGAGAGCCAGTGACAGGCCGCCGCGCAGCGTCTCGGCCATGGACTCGAACGACGACGAGTTGTCACCTCCCCAATGCACCGGCATCTGCTGCCCGCCGGCTGTGGCAGAACGGGCGAAGAGGACGGCGTTGCCCTTGCCGTGCTGCTCCTCAAGGACTTCGAACACGGCCTTGTTGTAGAGCTGCGTGTACCAGTTGTGCATGGCCGGGGCCGATGAGCCGTCATGCCAGACAACCTCGGTGGGGATGCGCTCGCCGAAGTCGGTTTTGATCGAATCCACGCCCTGGCCGATCAGGTGGCGCAGCTTGTCCTGGTACCACGCGGTGGCGTCCGGGTTGGTGAAGTCCACCAGCCCCATCCCTGCCTGCCACATGTCCCACTGCCACACGTCGCCGTCGGGCTTCCGGACGAGGTAACCGGCCTCCGATGCTTCCTCGAACAGGGCGGAGCGCTGCGCGATGTACGGGTTGATCCACGCGCTAATGCGCAGCTCCTTCTCGTGCAGGCGTTTGAGCATGAGCTCAGGATCCGGAAAGACCCGTTCGTCCCACTCGAAGTCGGTCCAGTTGAACTCGCGCATCCAAAAGCAGTCGAAGTGGAACACGCTTAGCGGCACGTCCCGTTCGGCCATGCCGTCGACGAAGTGGTTGACGGTTGCCTCGTCGTAGTCGGTGGTGAAGCTGGTGCTGAGCCACAGTCCGTAGGACCACGCCGGCACGCGGGCCGGCCGTCCGGTCAGCTCGGTGTAGCGGCGGAGGATTTCGCCCATGGTGGGCCCGTAAATGACGAAGTACTCGAGCGACTCCCCTGCGACCGAGAACTGCACCTCCTCAACCGACTCCGAACCCACCTCGAAGGACACGTGTTCCGGGTGGTTGACGAACACCCCATACCCGCGGTTGGTGAGGTAGAACGGGATGCTCTTGTACGACTGCTCGCTCGCGGTGCCGCCGTCGGCGTTCCAGACGTCGACGGTCTGGCCGTTCTTGGTTAGCGGGCCGAAGCGCTCCCCCAGTCCGTAGACCAACTCCCCGACGCCGAGGGACAGCTTTGCATGCAGGTACGACGACGACGGCGGCCGCCCGGTCGCGCTCACCCCGGTGGGACCCACCGGTTCGACCGACACCGATGCATCAGTGCCCAGCGTGACGTACCCGATGGACTTCTTTCCGCTCTTCGTGAGGGTGCGGCCATCGGCCTGGAAGGTGAGATTCCATGGGGCGCCGGGAGCGATGTGTGCCTGCAGGGGTCCGGCTTCGAGAACGCCGCCGGAGGAGTCGGCACTGGCCGTTCCAATGCCTGCTTGGGCACCGACGAGGTCGAATCCCCCGAAGCCTGACGCGCCGCGGTGGTGTTCGACCTTCACACCGACCACGCCCTCCAGGGGACTGGACAGCGTGACGGTGAGCATTGCCCGGTTCAGGGTGTCGCCGCGCCGGGTGATGACCCGGGTCGGCGCAGAAACGGTGAGGCGCCCGTCTCCGGCTTCGATGTCGTAGGCCTCCTGCGCGTAGAGCGCGTCGACGCCGGGACGTGTCTCCCAGAATCCGTCGGTGAATTTCACGTGTTCTCCTGCTGTGTTGTTGAAAAGTCGAGCGCGCCGCTTGCCGGGTTCGGACGGACGATGGTGACGTGGCCATACAAGAGCTCCACCGGCGCAACGTCCTCACCGAGCGCAATCAGCCGTTCGCCGGCGGCGTCGGCTCGCCGCGGAGACAGCCGTGCTTCGGTCAACCGGCCGTCCTGCCACTCAAGGTCCACAGTGATTCCCGGCCGGGCGATGAGGCCATGTACGCTGCCGCTCCCCAACTCGCCTGGAATGGCCGGCAGCAGCCGGATGACGCCGGAGTGACTCTGCACGAGCACCTCCGCAAGTGCGCCCACGAATCCCAGGTTCCCGTCGATCTGGAACGGTGGATGGGCGGCGAAGAAGTTGTCATAGAGCCCGCCGGCGTGTGGGCCATTCGCTACGTCCGCCGGACGGAACATCAGTCGAAGCAGATCCGCGACCTTCCCGCTCTGTCCCAGCCGCGCACGAAGGCAGATTTTCCAGATTAGGGACCAACCGGTGGAGTCGTCCCCACGACGGTCCAAAGAGAGGTTGAGCGCGTCGGAGAGTTCCGGCGTCGGGCCGTTGCCGGGGTAGGCGAAGAACAGGTGGGAGAGGTGTCGGTGCGTCGGCTCGGCTTCTTTCTCCTCTTCGCCCCATTCGAGGATCCTGCCCTCCCCACCTATTGCCGGTGGTGCAATGCGTGGGAGCGCCTGGCTGATCTCTGTCGAGATCGGGTGATCTGCCTGCCCTACCAGCGGTGCCAGCGCTAGCACCGTCTGGAAAAGCTCGGTGATGAGCGTCCGGTCCATGCCGGTGGAGATTCCGACGGCGGTTCTACCCTGGGCGCTGATGTAGCAGTTCTCCGGCGACGTGGAGGGGCTGGTTTGAAGGTGCTCGCCGCCGTCGTCAATCAGCCAGTCGCAGGCGAATTCCGCGGCACCGACGGCCAACGTCCACAGCCGGTGCGTGAACTCGGCGGTGGCCGAGCCGAAGCGGCGCTGCTCGTCGAGCTGCCGGACAAGCCATGGTCCTGCCATCGGCCACTGGGACCAACTCGCGTGACCTGCCGTCGGTGAGCTGAAGGCCCAGGCATCGGTGTTGTGATGCGCTACCCAACCGCGTGCACCGTACAGGGTGCCGGCGGTGCTCCGGCCACTTTCGGCCAGCGCTTCCGCGAGGTCCAGGAGCGGCTCGTGGCATTCAAAAAGAGCCGCCGCCTCAACGCCCCAGTAGTTCATCTGAGCATTGATGTTGAGCGTGTAGTTCGAGGACCACGGAGGACGCATGTCTTCGTTCCAGATTCCCTGCAGCGTAGCCGGAAGGGTGCCCGGGCGGGAGGAGGCGACCAGCAGGTAGCGACCGTAGTTGAAGAGCAGGGAAACCAGTGCTGGATCGGCGGCCAGAACTCCGTCCGGGTGTGCGTTGGCTTCGCGCAGCCGGACGTCGGTAGGCACGCCCTCGCGATTGGGCAGGGCGCGGGGGCCCGTGTCCAGGCTGAGCGCAACACGGTCGAACAGTTTCCGGTGGGCGGCGGCGTGTTCGTGGACCAACACGTCCCAGCCGGTCGAGACCGCCGTGTGTGCACGGCGGCGTGCCGCTTCGGCACAGCTTGCAGCGGACCCTTCCGGTTGCCGGCCGATGCCGGCGAAGGTGGTGTCAGTCGCGACCACCAGCAGCAGCCCGGTAACGCCGTGGAAGACGGTGGCTTCCCCGCTCGTGTGAGCGTCGCCGTCGTGCTGGTACGTCAGGCACAGCGCCCCCTCAAGGGGCGTGACGCCGTCGACGTTCTCCTGCAGAGCCGGTTCGCGCGGTTCGTGGCCGGGGGCTACGTCGGCGGGCAGCTTCAGTTCCAGTACGACGCCGTCGCGCCCCTGGGTACGCCCCGTTTCGTACAGCGGCGTGGACAGGGAGACGGTGATGTCCACCGGCGCAGCGGACCGTATCCGGTGGACCAGCACTCCCGCAGCGGCGCTGATGAACGTATCCTGCTCGATGAGCCCCGCGGTTCCCCGGGCGCTGGTCCGGTGGGTAGCGTCGCCGAAGCTGAGCCCGCGCTCCTGCAGGGTGGCGTCGTCGGGCGTACTGATGAGGACGTCAGCGAAGGGCAGGTAGGCCTGTGAATAACCGGCCTGCAGTTGCTCCAGGCTTCGCTCGGCCTCCACCGGCCTGCCATCGACTATGGCTTCGCGGGCATCGGCGAGCGCCCGGGCGGCAGCTTCTGCCGACACCCGGCCCCGCCGGTGCTCGCTCGCTGGGCTGCCGGACCAGGCAGTGCTGTCATTGAGTTGCAGCCGCAGCGTTGGGCCGTCGGCAAGCACCATCGCCCCCAGCCGGCCGTTGCCGAGAGGCAAGCCGTCCACCCACGTTGCCGCGGGCTGCGTGTAGAAGAGATCGTTCACCGGCATCTAGAAGCGGACACCGCCTGCTGCCAGACCTGCACGCCAGAAGCGCTGCAGCGACACGAACACCACGATGATGGGGATGATCGAGACGAGCGCCCCGATGACCACCAGGGTCTGGAGACCCGGGATGGTGATCGCAGCCTGACTCCACCCGCTGAGCCCGACCGTGACCGGCATGAGCCGGGCGTCGCTGATGACCAGGAGCGGGAGCATGAAGTTGTTCCAGCTGCCGATGAACGCGAAGAGCATGATCGTCACCCCACCGGGGCTGAGGAGTTTCAGCGCAATGGAGAAGAACGCCCGCCATTCGCTGGCGCCGTCCAGCCGGGCCGCTTCGAGGAGCTCCTGCGGAACGGACGACTGCGCGTAGACGTAGGCAAGCAGGACCCCGAACGGGTAGGCGAGGCTTGGGATCAGCACACCCCAGATGGTGTTGTTCAACCCGATTTCCACGAGGAGCAGGTACGTGGGCTGGGCGAGTACGGTCTGCGGGATCAGCATGCTGCCGAGAACTGCGGCCAGTACGACGCCGCGCCCCCGGAAACGGTACATCGCCAGTGCGTAGCCCGAGATGAGGCAGATGAACGTCATCAGTATGGACCCGATTCCGGAGTAGATGAGCGAGTTGCCCATCCAGCGCCAGAAAATGCCGTTGTCGTACTCGGTCAATGCGCTGAGATTCGACAGCAGGTTGGAGTCCGCGAACCAGAAGCCCGGCGTGGAAAAGAGGTCTGAGGTGCTCTTGGTGGCAGCGACGAGGAGCCAGTAGACGGGTACCAGGAAGTACAGGGTCGTGGCGCCCATGAAGATCCAGGCGGCGATCCTCGCAGCACGGCTGGGGCGTTCCCCCTCGGCGTGGACCGGGGAACGGCCGCGGAGACTGACCTTTTCCGGTGCTGAGGGCGGGGCAAGAACGGGTACTTGCGTCATTGCGCACTACCTCTCTTCCGATTGGACAGGACCGAGACAATCACCGAGAGGACAAAGGTCACGATGCCGATGATGATCGCCATCGCGGATCCGAGGTTGATGTCACCGCCGAGTGTTGTCGCGGAGAACACCGCCATGTTGGGTGTGTAGCTGCCGGAGATGTTGGAGGTGACGGAGCGCATGGTCATCGGCTCGTTGAAGAGCTGCAGCGTCCCGATCACCGAGAAAAGAGTGGTGAGGATCAGTGCCGGCAGGATCATCGGGATCTTGATCTGCAGCGCCATGCGCAGTTCGCTTGCCCCGTCGATGCGGGCGGCTTCATACATTTCTCTCGGAACCGTCTGAAGCGAGGAGAACAGGATGATCATGTTCACGCCGACCACCGACCACACTGCAACGTTCGCGAGTGACCACAGGACGGTGCCGGGCGCCAGAAAGTCGACGGGCACGCCGATGCTGGCCAGCCCTTCGACGATGGGACTGACCTTCGGTTGGTACAGGAACCCCCAGATGAGCGCAGCAACCACTGACGGAACCGCGTAGGGAAGGAACACGCTCAGTTGGAAGAAGCGCTTCCACCGCACCGCGGCAGAGTCGAAGAGCAGGGCAAGGATCAGCGAGAAGCCCAACATGACGGGGACCTGGACGACGCCGAACAGCAGCACCCGCCCGAAGCTTTCCACGAAAGCTGCGTTCGAGAATGCGAGGGCGTAGTTGTCGAACCAGACGAACTGCTGCTCGCCACCCCCGCCGAAGCCCAGTCCGCTCCGCTGTGTCTGGAAGAAGCTGGTGTAGAGCGCGACGATGATCGGCAGCACCAGGAACACGAGGAACAGGATGATGAAGGGGGCGAGGAAGACATACGGGGCCACCCGTACCCCGCCGCCGCCCTTACGACGACGACGGCGGGATGGGCGGGCAGCAGCGTCGGTTGCACTCTCGTTGCGTACGGTCGCGGCTACGGAACTGCTCATTTGACGCTCAGACCCATATCCGTGAGGTCCTGAACGGTGGATTCCTGAACCTGCGAAAGTGCTTCAGCGAAGGTCATGTCACCGTTGGCAACCTGGGCGAAAGCGTCCTTCAGAGCGTCCTGGGTCAGGTCGTAGCTGGGTCCCTCAACCCAGGAGTTGGGTACCTTGGTGGCAGCGTCAGCGAATACCTCGTTGATGACCTGCCCGCCGAAGTACTCCTCCTCGGTAAGGAGCGACTCGCTCTCCAGCCCGGCAACCGCGGACGGGAAGAGTCCGCCTTCGCTGATGAGGATCTCGAGTGCTTCCGGCGACGTGTTGAGCCACGTGGTGAATTCCACTGCCTGTTCGACGTGCTCAGTTCCTTCGGGGATGACATCGACGCTTCCCCCGGTGTCACCGGCTGTGTCGAGCCCGTCGAAGGTCGGCGACGGAGCGACGGCCCACTTGCCTGCGAGGTCGCCGGCGCTCTCTTCGAGGAGTCCGGGGAACCAGGCGGCGTAGTTGATGGTTGCTATGCTGCCGGTGTTGACCTCGGCCCAGTATTCGGGCGTCCACATGTCAACGACCTTCACGAGATCTTCATCGAGAAGGGTCTGCCACACCTCGGCGACCTCCTGGCTGGCCTCGCCATCGACGTCGACAGCCCAGGAGTCGTCCTCGATGTTGTACCAGGTGCCCTCGTTCTGCCAGACCGTTTCGACCCACAAACCCGTCTCATTCGGGGAGAACTGCGCGATGTGCAGGTCAGGGTCGGCTTCTTTCAGGGCGCGGGCGGCTTCGAGGTACTCGTCCCAGGTGGTGGGAACCTCGACGCCGTGCTGCTCGAACAGATCGGTGCGGTACATCAGACCGGTGGGTCCGGAGTCCTGCGGAATGGCGTAAACGCCGTCGTTGTAGGAGACGCCCTGCCAGGAGCTGGCGGTGAACTGCTCCTCGAGTCCTTCCGTGTGCTCGCTGATGTCGGTGAGCCTGTTGTTGATGATGTGCCCTGGCAGGGAGTGAACGGACATCTGCACGACGTCGGGCGCGGTGCCGGCGTCGATCGCGGCAGGCACCTTGGCGCCGTCGTCGCCTGTCATCCGGAAGAAGTCGATCTGGGTCTCCGGGTTTTCCTCGTTCCAGAGTTCGACGGCGGTTTCAAGCCCGGGTGCCCAGCCCCAGAACTCCAGTGTCACGGGCCCGGACTCCGCCGGTGCGTCACCGTCGGAGGAGCAGGCGGCGAGCAGTAGCGCTGATGCTGCAGTGAGAGCGAGGGCCGAGAGCGCGCCCCGCCGTTTGAGAGTGTGTGCCATCGTTGGCATCCTTTCGTCGGTGTTTTGTGTAGCTCAGATGGTGGTGTGCGGTTCGCGCACGATAAAGGCGGCGCCCGGTCCCAGGGTGGTTGGTCCGTTCACCTCGGAGTCGGTGAGGAGGTTGTGGCCGCTGACGTCAACGTCGACGGCCTCCCCCGTGTGGTTGAGCAGGAACAGGTATGCGGAGTCCCCGGCGTAGCGGCGTACCGCCTCGATACCGTAGCCTGCGGCGGGGTGTTCCGGGGAAACACCGGCGTCGTCGAGAATGCGGCGAAGGTGCGTGCCCAGTGCGTCTTCGCCGAGCCGGGTGGCGAAGTAGTGGGCTGTGCCGTTGTTGTACTCCCGCTTCGTGATGGCGGGACGACCGGTGAGCGGGTATTCAGTGAACTCAGCGATGCTGGTAGCGCCCCTCAGCTCGACGGTCTCCGCCCAGCAGTCGGCGGTGGATCCGTCGCTGAGTTTGAGCGCGGTTTCGGCGAGTTGCGGGTAGTGCTCCTCGACTCGGATACCGAGCAGATCGGCAAATGCTCCGGTGAAGCCGCCAGGGCGCACGTTCAGGTTCTCGTCAGCGCTTCCCGAGAAGTACCAGATCGCGGTGTGCCCGCCCTCGGCCACGAACTGGCGCAGAGCGCCAGCCTCAGCATCCGAGGCGGCCAGCTTCGAGGGAACCAGGACAAGATTGTAACGACTGAGGTCCTGGTCAAGGCGAACGAAGTCGGCGTTGATGCCAAGCAGCCAGAGCGCGCGATGCACAGACTTCACAGCAGGCAGGAATGCGACATCGCCGGATGGCAGTGCGCGGGTCTCGGTGGACCACCAGGCATCCGCGTCCCACACGATGGCGACCCGGTTCCGGTTAACACGCTGCCCGGCAGCCGGCGGTTCGGCCAGTTCCTCCAGCGCTGTCAGCGTTGTGCCCAGCTGGACGATCTCGCGGAATGTCCGGGAGTCTTCGCCGACGTGCGGGACCATGGGCGAGTGGAAGAACTCGGCGCCGGCGCGTGGTGACCGCCACTGGAAGAACAGGGAACCGGTGGATCCGCGCGCCAGGTACTGCAGCGTGTTGAACAGCAGCTTGCCGGGCTCGCGGGCGAGGATGCGTCCCTGCCCGTAGTTGTAGACCATGGTGGTGGCCTGCTCCATGAGGACCCAGGGTCGGCCGCCGTTGAAGGAGCGGGCGAGGTCACTGCCGAAGGCTACCTGAATGTCACCTTCGACGCCCGTTGTATCCGGGTAGTGGTCGACGGAGACGTCGTCGATCTCGGCAGCGAAATCCCACTGGTCGTAGTGGTTCCAGCTCGGAAGCATGAAGTTGGTGGTGACGGGGACGTCCGCGCGGACGCTTCGCACAATCTCAACCTGCTCACGGAGGCAGTCCCGCAACAGGTCGGCGGAGAATCGCTTGAAGTCGAGCAGGTGTGAGGGGTTCGGCAGGTACTGGGTGGCCTGAGGAGCGAAGATTTCGTCCCATTCGCCGTAGCCCTGGGACCAGAACGCTGTATTCCATGTTGTGTTCAGCTGCGCAAGACTGCCGTACTTGCCGCGGAGCCATTCGCGGAAAGCTGTATCGGTTTCCGGTCCGTAGGACACGGTTCCGTACTCGTTGTGGAGGTGCCACATCGTCAGTGCCGGGTGGGAGGAGTACCGCTCAGCAAGGGCTGAAGTCACCCGTCTGGCAGCCTCCCGGTAAGCGGGTGCGGCGGGGTTGTAGGTGTCGCGGCTGCCGTGGACCAGCCGGACTCCATCCGCCGTGACGGGTAGCGCTTCAGGGTGCGCCAGCGAGAACCATGGCGGCGGCGAGGCAGTAGGGGTGGCGAGGACGACGCCGATGCCGTTCTCCGCCATCAGGTCCATGATGCGGTCCAGCCATCCGAACTCATAGTCGCCTTCGCGTGGTTCGATCGAGGACCAGGAGAAAACCCCGATGGTCACGCGGTTCACATGGGCTTCACGCATGAGCCGGACGTCCTCAAGCCACACCGACTCAGGCCACTGTTCGGGGTTGTAGTCGCCTCCGTACACGAGTTGATTCGGCTGTCGAAACGTTTCGCTAGCTGGCATGGAGCAGGCCTCCTTCAGGGGCAGCGGGAATGGTCTAGTTCAGCGCTGAGATGGCGGGGTGTGTTGGCTCAGCGATCGAGCCGCGGGAGATGTAGCGCGGTGCGACGAGTTCCACGTGTGGTTCGGGTGCGCCGTCGAGAGCTTCCATCACCAGAGCCACCGCGCGGTCGCAGGAGTCTGCGGCGACGAGCGGAATGACATCGAGCGCGGGGTGGAAGGACGAGGTGTCAAAGCTGGAGCAGGCTGAAATGATGGACAGGTCGCCAGGGATCGAACGGCCGCTGTCCGCGATGTACGTCAGCGCCCGCGACTGGATGGACTCTTCGCAGTGCATTACGACGGCGCTTACCCCCGCCTTCGGATCGAGTACCTCGTCGACGGCCCGGCGCACGTCTGCGTCACTGCTGCCAGGCATGGCGAAGGTGCTCTGCAGACCGCGTTCGGATGCGTACTCGACGAATGCATTGCGGAACCGGTGCGGGAAGTTTGAGCCGCGTTCGTAGGCGGCTTGCGGGTGGCCGAGCAGAGCGATCGACCGGTGTCCGGCAGCAGCGAGCTGGTCGATCGACAGCCGCGCTGCGGCGGCGAAGTCGAGATCCACACAGGTAAGGCCGCTGGCCTCTCCTGGAACGCCGACGACGACGGACGGAACCGCAAGGTCCCGCACCAGCGCGAGGCGCTCATCATCGATGGAAACGTCGAGGAGGATGACTCCGTCGACGAGACGACTGGACGTTACACGCCGCAGACCGTTTGTTGCCTCATCTTCGGTGAGCAGCAGGATGTCATAGTCATAGCGACGGGCGGCGGTTGCGACCGCCAACACGAATGCCATGTGTGCGGGTGCGTAGGTGTCGACGCGCAATGGAGCACTCAGCGCGAGGATTCGTGTGCGTGCGCCGGCCAACATGCGGCCTGCTGCGTTGGGCAGATATCCGAGTTCCTGTACGGCGTCGACAATCCGCCGTCGTGCATCTTCGCTGACTGTCCGCTTGCCGCTGAGAGCGTAGGACACGGTACTGATGGACACGCCGGCGACGCGGGCGACGTCGTGGATGTTGGCCATCAGGACTCCTATGTCGGATTGCGGGAGAGCGAAAGATACTGCTCCGGGATAGCGTCGAAACGTTTAGCGAAACGCTTCGACAAACTCTACGGCCGCGGAATGTGATGTGCAATACCCTGCCGGAGTTTTGTTCGGACTTGGTTCACCGCGGCGCCCTTTGCGAGAATGCAACGGCAGGAACAACCGATCTAGGGGAATGGACATGCTGCTCACCATCACGGTTTGCGCTGCCACGGAAAGCGAGGCGGCCGCTTCGGCCTGCTGTGAGGAAGGCTTCTAGTCCTCCCCCTGCTTGACTGTTCGGGGGTCGAGGGCTGCATCTACATGCCCCTTCTCACTACCTCCTGCAAAGGCGATCCCTCATGCACCCCATCAGCGACCGCGAAATCCGGTCATCATTCATCAACGCCTCCCGATCCGAAACGGCCAAGCTCAACCTCCCGCCGCACTTTGAAACGCTCGACTGGAACAACCTCGACTTCCTCGGGTGGCGTGACGAGAAGATGCCGCTTCGTGCGTATCTCGTTCTTCCGACGGAACGCGGACTCACCGGCATTCTCTTGCGCGCACCCGAAGGCGGAGCGAAGAAGAACCGGTCGGTTCTCTGCGAGATGTGCCGCGACGTCTTCTCAAAGGAAGACGTATTCCTCTGGGTTGCGAAGCGTGCCGGCCAGGCCGGCCGTAATGGAAACACCGTAGGCACGCTCATCTGTGCTGACTTCATCTGTTCTGCGAACGTACGGAAAGCACCGCCGGCGAACGAGATCAACCCTGATCCCGCCGTCGTCGTGAAGCGTCAGATAGAGGAACTCAACCTCCGGATCCGCAAGTTCCTCGCGCGGGTGGCGGAATAGTCGGTGGCGCGTGGAAGGATTTTGGAATGGCAACGAATTCCAGAATTGCACCGATTGAGCGCGCTACCAACCGATCGTGGGAGGCCTGGCTTGCATTCATGGACGCCTCCGATGCGGCTGGCTTGAGCCATAAGGACATCGCGTCCAAGGTGCACCAGGAGCTTGAGGGCACCATGGAGCAGGCCGGCTGGTGGGCCCAATCGGTTGCGGTCGCCTACGAGCATCACATCGGGCGGCGCATCCCCGGCCAACGTTCCGACGGCACCTTTCAGCTGAGTGTGAGCAGGTCCACCGCGCTCAGGCTCGAGGAGCTGATGGCTCGGTGGTCGGATTTCGCATCCACCAGTTCCCCTGTGCAGGAGCTTCTGGCTGAAGCTGCACGGGTCAGCGGAACCGACCGCCGGATGACCTGGCGCGCGAAGGCTGCGGACGGTTCGTCTGTGGTCGTGACCAGCGAGTTGAAGAAGAACGGCACCGCGTCGATCGTTGCGACACAAATGGGGCTTCCCACACCCGAAGCGAACGATGCCGCGCGGCAGCAGTGGGTGGAAGTGCTCACCGACTTCCTGCAGCGGCTCTAGCCGGTCTGCTGCAATATCTTCGCCAGAAGGGCGGGATCAACCGATCCGCCGGAGACGACGGCGGCCACCGTGCCGCCGTCGTTCTGGCTGGAAACGAGGTCGTGCATCCAGGCTGCGGTAGCGACTGCACCGGACGGCTCCACCACAAGCCTGCCGGCGAGGGTGAGGTGCCGCATTGCAGCGAAGATCTGTTCTTCGGTGACGGTGATGATGTCATCCACGTAGCGCTTCACATGTTCCCACGGGTGTACGCCGAGGGCCGGGGTGCGTAAGCCGTCGGCGATGGTGCGGTAGGTCAGGTCCTGCTCCCACGTGATGCGCCGGCCTTCACGGAAGCTTTCGGCGGCGTCAGCTGCCAGCTCGGGTTCGACACCGACTACGCGGGCTTCAGGCTTGAGTGCTTTCACCGCCGTCGCTATACCGGAGATAAGCCCGCCGCCGGAGATCGGGACGAGGACGGTGTCGACGTCGGGCAGTTGTTGCACGATCTCGAGGCCGACTGTCCCCTGTCCGGCGATGATGCGTGGGTCGTCGTAGGGCGGAATGTGAATATACCCGTGCTGGGCTACGAGTTCGTGGGCTCGGACGTCGCGCAGACGGGACGGCACTACCTGGACTTCGGCGCCGAGTGCGCGGACGGCGTCGATCTTTGTCCGTGGAGCTGCCTCGGGCATCACGATGATCGCTCGCAGACCGAGTCGGTGTGCGACCCAGGCCACGGCCCGGGCGTGGTTGCCGGAGGATTGGGCGACGATACCGTGTTCGCGAGCCTGGTCGAGCACTTGGGCGATGGTGTTGTAGGCGCCGCGCAGTTTGAAGGCGCTGGTGGGTTGCAGGGACTCGGCCTTGCAGTGGAGAAGGTCATCCGGGCGTCGCGGGTGTGGCAGCTGGATGATCGGCGTTCGGAGAACCAGGTCGCTGATGCGTTCCGCGGCGGCTTCAATATCGCCGAGGGTGACGAGAATGGTCTCAGCTGCTTTACTGGTCACCTTCACTGGCATCCATGAGCTGATCCTAGCGACCTCCGTCCTTCACGTCCCTACAGCAGGACCGCCAGTGCGATGAGGATCCAGGCTGGCAGGGCTATCCCGGACAGGACAGTCTGAGCGGCGGTGATCTGTGCCATGAGGGCGGCGTCGCCTCCGAGTCGTCGGGCGAAGACGTAGGAACTGGTGGCGGTCGGGAGTGCCTGGAAGACTACGCAGACGACGGCGGCCGGTCCGCTGAATCCGATGAGCAGACACAGTCCCAGTGTTGCGGCGGGCACCGGAAGGAAGCGCAACAGGATGGCGGCCAGGACCGGCCGGAGGGATTCACGTGGGAAGAGTCGTCCGTGGAGGCCGGCGCCGACGCAGATGAGCCCAATCGGCAGGGCGGCTCCGCCAAGCAGCCCCAAAACAGCTGCGAGAAGCTGTACGACGCCCGCCGGTATCGGCATCTCGAGGACGTTGGAGACTGCTGGTACTGACCCGATCAGGTTTGCGGCGAGACCGATAAGGCAGGCCAGGATGAGCGGGTTGAGGAACACGGCGCGGAGTAGGGCCCTCCCCCGCAGTTTGTGGTGTCCATGATGTGCGAGTGCGACAGTCGATGCTAGGTTCACCAGTGGTATCAGGACTGCGGTAGCGAGGGCAGCGATGGCGATGCCGTCGGAGCCGAAGAGGGCCGCTGCCGTCGTAACTCCGATGTACGTGTTGAAGCGGACGATGCCTTGAAAGACAGAGGTGAAGGCCGGACCATTCTGGCCGGATGCGGGGCGGCGCAGTCCGTAGGCGAGCAGCGATGAGAACAGCGCGGATGATGCCAACACCAGGACGATTGGACCTGGTTCGAGAAGGGCGAAGTCGGCTTCGGCCAGGCCGGTGACGAGCAGGGATGGGAGGAGTACGAAGTAGACGAGCTTTTCGAGTCCCGACCAGAAGTCGGCGGCCGTGATGAATGTGTGCCGGAAGATAGAACCCATCCCGATGAGGATGACCGCGCCCACGAGCGCGATGACCACGCTTAGGTCCACGACGCCACGTCCGATCGTGGTGTCGTCGGGATGCCGTCAATGGCGTTGGTGGTCACTTGGTTGAGCGTAGCAACTGTCGGTCGCGCCAGGCACCGGTAGACCAGAGCGCCCACAGCACAAGCACGGGCTGAAAGAAGAGGCGGATGAACCTGGCTCGGTCGGTCGTCAGGCCAAAGGCATCAACGCCCTCTACGTACTGGGCAATATTGCCGGGAAAGATCACAAGGAAGAAGGCCGCTGCCAGCCAGCCGACAAGAACCCTGCGCCGCTTTAGGACGATCAGCGCTACCCCGAGGGCCAGTTCGATGACACCGGAACCCACAACGACGGCGTCGGCATCCAGCGGAAGCCAGGAGGGAACCTGTGCGGTGAACTCCGAACGCGCAACAGTGAGGTGGGCCGTTCCCGCCGTGATGAGGAACAGCCCCAGGAGGACTCGCGCAAGGGACCGGCCGATCGATGTCCGGGGTTCATTTCCGTTAGCCGCCACCTGGCTTAGCGTAGCGGGCAAGGCACGCTTGCTGGCTTAGCGTAGCGGGCAAGGCACGCTTGCTGGCTTAGCGTAGCGGGCAAGGCACGCTTGATCCTCGTCCAGAATGCGCGCAGCACACTTCGAAATCTCAGAACGGTGGCGGCACCTGTGCACGGTGAACGAACGGTTCGGGCAGCGTCATGTAGGTCTTCCCAGCGAACGATGTGGAAAGCATCGTGCCCTCGTGTGGTTGACTGTGCCTCCAGAAGCCCATCGTCTTGAACATGTGGTGCTTCTTGCACAGGGCAGCAAGGTTGGCGGCACGGGTTTCTCCACCCTGCGACCAGGGAATCGTGTGGTCGATCTCGCATGCCGAAGCCACCCGACTACACCCCGGATGCCGACACGTCTTGTCCCGCACCCTCACCCAATCCTGCAGGTCCTTCGGCGGCTTGTACCTGGTCCTGCCAACTGACATCACCGCTCCGCTTTCCGGATGAGTGAGTAACCGGGTGAACGACGGCGCATGTCCGGCCAATTTCCGCGCGGTGTCCGCATCGATCGGCCCATAGCCGTCCAGCTCGGCAGGTTCGTCTCCCCCGAGCAGAGTCATCACCGGCACAGTGACGAAGACACTTGCCACAACGCCCCGGTAGCCCTGAACCGCTGATCCGGACCCTGCCGCAGGAAGGGGCACCGAACTCGCACCAGATACAGTGCATGGGCCACATTCGGCGGTGGTCGGATCTGAAGTACAGGTATGCGTCAGCAGGTCCGCAAAGACATCTGCGCGCAACTGGCTGAGCGTGCGCTGCTCCTCAGGTGATTGCAGGGCTCTCGCCGTAGCGTCGAGGCGATGTGCAATGCCGTATGCGGTCTCGGCCGGCAGATAGGCGCTGAGCCAGGCCATTCCGTCGCGATCAGGGTCAACTGTCACGGCACGCTCACGAACCTTCTTCTCCCGGCGCACAGCCAGCGCCTCCGGATGCAGCTTCTCGCGCAGCCGACGGGCACGATTAGCCAACTTAGCGACGGTCGTCCCCCGAGCAATCCCGAGCAATTGCTCTTCAAAGTCCGGTATCTCTTCCTCGGGGACGCCGCAGCACTCCTGCGCCACCGCTATTGCGTGCCTGCGCGAGATCCTGCCAAGCTGGAGCGCCTCTACTGTGGCAGGGAAGAAGTTCACCAACAGCTTCGACTGCTCGATGAGCCGCCCGGCGGAACCATCCGGAATGTGCAGCACCGCACCGATCTCCGCTGCCGCAACAGTTTCTGCGTACTCCTCTGCGACGGGACCCCCATAACCCTGCTCAAGAAGCGACCTGACGGAAAGTTCCGAGATGCGGGTCAACAGCTTGGCTTCCTGCGCGTCAACCCATGAACGCAAGGATGCAAGTTCACCCAGACACTCCAGCGATGCCTCGAGGTCACGATTGGTGACGGGGAAGTGCGACAGCTGGCCCGCTAACGGACCCATCACTGAATCCGACGCCCACAGCGCCGTCTCCTCCGAGACCCAACTGGCTCGATTCCCCGTCATGGATCCATTCGATCATCCGGGTCTGACATTTCTGCGCGGTCAACAGACACCCTGCGTGGTCGACAAACACTTCGCGTCGAACGCAGGGACGCGGCAGGAGCTAGCGCGCCGAAGCGAACATTTTCCCCTCAGGATCAAGTTTCTTGAGCAGTTGGGCAGCAATGTCAGACAGCTGCGAAACCTGCTCGGGAGTGAGCTGATCGAACACCAGGCTCCGCACATTCTCGACATGGCCGGGTGCTGACTTCACTACCTTGTCCCATCCCGCCCCCGTGAGCGTAACGTTCTTGGCCCGGCGGTCTTCACTGCATTCGCTTCGTTCCACGAGTGTCTTCTTCTCCAACCCGGTCAGCACACGGGATATCCGCGGCAGCGTTGCGTTGGTCATGGACGCCAGACTCGTAATGCGCAACGTTCGGTTGGGAGCTTCAGAAAGAGAGGCCAACACAAAGTACTCGAAGTGCGTGAGGTCCTCGTCCCGCACCAACTGCCCGTCCAATGCTGCGGGCAGCAACTCCAGGACGGCCGCAGTGCGAGTCCATACTGCCTGTTCGTCTTTACTGAGCCATCGCGTCATATCGTCATTCTATACGAATACTTGCATGTACAACTAACCGCTGCTACCGTTTTAGTTGTACCCACAAGTGATTCATCCCAAAGGAGCTCCACATGACCTCGTTCACCATCTTCGGCAAGGGCAATATGGGCGGCGCTATCGCAGGCGTTGTTGCAGCAGGCGGCTCATCCGTCGAGCACATTGACACTTCCAGCAACGGCGCAACCGTCAACGGCGACGTCGTCGTTCTTGCTGTCCCCTACCCGGCACTCAAGGACATCGTGGCCCAGTACGGCGAGCAGCTCGCCGGCAAGATCGTCGTCGACATCACCAACCCGCTGAACTTCGAAACCTTCGATTCGCTCGTGGTCCCTGCAGAAAGCTCCGCCGCCGCGGAACTGGCGTCAGCACTCCCATCGTCAAAGGTTCTCAAGGCCTTCAATACCAACTTCGCCGCAACCCTCGGCTCCAAGTCCGTCGGCCAGAACCAGACCACCGTCTTCATTGCCGGTGACGACACCGACGCCAAGAACACCCTCGCCGACGCCGTCAAAGCCGGAGGAGTGGACGCAGTCGACGCCGGCTCCCTCGCCCGCGCACGCGAACTCGAAGGCCTCGGCTTCCTGCAGCTCACCCTCGCCGCCGGCGAAAAGACCCAGTGGACCACCGGCTTCGCCCTCGTCCGCTAATTCACCACAAGTACGACGCCGGCACACGGCTTGCGCCGGCGTCCTAAGTTTCAGCGCCTCCCGGCGCCTGCCGCGCAGACATGCCCCACCCGCTCACGACAGCACCCCGAGACCCAGAAACGGATCCCATGAACAACACCGCATTGACCACCACTGCCCGCACCATACTTCGCGTCGTCGTCGGTTTCCTCTTCGCCGCGCACGGCTGGCAGAAGTACAACGAGTGGACCATCGCCGGCACCACCGCCGCCTTCGGCGACATGGGCATCCCCATGGCCGAAATCGCCGCTCCCCTGATCGCCACCCTTGAACTGGTTGGCGGCATTGCCCTGATCCTGGGCCTCCTCACCCGCCCGGTCGCTGCCCTCCTGACCCTCGACATGCTTGGCGCGCTGATCCTGGTGCACCTTTCCGCGGGTGTCTTCGTGGCGGACGGCGGTTATGAACTGGTGCTGCTGCTCGGCGCCGCAGCACTGGCCCTTGCGCTGGTCGGCCCAGGACGCGCCTCCGCCGACTATGCCCTGTTCGGTCGCCGGAACTCGCGGGTGAGCGCACTCGCCTGACAACTGCGTGAAGGAAAAGGGAGGGAGCACACCCGGCTCCCTCCCTTTTTCGTGCTCTCACGCCTAGCATGAGTCATGGCTGACGTAGCCCAGGTTCCTCATCCGATCGACGGCGTCGAACACCACTTCGTGCAGCTTCCGGGGCTGCGCATGCATGTGGCGGAAGCTGGACGCGGAGATCCCGTGCTCTTGCTCCACGGATTCCCACAGCACTGGTGGGAATGGCGAGAGGTGATCCCCGAACTCTCCGCGCACTACCGCGTAATCTGCCCCGACCTGCGCGGCGCGGGCTGGACCGATGCACCGCCGGACGGCTACACCCGGGATCAACTGCTGGCCGACGTCGTCAATCTCCTTGACGCGCTGGAACTGGACCGGGTTCATCTGATCGCGCACGACTGGGGAGCCCTTCTCGGTTTCCAGCTCTGCCTGCAACATCCCGAGCGGGTACGGAGCTTCCTGTCCCTGGCAGTTCCCCATCCCTACATGCGATTCAACCGTCGCATGATCCCCTCCCTGCTCAACACCTGGTACCAGCTGCCGATCGTTGCGCCCGGCATCGGTCCTCGTGCATTGAGTGACGGAAATCAGTGGCTGCCGCGCACACTTCTGCGAACTGCCGCCGCCAAGCTGAAGGTCTCGAGTGACAGCGATGTCGAATACTTCCTGGCACCCCTTCGCGATCGAGCTCAGGGACGGGCGGGGTCACAGCTGTACCGGCACTTCATTCAGCCGCAAGCCAAGGCGATCATGACCGGCGCGTACCGAAATCAGCGACTGACCACACCAACGCATCTGCTGGTGGGAGCCGCCGATCCCCTTGTGAAGGAACACTTCCTGGGCGGCTTCGAAGAATATGCCGACGACCTGACGACCGAAACCGTCGACCGCGCCGGCCATTGGATCCCCGAAGAACGTCCCGACGTCGTCATCCAGAGAGCGCTGGAGTTATTCGCCGGAAACAAGTCATAGGGATTCATGACGAGACCCCACCGAAATCGACATTGTTGAACAATCCGCGGAACTTGGGCATCCTGAAGGAAGACCACCTGAGACGAGGATGACCATGGCTTTCATCGACCTCAACAGCGACGTCGGCGAGTCCTTCGGCAACTGGATGATGGGCGACGACGCCGCGATCTTCCGATCCGTCTCCAGCGCCAACGTGGCGTGCGGCTTCCACGCCGGTGACCCCTCGACCATCGCGCAGACCTGCCGCGACGCCGTCGCAGCCGGTGTCGCGATCGGGGCCCACGTCGGGTACCGGGACCTCGCCGGCTTCGGACGCCGCTTCATCGACTGCTCCCCCACCGAACTGGCCGACGACGTCCTCTACCAAATCGGTGCGCTCGACGCGATCGCCCGCGCAGCCGGCGGAACCATCCGGTACGTCAAGCCGCACGGCGCGCTCTACAACACAATCGTCACCCACGAGGTTCAGGCGAAGGCCGTGGTCGACGCCGTCAAGGCCTTCGGCGGGGATCTTCCGATGCTGCTCCTTCCGGGCTCCGTGGCGCTCCATATGGCCGAAGCTGCGGGCCTCCGCGGAGTTTCCGAAGCCTTCGCCGACCGTGCCTACAACCCCGACGGCACCCTTGTCTCCCGCCGCGAACCCGGCGCCGTCCTCCAGGACGAAGACACCGTCGCCGCCAACATGGTCCGCCTCGCCACCGAAGGCACGATCGTGGCCCGTGACGGGTCAACCATCCGCACCACCGCTGAAAGCATCTGTCTCCACGGCGATACCGACGGGGCGGTCGCCATGGCCGCGGCCGTCCGGCGCGAATTGGAAGCCGCCGGCGTCGGTATCCGGAGTTTTGTGTGAGTCCTGGCATCCCCCCGAAGGACATCAGATGGGCCGGGCCGCGGGCCCTGCTGATCGAACTTGATTCACTCGATGCCGTGCTCGCCGTTCACGCCCAACTGGTCGAGCACCCGCTGGCCGGGCAGGTCGATGTCCTTGCCGCTGCACGGACAGTCCTCGCTGTCTTCGCCTCACATACCGCTGCCCGAGCCGCCCGCGACGCCGTCGCAGCACTGGATGCAACGCCATCGAAGCACGCGCTGGCCTCGCAGGATCCCGTTCGGATCGACGTGGTGTACGACGGCGATGATCTCGTCGAGGTCGGTCGACTCACCGGTCTGGGTGCCGAGGGCGTCATCAGGGCGCACACCGGCCAACTCTGGAGCGCGGCGTTCGGCGGTTTCGCGCCCGGTTTCGCGTACCTGGTCGGCGAGAAAGAGTCGCTCAACGTTCCCCGCCGCACCAGTCCACGCACCGCTGTACCAGCCGGCTCCGTTGCTTTGGCCGGCAACTTTTCGGCTGTTTATCCGCGCCGCTCTCCCGGCGGTTGGCAGCTGATCGGCCGGACCGCCGCCCGAATGTGGGATCTCGATCGCGACCAGCCTGCCCTCCTGCGCCCCGGCAACACCGTGCGGTATGTAGCGGTACGGGAGGTGATCGAACTTCCGGACACCTCCGCAACGCACGACGTCGGCGCCTCCCGCCTTGCCGTCGGATCGCCGGCGCTGGAGGTGCTCACCCCGGGTCCGCAGTCGCTTATTCAGGACCTCGGCCGACCCGGGCTGGGTGACCTCGGTGTCCCGTCATCCGGCGCCGTCGATGCCGTGAGCGCCCGTCAGGCCAACCGCCTGGCAGGCAATGAAGCCACGGATGCCGTCATCGAATGCGTTCTCGGCGGACTGGCCGTCCAGGCGCACGGCGAACTCACGGTCGCGCTGGCCGGCGCCCCGGTGCCGGCACGCGTTGACGGCCAGCACGGCGAGCGTGCCGCTCCAATGTACGCACCCTTCGCCCTTCACGACGGCGAGACCCTCCGCCTCAGCTTGCCGGAGACAGGACTGCGCACCTATGTCGCGGTCCGCGGCGGCATCACCGTTCCGGCCGTGCTCGGAAGCCGTGCGACTGACATTATGTCGGGCATCGGTCCTGCACCCCTGACACAGGGGACCCTGTTACCGGTGGGCGAAGCTCCGCACGGACACATCGTCGGCACGCCCGAGCCTCCGGCCCTGCCCCTCGAACTGCTCCGGGCCGACGGCAAGGAAACCAACCGCAACGAACCGGTCGAATTGCGCATCACCGCCGGACCTCGCGAGGACTGGTTCACCCCCGAGTCCCGGGCCGCCCTGACCACCCAGCGGTGGACTGTCACCGCAGAGTCCAACCGGATCGGCATGCGGCTCGGAACTGACGACGACGGCACATCCCTCCAGCGGGCAATTACCGACGAACTTCCCAGCGAAGGCGTCGCGGCAGGGTCGCTGCAGGTGCCGCCGTCGGGCCTTCCCGTCCTGTTCCTCTCCGACCATCCGGTGACGGGCGGGTATCCGGTGATCGGCGTCGTCGTACCGGAGGATCTGCCGATTGCGGCGCAACTGCCACCCGGCACGACGGTGCGATTCATCGAGAGCGCTGTGGAGGGCTCTGCTGCAGAGGACGGCCGCTCCGCATGAGCACCGGGCGCGAGGATTCGGCTGGACACGCGCACACGACGGCATGGATAGCCTCGGTGCTCCGGTCCCGGATTGCGGCGGGACAGTTGGCGCCAGGGGCGAAACTGTCGGAGGAGTCGTTGTCGGCGTCACTTGGGGTATCGCGAAACACGTTGAGGCAGGCGTTCACCACACTGGCGGGCGAATCGATCGTGACACGCATCCCGAACCGGGGCGTCTTCGTGGCGTCGCCGGGTGTGGAGGAGGTGCGCGAGATCTACCGGGTCAGGCGGGTGATTGAACCTGCGGCTGTGCTGTGGGCCAGGCCGTCAGCTGAGGAACTGGACGTGCTGGAGGCGATTGCCCTTCGGGCAAAGGCAGCCCGGGAGGCTGGGGCAGTTCCCGACATGGCCAACGCGAACCAGGCATTCCACGAGGCAGTCGTGGGACTGACCGGAAGCAGATCGCTGCGCGAGCTGATGGACCGTGTGCTTGCTGAGATGCGGCTGGTCTTCCACGCGATGGCTTCGGCACCGGACTTTCACACGCACTACGTGGACCGCAATGCGCAGCTGGTGGAACGGCTTCGCGCGGGTGAGAACGAAGTGGCCGCAGCTGAACTGCGCACCTACCTCAACGTTGCCGAAGCAGAGTTGCTGGAGTATCTGGAGGGCACTCAGGCCAACGCCTAGTCGATAATGCTCAGTCGCGGTCGCTCTCGGCGCGGACACATCGGGCGACAATATCGTTCGCTTTGCGAATTAGCTAGAGGTCACATCTTTTTGAGCCCCAATTCCGTCGAATCATTCATCGGCTACTTAATCGGTTAGAAGATCAGCGTGTTCGAACCACTCGACCTTTGGAGTTGACCGTGACCCAATCCCCTCGTAAGCCATACAGGTTCTTCGGCGCTATCGGTGCCGGTGCCATGCTCTGCTCGCTGATCGTCGCCAGCCCGGCCAGCGCCGCTCCCGGCGACGTCAACACACCCGGACAGGGAACCTGCAAGACCTTCGACGACCCGCAGTTCACGGGTTGGACCAGCTACGCAGAACTCGGTGCTGAACTGCAACGAATCGAGGACACCAGCAAGGGGCGGGTGCAGGTCGATGTCGCCGGTCAATCCGCGCTCGGCCGCAATCTGTACACCGCCCGGGTCGGAACCGGCGATCGCGTACTGCTCGTTCAGAGTGCTCTGCACGGCAACGAACGGACAGGGACAGAGGCCCTCTTGAGCATCCTGAAGAAACTCGGCACCAGCAGCGATCCGGCAACCAAGCGGGCCCTTGAGAACGTCACGCTGGTCGCCATGCCAATGGCCAACCCTGACGGCGGCGAGCTGAACCGTCGAATCAGCGTGATCTCCTGGGACGACGTCGAACGTCTGCACCCGCAGCTGGAAGGTTCGAACCGGGCCTGGTACCACCAGCTGAGCGGCGACGGGATCGCGCTGCCGGGCTTCGACCTGAACCGGGACTTCAACGCCGACCTCAACTATGTCCCGCAGCCGGGCGACCTGCCCGGCAACTCGAAGGACGCAGGGTTCTATCTGGCGCCGGAATCGCAAACGATCCGGGATGTCTATGTCGGTCTGCAGGAGGAGTTCGGCGAAGTCGACGCAGTCGTCGACATCCATCACATGGGTCCGTGCAACGTGCAGACCGGAGGCGAGCAGGACGGCCGGCACATTTCGGTGGCGCTCGACTATCCGCCTCTGGGTGTCAACGACGGCGCAGCATACAAAGAGGACTGGCCTCTCCTGGACCAGGACAAGTCCCGGCGCTACGCCCTCGCGGTAGCCGACGGCATCAAGGAGAGCTACGGGTCCCAGTCACCAATAGCAGCCGTGGGACGCTATCTCCATCCGGAACAGCGCGAGTACGCGGGCCAGGGCCGCTCAGCGTTCGCGCTCAATGGATCCGCCACCGTCCTGTTTGAAGTCAGGGGCCAACAGGACGACCTCGGCCAGAAGATGAAGGGCATGCTCGTCCAGACCGTACAGACCGGCGTCGAATCCCTCATCCATTCCATGGCAACAGGTGAGGTTGACTCCCTCAATGGAGACGAGTTCTTCGACTACCCGGATTACGGGTGGGACGTCGCCTCGGACTGAAGCGGCGCAGCAGGCTAACTGCGTGTGAAGCCGACGGCATCGGTGGGAACGGCTAACGCTTCCCACCGGTGCCGCTCGCCGTTCCGCACAGCGTCTGTGAGGCGCGGGCGTTCTCCTACACTGAATCAATGACTGCAACCCTCGTGGCCAAGGCGCTTTCCGGCGGCCACGCCCATCGCACCCTCTTCTCGAACCTCGACCTGACGGTTACCCAGGGAGACGTCGTCGGCGTGGTGGGTGCCAACGGTGCAGGCAAATCAACGCTGCTCAGGCTCCTCGCCGGGGTCGACGAGCCACTCGCCGGCACCGTGATGGCAGCGCCGAAGGACGCCTTCATCGGCTGGCTTCCGCAGGAACACGAGCGCACTCCCGGTGAAACCGTCGAGCAGTACATTGCGCGCCGAACCGGTGCCACCGCCGCAACACTGGCGATGGAGCAGGCAGCAGAGCAACTCGGAACGGCCGTCAAGGGCGCTGATGACCGGTACGCCGCGGCGCTGGAGCACTGGCTCGCGTCCGGCGCCGCCGATTTGGAGGATCGGCTCCCGGCGGTACTGGCCGACGTCGCACACGGCGTCGCTCCGGACGCACTGGTCACAGGGCTCTCCGGCGGGCAGCTTGCGCGGGTTGCCCTGGCCGCGCTGCTGCTGAGCCGATTCGACGTGGTCCTCCTTGATGAGCCCACCAATGACCTCGACCTCGACGGGCTCGCCCGTCTCGAGGCCTTCATGCGCAATCTGCGCGGAGGGGCCGTGCTCGTCTCGCATGACCGTGAGTTCCTGGCTCGCTGCGTCACCACGGTTGTGGAGCTCGATCTCGCACAGAACCAGGTCGCCGTGTACGACGGCGGTTACGACGCCTACCTCGAAGAACGCGCCGTCGCCAAGCGGCATGCCCGCGAAGCCTACGAGGAGTACGCGGAGAAGAAGCAGGACCTGGTGTCGCGTGCGCGCACCCAGCGCGAGTGGAGCTCGCAGGGCGTCCGAAACGCCATGAAGAAGAACCCGGACAACGACAAGATCCGCCGGCGGGCCAGCGTGGAATCGTCCGAGAAGCAGGCACAAAAAGTCCGCCAGATGGAATCACGGATCGCGCGCCTGGACGAAGTGCAGGAGCCGCGCAAGGAGTGGCAGCTGCAGTTCAGTATCGGGTCCGCTCCCCGCTCAAGCTCGGTCGTCGCGACGCTCAACAGCGCTGTGGCGAGGCAGGGTGACTTCACGCTGGGACCGGTGTCGGTCCAGCTCAACGCCGGTGAGCGCATCGGAATCACCGGTCCGAACGGCGCCGGCAAATCGACGCTGCTGCGTCTGCTCCTGGGCCATCAAGCGCCCGACGACGGCGCTGCCTCCCTGGGCGCCAACGTCGCCATAGGTGAGATCGACCAGGCGCGCGGGCAGCTTGGCGAGGACCAGACTCTCGCGGCCGCCTTCGAGGCAGCCGTACCTGACCTCGCGCAGGCCGAAGTGCGCACGCTGCTCGCCAAGTTCGGGCTCAAGGCTGACCAGACCGGCGCGCTCGTCGCCAGGCTCTCCCCCGGCGAGCGCACCCGGGCGGGGCTCGCGCTGCTGCAGGCCCGCGGCGTGAACCTGCTGGTGCTCGATGAACCGACCAACCACCTGGACCTTCCGGCGATCGAGCAGCTTGAGGAGGCCCTCGAGGATTACACGGGCGCTCTCCTGCTGGTCACCCATGACCGCCGGATGCTCGAGAACGTTCGCCTGGATGCACGGTGGGAGGTCGACGGCGGACAAGTCCGGGTGGGTTTGGCTAGCTGAGCTCCGCGTGGTTGAGCTCGCGCTTCGGCAGCATCAGGTTGAACGTTGTCCGTTCCTCCGAACCCAGCACCAGGTGGCCGCCGATTGCCTCCGCCAGCTCCGACGCGACGGCAAGGCCGATCCCTTCGCCGCTCGAAGCTGAATCGGAGCTCGAACCGGAGCGTGAACGCTCACTGACCCGCCGCGTGAAGATGCTGTTCCCGTGAGGCCGGACGCCGTCATCACTCACGGCGAGATTGAGGTGGGTTCCGGCGTCGGATGCTTCCACCCGGATGGTTCCTTCGCCGTGGTTGATGGCGTTCTCGATGAGGACGTCGAGGATCTGGTTCACCGGGCCGGGATTGATGACGGCGGGCAGGGTTCCGTCGTCACTCACGATCTCCCGTCCCAGGGCGTCAATCTGCCGCTGCCAGCGTGCAGCCGCCTTCGCCGTCACAGTGCCCAGATTGACCTCGCGCGCGGCGGTCAGGCGCTGGCCGCGGGCCAGCTCGAGCAGCTCGCTCACTGCTGTGGACAGCCGGTCGATCTCACCGAGTGAATGGGTCAGTTGCGCGGCGACCGTCGGCGGGGTTTCCTTCCAGAGCGACAAGTCCTCCAACTCCAGACGCAGCGCTGTGATCGGGGTCCGCAATTGGTGCGAGGCGTTGGCAGCGAACTCCCGCTCGCGCCGGACCAGCTCGGACAGCGCCTGGGAGCTGGTGTAGAGGGCAGCGCCGATCTCCTGCGCTTCAGGAATGTTGTAGTTCTTGTCTTCGAGGTCGAACTTCCCGTTGCCCAGCTGTTCCGCGTCGACGGCGAGTTCCTGGAATGGCCGCGACAACAGCCGGGCGAGGATGAATCCGGCCAGCGCCGATGCAAGGATCAGCACCACACCGATGATCACCACGGGCATCACCGCAGCTGCTACGCGGTCCGCCACGATGTTTCCGGACCGCTCCAGCGTCACCGTGGAGCCGTCGTCGAGCCCGCGGGTGACACTGATGTCATCGTGGTGACCGGTGAGAGCGGGACCGGCCGATGCGATCACGTCGTCGGCTGCATCCCGGTACTCTATGCGCTCCCCGGGCTGCAGCAGCCCTGCAAGATACGTATCTGATATTGTCCCCCCGGCTGTCAGGTCGGGCAGCACGCCGGCGAGCAACTCGGTAGAGCGTTCGATCTTTCGCTGTTCCGACTCAAGCGCCTGGTCCGCGACGATGTAGGCACGCGGCACGCCATAGAGGGCAACGACGGCGACGGCGAGGCCCACGAACGCTGCAATCAGCCGTTCACGCATCCTCCGCGCCGTCCTCGAGCCGGAAGCCGACCCCGCGTACGGTCACTACCTGCGCTGTGCCGCCGGAGTCGTCGAGCTTCTGGCGTAACCGGCCGATCGTGACGTCGAGGGTTTTCGTGGAACCAAACCAGTTCTGGTCCCAGACCTCGTCCATCAGCCGCTCCCGGGTGACCACCGCTCCCCTGTCCTGCTCAAGCAGGGACAGCACGTCGAACTCCTTCGCGGTGAGCGGGAGTTCGGCATCGTTGGAGAAGGCCCGGCGTGACTGCCGGTCGACCCGGAGGGCCGGCGCGGCGACGGCTGACGCGGGGACCGGCACCGGAACTGGCCTCGAATCAGACTGACTTACGGATGAGGCAGTGCGGCGCAGCAGGGCACGTGCGCGTGCCAGAAGTTCAGCCAGGCCGAAGGGCTTCGCCATATAGTCGTCGGCTCCGACGTCGAGACCAACCACCCGGTCAATCTCGCCGCCGCGGGCAGTCAGGATGAGGATGCCGCCGTTGTAGCCGGCTTCGCGTACGCGCCGGCACACCTCCAGGCCCTCGATGTCGGGAAGACCGAGGTCAAGGACGATCAGGTCGAACGGTTCCTGCTCGACGAGCGCGATGCCGGGAAGGCCCTCAGCGACCCGCCGGACCTCGTAGCTCTCCCGCTCGAAGGTGCGGATCAGCGGGAGGGCAATGCCGTCGTCGTCCTCAACCAGCAGTATCCTGTGCCCCATTCCTGGAATCATACCGGTGCCTCACCGCCCGCCTGGGCGTAGTTGGAGAAGAAGCGCGGAAGGAGCATGGCCAGGACCAGCAGTGCGACTGCCAGTGAGATGGCGCTGAGGATCGCGCTCACTCCGGACCATGGGTTCAGTGCCGAACCGGGAAGCCCAAGGGTCAGCGACAGGGCATGCCCGACGACGGTGGAGCCGGCGATCATCGCGAGTCCGAACCGGGACTCGAAGCAGTTGTCGCGCCACAGCTTGGCGCTGCCGAGGATGCCGAAGAAGGACGCAAGGAACAGCAGCAGGGACAGGTACGGTGCGTCACTCAGGTACTGCGCTCCGGTGACGGCCTGCACCGCGGCCAGGGTCAGCGACGTAAGAGCCAGCACTCGTGGTCGGGGAAGTCGCAGCATCAGAAGTCCCGATCCAACGTTCCGGACTCCGTTACCGGGGCCGTGGAGGTGGGATTGCCCAGCAGGTCGGTGACGGCTCCGTTGGGCGTCCAGATCAGAGAGCCTGCTGTGGTCACATTGCGGAGGCCGCTGCCGTTGGCAGGAGCGCCGAGCGTGACAGTGACGACCGTGCGTACTGTTCCGTTCACGGTGACAGTGGAGGCGGTCATGGTGGCAGCGAAGTTCACGGTCTTGCCGGCACGGACGAAGTCCTGGCGCAGGTTCACCACTCCCAGATTCACCATGCTGCCCGTACGCAGGATGTCCATGGTGTCACCGGTTGCGCTGTCTGCTGCGCGTGCTGTCACGGCGAGGGGTGCACCGTTCCAGCCGGGCGTGATGGAGGCAAGGTTGACCTGCTGGCTGTAGGTATAGGTCAGGGTGTCACCGGCTTCCAGACGGCCCGCAGTGGTTGATCCGTTGGCGCTCTGGATGTCGTAACCACGCAGCGGCATGTTGTCGACTCGGCGGGAAGCAACGACGGCGGAGATGGTCTCCTTGGTGGTTCCGTCCACCATCACGGCACGGAAGTCATAGGGGCCGTTGGCCGTCTTCGTGGTATCCCAGCTGCAGCTGTAAGGGGCTGCCGTAAGGGTGCACAGGGTGGTCCAGGTCGCAGTGCCGGCCGGCGCACTCTGGATCCGGACCGACGTCACACCGGCGGTCGACGCCGCGTTGGCCGTGAGCGTTACGGTGCCGGTCAGGAAGGCGCCCGGATCTTCGAGTGAGACGGAGGAGACCGTGTTGTCGATGAGCCGGTTTGTAATGGCGGCCGAGATCGTGCTGTTGCCGGCGAGGTCCACGGCGACGGCTCGGAAGCTGTAGGTGCCGTCGATGATTCGCGCCGTGTCGTAGCGGCATGAGAAGGGCGTGGAGGTAAGGGTGCAAAGGGTGTTCCAGGTTGTGCTGCCTGCGGCGGCGTACTGGATGGTCACCTGGGCAACTCCGGAGTTCGCGTCCGTTGCGGTAGCAGCGAAGGTGCGGAAGCCGCTCAGTGGTGTGCCCGGATCGGTCATGGTTACGGCAGGCGCCGCATTGTCTACGAGGACGTCGGCGATGACTGCGGAGTAGGTGGTGGAGGAGCCCGCGACGGCGACGGCCCGGAGGTCGTAGTAGTCGTTCGTGAAGGTGGATGTTGCCCAGGAGCAGTTGTAGGGGGCGACGAGATTAGAGCACAACGTCTTCCACTGGCCCGTTCCCGCAACGGTGTACTCGATACGAACGGAGTAGACGGTCAAGCCGGCATTCACGAGCGTAGCGGTGAGGTTCACTGTCCCGCGGACCACCTCGCCCGGGTTGGAGAGGGTCACCATGAAGTTGTTGGCGACGGTTGTGGAGACCGAATCCGACGTGGTCGAGTAACCGGAGTTGTCGGTAGCGATCGCACGGAGGGTGTAGCCGCCGTCGGGCACGGTGCCGGACTTGGTATTCCAGGAACACGAGTAGGGCGCGGTGGTGTCAGTGCAGAGCGGAACCCAGGAGCTACCGCCTGCAGCAAGCGACTGAATGGTGACGCTGGCAATACCGGTTTCGGCATCGGATGCGTTCGCAGAGATAGTGACGGTGTCCTTAATCGGTGAGCCGGGATTGACCAGGCTGACGGTCGGCGGGGTCCAGTCAGCCGCTGCACGCACGGTGCCGGTGTTGCTGGTCTTCGAGGTGAACGCCGCGGTGGAGAAAGCCGGCATGTCGAAAGCTACGAGAGCAGCAAGGAGCGCCATCAGGGCGATCACCGTGCGTGCTTTCATGACTGGCTTCCTCTCGGGGCTTTCCTTTCCTTCAACAGTAGGAAAAGGCCTTCAACAGGGATGCAACAGGCGGCAGGAGCCTGTTCCACAATTTGGTAACAGACGCACGAATGCCCTCCCGGGACGGCGGGAGGGCATTCATGACGGTTGAGGGTGATCAGGCGGTAACCTGGGCCGGCGCAGCGCTTTCCGAACTTTGGTTCTTGGGTTCCCGAAGCACCCGGGTCACCTCGAACAGACTCAGGAGCGCGATGGCGCCGGCCGGGACGCCGATGATGATCATCCGAAGGTCCCTGTCCGCCAGGGCGATGAACGCCCAGCCCACGTAGGGAACAGCCGCCTCAAAGCGTGCCTGCGTGGGCGCCTGAAGCTGGAAGGTCCAGGTGTCGGCAGCCGCATTGGCATCACCGCGGGTCCGGAAAACCGGGCCTGATTCAGATGCCTCTATCGAATCAATGCGGTGCGTGACCAGCTCGTTGAGTCCAGAGTCCGACGGCGGCATGTAGGTGATGATGTCCCCCACCTTCAGGTCGCTGACCGGTACTGCCCGTTCGAACACGAGGGATCCGCGCTCGAACGTCCCTGACATTGAACCGCCCGTGATGACGTACCGCTCGAAGCCCATCAGGCCCGGCAGGAGGAAGAGCGCGGCCAGGGCGAAGCCGACGACGGCAGCCACGTTGGTGGCGATCCGACCGACAGTGCGGAGCACACTGCGGCGGGGTGCTTCGGTGCTGCTCATCGTGATCCCTTCCGTGTTTGTTCAGGGGCTTGACGGTTCAGAGGACGTGCTGGTTTGGGGGTGCGGGGACCGTTGGGGAGACGCATCCCCGCACCCGGTCTGGAAGGCTACTGGTTGGTGGTGGTCGCAGCAGTCTGGACAGCATCCCAGGTGTAGGTAGCGGTGGCGGTCTTGCCCTGCTCCTCGTTGCCGGCGGTCTGGGCCAGGTTGGTGCTGAAGGTGTAGGTGCGTGCCTCGCCTGCAGCGAAGGTTCCCAGGTCTGCCGTTCCGAGCGTGGCGAACGTTCCGGTCCAGACGGGGGCGGTGACGCCGTTCTGGGTGATGGTGAGCTTGAGGTTCGCCGGGGTGGTGAAGCCGTTGGTGGCGGTTTCCTTCAGGGTGAAGGTGGAGGGCAGCGTACCGGTGTTGGTGATGGTGACGGTGCCGTTGAGGGTATCGCCCGGCTTCAGGTTGCCCAGGTTGAAGATCGCGGCGTTGGCCTTCGAGTTGCTCTGGGTGAGTGTGCCGGTGGTGTAGGCGTTGGCCTCATTGACGCTGGTCGAAACGAAGCTGGCACCCGAGCCCACGGTCAGGGCTGCAGCGGCGAAGAGGCCGGCGATCGGGAGCAGCAGACGGCGGCTGCGTGAAGCGGACTTGGCGGCGGTGGCGGTGCTGTTCATGGGGTGCTCCTGAGACGCTTTGAGGGGTGGCTTGCTATGACCTCAACGTTATGGAGCGCCGCGGAACAGACCGGTAACAGGTAGTGCTCAGGAGTTCCACGAATTGGGAACAAGTTCCTGGGATGCTGCGGAGGCGGGTGTTACCTGGTGGAAACCGCGGTTTCCGTCACCGTGTTCTCGGCGGTTTTGAACCTCCCAGCTCGGGCTTACGCGTTCTTGAGCTGCTCACGATGCCAGTCGTTGGCGGTGAGGATGTCGTTGTGCAGTTCACGTAACCAGTCCGGGTCGTTCGGCTTGTCGCCGTCGTCGAGCATCTCCTGCCCGGCAGCCACGCGGCGGGCCGAGTACTGACGGGCGTACTCGGGGACCGTTGCTTCCTCCGCCTCGGTGAAGTCCCGTCGTGACCGGTAGCCGGCGAGGAACTCGGCGTACAGCAACGGCTCTGGCCTGTCACCTTCGTCTCCGCGCAGCGCGCGGGTAGCGAGGGCAACGTCTTCCGCTGCTGTGCCGGGACGGGACTCATCGAGGTCGAAGACGGAAACGCCGTCGGGAGTGAACCGGAGGTTGTCCAGCTCGAAGTCGCCGTGGATTGTGACGCCGTCGGGGCCTCCCGCAATTTCGTGGAAGAGGGCGAGCGCGTGTCCCCAGGTCCGGGCTTGGTCAGGGGTGAGCGATAGAACTGCCAGGGCGTCACCGGGTGCTTCGTTGACGAGCATCGCGGCCATCGGGCCGAAGGAAGTGTCCACTGTAGGGATCAGCTCGCCCGACTCAGCGGGCAGCGGGCGCGCAATCCAGAGGCCGTCGACCGACGGGAAGTCATTGGCGAGCTCGGCGCCGGCCCGCAGTCGGGATGCTGCCGCTGTTCCCGCCGGTATGAAGCGCAGAAAACGTCGCGGATCGCCAGGAATCACGAAGACGT
Organism: Arthrobacter sp. D2-10; assembly: GCF_054161285.1. NCBI lineage: Bacteria > Bacillati > Actinomycetota > Actinomycetes > Micrococcales > Micrococcaceae > Arthrobacter > Arthrobacter sp. D2-10. The sequence goes on along the minus strand of NZ_CP096431.1, from coordinate 857,410 downwards.
GGCTGGCACTGGACCTCCACCATCGGGCGCTGTTGGGGTCAAGGCCCCATGCGTGCGCCACCTGATCGGCGACGGGCGAGCGCCAGTCGGCATCGACAGAGTCCTTCATACGACGGATTTGGCTAAGCGGCATCATCACCGCTCATCTTTGCATGCGTGGACTTCCCGCCCGATGACCTCTGGTCCTTGGGCGGGAATCGGAGTACATAAGGAACCATGGCGAAGAACAAGGGAGTAGCACCCAGGTTGGCTGAGGCCCTGGGGATCATTCTGGGGACCGATGAAATTCCGTTGCGGCTTCAGGCCTGGGACGGGTCGGAGGCGGGGCCGGCTGATGCGCCAATCATCGAGTTCCGTTCCCGGCGGGGCCTGCGCCGGATGCTGTGGTGCCCAAACCAACTCGGCCTCAGCCGCGCCTACGTGGCCGGAGATATCGATGGGCCCGGTGACCTGTTCGAAAGTTTCTCCGTGTTGAGTTCCGTGGGCAAATTCGCCGAGCTGAAGGCGTTCCGGCCTCCAACCCTCGGCGAGCGCTGGAAGCTCCTGCAGACCGCCGTCCGGGTCGGCGCGATTGGGCTTCCACCGGCGCCCCCACCGGAGGAAGTGGACGTCACGCGGACGGGCCGCATGCATTCAAAGAAGCGCGACGCCGCCGCTATATCCCACCATTACGACGTCGGCAACGACTTCTACGCGCTCGTCCTCGGTCCGTCGATGGTGTACTCCTGCGCGGTGTGGGAGGACGAGAACACCGGCCTGGACGCTGCCCAGGAAGCGAAGCTGGATTTGGTCTGCCGGAAGCTGGGCCTGCAGCCGGGAATGCGTGTCCTCGACGTGGGGTGCGGTTGGGGCAGCTTCGCGCTCCATGCCGCGCAGAATTACGGCGTCGACGTCGTGGGTATCACCCTCTCCCGCGAGCAGGCGACTCTCGCGCAGAAGCGGGCTGCCGACGTCGGGCTTTCAGAACGGATTGAAATCCGCGTACAGGATTACCGGGATCTTGACGACGGCCCGTTCGACGCCATCAGCTCGATCGGCATGGCGGAGCACGTGGGGCGAGAACAGATCGGGCATTACGCCTCAAGGCTGTACGGCCTGCTGCGTCCCGGCGGGAAGCTGCTCAACCACGCGATCTCGTGGAACGCCGGCGAGATGCCGCCGGACCCGGACTCCTTCATTCCCCGTTATGTCTTCCCCGACGGTGAAATGCTCAGCCTCACGGTGATGATGGGCGCTCTGGAATCCGCCGGGTTTGAAGTGCTCGACGTCGAAGCGCTGCGCCGACACTATGGGCTCACCCTGCGCGCGTGGGTGCACAACCTCGAGGAGAACTGGGACGAGGCAGTGCGGCTCACGAGTGAGGGCCGGGCCCGGGTGTGGCGCCTGTACATGGCGTCGAGCGCCCTCGGATTCGAGCGTGGGCTGAACGGCGTGAACCAGATACTGGTGCAGCGCCCGGGCGGTGAGGACCCGCCGCTGCGTCGCAATTACTAGAGTGGGCGAATGACTTCACCTTTCACTGTGTTCCGGAACGGCCACGTTTTTGACGGCGAACGCTTCCTTCCCGGACAAACGGACATTGTCTTCAGCGGCAACAGCATCGCAGCAGTGGGCGCGGGGGCCGGCGACTCACCGAATTACGCCGACGCCACGGTGGTCGACTGCACCGGGCGAACGGTGCTGCCCGGGATGATCGACCTGCACATCCACGCGACCACCTCCAACCCGGGTTCGATCCAGGGCGTAGCCGAACCCTTCTCGCTCCAGTTCTACGAGTCCGTGCGCAACCTGGAAGCCACGCTGCGGGCCGGCATCACCACCGTTCGCGATGCCGGCGGGGCTGACCTTGGCGCCAAAGTGGCTGTAGAAAGCGGCCTGGTGAAGGGTCCGCGCCTTCGGCTTGCCATCAGCATCATGTCCCAGACCGGAGGGCACGGGGACTTCTGGCTGCCGTCCGGCATCGACTCCCCCGCCCTCGGACCGCATCCCGGCCGGCCGAGCGGAATCGCCGACGGCGTCGAGGAAGTCCGTAAGGTCACCCGGCAGCTGCTGCGCGCCGGCGCCGACCAGATCAAGATCTGTTCGACCGGCGGTGTGCTCTCCCCCACCACCGATCCGCGGCACTCGCAGTTCACCGCTGCGGAGATTGCGGTCATCGTTGAAGAAGCAGAGCTGCAGGGCAAGTACGTCATGTCCCACGCCCACGGCACAGCGGGTGTCATCAATGCTCTGCGTGCCGGAGTGCGAACCATCGAGCACGGCATCTACCTCGACGACGAGGCAATCCAGCTGTTCCTCGACACCAACGCCTATCTGGTGCCGACGCTGTCCGCGCCACAGGCGGTCATCCGCAAGGGCGAAACCGGGACCAGCGGCCTGCCGCCGCAGGTGATCGACAAGGCTCGCCGTGTTGCCGAGGACCATCACCGATCCGTGGCACGGGCCGTCGAAGCCGGCGTCCGGATTGCGATGGGCACCGATTCCGGAGTGGGCGCGCATGGCGAGAACCTCGGCGAACTCTCCCTGATGGCGGACGCGGGCATGAGTCTGGAACAGGTACTGGCTGCCACCACCTCCGTTGCCGGCGAACTCATCACCCCCGAGCACTCGGTGGGCAGGCTTGCACCGGACTATCTCGCCGACGCCGTGGTTCTGGAGGGTCTGCTGGAATCAGCTGACCAGCTTCCCCGGCTGCGGTCCATGATCGCGCAGGTCTACAAGGAGGGCGAACTGCAGTTCCCGGCCTGACGGCGACGGATGGCGCCTTCGAACGGGCGGACCTAGTCTGCGGCAGCGAGCTGGCCGCAGGCGCCGTCGATCTCCTTGCCGCGGGTGTCACGCAGTGTGCAAGGTACTCCTGCGGCTCGGAGCCGCGCGATGAACTCCTGCTCCACCGGCTTGTCCGAGGCGGTCCAGATGGAGCCGGGAGTCGGGTTGAGCGGGATCGGGTTCACATGCACCCAGCCGCGGCCGCGCTGGTTCAGCTTCTTACCCAGCAGGTCTGCGCGCCAAGGGTGGTCGTTCATGTCCTTAATGAGGGCATACTCGATGCTGACCCGGCGACCTGTCTTGCGGTAATAGTCATAGGCCGCGTCGAGCGCCTCGTCCACCTTCCAGCGGTTGTTGACAGGAATCAATTCGTCGCGGAGTTCGTCGTCGGGAGCGTGCAGGGACAGCGCGAAGGTAACCGGAAGGTCCTCGTCCGCAAGCTTGCGGATAGCGGGAACGAGGCCAACCGTGGAGACTGTGATGTTCCTGCCGGACATGCCCAGGCCCTCGGGTGAGACGTCCACGAAGCGGTGGAGGGCGGCTATCACGCGTTTGTAGTTGGCCAGCGGCTCACCCATGCCCATGAAGACGACGTTGGTAACCCGCTCGTCGTCGTGCTCTTTCGGGCCCAGCTCACCGGCCGCTATCGAGCGGTTCGCAGCGATGACCTGGTCGACGATCTCCGCGGTGGACATGTTGCGAGTCAGTCCGGCCTGACCGGTGGCGCAGAAGGGGCAGTTCATCCCGCAGCCGGCCTGCGATGAGACGCAGAGAGTGATGCGCCCGGGATAGCGCATCAGCACGGACTCAACCAGCGCCCCGTCGAACAAACGCCAGAGGAACTTGATGGTGTCCCCCTTGTCGGTGCGGAGGCTGCGCACCTTGGTCAGCAGCGGCGGGAACATCTGGGAAACGAGCTCCTCACGGCCGGCCTTGGGCAGATCGCTCATGGCTTGCGGGTCCGTGGTGCAGTGCTGGAAGTAGTGCGTGGAGAGCTGCTTCGCCCGGAACGTAGGCAGGCCAAGCTCCTTCAGTTTCGCTGCGCGCTCGGCCAGGGTCAGATCGGCCAGATGTGTCGGCGGCTGCTTCACCCGCGGAGAGGCGAACTGGAGCAGCGGCCGGCCCTCGACAGTACGCGCCTGCTCCCAGCCCTCAGCGGTCGGGCGGATCTGCGGACGGATGCTCTCGGCGGGTTCGTCGCCCTTTCTGCGGGCGACGGGCGTTTCCGAGGGCGTCATGTGGGAAGTCATCCTTCTCATCATCCCATGCCGGTTTTACTTTCGGAATTGAGGAACTATCATGCCGATCTCACCTCACCCGGCCTGCGGCCGAGCCCACCGTGTCTAACCACTTCTGCTCGCAGCAACCTCCGGGCTGGCGGGCCGCAGTCGTTCGGCGTCGTCCCAGTAGAATGGCCATGGTCGTTCTAAGCACCGAACCTTCAACCGGTCAGCGAAAAGGCCTGCCAGGAGAGGAAATCATGGTCGAGGTGGCTACGGACAGGGCGCCCGAGGCTCTCTTTGGCGGACGGTACCGGCTGCTCGAACGAATCGGGTCCGGAGCGAAAGGCACTGTTCACCGTGCCCGGGATGAGTTTCTCGGCCGCGACGTGGCGATCAAGATCCTCCCTACCGACGTGCTCAACGAGGATCAACAGAAGCGCAACGATGACGAGGTCAAGGTACTGGCGCGGCTGAACCATCACAGCCTGGTAGGACTGCTCGACGCCGGCTCTGATCTGAGCGACCCGGATTCACCCCTGGTCTACCTGGTGATGGAGCTGGTTCGCGGTCGCGACCTACGGCACCGCCTCGCAGAAGGAACCTTGCAGTTACGCCACAGCGCGCAGATCGGCTGCGACCTTGCCGAGGGGCTGGACTACATCCACAGCCAGTCAGTGGTGCACCGGGATATCAAGCCGGCCAACGTGATGCTCTTCGACTATGGCACCAAGGACGCCCGCCTGCGTGCCAAGCTGGCCGACTTCGGGATTGCCGCCCTGGCAGGTACCAAGGGCGACGACGCCAGCGCCCTGACGGGGACCGTCGCATACATGAGTCCCGAGCAGGTCAAGGGCGAGCCGCTCCAACCCGCGAGCGACATCTATTCACTGGGTCTCGTGCTGCTCCAGTGCATCACGGGCAAACTGGAGTTTCCCGGTCCGGCGGTGGAGAGCGCCGTCGTCAGGCTTTTCCGGAATCCTGAGATTCCGGCGGGCCTGGATCCGCAATGGTCGGCCCTGTTGACCGCCATGACCTCTACGGATCCGGCCGAGAGGCCCTCCGCCCGTGAGGTCTCGAAGGCGTTGTACGAGCAGACCTTCGCGGGCCGTTCACGGCGCAAGCTAGGCGGTTCTTTGCTGCCTGAGAACGAGGAGCAGCGGCTGGCGGCGGTCCGCCGCTACAACATTCTCGACACGCCACCGGATGGCGCGTTCGACCGTGTCACTTCCCTTGCTGCGCGGATCTTCTCCGTACCGACGGCGATCGTCAGCGTGGTGGACCATGACCGGATCTGGTTCAAGTCCCACTATGGGACCGACGTGGAGCAGCTCGACCGGGACCCGGGACTGTGCGCGTCGGCCATCCTTCAAAACGACCCGTGGGTCATCGAGGACGCCGAGACCGACCCGCGGGCGTTGAGCAATCCACTGGTTGCCGGCGAGTTCGGCCTGAAGTTCTATGCCGGCGTTCCGCTGCGGACCCGCGACGGCTTCAACCTTGGTACCCTCTGCATCCTCGATACGGAGTCCCGGGAGTTCACCCCTGAAGAGACCGCCATACTGGAGGACCTGGCTGGGATCGTGATGAACGACCTGGAGCTCCGGCTCGAGAGCCGCAGCGCGCGGGCCTAGATGTACCCGGCCATCAGGTTGGTGTCAGTCGGCTGATCGGGGGTTTGCCTCCGAGTGCGCTGTGGCTGCGTTCAGTGTTGTAGTGCTCGAGCCATGGCGCAAGTGCTGCTGTTCGTTGGTCGTTGCTGGTGTAGGCCTGGCGGTAGGCCCATTCGGTGGCCAGGGTGCGGTTCAGTCTTTCGACCTTGCCGTTCTGCCATGGGCAGTGGGGCCTGATGAACTTTTGGGTGATGCCGTGCTCAGTGCATAGCGCCTGCAGGGAGTACCGGTAGGCCCAGGCGTTGTTGTCGGTCATCAGCCGCTCGATACGGGTGATCCCGTGAGCTGCGAAGTAGGTGATCGCGCGTTCGAGGAAGCCCGCGCAGCTGGAGCCCTTCTCATTTGGCAGGACCTCGCTGTAGGCCAGGCGGGAGTGATCATCGACTAGGGAGTGGATGTAGTCGTATCCGGGTCCGTTGATACGGGCGCGTGGAATCGTGCGGCCGTGAGCGCGCCAGCCTCCGCCGTCGGGGATCCGGCCGAGCTTCTTGACGTCCATGTGGACCAATTCGCCGGGCCGGGTGCGCTCGTAGCGGATCGCTGTGGACTTCGACGAGCGAATGAGATCGCCGGTCATCGGGTCGCACTCGCACAGGCGGGGCATTCCGTGCCGGCGCAGTATTCGGGAGACCGTCCTGGCCGGGACTCCGATCTTCGGCCCGAGCAGGTCCGGGCCCTGCCGGTGTTCGGCCCGTGCAGCCAGAACCTTCTGCTCGACCTCGGGCACGGTCCGGGTGGGCATCGTGTGTGGCCGCGAAGACCGGGTCTCCAGACCGGCCTCGCCCTCGGCCTCGTACCGGAGGATCCAGGTTCTGACGCATTTGCGAGAGATGCCCATCGCCGCGGCGATGTGGGCCTGCTTCCATCCGGTCTGGTGTCGCTCGATGATCAGTTTGCGGCCATGGACAGTCAGACGGGCGTTACGGTGGAACACGAGAACCTCCGAGTTGGAGTGGGCCTTAGACAAGCCACATCACACTCGGAGGTTCTCCTTCGTTCAACCAGACTCGCCGTTACCAACGTCCTGGCCGGGTACACCTAGCGCTGAGGCGTCCTCGGCGGGGTTAACGACGGCGGGGTTAACGACCTAGAACGGGATGACGGTACGCAGCAGTCCTTCCCCCTGTGCGCGTCCGGAGAGAGTGCGGCAGAATTCGATCGCATCAAGCTCGATCTCCTCGCCGCCGTCGCCCTCGCTCCAGGTGCCTCCTGCAGGACCGGTGAGGTGTAACCGGTAGGGCCGGTCGTGCCTGCCTGCCCACTCGCGGACAACGTCGTCGACGATGACACCGTCATGATCCTGTGTGAGGACCAGTTCGTTTCCGGTGGCGCGACTGAGGTCGATGCGGTGCATCCATGGGTCACGGGTGAGGACAACGTCCATCAGGTAGCCGATGGTCCACCACTCACTCATCGTCTCGATCGACTGCTCCTCCGGAAGCCGCCGGTTGCGAATGAAGGCGGGCATCCGGCGTCGTGCGCGGGCAGCCTTTGGCCCGATCCGACGCAACTCTGCGATGAGTTCTTCCGGCGTCCTTGCTGCGCGCTCGGAAACCTGTAGCCCGGTGAGCGCGTCGATCTGCGCGGCACCTGTCCGCTTCACGGCGTTGCCGGCTTTCACGGTCTGCCGGGCAAGCTCCCACGGAGCGGAAGCCATCGCGGCCATGCCGCAGATGTGCGCGACCATGGCCCGGACGTCCCACCCCGGGCACTCAGTGGGCAGCGTCCATTGGTCCGGCGAAAAGCCGACGACGGCGTCGGCCACCCGTGCGTATTCGTCGCGTGCCAGCCGCATGGCTACGGAGCGCTCGATTGCGATGCGGCGTGGGTGCTTCTTGCTTCCGATCTCGGTGGTTTCGGTGATCATGACGGTGTTCCCTGGTACTAAGGCAGTGGTTATGAAGGCAGGTCCAGGCCGTCGACGTACATGTCGACAGCCCGGTCCAGCAGTTTCTCCCAGCGGTTTCCGCCGGGGTCGTTGGCCAGTTGGGCGTCGATGAGCCCTCCCAGCAGCGCGGTGTAGAGGTCGATGTCTTCCTGCCGGCTCAGTCCGTAGGGTACGAGTTCCTCGCGGAACCGCTCCAGCGCCTGGACGGAGGGGGCATACGACTCGGGTGAAGGCTCGAAACCTTGAATGGTGCGTTGGTTCATCAGCTGGAAGCGAGCAATGTCGCTGACGCAAAACTCGAAGAAGGTCCGGGTGTTCCACTTGAGGAACTCGCGCAGGGATAGGTCGTCTGTGCTGGGAAGGTTGGCGTTCATGTGTTCGACGCAGTCGCGCCACGCCTGGCCGAACATGGCGTCGAAGATGGCGTTTCGGGATTCGAAGTGGGTATAGAGCGACGGCGCCCGCATGCCCACGCGTGCCGCGACCTCCCGCAGGGTCACGGCGGCCAGTCCGTCCTCGCGGGCGATGGACCAGGCGGCATTGACGATCTCCCGGCGGGAAGCCTCACGCCGTTCGGCCAGCCTATCGCGAGTAGGATTTCCTAACACAGTTAGGATTATCCTCCTGAACTTACCAAGGTGTCAATGGCCTCTGCCGACCAGAATCCGCCATTCCTCCGGGCCGGGCCTGTGACACGCTTCAAGGCGTCATTCAGAAACTTTCACAGAGAGCCGTGTGCTTGTTCTACGGTCCAGCACTGACGCACAGACGGCGGCAGCGATGACGGCCACCGCCAGCAACAACGGCAGCTGGGTCGCATGCACGACGACGGCACCAGCCGCTGCAGTTCCTGCAGAACCGGCAGTGATCTTCAAAGCTCCCACCCAGACGAACACCTGGCCTCGCGCCTCCGGGGGCGCGTACTCGCTGCGGGCGGCCAGCGTTGCGGCGAAGAAGTACGAGTTCAGGATCCCGGCCAGCGAGTAGGTCACCACCGCAGCAGGAAAACTCCCGGCGAGTGCCGCAGCGGCGAGGGTTGCAGCAACGCCGGCCGCGAGCCACGTCATCAGCCGGTCGGCGTCGCCGCGCATGGGGCGAACCATCACTCCCGCTGAACCCACCAAACCGCCCAATCCATAGGCTGCGGCGAGGACGCCTGCTGCTGCAGGTTCGACGGCGAAATCGGCTGTGGAAGCCACAGCCGTGATGGGCAGCACCGCAACGGAGAGCGCCACGATAACGGTCAGATAGAGGGTCCGACGCAAAGGCCCCCTCGAGAACATCATGACCAGTGTCCGTACCGGCCTGGGTACCTCCGACGCGGCGGCAGCAGGCGGTGAATACGGCAAGAGTCTGACTACTGCTGCTGCGGCAAAGGTGGCCGCAGCGAGAACCAACGCTGCCGTCGCAGGTCCGGACCACGCCGACAATGCGGCCACCAGGGCAGGCCCGATTGTTCCCGCGATACCGTACGTGGCGACATCCCAACCCTGGGCGCGGCGCTGGCTCGACAGCTCCGGGCCGGCTATGGCGGGCAGCCTACTGCTGATACCTCCGGTCAGCAACGGCCCAACCAGTCCGGATGCAACCAGCAAAACTGCCGGCACCACAGGCCAAGTCACCGGATAGAGCAGCACCGCCGCGGCGAGCGTGGCGCCGTGAACCATACAGGCGAGCGCGATGACGGACCTGCCGTCGCGGGCACTGTCCAGGCGTCGGGCAACGAAGGGGCCCAGAAGATGCGGAGCGGTGATGCAGGCGCCCAGAAGGCCCGCCAACCAAGCCGGTGCCCCGCTCGCTGTGACCAGGAGGACGACGGCGATCACGGCGCCCCCGTCTGCGCTGCGGGCCAGCGTGGCCGCGAGAACGTAACGGGCAAGTGCCGTCGATCGAGCGTGCGACGCCGGCTTCATCCCTTGAGTCCGCACCGACGCACCGCCTCCGCCACCTCCTGGCGTCCGGCACTATTCAGGCCGCGCAGCGGCAACGGCAGACCCGACGAAGCGATCAGGCCGAGCTCCTCGGCGATCGCCGCAGTGACGCGGAGACTGCCGTACCTGCGGAAGAGGTCCCATACCGGCTCAAGCTCCGCCGACAGCTCCCGCGCCGTAGCGTCACTCCCGCCAAGCGAATGGGCTGTGATCGCTCTGGCCGTCCGCGGAAGGACTCCTGCGAGGACCGAGTACCAGATGTCACACCCGGCGATCAGTGATTCAGCCGCCGCCCAGTCGCCGCTGACACCTATCGATAGGCGTTCGGGCAGCAGCGCCCGCAACTCCCTGACCCGCTCGGATTCGTGCCCGGACTGCGGAGGCGGGATTTTGATGGAGGCAATCAACGGAAGCTCGGCAGTGCTCGCATACAGCTCATCGGAGAAGGTGAAGCCCGTAGTGCCCGGGTTGTCGTAGACGACGACGGGCACCGAAGACGCCGCGCAGACGTCCTTGTAAAGTCCGTACACCTCCGCATCTGTCAGCCGTTGGTAGGACACCGGTGCTACCAGCAACGCCGAAGCTCCCGCTGCCTGAGCATCGTCAACGTGCCACAGCACATCCCGTGTGCGGACGGCACCCACCCCGGCGATGACCGGAACTGCGCCAGCCGCGTCAATAGCGGTCTCGAGCACGGACCGCCGTTCGGCCCGGGATAGGTACGCATAGTTCCCGGTCGACCCCAGGACACCAAGGGAGTCCACCCCGGCGGTGGCAGCACGTGACACAATCGCGGCCACAGCTTCCAGATCGACACGGTCATCGACCATGGGAGTGAGGGGAAAAGCGCAGAGACCGTTGAACATCAGCTCTTCTTTCGTTGTGCATCCGCGCCCGCCGAAGCATAGGCGGCCGCGTTGACCTGCAGTGCCGTGTTCATAGTGTCAGTGCACTTGGTCCTACACTAGGTCCAACATGAGTCAAGTTCGGAGGTCCAATTGATGGAGTCCGAGCTGCCGATCGTCCTGGAGAGGAGCGCAGGCGGCCCGTTGGCTGCCCAGCTGAGTGATCAGTTGCGTCAGGCCATTCTGGCTGGGCTGCTCAGGCCTGACCACAAGCTTCCTGCTACACGTCGGCTGGCCGCTGAGCTTGGCATCTCACGGGGCGTTGCGGTCCGGGCCTTTGAGCAATTGACCGGTGAAGGGTTCCTCGAGAGTTCCGGCGCCGGTGGAACCCGGGTAGTGATCCGGCCGGACGTGCAGCATCCCGTCCGCGAGGAACGCTTGGCCGCGCCCGTCAAGGACAGCAGCCCGATCATTGACCTCACCCCCGGCCGCCCTTCCGGAACACCGTTCAGCGACCGCGAGTGGCACACCGCCTGGCGGAAGGCGGTCTCCAAACCGCCGCCCACGCAGCTGCCGCCACCTCTGGGAATCGACGTCCTGCGTCAGGCGGTAGCCCGTCACCTCGCGGCAGCTCGGGGGCTGGCAGTCGAACCGGACGATGTCATCATCACCGCAGGAACCAGCGATGCCCTGCACCTCATCGTCGCAGCCCTCCGCGACGGCCGCGGGAGCCCGCGGATCCTCGTCGAAGATCCGGGGTACCCAACGGCTCGGCGGGTCATGGCAGCGGTAGGTGCCGTAGTGGAAACACTTCCCGTCGATGAAGACGGACTAAGGGTGCGGCAGTTGGCCACCCTCGGCCGATCGCCGGACGCTGTCTTGATTACCCCGAGCCATCAGTATCCTCTGGGCGGGCGGATGCCGGTTCAGGAACGGCTGGACCTTCTGAGCTGGGCAGCACAGCATGGGGTGCTCCTGATCGAAGACGACTACGACAGCGAATTCCGCCACCGCCGCATGCCCTTGCCGGCTGCCGCTTCGCTTCCGTCTACGGCTGATGTTGCCCTCATGGGGACGTTCTCGAAGTCGCTCAGCCCATGGCTGAGATGCGGCTACCTCGTGGTCCGCGGGGAATCTGGCCGTGCGATCAAAGCGATGCGTGAATGCCTCGATACTCCGGTCCCCGGCATCATGCAGTCTGCCCTCGCTCACTACATCGAGGCCGGGGGCCTCTCACGGCACATCACCCGCGCCCGCCGCGAGTACGCACACCGCAGGTCGATGTTGCTGGAACGTCTGGGAACCCGTCCCGATGTTCGCCTCGCTGCCCTCGACGGCGGGCTTCATGCTGTGGTGCGTCTGCGATGCAAGGACGCCACTGTACTGACGAAGGAGGCCCTACGGCGAGGGGTCCGGGTGGCCACCCTAGGGGCCTACTATGCCAACCGTGAACCTGAGAACGGGTTGGTGATCGGTTACGGCGCACCCAGCGACCTGCAACTCGCCAAGGCTCTTGACATCATTGTGGAACTGCTCCGCGAATGAGCCTTGGCGTGGGCCATTTCGGGATTGCGTGTTCCTGCCTCAGAAACGCAGCAGGGCACGGACTTTTCGGTCCGTGCCCTGCTGCTTGAGGTGCCGTCGCCGGCTCCGGAGGTAACGCCGTCGTACTAGTTGAAGACCGGCTCGCCCTCGCGGGTGAGCTTCCAGTTCTCCTCGTAGAAGTCGGCCGGGTTGATGCTGCCCTCGGCGATCAGGTAGTCGATGAGCAATTGGCGGATCTCGGTGGTCTGGTTGACGAGCACCGGAGCAATAGCGATGTGCGGGAAGTTGCCGCCGCCGGACTGCCGGTAGTTGTTCGTCGCCACGGCGAAGCGCTGGTCGGCTTCAACCGGTGCGCCGTTGTAGCTGAGGTTGACGATCCGCTCCCCTACAGGCTTGCTGATATCGATGTCGTAGGAGACGCCGGACAGCATGTCGTAGTTGTAGTCGGGCGTGCCGCCGGCGTTGGTCAGCGTGGCGGGGTCGACCGGGGCACCGGGTGCGGTCTGGTTGAAGTACTTCGCCGAGTACTCGAGGTAGTCCTTGATCTGTGCACCGGTCATCTCGACACCGAACAGCGTGTTCGGGAAGACGTACAGGCCGGCCATGTCCCGGATGGTTACGGGGCCTTCTGGGATGACGGCTGCCCGGTTGAACGGCGCAACCAGCGACAGGACGGGAAGGTCAGCGTTGGGAGTGCCCTCGAGTGCCTGATCCACGGCATCAGCCTGCACCTTGTTCACGAAGTCCATCACGGCGGTGTCGCGGAAGCGCGAGTCGGCTGCCGACATGGTCTCCGTGGCGGTCCCGATCGCGGTGTTCACGTAGTCGATGGTGCGCTGGTGCTGGTCAGCAACGAGCCCGGAGATCTCCGGGTCGGCGGGGACCGTGTTGGCGTTGAGCAGCTCAGCGTTGGCGGAGGTGACGTCCCACTGGCCGCGGACCTTGGTCAGCTCGAAGTCCATGACGGACAGCCGCTGACCCCACTGCTTGGGTTCCGTGAGGAGTACCTGCTCGCCGGTCTCCTTGTTGGTCACGAACTGCTCCGCGATTTCGCGGTGCTCGTGTCCGGCGAGGATGGCGTCGATGCCGGGAACCTGCTCGGCGATCAGCGTCGACGCATTCTCGACGGGCAGTTCCCCGCCGTAGGACGAGGTGCCCGACGGGCCCGAGTGGGAGCTGACGACGACGACGTCCGCACCCTCGGCCTTCATCTCGGGGACATACTTCCTGGCCTGCTCGACCATGTCGAGGAAGCGCAGTTCACCTTCGACGTTGTTCTTGTCCCAGATGGCGCTGCCCGGAGTGGTGAGGCCGAGGATGCCGACCCTAATGGGCTTCTGGCCCTTGAGCTTGATGGTCTCGATGACGTAGGGCGTGAACGCTTCGTCGCCGGTCTCCCAATCCACGACGTTGGCTCCGAGAACCGGGAATTCCGCCTGCTTCTGGAAGGTGTTGAGCAGTGGGAGCCCGTAGTTGAACTCGTGGTTGCCGAGGGTCATGGCGTCGTAGCCGAGGGTATTCATCGCGGCAGCCATCGGGTGGATCTCGCCGGTCTCGGTGACGGGCTCAACGTTGGCGAAGTAGTCGGTGAGTGCCGAGCCCTGGAGGGTGTCACCGTTGTCGATGAGGAGGGTCGACTCCTCACCACGGTCCGCCCGAACCTGCTTGACCAGGCTCGAGATCTTGGCGAGGCCGATGTCGTTCTTGCCGGCGTCGTCGTACTCCGTGTTTGTGAAGTAATCGAAGTTCTCGATGTAGCCGTGGAGGTCGCTGGTGCCCAGAACGGTGATGTCGACCGTCTTGTCGCTGGCGCCCTTTGCTCCGCCTGGCGCGGCTGTGGCTGCGGGTGCGAGTCCGAGTGCTGCGACGCAGCCGAGGGCGACCGCCGCAATGGCGCGGCGATGTCCCCTGATGAAACTTTCTGACACGTGAATTCAGCTCCTGTCGTGATGCGGTATCGACAGGCTATGTGCCACCGGTGACAATTTGGTGACGTGAGGCACCTATCCGGGTGAACAGTGCCGGCCACACGGTAACCACAGGCAATCCCCGGCTGGCAGCGACGCCAACATCCTCAACGGGCGCATGCCGCTCATCTCGTGATGTAACCGCTGAATTCAGTCGCGTTGTTGCATGCGCCGTGGTTTCCTGAAGAACGAGACAACCCGACGGAGGAACATTGAGTGGTGCGGGTATGAGCGAGATCCGGATGAAGACCGCATCGGGCCGGTGGATCCTGCTTGCAACGGTCCTCGGATCGGGTATCGCGGGCATCGATGCGACCGTAGTGAACATCGCTCTGCCAACGATCGGAGCGGACCTCAGCACCGATTTCGCGGCCCTGCAGTGGACGGTCACCGGCTACACGCTGACCCTCGCGTCGTTCATCCTGCTCGGTGGGTCCCTGGGGGACCGGTACGGACGCCGCCGGATCTTCATCATTGGAGTTGTTTGGTTCGCGGTCGCATCCCTGCTGTGCGGTGTCGCGCCGGACGCTGGCCTGCTGATTGCTGCGCGCGCCCTGCAGGGTGTGGGCGGTGCACTGCTGACGCCGGGCAGTCTTGCCATCATTCAGGCCAGTTTCTCGGGCGAGGATCGAGCCCGTGCGATCGGCGCCTGGTCCGGGCTGGGCGGGGTCGCCACGGCCATCGGGCCGTTCCTCGGCGGCTGGCTTGTTGAGAGCGTTTCCTGGCGCTGGGTTTTCCTGATCAACGTGCCGATCGCCGCCGCCGTCGTGTGGATCGCGGCACGGCACGTGCCGGAGACGCGTAACGCCGAGGCGGCCGGTCGACTCGACGTCACGGGAGCCGTCCTTGGTGCGTTGGCTCTCGCGGGTACCACCTACGCACTCATCGAAGCGCCCGCGCACGGCTTATGGACGCCGGCGGTCCTTGGTTCCGGCAGTCTCGGCATCGTCGCCGCGGCGCTCTTCCTCCTCGTGGAGTCGCGCACAGCACATCCGATGCTTCCCCTACGCATTTTTGCGAACCGGCAGTTCAGCGCAACGAACGGCGTCACCTTCCTGATCTACGCGGTGTTCGGTGGCATCTTCTTCCTCCTCGTCGTACACCTGCAGGTGGTGGCCGACTTCAGCCCGGTCGCCTCTGGGGTCGCGATGCTTCCGATCACTGCGCTGATGCTCGTCCTCTCCTCCCGCGCCGGCGCCCTGAGCGCCCGGATCGGGCCGCGGATCCCGATGACGGTCGGTCCCCTGCTCTGCAGCGTCGCCCTGGTGCTGATGCTGCACATCGACCAGGACGCCTCTTATCTTCTCGACGTCCTACCACCCGTGATCGTCCTCGGACTCGGACTGTCGCTCTTGGTGGCGCCCCTGACGGCGACTGCACTCTCCTCCATACCCGAGCACCAGGCGGGCCTGGCGTCGGGCGTGAACAACGCCGTCGCACGTGCGGCGGGGCTGATGGCCATCGCCGTCCTGCCCGCTGCTGTAGGCCTCACCGGCGACGCGTACAGCGACCCGGTGCAGTTCGGGACCGGATTCGACGCCGCCTGCTTAATCGGTGCGGTCGTGTTGGTACTGGGCGGCCTCCTCGCCGCCGTCACTATCCGCGATCCTGGATTCGCGCCCTCGATCACGGGTGGTGCCGGCCGCCGTCCCGCCGGGACGGTGCACCCCGCGCACTGCGCGGTGGACGGACCCCCAGCGGCTCCCGGTGCGCTCAAAGAATCGCTCAGGTAAACGCGGCCGGGGATTCCTGACTCAGAAGTCCTGCAACTCGCGCCACTACAGCCCCTAATGAGAGGATCCGGTGTCATGACCCACATCAATAGGGAAGTCCCGCCCAGCGGTTCAGGTTGCGTCGAGTGCGACCAGATCGGCTCTTGGTGGGTACATCTTCGGCGGTGTGCGGCGTGTGGTCACGTGGGTTGCTGCAACGACTCACTCAACCGGCATGCGACAGCCCATGCCACGGAGACCGGCCACGCCTTGATTCAAAGCTTTGAGCCTGGAGAGGACTGGTTCTGGGACTACCGCACTTCTCAATTCGTTGACGGCCCCGTCCTCGCACCACCCCACAGTCACCCGGATGATCAAGCAGCACCGGGGCCAGCCGACCGCCTACCAGCCGATTGGCTGTTGGTACTTCATTCGCGTCGGGACGATTAGCACGGTGAGGCCAACCGTTCCAACGGATCGGTTGACATGCCCGCCGAATCAGGGACGATCAGAGGTACATATCGGCTGGGCAGCGGAGGACACCATGACAACGAACGACATGGCAACGAACGACGACGGCGTGAACGTCCCCATCCAGGTCGAGTTGGTGCCCGAGGGCGCGACGGACTCAGCCTCGCGAATCCCCGGTGCGGTGGCGGCGGCCGCGATCGCACCCAGCGCGGCACTCGCCTTCTTCGCAGCCGACGACGGCGCCACCTCCGTCTATAGTGACCCCGCCGCTCTGCGCGCCGGCGACTCCGGCCAGACGTACACCGGGGTCGCCGAGCCCGGGCCCGAGGCCTCCTACGCAGGCTCCCTCGACGCTACCGGTGCCGACGGCGGCGGCGAGTAAGCGGACTAATGTGGGCACCACCCAGGTCCTCGATCACGGACCTCAGCCCACACCGTGGCTCTGGAGCCACATCTCCAGGAGCGCCACCTGCCACAACACATTGCTGTTCACGGGGGTGCGGCGTTCATTGGGATCGGCCAGCACCCCTTCGACGAAGTCGGACTGGAACAACCCGCGCTGTTTGGCTTCGGGGGCGTGGAGTGCGTCCCGGACCATGGTCAGGAACGGCTCCTCCAGGTGCCGCAGCGCAGGGACGGGGAAGTATCCCTTGGGTCGGTCCACCACTTCCCTCGGCAGCAGCCGCCTGCCCAGATCCTTGAGGATGCCCTTTCCGCCCTGCGACGCCTTGAACTCAGGCGGGCAGGCGGCGGCAAGTTCCACGAGGTCATGGTCGAGGAACGGGACACGGGCTTCAATGCCGCACGCCATGGACATGTTGTCGAGCCGCTTGACCGGATCGTCGACCATGAGCAGGTGCGTGTCCAGCCTCAGCACTCCGTCCAGCGCCGAATCGGCTCCCGGCTGTGAGAGGTTTTCGGCCAAAAGCTCACGACTGAAGTCCCGTCCTGACCACCACTCGGGCTCCAGCACTCCGGCGAGCTCCTCGTTGCTGTGATCCACGAACGCTGCCGTAAACGCGTCGAGCGCATACGGTCGCGGCACTGAGGCCAGTGGCTGATGGTAACCGTAGCCCGCAAAGACTTCATCCGCTCCCTGACCGCACTGCACCACCTTGAGGTGCCGGGACACGGTTTCGGAGAGCAGATGGAACGCGGTGACATCGTGGCTGGCCATGGGTTCGGACATGGCGGCGACGGCGGCGGGGATGGAGGGAGCGAAATCCGACGTGCTGAGGTGGATCCGCTCGTGCCGGGTCCCGAAGGTCTCCGCGACCCGGTCTGAGTACACGAATTCGTCACCCTCATCCCCGCCCGCACCGTCAAAGCCGATGCTGAAGGTGGAAAGCCCGTGCTGGCCTTCCTCGGCGAGCAACGCCACCAGCAGGCTCGAATCCAGTCCGCCGGACAGAAGGACTCCAACGGGCACATCGGCGACCATCCGCCGTCGTACTGCCACCCGCAGTCTCTCCGCCACGGCGTCCTGCCAATCCTCCGCTGACCAGCCAGCGTGCTGCTCCTTGCGGGTGTACGTGGGCTTCCAGTACTCGTGGTCCTGCCAGGAGCCGTCCGGACGGACGGTGCGAATGGTCGCCGCGGGAACCTTCTGCACCCCCGTGAGGATGGTCCGCGGGGCGGGAACAATGGAGTGCCAGCTGAGGTAATTGTGCAGCGCAACCTCGTCCACGGAGCAATCCACGCCGCCCGCTGCGAGAAGCGCCGGCAGTGTTGAGGCGAACCGCATCCGCCCCTGCAGGTTCGCCACGTAGAGGGGTTTGATGCCCAGCCGGTCCCGGACCAGGAGCACCTCACGTCGCCGCGGATCAGCGATCGCAATGGCAAACATCCCGACGAGGTGGTGCACGAAGTCGCGGCCCCATTTCCGGTATGCCTTGAGGATCACCTCGGTATCGGAAGTGGACCGGAACGTGAACTTCGGCTCCAGTTGACTGCGCAACTCCTTGTAGTTGTAGATGCAGCCGTTGAACGTGACCGCTACGCCGCCGTCGTCCTCCATGGGCTGTGCACCCGTCTCGGAAAGGTCGATGATGCTCAGGCGCTGATGACCCAGCGCCACCCAGCCTGCATCCCAGGTACCCCTGCCGTCCGGACCACGGGACGTCATGGCGTTCATCATGTCCAGGACCGGTTCTCTGGACGCACGTCTGCCGTGAAAGGCTATTTCGCCGGCGATTCCGCACATTTGTTGGCTCCTCCCTTCCTGACAGTCCGCTCATGCAGCGATGTACTGGGAAGGGCGATCTGGTCCGTCGTGACCTGACCTGATGGAGAGTGATAGTCGAGTCGGGTTCGATTGGCCACAGTGTGCTCCTCGGTAGGACCGTGGGCCATTGCTTAACCGCTAGGACTAGGACTATATGGTAAGCCTGCTTAGTTATTATCGGCAAGCAACGCCTGAACCTGCAGGGGTGCCGGGCATGCTTGCAGGGCTGTTTCCGCTGGTGCGGGCGGCTCTGTTACCGGGCAGGCGCCTCATCAGAGGTGAGGGACGGCAGCGCGTCCAGTGCTGCGGTGAGTTCGGTTGCCGCGGACGATGGCGCAGCCGGGACCAGCCTGGACAGGAACTTCCCGCGGGCTGCTTCAATGAATCCACGGAACAGGCCGAACTCCTCCGGAAGCTCCTCCGGGTGCCACTGCACACCCACCGTGAACAGGTTGGCTGGGTACTCGATGGCCTCGACCACCTGGTCGTCGCTCCAGGCCACGGCCACGAGCCCGTCGCCCAGCTTGTCCACCGCCTGATGATGGGCCACCGGGACGGCTTCGAGACGCGGGCCGATGCACCGGGCCAGAATCGATTCCGGCCGCACCTCCACGGGAATGAGGTTAAACCGGTAGCCGCCGAGCTGATACTGCCCGTTGCCGACCACGTCCGGAAGGTGCTGGTGCAGGGTGCCGCCCAGGGTGACGTTCAGCAACTGCTCCCCACGACAGATGCAGAGCAGGGGGACGTCCTGGCGCAGCGCTTCACGGATGAGCGCCTGCTCCCAAGCGTCGCGTTCCGGTCGCGGCGGGTCCGTCTTCTCATGCCGGTCCTGGCCGTAGAGGGCAGGGTCCACGTCCCAGCCTCCGGTGATGACCAGACCATCGAGCCTGCTGATCAGGTGTTCGATGACCCCTGTGGCAACCGACTGCGGCGGCAGGAGGACCGGAATGCCACCGACCTCTGTAATGGGCGTCAGGTAGGACTCCGGGAGGAACGCCGCATTCACCGTGCCGCAGCCATCGGTGCCTGCCTCTTCCAGGTAGGTGGTGAGTCCGATGAGGGGTTGCAGTAAGGTGTCTGCGGTTTCCATGGGGGTCCTTCCGGGTAAATCTCCGCTTCAATTTTAGGGCCCGGAAAGCTGTGGAATGTTTCGTCGGCGTCAAGATCAATAGTCAGTTCGGCCACACCATTTCGCTCGTCATGGCGAACCGATCCTGACCCGCCTTACTGCCGGTTCGATGATCGGCAGCAAGGCGGTAAGCCAGTATGGAGCGGACGAACTAGGCGTCGACGATGATGACCGTGATTACGGGCTTCCGTCGCAGTGACCGGTCCGACCAACGCAGCAGATCCTCAGCGATGGCACGCTCAGCCTCAGGCCCGGTCTTCTGCCCCTTCAGGTGGGAGAGTGTCTTCTCGACAACCGCCGTCGCCTTGTCCAGATCGGCGTCCGACGGTGCAAAGCCGACGGGGAAGAACTCGGGGTCCTCCTCGAGCTTGCCGGTGTCCGGGTTCACGATGGCCAGCACCGTCAGGGCGCCGTCCTCAGCGAGGCGGATGCGGTCCTGCAGAGACTCCTCGGTTGCGGCACCGGCCACCATGTTCTCGACGTACACGTAGTCAGCGGTGACCTTGCCGGACACGCGCGCGACGCCGTCCTTGAGGTCCACCGTTGTGCCGTCCTCGACGATGAGCGCCTGCTTCGGGTTCACACCCGTCCGGACAGCCAGCTCGGCGTTCGCCTTGAGGTGGCGGTGCTCGCCGTGGACCGGCATCACGTTGCGAGGGCGCACGAGGTTGTAGCAGTAGACGAGCTCGCCGGCGCTGGCGTGACCGGACACGTGGACCTTGGCATTGCCCTTGTGCACCACGTTGGCGCCGAGCTTCGTGAGGTCGTTGATGAGCCGGTAGATCGAGGTCTCGTTGCCCGGGATGAGCGAGCTGGCCAGCAGAACGGTGTCGCCCTGGGTCAGGTCGATCATGTGGTCCTGGCTCGCCATGCGCGCCAAGGCAGCCATCGGCTCACCCTGCGAGCCGGTGCAGATCAGCACGGCCTTGGTCGGGGCCATCTTGTCGAGTTCCTTGAAGTCCACGAGCAGGCCGCGCGGCACGTTCAGGTAGCCGAGTTCGCGCGCCGTCTTCATGTTGCGGACCATCGAGCGGCCGACGAAGGCCACCTTCCGCCCGTACAGGTGGGCGGCGTCGATGACCTGCTGGATGCGGTGGATGTGGCTGGCGAAGCTGGAGACGATGATCCGGCGCGGTGCGGTGCGGAAGACCTCGTCGATCGCCGGCGCGAGGTCCTGTTCGGAGATCTGGAAACCGGGCACGTCGGCGTTGGTGGAGTCGGGCAGGAACAGGTCTACGCCCTCCTCACCGAGGCGGGCGAAACCGGCAAGGTCGGTAATCCGGCCGTCGAGCGGGAACTGGTCCATCTTGAAGTCGCCGGTGGCCAGGACAAGTCCGGCACTGGTGCGGATTGCCACCGCCAGCCCGTCGGGGATGGAGTGGTTGACGGCCAGGAACTCAAGATCGAACGGCCCGAACTTCTTCCGATCGCCCTCCTTGACCTGCACGGTCTTGGCGGTGATTCGGTGTTCCTGCAGCTTGGTCTTGATGAACGCCAGCGTCAGCTTCGCGGAGATGATGGGGATGTCGGCGCGCTCACGCAGCAGGTATGGCACAGCGCCGATGTGGTCCTCGTGGCCGTGGGTCAGCACCAGCCCGACGATGTCATCCAGACGGTCCCGCAGGTAGGAGAAGTCCGGCAGGATCAGGTCTACTCCGGGGTGGTGTTCCTCCGGGAAGAGGACGCCGCAGTCGACGATGAGCAGCTTGCCGCCGAACTCGAAGACGGTCATGTTGCGCCCGATCTCCTCCAGGCCGCCCAGCGCGACAATGCGCATGGCGCCGCGATCGAGCTTGGGCGGGGTCTGGTCCGCGCGTGAGGTGGAGTGGTGGCGTGAAGTCCTGGTCATGGGATCCGATCTCTATGTCGGGCGGGAACCCGGAGCTCAAATACCGGCGGTAAGGTGCTTCGTGGCGTGGACGCCCTGCTGAGCCGCTGACGCGCGCTGCTAACAGCACTGGCGGAACGGCATTACTTTGTACCGACTTTATCAGCGCAAGGCAGTAAACGACGACGGCGGCAGCCGCCCTGCCGGAAGCGCCCCGGCAACCGCCAAATGGACGAACACCGATATTTCGTGAGAACCTTCACAGGTTTTGGTGTGGTGCACGCCACTGCGTCCATCGACGTCGTGCACCACCAAGCGCATACCCACGCTCTCACAGAAGGAACTCACACACATGAGCGGTGTCTTATCAGCCATCAATGGCGTCATCTGGAGCGACTTCCTCGTTTACCTCTGCCTCGCCACCGGCGTCTACTTCTCCGTTCGTTCGCGCTTCCTGCAGGTGCGGCACATCAAGGGAATGGTCCACCAGCTGCTTCACGGTCAGAAGTCCGACTCCGGCGTCTCCTCGTTCCAGGCCCTGGCAATGTCACTGTCCGGCCGCGTTGGAACCGGCAACGTCGCCGGCGTCGCTACCGCCGTCGCTTTCGGCGGTCCGGGTGCCCTCTTTTGGATGTGGATGATGGCCTTCCTCGGGGCGTCGACCTCCTTCATCGAGTCGACCCTCGGCCAGATCTACAAGACCAAGGACCCGCTGACGGGTGAGTACCGCGGCGGCCCGGCCTACTACTTCTCCCGTGCCCTTGCCCATACCAAGGGTGCCCGCATCTTCAAGGGCTACGGCTACGTCTTCGCTGCCGTGACCGTCCTGGCCTGCGGGGCACTGATGCCGGGTGTTCAGGCCAACTCCATGGCCACCGCCATCAACGGGGCCTGGACCCTGCCGCCGTGGACAGTCGCCGTCGGCTCCGTCATCCTGCTGGCGTTCGTCATCATCGGCGGCGTCAAGCGCATCGCCAGCGTCGCATCGTTCGTGGTGCCGTTCATGGCCGTCGGGTACATCGTGCTCGCCCTGATCGTCGTGTTCGTCAACGCCGCGCAGCTGCCGGAGATCATCGCGCTGGTGTTCCGCAGTGCGCTGGGCATGGATTCCGCCCTGGGCGCCGTCGTCGGACTGGCCGTGATGTGGGGCGTGAAACGCGGTGTCTACTCCAACGAAGCCGGCCAGGGAACGGGTCCGCACTCCGCGGCCGCCGCTGAGGTGTCGCACCCGGCGAAGCAGGGTCTGGTTCAGGCCTTCGCCGTGTACATCGACACGCTGTTCGTGTGCTCGGCTACAGGGTTCCTGATCCTTTCGACGGGCGCGTACCGCGTCTTCTCCGGAGGCACCGAGGACGGCGACGTCCTGGTGGAGGGCGGCCTGCTGTCGGCGACTGCCGCCGTCGGTCCCCAGTACGTGCAGACCGGATTCGACTCCGTGTTCCCCGGCTTCGGCGCCTCGTTCATCGCGATCACGCTGATCTTCTTCTGCCTCACCACCGTCATCGCCTACTACTACATGGCCGAGACCAACCTGCGCTTCCTGGTGGGCAACTCGTCCAACAGGCTAATCCCGGGACTCCGGGTCAGCGTCGGGCGTGCAACCACGATGGCGCTGCAGGTGGCGATCCTCATCGCCGTCGCGTACGGCAGCGTGAACACGGCCGCCGATGCGTGGCTGATGGGCGACATCGGCGTGGGGCTGATGGCGTGGCTGAACATCATCGGCATCCTGATCCTGCAGAAGCCCGCATTCCAGGCGCTCAAGGACTTCGAACGGCAGCAGAAGCTCGGTCTCGACCCGGTCTTCGACCCGAAGCCGCTGGGCATCGTCGGGGCCACCTTCTGGGAGTCCTACCAGCCCGCCGGCCGGGAACGGGACAACCGCGAGAAGGAATCCGCGCGGAGCTAGCACCTTCTCCGCACAGGCATTAAGAAGAACGACGACGGCGCTCGCATCAGCGGGCGCCGTCGTCGTTCTGTGGGTGGAGTGTCCGCGACGCTGGCTCGCGCTTTCAAGCCCTCGCGAGCATGATCGGCTGGTAATAGCCGGTGACGTCGGGGATGAGCCACTCGAGTCCGGTGAATCCGGCCTCCACCAGCAGGTTTTCGAGCTCCGCGCGCAGCAGTGCACGGTAGCGGGTCCTGCTCGAGCGGGCCCGCCATGACCCGACCGCCTCCTCACTGAGCATGAATAGCTCAATGTCGACGTACGCCGCGTCGGGTGACCATTGCCAGGCCTGACCTGAGCCATGCCGTGAGCCGGCTTCCCCGTGGACGGCAATCGGCACCCCGTCTGGTCGAGTGCGCCTCAACGCGTCATAGTCTCGGAGGGAGACGAGCAACAGCCCGGCCGGTCGCAAGCACGCACGGAGACTGCGCAAGGCAGCTTCCAGGTGCTCGTCAGTCAGCAGGTGCGGTAGTGCGTTGTCGCAGGAAATGGCCATGTCGAAGCTTCCTTCGACGTGGTCGCGAACGTCCCGGATGTCGCAAACCGTGAAGTCGACGTCGATTCCCCGCCCGGCCGCCTCCGCCCGGGCACGATCAATTGCCGCAGAGCTCACGTCGGTCGCCGTCACCGCGTACCCGAGCGACACCAAGGGCAGGGCCTGGGTACCGATGCCGCACGTGCAATCCAACAGACGCCCCGCGAGGATCCCCCGCTGCGCGAGAACATCGGTTATGACTCGCCCATGCTCCAGCGCCGCGGCCCACCAATCATCGAAGAGCAGATGGTACTCAGCTGCGAGGGCGTCGTAGAACTCCTCCGGAGTAGCCATGTCTTTGCGACCTCACCTTCTGAGTCGGCGCGATCCACGCCCGTCCCGCATCAGGCCCTGTTTCCTCGTGAAACGGACTTACAAAGCCCACTCCGTGGCACGCCCCCATGCCACGAAGACCGCGAGCAGCAGAACCGCGATGTTGATGGCGAAGCCCTTCTCACCGCGCGAGATGTGGAAGGCAATGGACAGCGCCATGATGAGCGCCAGTCCGATGGCGGCTGCCGGGATGAGGAACGTAGCGAAGCGGAAGATGCCGGGAAGGATCAGGCCCAGCGCACCCAGGATCTCGAACGTTCCGGCGGTGCGGGCGTAGCCCGGTTTGTCCGCCGCCCAGGTGAGCCCGTGCGACACCAGATTCTCTATCGGTTGAAAGGCTTTCGAGATACCGGCGGCGAGGAAGAACGCGGCGAGGGCACCGGCAACAATCCACAGCGCAATATTCATGACTTCTCCTCGTGAAGCCCCGACAGGGTAAGCATGCTCTCGATTCGTCGGTTTGGCTATGGATTTCCGGTGCCCTCGGCGAGCTATCTAGCGGCGGGCGCCGTCGTCGTTCTTCACCGGGCGGACGAACAGCGAAAGCACCACCGCGACGACGGCCAGCACACCGCCGACGGCGAACGCAACCTGCGCGCCGGACGCCTGCGCCGGACCTTCCGCCGCTCCCCCGGCCGATGCGGTGGCGGCGCCGATGGTGAGGGCTGCGACGAGGATCGCCGTTCCCGCTGCGCCGGCGAGTTGCTGCAACGTGTTCAGGCTGGCGCTGCCGTGGCCGTAGAGGTTGCGGGGCAGGGCGCTGAGTGCCGCGGTCATGAGCGGGGTCATGAGCATCGCGAGGCCGAGCGAGAACACCCCGTACATCGCGCCCACGGCCACCAGCGAGGTGTCCGGGTTCAGGGTGGAGAGCGCCCATTGGCCGCCGGCCACCAGCAGCGCGCCGGGGACCACCAGCGGGCGGGGACCAACGGCGTCGTACACGCGGCCGACAATCGGCGAAGCGATGCCCTGAAGCAGACCGCCCGGCAGGAGCAGCAGGCCGGTGGTGAGGACACTCGCGCCGAGGCCGTTCTGCAGGTAGATCGGGAGGACGGTGACCGTGCCGATCATGGTCGCGAAGGCGATCATCAGCAGCGCAACGGAGACGCGGAAGTTGTGGACACTGAAGGGGCGCAGATCCAGCAGGGCGGAGTCGGAGGCGCGCTGCAGGCGCAGTTGACGGCGGACGAACACGGCGAGCGCGACAACCCCGGCCACCAACGCTGCGACCGGCAGCCATGCGCCGTCGAGGACCGCGTCGATCGACGCCAGCGCGTACACAAGCCCCCCGAAACCGACCGCAGACAGCGCCACGGAGAGTGCGTCGAGCGGGGCCTTGCGGGTATCGCCGGCCTTCCTCAGGAGCACCAGGCCGAGGACGAAGACGACGGCGATCACCGGGAGCATGAGTCCGAAGATCCAGCGCCAGCCGAGCGAGGCGACGACGACGCCGGACAACGTCGGCCCGATGGCGGGCGCCACCGAGATGACGACCGAGTTGAGGCCCATGACGGTGCCGCGGTGGGCGGGCGCGACCGAGGTGAGCGTGGTGGTCATCAGCAGCGGCAGGATGATGGCGGTACCGCCGGCCTGGATGACGCGTGCGATGAGGATGACGCCGAAGGTCGGTGCGACGGCGGCAAGCAGGGTCCCGGCGATGAACAGCAGGAGCGCCGCGGTGAAGAGCGTGCGCGTGGTGAAGCGCTGCAGGAGGAATCCGGTGGTGGGGATGACCACGGCCATGGTGAGGAGGAATCCGGTGGTGAGCCACTGCACGGTGGTGGCGGTGACGGAGAATTCCTGCATGAGGTTGGGCAGGGCGACGCCCACCACGGTCTCGTTCAGGATCATCACGAACGCGGACAGCGCGAGCACCGCGATGATCGGCGCAACACGCGTGGGTGCTTGGGGTTCGAAGGCGGGTGCCGGGTGTGTGGACTGGTCCTCGTGGACTGTGGAGGGCGGCATGAGCTACCTGTTTCTGATCGAAGGGTCGCTCGATAGTGTCACATTGTGACAGTTCGTCATAGGCTGACAGAAGCGGATGTGGGCAGTTTCATAGGAGGACAGATGAACGACGACGGCGCTCTCTCCTTACGCGCACGACGGCGGCTGGACACCGAGCGTGAGATCCACCGGGCTGCGCTCGAGCTGTTCGAGGAACAGGGCATCCAGGCGACGACGGTTCAGCAGATCGCCGACCGGGCTGGTGTCTCGTCGAGGACGTTCTTCCGGTACTTCACACGGAAGGAGCATGCGGCACTGCCCGGGCAGCACCGGATGCTGGCGGGTGTGCGGGCGTTCGAGACGTCCGCGTCCAAACCCCGGGACCTGTTGCGGGACATCGAAGCGATGGCCGAATCCGTCATGCGTCTTGAGAACGGCGAGGACCTCGCCGAGCATGGCCGGGTGATACGCATCCTAGGGAAGGATCCGGAACTCCTCGCCTCGGCTGCCGCTCAGGATCAGGTGCTGGCCGGCGAGCTGCGAGCCCGGATCACGTCGCAGCTCGGGGATAGGGCTGATTCGCTGAACCTGCTGCTGCTGACCGAGGTGGCGGTTGCGGTGTGGCGGGCGTCGTGGGCCCGCTGGGGTGAACTCGCGGCGGACGGTAAGGCGTACGACCCGGTGGAGGTATATCGGGAGACCCGGGCGGAGTTGCGGCGGGCGGTCGGGTAGCTGACTGATCCGAGATGTGACGATGCGGTTTCCGCCTGCGTGCTTCAATTGTTGCTGACAACATGGGGGAGATTTCATATGTGCGGTGTTGAACGATGATGGAGCTCGGTCGGATCTACTGGTCTCGGAAGGCTCTGAAACTGAGCTACTCAGTAGTCGTTCTGTGGCTCGCGTGGTCCCTTATCAGTCCGCTCCTCAGTGGTTCACTGCTTTCAGCGCCACCCTCAGTCGCTACGGGAGTCTCTGCTGCATCGGACGTTCTGCTTTCCCTGGGTCAGCAACTGCTGGGAGCAATTGCGCTCCCTGGCCTCATCCTCGTTGGGCTCGGGATCACTGCGGCGGTTATTACTTCACGCGATGCCCGACGTCGAGATCCAGTTCGTCGCTTCACGAAGCAGCAGCGGCGCGAAGGCATGGCTCGCGCGGACGGGCAGTGTGAGCTGGGCATGGGCGCTCGCCGCTGTTCCCGACCGGCCGAACACGGCGATCACTTCTACCCGTGGTCGAAGGGTGGGTCGACCAGCCTGCAGAACTTTGTCGCAGCATGCAGCAGGTGCAACCGATCGAAGGGAGCCCGGATCCCGTCACCGAGCGCTCAGCGGAGAATAGAAAGGCGACGGCTGGCCGCCGGTCTCGAGTCCTCGCAAGCACTTGTGGGACAGCGTTCGCCGTAACCTCCCCCGGACCCGCCGGGTGTTGAACCTCCGTCTCAAGGGACCCACCAGCGCGCTCACAGCTGCCCGCAATGGCCTTGCACGATAAGCCCTACACCGCCTCGACAACTTCGCCGCCCATAGCGAGGGACTCAACGAACTCCTGTCTCAGGTCGCTCATGGATCGATCGCCCTCTACATCGACGAGCCAAAACCACCAACCGGCTTCAGACTGAGATCCTGTGATCGCTTTCGCCGCGGCGCTCAACGTGTCATAGCGACGATCACCGACAAAGAGAGACCCATCTTCACTCACCTGGCAAGGCTTTCCCCGATGAGCCTGCACCCTCGCAAATAGAGTCTGTCCTGGATGCACCAGACCCGCGCTAACCAAATCCGCTACATCAACTCGAGGGGTGGCACGCTCGATCGAAGCGGCGACCTTGCCGCCATGTCCGGCAGGGACTGGCCATATCTCCAATATGTCCGCGATCATCCTTTCTGTCCGCTCGACAATGAAATCCTCAGTCCAGCCGTGGGCACCGAGATCAACCACTTCCCGCGTCAGAAGCAGCGAAGTATTCCTGCGAAGCTCCTCGTACTTACCCCGCTCCCCTTGCCATGGACCGTTAGATACCCTGCTATTGAGCGCCTGAGTGAGCAACGTCAGGTTCCCGAGGGTATGGACCAAGCTGTCACGCCGATTCGACTGGTCCTCCCCGAGGGCGACTGGCCAGTTAAGCGCCCAGTCCTGAGGCATCACATGTTCGATCGTTGTAGTACCTCGAATGACCGGTTGTTCATGCATGGGCCGACCACCAGTCCAACCACGGCGATGGTCTTCGATGGCTTCCAGAAGCATCCTCAGGCGCCCCCTCCTAAAGCGCTTGTATATGGGCATGTCGGTAAGCTCGCGGCGGACTTCCGCGTCTCCAGGCCAATAATCATTTGGCCCGTCCTGATTCGCAAAGTACTGCTCAGTTGAATCGCCAACAGTGTCCCGAGGCTGCTGACTTAAATGATTCAGGAGGTCCACTAGGATGCGGTTATACGCCTTGGTGCTGGCTCGGACGCAAGTTCGCCGGATAAGCCAACTCTCAACCGTCGCCAAGCACTTATCTCGCTGGTCGGTGGGGACACGTTGTCGGTTAGGGTCCTCAAGCCACAGAACAAGCGGTTTCACAACCTCCGATTCCAGCGTCGACGTCCGATAGATGAACAATTCCAACCGGTTAAGTACATTCGTCGAGCTCCAGGACCGCTCCGTGAACGAACGATAAATCTCGGCATTTCGTTTGATTCTGGGCAGCAGAGAATCAATGGGCTCGTCGTTGTCCGACACATGGCGTTTGAACTGAGCGAATACCTCTTTCGCCGTTACGTCCCGTAATGACTGAGCAATCAACCATTGGTTAAGGAACAGAGAACTTCTGCTGTAGGTGACACGGCCGGATGCAATCTCACTCTCCCAAAAAGGCGTTTCGAAGGCCTCCCAATACTTGTGATATGCCTGCTCAGCCTGTGCCGGCGCAGCATCGAGTCGCTGAAAAACGAAGTTCTTTATAAGATCTGCTGCGGTCAGCGGAGTGCCTCGAGCGTTCAACGTCTCGAATATCTCTTGGGCATCCTCATCCGCTTGGAGCTCGATCACGACGATCTGTAACTGGTTGCTGACAGTTTCTACTAGCGCCTGTGCTCGTTTCTCCAGACCGGGACCAGAGAGCCATTCCTCCGCAGACTTGGAGAAGAACTCATGGGCGGCGACCATGCGAGAACCGGCATGGGTCAACTTCGCATGCTCGACTGGCGCCACAGCCAACATGACTTCGTTGAACGCTGAACGATCTCGGTTCGTGGGCCAGACCTTATATCGGTCCTCGGGGTGGGCTGTGAAATGCTCAGGGTTCTCCACCAAATCCTGAACCTGCCGGGCGATGCTATCGAAGCCGGCTAGACGTACCTGCTCGTAGACCGCGCTCATCATAAGCTGCATAGTCGTCAGCCGTTGCTGTCCATCAATGATTGTGCGAATAGGAAGTGTGCCTATGGTTCCCATTTGTTGCTGCACCACAACTGCGCCCAAGAAGTGAGGCGCTTGAGGTTCAAAATTCACCCGTCGTTCCGCCAGCCGTTGAACATCCTCCCATAATGGTCTCCATTGACCCTCCTTATTCCATACGTAGGGCCGCTGAAAAAGTGGCACCATCAATCGCTGGGGCTGATAAAAGACCTCGCGGGGCGTTTTCACCTGAGTGAGCAAGTTCAGGAACCTTTCAAGATGTGAATTGGGCGGGCTCGTGGCCCAGCGGGCGATTATGATCTGATTACTACACAATGCTTTCCGTCATAGGTGATGGCGCTTTTCGCCTTCGCTCGTAGGCCCAGATCGCATGGTCCAGCTCGATCGGGTTCACCTTCAGTTTTTCACTTGCCGCGATAACGACCCGACGGGTTTCCTCAGCACCCGTCTTGCGGCCAAGAGCGCGCCCTACAAATCGCTGTATCCAGGTGTCCGCCTTGACACCGGGCTTACCTAGCAGCATTCCGAAGTACTCCCAGGTGACGTGTCCTAGCCCATGCACTGACGTGTAAGCACGTTTATGTATCGAATCTTTTGGGTCAAGCTGATCCGCATGCCGCACGCCTACGTGGACCAAGTTGTGCGCGGCTTCTGCGATGGCAGAGGCTTTTGTCCTACCACTTATGCGTTGGTTATTCAGAACTATCTGCAGATCTGGCTCTGCAACTTTGGACAGCCGTGCAAGGTCGTCCGGCTTCGACTCACCCACATGGTCGGAGTACCTTCGGACGGCCGCTCTTACGCCGTTCTCTTCTGAACCGTAGTTTGCTTGGATGGACAGGACTGCATCGGTAAGCGCTGCTTCAATCTGCCCTTTCCTTCCTCCGGCCCAGGATTTCCACTCCTCTCGCGGCAGCTCAGCGGTCAATTGGTCGAGCAATCTTTGCAGATCGTTATCCTTCACGGCTTCCCCCATCTCTCGTCCTCGAGAAGGCGTCGTTGCCCCCTTTCACCTTACTCACAGGATCTGGGACACGAGGGCTACCCCGCGCAAATCGCTCCTGCTCGTCCAGCGCGTCATCCCGCCGGTTTCAATTCCTCCATGAGATCTACTAGCGCGTCCACTCCACGGGAGCCCTTGATGGCAGCACCGATACGCTGCGCGTGTTGCCGGTAGGACGGGTCGGCGAGGACCTTGCGCACGGCCTTCGCGACATCGTCGGGCTTGGCACGGTTGGTGCGCAGGTTGATGCCGGTCCCCGACCACGCAACCCGTGCCGTCACTTCGGCTTTCTCCTCCGACTGACCTGCAACCACCAACGGGACCCCGTGACGCAGGGCGAACTGCACTCCCCCGTACCCACCATTCGTGACGACGACGCTGGTCTTGGGTAGGAGCTCGTCGTACGGGAGATAGGAGGAGACTCGGACGTTGGCGGGCAACGGTCCGGTGAGCGTGTCTTCCGGCCGACCTCCGGTGCTGACAACGACAAGCACGTCATCGTTCGCGAGTCCGTCGATCGTGGGACGGATGAGGTCGTTGTAGTCGCGGTTGGCTACGGTGCCCTGGGTGACGTGGACGACCGGTCGCCCTGAATCGAGGTCTCCCCACCACTCGGGCAGCACCAGGTCGGCAGTATCCTTGCCTCCGCCCTGCGACACCGGGCCGACGAAGTGGACGTGATCGGGAAGGTCGGAGCGTGGGTACTCGAACTCGGGAACGCCGAACTGAACGAGGATGTCCGCATGCCGCGGCCAATTCATGAAGAAGCCTGGGAAGGGTTTGCCTGTTGCGTCTCGTGCAACTTGGTCCGCGTACTTCTGCACCGGCCCGAAGATGACCTTCTCGGCCACTCCTTTGAGCACGGCATTCCGGACGCGGCCGACTGGTCCACGCATCGGAGGTATGCCGAGGCCGAAGGGTGCCGTATCCCGGCTGGCAAGGCTGAGGGGTACGATGCCGCAATTGATAACGGTCGGACGCTGAGCCCGTGGCGTGTTGAGCAGCAGAGCTGCGCCCATGAAGAGCGCCTCGGAAAGCACCGCGTCGGTGGGCGTTTCTGCAATGGCGGCCTGCACGGCGTCGTACTGGTGTTTACCGGGGCGCATGAAGATGTTGGTGAGGTCGTATCGGATCCCAGCCGGGCCTTTGAGCCCGACCTTTCCGGGAAACTCTTCGTCCTGTTTGGTTTCGTCGAAGTCGGCCTCGGGTGGCAGCGGCAGGAAGGTGGCACCGGAGGCGGCCACGCGGTCGGCGAAGCGTTGGCCGGTGAGGAAGCGGACCGAGTGGCCGCGGTTCACGAGGCCGGCGGCTACCGCGAGCATCGGGACAACATGCCCGGTGACGGGGCAAGAACAAACAAGTACCGATGCCATGACGGGCTCCTGATCAGGTGAATGCGTGCTTCCCAGTAACCACCCGGCGCCTTGGAGTTTTCTGGTTAGACGGCTCCCCCGAAGTACACCTCGACCTCGTGTACGAGTCCGTCGTGTACGCGGGTGGCTTCGACGTTGCGATAGGTGCGTCCGACGACGATGTACTCGTATCTGTGCAGCACGACGCCGTCGACCTCGACGATCTGCAGGGTTGTAGCCGGTACCTCGAAGTGGTCCGCCGTGGGGAAGCAGCGTCCAGCCAGGTGTCACGGTCGAGGTGGTCGTCCTGCGGGCTAGTGAAGGTGAAGTCGTCCGCCGCCAGTGACAGGGCGAGGCGTTCGTCCTGCTCGCGGTATGCACGCATGAATTCGAGGACTGCCTCCTACGGCGTACGAGTCATGTGAGCTACCGGTCGTCGTCGACCGGTGAAACGCCCGCTCCCCCGAGTCCGACGTCGGTCCGGCGCTGCTGCTCCGGCATTCCTGTGTTGTAGCCAGGACCACCGGTGACCATGATGCTGCGCTTCCGCGAGTACAGGAAGTACACCGCGATGCCGATGGCCATCCAGACGAAGAACCGGAGCCAGGTGCCGCCGGTGAGGTTCAGCATGAGGAAGAAGCACAGCGCGATGGCGATGATCGGCAGCACGGGCACGAAGGGAACCCGGAAGGACCGCTTCAGGTCAGGACGGGTACGACGCAGGATGATCACGCCAAGCGCCACCAGCATGAACGCAAACAAGGTCCCAATGTTGACCAGCTCCGCCAGCGTGGACAGCGGCACGAAGGTGGCAATGATCGCGATGATGATGCCCGCGAGTAGCGTGAACCGGTAGGGCGTCCCGAACTTCGGATGCACAGCGCCCAGCGCCGGCGGCAGCAGCCGGTCTCGGCTCATCGCGAAGCCCACTCGAGTCTGGCCGAGCAGCAGGATCATGGCGACGACGATCAGGCCGATACACGCTCCGATCGCCACCACGTTGCCCATCCAGGTGACGCCGACCGCGGTGAAGGCTGTGGCCAGCGGGGCGCCGTCGGCCGGATCGATGTCGGAGTAGGGGCGGATCCCGGTGATGATCAGCGAGACAGCCATGTAGAGCACGGTGACGATGGCGAGCGACCCCAGGATGCCGATCGGCAGGTCACGCTGCGGGTTGCGGGTCTCCTCGGCGGTGGTGGCGATGACGTCGAACCCGATGAACGCGAAGAACACCAGAGCCGCCGCCGCAAACACACCGCCCAGCCCGTACACCGTGGGCTCGAGCCGGAAGAGCGTCTCCACCAGCGGGATGTCCAGCGCGCCGGCTTCGGAAGGGGCAGTGCCCTCGCTCGGCGGAATGAACGGCGACCAATTGGCGACATTGATGAAGAACAGGCCGACGATGATCACCAACAGCACCACGGCGACCTTGATCGCGGTGACAACTTGGTTGATGCGGCTGGAGAGCTTGATGCCGGTCATGAGCACGACCGTCAGCCCAAGAATCAGCAGCCCGGCCGGCAGGTTCATCACTCCGGTGTCGACGGACGCGACGGCTTCAGGGATCGCGAACGGGGTGTCCTGCAGCACCACGCCGAGGTACTGACTGAACGACGTCGCCAGCGCAGCGGACCCAACAGTGAACTCCAGCACGAGATCCCAGCCGATGACGAAGGCCACCAGCTCGCCGAGCGTCGCGAACGAAAACGTATAGGCGCTGCCGGCCACGGGGACCGTCGAGGCTAGCTCGGCGTAGCAAATCGCGCTCAGCCCAGCGACAACGCCGGCGATAAGGAAGGAAATTGCGACGGCGGGACCTGCGTTTGCGCCGGCCGCCTGCCCTGTGAGCACGAAGATTCCGGCACCGACACACACGCCGATGCCGAAGACGATGAGGTCCAGCGCGCCGAGGCTCTTCTTGAGCTGGTGTCCCGGCTCCTCGGTGTCGCGGATGGACTGCTCGATGGATTTGGTGCGGAACACACTCATGGCCTGACCCCTTGCTCTGGGACTGTGACTGCTCTCACTTACGTCTGGCTTGAGCACGATTCTATGCCCGTCAACGGGACTTACAACCGGTGGGTGAAAGGGAGATACGGAGCGTGTGCGCTGGTCCTTCCATTTCCAATGTACTGCTGACGAGGGGGTTTGCGGCAAGACCCCCGTCATGCGCCACACTGGCTCGGACGTGCCCAAGTTGATGCATCGGATTGCACGAAGAGGTGAGGTTGAAATGGCTGACGTAGTCATCGCCGGGGGTGGCCCCACAGGAACGATGCTCGCCGGCGAACTGGCCCTGGCAGGCGTGGATGCGGTGATCATCGAACGCCGCCCGACGTCGGAACTGATGGGCTCCCGTGCCGGCGGCTTCCACTCGCGAACGATTGAGATCCTCGACCAGCGCGGCATCGTCGACCGGTTCCTCGCCGAGGGCCAGCCCGTCCAGGCTGCCTTCTTCGGAACCACGATGCTGGACATGAGCGACTTCCCTACCCGCCACCCGTACACGCTCGGTCTGTGGCAGAACCACATCGAGCGGATCCTGGCCGGCTGGATCGAGGAACTCGGAGTGCCGGTCCGTCGCGGACTGAAAGTGACCGGCTTCGCCCAGGATGACGACGGCGTCGACGTTCAACTCAGCAACGGCGAACACCTGCGCGCACGGTACCTAGTCGGCGCCGACGGCGGCGAAGCACAGTGCGCAAGGCAGCAGGCATTGAGTTTCCCGGCTGGGACGCAACGAGGAGCAGCCTGATCGCTGAAGCCGAGGTCACCGAGGAGACACCGCCCGGCATGCGCATCGACGAGGTCGGCGTCCACGGCCTCCACCTCATGGAAGACGGGCGAACCACCCGCATAGTCGTCACCGAGAAGCACCTGGGACCGGCGACCGAACCCACCCTTACCGACCTTTCCATAGCGCT
Organism: Arthrobacter sp. D2-10; assembly: GCF_054161285.1. NCBI lineage: Bacteria > Bacillati > Actinomycetota > Actinomycetes > Micrococcales > Micrococcaceae > Arthrobacter > Arthrobacter sp. D2-10. The sequence continues at coordinate 822,758 of NZ_CP096431.1, read as the reverse complement.
GACCGACACCTACGACACCGACTTCGGCATCCACTCCCCGACCTGGATCTCACGGTTCACCGACGCCACCCGCCAAGCCGCCGCCTACCGCAGCGGCCGAGTCCTGCTGGCGGGCGACGCCGCGCACATCCACTCGCCGTCGGGCGGGCAGGGTATTGGGCTCGGGATCCAGGACGCCGTGAACCTCGGTTGGAAGCTCGCGCAGGTCATCAAGGGCATCGCACCGGACAGTCTGCTGGACACCTACCACTCCGAGCGGCACCCCGCCGGAGCGCGGGCCCTCAAGCACACGATGGCGCAGGCACTCATGCAGAAGGCTGACCCGCGTGTCAGCGCGCTGGCCGACACGGTCGCCGACCTGCTGACCATCGACGAAGCGCGGAAGCGAATGGCAGGACTCATCTCCGGACTGGACGTGCACTACGACCTCGCTGACGAGCACCCGCTCCTCGGTCGCCGCATGCCCGACCTCGACATCGTCACTACCAATGGCCCGCGTCGCGTATTCGCTCTCCTGCACCATGCCCGTCCAGTACTCCTCAACCTTGGCGAGCCTGGCAGCATCGATCTGGGTCCGTGGAGCGACCGGATCCAGTTGGTTGATGCAAAGTACGACGGCGAGTGGCACCTTCCGGTGATCGGTGCGGTCAGCGCTCCTTCCGCCATGCTAATCCGTCCCGATGGGCATGTCGCGTGGGCAGGAGACGGAACTCAAGCGGGATTGATAGACGCGTTGACCCAGTGGTTCGGGCCGCTATCGCACTAGCGGGCGCCCCGCCGCAGCATGCTGATACTGCAGCCGTAGCACCTCTCCCGCGAACGACTCAGTCGCCGCCGCACCCTTCAGGTCCGGCGTCGCGATCATCGGCGAGCGCCGGCTCGACGCGGCGGTTAGCCACTTGGCCGCCGATCCTCCCCCAGATACTCGAGCATCATCGCCGCAGCCCAAAGCGCTCCTACCGGACGGGCAACGCCCTTGCCCGCGATTTCCGGGGCAACCGGGTGCTCTAGAGCCCGGACCGCGTCGGCGCGGCCTCGTTCCGACCGAACCTGACGGTCACGCACACGTTCGCAGTGACCCTCAGCTGAACTGTGGGCTGGCTTGTAAGCGTTGTCACCTGCAATAGCTACTCTTTCCTGGGAGAGTAAACGGTAACGGGGTAGGGATATCGAATGGCCGAGCAATTCGACGTGAGCAATGCCAAAGAGGGCATCGGCAGGGCTCTGCGAGGCGCTTCCACGCGCATCGTCGAGCAGGCTGAAAGCGTCAAGCAGACTGCCAAAGACGCTAGGGAAGCCGCCAGAGACAAAGTCGAAAAACTGGCTGCGAAGACCGCGGACCCCTATGAGGAGGTCATAGCCGAGTACAACGCTGCGTACACCGCCATGAGCGACAGGGGAGATACACTCCTGCGCCAGCGCGAACGGTCGGCGGATCTGATCGAGCTCGTCGAGCTGCTGGTGAATAGCATCGCTAACACGCCGAAGTCGTTCGACACCTCCTTGGGTGAAGTTGGCGCTCACAAAGCCCAGTTCTTGGATGCAGAGGAGTTCGCACGTAAGGATCTTGAAGCTGCGAGACATTCTGCAGCTGGCGCCGGTGCCGGATTCGCGACGGGAGCTACAGTAGCGAGCGTTGCACCCACGGCTGCCATGTGGGTCGCGACCACGTTTGGCTCTGCATCCACTGGCACCGCGATTTCCACTCTCTCTGGAGCTGCCGCGAGCAACGCCGCTCTCGCCTGGCTTGGCGGCGGCGCCCTCGCCGCGGGAGGTGGAGGTACCGCTGCTGGCGGCGCTTTGCTCGCACTAGCTGGCCCTATCGGATGGACTGTCGCAGGAGCTTCCCTCCTTGCTTCGATCGCACTTTTCTCGAAGAGCAAGTTGGAGACTCGGGCTACGAAACAGCAAGAGCTGGCCGACGTGAAGCGGAACATCGCGTCGGTCGAGACCAGCGACGCTCAAATCGGCCATCTCCTTCAGAAGACCACCGCACTGCGCGACGAGCTGAGAAACTCCTATGTTGGAGCGTTGCCATGCTTCGGCGCTGACTTCCGTTCGCTCTCGACTTCCCAGCAGGACAGCCTGGCAGTCCTCGTAAACAACACGAAGTCATGCGCGGCCCTGCTATCCACTCGTATTGAGCAAGGCACATCTGGTGAATGACCTCAGGGAACTCATCAAGAGCAACCAAGAGCAGGCTGTCGCTTCCTGGCTCAACTACCTCAATCAGGTTCGAATTGACCAGCTATTGAGCTCGTTAAGACAGCAGGACGTAAACCTCCTGCGCGCCCTCACCAGTATCGATGAAGCCGTCAGAAAGATCGACTTCGAGGTGGTCACCTCCAATCGCGGGGGGCAGCACGGCATGCACGGCTTCATAGCCGAAATTGCGGAGGTGGGCATTGGCAACGCTCGCAAACAGATCCTCGGCCAGGAGCCTGTCTACCAGTGGGTCAACGACAACGGACCGGTGGACCTCATCCGCGGCGGCGTGGACATCCAGCAGAAGTTTGTCGCCTCGGGGGGTCGCTTCTCACTGGGAGCAATCACCGAGCACCTGCAGAAGTACCCCGACTATGTGAAGAACGGCGGGAGGTACCAGATTCCCCGTGATCACTTCGAGTTGATTGAGAGGCTGCACTCCATGCCACCGGAGGAAGCAGGGAAATTATTGTCGCGCAGCGGCGACGGACCGTCCTTCACGGACTGGCGACGCATTGACGCGTTCTTCCAGCAGGGTTCGATCGACCTTGAATCACTCGAGCCTTCGGCTCTTGAGTACCGTCAGGTTCAGAAGGGTGCCTACGAATCGACCATGGCAGCCGAGGAGAACTCCCTTCGTTCCACAAACCAGTCCTTGCGTGACAACGCCTATCAAGAAAGTTTGCCGACCCTGCAAGAAGCGACGTCGGCCACCCTAACAGCCGCTGCAGTCGAGGGCGGGACAGCTTTGGTGCTGGCCTTGGTTGCTAAGAAGCGGGAAGGAAAGCAGCTTCGAGAGTTTAGTCAGCAGGACTGGCTCGACATTGCAGGTGAAGCTGGCCTGAGCTTCGGCAAAGGCGGAGTGCGAGGTGCCAGCATCTATGCGTTGACGAACTTCACGGCCACGTCCGCAGCAGTCGCAAGCTCAATCGTCACCGCGTCCTTCGGCATCGCAGAGCAGGCGAACAAGCTCCGCCGCGGAGAAATCGACGAGCTCGAGTTCATTGAAAACTCGGAGCTCCTCTCTTTGGAGACCGCCGTCAGCGCACTGTCCTCCTACGTCGGCCAAGCGCTCATCCCCGTTCCCGTGCTCGGCGCCGTGATTGGAAACACTATCGGCACCATCATGTACAAGACGGTCGCAACGTCTCTCTCGAAGAGAGAGGCCGAGCTAATCGAGCGTTACGTAGACGAGCAACGCGTCCTCGACGAGCAGTTTGCCGCCGAGCACCAGGAACTCATAGACAAGCTCGATGAGGGGATGTCCAACTATCTCGGATTGCTTGAACGAGCTTTCTCACCCGACTCGCAGATCGCACTCCTTGGATCAGCCGAACTCGCACGACAACTCGGTGTCCCCGCGGGCGAGATTCTGGACTCTGAGGAGAAGATGCGCCTCTATTTCCTCGACTGATCCTTCGAGTAGTAACTGTCCACTCGGCGCGGCCCCCGCTAGACGTTAGCTGGCCTTCATGACCGCCGAGAGTGGGAAACCGCTCTGGAAGATCACGAGAAAGGTCGAGGAAGGGCGCCATCTCTGTCGGAAGACGCGTGTGCCGACGTCGTCGGCATCGCCCGACGCCCCTTCTTCGAAGGCATGTACGGTGCCGTCCAATCCCAGCTAGCAGGGCAGAATCTATGCAGTCGGCGGGCGACCGCCTGCAGCTAGCAAATGCTCGACACGTAGATCATTAGCTGCGGGCAAGCTCCCCCTAATTTCATCTAATAGCATCGTCCGACTACCCAGCCTCTCTGAAACGCTCGTACGCTTGCTCCAGCAGATCCGTCCTCGGCAGATCAGCGTTCCTGATCGGCACATTCATCAACTTCTTGCTGTGCCGCTCCTTCAATCCGTACTGAAGCATGGGGCCATCGATCTCGTCCAGAAGGTCCGCCCTTATCTCCACCACATGGTCCGGGCGAATCCCAAGAATGTTAGCGTCGAACGCTGCATGATGGATCTTGCACATGGCGAGCCCATTGACGACCGAGGCGATTCCTTCTTCATCAGCGTCGGCGACAATGTGTGCCGCATCTAGCAACTCCCGATGCTTCAGGTTGCAGACCGTACATCTCGTGTCATAGGCCCGCATGACATCCGCTCGGAAGAGCCCTTGATGGAGTCGGGTCTTCACCTGTTGGTTCCGGTATCGCCGCTCAAAATGCATAGGGAACTCGATTTCAAGCGGTGACCCACCCACATTCGCTCGCATTGGATCCAAGTCGACTACAAATTGGCGCTGTTGTGGTTCCTCCTCTAGGAGAAAGACTGGGAAAACCGGTAGATACCAGCCAGTGCGAACGGCGAAGAACCAAATCATCGGAAGGCTGTGCTCCTGCGCCCATCGCAGCGCTCGGTTATCCGCGTGATTCGGGTCGTCGCCCTGCCATTTATAGCGGAAGAGCCCATCCGGCCCTGTGTCGTCATCGTATGGGCGCGCCTTGCCCGGAGCCCGGTAGGTCGTGCTGAACGACAAGGCAGCGTCCAACTGCCGCGGTTTCCAAATGCCCTTATACCGGTCGCGCAATTTCACCGGCTGCCCTTCGAAAGTGAAATCTTCGAAGTCGCGCCAATGGAGGGCATCGCGACCGTCGTTGGTTCTCATCGCCAACCAGGCCATAGCGGCTTGCCGGAGGCGTGCGTCGAATGAAGAAGTCTGCGGTGTGACCCCGAAGTGCTCCGGCTGTGCGTTCATCTGTTCAGGATATGCTTCGTCACCTGGTCGTCAGAGCGCAAGTACCGATAAGTTCGAATAGGCCATAACGGAAGCACCGGTTGGTGCGCGTTGGGTGGGTGAAAAGCCTCGATCATCTCACCGAACGCTTGGCGGCGTGCCGGTGGCGATTGTTGGTGAGAATCGGGCGCCCACCATGTCCGTTCCACCGAAGCCTTACAAGATACGCCATCGATGGCACCTGAGAACGATGCTTGAAAAACTTCAAGCCAGAGGCCTGCTCACCTGGACTTGGGTGCACGAGAACAGTCGAGCGAAGTACGCAATCCGAGAACCGGGCCGGGCCGGCCCCCAGTGAGGTTAGACACCAAACAAGCGGAAATTTTGACTCAGACGTCTAACCAATCCGGAACACATCGTTTGGATACCCGTTCCAACGGAATACGGAGGCGAAAAGGAATGGCTTGCAACGAAGAGGCGCATCGAATTCATGGAAGCGGGCGATCTACCTAAGCCCTAGGGAAGCCCAGTGAGAATGCCTGCCTCATCTCCCGCGCTAGAGTCAAGAAGCCGGGGTGACGGTGACGGTGGCGCGGTGTGATACGACCTCCCGATGATGGAGCCGGCCCAGTCCCTTGTGGGTTCGACGTCACCTTCTACTTCTATTTCTTCCCGTCCCAGCAGACCGTTCCGGATGAAGCCAGTTCACGTCCGGCGGCAGGAATGCCCTGTACCGGATCTGGATGGTTACGCCTGCGATCACAGTCTCTGAACTATCTAGGGGCTGCACTTCCATCCCGACAAAAGTCGTTAGCCTAAGTGGGCTGTATCGGAGCCTAGCCTGCGTCGCTAATGTCTTCCGGCTTGGTGCTCTGCAGGTTCTTTGCGGCCTGCTCGTACATGCGCTGAATGTATTCTTCGAGCTTCACTCGCTCCACACGCCATTGACCACGACCGCCCACCTGAATCGCCGGCAGATCTCCGCTCTTCACGAGTGCATACGTCTGAGAAATGCTGATACTCAACTCATCAGCGACATCAGTGAGTTTAAGGAAGCGGGGAGATTCAGGCACAATATCTACCCTACTAAGCTCAACACATGCGGCATTTGTCGGACACGGAAGGGACCGATCGTCCAATGCTCGACGCCACTACCGATCCATCAACGCCGTTCTCTCCTGATTGGGTCAACATCGGAGTAGGAGTTGCCAGCATATTTGTTGCTGCATCCATCTCCTTGCTGGTTGCGTACCTTCAGCACCGCCGCCATGTGCTTCATGAGGCCCGAGTGGAAGTGGCGATCATGTTGACCCAGCATCGCCGAATCTTGAGAGCGTTCCGGCCGATTGCGTTCACGTTCAGTCAGCAGCAGAACCTGAGTTGGGAACACGGAGATTACGTTGAGGCCAACAAGATAGCATCCGTCATCGAACCCATGATCGATGCAATGGTGGGTCACGCCGTGACGATTAACATGATCGCACCGAAGAGTTGGCATGTGGCCGCTCGGCAACTGGTCGAAGCTCACGAAAAGCTGTTAGGAGGGATTCGTCAATTGTGTAGCGCCTACGATTTGGGGTTGAACACTAATGACCTCACCGCCAAAATACCTGATCTTCGAAAGGAGGTCATCTCCTGGCAACGGGTCCTCCTGAAGAAAGCTGGCGGCTAACTCCCGCCCTCTTCTTCGAACATATTCTCTTTTAGGCCACTTCTGGTGGATCATACAGTCCCTTTTGAAAATCGATGAACAACCTTCTGATCTGCTCCACGCCCCCAAGCACTCGTACGCCGTCCGTGATGGTTTGGTATTTGAGCTCCAAGAGTGGGCCGAGCTTCTGCAAGCTCAATTCATCCACGCCCGAACGAATGTAACTAGAAACTAGGAAATCGACGAAGTCACTCTGGGCCGCGTTCATCGTATCGATCCGGCTTAGCTGGGATTCGTTCACTCGTTCTTCTCTAGTGCGCAAAGGAATCGCAAAGGCAATAAATTCCAAAACATCTAACAAATCGCAATCTTCTGCACCAATCGCACTCTGCATAGAAGTTAGATCCTGCGAGCTGAAACCGGCCCTCGACAGGCGCTCCCGCAGGGCTTGTCGCGTGTCAGGATCACCCCAGGCTGCCCTCAGAGTCTTTTCATCAATCAGGAGGCCAGGCAGCTTCAGAGTTTCGAACAATCGCGCAATGAATTCTTCGATACTGATGGGAAGCCCGTCCGGGCCTACGAACATAGTTGAAGTTAGGTGCTTGAAGGAACGAGCCTTTCCGTCTCGAAGCTTGATCTCAACCTTCCGGGACCGCTCTGAACTCTCCTCGCAATCTTCCCTCTCCCCATCCATGGGGGTGCGACGTTGGGGTGCCCGGCCACTCATCTCATCACTGGTCGGGAGCGGTTCACCGTCCCATGTTGGATCCCTGAAGAGCTGGTGTGCGTTCACAAAGTCATAGACTGTGAAGAAGTCCTTACCTCGGTACAACCTGGTTCCTCTGCCCATGATTTGTTTGAACTCGATCATGTCGGTCACGGGTCGCAGAAGCACGATGTTCCGGACGTTCCTTGCGTCAACCCCAGTCGAAAGCTTCTTTGAAGTCGTCAGTATGGTTGGCACGGTGCGCTCGTTGTCTTGGAATTGTCGGAGGTAAATCTCACCGATCAGACCATCGTCGGCAGTGACTCGGTGACAATAGTCAGGATCACTGCTGCTTTTGATTTGGTTCACGAGGTCCCGAATGATCAAGGCATGCTCCTGTGAGGCGCAAAACACAATGGTCTTCTGGTTTTGATCAATCTCAGACATGAAAAGACGGACGCGATACTCCTCCCGCTCACGAATGAAGATCAAGCGATTGAAATCGCTTTCGTCATAGGTTCTGCCTAACGTCACCTCGCCTTCGATGACCATGTCACCAGGCACATAAACGTACTCGTCAATGGTGCTTTGGTACCGCCGTATGCGGTACGGCGTCAAGAAGCCGTCCTGTATCCCTTCCTTCAGTGAGTAAGAATATACCGGATCACCAAAATACCGGTAGGTATCTCCATTCAGCTTCCGCAGTGGAGTAGCGGTCAAGCCTAGCTGAACCGCGGATGCAAAATGGTCGAGAATAGCTCGCCAAGAGCTCTCGTCGCTTGCTCCTCCACGATGGCATTCATCCACGATGATGAAATCAAAAAAATCAGACGGATATGCGCCGAAATTTGGTCGCTCACCGCCCTCCGCCATGAAGGTCTGGAAAATCGTGAAGAAGACCGATCCATTCGTCGGGACCCGACCGCGCTTGACGATATCCTTGGGCGTGATTCGAACCATGGCATCTTCGGGGAATTGTGAAAACGCATTGAACGCCTGATCAGCGAGGATATTGCGATCGGCTAGAAACAGTATGCGAGGTCGGCGGTTTTCGTTGCCGTTCACGTTCCATCTGCTGTGATACAGCTTCCAAGCGACCTGGAAAGCGATAAAAGTTTTGCCGGTTCCCGTCGCCAGGGTGAGTAAGATGCGCTTGCGATCCATCGCTATGGAATCTAGAACACGCTCGACTGCTAATTCCTGATAGTAACGAGGAGTTTGGACTCCTCCCGAGGCATTACCGGGGAGTGCAGCGAAGCGGTTTCTCCACTCGTTAGCGCTTGGGAAAAGCCGTTCCCACAGCTCTTGAGGAGTGGGTATACCCTGTACCAATCCTTCGCGTCCGGTCTCCATGTCTATCTCATAGATTTTCTGGCCGTTGGTGGAATAGGCGAAGCGCGCACATAACTTCGACGCATAGACCTTGGCTTGCGCCACGCCTTCGGTCACAGGAAGATCCCAACGCTTGGCCTCTATGACTGCCAACTTTCGACCGCGATACCTCAGTACATAGTCTGCGATAGTAGGCTCTGCGGTGCCGCCGCCGCCTTGAATGCGGCCAGGAGCGATGACCTCGCGTCTAACTTGTGAATCTTCAACTACACCCCACCCAGCCATTCGGATGGCTGGATCGATGAACTCTGCTCGCGTCTCGGCCTCATTCTTCATCGCAGACCCCACATCCTAGTTACGCCCTGTAAACGCCTGCTCCAGCACTGAAGTCTGAAGATCATCGAGCGACTTCAGACGTCCTTGGTAGTGCAACTGCAAATCTCTCGCATAGCCTTGAACGCTATCCAAATAGGAAACTACATCTTTCTGCACCTCCAACTCCACTGCGGGAAGCTGAAAGCTCCTCAACGCGGTCAGCGAGACCGTCTTCTGAGCCGTGCCCGTAGCCGACCGTCTGGCTTGCTCACGGACGCCGGGAGAAAGTAGCGCATAATATAGCCAGCGCGGCAGAACAGATTCATTGGGACGTATCAGGCCAATGTGCCTTTGGAAGCAGAACTCCATATCGGATTCTACTAAAACTGGTATCCCAAAAGATCCCGTTACCGTATAAAGGAGGTCGTTCTTTTTCGGCCGACGATTCTCACGGAGGGAGTCAAAGTAGGCTCTTGGCACGCGGAAACCCTTGTCTAAGTCAATGGTCCCCGCGTCCTTATCGATATTGGAAATCGTAATGAAAGGAACACCGGTCGTAGCCTTCGGCGGAGGCGAGTGATCGCCATCTGTAATCGACTCGGCACAGGTCGACAGAGCCTTAAGATGCGGAACATTGGGTGGAAAGGTCGAAGCTAAAACAGCCTCGAATAGAGTGCGCGCGAGCTCTACATTTTTCTCGACATTCGTCCTTATAGCACCCAGATAGGTGAAGAACTCGTCCAATTTTGCAACGATGCGCTCCTGCTCGGCTAGATCAGGATAGACGATAGTTACTTCCATTAAGGCTCTGTAGTGCCGGGCGTATCCTAATGAAGCCGGCCGACGAAGCAGCAGTTGGTAGTACAGGAACTTCGGCACGAGGAAATCTTTCGCGTCAAGGACCTTGACGCCCTCGGCACCTGTCACAAAGTCGAAGTCAACGTACTTCAATGTCCGCGTATGGTCGCCAAACACAACCACTGGACGCCCAAAGGAAGAGACATCCTCTTGCAGATCCCAGTATCCATTTATAGTTTCCTTCTCCTGCGAGACTATAGGGAAACGTCCGGACGATAAGAATTGTCGGCGAGGTATATTCGCCGTCGAGGGAACCTTCCGCAGGCAATTCTTAACAACCTCGGAGCGCCAGACACCGGTCACAGCAATGCCCGTATGAGCGACAGTGTCTCAGCGTTCTCGGCATCGAGGCGAAACATCTCATCGATAATACCCTGGGGAGACATCGTGGGCGCGACAAGTGGAAGATGCGGATTAGTCACCGACAAATTGAAGGAACTAGGATTAAGATCGGCAGCATCAACGGACCACGATTTTGGTCCAACTGAGAAGGTACGCTGGAGACTAACGAACTCTTCCATGTCGCCGTAGGTAAGTGGATATGTCTTTCCTAAATTACGACCAGGATCACATTCGTAAAACCATATTCTCTTGGTTGACGCCCCTTTCTCGAAAAAGAGAACTACGGTTTTAACACCTGTACCAGGAAAGGCTCCCGCCGGCATTAATAGGACCGTGTGGAGATTGCAACTACTCAGCAGTAGCTTTCGCAGTGCAACCGAAGCACCGTCTTGGGTGGACAAGAAGGTGTTCTTGATTACAACACCCGCTTTCCCTCCGGCCCGCAACCGCTTGATGAAGTGTTGGAGAAATAAGTACGCCGTCTCGCTCGTCTTTATATCGAAGTTGTGTTGAACTTCAGCGCGTTCGCGTCCCCCGAACGGCGGATTTGCAAGAATGACATCATAGCGATCTGCGTCCTGCAGATCATTCAGGCTCTCGCTCAGCGTATTGGTTCGTACGATGTTGGGCGTTTCTATACCGTGAAGGATCATGTTCATCACGCCGATGATGAACGCAAGTGATTTCTTTTCTTTGCCAAAGAAGGTGTTTTTTTCAAGTTGCTGAACCTCATCGGTCGTCAGCTCAGGCGACTTCATGTGTTCATACGCCTCAATGAGGAAGCCGGCCGACCCTACCGCACCGTCATATACCGTCTGGCCAAGCTGCGGATTGACGACTTCCACTATGGCTCGGATTAGCGGGCGAGGCGTGTAGTACTCACCACCATTGCGGCCCGCGTTGCCCATCCGTTGTATTTTTCCCTCATAGAGATGAGACATCTCGTCTTTCTCAGCGTTCGAACTGAAGTGCAACTCATCAACTCTGTCAAGGATTTCGCGCAGATTGTACCCACTTTGAACTTTATTTCGTAATTCCGTGAAGATAGTTCCTATCTTGTACTCGATAGTGTCTGCGCTCCTCGCCGAGGAGAGAAACCCTGCAAGCTGCGGAAATAGCTGTTCATTCACGAACTCGACTAGGTCATCGCCCGTCATCGCTTGCTGATGATCGATGGAACCGCTGGCGGTCTTAGGAACAGCCCAACTCTGCCATCGCATCGAGGGTTCAAGGATCGGCTTGTACTCCGCGGACGTGAGACTCGCTTCCAATGCACGTTCTTCTTCTAAGTCGTCCAAGTACTTCAAGAAAAGGATCCAGGAAGTTTGCTCAACATAGTCAAGCTCGTTCCCGCACCCGGCGTCCTTTCGCAGGACGTCGTCAACGTAGTCGAAAGCTGCCTCGAACAAATGCCACTCCAATACTCACCGTACGACGCTCAGCCGTTCAAACCCTGCCCGTAGCGCGTCCACGTGTTTGCCACTGAGCATCCGCCAATCCTAGCGGCTTCACGCGCTCTCGCTCTCGCTCTCGCGATGCAGTGTTCCTCCCTCCAGACCGAAATATCCTCGACTTCTGCTGGGTTCCGGTCACGGCGCTTCGTGGAATCACTGCGCCATCATGGCCCGACCGGATCGATGGGCAGGGTCGGCGCGTGCGCGGACAACGCCGCCATGGAATGGTTCTTTTCGCTGCTGCAGAAGAACGTCCTGAACCGTCAACGCTGGCTCACCCTGCAGGACCTGCGCCTGGCCATTACGACCTGGATCGAGCGGTCCTACCACCGCCGGCGACGGCAACGGCAACTGGGGAAACTCACACCCATCGAATATGAAACAATCAATCGGTCCGCGCTCATAGCGGCCTAAAAACCCCGAGTTCAACATAGCCGGGGCAGTCCCGATGATCGCCGCGAAACGAAGCGTAGAATCCCAGGTTGACGGCTACGTCGATTGCCATGTGCTCGATCTTGTAGATAACGCCAGAAAGACAAGCGAATGTCGATCCCACTGCTGCGAAAATAGCTGCAATGCGTCTCGCCGCGAAGAGAATGATTACCCAGCGTCTCCTTTTACGGGTGATTCTGAATCCGCCATCGATCAAGACTACAATCAACAGAACCGGAAATACCGGAACGAGCAGGCCTGCCGTATCAATGGTGATGTGCATGTAGCCGAATCTCCTTCTGTCATTCCACCAGGTGAGGCACCAGGCGATCAAGCCGAACAAGGACAAGCTGATCGGAAGCCGGATCGTCCATGAGTAGTCCGCGTCGCTTAATCCGCGCAGCGGACCGACCACTACCGTAGCCAGCAGCAAGGCAGCTACCGCGAGGGCTGCGAGCATCACGGAATCATGCATCGAATCCCTCCACAGCTTTCGGCAGTACCATGAGGTTGGTTGCGTCGAAGCTCAGCTCGTCACGGAACGCCGAAACACTGACGCCGTCCAGCTCAACGTAGGCGCGCATGATGTTGAGCGGAGCGCTCTTTGAAGGAACCCTCACCCAAAACTCACCGCCGAGCAGGGAGTTCAACCGGACGTTCCACATTGGAACACCTGCACGGTTTTGTGATCTGTTCATTAGAACCCTTGCGGGTCCAGGCACTGTAGGACAGAGCGACCGTTGGACCGAGGTGCCCGATGCCGTTTGACAACACGAGAGGCTTCAAGCGCCTCCTTTCAAGGATGGCCTGCGAGAGGAAGACCAGAGCCGATTTGGCTCCACCCAGAAACATGCGTAGACGATCTGGCTACGGCTGCACAGCGACGAGGACTAGCCGATCAGGTTCCCGAAACGCTTCCTCAGAAGGGAAAAGCGGTTGTCATAAACCAGACCCCCAGCTCTGTCCGCCTCAATCTCCGCGACCAGAGCCGCAATATCCTCGTCATCGAGTGCGAGAACAAAGCCATGCCCGTCAGAAGCGACATTTCTGCACCGATCCAACAGCTTGGGCTTGTTCTCTAAGCGCCGACACGTCAAAAAAGCAACTTCCCCACGGTGGGGTGATAAGCGCATAGCCACCTGATCTACTTCTGCGTTACCGATTTCTTTCGAATAGTTTTTGCACTCCACGACGATCGTCGCGGCCTTGTAATTCAGGCTCAGCCACCGGAAGAAGCCCGTACCCGCTACGTTGTCGTAAGTGATGTCAATGCGCTTCAGGCCACCGTGGAGATGCTTCTCGATATGTTCGTTTCCCAAAGATGTATCAAAAAGCGCGCTGAGCAATTTTGCGATGGTCCGGTGATATAACGTAGCCCCAGCGCTGCCTGGGCTGATTGAATTCAGCTCACCGATGAGCGCACCAAAATCGACCATTGGCGTTCCCAGGGCTTCAACAAAGGTCTCCACGCCCATTGGTGACAAAGCTTTATCACGCAGCGCAGCTCTGTAATCATCGAGGGCTGTCGGATGCCTTAAGGTGTTTTTGACAGCATCGGGCTTCGTGTTCCCCAACCTGCGATCCAACTCCGTACGATTCACCCGACGTCGGCCGTTCTTCAACACGCGCACAAGAGCGGATCCGGGGTCGTTCAGTTCCTCCTGCTCGAAGTAGGGACGCAGATAACCTCTGTAGTACTCCCCCCGGTCAACCGTGGTCTTCACTCGGACGACAGATTTGGGCACGAGAAGCAGTTTGTGTGTCCCAGGGCGAGGCAGGTTGACGAGCGCACTCGGGTTCCACTCCCGCGACAACTCGTTCCAAGTTGCACCGCTGTACTGGCTTTCCAACGGAATCTCATGGAACTCAGCCATCTGTTGCGTGTAGTCAATCAGATGCGCGCGAATCACGCAGGTCGTTATGTCACTGATGATGTCGCGGCCGATACCTTCGATGAACAAGACCGAATCTTCCAAGTCTTGAAGAAGGCCCGAGGTAACGGCCTTGCTTTGAGAGAGAGCTTCCACCAGCTTGTCGCTGTTCTTTTGATGCCCCAAGCCCCGACCGCGACTCGGACCTTCGCTGATCCCGAGATGAGTTTCATTCGGCTCGACCAGTGGATGGACTAACGCGTTGACGCGTGAGCGATCACCAGCACCTATGGCAACAAGCAGTTCATCGAAGAACGTAACGAGGGAATCCCTGCAAGCACGTCCCCACTCCCCTTCCTGCACGCGTATTGCGGAGGGGTCTATGAAGACGGGAACGTCCTCCGAAACGTCGACGTCTACAAAGTCCAGCTCACCTTGTGTCGCGTCGAGGTCGTAGTACTCCGAAACCCGCACTTTTCCCCCAGTCTTGAGAAGCAGATGTTTCATCGTAGCTAAAGCGCACGATTCTCCTTCTGCGATCAACGTATCACCGCCACCAGCGGCAGACGGGGTCTACCAGTCGTCGCTGGAATGGTGAATCAGGGGTGGTCGTTCAATGAGTGATCTAACCCAGAACGTTCACGCCTCACGCCAGGATTTTTCCGCCCGAACGATGTCCGGGCGGACATCTTGCGTTAGCTTGCCCTCCGAAGCCTGAGCGAACCAGAGCGCCCATCGGTCGATGAACTCGTCCAAATCATCTGCGTCAACCAGGGTGAAGGGCCATGCAACGAGGTATTGCCCGGTTCGGCGTACGGCCATGGTTGCTTCCCGGGATTCGAACGCTGCGTCGAAGGGAACGTCTCGGTGGGTCGGTACCAAACCGCCATTCTGAATAAAAGCCGTCTCGTACCAATGGAAATTCCCTGCTTCTTTGGCATCGGAATACCAAAGCGCGTGAGAGCGACCGACGTGTCCCGTGATTCCGGGTCCCTGCCAAACTCTTATGCTGGCACGGGCAAGCACGGAGAACGGGTCGCCCTCCTCTGCAAGAAGGTAGGAGTTTTGCCCGGCCATTGGAGAGAAATCGATAGTGGCTGACGCCAGAGCGAGCTGCCACGCCCCAAGGTCCTTTTCTCTAACCTGAACACGCGGGGCCAGCCCGACTAAACGCTCCAACATCTCCTGAGAGATACGAGCCAGTTTCTCCTGCGCAAATTGGAGATGCTCCTGCCTTATCTTCTCCTCTTCGGCCTCCTTTAGCGCGGCCATCTCAGCCAAGTCCAGCGCCTGCGTATAGGCCTGATCTGCCTCGCCAAGAGCCAATGCTCCTGCCGATAACGTTGCGGCTACGCTGGGCTCCAATTTGTCACGGAATTGCGCAGCCGTTAGTCGAAGATTAGGCGCCTTCTTCAAACAGTCGAGTATGGCCCAGTCCAATCGTTTGGGGGCACCAGTTGTCGACGGGGTCTCGTTCAGATGTCCTTGGTATATCTCCTGAGAGCTACCGGTGAAGGGTAAGTGCCCTGCCACCATTTCATAGGCCACAACACCTAGGGCGTACATATCGCTCCTGCTAGACGCGCGCCCACCCCTCCACAACTCGGGCGCGGTGTACTCCTCGCTTCCGTAACCCTTATGCGTTTGAGTGCCGGTTGCAGCATCGGCATATCGGGCGATGCCGAAGTCACAGAGGCACCATTTCCCGTCGATCAGCAGGATATTCTCTGGCTTTATATCACGATGCACAATCTTGCTCTCAAGATCGATGAGGGCATCCGCCACGTCGACCAGTACGTCAAGGGCTATTTTTTCCGGAAGGGGACCCGAGTACTCGTCGAGCAAGGATCCCAACGAGCGCTCGGCCAGCGGCATCGATACAATCCAGTGATCCTCGTCCTCGCCGATCCCGGTCACGTGCACGACGTTTCTCGCTTGGTCGGGGATCTCCAGCAATAGCTCTCGAGGAGTGCCTTTCGCTTTCGGGATGAATTTGACGGCGCCGTCCAACTCGCCCTGCGAAGCGCTATAAACCTTGCCAAAACCTCCGCGCCCGATCTCGTTACCTAACACCCATTCGCCGTCGCTCAACGCGACAGTTCTTCCTACAAACAAAAATTTCCCCCTATCACCAGCGCCAGCCTTCCTCAACTGCCAGCATAGTGGGCGTCAGAGGACCGCGACCGAATCAGATACTCGCTTTGTCGGACCCTTGGCTCGCGCGGTGGGACGTTCCGCACATGCGTTTCTGTCGAAGCTTGACTGGTATGCCCTGCCACAATGCCGACGGTGCCGACGTCGCATGGGTGCACGTCTTTTTGACGATACGGCGTCGTGCGCGCTATTCGCGTATCCGATACACGCGTAGGAGGAAGAAGGATGCTTAGAACTCCGTGCTAGGGGTGCTCGCACTGTTCCTCAATATGGCGGCCAGTAGGCGGAGTTCGGCTAGCTTGGTTCCCCCATATGGCTTGGGCGGCTCGCGCCCTCCCCACGCAGAGACGGCGTCTCATAAGACCGCAATCACGAGGAATGAGCATCGGACGACCTCTACACCAAGTCGCAGCAGCTCAGCCCGTACCAGTGTTTCCCGACCCTGGGTTGCGATAGGAGGGCTTGAAGTGAGAGCGCGTCGGGGTCCTTCACGACGACTGCTCTAGGCTCAGTTCATTTGCAGGATGTTCAGACGCTGAAGCCTCCGCTGTTCTTTCCGCTTAGTCCGGTTCCGCCCCCATACAGCATCCTACGGCTCTTGCCGATGGTCGTTCCGTTTCAGCAATATAGCCGTGCAAGAACAACCATAGTGATACTTCGGCTAGCCCGCCGCAAATTCCTCCTCTGTATCGGATGCAACCCCTCCTGCTTTATTCGATTGCGTCCGGAGCATGCCTAGGAGGTGTGCGTTATTAGGCGTTCTTCACTGTCTCTCGCCGAACCCCTAGCCCTCCAGCACCGCCCGCACATCCGCACGGCGCTCTGTGGCCACTGCGACCCGATGCGCTTCCTCCATCACGTCCTCGATCAGCACCCGCTGGCCGGTTGACGCTGACTGCACCGCTGCTTCCACCATCGCAAGACTCAACACATTCGAATGCACCTCCCCCGACGGCACCTCACCGGACCGCAACGCCGCAACGAACTCCACCAGCGCGCCTGCGATCTCCTCCTCATGGGACACCGCAGGAACCGAAGCAGCACCGGACAGCAACTCGGCAACCGGTGCCCGGGCACCATCCCATGCGGCAGTCCCGCCGGCACCGTTCACCCGCCAGGACCCGTTCCAGGACGTCTCCAAACCATCCGCACACCAACTTCCCGTGTACACGTACCGGGTGCCGCCGCTCATCTGGAACACCGCGGTGGCGGCGGCAGCGCCGTCGTACCAGCTCCACGACGGATTGAACTCCTCGCAATACACCGACACCGGATCCTGGTCCAGCAGGAAGCGCACCGCATCGAACTGGTGGATCGCCATGTCCACCAGCAGCACATGCGCCATCTCCTCCCGGAACCCACCGAAGTGCGGGGCCTTGAAGAACTCCGTCGTCACCACCCCGATGTCACCGAGCTGACCGGTCATCGCCTTCAGCTGCGTGAGCCCCTGGAAATACCGGCGGGACTGGCTGATCATCAGCAACTGCCCGCTCACCTCCGCCGCAGCCGCCAACGACAACCCCTCGGCCACCGTCGGAGCCACCGGTTTCTCACACAGCACCGGCAACCCGGCGAACATCGCCTCCACATTCACCGGATGATGCGCCACCGGCACCGTCACGTTCACCACGGCGTGCGCACCGGTCGCCGCCGCCACCTCGGACACCGAGGTGCCCAAGGCGACGTCCCGCAGCCCGAACTCCTCGACCGCGGCCTGCGCGGCACCCAGGTTCAGGTCCACCAGGCCGACCAGTTCGACGTCGTCGTTCGCTTGCAGGGTGCGGATCCAGGCCTTGCCCATCCCACCGGCACCCACCTGCACCACGCGCAGCGGGGTGGCTTCAACAGTCTTGAAGGTGATCAATTGTGCATCGCTCCCTGGTAGCCGTGACCGGTGTAGAAGTCCTCGGTCTCGTAGCGCAGCAGCACCGGGTCGGTGCGCTCGGGCCGCAGCGTCCGGGCCCACTCCACACCGTTGGCGATCACGCGGCGCACGTCCTTGTGGTGGTAGACCGGGTAGTCCTGGTCGCCCGGGCTGAAGAAGAAAATTTTCCCGAAGCCGCGCTTGAACGTGCAGCCGCTGCGGAACACTTCTCCCCCGCTGAAGGTGCTGAGGAAGATCAGCTCGTCCGGCGCGGGGATGTCGAAGAACTCCCCGTACATCTCCTGCTCGTCAATGATGAACGGGTGCGGCACGCCCTGTGCGATCGGGTGCGCCGGGTTCACGGTCCACACGATCTCGCGGTCGCGTTCCGACCGCCACCGCAGCGTGCACGAGGTGCCCATCAACTTCCCGAAGATCTTCGACCAGTGTCCCGAGTGCAGCACCACCAGCCCCATCCCCGCAAGCACGTGCCGGTGGACGCGCTCGACGACGTCGTCCGCCACCTCCCCATGCGCGGCATGCCCCCACCACACCAGCACGTCGGTGTTCTCGAGGACGTCCTCGGTGAGGCCGTGCTCGGGGTCGTCGAGGGTGGCGGTGGAAACGACAGCGCGCCCACCGAGGTTCTCCTCGATGCCCTCACGGATGGTGTTGTGCATGCCGTCGGGGTAGATGGCGCGGACTTCGGGCTGTTCCTGCTCGTGGCGGTTCTCGCCCCAGACGAGGACGCGCACGGTGTCGTTACTGGTGGTCATGGTCTTCTCACTTTCGATAGCAGCGTTTACTTGACGGCCCCGCCGGTGGCACCGGCCGCAATGTATTTCTGGGCCAGGATCAGCAGCGCGATCGCCGGCAGGGAGGACAGGACGGCGGTGGCCATGACGGCACTCCAGTTGGACACCTGCGTGCCCAGGTACTGATAGATGCCCAGGGTCACCGGCCGCACCTCGTCGGTGGTGGTGAGGGTCAGCGCGAACAGGAAGTCGCTCCAGGAGAACAGGAACGCGAACAGGCCCGCGGTGATCAGCGAGTTCCGGCTGATCGGCAGCACAATCGAGACGAACGCGCGGACCAGCCCGGCGCCGTCGACCCTCGCGGCCTCCACGATCGACGTCGGAATACCGATCATGAACGCCCGCATGATGAGGATGACAAACGGGATGGCGTGCGTGGCGTCGGCGAGGATCAGGCCGGGGATGCTGTTGAGCAGCCCGAGGTCGTTGTACGCCGCGTACAGCGCATTCGCGATCACGATGCCCGGAATCATCTGCGAGATCAGGATCGCCAGCAGCGCGATATTCACCCAGCGGAACCGGAACTGCGCCAACGCGTACGCCGCCGGTGCCGCCACCAGCAGGCTGAACACCACGGTCCCCAACGAGACGATCAGGCTGGTGACGAGGTTCGGCCCCTGCTCGACAATGGCCCGGGTGTACCCGTCGAAGCTCGGATTCCACGGGAAGAAGTCCGCGGTCAGTGTGTTGCCGGAGGGCTGCAGCGACGCGTTCACCATCCAGTAGACGGGGAACAGCATCACGGCCAGAAACAGGATCCCCAACGCGGTGTACCCGGCGGAGCGGGTGCGTTCCTTGCCTGCGTTGCGTTGTGCCGGAACGGGTACGACGGCGGTGTCTACAGTAGTCACGGTTGTCCCCTTACTCGTCGACTGCGCGCCGGTTGGCACGGAGGTAGATGACGGCGAACACCAGCGAGATGAAGATCAGGATGTTGCTGAACGCGGCACCCACCCCGAACTCGAAGTTGATGAACGACTCCTGGTACGACCGGATGGACAGCGTCTGCGTCGCATTCGCCGGCCCGCCGTTGGTGAGGCCCAGGATGATGTCCAGCACCTTGATCGTGTAGACGACGCCGAGCACCAGCACCACGCTGATCACCGGCTTCAGGTTCGGCAGCGTGATGTGCCGGAGAGCTTTCCACCCGGTGGCGCCGTCCAGCGCGCCCGCCTCGTACAGCTCGTCCGGGATGTCCTGCAGACCCCCATAGAGAATGGTCACGTTGAACGGAATGCCCACCCAGATATTCACCAGTACGACGGCGAGCAACGCCACCGCCGGGCTGGTCAGCCACGGCACGGGCTGGACTCCGAAAGTCGCGAGGAACTGGTTGAGGATGCCGGAGTCCTGCTCGAGGATGGACCGCCAGGTGGCACTCGAAACGATCAGCGGCAGCAGCCACGGCAGCAGGAACATCGAGCGCAGGAAGTTGCTCAGCGGGAAGCGCCGCTTGAAGTAGCAGGCCAGCGCCAGCCCGATGATGAACTGCCCGGCGATCGACCCGAGAGTGAACAGCGCCGTGTTGGTCATCGACGGCCAGAACAGGTTGCTGCTCAGCACCGCCTGGTAGTTCGCGAGCCCTACCCAGGGCGCTTCTCCGGTGAAGAAGGTCTTGGTGGTGTACTCCTGCAGGCTCATGGTGATGTTCTTGACCACCGGATAGCCGAAGAACAGCACCAGGTACAAGGCTGCCGGCGCCACGAACAGGAGGCGGGTGACGTTCTCGCGGGAGAACCGGCGCGGTGCGCGGACGGGAGGCGGGGCCCCCGCGGGGGAGGCTGCCGCCGTCGTCGTCGTCGTAGCAGTGTTGGTGCCTGCTGTGTCTGTCCGCATCATTGCAGTTATCCCGCCGACGCCTGTTCGAAGGCTTCGGCCGGCTCGGCCTTGCCGGTCAGTGCGAGCTGGATGGCGTTGTAGATGACGGTGGCGGCCTCGGGCCATTCCTCGCCGAGCTGGCCGGTGCGCGAGCGGGCGTTGGCGACCTGCTCGGTGAAGGACTCCATCTCGGGGACCTTGGCGACGTACTCTTCGGCGAGCGCGGTCTTGGTGGGGACGGTGTAGCGGGCTTCGGCGAGGGCGAGCTGGTTCTCGTCATTGCTCATGCACTCGACAAACTCAGCCGACTTGGCCTGCTTGGCGTCGTCTCCGGTGACGGGGACGGTCCAGACCTCACCGCCGAGCGGTGCGATGGAGGTTTGGCCCTCTTCGTTGACGGGGATCTGCACGGAGGCGAACTTCACGTCCGGGTTCTCCTGGAGGGCCGGGATCTGCCACGGGCCGTTGACCATCATGGCGGCCTTGCCCGCGACAAACTGGTCCTTCACGTCGGCCTGCGACCAGTTGATGACGGCCTCCGACGCGGAGCCGCTGCTGATGAGGTCCTTCCACAGCGCGAGGGCGTCGGCGACTTCGGGGGTGGTGAGATCGGTTTCCTCGCCGCCGTTGGACCACATGAACGGCAGGAATTGCCAGCTGCCCTCGTACGTGGCGATGGCGGAGAACGCGATGCCGTACTGGTCACCCTGCGTGAGCTTCTCGGCGGCGGCCTTGAGTTCGTCCCACGTGGTCGGGGGTTCGACGCCGGCGGCCTCCAGCAGCTCGGGGTTGTAGAAGATGCCGAGGGTGTTGGCGGTCGGTGCGAGCCCGTAAACCTCGCCCTCGTACGTGGCAGCTTCCAGCATTCCCTGCGCGAAACCGGAGGTGTCGACGTCGTAATCGCTCAGCGGGGAGAGCCCGCTGGTGGCGGCGACCTCCTGAACATCGGGATTGTCGAGCATGAGGACGTCGGGCATGGTCCGGGACGACGCACGCTGCAGCACCTTCTGGATGAGGTCCTTGCCGGGAACGGTCTCGCGTTCGATGGTGACATCGAGCTCCGTGGCGCAGCGGTCGATGGCTTCCTGGACGAGCGTCTTGTCCGGCTCGTTGTTGTAGTAGTCGACGACGGTGAGGGACTCGACGTCCGCGCCCGCCCCTGCGGCCGCACCGCCTCCTCCACCCCCGCCGCATGCCGTCAGGGCGAGCGGTGCGATGGCGGTCATGGCAGCCAGCGTGGTCAGTTTCCGGTTTTTCATGGGGCTCCTTTGCCTTGCGGGAGTGTTCTAGTGGACGGGGTTGAGGTGTTTGGTTGACGGGATGCTCTGCCAGGCGGCGTTCTGGGCTGCGCTGGCTTCGACGGCGGCGAGGATTTGTTGGATCTGCAGCCCGTCTGCGAAGGACGGTTCGGGCCGGGTGCCGGTGGCGATGCCGCGCGCGAAGTCGGCGATCTGGTGGATGAAGGTGGACTCGTAGCCCAGTCCATGGCCGGGCGGCCACCAGGCGCCGGCGTACGGGTGGTCAGGTTCGGTGACGAGGATGCGGCGGAAGCCCTCGCTCGCGGCGGGCTGGGTGTTGTCGTAGAGCTCGAGCTCATTGAGGCGTTCGAAGTCGAAGGCAAAGGCGCCCTTCGACCCGTTGACCTCAATACGGAGCGCGTTCTTCCGGCCGGTCGCGAATCGGGTGGCTTCGAAGGTGGCGAGTGCACCGCCGTCGGTGCGGGCGAGGATGACTGCCGCGTCATCGACGGTGACCTCGCCGCGTTCGGTGGTGCCGCCGTCGTTCTCGGTGCCGCTTTGTGCACTCAGTCCAGAGGACGACGACGGTAGCGGCCGGGTGGGTACGAACGTTTCGGTGAGCGCGCTGACGCCGGTGAGGGTGTGGCCGGTGATGTGCTGTGCGAGGTCGATGATGTGGGCTCCTATGTCACCGAGGGCGCCGGAGCCGGCCTGTTCGCGGTCGAGGCGCCAGACGAGTGGGAAGTCCTTGTCGGTGATCCAGTCCTGCAGGTAGGTGGCGCGGATGTGGCGGATGGTGCCAATGCGGCCGTCGTCGACAAGCTGCTTCGCGTAGGCCAGCGCCGGAGTGCGGCGGTAGCTGAAGCCGACCATCGCGTGTATGCCGTTGGCGGCTGCACGTTCAGCGGCGTCGGTCATGGCCTGGGCGTCGTCGACGGTGTTGGCGAGCGGCTTTTCGCAGAGGACGTGCTTGCCGGCGTTGAGGGCGGCGATGGCGATCGGAGCGTGGAGCTTGCCGGGAGTGCAGATGTCGACGACGTCGATGTCCGGGTCCTGGATGACGGTGCGCCAGTCGGTCTCGACGCGTTCGATGCCGAACTTCCGGGCGAACTCTGTGGCGGCGTGGTTGTTGCGGCCGCAGACGACGGCGAGTTGCGGCGTTGTGCCGAGGTCGAAGAACCGGGGTGCCGTGGTCCAGGCCTGTGCGTGGATCGAGCCCATGAACGAGTAGCCGATGATGGCGACTCTCAGTGACTTGGGCATGAAGCAGCTCCTTCCTCATTGAATGTGCTGTGTTGTGCTTGAATGCTGGAGCAGTTCAGTAAAACGCTTAACTCTCAGGCTTGGAAACGAGTGTTCCGCGTTACGCCCGTGCTTGTCAAGGGAAAATTTAAACGCTTTACTGAAGGGGTGACCGGCCCGGGGTCCGGTGCATCTTCGAACTAGAAGGACGTTGTCTATGGCCACCATGCAGGACGTTGCACGGCATGCAAACGTCTCCATCGCGACGGTGTCCTTCACCATCAACAACACTAAGCCGGTCTCCCCCGCAACCCGTGCCAAGGTCGAAGCGGCCATGCGTGAACTGGGCTTTAGGCGCAATGCGGTGGGCCGCGCGCTGGCAAGCAAACGTACGCGGATCATCGCGCTGCTGTTCCCCGCGCTGCAGCATTCCTTCAGCGGAACCGTCGTGCAGTTCTTCACCAGCGCCGCGGCCGCCGCCCGCGAGCTCGGCTACAACCTGGTGCTGTGGCCCATCAGCAACGAGCCCGGGCAGACGACGGAGCTGACGTCGTCCGGGCTGGTGGACGGGGTGATCCTGATGGAGGTCCCGCTCGACGACCCGCGTGTGGTGGAGCTGATTGATTCTGGCACTCCCTTCGCACTGATCGGACGCACGCGGGAACCCGACGCACTGACCTACGTGGACATCAACTTCGAGGACACCCTCATGGAGGCGGTGCGGCACCTGACCGCGCTGGGGCATAAGCAGATCACCCTGCTGGATGACGCCGTCGGAAGTCGTGGACTGGACTCGTTCGGTCCGGTGAGCCGTTCGCGGGAGAGTTTCGAGGCAGAGATGCGCCGCCAGGGGCTAGAGCCCACTGCCTTCACGTGCGAGGCGGCGCCGGCGGCGGGCAAGGCAGCTGCGGCTGAACTGTTGCGCGACTTCCCGGGAACTACTGCCGTCATCATCCAGAACGAGCTCGCGGCGACGGGATTTGTCAGCGGTTTGCGGCATGCGGGGGTCGAGATTCCGCGGGACTTATCGGTGCTGTCGGTCGGATCGTCGGCGGAAATGGCTGCGATGGCGGATCCTGAGCTGACCGTCATGTCCTCCCCCAGTATTGAGCTGGGCCGGATGGGTGTGGAGGCGTTGATCGACCAGCTCGATGGGCGTGCGACGGAGCTCCGGCAGGAACTGGTGATGTGCCGGCTGGAGGGGGGGAAGTCGACGGGGCCGGCGCCTAGGGCTTCTTCTCGGTAAGGAGTCCGTCTACCCACGCGGGGCTCGCGCGGTTCAACCGACGGTCGAGCGCAACCCGGAGCCGGGCGGCTTCATGCCGCACCCGCTCAGCCTCTTCGCTTTTCTCGACCCGCACCCCGCGGGGCTGCTGCTGGGCTCCGTCGGGCTCGAGCCCTTCCCGCCAGGCGGCGTCGAGAAGCAGCAGTTCCTCGCTCGTCAGCCACTCCGGTTCGCTGAGCACCCGGACCATGGCGATTCCCGCTGCTTTCCGGTTGAGGTCGGTGGAGAAGGCGGCGTCGAGCGCCCACTGGACACGCTCCCACCACTGGGCCTTCTGGTCGGCGAGCGCTCGCTGCTCGAGTTCCAGCCGGTCAGCCTGTGCCTCTTGCTCGAGCACCCGCTGCGAGTGCCGCAGGCTCCGCCACCCGATGATCCCGGTGATGACCGCAGCCAAGAGAGCGACGAGCGGACCCAGAGCGCCGACGATCTGCCACCATTCGGCACCGTTGGATTGCTCGATAATCACGCGTACTGGCTGAGGAGGCACCATGCGCTAATCCTAGAGAGCGCGGTCCCGCGAGGGGACGGACCCGCCAACCGGAGCCGGTGCTGCCGGGCGGCGGAGCGCCGGAATAAGGCTCAGGCCGGCAATTCCAGCCGCCACCACAAACGCTGTTCCGGAGTTGGTGGCGTTCAGCAGCACCCCAATAAGTGCTGCCCCCGCCGCCTGACCGAGCGCAAGCGTGATGAACAGCGCCGCCGTCCCCGCAGCAGCGGAATCAGGGAGCGCATCGGTTGCCCAGGCGATCAGGACGCCGCTCAGCGCTACATAGCTGGCACCGAAGCAAGCGCCCGCCGTGAAAACCGCCAGGTCATTGCCCGGCAGCACACCAAGAACGAGCGTCGCGGCTCCCATCAGCACAGCCGTCATTGTCCATGCTTTCCGAATCCCCCATCTGATCACCAGATCACCGGAGAAAGCTCCCGCTATGCCGGCGGCACCCATACAAACCCAGAAGACTGTTGCTGCGGAATCACTCAACTGTCCCTCGGATGTGACCAGCGACCTGCCGAACGTCCAGACTGCGGCACTGGCTGCACCGGCGAGCAGCGCCGCCACCGAAGCTGTGCGCAGCGGTTTTAGTCCGCTCAACCGCAACGCAGGGCGCTGGCCTGCCGCCGTCGTCGTCCTTGTCCGCCTGCTGGTGCCCAGCACCGCGATGGCGGCGCCGATGTTGAGCGCGGCGATGATCCACCAGGCGGTGCGCCACTGATCGGTCAGAAGCAGCGCGAGCGGCCCGGCGACCACCACACCGAACCCTGTGCCCGAATTAACCACTGCCTGCACGCGGGCTGAGGCGCCGGTACTCACCGATTGCTCGACGAGGGTGACCAACCCGGGAGACGCGAAACCCGCGCCGGCGCCGGCGAGCAGCATACTGGCCGCCAGAACAACCGCAGACCCTGAACATGCGACGCCGGTACTACCGACGGCAGCGACGCCGCCGGCAAGCGCAACCGTCAACCGCGGAGACGCAGCCAATCGGTAAGCCGCGCCCGCAGCCAGGCAGTAGGAGACAAAGCTGCCGCTGGAGATAGTGCCCGTCAGCGTGGGCGTAAGTGCAAATGACTGCTCGAAGGCAGGCGCAAACAGTCCGTAGCCAAAGCGTGCCAGGCCGTAGGTGGCAGCGATGAGGGCGGTAGCGCTCATGACGAAGGGCAGAGATGTGCGCACCGAACCTCCAAAGTAGAACCGTCGTTATAGTAGAACCAACGTTATAGTTGGACGCATGCGAACGCAATCACCACGAGGAACCGCACGGGAGCGGTTGCTCGATGCCGCAGATGAGCTGTTCTACCTCGGCGGAATTTCCGCCACCGGTGTCGATGACGTCCTGGCCAGAGCGGAGGTCTCCGTTGCAACGCTCTACGCACACTTCGGAAGCAAGGACGGGTTACTGGAAGCCAGCCTGCAACGGCGGCTGGACACCTGGAAGCTCTGCTGGGATGACGCGATCGCCGCGGCCGACTCGGATTCGGGACGGTTGCTCGCGGTCTTCGACGCGCTGGCACTCTTCCGCGAGCGGCAATGGAACTCCCGCTGGTGCGCTTTCCTCTCCACAGCGGTCGAGGTTCCGCCATCGAAGGCCGGTGTGGCCCAGCTCGTGAAAGCTGACACCACCCTGCTGACTGAACGCCTGCAGCTCCTCTCCGAACCCATCGCCGGACCTGACGCCGACAGGTTGGCCGCAGCCATCCTGCTCATCTATAACGGGACTCTGGCAAGCTTTCTCCGCGGCAGCCCCGAAGACCCAATAGCTCATGCACGCGACGCCGCCAGCCTGGTCGTGGGCACGTATGTGCACTGATTGCCGAGGAGTCGCGGGCAACAGAGCCGTCCGGTGACGCAACGAACCAGGCTGGGACACCTCACCGCGGAACGCGGGGAACGGAAGGAAACAAACCGTATGTTGAACACCGAACGAAGCGGCTCCGGAAGACCACTCGTACTCGTCCACGGACTCGCGTCCAGCATCCGCAATTGGGACCCCGTCCTTCCTTTGCTTCAGCAGCAGCGCGAGGTTATCGCCGTCGACCTCCCGGGTTTCGGCAAGAGCGACCCGCTCCCAGGTGAGGTCACCATCGCGACCCTGACGGACGCCGTCGAACGCTTCCTTCGCGACGAGAACCTGCCGGACGTGGACATCGTGGGCAGCTCGATGGGCGCACGTCTGGTTGTCGAAATGGCGCGCCGCGGCCATGCCGGGAACGCCGTCGCGCTCGATCCCGGCGGATTCTGGAACGACACCCAGGTCCGCGTCTTCAACAGCACGATCACCGCGTCCATCGCACTCGTCCGCCGGATCCAGCCGGCCCTTCCGTCGCTGGTGAAACAGGCCGCCGGCCGCACAGCGCTCCTCGCGCAGTTCTCTTATGCCCCCTGGAAACTGGACCCCGACCTCGTCCTCACCGAGCTCCGCGGATTCGCCGCCTCCCCGAGTCTCGATGCGGCACGCCGCTCGCTCGCGCACGGACCCCGGCAGGAGGGCGCCACGCAGGGCAGCCTGAAGGGCAAGCTCGCGTTCGGCTGGGGCAGGCAGGACAGGGTCACGCCGCTGAGCGAGGCCGCCGTCGCAATGTCGCTTTACCCCGACGCCACCCTCCACGTCTTCGAGGACTGCGGACACTTCCCCCATTGGGACCAGCCGGAGGAGACCGCGCGCTTCATCCTCGAGTCGACGGGCGGCTAAGCAGACGATTAAGCGAACACCGCACAGTCCGGGAAGTGGTGGAGGCGCTGTCCACCACTTCCCGGGTTCGCTAACTCTGGACGGGTGCCCAGGCACCCGTACTCACGGCTTCTGGCGTGGTGGTGTCGGTGTCGAAGCGATCCAGGCGGAAGGACTTCAGGACCGGAGACGGGGTGCCGGTGAGGATTTCCTCCGCGAGCAGTTCACCGAGAATCAGCCCGAGCGTCGCCCCCGAGTGGGTGAACATCATGTGCAGTCCCGCGATTGTCGGCACGGGGCCCACCACAGGTTCGCCGTCGCCGGGAATGGGCTTCAGTCCTGCTCCCACTCGTTGCGCGGTCAGCTTGGGGTTTCCGGCGAGCACCTTCGATGCCTCGTCCAGCAAGCCCTGCACGGACTCCTCGGGAACCGTGATCGACCCGTCGTCCCCCACGATCACCGACTGCTCCGCCCAGTCGGCGTCGAGCACGAGCCTTCCGTCGGGCGTGGGCCGTACCGCAACGCGGGGGGTGTTCAGTACGGTGCTGACCTTGACATCAACCGGATCCGTGAACAGCACGAAGGCGGCGGGAGTAGCGTCCGGAACGGTTACGCCCAGGGCAGCGAGCTGCGCTGGAACGTCACCGCCGGTGGCCAGCACCACGCGATCGGCGGCAAGGCGCGTCCCGTCGCCGAGGATGACGCCGACTGCGGTGCCGTCCTGGACGTCCACCCGCACATCGCCGGCGTGCTCCATGATGGTTGCACCATGAGCCACCGCATCAGCCACGAGAGCCGGGATGAAGTCCGGCATATTGACCCAGCCTTCGCCGGGGTTGTAGATCGCGCCTTCCTCGGCCACCGCGTCGGCATCTACGTCGGGGGCCACCTGTGCCACGTCGACACGGTCGACCCAGAGGGAGTTATAGCCGGTGGAACGCTCGAAGTCGAAGGTGTCGCGGAAGGTTTCTCCGGGGCCGGCCCACTTCAGGGCACCGTCGAACCGGATGTAGTCGCCGCTCTCCGGGTGGCGCGCACACCAGGTGCGGTAGCGGTCAATGGCGAGCATCCGTAGGTAGTGGTAATCCGCTGAGCGGGCACCCGATGAGTTCAGCCATGCAATCGAGCGGCTCGAGGCCCCGCTTGCCAGAGACCCGGCAGTGACGAGGGTTACTTGCGCGCCGCCCCGTGCGAGGTGCATGGAGGTCGAAGCGCCGAGGATGCCGCCACCGATGACGGCGACGTGGTTGGCTGGAGCTTTGGAGGACATGGTTCTCCCTTTCTGAGGTGTTCGCGGGCAGTTAGCTGCGCCAGGCGGCGTTGAGTCGTATCGCCCGAATCAGCCCGCGCTAGGCAAATGCGTGGATTTTCTCGATGGTTCGAAGGACTTCAAGGGATTGGGCCGGATCGACCGGCAAGCTGCCCTCACCGCGTAGTGCGGCCGCGAGAATTGAATAGAACTGGGGGTAGGCCCCGGTTTCAGGGGGAACGCTGACGGTGGAGCCGTCGATCCCAAGAACGCCCCAAGCGTCCTTGGGTTCCACGCCATACAACGGATCCAACGGAGACATGCCGCCGGCGAGGGCAGGTTCCTGGTGGTCCAGTCCCCACTTGGTGTAGCCGGCCGTGGAACCCAGGACGTGGAATCGCGGGCCAACTTGCGCTGCCATGCCGTTCATCCACAGCCTGGACCTGACGCCGGAGGCGTGTCGAAGTGACACGAAGGCCTCAGTGTCAGCCCCGTCCTGATGCGCGCCATGGTTCGCCATCTCGCCGTAGCTCTCTGCGATCTCTCCGAACAGTTGGACGGCCTGGTCGATCAGGTGGGCGCCGAGGTCGTGGAGGATTCCGCCACCCTCCGTCAGCGAAGCTGAATCTCGCCAGTTGCCGAAGCCTTCCGGCCGCCACCATTCAAAGCGGGACTCAAAGCTGCGCACTTCACCCAGTGCGCCTTCCCGCACTAGCTTTGCCAGCGTCAGAAAGTCCGCGTCCCACCGGCGGTTCTGGAACACCGTGAGCTGAACGCCCGCTTCGATCGACTGCGAGATAAGGGCCTCGCCCTGAGCCGACGTCGGGACGAACGGCTTGTCCACCACAACATGAAGGCCGCGGGCCATCGCTGCCGATGCCAGGTCGAAATGGGTCAGCGGCGGGGTGCCAAGGATCACCAGGTCCAGATCGTCAGCAAAGGCGAACAAGGCTTCCGGTGTTGGAACGATCCGCGCCTGCGGGTAGAGCCTGGCCGCTTCCGCAGCGCGGGCTGGGTCCGCCGTGACGATGAAGTCCAGCGAGTAGCTGGAATCTGCCGCGATGAGCGGTGCGTGGAAAACTTTCCCGGAGATGCCGAAGCCTATGACTGCGGTGCGTAGAGGTGGGTCTGCTATTCGTCGCATCAGAGCACTTCCGAGAGAAAGCGTTGCAGGCGTTCGCTCTTGGGATTGTCAAAGATGTCGGCAGGAGTGCCGGCCTCGACGACTTCACCCTCGTCCATGAAGACGACCTGGTCAGCGACCTTCCGGGCGAAGCCCATCTCGTGTGTCACCACGACCATGGTCATGCCCCGCTTGGCGAGCGAAGCCATCAGGGTGAGGACACCTTTGACAAGTTCCGGATCCAGGGCGCTGGTGGCCTCGTCGAAGAGCATTACCTCCGGTTCCATGGCGAGAGCACGGGCGATCGCGACGCGCTGCTGCTGGCCACCGGAAAGATCCCGGGGGCGGTGGTCGGCGCGTTCGGCGAGCCCAACTTCAGCGAGGCGCCGGCTTGCCCGCTCACGTGCCTCTTTTTTGGACATCTTCTTGACGCTCCACAGGGCAAGGGCCACGTTTTCCAGCGCGGTGTGGTCCGGGAAAAGGTTGAAGTGCTGGAACACCATCCCGATCCGGCTGCGCAGGGTGTCGGGGTTGACCTCCAGCGCGCTTTCTCCTGCCAGGAGTACATCTCCGCTCTTGGGTTCATGAAGTCTGTTCACGCCACGAAGCAGAGTGGACTTCCCGGAGCCCGACGGTCCGATGATGCAGGTGGTGGTGCCCGGAGCAACGGTGAGGCTGACGTTGCGGAGTACTTCGATGTCCCCGTACGCCATGGTCAGGTTCCTGAGTTCCAGGCTGGAGCCGTGGAACGTCTCGATATCCGGTGCGGCCGGCTGAGCTAGAGCTGTGTTGCCGGCGCTGCCCTTGGTGCGGTTCATGTTCATGTGTTGCTCCCAGAGGTGAGCGGCGAGGCCGCGTCGAGTTCATTGACTTCCTTGAGGCCGCTGGTGGGCGGTGCCGCGCGGCGGCGGCCGGTGCGGAACCTGGCATCGAAGTAGTTCACCAGATGGGTAAGAGGAACGGTGATGATCAGGTAGAAGATGCCGGCCATGACGAGCGGGGAGAGGTTTCCGGTGAGCACAGCGGCGTCCTGGCCTACGCGGAAGAGCTCGCGCTCACTGACCAACAGGCCGAGGAAATAGACCAGGGAGGAGTCCTTGACGATGGCGATGAACTGGTTCACGAGCGCCGGCAGCACGCGGCGGATGCCCTGGGGTATGACCACGAGAGCCATGGATTTGCCGTAGCTCATGCCCAGAGCCCGGCAAGCCTCGCCCTGGCCCTTGTCCACGCTCTGGATGCCTGCGCGGAAGATCTCACCGATGTAGGCGCTGGCGATCAGGCTCAACGCGATGATGCCCAGCGGGTACGGCGAGGGGCCAAAGATCGACTGGCTCAGCCGCGCGAAACCCTGACCGATCAGCAGGATGGTCAAAATGGCCGGCAGGCCTCGGAACAGGTCCGTGTAGATGCGGGCCGGGATACGCAGCCATTTTGAGGGTGATATGCCCATGACGGCCACGATCATGCCGAGCACGAGGCCGATGATCGTCGCAGCGATGGAGATGATGAGGGTGTTGATCAGGCCCACCGTCAGAAGCTGGGGCAGGACTTCAACCATCGCCTCAAGGTCGAAGAAGGTGCGGATAATGGTGTCGAACCAGTCCATGGTTACTCTCAGACGTAGTTAGCTTGTTAGTCCCGGGCGGACCGCGAACTGACGGTCCGCCCGGTCATTCGATAGCCGGCAGGACATGCCGGCGTTCAGTGTCGGTGACCGCTACTTGCCCGACGCAGCTGTCTGCTCTGCTTTGGGCAGGTACTGCTCGGGCATCGGGGAACCCGGGAACCACTTCTCGTAAAGCGTCTTCCAGGTGCCGTCCTCCATGGCCTCGGCCAGGGCCTCGTTCAGGGCTTCCTTCAACGCGGTCTTGTCCTTCCCCAGAGCGAAACCTGCCGGGGCATCAAAGGAGGGAATATCAGCAGCGCTGACCAGCCCGTGCTGCTCCTGGTATTCCTTCGCCGCCTCGTAGTCCAGGAAGTGCGCATCGGCCGAGCCGCTGTTGACCGCTGAGATCGCCGAGTTGTTGTCCGGGAAGCGGACCAGGTCCGTGGAGGTGAAGTTCTTCACCGCATACGCTTCCTGAAGGCTCCCCTGCACCACGCCCAGACGCTTGCCGGCAAGACCCTCCACGTCCGTCACTCCGGATTCCTTGCTGGTAAGAACGGTGAGGTAACCGGCGAGGTAGCCTTCGGAGAAGTCAACGGTTTGCTTACGCTCTTCCGTGATGCCGATCGCCGCCACGCCGACATCGAACTGTCCGTTTGCCACCGCCGGCAGGATTGCCGAGAAATCCTGCCCGGTGAAAACTACTTCGTCGATACCCGCACGCTTGGCCACGTCCGTGAAGAGCTCCACATCAAAGCCCGTGAAGTTTCCCTCAGCGTCCGTGAAGGTGTAGGGCTTCGCGTCCCCCAGGCTCGCCACCCGGACGGTGCCGGGCTCGATCAGGTCGTAAGGATTGTCGGTCGAGGAGGATGTCGACGTAGCAGACCCGCCGCAGCCGGTGAGTGCCAGGAGCGTCGCAACAACACCCGCGAGGATGCCCCCCGAGCGGAAGTTCAGTCGTGTTTTCACTGTGTTGTCCAATCATGAAAGCCGAGGGCTTCGAGAGAAGTTTCTAGATGATCCCTTGTTGAGTCCGGTCTCAGTCGCTATGGTTGAGACCGGACTCACAATGGGTTGCTGAAAAATGTAACCTATGACACACGGGCCGTCAAGGGGCGCGGAGAAAGGCCGATATGAGCAGTAACAATTCGCGGCGACGTGAAACGACAGTCGCTGATGTTGCCAAGGCAGCGCAGGTATCCAAAGCGCAGGCAGCACGTGCGCTGGGAAACTACGGCGCCGTCAGCGATGACGTCCGGGAGCGCGTGCTTGCGGCTGCTGAGGAGCTTTCCTACCGTCCGAATGAACTAGCCCGCAGCATGAACACAGGGAAATCTCACACCATTGGCATTGTGGTCGGCGATATCGAGAACCCGCATTTCGGCCTGGCCACCCGCGGAATCACGGACACCGCCAAGAAAAGCGGTTACAACGTCATCCTCGTCAACACGGATGAGGAAAGGGAAGCGGAAGTTGCCGCTGTCCAGGTGTTGCTGGACAAGCGGGTGGATGGACTGATCGTGGCTCCTGCGTCCTCAACGGAAACGGAGCATCTGCGGAGCGTTCATGATTCAGGCCGCCCCCTGGTCCTGCTTGACCGCAGGGCCGAGGGCTTTCCAGGTGAAACAGTCGCCGTAGACATGACAGATATTTCCTACGAGGCCACCAGACATCTGCTCGACTCAGGTCACCGCAGGATCGCATTCATTTCCACTCTCAAGACGAATCTTCCGTTCGACGAGAATTTCCAGCTGGAGTCCTCGCAAATCTCTGAACGCCTCACTGGCATGCGGCGCGCTCTTCTGGAAGATGGGTTGGACCTCCCTCGGGACCTGGTGCGGCTCAATGCCGGCGACGCGGAATCTGTCCAGAAGATCACGCGCGAAGTTCTCTCCCTGCCGGACCCGGCCACGGCGGTCGTAGCATCCGACGGTCTCATCGGCCTCAGCGTCGTGGAAGCTATCCAGGGCCTCGGTCTGTCCATCCCTGAGGACGTTTCATTCCTCATGTACGACGATTTCGCCTGGACCCGTCTCACCACCCCGCCCCTCACGGTCATAGCCCAGCCCGTGTACGACATGGGAGTAGCCGCCGCCAGTGCGCTGATCCGACAGATCGAGGGTCGAAGGACCGGGGACGCTATCCCCGTCCTCACGGCCCGGTTGATCAAGAGGGGATCTGTCGGGTCGCGTCGGCCGGAGGAAACTGGACGCTTCGTCCTCGAGTCGACGGGCGAGCGAGCGTAACGAAACCCAGAATGACGACGGCGGCACCCCGCCCAGCCAGCCGGGAGTCAGAGCGCTAGGGAAGGAACGCGAGCTCATCAAGGACCTCGGTCCTGCACCGCTGCGCTGATCCTGCATGGTGTCTGGCTCCACCGGCTCTGCAAACATGGACGGCATGCACGTAAACACCTTCGGATCCGCCGGCAATTCCCCCGTCCTGCTGCTCCACGGCGGCGGCGTGGCCGGCTGGATGTGGGACTCGCTGCGCCGGGACCTGGAACCGGAGCACTATGTCCTGGTTCCCGACCTGCCCGGTCATGGCGCGAGTGCCGGGCAGCCTTACCGGTCGCACGGCCAGACCGTACAGTCGCTCGTCGAGATACTGACCCGTGAGGTTCAGCGACCGGTGCGCGTCGTTGGGTTCTCGATGGGTGCGCAGCTGACTGTCCAACTCGCCTCCTCCCATCCCGAACTTGTGGCCGGGGTGCTGGTGGTCAGCGCGCAGGCGAAGGCAATGCCGTTCACCCAGCTCACCCTTCAGGCGCTTGCCCTCGCCTCACCCCTCGCACGACGGCGATGGTTCGCACGGCTGCAAGCTCGGGAACTCTTCGTTCCCCCGGAATTGATGGAGCAGTACATCCGCACCAGCGCGGGTATCTCCCGATCGACCTTGGTGGGTTCGGTGGGCGACAATCTGCGTTTCCAGCTCCCCGATGGATGGTCGAAGTTCCCCGGCCAGGCCCTGGTCATGGTCGGAGAGCGCGAACGGTCGCTCATGCGCCGTTCGGCCGAGACTCTTTCCGCTGCCCTTCCCGGCTGCGAGCTCGAGGTCGTCGAAGGCTGTGGCCACGGGATTCCGTTCCAGCGACCGGAATGGTTCGGTCGGCGCGTGAGCGACTGGTTGGCGGCCTGAACGGCCGCCTCTCCGACTCCCCTTAAGCTATTCGAATGGAATTCCTCCGCAGCCTGCTTCTCGTCCTGCACTTCGTCGGCCTCGCCGCCATCCTTGGCGGCGTCATCGCCCAGATCCGCAGCATGCGCACGAATCGGGCCGTCGTCACTCCCGGCATCATGCACGGCAGCTGGCTGCAATTGGTCACCGGACTCGGACTCGTCGGAGTGATTGAAGCCGCTGACCTTGGAGAAGTGGACAACCTCAAAATCGGAGTAAAGCTCCTGGTGATGGTCGCCGTCGTCGTGCTGGCCTTCATCAACCGCACAAAGGACGCAGTGCCGTCCGCAATCCTGGGCACCATCGGTGGACTGACGCTGCTCAACATCATCATCGCGGTGTTCTGGCGCTAGGCACCCCGCCTTCTGAATCGAAGTTCGCCCGGACGACGACGGCCGTTCAGCAAAGCTTCCCCCTACCGCTGTCTGCGGTTCCGGCCCGGCGCCTAGCTTCGAGCATGTTCACCTTCCTTCACGAAAGGCCCTACCTATGCTCGGGACTCCCCCGCGCCGTGCGCTTGCTGGCGCACTGGCGATCGCCGTCGTCGTACCGCTGACCGTCGGCACCACTTCCATCGCTGCGGCAGCGCCGGACGGTTCTGCCCATAAGGCCCAGCCGGTCAACACCACGTCGACCGACGGTGTTCTGTACCGGCAGAACTTCAACGGCCTCGCCAGGAACCTCCAGGCGCGCTCAAGCGACCCGGACATTGTGGAGGGCACCGTGGGCTTCACCCACACCGGTCCCAAGGGCTGGAGCGTCGAGAACGACGAGAGCATGGCGAATAACGGTGTCGAGGAGTGGCGCGGCTGGTCCTTCACCACACGCGACTTCTGGGTAGATGCCGAGGACCAGATGCGGAACCGCTTCGCCCGGGCGGACAACGTGGTGGCCGTTGCCGATTCGGACGAGTTCGCCGACCGTAACAACACAGACCACACCTTCAGCACCACACTGGTCTCTGACGAGGTCAAGGTGAAGGGGCACTCCGCCGTCGAGCTCAGCTTCGATTCGCACTACCGCGGATGGGCCGGCCAGTCGGCCACCGTTACCGTCGAATTCGACGGTGACGGCGAGCAGACCGAGATCCTCCGCTACGACAGCAGCACGGTCGAGGACAACTACGACGGATCGGTTCTCAACGCCACCGAGACCGTCACGATCGATGTTCCGGAAGGTGCAAAGAACGCGACCGTCCGCTGGAACTTCGAGGCCGAAGCGAACAGCTGGTACTGGGCCATCGACTCGGTCTCCGTCCGCGAAGTCCTGCCCGCAGCGCAGGAACCGACGAGCGCGTGGGTTGTCAGCGACATCCAGGGGCACCCCGGCGATCTGGCCCACGCGTTCCAGGACCTTGCTGTCGCTCGTCCGGATGCCGCCGGTCTGCTCATGGTCGGAGACATCGTCTCCACCGGCACGGAAGCGCAATGGGATGACATTTACACGGTAATGGACGACGCCGAACCGGTCCTCCCGGGAACCGTCGCCGCCGCGATCGGTAATCACGAAAGCTACGCGAATGAGTCATTCGAGACCCTGCGGGACCGCTTCCTTGCCTTTGCTGAGCGTGACCGCGTCTGGGGTGAATACGTCCTCGAAGGCAATGGTGGAGAGGTGCCCGTCCTTGTGCTGGGTCAGGAGGAGCCGCCGCAGCCGGAAGTGCCCATGTCGGCTGAGCAGATCGAGTGGTTCAAGCAACGACTGGCGTACTGGACGAAGCAGAACAAGCAGATCCTGGTGATCTCGCATTTCCCCCTGGGCGATACAGCGTCTGCGTCGTGGATCCCCTGGTACCACGAGCACTACGAGCACAACGACCTGC
This sequence comes from Arthrobacter sp. D2-10, assembly GCF_054161285.1. NCBI lineage: Bacteria > Bacillati > Actinomycetota > Actinomycetes > Micrococcales > Micrococcaceae > Arthrobacter > Arthrobacter sp. D2-10. The sequence continues at coordinate 786,351 of NZ_CP096431.1, read as the reverse complement.
TCACCGGCATCCTGGGTGACTACCCGAACGCCGTCATGCTCAACGGCCACACCCACTACCCGTTCGAACTCGGCGACTGGGCCGTCCAGCGGCGTACCGACGGCGGCCACCCCGACGGCTTCTGGGCAGTGAACACCGGCGCGATCCAGGTCGAGTGGGACGCCCGCGGCGAGAACACCGAAGGCATCACCGAGATTGTCACCCGCGATATCAACCGCGGCCTGACCATCGACGTCTTTCCTGATCGCATGGTCATCGACGCACGTGACTTCGGCGTAGCTGGTACCAACGGCACCAACGAAGTGAACGACGTCGTCCGCTCAGTCACTATCCCGAATCCGCTGACGAAGTAGCCAGGCCAGACAGAAGGGGCGGCACCGAACTGGACTGGTCCAGATTGATGCCGCCCCTTCGTCGCGCTTACTCCCCTGTTAGCTTTCGAGGTCCTCGAGTGACTTGCTCCTGGTGTCCGGAGACAGCAGAGCGGCGACCGCCGCTACGACGCAGATACCGAACGTGGTCAGCCCGATGACCATCGGGACGTTCGACGAGCCGGGAGGAGCAATCGCGGTGAAGATGCTCGGGAAGAACGACGCAATCATGAGCCCGACGTTCTGCGACACCGCGAAACCGGTGACCCGAATGCGCATCGGGAACTGTTCCTGGAAGAAGGTGGCGAAGGTGGCGTTCCACATCTGGAAGAAGAGCCCCTGCACGATCACCACGCAGACGAACACCAGGAACAGGCTCCTCTGATCGATGGCCCACAGGTATCCACCTGCCAGCAGACCACCACCGAGTCCGCCAACGATCATGAGTGTTCGTCGACCGATCCTGTCAGACAACCCGCCGAAAACCGGGATGGTGAGTACAGCGACCACGTTCGCCACCAGGGTCACCCACAGGAACTGATCACTCGAGAAACCGATGCCGTAGCCATCCTGGGTCGCGTAGGAAACGCCGAAGATGAGCGTCGCCATCCCGATGACGTTGGTGAACGTCATGATCACGCAGCGAATGACCACCCACGGGTAGGTGCGCAGCAGCTCGAACAGCGGGAACCTACGCTTCGTTTCGGCTTTTTCAGCCTGTGCCTGATATGCCGGAGGCTCCTCGACGCGACGGCGAATGTAGTAACCGGCAAGAATCACGAAGGCACTCAGCAGGAACGGGATTCGCCACCCCCAGCCCTCGAACTGATCATCGGGGAGGATAGCGGCAAGCGAGAGCAGGACGCCCGTCGCCAGAATGGAACCGACCTGCGTTCCCTGCAGGCTGAAGCTCGCGAAGAACCCACGCCGGGCATCGGGCGAGTGCTCGACAATCATCGCACTGGCTCCGCCGAGCTCACCTGCAACAGCGAACCCCTGGACCAGGCGGAGGAGCACCAACAGGACCGGTGCGAGTAGGCCGACCTGACCGTAGGTGGGCAAAAGCCCGACGGCGAAGGTTGCGAAACCCATCAGAAGCATCGCAAAGACGAGCACCTGCTTGCGGCCGTGCCTGTCTCCGTATGCGCCGAGGACAACCGCACCGACCGGACGTGCGACATATCCCACTGCGTAGGTCGCGAGCGAAGCGATGATCCCTACGGTGGGATTTTCGGATGGGAAGAAGAGGGCCGGGAAGATCAGGGTCGCGGCGAGTCCGTACAACGCGAAGTCGTAATACTCAAGTGCGCTGCCGATCCAACCGCTCATCGCGGCCTTCCGCGGATCCCTCTGTCCGGCACTCGCTTCGCGGACCGGGCTGAATTCCCCGGTGGGCGTTCTACTCATTGCTGATATTCCTTCGTCGCCATTGGCAAGGAGCCGGAGTTATCTCGTTCCGGCCTGTTCTTCGTGATCGAGGCGTCAACACCGCGGAGACGAAAACCACGTAGTGTGAATCCTCACATTGAATCGATTCACGAGCATAGGGGGCGCTTCTGCCTCACGTCAAAGTCAACCGCTCGTGCCAGGGGAGTTTCTGCGGGTCTTTGGCTGGAGGTCCCTGTACCAAGTGCAACTCCACCCAGTAGAATCAGTCGGAAAGCGCTATCCAAGGGAAGGTCCTCCGTGAAACAAGCGCGCCCCTCCTCCGCGTTGGCGGAGTCGGATAGCCCACCTGTAGGTCGCCAGCCGCGCATTCTGCTGGTCTTCGCCGCGCTCGCCATGTTGCAGGCGATCTGGCCGCTCACCATGGACCTGTACCTGCCTGCCTTCCCTGCCATTCGCAGGGAGTTCGGCTCACCCGAGTCGGCCGTGCAGCTGACCCTGACGGCGGCGTTCATCGGCATGGGAATCGGCCAGCTGACTTCCGGCCCGGTATCCGATGCCGTCGGGCGCGCCCGGCCACTCGCGGCGATGATCGTCGTCTACAGCGTGGCAACGGCGTCGTGCGCTTTGGCGCCCTCAATGGAGTGGCTGATCGCCAGCAGGGCGTTCCAGGGCATGGGGTCAGCGGCGTGCGCTGTCATCGCGCTTGCGATTGTTCGCGACCTCTACACGGGCAAGCAGCTGATGATCATCCTTGCGCGCCTTGCCATCGTGTCAGGCGTCTTCGTTGTCGGCTCTCCTGCCCTCGGCGCACAGCTGATGGAACTTGTGGGATGGCGCGGACTTTTCTGGGTGCTGCTTGCTTACGGACTCGTACTGCTCTGCGTTGCGGGTGCAATCCTGATGCGCAACGAAACCAACCCTCTCGAGCGTCGGCTGCAACGGAAGGGCGTGCGGCTGAGCGACGACTACCGCAGCCTGCTTGCCGACGGACAGTTCCGCTCCGTTGCGCTGGCCGGCGGATTGTTGTTCTCCGCCATGATGTCCTTCATGGCCGGAAGCGCCTTCCTCATTCAGGAGTTTTACGGTCTGAGCCCTACCGGGTACGCCCTCCTGTTCGGTGCCCAGGGCGCACTAATGGTGATTGGTGCGCAGATCGGCGGCTTCATCGCCCGGCGTGGGTCCCCGGTCCTGGTGGTCCGGATTGGAGCCGTTGCGCTCGTCTCAGCCGCAACGATCCTGTTAGTGAGCCTCACCAGCGCACCGCAGGCGGGCATCTGGGGACTGATGGCACCCATCATGCTCTTCACGACATCGTTCGGACTGACGACTCCAGCGCTGCAGGCCACGGCGCTGGAGCACCACGGTCTCCGCGCCGGTACCGCCGCCTCCCTGCTGGGCGCATCGAACATGACCGGCGCGGCGATCATCGCGCCGGTCACCGGAGCTTTCGGGTTGTCCTCCCCGGTGCCCACTGCCGTCGTTATGCTCTGCTGCGCGGTTGGAGCGGCAGTGCTCCTGCTGACCGGGGTTCGCGACAAACCTTCGACCGACGCCTGACGACGACGACGGCGCCAACCGGTGCCGCCGCCGTCTCACTTCCCCGAATTATTCGGCGATGTAGAGCAGCCGCTTGTTGACGAACTCGTCCATGCCCAGAGGCCCGAGTTCACGGCCGAAGCCCGAGCGCTTCACTCCGCCGAACGGCAGATCCGCAGCCTCACCGACTCCGTTCACGTTCGCCATGCCGACGTTCAACTGCTGAGCGATAGCCCGCGCGCGTTCTTCGTCAGTGCTGAACACAGCGCCGCCTAATCCGTACGGGGTGTCGTTCGCCAGCGTCAGGGCTTCCTCGTCCGAAGACACCTTGTAGACGACGGCGACTGGACCGAAGAGCTCCTCGTGCCACGCGCGCATCTCCGGAGTGACGCCCGTGAGCACTGCCGGGGCGAAATAGGCAGTGCCGTCGTCGGACAGTTCACCGCCGGCATGCAGGGTAGCGCCCTTATTGACGGCGTCGCGCAGTTGTTCGTACAGGGACTCCGCCGCACCCCGGGATGACAGCGGGGCGTAGGTGCCGGGCGCTTCCTCGGCCGGGTTGCCGGGCTTGAGGTCCCGCGCCTTCTCGGCAAGCTCGGCGACGAAATCCTCGAAGATGTCTTCCATGACGATCATGCGCTTGTTGGAGTTGCACGCCTGGCCGGTGTTTTCCAGCCGGGTTGCCCATGCTGCGGCCGCGGAAGCCTTCACATCAACGCTGTCCAGCACCACGTAGGGGTCCGAACCTCCGAGCTCGAGCACGGCCTTCTTCAGATTGGCTCCGGCGAGCGCGCCGATCACCGCCCCTGCCCGTTCGGATCCGGTCAGGGAGACCCCCTGGACGCGGTTGTCGGCAATGATGTCGGCGATCTGATCATGGGTGGCGAAGACGTTGACGTACGCACCGGCGGGCAGGCCTGCGTCCTTCATGATCTGCTCGATGGCCAGAGCCGATCGTGGGCAGCTTTCAGCGTGCTTGAGCACGATGGTGTTGCCCAGCACCAGGTTCGGTGCCGCGAAGCGGGCAACCTGGTAGTAGGGGTAGTTCCACGGCATGATGCCCAGCAGCGCACCAACGGGGCGCTTCTGGATGACCGCCTTGCCACCGCCGATGGGGTTGATCGGCTGGTCAGCGGCCAGGGACGGCCCCTCCGTGGCGAAGTAGCCGAAGATGTCGGTGCAGAACTCCACCTCGCCCTTGGCTTCGGAGAGAGGCTTGCCCATTTCCCTGGTGATGGTCGCGGCGAGCTCGTCCGCCCGCTCCGTAAATAGTTCACCGATCCGCTTCACGACCTGTGCACGCTCTTCGATCGGCACTTCCCGCCAGGCAAGGAAGGCATTGTGGGCGGCGGCCAGTGCGTCCTGGATCTGCTCATCCGTGGCGCTGGGGAATTCCTCCTCGACCTCACCGGTGGCCGGATTCAGGACCCGATACGACTGGGGTCCGGCGGAAGAAGCCTTTTGCTTCACGTCAGCGGTCATTGCTCATCGTCCTCTTCTTTGATTGGTATGGGCTTCGTAAGACCAGATAGACCATCAGGATACCGAGGTTCGAGAGCAACTTTGAGCGGTCCCGGGCCCGACGCCGGGTGGTGGTGACGCCGCGCAACGGGAGCTGTGCCCGGGACGGCTCCCGTCGTCGTGATCGGTGTCGTGATCGGTGTCGTGATCAGCGTTTAGACGCTCATTCCGCTTTGGAACGCAGTCGAGAACGTGGCCGCGAAGAACATGACCCACCCGATGATCAGGAGGATGCTCAGCACGCCCAGGATGATGGCGACCCAGCCCAGCAGACGTCCGCCGGCTGCAGGCTCGCCCATGCGTTCGGCCTTGTTGGCGTTGCTGATTGCCAGGGGTCCGAAGACGAACCAGAACAGGAACATCCCCAGCACTCCGTAAGCCAGGGAGAGCTGGGCAGCGCGCTTGCCCTCGTAGTCCGACCCGGCGTAACTCATTCCCGCGGGCCGGCGGGTGCCGGGTGCGGCGAAGGGCTGCTCGCTGGGGTACGGGGCGCGGGATTGGCTCGAGTAACTCGACATGGGTATTCCTTCTGAGACAAGGTGGATAGTCCGGGATCCTGTTGGTGAGTTACCGCCGGTGCGCCCGTGATGCAGCACATACTATTCCACCAAGACTCACCGAGGCGGACACTATGACAGAACAGCACGACGGCGGCGTACGCGGCGTCCTTTTCGACGTCGACGGCACTCTCGTTGACTCCAACTACCTGCATGCAATCGCGTGGTGGCAGGCGTTCCGGCGCTTTAGCCACGACGTGCCGATGGCAACCATCCACCGCACCATCGGGATGGGCGGAGTGACGCTCATCGAGCACCTCATCGGTGCTGACCGGAACACCGATCAGGACGAAGCCCTCGAGGACACCCACGCGGCGCTCTTCTCCGCCCAGTGGCCGTCCCTGCGGGCCTTCGACGGCGCCCGCGACCTGCTAAAGCACTGCGCGGACGCGGGTCTCGCCGTCGTTCTCGCGACGTCAGCGTCCGATGAGGAGCTGGAGGTCCTCCAAAAGGTGATCGATGCCGATGATGCGCTGAGCGGTGCAACCACCGCAACAGATACCGGAGTCAGCAAGCCCTCCCCCGACATCCTTGAGGCGGCGCTGCGCGTCGGTGACCTCAAACCCGAGGATGCGGTCTTCGTCGGTGATGCCGTCTGGGACGTGCAGGCAGCGAACAAACTGGGCCTGCCTACCATCGCCGTCACCACGGGCGGCACCAGCGAAGCCGAACTGCGCGACGCCGGCGCTGCCTACGTATTCGAGAACGTCCGCGACCTGCTGAACGCGATCATCGCCGGTGAGGTTCCGGAGCTGCCGAAAGGATCCAACCGGTGAGCCCCGACTATCCCTACGCGCTCGGCCTGAAGCAGTACCGCGGGTACCTGGCCAAGGATTTCGCCCGGATGCTGGAACTGACCAGGTCCGCGCAGGACGGTGGCTCGTTGTCAGCGCCGGTGCCGTCCTGCCCCGGCTGGGACGTCCAGGAGCTGATGCGCCATACCGCCCTCCTGTACCTGCAGAAGGCCGAGGTTATCCGCACCGGTGTGAAGCCCACCGGCCGCTGGATACCCGAGCCGGTGCTGGCGCTGGATCCGGCGGCGCAACTCGAGCTCGGGTACGGCCGGCTGGTCGAGGAGTTCGATTCCCATCAGCCATCCGACCCTGCCGAGTCGTGGATGCCCGACGATCAGACGGTGGGGTTCTGGATCCGCCGTCTCACCCATGAGACGGCTGTCCACCGCTACGACATCGAAACCGCCGTCGACGACGGCCGACCGATCGAATTCGAACTCGCCGTCGACGGCATCGACGAGGTTCTCACCGTCATGTTCCAGCGCGGGCGGTCGGCCGCAGGGTCCGAACCCAACCCGGACAACGTGACCGGAAGCGTGGTGATCGAGGGCGGCGGAACTCGTTGGTTCGTCGGCTTGTTGCCGCACGACATCGAGGTCGCGCGCGAAGCCGGGGACGAGCCCGACGCCACTGTCAGCGGTGATCCCTCGGACGTTCTGCTATGGCTATGGGGGCGTGGCCCGCTCCCTGCCGAAATGACCCGCCAGCCGGCGGCAGCAGAATTACGACGGCGTCTGGCCGCCACCACCTGAACCCTCCAACCGAAGGTAGTCAATGAAAATCACCGGAGCAGTCCTTGAAGAGATCGGCCGTTCCCGTCCCTTCGCAGATTCACGCCCCATCAGCGTGAGCGAGGTGGAGCTGGATCCGCCCGGCCCCGGCGAGATCCTGGTCCGCATCGAGGCGGCCGGGCTGTGCCATTCGGATCTGTCCGTAGTGGACGGCAACCGCGTCCGACCTGTCCCCATGCTGTTGGGGCACGAAGCAGCCGGCAGGGTCGAGCAACTCGGCGACGGTGTCACCGACCTCACCGTCGGCGACCGCGTGGTCATGGCTTTCCTGCCCCGCTGCGGTGAATGCCGGAACTGCCGGACCGACGGGAAGCTCCCCTGCAGCGTTGGTTCCGCATCGAACAACGCCGGCGTTCTGCTCGACGACGGCCAGCGGCTCCACCGCGACGGCGAGGCAGTCAAACATCATCTGGGGGTATCCGGCTTCGCAACCCACGCCGTGGTCAACCGGAAGTCGGTGGTCAGACTAGACGACGACGTCCCGCCCGAGATCGCCGCCGTCCTCGGTTGCGCCGTGCTCACCGGAGGCGGCGCCGTCATCAATACCGGCCAGCCGCAGGACGGGGACACGGTGGTGGTCGTGGGGCTGGGCGGCGTCGGAATGGCCGCGCTCATCACCGCGCTTTCACTCGGCAAGGGTGACGTCATCGGCGTCGATGCGGTCCCGGAGAAGCTGGAGTCCGCGCGGGAACTGGGGGCCAACGCCGTTTACACGCCGCAGGAGGCTCTCGAGAACGGGCTGAAGGCCGCCGTCGTTATTGAAGCTGCCGGCAACGCGCGGGCGTTCGAGACCGCGGTGCAGCTCACCGACGTCGGCGGTATCACCGTCACGGTGGGCCTTCCCTCCCCGGACGCGCGGGCGTCGATTGCGCCCCTCGGTATCACCGCCGAAGCGCGAACGATCGTGGGCAGCTACCTCGGTTCCGCGGTGCCGGAACGGGACATTCCGCGGTACGCGCAGCTCTGGCGGGAGGGAAAGCTCCCTGTGGAAGCACTGATCTCCTCGCACATTGCTCTGGAGGATATCAACGAGGCGATGGATCAGCTGGCCGACGGCAAAGCGATTCGGCAGGTCATCATCTTCGATGGCGCCTGAGAGTGTTTAGACTGAACCTGCTTCTGCCGTCCCCCACCGAAGGAGTGCGTCCTGATACGCGCAATCAGCTACAACCTCCGAGAGCATAAAGCGCGTGGAGAACTCGAAGCCCTAGCTCAGGACTACGAGGTGGATCTGCTATGCCTGCAGGAGTGCGACGCATCGGACCTGCCCGACGTCGTTGGCGGCCTCCAGTTGGCAACCGCCACCAAGGAAAACCGCCTGGGGCTGGCGCTCTATTACCGGCGAAGTCGTTTCGACATGGTCCGGGCGGATGCATTCTCCCTGAAGAAGTCGTTGCACGACCGGGTGCTCACCCCCGCACACGAGCGCCTCATCGGGGTGAAGCTGCTTGACCTGGAAACCGACCACACCCTGGTGGCAGGATCGTTCCATGCCGCTCCCCTGACCGCGTCGAATTCGTTGCGCCGGCACCAGATCAACGCAGCACACATCGAATTGCTGGGCATGGGCAAGAGCATCGCTACGTTGATGGTCGGCGACTTCAACTATCCGTTCTTCACCCGGAACCTCACCGCCCGCATGAACGAGTCCGGCTATGACCTGTCGCTCAGCGACAAGCGGACCTACACCCGCGGCATGTTCTTCCGCGGGCACTTCGACTTCGCGACCTCGCGCGGTCTTGATATCCAGAAGGTCGAGACCCTCCCGCGCGGGGCGTCGGATCACCTGCCCATCCTGGTCCTGGCGGACTACCGGAACGGAAATGACGACGACGGCGAGGGCGACGGCAAGGGGCACGATGCAGCACCGAAGTCCGTCGGGTAGTCGCTACAGCAACTCCTGAACCGCCGCACGAATCTGCTTCCCCGATTGTCAGTGGCACGTGATTCGATGGAATGAAACCACAGTCACGGAGACCTCATGTTCCTGCTCGATCCGCCAGTTGCGAATACTCAACCCGATCTCGTCTTCTCAGCCACTGACCTGGTCAACGCGTCGGTCTGCGAATACCGCACGCTGCGCGTGCTCGATGAGAAGCTGGGCCGCGCGGAGAAGCCGGCGTTTGACGCCGATGAGATGCTTGAGCGCACCGCCCAACTCGGCGACGTCCATGAGCGGAGAATCCTTGACGGGTTCGTTGCGGAATACGGCGAGTGGGATCCTGAGCGGAAAACGGGCGTCTACGACGTCGTTCCCGCCGCCGGCATGGAGCGTCCGCTCTTGCTCGCGAAGCACGCGGAATCCATCGAAGCGTTGAGAAGCGGCGCCGACGTCGTCTTTCAGGCAGCCTTCTTCGACGGCCAGTTTCACGGTCGTTCGGATTTCCTCGTCAAGGTTGATGGCGCGTATGCGGTCTGGGACACCAAGCTCGCCCGGCACGCGAAAGTTGGTGCGCTGCTGCAACTCGCTGCGTATGGAGATCAGCTGCTGAAGGCGGGAATTGAGCCCGCACCCCTGGTAACCCTGGTGCTCGGCAACAATCAACACAGTAATCACCGGCTGGCTGACCTGTTGCCGGTGTACCGCGAGCGCCGGGATCGCTTCCTCGACCTCGTCGAGAACCACCGCAGCAAGCCGGAGCCGGTGTTGTGGGGCGACGAAACCCACACGGCCTGCGGGCGCTGTGAGTATTGCCAGCTGATGGTGGCGGCAACCCGGGATCTCCTGCTGGTTGGGCGGATGAGCACCGCTCGGCGTGCGAAACTCCATAAGGACGGCATCTACACCATCGACGATCTTGCGGCGATGGACGTCGCCGAGGACAACGAGAGCCTGCTCGCGCTGCGTGACCAGGCCCGTATGCAGCTCGGTGTGGCGGACACCGACGGCAGTGTCGATTACCCGGACAAGTACGGCGAGCGGCAGACGCTGAGCTACCGGGTGCTGGCCGAGAACACTCTCGGCAACCTCCCGGAGCCTGATAAGGGGGACATCTTCTTCGATTTCGAGGGCGACCCGCTGTGGCAGGACCCGCAGAGCGGCCGCTGGGGCCTCGAGTACCTCTTTGGAGTGGTGGAGAATCCTCCGGCTTCCGGCGCTGAGCCTCCCTTCGTGCCTTTCTGGGCGCATGACCGCGCCCAGGAACGTCAGGCCTTCGCGAGCTTCCTCGATTACGTGGCCGAGCGCCGTCGTCGTTATCCCAACATGCACATCTACCACTACGCCGCGTACGAGAAGACGGCGCTGCGTAACCTGTCATTGATACACCTCATCGGCGAGGAAGCGGTAGATACGCTGCTGCGGGATGGAGTGCTGGTCGACCTCTACGAGACCGTGCGCGCCAGCCTGCGCATCTCGGACCGCTCCTACAGCATCAAAAAACTCGAGCCGCTCTACATGGGCAGTAACCTGCGCTCAGGGGACGTGACCGACGCCGGTGCCTCTGTGGTGGCCTACGCACAGTACTGCGAGGCGCGCGATTCCGGGGATAGCGAGCGCGCTGCCGACATCCTCACGGGAATCAGCGACTACAACCGGTACGACTGCCTGTCCACCCTTGAGCTGCGGAATTGGCTGCTGGGCCTGGCCGGTGAGCGCGGCATTGCGTTGGCGCAGCCTCAGGAGCCGAAGGTCGACACGTCGGACCCACCGTCGCCCGAGGAGCAGGTACTGCTCGATTACGTGGCTTCACTGCCCACGAGCCGTGTCCTGACGAAGGATGAACAGGCGATCGCCATGGTGGCCGCCGCAGTCGGTTATCACCGCCGGGAGGACAAGCAGTTCTGGTGGGAGCACTTTGATCGGCTGGGCTCCCCCGTCGACGACTGGTCGGACACACGGGACGTGTTCATCGTTCGGCACGCCACGGTTGTGCAGGACTGGGAAAAGCCCAATTCCCGCAGCAACCCGGTGCGTGTGGTGGACCTGTGCGGCATCTCGTCGGAAGGCTCGGAGTTCAAACCGGGAAGCAAATGGTTCCGCATGTACGGTGAGCCGCTTCCCGAGGGTCTGGAGCCGTTCGACGGCAAGGTCGACGGACGCGAGGGCTGGTTCGGCACCGAAATCGTCGATTCCTATGCTGACCGGGACGGCGAGCACCTGGTCATTCGCGAGAAGCTCAAGCGTGGCGGCGAGCACTACGCGCAGACGCCGATGGCCTTGACCCCGGACCAGCCGATCTCCACCAAGTCGATTCGAGCGGCGCTGGCCGAACTGGCGAGGGAGGTGGGTGCCGATCTTCCCGAGCTGCCCCGGACGCCGGGCCTAGAGATTCTCCGAAAGGCGCATCCCACGCTGACGGGCGTAGCGAGCCTTCCCGAGGTGGTTGACCACGAGTACGCCACCGCTATTACTGCGGCCGTCGAAGCGCTTGACCGCTCCTACCTCGCCGTCCAGGGTCCACCCGGCACCGGAAAGACGTACGTCGGGTCCCATGTGATCTGTGCGCTCGTGTCACGGGGTTGGAAGGTCGGCGTTGTGGCTCAGTCTCACGCCGTCGTCGAGCACATGCTCGAGGCCGCCCTCACAGCAGGTGTACCGGCACATCGGGTCGCGAAAAAGACCAGCAACCCCGATGCGCCGTGGACCTATAAGACTGACGATGACGTCGCCACGCTCCTTGATGGATCGGACGGGGCACTTGTCGGCGGCACAGCGTGGACGATGACCGGGAGCAAGGTGCCTCCGGGTTCACTCGACTTGCTGGTGATCGACGAGGCGGGCCAGTTCTCCCTCGCGAATACGTTGGCGGTGTCGCGGGCAACCAAGCGGCTGCTGCTTCTGGGAGACCCGCAGCAGTTGCCCCAGGTGACCCAGGCGAACCATCCGGAACCGGTCGACGAATCAGCGCTCGGCTGGCTCTCGCAGGGAAGCGCGACGCTGAACCCCGAACTCGGCTACTTCCTTGCCGACAGTTGGCGAATGCACCCTGACCTGTGCCGGGCGGTCTCCCGACTTTCGTACGACGACAAACTTGAGAGCGCCGTTATCGCGACCAAGCGGGTGCTGGACGGAGTCGCGGCCGGTGTCGAATGCGTCCTGATTGAGCATCGAGGGAACGCGAGTGCTTCCTCCGAGGAGGCCGAGGAGGTGGTTCGGCAAGTCCAGAAGCACATTGGGTTGCGCTGGGACGATGCCGTCCACGAGCCTCGGCCTCTCACCGACGCTGACGTGTTGGTGGTCGCCGCGTACAACGCGCAGGTTCAGATGATTCGGCGGAAACTCAAAGATGCCGGTTTGCAGGGCACACGAGTCGGGACGGTGGACAAGTTCCAGGGCCAGGAGGCTCCTGTGGTCATCGTGTCGATGGCTTGCTCCGCTGCATCCGAAGCGCCGCGCGGAATTCACTTCCTGCTCAACCGCAACAGAATCAACGTCGCAATCTCGCGCGGTCAGTGGCGTGCAATCCTTGTGCGCTCCCCCGGGCTGACACAACATATGCCGGCCCGCCCGGAGCACCTCGAGGAACTCGGAGCGTTCATCGGTCTGTGCTCATAGTGAGGCCGGGAAGCCCGTGTGCTTCGTTTCACTTGCCGCCTCGTTGAATTGCCATACCCCCGGGGGGTAAGGTTTCGGAGTGGGATACCCCTAGGGGGTATTTCTACCGCTTCGTAAAGGATTCCCCGTGACCGTAATGACAAGCCAGCGCACCGCACTGATCCCACTGCTGGTGATCGCTACTGCCCAGCTGATGTTGGTGCTTGATGACTCGATCGTGAACATCGCGTTGCCGAGCATTCAGGACGAACTTGGGATCGACTCCGTCAATCTCCCCTGGGTCGTCAACGCCTACATCCTCGCGTTCGGCGCGCTACTCCTGCTCGGAGGGCGCATGGGTGATGTGTGGGGGCGCCGCCGCACGCTGCAGGTGGGTATCGGCGTCTTCGTCGCTGCATCCTTCGCCGGTGGACTCGGACAGGACGCCATGATGCTAATTGCCGCCCGCGCGGTTCAGGGTATTGGCGCGGCTTTGGCGGCGCCCAACGCGCTGGCGCTGATCACAACTACTTTCCCTGACCGGAAGACCCGCGATACTGCGTTGGCCCTCTACGGAGCCATGTCGGGACTCGGCATTGTCATCGGCCTGCTTCTTGGCGGGTTACTCACGGGAACCCTTGGCTGGCGATGGGTGTTCTTCATTAATGTTCCGATCGGTCTCCTCGTCCTGCTCGGCAGCCGGACTCTCGTCAGCGCTGATAGCCATGGCGGCCGGCTCGGCGCCACTGGAGCACTGCTCGGCACTGGCGGGATGGTTGCCCTCGTTTACGCCATCACCCGATTAGGTGAGGAGGGATTGGGGGACCCCACAGCCTTCCTGCTCATCGGCGCAGCTGCCGTGCTGATTGCGGTGTTCATCTTCAACCAGTCTCGGAGCAGGAGTCCGTTGGTGCCATTGAGCCTGTTCCGCGACCGGAACCGCTCGGGGGCGTATGCGAGCATGCTTTTGTTGGCAATCGGCCCCATGGGAACGTTCTTCGTCGTCACTCTCTACTTCCAGAACGTCCTGGGCTTCGGACCCCTTCAGACCGGCGCGGCATGGCTGCCATTCGCCGGGGGTCTGGTGCTCGGTGCCGGTGCGGCTCCGAAGCTTCTGCTTCGGTTCGCGCCCCGGATCATTGCGGGTGTTGGTGCCCTGCTCAGTGCCTCAGCGGCACTCTGGTTCTCCGTGATAACCGTTAAAGCCAACTACTGGCTGCACCTGGCTCCCGCGATGTTCATCCTCGCCCTGGGGTTCGGGCTCGGCGTCATCGCCCTGACCCAGGCTGCTGTCTACCGGGTCGATCCCGACAAGGCCGGAATCGCGTCCGCGCTGCTCAATTCTGCTCAGCAGATTGGCGTCGCCCTTGGTCTGGCGGTACTTGCCGGCGTCTCCGCCACGGTCACTGCGACGGCGCACCTCGATTCCATGGGCACAGGTGAGGCTCTAGTTGTCGGGTACAGCGCCTCACTCACCGTCGCCGCTGGTGTTCTCGCTCTCGCCGCGGTTCTCGCCCTCACGACGCTCAGCGCAGGATCAACAGCTGAACAGGAACCAACACTGCGCTAACCCCTCCCCTGGCGCCCGTACAGCGAGATGACTACGAGGATGATGACCCCGTAGATGAGCTGCTGAATGTTCGCGCCTAGGTTCAGCACGGTGACCAGCGTGGACACCTGGGCCAGTACCAGTGCGCCGCCCACTGTACCGACCACTGATCCGCGTCCGCCGAAGATCGAGGCGCCGCCAACCACCACCGCCGCGACTGACGACAACAGATACCCGGCGCCCATGGTTGCCGACGCCTGCTGGTAATAACCGACGATCACGATGCCTGCGAAAGCAGCGAGGACTCCACTGAGTACATAGCCACCAACCCGGATGCGGTCCACCGGAAGTCCTCCAAGCCGCGCAGCTTCTGCCGCGGAGCCGACGACGAAGAGCGACCGACCCCACCCTGTGAAGCTGAGCAGCAGTTGCAGCACAACCATCAGCGCGACCCCCAACGGAAGCACCGCCGCCATTTCGAGCCCCAGAAATGAAACCTTTGCCGAGGTGATCGCAACGATGAATTCGGGGATTGCCGTCAGTTCCGAGAAGTTGAATACCAGCAGTATGACTCCGAAGAGCAATCCGTTCATCGCAATGGTGGTGACGATCGGAGTCAGTCCAAGCTTCGACACGACGATCCCGTTGAAGAATCCAATGACGGCGCCTGTCGCGAGTGCCCCCACGAAGGCACCAGCAGGGCCCAACGGTCCCACCAGCCCCAGGAAGGACAGCGCGGAGAACCCGATGGTATTGGGCACCGACAGGTCGATGCCGGCCTGAATGACAGCGATTGTCTGACCGAATGATGCGATCGCAAGGATGATCGCGAACGTAGCCGTTCCGATGAGTGACTCGACAGTGATGAGATTCGGCCTGATGACACCGCCGACAGCGAATAGCACCAGGAAGGCGAGGAGCGGCCATACGCTGCGGGGAACGAGAGAGGCAGCCTGCTTGATTGATGCCCGTCCCCGAAGCTTTCCCTGCGGCGTCTCGACCGATGGGTTGTTGGGTGGCGCGGCGCTCACGGTCATGCTCGTGCTCCCTTCACAGCGAAAGCGATCTTGCTCCAGATGACAGGCAGCCCGACAACCGTGAAGATGATGAGCGCACTGATGACGTATTGCCAGTAGGAATTGATTCCGGCGAAGAAGAGCAGGTTACCGATCAGCCCGAGGGTGCATGCAGCAAGCACTGTACCGATGATGCTGCCCCTTCCCCCGGTGAACGCTGCACCCGCCAAAGCAACTGCGGCGATCGAGCTGAGGAGGTAGGCATCTCCGCTTCGGGGGTCACCGGTAACTGTGGAAGCAGCCAGCATCATTGCACCGACGGATGTCACCATTCCGGCTAGCCCGAAAGCGATCAGTTTGGTGAGCCGCGCGTTGAGGCCGGCCGCCCTCACGCTCTCCATGTTGGAGCCGACCCCGTAGATATGCCTGCCCAGTGCAGTTCGTTGCAGCAGCAGCCACAGAAGGACTGCAACGATCGCGAGGTAGACCAGGGAGACGGGAAGGAACGGGACGAGTTCCCCGCTTGTAGCCAGGTAGATTTCCTTGGTCAGTCCGCCGCCCGGCCGGTCCAGCACCTCACTTGCCAGGGACCCGAAGATGAACGCACTCGCCAGAGTTACGGCTATGGCGGGCAGCCCTCCGTAGGCAACCAGAAGTCCGTTGAAAAGGCCGCAGCCGAGCCCGACGCCGAGCGACAGGAGGATTGCGACAGGTGGTGGGACCGCCTCGAGCTGGGTTGCGAACACAACGTTGCACAGGCTCATGATTGCGCCGATGGAGATGTCGATCCCGCCGACCAGTACTACGATGAGCTGCCCCAGGGCTACCAGAGCCAGAGGCACAACGAGATTCGCTGCGGTTTGCAGTTGGAACCGGGTGAGCAGCTCGGGGTTGATGATTACGTAGACGAGAAGAAACACGATGAAGGCCGATACCGGCGCGATCGCTCCTTCTCGACGCAACCGGACCATGCCAACCCCGGAACGCAGGCGCGTCGGGGCCGGCGCGGAAGCCGAAGAGGATGCAAGGACGCTCATGCGGCTGCCCTCAGTCCCATGGCGGCGCCAACCACGGCATCGCCCGTGAGTCGTTCGCCCTCCAGCTCGTCAATAACCGCGCCCTGGTAAAGCACAACGACCCGATGGCATACGTGCACGAGTTCCTCCACTTCAGTTGAAAACCACAGGACACCCACGCCCTGCTTCGCCAGATCGACGATGGCCGCATACAATTCCTGCTTTGCACGTACGTCTATGCCGCGGGTCGGATCGTGCAGGAGGATGACCGTGCGCGAGCGGTCCATCCAGCGGCCGAAGACCAGTTTCTGCTGGTTCCCGCCCGAGAGGGAACCAGCGGCCTCTTTGGGCCCGCGTGTCCGCACCGACAGTGCGTCGAGGATGCCGCTTATCCACCCTCGCTCGCGGGAGAGGAGTGGCCGCCCGCCAAGCTGATAGGCCTTGAACCAGGGAACGAGGAGGTTTTCCCCCACGCTCATCTCGAGCGCGAGGCCCTCCTTCTTTCGATCCTCGGGCACGTAGCCAACCCCATATCGGACCGAGCGCACGGGCGTAGTGCCCGAGATTGTGCGGCCAGCAATCGTCCAGGAATCAGCGGTGGCCGGAGCCGCCCCGAACAGGGCCCGAAGCAATTCAGCCTGACCGTGGCCCTGCAGTCCGCCGACTCCCAGGATCTCCCCGGCCCCGATGGAAAGGCCAATGCCGTGTACCCCATCCGATTTGAGATTAGAGACGGAGAGGGCGACGTCGTCGGTGATTCGAGGTGGCGGATCCGGGAAGAATCGTGCGGCTTCCCGCCCCGCCATAAGCGAAACTAGCTCGTCATCCGTCCATCCGCCACGGACAAACTCCCCCGCGACCTTCCCGTCACGAAGCACCGCTCCGCGATCGGCGATCTCGGCGATCTCGCCCAACCGGTGCGAGACGTAGATGACGCTACCGCCCTCGGCCGTAAGCTCGCGGATGCGCTGAAAAAGCCAAGCAACCCCCGGTGGAGTGAGCGCAGACGAGGCCTCGTCGAGGATGAGCAGTTCCGGCCCGCCGGCCAGCGCACGTGCTATCTCCACCAACTGCCGGTCAGCTAGCGACAAAGAACCCACCGTCGCCCGGGGATCGATATGTGGCAGGTCCAGCGTTCCAAGAAGTTCTGCGGCAGCTGCCACCGACTTCTTCTGGGAGAACCGGTGATGCGGCGCACCGTCGGGCAGGCTGAGGTTCTCCGCTACAGTCCAGTCCGCCACCAGGGCAAGTTCCTGAAAGGCACACCGCACGCCGGACTGACGCGACTTTTTGACGCTGCCGGAGATCAGCGGCTCACCATTGACAGCAATGCTGCCGGACGTTGGCGCGACGGCACCGGCAAGCATCTTCGCCACGGTACTCTTCCCTGCCCCATTTTCACCGACAAGGGCGAGTACCTCGCCCTTGTTGCACTGAAAGCTCACGCCCTGCACAGCATGAACAGGGCCGTAGCTCTTGACGAGGTTTGTAGCCACGAGGAGGGCCTCCGGCCGTGCTGGGCGCTCTCCCTCCGGCTGGAAGGGGATCTGCGCAGGGCCGGCAGTGCCAAGTTGTGCGTCAGTCACTGCGATCTCCTAGGATCCGGAGTAGTACTGCATGACGTCCTCGAGCTTGAGTTCCAGGCCCGGGAAGTCGTAACCAAGCTGGAAGTTGCTCGGCTTGTCATCCAGGCAGTAGTCCGCGGCGTTCTCGTTGGTGATCTCCAGCGGCGGGAAGAATTGCTGCTTCTCGATCTCCTCGCCTTCAAGGAGCTTCACCGCCTGCTCAAGACCCTTCGCGTAGATGGATGGTTGGCCAAAGACCATGTTCCCGGTCAGGCCCTCGCCGTCGTGCTCCACCAGGGCACAAGCTTCGCCGTTATAGCCCGAGCCTCCCACAACCGGAACAAATGGCATGCCGGCTGACGCGAAGGCTTCAGGCACGCCCTGCCCACCGGTCAGGAAGGAGTAGACCCCGCCGATATCCGGATTGGACCGCAGGATCTTCGACATCGACTCCTGCGCCGTCGCCTCGTTCCAGCCGTTGGTGTCCTGTGCGGCGATGGTTGCACCGCCCTTCTCAAGGGTCTCGACGACTCCGGGCATCGACCCTTCATTCAGCGGTACTCCCGCGAGTCCCTCAAGCACTGCAATCTTCTTGTTGTCGCCGAGGTTTTCCAGCAGCCATTCAGCGCCGATGGTTCCGGCGGTCGCCCAGTCGGTGGACACAACGTAGACGTCGTCGCTTTCGTAGGGGCCACCGTTGGCGATTACTGGAATGCCCTGTGCTGATGCCTGCGTGATGGCCGCATCCGCACCGCTCGACGATGCAGGATCGAAGAGAATCAGATCAACTCCGTCGGCGATAAGGTTCTGCATTGCAGCGTTCTGCTGCGCAGCATCGTTGTCGTTGGTCCGAACGATCTTGAGTTCGACCTTGTCCTTGTATTCGGGTGAGTTGGCGAGGGCCTGCAGTGATGCAAGACCCATCTCGCGCCAGGCCTGCCCACCGAGGGGCTGTTCGAATCCAATGACGAACTTTTCATCTCCGCCGGTGTCAGGAGCACCACTCGAGTTCGCCGGTGCGCTGGTGCAGCCTGCAACGAGGATGATGGCCGAGGCGGCTGCGGTGAGGCCCGCTGCCTTACTGAGGGAGGTGCCGAGCTGTGTTCTAGCCATGATTTCTCCTTTGAAGTCTGGGTTTCCATCTGCGTCAACCTGCATTGAATGCTGCTTACCCTCAGGACGGAACGGGCGTTGACGGGATGTACTCAGCGACACTAGCTTAATATTGTTAGCGCTACCAGTAGCGCTATCACTAATTCTTGATATGGTGTGAAAACGAGCTTCACCGATCCACCCAGTCCTGAAACAGGTCGTCGCAACGACGCGAATGGAGTACTAGTGAGCAGCACAACCATGGCGGCAGAGCAGTCCCAGCTGTCTCCGAACGTCGAAATCCGCAGCCGCGGTTCCAACGTCGGCTGCATCGGAGCCGGCATGATCATGTCGGACGTTCACCTGGAGGCGTACCGCCAGGCAGCGTTCCCGGTAGTAGCCATCGCCTCACGTACCGAGGCAAAGGCGCGGGAGGTCGCTGCTCGTTACGACATCCCGACCGTTCATTCGACGCCCGAGGACCTCATCGACGATGCCGCGGTCGAAATCCTCGACATCGCCTACCCGCCGGATCAGCAGCCGGCTCTCATCCGGCGGGCGCTCGCAGCGCCACATATCAAGGCAGTACTCGCGCAGAAGCCCTTGGCGCTGGACCTCGATGAGGCAGTAGCGCTGCGTGACGAGGCAGCGGCGGCCGGAAAGATCCTTTCGGTCAACCAGAACATGCGGTACGACCAGTCCATTCGAGTCCTCCACCAGCTTCTTGAGCGGGGAGAGCTCGGTGAGCCCGTCCTTGCCACCATTGAAATGCGCGCGATTCCGCATTGGCAGGGGTTCCTTGAGAACTACGACCGCCTCACGCTCGCCAACATGAGCGTCCATCACCTGGATGCGCTACGGTTCCTCTTCGGTGAACCCACCGAAATAATGACGGTTGCGCGTGAGGATCCGCGGACCAGCTTCGAGCACGAAGACGGCATCGTGGTGTCCACCCTTCGATTCCCCAACAATCTCCTGGCCGTATCCATGGAGGATGTGTGGAGCGGACCCCGTGAGGAGGGTTTCGACTCCGATATCTACATCAAGTGGCGGGTCGAGGGAACACGTGGGGTTGCACAGGGAACGATCGGCTGGCCCACGGGCGAACCGTCAACCCTTACCTACGCGTCCGCGTTGACCACCGGTGGTGAATGGGTCACCCCCGAATGGGAAACCCACTGGTTCCCGCACGCCTTTATCGGCGTAATGGAACAGGTGCAGTACGCCGTCGAAACCGGCACCCACCCCGAGCTCTCCGTCGCGGACAACGTCAAGACCATGGCCCTGATCGAGGCCGGCTACCGGTCCATCGCCGAACATCGGCCGGTCTTCCTCAACGAGTTCAACCTCTGATCACACAGCAAACCCACCAGAGCACTTCCGTTTCTATTTCAATTCCCACACTCAAAGGAGCAATGGCGCCATGATTCAAGTAGGTATCTTCACGGGGTACTTCCCCTACGAGCTCGAGACGACCGCGAAGACCATCCGCGATCTCGGCTTCAATACAGTGCAGCTGGACCTGCACTTCAAGGACCTGGACCTCTCAGCCGGCCAGATCACGAAGGAAAAGGCGAAGCGCGTCAGTGACACTTTCCGCGATAACGACCTGCCCATCTGTGCCATCTCCGGTTACACAAACATCGTTCATCCAGATCCGGAGCACCGGAAAGCGAACGTCGAGTACCTGAAGGAGATTCTCCGCAACGCCCGTTCGTTCGGCACCCCATACGTCATCAGCGAATCGGGCACGTTCAATCCTGACAGTGAGTGGGACCACCACCCCCACAACCGGTCGGAGGACGGATACGAGCAGGTACGGGACGTCCTCGCGGATCTTGCCCAGACCGCCTACGATCACGGAGCCACGTTCCTGCTGGAGACCTACGTCAACAACGTGATCGGTTCAGTCCGTGAGACTGTCCGCGTATTCAACGATATTCGGACTCCCGGCCTGGAACTTTTGATGGACCCGACGAACTACTTCGACGGCACCAATATCGACAGCATGGATGCGGTCCTGAACGAGGTGTTCGACACCCTGGGCGACCGGGTAAGAATCGCCCACGCGAAAGACGTCAAGCGGGCCGGTGAGGACAAGAGCGAGAAGCACGCGGACATCGGTGACGAGAACGCCCTTGCCTCCCACACCTTCCGCGGTGTGGGCGAGATCGAACTGCCCGCTGCGGGCCTGGGGTCGCTCAACTACGACCTCTACCTACAGCGGCTCGCCGAGCGCAACCCCAACGTTCCGCTCATCATCGAGCACCTTGATGAGTCCGACGTTCCGCGCGCCAAGCAGTTCATCGTCGAAACCCTCAAGAAGTACGGAATCTGAGGATGGCGGGAGACGGCGTGCTGCACGAACGGGTTGCGGTGGTTACGGGGGCGGGAGGCGCGTTGGGCCGCGCCACAGCCCTTCGTCTCGGAGCGGACGGCTTTGCTGTCGGCGTATTGGGACGCAAGAGCGTCGAGCTTGAAGAAACAGCCCTTCAGCTCGAAGCAGCGTCGGTGCCGGTTCGCATACTCGAGGTCGACCTGCGGGATTCCGATGCCATCGAAACCGCCCTCACCACCACGAACGAGACGTTCGGCCCGGTCGAAGCACTTGTGAACAACGCTGCGATTTATCCCAGCACGCCGTTTCTCGACATTCCGCTGTCCGAATACGACGACGTTGTGACAGTCAACCAGCGAGCGTACTTCTACGCCGCCCAGGTCGCGGCGCGCGGGATGGTCGAACGGCGATCCGGTGCGATTGTCAACGTCGGGTCGATCACTTGGCATGGCGGCTGGTCCAACCTCGCAAGCTACGTATCGACCAAAGGCGCGGCCGTTTCGCTGACCCGAGCGCTTGCCCGCGAGCTGGGCGAATTTGGTGTCCGGGTGAACGCGGTCTCGCCTGGGGCCTTCCCCACGAAGGCAGAGGAAATCCAGGGCGACGCCGGCGAGTATTCCGCGCACGTCCTGGCGCACCAGTCGCTGAAACGCCGTGGCCGGGACGCAGAACTCGCCGCGGTCATCTCCTTCCTGCTCGGACCGGACGCATCGTTCGTCACCGGGCAGACAATCAACGTCGACGGCGGATGGATCATGGAATGAGGATGCCCGCATGAACATTTTTGGCAGAGAAGTATCGAGGGTAGAGCTCGCAGAGCGCACCGGGGATCTGTCAGCAGTGGCTGGAATTCGCCAGGTCGTGCTGGACAACGGCGTGGAGCGAGGAGTACGGGCGATCGACCTTCGCACCGCCGCGGGCCTCGAGATCGAAGTACTCGTTGACCGCGCTTTCGACCTGGGCTCGGCACGGTATCGCGGCGTGCCGCTGGGTTGGCGCTCAGGAAACGGCTTCCGGCACCCCGGCCTGCATGAACACAATGACGAGGGCGGTCTCTCCTGGCTCCGCGCACTCGACGGGCTGCTCGTGAGCGGCGGGTTGGACCACACACTGTTCGGCGGTGAAGTCGATGCCACGGGCTACGCCTACCCGCCCAAACAGAAGGTCTCACACGGCCTGCACGGCCGCCTGACAGCAATACCGGCCCGCCTGCTGGAAGCGCGTGAGGTCATCTCGGACGACGGGGCCTCCGTCCTTCGGGTAGTAGGCGAGGTAGTTCAAGCCACCTCCTTCGGCGAACACCTGCGCCTGACCCGCAGTATCGAAGTGGACTTCGACGGCCGCGAGATCCGGCTGCACGATGTCGTGGACAATCTCGGATTCGAGCGAACACCGCACATGTTCCTCTACCACCTGAACTTCGGCTGGCCGTTGGTCGACGAGGGCACCGAATTTGTGGCCGCTATCGACTCGACTCTGTGGGCCTCCGATTCCGTTTCGTCCCAGGCGGTCTCCTACCGGAAACTCCCCCAGCCCCAGAAAGGCTTCGTTGAGCAGGTATTCGAGCACGAACTCATTGCCGATGACACGGGCCGTCATCGTGTTGCACTGCTCGCGGCTGACAGCGGTTTTGGCGTCGAGGTGTCCTGGGAAGCAGCAGGGATGCCGCACTTCTTCGAGTGGCAGAACCTGCGCAGCGGTCAATACGCCATCGGTTTGGAGCCCTCCACGCATCATGTGAGTGGCGACGCAGCGGCCCGCGATGACGGCTCGATGATCTGGCTCGAGCACGGAGAATCCCGTGACTACCGCACCACCATCCGCGTCCTCGAGGGTGAGAACGCTGTGGATTCAGTGCGCAGCACCATCCGAGCGGTTGGCGACCAACCCGAGTAGTCCACCGCCGGCACTGAATATAACTTCACACCCAGGGACGCACCGTCGATCTCCGATTGACCGACGGATGCTTGGCCCCCCCGAAATAGAGGAAGCACAATGAGTAACCCAATAGACGACGATGCGCCGGAAGTGCTTTCGGGTATCCGTGTGCTCGACTGCTCAATCGCCATGGCAGGACCCTTCGCCGCACAGCGACTGGGCGATCTCGGCGCTGACGTGATCAAAGTCGAGCCAACCACCGGAGAATGGCAGCGCCATGCCGCGGCCGGTGGAGCAACAGGAAACCGAATCAACGTTTCATTCCTGTCGCTTAATCGGAACAAGCGTTCCATTGCGGTGGATCTGAAATCGCTTGAGGGCAAGGACATCATCTACGACCTCGTCAAGACGTCCGACGTGTTTCTCCAGAACTACCGGCCCGGCGTTGCAGCCCGACTGGGTGTGGACTACGAAACGATCAAGGCAATCAATCCGGGCATCATCTACGTGTCGATCTCCGGCTACGGCGAGGACGGCCCCTACCGGAACCGGCCCGGGCAGGACCTGCTGCTCCAGGCGATGAGCGGTGCAATGCTCTCCGCGGGCCGCCACGGCGAACCTCCAGCAGCGGCGGGTCAGTACCTCGTCGACGCCGTGACGGCGTCAACTGCCTTCGAGGGGGTACTGGCCGCCCTCTTCCACCGTGAGCGCACAGGTGAAGGCCAACTGGTTTCGGTCAACATGCTCGATGCGATCACCACCTTGCAGATGCAGGAACTGTCGGTCTTCACGGTGGGGAAGGTTCCGCAGACACGTGGTGCACAGCCCCACGCTCACGTCTACATCCGGGCACCCTACGGCACCTTCTCGACGTCGGACGGTTTCATAGCGCTTGCCATGCCGGACCTTCACCTTCTGGGAGATGTCATCGGTGAGCCTTCTTTCCTGGGGATGGACTCCGAGACCGACAGTTGGACCAGCCGCGACGAAATCTTCGAAAAGACGGCCGCGCGCCTCATTACCCGCACCAGCGCCGAGTGGCTCGAGCTTCTCAGCGCCGTGGGCATTTGGGCCGGCCCCGTCTACGACTACCAGGATCTGATTGATGATGAACAGATCGCGCACAACGGCACCTTCATCGAGTACGAGCACCCCACCGAGGGTCTGGTCAAAACTCCAGGATTCCCCTACCGGCTGTCCGCGACGCCTCCGCGGATTCACCGGGGCGCTCCGGTCGCCGGCGAACACACGCTGGAGATCCTCACTGAACTGGGCATGGCAGAGACCCGCGCGGCCGAACTGATCGATGCCGGTGTTGTAGCCGAGGACGGACCTGTCAGCGCGGGCCAGTCCCCCGTTTCAACCGTGGGCCGAGGGTCGGCGTGAACACCTATCGAGGCATCACGTGGGACCACCCCCGCGGCAAAAATGCACTCCTGGCCGCCGCGCGGGAAGAGCAGCGCCGCGACACCGGGTTCCGCCTCGAGTGGTCAGCGCATTCCCTTGAAGGCTTCGAGTCGCACCCTGTCGATGATCTGGCCAGGAGGTACGACCTCATCGTCCTTGACCATCCGCACTTGGGTGAGGCAGTCGAGCATCAATCCCTGACTCCCCTGGACACGGTGTTCGGACTGGAACGTCTCGAGCAGTGGTCCCGCCAGGCCGTCGGACCCACCTTTGACTCGTACTACCTGAACGGGCACCAGTGGGCGCTTCCGCTCGATGCTGCAACCCAGGTTGCAGTGCGCAAACCTGACCGCGTACCGGACGCTCCGGTTACCTGGAACGACGTCGAGGACATCTCGACCAAGGTTCCGACAGCCCTCTCGCTTGCCGGACCGCATGCGTTTCTGACCTTTGCCTCCATCTGCGCCGCCTACGGTGCACCACTGAGGGACGCCTACGGGGCTGACGCGGGCGACTCGATGACTGAACTGGTAGCGGATGACACGGCCATCCCCGTCCTGGAACTCATGCGGTCAATTAGCTCGCGCGCTCCAGAGGGTTCACTCACCCAGAACCCGATCAGCCTGCTCCAACGCATGACCGACACCGACGACATTGCGTTCTGTCCGCTCGTGTACGGCTACGTCAATTACTCGTCTCCGTCCCTGCGCTTCTCGGATGCCCCCAGCGCCGTCGCTGGCGGTCGCCACGGATCGACCATCGGAGGCACCGGACTCGCCATCAGTGCGCGCACCCAAGTTACCCCTGCACTCATCAGACATGTCGAGTGGCTGATGAGCGCCAGCACTCAGCGCAGTTTCATTCCCCAGCATGACGGCCAGCCGTCCAGCCGGGGTGCTTGGGTGGACGATGAGGTCAATCGTGCATCTGATGGTTTCTACCGCTCCACTCTCGCCACGATCGAAGACTCCTGGGTACGGCCCCGGTTCCCGGGCTACATCTCCTTCCAGTCGAGCGCTTCAGCAATCATTCGGGCGGTGGTCGCCGGGCATGAGCGTGCGGAAAGCGGCCTCGCCAGCCTGCGCGCCGGGTTCGTCAACGCGCTGCCCGTAACCACAGAAAGGGTCTGACCATGCTGTCCCCCATCGAGCTGGAAACCGAGGAGATCATTGTCGATCGCTCGGACTACGTCGCCACCATCACGCTGAACCGCCCACAGAAGCTCAATTCAGTCACGCAGGATATGTCGGACTCGCTGGTCGCGGTGGCCGAATGGGCCAATGAGAGCGATGAAGTGCGCGTTATCATCCTGACCGGAGCCGGAGGACGATCCTTCTGCGCCGGGTCTGACATCCGGCAGTTGGACAAGTACGCCACGCCCTGGGATTTCCGGAATCGCGCGGACTACTGTGATGCGCTTCGCCTCCTGCGCAAGCCTGTCATTGCGGCGGTCAATGGATACGCGTTTGGCGGAGGCCTGGAGACAGCCATGTCCTGCGACATACGGATTGCTTCAACAGCGGCGTCCTTCGCTGCCCCCGAGGTCAAACTCGGATGGATCGGAGGAGGCGGGATGAGTACGTTCCTGGCACATTCGGTGGGATCGAGTAACGCCGCGCTCATGCTGATGACGGGCGAACCGATCGACGCCCAGCAGGCGCTGGCCTGGGGCCTCGTCTCCGAGGTGGTCGACCCTGATGCCCTGCTCCCCCGAGCGGCCGAAATCGCCGCGATCATCGCATCACGTCCGCCGATCGCTGTAGAAACAGCCAAGGCGAACCTGCGCGCCGCGTACAACCTGCCGCAGGACCAGGCAATCGCGTATGAGCGGGATCTGCAAACGATCACTTTCGCGACCGAGGATGCGAACGAGGGCCGCGCTGCCTTCGCCGAGAAACGGCAGGGAAATTTCCGACGCCGGTGAACCAGTCCCAGACACCCCGCACCTAACACCATGCCAGAGCAGATACACGGAGACATGATGAGCATTAAGAAAACAACCGGCAGTAACAATGCGCTGAAGCGGCCGGGTACATCATTCCTTGGTGCAGCCAGCCGGACGCTGCCCGAGGACGGGTACGCGGGAACACTTGTCGGTCGGGTCTGGGATCCGGCGGTAGCGGGCCCCTCTCCTGTCATCCTCCTTGAGGACGGCGTCTTCGATCTGTCAGCTTCCTTCCCAACTGTCAGCGAGCTTTCCGAGCACCCTGATCCAGTTGCCGCTGCACGTGCTGCCGCGGGGGCACGACTCGGTGGCCTTGATGAGATCTACGAGAACACCGTTGCCCGTTCCGGTTCGGGACCGCGTTTCCTCGCGCCGGTTGACCTGCAGACGCTCCGGGCAGCAGGCGTCACCTTCGCAGTCTCCATGATCGAGCGGGTCATCGAGGAGCGCGTACGTGGAGACATCGAAGCCGCAGCCAGGATGCGCGAGAAGATTCTGGCGGAAATAGGCACCGATCTCCACGAGATGCGTCCGGGTTCTGCAGAGGCCGCGGGGCTCAAGAGCTATCTCGTAGCGGAAGGGCTCTGGAGCCAGTACCTCGAAGTGGGAATCGGCCCTGATGCCGAAATCTTCACCAAAGGACCAACGCTCTCTGCCATCGGCACGGCGGCCCAGGTGGGAATCCTCTCCACATCGTTGTGGAACAACCCCGAGCCCGAGGTCGCAATCATTATCGATTCACGGGGACGCGTCGTGGGCAGCACCCTGGCCAACGATGTGAACCTCCGGGACGTGGAAGGCAGAAGCGCGCTCCTGCTGCCCAAGGCCAAGGACAACAACGCATCCTGTGCCCTGGGACCCTTCATCCGGCTCTTCGATGACTCATTCGACCTGGACTCCGTCCGGCAGATGCAGGTGAACCTCGAGATTGATGGTCCTGACGGCTTCCACCTTGATGGAACGTCGGAAATGGCGCAGATAAGCCGCGACCCGCTGGACCTCGTGGGGCAGCTCATCGGCCCACAACACCAGTACCCGGACGGCGCGGTGCTGATGCTGGGAACAATGTTCGCGCCCATTGTCGACCGGGATACCAAGGACCACGGGTTCACCCATAAACGGGGCGATGTGGTTAGGATCTCTTCCCGCGAACTCGGTACGCTTGTCAATTACGTCGAGGAGAGCGAGAGGTGCGAGCCGTGGGAGTTCGGAATCGGCTCTCTGATGCGCAATCTCGCCAGCCGGAACCTGCTGTGACCAACACAGGAACGTCGGCAGCCATAGACGCTCAATCTGATGCAGATCGGGCCGACGCCGAGGGGTCGGCAAGCGAAGCCGGCAACCACCGGCAGACGCGGCGCTCAACCAACACGGTGACGCTGTCGGATGTTGCCCTTCATGCGGGCGTATCGCCCCAGACTGTCTCCCGTTCCATCCGTTCTCCGGAGCTGGTCTCGAAGTTCACCCTCGAACGGGTGCGGCAGTCCATCGAGGCCACTGGTTATGTGCCGAACCTCGCAGCGAGCAATCTCGCGTCGAACCGCAGCATGACGGTCGCAGCGATCATCCCGGCCATCTCGGCGTCGGTGTTCGCGGATGCGCTGCACGGGCTCGACGAAGTCCTCGCCCCAGCGGGATACCAGCTGTTCATCGGTTCCACCGACTACCGTCCGTCCCACGAGGAAGAACTTGTGAGGGCGTTCCTAGGACGCCGACCAGACGGCATTTTCATTGTGGGCACCGACCATTCACCCGTGACTGCTCATCTGCTTCGGGAATCACAGGTTCCCATCGTCGAAGCCTGGGACTTGACCGAGAATCCCATTGACAGCCTCGTCGGATTCTCGAACGGCGATGCCCTACAGGCCATCGTCGACTTCACTGCTCAGCGAGGTTACAGGCATCCTACTTTCGCTGGTTCATTCCAGAGCGGCGACTTTCGTGCCGTTGCCCGTAAAGCCAGTTTTGAAGACGCGGTGCGAAGGTTATATCCGGACGAACCGATACGAGTGGTGGATTCGGGGGGTTCGAAGGTTGACTTCGAATCGGGTCGGCAACTCCTGGACGTGACGCTCCGAGTACACCCCGAGACAGATGTCCTGATGTTCGCCAGCGACGTCTTTGCGGCCGGTGCCATCCTCGAATGTGCGCGCCGTGGCATCAGAGTTCCCGATGACATCGCCATCACCGGTTTCGGTGATTTCGAGATCGCTCGGCACCTGGTGCCCACGCTCACTACGGTCGCTGTGCCCAACCGTGAAATCGGGACCACCGCAGGTCAACTGCTTCTCGGACGCATGATGAACAAGTCTTCGCTCACAAGGAAAGTTGATCTCGGATTTTCCGTTGTTGCTCGTGAAAGCGCCTGAGCCACGCCGCGACGTCGCCGTCCTCCCTCCTCTGACAAGGACTATTGAATGTTGAAGACCACCAATCCCCGCACGGGTGTTAGCGCTACAGTCAACCGCCAGCCATCGACTCGGACCGATGTGGAGGCTGCCGCTGAGCAGGCCGAGATAGCTTGGCGCGAGCTCATGCGGCGAGGACGCGCCTTCCGGGCGGAACTACTGGAAGCAATCGCCACATACGTCGAGGAAGCGCGCGAGGGCCTCATCACTACTGCTGATTCTGAAACAGGGCTCGGGACCGCCCGCCTCAATAGCGAGGTGAGTCGCTCAGTCTTTCAGTTCAGGCTTTTCGCGGAAGCTGTCCGGGAAGGCAGCTATCTCGAAGCGATGATCGACTCCGCCGGTCGGACGCCTCTAGGAGACGCGTCGGATGTCCGGCGCATGTTGGTATCCATCGGGCCGGTTGCCGTCTTTGGATCGAGCAATTTTCCTTTCGCTTTCTCGGTCCTGGGCGGTGACACCGCATCGGCCATCGCCGCTGGCTCGTCCGTCGTAATCAAGGCCCACGGTTCTCATCTTTTGACGTCGCAGCTTTCGCTGGACGTGCTGCAGCAGGCTGCCCATGCAGTCAATGCACCCGAGGGGACTTTTGGTGCCGTCTTCGGTCAGGAAGCAGGGCTGGCTCTGGTCAAGCATCCGGCAATCAAGGCGGCCAGCTTTACCGGCTCGCTCTTCGCGGCGGAGTCCCTGCAGCGCGCGATCAACACCAGGCCGGACCCGATTCCGTTCTTCGGGGAGCTCTCGAGCGTCAATCCGCTGATTGTGAGCGAAGGTGCAGCGAAAACTCGGGGTGCAGACATCGCATCCAACTTGTTCGCCTCCTTCACCGGGTCTGCCGGCCAGCTCTGCACCAAACCTGGCATTGCGTTTGTTCCGGAGGGTCCCCAAGGACAACTGCTCGTAGATTCCCTGACGCAACTCACCCAGCAAGCCCCTTCACAGGTTCTTCTGAATGACCGAATTCGGACTTCTTTTGCCGAGATCTCAGAAGGGCTTGTGCGCGCGGGGGCAACCCCGCTCGCAGGCATGCAGGATGCCGCCAGGAGCAGGCATGAAGAACCCGCGGAAGAACCTTCCGGTGCTTTCAGCGTCGCTCCGGCTCTGTTGGAGACCCGAGCGTCAATCTTGAGTGCCGACCTTGCCGAGGAGTGCTTTGGCCCGCTCATCGTTATAGTCCGCTATACCTCACTCGATGAAGTCGCTGAGGCGTTCACGCACATCCCGAAGTCGCTGACAGCTACCCTGCACTTTGAAGAAGACGAGGACGATGTGCTGTCCCGGCTGCTTCCCACCCTGCAGGACAACGCGGGGCGGATTGTCTTCAACGGCTACCCGACGGGCGTTCGCGTTACCTGGGCTCAACATCATGGTGGTTCGTGGCCATCCACCAACTCACAGCACACATCGGTGGGCGTAACCGCTGTGCGGCGTTTCCTTCGTCCAGTGGCCTGGCAGAACGCTCCCGCAGCAGCGCTGCCCAAGGAACTGCGCGACGATTTCACAGCAATCCCCCGGCGTGTCAATGGGGTCCTTGCCCTTTCGGAGAAGGTGACGGTCCTCTCGGGCACGTGAAACACCGCTGCCCCCGCACCGAAACAGTGCGAGGGCAGCGGACGAGCAACGACGACGACGGCGCTAAACCACCTCGAGCGCCTCCGCAATCGGCGTCTCGCCAGTGTTGAACTGGATGAACTTCCCCACCGTCCCGGGGTTGCTCAGCACGGCCGCAGCGACCTGAGCCACGTCCTCACGCGCAACCGAATCCTGCTGCGGCTCGCTCGAAACCTCGATCGACCCCTTGCCCGGATCGGTCGTGAGCGCGCCCGGACCGAGAATCGTCCACGCCAGATCCGTTCCGCGCAGGTACTCGTCCGCAGCTGCCTTCGCCTCTGCATAGTGGAAGAACCCGGTATCCTCGGGCACGCCGTGATCCTTCCGCGCACCGATGTAAGAGACCATCACGTACCGGTCAACGCCGGCTTCCTTCGCCGCATCCATCGAACGAATCGCCGCATCCCGATCGATCGCATAGGTATCCTCCGGGCTGCTTCCGGCAGCCCCAGCCGACCACACCACTGCGTCATGCCCACGCACGACGTCGGCCAGCTCGCCGACCGACAGCTGCGTTACATCCGCGACGACGGGCTTGCCGCCCGTTTCTTCCACGTCGCCGGCATGATCCGGGTTGCGGATGATCGAACTCACCTCATGACCGGCACCGGAAAGGATCCGGGACAGGTGCAGCGCCACCTTTCCGTGGCCTCCAATAATGGCAACTCGTGACATGACCGCTCCTTCTCGTTGTGGATGTCCTGTTCGGCCCAACACCGAAGACCGGCTTGTCATTCCACCACCGGTGAGAAGACGACGACGAAGGCTGAGCTCGGCACTCAGCTTTCGGGCAGGATTGCCGCAATTGCGGGCATCTGGCGGTGCTCGTCCAGGAAGCTGTTTCTAGGGATAGAGGCAGACGGGAAAGAAGCACACCATCATGGGGGTACTGGACCGCGAGTGGTTCCAGAGAGACGATGCGACGCCATCGAAGGGACGAACGCCGAACCGAGAGCGGTCGTCGTCGGAATCAGCGCAGGAAGGATTGCGCCAATCACCTTCAGGACGCGTCCCGGAGTGGGCGCTCGAAGAAGCGCTCAACCAACAGCTCCGCTCCTACGCGGCTGAAACCAACGGACGACGACGGAACCGCGACCGGGTAACGCGCCGTCGTCGTCCGCGCTCATCCGCTTTCAAGCTCCGTCTGCGCACCGCTGCGCTGGTCGCTTGTGTTGCTGCGCTTTATCTTTCGCCCTCGTTCCTCGAACGCGCGGTCCTTCCAGACCTGACTCCCCACCTGCCGTGGTCGAATGTCCCCCCTCGCGGAGTGGAGGCAGCAGATGCCCCACTGGGGACGCCCCCGCCATCGACCGGGTCCGCACAGTACGCGTTGTTTCCCTACGAAGACCTGGGGCAGGAATTCGTCGCCTATGACCCGTGCCGTCCAGTTCACTATGTGGTCCGCCCTGACTTCGCACCTGCGGGTACAGACGGAATCGTCCAGGAAGCGGTCGCCGAAGTTGCTGCAGCGACGGGTCTGACATTCGTTTTCGATGGTCCGACCGGTGAAGCGCCCAGCCCCGGCCACCGCGACCCCTATCAGCCCGAACTGTACGGCGAGCGCTGGGTGCCTGTGCTCATCACGTGGACGAGTCCCGCAGAAGTGCCCGAACTTGCCGGTGACGTAGCTGGCCTGGGAGGCAGCGAGATCGCGCAGCGGCCGGGGAAGCCGCTTGTCTACGTCGCCGGTCAGACGATGCTCGACGCACCGGACATGACGCTGATGCTTCAGTACCCGGGTGGGCGGGAGCAGGTGAAAGCGATCGTGATCCACGAGCTTGCGCATGTGCTCGGACTCGACCATGTCGACGACCCGACGCAGCTGATGTACGGCGAGAACACCGGTCAGCTCCAACTCGCCGACGGCGACCGCGCCGGTCTTGCGAAGCTGGGAGCCGGCCACTGCGTTCCTGAGCTCTAGGCCGGTACCCCTAAGTACCGGACTTCCCCGGCGCGTCCAGGCCCAGCGCTGCCGCTTCGGCGGTCAGAGCTTCGCGGATAGCTGCAATAGCCGGATCACCCGCACTCGACCGACGGGCCGCGGTGAAGATCGTGCGCCGTGGTCGGCCAGGCAGCTCCACCAGGCGGGAGCGCTGTTCCCGCTGCGCCCAGACCAGTTGCGGGAGCAACGCCACGGCATTGCCGGACTCGACCAGCCGCACATGCGTCTGCAGGTCCGCGCTCTCAAAACGTACGTCCGGTTCAAACCCGGCGAGGCGGCATTGCTGCTCGGCCCAGTGCCGTGAGGCAGCGCCATGGGGTTCCATCACCCACGGAAGCCCTCCGGCGTCCTGCAGGGAACCGACCCGGTGAAAGTCTTCCGGTGCCCCAGCAAGGTCGGTGGGGACGGCAAGCTGAATTTCGTCGCGGGTCAATGGGTCGCGGTCCAGCGTCTCGTAGTGCTGAGCGGCGTGTCCGGGATACTGTTCGGCAACCACCAGGTCGAAATTGCGCGCCCACGTCTCTCGCAGAGCCGTCTCCGGTTCGTGCTGCACCATCTTCACCTGAACCAATGGATGCCTTTCGCGGAGGGTGCGCAGCATGTTGGGGATCAGGGCAAGCGCCGCGGTCTGAAAGACGGCCAGGCGGACCGTCCCGGACACTATGGGCCTCGTGACGGCCAGAGCTGCTTCCGCTCGCTCGAGACCATCGAGCAACTCCTCGGCATATTCCACCAGCACCATGGCGTGCGCGGTGAGCTGCAGACGCCGCCCGCTCTTGCGGAACAGCGCTACTTTTGCCTCGCGCTCGAGCAGCGATAGCTGCTGGGACACTGACGACGGGCTATACCGCAAAGCCGCTGCTACTTCAGCGATGGTTCCGCGGATGCTGAGTTCCCGCAGTAGCCGCAACCTATGGATATCCAGCACGTCAACGACCGTTCACTTTTGATGAAGATTACCCGTCGGAAAAGGTAACTTTTCCTTAACTTCCCTCAGCCCCATACTGAAAGTCAAGCCCCTGAACAATCGGCCAAAGTCGGCAGACGGACTGGGGACTGCTCCGGGATCTTTCGCAGCACGACAGCTCCCGAACGCGCTTCACCAAGGACCGAGCCTGAGCGGCGAGGTCAACCCCTGAACCTCAATGCCCTCAGCCCGGCCCTGCGCCGAAACACCACCCCCGAGGAGTACCGTATGACCGCTGTAACAGGCATCAGCACCGAGCTTGTCCGCCCCAGTGACCTCGCTGAGGAAGTGGTGGCGTTGGTTCGCCATTGGCTGGCTGAGGGAGCCAAATTCCCGGTTGACGCCGCCGCCGCTCAGCTGGCCGGGGTGCTGAAGGACCCGCACGGTCTCGAGTTCACGGTGGGCTTCGTCGACGGCGTCATCCGTCCCGAGGACAAGTCCGTTGCTGCCCGGAACCTGAAGACGCTGGCTCCCAAGGTCCCGTCCTTCCTGCCCTGGTACATGAAGTCGGCAGTCGCCGTCGGCGGGAACCTGGCGCCGGTGATCCCCGGCGTCGTCATTCCTGTTGCACGCAAGGTATTGCGTGAGATGGTGGGCCACCTCATCGTGGATGCCACCGATGCCAAGCTCGGCCGGTCGATCTCCAAGATCCGGCGCGAAGGTATCCGCCTCAACGTGAACCTCCTCGGCGAGGCGATCCTCGGCGAGAATGAGGCATCCCGCCGCCTCGAGGGCACCCACAAGCTCCTCGCCCGCGAGGACGTGGATTACGTCTCCATCAAGGTTTCCTCCACAGTAGCCCCGCACAACCACTGGGCTTTCGACGAAGCCGTCACCCACATCGTGGAGACGCTCTCACCGCTGTTCCGCCTCGCCGCGTCATCCTCACCCCGCAAGTTCATCAACCTGGACATGGAGGAATACAAGGACCTCGACCTGACCGTCGCCGTCTTCACCCGCCTGCTCGAGAAGCCTGAGTTCCACAACCTCGAAGCCGGCATCGTCCTCCAGACCTATCTGCCGGATGCACTCGGCGCCATGATGGGCCTCCAGGAATGGGCAGCAGCCCGGACCGCAAACGGCGGCGCACCGATCAAGGTCCGCGTCGTGAAGGGCGCCAACCTACCGATGGAACAGGTCGACGCCGACCTGCACGGCTGGCCGCTGGCGACCTGGGGCACCAAGCAGGACTCCGACACCTCCTATAAGGCGGTCATCAATTACTCGCTGACCCCGGAGCGCATCGGTAACGTCCGCATCGGTGTTGCCGGTCACAACCTGTTCGACATCGCCCTCGCCCACCTCCTGGGCAAGGCACGTGGCATCACCTCGGGCATCGAGTTCGAGATGCTTCTCGGCATGGCCACCGGCCAGGCCGAAGCGGTAAAGCGCGACGTCGGTTCCCTCCTCCTCTACACTCCGGTAGTCCACCCTGCCGAGTTCGACGTCGCTATCGCCTATCTGATCCGCCGCCTCGAAGAGGGTGCCAGCCAGGAAAACTTCATGTCAGCAGTGTTCGAACTGGACAAGAACGAAGCGCTTTTCGAGCGCGAGAAGCAGCGCTTTCTCGCCTCGCTGGCCGCGCTCACCGACACGGTTCCCGGGCCGAACCGGGTTCAGGACCGCAGCCGCTTTGACGCCGACACCGCCCTTGCCGAGGTAACCGCTCAGGCGGACCTCGAGACAGGCGCACCCGGTTACGGCGGACCCACTGCCGGCTTCACCAACACCCCCGATACCGACCCCGATCTGCCCGCGAACCGGGCCTGGGGCCGCGCAATCCTCGACCGCGTTCCTTCCTCCACCCTTGGCGAGGCAACAGCGGATACCCACGAGCTCAGCACCAGCGATCAGCTCGAGGCCGTCGTCGAGAAAGCACTCACCCGTGGTACCGCCTGGGGATCCCTGACCGGTGCCGAGCGCGCCGCGGTCCTCCACCGCGCGGGCGTCCGTCTTGAGGCACACCGTGCGCAACTGCTGGAAGTCATGGCATCCGAGTGCGGCAAGACCCTCGACCAGGGTGATCCTGAGGTCTCCGAGGCCATCGACTTCGCCCACTACTACGCCGAACTGGCCAAGGAACTGGACAGCGTGGACGGGGCCAAGTTCATCCCGTCGAAGCTGACCGTGGTCACGCCGCCCTGGAACTTCCCCGTCGCCATCCCGGCCGGTTCCGTCCTCGCAGCGCTGGCCGCCGGATCCGCGGTCATCATCAAGCCGGCCCGCCAGGCCCGCCGTTCCGGTGCCGTCATGGTCGAGGCACTCTGGGAGGCCTTCGACGAAGCGGGAATCGACCGCGACGTTCTGCAGTACGTCCAGCTGTCCGAGCGTGAGCTGGGCACCGCACTGGTGTCCCATCCCGCCGTCGACCGGCTCATCCTCACCGGCGGCTACGAGACCGCCGAACTGTTCCGCTCCTTCCGCAAGGATCTGCCTCTCCTGGCCGAGACCAGCGGCAAGAACGCCATCATCGTCACCCCGAGCGCCGATCTGGACCTCGCAGCACGCGATGTCGTGCAGTCTGCTTTCGGCCACGCCGGGCAAAAGTGCTCGGCAGCGTCACTGGTCATCCTCGTGGGATCGGTTGCCACCTCGCGCCGCTTCAACCAGCAGCTGAAGGACGCCGCGCAGTCCCTGAACGTCGGCTACCCCGTAGACCCGCGCACCCAGATGGGGCCGATCATCGAACCTGCCAACGGCAAACTGCTCGGTGGGCTCACCACACTCGGTGACGGCGAGTCCTGGGTCCTCGAACCCAAGCAGCTTGATGACTCAGGCAAACTCTGGAGCCCGGGGGTGCGCACCGGCGTCCAGCGCGGCAGCGAGTACCACAAGACCGAATACTTCGGCCCAATCCTTGGCATCATGACCGCTGAAACGCTCGAAGAAGCCGTCAGCCTGGTCAACGAGATCGACTACGGCCTCACCTCCGGCCTGCACTCGCTGGACCCGAAGGAACTGAAGTACTGGCTCGACAACGTCCAGGCCGGCAACCTTTACATCAACCGTGGCATCACCGGAGCGATCGTGCGCCGTCAGCCCTTCGGCGGATGGAAGAAGTCCGCGGTCGGCGCCGGCACCAAGGCCGGTGGCCCGAATTACCTGGTGGGCCTCGGTGAGTGGAAGGACACCCCGGTCCGGGCGGTCACCGAAGCCCCGCTGTCCGCTCCGGCCCGGAAGTTCCTCACCGCAGCCGCCGACGCCGTCAGCACCGGCGACATCACTCCGGCTGATCGGGCATGGCTCGAATCGGCACTGGCTTCCGACGCCGTCGCCTGGCAGACCGAGTTCGGCGCAGCCCGCGACGTCTCCGGACTCCACGCTGAACGGAATGTCTTCCGCTACCGGCCGCTTCCGGTCACCATTCGCTATGAAGCAGCGACGTCCGGGCACGGCGTGGCCGAACTGCTCCGCGTAGCCTCAGCGGGTGTGACCGCCTGGAACGGACGGCCCGAACTCAATGCGCTGACCGTCAGCACGGCAGAGGCGCTTCCCGAGGCTGCCGCACACGCCCTTCGGGAGTCAGGCATTGTTGTGGTGGCCGAAAACGCTGAAGCCTGGGCCGCTCGCGTCAAGGGTTACGCAGGGAAGACGGGCCCGGAGTCGGGGGTTCGCATCCGCCTGATCGGCGCTTCCGTCGCCGAGACAGCCGAGGCCGCCGACGGCAAGCCGGACGTCGCCCTCTACGCGAACGACGTCGTCGCCGCCGGCCGCGTGGAACTGCTCCCCTTCCTGCGTGAGCAGGCTGTGTCCATCACAGCGCACCGGTTCGGCACCCCGAACAACCTCACCGAAAATCTCATCTAGTACAAAGCAACACGGGCCGGGTCTGTTCATTCGCACAGCGGGTGAACAGACCCGGCGGCGTAGAGTTAAACCCATAATTTCAACCCGCCCGAAACCGACAACGAGGTCAGAATCAGCGATGAAGAAGCACAACCCACACCATCCCGAGCAGGGAAAAAACACCCACACAACCCGTCAGGCCCGGACCGGGGAACACTGCCCCCTCGACGGCTGGTGGGCACCTGCCGACAGCAAAGCAGACCAGCGCTACATCGGGCGGGGGAATGTCCTCCCGGCCTATGACGGGGACAGCGTCACCTGGACACTCGTCGCCACCAGGTCCGGTTCGCGGCAACCGAAATATGCCCTCCCCGGGGCAGGAGCCTTCATTGATAATTTCTAAGGCGCGCACATTCGGCGCCCCCGTTCGGAAGCCTCTCCGGCACGCCTGCGAAGACGGGTGCTACTTCTGCAGCGGCCCCGAAACCGACTGATCTCCCCTTGACGGCGTGGTCCCGCGGTTCCACAGTTGGTCCGTGACCGTTCCCGATCCGGAGACTGAGCGGGGTCCCGCCGGACTGCAGCACCCCCGTTTCGCCCGCGCGTATGCCAGGGCAGTCGAGGGTATGAACAGCAGAGGAGGGACGGAGCACCGTCGTGCCCTGCTGACCGGCTTGAGCGGCTACGTGATCGAGATCGGTGCCGGTGAGGGGTCCAACTTCGAGCACTATCCGGCGACGGTCACCGAGGTTCTGGCTGTGGAGCCCGACGATCACCTCAGGGAACTGGCCCGGCGTCGAACCTCTTCCGCACCGGTCCCTGTCCGGTTGGTCGCCGGAACCGCGGAGCACATCCCCGCTGCCGGTTACAGCGCCGATGCGGTGGTTACCAGCCTCGTCCTATGCAGCGTCGCGGATCAGGGGGCAGCTCTTGCGGAGGCGCGCAGGGTGCTGCGTCCCGGAGGGGTTCTGGCCTTCTACGAGCACGTCCGGTCCGACCGGAAATTTCTGGCTGCTGTCGAGGACCTGCTGACGCCGCTCTGGCAACGGGCTGCCGGCGGCTGCCACCCGAACAGGGACACTCTGCAGTCGATCACCGCCGCCGGCTTCAAAATCCGGGACAACGAGCGGTTCGGTTTCTCCGTCCAGCCCCTGGCGCCGCCGGTGGCGCACATCTTGGGCCACGCCGTCGCGCCCTGAAGTGGCAGTCCGTTCGGAAACGCAGTCTCGGTGGGGCAGCGCTATGCAGGCACAGGCGGCTGCAGCGCCACCAGGGCAACTGCCAAACCGTACGCGACGCCCATGATTACCAGTTCACCGGTGGCAAGTTTTCCGAAGTCAGCTCGACTGAACGTGTTTCCGTCGAGCAGCCGACGCCGGTGCATGGCCCCGAATGTGATCAGCAAACCCAGCACCAGCACCTTCAGAAGCAGAACCAGCCCATAGGACGACGACGCCAGGGTCGCCAGATCGGGTACGCGCACCAGTGCGCTCATCACGCCGCTCAGTGCTACCACCGTCGCGCAGATCAGGGCGATCCGGCTGAACCGGCGCACGGTCAGGTGCAGAAGGTTGCTTCGAATCAACGCCAACCAGGCGAGACCTCCCAGTCCGCCGACCCACAACGACGCCGCGGCGATATGCCCGGTCATACTGAACATCGCC
Organism: Arthrobacter sp. D2-10; assembly: GCF_054161285.1. Taxonomy (NCBI): domain Bacteria; kingdom Bacillati; phylum Actinomycetota; class Actinomycetes; order Micrococcales; family Micrococcaceae; genus Arthrobacter; species Arthrobacter sp. D2-10. Next base: position 747,732 of record NZ_CP096431.1, on the reverse strand, counting down.
AGGCCGTGCCCCGACTCGGAGGCGGCGTGCCCGCCGAGGGCCAGCGTCGTCGTGCCCGCTACCGCGAGGAAGAGCGCCATGCGCAGCGCGGTAAGCGTCCGCGCCATCGTTCCGATGACGGCGCTGGCGAGAAGGAATGCGATCTGCGCGATAAGCGCCCGCCCCGAGGCCAGCTGATCCAGGAAAAGACCGAAGTCGGAGAATCCAGCCTGCAAAGGACCGGCGCCCAGCACATCGAAGTAGGTCAACAGCAGCAGCACGCCACAGGCGACGACGGCGGCAAGCGCAGCTGTGCTCCCTCGCCTGCCCAGCCTCTCGGCTTCCGGCGAGAGTTCGTCGCCGCGTGCGCCCCCCGGCAGGAGCACTCCAACGCAGAGGAGCGCGATGGTGACCAGGCTCGTGAGGTGCACCAGCGCGCGGGCGAGCGGCAGGGTCCAGCCCACCCAGCCGTCCGGCATGCCGTCGTCGAGCACTGCCACCGCGGCAAGCGGAATCAGCGTGACCAGGAGGGATGCCGCGGCAAGCTGGCCAAGGAACCCCCAGGAAGGCACGTTGCGCTGTTTCGCGCTGCGCATGTTCGTGCTGGGCGAGCTGCGCGGAAACACGTGCATGGCTGCCTTCCGCGGTAGGGAACAAGTCGGTACAGCGATCCTAAGCCAGCTTTGGACCGGTATGCACAGCAGGACCCCGCCGCTGACCGTTCGTTCCGCGACGGGGTCCTGCTGCCCTGCTAGTCAGATCATCCGGTGACGGCGGTCAGCTCGTTCGGAGTCTGCTCCAGCTCACCGGTTCCGGTGATTTCCCCGGATTCAACGTCAACAGCATGGATGGTGTTGGTTGACGGATCGGTGATGTAGGCCGTGTGGTCCTGGACGAAGATCGTCGGGCGCGGCTGCTGCCACTCCAGCGGTTCCTCCCACGCCTCGATGACCGGGAAGCTGTTGGTGATCTCCGCGGTCTCCGGGTCGATCACGTGCAGCGATCCGTCCGTCCCCAGCACGAGTGCTTCCCCGTGCGGGCCACGGGCGAGGGAGCGGAAGCTGTAGCTGGTGCCGAGGTCAACCTGCGTGAGTTCCTTGGTTTCGGTGTTGATCAGCGAAATCTGTTCGGGGCGCTCAAGTTCGGCGTCGGGATCCTGCTTGTAGTCGCCGAGTGTGATGACCGATTCCTCGGAGCCGGCCTGGTTGCCGATGCGCCCGTACTCCGTCGGGCTGTCCAGCTTGGTGATCTCGCCGTCGCTGTAAATCAGAACGCCGGTCTCGCAGCCGATGACCACTGCCTCACCTGCCGCGGTGGCCTCACCGTGAACACCCGGGCAGTCCTCGTTACGGGCGATTTCCTCACCGTTCTCGTCGAAGACGACGATGCCGGGGCGCTCCTCGTCGTTGCCGAGGGTCTGCACCATTTCCCCGGTGGAGAGCTCGACGGCGACACCGTGGTGTGCCTCCTCCGAGGCGTGGGTTTCCACCTCGGGCTGGCCCTCGGCGAGGTCTTCGCTCTCGAAGACGGTGATTTCGCCGGTGCCGTCGCTGAAAAGGATGGTCTTGCCGCCGTGGCGGACTACGTGACCGGGCTTTGTTGTGGGGAACACGATATCGGTCATCGCCGGTTCCTCCGCGTAGGAGGTGTCACCCTCGCTCCAGACGCCCGTATCAAGGACTTCGAACCCGGCCGCCGTCGAAATGATGACGTGGCGTCCGTCACCGGCCGGGTTGATCCGGTTGAAGCCTTCCATCGGGAAGTCGCCGAGCACCTCGAAGGTTTCGCCGTCGAGGACCTGCACGCCGCCGTCGTAGGTGGTGACTACGCGCGGGGTGGCCTCGGCAGCAGTTGCTGCGGAGTCGGTGCTGGGCGTGCCTTCGGTTTCACCTGCGGTGCGTTCTCCGGCATTGGTGCCGCAGCCGGTGAGTACGAGGCCGGAGACGGCGAGCGCCGTCACCAGGCGTGCGGGTTTTGAGCGGTGATGCATGAGTATTTCCCTTCGGTTGGATGGTGTGCAGTTCATGAAAGTGCGCTGGTGATGCGTTCGGTGTTGGCGCGCATCATGTCGAGGTAGGTCTGGGCCCCGGAGCCTTCCGTGCCGAGGGACTCGGTGAAGAGCGGAACCACGGCGATGTCGGTCCCGGCTTCCGCGGCGAGGACCTCGGCGAGGCGTTCGGGTTGTGAGGAGTCGGCGAAGATTGCGACGACGCCGGCTTCCCGGATCTTCCCCGTCAGGTCATCGAGGTCAGATGAGCTGGGCGAGGCGAGCGTTGTGCCGCTCGGGATAACCGCACCGATCACGTCGAAGCCGAACCGCTGGGCCAGGTACCCGAAGACGTGGTGGTTGGTGATGAGCTTCCGCCGGTCCTCGGGGATCGCTGCGAAACTGTCTTCCATCGCCGTCTCGAGCTCCTTCAATTCCGCCACATAGGCGGCCGCCTGATCCCGGACCGCCTCCTCGTTGACGTCGTCTACGTGCTCGACGATCCCGTCGGCGATCGCCTCCGTCGCCTGCGCCACCCGGCCTGGGTCTGTCCAGAAGTGAGGGTCGTCCGCGCCCTCGGTGCTGCCGTCGTCGTCGTAAGTGAAGGAGATCGGCTCGATGGCGTCCATGGCGGCGATGGTGGGCACACCCTGGGCGGTGGCCGTCTCGACGTGGTTGAGGACGCCCTCCTCAAGCCCCGCGCCATTGTGAATGATGAGGTCCGCGTTCTCGATCTGTGCCGCCTGCTGCGCCGAGATCCCAAAGGAGTGCGGATCGGCGTTCGATTCCATCAGTACGACGACGTCGGCTTTATCCCCGATGACGTTGCCGGTGATGTCGCCGAGGATGTTGGTGGTGACGACGACGGTTGGAGTGTCGGCCGCCGCGGCCGAGCATCCGCTCAACCCGGCCGTGAGGGCAAGGGCCGCTGCGGCGACCTTCAGTGCGCGCTTCACAGCCCGGTCTCCAGAAGGAAGTCGACGGCCGGGACGTCGAAGGTTCGGGCTACGCGGAGGTTATCGGCGTAGTCGATCTCGTACACGGTCGACGACGCCGGGTCGCTGACGTAAGCGCGGGAGGTGTCGATGCGGAGTTGCGGTATCTGGTCCGTATCGGCGTCGAGCAATTCGACGGAGGTGATGATCTCCCCCGAGGCGGGGTCCAGGGAAAGCAGCGAACCGTCGGTACCAATCGCCAGCACCCGCTGACTGTCACCCACGGCCGCAGCGGTGACTGCAGCGACCGGGGTTGCGAGAAGGGTCCAGGTACGATCTGAGGCGTCGAGGTGCCAGACTCCGTCATCACCGGCCGGGCCGGCGAGTTCAGTGGAGCCCGGGCGGTGTTCGAGGGTCACAACCGGGTCCGCCGCACCGGAAGGGTATGGGATGTGCTCAGCGGTGAACGCGCCGTCGTTCTCGGTGAACAGCAGGGCACCATCGGTGCAGGAGAAGACGACGCCGACGCGCGTCTGTGCATGTGAGCTCAGTCCAGGGCAGCTTTCCTTTGCGAGGACTGTCTGGTCCTGAGAGTCGCGGACCTCGACGCCGTCGGGCTCCTTCGACCCTGTTTCGGCGGTGCTTGCCAGGAAAGATCCCTTGAACGGGACGACGACGCCGCCGTCGTGAGGGCTGGTGGTAATGCGTCCCGTTTCGGTGGTCTCACCCGCGTCCATGTCCTTAACGCTGTAGAGCGAAGCGAAACCCTCCGAATCGGAGAACACAGCGACCGTCGAGCCATCCCCCGCGACTGATCCCGGATCGGGGATTTCAATGGTGCCTACCGGCTTTGGCTGGGTGCTGTAGTAGTGCTTGTGATCACCATGTGGCACCGTCCAGGCGCCTGTGTCGAACACCTCCACCGTGTCACCGCTGGAGATGAAGGCGTAGCGCACGTCGAGGTGAACCGCATCGACCGGGCCAAAAGTGCCGGCATCGGCCTTTTCCTCCGTGAGCAGCGAGAGCAACTGGGCCTCGCCGGTTTCGCGGTCAAAGGTGAGCAGCCCGGTCTGCGGTTCAGCGTTTTCCTGTGCTCCCTCGATGTAGCCGTGAGGGGTGGCTTCAGCGGTGGGCGCGGTGCCGGCGTCGGGCGTGTTGTGGGTGCCACAGGCTGTGAGCAACAGCGGAAGGCCCAACAGTAGGAGTGGGACTTTAGGGGTGGAGCGGTGCACTGGAGAGGAGTTCCGTTTCTCGTGAAGGGGAGGGTGTCGGCGCCGTTCGCGGAATGAGCGCGGAGGCAAGTGCCGAAATGAAGTAGGACAGCGCTGCCACGAGCGCGATGGTGGCTCCGGCTGCGGTGGAGGCGTACCAGGAGATCCACAGGCCCGCGATGACGCTGGCTGATCCGATTGCGGCGCCGAGCACCATGACGGCGCGTATGGATTTGGCCCACACCAGCGCTGCGGCCGGTGGAGCGATGAGCAGTCCGAACACCAGCAGCGTTCCGACCACCTGGAAGGATGCGGCCACCGCGAGGGTGATCAGGCAGAGCAGGATGAAGTGGGTAAGGCGTGGATGCAAGCCCAGGCTCGCTGCCTTCTGCGGGTTGAACGCCACGGCGGTGAAAGCACGGTGATTGATGGCTGCCGCTGCCAGGACTACGACTCCGACAATCGTGAGCACCAGGATGTCGTCAGTCCCGACAGCGAGGACGTCACCGAACAGGGTTCCCGTCAGGTCCACAGCAAAAGATCCCGCTGACGACACCAGGATCACTCCCAGCGACAGCATCACGACAAACAGCAGCCCGATCGCCGTGTCCTGCGAGACGCGTCGATTGCGTGTGATGACGGAGACCCCAGCGGCTGTCGCCGCTGCGCTGACCGCTGCTCCGACGATCAGGTTGCCGCCCAGAAGAGAGGCGATCGCGATACCCGGAAGCAATCCGTGCGCCATTGCGTCTCCAAGGAATGCCATGCCGCGCACCACTACCCAGGTGCCCACCACCGCACAGGAGACTGCAACCAGCACGCCGCCAATAACTGCACGCTGCACGAAGGACGCGCTCAGGGGCTCGAATAACCATTCCATCGTGATTCATCCTATATTGATAATGAGAATGATTCGCAAATCGAGGAAGAAGCCCGTGGCAACAGTGATTTTGAGCGACATCAGTTACGCCTATCCGGACAGACCGGCTCTCAGCGGAGTGTCGCTCACATTCGAACGCGGCGTACACACGGTCATAACGGGTACCAACGGGTCCGGAAAGTCCACCATGCTTGCCCTGGCCGCAGGCGTACTGAGGCCACAGTCTGGTTCGGTGCTCTTGACCACAAGCCTCCGTCCCGCGTTCGTCATCCAGCACACCCGCACCTCGGAAGTCCTCCCCTGCACCGTTCGCCAGGCGGTCGAGATGGGGCGATGGCCGCACCGGCGGGCACTTCTACCGCTGCGTCCGCGTGATCGCCAGGTCGCCCTTTCATCGATGGAGCGGATGGGGATCGCGGATTTGGCAGGGAGGCAACTCACCGAACTGTCCGGGGGTCAGCGTCAGCGGGCACTGATTGCTCAGGGGCTGGCCCAGGAATCGGACGTGCTCATGCTCGATGAGCCCACAGCCGGACTCGACCGCGCGGCACACGAACTGATTCGCGCAGCCATCGGCGAAGAACTGCAGCGGGGCGTGACGGTGATTGAGTCAAGCCACCATCCCGAGGACATCGATCGGGCAGAGCGTGTAGTCACCCTCGCGGGCGGTCGCGTCGTCGCGGATACGGGTTCACCGGGTTCATCGCTTTCATCATCGTTGTCGGCACGAACGCCGATCAGCGTTACCCTGACTTCGTGACCGTTGTTATTGACCATGCCACCGCGAACGACGCCGGCCCGCTAGCTACGCTGGCCGCCATCACCTTCCCACTGGCCTGCCCACCGACCTCCCGACCTGAGGACATTGCGCACTTCATTGCTACAGAGTTGTCCGAGGAGCGATTCACGCAGCACATTGCGGATCCCGACAAGATCCTGCTGTGTCTTCGTGAAGACGGGCACCTCCTCGCCTGGAGCATGCTGGTCAAGGACCTCCCGAAGGACGAGCAGGTTCGGTCCTCACTTTCGATCTTTCCGACGATCGAGCTGAGCAAGTTCTATGTGCATCCCTCCCAGCATGGGCAAGGGTCCGCGGCGCGCCTGATGGAAGCGTCGCTGGAGATCGCATCGAAGGGAACCGACGCCCAGGGCATCTGGCTCGGCACCAATGACCGCAACGCCCGGGCGGTGCGCTTCTACGAGAAGCACGGGTTCACGCGCGTGGGCGCCAAGACCTTTCAGCTGGGCAGCGGCGTCGAGACCGACTTCGTGCTGGAGCGTGCCCTCCGTTAGGTGGAGCACCCGTTAGGCCAAACCTGCTTCAGGTACGAATAACGGCTCATTCGGCTCGGGATGACGACGGCGGCTGCGGCGGCTCGAAGAAGGACTGTGCTCACAGGCTGTGGATAGATCCTCTATCACCACTCCTCCACATTGGCGGTATTCCATCGCGAATAGTACACAGCTTCGATAAAATTTACGTATGGCCGTCGCACTATTTGAACGTCAGGAGGAAGACTCCTCCCTCCTACCTGCAGTGCATTCCGACCTGCTGTCCTTCGCTCAGCACTTCCAATCGAGCTACCTGACGCTGAGCCAGGCAGAAGTTGCGACGACTCTCGTAGCGGTCGAGCGAGTGTCCAGGATCGTCGACCATCTCCAGACGCTGGCAGCCCGCGCCGCCGAGGACCATCAGCTCGAAGCGATGAACGCTCGAGAAAGCTACAAGAGCACGTCTGAGTATCTGCGGGTAAGAATCGGTATCAGCCGTGCCGAAGCGAATCGACGTTTGCGGCTGGGACAGGACGTGGTGCCCGCTATACCCGGACCAGGGGCACCGGCCGAAGCTCCGATGGCCACCCTGGCCACAGCAACCAGTGCTGGAACAATCAGCAGCCGTGCAGCAACAGTGATCCGGGATGCGGTTCACCGGGTACGAACAGTGGCAACTCCGGGTCAGCTGGACGCCATGGAAGCGCATCTGACGAACCAAGCCATCGAGTCGGACGAGGACATCCTGAGGGTACTGGCGCGACGCTGGGAGAGCGTGATCGATCAGGACGGCCAGGAACCGACCGAGAAGACGCTTCGAGCCAGGCAAGGCGTGTTCCTCAAGGGACGGCGTCATGGCCTCCACTTCATGGAGATCGGTGCCACGGATGAGCAGTTCGAGCATCTTGTCACCGTGATGAACACCGCCACCAACCCCCGAGTCAGTGGCACACCCCCGTTTGGAACCCAGCCGCAGGGCGGGTCCCGTCCGGATGGTTCCACGGGCTCGGCCAAGCGGGAATCGCTGAACACCGGCGGCGATTCGGTGCTCGAGTACCCTACGCGAGCGCAGGAATTGCTCGACGGCCTGGTCTCGGCATGCCAAATTGCACTCTCCGGCGATGGCCTCCCAGCAACCGGCGGCCACCGCCCGCAGGTGATGGTGACCATCAACTACCGCGATCTCCTCAGCGATCTGGGGCATGACGGTCATTCCGTTTTCGCCCAACAGATCGGCGCTCGAAGCATCCGGAAGCTGGCATGCGACGCGGATATCCTGCCCCTAGTACTCGGCGGAAAGGGTCAGGTCCTCGACATAGGGCGCGCCCAACGCCTCTTTCCACCGCATATGCGCCGAGCGCTGGTTGCACGCGACAAGGGTTGCTCATTCCCCGACTGCACAACCCCCGCAACCTGGTGCGAAGCCCACCACATCATCCCCTGGGCGGCGGGTGGGTCCACCAATATCAGCGACGGCGACTTACTCTGCTCGCGGCATCACCACGTGATCCATGAGGGGAATTGGGCTGTCGAATCGATCTACGGAATTCCCTGGTTCAGACCGCCGGCATACCTCGATCCCAAGAGAACCTTGAGACGGAACAGATACTGGCAGGTGGAGGACGCCGTTCATGAACAACTCGCCCGCGGAACCTCCGCACAGCCCAATCTTGAGAGGGCTTCTGCACGCATGCAGGGCGCTAGGTGCTCTTCGCCCGAAGGTGCAACCGCTCCCCCTGCCGTCCGAAAAGGCTGAGAAACTCCACGGGATGCCTGTCTGCCTTCCCGAACCAGTGCGGCACACGGGTATCGAACTCCGCTGCTTCACCGGCCGGGAGCACAAGGTCAAGTTCGCCGAGCACCATACGCAGGTTTCCGTTCAACACATACAGCCACTCATATCCCTCATGGACCTGGGGATCCGGCTCTTCCATCGGCATATCCGCGTGCATCACATGCTTGTAGGCCTGGATGCCGCCCGGTCGGCGGGTCAACGGCACCACTGTCATGCGCCCCGACTCGATGGGACGGAGATGTACACGCGGATCACCGGTAGTCGGCGCTCCAACCAATTCATCGAGCGGGACCTGATGTGCCTGCGCCAACGGAAGCAACAACTCCAGATTTGGCTTCCGTTGCCCAGACTCCAGCCGGGACAACGTGCTCACAGAGATTCCAGTCGATTCCGACAACGACTGCAACGTCACATCCCGTTTCACCCGGAGCGCCCGAAGACGTGGACCAACCGCCGCCAGAGCCTCGCCAATTTCGTCACTCATTGCTCCAGTTTGCCATTCCAGCAAGGTTTCTTGCTACCTATTGCGAACGGTTCCAGACTGAAGACATGACATCTGAACTGAACCCATTCGACGTCGTCGTCATCGGCGGCGGCGCAGCAGGCCTCAGCGCGGCGCTCATGCTGGGGCGCACACGCCGCAGCGTGGCAGTCGTCGACGCAGGCCAGCCACGCAACTCCCCCGCCGCAGGCGTACACGGTTTCCTCACGCGGGAAGGCATGAATCCGCTCGATCTCGTGGCGGCCGGCCGGGCCGATGTGGAGAGCTACGGCGGCATCATCGTCCCCGGAACGGCTGTCGACGTCGTCCCCACCGGCGATGCCTTGCACCGATTCCGCACCACCCTGGATGACGGTACAGTGCTGCTTTCGCGCAGGCTTCTCCTGACCACCGGGTTGACCGACGTGCTGCCGGAGATTCCCGGACTCCGCGAACGATGGGGTCAGGAAGTGCTGCATTGCCCCTTCTGCCACGGCTGGGAGGTCCGCGACCAACACATCGGTATTCTCGGCACCAGCCCCATGTCGGGTCACCAGGCCTTGCTGTTCCGCCAGTGGAGCAGCAACATCACCCTCTTCCTCAATGACACCGTAGAGCCCACCGAGGAAGAGTGGGAGCAGCTGGCTGCCCGCGGCGTGACGGTGGTGGACGGTGCAGTAGCGCGCGTCCTGAACGAGAACGACGGCGGGCGGCTGAGCGGCGTCAAACTCGCCGACGGGCACGTGGTGTCTTTAGAGGCTCTTGCCGTCGGGCCGCGGTTCGTGGCCAACACCGGCATCTTCTCCAGCCTCGGGCTGACCCCGGTTCAGCACCCCATGGGCGTCGGCGAACACCTCGCCGTGGACGAGATGGGTGCAACCGAGGTCGACGGTGTGTGGGCAGCGGGGAATGTGGCAAACCTGATGCTGCAGGTCTTGCCGGCCGCTGCTTCAGGATCGATGAGTGCGGTTGCCATCAACAATCACCTCATGGCCGAGGAACTGCAGCAGGACCTCGCTGACTATCGTGCTTCATCGAACCGGCCCTCTCCCGATTCTCTCTCTTCCGTGCCCGCCCGCGGAGAGAGCAGGATAGGAGCGGAGGTTTCCTGATGCATGCACACCACCATCACCACGAGCACGAACCACGCGCGTTCGACGAAGCGTTCTGGAACGCCCGGTACGGCGAAAAGACCCGCATCTGGAGCGGTCGGCCCAATCCCCAGCTCGTGGCGGAGACCGGGGGCCTGACTCCCGGTACCGCGCTCGACGTCGGCTGCGGGGAGGGTGCGGACGCGCTATGGCTTGCCGAACGCGGTTGGGACGTGACCGGCGTCGACATCTCCACCGTTGCGCTGGCCCGCGCTGCGGAGCACGAGCAGCAGCAGCGCAAACCCGGCACCCGGCCGGTCCGCTGGGAACACCACGACTTCACGCAGTGGCAACCGCCGGCACAGGCGTTCGACCTGGTCACCGCACAATACATGCACCTGCCGACCGTGCAGCGCGAGCCGCTGTTCCGGAACCTGGCAGAAGCCGTCGCACCCGGAGGCACCCTGCTGATTGTGGGGCATGACCCGTCGGACATGCAGAGTGAGGCAGCCCGTCCCAACCTCCCCGACCTTTACTTCACAGGGAAGGACATCGCGGACATGCTCGGCGAGGGTTGGGAGCACGCGGTGATCGAGTCACGCCCGCGGGAAACCAGCGGCCCCGATGGCGCGACACTCGCCGTGGCTGATGCCATTTACCGGGGCCGCCGCCGCAGCTGAGGAGCTTCCGTCAGGAGACGACGAGCGCTTCCAGGTCGTCGAAGAATGCCTGGTAGCCCGCTGCCGTCTGCTCGCGCTGTTCCTCGGAAAACTCGGGGGCTTCCTGCACGAGCGTCATCTGGGTTCGGCCGTCCACATCGGCGAAGGTGACATGGATCGGAGCTCCGGGGTCGGTACCGGGCCGGTCCGTCATCGTCAGGGCGAGCCGCTCGGGCGGAGTCACCTCGGTGTACTCGCCTTCCCAGTTGATTGTGTTGCCGTCGGGAAGCTCCATCACTGCACGCCAGCTGCCACCGGGCCGGACGTCGAGCACCAGGGAGTCAAGCGGCACGTTCACCTGCGAGCTGCCGAACCAGACAGCAAAGTCTGCGGGGTCGGTCCATGCCGCGAAGACGCGTTCCCTCGGTGCAGCGAAGGTGCGGGTGACGGTGATCTGGTGAGACATGCGGGTCCTCTCCTGAGTGCGGTGGTGGAGCCAGGGTTATGCAGCTGGTTGCGCTGGATATCCTACGCGCGGCCCTTCAAAATGGCGTACCAGTACAGCCGCATGAACCCGTACCGTTCCACGAGCCAGGTCAGGCGCTTCTCTTTGGCGAGGCCTTTCCAGCCGGGAACAGATGGCTTGGGCGCCAGGGTGTCATCGAATTCGGCAAGCACCACTGTAGAGCGGGTGACGGTGAAAGGACAGGCGCCGTAACCGTTGTACTTCTGGCTTGGCTCGCTGCCCTTGAGCACAGATTTCAGGTTCTTCGCCAGGACCTTGGTCTGCTGGCGCAGCGCCGCGCCCGACTTCGAGTTCGGCGTCCCGGCGGCGTCACCGAGCGACCATACCTCCGGGTGGGTGATGTGTCGGAGGGTCTTCTTGTCGACGGCGACAAAACCGTCGTCGTCGGCCAGACCGGTGGAGCGAATCCAGTCCGGAGCGGACTGCGGCGGGCAGGCATGCAGAATGTCGTACTCAATCTGCTCCTCCGAGCCTCCGGCCGTGTCACGGAGTGTGGCAACACGGTTCTCTGCGTCCACCGAGACGAGTTCGGTTGTGCAGCGCAGTTCGATGCCATATTCGGCGATCTTGCGGTTCAGTTCCTCATCGACCACCTCGACGCCGTAAACGGTCTTTGTGGGAACGGCGAGGATGACGCGGATGTTGTCGAGAACGCCCTGCGAGCGCCAGTAGTCGCACGCCAGGTACATCGGTTTCTGCGCGGCACCGCCGCAGGTGACGGGACCGTCCGGCATGGTGAAGACAGCGGTGCCGGAGCGCATCCCGCTCAGCAGCCGCCAGGCCTTCACAGCGAGATCGAAGCTGTAGTTGGTCGCACCGTAGGGCGAATCGTAGGCTGCCTGCAGCCCCGGGATCCCCTCCCAGTTCTTCTGAATACCAGGGCAGACCACGAGGTGTTCGTAGGTGAGAGTACGCCCGGAAGCGAGGACGACCGTCTTCCCCGCGGGGTCGATGGACGTCGCAGCATCACGGTGCCAGGTAATTCCCTTCGGCATCACGGACTCCTGCGAGCGGACAGCCAGCTCCGCCTTCCCCGTGCCCCCTGCGATATGGGAGAAAAAGGGCTGGTACTGGTGCTGTTCGGTAGGGTCGACGACGGCGATCCCCTTGACCTTGTAGCGCTTCAGCCGTGCCGCAAGGGAGATGCCGGCGTTTCCGCCCCCGATGATGAGCACCGCGTGATGCGAAGCTGACTCTCCCTGTGTGTCGTCCTTGCTCTGCGCCATGAGGCTCCTTGGTCGAGATGGTGCTGCACTGATTCGACCCTACCGGCATTGCTCCGCGGGCGAGGGATCAGTCGACGGTCATCTCTCCCATGCGGTTCCAGCCATTGGCTGAAATCTTCTCGCTGATGATCTGCGGAGTTTCAACGAGAGCTTGCGGCATGTCCTGTATTGCCTGCTTGAAGTGTTCACTGTTCACGTGGTCACCGGCAGCGTCATCCTCGAATGCCTCCACCAGAACAAACTCGTTCGGGTTGTCGACGCTGCGTGACCAGTCGAACCAGAGGTTGCCCGGCTCCGCGCGGGTGGCCTCGGTGAACTCGCGCGTGAGGTCTATCCAACGGTCGCTCCAGTCAGGCTTCACGTTGAATTTGACGACGATGAAAATCATGCGGGTGCCTTTCGTTCGAGGGTTCCTGAACCATGCTATTCATTCGGCGGCAATCCGGGTCCACCCGGACGCACCTACATCTCGCGCAGCCGCTTCGCGAGCTCGGCAAGAGTCCGCGCCTCGATATCGGGTTTGTCGAAATACCCGGGGTAATCCACACCGGACCGATTGATCCACGCCGTCCGTAACCCAGCACGCTGCGCACCGTGGATGTCCCAGGGATGTACGGCCACCAACAGCAACTCCTGCGGCTGCCGACCGAGTTCAGCAGCTGCATACTCGTAAGCCTCGAGTGCCGGCTTCCACCGGGCGGCATCCGCGACGGTCAGAAGGCGGGCGAAGTAACCGCGGATTCCAGCTTGCTGAAAAAGCCGATCCGCCACCGACGTCGCACCATTGCTCAGGGTGACCAACTCGGCGAACTCTGCGAGAGCTTCTACGCCGGAGACGACGTCGTCGTGAACGGACAGCGACGTAAGTGCGCCCATGATGTTTTCCACTGCGGCCGTTTGGTCCCCGGCGCCCAGTGCATCGCCACACATACGTTGAAGGCTATCCTTGGCGAGGTCAGCGAAACCGGGATTTTCACCTGTGACGGTAAGGGCGAAACCGTCACGCAGAATCCCGCCGAACCAGACACGCGCATAAAGCGCCGGCAACCCTTCTGCCTCGAACGCGTCAGCGAGCGAGCTCAGATCGGATAAGGTCTCGTTCACGTCAAAGACGATGGTCCGAGGTCGGTTGATCATGGTGCAACCTTCTCAGGAGACTCTTCCGCAGGACAGCCCTGCTCACTCATTGAGGAAGCACACAGCGCCTGATCTCCGGGAGTCCCGGGGACCAGGCGCTGTGCACGAGCTATTCCGATAGGCGCGCGCCAGTAGAAGAACGCGTTAGTTCGCGAAAACGTCCTGCAGGCGCGGGCCGATCCAGAGGGCAACCGAGTCTCCGCCGTTGTTCAGGACCGAAGCGGTACCCCCGTTGTAGTAGGCCTCGGGCGAGTTGGTACCCGGCCCCGTGTAGACACGAAGCTCGGCACCCGGTGCCAGTACGTAGCCGTCGCCGACGGAGAGGATGTTGTTCGCCGCATCCCGGATGATGGCGCCGCTCACGTCGACGCTTGCCGTTGAGGTATTGCGCAGCAGCACGTACTCGCCGTTCTCGGGCTGGACGTCGTCTCCGGCGGGGTTGTTGATGGAATCGGCAATCTCGACGCCTGCTCCCGGGAAGACCGCCTGTCCCTTGAGGAAGCGTTCGTTCTGGATAGGAAAGTCGGTGGTGACGGCGTCCACGCCCAGGTCCAGTGAGTACTGCACAGCCTCCGGCGAGTTCACCGTGTACACGCCGAGGATCAGGCCGGCGCCCTTCACGTCCGCGACATTCTGCTCCGTCAGCGTCCGATAGTTGGTGCCAACCGAGTCCGCGAAGGTTGCCCAGGACTCCACAACCGCCCGGGCAGGCACCACGCTGGTGAGCTGCTGCAGCTCGATCTCCGGAGCAATCTCCGCGAAGCGCCGGTTGGATGCCTCGTCGAATCCGATGACCTGGATCTTGTCCGCCGCGACCAGCTGGGCCCACTTCCGATCGGTGCGGAGCTCATCGGCAACGACCTGTTCGATGCCGGGCGAGTTCACCGGGGACTTGATCTCGATATAGACGCCGGTCTTCACGGTCGCCACCTCAGCCGCCGCATCCAGGTGAGGGATGCGCTCGCCCACATACTTCTCACCGAAGTAGGAGCCGGCGTCGAGCTGCTGCAGTTCAGCCCATGTGAACGAGGTGATCGGGTCGTTCTCACGGCCGGGGAACACCTCTTCGACGTTCGTGGTGCGCGCAGGGGTGTTGTCGTGGAAGAGGAACGGAACGCCGTCGGCGCTGAGCTGCACGTCAATTTCGAAGAAGTCGGCACCGGAGGCACGCCCGTCCTTGAACGCTGCGACGGTGTTCTCCGGCGCTGTGCCGGCGGCTCCGCGGTGCCCGATGAGGATTGGAGCGTCGCTGTCCTGCTGGGCGGGCACAGCGTGCGCGACGGCGGTGGGTGCGGTGACGAGCGCCAGTCCCGCAACTGCGGTGGCGATGGTTCTGGTCAGGCGAGAAGCCATAAGGTTCGGGTCCCTTTCGGATGAGTGAGTAAATCCCCCACCCGATGCTTCATGGCGCTGGAAACCGTCCGGTCAACGCCGGGTGAACTCCGAGTGAAAGCGACACCTGCCGCCTCAAAGGGTTAGTGGCGGGCGTAACGCCGGACGAAATTGTTGAGGATCAGCGGCGGCAAACTCACCTGCGACGACCTCGCACGTACGATAACGGTGTCGGCCTGATCCGGCGGGAAATACCCGGCATGGCGGTAGATGCGGATACGCTGCACGAGGCCTTCCACGTCCAGTTCGGGGTGAAACTGCGTGGCGTACAGATTCTGCCTAACCCGGAACATCTGCACGGGGCACGACGCCGACGACGCCAGCAGGACCGCATGCCCAGGCAGCGTCGTACACGCCTCCTTGTGTCCAACGAACGCATCGAAGCGCGGCGGGAGGCCGGCCAGCAACGGGTCCGCTGCGCCGTCGTCAGTGACTGTGATCTCCACCGGCCCAATAGGTTCTGCGAAGGTGCGGTCGATCACCGCGCCCTGATGGCGGCCAAGGGTCCCGACGCCGTAACAGGCACCGAAGAAGGGGAAATCCGCGTCAACCACGCGGTCGAGCAGCTCACGGAGCTCCCTCTCAACGCGATGTTGGACGGGCGACTTCGTGTCCTCCGGGTCGGAGGAATTGAACGGGCTTCCGCCCACGAGAATCCCGGAGTAGTCCTCCAGCCGCAGCTCGGGCAACGGCTCCTGTTCCACCCTGAGCCGATGGAGGTCCGACGGCGCCAGGCCGGTGAAACGGAGGAAGCTGCGGTATTCGCCCTCAGCCGCCTCGTCCTCGGCGCGGGTGCCTAAAAGCAGGAACGGTAGCACCCACCGATCGTACTGCCCAACAGATTTTTCCACCGACCACTCGCAAAATGCTAAGCATGCTGATAGAAATTAAGAGGAGCCGTTACAGAATTGCTTTTTTCGATGATCACGGCAACACCCAAGTCTAAGGAGAGCATCATGGCAGGAAACACGCTTGTACGATCCCTTCACGATCTCAGTGCTGCGGCTTGGTTCGGCGGATCGCTCATGGGCGCCGTCGGCCTGAACGGGGCAGCAGCCGAAGCGAAGGACCCCACGGAACGCACCCGGCTTTCCACCGTTGGCTGGGCACGCTGGACTCCGGTGCAGATCGCAGCGTTCGGCGCCCACGCGGTCGGCGGCATTGGACTCATCGCTGCCAACAAGGGCCGCCTGGCCGGGCAGCCCGGTGCAGTAGCGAACACCGTGATCAAGTCTGCCATCACGGTTATCGGCATGACCGCTTCCCTGTACTCCGGCATGCTCGGCAAGAAGGTCGGCGAGTTGAGCCAGCACGGTGCCGTTGGTGCAACTGAGCCCAAGCCGGGTGCACCGGAGGAACTGGCGAAGGCGCAGAAGCAGCTGAAGACCCTCCAGTGGATTCTGCCGGCCCTCAGCGGCGCAGTGATTGTGCTTGGCGCTCAGCAGGGCGAGCAGCAGCGTCCCAAGAACGTGCTCAGCGGACTCTTCAACCGCTAAGCAGCCAGGAGTTGGGCCCGTCGTTTCCCCCAGAACGACGGGCCTCTTCGGTTAACACAGGACAGGAAAAGCAACGGTAGGAGTAGAGGAAATCATGGGCCAGCCAGCACAGCAGCAAGACGTACCCGGTGTTCAGTCGGAGATGGACCCGACGCCAGACTGCGGTGAGGAAAGCTACAAGGGCAGCGGCAAACTGACGGGCAAGGCAGCAGTCATCACTGGCGGTGACAGCGGCATTGGCCGCGCCGTCGCCATCGCCTTCGCTCGGGAGGGCGCCGATGTCCTTATTTCCTACCTCAGCGAAGACGACGACGCCGAAGAAACCGCCCGATACATCGAAGACGCAGGCCGCAGGGCCGTCACTGTCCGCGGAGACCTGTCAGATCCGCAGCATTGCCGGGACATCATCGCTCTGGCTGTCCAGGAGTTCGGCAAGGTTGACGTCCTCGTCAGCAATGCCGCATACCAGATGAGCCATGAGAGCCTCGACGAGATCAGCGACGAAGAGTGGGAGTACACCTTCAAGGTGAACGTGTCGGCCCTGTTCCACCTGGTCAAAGCAGCACTGCCGCACATGGCGCCGGGGTCCTCGATCATCGGCAGCTCGTCGGTCAATTCGGACATGCCGAGCCCGCAGCTGGCCCCCTATGCCGCAACGAAGGCAGCAATCGCTAACTTCTCCGCGAGTCTTGCCCAGATGCTCGGCGACAAGGGAATCCGGGTCAACAGTGTGGCGCCCGGACCCATCTGGACTCCGCTCATCCCAGCGACCATGCCGCCGGAGAAAGTGGAGCAATTCGGTGACGACACTCCCCTGGGCCGCGCCGGTCAGCCGGCGGAGCTAGCCCCCGCCTACGTCCTGCTGGCGTCCGACGACGGCAGCTACATGTCAGGCGCGCGGATCGCCGTCACCGGCGGCCGGCCCATCCTGTAGAACCGGTTCCGCCTCAAGCGAAGATGCCGTGGGCATAACTGCCCACGGCATCTTCCGCGTTTTGGAAGAATTGGTACATGGAATTCAACCGGCTGCTGCAGATCAACCGCATCTATGCCCAGCCTGCAGCCCTGGAGCTGCCCCGCGGCAAGCAGATCGTGGAGCGGTGGCCGGACGCCGACGTCGTGCTGGTTGATAACCACTGGAACATCCCGGAAGTCCACGGCGACGAAACCAACGTACCCCGCTGGTCGCGGATCAAGACCGAGGCACTGGTTCTCGGGGTGAAGAAGGCCCTGACCGTCAAGCCGAACGGCAGGTCCGCCGACTTCATCGCACCCTCAACCGCCAACGGTTGCGCCATGGCGTGCGCCTACTGTTATGTGCCCAGGCACAAGGGATACAGCAATCCTGTGACGGTGTTCGCCAACATCGATCAGATCGCCGGGACGCTCGAGCGGCACGCCACCCGGCAGGGAATGAAGCTGGAACCGAACCAGTGTGACCCGGAGCTCTGGGTGTACGACATCGGCGAGAACAGCGACTGCTCCGTCGACGCCTTGATCAGCGACAACGTCGAGGACCTGGTGACGCTCTTCCGGGACCTCCCCACGGCCAAGCTGTCCTTTGCGACCAAGTACGTGAATCCCGCAATGCTTGGGTGGGATCACGGCGGGCACACCCGGGTGCGGTTCTCCCTTATGCCTGCGGACCTTGCGAAGTCGATCGACGTCCGTACGTCTCCGGTGGCCGAGCGTATGGCAGCGATCAACGATTTTGTCGCTGCCGGGTACGAGGTGCACGTGAACTTCTCCCCCGTCATCGTCACTGACACCTGGCTCGAAGACTGGGAGCAACTGCTGCACCAGCTCGACGCAACGCTGACCCCGGCGGCGAAGGCCCAGCTCGCCGCCGAGGTCATCTTCCTGACCCACAACGAACGGCTGCACGAGGTCAACCTGGGGTGGCACCCGCAGGCCGAGAAAGTGCTGTGGCGGCCGGATCTCCAGGAAGCGAAGGTGTCGTCAAACGGTTTCACCAACGTCCGGTACCGTTCCGGCACAAAAGGCCGTTACGTACGGGAGCTGACCGCGCTGATCGAACGGATCACGCCGTACTGCCGCATCCGCTACGCGTTCTGACCGGCGGGCGGGCGAACCGAAGGCTAGACCGCCAGGGCCAGTGCGTTTCCGTTGCGCCTTACGGGTACATACTGACCGGGAGCGGTCAACATCTCCAGTGCTTCAGCCGGTGTGGGACGGAGCGCCGGGTCCATCGCCGTCAGGGCCCTGATCAGGTCCTTCCAGGAAGCCGGAACGTGATCGGGAATGACGGGATTGCGCAGGGTCCTGGCCACCAGGGACTCAATCGTCGGGAGGCTGAATGCCCGCGAGCCACTAAGGCATTCGAGCAGGACAAGGCCGAGGGAATACATATCGCTCGCACTGCCGACACCGCTGCCGCGCGCCTGCTCCGGGCTCATGTAGAGGACGGTGCCCTGCGAGGAAGCATCGTCGTCGCACTGTCTGCCGCGCGCCGCTGTCCCGAAGTCCACAAGCTTCGGCTGAGGAGACGGCGATCCGCCGGCGGTGAGCGCAATCATGATGTTTGACGGCTTGATGTCCCGGTGCACGATTCCGGCGGAATGCAGCGTTTGCAGCGCACGAAACATTCCGTACGCCCAGGCAGTCACGTCGACGTTGTGGGGAGTTGTGCGGCAGAGAATGTCACGGAGGTTCAGCCCGGGAATCAGCTCCTGCACAAGGTAGGCAACCTGGTCGGGCTTTCCCTGGTGTGCCACACCGGAACCCAGCACCCGCGCGATATACGGGGAATCCACGGATCCCTGGAAGTCGGCTTCTGAGGTGAAGGAGTGCCCGGGATTCCGTGCAAGTTTGACCGCTACGTTGGAGAAGGTCTCGAGATCAGTTGCCGACCACAACGTGCCGGTTGCGCCCGAACCGATCCGCTGCCTGAGTTGCCAGCGTCCGGCCAGTACTTGTTTATCGAAGGGAGAAGAGCTCTTGAGCGTGCTCACTTCCAGCTGCGCTCAGATCTAGCCGCCCATAGCAGCGTGGCGACGTCTTCTTTCGTCATCCCTGCCGACTCAGCGATCACCTCGACGGAGCAACCGTCCGACGCCGCACTTTCCACAGCATCCGCGAGCACGGACCGGGCGCGGTCCAACTCCCACTCGAGGCTTTCAACGGCTCCGGCAGCAGCTACCAGTCGCTCTGTATCCGTCGCTCCGTCGTCGAGCAGCGGACCATTCACTCCTCCGAAACTCCAGAGGTCATCGACCAGCGCCGACGGCGCGGCCGGCGGAACCGAGGATAGGGTCACGAGCGATTTGCGGGCGACTGTAGACATCGGCTGCTCCATATCGGTAGGCAAGATAGTAGCTAGTTCAACTAGTTATATATGACCTTAGCTTGAGCTGTCCACGATGAGAAACCGGAAATATTCGCCTCATCTTGAGATGCTGCCGAAAAGCTCAGACGGCCTTGAGTTTGTCTAGGTGGCCTAGCATGTAGGCGAGCGATAAACTAAGAGACTATGGAAACCGCAACAAGTCCGGACGGCGCAGGCTATTGGTACGTCGATCAGGAAAAACCCGGAAGCGTGGACGTGCTGAACGCACTGCGCGCATACCGGGCTGCGGAAGCCGAGATGCGCCGTCGGACACGTGACTCCATGAAAATGAACGAGACCGATCTTCTGGCCATCCGGTACGCAATGCGGGCACATAAAGCCGGGCACTGCATCAGCCCGAAGGATCTGTCACGCATGCTCAACATTTCGACGGCGTCCACCACCGGCTTGATTGACCGCCTCGTTGCGAGCGGACATCTCCTCCGTCGGCCGCACCCCACAGACCGCCGGTCCGTCGAAATTGTGCCGACCGACAGTGCGGACAGCGAGGTTCGTCAAACCCTGGGAGACATGCACAAGCGGATGCTTGAAGTCGCCGAATCACTCAACCCCGAGGAGGCATTGCATGTCACGCGGTTCCTCCAGCGCATGACTTGGGCTGTCGAACAAGACGACAGCCCGCATCATTAGGTCCCGCCGCCACTCCAGACCAACTCACACCGAGTGTGGAAGCCCGGTTTTCCGTTTTACCCGCTCACACAAGGATTCGTTGCTCAGCAACCGAAAGAGACAAACACCATGGATATCGCGCAGTGGCCTACGAACCGGCTCCTCAACACGGCCGCCCGACTCAGCGCCAATCGCGAAAATGAACAGTTGCGCAGACTCGGGACAACGCACGCTGGGCTACTGACACTTCGCGTGCTCGGCAGAACCAGATCCATCACCCAGGTGGAGCTGGCGCGTGAACTCCGAGTACAGGCGCAGACCATCGGCAAGCTCCTTGAGCGGCTGGAAACCCGAGGACTGATCCTCCGGACCAGAAGCGACGACGACCGCCGGGTCTTCTACGTAAACCTCACCGCTGAAGGCGAGGCCATACTGCAGCGGGCTGAGGACATGGAGGAGGAACAGGCACAGGCGACGGGACGATCGGACTCCATTCTCCGTGAGGAACTCATCGCGCACATCAGGGAACTGGGCGGATTTCCGCACTCCTCCGAGGAGCGTCCGAACCTGCGAATGATCTCAAGCGACCAGTTGTAGTCAGCCCGCGAGCAAGCCCTGGCAGCCACCCGCGGTGGCGTCGAAGGTGCGAGCCTCAAACAACCTCGCGTCCAGCTCCTCCAGGTCCCGGACAGCAGCAGAGATAAGACGCTGCGCGTGATTTGGATCCCTGATCGTCTCGCAGGCCTGCTGTACGTCAAGCAGGGTACGAGCCAGCTCAACACGAACCCGCTCAAGCTCGCGGATCCGGCGGGAGGACCCCCTCAGCTCGTCGGCGATGCCGAATGAACCGTCGTACCGGACTGCAGGCTGGGGACTGATTGAAGATTGAAGCACACAAGAATGGTAAGCACGCTTGCTATCTGCGGGCAAACCGCCATTCCGTTGACTTCGATCCTGTCAGCCAACCTGCACGGGCGGGCCAACGATGAGCAGCGCCGTGAAGACCACACTGACGCCAACAACGGCAACCAGAACCGCAGCCAGCGGATTCCGCAGCACCCACGCCTGTACGTTCTCCACGGGGCCGGTCGGCTGCTCCTTTCCGGCCGCAAGGCGCCAACCGCCGTCGAGCTTTCCGCGGCGTTCCAGCTGCCAGTCAAAAAGTACTGTCGCGAACGGGACCACGCCGGCAACCAGCCCCAGGATTCCCGTGCCCGCGCTCCACCGCTGGTTGACCCACACGAACGCGGTGCTCACCAGGTACGCCAGGAAGACGAAACCGTGCAGCGCTCCGCCGATGGAAACCAACACATCGGTTGTCTCTGACACGTACTTCAGGAACATGCCTGCGAGGAGAAGGGCCCAGGTGATCGCCTCCGCGACAGCAACACTGCGGAAGAGGGAACGAGGGCTCATGGGTATCTCCTGGTCAATCGGGGGCGGTCCTTCAAATCTATCGCAGTGCCGGCAACACCCGGGCCCCTGCCGATTGATCGACGCCGGCCGCCGAGGCATCCCGGGCACTGCTTGGGCGTCGCGAGCCCACCGCGACCACCAGGATCGATCCGATGACCAGCAGCCCACCCAGGCCCTGCAATGGTGAAAGCCGCTCCCCCATTACCAATCCACCCAAAAGCGTGGCGACCACTGGGCTCAGCAGCCCCAGAAAGGACGGCGCCGTAACCGGCAGTCGCTGGATGCCGCGGAACCACAGGGCGTAGGCAACGGCCGTACCCATAACCGCGAGATAGGCGTAGCCGGCGAGGTTCGCGGCGGACAGCACCGGCGGTAGACCTTCCATCGCCAGCATCACCGGAATCAGGACGATACCGCCCCCGAGCAGCTGCCATGCCGTCATGGTGAGCGGTTTCTCCGCCTGTCCCCACTTCTTGGCGAGCACAACCCCTGCAGCCATGGACCCTGCGCCACCGAGTGCTGCGAGCACGCCGACGAGGTCGAGCCGTGCCTGTGATTGGAGTACCAGGAGGGCGACACCGGCTGCGCCTGCAATGCCGGAGAGGATAACGGCCAGCGACAACCGCTCTTTGAGGATCCACGTTGCAAGACCTGCCACGATGAGCGGCTGCACCGCCCCCACCGTGGCGGCCACGCCGCCGGGCAACCGGTAGGCAGCGACGAAGAGCAGGGCGAAAAACACCCCGATATTGAGCCCTCCGAGTACCAGCGATTTCCACCACCAGGATCCGCGCGGCAGGCGCCGCACCACGAGCAGGAGCAGGAGCCCAGCGGGCACTGCCCTCAGGACTGCTGCGGTCAGGGGCAGGCCGGAGGGAAGGAGAGCAACCGTGACCAGATAGGTGCTCCCCCACACTGCGGGCGCCATTGCGGTGATCAGAAGGGTCCAGCTCATTTTGCTAAGCACTTAGCTAATATAGCTAAGTGCTTAGTGATCTGTCTAGAGTGGTCACATGAATGACCACGTCGATGAGATCGTGCAACAGTGGCGGACCGAAAGGCCGGATCTCGACGTATCGCCCATGCACGTCGTGGGGCGGCTATCGCGGGTCACCCAGCAGGTGGACCGCCGGCTTGAGGAGAACTTCGCGAGACACGGGCTCGATGCGGGGTCCTTCGACGTCCTTGCCACGCTCCGGCGGAACGGTGCCCCTTTCAGGCTGAGCCCGAAAGAGCTCGCGGCAAGCGCAATGATCACCTCGAGCGCCGTCGCGCAGCGCCTGAACCGGTTGGAGGAACGAGGGCTGATCAGCCGTGCAAAAAGCAGCGTGGACGGACGCGGAACGGAAGTGACACTGACCGCCAAGGGTCGGGAGACGGTCGACGCCACCCTCCCCGCACATCTGGCAACCGAGCACGAACTGCTTGCCGGTCTCACCGCGAACGAGCTCCACACGCTGGCGACGCTGCTCAAAAAGCTCGGAACAGGGGTCGGCGCCTAGTTCTGCACATCCCAGAACACGCGGGAGCCGAGGATTCGGGCGCCATCGGACGGTTCGTGCCGTGTCAAGCGGCCGTCGTGCATCAGATGGTGGACCTCGAATCCATGCAACAGGACCAGTACATCCGCGACGATACGCCGGTGACAGCGCCACCACACGCTTTCGCTGCACATCATCGCAGTGGGATTCTCAGCTGCAACCGCCCGCAACTCCGTCAGCGCTGCCTCGAACTCAGACGTGCGGGTGTAGGCAGCGTAGGCGCGAAACTGCGCTACGCGCCACCATGAATCCGTCTCCGGCTCGCCCGCAGCCTGGCGACGCCGTCCGCCCAGGTCCTCGAACCACCTGTAGTCGATCCCGCCTGACGGCAACCACGCCTCCAACGCTTCCTTGCGCGTATCGAGGTTCCGGCGGCTACCGGGGAAACGGCGGACATCCGCCAGTGCTTTCACCCCTGCGCCCTTGAGTAACGCGCTGAATTCGTCCCGGTTCGCTGTCCCATGTCCGACGGTCATCAGTCGCATGAATCCAGTCTGTCAGTAGCGCGTGAGAGCATGAATTCATGCCCGCAAGCCCTTTCCCCATGATCGATGTCACAGACATCATTCGCATGGTGGGAGGAGCCGCATTCCAGCGCGGCCAAGGGTATGCCAAGGACTCGCTCGTTCAGGGGCTCACTTTCGAACCCGATTCCAGGATCCTTCAGGCTCGGGTGATGGGAGGTTCTCCCGCGCCTTATCGCACGCAGCTGTATCTGGCGCTGAAGGGCGACGGCCGGTACCACCTGCGCGACAGTGTGTGCTCCTGCCCGGTGGGACTGGACTGCAAACATGTTGCAGCCGTCGCGCTTCGATCCAACATGGAAAATCTGCGCGCCAATCAAGAGCTGACGGCACCGCCGTCGTCATCCCGTCCCGCAGGCTGGCAGGAGTCCCTCTCGGGCCTGCTCTCCGCCCGCGAAGACGACGACGTCGCGTTGGCCGCGGTCCCGCCCGCCGCCATGGGTCTGCAGTTCGAACTCCGCCCCACCACCGGCCCCACCGGGAACCACCGGCGTGGCTACCGCGGTTACAAGCTAGGCGTGCGTCCCGTGATTCAGAATGCGAAGGGGAACTGGGTCAAGAACAATCTGGCGTGGGGCAACATCAGCTACCAGACGTACGGGCTGAAACTCGATCCTGATCAGCACCGCTGGTTCGCCCAGTTCCCGGCGCTGCATCGTGGTACCGGAGTCACGTACTTCGGCAACAACGACTCGTGGCTCTACCTTGATGATTTCAGCAACCCGCTGTTGTGGCAGCTGCTGCAGGAAGCACAGCGGTTGGGCATCGCCTTCGTTGGGACGAAGAAGAGCGTCACTGTGCAGCTTGCCTCCCAGGCGGTGCTGCTGCTGGACGCCACCACCGTCGACAACGCCATCCAGTTGTGCCCTGCCATCAACATCGACGGTGAGAATCACCCGCCGGATTCGGCGCACGTCATCGCCAACCACGGCGTCTACACCGCGTCCGAGGACGGCGTCATCACCTTGGCGCCGACCACGCGGAAACTCACCGACCATAACCGGGAGCTCCTCGAACGCACCCGACCCGTCCGCATTCCGGAGGCAGAGAAGCAGGAGTTTCTCGCCGGCTTCTATCCGCGGCTCATCCAGTCGATCGACGTAGTGAGCAGCGATGGCTCGGTCACCTTCCCGGAGATCATCCCGCCGGTGCTCGTGCTCACCGCCACCTTCGGCGAGGATGAGCTCGATCTCCGCTGGGACTGGGCGTACCAGACGGGTAGCACAGAGACCCGTAAGCCGCTGAAAGCCGGAAAAGAGGACGACGGCTACCGCGATGCCGGTGCAGAAACCACCGCACTGCAGGCGGCACGGGAAGCCCTTGGTGGGCGCATGGTGAAGGACCGCGTCTACACCGGCATGGAGATGGTGGATTTCACGGAAACTGTCCTTCCTCGCCTCGAGCGCCTTGATGCCGTCCGCGTGGACGTTGTAGGGAACAAGCCGACGTTCGAGGAACTGACCGAAACGCCGCAGCTCCTTATCACCACCGTGGATACCGAAGACCGGGACTGGTTCGATCTCGGCGTACTGGTCACCGTGCAGGGCCGGAAAATCCCGTTCGATCACATCTTCACAGCACTGGCCAAGGGTTCCAACCGGATCAAGCTGGTGGACAACAGCTACCTTTCCCTGAACCAGCCCATCTTCGATCAGCTCCGGGAGCTCATCGACGAAGCGCGGATGCTCAACGAGTGGGAAACGGGCCTGCGGATCAGCCGCTACCAGGCCGGGTTGTGGGCTGAGTTCGAGGATCTCGCGGAGGAGACCGAGCAGGCACAGGCATGGCGCGCGGCTGTCAACGGCCTGCTGGAACTGACTGAGGTGCAGCAGACCCCGCTTCCCGACGGGCTCCAGGCAACCCTGCGGCCGTACCAGGTGGACGGCTTCAACTGGTTGGCTTTCCTCTGGAACCATGGCCTCGGCGGTGTACTTGCCGATGACATGGGTCTCGGCAAGACCCTGCAGACTCTGGCCTTACTGACCCACGCCAAGGAGCACGGCGAGCAGCGCCCCTTCCTGGTGGTTGCACCGACTTCCGTCGTGCCCAACTGGATCGCGGAGGCGCAGCGCTTCGCCCCCGGCCTCGCCGTCCGCGGTATCGCGGACACGCAGGCAAAGAGCGGCACGCCGATCGCCGAGCAGGTGGAGGGCGCCGACGTCGTCATTACCTCCTACGCACTGTTTCGACTGGACAATGATGCCTACGGCAAGGAGGAATGGGCAGGTCTCATCCTGGATGAGGCGCAGTTCGTGAAGAATCACACGGCGAAGGTCCATCGATGTGCCAAAGACCTGGATGCACCGTTCAAGCTCGCAATCACTGGCACTCCCATGGAGAACAACCTGATGGAGCTGTGGGCGATGTTCAATATCACCGCTCCGGGGTTGTTCCCGTCGTCTCGTGCGTTCACTGAGGAGTACCGGACGCCCATCGAGAAACAGGGCAGCACCGAACGCCTGCAGCGGCTGCGACGCCGCATTCGTCCCCTGATGATGCGGCGGACCAAGGAAGCCGTGGCGTCGGACCTCCCGGCCAAGCAGGAGCAGGTCCTGGCGGTGGAACTGCATCCACGGCACCGAAAGATTTACCAGACACATCTGCAGCGGGAGCGTCAGAAGCTGCTCGGCCTGATCGAGGACCTCGACCGGAACCGGATGATCGTGTTCCGCTCGCTCACGCTGTTGAGGATGCTCAGCCTCGATGCATCACTGGTTGAGCCCGAGTATGAGGGCGTTCCGTCGGCGAAGCTGGACGTCCTGTTCGAGCAGTTGGAGGACGTTCTCGCAGAGGGCCACCGTGCCCTGGTGTTCAGCCAGTTCACGTCCTACCTCAAGCTCGCGGCCGCACGGCTGGAGCAGCAGGGCGTCGAGTTCGCATACCTCGACGGCTCCACCCGGAAGCGGGGCGAGGTCATTGATTCCTTCAAGAACGGTTCTGCGCCTGTGTTCCTGATCAGCCTCAAGGCCGGTGGATTCGGACTAAACCTGACCGAGGCTGACTACTGCTTCCTGCTTGATCCGTGGTGGAATCCGGCCAGCGAATCGCAGGCGGTTGACCGGACGCACCGGATCGGCCAGACGAAGAACGTGATGGTTTACCGGATGGTCTCCACTGACACAATCGAGGAGAAGGTGATGAAGCTGAAGGAGCAGAAGGCCAAGCTGTTCAGCTCAGTGATGGACGACGACGCCGTCTTCAGCTCAGCACTCACCGCGGATGACATCAAGGAGCTGCTGGCTGGTTGATCATCGTGCTTTCGCGCCCGCTGTCGACCCCCGGTTGAGGGGGCGTGAAGTTATCTTCAAACCTTCTGCGCGCATGGCCTATGCAACCCGAGAAGCAGTAGGGTACGTTTCATCTCACGGGCGCCCGTCAGCTCGATACAGTTGCGGTACGAATGGTCTCACTTATCAGGGATGCCTTTGCTGGATAGACGGAACAGGGACGGCTCCCTCCCTAGGGTCATCAGACGCCGAAGTGAGGAGTTGACGTGCTCAACCACAGGAAATGTTCGGCCGTAGCGGCCATTATGCTGGGCGCCCTGCTGCCCGGGATGATCATCACAACACCGGCAGCAGCTGCCGTCTCCGTCGACAGGGCGGAGATCGATGGTTCAAACTTGCGCATCGAGGGAACCGCTCTTGCCTCCCGCGACATCAGCGTGGATAACGTGGTGATGGGCCGCAGCGATGGCTCCGGCGAGTTCCGCATCGAGCGTGAAGGTTACACGGCGCCTGCGGATTGCACGGTGGACCTGCGGGACGGCTCAGCCACGGTGACCACCAGAACCCTGTCGGGATGCCCAGTGACGCAACCGCCGACCTCGGATATCACCGCTCCCAGCACACCCACCAACCTCACCGCAGCACTTTCGGGCACCACCGCGACCCTCACGTGGACGGCCAGCAGCGATAACGTAGGCGTGACCGGGTATCGCATCACCCGAAACGGAACTCTCCTGACGGGCACTACCACTGGCACGTCCTTCTCCGATACGGGCCTCGCGCAGGGAACCTACACCTATACGGTGGCGGCCGTGGACGCCGCAGGCAACACCTCAGGCGCGAGCAACAGCGCATCGGTAACGGTTCCTGCACCTACGTCGGACACCACTGCGCCGAGTACGCCCGCCAACTTGACGGCCACCCTCTCGGGCAGCACCGCAGACCTGGCCTGGCCTGCCAGCACGGACGATGTGGGAGTCACGGGGTACCAAGTGACACGCAACGGCGTCATGATCCTCACTGTGCTCAACACCTCGTATAACGAAACCAACCTCAACCCCGGAACCTACACCTACACAGTGGCTGCGGTGGACGGTGCAGGCAATGTATCAACGGCCAGCAACAGTGCAACGGTGACGGTGCCGGAACCACCGGCAACGGACACCACGGCTCCCTCGGTCCCCACCGACTTGGTCACGACCGTGGTTGCCTCCACGGTCAGCCTCAGTTGGGGAGCCAGCACAGACGACACCGGGGTGGCCGGCTACCGGGTCAGCCGGAATGGCGCTGTCGTGGGTACTTCGACTTCGGCTGGCTTCACTGACTCCGGCCTCGCAGCAGGCACCTACACCTACGCGGTGGTTGCTTTCGATGCCGCTGGGAACACGTCCGCCGCTTCCAACAGCGCTTCTGCCACCGTTGCAGACTCCGGGCAACTGGCTTTCCTCACCCCTTCGGAAATGCCTGATGCCACGGTCGGGCAGGCTTATTTGGGTTACATCGTGTGCAGCGATCCGGCGGGCCCGTCCGAGTTCAAGTTCAAGTTGGTCTCCGGCAGCGTTCCCAGCGGAACGCGCTTCGTCAAGAACACCCTTGAGAACAGGCCTGAAGCCAGGGTCACCGGCACTCCCACGAGCGCTGGAACATTCACCTTTACCGTAGAGGTCGAGGAAGAAAACACCGGCGCGACGGCACGCAGGACTTTCACCATCAGGGTGCTGCCGGCATAGCGCGAGCGAGCTGGGAAAACGCCGTTTCCCCAGCGCTCCTCGAGAAGAGCTTCGCTTCGGCTCAGACGGTGCGGACGACGTCGTCGTACGCGAACTTGGGCTTCGCGTCGCCCCATGCTTCGTCCCCCGGCTGACCGATATTCACCACAAGGAAGCTCTTCTGGTCTCCGGCCGGGAAGAAGGCCTCGTCGATTGCGCCGAAGTCTGCGCCGGTCATGGGTCCGGCAGCAAATCCAAGTGAACGAACGGCGAGGATGAAGTAACCGGCCTGAAGGTGCGCATTGTTATTGCCGGTGTCGGCTGCCAATGCGGGATTGGCCTCGTACATGGCCTTCGGAGCGTTGTAGCCGGGGAGGAAGCTGTCCCAGTGCCCGGCCCAATCCGTGTCATAACTGAGGATAGCCACAAGGGGTGCACCGGCAGTCTTGGCACGGTTGCCCGGCATCAGCGCGTCGACGAGCTTGGCTCGAGCATCAGCCGAGCGAACATAGGTTACGCGTAACGGCTGTGAGTTGAAGGCGGTAGGACCGAACTTGGTGAGCTCGTAGATGGCCTGGGCCTGCTCCTCGGTTACTTCTCCCGTGAAAGAGTTGGCCGTGCGGGCCTTGGTGAAAATGGCGTCGACCGCGGCCGGATCGATAATTGCTTCTTCGTATGCAATGGTCATATCGGCGTACCTCTCGCTTCATTCCCGTTCTGCCGGGAGTGCTGTGTGCTTCTTCAGTTGCAACTACAAGTACTTGTCAGGGCATCCCCATCGTGACGTGAGACTGGCCACACCCCCCGCCGCTTCCCGATAGGCTGTTTGTCATTTCCTGACGCACACACCTGCTCTCGACGGAAGCGATCCCATGACAACCGCATTGTTACTCAGCGGCACCGGCCGGTATTCCGACCCCTGGCACCCGTTCACCGAAACCTCCGACGCAGTCGCCGATTTTCTGCGTTCTTTAGAGATCTCCGTTGAACTGGCGGCAGATGTGGACGCAGCGCTTGAGTCGCTCCAGGACGAGGCAGCCTGGCCTGACCTGCTGGTGGTCAATGTGGGCCTCCCCCGGGACGGTGCTGCATCGCCTGGAACCGACGCGGCACAGGCGGGCCTGGAGGCATGGGTTTCCGGCGGACGGCCGCTGCTCGCTCTGCATTCCAGCTCGACCAGCTTCGTGGACTGCGATTCCTGGGAACAGGCCCTTGGAGGCCGGTGGGTTCGGGGCGTGTCCATGCATCCGGCGTACGGATCGGCACACATTCTCCTCGAGGGGTCCTTCCCCGTGGGTGTCCCCAATTTCACCGTCGACGACGAACGTTACTCCTGGCTGCGAACCTCGCCGGACGTCGTGGTTCATGCCCGCCACAAACACGAAAGCCACCTCCATCCGCTGATGTGGTCTCTGGAACGGAAGGTGGATTCGGGCACGGCAAGGACTTTCTATGACGCCCTCGGTCACGACGCCGCATCTTACAAGTCGCCCGAACGCCGGCAACTTCTCGAACGTGCAGTGAATTGGCTCCTTGCGTAAGGAGTCACTCTGGTGACGTCCGTTCGCCTCCGCTTCGGGGGCCGGATGTCGACTGTCGGACGTGCAAACGCGGGACCAGTTCCACGTGCTCAGTTGGTAATCTCTCGGCAGCGGGCCTTGCTTGGTTTCCGAACCCGCCCTCCTTGATACGCGTCAACACCCGCTGCACGGCGCGGTAGCCAACTGCATGCTTGGAAGGGGCGAGGGCGGTGAGCGGTATATCGGCAACACCGGCGATCACGTCGTCATACCCAATGAGCGACACATCTCCAGGGATTTCAATTCCCGCGTCTTCGAGCCACATGATGCAGCGCACAGCCAACTGGTCATTGTGCACAAACAGGGCTGTTGCGCCGTCCTTGACGGCGCGAAGGAGGTCTTCGGCGGCATCATCTGAACCGGGCGTGCCTTCACGGATAACGGCAACAGTCTTCAGCCCTGCTGCATCTGCGGCATCCTTGAAACCGGAAAGAACCTGCGGCGAGTTTGGTCCGGAGATGATGAGACAAGCCACCTGCCGGTGACCGAGCTCAGAGAGGTGGCGGACAGCCAAAGCCGCGCCGATCCGGTGAGAGGAACTGATCGAATCCAGCACGGCGGCTTCTCCGATCGCGCATACCGGCCGCTCGACCAGAACCACCGGCGGTTCGAGCGAGACGAGCCATTGCTGTTGCTCGCTGTCAAGTTGTCCGCTCTCGAAATCGGGAGTAGGAGCGATGATCAGACCGTCAATGCCTTTGGCGATGAGCCGCTGCACCTGATGGACCTCGATCGCGCGGTCATAGTCTGAAACTCCGAGCACCAGCTTTGCCCCGGCTGCTGCCGCGGCTGCCTTCGCACCGGTGATGATGCCGTCGTAGTAGTAGGTGCTGTGAGGCAGAACCAAGCCGATAGTGGCCCCTGAACTCGACGTCAGGGGCAGCGGCTCGCGTGTGGGCGCCACTGCCCCATGGGTACGCTGCACCAGCCCCTGAGCAGCAAGTTCCTCAACATCACGGCGCAGAGTTACCGCAGAGACATTCAGCCGTTCAGCCAACTGCTTGGCGCTCTGGGCGCCTTCATGCTCAACGATGTGCAGTATCGACTGACGGCGCTCGGTAACGCTCCGACCCATGCTCAGAACCTCAACTTCCGCGTTGAATGATCGATCAATTCGATCGTCTGGTCATAAGCGTAGCGCTCTTCACCCTTCGAGAACAGCACTAGAGGTGGGGGCATCGAACCAGATACGAGCGGTCGTGCCGCAGCGCACCCAAGCAAAAATGATCATTCGATCACTACGCATTGATCTGCGCATCCGGGCAGTTGTAATCTGCAGCAGTCCAATGTGACCGATCGCACATTACGCCCGCCGCCCCCTCTCCCGCATGCACAGAGCTGAGTCGGCACTCCAAGAGAGAAGAATCAATCATGAGATCCACCATGTCGAACTCGAGACGCATCGGGGCAGCTGCCACCCTTCTCGCGCTTACCCTCGCCTTTCTCGTTCCCCTCACATGGACACATAATGCTTCCGAAGCTACGCAGGAGCCTCCTGTAAACCTTGTCCTGAATGGGGGCTTCGAGGCATACGGGAATACGCTGCCGGATTCATGGGGACGCTGGGCCCCCGCCGGGACCGGCTCAGTAACCAAGGTGCCTGGGCACACGGGAGACAGCGCGGTCCGGATTACGACCGATACGCAGGCAAGCCGACTCGCGTTGGTGCAGGACATCAGCGTCCCTGCCGGTGGCGGCACCTACTCCATCGACTTTTCTACTTCCAGAACTGGCATCAGTGGAACAGGCAAGGCCGGCATCAGGGTCGACGTCGTGGACGGGTCCAGGGGGTCGACATTCTTCGGTAGCAACACTTCAACATCAGGATGGATTCACAGTTCCGGGTTGTTCGTCGTCCCCAGCGACGCAAGAAGGGTGCGACTCCACGTTTTCAATGACTCAGTCAAGGGCACGATGGACGTCGATGACATCGTCGTCTCGAAGTCTGATGCCACCAGCGCATTGAGGGCTGAGATCACCGCGGCTGGGGACATTGGTTTGACCTGGTCATCCTTGTCTTCAAACGCGACGGTCAGCAGCTATGACATCTACCGTGGTGCTGCCGGTTCTCCAGTCACACCCGAGCGGGAGAACCTGATCCGGTCCGTCCCGGCAAGCCTGCAACGCGTTACCGATCAGGAATGGGAACCTGCAACCAGCTACACCTACCTTGTTGTGGGACGCGACGCCTTAGGGGCGGAAGTGGCGAAAACCAACGAAGTTGCGATTCGTAGCGCCTCCGCTGATGACACCGCCACCAGCTATGTATCGGCCTCCGCTACGCCTGAGGGCGTGCACATCGGCTGGCGTGCAGCCAGTGACGCCGCATTGCCGCTGACGGCCGTGGCACATACGGAGCCCGTGACCAGCTCCACTGTTTCTGCCGCTCACACGATCGGAACTGATCTGGCCCGGTTCGGCGGGATCACGACGTCCGACCCCGCGGCTTACGTAGGAATCGTTGATGCGAGGGGCTCGGTCATTGCCTCCGCATCTCGCACGTCCGCAGCACACCCTCGGATCGGCCTCAATGATGAGATCCTTGGCAAAATCGACAGATTGATTGAAACACCGGGCACACCCCAGGACGCGTGGAAAACGATCAAGACCCGCGTTGACACCGGCCAGGCAGCCTTCGGGTCCTCCCCCGACCGCTATGCACGGGAAGCAGCCTTCGTCTATCAGGTCACCGGGGACCCGCAGTACGCGTCCCTGGCGTTTGACGCGTTCGTCACTGCAGCGAAATCCACACCGTTCACGGCCCAACAGGAACTCAACACCGCCAATCCGGTCTCTTCGCTCGCGGTCACGTACGACTGGGCTTACAACGGCTGGAATGAGGCGCAGCGCAGCTTCGCTGTTGATTACTTCGAACGGACCGCCGTGTTCTTCGAATTTGCCAGCCATCCCAACATCATCCTTCCCGACAAGGCGAGCAACTGGGTTGGAGTAGTGCGGGGTGCTGAACTCGCCCAGCACCTGGCGGTCCGCGGTGATGCCGACTATGGACTGCGGGAAGCTCGCATCGGCAATCTGATTGACGAGGTGCGCCAGCATCTGGACGCTGCCAACACGGAAGGTGGCTGGTTCCAGGAAGGCCTGGACTATCTTGACTACACAAACATGATCGCGCTGCCCGGCATTCTCGGCACCTTCGACGCAGGGATCGATGCCCTCGAACCGTCCTGGTCGCGGCCAGATACCGCGAACCTGCTCCTTCATACGGTTTCTCTTCGCCAGCCATCGAGCAAGCTGCAATGGGGCGTGGGAGGCGGAGCCGGAGCTGCGGCCTTCCCCCTCTACCTCGAACGGGCAAAATCCGGAGAACTTGGAAGCTTGATCGAACTCTTCGAACGGACCCAGGGACACCGCGCAACCAGCAAGTGGTACTCACCCGGATACATCACCCAGGCTTTCATTGACTGGCCTGAGTCCCTTTCCGAGGACGAACAGTACGAAGCAGATAAGGTCTACCCCGCCATTCTCGATGACGAAGCGGGCTCCTACTCGTTCCGGAACCGCTTGTTCAATGAGGACGACGTACTGCTCCAACTCAACAACCGCAACCATAATCACCTTGGCTGGTCCGGGTATGACGCGCTGGGTGTTTCGCTCATGAGCCACGATGTCACGTGGGCTGGTCAACCCGGGAAGTCCCAGTCCTCTGCAGCCCAGTACTCGCGTGTCCTCGTGGACAACAAGCCGACTCAGGCTGTCGGCCACGGTCAAACTCTCGCCTCCACACCGTATGCAGGCCAGGGCGGGGGGTATGTGTCACTCGACAGCAGCGGTAACTTCCAGGTTTCACACGCGGCCCGGGAAGTCGCCGTTGACATGACGGACCGGGGTGCCACCGAGACATTGATCGCGTTCCACGACAGCTTCAGCGACAGCATCACTCACGACTGGTCCTGGCAACTCGCACCGGAAGCCGGCGTGACGGTGGAATCCCACACGGTCGGTGACACCATCGAGTTCACGTTCAGGAAGGGTGACTCATGGTTGCGCGGCTGGCTGAACAATGCTGAGGGAGCTACGGCCACCCATTCGGATGGCTCCTTCCGGCTGACCCGCTCGGGCACCTCAGCCACATTCGACGTCGTGCTTGCGATGGGAAGCGGCGCCGAGATACCGACCGCGCGGGCAACGGGTTCGACCCTGTCCGTTCTTGGCACAACGTTCGACTTGAACGACTTGAGTGCCTATGAGCCCGGACGCGCGATTTATCAGGCTTGCCAGGCGAGCGCGAAGTCGGCGTCCGCACGCCCCGCTGTGGCATGCCGCACAGAGTCCGGCGCGCGTAACTGATCCATCCCGGTATGAATGTCCGGTCGCGTTTTCTTTCGTTTCTTTCGAATGAAGACCGTAACGCTCGTTTCTTCTTGACTGCTCACACACTTCTCGCTCATCATTGTGAGTGGGGCCACATCTACAAAGGAGTTAGAACAATGCGCACCAGTCGTCACTCTCGCATGCGGATCGCCGTCGTCGGCATGCTCACCGCCTCCCTTCTGGCGGGATGCGCTTCAGGCGAATCAAATACTTCCCCGGCCGAAGCCGAGGGACCAGTCGAAATCACCTTCTCATCCTGGCTCAAAGGTTCCGAGCAGGTCGTCGAGGCCTACAACGAGGCACAGGACGAAGTCGAAGTCACCTTCCAGTCGGTGGCCAGCGGAGCGGACAATTACCCGCAGCTGACCAACCAGGTCGCAGCGGGTAACGCGCCTGACGTTGTCACCGTCGAGTACCCCCGTGTCGCCGAAATGGCCAGCCAGGGAGTATTGAAGGACATCAGTGCTGAAGTCGGCGACCTTGTGGCGGACAGCTTCCCCGCTTCCATTCAGTCCCTGGTGAATTTCGGCGGATCGACCTGGTCCGTACCCCTGGATGCAGGCGTTCTGATGTTTTTCTACCGCGCCGATCTCTTTGAGCAGTACGGCATCGAGGTGCCAACCACGTGGGAGGAATACAAGGCGGCCGCCGAGGAGGTAGCAGCTGAGAACCCGGACGTCAGGATCGGCGCAAGCATCATCGGTGACCCGGCTCTTTATGCCGCTCACGCCTGGCAGAACGGCGCCCAGTGGGGAGCTCTGGATGGAGACTCCTGGGCGGTGAACATCGAGAGCGAAGAAACTCGCGCTGCCATGGAAGTACACCAGGAACTCGCGGACGAAAAGCTCGTGTGGACAGAAGATGCGCCTGTACTCCAGGAGAAGCAAGCCGCAGGTGAACTTCTCTCGGTAGTCAGCGGCTCGTGGTACGGAGCAGGTCTGCAGGACACGTTCGCTGATCAAACCGGTAAGTGGCAGGTGGCACCCCTGCCTGCTTACACATCGGAGCCCGCTACCGGCATGTATGGCGGCTCTACCTTCGGCATCTCGCAGAACAGCGAAAAGGTTGAGGCCGGAATGGAGTTCATCAAGTGGATGACCACAACGCCTGAGGGCATCGAAGCTCGCATCGGCGGAGGAAAGTCGACCGTCTTCCCTGTCAACGAGGAAGCACGCTCCGCAGCCGCCGAAGCCTTTGATCCTGAGTTCTTCGGCGGACAGGACTTCTACCAGGTAGCTGCCGACGGTCTCGAATCCATCCCGGAAGGATGGGTATGGACCCCGGCCACTGCAACCACCTTCGCCACCTTGGGCGACCTGAGTGGTCAGGTCAAGGCCGGCACGCAGAAGCTCCCTGAGATCTTCGCACCGGCGCAGCAAGCGACAGTGGAAGACCTGAAGAACCGCGGGATCTCCGTAAAGTAACCACCCGTCCTGCCGCGGATGCGAATCCGCGGCAGGATAGGCACTCTTTCCAGTGCCAGCTCGAAGGGAAATACCATGACAGGCGCCAGCATTCCAGGCCGCACCTCTGTCTCACGCCGCCCGATCCGTCGGTCTACGCGGACCGCCATTCTGTTCCTAGCACCCTTTTTCCTGCTCTTCTTCGGTTTCACGATCACGCCGATCGTCTACTCGGGCTTTCTCAGCCTCTTCACGGAGAAGTCGAGCGGCCTCGGGCTGGGGGGAGCAGTCAAATCTTTCGCCGGTATGTCGAACTATGCTCGCGCCTTTCAGGATCAGGCTTTCCTGGCCGGGTTCGGCAATATTGCCCTCTACTGCCTGATTTACATCCCACTGATGATCGGGATCGCGCTGGTCGTAGCCTTGCTGCTTGACTCGGCATCGGCGCGCGGTAAATCGTTCTTCCGGCTGGCGTTTTACATGCCCACCATCGTCCCGGGCCTGATCGCGGCGATCATCTGGGTGTACCTTTACACCCCCGGAGTAAGCCCCCTGGTCGATGTCTTCCAGTCGACGGGCGCCGAGTGGGACATGGGAAGCCGCCTGGCAGCCCTGCTTTCGCTGTCCAACATCAGCATCTGGCTGCATACCGGATACAACGTCATTCTGTTCTACGCCGCCCTGCAGGCCGTACCGGCAGAAGTCCTCGAGGCGGCGAAGGTCGATGGTGCCGGTCCGATCAGGACGGCTTTCGCCATCAAGGCCCGGATGATCATCGGCGCCGTCAGCGTGGCGACTCTTTTCACCCTGGTAGGCGCGCTGCAGCTCTTCGCCGAGGTACTCCCGCTGAGGGCGCGCGCGACTGCAATCGACAGCACGTGGACACCCAACATGTTCATCTACCAGACGGCGTTTGAACAGCACGACTTCGGCTACGCAGCGGCCACGGCACTCCTCTTCGCCGTGTTCATCGGCACCCTCTCGTGGGTAGTCACCAAGATCGGATCAAAGGCAAGCTCATGACGAACACCGCACTCGCCGCGACTGTCAACGAGTCATCGGCCCCGCTCACTGTAGGGCAACGGCTTCGACGCCGTTCCAGCAGGCCCAAGGGTTCACCCTGGTTCTCGAAACTGGCAGTGAACATCTTCCTCATCGGGTTCGGCCTTTACACCCTGTTGCCACTGACCTGGTTGCTCATCGCAGCGACCAAGAGCACGTCGGACCTGTATGGAACGCCCGGCTTCTCCTTCGCCGAGTTCAACCTCTTCCAGAACCTCGGCGAGTTGTTCGCCTGGGGCGACGGCGCGTTTGTCCGGTGGATGCTGAACACGGCCGCCTACGCCGGGCTGGGTGCTTGTTGCTCAGTGACCGTATCGTTCCTCGCGGGTTATGCGTTCGACAAGTTCGAATTCCCCGGCAAGGAGCGGTGGTTCGGGTTCGTCCTGGTGGGTGTACTGGTTCCGGCTGCCGTCACCACTATGCCGTTGTATCTCCTCGCCTCCAACATCGGCTTGGTCAACACCTTCTGGGGCGTCTTCCTCCCTCAAATCGCGAGCCCGTTCGGCGTCTATCTGGCCCGTATCTTCAGTGCCAGCTATGTCCCGTCGGAGTTGATTGAAGCCGCCCGCCTGGACGGGGCGGGTGAGGTTCGGATCTTCCTCACCGTCGTCGCACCGCTGATGGTGCCCGGCATCGTCACCTTACTCCTGATGTCATTCAGCGCTATCTGGAACAACTTCTTCCTCCCGCTTGTGATGCTGAGCGACTCAGACCTCTACCCAGTTGCCCTTGGCCTCTACTCCTGGAACGGCAGGACCCTGGCCGACCCTGAGTACGCCCAACTCGTTGTCATTGGATCACTCGTCGCCATCCTTCCCGTCATCGCCCTCTTCATCTCCCTGCAGAGGTTCTGGAAAGCCGGCATCGGATCAGGAGCATTGAAATAGAAATGAACCAGCCCGTGTCCCAGTCACCCCGCCCTCAAGCCGTCCTTGCCATGGACGAAGGGCTACCGGAAAGGCTGTTCACGCCCGCGGCGCTCCGGGATCTCAGGAACCTCGTGGATCTGCAACCGGACCTGCTCACCAACGCGAACGCGGCAGAATATCCGCTCCGTGACGTTGAGTTGGTCATCGGTGGTTGGGGTTGCCCTGTCCTCAACGAAAGGCTTCTCGACCGGATGCCTGACCTGAAAGCCATGATCTACACCGCAGGCTCCGTGAAGGAATTCGCCACGGACGCGCTTTTCGACCGCGGGATTACCGTTACTTCGGGCGCAGACACCAATGCGCTTCCGGTGGCCGAATACACGTTGGCGATGATTCTTCTGTCCGGTAAGCGCGTGCTGGAACTAGCCAGGGGTTACAGACGCAGCCGGGAGTACCGCCCGTTCACCGTAGAACCGCAGCGCTGGGGAAACCACGGGCTCAAAGTCGGCATCGTCGGTGCCTCACGTATCGGCCGGAGGGTTATCGATCTGCTCGCACCCTTTGACGTCGAGGTTGTCTTCTATGATCCGTTCGTTCCGGAAAACCTCAACGGCGCACGCTCCGTCAGCCTGTATGAGCTTCTGAAGACCAGCGACATCGTCAGTCTTCACGCGCCCGAGGTCCCTGAAACATTCCACATGATCGACGAACTGACCCTGTCACTGATGCAGGACGGTGCAACCCTGATCAACACAGCCCGCGGAAGCCTGGTGGACACAGCCGCGCTGACAGCCGAGCTCAGGTCCGGGCGCCTTCATGCCGTCATCGACGTCACGGATCCAGACCCGCTCCCGGAGGATTCTCCCCTCTTTGACGCGCCGAACCTTGTGCTTACCCCGCACATTGCGGGGTCCCAAGGCAATGAGCTGCACCGACTCGGGGAAGCTGCCCTGGCCGAAGTTTCGCGATTCGTCACAGGCATCCCACTCCTGAACCAAGTCAAAGCAGAAATCCTTTCCCGCACCGCCTGACAGCCATCAGGCTCAGTCTGAAGGAAACCCGTGTCCCATCCCATCCTGAGCTACCGGAACTCCCAACTGCTCCGGTCCGGCGAGCCCCACCGGATCCTCGCTGGCGCTATTCACTATTTCCGGGTGCATCCCCACCAGTGGCGTGACCGCCTCCTCAAGCTGCAGGCAATGGGCGCCAACACTGTGGACACCTATGTGGCGTGGAATTTCCATCAGCCCAAGAAGGACCAGGAAGCAGACTTCACCGGTTGGCGGGACCTGGGCGCCTTCATAGACCTCGCCGGGGATATCGGCCTTGACGTCATCATCCGTCCGGGACCCTTCATCTGCGCTGAGTGGGACAACGGAGGGTTGCCCGCCTGGTTGACAGGAATCCCCGGTATTGGTCTGCGTTGCATGGATGAAATCTTCACAGGCGCGGTTGAACTCTGGTTTGATCAGCTCCTGCCGGTCATTGTGCCGCGGCAGGCTTCCCACGATGGTCCCGTCGTCGCTGTCCAGATTGAGAACGAGTACGGCAGCTATGGTGACGATCGGAAGTACCTGCAGTGGAACAAACTGGCCCTCGAGCAGAGGGGCATCTCGGAGTTGATGTTCACAGCCGACGGCGGAACGGACTACTTTCTGGACGGCGGAGCGCTGGAAGGCACGTGGGCTGCGGCTACCCTCGGCAGCCGCGGAGACGAAGCAGTGGAAACTTGGCGGCGGCGCCGACCGGGCGAGCCATTCTTCAATGTGGAGTTCTGGGGAGGCTGGTTCGACCACTGGGGCGAGGAAACCCACCATGTCCGCGACGTCACGGAAACCTGCGTCGAGGTGCGGAAGATCCTGGATCTGGAAGGCTCCATCTGTCTCTATATGGCCCACGGCGGAACCAACTTCGGGCTCTTTTCCGGCGCCAATCATGACGGCTCGAAACTGCAGCCGACCACCACCAGTTACGACTCGGACGCCCCTATCGCCGAGAACGGTGCCCTGACCGAGAAATACCACGCCCTACGCGCTGAGTTCTTCCGAGCCCAAGGCATAATAGACCCGCCGCCGTTGCCTGCACATTTGACGGAACCCCCACCGGTGCTTCCTGCGCAGTCGCTACGGGTAGAGGCTGGCCGGCCGCTGCTTCCACTCCTCCGCTCGGCGTCCCGTCCCGTTGAGAACGTTCGGCCCCTGTCGTTCGAACGGCTCGGACTCGACGCCGGGATGGTCCTCTACTCGGCTCACCCGACCCTTCCGGGCAGGCCCGACGAATCGGTGGAAACTCCCCTGCGCATCCTGGGGTTGGCAGACCGCGCCTACATCTGGGTTGACGGTGCTTTCTCCGGAACCCTCGATGACCACAATGCCGCTGAAGGACTGATGGTCACCGGGAATGGCTCACCGGTGCACCTGGAGATCCTCGTGGAGAATCGAGGCCGTATCAACTACGGCCCGCTGATCGGCCAAGGAAAAGGAATCCTCGATGGTGTCCTGATCAATCAGCGCCGCACGTTCAACTGGTCCCACACGGTGATCCCCCTCGCCGATTGGAAAGCATCCGAGTTGCGAGACCTTGCATCGACAACCTTCCAGGTCGATGTTCCGGCAGACACCTTCCTGGCGCTGCCGGGCTTCGGTGCAGGGTTCGTGTGGGTCAACGGCTTCCTTCTGGGTCGCTACCAGGAAGAGGGACCCCAGAAGACCCTCTACATACCCGCACCCCTCCTGCACGCAGGCACCAACCACCTCCATGTGCTGGAGCTCCTCCGATCCGGCACCCGGTGTCAACTGCTCACGCAGCCTGATCTGGGGGTACCAAGCGTGGGGAAAATCCTCGCAGCGGAACTGTAGGAAGGGCTCCGTGCGCACAGCAACAATGACGCAGTCCGGCCATATTCCGCGCCGACAGGATGTGGTTCTCGCCCTGGATATCGGTGGAACGACGCTGAAAGGCGCCGTGGTGGATGCACGAGGCCGCACGCTGATCACCGAGACAGTTCCAACGGGCATCGCCGGAGCCGGCATCACCCGCCGGGTGCAGGCAATTCTCAACGCGCTGCTGATCGAGTCCCTCCGACACGGGCTTCATCCCATCGGGATTGGAGTGGCGACTCCCGGAGTGGTGAATTCTTCTTCCGGGACTGTGGAATACGCCTCCTCGTTAGGGTGGACCAACGTGCCCATCGTGCACGTGCTGTCCACTGCGCTCGGTCTCCCCGTCCACGTCAGCCATGACGTCCGGGCCGCAGGAGTGGCGGAAGCGAATCTTCTGCCAGCAGGATCGAGCCTGAATTCTGTCTTCATTGCGATCGGCACAGGAGTCGGAGCTGCGCTCATCACGGACGGCGCAGTGTTGACCGGAGCCTCCTACTCGGGCGGCGAGCTTGGGCATATCCCGGTCATCGCCGACGGTGAGAAGTGCACCTGCGGACAACACGGCTGCCTGGAAGTGTATTTCTCGGGCGCCGGCCTGGTCCGCCGGTATCGCAGCAATGGAGGTGACCCAGCGAGAACCGCCGCTGACATCGCCGCCGGTCGAGCGGGCGACGCCGGCTCACGAGTTTGGGACGAAGGCCTCCGAGCGCTTGCCCTGTCACTGACCACCGTCAGCCTGCTGCTCGATCCGGAAACAATCCTCATCGGAGGCGGACTCTCCGAAGCGGGCGATCGCCTTCTGGTGCCGCTCGAACAACGCGTGTCGTCAATGCTGTCCTGGCGCCGCCCGCCTGCCCTGCGCCGATCACTTCTCGGGCCTCGAGCTGGACAAATCGGCGCAGCGATCCTCGGTTTTCAGGCGGCCGGTGTGCAGGACCCACAGTCAGGATGGACCACCGACGACCTGACCGCCAACGCGCCGTTGACCCTTGGACCCGGTGCCCGTCAGGAACTATCCCTCGCCCTTCTCAATGGATGAGGGGGGAGGGTCTCCTTCTTTCAAAACGTACGGGCCCGCAGGCACTGCAGAGGTGTTCTTCCGTGGAGCCCAGATCGTCGAGTGGACGCCGAAGGGACAGGCTCCCGTCCTCTGGCGCGGCTCGCGCCTTCCACTTCCCGATACAGGTCCGGTCCGCGGCGGTATTCCTATCTGCCTGCCCTGGTTTGGAGGAACAGCTGCGCCCCGTCACGGCTTTGGACGCCTGGTGCCCTGGCAACTGACCCGCGTCGAGCATGCCCCGGACAGAATCGCCCTTACGTTCCAGCTGGTCTACCGGCCAACGGTGGCGAACATGTCGTGGCCACACTCCTTCGTGGCTCGCTTCCAAGCGACATTCGGTGAAACGCTTGCCATGACGCTTCAAGTGACCCATCTAGGTGATGCACCCGCCCAGTACGAACCGGCGCTCCATCCCTATATCCGAGTTGGCGACGTCACCCGCATCCGGATCTCGGGCCTTGAAGGTGCCGCGTTCACAGATGCAACTGAAACTGCTCAGGGAACACCGGAGCTGGCCTTCGACCAGCGGGGAATTGACCGGATCTATCAGTGTTCGACGCCGGTCACAGTCCATGACGATGCCAATCACAGGGACATCGTCATCGAGAGTCCTAGTGCAGGAAGCAGGATCATCTGGAATCCGGGATCTGCAGGTTCCCGTGCTGTACCGGACTTGGGGGAGCATGACTGGCAATCATTCCTGTGCATTGAGCCGGGCAACATCCGTGAGAATGCGATCACCCTGATCCCGGGGGAACAGCACTCATTCACGTCAACGATCAGGGTTGTTCCCCGAACCTGAACCAAGCGTGATCATGCGATGACAAACTGCGCGAGCGAAGGCCTCGTCATGGGTTGCCATCAGGAGGGTGCCTCCGTTGCAGGTGTGACGTCGGATGAGCCGGGCCAGGACCTCGAGCCCGCGTACATCCAACCCCACCGTCGGTTCATCGAGCACCCAGATGTCCGGTGCCGCAACGATCAGCGACGCCAACGCAAGAAGCCGCCGGTCCCGGAAACACAGATCGTGCGGATGCGCGTCCGATTGGTTCCACAGTCCGACGTCGTCGAGTGCTTCCATCGCGGCCTGTCTGCACTCCTTCGCTGGCTTGCCGGCTGCACGCGCACCGTAGGACACCTCCCGCAGCACCGTGCGCTCGAACAGCTGTTGGTCGGTGTCCTGGAAAAGGTAACCGACGCTGGCAGCGAGGGCTCCGGTTGTCCGACCGCGTATGTCTTCTCCCTGCACGCGGACTGTGCCGGCGGAGGGCCTCAATAACCCATTCAGGTGCTGGAGCAGCGTGGACTTCCCCGATCCGTTGGGGCCAAGCACCGCGACCGCCTCGCCACGGCGAACCGCGAGGTTCTCTCTCGAGAGAACCGTTTCCCCGCCATAGCTGAAAGAGAGGTCGCGGAGCTGGACGGCCGGCGTCCCGCCGATTCCGGAAAGCTCGCCCACGGGCTTCAGACGTGACGCCAAGGCTTCGACGTTATTCGCGTGCTCCCCCTCAGTGTCAGAACCTTCAGCCAGGACAGTCCCGCCCGCCAGCACCATGACCCGGACCCCGGAAGCCACCTCACGCGGGCACGTCGGCTCGAACTGCAGGACAGTTGTTCCGCTCTGCGTCAACTCCTCCAGCAGCCGCTCAAGGCTCTGCCACCCAGCTGCGTCGAGCCCCTTGAACGGCTCGTCAAGCACCAGAAGCCCCGGTTCGCCTACGACGGCGGCCGCAATACACACCCGCTGCAGCTCACCTCCCGACAGCCGCCGTGGATCCCGATCGAGCAGGCCCGTCAATCCGAGGCGCTCCGCCGTCAAGGCCACGAGCAGGTGCATCTG
Organism: Arthrobacter sp. D2-10; assembly: GCF_054161285.1. NCBI lineage: Bacteria > Bacillati > Actinomycetota > Actinomycetes > Micrococcales > Micrococcaceae > Arthrobacter > Arthrobacter sp. D2-10. Next base: position 704,244 of record NZ_CP096431.1, on the reverse strand, counting down.
CTCCGCCGGCACACCCCGGTTGGCAAGCCCGAAGGCAATTTCCTCGGCCACCGTCGAGCAGACCATGGACAGCTGGGCGTGTGCCCGCTGCCCCACGAACCCGACGTGGGAAGCCCACGCCGCAGGATCTACCCGGGGGTCCGCGTCCGAACCCTCAAACACCAGGCGTTCGCCGGCCAGCGTCAGGGAGCCGACGAAGCGTTGCCCCTGGCCGGCATCGAACTGCCCCGCGACCAGCCGCGCGAGCGAGCTCTTCCCGGAACCGGACGCACCTACAACCAGCACCCTCTCCCCCGCTGCAAGGGTGAGAGAAATGTCAGCGAGCCCAGCGCCGTCGTCGTACGTGAAGGTGCGCACCTCAACGGAAATCACGCAGGCCTCCCCACGTACCACCACAGGGTGAAGATGACGACGGCGCCCAGCAGCACCCAGCGCACGGTGCGTTGGGCGGCAGTGTCGGTATCCGCGCGGTAACTGGTGCGTCGCCCGGTCCCAGCGAAGCCGCGCGCTTCCAGGGCGCGCGACCGGTCGGCGGCATCCATCAACAGTCCGGCGATGAGCGGCCGCCCCACCATCACCAGGGCTTGAAACTTGGAGACCGGGTTGCGCGTTACCACAAGCCCGCGCGCTTGTTGAGCCCTGGTGATGTGGGATGCGCGCTCCGACACCAGCGGAGCAAGTCCGAGGGCGGCGCCGAGCACGAACACGAGCTTCCGGTTCCATCCGCGATGGGTCAGGGTGCTCAGCAACTCGGAGACATCCAGCGATAACGCTGCGGTGAGGAGCAGCCCAGCGAAGGCGGCCACACGAAGACCCATCGACAGGGCGTACTGCAGACCCTCCATGGTGACCTCAGCAGGGCCTAGAGACAGCAGCACTGTCTCCCCCTCGGGATACACAAGCCCGTGGAGGAGCAAAAGAAAGAGCAGCATCGGCCCCACCACCACTCCGAACGCGACGATAATCCGCCCTGCCCGCCCGGACGTCGCCGCAACGGGCACAACCACCAGGAGAAGAACTGCGAGTGAAAAACGCCAGTCATCGACCACCAGAACCAGAACAACCAGCAGTCCCGCGATGGTCAGTTCGGTGAGGGGGTTCCAGATTCGGCGGCGACACCGCACCTGCTAATCCCTTCCAGCAGGGCTCTCGTCCGGAACGCCGGCCAGGTCGGGCGAGGCGATGGGCGTAGGCCGGCCGAGCAGCACCCGGTGGCGGCGCACAAAGCCGAAAGCATCCCGGGTCCGGCGGGGCAACGCGTACACAACCAGCGCCACCACCGTGAAGATGATGAGTTTGTCGATCGTGTCGGAGGTCAACCCCTGCTTGGTCGCCGCGACCAGCAGCGTGTCCCCCATGGCGCGGAACGCCGCGACAATGGCGTTGGTACCCATGGTCCCGGCTGCACCGAACATGAACGCGGCAACAGGAGCAGCAAGCAACCCGCCGACGACGCCGGTCAGCAACCCTGCGACCGGCACCAGGTAGATGCGGCGAAACATGCCCCAGCGGGCGGCCAGGCCTGCCAGCACGCCGATTGCAGCGGAACCTGCGGCGAACGGCAGTGCGAAGGGATTGAACAGACCCCAGATCGCATTGCTCAGCACACCTGTTGCGGCGCCCGCAGCGGGGCCGGCGAGTACCGCGACCAGAACAGTGCCGAGGGCGTCGAGGTAGATCGGTAGTCCGAGACTGCCTGCGAGCTGCCCGAACGAGATATTGAGGGCGATTCCGAGCGGCATCAGCACAACGGCCTGCGTGCTCAGCCCGGGCAGGATCCCGGCCACCAGCAGCGCACCGCCGCCAAGGAAGCCTAGGAGAGTGATCAGCCCGGCAGGCGAGCCCGCTCCCCCGGCAATTTCAGCGGGCTGGACCAGAACCAGGTAGAGGTAGGTGGCCGCGACGAGGACGGCACCGATCGTCAGGAGCATCCAGCGCGACGACGGCGCCGCGGACTGGGAGGAAAGCGTCAGGGAAGAGTTCATGGCGGTCCTTACGCACGAGAGAGCATTGACTCAAGGAGCGCACCTCATGTCACCTCGGCGCAGGCCTGCGTATCCGCCGGCAGCTCACCAGTGTACCGGGATCAGGCGGCGCTCGCTCTCCGGGCAACAGCGGCGATCCGCGAGATCATGAGGTCAAAGACCTCGTCCGGGTGATTTCCGGTGACCACCCGGGCGTTCGGCGGTAGTTTGCGGAAGCCCGCGAAGTCGCCCACGGTCTGGGCGAACGTCAACGCCGACTCGGTTTCGACGTCGACATGGGCCTCCCGTGCGGTGAAGCGGGCTTCTCCGGTTGCGACCATTGCGGCGAAGAGATCATGCAGGTGGGCGATGTAGCCCTGGTTGTAGAGCCGGTGAAACTCCATGTAGAAGCGGAGCGCATCGGAAAGAAACGCGATCACCGGGTTTGGCGAGGCGCTCCTCAACCCGTCGTCGTCGTTGGTGGACAGCAGCTCGGCAGGAACTCCCGCGGCGGCCGCCAATCTGTCGATGTGTTCAGGGCGGCACTCGATGCGCTCTGTGGTCTCAAGCGCGCAGACGATGGGCAGCTTCTCCACCGGCACGCCCCCGTACGCCGCATAGACCTCCCGGGCTGCATGAGGATCGACGTGGGTGTTCCATTCCGCGACGGGCGTGGTGTTTCCCTGGTAGTTGAAAGAACCTCCCATGATTACGAGACCCTTCAGCAGGCGAGGAAGTTCAGGTTCCTGCCGGATCGCGAGGGCCAGGTTGGTGAGAGGGCCAGTGACCAACCCGGTGAGCTCGCCGGGATAAGCCCGCGCCGCCTCCACCCAGAGATCGACGCCTGAGCGGCTGGAGACTGACCGTCGAGTAGGAGGCAACACTGCATAACCAAGCCCTTGATCGCCATGGGTTTCCTCGGTGGTGACCAGCGGAATCTCCAGCGGGACTTCCCGTGCGATCGCGACCTCTACATTGTGAACCCCTGCCAGCTCCAGCAAAGCGAGGGTGTTCGCGGCAACCTGCTGCGCGGAGACGTTACCCGCCGTGCAGGTAATCCCCTCAATCCGCACGTCCGGCACGCCCAGCAGGTAAAGGAGGGCGACGGCGTCGTCGATCCCGGTGTCGACATCGAGGAGGAGACGCGTGGGGTGGGCAGTCATGCCTTCACGGTAGCAACGCAAACACGCACGCTTAAACGCCACGGGCTCTTGGAGGTCCGGACCCTCAAAGTGTCCGGACCCTTAAATGTATGGTGCCGGCAGCCGCACGAATGGGGGATGCGTGCGGGTGCCGGCACTTGCGCACCGGTTTGGGGGAAACCGGAGCATAACAACTGTACTAATATTCGGCCGTCAATGGAAGTGGGCTTACTGTCCCGCCTCAGCGAGGATGAGCTCGAGGTTTCGCGCATCATGGGCGAAGCGGCCCAGGAAGAGGCCGTCCACCTCGGGCTGGAGGCGCGGTAGCAGACCCGGACCGGCGCTTCCGCCGTAGATGACGGTGATCCCTTCGGGCAGCTCCGCCTTCATCCGGGCCACCACTCCCCGCACGTGTTCGGCACCGGCCGGCTCGGCTGCACCGATGGCCCACACCGGTTCGTAGGCGAGGACGGGAACCGGACCGGTGGCGCTGACGCCCGCCGTTGCAACCTGCTCAAGGCAGAACTGCGCGGCATCCACCATGGACGTCCGCTCGAGCTCGCCGACGCACAACAGCGGCGTGATGCCGTTCCGCTGCGCCGCTGCCACCTTCGCGGCGGTCACGCCGTCATCCTCACCGAAGTACCGGCGTCGTTCTGCGTGTCCGAGCTCGACGAGCTCCACACCCATCTCGGCGAGGAAAGCCGGGCTGACCTCACCGGTCAGGGCGCCGGAGTCCTGGTCGCTGGCGTTCTGCGCCCCGACCTTCACGGGAGTACCCCGCGTCAGCCGGAGCGCAGTTTCAAGCACGGGGAACGACGGCGCCACGAACAGTTCCACCCGCCCGTCCTGTACCGCGGGGCTCGCCTGGGCAATGCGCACCACCTCTCCAAGCCAGGCACAGGACGCGGCGTAGCCGAGGTACATCTTGGTACTGATGCCGATAGTGACCGGCCGTCCCGACCGCGCCGATGGCTCCTCAGACAAGGGTTCAGACAAGGGTCTTCGACGCCCGTAAACGCGAACCGATCGCCGCTGCCAGCTCGAACGCGTGCTCAGTCGCTCCGAGGTTCGCGATGTTCTTCCCCACGATGTCGAATGCGGTGCCGTGCGCCGGCGTCGCAATCACAATCGGCAGGCCGCCCTGGATGGTGACGCCGCGGTCGAAGCCAATGAGCTTCATCGCGATCTGGCCCTGGTCGTGGTACATGGTGACGACGCCGTCGAAGTCGCCCCGCTTGGCCGCAAGGAACACGGTGTCGGACGGGAACGGGCCCTGGGCGTTGATTCCCTCCGCTACCGCGTCGGCGATACCCGGAGCGATCTGGTCAATCTCTTCCCGGCCGAAGTTGCCGTTCTCACCGGCGTGCGGGTTCAGCGCGCAGACTGCAACCCGTGGGGATGCGAGGCCGGAGTCGGACAGAACGCCGTGCAACAGGCGGATGGCGGCAGTGACGTTCTCCGGGGTGATGCGCTCGGCTACCTCGCTGATCGGGATATGCGAGGTAACCCGGGCGGTCCACAGCCCGGGAAGGACATTGAGTTCGCTGGTGGTGCCGGTGTAGTTGAGCTCCTTGGCGAACCAGCGCAGTTCGTCCTCTTCATTCATGCCGCCCAGCTTGAGGCTGGTCTTGTTCAGCGGCGTGAAGAGGATGGCCTCCACCTTGCCCTCGTTGGCGAGTGCGACGGCGCGGCGCAGCTGGTGCATGGTGCGCTCCCCTGCCGCCTGGGACACCTCGCGGACCGTGATGGGCTCGGCGGGAGCCGAGTTGTCATCGAGCAGCACGGCGAACCCGGGAGCGGGCTCATCAGCAAGGGGTACGGTGACGCCGGCTGCTGCGGCTGCAGCTTCAACCTCGGCACGATCAGCCAGCACGTAGACCTCAGCGACCTGCGTGGTCTCGGGCTTTGCGAGCAGCTTGACGGCCAGTTCCGGGCCGACGCCGGCCGGATCACCGAGGGTCAGGGCAATACGGGGGCGGTTCTGAACTTCTGCAGTCATGGGGATCAGTCTTTCTCGTAGGAGCAGATGGCGTCGACCTTGCCGGCTGACGCGGACTGGGGATCAAACGTATAGCCAACCCATTCGCGGGCGAGCCTGCGGGCAAGCTCGAGCCCGATGACCCGTTGGCCCATGGTGAGGATCTGCGCGTTGTTGCTCAGCACCAGGCGCTCGACGGAGAAGCTGTCGTGCGCCGTGCCGGCACGTACGCCCTTGACCTTGTTGGCGGCAATAGCGACGCCCAGTCCGGTGCCGCAGATCAACAGGGCGCGGTCAGCGTCGCCCGACTGGATCTTGCGTGCGGCGTCGACGGCAATGTGCGGGTAATCGGTATTTTCACTTCCGGTGATACCGACGTCGATCACCTCACCGACCCGCTCGTCTGCCTGGAGATCCGCCTTGAGGGCGTCCTTGTATTCGAGTCCGGCGCTGTCGCATCCGACGACGATCCGTAGTTTCTCGCTCATGAGAGTACGTCTTCCTTCCTTGCAGAATCCTTATGTGCTGCCCCGACCGTGGCCACCACCATCGCGAGGGACACGGCCCCCGCATCCGGATGCCCGAGGCTTTTCTCAGCAAGAGGCCGTGCCCTGCCCATTCGGGGGCGGAGATTGGCTGTCTCCGCTGCCGCTGCTTCGGCGCGGGAAGCCGCGGTATCCCAGGCCTCTCCAAGGTCGGTGCCGGCGTCGACCGCGTTCCGCAGGGTTTCGGCGAAGGGAATGAGCGCGTCGAGCATGGTCTTGTCGCCCAGTTGAGCCTTCCCGAGCGAAACCATCGCCTCGAGCGCGGCATCAACCGCGGCAGCGACTGCCTGCGGAGTGAGGGATTCCTCGTCCTGCAGCACCCGTCCGACTGCCGTGATGGCCGCACCCCAGAGGGCTCCGGACGTGCCGCCTGCTTTCTCGGCCCAGGCGGCACCGGCTTCGCGGAGCAGCCTGCCCACGCCGTGCCCGGCATCCTGCGAGACCGCTGCGGCAGCCGCCGCTCCCTCAGCCCCGCGTGCCATGCCGATGCCATGGTCTCCGTCACCGGCGATGGCGTCCAACCGCCCGAGGTCGTGCTCGGCTTCGGTGAGCATGGTGCTGACCAGCCCGAGCAGGCGCGCGGCAGCCGGCGCCGCCTCGTGCTGCCACTGCCCCTCGTCGGAGAAGAGCTCCTCCTCGTCGAGATTCGCGACGTCGTTGGTGTCCAGTTCCGCACTGATGGCACCCTTGCGGTAGGCGGGCGTATTGGCCGGAGCGGCCCACCAGCGTTCCAGTTCGTCGTCGAGCCAGAAGAAGGTCAGCGAGAGGCCGGACATGTCCAGGCTCGTGACGAGCTCTCCACACTCCGGTTCGACGATGGTGAGCCCTTCGCGCTCCAGCAAGCTGGAGACTTTCCCGAAGAGAACGAACAGCTCCTCGTACTTGACCACCCCCAGACCGTTCAGGATGATGCTCAGGCGGGTGCCGGCGTCGTGCGGCTTGTCCGCCAGCAGACGGGTGACCAGCAGCTCGGCGAGTTCATCCGCCGTCGGCAGTACCGCCTCGGAAATGCCGGGTTCGCCGTGGATGCCCAGCCCAATGGACATGGTTCCTTCAACCACGGTGAAGAGCGGCTCATCCGCACCTGGCAAAGTGCAGCCCGCGAACGCGACGCCCAGCGAACGGGTTCGGGCGTTGGTCCGCTGTGCAAGTTCCTCGACCTCATCCAGGGTGAGTCCTGCCTCAGCGGCCGCTCCGGCGACCTTGAAGACCGTGAGATCACCGGCAATACCGCGCCGCTTCGTCATCTCATCCTGCGGTGCGCTCGCGATGTCATCGGTCACGACGACGGTGCGCACATCGATCCCCTCGGACCGAAGCTGCTCCTGGGCGAGGCCGAAGTGCAGCACGTCGCCCGCATAGTTGCCGTAACTCAGGAGCACGCCGCCGCCGCGGTGAGTGGCGCGGGATACCCGGCGGATCTGCGACGCCGAGGGAGAGGCAAAGATGTTTCCGCACACTGAGCCGCTGGCCAGGCCGGGACCTACCAAGCCGGCGAATGCGGGATAGTGGCCGGATCCGCCGCCCACGACGAGCGATACCTGTCCATCCTTCATGGCCGTGGCGCGGACAACTCCGCCGTCAACACGCCGGACGTACTGGCGGTTCGCCGCAACGAAGCCGGTGAGCATGTCCTCGGCGAAGGTTGCTGCGTCTGAACGTAACGCGGTCATGATGCGACCTCCTGGATAGTGCGCTTGGATCGGTCCGGGGCGGTGGCTGGTGTGCGAACCTCCGGGAGCAGACTCTGCAGGTAGCGCCGGTTGGTGGCGCTCACACCGAGTCCGTCGCCGCCGTAGTGCTCGCAGCAGAAGACGCCGTTGAAGCCAAGGGCCAGCGCCTCGCGGATTGCGGTGCGGTAGTTGATGAATCCGTATTCGAGCGGCGCCGGGGCCGAAGTGACGAGGCCGGTCTCCGGATTCTCGTCCCGGAAATAGTTCTTGACCTGCCAGTAGTTGGCGTACGGGAGGGTCTTGCGGAGCATCTCCTGCCAGTCCTCGATGGGGCGGTGCAGCCTGACGAGGTTCCCGATGTCCGGGTTGAGACCTACGTTGTCCAGCCCGATGTCCTCGATGAGCTGGACGGCGCTGTCCGCGGTTCCGAGGAACGTGTCCTCGTACAGCTCGAGCGAGACAACCATCCCGTATTCGGCAGCGTGCCGGCCGATCTCCCGGAAACGTTCGACGGCGAGGTTCCAGACCTCACGGTCTTCCAGTGGGTCGGCGGCGCCCTTCGCGGTCCAGAACCAGAGGCGCTCACGCTGCTCCTGCGTCAGGGGCTGGTGCAGTCCCAGTGACAGGGTTCCGGTTCCCAGTGCGACGGCGGACTCGATGCTCGTGTGCACATACTCAAGGTTCGCTTCGCCGGACTGCGGATCGATGACGCTCGTGCGAACGATGGACAGCGCGGGGGCGCTGAGGTCCGCTTCGGTGAGCGTGTCGCGGAACTCGGTCAGACGACGGGCGCTGAGGTTTCCCGGCTTGAGCCAGCTGTCGGTGAGGTCCACGCAGTCGAATCCGACCTCGCGCACCTGCCGAAGGGTGTCCAGCCAGACGTCTGCCGACGCGTCCTGGACGGAGGTTCCGTCAGGGAGGGTTCCGGGAAACTGCAGCAGGGCAGCGGCGATCGGCCAGTCCGATCGCGTGTACCCGTTATTTTCATACATGGGTGAGCCCTTTGCTCTTGTTGCGCTGGGAGCGCCGGATGCCGCCGATGATGGTGGGGCCGACCGCGAGCAGCAGCGCAAAGATGAGGATGGAGACGGCGATCGGGCTCTGGAAGAGGATGCCGAAGTTACCCTGGCCGAGGGCCGAGGTCTGGACGAGTGACTTCTCGAACAGCGGGCCGAGCACGAGGCCCAGCACCAGTGGAGCGATGGGAAGGTCCAGTTCCTTCATGAAGAAGCCGATAATGCCGAAGATCACCACGAGCCACACGCTGAACATGTTGTTGCTCACCGAGTAGGCGCCAATGAGGCTGGTCAGGACGATGATCGGGTACAGGTAGGCGTAGGGGATCCGCAGCATCTGTGCGAACACCGGAGCCAACGGCAGGTTCAGGACCAGCAGCATGACGTTGCCGATGAAGAACGAGACCAACAGGCCCCACACGAGCGTGGGCTGCTGTTCGAAGAGCAGCGGGCCGGGCTGGAGTCCGTAGATCGTGAACGCACCGAGCAGGACGGCGGTGGTACCGCCGCCGGGGATGCCCAGGGCGAGCGTGGGCACGAAGTTGGCGTTGGCTGCCGCATTGTTGGCGCTTTCCGGGGAAGCGACGCCTTCGATGGCTCCCTTGCCGAAGTTCTCCTTGTTTTTGGAGAGACGCTTCTCGATGCCGTAGGACATGAAGGAGGCGAGGGTCGATCCGGCACCCGGCAGGCAGCCGAGCAGGAAGCCGATGAAGCTGCCGCGGATGATCGAGGGTCCTGACTTTGTCAGTTCTTTGCGGCTGATGACCATGTCCTTGAACCGCGCCTTGATAGGCGCTGCGGCTCCGACACGGATCTGGTGCAGTACTTCGCCCAGTGCGAAGAGACCGATCATCACTTCAACGAAGGGGATTCCGCCCAGCAGGTTGACGTTCCCGAACGTGAAGCGTGCGTCGCTGAAGCCCGAAGCCACACCGACGGTGGAGATCAGCAATCCAGCGGCGGCCATCATGAGGCCCTTGCGCATGGATCCACCGGCGAAGCTCACCACGGTGATCAAACCGAGGATCATGATGGCCAGGTTCTCGACCGGACCGAAGTTGAGCGCGAACTGTGCGAATGGCGGAGCGAGGGCCATCAGCAGCGCCAGCGAGATGATCGCTGCAATGAAGGAACCGATTGCGGCGATAGCGAGGGCTGCGCCGGCTCGTCCGTTCCTCGCCATCTGATAGCCGTCCAGCGTTGTGACAACGCTCGCGGCTTCACCCGGTGTGGAGATCAGGACAGACGTGATGGTTCCGCCATACTGCGCACCGTAGTAGATGCCAGCCAGCATGATCAGCGCCGTTACCGGCTCCATTCCGAGGGTAAGCGGAATGAGGATGGCAACACCCGTGGTGGATCCGAGCCCGGGCATGAGCCCGATCACGGTGCCGACGAGAACGCCGACGAAGCACCAGAGGAGGTTTTCGACTGTGAGGGCTGTTGAAAAGCCCAGCATGAGGTTTTCCCACATAGCGTTCCTCCTAGATTCCGAGGATGCCGGTAGGCAGCGGCACGCGCAGGAACAAGACGAAGATTCCGTACGCAGCAGCCAGGGCTATGGCGCTCACAAGGATGGATGGCAGGAGCCGGCGCCGTTCGACGACTACTGCGATGACAACGAGCATGAGGGCGAAGGCGACGACGAATCCGAGAACCGGTACCAGCAGCACGGTGGCCAGGATGATCCCGATAACCATGAGCAGCATGCGGTCGCGCTGCTTGCCGGAGCGCCCGTAGATATCGCGATCGCTCTCCGGTTCCGCAACCGGTTCAAGAGTTTCGGCGGCTTCGATGTGGACGGTCTCGAGTAGCGTCGATTCCTTCTCCGAGTTCCGAAGGGAGCCAACGACGTCGAGCAGTGCGAAGAGGGCCATGGCACCTCCAACGAGGACGGGCAGGAAGCCCGCGGCGATCCGCCCGTCCTCGATGAAGCCGTAGCCGAAGCCACCGATGACGGCGGCGATGCCGAGGAACGCAATGATCAGGCTCGCCACCGCCTTGCGGAGGTTGGCGCCGGTGATGGTGGAAGTCATTACTCGCCCAGCACTGCCGTCAGGTCGGCGTTGTTGCCTTCGAGGTAGGTGACGAAGTCGTCGCCGTAGGAGGCATTGGCCTGCATGAGGTTCTCCTCGATGTAGGTCGTGTAGGCCTCGGACTTCTCAAATTCCTTGGCCGCATCGATCCAGTACTGCTTGGCCTCCTCGGAAATCCCTCCGGGTGCAATAAGGCCGCGGAACTGCGCGAAGGCAACATCGATGCCCTGCTCTGCAGCGGTCGGGATGTCGGCGAGTGCCTCATACTCGTAGCGTTCCTCGGCAACAGCGCAGAGGGGCTTCAGGCTGCCGGCCTCGAGCTGTCCCAGGACCTCGCCCGGGTTGACGGAGATGACGTCGACCTGACCGCCCAGGAGGCCGGTCACCACTTCACTGCCTGATTCAAAGGGGACGCGGTCGAACTCGACGCCGGTCTCCTGCTCGATGAGCGTGAAGACAATCTCGTCGAGGCTGGTAGCTCCGGAGACGGCGGCGATCACGCGGCCGTCTTTTGCTGCTTCCACAACATCGGAGCAGCTTTCGAACGGTGAGTCCGGGGCCACAGTGACGACGGTGTAGTCGTCGCCGAGCTTCATGATGGGTGTGAAGCTCTCGTACGTGAATTCGACGTCCTGCGTGATGGGCAGCGCGAGCATCGCGGTTTCTGTGGCCAGCAGGTGGTTACCGTTACCCTGTTCAGCCAGGAACTGCGAGTAGCCCACAGCGCCGGATCCACCTTCGCGGTTGACGGTGTTGATGTTGACGCCGGTGATTTCTTCAAGGCCACTGGCGATGGCGCGACCGGAGAGGTCGCTTCCGCCGCCTGCACCGAACGGCACTGTCATGGTCACGTCGCCCGTGGGTTCGAAGCTGCCATCGGCTGCTTCGCCCGCCTGGCTTGCTGAACCGCAGGCCGACAGGGCAAGGGCTCCCGTGGCGAGAAGGCCTGTGAGCTGGAGCTTCCTGTTGAACATCCGTTATCTCCTTTGATAAATGTGCGCCTCGGACGGCTTACGAGTCGTTTCGCGTGGGCCCGATCGAATCGTAGATAAAAAATCCTATTGGATCTACGAAGAGTGTGACATATGGAACAGCTACATGCAATGGAGGGTGAATTGATGACGCGGCGGCGGCGAGTGAGCCTAGTTCTCCTCGGCGAGAGCCCGCTTCTGGGCGCCCCGAATGTGCCGGTCCATCGCTTCGGAAGCAGCCGATCCATCCCCGCGTTCGAAGGCCTGGAGGATCTCCGCGTGCTCGGCAATAGCCAGGCTCATGTCATCCGACCCGTGACGGGCGGACTGCCTCAACCTGTGCGTATGGGTACTTGCCATCTGGGCCATCTGCTGAAGGAAGCGGTTACCGCAGTGGCGCAGGATGGTCTCGTGAAAATTCCAATCCGCCTCAAAATAGCGGCGGTACTCCCCCAGCCGGGATTGGCTGTCAGCGTTGCGAAACCCCTCCGCCGCGCTCTGGTGCTGATCATGCGCCTCACGGAGCTCAGCCACCAGTTCATGATGGGCAGACGCCGCCCGTGTCGCCGCCGCCACCTCGACGACGAGTCGGGCATCGAACAGCTCCCTCATCTGCTGGACGCTGAGTGGGGGTGCTACGCGATAGCCCTTGAGCGCGGCGCGACTGACCAACCCCGTGTGTTCGAGCTGAACGAGAGCTTCCCGGATAGGGGTGGGAGAAACTTCGAGACGGCGGGAAAGGGAGTCGATGCCGAGTGGAGCACCGGGTTCGAATTCACCGGCCAACAGCATCTCGAGCAAGATGTCATAGACCCCGTCACGGAGAGCCCTGCGGGACAACGGTGAGGGGGACGAGACGCTACTTTGGGCCTTCATACCTCCGAGTCTACCCGAGCCGGGCAAAATCCTACATGATGTAGGATTCAATGCCTCGCGTGAAGTCAGGCAGACAGCCGGCCTTTTGCAACGGGATGGACAGGGTGCTCCTTGCGGGCCTGCTGCTTGCGCGACTCATCCTTGCGGGTATGGTCCATCACGGGACCGGTCCCGGCGATTTCGCGAATAACGTCGATGCCCTCGATAGCCGCCTGCTTCGTCGGAAAGTAAGCAGAGACCGCGACAAGGGTGCCGTCCTCGGCCATTAGCTTGAGCCGGTACCCATGATCATGGGCGTCAACCAGCTTGAAGAATCCAGACACGCTCTTACCTCCCTGTAAGTACGCCTCAACATTCCCATGGTAGTAAGCCCGCTTGCGATCTGGTTAGTCATCGCCGGTCACAATTCGGCGACGGGCACTCAACAGTTCAAGCTCCGGTCTGCCTGCGACAAACCGCTCCACGGCATCGAGCACGTCGACCACGTGCCTGCGGTCGCCGGAAACCAGCCCCACTCCCACCGTCGCGCGGCGATGCAGGTCCTGCGAATCCACCTCCGCGACCGACACATCGAAGCGCCGCCGCACCTCCGCCACCAGCGGCCGGACCAGTGAGCGCTTCCCTTTCAGGGAGTGCACGTCCCCCAACAGGAGATCGAACTCGACAGTCCCTACCCACACGTCAGGTCACCTGCCGCGGGAGGCAAGGGCCGCCACCAACGACGACGGCGCATTCCTCGCCACGAACGCCAGCACCTTGTAGCGCTTGCTGGGGATGGACACCGCCTTCCCTGCCGCAAGGTCCTTCAGCGCTTCCCGGACAACGTCCTTCGCCTGCAGCCACATCCACGGCGGTACGGACGCCTTGTCCATCCCCATCCGGTCGTGAAACTCCGTATGAACAAATCCTGGACACAGTGCCATTACCGTAATGCCCCGCTTGCGGTACGCGAAGTTCGCCCACCTGCTGAAGTTGATCATGGCTGCCTTCAGCGCACTGTAGGTGCCCCTCGGCGTGAACCCGGCGACGCTCGCCACGTTGATAATCCGTCCGGATCCGCGTGCCAGCATGCCCTGAAGGGCGGCGTGGCTGAGAGCCAGCGGAACGGTGAGGTGGATGGCGGCATGATTCAATTCGTCCTCAAGCCGGTTTTCCTCGAAGGATTTGGCCAGCCCATAGCCGGCATTGTTCACCAGGGTGGAAACTGGCTCCGCATCGTCCCGCAGCCTGTCGAGAACGCGGCGCAGGCCGTCGTCGTCGTGCAGGTCAGCCACCAGCACCTCAACCGGAACACCGAAGCGTGAGCGCAGCGCTGCTGCTTTCTCCTCCAGCCGGGAGGAATTCCTCGCCACCAGGACCACCCCCGCACCCCGCGCCGCGAACTGCTCCGCGAACTCGGCCCCGAGTCCGGCCGTCGCACCCGTGATCATCACCCTGTCAGCCATCGTTTTCCCTTATCAGGTGGGTATTCGAGCAGTAAAATGAGAGTGCTGGTCGAGCGCGGTTTGCGCTCCTCCAACGGCGGTGCATGCGGTGCGCCTCTCCTGACGTCTCGCGGCACAGCGAAGAGTCATATTCACACACTAGGAGGGGAGATGACTACCGCATCACACCACGCACATGATTTCCATGTGACGCGCGACCACGTTCGCAGCGCCTCGATGGGGATGGGAGTAGTTTTCCTGCTGATGGGGATCCTCGGGCTCATCCCGGGAATCACCGCACAATACGATTCCATGGCTTTCGCATCCGGTTCCGAGGCGATGCTCCTGGGCGCGTTCCAGGTGTCCGTCCTGCTCAATCTGGTGTACCTGGCCATGGGAGCCGCCGGAGTCTGGATGAGCCGCGGAGTGCTATCGGCTCGCAACTTCCTGATCGGGAGCGGCGTCGTCCTGCTCATCATGTGGCTGTACGGACTGATTGTCGGTGATTCTGCAGCCAACGTCCTGTCCACGAATGCCTCAACGAACTGGCTGAATCTAATCCTCGGCATCATCGCCGTCGGTCTGGGTGCAGCTTATTCGATGCGGCACCGCGGAAGCCGGGCCATCTAACAACTCAGCTCCATGAATCATGCCCCACCGGGAGACCGGCGGGGCATAATTTTGTACGAGTGGAATATTTATCAAACCGGTATCATCGCCGGCCTGCCCGCCCTAGACTGACCGCGAGGCCACACTGCTGACGCTCGGGTCGGTCACGGCCTTGTGAAGGGACGTTCGACGACGAACGTCCACCAATCTGAGAGGGAGCACCATGTCAGGAAACAGGGCTGTGGCCTATAAGGGCCCCGGCAAGGTTGAAGTCATCGATACCGACTACCCGACGTTCGAGCTGCAAGACGGACCGGGAGTCAATCCAGCCAATGTCGGTCGGAAAGTCAATCACGGAGTCATCCTCAAGACTGTGGCCACCAACATCTGCGGGTCGGACCAGCACATGGTCCGCGGACGCACCACAGCGCCGTCGGACCTTGTCCTCGGACACGAAATAACCGGCGAGGTGGTCGAGGTCGGAAGCGATGTCGAGTTCATCAAGAAGGGCGACATCTGCTCGGTTCCGTTCAACATCTCGTGCGGCCGCTGCCGGAACTGCAAGGAGCGCAAGACCGGCATCTGCCTCAACGTCAACCCCGACCGGCCCGGCAGCGCCTATGGCTATGTGGACATGGGCGGCTGGGTGGGTGGCCAGGCCGAGTACGTGCTCGTCCCCTATGCCGACTGGAATCTGCTGAAGTTCCCGGATCGGGATCAGGCGCTGGAGAAGATCCTGGACCTGACCATGCTCTCCGACATCTTCCCGACCGGCTACCACGGCGTGTACACGGCCGGAGTCACCACCGGCTCAACCGTCTACATTGCCGGTGCTGGGCCGGTTGGGCTGGCCGCGGCGCTGTCCGCGCATCTGCTGGGTGCTGCCGTCGTCATCGTAGGTGATCTCAATGAGGAGCGGTTGGCGCAGGCACGCACCTTTGGCTGCGAGACGGTGGACGTCTCCAAAGGTGACCCCAAGGACCAGATCGAGCAGATTCTCGGAGTACCGGAAGTGGACTGCGGCGTAGACGCGGTCGGATTCGAGGCACGCGGTCACGGCAAGGACGCCTCGCACGAGGCTCCCGCGACGGTACTCAACTCGTTGATGGGCATCACCGCTGCTGGTGGCGCATTGGGCATTCCGGGATTGTACGTCACCGGCGACCCGGGCGGCATCGACGAGGCGGCGAAGGTCGGATCGCTCTCGATCTCCCTGGGTACCGGATGGGCCAAGTCCCTGTCCTTCACCACCGGACAGTGCCCGGTCATGCGGTACAACCGTCAGCTGATGATGGCGATCCTGCATGACAAGGCGCATATCGCAAAGGCTGTGAACGCCAAGCCGATTCCGCTGGATCAGGCGCCGCAGGGCTATGAGGAGTTCGACAAGGGCGCTGCCACCAAGTACGTGCTGAACCCGAACGGCTACATCGCCGCCTGAGGTTGCCGCCCCGTCGAGTTGGCACGACACGCCCCTCATCCCCCAAGGGGGTGTGTCCTGCCGACTCATGGGTCTATCCGAAGAGGCCCTTGCCCTCGAACGGGGCCAGCCGCTGCTTCTGCTCAGGAGAGAGCCGCAGCAGCGATCCTGAATCGCCGTCAACAAAGGCCAGCGTGGTGTGGGCTTTCACGCACACCCGGTCCGTAACGGGGTCAAAAAGGCGGTAGGCAATGTCCAGGCTGGCGGCTTTGATACCGGCGATCCACACCTGAACCTTCAGCGGCACGTTCCGGTAGTCGAGCGTCGCCGTGTATCTGATGCGGTGCTCCACAACAAGCGCCTGCACCCCGGTGGCCACCGAGGAGAACAGGTCAACGGGCGGGGTTTCCCCCGGCGCTCCTGTTCCTCCGGGCGGCCCGAACGCATGAATGCGCGCCTCCTCAAGCAACCGCACCACCTCGACGTTGTTGATGTGCCCATAGGCGTCCATGTCTCCCCATCTCATCGGGATCTCACAGGTGATCGTCTGGTGCGCGTCCATCCCTATGTTCTACAGTGGTCGACAGG
This sequence comes from Arthrobacter sp. D2-10, assembly GCF_054161285.1. Taxonomy (NCBI): domain Bacteria; kingdom Bacillati; phylum Actinomycetota; class Actinomycetes; order Micrococcales; family Micrococcaceae; genus Arthrobacter; species Arthrobacter sp. D2-10. The sequence goes on along the minus strand of NZ_CP096431.1, from coordinate 687,999 downwards.
GCTTCAGCCACTCGAAAACGAGAAGCGCACGGGCGTCCTTCGTCAAGCACCGAAACATCTCGATTTGGCAACGATTCGAAAACCCTCTACGGTGGGACGGAACCCCCTTTCGGGAAATCACAAAGCAGACGGTGTTTCTACCGCTGCCACATAATGCCCTGGTGCTGCCCCTCCACCGCACGTTGCTCGTCCGGCAGACACCACAGACAAGACCACTGATCAGTCAAGGGTGAGCAACGGCGCAAAGATGTCCGGGGACGGAACGAGTGCAGGTGGCCTTTTGGAGCATCGAATCCCATGAAGAATCAGAAACTCAGCCTTAACGCGCGCCGCGGCCTTGCAGCGGCAGCCCTTGTTGGTGTCGGTCTCGGTGCCTCCGCTGGTGCAGCCAACGCTGCTCCTGCCAGCACCTGGGACGCCCTCGCACAGTGCGAAAGCGGCGGAAACTGGGGCATCAACACCGGTAACGGCTTCTCCGGCGGCCTGCAGTTCACCCCGCAGACCTGGGCCGGTTTCGGTGGACAGGGAGCCCCGCAGGATGCCAGCCGTGCAGAGCAGATCGCCGTTGCTGAGCGCGTTCTTGCCGGCCAGGGTTGGGGCGCATGGCCCGCATGCTCGGCCAAGCTCGGCCTGACCGCCGGCGCCAACCCTACTCCGATCCCGGCTGCTCCCGCACCGGCCCCGGTGCAGGTCCAGTCCCAGCAGGTTGAGGTGCAGGCTCCGGTTCAGGTCCAGGCACCCGTTGTTGAGGCACCCGTCGTTGAGGCGCCCGTTGTGGAGGCCGCTGCAGCTCCCGCTGCTCCTGCCGTTGCGCTCTCGGGCGACACCTACACCATCCAGTCCGGCGACACCCTCAGCACCATTTCTGAGAAGCTCGGCATCGAGGGCGGCTGGCAGGCACTGTACCAGGCCAACGCTGACACCCTCATCCACGCCGACCTCATCTTCACCGGTGACGTTCTGCAGCTGCCTGCCTAAGGCAACAGCTAACGCTCAAGAACCCCGCAACACGTTGTTGCGGGGTTCTTTTGCGTCTGTGGGTCCCCTTGGGGGACTTGTGACCGGTCTAGCGCGGCGGGACCAGTCCTGCAGCACGCAGTGCCTCCGCCATTGCGCTGTTCGCAGGAGCCGGAGCAGCCTTTCCGCCCTGCTTTTGGGCACCCTGCTTTTGGGCTCCCGGCTTCTGGGCGCCCGGCTTGGAACTTCCTCCCGGCGTGGAGCTTCCGCCTTGACCGCCGGACGAACGACGACGGCGGTCCTCCCCTCCCCCGGTTCGTGCCTCCCGCGCGGGCTTGGGTCCACGAGGCGTGGCGTCGTCGTTCAGTTTCAGGCTGAGCGAGATCCGCTTCCGGTCAGGATCCGCTTCCAACACTTTCACCTTCACGACCTGGCCGGACTTCACGACCTCGTGGGGATCGCTGACGAAGCGGTCGGCCATGGCCGATACGTGTACCAACCCGTCCTGGTGCACTCCGACGTCGACAAAGGCGCCGAAGGCTGCCACGTTGGTCACCACGCCGTCGATGATCATGCCCGGACGCAAGTCCGAGATCTTCTCGACGTCAGCGAAGGACGCCGTGACGAACGCCGGCCGCGGATCCCTGCCCGGCTTCTCCAGTTCAGAAAGAATGTCCTGCAGTGTGGGCAGGCCAACGGTGTCATCGACGTACTGGGCGAGGTTCAGCGACCGGAGTGAGCCGCCGGCGTCGTGCACCATGCGTCGTGCCACGGGATACGCTTCCGGGTGCACGCTGGAGGCATCCAGCGGCTCATCGCCGTTAGGGATGCGAAGGAAGCCGGCGCACTGCTCGAAAGCCTTCGCGCCGAGCCTCGGCACCTTCAGAAGGTCGGCCCGGCGGGCGAAAGGTCCATTGGCGTCCCGGTGGGCAACAATATTCTCGCTGAGCAGGGTTCCGACGCCGGCCACCCGAGTGAGCAACGACGGTGACGCCGTATTGACGTCCACGCCGACCGCATTCACGCAGTCCTCGATGACGGCATCGAGTGAGCACTCCAGCTTTGCAGGGCTGACGTCGTGCTGGTACTGGCCGACACCGATGGACTTCGGGTCGATCTTCACCAGTTCGGCCAGGGGATCCTGCAGCCGCCGGGCAATGGACACCGCCCCGCGCAGGGACACGTCGAGGCCCGGCAGCTCCGCTGAAGCCAGCGCTGACGCCGAGTACACGGATGCCCCGGCTTCGGACACCACGAGCTTGTGCAGGGTTCGCCCCGGCAGGAGCGAGATCAGTTCCGACGCAAGCTTGTCCGTCTCCCGCGAGGCGGTGCCGTTGCCGATTGCGATGAGTTCGACGTCGTGCCCGGTCACCATGCGCGACAACGTGGCAAGTGCGTCGTCCCACTTTTTCGCCGGTGCATGCGGGTAGATCGTTGCGGTCTCCAGAACCTTGCCGGTTCCGTCGACGACGGCCACCTTGACGCCGGTCCGCAAGCCCGGATCGAGCCCGATCGTGGTGCGGCTGCCCGCGGGCGCCGCGAGCAGCACGTCCCGGAGGTTGGCGGCAAAAACGCGTACTGCCTCGGTCTCGGCCTCCACGAAGAGCCTGACGCGCAGGTCGATCGACAATTTCGCGAGAAGGCGGCGCCACGCCTGTTGAACAGTGGCCATCAGCCAGGCGTCAGCCGGCCGACCCTGGTCGGTCACACCGAGGAAGGCCGCCACTGCGTTCTCGAAACGACGACGGGCACGCAGTGCCGACTCTGCATCCGTGGTGTCCGCCTCGGTAAGCGTGAGCTGCAGAACACCCTCCTTCTCACCGCGCAGGAGCGCCAACACGCGGTGCGACGGCATCGCGGACGGCGCCTGCGTGAAGTCGAAGTAGTCGGCGAACTTCTGGCCCTCGGCCTCCTTGCCCTGAACAACCTGCGAGGTCAGCCGTCCCTGCTTCCAGAGGCGCTCCCGCAGGTCGGCCAGCAGATCTGCGTCCTGCCCGGCACGTTCGACGAGCAGTGCGCGCGCTCCCGCGAGGGCGTCGTCGGCGGTGGGCACGGCCTCATTCAGGTAGCGGCCTGCCTCGGCTATCGGGTCGAGGAAGGGATCGGCCAGCAGCGCGTCGGCGAGCGGTTCCAGCCCCGCTTCGCGTGCGATCTGCGCTTTGGTGCGCCGCTTGGTCTTGAACGGCAGATAGATGTCCTCCAGCCGAGCTTTGGTGGTGGCGCTGACGACGGCGGCGCGGAGTTCATCGGTGAGCTTGCCCTGGGCTTCGATCGATTCGAGCACGGCCGCGCGTCGGTCCTCCAACTCACGCAGGTAGCGCAACCGTTCCTCCAGCTCGCGCAGCTGGGCGTCGTCGAGCGTCCCGGTGACTTCCTTGCGGTAGCGAGCGATGAACGGGACTGTCGATCCGCCGTCGAGCAGTTCGACGGCGGCCTTGACCTGCCACTGCTGAACGCCGAGCTCGGCAGCGAGTTGTTCGAAGATGGTTGTAGGGGTACTCATTGGTGCACTCACGCCTGCCATTGTGGCATCGACCGCCGACAACGAGGGAATGCGGCTGCAGCCGTTAAGGCGGGCATAGCGAACCACCGATGATTTCCCAGCGTGAGCTGCGTCTGCTCTATGAAGGCGGGACAAGCGACGGAAGCAGCACACACAGCGTGGAGGATGAGGGATGACAAGCAACTGGGACACAGTCCACCGTGAACGCCGCATGCTCGCTGAGGATTTGGCTCTACTGTCCGAACAACAGTGGGCTACCGCTTCCCTGTGTGAGGGCGGGGACATCCACGACGTCGTTGCTCACCTGACAGGGTCTGCGAAGACCACGCGGCGCAGCTTCTAGTCTCGTTGATCCGGTCCGGCTTCAGTTTCGACAGGGCAAACGCGCGCGAAGTGGCTACCGAGCGAGCTACCACACCCGTAGAAACCCTCGCCCGTTTCCGGGCAACAATCACCAGTACGAACACGCCTCCGGGTCCTTTCATCACCCGCCTCATCGAGATAGTCGTGCACGGAGAAGACATCCGGCAACCCTTGGGCATCACCAGACCGGGACTGCCAAAGCTGGAGGATGCCCTGCACTATGTCGCCGGAAATCGACTTGACGGAGGCAGGAAACGCTTGGCGGGGCTTGAAATCTCTGCAACGGATGAGGGATTCACAATCGGTTCGGGCGAGAGCGTGCGGGGGCCGGCCCTTTCACTTCTCCTGGCGGCCTCCGGACGGCCGGAGGGCCTGCGGGAGCTGCAGGGCGCGGGCGTCGTACTCCTGACCGAGCGGTTGAATGCGGTCTCTAGGACTAGACGCAGCCCTCACGGTCCAGCTCCACGATCAGCGGATGGGTGCCCGTGAATGTCTGTCCGCCGGTCGAGTAATCGACCGTTATGCCCTGTGCCGAGCCCGCATCAGCACCGTCAGCGATCGAGACGGCAACCACAAGGTTCACGTACTCATGCGTGGTGATGTTGTAACCCTCGGCCGGCACCGGTTCAACGGGACCGGTAGGTGCGGGCGCTACGCTGGCGGGCGCCGGCTCGGCGCTGTGTGTACCGTGACCTCCGCCGCCGTCGTCGTCGTGGGCTTTATGGTGACCGTCCCTGTTGGCCGTAGACACCTCTGCGCTGACAAGGGCGAGGTTCTCAGGGTCCTGCAGGGAGACGTCGTCGAGGGTGAAGGTTTGCAGCGCCTCGTTGTGCACAAGGACGGTGAACTCCTGAAAGCCGATGTCGGGCTGGGTGTAGCAGAGGGTCGCGCCGTTCTCCGCAAGGTTCAGTGGGTCATCGCCGACCTCCGCCGCGACAGGCTGCTGCACGGCGCTCACTGAGTCCTGCGAGCGCGGCGAGTTGACGTCAAGCGGGTTCTCCTCGACAGGCATGCAGCCGCTGGTCAGGAGCGCAGCGAGGAGTGCTCCTGCTGCGAGTGCTGCCGATCGAACCGCCATGTTCCAACCATTTCCTGTAGATGCGTTTACCTGTGTTCGGCGACACAGCCCGCCCGGATGGGTCCTAAACCTAAGCAGAACCAGTTTTACAACCCGCTTAAAACCGTTTTACCAGTGGAAGTGTGACCCGGATCATTGATGGAAAGACCCTCAAAGGAGTTACGCATCATGGCCCTTTCCCCTCACGAAGACCTGGCACCGCGGGTAGTCACCCTCGGAACGGCCGGCGGTCCACGCTGGTGGACAGGAGAAAACGCCGGCCAACGCGCGGGCATTGCGACCGCCGTGGTCGTCGGCGGTTCCACGTACCTGGTGGACGCCGGCCACGGTGTCGGCAGGCAGCTCATGCTGGCCGGGCTACCCATCAATTCTCTGCGCGGAGTCTTCGTCACGCACATGCACTCGGACCACACCATCGATCTCGGCTCGCTTGCCATCTTCGGCCTCTTCACCTTCCAGGACGGACAGCGTCCCGTGCGGATTGTCGGCCCAGGCGACCGGGGAGCCTTGCCCCCGGTGTCGCCGCGGGCAGCGGTGCCCCCTACCCCGGTCTTCCCTCTGAGCCCGACGCCGGGAATCACCGAGATGTTCACGAACCTGATGAGGGCCCACGCCACGGACCTCAATGACCGGATCCTCGACGCCCTGCGCCCGTCTCCGTTCGACTACTTCATCCCGGAGGACATCTCGATTCCGGACCCCGCGTACCACCCCAACTCGAATCCGACTCCCGCCGGCATGTTGCCGTTCACCGTGTATGAAGATGAGCTGGTCACTGTGACTGCCACTCTTGTGCAGCATCCCCCGGTGGCCCCAGCCTTTGCTTTTCGGTTCGACACCGCCGCCGGCTCCGTGACCATTTCCGGCGACACAGCTCCCTGTGAAAACCTCGTCCGGCTTGCCCGCGGCACCGACCTGCTTCTGCACGAGGCAATCGATTTCGACTGGGTTCACCGTACTTACGCGAGCAGCGGCAGCGAAGTGGGCCAGGCATCCATCGACCACCACCGCAAGTCGCACACGAGCCCGGAAGACGCCGTCGACCTCGCCAACCGGGCCGGCGCACGGACGCTCGCGCTGCATCACCTGGTGCCCGGCACAACACCCCGGTCCGTCTGGGAACGCGCCGGCGCACAGTTCAACGGAACCTTCCTCATCCCCGACGACCTTGACTCCATTCCCTTTGGCAACTCCCCAACAGCCCATACCCTCGAAGAAGCGGGAGCAGTACGATGACCAGCACCATGACACAAACGCAGGCTGTCAACGAAGACAGCCTCAATACGAAACACATGCGCCGGATCCTGGCGTCCAGCTTCATCGGCAGCGCTATAGAGTTCTACGACTTCATCCTGTACGCGATGGCGGCGTCGATTGTCTTCAACCAGGTGTTCTTCTCCAACCTTGACCCCGCCGTCGGCTTGTTCGCCTCCTTCGGCACCTTGGCTGTCGGGTATGTGGCACGGCCGCTGGGTGGGCTCATCTTCGGTCACTTCGGGGACCGGGTGGGCCGAAAGACCGTCCTCATCATCTCGATGACCCTGATGGGTGTCGGGACCACCATGATCGGACTGCTCCCCACGACGGCGCAGATCGGTATGGCCGCCCCCATCCTGCTGGTGGCCCTGCGAATCCTGCAGGGCATAGCTGTCGGCGGCGAATGGGGTGGCGCCATGCTGGTTGCACTGGAGCATTCGCCGGCGAAACGCCGTGGCTTTGCGGCGAGCTTCGCAAATATGGGTGGCCCGGCCGGCGCAGTGCTCGCCACGCTGACCATTTCCGCGTTCTCCCTGTTGCCCGAGGATGCGTTCATGTCCTGGGGCTGGCGGGTCCCGTTCCTGCTGAGCGTTGTCCTGATCGGGGTTGGCCTGACCATCCGCCTGAAGGTCGCAGAGACGCCGCTGTTCCTCGAACTGGAAAAGAAGGCGGAGAAGAAGAAACTTCCGTTCGTGGAGGTTTTCCGCACCTACCCCCGCAACCTGGTCCTGGGTACGTTCGCGGGAATGAGCTCCTACACTGTGCAGGGTCTCATGACCGTCTGGGCAGTCTCCTACATCATCGATGCCGGCGTAGACACCACCCATGTGCTGAACATCAAGGCGATCGGAGCAACACTCACCATCATTGCCATCTGGTTCGCGGCGAAGGCCAGCGACCGGTTCGGCAGGCGGCCGGTCATGCTCGTGGGAATGGTGGCGGGCGCCGTGCTGGCCTATCCCATCCTGTGGCTGCTGCAGACCGATACTCTGTGGGGGTTCGCGATCGGACTGTTCCTTGCCAACGGCATCATCCAGGGCACCATCTTCGGACCGTTCGGAGCCTTCGTCGCGGAGCTCTTCCCGACCCGCATGCGCTACACCGGAGCGTCCCTCACCTACCAGAGCGCTTCGACGCTGGGCGCAGGCTTCACCCCCATGATCGCCTCGGGACTGGTTCTCGTCGCCGGCGGTGAGCTGTGGCTGGTGGGCCTGGTCTGGGTTCTCTCCTTCGTTGTTGCAGCCGTGTGCATCCTCATGACGAAGGAAGGCAAGGACGCCGATCTCTCCGGCGAAATGAAGTAGTCCCCCTCGCGCGAAGTACGACGACGGCACTCCCTGAGCGCCGTCGTCGTACTTCGTGCGCCGGGTACTTCGCTAGGCGTTGTCCGCGCAGTAGTCCATCAGCGCATCCAGCCGTCTACTGACCTGCGGCGAGTCAGGGAAGGCGAAACAGATGTCGCTGTGGCGGATACTGCCGTCGATCGGCACGCAGACCAGTGGCAGCCCGTCGTAGCTCACGTCCTGGGCCGGTCGTTGGACAAGTACCGTGTATCCGAGACCGCGGGCCACCATGCCCCTAACCGCTTCGAAGCTCGTCGACCTCCAGGCAATCTTAGGTTCCAGCCCCGAATTGCGCAGGTTGGGCAGCTGGTTGTCACGGACCGACGGGATGTCCAGCAGCACCATGTCCTCGTCGGCCAGCTCCGGCAGTGAGATCGCCTGCCGGCCCGCGAGCGGGTGATCGGCAGCGAGCAGAATGTACGGCCTGCCTTCCTTGATCACGCGAGTGCGCAGCCCTGGGCGAACGTGCAGGGTATGGGTAAGCACTGCATCCAGACGGCCCTCCCCCAGTTGATCCTGCAGCTCGGCGGGGGATCCCTCGACGATGGTCAGCCTGAGCTTGGGATTGGGTGCAGCGAATCCTGCGGTGATCAGCGGCACCCAGAACGCAGAGAGGTTGGTGTAGCAGCCGACGGCGAGGGGTCCGGCCAGCGTGCCAGCCGATTCGGTGACGGAGGCTTCCAGTTCCTCGGCGTGACTCAGCAGGGCGCGCGCATCAATCAGAAACCGGCGGCCCGCGCTCGTGAGCGTGACTCCCTTGGCCTTGTGCCGCACGAGCAATCGCGTGCCCAGCGCTTTCTCCAGCTCGGTCACGGCCAGCGACATACCGGCCTGCGAGACGTGGTTCAGTTCGGCTGCCCTGCTGATCGAGCCGCTGTCGGCGACGGCGACGAAGTGTTGAAGCTGCCGCAACGTGTAGCGCAACATAACCCAAGCTTAGGAGATCGGGTTCTCTAAAGCGGTTTTACTCGTACAGGACGTACTCCGGCTGCGGCGTCAGCGCGAGTACCTCGGGCGGCGTCATGAGGGGCCCGAGCACTACGTCTTCCTCGAAAAAGAGCTTGAAGCCGGCGTGCACGGTGGGCGGCAGGTCCTCCATCAGGAGGTTGTAGGTTTCGATCTTCATGCTGGCCGAACCGATACCGTCAACACTCCGGATGACCTCGACGCCCTCGTATTCCTGGATGGCACCTACATTCGAGACGACGCCGGGAGCCACCTGATGGAACACCAGCGGCTTTTGCGGGAGGTTCTTCTCTTTCACCAGGGTGTCGACGTACGCTGCGATCTCGTTGATCTCCTCCCCCGAGGTGTGACCGTAGGCCTGGCCGGGAAGCTGCTCCGCGGTGATGTCCCACTCGGGATCGATGGCAACGCCGACGTCGGGTTCCGCCAACCACTTCTCGAGCGCACGGACCTCGTCGGCCATGCTTGCCCGCCCGGGCTGCACATTCAGCAGCAGCAGCCCGTCATGCCTGCGCGCGGCGTCAAGGTACTCGCCGATGATCTCGTCGGAAGTCCGCGTTCGGTAGGCACCGTCGGCGCCCGGGTCTGCCTGCACGACGACGGCAATCAGTTCCAGCACCGGCAAGACCTTCCTGCCGCCCGCCAGTTCCGTGCCGAGGGCCTCGATCTCGGCGGCCCGCTCGTCAATCGCGCCGATTCCCAGCCGGCCCAGACCCGGTGAGAAGGGATGGCCGCTGAATCCCACGAGCCGGTAGTCCGGGAACAGCTCGACACCGCCGCGGGGCAGCTCCTGCTGCTCGGGTGTGGGCTCAGCGGTGGGTGAAGGACTCGGCGAAGGGCTGGGTGAGGTTGACGGAGTCGTTGACGCGGTGGACGACGGAGCCGCAGCGGCGGACGATTCGGAAGGCTCAGCGGATACCGTCCCGCCGCCGGTTGGGGAGGAACTGCAGCCGGCCAGCATTCCGACCGAGATAGCCCAGACAGCGCCGGTACGCAGCGTGCGTGTGTGGATGGGAGGGCGTCGTCGTGCGCTCTGGTGCAGTGCCATACCTTCACGCTACCCCGACCCGGGGGGAGCATCGGGCAGCAGACTGTCAGCATATCGTCAGCCTGCTTCGTATTGTGTTCGCTTATCCGCTCACCTAACAATGAACTATGACAGTCCTCATAAGGTCCCTCGAAACCGCCGTACCGACTACCGTCATGGTGCAGTCCCAGGTGAGGGATGTTTTCGCCGCGCAGCCCGGACTCAACCGATTGGGCCAGCGACTGGTGACCGCCGCATTTGATTCCTCGGGCATCGACACGCGCTATACCGCTGTGGAGGAGCTCACGCTGGAGCGGCACAGCGAGTCTCCAGTGTTCTTCGATTCGGCGACCATGACGATCCTCAGTCCGGGGACCAAAGCCCGCAACGAGGTCTACGCCGAGGCGGGTACGAAGCTGTTCGTCGAAGCCGCACAAAAAGCCCTGGACGCTGCCGAAGGCGTCGAGCCGGGCGACATTACCCACGTCATCACCGTCTCCTGCACCGGGTTCTTCAACCCGGGACCTGACTACAAGATCGTCCGCGCACTGGGCCTCGACCCATCGGCACAGCGCTACCACCTCGGGTTCATGGGGTGTTACGCGGCATTCCCGGCGCTGCGTGCCGCCAAGTCCTTCTGCGAGGCGGACCCCAAGGCTTCGGTCCTCGTGGTCAGTGCCGAACTGTGCTCGCTGCACGTTCGTTCCTCCAACAACCCCGACACCATCGTGGGAACGTCCCTCTTCGCCGACGGCGCCGCAGCCGCCGTCATCAGCGCCCGCACTGACCTCCCCCGCCCCGCCGGGAGCATGCTCAGCCTGGACTTCTTCGAAACGACGCTCACCCCGGTCGGCGAGGAGTCGATGGCGTGGAACATTGGTGATGAAGGCTTCGAGATGGTCCTCGGTACCTACGTTCCCCACATCATCGACGAGCACATTGTCGGTGCCCTCACTCCCCTGATCGAACGGGATGAGTCCCTGATCGGCCTGGAGTACCGGGACATCGAGCACTGGGGGATCCACCCGGGAGGGCGCAGCATTTTGGACAAGGTGCAGGCCAAACTTAAGCTCAGCGATGAGCAGTTGGTTCCTGCCCGTGAAACCCTGCGAAACTACGGAAACATGAGCAGCGCCACCGTGATGTTCGTCCTCAAGCACATCCTGGACCAGCCCGCAGCCGAAAACGATGAACGCATCTGTTCCATGGCTTTCGGCCCCGGCCTTACGGTCGAGACGGCGCTCCTCACCAAGACAGCGGTCTGAATGGCCTTCCTCGCCCACCGCGACCTCACCGCAGTCGAAGAGATGGACAAGCCCGACTGCGACCCGGCTAAGCTCGACCGCACCTACGCCCAGTTCCCGCTCGTCAACCGCGCGGTCGCGGGCTGGCACCGGACCTGGGCTCGGTATATCCGTCCGGTGCTGTCGACGTCCCGGGTGAACACGCTCCTGGACATCGGCTCCGGCGGCGGTGACGTCCCGCGCGCGCTCGCCCGTTGGGCCGCCCGTGACGGTTTCGAACTGCGCATCACCGCGATCGACCCCGATGAACGCGCCTACGCCTTCGCCAGTAGCCAGCCGACGACGCCGGCACTCACCTTCCGCCGGGCCTTCAGTTCCGAGCTCGTTGCGGAGGGAGAACGGTTCGACGTCGTCACGTCCAACCATGTCCTCCACCACCTCTCGCCGCAGGAACTGGGAGGATTGCTGCGCGACTCGGAGCTACTCAGCAAGCGCCTCGCCCTGCACAGTGACATCGAGCGGACCCGGATCGGGTTTGCCCTGTTTTCCGTGGCCACCCTTCCCCTGCGCGGCTCGTTCATTCGTGAGGACGGGCTGACCTCGATCCGGCGGTGCTACCTCGCAAAGGAACTACGCGCCGTCGTACCCGAAGGCTGGCGGGTGGAGGGCCAGGTTCCGTTCCGGAACCTGCTGGTTTACCGTGCCTGATGTCCTGATTGTCGGCGGAGGACCGGTGGGGTTGTATACCGCGATCCTGCTGGCGCAGTCCGGCATAGAGGTGGAGGTACTCGAGCGCCGCAGCGTGCGCAGCTCGCACTCCCGCGCCATCGGCATTCATCCGCCGGCGCTAGCAGCCCTGGAACAAGCGGGGGTTGCGGAGGCCCTCATCGCGGCGGGCGTGCAGATTCCGGGCGGCATAGCACGCAGCCGCGGGCGCACGGTGGCCGAATTGTCCTTCGCCTGCCTGCCCGGACCGCACCGATATGTGCTGGCGATCCCCCAGGAGCAAACCGAGCGCATCCTGTCCGAACGGTTGACGGAAGTGGCCCCCAACGCGCTCCGGCGGGGAGAAACGGTCGAGGCCGTTCACGACGTCGGGACCGGGGTGGTGACGGTCACCGACCACCGCACCTACCGCTCGGCGCTGCTCATCGGCGCAGACGGAGCCCGGAGCACCGTGCGCAGCGCGGCGGGAATCCGGGCAAAGGTACGGCCCTACCCCGACGCATATGTCATGGGCGACTTCCCTGACACCACCGGCGACGGGAGCACAGCCGCCCTCTACCTGGAGTCCGACGGGATTGTGGAATCCTTTCCGCTCCCCGGCGGGGTGCGGCGCTGGGTGGTGCGCATGCCGTCGCTGGTGGAAAACCCGACCGCGGGGACCGTCGCGGGACTGGTGGCTGAGCGGACGGGCGTCGCCGTCGATACCCGGAACAACACCATGCTCAGTTCCTTCGCCGTACGCCGCAGGATCGCCGACCGTTTCGTGGAGGGACGCATCGCCCTGGTGGGCGACGCCGCACATGAGGTGTCCCCCATCGGCGGCCAGGGCATGAATCTGGGGTGGCTTGATGCCTCCCAACTGGTTCCACTGGTGGTCGACTCGCTGGCGGGGACCGACGTCGGGCTGGGCCTGCGCCGGTTCAACGAGGAACGGCGCCGCGCTGCGCTGGCCGCGTCACGGCAGGCGCACATCAACATGATGCTGGGACGTCCCCTGCCGTCAGCGCTGTTGACGGCGCGCAATCGCATCATGGGCAGGGTCGCCGGGCTACCGACCGTGCACGACGCCGTCGCCCGCACCTTCACGATGCACTGAGGTGACGGGACCCGCCCCGACGGGATATCCCACCGAACCGAACGTTGAGTGGGAATGTCCGGACTATCCCACTGAAACACTCGCCTCAGTGGGCAGATCCGAACGCTGGGTCCGCGTAGTGAAGCGTGACTACCGGGAAGGGCAGTGGACGCTTAGCGGCCCTGCACCTGCGCGAGGAGTTCCTCAAACGGGGCGGAAGGCTGGATGCCTTGGGGGCGGCGCGCCGTCGTCGTGCCTTCGACCATGCCCGCGAGTTCGCTGGCGGCGCGGCTGATGCGCTGGTCCAGGGCGGGTGCGCCGTTGGAACCGGCGCCCCAGTCCTCAGGCCCGGCATACACGCCGGTCGAGACCACGCGCGCCCGGAGGTAGGTGAACAGGGGCCGCATGGCGTGGTCGAGCATGAGGGAATGCCGCACGCTTCCGCCGGTGGCGGCGATGAGCACGGGCATTCCGTCCAGTGCAGTGTTGTCGAGGACGTCGAAGAAGGACTTCAGGAGCCCGCTGTAGGAGCCGGAGAAGACCGGGGTGACGACAATGAGCGCATCGGCATCCGAAACTGACTTGAGGGCGGCGGCGAGCGCTGGCGGAGCGAAGCCGGTAACCATGTTGTTGGCAATGTCGACGGCGAGCTCACGCAGTTCGATGGTGGTGATCTCGGTGAGGACGTCGGCGCGCTCGAACTCGCGCTGCGCTGCCCTGCCGAGCTGGTCTGCCAGCATACGGCTTGATGACGGCATTCCCATGCCGCCGGACACTACTACTACTCGGCGCGTTTCCATGGCCGGTCCTCCAGTTTCACTGCCTTCATGCTTTTGCATCTAGTTGAACCATGGTGGACCGGGAAACATTCCCGCTAATGCTTGTCGAGCGCGCTTTCCTTATGGGCGGCCTGCTTGCCCGACTTCTCGCTCTCGACGATGTAGCAGGGCTCGTCCTTCGATGCATTGAACTTCTGGCCGTCGAAGGTGAACTCCTTCTCCTTTTTCTCAACAACCTTGCCGGAGGTTTTACCCTGCGACGTATTCCAACTGACCTTGGTTCCCTTGCTGTATGCCATCAGTCCAGCCTGCCATCCCTGTGCAGCACGCACCACCCCTTACAAGGCCGCCGGGATCCACACCCGCATCCCTCCCGGCCCGCGGTTGCCCCACCGGAAGTACGGGACAAGATCAACGGAGATCCGCTGCGATGCACCGGATGCCTCCGCTCCTGCCACGGGATAGATCGCCGACGACGCCGGCGTCCGCACCACCGCTGCCACCCGTACCTTCGGCACGCTGATGTCGCCCGGCACCAGTGCCTTTCCAGGACCTGCTTCCGGCTCGCCCGAGGAATCCAGCAGCACGTCCTCCAGCACGACGCCGGCGGGCAGGTCGGCCTGCTCCAGCGCATACACCAGCGGCCCCCTCGTCACGGCCAGGCATCCGCGGACGGCGTCGATATGCGGGTGTGGAGCACGAAATTCGGCGGGCATATCGAGAATCAGTTCGACGATGCCCTGCCCGACGTCGGTGATACGGAGATAACCGTCAACCGGCTCCTCCGGCTGTTCCGCGCCGTCAACCAGCAGCCTGTAACTCCTCGCCCAACCGGGCAGCCGCAGGGACAGTACCGGGAGGTGACCGGTAACCTCCAGACAAATCCGGCCATCAAACGGATAGCCCGTGGTGACCACGACGGACGCGTCCGGAAGTCGGATGCCGGCGGGCTCGTAGAGGTGGAGGTGGAGGCCGCCGTCGTCGTCCGTGGTTGCTGCGTAGGCGTGCAGCGACGACAGGAGTCGGGCGAGATTCGGCGGGCAGCAGGCGCAGTCGTACCAGGGTGCGCGGCGGGCTGGTGCCTGCTCGTGCTCGCCGTCGCGCTCGGTCCGGACCTGCAGCGGATTGGAGTAGAAGTACTCGGTTCCGGCCGGCGACGTGGAACCGGCAACGGCGTTGTAGAGGGCGCGCTCCAGCTCGTCGGCGTACTTCACTTCACCGGTCACGAGGAGCATCCGCCAGTTGAACTGCACGCTTGAGATTGCGGCGCACGTTTCCGAGTACGCGCGGTCAGGCGGCAGCTCGAAGGGGTCTCCGAAGGCTTCGTCCCGGTGCCGGGAGCCGAGGCCGCCGGTGATGTACATCTTGCGGAAGTGCACGTCGGACCAGATACGCTCCAGGGCAGCGAGAAGGTCGTCGTCACCGCCCTCCGTGTACAGGTCGGCCACGCCGGCAGCCAGGTAGAGCTGGCGCACCACGTGTCCGGTGGCCCCCGGAACATCGCGCACCGGCAGATGATCCTGGAAGTACTGGTAGCCGAAGCGGTCCTCGCCGACGCTTCGGTGCCCGCGCGCGTCCACCATGCGGCGGGCCAGTTCCAGCCAGCGGGTGTCTCCGGTATGGCGATAGAGCTCGATGAGTGCTGTCTCGATTTCCGGGTGCCCACAGACAGGCGGACGCCCACTCGGTGGAAACGAATCCGCCACGAGCTCGGCGAACCGGACACCGATCTCCAGCAGGTCGGTGCGTCCGGACGTCCGCGCCCAGGCTATGCCCGCCTGCAGCAGGTGCCCGAGGCAGTACAGCTCATGCCCCCAGCGGAGGTCGCTGAACTGCCGGTCCGGTGTCTCAGCGTAGAAGGAGTTGAGGTAGCCGTTCTCCTGCTGCGCCCGGGCAAGCAGTGCTACGGTCTCGTCCACGAACGGGAGGAATTCCGAAATGTCGCTGCGGCCGGCTTCCCACCCGAGGGCCTCCAGCACCTTATAGATGTCTGAGTCGGCGAAGTGGAAACCCCTGAAGGTTCCGGCACGACCTTCCGCTGCCGCCCGCATGTTCGGCAGCGCGCCCGAGGCCTCCAACTGTTCGATGCAGTGCCGGAGGCTGCCGCTGCGGTTCGCCTGCTGCCATGCACCGAGCATGCCGTCCGGTGCGAAACGGACAGCGTCGAGTCCCAGCGGGTGGTACCTCAGCCGGTCGGCGGACCGCGGTGAGGCCGGTGTAACGGTAGCGGTTGTGGATCCCATGAACGGCTCCTAGTCCCAGCGCGCTGTCGGCCATCCGTCGTCCCAGGTGAGAGGGACCAGCCCGAGCCGGAACGCGCCGTCGAGTGCTTCATCGTAATAGTGGAAGGCCAGCACGTCTCCGGAGACGGACTGCCCGCCCGGCCCCACGCGAGGGCCCTTGCCCGCCAGCAAGGGAGTGCCGCCGTCGTCGAGCATGGATACGCCGTCGCGGTCCACGTAGGGCCCTTCGATGGTGGCGGACCTGCCCACAGCCATGTTGTAGGTACTCTCGAGGCCCTTGCAGCAGAAGTCCTTCGACACGAAGAGGTAGTAGTAGCCGTCGCGTGCGAGCAGGTAGGGCGCCTCGATGGCATTGGACGGCACTTGCCTGTCGGCAATGGTGACCGGGTTTGCGTCGGGATCAGCGCGGAGACCCGATGGCCATTCAAGTTGAACCAACTGTAGGCCTCCCCAGAAAGAGCCGAAGCTCATCCACGGCGTGCCGTGCTCGTCCTCGACGATCCCAGGATCAATGGCGTTGAAGTTCTTCCCCTCCGAGGACAGCACCTCCCCACGATCGACCCACTCGTAGTTCGGGTCCTCCGGGTCAAGGGTGGTGTTCGTCGCCAGCCCGATCACCGAGTCATTACTCCCGAACGTTGACGCCGAGTAGTACAGGTACCACGTGCCGTCATGCTCGTAGAGCTCCGGAGCCCACAGATTGACGACGCCGGGAACCACCTCGGCGAGCCATGCCGGCTTCTCCTGCCACACCTCGCCCGCGTAGTCCCACTGCTCGCCGTCCTCGGAGCGGCGAACCTGGATGTTGCCGTCCGCGACCTGTCCGTCCCCGGTGGAGTAGACGAACCAGTCGCCCTCCCGGCCATCTGCACCCGACCCCGCCACAAGCGCCGGATCATGGGTGAAGTAGTCGCCGCTGAGTTGCTTCTCCCCCGCGGGTTGAGCGCCGCAGCCCGCCGTCCCGAGCACCAGGGTGATCAGGACGGCGGACCACGCCGCTGCAGGGAGTTTCACTAGCCGAGCGCGATCGCGGACCAGGAAACGGGAGGCAGGGTGACGGTGAGGACACCGTCGTCGAGCACGGCGCCCTGCAGATCCTTCAGGCCCACGCGGGTCTGGTTCTCAAGGGTGTTCTTGGCGTAGACGTCCTCGTCATGCAGCGTGACCGCTTCCGTGATGACGTTCGCCCCAAGATCCTTCACGTCGATCGACACGTCGATCGAGTCGGTCTGGCTGCGGTTGACGAGGAAGAGGGCCGCGTTGCCGGCGTCAACCGTGGCCGCGGCGTCGACCAGGGGCGCGTCTCCGTAGACCTTCGTGGCGTAGGTGCCGGAGATGATCTGCGGGCGCAGGACCTCGCCCTTTGCAAGCCGTGAGGTCACGGAGAAGGGGAAGAACGTGGTCTGGCGCCAGGTGTCTCCGCCCGGCTCGGTCATGATCGGTGCGATGACGTTGACCAGCTGCGCGAGCGAGGCCGAGGCGACGCGGTCGTGGTTCTTGAGCAGCGTGATCAGCAGGTTACCGAAGACCACCGCGTCAGCGACTGAGTAGGTGTCCTCCAGCTGCCGGGGCGCAACGCGCCATTCGTCATTGACCTCGTCTGATGCCTGGTGCTCTTCGAGGTACCAGATGTTCCACTCGTCGAAGGAGAGCTTGATGGTCTTCTGCTTCTTCAACTTGTGCTTCACGTGGTCCGCGGTGGCCACCACGGTCTCGATGAAGTACTGCATGTCGAGCGAGGAGGCGAGGTAGGAGCCGAGGTCGCCGTTGCGCTCCTGGTAGTAGGCGTGGCACGAGATGTAGTCGACGTAGTCGTAGCTCTGCTCGAGGACGACGCGCTCCCACTCGCCGAAGGTCGGCATGGATGAGCCGGAGGAACCGCACACCACCAACTCCAGGTCCTTGTCCGCCGTCTTCATGGCGGAGGCGGTCCGGGCCGCGATCTTGCCGTAGTCTTCGGCCGACATGTGGCCGATCTGCCAGGGCCCGTCCATCTCGTTGCCGAGGCACCACATGCGAATGTTGTACGGATCCTTGGCGCCGTTGGCGATGCGCTGGTCACTCAGGGCCGTGCCGGAGGGGTGGTTGGCGTACTCGAGCAGGTCGAGTGCCGCTTCAATGCCGCGGGTGCCGAGGTTGACGGCCATCATCAGCTCGGAGTCGGTCAGCTTGCACCAGCGGGCAAACTCTTCAAGGCCCACCTGGTTGGTTTCGATCGAATGCCAGGCGAGGTCACGGCGCACGGGACGCTGGTCGCGGGGACCGACGCCGTCTTCCCAGCGGTAGCCGGAGACGAAGTTGCCGCCGGGGTACCGGATGGTGGTGGAGCCGAGTTCGCGGACAAGCTCGACGACGTCCATGCGGAAGCCGTCCTCGTTTGCGGTCGGGTGGCCGGGCTCGTAGATGCCGTCATAGACGCAGCGGCCCAGGTGCTCGACGAAGGAGCCGAAGATCCGGCGGCTGATCGGTGCAACGACGGCGGAACGGTCGATGCGGATGGTGGTCGGTGCTTCCACGGGGAGGTCGCTGCCTTCGGCGCGTGTCGTGGCCGCCGTCGAGTCGGGCGAGGTGGTGGTGGTCACGGTGATTCCTTATCTATGGGTGGTTCTGAACGTTCGAAGTTGTTAGGGGCGGTTTGGGTCGGTGTCACGCGGTGAGGTGCTGCGGCCTCCTGGAGGGCGTCCGGTCTCTTGCCTCGTCATCCGTCGCGCCGGCCTGCGTGAGGCGGTCGAGCCGGTGACCGACGAGGATTCCCGACACCAGCAGTGGAAGGGAGGCGCCCACCAGCGGAAGGAGCGCATTGATGCCGCCGAGGAGGATAGCGACGGCGGTCATCGATACCAGCCAGGCGATCGTCATGCCCGGTGAGGCCAGCGGAAGAACCAGCGCATAGCGCCAGGTCCGCAGCACCGTATCCCGGTGGCGGGAACAGATAACGACGGCGGCGCCCGCCGACACGGCCAGTGCCCCGGAGACGACGACGGCGAGCGCACTCAGCGCGAGCTGCGGGCCCGCTGCCGCCGTGGGAAGGGCTGCCACGTTGAGGATCGCGAGCAGGCCGGCCACGGCGAACAGGCTTCCGACCTTGTTCGCGTGCACGAAGGACCCGCGGTAGGCGGTGACGAAGTCGCTGATGAGCCGGTCCCCGGGGTCTCCGGCGCGAAGCCGGGCGAGCAGCACCGTGGTGGCGACGGCGCTGGGGAAGACTCCGAACACAACGAATCCGGTCAGCGTTCCGGCCAGGAACAGCAGGTTCAGGAGCACCAGCTGCATGACGAACCGGAGCCACTCCATCAGCCGGCCGGCCCAACCCGGCGTGTCACTTCCCGTTTCGGCGATTGCGTCCCTTTTCAGACTCGCGTCCATGCTCACGCTCCCTGGGTTCCTGAGTAGACAACCCCGTGCCGGTCAACACCGCTGAAGGACAGCGCCGGACGGTTGCGGGAGGCGTCCCAGGAACCGAATACCACGGCGTCCACCTCAGTGTCGGCTCCTTCGTTCGTGATGGTGAGGCGCACCTGCCGGGCCTCCCCACCGGAGCGGGCCCCGCCGTCGTCGTGCATTGTCATGGGATGCACTGTCATGGGCTGGGCTCTCACCAGGTCGGTGGAATCCGGAGTGAAACGAATTACCCGCCAGTCGCCGCTGATCGGTGCCTCCTCGGGCAGGGTTTCGCCGTCCTGCCCGGCATAGGGGTGAGGAGATACAACGGGCCAGCCGTTCGCTGTCGTGAAGATCCGCCGGAGCTGGACCCGGTGCTGCGTTGGGTCCTCCGCCAAGCGGACGTGGTGCACCATGAACTGGCCTTTGTGTTCCCCATCGGGGACCACGAGCACCGAGTTGTGGCCCGGCGCGAGCCAGGCGGTGTCACCGTCGAACTGGTAGCTGCCCAGGATTTTGGTGCCCACGGCGTGCGGAGCGGCCTCGACATCGGTCATGTCCGTACCGTTCGCATCACGGTACGGGCCGGTGATCTCGTCGGCCACCGCAACCCGCACGTTGTAGGTGTTGAACAGGGAGTCATAGGAGACGAAGAGGACATAGCGGTCATCCTCCTGCCGGTACTGGACGAAGGCTCCCTCGATGGCGCGGTCGACGTCGGTGTGCCGCCGGGCGATGCACGTGCCGAGGTCGCCCTCCACAAGCGCCGTCCCGGTTTCCGCATCCATGCGCAGGGTGTGGATACCGCCGAAGAAGGAGCCGTAGGTCAGCCAGGGATCGCCGTTGCGGTCGAACGTAACGGCGGCGTCGATGGCGTTTTGCGCATCGCGGCCGGTGAGCGTCCGGACCACGAGTCCGCGGTCCTGCCACGGCCCGGCTGGGCTCGCCGCGACCGCCAACCCGATGGCCGAGGTGCGGGATCCGAACGTGGACGCCGAGTAGTACATGTGCCAGACCGGCTCCCCTGCCGCGGCCGGCCAGCGGACGACGTCCGGAGCCCAGAGACCCTTCGCGCCGGTCCACTCGGCCGCAACCTCGGGCACACCGTTCAGGGCAGTGCCGCGGTAAGTCCATTCGACCAGGTCGGTTGAGGACCGCACATGAACTCCCGATGGGATCTCGGTTGAGTTGGCAACCGCGTCCGTCGAGAACATGTAGTAGGTGCCGTCGTCGTCCCTCACCACTGTTGGATCATGCGCATGGCGCGCACCCCAGCTCTCAGGCCGGTCGGTGGATGCAGGCTGCAGGTTTCCCAGAAGTGACATCGGTCAGCCCTTGGATCCGGTGAGTGCGATGGACTCGATGATTTGGCGCTGGAACACGATGAACACGATCAGCACGGGAAGCAGCGCCACGAAGGAGGCCGCCATGATGAGCGGGTAGTCAGTCTGGATGGCGTACTGCGCGTTGAAGTTCGCAATGACCAGCTGCAGGGTCTGCACCTGGGGCGAGTTCAGGTAGATGATCGGGGCCAGGTAGTCGTTCCAGACAGCCATGAACCAGAGAATGAACTGTGCAGCGATAGCCGGCTTGATGATCGGGAAGATCAGCTTGAAGAAGATCTGGAGGTAGGACGCGCCGTCGATCCTGGCGGCCTCGATGATCGAGTCCGGCACCGAGGAAAGGTACTGGCGCAGGAAGAAGATCATGATGATGTTGCCGAAGATGAAGGGCACAATCAGCGGCAGCAGTGTGTCCACCCAGCCGATCGAGGCGAACATGGTGAACTGCGGAATCATCAGGGTGGGGAACGGAACCATGAGCGCCGCGAGCAGGCTCAGGAAAAGGACGTTCTTGAAAGGCATCCGCATCTTCGCGAAGGCGAAAGCCGCCAGGGCGGAAAAGAGCGTTCCGACGATGGTGACGGTGCAGGCCACGATCAGGCTGTTCTGAATACCGCTGAGCAACGGTCCGGCGGACCAGATGCGCAGGTAGTTTTCCCAGACGAACGGGTCGGGGATCCACTGCGGTGGCAGGGCGAACACACCGTCGCGGGTTTTGAGCGACGTAGAGAACGTCCACAGCAGCGGAGCGACCATCACGACTGCGCCCAGGGAGAGAACGATCGTCACGATGATATTGCCGAGGCGACGCTTCCGCTCGGATTCGGTCAGCTTCGTGCGAACTGTAGGAGAGCCGCCGTTTACACGCCTGGACTTATGGTCCGGAATGCCCTGCTCGGGCTGCAGGGGCGGCGGGGATGGGAGGACGCGTTGGGAGGACATGGTGACCTGCCTCAGTCAATCGAGAACTGGTTGCGGCGGTTGAGCCGGAACTGGATGAAGGTAATGAGGAACACCATGAGACCGAGCACGATGGACATGGCAGACGCATAGCCCATCTGCAGGTTGTCGAAGGCCTTTTGCCAGATGTACCAGACGATGGTTGCGGAGGAGAACTCTGGGCCGCCTGTCGGTGTCATGATGTTGATTTCAACGAAGACCTGGGAACCGCCGATAACGCTCGTGACCACCAGGAAGAAGGTGACCGGGCGCACCATCGGGACAGTGATATTGCGGAACTGCTGCCAGGCACCGGCCCCGTCCAGGGCGGCCGCTTCGTAAAGGTGACGCGGTACCGACTGCAGCGCGGCCAAGTACAGCAGCATGGAGAACCCGAGGCCCTTCCAGATGGCCATGATGATCAGTGCAGGCTTCACCGTTGCTGTGTCCTGGAGCCAGTTGGGACCGTCGATTCCCACAACGGCGAGGACCTGATTGATCAGGCCGAAGTCACCGTTGAATGCCCATTGCCACAAAATAGCGACGGCGGCGATGGAAGAGATCACCGGCACGTAGTACACGGTCCGGAAGAAAGTAGAACCGCGCATCTTCCGGTTCATGGCCAGGGCCAGGGCCAGGGAAATCACGAGGCCGACCGGAATGCCCAGCATCAGGAAGAACGTGTTGTACATGGCCTTCAGGAAGTACGGGTCCTTGACCATGGTGAGATAGTTGTCCAGCCCGTTGAAGACGGGCGGAGTGAGCCCGTTCCAGCTGGTGAACGACGCGTAGACGGAGAAAATCATCGGATAGAGGGTGAACAGCAGGAATCCGATGACCGGCAGGGCAACGAACGCCAGCGCAGTCCTGTGTTCCTGCCGGTGGAGCCGGGATCGGCGCGTGGTGGTGGACATCTGAAATCCTCGTTGATTCAAAAACGGGTGGCTTTGCCCGGCAGGTGCCCGGCTGGAGCGGTGCCGTGGCCGGCCTTCGCACGGCCACGGCACCTGGTCTGTTCAGCGGTTCGTCCGGCCTGTCCGGAGACTAGCCACCGATTCCTGCCTGCTGGTTTGCCGCGTCGAGGAACTGCTGCATCTTCGGCTGGGCTTCCTTCGCATACTCGGCGGCAGTTTTCTTGCCGTCCAGCACGGGCTGGATGTTGGTGAAGAACTCGTCATACCACTCAGCGTTGTAGGTGAGCTCGGACGGCAGGGGCCGTCCGTACTCACGGACCACCTGAAGGAACTCGCCCTTGTTGGCCGGCTTGGTGGACTCGTCGCTGGCCCATTCCTCAGCCATGTCTTCCAGGTTTGGGATCTGCACCCCGGCGTCGGTGAGAGTCTGCTGGGCTTCCTCGTTGGCGGAGAGGTAGGTGGCTAGTTTCGCTGCTTCCTCCGGGTGCTTGGACGCGTTGGACACCGCGATGCCGAGGGTCCCGGTATAGGTGGCAGGCTCACCGGTCGCACCGACCGGGTAGGGGATCAGGTCGTACTCAAAGGGAAGCTTTTCGTAGGTGGAAAGGTCCCAAGGGCCTACGGGGAAGAAGCCGATCTCGCCCTTCATCCACCGCTGGTAGGTGTCGAGGGTCTGTGCCTCACCAGCGGACGGGGTGACCTTGTGCTCGTTCTGCAGGTCCGCGAACCACTGCAGAGCCTCCGTGAACTCAGGAGTGTCGATGGTGACCTTGGTTCGGTCCTCGTTCAGCCAGTCACCGCCGTTTGACCAGACGAATGCCGGAAGGTTCCATGTGGCATTGAGGCCGGTGCCCCACTGGTCCAGCTTGCCGTCGCCGTTGGTGTCCTTCGTTAGCTGCTTGGCTACCTCGACGAACTCGTCCATGGTGTAGGGCTTTTCAGGGTCGGGAAGCGGAATGCCGGCTTCCTCGAACATGGTCTTGTTGTAGCCGAAGGAGAACGGGCCGACGTCCTTGGGCAGCGCGTAAATCGCACCCTGGCCACTGAGCTCACCGTCGAAGCGGTAGCTGTCCACGCCGTAATCCCAGATGTTGTCCAGATCGATGTTCCCGGAGCCCTCGACGTGCTCTGTGATGTCCTTGATGATGCCGTTCTGCACGTAAGCCTGGACTTCGCCCGGGCTGATGTAGAAGACGTCCGGGATCTGGCGCCCGGAAATGGCTGCTTTGAGTTTGGTGGTGTACTGGTCAGCAGTTGTCTGGACCATTTTGACGTCGACGCCGTTGTCCTTCTCGAACTGCGCGACTGCCTGTTCGTACGCCTTCTTGTCATCGGGCCCACCGCGGTACATGAAGGTGAGGGTCTTTTCGCCATCATCGCCGCCGCCGCCGGCGGCCGCAGCGCACCCGCTGAGCAGGAAGCTTGCAGCTGCTGCTGCCGCGATGGTCTTGGTGATGGTACGTGACTTCATCATCACGTGGTCCTTCCGGTTAGAGGTTGATGTGGCACACCAGTTCGTTCTGGTTGCTGAGCCGGATTTACAACGTTGATTACAACGTTGAAAAAGAGAATGGCATAGATCACATTCGGGCGTCAACAGTGTTGCGGAAATTCCCGGCTGCACTCCTCGGACCCGACCGGCTCCACTCGCCAATCGTCAGGGAACAACTTACTAAACCTTGACGGCCCACTATTCGCATGCGATATTTTCAACGTTGCAAACACCAGCGCACTCCTGACCGAAAGGACCGTGATGATGACGTCACGATCACCGCAAAGCCAGCTCCGCAAGCGCATCACCACAGCAACAGCCGCCCTCGGCATGAGCGCAGGCCTCATCCTCACCGGCATCGCACCCGCACCGGCTGTGCAGACCGACACCACCCAAACGGGCAACGTACTGAAGGCGTCCGAAACCTGGACCGGCCAGGGAACCCCGTTCACCCAGGACCTTCCCGGCGGCAAGTCCGTCGTCGGCGAAACCTCCCCCATTCACGACCCTGCCCTGATCATCGACGATGACGGCACCTGGTACGTGTACTCGACCGGCCGGATCAATCGCGAGAACGGCGGAACCATCCAGATCTGGTCCTCGCACGACGAAGGCACCACGTGGGAGTACACGGGTGCAGTGTGGGACCAGATCCCGGGCTGGATCGACGATCACTTCGCCGGCGGCACCCTGCCGGACAACCTCTGGGCACCTGAGATCTACGAGAACGACGGTACGTACTACCTGTACTACTCGGCTTCCCAGTTCGGGACCAGCAACTCACTCACCGCTCTGGCCACCAACACCACGCTTGATCCCGAGGACCCTGACTACGAGTGGGTCGACCAGGGCCTCGTGGTCTCCTCACCGGCAGCCGGGCTCGACCCCAACAACCCCAACAAGACGTTCAACGCAATTGACGCCGGCATCGTGGAGGGTGAGGACGGCAAACCCTACATGGCCATCGGATCCTTCTGGTATGGGATCTTCCTGATTCCCATCGAGTGGCCCAGCGGAAAGCCGGTCGAGAACTGGCAGTCCCAGACAGTGAACATCGCCGACAGGTTCATGTGGGGCAACCCGATCGAGGCCCCGTACATCACCAAGAACGGTGACTACTACTACCTCTTCGTTTCCTTCGACTCCTGCTGCCGCGGCGGCGACTCCACCTACAAGATCGCGGTGGGACGGTCCACGTCCGTCACGGGACCGTACCTCGACAAGGACGGCCGGGACATGTTCGGTGGCGGCGGCACGGTAGTGCTGGACGCTCACGGTGCCGTGACCGGACCGGGCGGACAGTCGGTCTTCGGTGACTACCTTGCCTTCCACTACTACGACGGCGTCAACAAGGACATTCCCTACTTCCCCACCCTCGGACTTCAGAAGATCAACTGGGTGGACGGCTGGCCCGAGTTTGACCAGACCGTTGACCTGCCCGCGGTGACGCAGGCGCCCAAGCCGGCGTCCGGCGTCGTCGGAAGTAAGGCGACCTTCCGCGCGGAGGCATCCGGCACCCCGGCCCCGGTCGCGCAGTGGGAAACCTCGGCAGACAACGGTGCCACGTGGCAGCGCTTGACCGAGCAGCCCCGCACGATCAATGCGGGCGAGGGTCTTCGCCGCTCACAACTGACGCTGAAGCACCTGAGCGCCGATCAGGATGGGCTCCTGGTGCGGGCGGTCTTCTCGAACGCGCACGGTGTCACGCCCACCGAACCCGTCGCACTGGAGGTTCGGGCACCGGGCGCAGGCAAGCGATGACCTGATTCGCGGGTCAGAGACCCGAAACGCTACAACACGATATATTGCCGGTGGGGCACGCATGTGCGGACCCCACCGGCACCAACACTACAAAAGGACACTTCCCATGGCGGCAACCCTGCATGACGTGGCCCAGGTGGCCGGGGTGTCGTTCAAGACGGTGTCCAACGTCATCAACGACCACCCCAACGTCCGGCCGGCCACGCGGGAGCGCGTCAACAAGGCGATCGCGCAGCTGGGATACCGTCCGAACCTCACCGCCCGCAGCCTGCGCTCCGGCCATACCGGCGCGATCACCCTCGCCGTCCCCCAGCTGCGCCTCCCCTACTTCGCGGAACTGGCCGACGCCGTCATCGGTGCGGCTGAGGCCCGCGGCCTGGTGGTGCTCGTGGAACAAACCAGCGGCGAACGTGACCGCGAGCTCGAGGTGCTGAAGAGCCCCCGTCTGCGCATGTCGGATGGGCTGATTTTCAGCCCGCTCGGCCTCGGTGAAGAGGACGCGGCGCTCGTCACCGCCGAGGTGCCCATCGTGCTGCTCGGTGAGCGGATCTTCTCGGGGAACTGCGACCACGTGACCATGCAGAACGTCGAGGGCGCACGTGCCGCCACCGAACACCTGCTGGACACCGGGCGGCGGCGCATCGCCGTCGTCGGTGCCCATGAGGGTGAAGTCATCGGGTCCGCAGGTCTCCGCCTTAGGGGCTACCGCGAAGCGCTGGAAGCCCGCGGCATAGCGTACGACGACGACCTCGTCGCCTACGTCGGTACCTGGCACCGCGCCAACGGTGCCGAAGCCATGCACGATCTCCTCGACCGCGGGGTGGAGTTCGATGCCGTGTTCGGCTTCAACGACACCCTGGCGCAAGGCGCCATGCGTGTGCTTCAGGAGGCCGGGCGCCGCGTGCCGACTGATGTTGCCGTGATCGGCTTCGATGACCTGGACGAGACCCGCTACTCGATCCCCACGTTGAGCAGCGTCAATCCGGGGCGCCGGGAGATCGCAGAAACGGCCATTCGGGTGCTCCTGGAACGCATCAAGAACCCGGCCGGACCCGCGCCGCGGGAAATTCTCACGCAGTTCCAGGTGATGGCCCGGGAGTCCACCGCCGTCTGACTGCAGGCGGTTTACGCCGGCGCTTCCTGCGAGGGGCGCTCTAAGCCAGCGACCCGATGATGCTTGCCGCCGGTGCGGCCGCAGCCGAGGCGAACCCTGTTCCCGCCCACAGGTGCGCCACGTCAGGGTTGCCCTGAGCGACGGCAGCCTTCCGCAACGGAGCCGTCGCGTAGTGCAGGTGGGGGTAGCCCGCGGGAGCGTCTAGATGTTCACGGATGAATCGGTTCGTGAGTCCGCGCGCATAGCGTCCGGTGTAGGCCCGGGTGAGGGAGGTTCCCGTGAACTGTCCGTTACTGAGCGCTGCCCGGTGCACTGGATTCGTCCCCGCCTCGTCGGCGAGGAGGAGCGCCGTGCCCACCTGCACGGCGTCGGCCCCCTGTGCACGCAACCGTCCGACGTCGTCGGGACCGGCCACTCCCCCACCGGCCGCAAGCGGGAGCCCGGTTACCGACCGGATGCTGGCCAGCGTCTGCTCAAGGAGTTGATCGGTAGGCAGTTCCTGCTGGCTGAATGTTCCGCGGTGACCGCCGGCGTTCGGCCCCTGCACCGCGAGCGCCCGGGCCCCCGCTGCTACCGCACATTGCGCCTCGGCCGCCGTCGTCACCGTGACTATGGAGAGGATCCCGGCACCGGCCATCCGCGCGAGGACTGAGGCCTCCGGACATCCGAAAGTGAAGGACACCGCCGCCGGTCTGGCCTCCATAACGATTGCGAGTTTGGCGTCCCAGCCGTCGTCGTCGTTCCGGGGGTTGCCTACCTCGACGCCCAGCGCAGCAGCCTCCGGACGCAGCGACTCCACGTAGGCATCGAGCAGCCCCGGCTCGGGCTGAAACGAATCCGGCACGAAGAGGTTCACACCCACGGGCCCTCCGGTCAGGCCAGCGACGCTGCGCAGCTGCGCCTCGACGTCCTCCGGCGCGCGGTAGCCGGCGGCGAGGAACCCCAGGCCACCGGCGTTGGTCACCGCGGCGGCGAGCTCCGGCGTCGTCGGCCCGCCCGCCATGGGCGCTCCGACGATCGGCTTGTCAAGATCGCGCAGGTCGAACACGGCGGGTCCTTTGCATGTTGGAAGGGGTGTTTCCCAACCTACAGGTGAGTCGGGGCGAACAACCTCAGCAGCGTCTCCACCACGACGACGTTGGGCCCCTCCGCCGCGAAGCTCGCCTCCAACGCCTCCCGCACGTTCTCCGGTGCGACTCGGACCGCGGGAACGCCGAAGGACTCGGCCAGCTTCACAAAATCAGGTCGGGTGAGCTCGGTTGCGGTGGCCTTTCCGAAAGCGCCCTCCATGTACTCGCGGAGGATTCCGTACCCGCCGTCGTCGACAATCAGCCACGTGACCGGCAGGTCGTGCTGGCGGGCGGTGGCGAGCTCGGCAATCGAGTACATGGCCGACCCATCGCCGGAGACAGCGAGTACCCGCGCCGGCCGTCCTTTCGAGGCGAGCCCCACCGAACCGCCGATGGCACTGGGAAAACCGAATCCGAGGCCGCCGGCGCCCTGCGCGGAGTGGAACTCACCGTCACGGGAATCCCAGCAGCTCCAGGCCCAGTACGCAGAAATAGTCATGTCCCAGAAGGTCTGCATGTCATCCGGCGCAGCGGAGCGGATGTCGGCCATGAACGTACGCTCCTTGGCCAGGTCCTGTGAATCGAGGCGCGCCTGAACCTTGGCGAGCGTTTCGGCAACGAGCCGGCGGGGGTCGTAGTCGCCGGTCCGGCGTTCGACGGGTTCAAGAACGTCGTCCAGTGCGGCAAGCGCCTGGCCTGCATCGGCCCGGATGCCCAAAGCCGGCCTGTTCGACTCCAGGACCCGCGGCTCGGCGTCGATCTGGATGATGCGTCCGCGCGGCTCGAGCGTGAAGTAGTTGGACGTCACTTCACCGAGCGAGGATCCGATCACCAGCAGGACATCGGCGTCCTCGAGCACCTCCGTGATGTAGCGGTCCTCAGCCCAGGACTGCAGCGAAAGTTCATGGTTCCAGGGAAACGCGCCGTTACCGCCGGGCGAGCAGAGCACCGGGGCGTCGAGCTTTTCCGCCAGCGACAGCAGCCACTTTTCGGCCTTGCCTCGTCGCGTGCCACCGCCTGCCACGATCGCCGGGCGCTTTGCTTCCGACAACCATTTCACTGCCTCGCGGACAAGTTCCACGCGGGGCGGGTTGTCGAACGGCTCCGCCAGGGCGTCCTCCACCCTGGGCACGACGACGGGATCCAGCAGCACATTCTGCGGCACCTCAACCCACACTGGTCCCTGCGGGGAGGAGACGGCCTCGGTCCACGCGTCCTGGATGGCGGACGGTATGCCGGAAGCATGCTGGATCAGCCGCTGGCTCTTGGTGACGTTGGCGGCGGACGCCTTCTGGTCATCGAGCTGGTGCAGCATGCCTTTGCGGCGGGCGCCGAGACCCTCCAGCGGAATCTGGCTCGCAATTACGACCATCGGCACACCGGTGGCGTATGCCTCCTGCAGCCCTGCCAGCGACGTCAGCGCGCCGGGACCCGTGGAAAGGAACAGCACGCCCACTTCGCCGGTAGCGCGCGAAAACCCATCGGCCGCGAACGCTGAATTGTTTTCCACGCGTGATGAGACGAACTGGAGGTCAGAGCGTGACAGGGCATCGAACAGGCCGAGCGCATGCTGGCCCGGAATGCCGAAGACCGTGGTCGCGCCGAGCGCACTCAGCGTCTCGACAACAAGGTCACCGCCGTTGCGCTGGCCAGTCACGGGCTGCGGGGGAACTGTGGCGTCGCTTTCAACGGACTGCATTAGCCGTCCTTTCGGGTGGAGATGTCGTCGGCCATCAGACTCACCAGATCGTAGGCCACGTGCGACGCCGCCACGCCGGTGAGCTCCGCATGGTCGTAGGCGGGAGCAACCTCGACGACGTCGGCACCGACCAAATTCATCCCGCGCAGACCGCGCAGGATCTCGAGCAGTTCACGGCTGGTGATGCCGCCGGCTTCCGGCGTACCGGTCCCCGGCGCGTGGGCAGGGTCGAGCACATCGATATCGATGGAGACGTAGAGCGGGCGGTTGCCGATGCGGTCGCGGAGCTTGGCGACAATCTCATCGACTCCCTGCCGGAAGACGTCGGAGGAGGTGACGATGCCGAAGCCGAAGCGCCGGTCGTCCTCGAGGTCCTTCACGCCGTACAGCGGCCCGCGCGTTCCGACGTGTGAGATGGCTTCGGTGTCCAGGATCCCTTCCTCCACGGCACGGCGGAAGGGGGTGCCGTGCGTGTACTCGGCGCCGAAATAGGTGTCCCAGGTGTCAAGGTGGGCATCGAAGTGCAGCAGCGCAACCGGCTCTCCGGCGCGCTCGGACGCCGCGCGGAGCAGCGGGAGTGCGATGGTGTGATCACCGCCGAGTGTCACCAGCCGGGCGCCGTCGTGCGTGAGATCCAGCGCGTTCTGCTGAACCGTCTCAATGGCCTCATGGATGTTGAAGGGGTTGACCGCCATGTCGCCGGCGTCGGCGACCTGTACGCGCTCGAAGGGCGAGATGTCCATGGCCGGGTTGTAGGGCCGCAGCAGGCGGGACGCCTCGCGGACGTGGTTTGCACCGAACCGCGCGCCCGGCCGGTAGGAAACCCCGGAATCGAACGGCACGCCGACGACGGCGATGTCCGCCTTCTCCACCTGGTCGATCCGCGGAAGCCGCGCGAAGGTAGCCGCTCCGGCATAGCGGGGTATGCGGGCTGAATCGATCGGCCCGAGACGGCCACCGGCTGTAACGCGCAGCTCTTCCATGGATGTGACTCCTTCTGTTCTCCGCCGTGCGGCGCGGTGAGTTGCCTAATAGGCATCAACTGTTTCCAGCAAGGCTAATTGTGAAGCGGGTCTCAGTCAATGTCGCAGGTCCGCTGCGAAACGGATTGCCCACCTTCTTCGCGCGACCCTGTGCACTGCCCTCGACATGGCGGCCAACCCACACCACAATGATCGCTACGAAGCAGTCGAAAGTGGGCAAACCGGCGCGCACCGCAACCGAATCACAGCAGAAGAATCACAGCAGGAGAATCATGCACTACTCACCGGATCCGCGCGTCGATGCCTACATTGACGGACTCCCCACCTGGCAGCAGGAGATTTGCCGTGAGGTACGGGACCTCATCCACTCCGCCGATCCCGAAGTCGAGGAAACGATCAAGCGTACCGTTCAGCCCTACTTCGTACTGAAGGGCAATATCTGCGCCTTCCTCACCACGAAGGACCACCTGAACGTGTTCCTGTACGACGGCGCAATCGTCCCCGACCCGGAAGGCATCATCACGGCGGGACAGCAGAACAAAACCGCGCGAACTGTTGCGTTCTACGAAGGCGACACGGTCAATGCGCCGGCACTGCTGGCGATGTTCAGGCAGATCATCGCCAACAACCGGGCGGGCGGCTGGCGCAAGCTGAAGCAGGAAAGCTAGGCAGCGGCGCTAGGAAGGCGGAATCAACGGCTTATCGGCGCGGGCCTTGATTTGCTGCACAGCCCAGGAATTACCGTCGGGATCGTCGAAGCCGAAGAAGGTGCCGCCGTCGCGCTCGTCGAAGACGGTAATGTCACCGACGTCGACGCCGCGGCTCATCAGTTCCTCGCGCGCCGCGTTGATATCCGAGACAACGAGCTGCAAACCCTTCAGCGTGCCCGGCTCCATTGAGCGCATACCCGGGCCATTCCCGAAAACAATGGAACACCCTGAGCCCGGAGGTGTGAGCTGAGTGAAGTGCATGCCTCCGACGTCGGTCTCGTGATCCTGGTTGAAACCGAGTTTGTCCCGGTAGAACTCAATCGACCGGGCCATGTCTGAAACCGGCACAACGACAACTTCCAGCGTCCAGTCCATGCACTGCTCCTGACCTTGAAGGGGTGGCGTTTACGCTATCGCGACCGTCCTCACCGCGTATAGCAAATCGCTTCTCCGATGGGAAGATTTCTGCCCTAAACAAAGCAGGCTTATGGCTTACTCTTGTCAGAAGCGACCCTGCCGACAGCAAGGAGGTGCAGCATGGCCACAGCGATTGACTCCCAACGGAAGAGACGAATCAGGCGTCCCCGCTGGATCAAGGAACCGTTCAACAGCGAGGCGAGGGCGGGCTATCTGTTCATCCTTCCCTGGGTGATCGGGTTCCTGGTTTTCACTCTCGGCGCCATGATCTACAGCCTGGTCATCTCCTTCACCAACTACGACCTCTCCACGGACACCGCCTCACCGGTCGGGTTCAGCAACTACGAATTGCTGTTCAAGGACCCGAAGGTCATGACATCGCTGGGCAACACGTTGTACTACGCAATCTTGTCCGTGCCGCTCGAGATCTGCTTCGCACTGCTGTTGGCATACCTGCTGCACCGGATTCCCGATCGTGGAGCGGGAATCTTCCGCATCATCTACTACCTGCCGAAGATGACGCCGTCGGTTGCCGCCGCGTCCATCTTCCTTCTGCTCCTGAACGGCAACTCCGGCGCTATCAACGGCTTCCTCGGCATCTTCGGCATTGACGGGCCGCAATGGCTGATCGATCCCAACTGGATGAAACCCTCGATCATCATCATCGGTCTCTGGAGCGTCAGCGGCACCATGCTGATCCTCCTCGCCGCGCTGAAAAATGTTCCTCAGGATCTGTATGAAGCGGCCGCGCTGGACGGTGCGGGGGCGATCCGCCAGTTCTTCTCGGTGACGCTGCCGATGATTTCCAATGCGCTCTTCTTCTGCACCATCGTCCTGACGATCGCCGCGCTTCAGGTCTTCGACCAGGCGTTCCTGCTGTTCTATCGCGACACGCAGAGCGGGTCACCGGACGCCGCATTGTTTGTCGGCGTCTACCTTTTCCAGCAGGCGTTCCAGCAGTTCAACATGGGCTTCGCCGCTGCAATCGCCTGGCTGCTCTTCGTCATCATCCTCCTGATCACGATCTTCCAGGTGCGTTTCGGGAACAAGTTCGTCTACTACGAAGGGGGCAGGTAGGCCATGGCTTCAGTAATCAACTCACAGCCGCAGGCAGCCGTTGAATCGGATCCGCGGGCGAAGTCAGCCGCCGCACCCAACCAGCGTTTCCCCTGGTACAAGCCACGCAGCATCATTGGGCGCGCCATTCTGTGGTTCCTCCTGCTGGGATTTTCCGCGCTGTTCCTTTATCCGTTCGTGTGGCTGCTGGCGGCAACGTTCAAACCGCGCCAGGACGTCTTCGACAATCGCCTCATTCCCGAAACCTGGGTCTTTTCGAACTACGTCGAGGTGTGGGACCAGCTGCCGCTGCTCGCCTGGATCTCGAACAGCCTGATCATTGCGCTGCTGGCCGCTGGCCTGGTCACGTTCTCGAGTTCCCTGGTGGCGTTCGGCTTTGCCTACTTCCGCTTCCCTTTCCGCAACCTGCTCTTCGGGCTGGTGCTGGGAACCATGATGTTGCCGGGAGCTGTCACCATGATCCCGACGTACCTGATCTGGAAGGAACTCGGCTTCCTCGGGACAACCGTCCCACTCTGGGGAGCCAACCTCTTCGGGTCTGCGTTCTACATCTTCCTGCAGCGCCAGTTCTTCCTCGGACTGCCCCGCGACATCTTCGAAGCAGCGCGCATCGACGGTTGCAGCTACTTCGGACTGTTCTGGCGCATCGCGATGCCGCTGTCCATCCCGTCCTTCATCATCGTCTTTATCTTCGAGTTCCAGGCCAGCTGGAACAACCTGCAGGCTCCGTTGATCTACCTGAACTTCGGCGGCCCGGAGGAATTCACGGTACCGCTGGGCATCTCCTACGCGATGTCGCTGTTCAGCCCCACCTCCGGCGGCCAGGCAGATTACCAGTACGTGATGACGGCCGCGCTGCTGGTGACCTTACCCATGCTGATCCTGTTTGCCTTCGGCCAGCGCTACTTCATCGAGGGCCTGGCGGGCCAGGGCCGCAAGGGCTGACCCAAGCGTTGAGTTGGCATGCAAAGAGGGTGGGAGCCGGCTCCCACCCTCTTTGCGTGATGATCTACTGACGACGGCGCACGTTACTGGGCGCCGGCAGTCGCCTGCTCGTACACCAGCATCGCAGCGGCCTGGGCATCCCCGAGCGCTTCCTCGATGGTCTTGTCACCGGACATCGCGGGCGCCATGGCGTTCTGCAGTTCGGTCTGGATCTCCAGACCTGCCGGCGAAGAGCCGAGCGGGACGCCGTTTTCGAGAGCCTGGTAGTAGGACTCGATCAACTGGTCGAAGCCCTCGTTGCCCGTTGCCTCAAGGTATTCGTCGCGGATCTTCTGGTCGGCAGTAGGTGAACCGGTGAAGATGCCGGTGAACATGCCGCCTTCTTCCATACCGGAGACACGAGCCTCAGCCGCTGCCATCCAGGCATCATCCGAAGTGTTCTGGACAGCCCACTTGCAGGCGGCTGCCTTGTTCTTGGCTCCGGTCGGGATCACGTAGGACTGTCCGCCGGCCACGGCGATGGGATCGCCGTCCTGATTGCGGAGCGGCACGCCCGAAACCTCGAGCTGGTCAGCGAAGTCCGAGAGCACGTTGGGGTACCACTGCGCGTACAGCCCGGCACCTACCTGATCCGCCACGAACTGGTTGTTTTCGCCGAAGAAGTCCCACGTCTGGCTGAAGCTGTACGCCGTTTCGTAGCCGCCCTGAGCGTCATAGATTTCCTTCAGCCACGTCAGGGCCTCGACGTTCGCCGGATCATCCAGGGTCGGCTTGCCGGTCTCATCCATGATGCCCCCGCCGAAGGCCGCGAACCAGACCGGAGCCTGTGACGGCATCTGCGGGTCGAAGCCGAGGCGGGAAGGTGCGTCGCCCTCCGACTCGTACATTTCCTCGGCGGCGCTGAGGACGGCATCGGGGTTGGAGGTGTCGAGATCCTCGGGCGTCACGCCTGCCTCCCCCATGACCCGGGTGTTGGCGATGATTGCCCACGGCTGCCAGAACTGCGGGATGCCGTACACCTGATCGTTGTACGTCACGTCCTGCAGCACGGCCGGATAGTAGTGTTCCTCGGCGCTGACGTCGTGGGTGGTGAAGCACTCATCGACCGGTTCGATCAGGCCCTTCGCAGCATAGGTCGCCACATACTGGCGGTCCATGACCACGAGGTCGGGAAGGGTTCCACTCGCGGCCTGCGCCGCGAACCGCTGCGGGTCAAAGTTGCTCTCGTTGATCTCGACGGTCACGCCGTCCTCTTCAAGGGCTGCGGTGGCGAAGTCTGCACGCGAGGTCGCCACTTCGTCGCCGAGGGTAAATCCGCCCGTGGTCATGGTTCCCGAAAGCTCGGCCCCGTAGTCCGCAGCCTCGCCCGAGTCCGCTTCCCCGCCGCCACCGCCGCCACAGGCGGTGGCCGCTAACGCGATGGCCGAAACCACCGCGAATCCTGCTGCTGTCCTAGAAGTCTTCATTGCTCCAGTCCCTTCACAAGCTAGCGCGCCAGCACTGGCGCGGGCGGATCGTCGAGGCATCGAGGCAAACAACCGGCGCAAGCCGGCTGGCTGCAAATTTGACCACAACAGACACCGGTCAAGTCCGGACCGGCGTCGTTCGATCAGTATTCCATAAGCCGACTTGGTATCTCGGTAACGAGTGGCATAGCCGATCGGGGCGCCGTCGTCAGCTTCTTGAAGCCGCCGGAACCAGCGTCCATAGGACAACCGCTTCTTCATCGGAGGGATTGACCCAGGTGTGCGGCTCCCGGCCCGGGAAGGTGATGGTGTCACCGGCTTCAAGGTCATAGCGGGCGTTGGAGAAGATCAGCTCAAAGCGACCGGCGATGATGTGCAGGGTCTCCACTTCGCAGTCCACCGAATAGAGGTCCGACTCGCCCTTACCTAACGGTTCGATGACGGCCCTGATCATCTGCAGGCGCCGCTCGGAGCGCGCTGTCACGAGACGCTCATTGATCCCCTCGCCGCCCAGGCTGATCTTGGGCGCCTCCTGAAGTCGTGTGAGGTGCGTTTCCGGAACCGTAAAGAGGTCACCGATCGAGATGGACAGCACCTGGCACAGGGTGACCAGGGAGGCGACGGACGGCGAGGTCAGATCCCGTTCCACCCTGCTCAGGAAACCCTTGGTCAAACCCGTGGAGTCAGCGACCTGCTCGATCGTCATCCTCTGCGCCTGCCGCGCGGACCGGATCCGGGAACCGATCGCCACCGGCGCATTGCTGGGTTCTACTGGCAAAGCCTTCATATGGTTCCTTCCCACCGCTGATTCACGAGCATACAGATGCTTTATGCGGCGTCACACTTGACCTGTTAGATGGGTCACAACTAGCCTCCAGGGAAACATCTGTTGCCTATAGGTGAAATAGTTCACTGCAGGAGAACCATGGAATTCTTCAATGTTGCCATCGTGGTGCTGTATTTGATCTCGATGCTCGCGTTCGGCTGGTGGGGCAAGTCCCGCACCAAGAACACCAGCGACTACCTCGTCGCCGGGCGTCGCCTGGGACCAGTGCTCTACACCGGCACGATGGCGGCGGTGGTCCTTGGCGGAGCCTCCACCGTCGGCGGAGTGGGACTGGGCTACCAGTTCGGTATCTCCGGCATGTGGCTTGTCGTCGCCATCGGCACCGGCGTACTGGTGCTCAGCCTTCTCTTCGCTCCGACTATCCAGAAGCTGAAGATCTACACGGTCTCGCAGATGCTGACCTTGCGGTACGGCCACGAAGCCACGAAGATCGCCGGTTCGTCATGCTCGCTTACACGGTCGTGCTGTGCGCTACGTCCACCGGCGCGTACGCCACCATCTTCGTCGTACTGTTCGGCCTCGAGCGCTGGCTTGCCATCGCACTTGGCGGAATCATCGTTCTGATCTACGCGACCGTCGGCGGGATGTGGTCCATCACCCTGGCTGATATGGCCCAGTTCATCATCAAGACCATCGGCGTTTTCGCCCTCATGCTCCCCTTCTCGCTTTCCGCTGCCGGCGGCTTCGAGGGCATCCGCGAACGGGCGGGAGAAGAGTTCTTCAACATCACCGGCATCGGTGCGCAGTCCATCATCACCTACTTCGTGGTCTACACACTCGGGCTCCTCATTGGCCAGGACATCTGGCAGCGCGTCTTCACCTCCAGGACGCCGGGTGTCGCCCGGTGGGGCGGCACAACGGCAGGCATCTACTGCATCCTGTACGGCGTCGCGGGAGCGATGATCGGCATGGCCGCCAGTGTGCTGCTTCCGGTCCTCGAGAACACAGACGACGTTTATGCCCAGGTGGCCATTGACGTTCTTCCAATCGGGGTCGGCGGTCTTGTCCTGGCGGCCGCAGTCGCAGCCATGATGTCCACTGCGTCCGGCGCCCTCATTGCGGCGGCCACCGTGGCGAGTTCCGACGTCGTGCCTTTCGTCCGCAGCTGGCGGCGTCACGGCCTGCGCGGCGGAGCAGCGGTTGCGGCCGAGGGACGCAAGGAGTCCAACCCGGAGCACGACGTCGCCGGGAACCGCCTGTGGGTGCTCACGCTTGGAGTGCTGGCAGTGCTGACCGCAATCCTGCTCAACGACGTCGTCGTTGCGCTGACCATCGCCTACGACATCCTGGTCGGCGGTCTGCTGGTCGCCATCCTCGGCGGCCTGGTGTGGAAGCGCGGAACCGGTCCCGGCGCTGCGGTGTCGATGATCGCCGGGTCCGTTGTCACGCTCGGCACGCTCGCCGTCTACGCGGGCCTCGCCATCGGCGACGGACTGTACGCGAACGAACCGATCTACTTCGGCCTGCTCGCCTCCGCCGTGTGCTACGTGGCGGTGTCGCTCGCCACGAAGCCAACCGAACCCGCGGTCATGGCGGCATGGAACAAGCGCGTCTCAGGCGAGATCCAGGAGGAAGTCCCTCTCGAGGGACCCACAACCCCGGTGCGCTGAGACTACTCCGTAGGGGCGGCTGGCTCTTCGATGGAGGCTGCGGCTGCGGAGTCGGCAGGAGCCGGGAGCTCCTCCGGGTCCACATCCGGTTCGTCCTCTCCGGTCCACACCTTGATTGCGGCCCAGGCGACAGCGGCGACGGGCACGGAGAGGATTGCGCCCACGATGCCGGCAAGGATGGTGCCCGCCGTCAGTGCCAGCAGGATTACGAGTGGATGGATGCTCAGCGACCGACCCATGACCACCGGCTGCAGGAAGTTCCCCTCCAGCTGGTTCACCACGACGACGGCGAGGATCACCATCAGCGCCACGAACGGTCCGTTGGCCACCAGTGCCACGAGCGCGGCCAGAGCACCGGCCGCCGTGGCGCCCACCAGCGGCACGAAGGAACCGACGAACACGATGACGGCGAGCGGCAGCGCCAGCGGAACGCCCAGAATGAGCAGCGCAATACCGATGAAGACTGAATCGACCAGCGCGATGATCGCCGTTCCCCGGACGTACCCGCCCAGAACC
The DNA here is from genome assembly GCF_054161285.1 of Arthrobacter sp. D2-10. NCBI lineage: Bacteria > Bacillati > Actinomycetota > Actinomycetes > Micrococcales > Micrococcaceae > Arthrobacter > Arthrobacter sp. D2-10. Next base: position 650,154 of record NZ_CP096431.1, on the reverse strand, counting down.
TCAAGGCTTCGGAAGCCTACCCGCTGCGCTTTGTGAAGCCGCTCGCCGCGGAAAGGCCGCAGCAGGAACGCCCAGATCCTGTCCCCGTCCTTGAGGAAGAAGAAGAGGATAACCAACAGCAACACCGCGCCGGCGAGGAACTCGCCCGCCGCCGTGATTCCCGAAAGGGCGGTGGAACCGACCGTCGCGCTGGTGGCGAAATCGACCAACGCCTGGCGGGCATCCTCGATCTGGGATTCCTCGATGGGCAGCGGTCCTGTCCGGATGAAGTCATAGATTTGGTCAAAGCCTTCCGAGGCGCTTGCTACGAGCTCGTCGAGTTGGCTGCGCACCGCAAACACAATCGCGGTGACCACCCCGCCGAGGACCGCCAGCAAGAGGAAGAAGGAAAACGCGGTCGCCGCTGCACTCGGCCAGCCTTTGCGCCGGAGCATGTTGACCAGAGGACTGATTGCTGCCGCGAGGATCAGGGCCAGAAGCAGCGGAATGACCACCAGGCGGATCTGGATGAGCCCGTAGATGGACACCACCAGCACCGTGAGCAGCAGCAGGAACTGGGCACCGCGGATGCTCGTCCGACCGAGTCCGTCTTTCCAGGGGTTTGACCGGTTCGATGCTGCAGTGCTGTCGCGTCTGTATTCCACGGGCGCTTCTTCCTTGGGTGGGAGGGCATGCCGAAAGCAGGCAGGTTTGCTTCTACCCTACGTGCAGCGCTTTACAGCGGGATGAACAGAACGGTGTAGATTCCCAGGCCGCCCATCGCCAGCACCACAGCGGACGTGCATAGGACCGCGACCACGTCGGCATGCACCCGGCCCCGGCAGACTCCCGCGACGCTCCTGGCGTACCGGTGCCGTTGGCTCACGTAAATCCCGAGCGCGGCCATCAACGCCGAGAGCACGAGGGTCCCCGCATACCAGCCGTGAACGGGAACCCATCGCAGGAAGAGGAGGCTGGCGCCGACCAGCGCCATCATGGTTCTGCCCCACGCGAGGGAGGTCCGCTCCGGTTGCAGACCGGGATCCCGGTCCAGGACGGTCATCTCAGCTGCCCCGCATGAGGACAAACACGACGACGACGGCAGCCACTGCCGCGCCGCCAAGGGCCAGGAGCGGCGCCAGGAACGGAAGCGGCAAGGGTGTCCCGTGGCGCATTGCGCGCTCGACGTTGAGCCACCGGAAGCAGGCCACCGAGGAGATGATCATCGCCAACAGCAGGAGCAGGACCGCCAGGGTGGTCCGCAGTTTGGGGTTGAAGATGTCGGCGGTGAACGCCTCGACGGCGATGCCGCCGGCCATGAGGGCAAGCGAGGTGCGGATCCAGGCGAGGAACGTGCGCTCATTGGCCAGGGTGAACCTGGGGTCTGGTTCGCTGCCGCCGCGGAGGAGTCGGCCGGCGAGACCGCGCCGGCCGGCGTCGTCGTCGTTTTCGCGAGCTGTATGCACCGCTTCATCCTAGCCAGTGACCGCGCCCGCATCGGGAGCAGGTAGGATTGATGTTTGCGAAGGGGAGTAGTTCCGGGGCGTTCAGGCTCCGCGGCCTGTCGACATACTGGCACTCAGCGATGATGCCCGGCAGTCCACCGTAACAGCGGCGAACGAGACCTTCGGCCATGCATGAGTCAATGGCCGGAGCTCCCCATCAGCCCTGGCCGTGTGAGATCAGGAGCCGGTTTTGACCCCCCAGGCAACGCGAACACCCGCCGATGTGAAGCGATGGCGGCAGTATCTGGCCGACGAACGGGCAGAAGCCGCAACCTACCGCTACCTGGCGCGCAAGCGCGGTGGTGAGGAGAAGGAGATCCTTCTGGCCCTCGCCCAGGCGGAAGGCCGGCACGAGCAGCACTGGCTTACGCTTCTGGGGGACGACGTCGGCAAGCCCCTCCGCCCGTCGCTGCGGAACCGGATCCTCGGCTTCCTCGCCCGGCGTTTCGGGTCGGTCTTCGTCCTCGCCCTCGCCCAACGTGCGGAGGGCCGCTCCCCCTATGCGGAAGATCCCTCCGCAACGAGTGCGATGGCCGCCGACGAGCAGATCCATGAGGAGGTGGTCCGCGGCCTCGCGACGCGCGGGCGCAACCGGCTTTCCGGCAACTTCCGTGCGGCCGTCTTCGGGGCCAACGACGGTCTGGTGAGTAACCTCGCGCTCGTGATGGGTATCGGCGCCACGGGCGTTTCCAGTGCCTTCGTGCTGTTCAGCGGGCTCGCTGGTCTCCTCGCCGGTGCACTGTCGATGGGTGCCGGCGAGTACGTGTCGGTGCGTTCGCAGCGTGAACTGCTCTCGGCGTCGCGCCCCACGCAGGTCACCCTGACGGCGGCCAAGGAACTCGACATCGACGCGAACGAACTCGTGCTGGTCTACCGTGCCCGCGGGATGTCACCGGAGGCCGCGGAGCACCGTGCGGCAGAGCGGATGGGCCAGTTCAGCTGTGACTGCGATCCGAGCCTGTCCCTGCAGCCGGAGCGCCAGGAACCGCAGGATGATCATGAGAGCGTCGGGAGTGCCGTGGGGGCCTCAGCGTCCAGCTTCTGCTTCTTCGCCTCCGGCGCGATCATCCCCGTCCTGCCGTACATCTTCGGGCTGACCGGACTGGCCGCGGTGGTGACAGCGTGTGTCCTCGTGGGGCTGGCGCTGTTGGCGACGGGCGCCGTCGTTGGATTGCTGTCGGGGGCCTCGCCGCTCAAGCGGGCCCTGCGTCAGCTGGCCATCGGGCTGGGCGCCGCCGCGGCGACGTACGCGCTCGGGCTGGCGTTCGGCGTCTCGGTCGCCTAGCGCCGGTCCACACCGAGTACGACGGCGGCCGCGTCCGTTTCGCGGTTCGGTACCGTGGTCGGTGACTCGAGGTGCACCGCGCCCGACGGCAGGATCCCGGCGCCGCCGTACCGTTCCATGACCCGCCACTGGGCGGCGACGTCCTCGCCCGCGTGGTTGGGAGGCAGCTGATCCCAGAAGTCGAACCCGCCGCTGTCCACCAACGCGTGCCGGTTGAACAGGACGCAGCCGCCTACCCACGCAACCTTGTACAGGCGCCAGTCACCCGGGGGCAGGTTCAGCTCGGCTGCTGCGTGGGTGAGGTTCGCGGCGTTGTGCAGCGGCCACCGTTCGAAGGAGGGGTCCGCAGGACGGACTCGCTCCGGGTGGACCTCCCGCGTCCAGAGTTCCAGCGACGAACGTTCGTGTTTGCGGTGGTCGTCGAGGTAGGACAGGCCCTGCACGGCGGCTCCCACGAATCCGCAGCCCGCTTCCTGCAGTGCGGCGTGCATGCGCAGGAGCATTCCCGGCTCGAGCCAGACGTCGTTGTCGAGGAAGAGCACTTCCGGAGCGCTGGAACGCTCGAGCAGGAAATGGCGTTGCTGGGCTACCCCACGACGCGGCAGGTTCCTCTCCAGCGTCACGGAGCGCCCCTGCGCGCGGAGCACCCGGAGCATCGCGGCGACCGCGGGCTCGTACCAGACCGGCTCGCCGTCGCTTTGGTCGCTCAGGATGACGGCGAAATCCGGCTCGTCCTGGCCCGCGAGTCCCGACAGGGTGACGGCTAGTTCGGCCGCGCGTCCGTAGGAGGGGATCAGTACCTCCAGCACGGGCTTGTGCGTAGGAGCCTGCCGTCCCCACTCCCCTGACCAGCGCCCGCTCACGGCACAGTTGTGGAAGCGGCGGGAGGAGTCGACCGAGGCGTCCGGATCTTCTCGACCATCGCCGTCGTCGACTGCTCTGGAACGTAATCGAGGATGCGCACCACGCCGCCGCAACGCTCCACGACTGGCGCTTCCTCGAGCATCTGGGACGAGTAGTCTCCGCCCTTCGCGTAGATATCGGGCCGCAGCGCCTCGATCAGGGACACCGGGGTATCGGTGTCGAAGACGGTTACGTAATCGACGCAGCTCAGCGCCGCGATGACGCCCGCGCGATCCCCCACACCGTTGATGGGCCGGTCCGGGCCCTTCAACCGCCGCACCGAATCGTCTCCATTCAGCGCGACAATCAGCACGTCGCCCAGCTGCTTCGCCTGGGTCAGGTAGCGGGTGTGGCCGCGGTGCAACACGTCGAAGCATCCATTCGTCAACACGATCCTGCGACCCTGTTCGCGTTCACCGGACACGCGCTGGAGAAGTTCGTCGAGCGGCAGGACCGCCGAGGAGAGGCCGCCCAGGTACTGCGCGAGATCGGCCGTGGAGCAGACCGAGGTTCCGGGTCGGCTGACGACAACATCGGCCGCCGCCTGCGCCAGGTCCAGCGACGCTGTCACGGGCATACCCGCCGCCCGCGCTGCGGTCAGGCACGCAACGAACGTGTCTCCCGCCCCCGACGCCTGCTTCTCCGACGCCGGGCGGGCCCACGTGCGGTGACCCTGCCCTTCCGCGGTGAGAAGCACGGTGCCATCCCGGTCCAGGGTGACGACGACGGCGCTCGCCCCCGTCGCTGCGAACAGTTCGGCGCGGCGGTCGGTCACCAGCGCCGCGCGGTCCTCGGCGGGTTTGGGCGGGAAACCCGTATCAAGCAGGCGTGCCGCTTCCAGCGCATTCGGCGTCACGATGGCAGGGGCCAGCTCCGCCCAGGGACGCGGATCATGTGCGTCGACCACAGTCAGGGCCTCTCCGATGCTTCCCCGCAGCGCTGCCCGTACGGCCGAGCCGAGCGCTCCTGTGCCGTAGTCACAGACCACGACGGCGGCACTCCCGCTCACGGAGGCCGGAACCGCTTCGGCGAGGGCTGCTACGGCTTCCGCCGGTGGTTCCCCGTCCTGGTCGTCCAGGCGCAGCATTACCTGGTCACCGCCGATGATCCGGTTCTTCGTCGTGGTCCTGATGCCGGGAACGGCGACGAGGCCGGAAGTGTCCACGCCGGCGTCGTCAAGCAGGGCACTCAGGCGGATACCGGCGTCGTCTGTTCCCACGAGGCCGACCAGGCGCACCCGCGCACCGAGCGCGGCGAGGTTCATGGCGGTGTTCGCTGCCCCGCCCGGTGCGTACTCGCGGCGCTGCACGTCGACCACCGGCGCGGGGGCTTCCCTGCAGAACCGGTCGATGCTCCCGGTCCACCAGCCATCCAGAATCACATCTCCGACCACAGTGATCAGCGGGGCGACGCGGGCCAACTCCACGGGCACCCATTCGGCGAGCCCGCGCGTTTCAGACAGCGCGGTCATGATCCGGATGCCTTCCCTGGTGCCTCAATGTGCACCACCTTGACGGTGCAGAACTCGTCCAGCAGTTCGGGTCCGTAGCCGAAGCCCTCACCGCTTTCACCGCGGGGCTGTGCTGAACCGCCGGGAGCACCGCCGAAGACGGCGTTGACCTTGACCGTTCCTACCGTAAACGCCGCGACTGCTTTCTGCGCGTTGGTGATGCGGCCGGTCAGAACGTTGGCTGCCAGCCCATACCGCCCGGCTGCCGCGAGTTTGAGCCCCTCGTCGAAGGTGCCCACGCGTGTTACCGGGGCGACGGGGCCGAAGGTCTCCTCAGCCATGACGTCCATCTGCTCCGTGCAGTTGAGCAGGACGGTTGCCGGGTAGTGGGCTCCCGGTCCTTCCGGGAGTTTACCGCCTTCGAGCACTTCGGCGCCCATCTCACGAGCGGCCTGTACCTGGCGGTCCACCGCTTCCCGCATGCGGCGGTCGACGAGCGGCGCAAGGACGCCGGGCTCGTTCCGACGCCGTGCTTCGGCGGCGAGGGCGGCGCAGAACTCATCGGCGATGGCGTCGTGGACGTAGATGCGCTCGACGGCGGTGCAGATCTGTCCGCTGTTACTGAACGCCCCGATAGCGGCTTGTTCGGCTGCCCAGGCGGGGTCGACGTCGTCGTCAATCAGGAGCGGGTCGTTACCGCCGTTCTCACGGATCACGTGGGCCCCGGTGAGCACTGCAGCGCGGGCGATGCGCGCACCGGTGGCGCTCGATCCCACATGTGCGTAGACGTCGATGCCGTCCTCGGCGGTGAGCATAGCTCCGACGTCGGGTCCGCCGGAAAGAGTGGTCAGCACTCCTGCAGGAAAGCAGGGCGAAAGCAGTTCCCCCAGCCGCTGACCGACGTGGGGACAGCGCTCACTCGGCTTGTGCACAACCGTGTTGCCGGTCGCCAATGCGGCGCCGATCAAACCGGCGGCGACGGCTACCGGGTCATTCCACGGCGTCAGGAGCGCAGCCACTCCACGCGGCACGGTCACCGTGTAGTCGGAAGCCAGAGCTGAACCGCGGAGGCTGTGTCCGCGGTGCAGCGGGCCCAGCTCGGCATACTGCTCGAGCGTTGCGGCTCCGGCCTCAATCCCGGCGAGCGCCTCATCCCGGGGGCGGCCGGTCTCACGGCTGTTCAGGTCTGCGAGTTGATCGGCGCCGTCGCGCAGGGCACCGGCGGCCGACCTCAGCATCCCCGCCCGCTCGGCGGGCGCGACTGCAGCCCATTCGGGTTGAACCGCTCTGGCCAACTGGACGGCGAGCGCCACCTGTTCCCTGCCCGCGGACTCAACCGTTCCCACTTCACTGCCGTCCCGGGGGTCATGGATGGTCAGGGTTGCGCCCTGCTCGGCAGCGCTTCCGCGGGTCATCGTTTGGGGCTCGCTCGTCATTGCGCTCCTTCTGTCTCGCAGCTGTTGCTTCGTGCCAGAGGAGTACCCATTACGACGGCGTTTGACACAGTTGTCTGGTGTCGTTTTAGAAAGCTTCCCCACCGGCGGTAACCGGCTCGGTCCGGAGGGATCCGGGATCGGGGGCTGGGCGAACCTCCACCCTTCCATCGAGAATGCGCACCTCGAAGGCGCGCTGGGGCCGCGTGGCGGGACCGCGGGCGATTTGTCCGTCGGTCAGGCGGAAACGGCTGCCGTGCCAGGGGCACTCTACGCAGCCATCCTCAATGGTCCCTTCGTGCAGGGGCCCTCCGCGGTGGGTGCAGCGATCCGACATTGCACGCAATTCACCGGCATGGCGGACCAGTAGCACTGCCACTCCCCCGGCGTCGACGCGCATGGGCTTGTCAGCGACGTCGTCCACGGCCGCCACATCGGTCCAGTTCGATGGCGCCACCTCAAAGGCGGTGGTGTCGGTTCCCACGCCCCGGGCGTAGGCGAGGTGTCCGCCCAGCCAACCGGACACCGACACCAGTCCCATCCCAAGGGCTGTGGTGAGAACGCCCAACCCGCGGGCATGCGTTTGACGCGCAACAGCACTTGCGGTGAAGAGGCCGAGGGCCGTGACGTTGAGACCCGCATGAACGAGCCCGACCCGGCGTTCTGCGCCCTGTGTGTCAGCCCAGTCGCTGAGGCCGGTCAGTGCGGTCGGCAGCGCGGCGAGATTCCCGATGACGATCAGCCGGCGTGCAGCGACCGCGGTCCCCTCATCCTTCGAGCCAACGAGGTCGAGAAAGAACGCGGACGCCCACGAGCCCAGGGGAAGGAGGATGAGGATCGGGTGGGCCGGGTGTCCGGTTCCCGTCCCGCTCAGCACATCCTTGATAAGCCCGGGCTTCAAGTATTTGCCCACAATGTCGGCCACTGCATTGGCCGGTGCATCGAGCACCTCCGCCCGTTCTACACGGCCTATGACGTTCTCGAGCGCAGCATTGATGGTGGCCATGTCCATGACTACCACTCCTTCCGGACGGCGGGTCAGCAGATGACTTCGACGCTAGCCCAGGCGGCCCGGAAGGGGAAGGGAGCGATGTCTCCGGGGGCAGCAGCTTTACAGGCTAGCTACTTAGACAGACCATATAATCATGAACGTTCCGAGCGTTGATTCCCAAACTCAGGAAAGCGTGGACTGGCCAAGCGACTGGCTGCGGGCCACCCTGGGCCTCCTTGCCCTCCGGGCGCTCGCCGCCGGGCCCTCGTATGGCTACGCCATCATCAGCGATCTTGAGCGTAATGGGTTCGGCACCATCAAAGGCGGAACTTTGTATCCCCTTCTCACCCGGTACGAATCTGCCGGCTTACTTACCACGGAATGGCGTGCCGGCGACGCCGGCCCCGGCCGCAAATACTTCGCACTGACGGAGCGGGGGCGCGCAGAACTCGCTCGTCTGAGTGCCGACTGGCTCCGTTTCACCGAGACCAGTACCCGCTACCTCGACCACCAGCGCCTCACAAAGGAGACCCCCGCATGATGCAGCGCACCAGCGACAAGAAATGGTTCGACGAGCTCGTCATGGAGCTTCGTCTGCGCCAGGTGCATGGAAGTGCCATCGGTGACACCATTGCGAGCGCCCGCGAGCTCCTCAGTGACACTGGGCAACACGCCGAAGAAGCCTTCGGTTCAGCCCGGGATTACGCTGCCGCGCTCGACCTCCCGTCTGCGCCGAGGAATGACTGGATCAAGAAGGCACTCTGGCCATCGCTACTAGCGCTCCTGGCCTTTCTTGTCTTCAACCTGGCAGTGGTTTCCTGGACTCGATCCGAATCGCTGCTTGTCTCACCTGCACAGCTGGCACTACTCCTCGGCACGCCGGTCCTGCTCATAGCATTGCTGCCGCTCTACCTTGAAGCTGTTATCCGGCGCATCTGGGTCTGCGTGGGGATCAGCGCGATCTGCGCACTGGCCGGCCTGCTCTCTGCGTTTGCAGCTCCGACAGACCGGGTGGACGCATGGCTGGCGCTTCAACCGCTGCCCTGGCTTATCGGCAGCACCCTTGCCATGGTGGCACTTTCGATCCTGAACACCATCAGGTCATCCCGCTCGAAGGACGACGAGCGGATCACCGATCCACTCTCCACAGCGGGGGAAGGCAACGGACCAGGCGCCCAAGCGATGATTCACATCACGAACTGGTTGTTCCCTCTACTCGCAGCCGCCACGCTTGGCCTTGCGTTGGTCCTCCGCTGAGCTACGAATCGGTAGTACTGGGAATCGGTAGTACTTGCGGAACAGATCGGCCGTAATCGGCGGTACAGTGCCGGGTATGAGTGAGGTCGGATCGGATTGGCGTTTCCTCGACGGCATCCCAATGGCGTGGTTCGATGCACGTTCGCTGACCGCGGGCGCTGCGCTGGCAGGGCGGATTCTCGAGGTGTCGCCTGACATTTCGGTCGACTTACGCCCGACAGGTGTGCGCGTGCGGCTTTCATCCAGCGGGGACGCCGAGGCGGTATCGGCAGCCGCAGGAGAGCTCGGGCTTGCCGCGAACCCCGCCGCGCTGCAGCAAGTCAGTGTCGTATTCGCATCCGCGAACCCCTCTGCCCTGAGCCGGTTCTGGCAGGGCGTGCTCGACTATGCGCCTGCCGAGGACGGCGCATTGGCGGATCCTCTCTGGCGCGATCCCGGCCTACGGATCCGGCAGTCGACCGAGCTGCGGCCCCTGCGCAATCGCATCCATGTCGACGTGGTGCGTCCGGCCAGGGCAGTGCAGCAAGCGAATCTTGGTGAGGCGTCGGGACCGTTCGGAGTCCGCCACAGCGACCCCGACGGCAACGAGGTTGACCTTGTACCGGGCGCGGAGCTCGACGAGGAAACGGAGACAGCTGATTGGCAGGCGGTATTCAGCGCGATGGCGTGCTACCGCGTCACCTCGCCCGCACAGCAGCATGCCCTGGCCACCGCAGCCTCGGCGTTAGCCGACGGCACGGGCTTCCCACTGTTGGTCGACCTGCGGCCAGGGCTGGTCATCCTCGACAGCGGTAAGGATCAATGGGAAGACGACGCCCACGGGCTCGCCCTCAACTTCACCGATCTCGCCGCGGATCTTCAGACGGCTGCACGCGAACTCGGGGCCTCAGCGGATCCCGGGCTGCCGCGCTTCACTCAGCTCTTTCTGGACGCAGCCGATGTCGGGGCGGTCCGCGCGTTCTGGGCCGCTGCACTCGGATACACCCCCGATACACGGGTCGGGGTCAGCGACATCTACGATCCGCGTCGACTGAATCCGGTGATGGTCTTCCAGGAGCTGGACGCTTCTGAGACGGACCGGCGTCGGCAGCGCAACCGTATCCACTTCGAGCTCGCTGTGCCGGCGGATCTCGCGCAACAGCGCATCGCTGAGGCCGTTTCAGCCGGTGGCCGCGTCCTTGGCGAGTCGGAGGATCGATGGCGGGTCGCCGACCCTGAAGGCAACGAGATTGTGATCGTCAGTGGCGTGTGAGTTTGTGGCCTGCGTTCGGCGACTTGGTGGACCCAGGCCCCCTAGACTTTGCCCATGACAGCTGATGAAGAGAAGGACCCGCCCGTACCGTCTTACCTTGAGGGGGTCTCACTGAAAAGGATCCATGACGGCCAGATAGCCAACCAGCACGAAGACGACGACGACTCCTCACCGGAGGAATGAACTAGTCACCCTGGTGAGTCTCCCTTTGCTTACCTTCTGATCCGCCGTGGCATGGTTCTGGCGATGTAGGAGGCCGCGCCTCCGGCCACGATGATCGACACGGCTACCGCGCCCAGCATGCCGTAGAGGCCAAGAAGCGCAATCATCGGATCCGTCGAACGTTGAAAAAAGGCGAGTCCACCGGACAGCCCGATGACCCAGAACACAACGCAGGCCAGCAGGGCCGCCCCCGCTGCGATAACCGGCGGCTGGCGCCGGTACGATTTCCACGCGCTCATGTTCCTATAGTGCGACTGCGACACGGCTTGCTGCGCAATTTTCGACTCCGTGTCGGTCACATCAAGGGGGCCCCGCGGCGCTCCTCCCTGACCAGCAAAAGGGCGCCTGTGCCCTATATCGCCCGCATCTTCATAGGATGTGAGCATCCTTCCTTCTCTACGGGCTGTGACCGGTGTGCTTGATTGCGGATGGGAGACCCGGCGCCTTGTTGGAGGTGGCCATGATTGCGACGGAGGTAGCAGTGAACGAGCAGGCGACGAAGCAAGTAAACGCGACGGCGAATATGTGGCCCGAGCTAAGGGTTGACGACTGGCAGGACACGCAAGCCACCCTGCACATGTGGTTCCAGGTGGTGGGTAAGGTCCGGATGGCGCACGCGCCTCTGATCAATCACTGGTGGCAGATCCCCTTTTATGTAACACCACGCGGTCTGGGTACGTCCTCAATCCCATACGGTAACGGGGTCTTCGACATGGAGTTCGACGTCGTTAACCACCGCCTTCAGGTGCGCAGCAGTGCTGGTGGGGAACGGAGCGTCGCACTTGAGCCGCAGTCTGTGGCCCAATTTCACGCCCGGACGATGGAGGCGCTGGCCGAACTCGGGATCGAAGCACCAATCCGGCCGGTGCCAACCGAGGTGGACCCTGCTGTTCCCTTCGTGGAAGACCATCATCACGCGTCCTACGATGCGGCTTCGGTCACTGCCTTCTGGCGGCAGCTGCTCCAGGCCGATCGTGTCATCACCCGCTTCCGCTCAGAGTTCCTCGGCAAGGTGAGCCCTGTCCACTTCTTTTGGGGAGCCATGGATCTGGCTTGCACGCGCTTCTCGGGGCGCACCGCCCCGACTCATCCCGGAGGCGCACCAAACTGTGCCGACTGGGTCATGGAGGAGGGTTACTCCCATGAACTCTCCAGCTGTGGGTTTTGGCCCGGCGGCGGCGAGGAGGGCGCTTTCTACTCCTATGCCTATCCGGAACCCGAGGGTTACCGCGACGTACTGATCGACGTCGAGGGCGCGTACTACAGCGCAGAATTCCGGCAGTTCCTGTTGCCGTATGAGGCCGTTCGAACTGCTGAGGATCCGGACGTCGCACTGCTCCAGTTCCTACGGGCCACCTACCAGGCAGCGGCAGACCTTGGCGACTGGGACAGCGGCCTGTTGGTCGACCCGCAGAGGCTGGAAAAATATGCGCGCCCTAGCCGGTAGTGACGCATGCGCAACCTGACTTTCGCCATGAACGCGAGCCTGGACGGCTATATTGCCGCGCCTGGGAACGACCTCGGCTGGAGCGTAACGAGCGAGGAGCTGTTCCAATGGTGGTCAGACCGGGTGGCTGCAACGGGCCTTGCGTTGTACGGGCGCAAACTATGGGAAATGATGAGCTCCGATTGGCCAACCGCAGACCAGCAGCCCGACGCCACCCCTGCCCGGATCAAGTTCGCCCAGCGCTGGCGCGACATGCCGAAGGTGGTGTTCTCCTCCACAACCAGCACGGTCGACTGGAACGCCCGACTTGCCACCGGTGACGCGGTTGCCGAGATCACCCGGCTGAAAGCCGACGACGGCGGCCCTATGGACATCGGCGGTGCCACGCTCGCCGCGGCGGCGATGCGGGCGGGGCTGATCGACGAGTACGTGATTGTTTCCCATCCGGTCCTGGTGGGCGGTGGCACCCCGTTCTTCACAGCCCTCGACAACTGGGTGAACCTAAAGCTCGTGGAAACCCGGACGTTCCCCCACGGCGTGCTCCTGAGCAGGTATCTGACCAGGCGCTAGGCGGCCTACCAAGCATCAATTGATAGTCCACCCAGCGAACTCACGGTGTCTGGATCACCCCTGACATCGGGTGTTCCAAGAGCACCGGGTGTAGGTGCTCAGTCTCAATGGCGATACGGGCTTGCGCGGCCGCCGCCTCGAGAGCTTGAGCCACCGCTGCACCGCGGACGGTGGCAGCGAGGAAACCGGCCATGAAAGCGTCTCCTGCACCGTTCGTATCGACGACGGCGGCCGGAAGCGCGGATATCTCATGCCTGGCGCCATTCGCCTCCAAGGCGATCGCACCATCCGCTCCCCGTGTGCACACCGCCAAGCGAGGACCCCGTTCGATGCAGGAGCGCATCAGCTCCCATGGATTGTCGGTTCGATCATCGTTCATGAACAGCACATCGGAGGCACGCACGAATGGCTCATGGAAAGCAGACGAGCCGTCGTAATCATGCAGATCCACCCACAGCGGTGTTTGTCCGACAACCCCGCTTTCCAGCAGTAGAACGCCGAGTTCGCTCAGGTCAATCACAGCAACATCAGCTGCGGCGACCGTGGCTCCAGTGGATTGAAGCGTACTCGGAGATGGCGTGGACGGGAGCGAAACATAAAGCGAAACCCGCCCGCCGTGATCATCCATGAGGTTGACGTGGCGCTCAGTGCGATCGGACGCTATCGGCTGCACCGTGACGCCGGCCGCGGTGAGCAGATCACAGACAAGCTCGCCGTCGTCGTCCGCGGCAAGAGGTGAGCACAGACGTACGTCAATGCCGAGACCCGCCAGGTGCAGGGCTTTCCCCGCAGAGGTTCCGCCGACCGTGTGCCAGGAACGCCGTGCGAACTGCATGTGGGGAACAGGCTCCGGAAGGCGGTCGAGGAGTATCAGGTGGTTCCATGAAACAGGGCCACAGACGGCAACTACCGGATCACTACTCATGCCTCTATCCAAGCACGGCGGTTCCTTGAGCCCGCGCTGAGGCAGCAACCGCGGACCTCCGTCGACCACGTGAACCTAAAGTCTTGCCGAGTTTTCCCTCAAGTTGAGCTGAATGGCCGATTCCGGGTGCCAAGATCAGCTCAGCGCCCTACGGTGGGTGCTTCGATTTTGGGGGAACACCATGCGAATGAAATCTGCGCTCGTTGCTGCGCTCACGGCAGGGCTGCTGCTCACCGGCCTCTCCGCTCCGGCCCAGGCCGCGACGACCTATACAACCGATCTAAGGACCGCCGTCCGTGCCCTCCCCGTTGCCGTGGAGAATAACGTTGGGTACGACCGGAACCGCTACTTCGGGCAGTGGATTGACCAGAATAAGGATTGCCAGAACACCCGTCACGAGGTCCTTATATCGGAGAGCAAGGTTGCCCCGAAATACACAACCGTCAAGCCTTGCACTGTTGCAACCGGCAAATGGGTGACCACGTTCGATAACAAGACTCATACGTCGGCCGGCACCGTCCAGATCGACCACATGGTGCCCGTCCACGAGGCCTGGGGTTCGGGAGCCCGGAGCTGGACCCAGGCACGAAGGGTGGCGTTCTACAACGACCTTGGGTACGCCGGATCACTGAACGCCCAGACCAGTAGCCTGAACGCCTCCAAGCAGGCGTCCGGGCCTGAGCAGTGGATGCCGCCGGCGAACCAGTGCGCCTACATCGCTCAGTGGACAGTTGTGAAGGCTCGGTGGGGAATGACAGTCGATAAGGCCGAAAAGGCCGCCCTGATCAAGTGGGCCGATAAGTGCGCCAAGGTGACACTGAGCATCACCAAGGCGTGAACAATCGTCCTCGCCAGACACTCCGATTAGGGGAACACATGGCTGGTTGCCGTTCAGTTCAATGGCCATACCGGGCGTTTATTTCTACCCGGAGGACGCCGGCGCTCAATGGCAGCTTCACCTTCGGGTTCACAGGGCACCTCAGCAACATCATTAACGAGTATCGAAGACATGGTTTCTACACGGCCATCGATGACTTCGGTGCCGGCCATGCGGGACTGGGGCTTCTGGTTGAGTTCCAACCAGACCTCATCAATATTGATATGGAGCTCGTTCGAGGAATCGATAGCAGCCCTGCTCGCCAGGCGGTCGTAACCGGCGTCGTCGGTATCGCTGACAAGCTCGGCATCACGGTTCTCGCGGAGGGCATCGAAACCGAAGCCGAGTTCCTGTTCCTGCAGGCTGGCGGCATCCGCTTGTTCCAGGGTTATTTGTTTGCCAAGCCCGCTTTCGAGGAGCTTCCGCGCACGAACGGACAGCGCTACTCGATGGCACTCTCGCCGTCCCAAGCCTCCTCATAAAACCGTGGCGAAGCCGAGTTCAACAGCTCAGCATAGGAATCAGGGTTCATAGCCTGCGCGGAGTCAGTGGGAACAGTCGAGGCGAGACCGGACACACCCAGGCCTGCCTCCTGGTCCTGGAGGGCCAAGCCGGCCACCTCCAATATGGACGGATACATGTTCAGTTGATCCACGTCACCGAGCCATGTGGCGCTGCTGTCCGCGCCCGGAATCCAGATTCGGTTGAAGATGGTGCGGTTGTGGTTGCCGCTTAACTGTTCTTCGAAGGGGTCGCCGGTGCTCAACTGCTTGAGGTGGTCGCCCATGATCACGACCGCGGTGTCGTCAAGGTAGCCCTTTTCCTTCATGTGGTTCACAAAGCCAGCCACTTGGGTCATGGAGCAGGAGAACACCGAGGTGGTCGCGTCCTCCGTGTCCACGTCGCAGTAGTCGAAAATGTGCAGCGGCGCGTGTGTGTCCAGGGTCAACAATGTGAGGTTGAACGGCTCACCGGACTTCTCCGCCTCGGCGTGCAGCACGTCGACCTCTTCCTTGGCGTTCGCCATGAGGCGTTCATCGCTCAGGCCCCAGTCGCTGCGAAAGTTCTCCGCCGTTTCACCGGCTGCGCGCCAATCGGAGAGGTCCCTGATCTCGGAGTAGCCGTGACTGCTCAGGAAGACATCCTTCGCTGCGAAGGAGGCATTCGCACCGCCCAGAAAGACGTTGGTGTAGCCGTGCGCGTCCAGAACGTCACCCAGGCAAGTGACTCCACCCAGATAGGTATCGACTTCGCCGCCGAGACTGTTGAACGCGCCGGTTCCCATAGCGGAACTTGTGCCTTTCAAGGGGATGCCGCATTGGGTGGAAACGAGCCCGGCCATTGTCCAGC
Organism: Arthrobacter sp. D2-10; assembly: GCF_054161285.1. Taxonomy (NCBI): domain Bacteria; kingdom Bacillati; phylum Actinomycetota; class Actinomycetes; order Micrococcales; family Micrococcaceae; genus Arthrobacter; species Arthrobacter sp. D2-10. Next base: position 634,708 of record NZ_CP096431.1, on the reverse strand, counting down.
CACCACCTTTGTACTCGCGCAGGCTCTCGACGGATTGCCAACCATCTGAAGCCCGGGTGGCCTCCTTGAGTGAAGCAAAGGCGTCTTTTTCGAAGAGTTGATCATCCGCGATGGTTCCCTCACCTGACTCGAGATAGATCAACACCAGGTTCCGCTTGTGCACATCGCTGGTGATGGTCGGCTCGACGTAGTAGTTGCCGATGTCATACGAGGAGTTCGCCGCCTTGATGTAGTCCCACAGGCTGACTGTGCTGGCGAAGGAAGTGGTGCCGGCGATCACCAGCGCGGCCACCAGAGCAGTGAAGGCGGTGTGCGTGATCCATTGCAGTCGCCGCGGAAGGACGACGCCGTACTTTCGACGCTTGCGGCGTCGGAAGTATTGCCAGAAAGCGACCCCCGCGGTCATGAGCAGAGGCAGTACACCGATCCCGAGGATGCCGGTCCAGACGATGGCTCCGCCTCCGCCGTTCGTTTCTACGGAGACGAGGTTCAGGACCATCTGACCCACCGAGATCTTGCCCCAGTAGAAGCGGATGCCGACAGCGGCGATGAGCAGCGTGAGCCCCGCCCATATCAGGGCGTAGACACACACGCGCCCCAGGACAGCGAGAACCCGCCGGCTCACGTGAAGACTCCGGCCGGACATGGCATCACCTCGCGTTCCAGATGCCCGAACGTCAGTCGGAGAACCCTTTGGGTTCCAACTCGATCTCTTGCTGATATAAGGACAGTCCGGCCATGCTACTCGTTTAACGGCGGTTCACCCGTTTCTGAGGTCCCATACCGCAGGACGAACCGCGTCCGTCATTCGGACAGACTGGCTGAGAACCTTATATTGCTCATATTTTCCTCGGCACTTCAGGCTTGACCCATGCATGCTGTCAGTAATCGAAGTGTGTTGCGGGTTTCGAGTTCGCGTTGGCGCCGGCGACGATTTGCCCGGCAAGGTCTCGTAGTTTGATGTTGCGGTGTGAGGACGCTTTGACCAGGAAAGTGAACGCCTCGGTTTGGCTGCACTGGCTCTGACTCATGATGATCCCCACCGCAATATCGATCGCCGTCCGTGATTCCAGCGCCGCTTTCAAGTTTCCGGCATGCTCGCTGTGTTGGGCGATGCGTACGGCAAGACGTAGCGAGCGGGAGGCTTCATTCGCGTACGTCCTTGCGCGTTCTATTGCTTCGTCAGTGAACTTGCTCACCGCATCCGAGTACAGGTTCAGCGCGGCTCTCGCTTCCCCTGCCAGATCGAAAGGGACCGCGAGAATTGAGCGCAGGCCGTGCTCCGAGATGATCTCGGCATACTGCGGCCAGCGCTCTTCCCGGCGTACGTCCGGGACTTCGACAATGACTTGCTCACGGGCGGCCCTCAGGCACGGACCATCATTGAAGCTGTATTGAATCTCATCCATGTTCTGGGCGTATTCGCTGCTACTTCCAACGGTTGCGGCTTTACGATCGCGTAGCAATGTGATGCCGCAGAGCATTCGCTCTCCAAAGCTCAGCGAGCGCACCGCATGCTGACAGAGCTCGTCGAGGAACTGACGTACATCGGAAGAATCAAGGATGGCGTCGTGAAGGTGGTGGTTGTCGTTGGTATGCGGATCGGTGAGATCGCTGCTCATCGCAGTGGGCTCCGGGTCTGTCCATGCAGAACGGCATCAGAAAGTCGTTTCCGTGCCCGGAGCATCACCAGCTACGCGAGGGACAAAAACTAGCATCCATGATGGCGTAGCTAATTGTCGGCCGTCTGCTTAACCTTGCGCCCAGCTTATCGAATCAACCACCGCACTCGCACACTCGGCACGCCGCCGTAAACCCACCGCACTTAGCCAGCTGGCCGTTGGCGCCAGCCCGCGCTGAGGGATGGCTGGGGACGAGCCGTTTCGTCGGGTATTCGGGTCCTTACCCCAATGCCGGCTCACTTGTTAGGTGATTTTCTCCGTCGCTGTGAGTGAGCGGTCCTCGGACCGTTGGAACCGGGATGGGGAGTGCCGGACACTTATGGGTATGGGGGGACCACGAGGCGGTACCAACGGACGGTGAGCTTTGGTCGCGTGTCATGATGGTTCCGCTTGCGCTGCCCTCTTCGTACTCCACCGGGACGAGGGTGTTCGGGCACAGCAGGCTGATCCAGTAGTGGGCTCCCCTAGGGGCTGAAGCTCGCGTTGCCTGTACAGTGCGCCTGTTCGCCGGACACGCGGTGCCCGCCTATGCAGTGCCCACACCGCGCATAGCTGAGTATCGAAACGGCAGTCCTTCTACGCGGCTCGTGTGAGTTCCGCCTGGGCCATATCAGGTGCGGCGGCGCTGGCAGGTCCAGATTCGGTAAACGTGCTGTAGGAAGCGGCCTCTTGGAACGCGCCCCGAGGGGTGTCCAATCCGCGCAGGCCTGCGGTGTCGCGGCCGAGCCAGAGATTGTTCCACCACCCCCATATGTCTCGCCACTTCCGTTCCCAAGTGGGAATGGCTAGGACGTGGTACCCGCGGTGTATGAGCCAGGCGGGAAAGCCTTTGATGACGACCGGCCCGGACTGGAATACGCCGGACCCAAGACCTAGGGTGGCGACGGCTCCAAGGTTGCGGTGAGAATATTCGCGTGCCTCGCCGCCGCGTAAGGTGTCTCGGACGTTTTTGGCTAGAAGCTTGGCTTGCCGGATGGCGTGCTGGGCGTTAGGCACTGTGTACCCGCCGACGCCACCACCGGTGAGATCCGGAATTGCTGCGTTATCGCCAGCCGTCCATGCATCCGGAATGGGGGCGTCGGTCGTTCCGATGCGAAGGTCGGCACGGGCGATGAGTCGGCCGCGGTCATCGACGGGCAAGTCGGTGTTCCTGGTGATGAGGGGGTTCGCGATCACACCGGCGGTCCATATGAGCAGGCCTGCATTGAGCGTTTCACCCGTGGACAGGGTGATATGCCGGTCGGCCGCCGAGGTGACTTGTGTGGAGAGGTGCACGGTTGCGTGGCGCCGGGCGAGGTGCCGAAGGACCCACCGGCTGGTCTCCTCGGAGACCTCTGGCAGGATTCGGTTCGTTGCCTGGATGAGGTGGAAGTGGGTTTCGTTGAGTGTCAGCTCGGGGTACTGCTTCAGGGTTGCTGTAACCAGCGACCGGAGTTCCCCGAAAGCCTCGATGCCCGCGTAGCCGCCTCCGACGAACACGACAGTCAGGAGTTTCTCCCGTTCGGGACCTGGTGGCAGGGCCGCGGCGGCGTCGATGTTGTGCAGTATGGCATCGCGGATGAGGACGGCTTCTTCAACGTTCTTCACCCCGATTGCACGATCGGCGATGCCGGGGATGGGGATCACACGGGTGACAGCGCCCCCTGTGACGATGACGATGTCGTAAGTCTCTCGAGCAGTGCGACCGTCGGCGAAGACCAAGCTAGCGGTGCGACTTCCATGGTGAAGGTAAGTGACCTTAGCGGTGATCATCCGTGTCTTTTTCAGGTGCCGCCGATGCACGATCACACTGTGTCGAGGTTCGATCGATCCTGCCAGCACCTCGGGAAGGAACGGCTGATAGGTCATGTACGGCAGCGGGTCCACAAGGGTCACCTCGGCTTCGCCTTGCCGCATATACTTTTCAAGCCGCCATGCAGTGTAGAAACCCGCGTAGCCGCCCCCAATGATGAGGATTTTGCGCATGAGAATGCGCCTCCAATTTCTATTCTTCGTGAACCGGCGTCACGGACGCCGTTCGGATCGTAGTGGTGTGAGTGCTTTTAGAGGTGTGGATCGGCCCTAGCCGATCAGCGGAGACGCTGCGCTGGCCGTATTCAGGGAATGACGCGGTAGCCGCTGCTGATGGCGATCCGGTTGTACATGTTGATGACCATGACGACCCAAGTCACCGCGGATAGTTGTCCGGCAGTGAGGTGCGCGGCGGCCGACTCATAAAGGCCGGTATTCTGGTGCGCGTCCTGGATCAGGGTGAGGTATTCGGTCAGGGCCAGAGCGGAACGTTCTTGTTCGGTGAAGTAATGACTTTCACGCCACGCCGACAGGACGCTCAGACGAATCGGGGTCTCGCCCTTGTTGAGGGCGTCGTTGGCATGAATGCGCAGGCAGAACGCGCACCCGTTGATCTGAGAGCCCCGCAGCTTCACCAGTTCGATGAGCAGCGGCGACAGGCCCTCTTCGAGCGCTGTCTTGTCCGCTAGTTTCGCAACCGGCATGAGCGCCCTGTACAGCTCCGGGTGCTGCGCTCCGATGTCGGTCCGGGAGCTGTTGTCCGTCGTCCTCATGACATTCATTCCTTCAGTTGTGGTGTCAGCACCGAATGTGGTGCCGAAACCACCATCCCGCCGACCGCTCCCGTCAGGCGAAGGAATGAGACGAAATGCCATTGATCGTTCCACCGAATGGCCTGACGCGACAATCGGGCAGGTGCTCCGAACGTTGAAAGGCTCAGGCTTACGAGCGGGACACGGCCGCGTACGCCGCCGTAGCTGTGCCGTCAATTGCAAAGCGAGTCAAACTCCGGAGGAAGGGTCCGTCGATGTCCTGGCCCGTAGCGAGGAGTCGGTGGTGAATCGATCCGTACACCGCATCCACCACGGTTCCGACATCAACATCATCGCGGATCTGACCCCGGCGTTGGCCGCGCCACAGGATCACCAGGAAGCCGTGCCTGCGTTCCCGGACCAGGGTTTGCCGGAACTGTACCGCGAACTCCTCACTGCGAATGGCTTCAGCGAACAGGTTCGCGACGGTGGACGCTGCACCGCCGACTTTCAAGCAATAAGTGAGCGCCACCAGGTAGGAATGAAGGTCGCGTTCAACGTCCCCCGTATCTTCGACGTTGGTCAGGAGATTCGTCTTGTAGGTGAACGCCTCCAACACCAACAGCTGACGGCTCGGCCAGTACCGGTACAGCGTCGACTTGCTGACACCGGAAGCCCGCGCAACAGCATCAATGGTCACTGCGTCGTAGGTGAGACGGTCGACCAAAGCACTCGCAGCCTTCAGCACCCGCAACCGAATTTCCGCCTCATGAGACGCGACCAAGGGGTGCGCAGGATCCGCACCGCTCCGCGATGCTACACGTCGGAAAAGCTGTCTCTCGGTCGATGGGCGGCTTACATCGGAGGCGTTCCTACCCGCGCTCATCACACCCCTCCGGACTCCTAAAGCGAGGCTGTATGCAAGGAGAGTACACCCCGATGGCATTCCGTGACGCGCACCCTTCACTGGCCCAAGAAGCGAGGAGTTAACTAGTAAGAGGGCTTACTGCATCGGATTAAGTCAAGCAGTCGGCCTGACCCGATCACGACGGGCCTAGAGCTGGTTGCAGGTTTTTTCCTGTGGCCAGGTCTGTGTATGAGGCGAAATGTCCTATCTATGGCGCCTTCCGTCCTCACGCTCAGGTCCTCGAAGTTGCCGGCTGCCTGGGCGTACATGCGCTGGCTGTACGCCAGAGCCATTCATCCAAGCTGACTAGTTTGTGGCAGGCTTCTATGTCCTTGAAGCCGCTGAACTCGACGCCGCAATAGCTCTCGCCCGGTTCAACCCGGCCGTCCGCCGGAGTACTGGTGGCGTCGAAATCCGTCCCGTTCATAGTGGAGGCATCGCAACTTCGGCCAGTTAGACGGTGCACGGTGCGGGATCCCGTCCACTCGTGGGATCTAGTTGAGCAACAATACGGCGACAGATATGTGACTGAGGCAAGAAGGGTGCGAGGAATCCTCATAATGAGGAAATGAAGCCGCAGTTCCGGATTCTACGCCGAGGGCCCAGCTGGCTAACGGTAGCACCTCTTACAGCATGTGCGCTCGGAGGAATTGTTGTACTTGCTGGCTGCAGTACGTCCATCTTTAGAGCGCCACCGTGCATGCCGCCGCCCTATTCCGTCAGTCCTTCGAGTGCTGCAGTCGGGGAGACCGTAATCATCGAAGCGCAGGACTCCGATTGCGATCCCCGTTATGGCGAGAACGCTGAAGTCAATGTGACGGTCACAGATGCGGGCGGTAAGAAGATCATCAGTACAACCGCGCCGATGACCGATGCCGGCGGTTTCAAGTACTCATTCCAACTACCAACCAACACCGCTCACGGGGAGGCGGCCGTGGAAGCGTATCCACACGACGTCGATTGGTGCGATGACACAGGAAAGAACAACCGCGTCTCTGAGGCGGAGAAGCCCTTCATTCGAGCATCATGCGCCGCTCGGATAGAGCCGTTGCTAGTCACCGAGCCGGAATAGCCAAGCCCGGGTGTTCGGCCACAACCGGGTCGCCTCGCCATCGCCGTCTACTGTTCCGTCGCTGCGCGCAGAATAGTAGCGATCTCTTGGAAGCCGAGGGACGTGGCTTGCTGCAAGGGGGTCAGACCATCGCTCTGGGAGGGGAGTCTCACGTCGGCGCCGCCTTCGACGAGCAACTGTACCGTCTCAACGTACCGTGGCGAGCCATCGCCAAAGATGATCGCCTCGTGCAGTGCGGTCCACCCCGGGTTGTTGACGTGGTTAACGTCCACGTCCGTCTCCAGCAGCCTTCGCACCGCTTCCGCATGGCCACGCTCCGCAGCGCGGATCAGGGCGGTGCCGTTGTAACTGTCGCGCGCGTGAACATCCGCGCCGTTGCGCAGGGTCAGATTCAGCAGCTCGATATAGCCCTCGCTCGCTGCAATGAGAAAAGCGCTCTGTTGGGTCTCGTCCTCGTAGTTGACGTCAGCACCGGCGTCGATGAGTCGGCGAGCTTCGGCGACATTGTTTTCCCAGGCCGCCCCGATCAGGTTCCGATTCAGCGCGATCAATTCACCGGGGGCGAGCGACTTTGAAGTAGCTGGTGGGCTGCTCGGCGACACAACTGGAGCAGACTCCAAGGCCTGCGGCGACGGACTCGGTGTGCTTGACGGGCTCGGTGTGCTTGACGCACGCGCGGACGCGGAAGGGGTCTGTTGCGTCGGACCGGATACCTCGCCGTTGTCGCTGCAGCCGGTCATCAGCAGGAGCACGGCAAGAAGACCACCCTTTACGAGGGCCCTCACCGGCACGCCTGCCGCAGGACTACCGAGGTAGCACACCAAACCTTCAGTGGGACCATTCCCATGCCTGCCAGCATACCCGTGCCAAGAATCGGACAACCGTGGGGCCGGTCACGGCTCAGCGGGCGTCACAGGCGGCTCGCTGGGGTCCGGTTACCGATCCGATCGCGCTATGAACGTTTGGCTGAAGCGAATACTGTGGACGGCTTTTTTCTGGTGACTGACAAGGAGGTCCGCTTGGTACCAATCCGGTTCGGGGCCCCCCCGAAGTGCTTAACGTCCTCTACCCCAACAGAGATGTGGAGGCAGAAACATGCGAAACATCATCAAGAAGTCCCTGGCAGTAGGATCCGTTAGCGGTCTGATGCTCGTAGGAGGCGCCGGCATGGCCGGCGCCAACTCTGGGACAGCACTGAGACCCATGTGGACGAGGTCGCCCAGGTGACCGACAACACCATCACCGATAGCGGCAACCTGTCGCTGGATAACATCCTCCACGATGGTGTCGTCGACATCGATGACACCGCGAACGGCAACAACACCAACGTCGACGTTTCCCCGAACGCGGACAGCGATGTGGACGCCGATATCTCGGCCGACACCACGACTGATGGTAGCGAAGACAACGAGGGCCTGCTGGGCGGATTGCTCCAACAGCCCTCACCACTGTGGCGCCTATCCGTCGGGGTGGGCGCCACACCCATGTCCGACTCCTTAGTCTTCCTGCTGCCCTTTCCCATCCTTCGTCGTCGGAGGTGGAACCCTTTTCCAGAGTTTTTGGCGGCGTTGCATACGCCGACAGCAAGCCGTTCTTAGCCTGGGTGAAGGAGTATCACGCTGCGCGGCCAGGATTCGTCACCCCGTAACGCAGTACGGACCAGCGGCCAAATTTTGAATGGTCACTGGTCCGTACTGCGTTATAGATGGAGCGGAAACTAGCCTTTCGAGTCGGTCAGTGTGAACGACAGCGTGGCGACGTTTCCGGCGTCGTCGTACACCTTCAGCTCGTTCACTCCGCTCACCGCACCGAACTTGCCCGGCTTGATGCTGTTCAGCTGAGAGCCCGTCTTGTTCGGCAGATCCCGCTCAACCCCGTTGAGGGTTAGCCGGTCAAGAGTGCCAGCGTCGAACAGGTCGAAGGAGACCTGCCTGTAAGGCTCGCTGCCGTCCTTGTCCTTCGGACTGATCGTGATGGTTGGTGCAGTGGTATCAGCCGGGGCGGGAATCAGGATGTCCTTCCTCTTCTCAGGCAGCTCTGCCTCGTCGCCGAGGTAGAAGCTCGCAAACCCCATCTGGTCGTAGCCGTTGTTCTTGTTGGCGACGCCGTTGCGGTACATCGGATCGTGCATCAGCGTGCGGATGCCGTATTCGGAAGGCGCAAGCGTGGTGACGATACCTAGGCGGTTCCCACTGGCCCGCAACACGAGTTCCTCGCGCCAGTCTCCAAAGAGGTCGGCTTTGAGAGTGGGCGTGCTCTTGTTGCCCGTCGACGTCAGGCCCGTGGCGAGGTACGAGGAGGTTGCGAAGGTCAGGTCATCAACGCTATTGATGTTGGCTCCGTTGACTGCCATGTGCGTCAGTCCGCCGCCAAACCAGATTGCGTTCTGTCCCTGCCCGATGCCCCGCGGAATCGCCGTGGTGGTCAGGATCTCGCCGGTGACCATGCTGCGGACTTCGGTGGTCACTCCGGCTGAACCTGCCTGTGCACCGGGCCAGCGGTTGGAGTAATTGCCAGCCACGCTGCCCTCGTCGTCACTTCCCGCGTAGACGCCGTAGAGGAGCGAATTCTCGTAGATCACCTCGCCCTTTTTGTTCAGTCGCTTGCCCTTCATCGGGTCGTAGCCGGCAGGGCCGGGGATCCAGCCGAGGTGGCGGCCCGTGCGGATGTCATCGAGCAGGTGCTCCTCCATGCCGGACCATTCTCGGATGTTGTTCTCCTTGTCGACGGGGAGCAACGCGCCGCGATCACCGTGGCGCAGTGGAGCCCACTCGTTGAGCGGGTTGTCCCGCACCGCATCGGTGGCGAACTGAAACTTGCCAGCGACCGGTGGGACACCGTTCTGCCCCTCGATGGTGGGCATCACGTCGCCGTTGAGGACCTTGGGCAGGATCTTGGTCTTGTCCTCGTTCAGACCCAGGACCATGGCCTTAAGGACAACTTCATCCCAGCCGTCACCGTCCAGATCCGCGGATTTGGTGTCGTGGTTGCCACGGTTCCGGTAGTCGTACGCTTCCCCTCCGAGTGACCAGTACTGCGGGTCATCCGAATCGAAGCTGGCCTGGAGATTGACCTGGCCGTCCACGATGTTGAAGGCCGCAAGAGTAGTCCGGTGATAGTAGCCGCGCTGCGAAACGGCGTACTTGTTCACTCCGTCAAGAGCAGCGACGACGCCGACGTACCGGTTGGGGCGGTTGCCTTGCGCATCACCGTAGGCTGCCGCCTTCCAGGGGTTCTCAAGCCAGTAGGCTTCTTTTTCGGCCATGATCTGAGCCTTGTAGTCACTGGATGAGGTTCCCGCACCCGGACCGGGGAAGGCCAGATAGGAGTAGTTCCCGCGCTGGGTTGCAGGGGTCATGGCCCAGTTCTCGCCGTCCACGCTTCCCTCATAGGTGAACGGGTAACTCTCACTGTCCAGCAGTTGGCCCTTGCCGGTCTCTGCATCCCACTCGAAGGCCGAGAAGAACTCCTGGTTATCCTTGGCGGGTCCGATCGGACCAACGTGATAGGTCTTGATCCACCGTTTGACTGCAGGATCATTCGGTCCGTCGTTGCCGCCCCCAACCGTTGGGCTCCGGTAGGAGATGCTGAAGCTGTTGAGCAGGGACCAGTACGTGTCCAGTGCCTGCTCGTTCCCGGTGCTGAAGTACTCCTTGAATTTCTTCACGGTCGAGTTCAGGCCGTCCTCACCGCCCACCACCGCGTCCGTAGTGTCGGGATAGACAACGGACTGTGATGCTTCGTCCCAGTTGCCAACCCGTGTTCCCAGCCCGGTCTTGAGCATGAGCTCAGACTTGCCGTCCCCGTCGAAATCTTCCGCGAACAGCGTGGTTTCGTGATCATTGGCTGCCCGCACGTTGTAGCCCATCTCCACCCGGAACATCAGGGCGCCGTCCTGCTTATACACGTCGACGTACTCGGGGGCGGTTGTGGTGTTGCTGCCACCGAAAATGGGTTCGGAGTACATCGGATCCTGCTGGGTGCTGCGCCACTTGACGACGATCTCGTACTCACCGTCGCCGTCGAAATCGCCAACGGTCATGTCGTGGGTTGAGTACGGCGAGCTTTGCGACGTGTGGATCGCGCCCGTGCCGGTCTTTGCGTAGGGAAGTGCTGTGCCGCTGTCCAGGTTCTCGACGTACTTGATGAACTTGGCCTCCAACTCCGCGTAGAGCGCATCGCTGATGAGCCCTGCGGGTCCGAGCGCAGCGGTGGGCTTCCAGCTTTCGCCGTTGTACTGGTTCAGCTTTGTGACCCAGCGGTCGAGGTCGGCGGCGCTGACTGGGGTCTTTTTGTCGTGGGCTTCACGGAAGCCGCGGAGCAGGTCCATGTCCACTACGTACCAGTGCTGGCCCCCCGTGTCAGGGATGACCATGTTGGCCGGGTTGAGGTTAGTGCCGGGCCCGAAGCGGTTGCCCCGGTATGTGAAGTGCGCGAGGGGTACGGATTCCGGTGCCGGCTTGAGCTGGATGAAGTGCGCGGCTCCCCGGTTTCCCTGGCCCGCTTGGCCGGGAAGCGCTGACAGCATCGGCGCGCTCATTCCCTGGCGCTCGCCCTCCTTGCCCTTAATGACAGGTGCCACCTGGTACTCAGAGGTGATCAAGCCGTCAGGGTCGGTGTAGTTGGACGGAGTGACGTCCTCCTTCACCACGCCTAGGTTTGATTCGTAGTTGCTCTCCGGTTGCACGTCCCTCGGTGCAATTGTTGCGATTCGCTGGAAATCGGCGTCCACGTCTTTGCGGTAGATGTTCCAGGACAGGCCGTCCGGTTCGTCTCCTAGGAACCGCCAGCTCAGGAAAATTCCGTCAGCACCCTGAGCTGCGACCAGTCCTCGGGTTAGGCCTTCCATCTGGCGGTGACTGTCTGCGGGACGAGCCTCGGCATCCTGCGGAGTGAAGCCAAAGGTGGACAGGCTCAAGCCCACCACCAGCGACGCACTCCCTAGTTGTCGCATGAGTTTGCGCACTTGTTCTCCTCATTGAGTTCAACAGCTACGGTGAAACGATTCAGTACGAGCGACCATGTGGTCAACCTGGGTCGCACACGGTGCGTGGTGCCAACCCAAAAGTTATCCCCGCGAGGTGCGCAAGCCATAAGCCCAACCTCTCAGAAAACGCTTTCCGCTTATCTTGCCGTTTGCAGCCGTCGCAGCACAAGACCTTGGCGAAACTTAACTAGAAGGGGCTTAGGGCCGGTCTCTCAAATCAAATCCTCGACGCGGCAGACCCGGAAAAGTTACTCTCGGTAATCGCTCTCGTAGCTGGCTCGCTGGCTTGATGGATTTCGAAACCCATAGCAGCCTCAAGGTCTTTGAACGCGTCAGCTTGCACGAGGAGTAGAACGTCGAGGATCTCTTTCGCCCGTTGAAGCCGCCCAAGAAGAGGCACGGTGAAGGATACCCATTGATGCCTCTGCCTGTATGCGAGCTCGGTGTTGTCCTTCTACGCTAAGACGCGGACTGTTGGCTGACGTGTTCCGTTGGATCCCTATCTAGCCAGGCGAGAATCTGAGCCGCTGCCTCCTGTGCTGTGAGATCCCCGTTGTCTAGCCGCATATGCCTGTGTTCAGCTAGGAGTGCGGTTCCTGGCAAAGCCCCGCCAACAGTGGCATTCGTGTCAGTATTCATGAGGAAACGCTCCATATCGCGAACATTGGAGTCGGACCATTCCACGTCGCGCTTCGATCGCTTCTCGGCGAGTCGCAACTCGGTCCGATTCCGTCGCAGGCGCGTGTTCAGGTCCGCTGACAGTTCCACGAATGCTACGTCTGCGCCCTTCTCGACATAGGGGCGGATGTACCTCGAGAGATCATCGGCGTCTGCCTGCTGCTCCAGGCCCCAGACAAACGTGAACAGCAGGTCGGTGCCTGACATGGCTGCTTCCTCGACGACTCCCGCCCGCCATTCGTTGAGTAGGCGGGTGAACGGTGGTGTCCCGTAGTCGAACACTTCGAGCAGGGGCTCGATGAGCGTGTGGTTATGGAACAGGCGGAAGTTGCTCCGCTGAGCGATCTCGCGTCCGACGGTCATTTTGCCGACCGCGGGCGGACCAAAAATCACGAGCAAGCGCATGTAGCAACTCTGCCATAGGGGGTCGCCGACATTCCTCCGCTTGAGATTCGATTGGGCTCTGTGGCTCCGGAAGTGTGGGAGAAGTTCCGACGATCGGAGAGAGTTTTCGTCGCGCGATGAGGGATCGTCTTCTGGTAAGAACGCCGGGCCGCAACCCAAGCAGCGATACAGGCAATCGAACGGTTGTCTCCATCGCTGCTTGAGTGCGCCTGCTTATACGGTCGTGACTTCCGCGGTGCTCCTTGCCCGCTTGGTGGCGGTTACGACTCCGCTTGGAATCTCGCCGTTGAGGACTGCGTCGAAGTTCCGCCAGACTGTTGAGATCCTGCGCTCTACGTTTTCCCAGCCCACGCCGGCCATGTGAGGGGTACAGACGGCCTGGTCTAGTTCCAGCAGCTCGCTGGAAAGGTCCAGGGGCTCATTGGCGTAAACGTCGAGGCCGGCTCCAGCAATCTGCCCTTCGCGCAAGCACTCGATGAGCGCACGCTCGTCGATAACTTCCCCGCGGCCAACGTTAACGAGAACGCCACTCTGTTTCATTAGTGCGAGTTCTTCCCTGCCGATGAGCTTGTCGGATTCGGCGTTCAGCGGGACACTGACGCACACGACGTCAGAGACGGCCATGAGCTCCTCCAGCGGCACCGGCCGGGCTCCAATGAGCTCGGACACGGTCAGCGGAATTTCGGCATTGTCATAGAAGACCACATTGGCGCCGAAACCATGATGTACGACCTTGCCGACCCATCGTCCGATGTTGCCGAGACCGACGATCCCGACAGTCTTGCTGTACAGCTCGGAGTAGGACATCTCGTCCAGATCCTCACGCCATTTCCCATCGCGCATCAATTGCGTGGAGGCCGGGATCCGGCGTAGCAACGTGAGCATCAACGTCACCGCATGCTCAGCTACGGAGATGGAGTGTGTCTTCATTTGAGCCACAGGAACTTCCAACTCATTCAGCACGCCGATCGGCAGCTGGCCATAACCTGAGCTCATGTACTGGATGAATTTCACTTTCTCCGCTGCCCTGAAAACAGCTTCAGGGACGTTGACGCCGGAGATGAGGAAATCGGCAGCAGCCGCTTCCCGGCATATCTCCGACAGGTCGGCATCCAGGGGCATCACTTTCACGCTGTAGCCGACGGGAGTGGAGTCCATGAGGCGATCTATGTAGTCCGCCAGTGGATTCACGAACAAAACTTTGTGTGTCATGACGACGCACCTTTCCTGGTTGTGACAGCCGTGCGTGAGGCAAGGATTTGTGGCTCAACGTTGCGCGTTAGGCGTCACCGCTAGTAGTTGCTTCTGCGACCATGCGGTCGCGCTGGTTACTACGCCGGAAGGGCGCTTACGGCGGGAAGGGCGCCAAGGATCGTCTCCAATACTTCCTGCGTTCCTGCCGTCCCACCGAGGTCGCGTGGAAGCGGGCCTGCTTCCAAAGCCGCCTCAACGGCGCGTTGGATATACCGTGCCACCTGGCTGCACAGTTCGTCACCGTGGCGCTGGCCCAGCCATTCCAGCATCATTGCTGCGGACAGGATCATCGCCGTGGGATTTGCTATTGCCTTGCCTGCAATGTCGGGAGCGCTGCCGTGGGACGGCTGGAACACGCCGTGCGTGAGGCTTACGTCTGCAGATGGCGCAACGCCGAGACCGCCGACCAAGCCTGCTGCAATCTCGGAGACAATGTCTCCGAAGATGTTCTCGGAGACGACCACGTCGTACCGACCGGGGTCGGTGACCATATACATCGATCCGGCGTCAATGTAGTACTTGGCGCTGCCGATGTCCGCGTTCTTGGCTGCGACTTCGTCGAACACCTTCTCCATCAAGACGTTGCTCCGGAGCGCGTTGGACTTGTGAAGCAGCGTCACGTGTCCCGGCGTGCCGCGCTTCCGGCGCGCCCGAGCCTGCGAGAAGGCTACATCGAAGAGTTTCTCGCAGGTCGCCCGGGTGATGGTCATGCGGTCGCTGGCTTGCTCGTTGCTGGGCTCGTGCTTGTCGGCCAGTCCTGCGAACATTCCTTCGGAGGTTTCCCGGATAACGAGCATGTCGACGTTTCCTGCTTTCACAGCGCTTTCCACCCCCGGGAAGAGGCGAACTGGGCGGAGGCTGGAGAACAGTCCATAGTGGGCCCGCATCTCAACCTGGGCGCCCAGTTCAAGACCTTCCGGACCACGCACATCCGGTAGTCCCATCGCACCGAACAGCACAGCGTCCTTCCTGCCGATTTCATCCATATCGGCAGGAGTGATTCTCCGTCCCGTTCGGCGGTATAGGTCGGCGCTGAAGTCGTAGAAGGTGTAATTGAGGCGCAGGCCGTAGCGCTCTTCGCATTCCTTCAATACCGTCAGAGCGGCCTCGACAACCTCGGGACCGATTCCGTCCCCGGGCATGACGGCGATTTCATAGTGGGTCATGGTCTTCCTGCCTTGCTGATTGTCGGGCGCTTCCACGCACGGGCGTCCGATTTGAATGGAGGAGCCTGCTGAAGGATACCGACGGTGGGTATTCTCACTGGATGGGAAGGTAATTCTGCTAAGTGGGAAGACTGTAGCAGGCGATGATCTGGGTCACAAGGGGCCTATCAAGATCCGACCTCCGGCGATTTCCGACCGCTCCCGACGTTTGCCTGTTGATGCCTGACCCCCAGCCTCGCCCTGGCTACGGCCGAATATTCGCATGCAGGAGCCCCTTGGCCAGAAACCTGTTGCGTGCATCACAGGTCTGCTGTTATCGTCTATCCGCCTAATGGAAGGGTCTTCCCACCAGTTGGGATAAGGGTTCCCTTCGTAAGCGGGAACAGTGTGGTGATTCCTCGTAGGGGCCACCCCTTTCCCTTTCTTCAGCGACGTCCTTCTACGCCGGTTACCCAGCGATTTGAAGCCGAATATGCAGCCACAACACCTACTCCTATTCCGTATCGGAGACGATGATGTCTAAAAATCCACACTCGACTGACACGGCGAGCCAAACAACGGACACGACTATGCAGGACAATCACCCCGGCCCCGTCGGCGGTATCAAACATCCGGTCACAAAATCCATCGGTGATCGTCCGGGGACGCACTACCCGGGTAATCTGGGCTTCCGCATCTCGAGCGTTCCGGCACCTCTATACCTGGTTCTGGCTGGCCTGGTCCTCATCGCAGCATTGACAGGCAATTTGCCAGACACAATGGTGGTTGGATTTGCAACCACCATGCTCTTGGGCGGACTGTTCATCTGGCTTGGCAACCTCGTCCCGGTGATCCGTGACTTCGGGTTGCCCACCGTCTTGTGCACCTTCGCACCGGCGACCCTTGCCTTCTTCGGGCTGATGCCGGAGAACATCATCACCGTGGTGCAGAACTTCGTCGACGGATACGGCTTTCTGGACTTCTTCGTCGTTGCCATTATTGCCGGTTCCATCCTTGGCATGCCTCGCACTCTGCTGCTAAAGGCTGGCCCCCGCTTCGCTGTGCCGCTAATTGGTTGCCTCATCTCGACATTCCTTCTGATAGGTCTCCTCGGCGCCGTGACTGGCTTTGGATTCATCGAGGGCATTCTGTTCATCGCGGCCCCGATCATGGCCGGCGGCCTCGGAGTGGGCGCACTACCGATGTCCGAGATGTATGCGGCAGCAACCGGCGGTGACTCGGCAACATTCATGGGTGACCTGATGTCCGCCGTCGTCATGGCCAACGTGGTCTGCATCCTCATCGCCGGCATCTACAACGGACTGGGAAAGCGCAAGAAGCAGTTCTTCGTCGGGTTCAACGGCCACGGACAACTCCTGCGGATCAGTGGCCGCGCAGACGAACTCGCTCTGCCGCCCAAGCGCGATACGTCCTCCTTCATCGCCCTCGGCAAGGGATTGCTTATAGCAGGAGGCCTGTTTGTATTCGGTAACCTCGTTGCGGTCTTCCTGCCGGCCCTGCATCCATACGCCTGGACAATCATCGCAGCGGCCGCAGTCAAAATTTTCGGCCTGCTTCCCCGTGACGTGGAAGACTCCACCGCGGACTGGGGCGATCTGGTCGGAGCTGTCCTAGTTCCCGCCCTGCTGGTCGGTGTCAGCCTCACTTTCATCGACATCACCGAGGTGCTTGCATCCCTGAGTAACCCGATGTTCATCCTGCTGACCGTCTGCACCGTTGTCATCGCGACCACCACATCCGGGATCTTGGGATGGCTGGTGAAATTCAACTTCGTCGAAGCATCCATCACACCGGGCCTTGTGATGGCAGATACCGGAGGCAGCGGCGACGTGGCCGTGCTCAGCGCCGCGAACCGGATGCACCTCATGCCGTTCGCCGCCCTCACCAATCGTCTCGGCGGAGCGCTGGTCCTGTTCGTGACATCCCTGATCGTCCCCTTCCTCGCCCAGTAGGACCCAAGCGACGGCGGTGGCTGAAGAAACCCTCAGTCACCGTGCCGTCGCCCGGCCCGTCACCAAACAAGAGAAGAACATCGCACCATGAGGAGAGCCATGACGAATGCAGGGCCTGAAGTGCCCGGGGGAAACAAGCCCGACCTGCCGGACGAAGGAAATGTCGCCGCCGTCGTTGCGGACGTCGTCGCGGAGCGGGCCGGGCACCTGTTCGGTTTGATGGGCAACGGCAACGTCCATCTCATCAGCCGGCTCACGCGTCGTGGCTTTCCGTTCACCTCTGCCCGCCACGAAGCTGCAACCGTCAGTATGGCTGACGCATACTACCGGGCAACGGGGAGGATCGCGGCTGCAACCACTACCTACGGTGCCGGGTTCGCCAACGCTTACACCACACTGGCCGAAGCTCGAATCGCCAGGATCCCGCTAGTGCTGGTGACCGGTGACGCTCCCTCAAGCGGCCGACGGCCTATGGACATCGACCAACCCAAGGCAGCTGAGGCAGCCGGAGTGATCGCTTTGACCGCGGGGCCCCACAACGCGGCGGCCGTGGCTAACAGGGCTTTCGATCTCGCACTGCGCACAGTTCAACCAGTCGTGCTGTCGATACCCTACGACTGGGCGACGGCGGAACCAGCGGAACCGATGGCGCTTGAACCCCTACCCGAGATGTCGACGTGGCCTGCACAAATCGCACAACTGGACCATGTCGCCAGCTCGTTGTCGCAGGCGCAACGCCCCTTGATCCTCGCCGGCCGGGGAGTGCTGCTGGCTGACGCAACACGTCCCCTGCATGAACTCGGGGATCGCCTTGGCGCATTTTTCATGACCTCGGTCATGGCAGCCAACGCCTTCGACAGCCCCTGGAACCTAGGCCTCGCCGGCGGTTTCACCCGGCTCCACCGCCTTGAGGTTGCCCGACAAGCTGACGTGGTACTGGTCATTGGCGCAAGCCAGAATCTTTTCCAAACCCGGTACGGAACGATGTTCCCGACGGGGACGAAGATCATCCGCGTCGACAACGAACCGGACACCGGAGTACTTCCGGAAGCGGAATACGTTCGCGCCGATATCCTACCGTTCGTCGAGGGCCTCCTCACGCGCATCGACGTGTCTTCTTCGTACCCGCACACCGGCTGGCGGGAGCGAATGCCGGAAGTGGCTGGCGAGGAATTCCGCGCCTCCGTTCCTATCGAAGATCCGCACGAATTCGGCCCCGACGGCCGTCTCAACCCACGCGCCGTCGTCGCGGCCCTCGAAGGAATCCTTCCCAAGGAGCGATCCGTCGTGATGGACGGAGGACATTTCATCGGCTGGGCGCCCATGTATCTGTCCGTACCAGACCCCCAGGCGTTGATTCTTGTTGGCACCGCTTTTCAGTCGATAGGTATGGGCTTCGGATCTGCCGCCGGTGTCTCGGTTGCGCGACCTGAGCGCACCACAGTTCTCTTTACCGGTGACGGCGGTGGCCTGATGGGACTCGCCGATTTTGAGACCTTCATTCGTGCCACACGCAAAGGTGTTGTGGTGGTACTGAATGACTCCGCATACGGCGCGGAGCTCCACCAGTACGCTGTCAAGGGACTACACGAGAAGGCAATGCTCATCGATGAGGTGGATTTCGCCGCCGTCGGTCGCGCGCTCGGGACAGACGGCGCCAAGGCTCTCACCCTTGCGGATCTGCAGCAGCTTCAGGACTGGCTCGCTTCCCATGACACGGGCGTCTTTGTCCTTGACGTTGCAATCTCCCAAAAAATCGTCGCAGAATTCATGGCAGAATCCGTGGCCATCAAAGGTTAGCGAAAACCGTAGGCTTAGACGCATGTCGTCCACAGAGACAAATGGAAGCAACCGGACCCTCGAACGTGCGGCAGCCATACTCGATGCAGTCGGTCGTTCCGCCATCACGGCAAGCGAGTTGGCCCGACGAACTGGTCTGTCCCTGTCCACGGCACACCGTCTTGCTTCGCAGCTCGCCGAATACGATTTTCTCCGCCGTACCGAGAGTGGAACATTCCGTCTGGGAGACCGGTTCGTCCGTTCGGCGCTGGAGAACGCCGGCTTGCCCGTATTACACGACCTGCGTGACCGAACGGGCGAGACCGTCCAATTGTGGGTGAGACGAGGTCATGACCGTATCTGCCTAATCAGTGCCGAGAGCCGCCATGAGCTCCGCGCCACAGTACCACCTGGATTCAGGCTTCCCCTGCCGCTCGGCTCCAGTGGTCGCCTGCTCGCTGCCGAAGAAGACGCACTAACGCAACTCGCATCTGTTGGCTGGGTTGAATCGGTAAGTGTGAGAACTCCAGGACTAGGATCCGTCAGTGCTCCCGTGCGCATCAACGAGGAGATCGTTGCCGCAGTATGCCTCGCCATGCCCCTAGCACGTGTGATTAGCTCCCCCGGGCATGACTTCGGGAACCTCGTCGTCGAAGCTGCAAACAGAATTGCGGAGTCGGCAGGTACACAGAGATGACTTCACCGGAGTCATGATTTCAGGGTGCCCGAGAAGTTGACCTGACGGGACACGACTAAGAACTGAAAACGCCCCTCGAAATCGATCATAAGCAGCGACTGCGGCGCACAAGCCCCCTCCCCAAGAAAGCGTACGGTGACGGATCCATCAGCGTGCAGGTTGGTCCCGGTTCAGCTGAACGGTAACGGCGATGGCTTCCTATCGCTTCCTGGGGTGGCGATACATGTGAATCCCTTCTGTTCTGTGACACGCTGTGGCGAAGCGCTGCGCCCTGGGCCGCTGAATTCCTTTTCAACTGTCATACGAAGCTCCAGCTGCGGACATGATCTCCGACGTAGTGACTAGAGAGCGACCGTCCGAAATCCGGCGTTCGCCATTGACGAGTCGGGGGTGTTCGACGATCTGGCTGAGTTTCGGTACCGGTTGCAGTAGGAGTCATGGCATAGGAATGACCCGCCCCGCATCACCTTGTTCTGTCCGGAGGAGGGACCGTGCGGCGACTCAGAGGGCGAGCTCTCGTAGTAGCGCGGGGAGAACCAGTCAGAACACCACTCCCAGACGTTCCCAACGGTCTGCCACAGTCCGAAGGCGTTCGGCTCATAAGTCTTCACGGGAGCGGTAGTGAGGAATCCGTCTTCGCGTGTATTGGTTCTGGGGAAGGCGCCCTGCCAGATATTGCAGCGCCATTGTCCATCGGGCAGAAGCTCGTTCCCCCAGGGGTAGCGGGCCTGCGATATTCCTCCGCGGCTGGCACACTCCCACTCCGCTTCAGTCGGCAACCGCCGACCAGCCCACTGACAGTATGCGTCGGCATCGTTCCAACTGACATGCACCACCGGATGATCATCCCGACCTGCCAGATTGGACAACCGCCCCTCCGGATGCTGCCAGTCGGCTCCTCGAACCCCGAGCCACCACGGAGTCGCAGGTGGCTGGCCCACAACATCGTCAACGTCCGCCTGCAGCGCGAGATGGAAAACTGCCGATGCAGAAAACTGTTCAGCCTCCGTTTTGTACCCTGTCGCCGCCACGAAGCGCGCAAAGTCGGCGTTGGTGACCGTCGTGGCGTCGATCTGGAAAGCCTCCAATGACACTTCGTGCACAAAAGCTTCGCCATCGAAGGGCCGCCCATCACCGAAAGCATCACCCATAAGGAAAGCACCGGCCGGAATGCTGATCTGCTCGACCCTGTGACTATTGACAGACGTACGGGCCTGACTTACCGGTGCAGCAGCTTCTTGCCTATGTCGCGTAGAAGCAGGCGCACAGCATCCGCGCTCTTCCATGTTGCCCTCCTCAAAAACGCCGTGGGTGCGGGTATAGGATCGATCTAACAATGAGCCGGATAGGCTGGAAGCGCAAGTTATTCACCTCTTGGAGGGGCAGCAATGGGACAGGTCAAGGCACCGCCGCGCATCACTCTGATGGATGTAGCGAACAAGGCAGGCTTTTCCCGTTCCACTGCCTCACTGGTCTTCCAGGAGAGTCCACTGGTCGCAGACACCACCAGGCGCAGGGTGCTTGATGCGGCGCAGGAACTCGGTTATGTCTACAACCGCGGAGCCGCCAGCTTGCGAATGCAGCGCAGCCACACCGTCGGACTGCTGATTCCCGGCCTGAGCAACCCCTTCTTCGCAGACCTGGTTGAGGCAGTCGAAGAGGAGTTCGGCCCCCTGCGGTACACAGTGCTTCTCGGGAACACCCTCGATGATCCCGTACGGCAGGACGCGCTTATCCGGACACTCCTAGAGCATCGAATCGACGGCCTGCTCGTTGTTCCTGCCATCGGTTCCACCTCTAACTTCCTGGAACCACTGGAGCGACTGGGCGTACCGCACCTCGTCTTGACGCGCCATGTCAACGGTGTGCAAGCACCGTATGTGGGGTCCAACGACCGGCTCGCCGGCAGGCTGGCAGCTGAACATCTGCTCTCCCATGGCGTCCAAGAGATCGCCTACTTCGGAGGTCCCGCGGACGTCTACACACGGGTCGACCGCCTCTCCGGCGTGTCCGAAGCGACTGAGAAGTCCGGGGCCAGACTGAACAAGCGCTGGTCCGTTCACACACCGACTTCGAGCACGGCAGGATTCGAGATAACCCAACAGTTGCTACAGGAACACAGACCCCCAGACGGCATCGTCTGCCACAGCGACGCCATAGCGTTCGGGCTGATGCGAGCGCTGAAGGATAATGGCATGGATGTTGGAAGGGATGTGCGCGTCGTCGGTTTCGACGACGTGGAACATGCCAAGAACTGGTCGCCTTCACTTACGTCGGTCTCAGTAGCATCCAAACGCATGGGGGTGGAAGCCACGCGGATGTTGGTTTCGTTGATGTCGGATAGCTCGGACGCCTCCGCACCGGACGCAATCTTCAAGCCAGAGCTACAAATCCGCGAGTCCTGCGGACACTAGATGTGACCCGTGGCACTTGACACACCTCTTCTGGAAGTTTTATGGTTTTTGCATCGATCTAATGGATCGATCCAAACCACTAAGGAGGGCCAATGAGGGCAATCGTCGTCATGTTCGACAGCCTGAACCGCAAGCTCCTCCCGATGTACGGCTCCAATGAAGTACAAGCACCTAATTTCGAGCGACTCGCCGCGCAGTCGGCAACTTTCGACAACTGCTACGCCGGCTCTATGCCCTGCATGCCCGCCCGTCGGGAACTTCATACCGGCCGCTACAACTTCCTGCACCGCAGTTGGGGTCCTCTCGAACCATTCGACGACTCAATGCCAGCCATCTTGAAAGCGAACGGCATCGCCACGCATCTGGCAACCGACCACATGCATTACTGGGAAGACGGCGGCGCCACGTATCACACTCGTTACGGCACCTTTTCTCTGATCCGGGGACAGCAGGGTGATCCATGGAAGGGCAGGGTCGCTGACCCCGCCGTCGGCGAGGACCTCCGTGTGAACCGCAGCGGCACATGGCGTCAGGATCGGATAAACCGCGAATACTTTCGTGGTCTCGGGGATCACCCGCAAACCCTTACGTTCGATGCTGGCCTTGAGTTCATTGCAGACAACAGGGATCAGCAGAACTGGTTCGTCCAGATCGAAACGTTCGATCCGCACGAGCCCTTCTTCAGTGACCCGCAGTTCTCGGATCTCTACCCCTCCAGCCCGGATGCCATCGAGTACGACTGGCCCGAATACATGCAGGTTATCGATGATGACGCAACCTCCGACCTCGTACGCAATCGGTACAAGGCCCTGGTCACGATGTGCGATGCGTCCCTGGGCCGGGTCCTGGACGCTATGGACGAGCACGAACTCTGGGACGACACGATGCTCATCGTGTGCACCGACCACGGGTTCCTCCTGGGCGAGCACGGCTGGTGGGGCAAGAGCGTTCCGCCATGGTACGACGAGACCATCCACACGCCCTTCCTGGTATGGGACCCGCGCACCGACGTTCGTGGGGAGCGCCGCCAGTCGCTGGTGCAGACGATCGATATCGCGCCTACTCTGCTTGATTTCTTTGGGATCGGTCGGCCGGATGACATGCAGGGCCACCCGCTCCAGCAGACCGTGGCGCAGGATACGCCGGTGCGGGACTACGGCCTGTTCGGAGCCTTCGGCGGCCATGTCTCAGTAACCGACGGCCACTACGTTTACATGCGCGCCTGCGTTAACTCCACCAACAGGCCGCTCCTCGAGCACACCTTGATGCCCACCCACATGCGCGGGTACTTCTCAGCAGAGGAACTCCGCGACGCTGAGCTGGTCCCCGGTTTCTCCTTCACGAAGGAGATGCCGGTCCTGCGCACCAACGGAGCCGTCGCCACTAACCCGTTCACCTTCGGGACCCAACTGTTCGATCTGCACAACGACCCCGACCAGCTCCATCCCCTCATTGATGAAGATCTCGAACTTCGAATGGCGAACGCCCTCGTGGCCGCGATGAGGGATAACGAAGCACCGGCAAGCCAGTTCGAGCGATTGGGCCTGCCAGCCGTCGGTGCTGTAGAGACGCATCATCTGCTGTGTGAGGAACAGATGCCCCAGGTACGGCGAGCAACACAACCCGCGCCCGGTCCAGAGGTGTACCCCTCAGCCGAGATCAGCGTCCACTCGCCCATCAAGGAATTACTGCTACACGATTCCGCGGCAGCTGTCCTGAAACGCCACTGCGGGGAATTCACCGCAGGGCCGTTTGCCCGGATCTGCGAGGACATGTCGGCCTACCGAGCGGCCGCCCTGATGATCGGCGTTCTGCCCTGGGACGTCCTGGACAGAATTTCGGACGAACTGCTCGCCCTAAACGTCTCGCATTGAACACGGACAATACCGAGAGAATTCACCACCTAAATCTGGATCGATCCAAAGGAGAATCGTAATGAAACGCACAACACGCCGGGCCACGGCTCTGACCGCCGCTTTCCTCACTGTCGGTATGCTCGCAGGCTGCGGAGGCAGCGGCGGAGGAGCCGACTCGGCCGAGGAAGTAACGGAATTGAACATCCCTGCCGCGGAAACACCGTGGCTGGCAAGCTACCAACAGATCGCCGCGGATTACGAAGCGGAGACCGGTGTCAAGATCAATCTCACAACGTTCCCCTTCGAAGGCCTGCTCACCCAACAGGCCAATGCCGCCCAGAGCGGATCCGGCGCGTTTGACCTGTTCCAGCTCAACGAGCAGTGGGTGGGACAGTTCTACGACAACGAGTGGGTCCAACCCCTGACAGACGTCGATCCCGACTTCCAGTGGGACGAGAACCTGATTGAATTCGACGGTGTGGGCCGGTGGGACGCCGAAGCCCGCACCACCTCGGTGGAAGGTACTCCCTATTCACTGCCGATCAACGGCAACATCCATCTCTTCATGTACCGGAACGATCTGTATGAGCAGCTCGGCCTCGAGGTCCCAACAACCTGGGACCAGGTAATCGAGAACGGCGAGACTGCCATCAATGAGGGCGCTGTCGACAATGGGTATGTGCTGCGCGGCAAGACGCCGTCCTACGATTTCAGCGCGCTGCTGTTCAGTTACGGCGGGAAGTGGTTCCAGGATGAACTTGCTGGCGACTGGACTCCGGCCCTGGACACCCCCGAGGCTGAGGAAGCTCTGACCAAGTTCAAGGAGCTCGCCGAGCTGGGACCGGACGCACCACAGACCGTCGCACAGGCCGAAGCCACCTCCCTGATGCAGGGCGGCAGCGTCCTGCAGTCCACCCTGGTTGCTGCAGTCTCCGCCCCGCTAGAAGACGAGGGTGCCTCCAGGGTTGCCGGCAATATCGGCTACGCACCCCTTCCGGGAGATACGCCGGTCAGCGGAACCTGGACACTCGGAATCCCTGCTGGCCTTGAACCTGCTCGCGCTGAGGCTGCCTATGACTTCCTGACCTGGCTCACCAGCAAGGAAGCCATGGATAAGTGGGCCGAGTACGGCGGAGTGACTACCCGCACCGACGTCGAGAGTGACCGTCCCGAACTCCAAGCCATCGTCGAATCCGCCGATTCCATCCGTGGCGGCCTGCGGTACACCTTCACCCCCCAGATGCTCGAGGTAACTGAGCCGATCATCGGCGAAGTAGTAGCCGGCACAAAGACGGTGGAAGAGGGTCTCGCCGAGATGCAGACCGGCCTCCAAAGGGTAGTTGAAGAAGCCGGGTACACGGAATGACCTCGGCCGCAGTAAGGGGCGCACGGACAACGTCCCGCGACCCTGTCAGCAAGGGGAAGAAGCCCTTCCCCTGGTTCAAGTACCTCACGGTTGCACCGCTGTTCATCTTCGCACTCGTGCTGGTGGCCTTTCCCGTCGGCCAGCTCATTTGGATGGCTTTCGGCGATGTCCGCATGCGAGCAGGATCCTTTGACTGGACCTTCGTCGGCGCAGAAAATTTCGTCCGTATGCTCTCTGATGCCTCATTCGCTAACTCGCTGCGGGTATCGGCGATCTTCATCTTCTTCACTGTCGCATTGACCCTGCTGTTGGGACTCGTCCTGGCGTTGGTGGTTGATCGACTGGTCAGAGTCCAGCAGCTTGCGCAGAACGTCATGATCTGGCCGGCCGTCGTGGCTCCCGTGGTGGTCAGCGTTGTCTGGCTCCTCCTTCTCAGCCCACAAATCGGGCTGCTGAACAAGATACTCAACAGCCTCGGCATGGAGGGACAGGCCTGGCTCGGCGAACCCGTGGGGGCGATGGTGAGCATCATCCTCGTCGATGTCTGGCACTGGACACCCATCGTGTTCCTGTTCATCTACACGGCGTTGAGAGGCCTTGACAGTTCGGTGCTTGAAGCCGCTGAGGTGGACGGCGCGACCTATTGGAAGGCATTGCGGCACATCATCCTGCCCTTACTCGTGCCTGCCATGATCGGCGCGATCGCTATCCGCATCATCATGGGCGTCAAGGCGTTCGATGAGATGTACCTGCTGACCTTCGGTGGACCCGGTGAAGCGACTTCCGTCGTGACCATCTATCTGCGGTCAGTGTTCTTCGAATCATTTCAGTACGGCTACGGGGCCGCTTTGAGTGTGACCGTCGTGCTTCTCGTAGTGGTGCTCCTCGTGCTGACCTTCGCAGCACGCTCAGTGGTAGGGAGGCTTAGTCGTGGCCGTTCGTGAAAGCAATACAAGCAAGTGGTTTACCAACGTCATCCTGTGGGGCGCGGTGCTTGCCACCGTGGTACCCATACTTTGGATGATCGTCGTCGCCTTCCAACGCCCCCGCGCCATCATCACCCCTGGCTGGAGTTTCGAATTCTCGCTTGAGAACTTCGCGTCGGTGTTCGCACCTGGGCAGATTTACGGCCAACAGGTGCTGAACAGCGTGATCATCGTGCTGGCAGCGACGACCATCATTCTTGTGGCCGGCGCGTTCGCCGCCTACAGCCTCAGCCAGCTGGGCTGGTCCTCACGGACCGTCGCCATCGTGCTGTCCGTCGCAGCGCTGCTGCAGGTTATTCCTCCGATGACGCTTGTGCCCGGCCTGTTCGCAACCCTAACGAACCTGAATCTGGTCGGCTCGTTGACGGGTCTGGTGCTGCTCAACGTGGTGTTCAATCTGCCGTTCGCAATCATCATGATCAAGTTCTACTTCGACACATTGCCGTTCGAACTGCGCGAGTCGGCGTCGATCGATGGGGCAAGCGACTTCACCACATTCTCCCGGATCATGCTGCCGTTGGCCGCACCCGGCATCGCCGCCGTCGCGATCTTCACCGCGATCCAGGTCTGGAACGAATTCCTGTTCGGCCTCGTCTTCACGACCGGTGGCGACCAATCTCCCATCACGGTCGGAATCGCCACCCTTATCCAACCGCAGGAGATCAAGTTCGGTGCCATGGCGGCCGTAGGCGTGGTCACTGCGATCCCGATCATCGTGCTGGCCATCGTCGCGAACCGTCAGATCGTTGCCGGCCTCACCGGCGGAGCTGTGAAGGGCTGAACCACCATGAAAGAGCAACCTATGCAACCATCCGGCAGCCAGCCGAACATCGTCCTCGTCCACTGTCATGACCTGGGGGACTGGCTTCCGTGCTACGGCAAGGAAACCATCCCCAGCCCCAACCTCACACGGTTCAGCGACGAGTCGCTGGTCTTCGATTCAGCCTTCGCCACGTCCCCGCTGTGCACACCGGCAAGGTCGTCGCTTTTCTCGGGCCAGATGCCGCACAACAACGGCCTGATGGGCCTGACCCATCAGGGCTGGCAGTACAACACAGGGGTGAGCACCCTGCCCGAAATGCTGGCAGAAACCGGCTACCGAACCGCGCTGATCGGTCTTCAACACGAGGACCTCGACGCGCGAGTGCTCGGCTATGAAGAGGTCCACGGTCTCGGGTTCCTCCCCCGAGCCCTGGAAGTGGCACGTTTGTCACAACGCTGGCTGTCAACCGCGCATGAGGACGCCCGTCCCTTCTTCGCCGCCGTCGGTTTCTGGGAAGTACACCGCCCCTGGCCGGTGGAAGATTACGAGGCGGTAGACCCCGCCGAGGTAGAGGTCCCCGCCTACCTCCCGGACAACGAACACACCCGCAGAGACATCGCCCAGTTCTACGGAGCCATCCGGCAGATGGACGAGGCGTTCGGCCTGGTTCTGGAGGGAATCGAACAGCTTCAGACCAAGAACGAAACCCTGGTTATCTTCACCACCGACCATGGTGTCGCATTCCCACGTGCAAAAAGCACCCTGTACGACGCCGGTGTGAAGGTTGCGTTTCTCGTCCGCCCGCCAGCCTCATGGGGCATTGAACCCGGGCACGTTTCGACCATGGTCAGCCACCTCGATGTCGCGCCGACCTTGCTGGACCTCGCAGGTGCGCCTGTCCCGGACACACTGGAAGGGATCAGCCTGCGATCGCTTCTCCTTCGAGAGCAACAGAATGGCAACGATGAACGCACGCTGGTATTCGAGAAGACGTACCATGACCGCTACGACCCGCTCCGTGGTATCCGTTCGGCTGATGCGAAGTACATCCGCAACTTCGTTGAGGCTCCGCAACTGCCGCTGCCGACCGACCTTGAGGAAAGCGAAACCCGGCGCGGCATGTCAGACGACCACTTGCGTCCGCGACCGGCCGAGGAGCTCTATCTCCTGAAAGAGGACCCCGACGAGCTGAACAATGTCGCGGATGTGCCGGACTTCGAGGGCCTGCGATCACGAATGGCGAAGGCGCTGGAGACGGCGATGCGCCAGTCCAACGATCCAATCCTCGACGGCAAAATACCGGAACCTGTTGTCCCTCATCGTGACGCTCGAGAGGCCAAGCGAGACAAAGTAGACGTCTGATCGCTAGCAACCAGAGTGCCCCGGCTCCTCCCGGTGCCGGGGCACTCCCGACTTAAACAGCACTGGGGTTGAGAGAGTACTACAGGTTCTCGACCTGTGCCTCGGCCGGGAAACTTCTTCCCCTTCACGAGCTTGTGCCCACCTCGTTTGCCCGGGGTCGGTGCCCTGATGGGATGGCAACCGAATCACGTTGGGGACGATGACCGCTCTGACGTTCGCTACAGCATGTACTAACCACCAGACACTTATCCGGGAGCATTACGAGGTGCCGGCATTCTCCAGAGAATCAAAGGCTCATCATCAATACTCGTGGCTCTTTGCCCGAAGCCTGGCCCGTAAGCCGAACGATCAACGTAAAGCCTTCCGGTCCGTCCAACGCGGGAATTGGTAATGCGTCTCGATTCAGGGACAACAAGTCTGAGGCGCTTCTTACCTCGCCGGTTGAGTATCCTCGCCCTGACGCCGCCTCTCAACGCCGGGGTTGGCGAGCTCCTTCCGGACGAAGAAAGGCATGCGACGATGTTTGGTTGCATAGCGCAATACACAGCCGATGCTGCGGTCAAGCGTCTACTAGTCATATTCGTTGTTGCATGTCTGGCTGGGGGGGGCGGAGCGCCAGATGAGCCTCTGCCGGAGCAGGAGCCGCTGTCGCCAATCGTTGAACCTGTCGACGGAGATACTGGCGAAAGTGCCCGTCAGTCCTGCGATAGCGAGCACAACTCCCTAAGTGGAGGCGCCACAACTCCAACGGCAGAATCTGATGCTGACACATCTTCCGGCAGTCCAACCGAAAGGGAATGCGGCGAGCCTCCTGAGGATCTCAGTGAGGATCAGATGAGGAGTGCAAGCCCGGCTCCTATGCCGGTCCGGCCATAATCAGCACAACAAGAAGTGCAACTTAGGTCGGCCCTGGGCTTCAACAAACCACGTAGCCGCTACACAAGCCGAACCCTCTGCGGGGCACTTCGCGGATGCGGCCCAGACAGGTGCCCAACGAATTGCTGCCCGTTCACTTCGAGGTCGCTTCACATGATCGAAACACCGGCATCTTAGGATCTCGTGCAGAAACTGAGTGAGGAAACCTGCAAATGATCTCCGTACAGACAGACAGTCCAATGCGGGCCGACGTCCAACTGCTTCTAGCCGAACATCTGAGCGACATGTACGCGACTTCGCCCGCCGACAGTGTGCACGCCCTTGATCACTCCGCGCTGGCTGCCGCGGGCATCACGCTCTACACCGCCAGAGAACATGGGCTCCTGCTCGGATGCGGTGCGCTGAAGCACCTCTCCCGCCACGAAGCAGAAATTAAGTCGATGCGTACGGCAGCGCCGGCGCGACGACGTGGTGTCGCCGATCTCCTTCTCACCCGGATCATCGCCGAAGCCGCGGCCAAGGGCTATGAGCGCGTGTCGCTGGAAACGGGAACGGAGGACTACTTCGCCGCCGCACGACGCCTATATCAACGACATCGCTTCGAGGAGTGCGCACCCTTCGGTACCTACGTGCCAGACCCGCACAGCACGTTCATGAGCTTGACTCTGAGCCCCTCAAACCTTAATTTCTTTGCGGGGTCACGGAAGGACACCTGAAGGTCAGGTTGACGCAGACGTGCCGCCTCCCGGCGAGCGGCTTCCTAATCTCCCGCGCTCCCTGCCGGCACCTTCCGTGCCTCGTCAACGTCGTCATCGATCAGTTCCGCGTTGACCGCCACTGCCAGGCGGTACGCATCCCCGGCGGCAACGATCACCTGGGCCGCCGGATCCGCTGCATTTCCCACCGCCCACACTCCCTCGACACTGGTGCGTCCGAACTCATCCGTGCTGACACAGCCGTTCTCCAACGTCTGGCAGTCCGGCGCCTTCACGATCGAGGTATCGACCGTTGCTCCCGGTTCATAGAACAGGGCATCGCACGGATATAGCTCTCCACTTTCCAACCGGACGCCGGTCAGGGATTCTGGACCGGCAACCAGCGCCTGCACACGCCCGTCAACGACGCGCACCCCACGGGACCCCAGCGATGCTTGCGCTTCGACATCAACAGAGCTCATCTCGTGTGTGAAGAGCGTGACATCGCTGGAGAACTGCCGAAGCAGGAGGGCTTGCTGGACCGAGCACTCGCCTGTCCCCAGCACGGCAAGCGTCTGGTCCTGGTGCTCCCATCCATGGCAGTACGGACACTGGAACAACCCTCTGCCCCACCGTGCTTCTGCCCCCTCTACATCGGGCAGGACGTCCCGCAAGCCCGTTGCTAGAATCACCTGCCTGGCGGTGAGAGTACGTCCGTCCTCCAGACAGACCCGGCGATCCGGATGAACTTCCTCTGCGGTGGCACTAATAATTTCTACGCCGTAACTCTGGACTTCTTCGCGTGCCAGCTCCAGGAACTTCGCCGGCGGGATTCCGTCACGCGTGAGGTACCCGTGGATGTGGCCCGCACGAATGTTGCGCGGTTCCCCGGCGTCGACGACGGCGACGCGCCGCCGTGCCCGCCCCAGAAGGAGGGCGGCACTCAGGCCGGCTGCGCCGCCGCCGATGACGACGACGTCGTAATGGTCTTCCAGCTTCATGTGCCGTGCCCTCCCATGCCAAGCCGGTCGCAGGACCTACGTGGAGACGTCATTCTCAATGTCTTCGGCAAGATCGTCGACCTTCTCCGGGCGCAGGTGCACTCCGGCTTCGTCGAGTCGCTCCTCGAGGACGTGCGTGACATCATCCTCCACATGGCCGAGCCGTATTTCGGACCGAACGTCCTCGGCAATTTCCTCGACCAGTTCCTCCTGAGCCTCAGGGTCTATGCTCAGCGGTTCCTGGTTGGCGTCGGCGGTCATGCGTCCTCCCTCCCCGGATTCTCGAGCCGGAAGAACGTCGACTGGTTCCCGTCGCTCCGGTTCTCCTGGTAGATGAAGTTCAGCTGGCGCTCGTCAAACGTCTTGAACCACTCTTCCCAGCTGACATGGCGAAGGTTGTCGTCATCTCCGCCGAAGTCGAACCGGAGAACACCAAGGTGGTCACCGTGTTCGGTGCCGTCGACAGTCGCGGGTACCCCTCCGCGTTCCTCTGCCCACTCCTTGATCACCTCGTGATGGGTGGTGACGAGGCTTCGCCCCTCCCGCTCGGGCTCTTCGTCGGGCGAAGTCACTTCCTGGGAGTACTTCAACGATTTCGACGACTCAGGCCCGCGGCGTATCTTCCCACCGTCAGGCCCTGCGCCGAGGTCACCGTCAGAATCGGCATCGGAGTCAGCACCGCCGGAGCCGTCGCCGCTGCGTGCCTCCACGATGGCCTCGACAAGCTCCTCTTTCTTCAACCCAGAGACAGCATCGACGCCAGCGGCCTTTGCTTCCTCACGCAATTCATCGACCTTCATCTCCCGGAGGTCACTTTCGTTGACGTCCGGTGTGTTGGGGGTCTGATTTCCCGGTTGTTGTGCCATGGCAGGATCTCCCTTCTTGTTCAGCGGGGCTGGGCCGGGTTGGTGGGATCACCCTGCGATGGCGGGTTCACGGGTGGACCTGACGTTGCCGGACTTACCGGTGATCCGCCCTGGCTCTGGGATTTCTCCGGTGTCGCTGGATTGGTGGATCCGCTGGGTTCGGCACCATTGCGTAGCGCCTCCAGCCTCTGCTCGAGAACCTGCACAACAGGGAGCCGGTCGCCGTGCGCCCGTTCATAGGCCAAAAGCTGTCCCACTCCGGTTTCATCAAGGCCGTTGATGCGGGTTGGCAAGGTTCCCAGCGGAAGGTGGTCATAGTCCGCTAGGGGAAGGTCGTCGTGTCGTGGTGATTCATTTTGTGCCATGAGATATCACTCCGATGGTTCGGTCGCTACGTCGGTTGGTCCTTCTTCTCCGCTCGTGTCGTCCTCGAGCTCGTCTTCACCTCGGGAGTTGTCCTCCAGATCGGTGTCGATGCCGTTGTTGTCGTCGAACTGTTCAACTTCATCAGGTGACTCTCCGCCACCTGGATCGTCACACCCGGTCAGCAGCACGGCGCTGATGCCCGCAGCAGCTGCCATTGCCCACAATTTGTGCTTCGCCATGATCAGTCCCTTTCTGCTCACATCTTCGGGCGGTTCCACCCTTACCAATAAACAGTATGCTTACTATCTTCGTCTTGTCGACGATTAGGGCACGCGATTTTATAAGCACGCTGATAATCTACGATGAGTACAAATCCAGACAACCGTGACGAAGGAGTCCTGACATGGCGGGCAAATTCGAGCTCTATTTCGACGACGACAAGCGCTACCGCTTCCGGTTGACCGGCGACGACGGCGCCACCCTGATGACCAGCGAGTCGTACGATGACAAGCCCACCGCCGTCTCCGGAATCAACGGCATCCGCGACTGCGCCTCCACTGCGCTGATCAAGGACCTGACCGACGGCGAAGACACCGAATAACTACGAGCGAGCCCGAGGTGACGATGTCCAACAGCCCGGCAGCCAACCTGCAGTCCGCCGCGATGGGAACGGGCATTGGCCCGGTCCTGGACAGGTTCCAGGACGTCGAGCGCATTGCGGTCCTCCGCGGTGGCGGTCTCGGCGATCTGCTCTTCGCCTACCCGGCGCTGAGCGCACTAGCAGCGGCGTATCCCGACGCGTCCATCACCCTGCTGGGACTCCCGTTGCACGCCGAACTCCTCCGCCACCGGCCCGGGCCGGTGGCGGAGGTGGAAGTGCTGCCGTTCGCCTCCGGAGTGCGCCCGGGCCCGGAGGACGGAACGGCGACGGCAAACTTCTTCGCTGACATGCGGTCCCGGCACTTTGATCTTGCAGTGCAGATCCACGGCGGCGGGCGCAATTCCAACCCCTTCCTCCTCAAACTCGGGGCGAGACACACTGTCGGCACGAGGACCCCGGATGCAGTGGCGTTGGAACGCACCCTTCCCTACATCTACTACCAGAATGAATTCCTGCGTTCGCTTGAGGTGGTGGGCCTTGCCGGCGCTGCACCGGTGTCGCTCGAACCCCGGTTGATCGTCACCCCGGAGGAGACGGCGGCCGGGCTTCACCTCACCGGCGCGGGAACACGCCCTCTCCTGGTGATCCATCCCGGCGCAACGGATCCCCGCAGGCGCTGGCCGGCGTCGTCGTTCGCTGTGGTCGCGGCGCGGGCGGCACGGGACGGCAGCGACGTGGTGCTGGTCGGGGACGACGGCGACGCACCGCTGGCCGCGGAAATCGTCCGGATGGCGCAGGCGGAAGCAGCATCAGAGGGGGCGCGCATTCGCTCTCTCGCCGGCCGGCTGTCGCTCAGCGAGCTGACGGGAGTGCTGTCGGTGGCGACCGTCGTCGTCGGTAATGACAGCGGACCCCGCCACCTGGCGCAGGCGGTCGGCACCCCCACAGTGGGTATCTACTGGGTGGGCAACGTCATCAACGCGGGTGCCCTGGGCCGCATGCTGCACCGCGTGCACCTGGCGTGGACCACTCAGTGTGTCGAATGTGGCGTGGACGTAACGCAGGTGGGCTGGACCGCTGAACGGTGCGAGCACGATGACTCATTCGTTCAGCAGATCCAGCCCGATGCGGTCTACGACGACGTCCGGGACCTTACGGCCACGACCCCTCTTCTTCGTGGCAGATAAGCATCTGCCGGATCTCACATCCGCGAGGTTGTGACAGCGCGAAAAGGATTGCGTCAGCCACTCGCCTTGGGTCATTGAGCCGCGAGTTGTCCTGGGGCTTGTACTTCTCGTCCCGGTCATCGAAGAACTTCGTCTCCATGCCGCCGGGAATCATGGTGGTCACGCCCACTTCGCCGGCCATCTCGGCTGCCAGCGCATGACTGAAGCCCACGACGCCGAACTTGGAGGCGCAGTACGCGGTGGCGTCGGCGACTGCCCGGATGCCCAAGGTGGAGGCGATGGTAATCACCCGGCCATGGCTCGTCTTCAGATACGGCAGCGCGGCGCGCACGGTGGAAACGGTGCCGGTGAGGTTGACGGCCAGAACCTTCTCCCACTCAGCTGCCGCTACGTCTTCGAGCCGGCCGCAGCGGTCGATGCCGGCCGCAGTCACGACGGCGTCGAGCCCGCCCAGCGTTTCGGCCGCCTGTTGTACGGCTTGGGTCACGGCGTCCCGGTCCGCGACGTCGACTTCCAGGGCTTTCACGCCCGACGCCCCGCTGATGTCCCGGTCGAGCACCACAGGGGTGCCGCCGGCGTCGAGCACGCGGGCCACGACCGCTGCCCCCAGTCCGGAGGCGCCGCCTGTGACCAGTACGCGGCCGGGGTTGAAGGTGCTGTTGTCAGTAGAAACAGACATGTGATCCTCTCGGTGTCTCTTGCTGGTTACCCGACCTCGGCGAGCGCCGCGGCCAGGGAGGTGGTTGAACGGGCTGGGATGTAGGGGACGGTCACGGTCTGCCCGCCCCACGATCGCAGGAGTGCGGACTCTGGAAGCTCGGTTGCGGAGTAGTCGCCGCCCTTGACCCAGATGTCGGGACGCAGGGCAGCCAGGGCCTCCTCGGGTGTGTCCTCTCCAAAGACGAATACGGCATCGACGCACTCGAGCGCGGAGAGGAGTTCCGCGCGGTCGTCCTCGCCCATGATCGGGCGCTGCGGGCCCTTGAGCCTGCGGACCGACTCATCCGAGTTGAGGCAGACGATCAGGCAGTCTCCGAGCCTTCGCGCCGCGGACAGGGTTCGGGCGTGGCCGGCGTGCAGCAGATCGAAGCATCCGCCGGTGGCCACGACGGTGCCGCCCGCCTCGCGGGTTTCACGGGCAACCCGGAGCGCGTCGACCGCCGGTCCGTGCAGTTGTGTCGGTTCAGGGTCCTCCCCGAGCGCTGACACACCGCCCCGGCCGAGGAACTCCGCCGCCCGCTGGACCGCGGTCTCGACAGCCTCGCCGAGCGTCGTCCCGCCGCCGAGTGCAAGCGCGAGGGCGGAGCAGAACCTGTCACCGGCTCCACACGGATCATTGGCGCCAATCGCGGGCGCCGGCACCAGATGCGGCAGTTCCGCGCTTGTTCCCTGATGGTGGATCAGCGCGCCCCGCTCCCCCAGCGTCACGACGACGGCCTTGCTCTTCCACGTCCGTTCCAGCGCTGCTGCAGCGTCAGCAGCAGCGCGAATGACGTCGGAGGCGCTCCCCTGCGTTGTACCCGATGCCTTCAGTGCTTCACTGAAGTTCGGGGTAACGGCGGCAACTCCGGGCACCGGTTCCGGCCCCGACGGATGCGGGTCCCAAACAACCGGGACACGTCCCGCGACCCGCTCCAGCACTTCCCGCAGCTGTTCGTTCGCTGCAAGCCCGCGCCCGTAGTCGGAAACCAGTACGACGTCGGCCCCTTCCACTGCCTGCAGCATTTCCTCGGTGACGGACGGCACCGGTGCGGCGCCGCAGCCTTCATCGAAACGCACGACGGCGTGGTTCCCCGCGCGCACCCGCGTCTTCACCGGGGTAGGTGCACCGGACGGGCCAGTGACGAGCCGGATGCCGGCGAGTTCCGCGCGGAGGGCGGAGGCGGCGTCGTCGTCGGAGAGCACCGTGACGAGCTCGAGACTGACACCGGACCTGTTGTCCTGCGCATCCTGCTGGAGCATCCGCGCGGTCAGGCCGGCGCCGCCGGCACGCCGCCTGACGGCAGCCACATCCACCACGGGCACCGGAGCGTCCGGGCTCAACCGGCCGGCTTCTCCGGACAAATCCACATCGAGGAGGACATCTCCCACCACGACGATCCTCATGATCCCGCCTCCATAGTCCGGCAGCGCGCCACTTCTGCATCGAACGCCCTGCAGATGGCGTGCAGCGCGATGAGGTGCCCCTCCTGCGCATTGGCCGACCGGGCATCCACGGCCACATGGTCATCGCAGGCCGCGGTCAACGGGTTGGGGCCAGGGCCGGTGAGCGCCCAGCTCGTGATTCCGATCTTCCGGGCCGCTTCAGCCGCGCGCAGGAGGTTGGGGCTCTTGCCGCTCGTGCTGAGGAGCAGCAGTACGTCTCCCTCGCGGCCGTGGCCCTGCACCTGGCGGGCGAAGACGTTGTCGTAGCCGTAGTCATTCGCGATTGCTGTCACCGAGGAGGACTCAGCGTGCAGGGAGATGGCGGAGAACGCCTCTCTCTCGCCGTCGAACCTGCCCACCAGCTCCGCCGTCAGGTGTTGGGCTTCGGCCGCTGACCCCCCGTTGCCTGCGGCGAGCAGGCGCTGGCCGGCCATGAGGCGTCCGGCGAGGTCGACCCCCCAGTCTGCAAGATGGGCGGCAGAGGCCATCAGGGATTCGACCGCCGGCAGCACGTGCTGAAGATGACCCATGACGGCGTCGTAAGCACCGGATCCGGGAGCGCTGAGCGGCGCCGGCTCAGGATGCGGCGGAACGGCGATCAGCGGTTGCCTCCGCCCGGGCCGGACAGTGGCTAGATATTCGGCGCTCATCGGGCGCTCCTTCCAGTGCTCTGCAGATGTGAGTTGGAGGCAAGGGATGACGCCGGCGCCAACCGCGATGTCCTGCGTCGGGTCGGCGTCCGCCCACTGGCCTGGTTGAGCGTCAGCTGGTACGCCTTCTCGGTGTCGGCGGCGATGCGGTCCCAGGAATAGCGCGCATGCACCCTGGCCAGCCCTGCGCTGCCGAGTTCCTTCGCTGCCTCGGGATTCTCGATGACCTGGCGGATGGCTTCGGCGAGCGCCTCGACATCGCGCGGGGGTACGTGCAGCCCGGTCTGGCCGTCCACGACCGTGTCGATCAGCCCGCCCACGGCGGCAGCGATGACCGGGACTCCGCAGGCCATCGCCTCGAGCGGGACTATCCCGAACGGTTCATACCAGGGTGCGCACACCACGGCGTCGGCGCTGCGCAGCAGCTC
The DNA here is from genome assembly GCF_054161285.1 of Arthrobacter sp. D2-10. Taxonomy (NCBI): domain Bacteria; kingdom Bacillati; phylum Actinomycetota; class Actinomycetes; order Micrococcales; family Micrococcaceae; genus Arthrobacter; species Arthrobacter sp. D2-10. The sequence continues at coordinate 598,024 of NZ_CP096431.1, read as the reverse complement.
GGGCATCCGCTCACGGGGCACCTGCCCCTCAAGCACCACGCGGTCCGCGACGCCCAGATCCGTGGCAAGATTCATCAGGCGCCGGGCTTCCGGATCTTCTTCGAGGCGCTTGGCGTCTCCGCTGCCGCCCGCGATCACCAGTTCGACGTCGTCAATTCCGTTGTCTGCCAACCTCCGCAGTGCACGGATCACCAGGTCGACGCCCTTACGCGGCACCAGGCGCCCCACGGTCATGATCCGGTGTGCGCGGCGTCGGGGAGCAGCCGGCCCCTCGGCCCCGAACAGTGTCAGATCCACTCCGCAGGGCGCCACCGACACCCGTGTGCCCTCCACGCCCATGGCCTTCAGCTCAAACACCTCGTCGGAGCAGGTTGCGATCACTCGGTCCGCTTGCCGGCCCACAGAGGGTTCCAGCCAGGCGCGTTCCAGCGGACTCGTGTCCTCTTTGCCCTGGTGCCGACGCTTGACTGTTCCCAGCGCGTGGAAGGTCTGCACCACGGGGACGGCGTAACCGGCGTCGTCCCTCCGGGCGGCGTCGAGTGCCGCGATCCCGGACATCCAGAAGTGCCCGTGCACCAGGTCCGGCGGGCAGGAACCCCAGTCAGCAGCGATGCCGTCGGCGAGCTGGCCCATGAACGGCAGGAGGTCATCCTTGGGGATGGTGGTCGGCGGACCGGCGTCGACGTGAACCACTTCGACTCCTGGCGCAGCCTGGACCCGTTCGGGAAGGTCCGTGCTGTCCCTGCGGGTGTAGACCGTGATGCTGTGCCCGCGCCGTGCGAGCGCCAGTGACAGCGCAGCGACGTGCACATTCTGGCCCCCGGCGTCCACCCCGCCGAGCGCAGCGAGTGGACTCGCGTGCTCGGACACCATGGAAATCCTCATTGTGGTCTCCTTTCCGAAACTGCCAGGACGCGCGAACGCTCAGTGGTGTCCCCCAGGATTTCGTCCCACGCTTCCAGGAACGCCTGCAGGCCATAACGCTCCAGCGCCACCTGCCGCGCCACCTGGCCACGTGACTGCGCCTCCGCCGGATCCTCGATGAGCAGGCGTACTGCGGCGCGCAGTTCATCGGTGTTGGTCGAAATGGCACCTGCTTCCGGCGGCACCGCGCGGGCCGCCTCGGTCGTCGCCAGGGCGACCACCGGCATTCCGAGGTGCATCGATTCCAGCAGCGCAAGGCCAAGTGACGTCCAGCGCAGCGGGTGGACATAGACCCGGCGGCGGGCGAGTTCCGCGTGGAGCTTCGGGGTCGGCAGGTCACCGCAGACCGTCAGCTGCTCCGCACCCAGACCGAGTGCGTTCGGCAGCTCGGCGGTTCCCATGCCGAAGACATCGAGATGAGCTTCCCGGCTGAACAGCGGAAGCAGGTCGGTGCCGGTGACCCGTCCGCGCCGCACCGGCTCATTCACGACGACGGCGGCATGCGGCAGCTCCCCGGTGTAGAGCGGACCGGGGTCCACGATGCCGTGCTCGACCACGGCCGTGGGCGCCATGCCGTTGTCCCAGAAGAGCCGGTTGAAGTGGGTGACGTGGACGATCGGGATCTCGCTCTGCCCGGCGAGGGGATGCAGCGTCGTCGGGATGTCGCCCTTGGGGGTGTTGTGTTCGAGGAAGACTGCGGGAATATCGCGCCCGGGGCGGCGTCCCAGCAGACGCTCAACCTCCTCCAGTTCCTCCAGCCGCTGCAGGACGACGATGTCGGGATTCTCCTCGCGCAGCTGCGCCGGCGGCACCTCGCGCACCGAAGCCGGCCAGTCCCGGCCGGCACGGCCGAGGCCCCACGGACCCCCTTCAGGCGTGGTGGGCAGCAGGTACTCGTGCGCACCATGGACAAACGCATCGGTCCATCCGCCGTGCACGTGCCAGAGCAGTATCCTCATGCGTTCCTCGTTTCTCTTCTGCTGGCCAGGGACGGGATTCCGGAGATCAGCCGCAGCACAGCGGCGTAGGCATCTTCCGGGCTGACATCTGCGAGACAGGGGTGACCGGCCACCGGACAGTCACGGGCCCGGGTGAGCTTGCAGGGCGCGTTCTGATCCCCGAGCAACTCAACCGGCACGCGGTATGGTGCCCACCGGACGGCCGGCACCACCGGTGAGAACAGACTGACGACGGGCGTGCCCACCGCAGCAGCGAGGTGCGCCGGACCGGTATTGCCGACGACGACGACGTCCGCCCCCGCCAGCACCCCGGCCATCGTGCGCAGATCGGTCTGGCCGCCGAGGTCGATGCCGTCAGGGCCGGCGACCGTGGCTGTCAGTTCCGGCTCGCCGTTTCCGCCGGTCACCACCACGCGGTAGCCGGCACCGGTCAGCAGTTCCGCGAGCGCGGCGTGATGCAAAGCCGGCCAGGCGCGGGCGGGGACAGCTGCGCCCGGGTGCAGGACGATGTAGGGACCTTCGCCCACCAGGTGCGTCACGTCGGGGATGCCGTGCACGCGAAGCCGTCCGTCGTCGTCGTCCGGCAGGCAGTAACCTCCGGCGGCGGCAATCTGCAGTGCGCGCTCCGGCTCCGGCTGATCCTCCGGGAAGTCCTCACCGGGTTTGAGCCGTACGTCGAGGAGACTCCCGGCGTAGTCCACCGATGCACCGGTGATGCGCCCGACGCCGGCCAGCCGCAGTACCAGCGCCAAGGGCAGCGGGGACTGGTGGAAGGAAGTGAGGATCACGGCTTCCGTGATACCGGCGTCCGCCACGGCATCCCGCAGGGTATCCAGGTGCCCAGCGGTCACCTCGGGTGCCGGCGACGCGATCCACGGAGAGTTCCAGACGATGACCTCCGACACCCCGGGAAGCAGTTCCGCCCCCGGTGCCCCTTGCGGACCGCACAACATGACGACGCCGGCAGGATCGCTTGCGGCGACGGCCCGGACCGCGGGACCGCACAGGAGAACGTCACCGACGCTGTCCAGGCGCGCCACCAGGACCCGGCCCATCAGGCGGCGCCCCGCAGCAACGCGACTGCTTCTGCGAGCGTGTCTGCCTTCAGCGGCGCGGCATCGATCTCCACCTGGCGGGTGACCGGGGTGGGAACAAGTACGCCCATCGCCCCTGCAGCGGCGGCGGCCTCGACGTCCGCTCCGATGTCCCCGATGAAGGCGACCTCGGAGGGATGCAGCCCCAGCTTCTCGCAGGCGCGCAGAATCATGCCCGGCGCCGGTTTCCGGCAGGTGCAGCCGTCGTCGGGCCCGTGGGGGCAGATCTCCCACACGTCGAAGGGACCCAGCACGGCGTCAACGCGCTGGTTCACTGCTGCAACCTGATGCTCGGTGATCAGTCCGCGCGCGATCCCGGACTGGTTGGTGAGCACACCCAGCGGCACTCCGTCCGCCCGCAGGGTGTTCAGCGTTTCGAGAGCACCGGGCATGGCGACCACGCGGTCCGGGTCGCCGTTGTACGGCACATCGACCACAATGGTGCCGTCCCGATCGAGGAGAACAGCTTTCGGCTCGCTTCTCATACAGGCACTGTTCCCTGAGAAGTGGGAACCTAAACACTTCTCCGCGGAGAAGTTCTTCTCAGGCCCGTTGGAGGTGGACGGCCGCACCGCGCCGGCGGTCCTTTCTGGCAGGATACTTTCATGCTGCCTGACACTGCCGTGGAAGCCCTTGAGCCTGACGGACGCCCTGAAGTACTGGCATTGCGTGCCCTCAAGCTCGGAGATCTCCTGGTCGCGGTCCCAGCTCTGAGGGGCCTACGCCGCGCCTTCCCTGAACACCGCATCCTGTACGCAGCGCAGTCCTGGCTCGAACCGATCGTGCAGCTGACCGGCGCGGTGGACGACTTGCTGCCCACTCACGGGCTCGATGTACCGCTTGCCCTTCGTCCGGGCAGGGTGGACGTTGCCGTGAACCTGCACGGCAACGGGCCCGAGAGCCGCGGGCGGCTTGAAGCTTTGGATGCCTCCCGGCGGATTGGGCACCATGCGCCGGGCTGGTCCGGCCCGGAGTGGGAAGACGGAGTCCACGAGAGGTACCGCTGGGCGCACCTCGTCCAATCCCACGGCATCGACGCCGATCCGTTGGACTACCACCTGCTGCCGCCGCCGGTTCAAAGCCCCGCGCCCGGCGCCGTCGTTATTCACGTGGGCGCCGCCTACGGAAGCAGGCTCTGGCCGGTCAAGCGGTTCGCCGAAGTCGCCCGGGCGCTTTCCGACGCCGGCCAGCAGGTGCTGCTTACCGGCAGCACCGGCGAGCGGCCCCGAGCGGAAGCAGTTGCCCAGGCCGCCGGGCTCGATGAGACCCATGTCGTGGCGGGACACCTTGGGTTGCTGGAGTTCGCGGCCCTGATCTCTTCGGCGTCGCTGGTCATCTCGGCTGATACCGGCGCCGCCCATCTGGCCTCGGCATACTCCCGGCCGTCAGTGGTGCTGTTCGGGCCGGCCCCCGTGGCGGAATGGGGGCCGCCGCCCGGACCGCATCTTGTGCTGACGGACGAATCGGTACGCCGTGGCGAAACCTTCGCCAGTGAACCGGACCCAGCGATTCTCGCAGTAACGCCCGAGGATGTGCTGCGCGCGGCTGCGGAACTGGGTATCTCGCGCTGACACCTTCAGGCGATGCGCGCTGCCGCACCCGTTGCTGCCAGCCCGATTGGTTCGGCGCCCAGTAAGCGTTTCTGGAGTTTCACGAGTGTCCGCGCGAGGAGCCGCGAAACCTGCATCTGGGTCATGCCGAGCCGTCGGGCGATGCGGTCCTGGGTCTCCTCGTGGAAGTAGCGCCGATACAGCAGTTCCCGCTCGCGTTCTGACAGCTCACGCACTGCGGCGCGCAGGGCGAGCACTTCATCGCTCCGGGCGTACTGGTCGTCGCCGGCTGTCAGGACCTCGGCCCAACCCGGGCCCTCCGTCGTTGTATCGAGCGATTCGGGCCGCTGGCTTCCGCCGCAGTTCAAAGCTTCCGCGACCGTTGCCGAATCCTTCTGGAGGTGTTCGGAGAGCTCGTCGAGGGAGGGCTCCCGACCGAGTCGCTGAGCCAGTTCGGAACCCGCCTTGACGGCCGCCGACTTCAGGTCCTGGAGCTCGCGCGGCGGCCGTATCATCCAACAGCAGTCCCGCAGGTAGCGCTTCACTTCGCCTCGAATGGTGGGGACGGCGTACGCGGCGAACTCGATGCCAAGCTCCGGGTCGAAGCGGCGCGCGGCCTTCATCAGTCCTACGTATGCGACCTGGCGGACATCCGCGGCGTCGTTGGAGAAGGGGGAATAGCCCCGTGCTATCCCCTCGGCTATGTGGAGGTGCTCCAGGGCGATGCTCTCCTGCATGGCGGCCTTCAGACTGCCGGACGGCCGCTTGGCTGAGGGGCTGATGCGGGGCTCGGCCTCCCGCGCGGGCGCGACTTCTTGCATACTTTCACCTCGAGTCGGAGACATGGGGCGGTTCTTCTACAGAAGAACATAAGCATGCTGAGCAAAGCAACGCGTTTACTAAATCGTTATCTTAAAAATCTTCTAATCGTTTCTCGACTGCGGTATTGACTACTTCTCCTCGACCAACTAAGGACGGTGCTGGTCAATCACGTACTTCTCCAAGTTCTTCAGAGTCCGTTCCATCGCCGCCGGATGCTTCCTCGTGAAACCCAGCAGCTTCAGGATCGGCTTGCCGAAGACTGCCCGCGCGTCCCATTCCTCTGCGACCAACGTGCCGCCGTCGTGCTCTTTCAGGGTGTAACGCCACACATGGCGCGAAAAGTGCCGCCACGCGATGCGCTTGCCCTCCTCGAATTCCACGACGGTGTTCAGGATTTTGTAGGGCGCACCGATCTTCATATCCATCCCGAAGCGCGCACCGGCGGAAAGGCGCTGAGGCCCGTTGGGCTGCTCACCCGAGACGGTTCCGGAACCGTCGATCACACTATGCAGGGCCGGGGTGGCCAGGACCTCGAAGACGGCGGCGGCAGGGGCAGGGATGAATCGCTCCCGGCGGATCAGGTAAGGGGTGGCCATAGGTTCATTCTCCATCGAGTGGGCGCCCACAACCGCACTTCCCCCAAAGGGTGGTCATGAGCGCCCACTCGATGCGGCAAACGCCGTGGATCCTCAGCTCACGGCGTTGGTCTGCGCAGGGTCCGGCGCTATGCCTGCCTCCCGCTCCACCCGGGTGTCCCGCTCGATGACGGTCGACAGCGCCTTTTCATGGACGAACGCGAGGAGGATCGCAGCCATGACACCGACGGGCGCCATGTAGAGGAACAGTGGAGTGAGCGCATCGTTGTAGGACTGGATGATCGGCAGCTGCAACGCTTCAGGCAGTGCATTGACCAGCTCCGGCGTCAACGAGTTGGCGCCGCCCTGCAGCGCCGTGCCGCCCGCGGGGAGCCGCTCGAGCAGCAACTCCCCCACCCGTGCCGTGAAGAGGCTGCCGATGACGGCGGACCCGAGAGTGGCGCCGATCTGCCGGAAGTAGTTGTTGGACGCCGTCGCTGTTCCGACGACGCGGTTCGGGAAGGTGTTCTGCACGATCAGCACCAGAATCTGCATGCTCAAGCCCAGCCCGGCGCCCATGATGGCGATGAAGACGCAGATCAGCCACACGGGCGTCGTCGGGGTGATGGTGGAGAGCAGCAGCAGCGCTACGGAGACCCCGACGGAGCCCACTATCGGCATCCACTTGTAGCGGCCCGTCTTGCTGACGAGGACTCCAGAACCCGTGGAGGTCAGGATCAGTGCGCCCATCATCGGGATCATCAGCAGTCCGGCGTTCGTGGCGCTGGCCCCGGTGACCATCTGGAGATACGTCGGCAGGTACCCAATGGCGCCGAACATGGTCACGCCGATGAGCAGTCCCCCCGCAGTGGTCAGGACGAAGTTGCGTTCCCGGAACAGGTTCATCGGGAGGATCGGCTCCTTGGCCCTGCGCTCGACCGCGACAAAGAGCGCTCCGGTGATAACGGCGAGCGCAAAGAGTCCGAGTATCTGCGTTGACAACCACGGATACTGGGTACCACCCCAGGTGCCTACCAGGACCAGCGACGTCGTCGCGATAGCGAGCAGCACCATTCCGGCCACATCGACATGGGGGTGGACCCGTTCACGCGCAGGCAGGTGGAGGAAGAACAGCACCACGACGATCGCCAGAACACCCAGGGGCATGTTGATCCAGAACATCCAGCGCCAGCCCGGACCTTCGGTGAACCAGCCGCCCAGCAGTGGTCCCGCGACTGAGGCGATCGCGAACACTCCGCCCATGGCACCCATGTACTTTCCGCGCTCCCGGGCGGGAACGACGTCGGCGATGATGGCCTGGGAGAGGATCATCAAACCACCGCCGCCCAGACCCTGCACAGCGCGTCCGGCGATCAGCCACTCCATATTCGGGGCGAGACCGCCGACGACGGAGCCCGCCATGAAGATGGCGATCGCCAGGAGCAGGAGGCTTTTGCGCCCCATCAGGTCGCCGAGCTTGCCGTAGATCGGCATGACGATCGTGGCGGCGAGGATGTAGGCGGTGATGACCCACAGCATTTGGTCGACACCGTTGAGTTCACCGACGATCGTGGGAAGCGCCGTACTGAGGATCATCTGGTTCAGTGCGGCCAGAAGCATGGACAGCATGAGGCCGACGAAGAGCAGAAGCAGGCCCGACTCTTTGCGTGCAACGGTTGTGGTCATCGAATTTCCTCAAGTACTTCCCGGAGCAGCGCGGTGGCGCCGTCGAGTGCGGAGAACTGGTTCTCAATGGTGGGTGAGTCAGCTGCCTGCTGGAACGCGTACCGCATGGGTGCACCGGCAACGAGGACGATCATGCGGGCCACGTCTTCCCCGGAATTGCGGCTGAGCGCGGCCTGCCAACGGCCGGAATCGGTAAGCGCAGCAGCGACGACGTCCCGGACCAACTGTTCCACGCGCAGGAAGTACGCGTACCGACGCTGGCGCAGGAACGGGTAGGCGGTCAGCACCTCAACGCGCCGGCTCATTTCCGGCTCGCCGCCCTCGGTGGAATGTACGACGGCGATGAGCAAACGCGATACCTGCTCCAAAAGATCATTCTCGGGAGAGAAATCCTGAAGCAGTCCGTCATCGATACTGGGCTCCTGCAGCCCGAGGATCGCGTCTTCCTTGGTGCTGAAGTAATTGAAGAACGTCCGGGGAGAGACGTTGGCGTCGGCAGCGATCTGCTCAACCGTCACGGCCTCCGGCCCCTCCTGGAGCGTGAGGCGGGTTGCGGCGTCGTGAAGCGCGGCCCAGGTTTCGGTGCGCTTACGCTCCCGAAGGGAAACTAGTTGACTCACCGAACCATTGTGTCACGCAACTAAATTTTGCACAACTGCAAGGTTGCATTCGTGCAAAGCGGACCCCTGCCAAATGATTACCAGCAAGGGTTATAACGGCTCCGTGACTGGGAGATGACCTCCATGCCCGGGACGATGTCGTCGTGGGCGAACTTAGGCGCTGCCTTCCTCTGCTGCCTGACGAGGTGCACCCATCGGCGTTTCACCATAGTCTGGCCACGTGGGTACAAGCACCGTTAGATCCGGCGAACAGATTGACCGACAGGCGCGCATTCTCGAAGCGGCGATGGACCTGCTGTCGCGCCACGGGATTTCGGGCGTTAACATGCGCGCCGTGGCGCGCGAAGCCGGTGTAGCGCTGGGGCTTGTCAACTACTACTACCAAGACAAGGCGTGCTTGATTCGTGCCGCTCTGCATCGTATTGACGAGCACGACCTCATGCTGGTCGAGCCCGACCCTGATTTGCCTCCCGACGATCAGCTCCGCAAAGCTCTGCGGCGCGTCGCGGGCGCCGAACTTTTGACCACTCGATATTTGTCGCTGCGTCTCCACCTTTGGGCCTTGGCTCAGGCCAGCGAGGACTTCGCACAGATCAATGCGGTGGCGTTCGAGCGATATCTCGATGGACTCGCGACTCTGATAGGGAGTGCCAAGCCCGAGCTTTCCCATGATGAGTGCAGGGAACGGGCAGCCGACATCGTCGTCGTACAGAACGGTATGTGGCTAACTGCGCTCCTCGGCGTAGACCAGGCATCAATTCAGCGAAACATCGCCCACACCGAGAACATAGCCTTCGCCCCTTCGCGCAAGAACGAGCGTGAGCAGAGCGAGCTCAAGGATTTGTAGGGCCCGCTGGCTCGCGACACAGCTTTGGATCCACTGGTGGACCAACGTTCAAAGTGAATCTTGAACGTTTGTTCAACGTGCACTAATCTGTCTGGTATGAGCTACGCCACACAATCCACGGATACCGCATGCACTCTATTCATCAATGGCTCGTGGGAGCCTGCGGAGTCCAGCGCGATGCGTGAAATTCGCAACCCCGCCGACGGTGAATTGGTCGCCACAGTGTCAGAGGCCGGCAGGGCGGATGCCGAGCGGGCCATCGCTGCCGCCCGCGCGGCCTTCGACTCTGGAGTCTGGTCTTCGGTCCCGGCACCCGAGCGCGGTGCCTTCCTACTAAGGGTTGCCGCCGAATTGCGTGATCGCCGCGAGAAATTCGCCCGCGCCGAGTCTCTCGACACCGGAAAGCGGATCATCGAAAGCCGAATCGACATGGACGACATCGCCGCCTGCTTCGAATATTTCGGCAGGATCGCAGGCCAACAGCCAGGCCGCGTGGTCGACGCCGGGGACTCCACCGTCGTGAGCAGGATCGTCTACGAGCCAGTGGGGGTCTGCGGCCTGATCACGCCCTGGAACTACCCCTTGCTTCAAGCGGCGTGGAAGATCGCCCCGGCATTGGCGGCCGGCTGCACCTTCGTCCTCAAGCCGTCCGAGCTGACCCCGTCCACCGCGATCCTGACCATGCAACTGCTGCAGGACCTGGGACTGCCCGACGGCGTCGCCAACCTCGTGACCGGTGTCGGCGCGGAGGCGGGCGCACCACTCTCGGAACACCCCGACGTCGACCTGGTCTCCTTCACCGGTGGGCTGGAGACCGGCAAGCGCATAGCCGCGGCTGCCGCCGGCACCGTGAAGAAGGTGGCGCTGGAGCTCGGAGGCAAGAACCCCAACGTGATCTTCGCCGACGCGGACTTCGACGCCGCCGTCGACAACGCGCTGAACGGGGCATTTGTGCACTCCGGGCAGGTGTGCTCCGCCGGCGCGCGACTGGTGGTCGAGGAATCGATTGCCGAGCGCTTCGTCGATGAGCTGGTCCGCCGTGCCCAGGACATCCGCATCGGCGGCCCGTTCGATGAAGCTGCCGAGACAGGGCCGCTGATTTCGGCGGCTCACCGCGAAAAGGTACACACCTACGTTCAGCGCGGACTGGAGGAGGGCGCGCGACTGCGGTGCGGTGGCGCGGCGCCTCAAGGAGAGCAGTACGACGCCGGATTCTATTACGAGCCAACCGTCCTGGACCATGTGCAGAAGGGGATGTCCGTCGTCGTCGATGAAGCTTTCGGTCCGGTGGTGACCGTTGAGACCTTCCGAACCGAGGATGAGGCGGTCGCAACCGCCAACGACACGATCTACGGGCTGGCCGGGGCTGTCTGGACACAGGACGCCGGCAAGGCCCAGCGTGTGGCGGGCCGACTGCGGCACGGCACCGTCTGGATCAACGATTATCACCCCTACCTCCCGCAGGCCGAGTGGGGCGGCTTCGGCCAGTCCGGCGTCGGCCGCGAGCTCGGGCCTACCGGTCTGGCCGAATACCAGGAATCGAAGCACATCTACCAGAACACCAACCCGCAGGTGACGGGCTGGTTCTCGGAGCACGGCAAGGAGAACTAGATGCATATCGAAAACGTCGAGAACCTCAACAAGCGCGAGTTCGACTACATCGTCATCGGCGGCGGGTCTGCCGGAGCCGCAGTAGCCGCCCGGCTTAGCGAGGACCCCGCCGTGTCCGTGGCACTGGTGGAGGCCGGTCCTGACGACCGCGGGATACCCGAAGTACTGCAGCTTGACCGCTGGATGGAGCTTCTGGAATCCGGCTACGACTGGGACTACCCAATCGAACCGCAGGAGAACGGCAACTCCTTCATGCGCCACTCCCGTGCCAAGGTTATGGGCGGCTGCTCCAGCCACAATTCCTGCATCGCCTTCTGGGCACCGCGCGAAGACCTGGACGAGTGGGAGTCAAAGTACGGCGCCACCGGCTGGAATGCTGAGACCGCCTGGCCGCTCTACCAGCGGCTGGAAACCAACGACGACGCCGGCCCCGATGCGCCGCACCACGGAGACTCCGGACCTGTGCACCTGATGAACGTGCCTCCGGCGGACCCCACCGGCGTCGCACTCCTGAAAGCCTGTGAACAGGCCGGCATCCCCCGAGTCAAGTTCAATACCGGCACCACGGTAATCAACGGCGCGAACTTCTTCCAGATCAACCGCCGTGCAGACGGCACTCGCTCCTCCAGCTCAGTCTCCTATATCCACCCGATCATCGAGCGCGGGAACTTCACCCTGCTGACCGACCTGCGCGCCCGACAGTTGGTTTTCGATGCGAATAAGCGCTGCACCGGCGTCGATGTTGTGGATTCTGCGTTCGGCCGGACCCACCGGCTCTCCGCGCGCTGCGAGGTCGTCCTGTCGACCGGCGCCATCGACTCGCCGAAGCTGCTCATGCTCTCCGGTATTGGGCCCGCCGCGCACCTCGCCGGGCACGGCATCGAGGTCCTGGTCGACTCCCCCGGCGTCGGCGAGCACCTGCAGGACCACCCGGAAGGTGTTGTGCAGTTCGAAGCGAAGCAGCCGATGGTACAGGTCTCGACGCAGTGGTGGGAGATCGGCATCTTCACACCTACCGAGGAGGGCCTGGACCGCCCGGACCTGATGATGCATTACGGCTCCGTCCCGTTCGACATGAACACCCTGCGGTACGGCTACCCGACCACGGAGAACGGCTTCAGCCTCACCCCGAACGTCACGCACGCCCGCTCCCGCGGCACGGTCCGCCTGCGCAGCCGGGACTTCCGGGACAAGCCGATGGTGGACCCGCGGTACTTCACTGATCCGGAGGGCCACGACATGCGCGTCATGGTCGCCGGTATCCGCAAGGCCCGTGAAATCGCTGCCCAGCCCGCCATGGCGGACTGGACCGGCCGAGAGCTCTCGCCCGGCGTCGAAGCGCAGACCGACGAGGAACTGCAGGACTACATCCGCAAGACCCACAACACCGTGTACCACCCCGTGGGGACCGTCCGAATGGGACCAGCCGATGACGAGATGTCTCCCCTTGACCCCGAGCTGCGGGTCAAGGGCGTCACCGGCCTGCGCGTCGCCGACGCCTCTGTGATGCCCGAACACGTCACCGTCAATCCCAACATCACCGTCATGATGGTCGGAGAGCGCTGCGCCGACCTCATCCGCGCCAGCCGTGCGAGCGAAACAACGACGGCGGAGGCGCGGCTCAGCGCGGTTCTCGCCTGACCGTCAGCGGGCGTAGTGCGGGCTCCGGACCCGTTATGCGAACCCGGTGGAGGGGTGCATCCTGCTCCCTCCACCGGGCCTTTCCGTATGAGCTCGGGTCGTGCGCGCGGAGCTGGCTTGATCTTGAATTCTTCCTATTCACAAGTCTTGAACGTATGTTCAATCTGATCTACTCTCCTCATATGACCTACGCCACACTTTGCGGAGTCGTTCGGGCTCCTCGCAGGGGATCCGGCGGAGGCACAGCAAGACCAGGCAAAACACTTGGGGGAAACGGCCGGAGGCCCACAATCGCTGCCTGCCGTTGATTTCGCCCGCGTCCAATGGCGGTCACGGGTAATAACCATCGTGCTTTTCTGACGTAGGAGTCCAAATATTGGAACGCAACAAGAGTGCTGATTCATGCGGCATGGACGAGTGCGGCTACGTTGATAGCCCACGACGAATGTCCGCGGTTGCCACAATGTGCCCGGATCTGAGTCTGCCCCGTGCCATTTCCGCCTGCACGAAACATCGCCACGACGTGCGGTGCACAACGAGAGGGACGAAATGAGTCAGATAACCGACACTTCGCCCGTAACAGCTAGTGGAGACGGCGACACGACTCCCGCGGCTCGAACCCGCGTCAATTGGACCGTCTTCATCGGATCGGCCGCCGGGATCCTCGCAATCGCCATTTGGGCCATGAGCGACGCCGCAGGCGCTGAGGCCCTGATCGGCTCCATGGTCGCCTGGGTATCCACCAACATGGGGTGGTACTACTTCCTGATCGTCACCGTGGTGGTGGTGTTCGTCCTGGTCATCGCCCTGACCCGGGTGGGCAAGACGAAACTCGGCCCGGACCATTCGAAGCCGCAGTTCAGCATGTTCACCTGGGCGTCGATGCTCTTCGCAGCGGGCATCGGCATCGACCTGATGTTCTTCTCGGTGTCCGAGCCCGTGACCCAATATCTAGCTCCCCCGCAGGGTGACGGCAGCACCGTCGAGGCCGCCCGGCAGGCCATGGTCCTTACCCTGTTCCATTACGGCATCACTGGCTGGGCTCTTTACGCGCTCATGGGACTGGCCCTCGGCTACTTCGCCTACCGGCATAATCTGCCCCTGAGCATCCGCAGCGCCCTGTACCCGATCTTCGGCAAGAAAATCAACGGCCCGCTCGGCGACGGCGTGGACATCGCAGCCCTCCTCGGGACCATCTTCGGCATCGCCACCTCCCTGGGAATCGGCGTCGTGCAGCTTAACTACGGACTCAGCCTCATGTTTGGGCTGCCCGAGAACGTCGCCGTGCAAATCGGCCTGATCGTCGTGGCCGTTGTCATGGCTACCGCGTCTGTGCTCTCGGGCGTCGAAAAGGGAATCCGCCGGCTCGCCGAGCTGAACGTGATCCTTGCACTCGGCCTCATGGTGTTCATCCTCCTGACCGGCAAGACCAGCTTCCTGTTAGACGGAATCATTCAGAACACCGGCGACGTGCTCAGCCGGTTTCCGGCCATGACACTGGACGCCTTCGCCTACGACCGGCCCGGCGACTGGCTGCAGGGCTGGACACTCTTCTTCTGGGCCTGGTGGATCGCCTGGGCTCCCTTCGTCGGGCTCTTCCTCGCGCGCATCTCCCGTGGCCGCACCATCCGCCAGTTTGTGCTGGGCACCCTCATGGTCCCCTTCGCGTTCATCCTGGTGTTCATCTCGATCTTCGGCAACAGTGCCCTCGACATCGTGATGAACGGCAATGCCGCCTTCGGGGAAACAGCGATGGCCCAGCCGGAGCGCGCATTCTATGGCCTCCTCGAGCAGTACCCCGCGGCGCCGCTGATCATCGGCGTAGCCACCTTCACCGGACTGCTCTTCTACGTCACCTCCGCCGACTCAGGTGCTCTCGTCATGGCCAACTTCACGAGCCACCTGAAGGACGCCGGCGCCGACGGACCCAAGTGGCTGCGCGTCTTCTGGGCCCTGGTCACCGGACTCCTGACGCTCGCCATGCTGACCGTCGGCGGAGTGACGACGCTGCAGAATGCGACGATCATCATGGGTCTACCGCTCTCGATCCTGCTGCTGTTCATCATGCTGGGCCTCTACAAAGCACTGCGCGTGGAGAACTCGCTGGCGGACAGCTACCGTTCGAGCCTGCCGGGAATCATCTCCGGCCATAGCGCGGACGGATCGTCGTCACGAACGTGGCGGCAGCGCCTCCACCGCGCCATGACCTACCCGGGTCCGAAGCAGGCGAACCGCTTTGTGGATACCGTGGCGCTGCCCGCGTTGCAGGAGGTGTACGACGAGTTGAAGGCGCAGGACGCCGACGTGACCCTGGCGACGGGTATCGTCGAGACCTGCGGCATCCGCCACGTCGACCTTCTGGTGAGGCTCTGCGATGAGCGCCCGTTCAAGTACCAGATTTACCCGGTTCAGTACGACACCCCGTCCTACGCGCCCGGAAATGCCGGGCTCGAATCGAAGTACTACCGGATGGAGGTCTTCTCCCTGGAGGGCAGCCACAGCTATGACCTCGCCGGCTACAGCAAGGAACAGGTCATCACCGATGTCCTGGACCACTACGAAACCCATCTCGAATTCCTGCACCTGAACCGCGCGGTTCCCGGTACAACGGCCGTCATCGAGGACCAGGCTGCCAAGGACAACTGGGAATCCGACTTCCTGCATCAGGAGGAGACAAAGTGACACGGCGCCTATTTCCGCGCGAAAGCCGGGCGTCGAGGTCGGAGTGATCCATCCTCACTCCGCTGAGCCTTGCTGGTGATGCCATAGGACCGTCCACCCAGAGGAAGGCCGCCATCGCACCCCACGGCGGCCTCCCTCTGAGAGGACGGTAAAAGGGCGGCAAGGTCCCGGACGTAAGACTCTTGCCATCGGCCCGAGGACACGCAACTTCCGCAGGGAGCTCCCTCAATTGCGGGGTGGACCTGTCACTAGGAACTGATCGCTGCGGGCGGTCTTTCCCCGCTGAGCACGGCCAGCACGTTGTCTGCGGCGAGCATTGCCATGGCGGTGCGGGTCTCAACGGTGGCGGAGCCGAGGTGCGGCACGAGGGCTACGTTCTCGAGCTCGAGCAGCCCGGGATGCACGCTGGGCTCGTTCTCAAACACATCCAGGCCTGCGCCCGCGATCTGTCCGTCACGCAGCGCGGACGCGAGTGCCGCTTCGTCGACGATCGGTCCCCGCGCGGTATTGATGAGGTACGCCGAATCCTTCATCGAAACCAGTTGTTCGGCGCCGATCAGATGATGCGTGGCAGGACCGTAGGGGCAGTGCAGCGAGACGACGTCAGAAATGGCCAGCAACTCGTCGAGCTCTACCCGCCGGGCGCCCAGTTCAGCGGCTACCCGGGGATCGATCTCGCTGCGCGACTGGTAGACGATTTCCATGCCGAAGGCTCTGGCCCGGCGAGCGGTCGCCTGCCCGATGCCGCCCATACCGACGACGCCGAGGGTCTTGCCCTGCAGACTGCTCCCGAGCAGGAAGAACATGCCCCACTTCCAGGCCTGACCCGAGCGGATGATCCGTTCCCCCTCGCCGAGCCTGCGGGTCGCCATGAGGATCAGCCCAAACGCGATGTCGGCTGTGGCGTCCGTGAGAACCCCGGGAGTGTTGGTGGCCACGATGCCCCGCTGGGAACAGGCAGGCACGTCGATGTTGTCATAGCCGACTGCGACGTTCGCGACCATTCTAAGCTGCGGTCCGGCGGCGTCGAGCAGCTCGGCATCGATGCGCTCGGTGAGCAGGCTCACCACGGCATCCGCCCCGGCTACCCGGCGCAGGAGCTCCTCACGGCCGATCGACTCCGAGCCCTCCCACGCATCGACCTCATGCTCGGCGCGAAGCTTTTCAATAGCGGCTTCGGGGACCCGCCCCGTGACGACGACCCGGCTCATGCCGTCTCGATCCACTTGCGCAGGCGGCCAAGTCCGTCGCGGATATCGGCGACGTCGATGCCCGAGTATGCAAGCCGGATGTACTGCCGCTCCTCGCCGGGCTGACGGCGCCCGAAGTGTTCCCGCGTACAGAAGGAAACGCCGGTCTCATGCAGCGCTGCGGAGGCGAAATCACCGACTGCCGCGTACCCCAGGCGCTCCATGACCTCGGTGACGTCGGGGAAGAGGTAGAACGTCGACTGCGGCACTGCTACGTACATCCCGGAGATGTCGTTCACGAGTTCGCAGGCGGCATCCCGCCGCTCGCGGAGAATATCGAGCATTTGCTGGACGGGTTGCTGGGTGCCACGGAGCGCTTCGATGCCGGCCCACTGCACGTAATGCGTTGTGCATGACTCATCGTTGGTGTTGAGCGTGCTGAGGACTTTGGCGATCTCGACCGGGGCGACGGCGCAACCGAGGCGGGATCCGGTCATGGCGAACTTCTTGCTGAACGTATAAAGGATCACCGTGCGCTCGGCCATGCCGGGAAGTGACGCGATCGAGGTCGAGACACCCTCATAGCGTGTCTCGAAGTACGCCTCGTCGGAGAGCACCCAGAGGTCGTGCTCCTGTGCGAGCTGCGCGATAGCCTCCCGCTCGGCCTCCGTCGACTCCGCCGAGATGGGGTTCTGCAGGTCATTGTAGATGATCGCTACCGTGTTCGGGGTGATGGATGCCCGTACCTGGTCGAGGTCAATCGCGAAGCCCTGACTCGTGGGCACATAGCGGTACGGAACCGCCGTACCGCCCAGGTACTCGATCTGCGATTCGTAGATCGGGAAGCCCGGGTTGGGATAGAGCACTTCCTGGCCAGGGTTCATGACCGCCTGCAGGAACTTGGTGATGACCGGCTTGCCGCCCGTCATCACAACGACGTTGTCGGGCTTGAACTTAACACCTCTCCGGGACCCGATATCGTCGGCGAGAGCCTCACGCAACGGCGGGATGCCGGGGCCCGGGCAGTAGCCCGTGTACCCGTCTGCGATCGCCCGGTTCATCGCCTCGACGATATGCGGGGCAGTCGGGATGTTGATGTCGCCCAGATGGAAGGGGTACACGAGGTTTCCCTTCGCCTTCCAGGCGGCTGCGGCCTGTGCGACGCTGAAGGCGGTCTCGGTGCCCAGACGTTCGAGCCGGTGCGCGAGTTGCTGCATGCCGTTCCACTCCTCATCGAGTTGGCGATCAAAGTTCAGGTAATAAATGGTGCTCAGGCGATGGAAGCTGTCAGGCGCTCAGCACTCGATGACGTTCACCGCCAGGCCTCCGCGGGAAGTTTCCTTGTACTTGCTCTTCATATCCGCTCCAGTGTCGCGCATCGTTTTGATGGCTTTGTCGAGCGACACCTTGTGGCTGCCGTCGCCGTGCAGGGCAAGGCGGGCAGCGTTGATGGCCTTCACGCTGGCGATGGCGTTGCGCTCGATGCAGGGGATCTGCACCAGCCCGCCCACCGGGTCACAGGTCAGGCCGAGGTTGTGTTCGATACCCACTTCAGCGGCATTTTCCACCTGGGCAGGTGTCCCGCCCAGCACTTCGCAGAGCCCGGCGGCGGCCATGGAGCAGGCCGAGCCCACCTCACCCTGGCAGCCGACTTCCGCTCCTGAGATGGAGGCATTGATTTTGAACAGGATTCCGACGGCGGCTGCGGCAAGCAGGAAGCGGACCACGCCGTCGTCGTTGGCGCCGGGGACGAACTTCACGTAATAGTGCAACACTGCAGGAACGATGCCTGCTGCGCCATTGGTCGGTGCGGTGACTATCCGCCCGCCGGCAGCGTTCTCCTCATTCACGGCCAGCGCGAACAGGTTCACCCATTCCATCGCGCGCAGCGGGTCGGTCACCCCGGTGTCCGCCGTCAGGGTCTGGAATAACGACGGCGCCCGCCGTCGAACGCTGAGCCCGCCCGGAAGTATCCCGTCCGCGGTGCAGCCGTTGTCAACGCATTCGCGCATGACCGCCCACAGTCCCAGCAGCTTTTCCCGCAGCTCCGCTTCGGTCCGCCACACCAACTCGTTGGCGAGCATCACGTCGGAGATGGACATGCCTTCACGGCTGCAAATCGCCAGGAGCTCGTCCGCGGTGTTGAAGGGGTACGGCAGGACAGTCGCGTCGGCAACTACCTTGTCACCGGCGTCGGCGTCCCCGTCAACAACAAATCCGCCTCCGATTGAATAGAAGCTTCGTTCACTCAGCACAGATCCGGCATGGTCCAAAGCGCGGAAGGTCATGCCGTTGGGATGTGCGGGGAGGGATTTGCGCCGGTGCAGCACCACGTCCTCGTCCCAGTTGAAGTCCACCCGGTGGTCGCCGCCCACCCACAGCTCTGCGTCCAGGGCAGCGGCGGCCACCTGGTCATCCGCGGTGGAGGTATCCACGGTTTCAGGCTCCAGCCCCTTGAAGCCCAGGACCACGGCCTTGTCCGAGCCGTGACCCCTTCCGGTCGCACCGAGGGAGCCGAACAGCTCGGCCTGGACCCGCCTGGTGGAGCTCAGGTGTCCGTCTCCCTTGAGGCCGTCGGCAAACAGCTTCGCTGCCCGCATCGGGCCCACCGTGTGTGACGACGACGGCCCGATGCCCACGGAGAACAGGTCCAGGACGCTGAGGGCCATTCAGGGAACCTCAGGCGAGGCGTACTCCCGCATCGCGTCCAGAAGCCAGTGACCCAGGAAATCAGCGAACGACGCGCGGGGGAAAAGCCGGTAGCTTTCGTCACCGGTCTTCCACAGCACCACCGGAATGTTGCCGATCTCCGTCGACAGGGCGGTGCCGGCCTTCAGCACGCGCGGGTGCAGGTCCAGGGAGCATCCCTTCTCAAGTACAGCCCGCGCCCGCGGTCCCCTCAGTTCAAAGGTGGTGCGGTTGGCGGAGAGATCCACCACCTGGCCGGCCCCGTCACCGAGTGCTTCCCGGAGAGCCTGGATGAGGTCTCCGCCTAGGGACTCGTGCGCTTCGCGTGGTGCCACTACCAGGAACTCTTCAGGCCCGAGCCACAGCACCGACGTGTCCCCGTGATCGCTGACGTCACCACACGCTGCGGGCAGCCCGCCGGTGATGGAGACGATGCGCTCTCCGGCGTCGCTCGTACGATTGATTCGGAGGCCGACCATGGTCAGGAAGACCACTTCGGACAGCTCCACCACGCCGCGGACAGACCCGGTTTCAAAGTCTGCCCGGAGCTGGGCGGCTGGGCTGACACGGAGGGAGAGATTCTTCTCGTAGGAGGTTGCGGGTGCTGCTGTTTCAGCCATCTTTGCGGGTCCCTTCGGGGTCAAATAGCACGGTTTCGGCGACGACGACGTCCACGAGTTGGTCGCCGGCGGCCGCCACCAGGGTTTCGCCGATGCGGTTACGGCCGTTTCTGATCAGTGCCAGGCCGAACGACCTGCCCAGGGCCGCGCTGTGATAGCTGGAGGTGACGAAGCCCTCCATCGGGACCGGCCCGTAGGCGGGGTTGGTGGAGCGGCCCTTTTCCACGAGCTGGGTTCCTTCCGGCAGCCGCAGCGTCCCGTCCACGGGTAGAACGCTGACCAGGTGCTTGCGGTCCTCGCGCCGGGCATCGGCCCGGGAGTAGGAGCGCTTACCGATGAAGTCCTTGGCCTTGGAGACGACCCATTCCATCCCGGCATCCTGGGGGGTGACGGTTCCGTCCGTGTCCTGACCCACGATGGGGTAGCCCTTCTCGGCGCGGAGCACGTGCATGGTTTCGGTGCCGTAGGGAGTGATGTTGAATTCAGCACCGGCGGCTGCGACCGCTTCCCACGTGTTGAGCCCGTACCAGGCCGGCACGTTGATCTCGTAGGCGAGTTCACCGGAGAACGAAATCCGGCAGACCCGGGCGCGCACGCCGGAGGCGAGCGTCGTTTCACGGAAGGTCATGAACGGGAACGCTTCGGCTTCCAGTCCCCCGTCGGCGGCCAACTCCGGCGCCACCTTGGCAAGGACCGCGCGGGATTTGGGCCCGACGACGGCAATCGTGCTCCACTGTTCGGTCACCGAAGTGCAGTGCACATCCAGCTCAGGCCACTCGGTCTGCAGCCATTCCTCCAGCCAATCCAGCACCTTCGCGGCGCCGCCGGTGGTGGTGGTCATGAAGTAGGTCTCCTCGTCCAGGCGCAGCGTCACGCCGTCGTCGAAGATCATGCCGTCCGCCAGGCACATGACACCGTAACGGGCCGAGCCCGGGGCGAGCTTTTTGAACGCGTTGGTGTAGATCCGGTTCAGGAACTCACCGGCGTCCTTGCCCCGGATCTCGATCTTGCCCAGGGTCGTGGCGTCCATGAAGCCCACAGACTCACGGACGGCCGCGCACTCACGCAACACGGCCGCGTCCATGTCCTCCCCGTCCTGCGGGTAGTACCAGGGCCGCTTCCACTGCCCCACGTCCTCGAACAGGGCGCCCTTCGCGACGTGCCAGGGGTGAATGGACGTCTTGCGGGCGGGGTCGAACAGCTCCCCGCGCTGGCGTCCGGCCAATGCCGCGAACGCCACCGGAGTGAACGGTGCGCGGTAGGTGGTGGTGCCAATGTCGCCGATGCCACGGGAGGCCTCACCGGCGGTACGCAGCGCGGCCGCGATGACGCCGATTGCGTTGACACCGGAAGTCTTGCCCTGGTCATTGGCGGTGCTGATGGAGGTGTAACGCTTGATGTGCTCCACCGAGCGCATGCCGGCTCCGGTCGAGCGCAGCACGTCAGCAACTGACTGGTCGCGCTGGAAATCCACGAAATGTTGGTGCCAGTCATCCGGAGTTCCCGTCTCACCGGGGACCAGCCACAACTGCCGGGTCGGGGCGGACGCCTTCGGCTCCGCCAGCGGTGACGGCACGACGGCGGACGCGAACCCGGCTGCGATGGCAGCCGACGCGCCGGCGGTGATTCCCTCGGCCAGGCAGTCTGCGGTGCCGAAGGAACCGCGTCCGGAGCCGACGATCTGCTGATTGGGTACCACGGTGCTCGGCACAAAGGCGGCCAGCTCGTCGTCCCAGCGCAGCTTTCCCTGCCGCTGGGAGTGCAGGTGCACCAGCGGGCTCCAGCCGCCGGAAACAGCGAGCAGATCGCAGGCGACCTGTTCAGTGCCGGAGGTGAGCTCGCCGTCGTCGTTAATGGCGCGGACGGTCACACCGTTCAGGCGGCCGCTGTTGTCGGCAGAGGTGTTCGCCACTGCGCTGCCGGTCAGCACCCGTGTGCCCGCTTCGACGGCGGCCGCTGCCACCTCGCTGAGCTGGGGACGGGCATCCACGACGACGGAGACGTTCACGCCGGCGCTGCGGAGGTCAGCGGCAAGGGCGTAGGCGCTGTCATTGGTGGTGCTGATGACCACGCGCTGCCCGGCGGCCACGGCGTAGCGGTTCAGGTAGCTGCGGACGGCGGAGGCGAGCATGATGGCGGGCCGGTCGTTGTTCTCGAACACCAACGGACGTTCGTGGGCGCCGGGGGCCAGTACAACCTGGCTCGCACGGATGTGCCAGATACGCTGGCGGGAGACTCCCGACGGCGCGGGCGAGGACAGGTGGTCGGTACGGTTCTGGACGGCGATGACATAGTTGGCGTCGTAGGCGCCGAAGGCCGTGGTGCGGTTCAGGACGGTGGACTCGGAGCCGGAAACGAGTTCGGCTTCCACGTCCGCCACCCACTCCAGGGCCGGCTTGCCCTCGATGGTCTCGGCCAGGTCCGGTGCTGTGGAGCCGGACAGGAGCGAGCCTCCCAGCTCAGGCTGGTCGTCCAGCAGCATGACACGGGCACCGGTCCGCACGGCTTCCCGGGCCGCGGCCAGGCCTGCGGGGCCGCCGCCGATAACCAGGACATCAGTGTGGACGTACTTCTTGTCGTACTCGGCATGGTCCTCCTCCGGGTCAAGCTTGCCCAGGCCGTTGAGGAGCTCTGCCTTCAGCCCATCCACCAGAGTGACGGTGGTGGCGGGAAGCATTGACTCGGCCACGTGGCCCGGGAAGCGCGGCTCCACCTTGACCATGGCGTTGGATTCCTCGACGCCGGCGGACATGATGCCGCGGGCGCGGCTCTCGTAGAGCGAGTTGCCAACGGCGATCCGGCCGTTGGCGATCAGGGCCGAGGCCAGGGTGTCGCCGGGATGACCCGTGAATTCCTCACCGTCCACGGTGAAACGCCAGGAGATGGTTCGGTCGATGCGTCCGCCGGCTGCGAGGCGTGCGTTTTGGGAAGTCACTTGGTTGCTCCTTCCGGGGCTGTGGTGCTGGAGATGCTGGTGGCGGAGGTGCTCGTGCCGGAAATGTCCGGAGCTGCGCTTCCGGTGGTTGTGCTGTCAGCGGCGGTGCTGGCAGTGCCGGTATCGGCAGTCCGCTGCCCGGCAGCATCGGGCCGGGGCGTACCCATCGGGTACACCGCCTGGATGTCGTAAGTCAGCGTGTCACGGAGCATGTTGAACCACTGACGGCAGCCCGTGCTGTGCAACCAGCGCTCGGCGAAGGAGCCCTTGGTGTTGTCCCGGTAGAACAGGAACTCGGCCCACTCACGGTCGGTCAGCTCATGGGGGTTTTCCGGGTAGGCAACGTGGGCCTGGCCACCGTAGTGGAACTCGGTCTCGTCACGCGAGCCGCAATTGGGGCAGGAGATGAGCAGCATGTGCGTCTTCTTTCTGGAGAGCGTCGGTCGCTGGCGGCTAGTGGGCGACGGCAGCAGCGCCGTGTTCGTCGATCAGCGCACCGGTTTCGAAGCGTTCCAGCGCAAACGGCTTGTTCAGCCTGTGCGGAGCGCCCGTAGCGATGTTGTGGGCGAAGGTGAGACCCGCAGCCGGTGTTCCCTTGAACCCGCCGGTGCCCCAGCCGCAGTTCACGAACATGTTCTCCACCGGGGTGTTGCCCACGATGGGGGACGCGTCCAGGGTGGTATCCACGATGCCACCCCAGGTCCGCAGAACGTGGGCACGGGCAAAGATCGGGAAGAGCTCAACCGCGGCTGCCATCTGGTGCTCGATCACATGGAACGAGCCCCGCTGGCCGTAACCGTTGTAGGAGTCCACACCGGCACCCATCACCAGTTCGCCCTTGTGCGCCTGCGAAACGTAGACGTGCACGTGATTGGACATGACCACCGTGGGGTGGACCGGCTCGTGCAGCTCAGAGACGAGCGCCTGGAGCGGGTGGGATTGGATGGGGAGACGGAAGCCGGCCATCTCGGCCAGGACAGAGCTGTGTCCCGCGGCGCACAGGCCCACTTTCCCTGTATTGATGGTGCCCCGGTTGGTTTTGACGCCAACCACCCGGTTGCCGTCCTTGACGAAGCCGGTGACTTCGCAGTTCTGGATGATGTCCACGCCCAGTTCGTCGCACTTGCGCGCGAACGCCCATGCGACATGATCGTGCTTGGCGATGCCTGCCCGCGGCTGGTAGGTGGCGCCCATGACGGGGTAACGGATGTTGTCATTGATGTTCAGGATGGGGCAGAGTTCCTTGACCTGCTGGGGGTCAAGCCATTCGGCGTCCACACCGTTGAGCTTGTTCGCTCCCACGCGCCGGACGCTCTCCCGCACATCACCCAGGGTGTGGGCGAGGTTCATGACCCCTCGCTGGCTGAAGAGGAAGTCGTACTCGAGCTCTTCCGGCAGGATTTCCCACAGCTTGAGGGCCTGCTCGTAGATGGCTGCGCTCTCGTCCCACAGGTAATTGGATCGGATGATCGTGGTATTGCGGGCCATGTTGCCACCAGCCAGCCAACCCTTTTCCAGGATGGCGATGTTGGTCATTCCATGGTTCTTGGCCAGGTAGTAGGCCGTGGCAAGACCGTGCCCGCCGCCGCCGACGATGACCGCATCATAGGAGGACTTGGGCTCGGGGTTGTGCCAAAGGAAATCCGGGTGCTCCGGAAGCAGATCGGCCATCATGCCACCTCGGTCGCGTCGGAGGAAAGGTTGGGGTAGAGCGGGAACTTGCCGGCCAGGATTTCAACCCGCTGCCGGAGTTCCGCCACAGTCTCGTCGTTGAACTCGCGCTTGAGTGCTGCGGCGATAATGTCAGCGACCTCGGTGAATTCCGCCTCTCCGAACCCACGCGTGGCGAGTGCCGGCGTTCCGATGCGAAGACCGGAAGACACCATCGGCGGACGCGGGTCGAAGGGCACGGCGTTGCGGTTGACCGTGATGCCGATCCGGTGCAGGCGGTCTTCGCCCTGTTGCCCGTCCAGCTCGGAGTTGCGCAGGTCCACCAGGATCAGGTGGACGTCGGTGCCGCCGCTGACGACGGTGGCACCGGACTCGGCGACGTCATCAGCGAGAAGCCGCTGGGCGATGATCCGGGCACCTTCCAGGGTGCGCTCCTGGCGTTCCCTGAATTCGGGCTCCGCTGCCAGCTTGAATGCGACAGCCTTTCCGGCGATGACATGTTCCAGGGGGCCGCCCTGCTGGCCGGGGAAGACTGCGGAGTTCACCTTCTTGGCAATGGCGGCGTCATTGGTGAGGATCACTCCCCCACGCGGGCCGCCGAGTGTCTTGTGCGTGGTGCTCGTGACAATGTGTGCATGCGGGACGGGGCTGGGGTGCAGGCCAGCTGCCACCAGTCCGGCGAAGTGCGCCATGTCCACCATCAGGTAAGCACCGACCAGGTCGGCGATGCGACGGAACTCAGCGAAATCCAACTGCCGGGAGTATGCGGACCAGCCGGCCACAATCAGCTGCGGCTTGTGTTCAATGGCCAGGCGTTCCACCTCCGCCATGTCGATCAGCATGTCCTCTTCGCCGACGCCGTACGGAACAACCTTGTAGAGCTTGCCGGAGAAGTTGATGCGCATGCCATGGGTGAGGTGCCCGCCGTGCGCGAGGTTCAGCCCGAGGATGGTGTCTCCGGGCTGAATGAGGGCGAACATTGCCGCTGCGTTGGCCTGGGCACCTGAGTGGGGTTGCACATTGGCGAATTCAGAGCCGAACAATGATTTCAGACGGTCGATGGCCAACTGCTCGATCACGTCAACGTGTTCGCAGCCGCCGTAGTAACGCTTGCCTGGGTAGCCCTCTGCGTACTTGTTGGTCAGGACCGATCCCTGCGCCTCCATGACCGCAGTCGGCGCAAAGTTTTCGGAGGCGATCATCTCCAGGGTGCCCTGCTGGCGCAGCAGTTCCTGCTGCACAGCGGCGTGGACCCGAGGATCCGTCTCTGCGAGCGAGCGAGTCAGAACGTCGACCATCATTTCTCCTAAGCCGTATCTAATATCCGCTTGATATATTAGTTATTTGGCTCAAGTATGCTACCGGCAGCAGCGAGAGTCAACACCTCAGGTGATTCCCCTCACCCAACCGGCTTAGGCGGCGAAGAGAGCCTCGCGAATCGCATGTTCGAAACCGATGACGTGAGCCCTCGCCAGTTCAGCAGCTTTTGCTTCATCACCGTCGACGACGGCACGCAGCAGATCCACATGCTCATGCACGTGCTGGGAAAGGTCGGGAAGCCGGTCCAGGACCATGCACCAGATACGGGTTGCAAGATTGTCGTAGCGGATCAGGACGTCTTCGAGATGGGGATTGGCAGCGGCTGCATAGATACCCTGGTGCACCTGCGCATCCAGCTGCAGGGTTTCGACGGCAGACGCCGACGCGATATCGAACGTCTCAAGAGCATGCATAACTGACCGCAACCGCTCCCTCGCCGCGTCCGTTGCTATCCGCGCCGCCCGGGAGGCGGCGAGGGGCTCGAGTTGGGTACGAATCTCCGAAATGTACGCAAGGTCGGTAACCTCCACCCGAGTGGCGAAAGTTCCCCTCCGGGGGTAGGAAACAACCAGGCGGTCCAGCTCCAGCCGCTTCAGCGCTTCACGCACCGGCGTCCGGCCCACTCCAAGATCCCTGGCGAGCAGGTCGTCATTGAGGAGATCGCCGGGCCTGATCTTCAAGGTCAACAGCCGGTCCCTGATGTTCTCGTATGCCACGTCTGCCAATGATTTTCTGGGCGTCTCATCGTCGACCGCAAGAGCCTCAAGAACCATAACGCCAACCCCTCTTCTCCAAAATGCGAAGCTATTGACCCCGCCCCTCCAACCAGTATACGCTGATTGCCAGCCCTAATATATCAGTATGTATTTTAGGAATATATCTAGAGGAGAAGACATGACCCTCATGGCATCCGATTCATCCACCAGCATCCTTCCCGAGCCAGAGGCCCGCCCGCAGGAACAGACGAGGAAGTTTGTTCTCACACTGTCGTGCGTCGAGCGCGCAGGCATCGTCCAGGCGGTCACCACGTTCCTCTTCGAGCGCGGGTTCAACATCGACGAACACCAGCAGTTCGACGACGGACTTCGTCAGACACTGCATCTGCGTACAGCCTTCTCGGGTTCCCCCGAGTACACGCCCGAAAGGCTCAATGAGGAGTTCAGCGCGATCGCAGATCGCTTCGAGATGAAGTTCAGCTTTCACGACGAAACCAAGCAACGCATCCTGGTCATGGTTTCCAAGTTCGGGCACTGCCTGAACGACCTGATCTTCCGCTGGCGCGGCGGCAGCCTCGGCGGCGATATCGCCCTGGTGGTATCAAACCATGAGACTCACCGTGCCATGGCCGATGCAGCAGGCCTTCCCTTCATCTACCTCCCGGTGACTCCGGAGACAAAGGCAGACGCCGAAGCGAGACTGCTGGAACTGGTGGACGAGCATGATATCGATCTCGTGGTGCTCGCCCGGTACATGCAGGTGCTCTCCGACGGCCTGTGCCGGGCACTGGAAGGCCGCGCCATCAACATTCACCACTCGTTCCTGCCGGGCTTCAAGGGCGCACGGCCTTACCACCAGGCCTACGACCGCGGTGTAAAGCTCGTAGGGGCCACTGCGCACTATGTGACGGCGGATCTGGATGAGGGACCGATCATTGAGCAGGAAGTTATCCGAGTGGATCACACCTACGGACCCACCACCCTTTCGACGGTGGGCCGGGACGCAGAAGCCCTCGCACTCTCACGCGCCGTCCGCTGGCACTGTGAACACCGCGTGCTGCTGGATCAGACCAGCACCGTCGTGTTCCGGTAAGCACGCCAACTGAAGCAGCAGAGTCCAAAGACGAAAATCAGCAGGAGAAAGCACATGGCATCGACGCCGCGCATTGTCATCATCGGAGCCGGAATCGTTGGCACCAACCTCGCCGACGAACTGGTCTCACGGGGGTGGAACAACATCACAGTCCTAGACCAGGGGCCGCTGAACATGCCGGGGGGTTCAACGTCCCATGCCCCAGGGCTTGTCTTCCAGACGAACCCCTCAAAGACCATGGCGCTCTTCGCCAAATACACGGTGGAGAAGCTTTTGTCCCTCACCGAGGACGGCGTGAGCTGCTTCAACCAGGTGGGCGGCCTTGAAGTTGCCACCACAGAAACGCGCCTCGCTGACCTGAAGCGCAAGCTGGGATATGCAGCGTCCTGGGGCATCGAAGGCAAGATCCTCACCCGTGAAGAGTGCAAGGAGCTCTACCCCCTCCTCAATGAGGAAGGCATCCTCGGCGGGCTTCACGTCCCGACTGACGGTCTGGCCAGCGCTGCCCGCGCCGTGCAACTGCTGATCAAGCGGACGGAGGCCGCGGGAGTCAAATACCTCGGTAACACCGCAGTCACCGGGATTGAACAGTCAAACCGCCGGGTCACCGGCGTCGAGACGTCCGACGGCGTCATCCCCGCCGACATCGTTGTCTCCTGCGCCGGTTTCTGGGGCGCCAAGATCGGAGAGATGATCGGCATGTCTGTCCCCCTGCTCCCACTGGCCCACCAGTACGTGAAGACCACTCCCGTGCCGGCGCAGCAGGGCAGAAACGCATCGCCCAACGGCGCTTCCCTGCCCATCCTGCGCCACCAGGACCAGGACCTCTACTACCGCGAGCACGGCGACCGCTACGGCATCGGTTCCTATGCCCATCGCCCCATGCCCGTGGACCTCGACGAGCTCGGCAACTATGAGCCCGCCACGATCACCGAACACAACATGCCGTCACGGCTGGATTTCACTCTGGAGGACTTCCTCCCTGCGTGGGAGGCCACCAAGCAACTGCTTCCCTCACTGCGGGAAAGCGACATCGAAGACGGCTTCAACGGGATATTCTCCTTCACCCCCGACGGTGGCTCCCTGGTGGGTGAATCCAAGGAGCTGGACGGATTCTTCGTGGCTGAAGCAGTGTGGGTGACCCATTCCGCTGGTATCGCCCGCGCTGTCGCCGAGCTCCTGACCACCGGGAAGTCGGAAATTGACCTGGGCGATTGCGACATCCACCGCTTCGAAGAAGTCCAGCTGACCCCCGAATACGTCAGCGAAACGTCGCAGCAGAACTTCGTGGAAATCTACGACGTCCTCCACCCGCTCCAGCCCAAGCTTTCCCCCCGCAATCTCCGCGTGAGCCCCTTCCACGCACGCCACAAGCAGCTCGGTGGGTACTTCCTTGAGGGCGGCGGATGGGAACGCCCCTACTGGTTCGAGTCCAACGCGGACCTGCTGAAGGAAATGCCGGCCGAATGGCAGCCGCCGGCTCGAGACGCCTGGTCCGGGATGTTCAGCTCACCCATCGCCGCCGCCGAGGCGTGGAAGACCCGCACGGCGGTAGCCATGTACGACATGACCCCGCTCAAGCGCCTCGAAGTCTCCGGGCCGGGGGCCCTGAAACTCCTCCAGGAACTCACCACCGCGGATTTGAACAAGAAGCCCGGCGCAGTGACCTACACCCTGCTGCTCGATCACGCCGGCGGCATTCGAAGCGACATCACGGTGGCGCGACTGAGCGAAGACACCTTCCAGCTCGGCGCGAACGGCAATATCGACACCGCCTACTTCGAGCGCGCCGCCCGTCACCAGACCCAATCCGGCACCGCCGACGACTGGGTCCAGGTTCGGGATACGACCGGCGGCACCTGCTGCATCGGCCTGTGGGGACCCCTCGCCCGTGACCTCATCGGCACTGTCAGCAGTGATGACTTCAGCAATGACGGCCTTCGATACTTCCGCGCCAAGAAGGTAGTCATCGGCGGCGTCTCAGTCACCGCGATGCGCTTGTCCTACGTCGGCGAGCTGGGTTGGGAGCTCTACACCACCGCTGACAACGGGCAGCGTCTCTGGGATGCCCTCTGGAAGGCCGGTCAGCCGTTCGGTGTCATCGCAGCAGGCCGCGCAGCGTTCAGCTCGCTCCGTCTCGAAAAAGGCTACCGCTCGTGGGGCACTGACATGACCACGGAGCACGATCCCTTCGAAGCAGGCGTCGGTTTCGCAGTGAAGATGGCCAAGGAGAGCTTCGTCGGAAAGGCCGCCCTCGAGGGCCGGACAGAGGAGAATTCCGCCCGCCGTCTGCGCTGCCTGACGGTCGACGACGGACGCAGCATCGTGTTGGGCAAGGAACCTGTCTTCTACAAGGAGCAGGCGGTCGGCTACGTCACCAGTGCTGCGTACGGCTACACCGTTGCCAGGCCAATCGCCTACGCGTACCTTCCGGCCGCTGTTTCCATCGGCGATTCGGTTGAAATCGAGTACTTTGGGCGCCGTATCCAGGCAACGGTCACAGCTGATCCGCTCTACGACCCCACCATGACCAGGCTCCGCGGCTAGTAACCGCGGTCCACCAGTGCAGGCGGCCCGGCCCCATCCCCTGCAACCAGGGGCCGGGCCGCCGTTGTTCCCCGGCACCTTCAATCCAGCCGAGCCGACTCGAGCTTTAGCCCAGGAAGACACATGATCAGCTCAGAAACAATCGACGACTACCTCACCCGGCTTGCCTCACGCGAACCCACACCCGGGGGCGGGGCCGCCGCGGCCCTTCATGCCGCCCAGGCGGCGGCTCTGGTTGCAATGGTCGCCAGATACACCACCGGCGGAAAATACGAACAGCATGCCGAACTCGTGAACAGAATCATCAGTGCCGCTGATGAGCTGGTGGCGCAGGCGCTGCGCCTATCGGACGCGGATCAACAAGCGTTCCAGGGCGTCATCGATTCATACAGACTTCCTTCCGGGACGGACGAGCTCAAAGCGGCACGGACGGCGCGCATCCAGGAGGCTCTCATCTCGGCCGCTGAAGTCCCCGCGCAGCTCGTCGGGCTTGCCGGTGCCATCGTGGATCTCGGATCCGAGCTGTTTGAAGTGGCTAATGCCAGTGTTATCAGCGACATTGCCGCAGCCGCAGATGCGGCCCGCGCGGCCGCAACCACCGCACGCGTCAACATAGACATCAATGTGGTGGCAGTCAAAGATCCCGCTACCCGTTCTCAGTTGGCTGAGCAGACTGACGGGCTCGAGGAGAAAGTCATCCTGGCGGCCGACTCCCTCGTGGAGCGCGTACGCGGAAGGATCCTCAGTTGAGCGCCGCACTTCTCACCGGCAAAGCACTCGCGGGGCTGATCCGGCAGGAGGCTGAGGAACAAGCGAGGAAGCTTGAGGCTGACGGGGTGCGCCCCACGCTGGGGGTAGTGGTGGCCACCGACGACAGTTCCACGCACTGGTACGTGCGGTCCATCAAAAGGGCCGCGGAAAGTGCGGGAATCAACTGCCGGATCGTGGACCTCGGTCGTGATGCCACCGGGCCCGTTGTCGCCTCCGTATTGAGGGACCTCAGCGCAACAGCGTCGGTACACGGCATCATCCTCCAGACACCTCTGCCTGCCGGCGTCCGGACCGAGGAACTGGTTGGCCATATTGCCCCCGAGAAGGACATCGACGGAGCGAATCCCCTGAGCCTTGGGCGTCTGGCTGTGGGCCATCGTTCGTTCGCTCCCGCGACAGCGCGCGCAGTGGTGGAGCTTCTTGACCACTTCGACATCCCCGTCGCGGGACGGAACGTCGTCGTCGTCGGGCGTTCCGCGGTGGTTGGAAAGCCGCTGTCGCTGCTGTTGCTGCACCGCGATGCTGCGGTCACGGTCTGCCATTCCCGGTCGGGGCCGCTGGAGAAATACACAAGGTCGGCCGACGTCGTGGTTGTCGCGGCAGGCCGTGCCGGCCTGCTGACCGGCAGCCACATCTCCAACGATGCGGTAGTGATCGACGTCGGCACAAATGTGCTTGCCGACGGCTCTCTCGTGGGGGACGTCGATGATGCCAGCGTGCGCGATACTGCCGCGGCTCTGACCCCGGTTCCAGGTGGCGTCGGTTCAGTCACTACCTCCCTGCTTCTCCTGCACACCATCGAAGCCGCGCGGGAGCAGTCAACCGCTCTGGTCCGGGAAGCTGTCGGGTGATCCACAGCGGGCACAACTGTGATCCGGTTGAACCCGTCGTCGTCTCCGTCCACGGGGCGGATACGCCCGAAGGGCAGGCGTTTGTTACCGCCCTGAGGAAGGCGCTGGATTACTCCTACAGGGTGCGGACGCTTGAGAACCACACCGGGGTGCACGCGTTGGGTGAGTGCCCGGACATTGTCTTTGAGTCCCCGGCCCCCGTTGAAGGCCGGCGCCCGGCGCTGCAGATACTCCTCGGAACTGACAGAGCCGCACCGGTTGATGTTGGTGCAGATGCTGACATCACGGTCGTGGATCCTCTGCACCCGGATGCGCCGCTGCGAACCGCCGAAGCCATGGCCTCACTGCCCACCCTGGATGCGATCGGCGGTCTGGGGACGCCCCTACCCGCACCCGGCCTCCAGCATGTGGAGCTGCTGGACTACCCGGACCCGGAAGCTGTCTTCCAGGAGTTGTACGGGCAGTCCGGTCACCGGGTCTGGCTGGACAGCTCGAACCGTGCGGCGGCGGATGCGGTGGAAGGACGAAACCGGTTCAGCATCATGGCTGACGATTCCGGCCGGCACGGGATGCGGGCACACCATGAAAACGGCGTGACCACTGTGGAGTCGAATCTCATCGTCACCCGGGTGCGCGGCCCCTTCTTTGCCTGGCTGGACAGAATATGGGGCCGCACTAGGGCGGCCCGGACTCCCGAGCTTCCCCCCGGGCTGGGGTTCGCCCTTGGCTGGCTCGGGTATCTCGGTTATGAACTCAAACGCGAATGTGGCGGCAACACCGTGCAGTCATCGCTGCCGGATGCTTCCCTGATTCGGTGCAGCCGTGCTGTGGTTTTTGACCATC
Organism: Arthrobacter sp. D2-10; assembly: GCF_054161285.1. Taxonomy (NCBI): domain Bacteria; kingdom Bacillati; phylum Actinomycetota; class Actinomycetes; order Micrococcales; family Micrococcaceae; genus Arthrobacter; species Arthrobacter sp. D2-10. The sequence continues at coordinate 565,768 of NZ_CP096431.1, read as the reverse complement.
GGACACGACGCATATACCTGCTGACGGAAAGCGGGCGGGAAGGCCAGCGGTGGTGTGAAGATGCTGCCCGGCGTATCCGACGCCTGCCTCACGTCCCGGCGCCCCTCACTAGCGGCTTGCCTACCGTGCAGTTCAGCGCGGCTGATTCCGGCGAGTCATACCTTCAGAAGATCGCTGCATCCCAGGATGAGATCAGGCAGGGGAACTCCTACGAGGTCTGCCTTACGACGCAGTTATCCAGCGACACCCACGGAAGTCTCGATCCATGGGAGTTCTACCGGAAGCTCCGCCGGGCCAGCCCTGCCCCGTTCGCAAGCTACATACAGCTGGGACCGGTCACCATCGCAAGCTCCTCACCGGAGCGGTTCCTCAGCATCACCGCAGACGGTCGGGTGCGTGCCGAACCCATCAAGGGAACACGACGGCGTGACCCGTCACCGACGGTCGACAGGCATCTGAAGCATGACCTGATGACTTCCGTCAAAGACCGGGCCGAGAACATCATGATTGTCGACCTGATGCGAAACGACCTGTCCCGCCATGCCCTACCGGGAACAGTATCCGTCACACGGCTTTGCGAACTGGAGACGTATGCGACAGTGCACCAATTGGTCAGCACCGTCGAGGCCACCATCGCGCCCGGACGCTCAAGGGCGGCTGTTGTGGCAGCCGCGTATCCGCCGGGATCCATGACAGGTGCTCCCAAGATCAGCAGCATGGATATTCTCGACAGACTTGAGTCCGAACCGCGCGGCCCGTATTCGGGTGTGGTCGGCTATTTCTCACCCAACGGCGCAGCAGATTTATCCGTCACGATCCGCAGTGCCGTGTTTCATAAGTCCGCCGCCGGCGTTCAGCGGCTTTCTGTGGGAATCGGTGGAGCGATCACAGCCGACTCCCATCCCGAGGAGGAACTTGCAGAAATCCATACGAAAGCCAGGGCCATCCTCGGCGTTCTCAGGACCGGCTTCCCCAGCTGAGCTGACGCTGTTTCCTTCCTCGGGCGTTACAGGACAGCCCTGATCAGCTCCTCGAAATCGCTGACGTGCTGGGTTGTCAGTCGGACTGCGGATTCGGAATCCCCTTCGGCGATACATTCGAGCAGTTTGATGTGTTGAGCGATATGCTCGGACACCGGCGGAAGCTTCTCCAACACCAGGCTCCAGATTCTCGTCGCAAGGTTGTCGTACCGGATGAGGACGTCCTCGAGGTGGCGGCTTCCCGTGGCCCTGTAGATCATCCGGTGCACCCGCATATCCAGCCGCATCAACTCCTTCTGGGACTGCATTTCCGGCAGACGGCGCGCCACCTCCTGCGCGAATTCCTTCAATTCCTGCCTGAGCTGCGGCGACGCCATCCGCGCCGCCCGCGATGCTGCTGCAGGCTCCAGCAGCTGGCGGATTTCGGATATCTCGGCGAGATCAGTGATATCCACGCCCGCTGCAAATGTGCCCCGGCGCGGATAAGCGACCACAAGGTGGTCGCTCTCAAGCCGTTTCATCGCCTCGCGGATCGGCGTCCGCCCTACACCCAGGCGCCTTGAGATGACCTCATCGTTGAGAGGTTCTCCCGGTTTGATGTCGAGCACGATCAATTCGTCGCAGAGAATCCGGTAGGCGTAGTCGGCGAACGATTCATTGTCATGCCTCGTCTGCACGTAGGAATCTTCTCCCCCCACTGCTAATTCGCCAACGTTTGCCATCCTCGAAGTCTCCTCCCGCACTACGGTGAACCTTGACGCAAGGCCCTTTGCGTACATGGTATGCCCATGACTGATATATCTGGACGGCGCGTGGCGATCACTTCAGGCGCCGCGGGGACTCCACTGTCCGCGGCCGGACGAAACGCTCGGACACATGGCTGCCATTAAGGAAAAGTCTGGACATGGCCCCAGTCCTGCCATATCATTTGCTGATATATCTATAAGATATCAAACCGTTTCGTGTTCCGGCACGAGACGTCGACGGCAGCACGATGATCACAGAATCGGACGAGGCCACCAACCTACCGCCCGGTCCGTCTCCCGAGGGTCTGCTTTCACCGCAGGCCCATGCCTCACCGAGCAAAGGACCCGCTCATGGCTTTTGATAGTGACCTGAAACCCCATACGCCCGAGGACATGCCTGCTAACAACGGGGTAGCAGCAGGGCCTCCGCGCAACGAAGGACCTGACAGTGGGGAGGCGAACAAAACAGTCATAACTGTCTCCGACGAAGCAGACAGTAATCCCGTCGCCCTTGACCCGGAGGAAGGAGGCACTGCGCCTTCGACGGACGACGAGTACCAGGAAATTCTCGAAGAGCTACGTCACGCCAAGACCGAGCGAGCCGTTGCGGATCGTCGGAACCATAAGCTCATTCTCGACAAGATCACGTTCGGGATCACAGGCGTCATTGCCATTGCCTTCGTTATCTGGGGCTTTGCGGGACGCGACAGTCTGGCCGATACATCCACAGGGGCCCTCAACTGGGTCATGGAGTACACAGGATGGCTGTTCATGCTCCTGGCATCGCTCTTCGTAATCTTCGTCCTGTGGTTGGCCCTGGGCAAGTTCGGCAATATCCCGCTCGGCAAAGATGGTGAAAAACCCGAATTCCGTACGGTCTCATGGGTCGCGATGATGTTTGCCGCCGGCATGGGCATCGGGCTGATGTTTTACGGAGTAGCCGAACCGCTTTACCATTACATCTCTCCGCCGCCCGGCACCGTGGACGGACGGACCCCCGAGGCCGTCCAGACCGCTATGGCCACCTCGATCTTCCACTGGACGCTCCACCCCTGGGCCATGTATGCAGTTGTCGGCATCGCTATGGCCTACGGCACGTACCGTTTGGGTCGCAGGCAACTCATCTCCGTCGCCTTCACGTCGATCTTCGGCATCAGGACGGTCGAAGGTCCAATCGGGAAATTCATCAACATCCTGGCTATTTTCGCCACCTTGTTCGGCACCGCTGCATCGTTGGGTCTGGGCGCTCTGCAGATTGGCAGCGGCATGACATCCAACGGTTGGCTGGGCGAGATTGGCACCCCCGTGCTCGTGGTGATTGTCACCATCCTTACCTTGTGCTTCGTGGCTTCGGCCGTCTCTGGCATCAGTCGCGGCATCCAGTGGCTTTCGAACATCAATATGGTCCTCGCCGTCGTCCTCGCACTGATCGTCTTCATCGCCGGACCGACCCTTTTCATCCTCAACCTCATCCCATCAGCGGTCGGCGACTACGCCCGCGACCTGGCCGAGATGTCTTCCCGGACTGAAGCGGTCGGTGACGAGTCCCTGCGTACCTGGATGACCAGCTGGACAATCTTTTACTGGGCCTGGTGGATCTCCTGGACGCCGTTCGTAGGACTTTTCATCGCCCGCATCAGCCGCGGCCGCACCATTCGCCAATTTGTTACCGGTGTGCTCTTGGTTCCCAGCGTCGTCAGCGTCATCTGGTTTGCCACCTTCGGCGGCGCCGCCTTCCACGTCCAGCAGGAAGCCGACGAGGCGAATGCCCCCGGCCTAGTCACCATGGTCGACGCGGCACCGACCGTCAATTTCGACGGAGCACTCTTCGACCTGGTCAAGAACCTGAGCATGCCTGACTGGGCTACCACTGCCGTTATTGTGCTGGCCATGGTCCTGGTCGCTATCTTCTTCATCACGGGCGCCGACGCTGCCTCAATCGTGATGGGATCGCTCAGCTCCAACGGCGCCGAGCAACCCCGCCGCGGAGTGGTCATCTTCTGGGGCTGCCTCACCGGCGCAGTGGCGGCGGTCATGTTGCTGGCCGGCGGCGATGAACCTTCGGAAGCCTTGAGTGGCCTGCAACGAATCACCATCGTGGCAGCCCTACCGTTCGTCATTGTCATGATGTTGCTCTGCTTCGCCCTCACCAAGGACCTGCGTCGCGATCCCCTGTCCTTGCGGCGTCGTCTGGCCACATCCGTAGTAGAGCGGGCCATACGTACCGGCGTGGAACAACACGGTGGCGTGCAGTTCGACCTCGTGACAAAGCACGACTGCGCCGAGAAGTGCCCGGATCCAGACTGCCTGGGAGCGAATCCGACAGGGAGCATTCCGACAGTCGAGCCCCGCATCCGTAGCCAGGCGGTTAATGACCGCGAATAGCGAGCCGTGGTAGCAGCTCACTTCGGCGGCACGCGGCTCTCCGGCCCGTGCCGCCGAGGCATGTCTGTACGGAAAAAACACCTACGAAGAAGATTGCTGCGCTTGTCCTAGCCACGCGGGCTTGTGTGCATCAAGCCTCAGAGATCGTCCTCGGGCCGGGCGGTGACGATCCGATTGGCGTTGACCTGGAGGATGCCGAGCGACTCCTGAATCAGGGGCGAGGTGATGCTGCCCTTGCGCACTGCAGCGACAATGCGGCGGGCGGGGCTGCCCTTTCCGGTAATACGCAATCGAACGACGTTTTCGGCACTGTGCAGGGGTGCCAGCCGCGGCAGGAGCCCCACGCCGAGCCCGGCACCAACGAAGGCAATCTGCGTTTCCCATTCAACCGCCTCGTGGGCGATGCGCGGCGTCACACCAACTGCCGTGAACGCCGCGGTGAAGAGGGAATGGTAGGTGGAACCGGCAGCCTCCGTGATCCAGGGTTCCGACGCCAGCTCTTCGAGCGTCACCATTTCCCGCGACGCTAACCGATGGTCAGAGGGCACGATCACATCCAGGGGATCGTCAAGCAGTGCGGTCTGCTCGAAGCGCGGATCGTCCTCCACATGGGTGTCGGACTGCATTGCGACGATAACCGCGAGGTCGATTCGCTCCGCAACCAACAGGTCGAAGCAGCGGGACGGATTGGCCTCAAGCACCTGCACCTCCAATAAGGGGCGTGTTGAGCGCAGCGTAGCGGCCAGCGGTGCGAGTAACCGCGCGGCCGCCGTGGAGAATCCGCCGAGACCCAGGTGGGATTGGACCTGGTCACCGGCTTCCAGGGCCGCGGCGCGCAGGCTCTCCCATGCCGCAACGAGACTGTCGGAGCCGGCCACGAGATGACGGCCAGTGGCGGTCAGCCGCACACCCCGTCCGTCCTTCGTCAGTAGCTGCATTCCAAGAGCGCGCTGGAGCTCTCTCAATTGGGCGGAGACGGCGGAGGGAGAGTAACCAGTGAGCTCTGCGGTCGCGCCAACGGTGCCGCATCGGGCGAACACCCGAAGGGTGATGAGTCGCGAATCAATCATGCACTAATTGTGCACCGTTACCTGCCAAAGTCTGCGCTTTTATCGCAGGGGGATCGTGTCTAATCTCATACCTATAACGATTCTGCAAACGCCCCGGTTGTGCTAAACGGCCCATGGTTTCCACGAATCCCCCACTTGCCCGCCCCTCCCGGGAGGAAATACATGTCTGCTCCAGTGAACGTGCCCCTGAATTCACGCGGAAAACTTGCCTCATCACTGCCTGCCGAGCAGTTGGCGGAAATCTCCGAGTTGTTCGCCTTCAGGCGCCAGGGGTACTCACTCGATGCCCCCTTCTACACCGATCCCACGATTTTCAGCATCGACATGCAGGCCATCTTTGGCCAGCACTGGATTTTTGCCGCCAGCATCGCTGAACTGCCGGAACCGGGCGACTACGTCACCGTCGACTACGGCCCGTATTCCCTGATCGTTCTGCACAATGACGACGGCGGGGTGAACGTCCTGCACAACGTGTGCCGCCACCGCGGCGCCCGCGTCCTGACCGAGCCCGCGGGGACCACAGGCAACCTGGTGTGCGGCTACCATTCCTGGACCTACTCGCCCGACGGCAATCTGATTCACGCCTCGGCACCCGGGGAGACGAAGTTCGACAAGGGCTGTTTCGGTCTCAAGCGTGCCCACAGCCGCATGGTAGCCGGATTGATCTTTGTCTGCATTGCGGACGAACCGCCGGCAGATTTTGACGAGACGTCCAAGATCTTCGAGCCTTACCTCGCGCCCCACGATCTGTCGAAGACGAAAATCGCCTATCAGCAGAACATCATCGAAGAGGGCAACTGGAAGCTCGTCATGGAGAACAACCGTGAGTGCTACCACTGCGACGGCCACCCGGAGCTAGCCTGCTCCCTCTTCCCCACCTGGGGCCTGACAGAAGGCCTCATCCCGGCCCATCTCGAGGAAGTGTGGGACCGCAACAAGGAAGCGCAGTCCTCGCTCGAAGAGCGTTGCCGCCGCTATGGCCTCCCCTACGAGGTCGTCGAGGAACTTGACACGCGCGTAGCGGGAATCCGCATCTCACGGGAATCGCTCGACGGTGAAGGCGAATCGTTCTCCCCTGATGGGCGCAGGCTCTCCAAAAAGTTGCTCGGTGACTTGCGGGACTTCCGCCTTGGCCGGTGCTCGATGCACCTGCAGCCCAACAGCTGGTTCCATTTCCAGGGCGACCACGTCATTACGTTCGGCGTCTTCCCCGTCAACGAACACCAGACACTGGTGCGCACCACCTGGCTGGTGGCCGACGACGCCGAGGAAGGCGTCGACTACGATCTCGAGAAACTCACATACACCTGGAAGCAGACGAACCTCCAGGACAAGGCGTTCGTGGAGCTGTGCCAGAGGGGCGCCGGCAGCCCCGCCTATGAGCCCGGCCCGTACATGAAGAGCGAATACCAGGTGGAGGCGTTCATTAACTGGTACGTGCAGCGGGTGCAGGAGCACTTGGCATGATTGAAATCCTCACGCAGGCGGCAATCCAGGAGCCACAGCGCATTCGCGGTCTTGAGATGCCGTGGAACAGGGTGCTGGGCAGCACCGAGGGACCTGCCCGTGCCGCCCACGCGTTGGGCCCCTGGCATCCGCAGGAGTTCATGGCGGAGTGTGTCGAGATCGTTCCCGAGGTGGGTGGCATGAGGACCTTCGTGTTCCGCCGCTGCGATGGTGCCCCGCTGGCGTTCCGTGCGGGACAGTACGTGAACGTTGCCTTTCCCGTGAACGGCGAGGACCAGGATCCGGTGGACCGCAGCTACTCCCTGTCCAGCTCGCCCACGCGGCCGTGGACGTTCGACATCACGGTCAAACGTGATCCCGCTGGACAGGTCTCACCGTGGGTGCACGAGAACGTCAAGCCCGGCATGGTCCTTGAGATGCTTGGACCGGTCGGGGCATTCCACCTGCCCGACGCCGACCGCCGGGCACGGTTTCTCCTGCTGGCCGCCGGTGCAGGCATCACCCCCATCATGTCGATGGTGCGGACCATCCACTCGCTGCCCGGGCAGGCCGATGTTGTGGTGCTCTACCACGGAGCCGCGGCCGGAGGCTTTGCCTTCCACCTGGAGTTGGCCTACATCGCCTCCGTCGACTCGCGGATCAAGGTTTTCTACTCCCTGGGCGACCGCAGCATGCCCGAGGGGTGGGAAGGGCTCACCGGAAGGCTGACGGCGGCCATGCTTGAGGAGGTTGCTCCCGACGCCAACGGTCGCCAGGTTTATGCCTGCGGCCCCGAAGGTTACCTGAACACCGCCACCGAACTCCTCAAGAAGGTGGGCGTGGATGACACCTCCATTCACATGGAATTCTTCTCCGGGGACCGCCAGACGATTCTTGAGTACCAGGCGGAGCTCGCGTTCGCAGTCGACATTGCGGAGGAAATCGCCGAGGAGATCGCCGATTCCGCCGAGGACTACTATGAGAGCCAGCCCGCCGCCTTCGGACTCTACGAGCCCGGCTATGACGCTGATGGACCCCTGGAGGCCACGGGGCTGCCGCTGGAAACCATTGGCCCGGATGCAGCCGGCCCGGAAGCCACAACCGGCGCTTCCGACGTGGCGCCGGAACCCGGGTCCCCCGACACCTCGAGCTTCGACACGGTCGGAGCGGGAAGCCTCACTCTGTCGTTCATTCGCACCGGCGTCAATGTACGCGTTGACCCCGACCAACACATCCTTGAGGTGGCCCAGCGGGCGGGGGTAAGGATCGGTGCGAACTGCAAGGAAGGCATGTGCGGCTCCTGCAAGGTCGTCAAGCTCTCCGGAGAGATAGAGATGAACCACCAGGGCGGGATCCGGGCGCGGGAAATCGATGCAGGCAAGTTCCTGCCCTGTTGCTCCACCGCGCGGACCGATATGGTGATCGATGCATAGCGGTTTCCACCGCTCCGGTTGCGAAAATCGTTGAAAACCATCCGCGCCAGTCATCCCACTCTTGGAAGAATCTCCCCTGCCCCTGGGGCCGGACTCCCTTGTACCAGGGGCAGACAGCACCACCGGGTGAGGCGGATACTAAGGGTGTCGGCACGCTTGGAGGAGGGTGGCGTATGAAAGCATCAGTCGGCGACCGCATCCTTGTTCACGGAGCTCACGTGGATGACGCGGAACGCGAGGGTGAAGTGCTGGAGACCCGCGGCGAGGGCGGCGCACCGCCGTACCTGGTCCGCTGGTCCAACGGCTCGGAGGGCCTGGTGTTTCCCGGTCCCGGAGCGGAAATCCGCACCACCGGTTCATGACCGGCAGCGGCAACAAACCCAACAACGACGGCGGCCGTTACCTTTCGCTAAAAAGGTAACGGCCGCCGTCGTACTGGTTTGCTAGGGGTGAACCCTAGAGCGCTGCGTAAACTTCACGCAGCAGGCGGGCTGTCTCGGACGGGGTCTTCCCCACCTTGACGCCGGCGGCCTCGAGGGCCTCCTTCTTCGCCTGTGCGGTGCCGGCGGAACCGGACACGATGGCGCCTGCGTGGCCCATGGTCTTGCCCTCGGGCGCGGTGAAGCCTGCAACGTAGCCGACAACCGGCTTGGTCACGTTGGCCTTGATGAACTCGGCCGCGCGCTCCTCAGCGTCGCCGCCGATCTCGCCGATCATGACGATCGCCTTGGTCTCGGGGTCGGCTTCAAACGCCTCGAGCGCGTCGATGTGGGTGGTGCCGATGACCGGGTCGCCGCCGATGCCGATGGCGGTGGAGAAGCCGAGATCCCGCAGCTCGTACATCATCTGGTAGGTCAGCGTGCCGGACTTCGAGACGAGGCCTACACCTCCCTTGCCCGTGATGTTGGCCGGGGTAATGCCGACCAGCGATTCCTCGGGGGTGATGATGCCGGGGCAGTTCGGCCCGATGAGGCGGGTGATCTGCTTGCCGTTCTCATCCACGCGGGATTTTGCCAGCGCCCAGAACTCTGCGGAGTCCTGCACGGGCACGCCCTCGGTGATGATGACGACGAGGCCGATTCCGGCGTCGATGGCTTCAACGACGGCGTCTTTGGTGAACGCCGGCGGGACGAAAACGATGGAAACGTCAGCACCGGTTTCGGCGATGGCTTCCTTCACCGTGCCGAAAACAGGCAGGGTCACGTCACCGTGGGTGACAGTGGTACCGGCCTTGCGTGCGTTCACGCCGCCGACGACCTGGGTTCCGGCCTTGAGCATCAACGCAGTGTGCTTGGTTCCCTCGCCGCCGGTGATGCCCTGGACGATCACCTTGGAGTCTTTGTTCAAGAAGATAGACATATGTGTTCCTTAGTCCTGGAGTCGCGACCGGTCAGCGAGCGGCGTAAGCCAGCTCGGCAGCCTTGTCGGCGCCTTCGTCCATGGTGTCGGCGAGGGTGACCATCGGGTGGTTGGCCTCGGCGAGGATGCGGCGGCCCTCTTCGACGTTGTTGCCGTCCAGGCGCACCACGAGGGGCTTGTTTTCCTTGTCGCCAAGGATCTCCAGCGCCTTCACGATGCCGTTGGCTACCGCGTCACAGGCGGTGATGCCACCGAAGACGTTCACGAAGACGCTCTTGACCTGCTCGTCGTTGAGGATGACGTCCAGGCCTGCGGCCATGACCTCGGCAGAGGCTCCACCACCGATGTCGAGGAAGTTCGCGGGCTTCACGTTGCCGTGCTTCTCGCCTGCGTAGGCAACGACGTCGAGCGTGGACATGACGAGCCCAGCGCCGTTGCCGATGATGCCGACCTGACCGTCAAGCTTGACGTAGTTGAGGTCGTTTTCCTTGGCCTTGGCCTCCAGCGGATCCGTGGAGTCCTTGTCCTCGAGCTCGGCGTGGCCCTTCTGGCGGAAGTCAGCGTTCTCATCGAGGGTGACCTTGCCGTCCAGCGCGAGGATTTCACCGGCACCGGTCTTCACCAGCGGGTTCACCTCGACCAGGGTGGCGTCTTCCTTGGTGAAGACGTCCCACAGCTTCAGGATGGTGTTGGCTACGCCCTCACGGAGCTCCGGCGCGAATCCGGCGGCTTCGATGATCTCGTCGGCCTTCGCGCGATCGATACCGACGGCGGGATCGACGGCGATACGTGCCAGCGCTTCGGGACGCTCAACTGCGAGCTGCTCGATTTCCATGCCGCCCTCTACGGAGCACATGGCCAGGTAGTTGCGGTTCGCCCGGTCCAGCAGCACGGAGAAGTAGTACTCCTCAGCGATGTCTGCGCCCTGGGCGATCATCACCTTGTGGACTGTGTGGCCCTTGATATCCATGCCGAGGATTGCGGACGCGTGCTCGAAAGCTTCGTCCGGCGTCTTGGCTACTTTGACGCCGCCGGCCTTACCGCGGCCGCCAACCTTGACCTGCGCCTTGACGACGACAACGCCGCCAATCTTCTCGGCTGCTGCTTTTGCTTCTTCCGGGGTGTGCGCCACGATGCCGGCAAGCACGGGGACGCCGTGAGCCTCGAATAGATCGCGCGCCTGATATTCAAACAGGTCCACTTATCTAGTGTCCTTCTACGTCGAAGTAGGTTTACACAGGGAACTCTAGCCCCTTGGCTCGGAACGCCTTTCCCAGACTACCGGTTTCGTGAGTAAGCACACAGTTCTATGAGTTGTAGAAAAGTAACCTCGTCGGTTACCGTCACGGCCTACTGTGCAGGGAGCGCTTCGAACGCATCGACCGAGGCCACGAAGCCCAGTCCGGTCTCCGATTCGGCGCATACGAGGCCGCGGTCAGTGCCTCCACACCGGAAGCCATTCAATTCGACGGCTGTACCGTCCTCAAGGAGCGGCAGCCGCGAAAGCTGGCTGTCCCCGCCGTCCGCGCCGGGACCGAGTTCAGCTTCCATCAGGGTCATTCCCACCCGGCAGCCGCCGTAGGAGACCCGCTCAGCTGTAAGCAGGATCGTGCCGCCCTTGAACCCCAGGTTGGTGCCGTGACAGTTGTCCGTGACTTTTGCGGGTTCGGGATAACGCGTGAGTTCGCAGTACACGGCCGGCACTTCTAGCACCGTGTCATCACGCTCTCCGCCTGACAGCCGCGGGTCCACCGGGGAGTTGATGATACCGCCCTGCTCGGTGGTGATCGCGCAGTAGGTGGTGCGGTCTTCGGTCAGGAATGCGACGACGTCCTCGCCGAAGTTCTGCAGCTCAGACACGGGCAGTTCCGGCATGGCCGCCAGTTCCTCCCGCGGTGCGAGTTCCGATTCCGGGGTTGGCGCCGGGCTGGCTACCGGCACTTCTACACAGCCGGCCAGCGCCGCCATGATGAACAGCGCACAACCGACGACGACGGCCCGCATCCGCGCGCGCTTCAGCACTCCCCCAGTGGCTGGCTGCATTCCCCGTTACCCGACCTTGGTCAATGGAGCGTAACGGAGCAGGAGCCGCTTCTCTCCAACGTCGAAGCGGACCTTTGCCACCATTTTGTCGCCGCCGCCCTCGACAGCCAGGACAGTGCCGTTGCCGAAGGTGGAGTGGTTGACCTTGTCTCCCGCCGAAACAGCAACCACCTCTTTCTGGGGCTGCACCCTGCCGGCCGCCTTGCCTGGAAGTCCACGCCCGGACTCGTTGCCGCCCGCTGCTCCCGCACCCCAGTAGGAGCCGCTGAACCGCGGACCACTGATGCTCTGTCCACTGGTCCATGCCGGTTTCGCGGCGCCCTCGCGCTTCCAGTGGATGAGCTCTTCAGGAACTTCTCCCACGAACTGGCTCGCCGGGTTGTACTGGCTCTGCCCCCACAGGCTCCGCACCTCCGAACGCGTGATGTACAGCCGCTTGCGTGCTCGAGTGAGACCGACGTAGGCCAAACGCCGTTCTTCCGCGAGCTCCTTCGGGTCGGTGGCGGACCGCTGATGCGGGAAGATGCCCTGTTCCATGCCGGTCAAAAAGACCACCGGAAACTCGAGGCCCTTGGCTGTGTGCAGCGTCATCAGGGTGACGACGCCCTGCCTGCGTGCTTCCTCGACGGCCTTTTCCACGTCCTCGCCGGCACCGGCGGGCGCGTCCGGGATCTGGTCAGCGTCAGCGACGAGTGAGACCTGTTCGAGGAAGTCCCCCAGAGTTCCCTCCGGGTTGTCGATCTCATACTCGCGCACCACCGCGACGAGCTCCGCGAGGTTTTCCACCCGGGACTCGTCCTGCGGATCACTACTGGTGCGCAACTGTGCGAGGTAACCCGTCTGCTCAAGGACAGCTTCCAGGGCAGCGGAAGCACCTGAACCGGCCGCGACCTCTGCCAGGTCGTCAATGAGCTTTACGAACGACGCCACTGCGTTCACCGACCGGGTGGCCATACCGGGCGCCTCATCGGCCCGCCGGAGCGCGTCCATGAAGCTGACGCGGTCACGTTCGGCGAGCGCCGCGATAGCGTACTCCGCCCTGTCACCGATTCCGCGCTTGGGTTCGTTGAGGATACGGCGGAGGTTGACGACGTCGTCCTGGTTGACCAGGACGCGCAGGTAGGCGAGCGCGTCCTTGATCTCCTTGCGCTCGTAGAAGCGGGTTCCGCCGACCACCTTGTACGGCAGCCCGACCCGCATCAGGATTTCCTCGATCGAGCGGGACTGGGCATTGGTCCGGTAGAACACTGCGACGTCCCCGGGCCGCAGGTTTTCCTCATCCTGCAGGCGGTCGATCTCGTCAGCGATGAAGCGCGCTTCCTCGTGCTCGTTTTCGCCGACGTAGCCGATGATTTTCTCGCCGTTGCCCTCGGCAGTCCACAGCCGTTTCTCGGGCCGGTTCGGGTTGCGCGAAATCACGGCGTTGGCAGCGTTGAGGATGTTCTGGGTGGAGCGGTAGTTCTGCTCCAGCAAAATGGTGTGCGCGTTCGGGTAGTCCTCCTCGAACTCCACGATGTTCCGCACGTCGGCGCCGCGGAACGCGTAGATGGACTGGTCGGAGTCACCCACGACGGTCAGCTCGGCGGGTTCCTCCACGTTCTCACCTGCGACACCTACGATCTCCCGCACCAGGGCGTACTGCGCATGGTTGGTGTCCTGGTACTCATCCACGAGGACGTGGCGGAACCGGCGCCGGTAGTAGTCCGCGACACCGGGGAAGGCGCGGAACATGAAGACGGTCTGTGCGATCAGGTCATCGAAGTCCATTGCGTTGGCCTGACGGAGCCGTTGCGCATACCCCTTGTAGACTTCCGCGACCGCCTGCTCAAAGGGGTCGGAGAAGTTGGCGGTCGAGGCGTACTCTTCCTCGTCGATGAGCTCATTCTTCAGCGCGGAGATCTTGTGCTGGATAGCCTTGGGCGCAAACCGCTTCGGATCGAGGTCGAGGCCCTTGGCCACGAGCGTGATCAGGCGGAGGGTGTCCGCTGAGTCGTAGATCGAGAAGTTGGAGTTCAGGCCGATGGACGTTGCCTCACGGCGAAGGATACGCACGCAGGAGGAGTGAAACGTGGAGATCCACATGCGCTTTGCGACATCACCCACCAACCCCTCAATGCGCTCCCGCATCTCTGCAGCAGCCTTGTTGGTGAACGTGATGGCCAGGATCTGGCCGGCGTGCGACCGGCCGGTAGCCATGAGGTAGGCGATGCGATGGCTGAGCACGCGGGTTTTGCCAGAGCCCGCTCCGGCCACGATCAGCAGCGGAGAGCCGCTGTGCCTGACTGCTTCCTCCTGCTGCGGGTTCAACCCGGCAAGGAGTTCCTGTGCGCGCACTTCATCGACGAAGCCGCCACGACGGGGGTGCTCGGCCACATCCGATGAGGACGAGGGCGCAGAGCCGCGTCGGGCTGCGGAGGGTGTACTGAGGTGCGGATCGAAAAGCAAGTCCATGGTGCCTTTAAGTCTAGGCGCTGGCACGGACAGAACCGGTCCGCCGTCGTCGTGCGGGGTTATGCCTGCAGCGGGCAGGAGCGGATAAGGGGCTCGGACACGGCACTGCCCGCCGGATCGAAGGATCCGGCGGGCAGTGTGCGAACGGGTCGGAACTACTTTCTGGCGGTTTCCCGATCCTCCGGCTCCGTCCCCAGTTCGAGGAGCTTGCCGCTTTTGCGGTCGGCGAGGTAAGCCTTCATTTCCCGCTTGATCACCGGCAGGAGCATGTAGACACCGAGCAGGTTCACGAACGCGCAGATGAAGAGTGCGGAGTCCGCGAACGTCAGGACCTGCCCGAAGGTGAGGACCGTTCCTGTCACCGTGAAGAACAGGAAGATCACCTTGTAGAGGACCTCCGACATCTTGCCGCGTCCGAACAGGTACTCCCAGGCCTTGAGCCCGTAGTAGGACCAGGTGATCAGCGTAGAGAAGGCGAACAGCGCCACAGCAACGGCGAGGACGATGGGGAACCAGTCGATCACGGTAGCGAAGGCATCCGAGGTCAGGATGACGCCGTCGGGGGCTCCTTCGCCTGCCTGGACCTGATCGATGCCTGCCTGCAGACTTGGCGCGCCGGCAATGACGATCGTCAGGGCGGTCATGGTGCAGATGATCACCGTATCGACCAGGGGCTCGAACATCGCCACGAAGCCCTCGCTGACGGGCCGACGGGTCTTCACCGCGGAATGCGCGATCGGCGCCGAACCGAGGCCCGCTTCGTTCGAGAAAGCTGCGCGTTGGAAGCCAACGATCATGACACCTACAACGCCGCCCGCCATTCCTGCCGGCGCGAAGGCGCCTTCGATGATTTGACCGAACGCAGTTGGAACCTGGTCGAGATTCACAATGATGACAAACAGGCATGCAGTGACGTAGATGATGCCCATGGCCGGCACCAGCTTGCTGGTGGTGGCACCGATGGACTTGATTCCACCGAGGATGACGGCGCCAACCAGTGCGGCCAGGATGATGCCGAAGATCAATGCGGCGCCCGGGCTTCCGAGGAATCCGTCCGTACCGCCGGTGACTTCCTGCACCTGGGCGAACGTCTGGTTCGCCTGGAACATGTTGCCGCCCGCAATGCCGAAGATAAGGATGGCAACCGCGAAGATTCCGGTGAGGATTTTCGCCGGCCACTTGCCGAATTTCGCGAACGCCACCGGAAGGTATTTGAAGGGGCCGCCGGAGACGGTGCCGTCCTCGTGCACCTCCCGGTACTTCACACCCAGGGTGCACTCTGCGAACTTGGTGCACATACCCAAGAGACCCGCCAGGATCATCCAGAAGGTTGCACCGGGCCCGCCCAGCGCCATTGCTGCGCCGACACCGGCGATGTTTCCAAGCCCGACTGTGCCCGACAAGGCCGAAGTGAGAGCCTGGAAGTGGGGGACTTCCCCGGGATCGTCCTTGGCGGAGTAGCGCCCACGAATCACCTCGTAGGAGACCTTCAATCCCCGAAACTGGATGAAACCGAAGTAGATGGTAAAGATGACGGCCGCAGCGATGAGCCACGCGACCACGACGGGGAAACTGACTTCTCCAATGGTGATCGGGAAGAACACGACTGCGGAGAACCACGTAGCGACAGGTTCGAAAACGGCGTCAATGGCGTCCTCGATGGCTGCAAGCCATCCCACCTGATCTGCGACGGAAGACATGGGGAGTGTTTGGTTTATGACCATCCGTTAAACAAACACCGCTTTGGGTTGTGATTGCAATCACAGGCCGGGGCTCGCGGTCATCGTAATCAAAACGAGACCAAAAACGCACTAGATTTTCCGGAGCTGTTGCTGCAAGGTAACCGTCTAGCATGGAGCCATGGGCAAAACCAAGGCACAGATCGCTCGCAAGCACGGCCGGGCAGCCGCCGGGCTACCGGGCTCCCCCATCGCTGACCGTCCCGCCCCTCCCCGCCATAACGGCAATCTCATCCTCATCCCTGCGGTGGCGGCGGCACTGTTCCTGTTCTGGTACTTCCACTTGCTCACGTTGCCCCAGATGACCCAGCTGTCGGGCGGCCTGAGTATGCCGGACATGCTCCTCGGCGGTTACGACGTGCCGTACATCGAGCAGCTCAGGTCCGCCATGGACACCGCAGCGCTGGGCCAGTTGAGCTACGTTCACAAAACCGCCGGCACGCTCTTCCCGCTACTCTTCGGATTGGCCTGGCTTCTGCTGGTTCAGCTCAACGTTTCACGGCGATGGCTCCGCTGGGCACTGTGGAGCCCGGTTCTCCTCTTTGTCGTGGTTGATCTGTGGGAGAACGTCGCAATCGATTCGGCCCTGGCTGCGCCCGACGCCGGTTCGGTCGCCCTCGCGTCCACGCTGACAGTCACTCGGTGGGTGCTTTTTGCAGCAAGCTGCGCAGCCGGCCTGCTCGCTGTGCTGCTCCGCCACCGGGTGCGGTCACGCACCTGAGAAGACTGTAAGCTGGTACCGCTCACAGCACCGTTCGGCACTGTGCAGTACCCGCCTCTGTAGCTCAGTAGGATAGAGCGTCCCTCTCCTAAAGGGAAGGCCGTCGGTTCGATTCCGGCCAGGGGCACAATCCACATGGGTACACCTCCCCATGGCACCGTCCCTCGCACTGCATTAGCTTGTCAGCATGGGGAAAATCTCGGCAGTACCTGCGCCCTCGCGCGCAATCAGAGTCTCACCGACCGCCTGGGCGCTCGCCCTCGACGCCGTCGATCCGGTACAGGTTACCGCTCATGGGTCCACCCACCAGTCGGCTGGTTCACAGGCGAAAAAGTCGATCAAGAACCTCGACGCAGAAACACGCGAAGATGCCTGGAAAGAGCTGCAGGGCCTGGGCGTAGCGGAAGGCAAGGTCCTCTCCAGGGTGTGGGCCGACGCACTGCAAGCGGTGCTTCGGCCGGTCACGCTTCTGCGGTTGTCCGCCGCCTATCTGGGCATCGCCTGCAACAGCGATTTCTCCATCTCGGGCGCCCAGGGTGTGGCGGTGCTGCGTAGGAGCACCATCGGTCCAGGCAACGACGGCGGCCTTCGCGCACTCGCGCACGAGCCCGCACTTGAGGTTGCGCTCTTCGACGTTGCCCAGATCTGGGGAGCGATTGCGCCGGTTCTCCCGCCTCTTGCCGAGTTGCGGGCGGACGCGGTTCAGGTCCGAGGCACCTCAGATGACGCCCCCCGGATACCACTGAGCCCGGCCGAAGCCGCCAACATCCCGGAAGAAGCTATTCTCAGCGCGGCCATGACTACGCGCGCGGGGAGCAGACGGCAGGTGTGGGCGGCCCGGTGGTCGGTCAGCGAGGGTACGCTCTACTCCACGCGGACGCCCCATGGCGCCGTCATACTCACCCCGCAGCATCCCGGTCACGTGGCTCGCGAGATCACGTACGCCCTGGCCGGCGCTTACGAGTTCGCCGCTGGAGTGTCGGCGAGCGCATGAGCCGAACGATCGGCATGGATCCGTCCCAGGTCCGGCAGCTGGCTCGCTTCCTGGAGAATGCTGCGGGAGATCTTGAACTCCTTGGAGTGCAGGTATCCGGGAGAATCTCGTCGATCCCATGGCAAGGTTCGGATGCTGACTCGTTCCGCTCCGGTTGGTCGGCCCGGCATCGTCCGACGCTGACCCGGATTGCGGACTCACTGCGCCAGGCCGCTCTTGTTGCAGCTGAAAATGCCGATGCCCAGGATCAGACCAGTGACGCGGCGTCAGCCGGCTCCGTGGCCGCGGCTGCGGAGGGCTCGGCGCCCGGCAGCGCTGATACCCGACCCGAGAATACCGCCGGCGGCTGGCTGGCCGACGGCTGGGACTGGGTTACCGATGGAGCCGGTTGGGTTGCTGAGACGTCTGACGATACCGTGGACTGGTTCCAGGACCGCGCGGAGTTGGGCTTCGGGAACATCCAGCGGTCCTTCATGGATTACGGCGAGCAATCGGCGCACCTGGTGTCTTTGCTCGATCAATGGGTGGGTGGTAGCCCACCGACGCTGATGGAACTCGCTGCCACCGGCATGCTGATCCGCGGGGAATGGACGGAAGCGAAACTGACCGTCCTGACGCTGGGCCAGTGGGACCTGCCCCTTCTCGACGATGGCAGCGCGTGGGCTGGGGAAGCGATCCCCGTAGGTGTGTCAACGAGCGGCACAGGCCTGTCCGCTTCCGGGCATGCTGAAGGGGTGCTGCCCTCCGACCTGCGAGCGATAGCGATGAATACCGGGCAGGCGTACTCGGATCGCCAGGTGGAATCGAGCGTCGACGGATCGGTCAGGATCACGCGCATCGACGGACCGTCCGGCCCGTCCTACATCGTGAACATACCGGGCACCCAGGAGTGGAGTCCGGCGACTTCCGGCACCGCGGCAGATCTGACAGGCAACCTGGTCACAGCTTCCGGACAGATGTCGACGGCGTCAGACGCAGTCGCCTTGGCCATGGAGCGGGCAGGCATAGAACCCGGTGCGCCGGTCATGTTGGCGGGTCACTCCCAGGGCGGGATGACGGCAGCCGCCCTGGCCGCTGACCCTGCTTTCAGTGCACAGTTCAACGTCACGAATGTTATGGCCTATGGCTCTCCCATAGACGGCACGGCCATACCCGCGGAAATCCGTGTCATTGCTTTTCACCACGAAGATGATGTTGTCCCGATGCTGGATCTGGGTGGGGCACGCATCGATGGTACTACCGCGGGCCAATCATCCAGTGTCCAGATAACACTCCCAAATCCCCCGAACACCGGATGGTGGGACGTCGCGGGCCGACACGACTTCAACGCCTACGAAGCTTCCATATCGGACGCTGAAAACGATCCCGGGAGTGCGGCAGCGCAGTACGCTCGGGACCGGTCTACCGAACGGTTTCTGACGAACGATCCCCCGCGCGTAGAGTCCTTCGTGATCCCGATCGAGAGGCGCTAGTGAAGAGATTCACCCGCAGTGGTGCGGCGGTGCTGCTGTGTCTGATGCTGTCCGGATGCGGCCCGTCCAATCCCGAAGAGAAGTACCGGGAGGCCATCGCGACGGTCGACGGCGTGCAGGATGTAATCGTGGATTGGAACGAGAACGGTACGGGCAGCAGTACCCGTATTACGATCTCGGCCGACAGCAATGATCAGGCCGAGCTCGACCGGATACTTGACGAGAGCTTGCGTGCCTTCGCTGACAGTACAGAGCCCGGGGAGTACACCACTTTGAGCTATCAGGTTCTTTCCCAGGACCAGTCCGTCACTCTCACGCCCGACGATCTGGGCGCCAACATGCGAGGCCTGGACGAGATCCGCGAGCACTACGGCCTGGAGTAGCTCCGCGCAGCCGTTTGCTTCAGCGCGCCCTCGGGCCGTTCACTTGTTGCATGTCCCTTCTCTTCGTGCGCCGCATCGCGCAACTGATTGTGGGTGTCTTCTTCTACGGCATCTCTATTGCGATGATGGTTCGCGCCGGCATTGGTGTCTCTCCCTGGGACGTACTGGGGCAGGGAGTTTCGGTACAGAGCGGCATCCCGTTCGGCATCACGACGGCTCTCATCGGGCTCGCTGTACTGCTGCTCTGGATACCGATCCGTCAGAAGCCGGGCGTGGGAACGGTCATCAACGCCGTGTTTGTGGGTGCCAGCGCTGAGATCGGCCTTGCCTTCATACCGGAGCAGACCGTCCTGTGGCTGCAGATCCTGCTCTTCTCCGGCGGTTTGGTGCTGCTTGCGGTAGCGACGGGCCTGTACATCGGCGCACGCATGGGGCCCGGTCCGCGTGACGGACTGATGACCGGGATCCACCAGAAGTGGGGCTGGCCCATCTGGGCTGTTCGTACCTCCATCGAGGTGACGGTGCTGGTGACCGGCTGGATCCTTGGCGGAACCGTTGGAGTCGGCACAGTGGCTTTTGCGCTGCTCATCGGTCCTATGGTTAACGTGACCCTGCCCCTCCTGCGCGTTCCCGAGAAGCCGAGGGACGTACGGCTCGAAGGAGACGCTCCGACGACCTGCACGGCAGGCTGACCGCCGTTCCCCACAAGGGCTGGTCAGGCGCTAGGAGCAGTGAGTGCTTCAGCAGGCTCATCCGGCGCAACACTCTTCTGCACGGCGAACTGCGTGCGATGCAACTCGGCGTAGCGGCCTGACTTTTCAAGCAGCTCATCGTGAGTGCCCTGCTCCGCGATGCGTCCGTCCTCGATGACCAGGATCTGATCCGCGCTTCGAATGGTCGACAGCCGGTGGGCGATGACCAGAGCGGTGCGTCCTTCGAGTGCCTCGGTAAGTGCTGCCTGCACGGCCGCTTCCGACGTCGAATCCAATGCCGCGGTGGCTTCATCCAGAATCACGACGCGCGGCTGGGCCAGGAGGAGCCTCGCGATGGTCATGCGCTGCCGCTCCCCGCCGGACAACCGGTACCCGCGCTCGCCGACCATCGTGTCCAGTTGATCCGGTAGAGACCGGATCAACGGTTCCAGGCGCGCGCGGCGGACTGCGTGCCAGAGCTCCTCGTCCGTGGCGTCGGGGCGCGCCAGACGAAGGTTGGAAGCGATCGTCTCGTGGAAGAGGTGTCCGTCCTGAGTCACCATTCCAAGCGTGTGGCGCAGCGACTCGAAGGTAACGTCACGGACGTCCTTTCCGCCGATTCGCACCGCGCCCTCGTCAACGTCGTAAAGCCTGGCCAGGAGTTGCGCGATGGTGGATTTGCCCGCACCCGAAGTACCCACCAGTGCTACGGTCTGCCCGGGCTCTATCCGGAAGCTGATGCCGTGGAGCACTTCCTCACCGCCACGGGTATCCAGCACCGCAACCTCCTCTAGGGAGGCCAGCGAGACGCGCTCTGCCGACGGATAACCGAAGCGAACCCTGTCAAATTCAACCGCAACCGGTCCGTCCGGGATAGTTCCGGCGTCGGGCTTTTCCTTGATGAGGGGATCAAGGTCCAGGACCTCGAAGACTCGCTCGAAACTTACCAGCGCGCTCATGATTTCCACGCGGGCGTTGGCCAGGGAGGTCAACGGCGCGTACAGGCGGGTGAGCAGCAGCGCCAGCGTGACCACCTCGCCGGTGTCCAGCACGCCGCCGAGGGCCAGGGAACCACCGAGCCCATACACCAGGGCCAGGGCAAGGGCGGAGACGAGCATCAGGGCGGAGAAGAACACGAACTGCAGCATCGCGGTCCGCACGCCGATGTCCCGCACTCTTGCCGCCCTGACGCGGAACTCCTCTGACTCCTCGTCCGGCCGCCCGAACAGCTTCACCAGCGTGGCCCCGGGAGCCGAGAACCGCTCCGTCATCTGTGTGCTCATGGTGGAGTTGTAGTCGGCCGCCTCCCGGCGGAGAGCCGCCAGCCTGCTGCCCATCCTGCGCGCGGGCAACAGGAAGATGGGCAGCATGATGATCGCCAGTACGGTCACCAGCACCGAGGTGCTCAACATGACGATCAGGGTAAGAATCAACGCGACCAGGTTGCTGACGACGCCGGACAGCGTGCCGCTGAAGGCCTGTTGGGCGCCGATCACGTCATTGTTGAGCCGGCTGACCAGGGCCCCCGTGCGGGTTCGGGTGAAGAATGCAATCGGCATCTTCTGGACGTGATCAAAAACCGCAGTGCGCAGATCGAGAATGACTCCCTCACCGATCCGGGCGGAATACCAGCGGGTCAGTAGTCCGACGCCGGTGTCGGCGACAGCGACGATCGCAATGACGATAGCGAGCCACACGATGGTGCTGACGGCGGCCTCGGCGATGATGGCGTTCACTACCTGCCCAGCCAGGACAGGCGTGGCCACCGCCAGAAACGCCGACACCACGGATAGCGCGATGAAGAGCACCAGCTTGAACCGGTACGGCACGGCGAAGGACAGGATCCGCTTGAGCGTCTCCTTCGAGAATTTGTTGCTGCCGTTCTTGGCGGAGGAGATCCGGTAAAGGGAACTCCAGGCCGCGCCTTCCATGCTCATGGTTCGTCTCCCGGTAGTGGACTTCAAGCTTAGGTCCGGCTGCGGACAGTTTCCGTCCGCGGAGCCCCATCGTGCTGGTGCTGCCCGCCGAGAGCTTCCCTGACCAGAGGAAGGACCTCGGTACCCAGGAGTTCGATTGACTCCAGAACCTGTTCCTGCGGAACCGATGAGAAGTCGAGCTGGAGGATATGCCGGTCATGTCCCATGGCTGCGTGTGTCAGGACGATCTTCTCCGCCACTTCCTCGGGTGTGCCGACATAGAGCGCACCGGTGCGGGCTGCCTGCATGTTGTAGGTGACTCCGCTGGGCTTCGGGAAACCGCGCTCGGCGGAAATGCGCGTCATGCTGTCGAGCCAGTAAGGCTTGAAGGTCTCCTTCGCCCCGTTCCGGAGGACCAGCCCGACGCCGCTCACGCCCACCCGTGGAATCCCGCCGGACGCGCCGTCGAACTCTTCGCGGTAGAGCGCAGCGTGCTGCGCGAAGTTGTTCACTGCACCGCCCAGGAGGGCGTAGATCACCGGCTTCCCCAGCCGTGCGGCCCGGACCGACGATGACGGCGTACCGCCGGTAGCGATCCAGATGTCCAGATGTTCGCGGCTTGGCCGGGGCAGGATCAGGGCGTCCTGCAGCGGAGGCCGGAACTGCCCGGACCAGGTAATCCGATCTGCGGCATCGATGCGCAGGAGAAGATCGATCTTCTCCTCGTAGAGAGCGTCGTAATCCTCCAGCGCTGCCCCGAACAGGGGGTAGGACTCGATGAAGGATCCCCTCCCCGCTGTGAGCTCTGCACGTCCGCCTGACAGCAGATCCAGGGTTGCGAACTGCTGGAACACGCGCACCGGGTCCTCGGTGCTGAGCACTGTCACGGCCGAGCCAACATGAATGTTCCGCGTCTGGGCCGCAGCGGCGGCCAACACGGGCACCACCGACGACACGGCATAATCCGGTCGGTGGTGCTCGCCGATACCGAAGTAGGAGAGGCCAACCTCGTCCGCAAGTCGCGCCCGCTCCAGCAAGTCGGCCATCCGCTGTTCCGGCGAAACCCGTTCGCCTGTCACGGGGTTGGGGTGAATGTCGCCGAAGCTGAAGATGCCGAGTTCCATACTGGTGTGCAACTCCGCCCGGGGTACCGCTATTCCGCGCTGATGCGCCGCGGATGCGTGTAGCAGTTCAACGTTTGCCCGCGGCTGAAACCGACGAGGGTGATGCCTGATTCTTCCGCAAGGTCGGCAGCCAACGACGAGGGCGCACTCACCGCTGCGAGCATCGGTATTCCAGCGAGGTGGGCTTTCTGCACCAGTTCGAACGAAGCACGCCCAGAGACCTGCAGGATTGTTCCGCGGAGGGGCAGCTTTCCTTCCCTCAGCGCCCAACCGACAACCTTGTCCACAGCGTTGTGGCGTCCTACGTCCTCCCGAAGGCAGAGCAGTTCTCCGTCGCGGGAGAATAAACCGGCTGCGTGTACGCCCCCCGTACGGTCGAAGAGCTTCTGCTCGTTCCGGAGCAGGTCCGGCAGGGAGGCGAGAACCGCGAGGTCAACCGCGCCGTCGTCATCGTGCACGTCGAAGCGGGCAGATTTCCGCACCGCATCGATCGAGGCGGTCCCACAGATTCCGCACGAACTGGACGTGTAGACATGCCGCTCCATGCCGGTATCCGGTAGGGCGACATCCGGCCGGAGCTGCGCCTCGACGACATTGAAGGTCTGCCGACCATCTTCGTCAACGCCGGCACAATAGCGGAGCGCGAGGATCTCCCCGGGTTCGGCAACCACACCTTCTGAAACCAGGAACCCTGCCACGAGGTCGAAGTCATCACCGGGGGTGCGCATGGTGACGCTGAAGGCACTTCCGCCGAGCCGGATCTCGAGCGGCTCCTCCCCTGCAAGCCGGTCTTCCCTCTGGGTCGCCGGGCCGTCCAGCCTGTAACGCGTGATGCGGCGCCGGTTCAATACTCTCGTCATCATTTATCTCCCGCCTGAGCCTGGATTGAGCCTAGTTGACACTGCGGCGGTCGGGTACCGGCCGTTCGGGTGTCTTTGGGGACCTCTGCAGTGGACAATAGGGGCAGGTAGGAACACTCAGTGCTGAGAAGCCACCAGGAAGGATGCCCCCGATGACACGATCCAACCCTCCCGTCGAGGAAGCTGACGAGAACAACCTTGAGGTGGACAAGCCCAAGGACTGGGCAGCCGGTTTGCCCGGGGTCTATCACTCGATGCAGCCCGCGCTCAAGCACATGGGGATTGAACGCAGCGCACGTACCCTGCTCAGGATGAACCAGAAGCAGGGTTTCGACTGTATGAGCTGCGCCTGGCCGGACCCGTCGGACCACCGCAGCACCTTCGAGTACTGCGAGAACGGCGCCAAGGCGGTGACCTGGGAAGCCACACCGGTGACCGTGTCGTCGGAGTTCTGGGCGGAGCATTCAGTGACTGAGCTGCGCGGACGTTCCGAATACTGGCTTGGCATGCAGGGGCGGCTCACCGAACCCGTGTACAAAGCCGCCGGTGACGATCACTACCGGCCCATCACCTGGGACAGGGCCATCAACATCGTCGCGGACAAACTGAAGAGCCTCGATTCACCCGACGAGGCAGCTTTCTATACGAGCGGCCGCGCCTCGAACGAGGCCGCGTTCATCTACCAGCTCTTCATCCGCGGGCTAGGCACCAACAACCTGCCTGACTGCTCCAATATGTGTCACGAATCTTCCGGCGTCGCTATGGGACAAACGATCGGTATCGGCAAAGCGACGGTGGCCTACAACGACTATCTCAACTCTGACCTGATGATCGTGATCGGCCAGAACCCCGGGACCAACCACCCGCGCATGCTCAGCGCCATGGAGAAGCAGAAAGAGAACGGCGGGAGCATTGTCGCTGTCAATCCCCTGCCCGAGGCCGGACTGCGACGCTTCAAGAACCCGCAGAAGCCCAAAGGTGTTGTAGGCCGCGGAACCGATCTGGCCGACCAGTTCCTGCAGATCCGCGCAGGCGGGGACATGGCTCTCCTTCAGGCGCTCTCGAAGCGCGTGCTCGATGCCGAAGACCGGAATCCCGGAACGGTGCTGGATCACGAGTTCCTTGCGGAGTACTGCGAAGGTCTGGACGAACTGCGCGCGCACCTGGCCCATCTGGATGAGCAGACGGTGCTGGAGGCCACAGGCCTGCGCTCGGAGGAGATCGACGAACTCGCGGAGCGCTACATCAGGTCAGAGAAGACCATCATCACCTGGGCGATGGGCGTGACCCAGCAGAAGAACGGGGTCGGCACGATCAAGGAGATGATCAACCTGCTCCTCCTCCGCGGCAACATCGGGCGGCCTGGTGCGGGTGCGTCACCGATCCGTGGGCACTCGAACGTCCAGGGTGACCGTACGATGGGAATCTGGGAACAGATGCCGCCGTCGTTCCTCGACGCGCTGGGCAAGGAGTTCTCCTTCGAACCTCCGCGCGAGCACGGAGTGGACGCGGTGGCCGCCGTGAGGGGAATGCGCGACGGCGAAATCAAGTTCTTCCTCGCACTCGGCGGGAACTTCGTTGCCGCCATGTCCGACACCGCTGCCACAGAAGCAGCAATGCAGAATCTCGAGATGAATGTGCAGATCTCGACGAAACTGAACCGGTCGCACACCGTCGTCGGGCAGGAAGCATTGATTCTTCCGACGCTTGGCCGTACCGAGATTGACCGCCAGGCAACCGGGCCCCAGTTCGTCTCCGTTGAGGACACGGTGAGCGCGGTTCATTCCTCCGAGGGCAGGGTTGAACCGGTGGCGCCGGGACTGCTGTCCGAGATCGCAATTGTCAGCAGGTTGGCGCGCGCCACCCTTGGTGACCGCATTGCGGCCGACTGGCAGGGATTCGAGGATGATTACGACCGCATTCGCGACCATATCGCCCACGTCGTGCCCGGCTGTGAAAACTACAACCGCCGTATCCGTGAGAAGGACGGCTTCCTGCTGGCGAACGGTCCGCGCGATGCCCGGAAGTTCAGCACCGCCAGCGGCAAGGCGTTGCTCACAGTCAATGAGCTGGACCCCATGCAATGCCCGCCCGGCCGGCTCATTCTGCAGACCATGCGTTCGCACGACCAGTTCAACACCACGATCTACGGTTACAACGACCGGTACCGCGGCATCAAAAAGGGCCGGCACGTGGTCTTCGTCAACCCGGAGGACCTTGCTGACCTGGGCTTCAAGGACGGTGACCTGGTCGACGTTCATGGCGAGTATGCGGATGGCAAGGATCGCGTCCTGCGGAAGTTCCGCGCCGTGTCCTACCCCACCGCCCGCGGGTGCGCTGCCGCGTACTACCCGGAGGGGAACGTCCTGGTGCCGCTCGACGACACGGTCAAGGGCAGCAACACCCCTGTCTCCAAAGGCGTCATCGTCCGGTTGGAACCGGCAGCAGACGGCCCTGCGGGAGGTGCGGGCGAGGAGAACAAGCAGCAGGACATGCCGGCAACCGTCTGAACGGGAGAAGACGCTCCGAAACGGGCGAACAGGCGTGGGACCGGGTGAGCGGTATCAGCTGAACCAGGGCAGCTGCAGCGCCACGACCTTCTCGTCCGGCTCGCACCCCTGCTCAGGCACCACCAGGACGCCGTCGGCGTCGGCGAGTCCGCGCAGCATGCCCGATCGGTGATGAACGGTGGGCATGGCCCGTCCAGTCTGATAGCGATAGGGCACCAGGCGCGTCCGTCCGGGCAGCGCGTCGAACGACTCTCCGACCAGAACCGACCGCGATTCCGGAAAGTCTGCTCCACGCAGGCCTGCCAGCAACGGCGCCCCTACCGTGAACAGCGCCATCATTGCAGCCAACGGATTACCGGGCAGGCCGACGAAGAACCGCCCGTCAGGCAGGCGCGCCAAAAGAGTAGGGTGCCCCGGCCGCATAGCGATGCCATCGATGATGAGTTCCGCTTCAAGCACGGTCAGCGCTCGGCGGATGTGGTCGGCGTCGGATGCGCCGGTGCCGCCGGTGCTGATCAATACGTCCCCGGACGATCGCGCCAGCGACACCTCGTCCATGGCTTCGGCGCTGATGGCCGCCACGACGTCGTCGAGATCATCCCGTGCCCGGCCCACGGTGTCCACGTGGCCGCCCAGCATAGTGATAAGACCGGGTAGCTGGGGGCCGAAGGTGTCCCGCACCTGTCCGGGTTCCGGCAGGCCTGCTTCGATAACCTCGTCGCCGGTCAGCAGCAATGAGACGCGCGGTGCGCGCAGAACGGGCAGGGTGTCATAACCGCATACCGCGGCGAGCGCGATCTGCGCCGGATTCAGGACCGATCCCGCGGCGATAGTCTCTGTTCCTTGCGCCGCTTCCTCGCCGGCGGGTCGGATGTGTTCGTTCTCGCGTGGCTCGTCCGGGCGTGCCCGCTCGTTGCGGTTCAACACGCCGTCGCGGATGGCCCCGTGCTCGGTGCGGAGGATACCCGTAGCCCCGGGCGGGACAACACCGCCGGTGAGGATGAAGGTTGCCTGACCCGGCTCCAGGGTGGCGTATCCCGATTTCTTGTGTTCGTGCGCCCGGTGCCACGGGCTCTCATCCACCGGGACGGGCGTCACGAGCGTCCAGGGCGGCTCCCCTGAGAGCGCCCAACCGTCCATGGCGGACGACGCATAGTGCGGTATGGGCTGCAGTGCCACGGCGGGCTCAGCCAGCGTCTGGCCTAGCGCATCCGCCAGTTTGACGGTCTGCACGGGTTTGGGTGTAGCTGACTCATATGCCAGCCTTCGGGCGTCCTCCCACGTGACCTCGTGTCCCGAACCGCTCATCGGCGGTCCTCCGCCGCAGTTACCGGCGGGCAGGCAGATGCGGCTGCCTGCAGAGCGGACCGCATGGCCGTTACGCTGTCCGCCTGGCCGATCCCAACTGCCATCCCTGCGGCATATCCGGCGATGAACGTGGTCAGCGGTGCAGCGGGGCGAACCACGGAGTGCGCCGCCTTCCCCGCCAGGGCGAGGACTGCGTCGACATCTACCTCAATGTCCTCAAGTTCGAACATCTCCAGCAACGTCTCGCTCCACTGCCTGAGCAGGCGATCCCGATCCTCCATGGTGAACCCTCTCGCTATTTACCCGCATCCGGCGCCTCCGCCCTGAAGTTTCGGGCATCGGACCACGTATCGATATCAATGGTTGAGCCCGCGGGAACGTCAACTGGACTCCATGTCACCCTAGCAAGGAGGGCACGCATGGACAGGTTTCTTACTTCCTCCTGATCAACCGCCGTCGCAAGGTCCGCCCACCGATACAATGCGGCAAGCGGTTGGTCCCTCCCGCCGTCGTGCGCCAGTACGGACGCATTTGTAGCGAGCGCGCCCGCGATGAGCGCTGGCAGCGCCTCGTTGATCCGGGGCATGTCGCAGGCGAGCACAAGCACCCAGGGCGCCGGATCGGGGCTCAAATGTACGACGGCGGCGCTCACGGCCGCGGCCGGCCCGCCAAACGGCGGTTCCTCACGGATCAGCTCTACCCGCGCCGGCATCTCGGGTGCCCGATCACCGACGACGACAAGCCGCCTCGCCGCACGGGCTGCTTCGCAGGTGTGGGCAAGCAGCGTCGAGCCGCTGATTCTCAAGGACGCCTTCGGTACCCCGCCTAGACGGGAAGACCTGCCCCCGGCCAGCACCACGGCGTCGAACGACAGCTCTTCGGTAGCCGGACCCTCGGTAGCGGGCCCGTTCACGCGGCGTTGTCTGCCGGCAGGAATTCGCTCCACTGCGGCGAGGGCTTCTCCAGCTCCCGGATCTGCCACGACGTGCCGCGGGGCGGCCTGGGAACTATGCGAAGGGACCAGCCGAGCGTGGAAAGCGTCTTGTCGCCCTTTGCGTTGTTACAGCGAAGGCAGCAGGCCACAAGATTCTCCCAACTGTCCTCTCCACCGCGGGAACGCGGCACCACGTGATCTATGGTTGAGGCGGCCTTGCCACAGTATGCGCACAGGTGATTGTCACGGCGCAGCACTCCGCGACGCGTCGCGACGGAACTGCTGCGGTATGGGATTTTCACGTACCGGTTGAGCAGAATGACTGACGGTCGCGACAAGACTTCGTTGGGGCCGACAACCGGGTCTTCACCTTCTGCCACGACGCTCGCTTTACCGGTGAGGACAAGGACGAGTGCCCGGCGGAAGGTCACCACCGCCAGTGGTTCGTATCCAGCATTCAGAACGAGAGTGCGCATGCACATTCCTCTTTGCCGTCCATAGCTGCAGGATCAGAGGAACTCCTGGCGCCCTGCGAAGCTACAGCGAAGGTACTTCGGATTAACAGTGCAAGGGTAAGCCGTTGCTACAAGGATTCGTCAATCGCCACTCTGTGCCGGCGGAGGAAAACGATAGGGCCCCCTGCCGTGCGGCAAGAGACCCTATAAACGTTTGCTGACCAGCAATCAGCCGCCGACGCGGATGTAAACTCCACCCGATCCGAGCTCGGCCGGGGCGATGACCGTCTGGTTTCCGTTGAAGCCACCGTGAACTGCCTGGCCTCCACCGATGTAAACGGCAATGTGAGCTGCGCCCATGCCGCCGTCTGCGTAGTAGATCAGATCGCCGGGGATCGCTTCAGCGGCGCTGACCGTGCGGCCAAGGGAGAGGTAGCCGGCCGGCCAGCCGTGGAAGTTGATCCCAGCGGCAGCGAGAGCGTTGCTGGCAAGGCGTGTGCAGTCCTGGGTTACACCGAGCTGAGCCTTGGCGGCAGCAGCGATGGTGGCGGCCACGCCGGACGATACCTCGGGTGCTGCGGGGGCGGGCTTCTCGGCGACAGCTGGCTGCGCAGCAACAGTGGCCGTTGCTTCCACTGCGACTGCAGGCGCGGCTTGAACTGCGGCCTCAACAACCGGAACCTCAACCGGAGCGGCTTCAACGGTCTCCGCCTGCGGCTCTATAACAGCAGGCGCTGCCACTGTAGGAGCTGCCACAGCCTTCACGGCGGTCTTGTTGAACGAGATCTCAGCGTCAGCCGGCGCCTGGACCGGAGCCTTGACGGCCTGGACCTCAAGCGCGGTGGTGACGGTGTTGCGTTCCGACGGAAGTTCGACCGCGTTTGCGGCGACACCGCTGGTCAGAACGAGACCGGAAGCTGCCGCAATGACGGCTGCCTGGCGTCCCACTCCCCCAGCGTTGTCGCTGACGGCGCGTGCGATGGATGAGAGGTGGGCGGAACGCTGCACTTCGGCGCGGTGGCGCGCGATGGCACGGGTATTCGAGGTCATGTGTGTGTGCTCCAGGTAACTGGTTCTAGCTAACGCGGACGAAGCTGTAGCCGGAGAGGTCGGAAAGGCTGTGAAGGCCGGTGTTCATACCGTTCAGGCCACCGCTGATGACCTGGCCGTTGCCGACGTAGATGGCAACGTGACCGCCCGAGACCACGAGGTCACCGGGTGCGGGAGTGGATACTACGGAGCCGAATGCGAAGAAGTCGCTCGGTGCGATATCCCCGACGGACTTGCCGATGGAGCGAAGAGCCTTTTCAACCATGGCGGTGCAATCCTGCGCAACGCCGATCTGGGAGTAAGCGGATCCGACGAGTGCTGCACCGACCCCGCTGGATGTAGGCGCTTCGACAGGGGCTGGAGCCTTCACTGCGGCGGCCTCGACCTTGACCTCGGGCTGGGCGACGGCTGCAACCTCTACGGCCTCAACCTCCACTGCGGCCGGAGCGGGTGCTGCTTCGACGACCTCTGCCTGCGCAGCTTCGACCGGAGCAGCCTCAACGGGAGCAACTTCGATCTCGGGAGCAGCGACGGCTTCGACGGCTGCGCGCTCGAATGAAACTGCTGCATCCGCGGATGCGCTGACGGCGGTTGGCTGAGCGACTGCGCTGAGGGTTCCGACGGCCTGGGCTGAACGCTGGGCGTCAGATGCGCCGTGAGCGGGAAGACCGGCGGTGAGTACGAGGCCGGAAGCGGCGACGATGACTGCTGCCTGGCGTCCTACGGAACCTGCGTTAGAAGAAACAGCCTTCGAAATGGCTGCGAGCGAGTTTGTATGAGCCGGCACCGCACGGTGGCGGCCCAGCGCAGAGCTGTTTGACACGTTAAATTGCCTCTCCCTACGCCTGCGAGGTGAGCTGTCGGATTCGGATGGGAGTCACCCGGCCGCGGATCGTCTCAGATCCAGCGACTTAACCCCAAGGACTTCTGAAGAAGAAGCCCGCAATTGGTTCCCCCGCCCCTGCCATGCGATTGTTGCGAACGGATCTCGTGCAGTGGCAGAGCTAGGCGATCTGCGCGAGAGTGCCAAACCCCCTGCGATTTGGCACGAGTGAAACGGTACATCAGAAAATCAGGTATGTCACATTCAGGTCACGGAACGGTGTGTTCATGGTTACGACGACCTGAGCAACGGCTCAGAGCCAGCCCATTGGGTCGACGTTCTTGCCGTCGACAAGCACCTCAAAGTGCAGGTGGCAGCCCGTTGAGGCACCCGTCGAACCCACCCGGGCGATGGCTTCCCCGCGGTCCACAACCTGGCCCACAGTGACATCCATCGCCGACAGATGGTTGTAGGTGGTCTCCAACCCGTTGGCGTGCTTGACCACCACACGGTTGCCGCCGCCGTAGGCATGCCAGCCCGCGAACGTCACGGTGCCGGCCGCTGCTGCTCTGACAGCAGTGCCGCAGGCCTCGCTCATGTCCTGCCCGGTGTGGAGCTCCCCGGCACCGGTGATCGGGCTCACCCGGGTCCCGAAGGGCGAACTCATCACCACGTGGTCCAGCGGCGCGGAGAGCGATCCCTT
This sequence comes from Arthrobacter sp. D2-10, assembly GCF_054161285.1. Taxonomy (NCBI): domain Bacteria; kingdom Bacillati; phylum Actinomycetota; class Actinomycetes; order Micrococcales; family Micrococcaceae; genus Arthrobacter; species Arthrobacter sp. D2-10. The sequence goes on along the minus strand of NZ_CP096431.1, from coordinate 534,171 downwards.
CGACTCATCCGCCACGATGTCTCCACCTGATGCAGAAACAATCTCCACGAGCTTGGCGTCCGGATCGAACTTGCCGTGAAGGGCAGCGCGGTCAAACGAAACCTCGGCGCCCGCGGCCGCCTGGATGGGTTGCGGCTCTGCCTGCTCGGCCGAAGCGGCGGCAGCTACCTGAGCCTCTGCGGGCACGACTGCGGCGGTGGTGGGAAGTGCGACGGTCAGTACCATGCCCGATGCGGCGGCTGCAATGGCGACCTTCTGGCTGATCCCGGCGAAGGAGACGTCGCGGCGAGCGGTGACAGCGCGTCGTCGTCGTTCAATCCTCTGGCCATCGCGGGGGCGCAGCGCCGCTGGCTGCGCGAACGTTCCGCTGCTCACGGACGCAACGGAACCAGTGCGGGCTTCACACCGTGACATTGGAGCGGCTGCACAGCGAGGCGCCTCTGGCACCGTCAGACGTGGCGAAGCCGGGGAAGGTGAAGACACCGGGGCAGGCGAAGCGGCTGCGTGCACCGCTGCCTGACTGGCGATTCGCTCGGCCCGCTCCCGCCTGTGGGCGTCGCGTGGCCGCGCTTCAGCGACCGGGGCGCTGGCACGGCGGCGCCCCGAAGCAGTGTTCGACAAGGAGACCCTCTCTCATTTCCGCCTGCGAAGTTAGCTGTCGGATTCGAGTATGAGAAAACTCGGCCCGGATACGCGCGTAGTGGCAGCACCCGGACTTCACCCCAAGGTCATGGCAAGCCATCACCGGTTGTGGGTCCTCCGCCCCTGTCCATCTTTAAACACTGCGTTCGCTGACAGGGTTAGGCATGCGAACCAGGTAACGCTGAAGTATCAGCGCCAGGGATTAACTATAGCTCGGACGGACCAAAAGTAATCATTCCGTAACCATGCTGTGGATATCCTTCGGGAATCCAGCGGGTCTGTCCGGACCGTCGGGGCGGAAACTAAACCGCGACGAAAACGTGCGACGCGACTTCGGGCGGAAGCTCCAATGCACCTTCGACATCGGGCACCCGCACGGACACGTATTCGCCTACAGCCTGCAGCGTCATGCGAGCTCCGGGACGGAGGCCGCCCTCGTCGAGCTGGGTCAGCAACTCAGGATCAACCTGGATCGGCTCAGCGAGACGTACGAGGGTCACGCTCGATCCCGGGACGTATGTTGCCATGGCCTCTGTGAGAGTGCACACACCCATTGTCTGGAGCTCGGAGGGAGTACCCCCGATTGCTTCGAGGCCGGGAATCGGGTTGCCGTAGGGCGACTGCGTCGGCTGACCGAGCAGCTCATACAGCCTCCGCTCAACGCGCTCGCTCATCACATGTTCCCAACGGCATGCCTCGTCGTGGACGTACGCCCAGTCGAGGCCGATGACGTCAGAAAGCAGCCGCTCCGCCAGCCGGTGCTTGCGCATCACCTCAGTGGCCCGCCGGCGTCCGAGCTCCGTCAGCTCGAGATGACGGTCCCCGGTCACGATCACCAGTCCGTCGCGTTCCATGCGGCCGACCGTCTGCGACACCGTTGGCCCGGAGTGCCGAAGCCGCTCGGCAATCCGCGCGCGCAGAGCAACAATGTTCTCTTCCTCGAGCTCAAGGATGGTCCGCAGGTACATCTCGGTGGTGTCGATGAGGTCCGTCATGCGGGGTTCAGCTCCTTGGCACTGGTGCGGTTTGAGCGTTGATGCGGCGGCGGCAGCAGCGCCCCGAAAACGGGCGACCGTCGTCATCCCTACGCCCCACAAGGTTAACCCATATAGGTTTGCCGCTTTGACTGGGACGCATCAGTACGGTGTTGTGCACTCCCATCGGTCACAATGCGCCGGCGCTGCGGCGGCTGGGGCAGAATGGTCTGCGAGACCCCACACCAAGCAACCGTCCTGGAGTAATCATGAGCACTTCCACCGACATCCGCATCCCAACCGAGCTGCTGCCGAAGGATGGACGGTTCGGCGCAGGCCCCTCCAAGGTCCGTCCGGAGCAGCTGGAAGCCCTGAACCGTGCGGGGACTGACCTGCTCGGAACGTCCCACCGCCAGGCTCCTGTCAAGAACCTGGTCGACTCTGTGCGGTCAGGGCTGATGGACTTCTTCCGTGCCCCCGAAGGGTATGAAGTTGTTCTGGGCGTCGGAGGGTCCACAGCGTTCTGGGATGTTGCCTCCTTCGGGCTGGTGGAAGCGCGTGCCCAGCACCTCTCGTTCGGCGAGTTCGGTTCGAAGTTCGCTGCAGCAACCTCGAAGGCGCCCTTCCTCGAAGACTCGACTGTCATCAAGTCCGAGCCGGGGACCCGACCCGCCCCCCAGGCCGAGTCCGGCGTCGACTTCTATGCCTGGCCCCAGAATGAGACCTCGACAGGGGTCGCAGCCCCCGTTGAGCGTGTGGCCGGAGCTGACGAGGGTGCGCTGATCGCGGTCGATGCGACCTCTGCTGCGGGCGGACTTGCGGTGGATGTGTCCCAGGCTGACGTTTACTACTTCGCACCGCAGAAGAACTTCGCGTCCGACGGCGGATTGTGGCTTGGACTGTTTTCTCCTGCAGCGCTGGAGCGGGCTGCGTCGATCAAGTCCTCGGGCCGCTGGATTCCGGATTTCCTCGACCTGCAGACGGCCATCGACAACTCGCGTCTGAACCAGACGTACAACACGCCTGCTCTCTCGACCCTGGTGACTCTGAACGCGCAGATCGAATGGCTCAACGGGAACGGCGGCATCGACTTCGCCGCGCAGCGCACTGCCGACTCCGCAGGACGCATCTACAGCTGGGCGGAAGCCTCGTCCATAGCGACCCCGTTTGTACAGAACCCGGACCACCGCTCCAACGTCATCGCCACCATCGATTTCGATGAGAGCGTCGACGCGTCGGCGGTGGCCAAGACCCTGCGCGCCAACGGGATAGTAGACGTCGAGCCGTACCGGAAGCTGGGCCGCAACCAGCTGCGGATTGCAACGTTCGTGGCGATTGAGCCCTCCGACGTGTCGGCGCTGCTGGAGTGCATCGATTACGTAGTTGAGCGCTCCTAGCCGTCACTCTCCGGCGTGTCCCGTGCCGTGGCGGCCAGGGTCAACCTGAGCCGCCTCGGCTCCGAACGCACGAGGCGAACTGTTACGTGATGGGACCGCCAAACCCACACGAGCCCGGCTACAGCAGCCACGAAGCCCGACGCGGCGGCCACCACCAGGCCCCACCGAGGGCCGAAGGCATTGGTCACCCATCCCACGATCGGTGCTCCGATCGGTGTTCCGCCGAGGAAGATGGCGAAGTACAGTGCCATGACGCGGCCGCGCATTTCCTGCGCCGTAGTGGTTTGAACGTACGCGTTCGCGCTGGTCATGAGGGTCAGGGCAAACAGTCCCACAGGAATCAGCGTCACGCCGAAGAGCCACACTGAAGGCGCAAGCGCAGCTAGCAGGCAGGCCAGGCCGAATGCGCCGGCAGCTCCGAAGATGAACCTGAGACGTGGCCGTTCCCGCCGGGCCGAGAGCAGGGCGCCGGCCACAGAACCCACGGCCATGATTGACGACAGGGTGCCGAAGATACCGGCGTCCGTGTTGAACTCGGTCCGGGCCATCGCCGCAATGTAGACGGCGAAGTTCAACCCGAACGTCCCCACAATGAAGATGGCAAACATCACCATCATCAGGTCGGGCCGAAGTCGCACGTACCGGAAGCCTGCCCGGATCCTGCCACGCCCAGGCGCTGACCTCTTGAGAACGCGCAATTCTCCTTGCCGGATTGTCACGAGGGCAAAGATCATTGCACCGAAGGTCACAGCGTTGATGAGAAAGACCCACCCCGGACCGACGGCCACGGTGAGCAGCCCTGCAACAGCGGGCCCGAACATCCGGGCCCCGTTGAAAGAGGCGCTGTTGAGGGCCACCGCGTTGGGGAGGTATTCGTCGCGTACCACTTCCGAGACAAAGGCCTGACGGGCCGGAGCGTCAATTGCGGCTACTACTCCCAGCGCAAGAGCGAATGCATAGACGTGCCAGAGTTCTGCCAGGCCAAACACGACCAAAAGCCCAAGGCCGACACCGAGCGCGGCCATCGCGGCCTGCGTTCCGATCAACAGCTTCCGGCGATCGACCGTGTCGGCTATCAGACCCGCCCACGGGGCAATGAAGAGCTGCGGACCGAGCTGCAGGGCCATGACGATACCCATCGCCGCGGCGTCCTGATCCGTGAGGATGTCGTAGACGAGCCAGTCCTGGGCCGTGCGCTGCATCCAGGTGCCGATATTGGAGATCAGTGCACCGATGAACCAGAGCCGGTAATTGTGGATGTGCAGGGATCGGAACATGCCCATCAGGCAACCGTCCTTCCTGCAGCCCTCCACACCCTAGGCAACTGGGGATTCGCCCCCGGGAGTGCTCGGATCATCGGCATCGGGGTCCGGGGAGCCGGTCCCGGCCGATCCCCTTTCGACGGGCTCACTGTCAGCAGGTTCGTCAGCTGCAGGTTCAGGTTCAGCATGCGCGCTGTCAGCAGTGTCTTCTTCAGGGTCCACGTCTGCTTCCATGACGGGGTCCACTTCGGCGGCCTCCGCTGAATCGCCGGCCGCTGTTTCCTCCGCGGTTTCCTCCGCGGTGTCTTCCGGGCGGACGCGTTCGGACCACGGGACCCAGTCGGGGGCCAGCAGGGCGTCCGCAGAAGGCAACAACCCGACCTCGCAGACGGTAACGTCCTTGCCACGGGGAACCCGGGCGAGCGTCGCAAACCAGTGCCAGCCCACGTAACCCGGAACATTGGCCGCGAAACGGTGCGTGACGAGCCTCTCCGCCTCCGGGACGACGCCCAGATGCTCACCCACGGGTGTTCCGTCGGCGATCTCCAGCACACCGTTCCGTGCGGCGTCCACAGCGGCAGCCAATACGGCGTCGGGCTTGGACGGCTTCCGGGCGGGGCGGCGCTTGGCAGCGGGAACCGCGGATGCCACGGCTCCCGGTGCTTCCGCTGGTTGAGCCTCCCCGGACTCCGTCGATGCTGGAGATTCAGTCATTGGACCTAAACGTCCAGGTCATCCGCGACGGCGCGCAGCACCGCAGCAACCTTCGCGGAGTGCGACTTGTCGGGGTACCGACCGCGGCGCAGACCGTTGGACACGTCGTCGAGCAGGCGGATCAGGTCCTCGGTGATGACGGCCATATCTTCCGCCTTCTTCCGTGTCGCCTTGGCTACAGACGGCTGGGCATCAAGGATGCGGGCCGACAATGCCTGCAGGCCCTTGCGTCCATCAGCGACGCCGAACTCGAGCCGGGCCCCCACCTTCACCTCTGTTACTCCGGCAGGGAGCGCGGAGGCATGCAGGAATACTTCCTTGCCGTCATCCGTCGCCAGAAAGCCGAAACCCTTTTCAGAGTCGAACCACTTCACCTTGCCGATAGGCACGTAATTACCCCGTTCTCGTACTGCTGGTGCGCAGGCCGTGAGTTACCGACGAATCGATAGGAATCGACGCGATGTCGGTGAACTGGCCGTACGCAGCGAAAAAGTCTGCCTTAACAGGATACCGGCACCGGTGAGGGGAATGGACGATGAGCACCCTTGTACGCTAGGAGCATCATGATGCAGAACCCATCCTCCGTTCCTGACGCGAACGACGGCGCCAGTCCCCTCAGGGAGGCAAAAGGCACCCCTCGAAGCGGGCGCATCCTGTTGATTGCCGCGGTCACGCTCGCAGCTGTCGGCCTCATTTCGCTCGTGGCCGTCCTCGTGTCTGCGTGGATGGGCATGCAGCCGTGGCCGGGATTCATGGCCGCCGCGTATTTTTGCCTGCCTCTGGCCTTCCTGCTGATGCTCGTCAGCGTCGTCAGCAGCGTTATTTCCCGCGGCCGCAGTTAACTCACGCGCAGCCGTCGGTGTCCGGCCACACTACTCGCCCCGCCGTTCCCCGGTGCGAGTAACGTTAATGTGGTGTCCGCCATCCGTGCCCTAGCCGAAGATCTGGCGTCCCGCAGCGACTCCGAACTCCGCCAGCTGATGGCCGCACGCCCCGACGTGGTGCTTCCGCCCGTTCCGGACTTTGCCGCCCTCGCGGCACGGGCGTCAACGCGGGTCAGTGTGCAGCGCGCGCTCGAAACTCTGAGCGCCCCCCAATTGATGGTGTTGGAGGCCGTAGTCCTTACAACGAATCTTGACGGCGAAGTCGGCAGCACGGCAGCAACCCTCAAGACGGTGATCGGCTCGACGACCGCCAAGATTCTCGAGCCCTACCTCGCGCAGCTCCGGGACATCGCCCTTGTGCGGTCCGGTCGTTTGTCGAGGAGCCGGCACTCTTATTTACCACTGGAGACGCTCCAGGAAGCGCTCGGCCCCTATCCGGCAGGGCTGGGGCGTCCGCTCGCAATGCTGGTGCAGCAGTACCCCGAGTATGGCGAGCGCATCAGGACCGGGCTCGAACGCCTGTATGCGTCGGCGGTACCCCGACCGACGGGCTTACCGGCCGGCAGCGATCCGGCGACCGAGCTCGCTCGAGTGCTTGAAGAATCCTGGGACGCGGTTCTTGCAGCGGTTCCGGAGAAAGCACCGGACCTGCTGGCAAAGCTCGCAGCTTCGCCGGTGGGATCAGCCAAAGCCGGCGCAGCATCGGGGACGGTAACGCGGATTGAGTGGCTCCTCGAGAACGGACTGCTCATCCGGCTCGACGCGAACCACGTGGAGCTACCCCGCGAGGTGGGAATCGCGGCGCGTGGCGGCCTGATCATTCCTTCCCTGCCGGTAACGCCGCCTGAACCGCGCCTGAACTCGGTACGGGTGAGCCTTCGGGACAACGCCGCCTTCGGGGCCGTGGCCGAGACACTTCGGCTGGTCACGGAGCTCCTGGCCGCTGCGCAGTCCGAACCCATAGCGACGCTGCGCACGGGAGGAGTGGGCGTCCGTGAAGTCCGTCGGCTCGCGGACTCGCTTCGTGTGGAGCGCGAACAGGTGGTCTGGCTGCTTGAGCTGGCCGCACTCGCGGGGCTCATCGCACTTGACCCGGACAGCTCGCGCTGGACGGCCGCGGCGAGCGGGTCCTGGCACCTTTCTGAACGTCACGAGCAGTGGCTTCAACTGGTGCGCGCGTGGCTTGATGCGGAACGTGCTCCTTCCCTCGTGGGAGGTCGGCTGCCCAGCGGCAGCACCGTCAATCCGCTGTCATCGGAGGCGAGCCGGACCGACGCGCCGGCCGTCCGCCGTCGTGCGTTGTCTGCGGCTCTGGCGATCTCAACGGAAGCAGCAAACGACGACGGCCGCGCGTGCGTTCTCGACGCATCCTCCCTGATCGAGAGGCTCACCTGGCAGCAACCCCGCCTCCGCCGCCGCTTTTCCCGGCTGGTCCCTGGGATGGTGGTGGAGATGGGGCACCTCGGCCTGCTCGGTTCCGGCGCCTTGACTGACCTCGGAGGAGCAGTCGCGGAGGACCGGTTCGATGACGCCGTTGAGGCTCTTCGCGATGCCCTCCCTGAACCGCTCACCCACTTCATGCTGCAGGCCGACCTGACCGCAGTGGCGCCTGGTTATCTTGAGCCCCAGGTCGCCCGTGAACTTGCCCTGCTCGCCTCTGCCGAGGGACAGGGCCCGGCAACTGTGTACCGGTTTTCCGCCCAGTCGGTGCGGCGTGCCCTCGACACTGGTCAGGACGCCGCAGCCATTCTGGCCTTCCTTGAGAAGCACTCTGCCACGAACGTTCCGCAACCGCTGCGCTACCTCGTGGAAGACACCGCCGCCCGCTACGGGTCGCTGCGCGTCGGTCCCGCCTTCAGCTACGTTCGCAGCGATGACGACGCCGCTCTGACGGCACTCCTCGCGGATCCCGCAGCCGCGGCGCTCGGGCTTGTCCGGCTTGCACCAACCGTCGTGACGGCCCAGGCTACGCCTGCCGAACTTGCCTCAGCACTGCGCGAGCTCGGCTACTCCCCCGCGTTGGAGGGGGGCGCTGAAGTGAGGCAGCCGATTCGGAGTGCCGGATCGACGCCGTCGTCGTCTGCGGTGCGGACCAACCCGTGGGTGCTGACCGAGGAAGACCTCGAAGCGCAGATGAGGGTGCTGCGGGGCAGCGCACGGCCAGGTCCGGGAGGGGGCGCCGAGAGTGAGGCGATGATCGGCCTCGAGACGCTCCGGACAGCCATCCGGACCAAGAGGGCGGTCCGGATGGGCTTCGCGGACAGCTCCGGGAATTCCACCCGGCAGGTCTTTGTTCCACTGTCGGTTCATGCGGGACGGGTGCGCGTTTTCGACCCGGAGAACGAGACCGAGCGCGTGATTTCCGTGCATCGGATTATGGATGTGGAAACTGTGGAAGGGGCTTCAACGGATGCCTAACGGGCCGCTTATTGTCCAGAGCGACAAGACCGTCCTGCTGGAGGTTGATCACGAGCAGGCCACCGAAGCGCGGCATGCCATCGCAGCGTTCGCGGAGCTGGAGCGCGCTCCAGAGCATGTGCACAGCTACCGGCTCACGCCCCTTGGCCTGTGGAATGCCCGCGCCGCCGGGCTCGACGCCGAGCAGGTCCTGGACACGCTGCTGAAATACTCGCGCTTCCCGGTGCCGCACGCGCTCCTCGTCGACATTGAGGAAACCATGTCGCGCTACGGGCGGCTGCGCCTGGAGAAGGACGCCCAGCACGGCCTCGTCCTGCGCACCAACGACTATCCCGTGCTTGAGGAAGTGCTCCACGCCAAAAAGATCGAGCCCCTCCTCGGTCCCCGGATCGACGGTGAAACCGTGGTGGTGCACTCCTCCCAGCGCGGGCAGCTGAAGCAACTCCTGCTGAAGCTCGGGTGGCCGGCAGAGGATCTCGCCGGCTACGTCGACGGCACGCCGCACCCCATCATGCTCAACGAGGACGGCTGGACCCTGCGCCCGTACCAGAAGGTGGCTACGGAGAACTTCTGGGCGGGCGGCTCCGGCGTCGTCGTGCTTCCGTGCGGCGCGGGAAAGACACTGGTGGGCGCCGCGGCGATGGCGACGAGCTCCACCACCACGCTCATCCTCGTGACCAACACGGTGTCGGCGCGGCAGTGGAAGGACGAACTGCTCAAGCGGACGTCGCTGACTGAGGACGAGATCGGCGAGTACTCCGGATCCGTCAAGGAGGTCCGGCCCGTCACCATCGCCACCTACCAGGTGCTCACCCTGCGCCGCGGCGGACTGTACCCCCACCTCGAGCTGCTTGACGCCAATGACTGGGGCCTTATCGTGTACGACGAGGTCCACCTGCTGCCTGCACCGATCTTCCGCATGACCGCTGACCTTCAGGCGCGGCGGCGCCTCGGTCTCACGGCGACCCTCGTGCGTGAGGACGGCCGGGAGGGAGAAGTGTTCTCCCTGATCGGCCCCAAGCGCTATGACGCGCCCTGGAAGGACATCGAGGCGCAGGGATACATTGCGCCGGCAGACTGCGTGGAGGTTCGGGTTGACCTCCCCCGCGATGAGCGGGTGGCCTACGCCATGGCCGACGACGGCGACAAGTACCGCCTGTGCGCCACCTCCGAGACGAAGGCCTCTGTCGTTGAGAAGCTGGTCGCCTCGCACAAGGGTGAGCAGCTGCTGGTCATCGGTCAGTATATTGACCAGCTCGACGAGCTTGGCGAACGGCTCGACGCGCCGATCATCAAGGGTGAGACATCCGTCAAGGAACGCCAGCGCCTGTTCAACGCTTTCCGCTCCGGAGAACTGCACACCCTGGTCGTCTCCAAGGTTGCCAACTTCTCGATCGACCTCCCCGAGGCCTCGGTGGCCATCCAGGTGTCGGGCTCGTTCGGATCGCGCCAGGAGGAAGCCCAGCGGCTGGGACGCCTGCTTCGCCCCAAAGGCGACGGACGAGCAGCACGGTTCTACACCGTCGTCGCCCGTGACACCCTCGACCAGGACTTCGCCGCCAAGCGGCAGCGCTTCCTCGCCGAGCAGGGATACGCGTACACCATCATGGACGCGGCGGATATCCCGCAGGGGTGACAGCAGCCTCGTCAGGCTGACCCGCGGCTCCCGCGCATTCGGGTAACATCCAGACAACTCCCAGCATCTGGGAGCAGACTGGGAGTCGTGAATAAATCAGGACCTGAAGCAAAACTGCTTGTAGTCGACGACGAGCCGAACATCCGGGAACTGCTCTCCACCTCCCTGCGCTTCGCCGGATTCGACGTCGTTGCCGCCGCCAACGGACGCGACGCCCTCGCCGCCGCCGAAACCCACAATCCGGACCTCGCCGTGTTGGACGTGATGCTGCCGGACATGGACGGTTTCACTGTCACGCGCCGGCTCCGTGCTGCCGGGCGCCACTTTCCCGTCGTATTCCTGACGGCCCGCGATGACACCGATGACAAGGTCACCGGGCTCACGGTGGGCGGCGATGACTACGTCACCAAGCCGTTCAGCCTGGACGAGGTGGTCGCCCGCATCCGGGCTGTCCTTCGGCGGACCCGCCCGCTTGAGGACGACGGCGCCGTCATCCGTGTCGATGACCTCTCACTCGATGATGATGCTCACGAGGTCCGCCGTGGGGGTGAGGTGATTGACCTGTCCCCCACGGAGTTCAAGCTGCTGCGCTACCTGATGATGAACCCCAACCGTGTGCTGTCCAAGGCGCAGATCCTCGACCACGTGTGGGAGTACGACTTCAATGGAGATGCCTCCATCGTGGAGTCCTACATCTCTTACCTCCGCCGCAAAATCGACAAGAACCCAGACGCCCCCGCACTCATCCAGACCAAACGCGGCGTCGGCTACCTGCTGCGCACCGCCGACAAGCGGTAACCCACTATTCCCATAGCCGCTGTGACTCGCCCCTGGAAATCCGCTTCCCTCCGCACGCAACTGATTGCCATCATGACCCTGCTCATGGTGTTCACGGTTGCCATCACGGGCATCGTAACCATCTCGCTGCTCCGGAACAGCCTGGTGGTCCAGATGGACAAGGACATACAAGCGAACGCCCAGTCGGTGACCAACAGCATCGGCGCTATTGGGAGCGACACGAACCAGAACCTGCTCCGCTTCTACGGGCTGTGGCTCGACGAGAACGGGGAGTCGATCCGCTCGACACACTCCCCCGACGCCCTCGAGGTGCCGGTTATTCCGCGCCTTAGCAGGGAGGAAGTCGAGGCGATGAACCTGGATGCCTTCACCGTCCCGGGAAGCCGGAATGAGAGCGAATGGCGCGTCATCGTGTTCCCGCTGATTGAGGAGGACAGCTCGGTTGCCGTGGCGACCCGCATGTCCACCGTGCATGACACCGTCTCCGAAGCCGGCCGCATCATCTTCACCGTCGGGCTGTTCTCCATCGCTGCCGCCTCGATTGTCGCGTACTTGGCGGTCACCCGGCAGTTCCGTCCGCTCAGCAGGGTGGAGCGGACCGCAGCGGCCATCGCGGGCGGGGACCTTTCCCGCCGCGTCGAGGTTGAGCGCCCGGCAACAGAGGTGGGCAGGCTCTCCCGGTCGCTGAACGCGATGCTCTCGCATATCGAGTCGGCATTCGCGGCGCGCATGGAGTCGGAACGGAAGATGCGCCGCTTCGTCGCGGACGCGTCCCACGAGCTGCGTACCCCCCTCGTGACCATCCGTGGATTCTCGGAGCTGTACCGCCACGGCGCCCTGCAGAATGACGAGGACGTCAAGGCCGCCATGGGCCGCATCGAGAGCGAAGCAAAGCGCATGGGTCAACTGGTCGAGGACCTGTTGACGCTCGCCCGCATCGACGAGCAGCGGCCGCTGGAAGCCCAGCCGCTTGATCTGCTTGTATTGGGGAACGATGCCGCCATGGACGCCCGTGCCATCGCTCCGGACCGGACAATCAGAGTGATCGGACTCGACGGCGGACCGGCAAGGCACGCTCCGACCGTCGGCGACGAAGCCCGCCTCCGCCAGGTTGTCGCGAACCTGATGACCAACGCCCTGAGATACACGCCGGAGGGCTCCCCGATCGAGGTTGCGGTCGGCGTCGCGCCTGTCATCCACGGCAGGAGCGATGCCGTTATCGAGGTGCGGGATCATGGTCCCGGCATCTCGGAGGAGGACGCTTCCCGGGTCTTCGAACGGTTCTACCGGGCGGATTCGTCCCGCTACCGCGAGACCGGCGGCACCGGCCTCGGTCTCGCCATCGTCGCCGCACTGGTGGCGCAGCACGACGGAAGCGTCAGGTTGGAGGAGACACCCGGTGGCGGTGCCACGCTTTCGATCCGGCTGCCGCATGACCCGGAAAGCAGCCTTTCCGAAGACGCTTGACCGTGCACGGTTCAGGAGCCAACGCGACCATTCCTCCCCAAAACACCGAATGCCAGCGGCTTACACACATCCTGAATTCATGGCTCCCCCTGATATTCCCCGCACCCTAGCGTCATGAGGGCAAGCATCCGCAGTACAAGGATTTCAGGAGGAACCCATGACCTACTTCAACGTCAACACGGACTCGCTGGCCGCCAAGAGCGCTGACGTGCAGAACACCATCGCGCGTCTCCAGTCCGAAGTGAACGCCATGCAGTCCGGGCTCCGCTCCCTTGAGTCAGAGTGGCAGGGACAGGCGTCCCAGAACTTCCAGCAACTGGTGACGGACTGGCGTGCAACGCAGTTTAAGGTTGAGGAGTCCTTGGCGAGCATCAACCAGGCACTCGCTGTCGCCACCGAACAGTACAGCCAGGCGGAGCTAAGCAACGCCCGGATGTTCATGCACTAATCCGCGAGCGGGCGGAGCACGAACGCCGAAGGCCGGCCACCCGTTCTCGGGTGACCGGCCTTCTGTGTCTTCGCAGACGTGTCTCTGCAGGCGGTGCCTTCGCAGACGAACCTGCTCAGCGAAACTGGGGCTTAGAAGCCGCCCATTCCGCCCATGCCGCCCATGTCGTCGCCGCCGCCGGCGGGAGCCGCCTTCTCAGGCTTGTCCGCGACAACAGCTTCGGTGGTGAGGAAGAGACCAGCGATGGAGGCAGCGTTCTGCAGTGCAGAGCGGGTCACCTTCACGGGATCGTTCACACCGGCAGCGAGGAGGTCCTCGTAGTCACCGGTTGCAGCGTTGAGACCGTGGCCAGCGGGCAGGCCGCGAACCTTCTCGATCACGACGCCGGGCTCAAGGCCGGCGTTGAAAGCAATCTGCTTGAGCGGAGCGTCGATGGCGATGCGGACGATGTTCGCACCGGTTGCCTCGTCACCTTCAAGGGTCAGGTTGGCGAACGCCTTGGCGCCGGCCTGGATCAGGGCCACGCCGCCACCGGCGACGATGCCTTCCTCGACTGCAGCCTTCGCGTTGCGGACGGCGTCCTCGATGCGGTGCTTGCGCTCCTTGAGCTCAACCTCGGTTGCTGCTCCGGCCTTGATGACTGCAACGCCGCCGGCCAGCTTGGCCAAGCGCTCCTGCAGCTTCTCACGGTCGTAGTCGGAGTCGGAGTTTTCGATCTCGGCGCGGATCTGTGCAACCCGGCCGGCGATCTCCTCGGCGTTGCCTGCACCCTCGACGATGGTGGTCTCGTCCTTGGTGACAACAACCTTGCGTGCCTGGCCCAGGAGGTCCAGGGTGGCGTTCTCCAGCTTGAGGCCAACTTCTTCAGCGATGACCTGGCCACCGGTAAGGATGGCGATGTCAGCGAGCTGCGCCTTGCGACGGTCACCGAAGCCCGGAGCCTTGACGGCGACGGACTTGAAGGTGCCGCGGATCTTGTTGACCACGAGGGTGGCCAGGGCTTCGCCCTCGATGTCTTCGGCGATGATCAGCAGCGGCTTGCCGGACTGCATGACCTTCTCGAGGACAGCAACAAGGTCCTTGACGTTGGAGATCTTCGAGTTGACGATCAGGATGTAAGGGTCTTCAAGGACCGTCTCCTGGCGCTCTGCGTCGGTGACGAAGTAACCGGAAATGTAGCCCTTGTCGAAGCGCATACCTTCAGTGAGCTCAAGCTCCAGGCCGAAGGTGTTCGACTCCTCGACGGTGATGACGCCTTCCTTGCCCACCTTGTCGAGGGCTTCAGCGATGAGGTCACCGATCTGCTGGTCGCCCGCGGAGATCGAAGCCGTGGCCGCGATTTCTTCCTTGGTCTCAATTTCCTTGGCGGAGGAGAGGAGTTCGGCGGTGACAGCGTCAACAGCCTTCTCGATGCCGCGCTTGAGGCTCAGCGGGTCAGCGCCGGCGGCCACGTTGCGCAGGCCTTCCTTGACCAGTGCCTGGGCGAGGACGGTAGCGGTGGTGGTACCGTCACCGGCGACGTCGTCAGTCTTCTTGGCAACTTCCTTGACGAGCTCAGCGCCGATCTTCTCGAAGGGATCGTCAAGTTCGATCTCCTTGGCGATGGAAACGCCGTCGTTCGTGATGGTGGGAGCGCCCCACTTCTTCTCAAGGACAACGTTGCGACCGCGGGGGCCCAGCGTAACCTTGACTGCGTCAGCGAGGGTGTTCAACCCGCGCTCGAGGCCGCGGCGTGCCTCTTCATCAAAAGAAATGATCTTGGCCATAACGGCGTAGGTCCTTTCGGGACGGTCATGCTTATCAGCTGCTACCGACCTGTGATGCCCGCGACGGACGGGCGGACCCGGGAGGATCTCTGTACCTACCGAACCAGCCCTCACCACAGAGGTTGCCTTGTTCACTCACTCGGGTGCCGTCTTAGCAGTCGTCACCTCTGAGTGCTAACTCAATAATTAGCACTCTCGCACCGTGAGTGCAAGCTGTTCGCCCGTGGAAAAACAACGACGACGGTACGCTCCCCGCCGGAAAGCGCGCCGTCATCGTTCGGTATTGAGTGGGTCTATTCAGGATGCGAGCCGCACAGCCTCAGCCTGCGGCCCCTTCTGACCTTCTCCGATCTCGAATTCCACCCGCTGGCCCTCATCGAGAGCGCGGTAGCCATCCATCTGGATTGCGGACCAATGTACAAACACATCTGCCCCGCCCTCATCGACGGTGATGAAGCCATATCCCTTTTCAGCGTTGAACCATTTCACGGTTCCCTGCGCCATGCTGTTCTCCCACTATGTAGACCCCCCGCGTAGCTGTTGATTGCGGGGCTGAAATACATCTAATCCCACTTCTCGGCGACAGTGACGCAGAACACAGTGAATGTTATTGATCCTTAACCCGACTGCTCACTGGAAACCGGGACCGACCACAACAGTGATGTTGCCGAACCCTGCATTGCCCTGGACGGCCCCGATACCGAGGGCCGCTGCGAGTGCTTCAGCCGTCGGTCTCTGCTCCTCGCCGTTGTAGAGGACGATGGATCCCTGCAGCTGCTCGCCGGACCAGTTACCGACTTGGGTAACGCTCCATCCGTCAGCCTGCAACCGGCCCGCGGCGGTGCTGGCCAACCCGCTGACCGTCGTTGCATTCAGCACGGCGACTGGCTGCGCCCGGTCGACCGCCGCGGCCGTCTCGGTTGCCTCCGGAGTGGGCTCCGGCTCGGACGTTGGATCCTCTTCGGGAGTGGGTTCAGTGCTGGGCGTTTCCGGCTCAGCAGGTGCCGCGGATTTGCTGGGCTCTTCACTCGGCGTCCCGCTCCTCGCCTCATCGGCCGTGATGGACGGCATTGGCGCGGCGGTGCTGCTTTGAGGGGTCACCTGGCTGGCCTGTCCGAGGCCGAGGCGCGGGAAGAGGAAGTAGGCCGCCAACCCAACGGCAAGGACAAGTAGGCCGGCAACAATCTTCAGGGGCAGTCCGCTCGATCGCGGAGGGACCAGCCGCTCGCGATGAACTCCCTGCCGTGCGGCGGATTCGGGCACACGGTCGAATTCGTCGCGCGGGTACTGGGTCATGTGACGGGAAATCCTTGGCTCGAGATGGGCGTAGTTGCTAAACGTCCACGCCAAGACGGCGCGCCGAACGGGCGCGTTGGCGGGTCGTACGTAGTCTACGCAATCTCTTCACGAGCATGGGATCGTGCGCGAGGGCTGCTTCGGTATCGATGAGTGCATTGAGGATCTGGTAATAGTGCGTGGCGGAAAGATCAAACATCTCCCGGATGGCCTGCTCCTTGGCGCCGGAGTACTTCCACCACTGACGCTCAAGTTCGAGAATCCGCTGCTCGCGCTCACCCAATCCCGATTCCGGGTTGCCCGCCACCCCTTCACGGTTCATGTCTGCTGCCGCGTTCTGCATGCCCACGACACACCGTCCCATCCACTATTTCCGCTCGAGGTTCCTGATCCATGGTAAAGGCGAATCACATCATTGTCATTTACCGACAACTGCAGCCGCAGCGCCCGTCCGCGCCAGAATAAGACTATGAACGACGACGGCACGCCCACCCTGCCCTTCCCTGCATCGCCTGCCGCTGAACTCCCGTTCGCGGCGCTCCCGTTCGCTGCTCCGGCCACTCTGAACGACGTCATGGCACCGGGCTGGGCAGAGGCGCTGCGGCCGGTTCAGCCGCAGGTCCATGAACTGGCCCGGGCCCTGGCCGAAGAGCAGCAGCGCGGCGCGCAGCTCTTGCCCGGCCCCGACCTCATCCTTCGGGCTTTCACCTATCCGCTCAGCCACGTCAAGGTCATCATCGTGGGTCAGGATCCCTATCCCAGACCCGGCCATTCAGTGGGCCTGGCCTTTTCTGTGACCAGACGGACCAAACTTCCCCGGAGCCTGGTGAACATCTATAAGGAACTGGCTTCGGACCTGGACGCTCCTGCACCTGCCCATGGCGATCTTTCCGGGTGGGCGGATGAAGGAGTCTTCCTGCTCAACCGGGTCCTCACCGTGCGGGCAGGTGAAACCGGGTCCCACCGCAAGCTCGGCTGGAACGCCGTCACAGATGCTGCCATCCGTGCACTGGTCGCCCGAGACCAGCCGTTGGTGGCGATCCTCTGGGGTCGGGAGGCCGCACAGCTGAAGCCCCTGCTGGGATCGACGCCGCTCATCGAGTCCGCACATCCCAGCCCACTGTCCGCGTCCCGCGGCTTCTTCGGCTCGCGTCCCTTCAGCAGAGCGAATGCCCTGCTGGCCGAACAGGGCGCCGCACCCGTGCACTGGTTGCGGGGCTAGCGCGGATCAGCGGCGGCGGTTACGACGCCGTTCGTTGCTGCTCAGCTTCTTGGTGAACGGCCGCGCCAGGTTGTCGCCCAGCACCACGCCCCCGGCGATCGCCAGGATGATGGTCAGCGCGTTGAACAGCCCGATGGCACCTGCCCCGGCAACCCCGGTCTCGGTCGTGAGGTTATACATGGACCGGAAGATCGTGAGTCCGGGATAAAGGAACATCACCGCCGGCACGGCCACCACGAGCTGAGGCGCTCCCATGCGCAGCGCCATGATTCTCGCGAGCATGCCTATCAGCACGGCAGCGATGGCGGGGGCGAGACGGTATCCAACGCCAAGGCTCACCACCAGCGAGTAGAGCAGGTATCCGGCCATTCCGATGAGCGAGGTCGGGACGACGAGGCTCATGTCCGTCTGCTCGGCGATGCAGATCATCGCGACGGCTACGAAAACAAGTAGGGCAACCACGGGAAGCGGATACTGCGATCCCTCCGACGTCGTCACGTCCAGCTCCGGAATGCCGATGAAGGTTCCCATCACCAGCGCGACGGCGATGCCGGAGACCAGCCCCGCGAAGACAAGGAAAGCGGAAAGGAATCGTCCCGCTGCCGTGACGGGGAATCCGTTTATCGCGTCCTGGGTAGCGGACACCAGCCGACCGGTAGGCAGGAGCAGCAGGATTCCGCCCACCACCACAAGGGCGGGAGCGATCGGAACGTTAAGCCACCACATCAGCATTGCTATGAAGGTCACGAGGGCTGCCGATGTCGCGGTGGCGAAAAACTCCGGTACTCTCCAGCGTCCGAGCTGGCGCGAGAACAGGTCGACACCGATGCAGCTTGCGAAGGAGATGAGGGAACCGAGCGGTCCACCGCCGATGAAGGCCACGATTGCAGCGGCGAATACGCCGAAGGCCGCGGTCACCATCCACCGTGGGAACGGCTTGGGCCTGTGCGTAATCTCATCCAGCCGCCTGATGGCTTCAGCCCGGTCGACGCCGCCGTCGACGATGTCGGTTACCAGCTGGTGCACACGGGTGAGGCCCGCATAATTGTTGGTCCACGAGCGCACAACCCGCAGAACCGTGGTTGGTGTCTGGTCCTTCGCCGAGTAGTTGAGCACCACCGACTGGTTGGTGATGTCCACTTCGATGTTGTCGAGTCCGAAGGCGGCGGTGACGGCAATGATGCTCGTCTCGACCTCCAGCGCGCCCGCACCGTAGCGGAACATGGTCTCCGCCAGACTGAGGGCGAAATCGAGCGTGCGCCGGGCGCCGACGTCGGGCCCACCCACCTGGATCGTGGGGTTGGCGTAGGGACTGCCTGCGAGCCGCTCGACAAGGTTCATCGCCTGGGTGGGAGGAGATTCACCCTGGACCAGGCGGCGCAGCATCTTGCGCGCGGCAAGCTGTGAACGGTCCGGACGGCCGGGACGGGCCGTCTGAGGGGTGATCGGCAAGGCGTCAGTCGGGTTGGCCTTCGGGGGCTGGCCGGCTTTCCTCGCTATTTTGGACTTGGCCTTGCCCGGCACGGCCGGCGGCCTCACGACGGGCAGCTGCTCGGCCACCGGGGAGGGGTTGGTATCCGGGCTCCGGCGCTTGTCGGCACCGGTCTTGTCTGCCACTTCTAGCCCCTTCCTGACCCGGGCGTGTTCCCCACTCCCGAGGTGTTGCGGTTTAGTAGAACGGTTGGTGCGTGCGGCGCCAATACACCTGCCGCATGACCCGCTCGCCCAGTTTCTGCCATGCACGGTACTTCATCGGGCTGAGCACCAGGTCATAGCAGCCAACGAAGTCCGTGACCGTTTTGGTGAAACTTGTCTTGAAGAGACCGAGACCGTGATGCTGGTGGTTCTTGTCTTTCAGCTGGTCACTTGGCGGCGTGCCACAGAAATCGTATTCAACAATATTGTGCTCGCTTTTGAGGTCATTGATTGCCCGCCACTGAACGAGATGAGAATCACCGTACTGGGAGCGCCCCGGCCTGGAGCCGCCGTCCTTGTAAGTGCCCTTCCGTCCGTAATTGATGACGAACGCACCTACCGAAGGTTCACCGTCCTCATACACGAAGTAGAGCCGACCCTGCCCTGCAGCAACGAAGTTCGACCAAAAGCGCTGGTAGTACTCGAATGAACGCAGGCGCGCCGCCGAGCGGTCCTCAATGTGCGCCATGAGGCCGTACATCGTGCGGAAGTTCTCGTCCGTGGGCTCCATCCGTTCAACGGTGACGCCTTCACGCTCCGCACGCCGGACAGCGTTGCGCCCCCGTGAGTGAAGGTTGCGCAGCAACTGGTTGGGTTCGGGAGTGGTATCGAGAATTGCGGTGTGGTCATTGGGCTGCAGGTTGAAGGCCTTGACCAGACCTGCGCGCCGGAAGAGCGTGCGCACGTCCTCGCTGTCGACGATATCCGGCTCCACCTTCACGGCGAATACTGATAGCCCGGATTCGCGGATGAAAGCACTGCAAGCCTGCAGGACCGCGGGAACATCCTCGGGTGCGGCCACGTCCGGACCCTTGATGAGGTACCAGAGGCTCCCGAGCAGGGGGACCTTTTTTTCCAGGACGAGGTTATAGGTGGTGTATTCCGCTGATTCAAAGGCCAGGAAGAGCGGCTTCCAACCATGATGGGACTTGACCTCGGCGAAAGCCGCAGACTGCAGGAGATTGCCGCCGTTCGGGTTGGCTGTGACCAGAGAATCCCAGTTCTTGCGTTCTTCCTCGGTGGCAAATCGCGCGGTAAACGTACCCATGGTCCTCAATCACAACTGGTCGGCAGGCGTCGATTCAGTGTAGCCGTTGGCGGTGCCAGGCTTACGTCACCGGACTCTTGCCCTATACCGGTGGGCAAGCACGTGGATAGCATCGAAATCATGGAATTCAGATACCTCGGAAACAGTGGACTCAAAATCTCGGAAATCACCTACGGAAACTGGCTGACGCATGGTTCCCAGGTGGAGAACGACGTCGCCACCCAGTGTGTGCGCGCGGCTCTCGACGCCGGAATCAGCACCTTTGACACCGCCGACGTCTACGCGAACACCGCCGCTGAAACTGTTCTCGGCGAAGCCCTCAAGGGCGAGCGCCGGCAGTCCCTTGAGATCTTCACGAAGGTCTGGGGAGCCACCGGCCCCAAGGGCCACAACGATTCGGGGCTCTCCCGCAAACACATCATGGAGTCCATCGACGGCTCGCTGAGCCGGCTGCAGACTGACTACGTGGACCTGTACCAGGCCCACCGCTATGACCATGAGACACCTCTTGAAGAGACCATGCAGGCCTTTGCCGACGTTGTGCGGCAGGGCAAGGCGCTCTATATCGGTGTCAGCGAATGGACGGCGGACCAGCTGCGCTCCGGTCATGCGCTGGCGAAGGAACTGGGCTTCCAGCTCATCTCCAACCAGCCGCAGTACTCGATGCTGTGGCGGGTGATTGAGGAGAAGGTCGTGCCGACGTCGGAGGAGCTCGGCATCTCACAGATCGTATGGTCTCCCGTGGCGCAGGGTGTGCTGACCGGAAAGTACAAGCCCGGCCAGGATCCCGAGAAGGGGTCGCGCGCGGCTGATGAGAAGGGCGGCGCTGACATGATCAAGCGCTGGATGTCCGATGAGGTTCTCACCGGTGTGCAGAAGCTGCAGCCGCTCGCGGACGAAGCAGGTCTGAGCATGGCGCAGCTCGCGATCGCCTGGGTGCTCCAGAACCCGAACGTCGCGTCAGCGATTATCGGTGCATCCCGTCCCGAGCAGGTTGAATCGAACGTCGCGGCCGCCGGTGTCACGCTGGAGCCTGCTCTCCTCAAGAAAATCGATGAGGCTGTGGGGCATCTGGCGGAAACGGATCCTGCAAAGACCACCTCACCCGACAAGCGCCCCTCGTGAGGCTCGCGGTCACCGGATCGAGCGGCAAGCTCGGGCGCAGCGTCGTCGCTGGGCTGCGTGAAGCGGGACACGAAGTGCACGGTTTCGACCTGCACGGCGAGCGCGGCCCGGGTTTCCTGTCCATCGATCTGACCAATTATGGCGACGTCGTAGACGCGATCATGGGAGTGGACGATCGGCACTCGGGGTTCGACGCCGTCGTGCATTTGGCCGCCGTTCCGGCGCCGGGTCTGCGCCCGGATGCTGCCACCTTCCACAACAACATGCTGGCGACGTACAACGTATTCCAGGCGTGCCGCCGGGCCGGCATCCGGCGCATTGTGTACGCCTCCAGTGAGACTGTTCTCGGGCTGCCCTTCGATCAGGATCCTCCGTATATCCCAGTCGACGAGCAGTATGACGCGCGTCCCGAAAGTACCTATTCGCTGGTGAAACACCTTGAAGAGCAAATGGCTATCCAGTTCACCCGCTGGGATCCGGCCCTGAGCATCACGGCGCTGCGATTTTCCAACGTCATGGACCCGGAAGACTACGCGGATTTCCCGTCCTTCGATGCCGACCCCCTGCTGCGGAAGTGGAACCTCTGGGGCTATATCGACGGCCGGGACGGAGCACAGGCCGTGCTTCGGGCTCTTGAGAACGCGCCAAACGGCTTCGACAGGTACATCATCGCCGCAGGCGACACGGTGATGAACCGCTCAAGTGCTTCCCTCGCTGCCGAGGTGTTCCCCGGTGTTGAGGTCACGAAGGACGTTGGGGAACATGAAACGCTCCTGTCAATCGACAAGGCGCGGAAAGTACTGGGGTTCAGCCCCCGTCACAGCTGGCGGGATGCCGTAGGCGACTAGGTATGGGAGGCTGCCGTTCCATTCGCGGCAGCCTCCTGTCACTGGTTCGGCTAGCCTCGACCCAAAATGATCAGTAGGCTTACTGAACCGGGAGCCGATGCTCCTACAGAATCGTCGAAAGGATCGGTCATGACTGAGAATCTCCCCGATGAGGAACTGAACGTGGTCGGCGAGGAACCGGAGGCAGCAAACCAGTCGCTCGCTCCGGAGGCGCTGGATCCGGTGAAGGACGGCCAGCCGGACGACTACCCGAGTGCTGCCGAGGTAGACCCGGACAACTGGGAACAGGATCCGCTGCTGCAGGATGAGCCAGGTGTAGGCGGTCCGGGACTGGAAACAAGCGACCAGAGCCTCCGCGACGAAACCGAAGATGTCCGATTCAGCGACGGTGACGAGCAGGTTCCGCCGGAGGAACCGACCATTGGCGAAGCAGCCGCCGACGTCGATTTCGGCGATCCCATGAGCGAGGAGGAAGCCGATGCAAGTGATGACTCTGCAAACTTCGGGGGCTCGCCACTCAGCCAGTTCGACCCTGAGGACCTCGAACGCTAGAGGTGTGCCTGGGTTGCGCACCTAGACTGGGAAAGTGAAGAAACTTGCTGCACTCTGCCTGCTCGTGCCCGTCGCTGCCCTGCTCGCAGGCTGCAGCCAGATAGAGGAGACCGCCGGCGGGATAGCCAGCGATGCGGCGTCGCAGGTTGCCGGGGCCGCCGCGGAGGAAGTCCGATCCCAGGTATGTTCCCTCGTGAACGACGGCAACGTCAGCGCTCGGGACCGGGAAATCCTGGGAGGGCTGGTAGAAACCGCTGAAACCGCCGGCGTTCCCTCGGAAATCACCGGCCCTCTTCGTGACATCGCTGCGGCGGGAGACCAGGTGCCCGCCGAGTCCGTCGAGGCGCTCAATGAGGCTTGCTCCCCGTCGTCGTAATCGCGGGAGGTCGCGGTTCGATGTCAAATATCCATCAACTGTTCTTTTGAGCAGCCGCTAGCAGTACCTTGTTCCTATGAGAAGCGGCTCAGCCCGAGTCGTTGGTGAAGCGACTGCTTATCAGGACGCGGTGTCGCGTTCCATCAGGGCCGCGTGCGCGCGGTGGGTGGCGATCGAACTGGAGTTCGGGCTGCTGAGCGGATCCGATGTCGACGCCCTGCTCGGCCCCCATTGGCCCCCCGCCGGATGCCTGGCAGCGGAACGCCGAATTCTCGGTGTTGCCACCAAGGCAGGGCGCGTTCTGTACCCGGGATTTCAGTTCGACAAGACCGCTCGCATCGTCCGGCCGGTCATGGCCGAAGTTGCGGAGATCGCTCTTGCTGCTGGCTGGAAAGACCGTCACATCCTGCAATGGTTCGTTGTCGCGAACGGCGAACTTCACGGCGAGCGGCCGGTTGACGTTATCCACGACAGGGACCGGCTGCTGGCCGCCGTACACGCTGATCTGGAGTCCGTCTGGTGAAAATCCTGCTTCCGCTGACCTTGACCGCTCTGCTGCTGGCCGGTTGTGGTGCCGTGACTTCACCGGGTGGAAGTCCTGCCAGCGGTTCACCTCGACCGGCTTCCGATGAGCTGATCGGCCAGGGAACAGTGTTGTCGACCGGTGACGGGCCGGCGATGCTCTGCCTGGGACCCGTCATGGAGTCCTATCCGCCGCAGTGTTCCGGCCCCGAGATCGTCGGTTGGGATTGGACGAAGGCTGACGCTTCAGAAAGCGCGAACGGTGTCACCTGGGGAACCTATGCTGTCCAGGGCAGGTGGGATGGCACCACCTTCACGGTCACCCGGCCGCCGACGCCGCTGGCTCTCTACGATCCTCCCGCCAACATCGATCCCAGGACGGACCCCACGAATCCCGGAGCAGGGACCGAAAGCGAACTGGCTGACCTGCAATCCACCATATCGAGCGATCCTGACGTTCTCATGACCTGGATTGAAAACGGCTACCTCTTTGTCACGGTGACTTACGACGACGGAGCTCTGCAAAGCGCGTACGACGCCCGCTATGGGGCGGACGTCGTTGCTGTGCAGTCGTCTCTGCAGCCGGTGAAAAGCTGACGGGTTCGGGACTCGCCTGACCCATCCCTCAAAAATGTCGGAGGCGCGCAGTACCTTGGGCGCATGAACATTTCAGCCACTTCCCACACCACTCCGACCACACCTGTCCGCCACCCCGAGCGGGGGCGCCGGTACAGCATCGAAGAACTTCGCGACCTTGCAGACCAGGGGGACGCCTGGGCACTATGCCAGGTCGATCAGTGGGAGCTCGAGTTTGCGGACGAATACGTGGGCACCATGTCGGAGCGCTGTTCCGACCCCACCTGTGAGGCGTTCGGCGAGCCCGTGGACACGTGCCATGACCAGGACGGCCGGCCAATTGACATCGACCATGGTGGTTGGGGGCACAGCGTCACCTGGGAACGAGCAGCCTGACCTGCGTTGATGCCCGGCGTTCATCTCGCGTCCATTCGACGGTGATAGGTTCCGCCAATGAACGCACCTTTGCCTGAGCCGCGGTTCCTCACCGCGGACGATCTCTCCGACCGAGCCGGCTTCGACGAGGAGTTTCTCGGCATCGGCCTGCCGGTGCCCGCCCTGGCGATGCTCGAGACCACTCTGTTGCCCTACACGCACTTCTCCATACTGATGCGCAGTGACAAACGCCTCGCGGCGGTCACCGCGCTCGGCATCGATGGTTCCCATCTGATGGACATGGACCGGTCAGGCATCGACTGGCGCCTCGATCCAAGATTGGGAGAGAGCATGCAGACCGGCGCAGGGCTCTACTCCCGCAATGACATCGACCGGGGGCATCTGGTGCGTCGGGCGTCGGCTGTGTGGGGCGCGACGCAAACGGAAGCAGCGCAGGCCAACAGTGACACCTTTTTCTACACCAATGCAGCACCACAGGCCGCGGAATTCAATCAAAGCCTTGATCTGTGGCTCGGGCTTGAAACCTACCTGCTGGATAACGCTGCGGACTACGGCCGGCGTCTGGTTGTCTTCACGGGGCCGGTTTTCAGCGATCGGGATCCGGTGTACCGCGGAACCGGCATCCCGCTCATGTACTTCAAGGTGGCGGCTTTTCTTCATGAGGGCGGGCTTGCCGCCACCGGTTACGTGGTGGATCAGACGCCCCAGCTGCGTGAGCTTCCCGACATAGAACGGCCCGGCGCGATGGACGCCGCTCCCCCGCTTGGTCCGTTTCGCACGTTCCAGGTCCCGATCCGTGACATCGCCGCTCTCACCGGGTTAGACCTCGCTCAGCTTGTCGACGCTGACCGTATGCCCATTGCGGCCGCCCTACCTACGGCGGCGGTCACTTCGGCGTGGCGGGAGCTGTCCAATCCCGAATGCCTTGATTTGGATTTCGACCTCCGGCAGTGAAGTACTCCCACCCCGCCTGACGTGGATCAGACTCTGTAGCGAAGCTCACCTCCGTCAGGCGAAGTGAACACACCCGGATACAGTGGAGGTATGTACCTCGACCATCCGCAAGCCCTGGCCGACGAAGCGGTCCTCGAGAACCGCCGATCCATGCTGGCGACCGCCCCGCACGTTCAAAGCCTGGAGCAGTGGCGCGCCGCGTATGCCGCCGCCCGGTCGACTCCCGTCCCCCACTTCGACCCCGCAGACGCCGGAGACCAGGCACGCGTGCTCTTTGTCCTCGACCGCCCGCAGGAAGATCTGTTCTCCGAAGGCGGCACCGGCATCGTGTCAGTCGACAACCCTGACAGCTCGGCCGAGCGCTGCTGGATTGAACGAGATTCCGCCGGTTTGCATGACGGCGTCCTGATGTGGAACATGGTCCCGTTCCTCGCGCCCAACCCCAACGCGGACAACCGCACAGCCGGAGCGAAGGCGTTGGGCTCTGTCCTGCGGCTTCTTCCGCGTCTCGAGGTGGTGCTGCTCTGCAGCGACGCCGTGCAGCAGACCTGGGACAAGCACCTACAGGACAGGGTGCCCCGCGTCACCGTTATCAAGGCGCCCGGTGTCGGGCCGCAGTCGCTCTCGCGCAAGACCAAACAGGACGAACTTCGCAAGGCCGTTGAGCGGGCCAAGCGCCTCGTCGGCTGACTTCGATGCGCCGTCAGGCGCGCACGAAAAAACCCCTCCTGCCAGGACATACCCGGTCAGGAGGGGTTTTTTGTGTGGGAGCCCCCTGCCGGATTCGAACCGGCGACCCCCTGTTTACAAGACAGGTGCTCTGGCCAACTGAGCTAAGGAGGCATGCTGGCTGAGCCAGCCCGCGCCGTCGTCGTCGTTTCGGTTTCAACAGCGCTACACAAGATTAGCCCAGCGCCGCGGTCGGCAGGAAATCAGCTAGCTCTTCGCCGCGATCTTCTCCTGCGCGACCGTGGCGAAGTCGCTCACCGCGTCCGGGACTTCCTCGCCGTCCACGAACACTGTGGGCGTACCAGTGATGCCGTAAGTCTCGGCTGCCTGCGTTCCAAACTTCACCCATGGCCGGAAGGTGTCCTCCTCGAGGCAGGCGGAGATGTCGCCGGCAGTTGCGGTCGCGGCCATGTCGGCAAGTTCGACGTCGGACAATTCCCCGTTTTCGAAGTTGCCGAACAGAGCGGCTGAGAAGTCCCAGTAGGCCTGAGGCGCAGTGTCTGCGACACAGGCGAGCGCGGCGGCACCGCGGGACGAATAGTTGGTCTGTGAATTGGGGTCCAGGTATGCGACGTTCCGGTACTCGAAGGTGATGGCACCTTCATCCAGCCACGTCTGGATCTGCTCCGCATGCGTCCGCTCGAAGTTGGCGCAGTGCACGCAGTTGACGTCGACGTAGGCGACAACCTGCACGGGTTCATCCGCGCCGGACGCAGCAACGCCCGGCGGCAGATCCGCGGGGTTCGGTGCTTCCTCGGGCAGGGAGGCGACGTCGACCGAGTCCACCGTGGCGGGCGCAAGTTCCGTTGTGGACGTAAGCACGATGCCGCCGTGTTCGTTTCCGTGCGCGGGAGCGGCACCGGCGTCGGGCACCTGAGTGCGGATGTTCCCAGCGACGATGAGGCCGACGATGACGAGGATCGCCACTACCGCCGCAACAACACCCCACTTGATGAGGAACGACGCGCGCTTCTCCCGTCGCTGCCGGTCCTCCATCACCAACCGCGCCTGCTCGCGCGCCTCCGACTTCCGTTGGGCCTTGCTGGGTCTGGGTGTGCTGGGCGTCATCAGTCCTCGTTGTTCCACATCGGTTGCGTCTTCACACCATTTTAGGTGACTCCCCCGCCCTCTCCGCAGCCGCGCAGCTCCCCTTCCCGACCGGCTAAAGTCATCAGTAGGCCTACCATCGTCAGGGGAGACAGTATGCAACCAGGTGACACCACGTACGGTGAGTTCGAATTCATTGTTGTGTCCAACCGGCTTCCGGTTGACCGCGTGAACGACGACGACGGAAACGGCACCTGGCGGCGGTCACCCGGCGGTCTGGTGACCGCGCTCGCTCCCGTGATGGAGAAGGCGGACGGCGCATGGGTGGGCTGGCATGGCGCGGCAGATGAAACCCTTGAATCCTTCGACCACAGCGACATCCGGCTCGTTCCCGTGCCCCTGAGCGCGGACGAGGTCGAGTTCTACTACGAGGGCTTCTCCAACGCAACGCTTTGGCCGCTCTATCACGACGTCATCGCGCCGCCTGAGTTTCACCGGCACTGGTGGGACTCGTACCGCAAGGTCAACGAGCGATTCGCTGCGGAAACCGCGTCGATCGCTGCCGAGGGCGCAACAGTGTGGGTGCAGGACTACCAGCTCCAGCTCGTTCCCAAGATGCTCCGGGAGGCGCGGCCGGATCTGAAGATCGGTTTCTTCAACCACATTCCGTTCCCTCCGCTCGAGATTTACGCGCAACTCCCGTGGCGCCGCCAGGTCATCGAGGGCCTGCTCGGCGCGGACCTGATCGGATTCCAGCGGCCGAGTGACGCCAGCAACTTCCTGCGCTGCGTACGCCGCTTCCTGGGTTTGGCAGTCCGCCAGCAACAGGTTCAGGTGAGGGGCGTCGACGGTTCACCCGACTACGTGTCGCGGGCAGAGGCGTTCCCCATCTCCATCGATGTCCAGCGGATCGTCGACCTGGCGAACCGCCCGGACATCATCGAACGCTCGAAGGAGATCCGGCGTGAGCTTGGAAATCCCAAGCACATCCTGCTCGGCGTTGACCGCCTCGACTACACCAAGGGCATTGGCCACCGCCTGAAGGCGTACGAGGAGCTCCTTGCCGACGGGCTCGTCAAGGTTGAGGACGCTGCGCTCATTCAGGTCGCGAGCCCCAGCCGGGAACGTGTGGAGCAGTACCGGCTGCTGCGGGAAGAGGTGGAAGGCGCCGTCGGCCGCATCAACGGCACCTACGACACCATCGCGAACACCGCTATCCGCTATCTCCACCACAGCTACCCCGTGGAGGAGATGGTCGCGCTGTATCTCGCAGCGGACGTCATGCTCGTGACTGCGCTGCGGGATGGAATGAACCTGGTCGCGAAGGAGTATGTCGCTGCGCGTACCGGCAACCGCGGCGCGCTGGTGCTGAGCGAGTTCGCCGGGGCAGCGGACACCCTGCGCCAGGCCATCCTCGTCAATCCGCACGACATCGACGGACTGAAGAGCGCCATCCTTTCGGCGCTCGAGATGACTCCCACCGAGGCCGGCCGACGGATGCGGGTCATGCGCCGGCAGGTGCTTCAGAACGACGTCGAGCGCTGGTCCAAAGCGTTCCTTTCCGAACTGCAGAACGGTGCCCGGGAGGAACTCCTTGTCTGAGTCACTCAGTCCTGAACTGCTCTCCGCGCTGGCTACGGCAGCCGCCACAGACACCCTTCTGGTCGCCCTCGACTTCGACGGCACCATGTCGCCGCTCGTTGACCGCGCAGAGGACGCACGCGCGCTGCCGGGGTCAGCGGCAGCGCTGCGTGAACTGGCGCAACTTCCACGCACGACGACGGCGCTCATCTCCGGGCGCGCGCTGGAGAGTCTGCGCTCGGTCGCCTCTCCTGAACCGGAAACCCTGCTGATCGGAAGCCACGGAGCGGAGACATGGACCGGCCCGGATGGCGCTCCGCTTGAACTGACCGCGTCACAGGCGGAGATTCTCCGTCGGGCCACGGACGCTGTGCAGAAGGTAGTTGACATACACCCGGGCACGCTGCTCGAGCTGAAGCCGGCCGGCGTCGTTCTGCACACCAGGACCGCTGACGTCGAGACAGCAGAGTCAGCGACGACGGCGGCGCGCACCGCCCTGTCAGCCGTGGATGGTGTGCATCTGAGCAACGGGAAGAACGTCCTTGAACTCTCCGTCGTGCAGGCGGACAAGGGTCGGGGGCTACAGTCCCTGCGCGAGCTGACCGCCGCAACAGCGGTAATCTTCGCGGGTGATGATGTCACCGATGAGCATGCATTGAAGACTCTCACTGCGCCTGACGTCGGCATCAAGGTAGGCGACGGCGATACCGCTGCGGAGTACCGCATCACTTCACCCGAGCAGCTCGTTCAGGTGCTTCAGGAACTTGTAACACTCCGTACTGCTGGCGTCTCCGCCTGACTTCGTGCATACTCTTATCTTGTGACGCAGTTCACGGTGGGTCCCACTCGGCCTCCGTCGCTGTGAATCGCTTCAACTGAATATTTTCCATTCACAACGGATCGTCGGGCACGTACCTGCCCGTGAAAAGGATAAGAAAAACATGGCAACGGTAACGTTTGACCAGGCTACTCGCCTGTACCCGGGCACCGAGAAGCCCGCCGTAGACAAGCTCAACATCGAGATCGCAGACGGCGAATTCCTCGTTCTCGTCGGACCCTCCGGTTGCGGAAAGTCCACCTCCCTCCGCATGCTGGCCGGCCTGGAAGACGTCAACTCCGGACGCATCCTGATCGGTGACCGCGACGTCACCGACGTTCCCCCGAAAGACCGCGACATCGCGATGGTTTTCCAGAACTACGCGCTGTACCCGCACATGTCCGTTGCCGACAACATGGGCTTCGCCCTGAAGATCGCGGGCGTTTCCAAGGAGGAACGTGCTCAGCGCGTCCGTGAAGCCGCCAAGCTGCTCGATCTCGAGGACTACCTGGACCGCAAGCCGAAGGCTCTTTCCGGCGGTCAGCGCCAGCGTGTTGCCATGGGTCGCGCCATCGTCCGTAACCCCCAGGTCTTCCTCATGGATGAGCCGCTGTCGAACCTCGACGCCAAGCTGCGCGTTCAGACTCGTACGCAGATTGCCTCACTGACCCGGCGCCTCGGAGTCACCACCGTGTACGTGACGCACGACCAGGTCGAGGCCATGACCATGGGCGATCGCGTGGCTGTTCTGAAGGACGGCATCCTCCAGCAGGTCGATACCCCCCGCAACCTCTACGAGCGCCCAAAGAACGTGTTCGTAGCCGGCTTCATCGGCTCCCCCGCCATGAACCTGCTCGAGCTTCCCACCACGGAGGCCGGCGTACAGTTCGGTGACACCACCTACCCGGTTCCCCGCGATGTGCTGGGCAACGCACACGGCAGCACCGTCACGCTGGGTGTCCGTCCCGAAGACCTCGCCCTCGCTCCCGCCGGTGAAGGCCTGCAGGTTGAGGTCGACGTCGTTGAGGAACTCGGCGCAGACGCGTACCTCTACGGCCACACCACCCTCAACGGCCGGGACCACGACATCGTGGCACGAGTCGACGGACGCCGTCCTCCGATGAAGGGCGATACCGTCTACGTGCGCCCCGAGAAGGGCCACGTGCACCTCTTCGACACCAAGGATGGTCTCCGCCTGGCGGACCATGTGTAACATCCTGACCCACTGAGCGGTTAGTACACATCCCGCGGTGGCCCCTGTTGGTTGACGGTAAACTCAACCGACGGGGGCCATCGTTGTTGTTAGGACAGACGGAACATATGACTGATTCGAACCAAGCCAACTGGCATCACGAGCCGACGGATTACGATCAGCCCGGCAAACTGCCCCGCTCGAGGAACGCCCTTGGTGAGGGATCACTGGGATCGCTCAACATCACTGCGGCCGCAACTGATCCCGAGCTGCTGGACCTGCCGTGGCACCTTGCACTGGAGGAATGGCCCGCGGAGTATCTGGCCGCGCTTCCGCGCGGCATCTCCCGGCACATCGTCCGTTTCGCCCATTTGGGTGGTTCCGTCATTGCCGTGAAGGAAACCAGCGAGCACATCGCCCGGCACGAATACCACATGCTGCGCAAACTGCAGCGACTCGATGTTCCCTGCGTCGAGCCCGTCGCCGTCATCTCGGGCCGTCAAACGGCCGACGGCGAGGACCTCAACCCGGTTCTCGTTACCCGTCACCTGAAGTTCTCCATGCCCTACCGCGCACTGTTTTCCCAGATGCTGCGGAAGGACACTCTGACGCGCCTCATTGACGCTCAGGCGCTTCTACTCGTGCGCCTTCACCTCATCGGTTTCTACTGGGGCGACGTCTCGCTGTCCAACACACTCTTCAGGCGCGACGCCGGCGCTTTCGCCGCCTACCTGGTGGACGCGGAGACCGGCGAGCTCTACCCTGAGCTCTCCACCGGGCAACGTGAGTACGACCTCGAGATCGCCCGGGTCAACATCGCAGGCGAGCTCATGGACCTCGCCGAGGGCGGCCTCATCGAGGAGAAGGTGGACCCCCTGGCCACCAGCGAACTCATCATGGACAGCTACCGAAGGCTTTGGGCCGAGCTGACGGACAAGGAGTCCTTTGAACTGGGCGAGCGATGGCGCGTCAACGCGAGAATCCGCCGCCTGAATGAACTCGGCTTCGACGTCGAAGAATACGCCATCAAGACTGTCTCCGAGACGTCGCAGATTCAGCTTCAACCCAAAGTGGTCGACGCCGGCCACCACAGCCGCCGCCTCATCCGTCTCACCGGGATCGACGCCCAGGAGAACCAGGCCAGGCGCCTGCTCAATGACATGGATGCCTATCGGGCAGACAACAGCCCCGGCCTGGATGAGGAGATCAGCGCCCACCAGTGGGTGGCGCAGGTCTTTGAGCCCATTGTCCGGGCTGTCCCCCGTGAGCTGGGCGGGAAGCTCGAGCCCGCTGAGGTGGTTCATGAGGTGCTTGAGCACCGGTGGTATATGTCAGAGAAGCAGGACCGGAACGTTCCGCTCGCTGAAGCTGTGCAGTCCTACCTGGACTCCGTGCTGCGGCACCGTCGCGACGAAGCCGCCATCATGCTGACCGCCGACACCAAGACGCTTGACATCATCAGCGGAGGAGCGCAGGAGGGCAGCTGAGTCTCGAGGTCAGTCCCTCAGAATGAGGAGAGCGTCCGCGGTTCAGGGCTAATACCCCGATCCGCGGACGCTCTGCTGTGTAGGCCAGCCTGCTATCTCTTCCCGCTTATGGAACCAGCTGACTGCAGTCAATCTCCTGGCCTTGGAACTCCTGAACACCGGGGCCCGCGGTCTGGCAGAATTCGACGACCTCTTGCGAGAAAGGTATCAGCGCGATGAGGCCGACGATCGCGATGATGCCCGTGATCACGCCGATAGCACCGATGATGATGCCTGCGAGGGCAAAGCCGTTACCCATTCCCGCTTTCCGCGACTTCACCATGGCGATGATCGAGATGATCAGACCGACGATCGAGATAGGCCAGATGATGGCACAGATCAGGCCCACGATGCCGAGCGTCCTGCCGGGGTTCTCAGCGGGCTGGCCGTAACCCCCGCCGTACCCTCCCGGTGTGCCGTAGGGCGAACCCTGCCCGTAGCCGACCGGCGCCTGCCCGTACGGCTGGTCCGATGAGGGCTGCTGCCCGTACGGCTGGTGGGACGAAGGCTGCTGTCCGTACGGCTGGTGGGACGAAGGCTGCTGCCCGTACGGCTGGTGGGACGAAGGCTGCTGCCCATACGGCTGGTCCGCCGACGTCGGCTGCTGCCACTGCTGTCCTGCGGGGTAGCGGGATGCATCATCCTGGCCGTCGTTGTGGCCGGGCTGACCCGTGGTGTTATCTGACACGATTGTTCCCCATCTCTTAAGTGTGATTGCCACCGGCACCCGCCGCGGCGCTGCTGCTTTCAGTCTATCCATAGGGCACCAGCGGTTACCCGCGAATCACGGCGAAAGTGCTCCGGCGTCCCTAGAGAATTGCCTTGCCTGGGTTCAGTATTCCGCGAGGGTCGAAGACCTCCTTGATCCGCCGCTGCAGCGCGAGCACCTCGGGAGCCTGCTCCCACGCGAGCCACTGGAGCTTGTACTGCCCGACACCGTGCTCACCGGTGATCGTCCCGCCCAGGGTCAGCGCGACGCGCACGGATTCGTCCAGGGCGACGTGCAGGCGATTCATGCCCGTTGCCCCCTCAGCGCGGGGAACCCAGAAGGTGGGGTGCAGGTTCCCATCGCCCGCGTGTGCGACCAGGCGCAGCCGCACATCGTGTTCCCTCGCAATCCGCTCGAGCTCCGCAGCGTAGTGCACCAGTTGGGAGCGTGGGACGGCGACGTCCTCACCCACCCGGAAGTCGTCGTCGACCCCGTCACCCCGCGCATTTCTGCGCAGGTCGAGAAGGGTGGCGGCCTCAGTGCCGTCCTCCGTATCGACCGCCGCACCCGCGCGGGTAAGAACCTCGCGCACGACGGCGGCCTCCGCCTCCGCGCCGAACCCGTCGGTCTGGACGAGTAGCAGCGCGCCACCCTTGGACGAGAGATCCGACTTGAACGCTGAATCGAGGATCTGAAGCGTATTGCCGTCGAGAAGCTCGAGAATGGCTGGCTGGACCCGCGCCGCACCGATCGCGAGAACCCCCGCGGCTGCAGCCGGAAGATCAGCGAAGAAGGCGGCGAGGGTCTGCGTTTGCACAGGAAGATACTTCAGCCGCACTGTGATGCCAACGACGACCCCCAGTGTTCCTTCCGAACCGACAAACAGTGCCGTCAGGTCGTACCCGGCCACACCCTTGAACGACGCGTGCCCGGTATGGATGAGCGTGCCGTCAGCAAGCACGACGTCCAGAGCGAGCACGGAGTCGCGCGTCACCCCGTACTTCGCGCATCGGAGTCCACCCGCGTTGGTGGCAACGTTCCCGCCGATTGTGGAGATGGCATGGCTTGCAGGATCGGGCGCATACATGAGGCCATGAGGAGCGGCCGCAAGGTTTAGGTCAGCATTGATTACCCCAGGCTCCACGACGGCCAACTCGTCCTCGGGACGAACGTCAAGGATGCGGTTCATCCGCTCGAGGCTCAGGACGACACAACCTTGGAGGGCATGTGCACCGCCGGACAGGCTCGTGCCCTTCCCGCGCGGAACCACCGGAACGCCCAGACGGTACGCGCACCTCATTACGTGCTGTACCTCGTCAACAGTCTCCGCCAGCACAACGACTCCAGGTTGTGCCGGCACCGCTACGGGGCCCTGATCCCGCGAGTAGCTGGCGAGTGACCCTTCGTCTACGAGCAACCGCGCAGGATCCACCCCGCTGACCAGTTCTTCCAACAGGGTGGCGGTAGTGCGCATTTCGCCGTCCTGGGTCATGCAGCACCGCCCATGAAACGCCGGTAATGCGCTAAAGCGGCGACCCAGTCGGGCGCAGCATCTGACTGCTCATGGCCCAGCTCACCGTCGGCCCAGCCATTGTGAACGACCCTGACCTGCGTAACCGGGCCGTTCTCCAGGAACGAGATAGAGACATGGCTCGAGAGGTGTGGATTGCCTTGATGGTGCCACGCCAACTCAAGCCCGCTGTCCGACACGGGTTCGATCAGCGTCGCCCATAATGCTGAGCGACCCGAGGGGTCTTCCTCGAACAGCGTCCCGTCGGTGAACTCCGGATGTGTTCCCTCTCCGAACCGGGTTTGGTCCGCAGGCCACCATAAGTGGATTCCGTCCATGAAACCAGCATAGAAATCCTCACAGGACTGTGGCACAGTCACTTCTGCGACGAGGGCTGCCGGCGCTGCACTGAAGTCGGCGGGATTCGGCTCAGCATTGCTGTTGCCGTGCGAAAAGAGGCTGTCCATACTGCGACTTTAGTGTGGTTGGTGGGTTGTGGTTAAAGCAGGAAGGGCCTCACCATCACTGGTGAGGCCCTTGCCTAAGTGTTGTCCGGCGGTGTCCTACTCTCCCACACTCTCTCGGGTGCAGTACCATCGGCGCTGTGGGTCTTAGCTTCCGGGTTCGGAATGGGACCGGGCGTTTCCCCCACGCTATGACCGCCGTAACTCGTTGTCCGCACCCCCTTGTTGTGTGGGGTGGGAAGTCTGTTGTTACAACTTGTGTATGTAGTTATCGGTGTTCCCAAGGAGCGCACCCCCCGCCCTGTTGTTGGGGGGGGGTGCGGGGTTGTTGGTTGGGAACCGCATAGTGGACGCGTAGCATTGTGTGTTTTGTGTGGTGTCAAGTTATCGGCGTATTAGTACCGGTCAGCTTCACGAGTCGTTAGTCCTCGCTTCCACATCCGGCCTATCAACCCAGTGGTCTGGCTGGGGGCCTCTCACACCAAATGGTGTATGGAAATCTCATCTTGAAGCAGGCTTCCCGCTTAGATGCTTTCAGCGGTTATCCCATCCGAACGTAGCTAATCAGCGGTGCACTTGGCAGTACAACTGACACACCAGAGGTTCGTCCGTCCCGGTCCTCTCGTACTAAGGACAGCCCTTCTCAAATTTCCTACGCGCGCAGCGGATAGGGACCGAACTGTCTCACGACGTTCTAAACCCAGCTCGCGTACCGCTTTAATGGGCGAACAGCCCAACCCTTGGGACCTACTCCAGCCCCAGGATGCGACGAGCCGACATCGAGGTGCCAAACCATGCCGTCGATATGGACTCTTGGGCAAGATCAGCCTGTTATCCCCGAGGTACCTTTTATCCGTTGAGCGACGGCCATTCCACAATGTGCCGCCGGATCACTAGTCCCGACTTTCGTCCCTGCTTGAGATGTCTCTCTCACAGTCAAGCTCCCTTGTGCACTTACACTCGCCACCTGATTGCCAACCAGGCTGAGGGAACCTTTGGGCGCCTCCGTTACTTTTTGGGAGGCAACCGCCCCAGTTAAACTACCCATCAGGCACTGTCCCTGACCCGGATTACGGGCCGAAGTTAGATATCCAGAGTGACCAGAGTGGTATTTCAACGATGACTCCACCTGAACTGGCGTCCAAGCTTCACAGTCTCCCACCTATCCTACACAAGCCACACCGAACACCAATACCAAACTATAGTGAAGGTCTCGGGGTCTTTCCGTCCTGCTGCGCGTAACGAGCATCTTTACTCGTAGTGCAATTTCGCCGAGTTTATGGTTGAGACAGCGGGGAAGTCGTTACTCCATTCGTGCAGGTCGGAACTTACCCGACAAGGAATTTCGCTACCTTAGGATGGTTATAGTTACCACCGCCGTTTACTGGGGCTTAAATTCCCAGCTTCGCCCACAAGGGGCTAACCGGTCCTCTTAACCTTCCAGCACCGGGCAGGAGTCAGTCCGTATACATCGTCTTGCGACTTCGCACGGACCTGTGTTTTTAGTAAACAGTCGCTTCCCCCTGGTCTCTGCGGCCCCGATCCGCCTCCGGTGAGCAAGTCACCATCACGGTTGGGGCCCCCCTTCTCCCGAAGTTACGGGGGCATTTTGCCGAGTTCCTTAACCATAATTCTCTCGATCGCCTTAGTATTCTCTACCTGATCACCTGTGTCGGTTTGGGGTACGGGCGGTTGGAACCTCACGCCGATGCTTTTCTAGGCAGCATAGGATCATCGGATCCCCACCAAGGGTGGGGCCCATCGGGTCTCAGAGACGGTATCAAAACCAGGACCACGGATTTGCCTATGGTCCCTCCTACATCCTTAGACCGGGACAACCATCGCCCGGCCCGACTACCTTCCTGCGTCACACCTGTTAATACGCTTACCTCCCAAGATCAGGTCCCACGCGCCCCATCAACACGGACCCCGAAGGGCACTGGAAGATGGTTTGGGTGGTTAGTATCCCTTGTTCAGTATGGGCGGTTCTTCACCGGTACGGGAATATCAACCCGTTGTCCATCGACTACGCCTGTCGGCCTCGCCTTAGGTCCCGACTTACCCAGGGCAGATTAGCTTGACCCTGGAACCCTTGATCATTCGGCGGACGGGTTTCTCACCCGTCTTTCGCTACTCATGCCTGCATTCTCACTCGTGTAGGCTCCACCGCTGGTTTACACCGCGACTTCACTGCCCACACGACGCTCCCCTACCACTCCAGACGCCTGAACCACGAAGGCTTGGCACTATCTGAAATCCACAACTTCGGCGGTGTACTTGAGCCCCGCTACATTGTCGGCGCGGAATCACTTGACCAGTGAGCTATTACGCACTCTTTCAAGGATGGCTGCTTCTAAGCCAACCTCCTGGTTGTCTGAGCAACTCCACATCCTTTCCCACTTAGCACACGCTTAGGGGCCTTAGTTGGTGGTCTGGGCTGTTTCCCTCTCGACTATGAAGCTTATCCCCCACAGTCTCACTGCTGCGCTCTCACTTACCGGCATTCGGAGTTTGGCTGACGTCAGTAACCTTGTAGGGCCCATCGGCCATCCAGTAGCTCTACCTCCGGCAAGAAACACGCAACGCTGCACCTAAATGCATTTCGGGGAGAACCAGCTATCACGAAGTTTGATTGGCCTTTCACCCCTACCCACAGCTCATCCCCTCCATTTTCAACTGAAGTGGGTTCGGTCCTCCACGACGTCTTACCGTCGCTTCAACCTGGCCATGGGTAGATCACTTCGCTTCGGGTCTAGATCACGCCACTCACTCGCCCTATTCAGACTCGCTTTCGCTACGGCTACCCCACACGGGTTAACCTCGCGACGTAACACTAACTCGCAGGCTCATTCTTCAAAAGGCACGCCATCACGGGAACAAGCCCGCTCTGACGGATTGTAGGCACACGGTTTCAGGTACTATTTCACTCCCCTCCCGGGGTACTTTTCACCTTTCCCTCACGGTACTGGTCCGCTATCGGTCATCAGGGAGTATTTAGGCTTACCAGGTGGTCCTGGCAGATTCGCACGGGATTTCTCGGGCCCCGTACTACTTGGGATACTCTCCAAGCGGCAGCACGCATTACAGCTACGGGACTCTCACCCACTCCGGTCGGGCCTTCAAACCCGTTCACCTATACGCCTGCACTCACTTCACCAGCCCGGCAGAGCTGATACGGAAAGTCCCGCAACCCCAGTGATGCAACGCCCGCCGGCTATCACACACCACTGGTTTAGCCTCATCCGCGTTCGCTCGCCACTACTAACGGAATCACTATTGTTTTCTCTTCCTGTGGGTACTGAGATGTTTCACTTCCCCACGTTCCCTCCACGCACCCTATGTGTTCAGGTACGG
The DNA here is from genome assembly GCF_054161285.1 of Arthrobacter sp. D2-10. Lineage (NCBI taxonomy): Bacteria > Bacillati > Actinomycetota > Actinomycetes > Micrococcales > Micrococcaceae > Arthrobacter > Arthrobacter sp. D2-10. The sequence continues at coordinate 496,226 of NZ_CP096431.1, read as the reverse complement.
GTCACCCAGTCACTCGCGCGCTGGGCGGGGTTTCCCCATTCGGACATCCTGGGATCAAAGTTCGGTTATCAACTCCCCCAGGCTTATCGCAGATTCCCACGTCCTTCTTCGGCTCCTGATGCCAAGGCATCCACCGTGTGCCCTTAAAAACTTGACGATCACACACACAACCAACACCAACCCCCACACCCCCCAAAAGGGAACACAGGAACCAGCGACCAACCCAAAAGCCGGCAACGGTCATGCGCGATACACAAAATTTAAGATGCTCGCGTCCACTATGCAGTTCTCAAACAACAACCCCAGTAACACACCCCCACCACCCCACACAGGGAACAGCAGAAAGGTCATGCCCAGGAAAACCAGAAACACCACAAACCCAACCCCACAAAGGGGGCCAAGCTCCTGTTGCCTCAGGACCCAACAGTGTGCCAAAAGATAACCACCACCACCAACCACACCCTTTCCACAACCCACACCCCAACCCCCCCACAAAGGAAAGAAAGGAACGCAGATCCGTACTCAAACACGGCCAGCACCAGCAGCCACCAAATCCGTTGATATTCCACCCATGAGCACCCACCGCAGAACAAACGCCTGCGCAATGGGCCTACTCCTGACAACCCCCACACCCCACACAACGTGGACCGCAGGACATTGTAGGCGCTCCTTAGAAAGGAGGTGATCCAGCCGCACCTTCCGGTACGGCTACCTTGTTACGACTTAGTCCCAATCGCCGGTCCCACCTTCGACGGCTCCCTCCCACAAGGGGTTAGGCCACCGGCTTCGGGTGTTACCAACTTTCGTGACTTGACGGGCGGTGTGTACAAGGCCCGGGAACGTATTCACCGCAGCGTTGCTGATCTGCGATTACTAGCGACTCCGACTTCATGAGGTCGAGTTGCAGACCTCAATCCGAACTGAGACCGGCTTTTTGGGATTAGCTCCACCTCACAGCATCGCAACCCTTTGTACCGGCCATTGTAGCATGCGTGAAGCCCAAGACATAAGGGGCATGATGATTTGACGTCGTCCCCACCTTCCTCCGAGTTGACCCCGGCAGTCTCCCATGAGTCCCCGGCATAACCCGCTGGCAACATGGAACGAGGGTTGCGCTCGTTGCGGGACTTAACCCAACATCTCACGACACGAGCTGACGACAACCATGCACCACCTGTAAACCGGCCACAAGTGGCCGACACATCTCTGCGCCGTTCCGGTTCATGTCAAGCCTTGGTAAGGTTCTTCGCGTTGCATCGAATTAATCCGCATGCTCCGCCGCTTGTGCGGGCCCCCGTCAATTCCTTTGAGTTTTAGCCTTGCGGCCGTACTCCCCAGGCGGGGCACTTAATGCGTTAGCTACGGCGCGGAAAACGTGGAATGTCCCCCACACCTAGTGCCCAACGTTTACGGCATGGACTACCAGGGTATCTAATCCTGTTCGCTCCCCATGCTTTCGCTCCTCAGCGTCAGTTAATGCCCAGAGACCTGCCTTCGCCATCGGTGTTCCTCCTGATATCTGCGCATTTCACCGCTACACCAGGAATTCCAGTCTCCCCTACATCACTCAAGTCTGCCCGTACCCACCGCAGATCCGGGGTTAAGCCCCGGACTTTCACGGCAGACGCGACAAACCGCCTACGAGCTCTTTACGCCCAATAATTCCGGATAACGCTTGCGCCCTACGTATTACCGCGGCTGCTGGCACGTAGTTAGCCGGCGCTTCTTCTGCAGGTACCGTCACTTTCGCTTCTTCCCTACTGAAAGAGGTTTACAACCCGAAGGCCTTCATCCCTCACGCGGCGTCGCTGCATCAGGCTTGCGCCCATTGTGCAATATTCCCCACTGCTGCCTCCCGTAGGAGTCTGGGCCGTGTCTCAGTCCCAGTGTGGCCGTCCACCCTCTCAGGCCGGCTACCCGTCGTCGCCTTGGTAGGCCATTACCCCACCAACAAGCTGATAGGCCGCGAGTCCATCCAAAACCACAAAAGCTTTCCACCAACCACCATGCGATGGAAGGTCGTATCCAGTATTAGACCCAGTTTCCCAGGCTTATCCCAGAGTCAAGGGCAGGTTACTCACGTGTTACTCACCCGTTCGCCACTAATCCCCCCAGCAAGCTGGAGATCATCGTTCGACTTGCATGTGTTAAGCACGCCGCCAGCGTTCATCCTGAGCCAGGATCAAACTCTCCGTAAAAAAATACAGACACAACACAAACCCCCCGGAAAAAGAAGGATCCATGCTGCACAAAATTCGAAACCAGCCAAAAAACCAGCCACCCACGGAGGTGAATGACCAGTAAATCAACCAATCAAAAAACAATCGGTATCAACAAACATGGCACACTATTGAGTTCTCAAACAACAGAAGCACCCGGCACCAAACACAACCCTCAAGGCCGCATCATCGCTCCGGAGCAACTTTTCTAACTTACCCACCAAACCCCACCCCGTCAAATCCACCCTTCCGGGCTGTCTGTCGGCATGCTGCCTGGGGGTCTCCCACCGCTCACAGGGCATGTTCCATGACGGAAGAATCCTGGTTTTTGATAGGGAGTCTGTCGCTCTTACCGGCTGGTTTTACCAACCCGACCGCGGCGACTCAGAAGACATTACACGTCCTGACCCATGCCGGGCAAATCGACCGCAACTGACCCGGAATCCTGCACCATTCCGCGGATCCGAGGCCGTCGGACACCGCCCCGGTGCATTCAGCAGGACCGTTTCGGATTGTGACGTCGACCATAAACACGCCTCAGGGCCAGCACGAGCGACCTTCCCCGGCACCTCTGGAACACCCCTCCCCGAACGCCCCACGGTGTTGACCTTTCCAGCAAAGCGGACATGACGCAGCCATCCCGTGGAAGAACTGTGCTGAAAGTCGCACCACCGGCGGGGCAATGGTCGCACTCACCATCCCGGACGGCCACCAGGCGACAGCCCGGGGCGGCAGCCCGCCGGCGCTCCTCAGCACAGGCCATTCAACACAGGCCATGCAACACAGGCCATGCAACACCAGCCGGACAGCTCATGTAGGACGCAGCGCAGCACCGTGCCCGAAATCACCGCTCCGTTCCCAGCACAGTGCCCCTCCCAACACCGTTCCCAACCCCACCGTTGCCAGCACCGTTCCCTTCCCAGCACCACCGTTCGCTGCCCCAGCGTTCCCTGGCCGCACCCTTCCCAGGCGCTCAGGCAGGAGCTGCCCCCCATCCGGACCCAGCGCCCATACCCATCAGTCCAGGGCACCGCCTGCGCTGAATAAGACCCGGCCGGCAAGCCTCGAGCAACCTCCCCGGACAGGAAAGCCACAAACACCCATCATGAACACCGCCGGCAGCAGATAACCCGGACAAGCCCCGACCCGCAACGGACAACACCCCACAAACAGCACATCCCACACCCACCAGGCACACCCAGCACATCCGACCACACCGTCGGGTGCACTCCGTGGTTGGTGGGTCGTGGTTGGTGGGTTGTGGTTGGTGGGTCGTGGTTGGTGGGTTGTGGTTGGTGGGTTGTGGTTAAAGCAGGAAGGGCCTCACCATCACTGGTGAGGCCCTTGCCTAAGTGTTGTCCGGCGGTGTCCTACTCTCCCACACTCTCTCGGGTGCAGTACCATCGGCGCTGTGGGTCTTAGCTTCCGGGTTCGGAATGGGACCGGGCGTTTCCCCCACGCTATGACCGCCGTAACTCGTTGTCCGCACCCCCTTGTTGTGTGGGGTGGGAAGTCTGTTGTTACAACTTGTGTATGTAGTTATCGGTGTTCCCAAGGAGCGCACCCCCCGCCCTGTTGTTGGGGGGGGTTGCGGGGTTGTTGGTTGGGAACCGCATAGTGGACGCGTAGCATTGTGTGTTTTGTGTGGTGTCAAGTTATCGGCGTATTAGTACCGGTCAGCTTCACGAGTCGTTAGTCCTCGCTTCCACATCCGGCCTATCAACCCAGTGGTCTGGCTGGGGGCCTCTCACACCAAATGGTGTATGGAAATCTCATCTTGAAGCAGGCTTCCCGCTTAGATGCTTTCAGCGGTTATCCCATCCGAACGTAGCTAATCAGCGGTGCACTTGGCAGTACAACTGACACACCAGAGGTTCGTCCGTCCCGGTCCTCTCGTACTAAGGACAGCCCTTCTCAAATTTCCTACGCGCGCAGCGGATAGGGACCGAACTGTCTCACGACGTTCTAAACCCAGCTCGCGTACCGCTTTAATGGGCGAACAGCCCAACCCTTGGGACCTACTCCAGCCCCAGGATGCGACGAGCCGACATCGAGGTGCCAAACCATGCCGTCGATATGGACTCTTGGGCAAGATCAGCCTGTTATCCCCGAGGTACCTTTTATCCGTTGAGCGACGGCCATTCCACAATGTGCCGCCGGATCACTAGTCCCGACTTTCGTCCCTGCTTGAGATGTCTCTCTCACAGTCAAGCTCCCTTGTGCACTTACACTCGCCACCTGATTGCCAACCAGGCTGAGGGAACCTTTGGGCGCCTCCGTTACTTTTTGGGAGGCAACCGCCCCAGTTAAACTACCCATCAGGCACTGTCCCTGACCCGGATTACGGGCCGAAGTTAGATATCCAGAGTGACCAGAGTGGTATTTCAACGATGACTCCACCTGAACTGGCGTCCAAGCTTCACAGTCTCCCACCTATCCTACACAAGCCACACCGAACACCAATACCAAACTATAGTGAAGGTCTCGGGGTCTTTCCGTCCTGCTGCGCGTAACGAGCATCTTTACTCGTAGTGCAATTTCGCCGAGTTTATGGTTGAGACAGCGGGGAAGTCGTTACTCCATTCGTGCAGGTCGGAACTTACCCGACAAGGAATTTCGCTACCTTAGGATGGTTATAGTTACCACCGCCGTTTACTGGGGCTTAAATTCCCAGCTTCGCCCACAAGGGGCTAACCGGTCCTCTTAACCTTCCAGCACCGGGCAGGAGTCAGTCCGTATACATCGTCTTGCGACTTCGCACGGACCTGTGTTTTTAGTAAACAGTCGCTTCCCCCTGGTCTCTGCGGCCCCGATCCGCCTCCGGTGAGCAAGTCACCATCACGGTTGGGGCCCCCCTTCTCCCGAAGTTACGGGGGCATTTTGCCGAGTTCCTTAACCATAATTCTCTCGATCGCCTTAGTATTCTCTACCTGATCACCTGTGTCGGTTTGGGGTACGGGCGGTTGGAACCTCACGCCGATGCTTTTCTAGGCAGCATAGGATCATCGGATCCCCACCAAGGGTGGGGCCCATCGGGTCTCAGAGACGGTATCAAAACCAGGACCACGGATTTGCCTATGGTCCCTCCTACATCCTTAGACCGGGACAACCATCGCCCGGCCCGACTACCTTCCTGCGTCACACCTGTTAATACGCTTACCTCCCAAGATCAGGTCCCACGCGCCCCATCAACACGGACCCCGAAGGGCACTGGAAGATGGTTTGGGTGGTTAGTATCCCTTGTTCAGTATGGGCGGTTCTTCACCGGTACGGGAATATCAACCCGTTGTCCATCGACTACGCCTGTCGGCCTCGCCTTAGGTCCCGACTTACCCAGGGCAGATTAGCTTGACCCTGGAACCCTTGATCATTCGGCGGACGGGTTTCTCACCCGTCTTTCGCTACTCATGCCTGCATTCTCACTCGTGTAGGCTCCACCGCTGGTTTACACCGCGACTTCACTGCCCACACGACGCTCCCCTACCACTCCAGACGCCTGAACCACGAAGGCTTGGCACTATCTGAAATCCACAACTTCGGCGGTGTACTTGAGCCCCGCTACATTGTCGGCGCGGAATCACTTGACCAGTGAGCTATTACGCACTCTTTCAAGGATGGCTGCTTCTAAGCCAACCTCCTGGTTGTCTGAGCAACTCCACATCCTTTCCCACTTAGCACACGCTTAGGGGCCTTAGTTGGTGGTCTGGGCTGTTTCCCTCTCGACTATGAAGCTTATCCCCCACAGTCTCACTGCTGCGCTCTCACTTACCGGCATTCGGAGTTTGGCTGACGTCAGTAACCTTGTAGGGCCCATCGGCCATCCAGTAGCTCTACCTCCGGCAAGAAACACGCAACGCTGCACCTAAATGCATTTCGGGGAGAACCAGCTATCACGAAGTTTGATTGGCCTTTCACCCCTACCCACAGCTCATCCCCTCCATTTTCAACTGAAGTGGGTTCGGTCCTCCACGACGTCTTACCGTCGCTTCAACCTGGCCATGGGTAGATCACTTCGCTTCGGGTCTAGATCACGCCACTCACTCGCCCTATTCAGACTCGCTTTCGCTACGGCTACCCCACACGGGTTAACCTCGCGACGTAACACTAACTCGCAGGCTCATTCTTCAAAAGGCACGCCATCACGGGAACAAGCCCGCTCTGACGGATTGTAGGCACACGGTTTCAGGTACTATTTCACTCCCCTCCCGGGGTACTTTTCACCTTTCCCTCACGGTACTGGTCCGCTATCGGTCATCAGGGAGTATTTAGGCTTACCAGGTGGTCCTGGCAGATTCGCACGGGATTTCTCGGGCCCCGTACTACTTGGGATACTCTCCAAGCGGCAGCACGCATTACAGCTACGGGACTCTCACCCACTCCGGTCGGGCCTTCAAACCCGTTCACCTATACGCCTGCACTCACTTCACCAGCCCGGCAGAGCTGATACGGAAAGTCCCGCAACCCCAGTGATGCAACGCCCGCCGGCTATCACACACCACTGGTTTAGCCTCATCCGCGTTCGCTCGCCACTACTAACGGAATCACTATTGTTTTCTCTTCCTGTGGGTACTGAGATGTTTCACTTCCCCACGTTCCCTCCACGCACCCTATGTGTTCAGGTACGGGTCACCCAGTCACTCGCGCGCTGGGCGGGGTTTCCCCATTCGGACATCCTGGGATCAAAGTTCGGTTATCAACTCCCCCAGGCTTATCGCAGATTCCCACGTCCTTCTTCGGCTCCTGATGCCAAGGCATCCACCGTGTGCCCTTAAAAACTTGACGATCACACACACAACCAACACCAACCCCCACACCCCCCAAAAGGGAACACAGGAACCAGCGACCAACCCAAAAGCCGGCAACGGTCATGCGCGATACACAAAATTTAAGATGCTCGCGTCCACTATGCAGTTCTCAAACAACAACCCCAGTAACACACCCCCACCACCCCACACAGGGAACAGCAGAAAGGTCATGCCCAGGAAAACCAGAAACACCACAAACCCAACCCCACAAAGGGGGCCAAGCTCCTGTTGCCTCAGGACCCAACAGTGTGCCAAAAGATAACCACCACCACCAACCACACCCTTTCCACAACCCACACCCCAACCCCCCCACAAAGGAAAGAAAGGAACGCAGATCCGTACTCAAACACGGCCAGCACCAGCAGCCACCAAATCCGTTGATATTCCACCCATGAGCACCCACCGCAGAACAAACGCCTGCGCAATGGGCCTACTCCTGACAACCCCCACACCCCACACAACGTGGACCGCAGGACATTGTAGGCGCTCCTTAGAAAGGAGGTGATCCAGCCGCACCTTCCGGTACGGCTACCTTGTTACGACTTAGTCCCAATCGCCGGTCCCACCTTCGACGGCTCCCTCCCACAAGGGGTTAGGCCACCGGCTTCGGGTGTTACCAACTTTCGTGACTTGACGGGCGGTGTGTACAAGGCCCGGGAACGTATTCACCGCAGCGTTGCTGATCTGCGATTACTAGCGACTCCGACTTCATGAGGTCGAGTTGCAGACCTCAATCCGAACTGAGACCGGCTTTTTGGGATTAGCTCCACCTCACAGCATCGCAACCCTTTGTACCGGCCATTGTAGCATGCGTGAAGCCCAAGACATAAGGGGCATGATGATTTGACGTCGTCCCCACCTTCCTCCGAGTTGACCCCGGCAGTCTCCCATGAGTCCCCGGCATAACCCGCTGGCAACATGGAACGAGGGTTGCGCTCGTTGCGGGACTTAACCCAACATCTCACGACACGAGCTGACGACAACCATGCACCACCTGTAAACCGGCCACAAGTGGCCGACACATCTCTGCGCCGTTCCGGTTCATGTCAAGCCTTGGTAAGGTTCTTCGCGTTGCATCGAATTAATCCGCATGCTCCGCCGCTTGTGCGGGCCCCCGTCAATTCCTTTGAGTTTTAGCCTTGCGGCCGTACTCCCCAGGCGGGGCACTTAATGCGTTAGCTACGGCGCGGAAAACGTGGAATGTCCCCCACACCTAGTGCCCAACGTTTACGGCATGGACTACCAGGGTATCTAATCCTGTTCGCTCCCCATGCTTTCGCTCCTCAGCGTCAGTTAATGCCCAGAGACCTGCCTTCGCCATCGGTGTTCCTCCTGATATCTGCGCATTTCACCGCTACACCAGGAATTCCAGTCTCCCCTACATCACTCAAGTCTGCCCGTACCCACCGCAGATCCGGGGTTAAGCCCCGGACTTTCACGGCAGACGCGACAAACCGCCTACGAGCTCTTCACGCCCAATAATTCCGGATAACGCTTGCGCCCTACGTATTACCGCGGCTGCTGGCACGTAGTTAGCCGGCGCTTCTTCTGCAGGTACCGTCACTTTCGCTTCTTCCCTACTGAAAGAGGTTTACAACCCGAAGGCCTTCATCCCTCACGCGGCGTCGCTGCATCAGGCTTGCGCCCATTGTGCAATATTCCCCACTGCTGCCTCCCGTAGGAGTCTGGGCCGTGTCTCAGTCCCAGTGTGGCCGTCCACCCTCTCAGGCCGGCTACCCGTCGTCGCCTTGGTAGGCCATTACCCCACCAACAAGCTGATAGGCCGCGAGTCCATCCAAAACCACAAAAGCTTTCCACCAACCACCATGCGATGGAAGGTCGTATCCAGTATTAGACCCAGTTTCCCAGGCTTATCCCAGAGTCAAGGGCAGGTTACTCACGTGTTACTCACCCGTTCGCCACTAATCCCCCCAGCAAGCTGGAGATCATCGTTCGACTTGCATGTGTTAAGCACGCCGCCAGCGTTCATCCTGAGCCAGGATCAAACTCTCCGTAAAAAAATACAGACACAACACAAACCCCCCGGAAAAAGAAGGATCCATGCTGCACAAAATTCGAAACCAGCCAAAAAACCAGCCACCCACGGAGGTGAATGACCAGTAAATCAACCAATCAAAAAACAATCGGTATCAACAAACATGGCACACTATTGAGTTCTCAAACAACAGAAGCACCCGGCACCAAACACAACCCTCAAGGCCGCATCATCGCTCCGGAGCAACTTTTCTAACTTACCCACCAAACCCCACCCCGTCAAATCCACCCTTCCGGGCTGTCTGTCGGCATGCTGCCTGGGGGTCTCCCACCGCTCACAGGGCATGTTCCATGACGGAAGAATCCTGGTTTTTGATAGGGAGTCTGTCGCTCTTACCGGCTGGTTTTACCAACCCGACCGCGGCGACTCAGAAGACATTACACGTCCTGACCCATGCCGGGCAAATCGACCGCAACTGACCCGGAATCCTGCACCATTCCGCGGATCCGAGGCCGTCGGACACCGCCCCGGTGCATTCAGCAGGACCGTTTCGGATTGTGACGTCGACCATAAACACGCCTCAGGGCCAGCACGAGCGACCTTCCCCGGCACCTCTGGAACACCCCTCCCCGAACGCCCCACGGTGTTGACCTTTCCAGCAAAGCGGACATGACGCAGCCATCCCGTGGAAGAACTGTGCTGAAAGTCGCACCACCGGCGGGGCAATGGTCGCACTCACCATCCCGGACGGCCACCAGGCGACAGCCCGGGGCGGCAGCCCGCCGGCGCTCCTCAGCACAGGCCATTCAACACAGGCCATGCAACACAGGCCATGCAACACCAGCCGGACAGCTCATGTAGGACGCAGCGCAGCACCGTGCCCGAAATCACCGCTCCGTTCCCAGCACAGTGCCCCTCCCAACACCGTTCCCAACCCCACCGTTGCCAGCACCGTTCCCTTCCCAGCACCACCGTTCGCTGCCCCAGCGTTCCCTGGCCGCACCCTTCCCAGGCGCTCAGGCAGGAGCTGCCCCCCATCCGGACCCAGCGCCCATACCCATCAGTCCAGGGCACCGCCTGCGCTGAATAAGACCCGGCCGGCAAGCCTCGAGCAACCTCCCCGGACAGGAAAGCCACAAACACCCATCATGAACACCGCCGGCAGCAGATAACCCGGACAAGCCCCGACCCGCAACGGACAACACCCCACAAACAGCACATCCCACACCCACCAGGCACACCCAGCACATCCGACCACACCGTCGGGTGCACTCCGTGGTTGGTGGGTCGTGGTTGGTGGGTTGTGGTTGGTGGGTCGTGGTTGGTGGGTTGTGGTTGGTGGGTTGTGGTTAAAGCAGGAAGGGCCTCACCATCACTGGTGAGGCCCTTGCCTAAGTGTTGTCCGGCGGTGTCCTACTCTCCCACACTCTCTCGGGTGCAGTACCATCGGCGCTGTGGGTCTTAGCTTCCGGGTTCGGAATGGGACCGGGCGTTTCCCCCACGCTATGACCGCCGTAACTCGTTGTCCGCACCCCCTTGTTGTGTGGGGTGGGAAGTCTGTTGTTACAACTTGTGTATGTAGTTATCGGTGTTCCCAAGGAGCGCACCCCCCGCCCTGTTGTTGGGGGGGGTTGCGGGGTTGTTGGTTGGGAACCGCATAGTGGACGCGTAGCATTGTGTGTTTTGTGTGGTGTCAAGTTATCGGCGTATTAGTACCGGTCAGCTTCACGAGTCGTTAGTCCTCGCTTCCACATCCGGCCTATCAACCCAGTGGTCTGGCTGGGGGCCTCTCACACCAAATGGTGTATGGAAATCTCATCTTGAAGCAGGCTTCCCGCTTAGATGCTTTCAGCGGTTATCCCATCCGAACGTAGCTAATCAGCGGTGCACTTGGCAGTACAACTGACACACCAGAGGTTCGTCCGTCCCGGTCCTCTCGTACTAAGGACAGCCCTTCTCAAATTTCCTACGCGCGCAGCGGATAGGGACCGAACTGTCTCACGACGTTCTAAACCCAGCTCGCGTACCGCTTTAATGGGCGAACAGCCCAACCCTTGGGACCTACTCCAGCCCCAGGATGCGACGAGCCGACATCGAGGTGCCAAACCATGCCGTCGATATGGACTCTTGGGCAAGATCAGCCTGTTATCCCCGAGGTACCTTTTATCCGTTGAGCGACGGCCATTCCACAATGTGCCGCCGGATCACTAGTCCCGACTTTCGTCCCTGCTTGAGATGTCTCTCTCACAGTCAAGCTCCCTTGTGCACTTACACTCGCCACCTGATTGCCAACCAGGCTGAGGGAACCTTTGGGCGCCTCCGTTACTTTTTGGGAGGCAACCGCCCCAGTTAAACTACCCATCAGGCACTGTCCCTGACCCGGATTACGGGCCGAAGTTAGATATCCAGAGTGACCAGAGTGGTATTTCAACGATGACTCCACCTGAACTGGCGTCCAAGCTTCACAGTCTCCCACCTATCCTACACAAGCCACACCGAACACCAATACCAAACTATAGTGAAGGTCTCGGGGTCTTTCCGTCCTGCTGCGCGTAACGAGCATCTTTACTCGTAGTGCAATTTCGCCGAGTTTATGGTTGAGACAGCGGGGAAGTCGTTACTCCATTCGTGCAGGTCGGAACTTACCCGACAAGGAATTTCGCTACCTTAGGATGGTTATAGTTACCACCGCCGTTTACTGGGGCTTAAATTCCCAGCTTCGCCCACAAGGGGCTAACCGGTCCTCTTAACCTTCCAGCACCGGGCAGGAGTCAGTCCGTATACATCGTCTTGCGACTTCGCACGGACCTGTGTTTTTAGTAAACAGTCGCTTCCCCCTGGTCTCTGCGGCCCCGATCCGCCTCCGGTGAGCAAGTCACCATCACGGTTGGGGCCCCCCTTCTCCCGAAGTTACGGGGGCATTTTGCCGAGTTCCTTAACCATAATTCTCTCGATCGCCTTAGTATTCTCTACCTGATCACCTGTGTCGGTTTGGGGTACGGGCGGTTGGAACCTCACGCCGATGCTTTTCTAGGCAGCATAGGATCATCGGATCCCCACCAAGGGTGGGGCCCATCGGGTCTCAGAGACGGTATCAAAACCAGGACCACGGATTTGCCTATGGTCCCTCCTACATCCTTAGACCGGGACAACCATCGCCCGGCCCGACTACCTTCCTGCGTCACACCTGTTAATACGCTTACCTCCCAAGATCAGGTCCCACGCGCCCCATCAACACGGACCCCGAAGGGCACTGGAAGATGGTTTGGGTGGTTAGTATCCCTTGTTCAGTATGGGCGGTTCTTCACCGGTACGGGAATATCAACCCGTTGTCCATCGACTACGCCTGTCGGCCTCGCCTTAGGTCCCGACTTACCCAGGGCAGATTAGCTTGACCCTGGAACCCTTGATCATTCGGCGGACGGGTTTCTCACCCGTCTTTCGCTACTCATGCCTGCATTCTCACTCGTGTAGGCTCCACCGCTGGTTTACACCGCGACTTCACTGCCCACACGACGCTCCCCTACCACTCCAGACGCCTGAACCACGAAGGCTTGGCACTATCTGAAATCCACAACTTCGGCGGTGTACTTGAGCCCCGCTACATTGTCGGCGCGGAATCACTTGACCAGTGAGCTATTACGCACTCTTTCAAGGATGGCTGCTTCTAAGCCAACCTCCTGGTTGTCTGAGCAACTCCACATCCTTTCCCACTTAGCACACGCTTAGGGGCCTTAGTTGGTGGTCTGGGCTGTTTCCCTCTCGACTATGAAGCTTATCCCCCACAGTCTCACTGCTGCGCTCTCACTTACCGGCATTCGGAGTTTGGCTGACGTCAGTAACCTTGTAGGGCCCATCGGCCATCCAGTAGCTCTACCTCCGGCAAGAAACACGCAACGCTGCACCTAAATGCATTTCGGGGAGAACCAGCTATCACGAAGTTTGATTGGCCTTTCACCCCTACCCACAGCTCATCCCCTCCATTTTCAACTGAAGTGGGTTCGGTCCTCCACGACGTCTTACCGTCGCTTCAACCTGGCCATGGGTAGATCACTTCGCTTCGGGTCTAGATCACGCCACTCACTCGCCCTATTCAGACTCGCTTTCGCTACGGCTACCCCACACGGGTTAACCTCGCGACGTAACACTAACTCGCAGGCTCATTCTTCAAAAGGCACGCCATCACGGGAACAAGCCCGCTCTGACGGATTGTAGGCACACGGTTTCAGGTACTATTTCACTCCCCTCCCGGGGTACTTTTCACCTTTCCCTCACGGTACTGGTCCGCTATCGGTCATCAGGGAGTATTTAGGCTTACCAGGTGGTCCTGGCAGATTCGCACGGGATTTCTCGGGCCCCGTACTACTTGGGATACTCTCCAAGCGGCAGCACGCATTACAGCTACGGGACTCTCACCCACTCCGGTCGGGCCTTCAAACCCGTTCACCTATACGCCTGCACTCACTTCACCAGCCCGGCAGAGCTGATACGGAAAGTCCCGCAACCCCAGTGATGCAACGCCCGCCGGCTATCACACACCACTGGTTTAGCCTCATCCGCGTTCGCTCGCCACTACTAACGGAATCACTATTGTTTTCTCTTCCTGTGGGTACTGAGATGTTTCACTTCCCCACGTTCCCTCCACGCACCCTATGTGTTCAGGTACGGGTCACCCAGTCACTCGCGCGCTGGGCGGGGTTTCCCCATTCGGACATCCTGGGATCAAAGTTCGGTTATCAACTCCCCCAGGCTTATCGCAGATTCCCACGTCCTTCTTCGGCTCCTGATGCCAAGGCATCCACCGTGTGCCCTTAAAAACTTGACGATCACACACACAACCAACACCAACCCCCACACCCCCAAAGGGAACACAGGAACCAGCGACCAACCCAAAAGCCGGCAACGGTCATGCGCGATACACAAAATTTAAGATGCTCGCGTCCACTATGCAGTTCTCAAACAACAACCCCAGTAACACACCCCCACCACCCCACACAGGGAACAGCAGAAAGGTCATGCCCAGGAAAACCAGAAACACCACAAACCCAACCCCACAAAGGGGGCCAAGCTCCTGTTGCCTCAGGACCCAACAGTGTGCCAAAAGATAACCACCACCACCAACCACACCCTTTCCACAACCCACACCCCAACCCCCCACAAAGGAAAGAAAGGAACACAGATCCGTACTCAAACACGGCCAGCACCAGCAGCCACCAAATCCGTTGATATTCCACCCATGAGCACCCACCGCAGAACAAACGCCTGCGCAATGGGCCTACTCCTGACAACCCCCACACCCCACACAACGTGGACCGCAGGACATTGTAGGCGCTCCTTAGAAAGGAGGTGATCCAGCCGCACCTTCCGGTACGGCTACCTTGTTACGACTTAGTCCCAATCGCCGGTCCCACCTTCGACGGCTCCCTCCCACAAGGGGTTAGGCCACCGGCTTCGGGTGTTACCAACTTTCGTGACTTGACGGGCGGTGTGTACAAGGCCCGGGAACGTATTCACCGCAGCGTTGCTGATCTGCGATTACTAGCGACTCCGACTTCATGAGGTCGAGTTGCAGACCTCAATCCGAACTGAGACCGGCTTTTTGGGATTAGCTCCACCTCACAGCATCGCAACCCTTTGTACCGGCCATTGTAGCATGCGTGAAGCCCAAGACATAAGGGGCATGATGATTTGACGTCGTCCCCACCTTCCTCCGAGTTGACCCCGGCAGTCTCCCATGAGTCCCCGGCATAACCCGCTGGCAACATGGAACGAGGGTTGCGCTCGTTGCGGGACTTAACCCAACATCTCACGACACGAGCTGACGACAACCATGCACCACCTGTAAACCGGCCACAAGTGGCCGACACATCTCTGCGCCGTTCCGGTTCATGTCAAGCCTTGGTAAGGTTCTTCGCGTTGCATCGAATTAATCCGCATGCTCCGCCGCTTGTGCGGGCCCCCGTCAATTCCTTTGAGTTTTAGCCTTGCGGCCGTACTCCCCAGGCGGGGCACTTAATGCGTTAGCTACGGCGCGGAAAACGTGGAATGTCCCCCACACCTAGTGCCCAACGTTTACGGCATGGACTACCAGGGTATCTAATCCTGTTCGCTCCCCATGCTTTCGCTCCTCAGCGTCAGTTAATGCCCAGAGACCTGCCTTCGCCATCGGTGTTCCTCCTGATATCTGCGCATTTCACCGCTACACCAGGAATTCCAGTCTCCCCTACATCACTCAAGTCTGCCCGTACCCACCGCAGATCCGGGGTTAAGCCCCGGACTTTCACGGCAGACGCGACAAACCGCCTACGAGCTCTTTACGCCCAATAATTCCGGATAACGCTTGCGCCCTACGTATTACCGCGGCTGCTGGCACGTAGTTAGCCGGCGCTTCTTCTGCAGGTACCGTCACTTTCGCTTCTTCCCTACTGAAAGAGGTTTACAACCCGAAGGCCTTCATCCCTCACGCGGCGTCGCTGCATCAGGCTTGCGCCCATTGTGCAATATTCCCCACTGCTGCCTCCCGTAGGAGTCTGGGCCGTGTCTCAGTCCCAGTGTGGCCGTCCACCCTCTCAGGCCGGCTACCCGTCGTCGCCTTGGTAGGCCATTACCCCACCAACAAGCTGATAGGCCGCGAGTCCATCCAAAACCACAAAAGCTTTCCACCAACCACCATGCGATGGAAGGTCGTATCCAGTATTAGACCCAGTTTCCCAGGCTTATCCCAGAGTCAAGGGCAGGTTACTCACGTGTTACTCACCCGTTCGCCACTAATCCCCCCAGCAAGCTGGAGATCATCGTTCGACTTGCATGTGTTAAGCACGCCGCCAGCGTTCATCCTGAGCCAGGATCAAACTCTCCGTAAAAAAATACAGACACAACACAAACCCCCCGGAAAAAGAAGGATCCATGCTGCACAAAATTCGAAACCAGCCAAAAAACCAGCCACCCACGGAGGTGAATGACCAGTAAATCAACCAATCAAAAAACAATCGGTATCAACAAACATGGCACACTATTGAGTTCTCAAACAACAGAAGCACCCGGCACCAAACACAACCCTCAAGGCCGCATCATCGCTCCGGAGCAACTTTTCTAACTTACCCACCAAACCCCACCCCGTCAAATCCACCCTTCAAACACGCTTCCTGGCGTTCAGAACTGATCTGAATCTTCAGGATGTGGATGTTGGGCCGAACCCGAGGTCTTCGTCGGCGCGGATATAAACACTAGCACCCGATGGTCGGGATGTAAATCCGTCCATCGGGTGCCTGAAAAATCGGTCCTGAGCGTCCGCGAGACCTAGCTTTGCGCAGGCGTGAGGTACACGACGCCGAGCGGCGGCACCCGCAGATTCGCGTAGGCCGGAAGTCCGTTTTGGGCTCCCTCCACCGCCTGAACCGCGCCCGAGTTGATGACGCCCGAGCCGCCATAGGCTTCGGCATCTGTGTTGAGGACCTCGGCCCACTCACCCGCCCACGGCATACCGACGCGGTAATTCTCGTGTGGAGCACCGGAGAAATTGGCGATGCAGACCAACGGGTTACCCTGGGTGTCCCAACGCACGAAAGACAGCGTGTTGTGAGCGCCGTCGTTCTCGTCAATCCACTGGAAGCCAGCCGGATCGTTATCGCGCACGTAAAGGGCAGGCGTATTGCGGTAGATCTCGTTCAGAGATCGTACAAGCTGCTGCACTCCCTTGTGGGGGATGGTGTCCGAGAGCCACCAATCAAGGCCGTGCTGCTCCGACCATTCCGACTCCTGAGCGAACTCAGTGCCCATGAAGATCAGCTGCTTGCCTGGATGCGCCCATTGGAAGGCGAGGTATGCGCGCACGTTGGCCAACTGCTGCCACCTGTCACCGGGCATCTTCCTGAGTAACGAACCCTTGCCATGCACAACCTCGTCATGACTGATCGGAAGCAGGAAGTTCTCGGTGTAGGCGTACACCATGGAAAAAGTTGCCTTCCCATGGTGGTGCATGCGGTTGATTGGATCCTCGGCGATGTACTGGAGCGAATCATGCATCCAGCCCATGTTCCACTTGATGCCAAAACCAAGTCCACCCTGCGACGTGGGCCGGGTGACGCCGTCGAAGGCTGTTGATTCCTCGGCGATCATCACAATGCCTGGCACACGCTTGTAGGCGGTGGCATTCACTTCCTGCAGGAACGAGATCGCCTCGAGGTTCTCGCGGCCGCCGAACCGGTTGGGCTGCCACTGGCCCTCCTGGCGCGAGTAGTCGAGATACAGCATCGAGGCGACTGCGTCGACACGCAGTCCGTCGATGTGGAACTCCTCCAGCCAGTACAAAGCGTTGGCAACGAGGAAGTTGCGCACTTCCCGCCGACCGAAGTCGAAGATCAACGTACCCCAGTCGGGGTGCTCACCCAGCTGGGGATTGCCGTGCTCGTAGAGGGTGTTTCCATCGAAGCGAGCGAGTGCCCATTCGTCCTTGGGGAAGTGCGCCGGCACCCAGTCCATGATGACGCCGATACCCGCCTGGTGAAGCTTGTCCACGAGGTACTTGAAGTCGTCCGGGTGACCGAACCTCGCTGTCGGCGCGAAATACGACGTGACCTGGTATCCCCATGAACCGCCGAAGGGGTGTTCGGCGACCGGCATGAACTCAACATGCGTGAACCCCTGCCACTGCACGTACTCGACCAGCTCTTCTGCAAGCTGCTTGTAGTCGAGTCCAAGGCGCCAGGACCCGAGATGGACCTCGTAAACGCTCATCGGACCGTTGTGGGGATCCTTCGAGCTGCGTTCCTCGATCCACGCGTCATCCTGGAAGGTGTAACGGGACTCCACCACCCGGGACCCGGTAAGCGGAGGCACCTCGGTACCCCTTGCCATCGGATCAGCCTTTTCCCGCCACTGACCGTCCTGACCGAGGATCTCGAACTTGTAGCAGGCACCGGCTTCAGCTCCCGGGACAAAGAGTTCCCAAATCCCGGAACTACCAAGAGAACGCATCGCATGGACTGACCCGTTCCAGCCGTTGAAGTCCGCCTTGACGCGCACAGACTGTGCATTCGGTGCCCACACCGCGAAGCTCACTCCCGAGATGTCCCCGAGGGCAGATGAATAGCGGCGAACGTGTGCGCCGAGCGCGGTCCACAGGGTTTCATGCCTGCCCTCCGCGATGAGGTGAATGTCGATCTCGCCAAGGGTGGGCAGGAAGCGGTAGGCATCATCCACCAACTGGGGAACGCCGTCGTACACGACCTCCAGACGATAGTCCGGGACATGCCCGGGGCGCTCCGGCTCCAGGATGCCGACCCACACACCGTTGTGTTCGTGACTGAGCTCCACCCGCCCGGAGCCGGTCACCACGGTGACTTTCTCCGCAAGCTTGCGAAGGGTACGGACAGTTACATGCCCGTGCTGATCGAGGTGCGCTCCCAGGACTGCATGGGGCTGGTAATACCGACCATCGGAAACCTGCTGAAGGACTTCCGGATTCACCGGGATCGGCCCTCCGAGGGGAGCCTCTGCTGTTGTCTTATTCTGGTCCACTGCCGTCTCACTCTCCTTTTCAGGGATGTTGCGGCCGTCTGCCTGTTCCTCGGCGGAGGTACCGCCCTGGAGCATCCTTCGGACTGCGGAGACGGGAACGTCCAACCAATCCGGCCTGTTTCTCAATTCGTACACCACCTCATAGAGCGCCTTGTCGAGCCACAGCGCGCGGTACAGGGTGCTCGCTCGGTTCACTGTTGTTCCGGCCTCTTCGGAATAGCCGTCGAGGAACGCGGCCACGGATTCCGTGGCCCACAGCTCAGCGGAGGACGACTTCACCGCGCCCTCATGGACGCCGACTCCGGCTGCATATTCAAGCGAGCGAACCAGCCCGACGACGTCGCGGACCGGGACATCCGGCACGCTGCGTTCAGCTGCAGGGCGCAGCGGTTCGCCTTCGAAGTCCAGGACCAGCCAGGTTCCGTCGTGCGTCGCGAGGATCTGTCCAAGGTGGAGGTCCGCATGTATGCGCTGCAGATCCGGCAGATCCTGGAGTTTCTTGACCTCGTCAACGATCGCCCGGACTTGATCATCGAACGGTCCCACTGCTGACCCCGCCTCGCGCCAGGCCCATTCGATGCGACTGGCAAGCGACTCACGGAACTCACCTGCTTCCACCTGTGTTGCCGGGCGGCTTCCGAAGGCCCCGGCCAGCTGGGTGTGAATCCGGGCGATGACACGGCCCAGTTCACCGGCTTCCGTGGTGAACGGTTGCCCTCCTTCCAGCGCAGTGATGGCTTGCCGCCAGGCATCCTTGCTGCCAGGCAGGAATTCCCGAAGGACACTGAGGTGGCCGGTGACCCACTCCCCGTCGGACCGTCCGTCCTGCCAGCTACCCATGACCCACCCGAATGTCTGTGGAACATCCGTGGAGCCGGCGTCGGTGAGTTTCGCGCTCACCAGTACGTCCGGGCTCTCACCTGCTGCGAGAACCCGGAAGAACTTCAGGATCATCGGCGTCTTGCCCGAGGAGATGACAACCGAAGTATTCGACTGCTCGCCGCCCAAGACAGAGATGTCGTCCGACGGCGATACTCCGTCAGTGGACTCGAAGCCGCCGAGTGCTGTGGCGGTGGTCCGACCGTCGCCTGTCCCGGCTTCAGAGCGGATCAGGTTCAGCCACGCTGAGATGAACACCGGGTCGTGGGTGCCGTCATAGACATACCGGCGCCCAAGTTCCGCATGCTCTGTTTCACCGATAAGCGCGGCTTCAGCTCCATCGAGAGGCTCCGCCCGGAAGGTAAGCGGCACGTTGACGACGTCGAGCCTTCGTCCCGACTCCACCGCGACGATGTGGACCTCAAGGCCCACCTTGCCTGCAGGATCCTCCAACCGGATTCCGCCTGCGCGGCTCAGGGAAATATCCCTGCCCTTCGACGGGAACCAACGCTGACCAGGCATCCAGGCTGTGAGGAGGTCGGGAAGAGGTGACGTCGATGTGCCCATTACTTTACTGCCTCCGAAATAGGGATTACGGGGATGGCTTCGGTATTTGGAGACGCGACATTGGAGCTTGCCGAGCGCAGGCGCAACCAGTAGAAGTCATGGCTGCCCAGCGTCAGCGTGAGGTCGCCATCCTCAGCGAATGCCGGGAAGGGAGTGCCGCCGAAGAGGTCACGCAAACCCCTGCCTGAATACTCAGGCAGGTGGAGGCGGGCGGCAACCGGATGCTGGGACAGGTTGAAGACGCACAGGATGACCTCAGGCTGCTCGCCCTCTGCGTTACCCGGCGCGACCTCTCGGATGAAGGCGAGAACCGGCTCGGCTTCGGTGGGCACGTTCCGGTAGGAACCGAGGCCGAAAGCAGGATGCGACCGGCGTACGGCAAGCATCTGACGCATCCAGTGCAACAGCGAGCTCGAGCTCGCAAGCTGCGCCTCAACGTTCACGTGATTGTAGTGGTACACAAGCGACTGCACGACCGGAAGGTAAAGCTTTCCCGGATCAGCCGTGGAAAACCCGGCATTCCTGTCCGGGTTCCACTGCATCGGTGTACGTGAGGCATCTCGGTCCTCAAGCCAGATGTTGTCGCCCATTCCAATCTCATCCCCGTAGTACAGGAAGGGACTTCCCGGCAGGGACAGGAGCAAGGCGTGAATGAGCTCGACCTCGGCCCTGGAGTTGTCCAGCAACGGCGAAAGCCGTCGCCGGATGCCGATGTTGGCACGCATCCGGGAATCGGGGGCATACCACCCCAGCATGGCTTCGCGCTCCTCGTTGGTGACCATCTCGAGGGTGAGTTCGTCATGGTTCCTGAGGAAAGTGCCCCACTGAGCGCCAGCCGGAATGTCCGGAGTTTCCGCCATCGTCTCAATGATCGGTGCAGCCTTCTGATCCCGAAGGGCATAGAAGAGCCGCGGCATGATCGGGAAGTGGAAACACATGTGGCACTCGGCGCCCTCTTCATCGCCGAAGTACTCAACCACCTCGTCGGGCATCTGGTTGGCCTCGGCGATGATCACGCGCCCAGGGTAGTTCTCGTCAACCATGGCCCGCAGGTCTTTCAGGAACTTGTGCGTTGCAGGCAGATTTTCGCAATTCGTGCCGTCTTCTTCGAAGAGGTACGGGATCGCGTCTGCGCGGAACCCATCGATTCCCTGATCCAGCCAGAATCGCACGACATCGAAGAGCGCCTCGATGACCTTCGGGTTCTCGAAGTTCAGGTCCGGTTGGTGACTGAAGAACCGATGCCAGAAGAACTGCCGGCGCACCGGATCGAAGGTCCAGTTGGATTCCTCAGTGTCCACGAAAATGATGCGGGCGTCCTGGTACTTCTCGTCCGTATCACTCCAGACGTAGAAGTCGCCGTACGGCCCGTCCGGATCAGTCCGCGACTCCTCGAACCACTGATGCTTGTCCGACGTATGGTTCAGCGGAAGGTCGATGATGACGCGCACGCCGCGTGCGTGGGCCTCAGCGACAAGGCGCTTGAAGTCGCTCAGGCTTCCGAACTCGTCGAGCACATCGTAGTAGTCCGCGATGTCATACCCGCCGTCACGAAGCGGAGACTTGAAGAACGGCGGCAGCCAAAGGCAGTCGACACCCAACCACTGCAGGTAGTCGAGCTTGTCGATCAGGCCCGTGAAGTCGCCTGACCCGTCCCCGTTGGCGTCGGCGAAGCCGCGCACCAGGACTTCATAGAACACGGCCTTGCGGTACCAGTGCGGATCATGGGCAAGGCCCGGGGCATGTAGCTGAAACGGGTTCGCCACTAACGCGTCCTCCTGACGGAAAGGATATGTGCTGGCTCCACGTGGGCATCCAGCCTGACATAGTTGTGGGCTCCCCACTGCCAACTCTGACCGGTGATGAGGTCATCCACCCAGAAGGTGCCGTCCTCATTCCAATCGCCTTCCCCCAGCCCCAGAGCACTCAGGTCGAGCGAAGCGGTGCACTCGCGGGCACTATGGGGGTCGACATTGACGACGACGATCAACGTGTCTTTCCCCTGACCGTCGTCTCCGAGGCCTTCCTTGTGCTTGGAGAAGACGACTGTGGCGTCGTCGGTGCTGCTGTGAACCGTGAGGTTCTCAAGATCACCCAGAGCCGGATGAGAGCGGCGAATCTCGTTCAGCCTTGTCAGGAAGGGCGCGAGGCTTCGGCCCTGCGCCTCAGCGGCTTCGTAGTCACGCGGTCGGTACTCGAACTTCTCATTGTCGATGTACTCTTCGGCACCTGGACGGGCGACGTGTTCATACAGCTCATAGCCCGAATAGACGCCCCACAGCGGACTGGCCATGGAGGCGAGCACCGCCCTGATCTTGAACGCAGCCGGCCCGCCGTACTGCAGGTACTCGGTCAGGATGTCCGGAGTGTTCACGAAGAAGTTGGGTCGGAAGAACGCGGCTGTCTCCCGGCTCACCTCGGTGAAGTACTCCTCCAACTCGGTCTTGGTGTTGCGCCACGTGAAGTAGGTGTAGGACTGCTGGAACCCCGCGCGACCCAGAGCATGCATCATGGACGGCCGGGTGAATGCCTCGGCCAGGAATACGACGTCCGGGTGCTTGCTGTTCACCTTCGCGATCAGCCATTCCCAGAACTGCACGGGCTTGGTGTGTGGGTTATCCACACGGAAGATGCGTACTCCGTGGCTTACCCACAGCAGGACGATCCGGAGTACTTCGTTGTAGATGCCCTCGGGGTCGTTGTCGAAGTTGATCGGATAGATGTCCTGATACTTCTTCGGCGGGTTTTCGGCGTAAGCGATGGAACCGTCCACCCGGGTCGTGAACCATTCCGGATGCTCGGTGACCCAGGGGTGATCAGGGGAAGCCTGTAGCGCAAGGTCCAGCGCTACTTCCAGGTTCAACTCGTTGGCTCGGCGCACGAAGGCATCAAAATCGTCGAAGGAGCCCAAATCCGGGTGGATCGCGTCGTGGCCGCCCTCCGGTGCGCCGATCGCCCAGGGCGACCCGGGGTCGCCAGGCCCGGCGTTCAGGGTGTTGTTAGGTCCCTTGCGGTGGGTCGTGCCGATCGGATGAATCGGCGGAAGGTAGACGACGTCGAACCCCATACGCGCGACGGCGGGCAGCCTCTCCGCCGCGGTGATGAAGTTGCCTGAGGTCCACTGCGCGTTTGACGGATCGTACCTGGCGCCCTCTGAACGCGGGAAGAACTCGTACCAGGAGCCCCGGCCCGCGGCCTCCCGCTCGACCAGGATGGGGTATGCCCGCGAGGGTGTTACGAGCGCCCGCAGGGGCTCGCGCTCAATCGCTGCGCGGATGTCGGCGGAGTGCCCGGCGGCAAGGCGTTCGTCGATCGGTAGTTCCCGGTTGCGCAACCGCTCTGCGGTCGCGAGGAACAGGCTCCGCTCCGCGTCCGGCCGTGATGAGGACTCTTCGGAGAAGAGCACAGCGCCCTCTTCCAGCATCAGCTCGACGTCGACGCCGGCATCGATTTTGACGGTGGCGTTATGGTGCCAGGTCTCATAGAGATCGCTCCAGCCCTCGATCCGGAAGGAGTGGAGTCCGACGCCGGTTGGCCGCAGAAGACCCTCGTAACGGTCTGTGCCCATCCCAAGGGGAGTGAGTCGAGTGCACTGCACTTCTGCCCCTGCGGTGTCGAGCAGCACCGCTGACACACCGAGCTGGTCGTGTCCCTCACGGAATACGGTCGCTCCTACGACGACGTCGGAACCCGGAATGGCCTTCGAGGGAAACAGCCCTCCCTCAACCACCGGGGACACCTTGGTGATGGGTATTCGTCCAAACCGCAAATCTTCGCCCATGGATGCGCCTGCCCTTGTTCGTGTCGCCTCGCTTGAAGTGGTCACAGCTAGACGTTATCCATTATTGGGCGAGATTGCTAAGGCGACTTCCTAAACAGCAGGAGTGTTGCGTGTCACATTGCAAGCGTTTACGCACATGAGGGCGCAGGACGTACTCCGGCTCCGGAATGTGCGCTAACGTACCCATCGTGAAGGCAATCCGTAGGTTTACTGTCCGTACCGTTCTTCCGTCGAGCATTGCTCCCCTGGGCAAGTTGGCCGGCAACCTGCGCTGGTCCTGGCATCTGCCGACTGCGCGCCTCTTCCACGACATCAATCCTGAGGCATGGGAAGCCAGCGGCCATGATCCTGTTCAGTTCCTCGGGTCCGTCACCCGCGAACAGTTGCAGCAGATTGCAGCGAACCAGGAACTGGTGGCCCGGATTCAGGATCTGGGTGAAGACCTTGACCGCTACCTCACCGAGCCCCGCTGGTATCAGTCCCTCGGTGAAGACGCACCAAAGTCCATCGCATACTTCTCACCTGAATACGGAATCAGCGCTGTGCTTCCCCAGTATTCGGGCGGACTGGGGATCCTGGCCGGTGATCATCTCAAGGCAGCATCTGACCTCGGTGTCCCCCTCGTCGGCGTCGGTCTGCTATATCAGGCCGGCTACTTCAAGCAATCCCTTTCCCGTGACGCGTGGCAGCAGGAGACGTATCCCGTCCTCGATCCGGACGGCCTCCCCCTTACCCTCCTTCGTGAAGAGGATGGAACCGCCGCATCGGTCGTCCTCCCCCTACCCAATGGTCGCGAGCTGCGTGCGCATATCTGGCGTGCCGACGTCGGGCGTGTCCCCCTGCTGCTCCTGGACTCGAACGTTCCAGGCAATGACGAGGCCGCCCGCAACGTCACCGACCGCCTGTACGGCGGCGGCGGGGATCAGCGTCTCCAACAGGAACTCCTGTTGGGCATGGGCGGAGTGAAGGCACTACGCATTTTCCAACGGCTCATGGGATCTCCGGCGCCGGAGGTGTTCCACACCAACGAAGGCCACGCCGGGTTCCTGGGCATCGAGCGCATCCGCGAGCTGATGGACTCCTCCAACGAGCAGCCGATGTCCTGGGAGGAAGCCCTTACCGCGGGCCGCGCCTCCACGGTGTTCACCACTCACACGCCGGTTCCTGCCGGAATTGACCGCTTCGAACGCGCACAAATTCAGCATTTCTTTGATGCCGGCCTGGCGCCGTCCGTTCCCATCGAGCGCGTCCTCGAACTCGGCGCGGAGAACTACGAGGGCGGAGACGCGTCGAAGTTCAACATGGCAGTCATGGGGCTGCGGTTGGCCCAGCGCGCCAACGGCGTCGCAAAGCTGCATGGCGAGGTCTCCCGGGAGATGTTCGCCGGGCTCTGGCCGGGATTCGACTCGCGCGAGGTCCCCATCACGTCGGTCACGAACGGCGTGCATGTTCCCACCTGGGTTGACCCGCTGATCGCCGACTTCGCTCGGGAAAGTTTCGGCGCGGAGTCCGTCCTCGACCCGCAGTGGGCGCGGGTGTATGACGTCGAGGATGCGGATATCTGGCGTTTGCGTCGCATCATGCGTTCCAACCTGATCGACGACGTCCGCTCCCGGCTACGGGCCTCATGGAAGAAGCGCGGTGCGGCCGACGCCGAGCTCGCATGGACGGATAATGTCCTCGACCCGGGCGTGCTCACCATCGGATTCGCCCGCCGCGTGCCCACCTACAAGCGCCTGACCTTGATGCTTCGCGATCCTGACCGGCTCAAGGCACTCCTGTTGCACCCGACGAATCCCATTCAGTTGGTGATCGCCGGCAAGTCACACCCGGCCGATGAGCAGGGCAAGCGCATGATTCAGGATCTGGTTCGGTTCACGGACGATCCCGAAGTCCGCCACCGCATTGTCTTCCTGCCGAATTACGACATCGCGATGGCCCGCACGCTCTTCCCGGGGTGCGATGTGTGGCTGAACAATCCGCTCAGACCGCTTGAGGCCTGTGGCACGTCGGGTATGAAGTCGGCCATCAACGGTGGGCTCAATCTCTCCGTGCTGGACGGCTGGTGGGATGAGATGTACGACGGCGACAACGGCTGGGCCATCCCGACGGCCAACAACGGTGCGTCCGCTGATGAGCGGGACGACATTGAGGCGGCGGCACTCTACGACCTCATCGAGGAACAGGTGGCACCCCGCTTCTACAGCACCGCACACCCGTCCGCCGGGGCGGCCGGTCCGTCCGCTTCATCGAACGACGGCGTCCCCCATCAGTGGGTCGCGATGATCAAGCACACCATGGCCAAACTGGGACCGGCTGTGTCTGCCGAACGAATGCTGCAGGACTACGTGGGGCAGCTATACCAGCCCGCGTGCCGCTCCGGACGGCTCGCCGTGCAGGACGGCTACAGTTCGGCCCGGCACATGGCTTCATGGCGGTCGAAGATCAAGGACGGCTGGTCTGCGGTGCAGGTTGAGCACGTCGACTCCCTCGGCGTCACGGAGGAGCCGCAGATCGGAGACTCGCTGACGGTCAACGCCTACGTTTCGCTGGGAAGCCTTGGACCGGATGACGTGAGCGTGGAAGTGGTTCACGGGCGCGCATCCGAGAACGACGACCTGAGCGAAGTCGCCGTGGCCGAACTTCGGGTATCAGAGGACCTCGGCCGCGGCCGGTTCCTGTTCAGCGGCGAGATCGTCATCGATCACTCAGGGTCCTTCGGATACACCGTCCGGGTACTCCCGCAGCACGAGAGCCTCGCGTCCAAGGCCGAGCTGGGCCTCGTGGTGAACGCCTAGGCGCGTTCCTGGGCGCGGTAAACGGTGATCGAGTTCGACGCCGCGGTGTCTGTTTCTCCCGCGAGGAGACGGGCACCGCGGCGTTTTCCGTTGGCGGAGTCGGTGCTGAACCGGAGCTCGAACGACTGGTTGCCGCACTCGCCGGCGCCAAGCTTCTTGAGGGCCGCCACCGTCGGAAGCATCACCGGGCGGTCCTCAAGGTGACCGTTGACAACGATCAGGCCGTCAAGGGTGCCGTCGGGTGATCCCAGCAGCAACTGGACTGTGCGGCACTCCGGGTTTGACCACTCCTCCTGCGCCATTGGCTCCCCGTGCGGGTTGAACCACAGGAGGTAGGAGGTGTCCTCCCGTGCCGGATATCCGGCGGGCTGCTCGCTGAGGAACTCCCGCCGGATGCGCAGCAGCTCTCGGGTGGCGGTGAGCATGGTGTGCGCGGCGTCGTCTTGGTTCCAGTGCACCCACGCAATCTCGTTGTCCTGGCAGTAGGCGTTGTTGTTGCCGAGCTGCGTGCGGCCGAATTCGTCACCGGCCGTGATCATGGGGACACCAAGCGCGAGGAGTTGAGTGGCCATCAGGTTGCGGGCGGAGAGCGCCCGAGCCCCAAGGATCCTCTCCTCCTCCGTGGGGCCTTCAACACCGTGGTTGTAACTGCGGTTGTCATTGTGACCATCACGGTTGGCTTCGCCGTTGGCCTCGTTGTGCTTCCGGTTATAGGCCGTGAGGTCGGCTAGCGTGAAACCGTCATGGGCTGTGACGAAGTTGATTGACGACACGGCTGTACGCCCGGAACGGGCGAACACATCGGCCGAGCCTGCCAGGCAGCTTGCAAGCCGGGCGACAGTTCCCGCGCGGCGACCATCAGCCAGGGCGGCCTGGTCGCCCAGCCAGAAGTCGCGCGCAGTGTCCCTGAAGCGGTCGTTCCAGTCGGCCCAACCCTGCGGGAAATTGCCGGTCTGCCAGCCGTTGTAGCCAACGTCCCAGGGCTCGGCGATCAGCTTCACTCCGCTCAGGACCGTGTCGGCAGCGATGGCGATCAAAAGCGGGTGCCTCGGCGTGAAGTGATGGGCTTCATCCCTGCAAAGCGCCACGGCAAGGTCGAAGCGGAACCCGTCAATGCCGAACTCGTCCACCCAATACCGCAGCGAGTCCAACGCGAACTGGATGACACGGGGTTCGGTGAAGTTGACCGTGTTTCCGCAACCGGTGGTGTCGAGATACCGGCCGTCGTCGTGGTGGCGGTAGTACTTCAGCTCGCTCAGACCACGCCAGCACAGCGCAGGTCCGCCCTGCGGGCCTTCGGCGGTGTGGTTGTAGACCACGTCGAGAATCACTTCGATCCCTGCCTCATGGAGGAGCCGCACCATGCCTTTCAGCTCGTCCTGGACGGCTTTCGGGCCGGCCCGGCGGGCAGCCTTCGTAGCGTACTCGGGGTGGGGCGCGAAGAAGCCGAGCGTGTTGTAGCCCCAATAGTTATTCAATCCGAGCGGAGCGAGATGCGGCTCGTCAATATGGAAATGGATCGGCAGGAGCTCGACCGCGGTGATTCCAAGATCAAGGAGATGCTTGATCATGGCGGGGTGGGCGAGCCCGGCATATGTGCCCCGCAGTTCCTCAGGCACGTCGGGATGCAGTTGGGTCAGTCCCTTGACGTGAGCCTCGTAAATCACGGTGTCGCGCCAGCGGGTGTCCGGGCGGCGGGATGAACCCCAATTGAACTCGTGGTCCACCACAACCGAGAAGTAGATGGCCCGCTCGCCCGCCTGCAGCGTATCAATGGCGCGGCCGTAGGGGTCAAGAAGCAACTGGGAGGTGCCCGGCCCCGCAGGCAGTGCCACCCCGGTAGGCCAGAACGCATACCGCAAGGACCCGCCCAGACCCTTCACCAGCCCATGGTGGACTCCGTCAGTCAGCTCAGGCAGAGCGGCGGAGTTCCACTCACCGTTGGCGTCCTGGAAGTGCAGCGTCACCGCGTCCAGATCAGGTGCGTAGACAGCGACATTGAAGAGCTCCGGCTGGCTGCCGGAACACCGACGAACTCCCAGTGGGAACGCTTGGGAACGTTGGGCGATCTCGGTGGTCAGGCTCATGAAGGAGATTCGTTTCCTAACGCGCTTCTGCGGCTCGCTGGCGCGAGATCTCGTAGAGGCTGATACCAACGGCCATCGACGCGTTCAGCGACTCCATGGCCGAGTCGATCGGGATGGAGACAATCTGGTCGCAGTTCTCCCGCACGAGCCGGGAGAGGCCCTTACCCTCCGATCCGACGACCAGACAGACCGGTTCGGAACCGAGGGTGAGCGCCGGCAGCGAGATGTCGCCGTCGCCGTCGAGACCCAGAACGAAGATTCCCAGATCCTTGAAGGATTTGAGCGTGGAGTTCAGGTTGCCGACGCGGGCCACGGGAACACGCACAGCCGCACCGGCGCTGGTCTTCCACGCGGAGGCTGTGACGCCGACCGAGCGGCGCTCGGGCACGATGACGCCGTGGCCGCTGAAGGCCGACACCGACCGGATGATGGCGCCAAGATTTCGAGGGTCGGTGATCCCGTCCAGTGCGACGAAGAGCGGAGCGTGGGCAATGTGCCCCTTCTTCCACTTGGCGATCGCTTCCCTGGCAAGGTCCAGCCCGTCCGCGTACTCGTAGGGCGGAATCTGCAGCATCAGTCCCTGGTGAACGGAGCCGTCGGCCAGGCGGTCCAGCTCCGGCTTGCCCGTTTCCATCAGGGGGATCCCGCGCTCAGTCGCGAGCTTCAGGGATTCACGGACCCGATCATCCACGTCAATCCTGATCGCCACATGCAGCGCTTTGGCCGGGATGCCGGCGCGGAGTGCCTCGACTACCGCGTTGCGACCGGTGACGTATTCCTCACCGGGTTTGGACCTTGCACGCCCGGCGGCAGCCTTGCCCGCCAGCCGCTTGGCAGCGGAACGTTCTGCGAGCTGCTTGCTCTTGTACGCCTTGTGATACGGGCGGTCCTCAGCCTTCGGCGTTGGCCCCTTGCCCTCAAGGGCTTTCCGTCCGTGTCCGCCGGTGCCTGTGGTGGGGCCCTTCTTGGTCTTGCGGATAGCACCAGGACGTCCGTGGTTGGCCATGGGGAAACACCTTCAGGTAGAGGACTTGCGTGTTCCCAGTTTACGCGGGCGGGCGCCCTTCCCTTTCCCTGACTGAAACCCTCGGACAGTCAGTCCCGCGCGAGACTCCAGCGCGCGCCGTCGGCAGAGTCTTCGACCACGACGCCGGCGCCGGACAATGCGTCCCGGATGGCGTCCGCACGGGCCCAGTCCTTGCCGGCCCGGGCTGCTGCCCGCTCAGCCAATTGCGACCTGATAAGCGCGTCGAGAGCGGCGTGTTCCGGACTGTCCTCAGTGCCCTGGGCGGCATCGACGTCGTCGAGTCCGAGCGCGGCGGTCATGGCCGTGACTGCGGCGGCGGCGTCGGCAACGGCGCGGTCGTCCTTGTCGGCAAGCGCAGAATTGCCGGCTCGTACGGTGTCGTGGAGAACGGCCAGCGCGCGGGGAACGTTCAGGTCGTCATCCATCGCCTCAGCGAAGGCGGCGGGGAGGTCCTGCCAGCTTGCTTGGCGACCTGCGTGGCCGGACTTCGCGAGGAACCCATCAATGCGTTCGACGGCGGCGGCGGCTTCCTGCAGCGACGTTGGCCGGTAGTCCAGCACGGAACGATAGTGGGCCTGCCCAAGGTAGTACCGGACAACCCGTGGGGTGGCGAGCTGCAGCATCTCGGCTGGGCTGATCGTGTTGCCAACGGACTTGGACATTTTCTCGCCCTGGTAGGTCACCATCCCGTTGTGCATCCAGAATCGGGCAAACGGGTGACCTGCAGCCTGAGACTGGGCCATCTCGTTCTCATGGTGCGGAAAGCGCAGGTCGAGCCCGCCGCCATGGATATCGAACTCGGCGCCGAGATACTTGGTGACCATCGCGGAGCATTCGAGGTGCCATCCCGGGCGACCGGTTCCCCACGGGCTGGGCCAGGCCGCCGTCGTCGGCTCCCCCTCTTTCCAGCCTTTCCAGAGGGCGAAGTCGCGGGGGTCCCGCTTGCGGTTGCTGAACTGCGCTTCCACATCCGGTGCCGCCTGCATGTCATCCACACTCTGGCGGGTCAGGCTGCCGTAGGCGGGCCAGGACCGCACGTCGAAGTAGACATCCCCGGAATCATCCGCCGCCGGGTAGGCATGGCCGCGGTCAATGAGCCGCTGGATGAGCTGGTGCATCTCCGGGATGTGCCCGGTGGCCCGCGGCTCGTAGGTGGGCCGCTGGACGCCGAGGGTGTCGTAGGCCTTGAGGAATTCCTGTTCGTAGCGATAGGCCAGAGCCCACCACTCCTCGTTGGGCACCCCGTCCGGATCCGCCGGCGCTTCCTCGAAGGAAGCCTTCGACTTGGCGAGAATCTTGTCGTCGATGTCGGTGACGTTGCGGACCACGGTGACGGCATAGCCGCGCACCCTGAGCCAGCGCGTGAGTTGATCGAACGCAATGGCTGACCGAACGTGACCGACGTGCGGCATTCCCTGGACGGTTGCCCCGCAGTAGTAGACCCGCGCAGCCCCTGGGGTCAGGGGCGTGAACTCACGGACTTCTGCTGTTGCGGTGTCATAGAATCTCAGGCTCACCGATCCAGACTACCGAATCAGCGGTCACGCACCGGCAGCGTCTGCTCCGTTCACCCGCACGACGACGGCGGTCGCGATCGCCGCGATTCCCTCACCCCGCCCTGTGAAACCCAGTCCGTCAGTGGTGGTGGCTGATACCGTGACCGGCGCACCGACAGCTTCTGACAAGACGGCCTCTGCCTCAGCCCGCCGCGGCGAGAACCTGGGACGGTTTCCCACCAGCTGGACGGCAACGTTGCCGACCTCGAAACCCGCTGTCCGCACGATGTGCGCGGCCTCCGCAAGGAGGGTGATTCCGGAAGCGCCTGCGTACTCAGGCCGGTCCGTGCCGAAGTTGCTTCCCAGGTCGCCCGTTCCGGAGGCCGAGAAGAGGGCGTCTGCCGCCGCATGCGCAACGGCATCACCGTCGGAGTGCCCGGCGAGGCCGCGCTCGCCCGGCCATTCCAGTCCGGCCAGCCACAGGGGCTGCGGTTGGTCCTCCGGGCTGAATGCGTGAACGTCCACACCGATACCCGTGCGGGGAAGACTCGTAGTCACTGTTGCTCCTTGGCGTACTGGGGTGCTTGGAGGATGGCTTCGGCGAGCGTCAGGTCAAGGGGTGTGGTCACCTTGAACGCCAGAGGGTCGCCCTGCGCCAGGGTTACCGGAATTCCCAGCATCTCAACCAGCATCGCGTCATCGGTCGCTGAAGCGGCAGCCGAAGGATCTGCATGTGCCGTACGGAGTGTTGCTGCGTTGAAGCCCTGCGGCGTCTGGACTGCCCGGAGCAAGGCGCGCTCCGGAGTAGACGTCACCGTATCTCCCTCCACCACCTTGATGGTGTCGGATACCGGAATTCCGGGAACGACGGCGGCCGATCCTTCCCGCACGCATGCCGCCACCGCACGGAAGACGTGGGGCGGCGTGAGCGCCCGCGCCGCATCATGGACGAGGACGATGTCGATATCGGGAGGCAGGGCGTTCAATCCCGCTCGCACCGATTCGGGCCGGTTGGAGCCGCCGTCGACCGCTGTCATGGTGACCTGGGGGTGGGTCTGAGCGGCAACGATTGAGCGCAACTGGCTGTCCCCGCGTGGCACGACCACCGTGACGTGTGCAGCAACTGCAGAGGTCAGGACGCCATGGAGCGCATGCTCAAGGAGCGTGCGACCGGCACATTGAACCAGCGCTTTGGGTATGCCTCGACCGAGGCGCTCCCCCGCTCCTGCGGCGACAACGATCACGCCAACGCGTGAGGGATCTTCAGACACAGCTTCACCCTACGCGAAGGAACAACTGCGCTTGCGCACTGCAAGCATCAACTGCAAACGTCCGCTGCAGAGGCACCGGAAAAGGAAAAGGACCGCGATAACGCGGTCCCTTTTCTTCCTAGGAAGCCAGTACTTCGTCGAGTACTGTGGCTGCCTTCTCTTCGTCAGTCTTCTCTGCCAGAGCAAGCTCCGAGATGAGGATCTGGCGGGCCTTGGCCAGCATCCGCTTCTCCCCTGCAGACAATCCGCGATCGTGATCGCGACGCCAGAGGTCCCGAACCACTTCGGCAACCTTGATGACATCACCGGATGCGAGCTTCTCCAGGTTTGCCTTGTAGCGGCGCGACCAGTTGGTGGGCTCTTCGGTGAATTCCGCCCGGAGTACGTCGAAAACGTGCTCAAGGCCTTCCTTGCCTACAACATCGCGTACCCCGACGAGGTCAACGTTTTCCGCTGGAACTTCAATGGTCAGATCACCCTGAGCCACTTTGAGCTTGAGATACATCTTCTCTTCGCCCTTGATAACGCGCATCTTGATCTCTTCGATCTTCGCAGCGCCGTGGTGAGGGTAAACAACTGTTTCGCCAACCTCAAAAACCATGTGGATAATCCCCTTTCCCGCAGATCAGTTTATCACGAAACCGACACGCCGATTACGCGTTTTCGCAGGTCAGCGGGCGGATAGACGATCAATTGGCTATCATTCCGCTCTTGACGCGGGGCGGATTAGGTGCATGTCGACGGACTGTGTTCGGTCAGGGAGGCTCAACGAAGTCCAAGAATCGCCCTCATTGCCGATAGGCTGTTCCCTAGCGTTATCCGTCGGTCCGCGTGACCAGCTACCCACAGGAGTTTGTGCCGTGAAGAGTGCCCCGAAGAAACGAGTACAGCTGGCAACCACTGCCGGTGCCGCTGTGCTGGCTGTCCTTGGAGCAACCGGCTGTTCAGCAGTGAATGAACAGGCCACGACTATCCAGTACGCGGCTTCCGACGGAATCGTCGAGTCAGTTGGTCCGGTCAAGCTGCGCAATATCCTGATCATCACCTCCGGTGAGGGCGAGCCGGGCACACTGCTCGGAACCATGATCAACGACTCCGACTCCCCGGTCCAGGTCACGATCGACGGCGAGAACGAAAGCTCGCAGATCACGATCGAAGCCAACGACAAGTACGTCTTCGAGGACGAGGTCGACGACGACGGCACCCTTGAAGGCGTCAGTGAAGTTCCCGGGTCGCTGGTTGACCTCGAATTCAGTGTGAACTCCGAGACCGCTACGTTCGGTGTACCGGTTCTGGACGGAACCCTCGAGGAGTACCGCGAATACGTTCCCGGAGGATTTACTCCGGAACCCTCTCCTTCCGAGGAAGCCGGCGAAGCGGCCGCCGAAGAAGAGCACTAAAACCCACGAAAAAGGCGCCGGTCAGGAAATGACCGGCGCCTTTTGTGTTCCCGCTCTTCCCTCTGGGGTTAGGGCTCGTACTTGTACCCGAGTCCGCGCACGGTCACCAGGTGCCGGGGCGCAGACGGATCGGGCTCGATCTTCCCACGGAGCCGCTTGACGTGGACGTCGAGCGTCTTGGTATCACCGACGTAGTCCGACCCCCACACCCGGTCGATGAGCTGGCCGCGCGTCAGCACCCGGCCGGAATTGCGCAGCAGCATCTCGAGGAGCTCGAACTCCTTCAACGGCAGGGAAACCTGGTTGCCGTTGACGCTGACAACGTGCCGCTCCACGTCCATGCGCACAGGTCCGGCTGCCACCGTGCTGGAGATCAGCTCCTCCGGTTCACCCTGCCTGCGCAGAACCGCGCGGACCCGTGCCACAAGTTCGCGTGAGGAGTAGGGCTTGGTGACGTAATCATCGGCACCCAGTTCCAGGCCCACGACCTTGTCGATTTCCGAATCCTTCGCCGTCAGCATGATGACCGGCACACTCGAACGCTGGCGCAACTGACGGCACACTTCGGTTCCGGACAAGCCCGGTAGCTGCAGGTCGAGGAGCACGAGGTCGGCTCCGGCACGGTCGAACTCGGTCAGCGCATCAAGTCCGTTGTCGACGACGACGGCGTCGAAGCCCTCCTTGCCGAGCAGATAGGACAGGGGGTCGCTGAAGGACTCTTCGTCCTCAACGATCAGGATGCGGCTCACGCTTCAACTCCTTGATTCTGGGCAGTCCTGCCCTTGGTGCTCTGCACACTCTCGTGCTTCTTGCTTCCGGTGGGCGCGCCTCCGGCGGTGCCGGCAGCGGGTGCCAGGCCAGCGTCGTCGTCCGTGGTTTCCATCTCCGGCAGACGCACCGTGAACGTGCTGCCCTGACCGTGCTGGGACCAGACGGTCACTTCACCGCCGTGATTGGAAACGACGTGCTTGACAATGCTGAGTCCGAGGCCGGTTCCCCCGGTCTGGCGTGAGCGCGCCGCGTCGATGCGGTAGAAGCGCTCAAAGATCCGCTCCTGCTCCTCGGGCGTGATGCCCAGGCCCTGGTCGGTCACGGAAATCTGCGCCAGTCCGTCCCGCGAGCGGAGACCCACACCGACCCTGGTTCCCTCCGGCGAGTAGCGGATGGCATTGTCGATCAGATTGCGGAAGGCGGTCATGAGAAGGTCCGGGTCTCCGAAAACCGGCGCATCGATTGTGCCGCCGACCACGATCTCGATCTGCTTGCTTTCCGCCGGGAGCTTGTTGCGGTCCACTGCTTCCGCGAGCACAGCGTTGATGTTGACCGGCTTTCCGCGGCGGACCACATCCGTTCCCTGCAGCCGGGACAGTTCGATGATGTCCTGGACAAGTGCCGACAGGCGGCCGGACTCCTTGTGCATCCGCTGGGCGAACCTGCGCACAGCCACCTCGTCCGACGCGGCATCCTCCAGCGCCTCGGCGAGGAGGGAGATGGCACCCACCGGGGTTTTCAGTTCGTGGGACACATTCGCGACGAAGTCGTTGCGGATCTCTTCGGTGCGGGTTATTTCCGTGCGGTCGTCTGCCAGGATCAGGATGTACTCCTCGCCCAGTGCGGCGACGCGGGCCTGGACGATGATGGTTCCCTGACCCAGCGGCCCGCGCGGCAGCTCCAGCTGGCGCTCCTCGATGACGCCGTCCCTCCGCACGCGCGCAGTGAGCTCGAGCAGCTCGCTGTGCACGATGGTGTGGCCCCGAACCAGCCCGAAAGCGTAGGCGGCGGGACTGGCGCGGACAACGCCGTCGATCGCGTCCACGATGACGTAGGCACGCCCGACGACGGACAGCACATCGGCGGCGCCCTTGGGAAGAATCGGTTCGTCGGAATCCAGGCGGGCACGGCGCTGGGCCTCGCTCGCCCGAAAGGCGAGGATGCCGGCCACGCCGATAGCGAGGCCAACCAGCCCGGCGACGAGGCTCAGCAGTACAGGATCCACGGATCTAGCTTAGGCCGTGGTTACACCGCACCCTGCTGATCCGGTGGCATTGGCCCAGTGGTTCAACTAACGTTCACCTAAAGGTGCGTAACAGTTAAGAGGCAGCTGAAAACGTGCTGGACAGGACTGCGCATCTGCGCCCGTTCAGTACCTCAAAGGGAAAGGACGCCCACGTGCGTAAGGTTTTTCAGGCGGAGCTTCACCAGATCGGCGAAGAACTCATCGAGATCTCGAAGCTGGTTTCCGAGGCCATGCAGAAGGCCACGACGGCGTTCGAGGGAGCTGATACCGAGTTGGCCCAGGAAGTTATCGCCGCGGATGCACGCATCGACTTCCTGCAGAATGACCTCGACGAGCGCGCCATCGACGTCCTTGCGCTGCAGGGCCCGGTCGCAAGCGACCTGCGCATGATCGTGGGCGCGCTGCGGATGAGCGCATCGCTCGAGCGCATGGGGGATCTGGCCCGCCACATCGCCCAGCTCGCCCGCCTTCGCTTCCCGGAGAATGTCATCCCCGAAAGCATCCGGCCCACCTTCAACGAGCTGGCGCAGCTGGACATCGCAATCGCCAGCAAGGTGACCGAGCTACTCGAAACCCGCAATCTTGAGCTGAGCAATGAAATCTACGCCCACAACGCGCGGGTCAATGAACTTCATGCGGGGGTGTTCAAGGCGGTTGCCGCAGCGGACTGGAACGCCTCGGCGCCCACCACCGTGGATGTCACGCTGGCCAGCCGCTACTTCGAGCGGTTCGCCGACCACGGCGTCTCTGTTGCCCGGAAGGTCACCTACCTCGTCACCGGTGAGTGGCAGCCCAGCGCTCCGCTCAACTGACCCACCTGCCGGACAAGCGACGACGGCCCGCCTCCTTCCCCAGGAGGCGGGCCGTCGTCGTTGTGAAGGTTTGATTCCACCCGGTGCAGGGTGGAAGCACTACCGGCAGGAAGTCAGTGCTTGGCCTTGCCCTGATTCGCGACCGCCTCGATGGCGGCAGCGGCGGCGTCGGCATCGAGGTAGGTACCGCCGGCCTTGACCGGCTTCAGGTTTTCGTCCAGTTCGTACACGAGAGGAATGCCCGTCGGGATATTCAACGAGGCGATGTCGGCGTCGCTGATGCCGTCAAGATGCTTGACCAGAGCACGAAGCGAATTACCGTGGGCTGCAATCAGAACGGTCTTGCCGGACTCGATGTCCGTGCTGATGTCCGACTCCCAGTAGGGCAGGAAGCGCTCGAGTACGTCCTTCAGGCACTCGGTGCGCGGCACGTTCTCGCCCAGGTCCGCATAGCGGGGGTCATTGGCCTGGGAATACTCGCTGGAATCGTCGAGGGGCGGCGGCGGCGTGTCATAGGAGCGGCGCCACTCCATGAACTGCTCCTCACCGAACTCGGCAAGCGTCTGGGCCTTGTCCTTGCCCTGCAGCGCTCCGTAGTGACGCTCGTTGAGGCGCCAGTCGCGCTTGACGTCGATCCAGCTGCGATCTGCCGCTTCGAGGGCGAGGTTCGCAGTGATGATTGCGCGCTTCTGGCGTGAGGTGTAGACGATGTCCGGCAGGATGTCGTGTTCCACCAGCAGCTCACCGCCCCGCACAGCTTCCTTGCGGCCCAGTTCCGTCAGCGCCACGTCCACCCAGCCCGTGAAAAGGTTCTTTTCATTCCACTCGCTCTGGCCATGGCGCAGCAGGATCACTTTGTAAGAAGTCATGGCTCAAGTCTGCCGTATTTGGGCATGAGGGGCACACGAAGTGCAGCCGATGGACCTTTCATTACCCGTAACCTTGAACGGTGCCAGAACGAAAGCCCGGACAGCCGGTTGGAGCGATCACCCGCGGCACCACAAATCCTAATCGTCTCCGGCGCATGGACCGGTGGTTGACCGGACCCCAAGCCTGGCGCATCCGCGGGGCTGATGATCCCCTGGTGGTGGACCTCGGGTACGGCGCTACGCCGGTGACCGCCGTCGAACTTTTCTCCCGCCTGCGGGCGCTCCGGGGCGATGTTGAGGTGGTCGGTGTTGAGATCGACCCTAAGCGCGTCCGCGCAGCTCTTCCGCTTGCACGCCCGGGCCTAAGCTTTGTGCAGGGCGGATTCGAGGTTCCGCTGGGCGGACGGCGTCCCGTCGTCGTACGCGCATTCAACGTACTGCGTCAGTACGGTGAGGAAGAGTATCTGGCGCACTGGAACCGTGTGCGCGGCCGGTTATCCTCAGACGGGCTGTTCATCGACGGGACCTGCGACGAGATCGGACGACGGTCGACGTGGGTGGCGATCACCCCGGAAGGACCGCTGTCGCTGAGTATTTCCCTCCGGTTCGGAGGTTTCGAGGTGCCCTCCGATGTGGCCGAGAGGCTGCCCAAGGCGCTGATCCACCGCAACGTTCCCGGGGAGCGGGTATTCGACTACCTGCAGACGCTGGATCGCGCCTGGCTTGATGCAGCGCCGCTGCGATCATTCGGAAACCGGCAACGCTGGCTACGAATGTGCACGTCGATGCGCGACGCCGGTTGGCCGCTTCTTGACGGCCCGGCGAGGTGGCGGTTGGGAGAAGTGACAGTCGCCTGGGATGCGGTAGCGCCCCGCTAAGAAGGCCGAGGCTTACCAGGGCCCGTACGGCCCGCTACCCTGGACTTCGCTGACCGCCGGCTTCACGTCTGCAAGGTAGACGCAGGCCGCGATGATGGCAACGAGTTGCAGCAGCCCGAACAGTCCGGCGGCGCCGAACAGGGCTGTGAGCGCTCCGATGCCTGCAGCGCCTGCGGTCATGCCCAACCAGAAACTCTTGGTGCGCTTGAACGTGGCTTCGAAGGATGCCGGCTTGCGCTGCGCGCAGTCGACCAGCGCCCACAGTTCGATACCGAGCGCGAGGAAGGCAAGACCCCGGAACAGCCAAAACTCGGTCAACAGCACGATTTCCACGGAATCAGCCTAGCGGTTATCCGGCGCGGAGGAGAGTGCTGCTTCCAGATCCGCCCAGAGATCCTCGATGTTCTCGATACCGACGGACAATCTGACCAGCGCTTCCGGAACCGTCTTCGGCTCCCCGGGCTGGCGTCGTCGTCGTTCAATCAGCGATTCCACGCCACCGAGGGAGGTGGCGGGCAGCCACAGGCGGACCGCTTCCACGAGGGCGTCCGCGGCTTCCCGTCCGCCGGCCGGCTCGATGCTGATGATGCCGCCGTAGCCCTTGAGCTGTGCGGTGGCGCGCTCATGGCCCGGATCGGTGGGAAGTCCCGGATAGCGGACCCGCTCGACCGCGGGATGCCCGGCAAGGCGCCGCGCAAGTTCCATCGCATTGGCCTGGCTGCGCTCCATCCGCAGTGCAAGGGTGCGCAGTCCGCGCAGCGCGAGCCATACCTCGAACGGCCCGGCGATCGCCCCGTGGAGCGTGCGGTAGGACGTCAGCTGGTCGCGCAGCTCAGGGTTGGAGGTGACCAGTGCACCGAGCACGACGTCGGAATGGCCGGCAAGATACTTGGTGACCGAGTGCAGAACGACGTCGGCGCCGTAATCCAGCGGTCGGCACACCAGCGGCGTGTTGAAAGTGTTGTCGACGACGACGAGGGCGCCCACGGCATGGGCGGCGTCGGCGAGGACAGCGGTCTCGGCGACCTCGAGCATCGGATTGGTGGGGCTTTCGAGCCACAGCATGTCGGCGCCTTCAAGCTGACCGAGCACCTGCTCGGTGTCCGCGACATCCACCTGCCGAACGGTGAGCCGCCCGCGGGCCTCCTCGGCGAGCGCCAGCGAAACGGAGCCACCGTACGCGTGGCGCGGGATGACAACTACTCCCCCGGTGGGAACAAGCGAAAGGGCCGCCGCGGCAGCTCCCAGCCCCGACGCGAAGGCCAGTGCCGGCAGCGCAGCACCCTCGAGCTCCGCAAGGGCCTCCTCGAAGGGATCCCAGGTGGGGTTGGACATGCGCGCATAGATACGGTCGCTGCCCGTGGGGGCAACAGTTTCGTGGAAAGTCGACGACAGCACGATCGGCGGGTTGACAGGAGAATCGTGCTCACGCCGCGGGCGGCCTGCGGCCACAGTGAGCGTATCCGGGGCAAGGTTCGCGTGCTGGGTCATTCGATCAGGTTAGTTGGTCCGGGTACGCGGTCCCTGCATCGACCGGGCGCTTATTACGGATTCTGGCGCGATCAGCGGTTGTGGGCGCCCGCTCGATCCCGGTGATCCACAGAACCATCCGTTGAAACGCGGTTCGTCAGGGCAAGTCGGTAGGCTGAACCAGTGACATCTCAGACTCCCCGCCGCACCGCTGGCATGTTCATCGCGTTCGAAGGCGGAGACAGCGCGGGCAAGTCCACGCAGGCCACGCGGCTTGCCGAAGCGCTTGAGGCGGACGGCCATGCGGTCATCCGTACCCGCGAGCCCGGCGGCACGGAGATCGGTGAAAAGCTTCGTTCCCTCGTACTCGAACACGGGCACGGCCATATTGACGCCCGCACTGAGGCCCTGATTTTCGCCGCTGCCCGCGCCGCCCATGTGCATCAGGTCATCCTGCCGGCCCTGCAGCGCGGCGAGGTGGTGGTATGTGACCGGTATATCGACTCCTCGGTGGCTTATCAGGGCGTGGGCCGGGGCTTGGGCGCGGATAGCGTGCTGGATATCAACATGTGGGCTGTTGAGGGACTGCGCCCGGACCTCACGGTGCTGCTGGACGTTGACCACGTCGAAGGACGCGGGCGCCGAACCTCCAGTGCAGCCGAGGAGGACCGGATGGAATCCGAGCCGGACTCCTTCCATGAGCAGATCCGGACCGCGTTCCGCCAGCAGGCCTCAGCCAACCCTGGACAGTACCTGGTGCTGAATGCATCCGACCCGGTTGATTCGATCGCGGAAGTCATCGCACAGTCCGTACGGGAACGGCTCGCATGAGCGTCTGGACATTCCTGACCGGTCAGGCAGCTGCAGTTGAACAGCTCCGCCGCGCCGCAGCAGCCGAGCAGCCCAATCACGCCTGGCTGTTCACCGGCCCTCCCGGTTCCGGCCGATCAAATGCCGCACGGGCGTTCGCCGCTGCCCTGCTATGTGACCGCCCATTACTGGCCGAACGCGGCTGCGGTGAGTGCAAAGGATGCACGACGGCGTTGGCCGGCTCGCACGCGGACGTCACCAACGTGACCACGGAGAAAGTCACCATCAGCATCGACGAGGCTCGTGAGCTGGTGAAGAAGGCCCAGGACAAACCGTCCACCGGCCGGTGGCGCGTCATCATCGTGGAGGACGCGGACCGCATGCAGGAACGCAGTACCAACGTCTTGCTGAAGGCCATTGAGGAGCCCCCGCCACGCACCATCTGGCTGCTCTGTGCGCCCAGCCCCGGCGATGTCCTTGTGACCATCCGTTCCCGCTGCCGCTCCGTCAGCCTGCGGGTGCCGCCGGTCGATGCCGTCACCGACCTGCTGGTGCAGCGCGATGGAATCGACCCGATCATCGCCGAAGCAGCTGCCCGGGCCGCGCAAAGCCACATTGGGGTGGCAAAACGGCTCGCTACCGATTCCGATGCCCGGGAACGGCGCAACCAGATCGTTCGGTTGCCTCTCAACCTGCGCAACATTGCCGGCGCGATGCGCGCCGCCGCCGACCTGGTGAAGCTGGCTGAGGCTGAAGCGCAGAGTTCCTTTGAGCAGCGCGATGCTGAGGAAAAAGCGGCTCTGCTGACCTCGCTCGGAGCACCCGAATCGGGCACTCTTCCTCCCGCCATCCGTGCCCAGGTCAAGCGGTTGGAGGATGACCAGAACCGACGTGCCAAGCGTTCCAAGAATGACTACTTCGATCGCGCCCTCACCGACCTCACCTCGTTCTACCGTGACGTCCTGATGCTTCAGCTCGGCGCCGGCGGACACCTTGTGAACGAGCCGCTGCGGCCCGAACTTGAACGCTACGCGGAACACGGGTCACCGGAGCAGACGCTCGCCCGTATTGAAGCCATCAACAAAGTGCGCACCCGGATCGTTGGAACCAATATCGCCCCCCTGCTGGCCATCGAGGCGATGGCCGTCAGCCTGCTGCCAGAGAAGGAACTTTCCGCGTGAACCACTCCAAACCCGTGCGCCGCTCACCGCTGCGTTCGCTGGCAGGTGCGGCCGCCGTCGTCGTCGGTCTGGTTCTTTCCGGCTGCACGGCGGGTCCGGACACCGGCGCGGTGACGGCGCCGCCAGAGGTGATCGGCGAAGTTCCGGAGAACCTGCAGGAGTTCTACACCCAGGAGATCACCTGGGAGGAGTGCGAGGGTGAGTTTGCCTGCGCCACCGTGAAGGTGCCGCTGGATTACAGCGCCCCGGGTCGGCAGTCGATCGACATTGCGGCTATCCGTCTTGACGCCTCGGGCGAGCCTCAGGGCTCGCTCCTGATGAACCCGGGCGGTCCCGGCGTCTCCGGCTACAACACAGTCCGTGATTCCGCGGAGTTCCTCCTCAGCGATCGACTGCGCCAGTCCTACGACGTGATTGGATTCGACCCGCGCGGCATCAACCGATCGTCGGCGGTGGAATGCCTCACGGATGAGGAACGCGAGGAAGCCCGGACAGAAACGATTCCCCCGGACGCGACCGAGGAGGAAGCGATCGCGCTCATCGAGGAAGATTCCGCCGAGTACGCCGAGCTGTGTGCCGAACGGTCGGGCGAGCTGCTTGGCTACATTGACACCGTGAGCGCCGCGAAGGACATGGACATTCTGCGCGCCCTCGTCGGCGAC
This sequence comes from Arthrobacter sp. D2-10, assembly GCF_054161285.1. Lineage (NCBI taxonomy): Bacteria > Bacillati > Actinomycetota > Actinomycetes > Micrococcales > Micrococcaceae > Arthrobacter > Arthrobacter sp. D2-10. The sequence goes on along the minus strand of NZ_CP096431.1, from coordinate 453,682 downwards.
GAGAAGCTGAACTACCTCGGGTTCTCCTACGGCACCCAGCTCGGCGCTGCTTACGCCGGCCTGTTCCCGGAGAAGGTCGGGCGCTTGGTGCTCGACGGCGCTGTGGACCCTTCGCTGAGCTCTGCCGAGATCACGGCCGGTCAGGTCGCGGCGTTCGATGAGGCCCTTCGCAGCTACATCGCAGACTGCCAGTCGCAGAGCGACTGCCCGCTCCCCGGTGATGTCGAGGAGGGCGTTTCCGTCGTCGATGACCTCTTCGAGTCGGTCGAGGCCAGTCCGATGACTGCGTCGGACGGCCGGCTGGTGACCATCGGGACGTTCTTCCAGGGTTTCGTGCTTCCCCTGTACGACAGCGGAAGCTGGCCTGCGCTCACCGGAGCCATCGACCGTGCACTTCAAGGCGATCCCACGGAGTTCCTCCGGTTCGCCGACCTGAGCGCTGAACGGCAGCCGACCGGGGAATACTTGACCAATGCCTCCGATGCGTTCACCGCGGTGACCTGCCTGGACTATCCAATGTCTGCCGACCCAGAGACCATGGCAGCGGAGGCCGAGGCGCTGGAGGCGTCGTCGGAGGTGTTCGGTGAGTACCTGAGCTATGGCGCTCTGGCCTGCGAGAACTGGGAATACGAGCCCGTCAATGAACCTGCGCCGGCCAGCGCGCCGGGCGCGCCGCCGATGGTGGTCATCGGAACCACTGGGGATCCGGCCACCCCCTACGAGTGGTCACTAGCGCTCGCCGATCAGTTGGAATCCGCTGTCCACGTGACCTGGGAAGGCCAGGGGCACACCGCCTACGGCCGCTCCGGGGAGTGCATCGAGTCGCTCGTTGACGACTTCCTCATCGACGGCACGGTGCCCGACGACGGCGCCCGCTGCTGATTTTGACCGGTGAGCTTACGCTCTTATACAGTTATTCCTTGTTGAACGGGCCAGGTTTCAGCCTGGCGCCCAACAACTAGCCTCCTTAGCTCAGTCGGTAGAGCGTCTCACTCGTAATGAGAAGGTCGCCAGTTCGATTCTGGCAGGAGGCTCTTTTTGTGCCCTGTGCCGGGCTTGTTTCCCGTCTCCGCCCTTTCGCTCCGCTCCTCCCCGTACGAGAATAGGCAGCACGCTTACCTTTCCTGGGAGGATTCGGTCATGGAAACAGATCGCCCGCTTGCACTCATCACCGGCGCTTCGAGCGGTATCGGCTACGAACTGGCGAAACAGTTCCTTTCCAACGGCTTCGATGCCCTGCTGGTCGCCGAGGACGCGGAAATCACCACCGCGGCGAACTCCTTGCAAGACCTTGGCGGGCAGGTGTACGCCGAGCGCATCGATCTGTCAGAGCGCGAGGGCGTCGACCGCCTTTACTCCAGTCTGACCGCCCTGAAGCGGCCGCTGGAGGCTGCGGCGCTGAATGCCGGCATCGGCGCCGGCGGACCGTTTCTGGAGAACCGGCTGGAGGATGAGCTGCGCCTGATCGACCTCAACGTTGTGTCGACGGTCGCGCTCGCCAAGCGGGTGGCTACGGACATGGTGGCCCGCAACCACGGCAGGATTCTGTTTACCTCATCCGTGGTTGCACGTATGCCGTCGCCGTTCCAGGCTGTCTACGGCGCATCCAAGGCGTTCGTTCAGTCGTTCGGCCAGGCACTGCGTAACGAGCTGAAGGATACAGGCGTCACCGTGACCACTCTGCTTCCCGGCCCCACCGACACCGAGTTCTTCGAACGTGCAGATCTCATGGACACGCGGTTGGGAACTTCGAAGAAGGATGACCCGGCACTGGTGGCAGAGCAGGGGTTCAAAGGATTGATGGAGGGCGAAGGTAACGTGCTTGGTGGCTCCCTCAAGTCCCGGGCGATGGGGATGAGCGGCAATGTCACACCGGACGCTGCCGGGGCGGAAATGAACCGGAAGCTGAACGAGCCCGGATCCGCGCACTCGTAGGGCCGCTAGCGGCCGCGCCGCACCAGCTTCCTCGTGATCGCGAACGCTACCCCACCGGCGGCTACCCATGGACCTCCCACGATCAACGGGTCCAGCCACTGATGGTTGATATCGGAGCGCTTCACGCCGAAACGTGACGCGACGCCGTGCGCGCTCTTCTCAGCCAGAACGCCGGTTTCCGTCACCGGGTTATCGGGTCGCGCGGACGCAACTGAACGCAGGTGGCTTTCCCAGGCGTCCACCCTGTCGCCGAGGATGAGCAGCAGCCAGTGAGCCGCACGGCCCTCACTATAGGACGCATACGCATGACGGCGAATTGCACCGGAAACGCCCTTGAGCGGAACGGAGGTTCCGAACACGGGCGGAACGATGTCGTGTTCGATGGAATGCTCGCGATTCTCGGCCCCGGGCTGCTGCTCAGGGAAATCCCAGTGCGCGCCCGTATGGAAGGGGGCCAGCTTCTCCCGCGGATAGGACGGGCGGTCCGCCGGATCCAGGTCAGCGCCCCAACCCGGGATGCGGGCGCGGAGCTCGTCACGGGTTTCGGTGTTCCTTGGCTTGTTGGCAACGTATGGCGTTGAGTGCACGGCGCTCTCCTAGCTTGCGTTCGGAACGATCAGGGGCTTGATGCAGTTGTCCAGCTTGGCCGAGAAGATGTGATACCCCTCGGCGATGTGCTCCAGTGGTATGCGGTGAGTAACGATGTCGTTAGGCTTCAGGTAGCCGTTGCGAATGTGTTCCAGGAGGCGCGGCCACTGGCGCTTGACCGGGCACTGATTCATTCGCAGGGTCAGCCCCTTGTTGACGGCGTCGCCGAATTTCACGGCACTGAAGATAGGTCCGTACGCGCCGACCACAGAAACTGTGCCACCCTTGCGGACCGAATCGATGGCCCAGTTCAGGGCGATGGGTGATCCGCCCTGAAGCTTGAGCTTGGTCCCGGTCACCTGCTGGAGGAAGTTGCCGTCGGCTTCGGCGCCCACCGCGTCGATCACGACGTCGGCCCCCAGATAATCGGTCGCCTTCTTCATCTCGACCACGATGTCGTCGTATTCGTTGTAGTTGTAGGTCTCAGCGTGCGCGAAGGTGCGGGCCTTTTCCAGCCGGTACTCAAGCTGGTCAATCACAATGACTCTGCCCGCCCCCATCAGCCATGCGGACTTTGCCGCATACAGTCCCACCGGACCTGCCCCGAAGACGACGACGGTGTCCCCCTCCACGATGTCGCCCAGCTGAGCGCCGAAATAGCCCGTGGCGAGGGCATCGGTCATGAGGAGGGCGTCCTCATCCTCCAGCCAGTCAGGAATCAGCGACGGTCCGACGTCCGCAAAGGGGACGCGCACATACTCGGCCTGGCCGCCGTCGTACCCGCCGCACGTGTGGGAGTAGCCGTAGATGCCTCCCACCGCGGTGGCATTCGGGTTGACGTTGTGGCAGTTCGAGTAGAGGCCGCGGGCGCAGAAGTAGCACGACCCGCAGTAGACGTTGAAGGGCACCATCACGCGGTCGCCCGGGCTCAGCGTCTGCACCGAACCACCTACCTTTTCGACCACACCGATGAACTCGTGGCCAAAGGTGGTTCCTACCCGGGTGTCCGGCATCATCCCGTGGTACAAATGCAGGTCCGATCCGCAGATCGCGGCTCTGGTTACCCGGATGATCGCATCGTTCGGATGTTCGATCGCAGGGATGTCTTTTTCTTCTACACGGACCTTATAGGGGCCGCGGTACACCATTGCTCGCATGGTCACCTCGCTGTCGGCTGCACGTCAGAATAGTAAGCATACTGTCGAAATGCTCGCTCCGACAGGCCTTATCAGTTCGCGTAAGCGACCCGCAGCCAGACGAAGCTGCGCGGAGCAAGCTCGATACCGGCATCCATGTTCTCCTGCTCGTGCGTCAGCAGATTGGTCGCCGTCCGGTTGAACCCCGATAAGACAGCCGGCGCCACGGCCTGCGGACTGTCACCGAAGTTGGCGAGCACCAGCACCGCTGTGCCTTCGCCGGGACGCTGATATCCGAGGACGTGCCGGTTCCCGGTCCGGAAGTCCACCAGACGGGTTCCTTCAAACTCGGGGGTCGCTGCCCGGATGGAGATGAGTTCGGTCAAACCGGAGTAAACGGCGCCCTGCGGCGTGGAAGGATCCCCACGCTTCGCATAGCTGTCCGCAGGATAGTGCGGGCGGTGCACCCATCTGCTGTCGGCTTCATGACCCGGCTCAGCGGCATAGCCGTAATCGTTCCCCTGCGCGACCTCGTCGCCCAGATAAATCAGCGGAACACCGCCCGTGCTCAGGGTGATCGAGTGGGCCAGGAGGATACGCTGCACCGCTGCCTCCGGTTCCGTTTCCAACCCGAGCAGTGACGCCGTCGTTCCCGAGATCCGGCAGTCACCGGTCCTCGGGTTGTCCTGGAACGGAACCCCGTGAGCGAAGCTGCCCGGAAAGCGATTGACATAGAAGGAGTTGAGGAAGCGGCGGTGCTCGAACCCGTTGATGCCCAGCTCGGCAGCGTCTTCGTCGGCGAACGTCCACCCGATGTCATCGTGGCTCCGCACGTAGTTGATCCAGGATGTTCCCTCCGGGAGGTTATGCCTGCGTTCCAGCGCCTGCGAAAGGAGCGAAACGTCACGCGTGGCCATGGCTTCCCAGATCAACGCCATCTGTAGGGGGTTGTAGGAGAGCTGACACTCCCCCGGATCAATGTATTCGGCGACCTGATCCGGATGGACGATCGCCTCGGACTTGAAGAGGAGCGAGGGCGCGGCGAGTCTGCACACCGCGTTGAAGGCCTGCAGGAGCAGATGCGCTTGAGGGAGGTTCTCGCAGGACGTACCCACCTGCTTCCAGATGAAGGCCACCGCGTCCATGCGGAGGACACTGATGCCCTGGTTGGCGAGGAAGAGCATTTCCTCCGCCATTGCACGGAAGACCTCGGGGTTCGAGTAGTTCAGGTCCCACTGGAAGCTGTGAAAGGTAGCCCACACCCAGCGTCCGTCGTCGAGCTGGACGAACGATCCCGGGTGGTCGTCGGGGAAGATTTCCCGGGCGTGGGACTCGAAGGCATCCGGCATGGTGCGGTCAGGGAAGATCCAGTAGTAGCCGCTGAAACGGGAGTCTCCCTCCGCCGCCTTGCGTGCCCAAAGGTGTTCATTGGACGTGTGGTTGAAGATGAAGTCGACGACCAGCCTGATGCCTGCGCTGCGCAGCTCTGCGGCCAGTTCGCGAAGCTGAACCATTGTTCCCAGCCCGGGATGGACCTCTCGATAGCTCGAGACTGCGTAGCCGCCGTCTGAATTCGGCTCCGGGGCAAGGAACAACGGCATCAGGTGCAGATAGGTGAGCCCGAGTTCCTTGAAGTAGGGGATGCGGCTTCGTAACCCCTCGAGATTCTCCGCGTACCTGTCGACGTAGCAGACGCCTCCCAGCGCCTTGTTGGAGAGGTACCAGGCGATGTCATGCTCCTGGTCGTCGTCGACTTCTTTCAGCTCGGGAGGCCGCGCGACCCATGAACGCGCGGCGAGGAGCACGAGCTGTGTGAGCTGCTCCTGCCAATCGTTTCGGTCCCCGTACAAGGACTCGAAGAGCCGATACAAAGTAGGAAAATGCGCGTCGAGCCGACGGTTGAAATCCAACCAGTTCGCTTCGTCGGACTCGGCGTCGGAGCGCATGACGTCCCTGATGCGTGTGAAAGCGCCGTCCAGATCGTTCTCAACCATCGGTCCTCCAGCCGTGGGCGGGTGTGCGCTCCATCCTGTCAGACGCCGTGCTCAGCGTGCCGGGATGACGCAGGCAGGGGCGGGAAGGTTCAGCGAATGCACCTGGTCGACCTGGCCGGAAGCCTGGACGCACAGCACGTCGAGGGTGGACGAGCCCTGGTTCGCCACAACCACGAAGTCGGCCGCGTCATCCTCGGCAGGCACGACCGCGAAGTGCCGGGGCCATGACCCTCCCACCGGTGAATCCGAGAGATGCGTCAGCGTTTGCTCCCCCGAGACGGTGAAAACCGCGAGGACGTCGGGGCCGCGGGTTGCGGCGTACAACAGGTTCCGTGTCCCGGTGGACGCTCCGACGTCCACATGAGAGGGCTGGCTTGGCTGCCCGGCCGGCACGGAGGCGGCGAGGGCCGGAACTGGACTGAGGGGCAAATCGCTCCCGTCGGTACGAAGCACGTGCAGTCGTGAGTCCAGTTCACCAACGACGACGACGGCGCCTCCCGGCAGCGTTGTCATGTGGCGTGGCCCTGTGCCCGCCGGGAGCTGCACCACGACCCCGTTGGGACCGGACGCAGTGAACCTGCGCACTTCGTCGGTGCCCAGGTCACTCACCCACAGCTGCCCGTGGCCGGCGTCGTGGATGTAGTGCGCGTGCGGGCCGTCCTGCCGCTCCGGGTTGGGTCCGGATCCGGTGTTCCGGTATACCGCCGGGTCTTCAACCGGCTCACCCTGCTCGTTCAGGTCCAGCCGGGTGATGGCGCCGTCGCCGTAGTTGGCGACCCATAACCGTCCTTCCGCGACCCGGAGGTGACACGGGAAGGACCCGCCCGTCGCAACTGCACCCAGAAGATTCAGGCTGTCATCCTCGACGGCGAAGGCGCTGACGCTCCCCTGTTCCGCTTCCCGCACCGCATACAGCACAGGGCGGGAGGGATGCAGCGCGAGGAAGGAGGGCGCCGTCGTCGTCGCCAGCAGGCGTTCGCCGGTCAGGCTCCCACTCCGCCGGTCGAGGGCAACCCGCCAGATGCCTTCCCCAGAGCCGGGATCAGTGCCGTCGGCGGGATAGGTGCCAATCAGGAGGTCCACTGTTTCCGTGTGCATGAGGACCATTCTTCACACAAAAGTGCAGGCACTGCATGCGTTGACGGCAACGCGCGCAATGCCTGCACTTGTCGGAATGAATCAGCCGCGACTGGCGCGGGACGTGCCGATCAGGCGAAGTCCGCCGTCGCCGGGTTGGCACCGATGCGGCCTGCCTCGCCCTTGTCGAGTCCGTTGATCGCTTCGATGTCTTCCTCAGTCAGCGAAACATCCAGTGCACCCCAGTTCTCGATGATGCGGGACTCGGTCACCGACTTGGGAATGACAACCAGACCCAGCGCGAGGTGCCACGCGAGCACAACCTGAGCGGGGGTAGCTCCCCGCTTCTCGGCGATGTCGGCGAGCACCGGGTCTTCGAGCAGGCCCTTCCCTGATCCAAGCGGTGACCAGGACTCATGCAGGATCCCCATTTCCGCTTCGAAGGCGCGCAGTTCGGCCTGATTCAGGTAAGGGTGGGTCTCCACCTGGTTGATTGCGGGCACGACCCCGGTCTCGTCGATGATTTCCTGCAGCGCTTCGACGGTGAAGTTGGATACGCCGATGGAGCGCACCCGTCCGCGCTTCTGCAGCTCGACGAGCGCCTTCCATGTGTCCACGTACTTGCCCTGCTTGGGCTGGAGCCAGTGGATCAGGTAGAGATCCAGCGTTTCCAGGCCGAGCCGCTGCATGGAACCCTCGAAGGCCTCGAGGGTGCTCTCGTAGCCCTGGTCCGCATTCCACAGTTTAGTGGTGATGAACAGCTCATCAGGGTTCAGTCCGGATGCTTCAATCGCCCTGCCCACACCCGCTTCGTTGCCGTAGATCTTTGCGGTATCGATGTGGCGGTAGCCCGCCTTGAAGGCGCGCCCGACGACGTCCTCCGCCGTTGCGTCGTCGACCTGCCAGACGCCATAGCCCAGTTGGGGAATGGTGCGGCCGTCGTTGAAAGTCAGGTTCGGTGAGGTGCTCATGGGTTCCTTTCGATGACTGATTGCTTCTTCGAACTGTGCTAACTCACGCCTGCCGGCAGGTATTCCTACGAGCTGGTTCCTGACAGCAAACGTTCAGCTTCCGCCACATCCTCGGCAACGACGTCCGCCCGTCGCCGGACGTTCTCGAGCCCGGCCGATGCAATCCCCCAGCGTTCCCCGTCAAGACGGGCCATAGCTGCGGCCTCGGCTGTGGTTGCGAGCGCGTTGCCCGCGCGGGACAGTGCCCGGTGCACCTGAAGGAGCGCACCGGGTATGTCCAGACCCTCGCTGGGATGCCGGGAGTGCGCCATTACACAGCACTGTCGGACACGCGGCAGCAACTCTGCCAGTTCGTTGGCGAGACCGGCGAGGTCGTTGTAGACGTCGTCGTCCTCCACGCCTTCCAGGATCTGGTGATAGCGGTCGAGTCCGCGCCGGAAGCGGTCGTGGGCACGGCGCCACACTCCCGTGCCGAGCTCAGCATCATCCCTGCGGCCCTGGCGGGCCGCCGCAAAAAGTGCCACCTGCGCCTACCGGCGCTTACAGATACTGGCCCGGGCCATGGGTGTCGGGCTTCTGCGGCGGGTTCGCCGGCCTCGGGCCGGGCGCACGCCGCGGCTCACCGTCCTCACCCACGACGACGCCGGGCGCTATGACCGTGCCGGGCGGCAACTGCCGGAGCTGGAGCTGGGCAGCGAGTTGCTGGTTGACCATCTGCTGGGCGGCCAGGGCTGTCTGAATACCGTGGAAGAGGCCTTCGAGCCAGCCCACCAGCTGGGCCTGTGCGACACGAAGTTCAGCATCGGTGGGGACGGAGTCGTCGGTGAAGGGCAGGTTGATCCGGTGCAGTTCCTCGACCAGCTCGGGCGCGAGCCCGTCCTCAAGTTCACGCACCGACCGCTCGTGGATCTCGGCGAGGCGGCTGCGCCCGGCGTCGTCCAGCGGGGCGCTGCGGACTTCCTCAAGCAACTGCTTGAGCATGGTGCCGATGCGCATGACCTTGGCGGGCTCGTCCACCAGCTCGTGCAGCTTTGTAGGCTGGCTGCTTTCACCGCGGGATCCGCGGCCGTCGTTTTGTTCGGGGAGCCCGCGTCCGGCATCAAGTTTGCCGAGGAGAACCGGGCTTTCCTGGTTGTGCTTGGCCGCTTGTTCAGGAGTGACACTGATGTGCTCAGGCTGCTGTTCGGTCATAGGTTTATGCTCTCACGTGCCTTGAGAAGCGTCAGTCAGCCTCGTCCTGGTGGGCAAGCTCTTCCTCACGGCCCCTCTTGTACTCGCCGGCCGGGCTCATGCCCGGGACCTGTTGCCCGGCATTGAGCTGCCCGGAGGTGAAGTGTCCTTCGGAGAATTCGGGGCCGCCGTCGTTCTCTTCCTGGGGTAGATTCACATCCTGGCGCAGATGCTGGTCCTCGGATTCAGCACCGGGGCTGGGTGCTCCGACGTCTTCGCGCAGATGCTCTGGAAGGTTCTCGGTCATCCCTCTAGCAAACCACGGGGGCTTGCCCGGCGCTAGGGAAGGGTCGCACAGCTGAGGCGGGCCCAACACAGTTGGACCCGCCTCAGCTGCGCACATTTCCGCCTAGCAGCAGCGGCCCTCCGGATTGGCGTCCTGGCGATCAGTCTTGTCGCGCCAGAACTGCCGCTCCGTCATGGGAGGCTCGTTGCTGTGGGTCGCGGCATGGTGGTCGAGGTACTGCTGGTACGCGTTCTCGCCCATCACACCTTTGAAAAGCCAGATCAGCTCCTTGACGCTCATCAGTGACCTGCCCGTGCCGGTTTCCGGTCATGCGGAAGAGCGGCCCACTGCGCTTCGAGCTCCTTCTCGGCCGGAGTAGCGATCAGGCCCGCCGGAGCGTAGGTGCGGGACGGCACGGCGGGGTCCTCAGCGCTCGGTCCGCCGCCGGTTCGGTAGGCCTTGACGGTGGCGATGATCGCCGTCGCAATGACGATGATCGACAGCACCACGAAGACGATAGACAGCGTTCCCTGGATGAAGGTGTTGCGGACGACAGCTTCCATGGCGGCGACCGTCGGTGCATTGCCGAAGCTCTCCTCGCCGGCGGCCAGCGCGTTCCGGAAGGCAAAGTGGTTGGCCCAGTAGCCCACGGCCGGAACCGGAGAGAAGATCTTGAGGAACGACGCCGTGATGGTGACCACTGACGCGAAGGCCAGCGGCAGGGCGGGGATCCACAGGTACTTGAACGCGCCCTTCTTCGCACAGATCGCCATGCAGACCGCGAGCGCGATCGCCGCGAGCAGCTGGTTCGCGATGCCGAAGAGCGGGAACAAGGTGTTGATTCCGCCAAGCGGGTCGGTGACGCCCATGATCAGGATCGCGCCCCAGCCTGCCACCATGATGGCCGTACAAACCCAGGCACCCACCCGCCAGGAGGTGTCCTTGAACTTCGGCACGAAGTTGCCGATGCTGTCCTGCAGCATGAACCGCGCAACGCGGGTACCGGCGTCGACCGCTGTCAGGATGAACAAAGCCTCGAACATGATGGCGAAGTGGTACCAGAACGCCATCATGCCTGCGCCGCCAAAAAGGCCCTGCATGATCTGGGCAATGCCGACCGCGAGCGTCGGCGCACCGCCGGTACGCGAGACGATCGACTCCTCACCGACGTTCGTGGCCAGGGTGCTCAAGGCTTCGGGAGTGAGGTTCACTCCCGTTAGACCCAACCCGTTCACGAACGCCACGGCGCCTTCAATGGTGCCCCCGGTTGCCGCTGCGGACGAGTTCATCGCGAAATAAATGCCCCGGTCGATCGACAGCGCCGCCACAAGGGCCATGATCGCCACGAATGATTCCATGAGCATGCCGCCGTAACCGATGAAACGGGTCTGGCGTTCCTTCTCGATCATCTTCGGAGTGGTGCCGGAGGAGATCAGCGCATGGAAGCCGGAAAGCGCTCCACAGGCAATCGTCACAAACAGGAACGGGAACAGCGTGCCCGGGACCACGGGGCCGTCGGCACGGCTCGCGAATTCACTGAAGGCGGGGACGTCGATTTCCGGCCTCACAATGACGATGGCGACCGCCAGCATGACGATGGTGCCGATTTTCATGAACGTCGAGAGGTAGTCGCGGGGTGCAAGGAGCAGCCACACCGGCAGAACGGCCGCAATGAACCCGTAAATGATGATGCCCCAGGCGATGGTGACGCGATCGAGGGTGAAGATCGCTACGCCCCAGTCGGTCTCAGCAATCCAGCCGCCCGCGATGATGGCAAGCATGAGCAGCGCGAAACCGATAAGCGAGACTTCCGTGACCTTACCGGGACGGATGTAGCGCAGGTACACGCCCATGAAGAGCGCAATCGGGATGGTCATCGATACGGAGAAGACGCCCCACGGGCTTTCGCCGAGGGCGTTGACCACGACGAGTGCGAGGATCGCCACGATGATGATCATGATGGTGAGGGTCGCGATCAGGGCTGCAGTACCGCCGATCACGCCGAGCTCCTCGCGCGCCATCTGACCGAGCGAGCGCCCGCCCCGTCGCATGGAGAAGAACATCACGAGGTAGTCCTGGACGGCGCCGGCGAGGATGACGCCGATGATGATCCAGATTGTTCCTGGCAGGTAGCCCATCTGCGCAGCAAGGACCGGGCCTACGAGCGGGCCCGCGCCGGCGATGGCGGCGAAGTGGTGGCCGTAGAGAACCCGGCGGTCTGTAGCGGCGTAATCCTTGCCGTCAGCCTTGTACTCAGCGGGGGTGGCCCGGCGGTCATTGGGTTGCAGCAGTTTCCGCTCGATGAACTTCGAGTAGAACCGGTACGCGATCAGGTAGGTGCAGACAGCCGCGAACACGAACCACATTGCGTTGACCGTCTCGCCGCGGACGATCGCGAGCATGGTCCAGCTGACGCCACCGAGTAGCGCAATGCCTACCCAGATCGCAACCTTCAGCGGTGTCCAGCCGCGGTCTTCGGTATCCACATGCACCGCGGTCGGCGGCAGGTTCGGATCGTGCTGGAGGACATCAGTGTCCTCATCTCGTTCGACGCGGCGTGCCCCCGCCTGCTCGCGCCCGGGGTTGTTCTCACTCATGGTGCTCCCTTGTATGTGAGTGGCTTAACTCACTGAACGTAGCAGGGGAGCGAGTGCTGCGTCACAACTTTCTGCCCGCGCTGAAGAAACTTCGCTGAGCGGCGGGAACGATGAGGTGAACGGCTCGCGGTATCAGTGCGAGGGTTGGTCCCTGCCGTCGCGGGAGTTGGAACCTTCGCTGAAGCTGGAGTGCGTATCTGTCCGCGGATCGGCTCCCTCGTCAGCGGTGTCCTGAGGGTTGCTCTTGACGCCGTCGTTCACTTGGTCTGCGAGGTTCTCCGCCCAGCTCTCAGCAGCGCGCTCAAGTCCTGACTCGTCGTCCTTGCCCTGCGCCGCCCTGTCCGGCTCGCCGTCTGCCCTGTGCTTGGCCATGATTCCTCCTTGGAATTTCGGTGGATGCTAGCTTGTCACACCGTCCGGAATCTACCAAGCAGACTTATTGTTTTGAAACGGACTGCAGCGTCAAGAGGATCTTGCCGGTGTGCTGACCGGAATCAAAGTACTCGTGCGCCTGCACGACGTCGGAGAGTGGGAACGTGCGGTCGACAGGTATCGAGATGGTTCCCTCTGTGATTAGCGGCCAGATGTGCTTGTAAACCCCGGCCATAATCGCTGACTTCTCCTCGACAGGCCGCGAGCGCAATGTAGTGCCGGTGACTGACGCGCGCTTCGCCATGAGAACACCGAGGTTGAGCTCTGCCTTGGCACCACCCTGCAGACCGATGACAACGAGGCGGCCGCCTGTCGCAAGCGCCTCCACGTTGCGGCTGAGGTACTTGGCGCCGACGACGTCGAGAATCACGTCCGCACCCCGTCCACCCGTCACCGCATCCACCTCAGCGACGAAGTCCTGCTCCCGATAGTTGATGCACACTTCGGCACCGAGGCTACGGGCGTAGTCGAGCTTCTGGGACGTTCCAGCAGTGACAATGGTGCGGACCCCCAGCGCACGCGCAAGCTGGATGGCCATGGTGCCGATTCCGCCCGACGCACCATGGATGAGCAGCGTCTCACCGCCGGCCATCCCAGCCGTCAGTACCAGGTTCGAGTACACCGTTGCCGCTACTTCGGGCAGGCCCGCGGCGGCCACCAGATCCACGCCGTCGGGCGCTGGCAGTACCTGCCCGGCAGGCACGGTTACCTGTTCGGCGTAGCCGCCGCCGGCAAGGAGCGCGACGACGGCGTCACCCCGCTGGAAATGTGACCCACCGGCGTCGGCAATCCTTCCCGACACCTCAAGACCGGGGTACTCGGAAGCTCCCGGAGGAGGCGGGTACACGCCCTTCCGCTGCTGCACGTCCGCCCGGTTCAGCCCGGCCGAGACAACATCGATCAGTACCTCTTCTGCCTGGGGACGGGGTGGTTCAACCTCGGCCACCTCCAGGACTTGCGGTTCACCGAACCTACGCAGTACTACGGCTTTCATCGGTTCCTTCCTGACCTGCCATGTTGACTTAGCTCCGCGCAATTGGCGGTAGTTTTGTGCTGCCTGCTCTGCATGAAACACTATTCCCCTGAGGAAGGTTGTCCGAGCGGCCGAAGGAGCTGGTCTTGAAAACCAGTGGGCGGTAACCCCGTCTCAAGGGTTCGAATCCCTTACCTTCCGCATTGAGCTGGCCGGCTCACCAGTTGCACCCCGTTGTCACAGGCGGGGTGCAATTGCTTTAACCGCTCCCCCACCTGCCTGCTCGCGTGCCCGCCATCGGCACCGATCGCTGTGCCGGCGCCCCGGGCGCCCGCGTGCCCGGACCTCCGCAATAGGATCCGGTAGGCTCCGGAAAGTGCCGATCCTGACGCCCGCAACGACGAGGAGCTTCTCCATGACGATCGCCGCCGCGAAGCACCTGCTCCCGCCCGCTGCCCTGGTCATCATGGCGGCAGCTCTCACCGGTTGTGCCATAGGGAACGACGACGGCGCGCCGCCTACCGGCCCGGCGTCAGCGGAACGCACGGAAGCCGCACAGGTCACGACGTCGGACGTCGCTGCCAATGACCTGCACGCGGGCGAATGCATGACCGACTCCGGCACTGCAGCAAACCCCGCCATCCAACTGCTCCCGTGCACGGAACCGCACGCGTTCGAGGTCTTCGCCACCAAGGAACTGCCGGAGGGCGACTACCCCGGTGTCGGCGAAGCGGACGCGCAGGCACAGGAGTTCTGCCGCACCGAGTTCCTCTCATTCGTGGGCGTCGACTACGACGCCTCATCTCTGGAGCTTCAGTACTTTTATCCGGTTGAGTCGGAATGGAACGACGACGACGGCGGACGGACGGTCGTGTGCCTGGTTGGCAACGCCGGGGGCGCACCGGCGACGGAGACACTCCGCGACTCCCGCAGATAGTTTCCACCAGCAAGCACTCGTGTTTGAATGTGCAAAGCGTCCGCTGTGTCCCACATCACTATCAGGTGAGCGGGAGCGGCGCTGAAGTCCGTCACCACCGGGCCGACGATGGGAAATGCCGTAGATGGTCTCTACCCGGCTGATCTGTTCCCCGCGGGGTAACCGCCTGTTCACTACAGCGTGGTTGGCTTGCCGCGACCGGAATGTCACCGGCAGATCCTATTGTCACTTTCGTGGCCAGTTCCGCCGAAGCACCATGCCGAACGCGGGCATCACTCGCGGCCGTAATCCGGCCAAAGTCAAGGAGAAACAGTACGAATGAATAATTCGTGGAGGGGCGCGCTGTGTTCAGCGCTTTCGGTGGGCTTGCTAGCCTCGCCGTTGGCGTTCTCGCCAGCCAGCGCAGAAGAATCCGTCGAAGCCCAGGCAGGCGCCGGCGTCGTTATCAATGAGGCATTCGTCAACGGGGGCAGTGCCAACGCACCATTCACCCACAAGTTCGTTGAGCTGCTCAACACCACTGACGCTCCTGTGAGCCTCGACGGCTGGTCGCTGCAGTACCGGTCGGCGACGGGGGCAGCTGCACCGTCCGGCGTCGTACCGCTGAAGGGCACCATCCCTGCGAACGGCCACTTCCTTGTACAGGGCGGCAGTAACGCCGGGAACGGCGCTGCTCTTCCGGCACCTGACCAGGCCAGCGGCGCATTGAATCCCGCTGCGGCGGGCGGCACTATCATCCTGGCCAATCAGGCTACGGCCGTGAACCCGCTGCCGGTCGGTTCCGTGGTCGGCGCCGCCGGTGTTGTTGACCTGCTCGGTTACGGCACCTCCAACACCTATGAGTCGCTTGCTGAGGAAGGCCCGGCCGGTGCCACGACGCTCTCGATGAACCGCGCTGATGGCATCGATACCGACAACAACCGTGCGGATTTCACTGCTCTGGACGCCGTTACACCCACCAACGCCGCTGGTGGGACTGCCGGAAGCGAACCCGAACCCGAACCCGAACCGGAACCGCCGGTGCCCGGCGAGGTCATCCCCATCGACCAGATTCAGGGCACCTCCACAGCTACTCCCTACCTCGGCCAAATTGTCACCACGCGAGGTGTGGTCACCGCCGCGTACCCCAGCGGTGGTTTTGAGGGCTACTACATCCAGACCGCCGGAACAGGCGGAGATCTTGGAGCGGACCATTCCGCCTCGGATGGAATCTTCATCTACTCACCCGACACCGTCGGCGACGTTGCCGTCGGTGATTCCGTCGAGGTAACGGGCACCGCGGGCGAGTACTTCACTCTGTCGCAGATCACCGTGCCAGCCGGTGGCATGTCCAAGCTCACGGAAGCTGCCGAAGCAGTCAAGCCGGCGCCCGTCGCCTACCCCGCCACGGACGCCGCACGTGAAGCTCTGGAGGGCATGCTCGTCCAACCGCCCGGCGCCTTCACCGTTTCCGACAACTACATGCTGAACCAGTATGGCGAGATCACGCTCGCTGCCGGGGACACTCCCCTGGTCCAGCCTACGGAGGTCGCCCCCCCGGGCACCCCCGAGAACACGGCTGTCACAGCAGACAACGCCGCACGGGCCGTGAAGCTCGACGACGGCGCTACCACCAACTTCCTCCGCGGCACGGCGATGGACCAACCGCTGCCCTACCTCACGCCGGAGCAACCGGTCCGGGTCAACTCGTCTGCGACCTTCACCTCGCCCGTGATCTTTGACTTCCGCAACAGCTCCTGGAAGTTCCAGCCGCTGACCGCGCTCACGGCTGCCAACTCGGCCGAAGTGCAGCCCGTCGCGTTTGTTGGGTCCCGTCCCGAATCGCCCGCGAGCGTTGGCGGCAACGTCAAGGTCGCATCATTCAACGTACTCAACTACTTCACCACCACCGGTGACCAGCTCACCGGGTGCACCTACTACGAGGACCGGGCAGGTAATCCGGTCACGGTGCGTGGAGGCTGCGATGCTCGCGGTGCGGCGAATGCTGAGAACCTTGAACGCCAGGAAGCGAAGATCGTTGCAGCCATCAACGGGCTTGGCGCCGACGTCGTCTCCCTCGAAGAAATCGAGAACTCAGCGAAGTTCAGCAAGGACCGCGACGAAGCCCTGGCCACGTTGACCGCCGCACTGAACGAGGCCGCTCCCGGTGTGTGGGACTTCGTCCGTTCACCGGAGCAGTTGCCCGCCCTTGAGGATGAGGACTTCATCCGCACCGCCTTCATCTACAAGAAGGCAGTGGTCGAGGCAGTAGGCGAGTCGGTCATCCTCAATGACAATGCCGCGTTCTCGAACGCCCGCAAGCCGCTGGCTCAGTCCTTCAACCTGCCCGGCGGGAACGACTCCACCAAGTTCCTTGTGATCGCCAACCACTTCAAATCGAAGGGATCAGGCAGCGGTGAGAACGCTGACCAGGGTGATGGCCAGGGCGCTTCCAACGCGGACCGCGTTGAGCAGGCAACGGCTCTCGTGGCCTTCGCCGACCAGCTCAAGAAGGACGCCGGTACAGACAAGGTCTTCCTCGCCGGTGATTTCAACTCCTACTCGGCCGAGGATCCCATGCAGGTCCTGTACGACGCCGGTTACATCAACCAGGGTGCCAAGACCGACGGATACTCCTACGTTTTCTCCGGCCTTGTGGGGTCGCTGGATCACATCCTTGCGTCGCCCGAAGCCGACGCGATGGTCTCCGGCGTAGACGTATGGAACATCAACGCGGTGGAGTCGGTGGCGCTGGAGTACAGCCGCTACAACTACAACGCGACCAACCTTTACGAGCCCAATCAGTTCAGGGCCAGCGATCACGATCCGGTGATTGTCGGGCTGGACCTGGCGCCCGCTAAGGCCACTACGGAGCTCAACCTCATGGGCATCAACGACTTCCACGGTCGAATCGATGCGAATACCGTGAAGTTCGCCGGAACGGTCGAAGAACTGCGCGCACAGTACGGCGAGGAGAACTCCCTGTTCCTCTCGGCCGGAGACAACATCGGGGCCTCGCTCTTTGCCTCTTCGGTCGCGAAGGATCAGCCTACGATCGACGTTCTGAACGCACTCGGCCTCAGGGCTTCAGCGGTGGGCAACCACGAGTTCGACGGCGGCTTCGCCGACCTGAGCGGGCGGGTGGCTGACGCCGCGGAATTCCCCTACCTCGGTGCGAACGTGTACCAGAAGGGCACCACCACTCCTGCCATGCAGGAGTACGAGATCGTGGAGGTGGGAGGGATCGACGTAGCTGTTATCGGCGCAGTCACAGAAGAAACGCCGTCGCTCGTGAGCCCCGGCGGCATCGCGGACCTGGAGTTCGGCGATCCCGTGGAGGCAGTGAACCGCGTCGCTGCGCAGATCGAGGAGCAGGACCTCGCTGACGTTATCGTGGCCGAGTACCACGAGGGCGCTGGAGACGGCGTAGCCGAGGGATCAACGCTCGAACAGGAAGTCGCCGCGGGCGATGCATTCGCAGATATCGTCACCGGCACCTCGCCGCTCGTCGATGCTATCTACACGGGACACACGCACAAGCAGTATGTGTGGGACGCTCCCGTTCCCGGTGTCGAGGGTGAAACCCGTCCGGTAGTCCAGACCGGCTCCTACGGCGAGTACATCGGGCAGATCACCCTCACCGTGGATAACGCAACGGGAGAGGTTGAGTCCTACACCGCGCAGAACGTCAAGCGCACCGCCACGGCCCCGGCCACCCTCGTAGCAACTTATCCCCGCGTCGCCGCGGTCAAGGCGATCGTCGATGCGGCGCTCGCTGAGGCCGAGGTCATCGGCAGCCGTGCGGTTGGTTCGGTCACTTCGGACATCACAACCGCTTTTGTGAACGGCGGCCGCGACGACCGGACCAACGAATCGACGCTGGGCAATCTCGTCGCCGACTCCATGAAGGCATCACTGTCGGCAACAGAGCGGGGCGGAGCCCAGATAGGCGTCATCAACCCGGGCGGCCTTCGCAACGAGCTCTACTACGGGGAAGACGGCGTGATCACCTACGCCGAAGCGAACGCCGTCTTGCCTTTCGTCAACAACCTGTGGACCGTCACACTGACCGGCGAGCAGTTCACAACGATGCTGGAGCAGCAGTGGCAGCCGGAAGGCTCATCGAGGTCTTTCCTCGCCCTGGGTCTCTCCGACAACGTGTCCTACACTTACAACCCGGACCTGGCAGCCGGATCCCGCATCACCTCCGTGATTATCGACGGCGCACCGCTGGACCCGGCCGCGGAATATCGGATCGGTACGGTCAGCTTCCTGGCACAGGGCGGCGACAACTTCACCGTCTTCCAGCAGGGAACCGACGTCCGTGACTCAGGTTTGGTGGACCGCGACGCGTGGATCAGCTACATCGAGCAGAACAGCCCGTTGTCGCCGAGCTTCGACCGTAGGGGCGTAGTGGTGAAGGATGCACCGGCCACTGTCACCGCGGGTGACTCCGTAACTTTCAGTGTTGCGAAGCTGGATCTGACCTCACTTGGCAGCCCGGCTAACACCAGCCTGTCGACAAGCTTCGTTGACGCTGACGGGAACGTCACCGAGTTGGGAAGCACTCCCGTCGCGGGCGGCGCTGCGCAGGTTACCGTCACCGTTCCGGAAGCAGTTGCCGGACCCGGAAGGATCGTTGTGGTGGCAGAAGAATCCGGCACTACCGTCACCCTGCCGGTCACTGTGGAAGCGGCTGCGGAGGACGCGTGCGTTGCACCGGTGAAGCCGAAGCGCGGACCCGGCGCTGAGAAACCCAACAGCTACGGCCAGGCAATGGCGGAATACCGCAGGTGCCTTGCGGCGGCCCGCGGCTAGAACGCATCCGCCGTTGAACTAACTCACACAGGAAGCGCCCCTTCGCAGCAGTGGAGAGGCGCTTCTTGTTGTTATCTGGGATACCCGCTACTGTCGGCCGAGGACAGCCAAGGCGATGTCATCGGCATCGCGGAGGGTCCGGCCCCCGGCATCCAGCGATGCACCGGCCTCGGCAGCAATCGCAGTTCCCCATTGCACGGAACTCAGCTGAAGGCCGAGAACGAAAAGGTTCTCCTGCACGAGACCGTTCGCGCCCACCGCACGGTATGGCGGCTTGGTCACGTCGAGGCCCGGGGAAACTTCAGGCACACCGTCTTCGGACATAGTGGTTCGCGCACGAACAAGCCCGTCCTCGAGCAACCGGCGAAGGAGGACGGTCTGATTCTGGGTTACACGGTTGGCGGGCATCATGGCTTCAACGAGGGCACCGGCCTCGTACTTGCCTCCATCCACCCAGGGCGAGGAGACAGCAAACCGACCTGATTCGGCGTCGAGCTCGAATCGCGGAGCAGGACCTGCAAAGCGTACGATGCCCGCCCTTGCCAATGCAGCCAACTGCTCTATCCGCAATGCGGGCGGTCCGCTCGCAAGACCTTCGACGAGCGGCTCGAACCAGCCGCGCAATTCAGCGGTCCAGGAGGCCTCAGTGAGGCCGCCGTCGGCGACGACCTGCTTGATGACGGACCGCCCGGCGTTCATCGCACCGATGGCCATCTTCAGAGGGTCATCTTCGCCGCGGTCGGAGCCGGCCGCGTCCTTCTCGAGATAATCCAGCACCGCCCGGTTGTACTCGTCGGAGGACGCAAACCGGTGCCTCCCGAAAGGCTGTGCCAGCGCTTCGAGATCAAGCCGGTCGGCAGGCGGGACGGTTGCCTCAAGAAGATCCTCCAACCGCCGTGGCCAGGCCCTGTCAGAGTCGTCGAGCACGTCCCGAAGCGACGCGCAGAACGAATCGGGAAGCCCGGAGATCCGGGCCAGCGTGCTGTAGTACGCCCACACGGCGTCCCGGTGGAGCAGCGGCCACAGGTCGTGGTCGAAACCGGGCTGAATCCCGTTCGCTGCGAAGCTACCGGCGCGTTCAAGCGTGCAATAGCGGAGCTGCACACTGCGTGGAACATAACTGTCGAGCTTCGCTTTCGCGCGGTACGGAGTTCCTCGGCGCGACGCGGCAATCACCAGAGGCTCCCTACCGGAGGGCTGGTAGGTCAGCGCCCTGCCCGCGGATTCACCGCTCGTCACGAATCTGCCGCCACGGCCTTCCGTGAGGTGAGTGATGATGTCGAAGAAGTTCAGGCCGAGCCCGCGGAACAGGACAGGCTTGCGGGCCGGGAGCCTGTTCCAATCGGCGTCGGCCGGCACGTTGGGGGCCCAGTACTGAAGGCCAAGCCGCGCTGCGCCGTCGCGCAGGGCTTCCTGCTCGGGGTTGAGTTGGGCGGGAAGGTGGCCCATAGCCAGTACGACGGCGTCGCTCGCCACCGTGCTGCCCTCGCTGAGTTCGATCCGAAAACCTGCAGGCAGCGCCTCGACATGCTGGGCCTCGCAGGAATGCACGATGACATCGAAGCCGTCCCCCAGCGAGCCCGTCAAAGACGAGAAGATCCATTCGAGATATCGCCCATAGATAGCCCTGCTCGGAAAGTCCACCGAGCTGAGCGATCGAAGCTCCGAACGGTCCGCATCGCTCAGGCGCGCATCAGGAGCCGCGTCCATGCGCTGCCGCCAGTCGTCAAAGGACAGTGGCACGGGCGACTGCGCACGTTCGGCGGCGGCCTGACCGACCGGCACGACAGTGGGAAACAGTGCCGGGGTGTTCATGAGGAAGTGCCGCGACTGGTCGGTGCGCCAGACATGACCGGGGCCGGGGTGGTGAGGATCGATCAGGTGGACGGTGACGACGGAACGATCAACCTCGGCCTGTGCGCGCCAGTTCGCGATGAGGCGCTCGAGAACGGAGATACCACGCGGGCCGGCGCCGATAATGGCCACCTGTACAGCCCGCGTTGTCTCCATCCATCTAGGTTATCCGCCGTGCGCTGAGCTTCTGTTCAACCGATTCATCGCCCGCATGGCCCTCATCCCGTGGCTACGTATGCCGCCAGATGCTTGCCTGTCAGCGTGGAGTGCCCAGCGACGAGGTCGGCCGGCGTTCCCTCGAAGACCACTGTGCCTCCGTCGTGCCCGGCGCCCGGACCGAGATCGATAATCCAGTCTGCGTGCGCCATCACCGCCTGGTGATGCTCTATGACCAGGACTGATTTCCCAGAGTCGACGAGGCGATCCAACAGCCCAAGCAGCTGCTCGACGTCGGCCAGGTGAAGTCCGGTCGTCGGCTCGTCAAGGACATAGATGTCACCCTTCTCCCCCATCTGGGTGGCAAGCTTGAGCCGTTGCCGCTCGCCGCCGGACAGTGTGGTGAGCGGCTGCCCCAGGCTGAGATAGCCGAGGCCGACGTCGGCCATCCGTTCGAGGATCTTGTGGGCGGCGGGGGTACGGGCCTCGCCGTCCCCGAAAAACCCGACCGCCTCCGAAACGGGCATGGCAAGCACTTCGGAGATGTTCTTTCCACCCACTGTGTACTCAAGTACTGAGGCCTGGAATCGCCTGCCTTCACATTCTTCGCACGGGGATTCCATGGTCGCCATCACGCCCAGGTCGGTGTAGATCACCCCTGCGCCGTTACAGGTGGAGCAGGCACCCTCCGAGTTGGAACTGAACAGAGCGGGTTTGACGCCGTTGACCTTCGCGAACGTCTTGCGGATGGGCTCAAGAAGTCCGGTATAGGTGGCGGGGTTGCTTCGCCGGGAGCCACGGATGGCCGCCTGGTCGATCACTACAACGCCATCGCGCTGTGCAACGGATCCGTGGATCAGCGAGCTCTTGCCGGAACCGGCCACGCCCGTGACCACACACAGGACCCCCAGGGGGACATCGACGTCGACGTTCTGCAGGTTGTGCGTTGAAGCTCCCCTGATCTCCAGCACCTGCTTCGGGGAACGGACCTGCTCCTTGAGCCTGGCGCGGTCGTCGAGATGGCGACCGGTGATGG
Organism: Arthrobacter sp. D2-10; assembly: GCF_054161285.1. NCBI lineage: Bacteria > Bacillati > Actinomycetota > Actinomycetes > Micrococcales > Micrococcaceae > Arthrobacter > Arthrobacter sp. D2-10. Next base: position 431,743 of record NZ_CP096431.1, on the reverse strand, counting down.
TGTCACTTTCCCGCAGTCCCTCGACAGTTCCCTCGTAACAGACCGCTCCGCCCCCGGTTCCGGCCCCGGGCCCGAGGTCGATAACGTGATCGGCGATCGTGATGGTCTCGGGTTTGTGCTCAACGACCAGCACAGTATTGCCTTTGTCCCGCAACTGCAGCAGCAGTTTATTCATGCGCTCGATGTCGTGCGGATGGAGGCCGATGCTCGGCTCGTCGAAGACATACGTGACATCGGTGAGTGAGGATCCCAGGTGCCGGATCATCTTGGTCCGCTGCGCCTCGCCGCCCGAGAGCGTGCCGGCCGGCCGGTCGAGGGAAAGGTAACCCAGCCCGATTTCGGCGAACGAGTCGAGAAGGTGCTGAAGCCCTTTGAGCAACGGTGCAACGGAAGGCTCCTTGAGGTCCCGGAGCCACTGTGCAAGATCGCTGATCTGCATGGTGCAGAGCTCGGCGATGTTCTTGCCCTGGATCTTCGAGGACAGAGCCGCCTGGGTGAGCCGTGTTCCCTCGCACTCGGGGCAGGTCTGGAACGTCACGGCGCGCTCAACGAACCGACGCACATGCGGCTGCATGGCTTCCGGGTCCTTGGAAAGCATCGACTTCTGGATCTTCGGGATAATCCCCTCGAACGTGAGGTTGACGCCTTCGACCTTGATCTTGGTGGGCTCCGCATACAGCATCGTGTCGAGCTGCTTCTTGGTGAACTTCTCGATCGGTTTGTCCATGGGCAGCCCCATGCCCTCGAACAACCTTCCGTACCACCCGTCCATCGAGTAGCCGGGGACGGTCAGCGCCCCGTCAGCGAGCGTCTTGGCCTCGTCGTAGAGAGCGGTGCGGTCAATGTCGCTGACGTTGCCCATGCCCTCGCATCTCGGGCACATGCCACCGAGGTATACCGCCTGGCTGACCACGCTCTTCTCCACACGGCCGCCCTTGTCGGTGGACATGACACCGCTGGCCTTGCGCGTCGGCACGTTGAAGGAATACGCGGTAGGTGGACCGACATACGGCGACCCCAACCTGCTGAAGAGGATACGGAGCATGGCGTTGGCGTCCGTCGCCGTTCCCACGGTGGAGCGCGGGTTGGCTCCCATTCTCTCCTGGTCGACGATGATGGCAGTCGTCAACCCCTCGAGCAGATCGACTTCCGGCCTGGCAAGCGAAGGCATGAACCCCTGCACGAAGGCGCTGTAGGTCTCGTTGATCATCCGTTGGGACTCGGCGGCGATGGTCGCGAAGACCAGGGAGCTCTTGCCCGAACCGGAGACGCCGGTGAATACCGTCAGTCGCCGCTTGGGGATCTCCACACTGATGTCTTTGAGGTTGTTCTCGCGGGCTCCCTGCACCCGGATCACTTCATGGGTATCCGCGATGTGCGTGTCTGCACTGTCCAGATCAGTGCTTGTGGCCGTACTCATTCTGCCTCCAGGTGCTGCGGAGCGGGTGGAATCCGGGACGGCGGACGTGTGGCGCTACCCCGGCACTATCCAGACTGGATCTATCTAATCAGGTGGCATCGCCAATGGGCAGACCCGGTCGGTACCGAGAGAAAATGGGGCAGGTTGCCTAAGATAACGGTATGACGCACACCACGCAGCAGCCCGACTCTGCACTTGAGGATGAGTTCCTCTGGCTGGAGGACATCTACGGAGAGAAGCCCATGGAATGGGTGCGCAGCGAGAACTCCGTGACAGAGGAAGCTCTCGTCAACCCGGAGTTCCTAGCATCGGAACAGCGACTCCTTGAGGTACTCGATGCGACGGACCGCATTCCGATGGTTTCCAAGCGCGGCGGGCATTATTACAACTTCTGGCGCGACAAGGATCACCCGAAGGGCTTGTGGCGGCGGACCACCTGGGACAGCTACCTGACGGACGCGCCGGAGTGGGACGTCCTTCTCGACGTGGATGCCCTGGCGGCAGACGAGGAGAAGGAATGGGTGTGGGGCGGAGCCATGTTCCTGCGCCCCGACGAGGGCGAGCCCTATCGGCGCGCGCTCATCGCGCTTTCGCCGGACGGCGGCGACGCGCAGCGGTACCGCGAGTACGACGTCGTTGACCGCGCGTTCGTGGAGGGCGGCTTCGACATCCCGGTGGCGAAGAGCAGGATCAGCTGGGCCGGACCGGATGCGCTTCACGTCGGCACGGATTTTGGCCCCGGAACAATGACCACGAGCTCCTACCCGCGCACCGTGCGCACCCTCCGCCGTGGAGAGGAACTCCATTCTGCGGAGCTGTATTTCGAGATTCCGGAAACCTCGATGATGGCCGTGGTGATGCACGACCAGACCCCCGGATTCGAGCGGGACATCGCAGCGCACATCGTTGACTTCTACTCCAGCCGCACGTATCTGCGCCGCGACGGTGAGTGGGTGCATGTCGACGTTCCGGAGGACGTCAACGTGTCGCTGCACCGGGAATGGCTGGTGCTGCGGCCCAGAACCGACTTCGAGCTGGACGGTGTAACGTACCGTGGCGGCTCCCTCCAGGCCGCGCCGTTGGAAGCTTTCCTGAGCGGGCAACGCGCACTGACAACCGTCTTCGAGCCCGACGAGCACACGGCCCTGCAGTCGTGGAGCTGGACCCGCGACCGCCTCCTGCTGAACCTGCTGAAGGATGTCTCCTCGGAAATCCGCGTCCTCAATCCAGCAGATGGTTGGTCTTCAGAATTGCTGGACGCGTGCCCGCCCCTCCACTCGGTGGACGCGTACGCCGTGGATGACGAGGACGACGACGCCGGTAACGACTACTGGCTTGTCGCCACCGGATTCCTGACGCCTACCACGGTGGTGCGCGGCACCATCGGCGGGGGTCACGAGGAAGTCAAGGCGTCGCCGTCGTACTTCGATGAGTCCGCGTTCGAGGTGGAGCAGCACTTCGCAGTGTCCGCTGACGGCACCCGGGTGCCTTACTTCCAGGTCGCCCCGAAGGGCCTCGTGCTCGACGGCGGCAACCCGACCCTGCTCTCCGGGTACGGAGGATTTGAGCATGCCATGACGCCGGCGTACAGCGGGGTCATCGGGCGGGGCTGGCTGGAACGCCGAACCAGTGACGGCCGCTCAGGCGTGTATGTACTGGCGAACATTCGCGGTGGCGGTGAATACGGCCCGGCGTGGCATCAGGCGGCCCTCCATGCCAACCGGCACCGCGCCTACGAGGACTTCGCCGCGATTGCGCAGGATCTGGTGGACCGCGGCGTCACGAGCCCCGAGCTACTCGGTTGCACGGGCAGGAGCAACGGCGGCCTGCTGGTCGGGAACATGCTGACGCAGTATCCGCACCTGTTCGGGGCAATCTCGTGCGGCGTGCCGCTGCTCGACATGAAGCGGTACACCAAGCTTTCCGCGGGGTACTCGTGGATCGCCGAGTACGGTGATCCTGACAACCCGGAGCAGTGGGAATACGTTCAGACGTTCTCCCCGTACCACCGCTTGCAGGAGGGTAGGAAGTACCCGAAGACCCTGATCTGGACGGCCACGAGTGACGATCGGGTTGGCCCGGTGCAGGCGCGCAAGATGGCTGCACGAATGAAGTCGCTCGGTGTGGAGAACGTGTGGTTCCACGAGGCACTCGAAGGTGGACATGCGGGCGCGTCGGATAACCGCCAGGCTGCGCGCATGCATGCCATGTCCTACGAGTTCGTGTGGAAGGCCTTGACCGGCGAGCTGTAGCTTGGCTGATTTTGCTCTTGCCCGGAGGTTCTGGGTAGTCTTGGGTGGCTGGTAATAGCTGCTGGAGACGTGCCAGAGCGGCCGAATGGGCTTCACTGCTAATGAAGTGTGGGTCTAAAGCCCACCGGGGGTTCAAATCCCCCCGTCTCCGCGTTTGGATCAGGCGCCCTGCGAATTGAGAAATCAACTCCCAGGGCGCCTTTTCTTTTGGTTCAACCGGTGCGGGGCGGGTGCCTCCACCGGCCGCGTCAGGCCTTGAGTGCGAGCACGAAGGGAAGCACCTCCTGAGCACCCGCCTGCCGGAGCGCCCTTCCGGCGACAGTGATACTCCAGCGGCTGTCCGCCAGGTCATCGACCAACAGCACCGGCCCCGGGTTCGCTCCGAGCCAGGCTCGGCCTTCCTCTGGCACCGCGAACTTTTCCCAAACCGAGGCGAGACGGAACGCGCTGTTGCCGCCGGAGCTGCCGCTTGGCCATCCCTGCGGCAACTGCAGTGCGCCGAGGTACGGAATACGCCCGACTCCGGCCAGGCCCTCGGCGAGTGATCGGATGAGGAGAGGACGCCGTCGGGATGGCATGCTGACCACCGCTACCGGGCGGGTGTCCCAGTGCCACTCCGACAGAACACGGACACAGGCCTGCGCGGCGGCAGGATCCAGTGCCGCATCCTCCGTTGCATCTGCCAGGAGTTCTCGCACCCGGTTGCCCCACCCGAGGTCGGTCATGCGAGCCAGCGCGCGACCGGCGGAGACCTGCTGGTCCGCGGCGATACGGCCCTTGACGGGCACATTCAGCTTGTCCATCCCGGACGGCCATTGCCCCCGGGGCTCCAGGAGGACACCCACCCTGCCGAGGGCGCTTCCCGCGCTCTCCGAGGCATCGTGCGAAACCTCATCGGAGTACCACGGGCCGGCACAGTTGTCGCACCGGCCGCACGGTGCGGCCGAGGGGTCATCGAGCGCAGCGGCAAGGAACTCCATTCGGCAACTGCCGGTGTTCTCATAATCGAGCATCGCGTTCTGTTCGTGGACCCGTGCCTGCGAAATGCGGGCGTAGCGCTCGCGATCGTAGGTCCAGGGGTTTCCGGTTGCCTGCCACCCGCCGGTGACCTTCCGTACTGCCCCGTCCACATCGAGCACCTTCAGGAGGAGCTCGAGAGGTGAGCGGCGCACATCGACGCGGGTCTCCAGAGCCGGGGTGGAGAGCACTGCACCACCGGCGAGCTCCTCAAGAATGCGCTGCGCCTTGTCTTCTGCCGGCATCGACGCAGTAGCGAAGTACTCCCAGATGTCGCGGTCTTCATTTCCCGGAAGCAGCAGGACGTCTGCGTTGGGCGTACCTCGCCCGGCCCTGCCAACCTGCTGGTAGTAGGCGACCGGCGACGAGGGCGCCCCGAGATGGACCACGAATCCAAGATCAGGCTTGTCGAATCCCATCCCGAGGGCGCTGGTGGCGACGAGAGCCTTCACGTCGTTGTTCTTCAGCGCCTGCTCTGCGGATTCGCGGTCCGCAGGGTCGGTGCGCCCTGTATAGGCAAGCACTGCATGACCGCTTTCACGCAGGAGCCGCGCTGTGTCTTCTGCGGCTGAGACGGTAAGGGTGTAGATGATGCCGCTCCCCGGAAGCTCCCCCAGATGAGTCAGCAGCCATGCCAGCCGCGACTTCGGACTGGGAAGGCGGAGCACACCCAACCGCAACGATTTCCGGGCAAGTTTCCCCCGCAGCGTATAAACGGCTGTTCCGTCAGTGCCGAGCTGATCCTCGACGTCCTCGACCACCCGCGAGTTGGCAGTAGCAGTAGTTGCCAGCACCGGAACGCCGGACGGCAGGGTGGTGATGAGGTCGCGGAGCCGGCGATAGTCCGGCCGGAAATCGTGTCCCCAGTCGGAGATGCAGTGGGCTTCATCGATCACCAGCAGCCCGGTTCGCCGGATAAGTTCGGGGAGCTGATTCTCCCGGAAACCCGGATTGTTGAGCCGTTCGGGCGAGACGAGCAGAACGTCGAGCTGGTTCGCTTCAAGCTTTGCGGTGATTTCCTGCCACTCCGTCTGGTTCGCGGAGTTGATCGCCGCGGCTCTGACCCCGGCACGCTCGGCAGCCGCCACCTGATCCCGCATCAGGGCCAACAGCGGTGACACGATGAGGGTGGGCCCGGCACCGGCCGAACGCAGCAGGAGGCTCGCAACGAAGTAGACAGCTGACTTTCCCCAACCGGTGCGCTGAACCACCAGAGCGCGGCGGCCGCCATGAACCAGTGCCTCGATCGCCTCGAACTGCCCCTCATGGAAAGCGGCATCCTCACGACCCACAAGGGTTCGGAGAATAGAGAGCGCCTGCTGGTGCAGGGTGGTTGTTTCAGCCATGCGCCCCAGTATGGCAGTTGCAACTGACGCTCCCGTGGCCCTCTTCGCGGGTGTGGACAACCGTCGTCGTCTGTTACTCCCCACCCCGCGGTGGCGGGTAACAGACCGGTTAGACTTTCCAGCGTGACTACAACCATCGACCTTTCCGCATCGTTCAAGGCCTACGACGTTCGAGGGATTGTCGGTGAAACCATCACCGTGGAGTCCGTCAGGGCAGTAGGTGCTGCTTTTGTCGATGTAATCGACCTTGCCGGGGAAACGATCCTGGTGGGAGGAGACATGCGTCCTTCCTCCCCTGAGTTCTCCGAAGCATTCGCGGAGGGAGCTACCGCCCGCGGCGCCGACGTCATTTTCCTGGGCCAGATCTCCACCGATGAGTTGTACTACGCGAGCGGAACCTTCAACGCAGCGGGCGTCACCTTCACCGCCAGCCACAACCCCGCGCAGTACAACGGTATGAAGATGTCACGGCCCGGCGCCGTCCCGGTGTCGTCCGAGTCCGGCCTGGCGGAGATCAGAGAACTGGCCGAACAGTACCTTGGGGAAGGCTCCATTCCGTCAGCCGACCGGCAGGGCTCCACTTCTTCCCGCGACGTTCTCAAGGATTACGCACAGTACCTGCGCTCACTGGTGGACCTGTCCGGAAGCCGTCCGCTGAAGGTGGTCGTTGACGCCGGCAACGGCATGGCCGGCCTCACCACTCCCGCGGTTCTTGGTGCAGAGTTCCTCGAGGCCCTGCCGCTGGAGATCGTCCCGCTCTACTTCGAACTCGACGGCACCTTCCCCAACCACCCAGCCAACCCCCTGGAGCCCGAGAACCTACGCGACCTGCAGCAGGCCGTGGTCAGCAACGGGGCGGACATCGGCCTCGCATTCGACGGTGACGCCGACCGGTGCTTCGTCATCGATGAGCAGGGCAATCCCGTCTCGCCGAGCGCCATCACCGGTATGGTTGCGCGCCGGGAGATCCGCCGCGCCCAGGCAGCCGGCGAGCAGGAACCTGTAATCATCCACAACCTGATCACCTCCCGTGCGGTTCCCGAGCTTGTCCGTGCGGAGGGCGGCCGCCCGGTGCGGACCCGCGTAGGGCACTCGTTCATCAAGGCAGTCATGGCCGAGGAAGGCGCAGTCTTCGGCGGCGAGCACTCGGCCCACTACTACTTCCGGGAGTTCTGGAATGCTGACACCGGCATGCTCGCAGCCATGCACGTTCTTGCGGCGCTCGGCGAGCAGGATGAGCCGCTGTCGGAACTCGGCCGCGAATACGAGCCCTACTTTGCCTCCGGCGAGCTCAACACCAGGCTCGACGACGTCCGGGCTGCTATTGCGCGCGTGCGCCAGGAATTCGACAACGACGGCGTCACGGTCGACGAAGTCGACGGCCTCACTTTCACCGCGGACGACGGATCGTGGTGGTTCAACCTCCGCGCCTCCAACACGGAGCCGTTCCTGCGGCTGAACGCGGAGGCAGAAAATCCCCAGACACTCGAAAACCTGACCTCAGCCGTCCTGGAGCAGATCCGCCAGTAACAGCTGCTCGGTCAATAAGCAGTGTGGCCGGTTCCGCCTTCAAGCAGAACCGGCCACAAGTGTCTTGACTGCCGCCTAGGCGGCGAACCGCTCCTTCAGGCGCTGCAATTCGCTGGAAAGCTCCTGCGGGAGGGAATCACCGAACTGCTGGTACCACTCCTCAATACCCTTGAGCTCTGCTGCCCACTCGTCAGCATCGACGCGAACCGCCTGCTCGACGTCCGCCGGCGTGAGGTCCAACCCGGTCAGGTCGAGGGCATCAGGCGCAGGGACGTACCCAATGGGCGTCTCGACTCCCTCGGCCTGGCCTTCGAGCCGCTCGATGATCCACTTGAGCACGCGGGAGTTGTCACCGAAGCCAGGCCACGCGAAACCGCCGTCAGCGGTACGGCGGAACCAGTTGACGAGGAAAATCTTCGGCAGCCGTTCCTGATTTGCCTGCCCACTCACCTTCAGCCAGTGGCTGAGGTAGTCACCGGCGTCGTAACCGATGAAGGGCAACATCGCCATCGGATCACGACGCACCCGACCTACTGCTCCTGCAGCGGCGGCCGTGGTTTCGGAGGAAAGGGTGGAGCCCATGAAGATGCCGTTGGTCCAGTCACGGGACTCGGTGACCAACGGAACCGTGGTCTTGCGGCGACCGCCGAACAGAATGGCCGACAGCTCGACACCCTCAGGATCGTTGAACTCCTCAGCGAGCATGTCGATCTGGTCGATCGGCGTGCAGAAACGTGCGTTCGGGTGCGCGGCGGTGGCGCCTGATGTGGGCGTCCAGTCGTTGCCCTGCCAGTCTGTCAGGTGCGCCGGCACCTCCTCGGTCATCCCCTCCCACCAGACGCCGCCGTCGTCGGTCAACGCCACGTTGGTGAAGATGGAGTTGCCCTTGGCAATGGCGCGCATGGCATTCGGGTTAGTCTGCCAGCCGGTGCCGGGGGCTACGCCGAACAGGCCCGCCTCCGGGTTGACCGCGCGAAGTTCGCCTTCCTTGCCGAATCGCATCCAGGTGATGTCATCCCCAAGGGTTTCGACCTTCCACCCGTCGATGGTCGGATCGAGCAGGGCCAGGTTGGTCTTGCCGCACGCGGATGGGAACGCAGCCGAGACGTAGTACGTCTTGTTCGCGGGTGAGGTGAGCTTCAGGATGAGCATGTGCTCGGCGAGCCAACCCTCGTCCCGGGCCATCACGGAAGCGATCCGCAGCGCGTAGCACTTCTTGCCGAGCAGTGCGTTCCCGCCGTAGCCGGAGCCGAAGGACCAGATGGAGCGTTCCTCCGGGAAGTGCACAATCCACTTCTCCTTGTTGCACGGCCACGCCACGTCCTGCTGTCCCGGCTCCAGCGGTGCACCGACGGAGTGCAGCGCCGGAACGAATTCCGCGTTCAGCTCGGTCAGTCGGTCGAGGACCTCTGTGCCGATCGTCGCCATGATGCGCATGGAGGTCACAACATAGGCGCTGTCGGTGATCTCAACGCCGAACTTGGGGCTCGTGGCGTCCAGATGGCCCATGACGAAGGGGATCACGTACATGGTTCGGCCGCGCATCGAACCGGCGAAGAGCCCGCGCAGCTTTTCCTTCATCGCGTCCGGGTCCATCCAATTGTTGGTGAAGCCGGCGTCGCGCTCGTTGCGAGAGCAGATGAAAGTTTGTTCTTCGACGCGGGCAACATCGGCCGGATCGGAGAACGCAGCAAAGGAGTTGGGGAAGAGTTCAGAATTGAGTCTTGTGAACGTTCCGGCGGAGACCAGCTCGTCACTGAGCTGATGGTTCTCCTCTTCGGATCCGTTGACCCAATACACCCGGTCCGGCTGTGTCAGCGCGGCAGTCTCCTCAACCCATGCCAGCAGTTCCTGGTGGGTTGTCGGTGCAGTTGTCGCTGCGTTCCGGTCATTCGCTCGGTCAGCGAGCAGCGGCTGTCGCGCGGTATCGCCCATTTCTTGTCCCTTCGTTGGGTGGGTGGTGTGTATCGATGCTAGGGGCGTGATCACGGGCTACTACCGCGATTGCAGGAGTACAGTACGAGTTGAGCCGCGCCGAAACCGCGAGTTTCCGCGGAAGTCTGAAAAGAATAACGTTTCACCCTGTGACAAAGGTCACATAGACCGGTCTATACTACTTTTCAGTAGATTCCCGCTCCTGAGCTCAATTAGCATTAGGTGCCGATTGGCTGTAAAGTTATCTACGGCCAAACGGCCATGAGAAAGTCACTCAAAAGACTTTTGAAATGCGTGCGTAGCTCAACGGATAGAGCATCTGACTACGGATCAGAAGGTTGGGGGTTCGAATCCCTTCGCGCGCACCAGTCCAACCGCCCTGGGAAACCGGGGCGGTTTTGCTTTAACCTCCGTGCGCCTGACGAGGGTCGTGCGCTCCCTTGCCCAGCCTTCACCGCAGTGAAAGGCTCAAGACCATGAGCCCTTTCCAAAAGACTGACGTCGTTGTTATCGGAGCCGGCGCCGTCGGCGAGAACGCAGCCGCCCGTGTGGCTCAAGGCGGACTTTCCGTTGTCCTCGTTGAGTCCGAACTCGTCGGCGGTGAATGTTCCTACTGGGCTTGCATGCCCTCCAAGGCGCTATTACGGCCAAGCTCTGCGCTGCACGCCGCTAGTGCAGTGGCCGGCTCGCGCGAGGCAGTGACGGGCACGCTGGATGCGCAGCAAGTGCTGGCGCGCCGGGACGAGTTCACATCGCGCTGGGACGATTCCTCGCAGGTTGAGTGGGTGGAAGGCGCCGGCATCACGCTGGTCCGCGGACGTGCCCGCCTCACCGGTGAGCGTCGCGTTGAAGTCATCACCGACGACGGCGCCATCACGCTGGAAGCCCGGCACGCCGTCGTTCTTGCCACCGGCTCCACGCCCTCCATACCGCCCATCGATGGCCTGAAGGATCTTCCATTCTGGGGTACCCGCGAAGCAACATCAGCCAAGGAAATTCCCGAAAGCCTCACCGTCCTCGGTGGCGGTGTCAGTGGCACAGAACTGGCCCAGGCCTACGCCCGACTCGGCTCATCGGTGACCCTCGTCGCGCGGAGCGCGCTGCTGGGCTCCTACCCCGAACCCGCCACCCGCCTGGTCCAGCAGGGCATCGAGAACGACGGCGTCACCCTCCACCTGAACACCGGCACCACCTCCGTCGCGTACGACGGCAACCGGTTCCGTGTGACCCTGGCCGGTGGCACCGTGGTGGAGTCGGACAAGCTTCTGGTATCCACCGGACGCCGTCCGGCCCTGTCAGGTCTGGGCATCGAACAGTTTGGACTTGAGCCGCGCGGCTTGGAAACGGATGACTCGGGACAGGTCAGCGGCCACCCGTGGCTGTATGCCGTGGGTGATGCAGCCGGGAAGGTGCTGCTCACCCATCAGGGCAAGTACGAGGCCCGGATGACGGGGGACGCGATCGTTGCGCGAGCCAACGGTTCCCTAAGCGGGCAGCCCGAACCCTGGAGCCGGTTCACTGCGACTGCCGACACCTATGCGGTGCCCCAGGTCGTCTTCACGGATCCCGAGATCGCAATGGCGGGCCGAACCCTCGAAGCGGCCAGACGGGATGGGCTGAACGTCAGCGAGACCTCGCTCGAACTCGCGGTCGCGGGCTCCTCGCTGCATGCGGACGGATACGAGGGCTGGGCCCAGATGATTGTGGACGAGGACCGCTCTGTCCTCGTAGGCGTCACCTTCGCCGGCCCGGACGTCGCCGAACTTCTACACGCGGCGACCATTGCCATTGCCGGGGAGGTGCCGCTGCACCGGCTCTGGCATGCGGTGCCTGCGTATCCGACAATCAGCGAGGTATGGCTGCGTTTGCTCGAGAAGTACGGGCTTTAGGCGCGGCGGACCACGAAATTGGTCACATCGGCGTCGCGGCCGTCGAGTTCAGCCCAACGGCCGCCATGGCTAAGGACGCTCAGCCCTGCCGTTGGGTAATGCGTGGCCAGGTCCACAACGGAGTCCTCGTCCGAATCGGCTGACGCCAGGCGCATGGCAAGGTTCTGAATGCCAGGCAGGTGCCCTATCACGAGGACGCTCGTCGCTGTCTCCGGAACATAGTTGATCACCGTCAGCATCTCCGTGGCGCTGGCCGCATAGAGCTTCGGCTCCAGCCGGGGCGTCGGGGCCTTCTCCCCCAACTCCTGGCACACCCAAATGCAGGTCTGGCGCGCCCGCAGGGCCGACGACGTCAAAATCAGGTCAGGTACGGCGTCGTTCTCGACCATCCAGCGCCCAATGAGCGGTGCGTCCCGATGCCCCCGCGCACTGAGCGGGCGCTCATGGTCCGCGACATCGCCATGCCAGTCGGACTTGGCATGCCGCAGGAGCATCAGGCGCTTCAGGTGGTGTGAGGACATTCCCTCACCCTACTTCGTGACGGGCGGCAGCTAGATGGAGTACTCCGGAGCGGCCCACACAACAACCTCAGGGTGCTCATAGAACCGGTATCCCTGGCCGCGGACAGTGCGGACGGTGTTGGCCAGCCGGCCGAGCTTGGAGCGCAAACGGCGGATGTGTACGTCAATGGTGCGCTCGTTAGGCACCTCATCGGCATTGCGCCACAGACCGCTGAGGAGTTCCTCGCGCCCCACGGTTCGGGAGGCATTCTCCACCAGGTAGTTGAGGAGTTCGAACTCCTTGAACGTCAGGTTCAGGATTTCACCGTCCAGGTGAACTTCACGCCTGGAGAGATCGATCAGCACACCGGTAGGACGGGGTGCAGGCGGCGGAGTGGGCTGCTGCTCGGTGCGCGGCCGGCGGTTGACCGTCGGGTCCCCCAGCGCCTGCCTGACCACGTCGATGTCAGTGCCGACGGCGTCTGAAGGAGCAAGCGCAACTGCAGCGTGGCTCTGGGCGCCGGGCACCAGGGTGCGGACATAGGCCCGTACATCCTGTGCAAGCTTGCTCAGTGTGGTGTCGTGCTCAGCGGCAGTGTCTTCGTCCAGCGCGACGTACAACACGAATCCGCGTGCGGTGGTGTCGCCGGTGACCGCCTGCGGTCCGGGAATCCCGTTGGGTGTCACCACTGGAACCGGCGCCGTGATGGGCTGAGCAGAGTCAGCGGGCGAAGGCACGGGCTTCAGCTGTCCGTAGCTCGGAGCATAAGCGGCAGCAGTTGGCTGGCTGTAGGCGGGGAAACCGGGACGCTGCCCGTAAGCCTGCCGTTGAAGGCTGGCGCGGTTCTGCGCGTTGCGGAGGGAAATGTGGACGTATCCGGAAGAAACGGTCATGTCTAAACAACCTCATGGTGAATCGCCGTCATCACGGCTCGAATGCAGGGGTGTGCCCGGTCGGGATGGAGCTTCTGTGGAGCCCGCCGTTGGGCTAGAAAATGCGTAAGAGGGTGGGGTAAACCGTTACGCGCACATTCGACAGCAGCGAGTTCCCTGTGCGGGCAAGACGCCCGGGAAATAAGCTGCGGCTGCAGATGCTGCTGAGTTGGTGTTCACAATTCGAATTATTGCACGTAACAATCCGCTACGCGCAAGTAACAATGGTAGAGCGTCCGCATTCTGGACAGGCAACGCCGCCGGACTAATCGTCAAGCACGCCGTGCCAGCGGCGCCGGATCGCAGACGGTACGCGGCATTCGCGAAGAGAACAAAGCAATCCGCCTGGAAAGTGAACCGGTTGCGAACCGGGTGCCACACCCCGCTGACCACATTGTGGACAGCGGGAGGCTAACCTACGACGCCGTAAAGGCGGTCACCGGCGTCACCCAAACCGGGGACGATGTACGCATTCTCGTTCAGCTTTTCGTCAATCGAGGCAAGCACGATGGTGACATTGGTCCCCTCCAACTCCTGCCTGAGGACCTCAAGGCCTTCGGGTGCCGCGAGCAGGCAGATGCACGTAACATCGGCCGCGCCTCTGCGGAACAGGAACTTGATCGCTTCGCGGAGGGTGCCGCCGGTGGCGAGCATCGGGTCGAGAACAAACACCTGCCGGCCGGTGAGGTCATCCGGTAGACGCTCGGCGTATGTGATGGCCTCGAGGGTCTCCTCATTGCGCGCCATTCCCAGGAATCCCACTTCCGCAGTGGGCACGAGGCGTGTCATTCCCTCAAGCATGCCGAGCCCGGCGCGCAGGATAGGGACAACCAGAGGCGTCGGCTTCACCAGGCCCGTCCCGACGGCGGTGGTCACCGGAGTCTCGATCTGCACCGGCTCCACGCGCACATCCCGGGTGGCCTCGTAGGCCAGCAGCGTTACCAACTCCTCGGTGAGCAACCGGAAGACCGGTGACGGAGTGTTCTTGTCCCTCAGGACCGTCAGCTTGTGGGACACCAGGGGATGGTCGACAACCAGAACGCGCATTGGTCAAAAGTATCATTGGCTCATGCCCGCCCACCCTGCTCCTGCGCCCCGGGACTACGACGCGTGGATGGTACTGGCGCTGGAAGCCGCTCGGCGCACTGGCGAGACGGCGGACGTGCCGATAGGCGCCGTCGTCGTCGGTCCTGACGGGATGGTGCTGGGCACCGGTTGGAATGAGCGCGAGGCAACCGGCGATCCAACCGCCCACGCAGAAGTCCTGGCCATCCGGCGGGCTGCGGCAGCCATAGGGGCCTGGCGGCTTGAGGGCTGCACCCTGGTGGTGACCCTGGAACCGTGTGCGATGTGTGCGGGAGCCAGCGTGCTGGCGCGGATTCCGCGCGTCGTGTTCGGGGCGTGGGATGAGAAGGCCGGGGCTTCAGGGTCCGTCTTCGACGTTTTGCGTGAACGTCGCCTGAATCACTGGACCGAGGTGTTCCCCGGGGTCCTGGAAGATGAGTGCTCTGCGCTTCTGAAGGACTTCTTCGCTATCCGCAGAGGCTGACGTAGTGTGGTTGATAAGCGTGCTTATCAACTCCCTGGAGGTCCCGTGAAGCGGGGTCGAAGTATTGCCGGAGCCGTCGTCGTTATTACCGGCGCCGGCAGCGGTATCGGTAGAGCCACCGCCCGCACATTCGCTGGGCAGGGAGCCCACCTGGTGCTGGCCGCGCGTGGTGAGGAAAACCTGCAGGAAGTCACGAACGAGTGCCGGGAACGGGGCGCCCGCGTGGCCTGCGTGCCGACGGACGTTTGCGATGAGGGTCAGGTAGCGGCCCTGATGCAAGCGGCCATCGCCGAGTTCGGCCGGATCGACGTGTGCGTGATCAACGCCTCGGTGTATGGCTATGGCACCTTCGAAGCCACGCCTTCGGACGTGTTCAGCAAGATCATCGACACCAACCTGGTAGGTGCGGCTGCTACCGCCCGGCATGCGCTCTCGCACATGCGCGAGGCCGGCACTGGGACTTTGATTTTCATCGGTTCGGTCTACTCAAGAATCACGTCCCCCTATGTATCGGCATATGTGGCCAGCAAGTTCGGCCTGTACGGCCTGGTACGCGTCCTCCGGCAGGAGCTGCGCAAGACGCCGGAGCTACACGTCTCACTCGTGCTGCCTGCCACGATCGACACCCCCATCTATCAACACGCCGCGAACTACACCGGACATGACGTGCATCCCCTGCCGCCCGTGGTCCACCCTGACAGGGTGGCGCAGGCGATTCTCCGCTGTGCTGAAAACCCCCGCGCGGTGACCATCGTGGGGGCGGTCCAGCGGACCTTCATACCCCTGCATGCGCTGCTCCCCCGAATCTACGATGCGTGCGTGGGTCCGTTGATGGATCTCGTCGCGCTTCGGCGGGGCGGGGAAGGGGCACATCCGGGTACTGTCCTGCGGTCATCGCCGGGGTCGAATTCAGTCACGGGCGGCTGGGGGAAGCTGGGACGCCTTCACCGGAGGACACCCCCACACTGAATGACCACTCGCGCAGCACATCGAACGAGCACCAAGAGTAACGAGCACCAAGAATAAGGAGAAGGAATGAACTCGCAGCAGGACGGCATGAAGGAACTCACCAAGATCGTCAAGGACGCGGACATCGCGATCCTGACCACTGTCAATGCCCAGGGTCAGCTCGTGAGCCGACCGCTCGCGGTCCAGGAGGCGGAGTTCGACGGCGACCTGTGGTTCTTCACGGAGGATCCCTCTCCGAAGGCGGACGAGATCCGGGCCAACCCCCAGGTCAACGTGTCCATCAGCAGCGACAAGGGTTACCTTTCCATCGCCGGTACCGCCACGCTGACGAAGGATCGGGCGAAGATCGACGAGCTGTGGAGCGCTTCCGTGAAGCCCTGGTTCGATGGGAAGGACGATCCCTCGGTGGCACTGATCAAGGTCGACGCGGACACTGCCGAGTACTGGTCGATGGATACACCGCGCGTCGTGGCCGCCTTCAAAATCGCCAAGGGGATGGTTACCGGCGAGCGCCCCGATCCGGGCAAGAACGACGTCGTAAACCTGTAGTACTGCCCATTTTGGGCGGAGGGCACCTCAGCCGGTAAAGTAGGGCACCGTTGGTGACGTGTCCGAGCGGCCGAAGGTGCAACACTCGAAATGTTGTTTGGTGTAAAAGCCAACGTGGGTTCAAATCCCACCGTCACCGCCACGTGAGAAGGTCCCGGTTCCCTTGTACGAGGGGGCCGGGACCTTCTGCGTTGTTGGTGACGGTCGGTACTACAGTGGAGGCATGGCTGCAAGCCGGAATCCGCTCGATGACCTGCGCGAAACCATCGGTCATCTGGCCGACCAACTCAAGCTGCCCGGTTCGGAGCGCGTCGATGACCTGGTCGGCGATCTCATCGGTACGAGGCCTGGACCGGCCCGGCCGCTCTCCGAACTGCAGGCCGAGCTCGACGCCCTGGTCGGACTGGAAACCGTGAAGGAACAGGTCCGGGCCCTCGTCGCACTGCTCCAGGTCCAGGCCCGCCGTAAGACGCATGGCCTACCGGAGGTGGCCACTTCACAGCATCTGGTGTTCCTCGGAAACCCGGGCACGGGCAAGACCACCGTGGCGCGGCTCCTGGCGGAGATGTACCGCGCGGTCGGTCTGCTGCAGAAGGGCCACCTTGTCGAGGTCGACCGGTCGGGGTTGGTGGGACAGTACGTGGGCGCGACCGCCATCAAGACGGACCGGGTGATCCGGCGTGCGCTGGACGGCGTTCTGTTCATCGACGAGGCCTACGCGCTGGCCCCGGAGGACGGCCGGATGGACTTCGGCCCCGAGGCGATCGAGGTCCTGCTCAAGCGAATGGAGGACCACCGCCACCGCCTTGTCGTGATCGTGGCCGGATACCCGCGGCTGATGGAGTCCTTCCTGCTCTCAAACCCCGGGCTGCGCTCCCGGTTTGCCCGCGAGATCACGTTCCCCGACTACTCCGTCGACGCACTCCAGACGATCTTCCACCGGATGTTGGCCCAGCATGAGTACACCCTGGAGCCGGGTGCCGACCAGATGTTGCGCCGCATCCTCGCCGGGCTTCACGCGGGCGAGGACTCCGGCAACGCACGGTTCGCCCGCACGCTGTTCGAGCAGGCCCTTAACCGTCAGGCGCTGCGGCTGTCGTCGGAGGATCAAAGTCTCGACGCGCTCGACCGTGAGGCCGTTATGACGCTCACGGCAGACGACATCGTCGAGGCCGCACTGGCCCTGGGGGAAGAGCCGGAGCCGGAACCGGAACGGACGCCGGAACCGGAACAATCACGCTGGTGGCGCTGGCTGGTCGGTTAGGCAGTCGTGGTCTTCCGCCTCGAGTACAGCGGAGTCCTCCATCGTTACCCCGTAGTGCACGAAGGCATTCACCCCGAGTGAACAGCCCGCCCCGATGGATATGCCTTCCACTTCTAAGGCACCGTCTTCCACGAGTCAGGAGCTCCGATCCTGCACGCTACAAGGAGAAGGGAGGAAGCTCCGAGTTACCGGAAGCTTCGAGCGTTAACAGCCCTGTTTGACGACGGTGGCCTCTCTTTCGGTGATGTGCACCAGGGTCGAGGTCAGGTTGTTGTCGTCGTTTTTCTCGGTAAGGGCACGGTTAGGATCTGCCTCTGCCTCGAGGCAGAAGTTTCCGGGCAGTTTCAGGTCCTTGAGCTCGATGTATTGACCCTCGAGGTACCAGTCGTAGGAGTCCACCCATCCTTCGGTCATTCCTTGAATTAGCTCCGTAAGCTCTGATTCTTCGTCTTCGCCGCAGTAATAGTCGTCGTCGCTGTATCTGGAGGGTGTGTCGCGCAGGGCGCCGTCATCACGTAGGCACCATCCTTCCTTGCGGGAGCCCCGCCACTCGTCACTGTCCTCCGGTCGCATCCGGTAGCGCTCGAACTCCTGCAGGTGGAAGTGGTCGTGCCCGTCGAAAGTTTCGTACCGCATGATGGCGTCCGTTTCCACCGACCTCCAATTACCATCTGCTTGCAGGACGTCTTGAGAAACCTTCAGATCGGGCTCTTCTGTACTGGACCGGGTACCGGTCACTTGCATCGGACCGTCACCGTCATTGAGGACATCGGCGGTGAAGCGAAGCACCTTCTCGCCGCGGTCATAACCGATGTGGATCGATTGCAGCGGCAGCATTACCAGGTCGGGGAGTAGGTCACCCGCGCCAGCCGAAGCTGCCGGCGATGCTTCGACGGCCGTCGGCGGGGAGGATTCTGCAGGGTCCAACGACGCATCGCCCTGCGCAGAACATGAAGAAACCGTGATCGCTAGGACCGCCGCCACGCAGGGGCGCCAGTAAGCCGCCACGCAGGGGCGCCAGTAACAGGTCGACGAAGCTATTGCCCGCCGCAATGAGATCATTCTGATGTCGGAGAAAGGTGATTTCCTTATCTTCGTTCTGGTCGTTCCTGGCAGGGGGCCGCCACATGGCCGGCTGGCTCTTGCAAGTGAACAGCAGCCTCCCCCATAGCCGTGTCGGCAGCAGTTTGGGGATTCCGTGAAGGTTTCTGTGAGCTTCGGTGGCTTTGCTCTGCGTACCATTGACGTTGTCCTATTCGTAGATTCGGTTAGTGGCGCGCTATCTGGGCGGGTTTCCGATGTGCCTCGTGGGCAGGGATTCGGTGGGAGCCGTGGGATGGTCGCCAGCTGGCTGGGAGCCGCCTGTTTGTTGCCCGGTGCCGCGGGCCGGGCGGGATTGTCGCCGTCCTTGCTGCCTTTCTGGTTTCGCGGGCGGGGTTGCCGGCGTAGACGGAGTTGTCCGGCACGTCCTCGCCCTTCATCAGGAGGGAGTCAGCTTCGAGGACGACGCCGTTGCCCATGGTGACCCCGTAGTTGACGAAGGACTCGACGCTTAGAGAGCAGCGGTTGCCTAGCACGATGTGGTCCGACTTGAACGTTCCGTCCTCAAGGGAGTGGCCCTGTATGGCGGTGCCTTCATTGAAGGCACAGTCGTCCCCGATGGTCACCAGGGTTTTCTCCGGGATATTGACCCCGGCATCGTAGAGCCTCTTTCCGACCTTCACGCCGAGCATTCTCCAGATGGGCGCTTTGAACGGGGTTCCGTTGAATGGCGGTGTCGCCAGCAGCTTCCACAGCCGCTCATGGCGCCAGAAGTATGGGTCGTAGATGGAGCAGTACTGCGGCGTCAGGTGCCGGAAGCCCATTACTGCGCGTTCGACCAGCACGGAGAACAGGACGCGGAATACCAGAAATGCCAGCGTCGCCAGGGCGAGTGCGAGAGCACCGAGAACGCCGTGGAGGGTGACAGCAACAGCGGTCAGCAGGGTGCCGACGAACAGCAGAAACCAGCGTACAGACAGGAACAGGACCATGCTGACGATGTTGTGCCGGTTCTTGGCGGGCAAAAGCCTGTTCTTTGCTTCCTCGATCTTCAGTTCGTCGAACTGGGTGTCGCGCATGACCGCGCGTGGGATTTCGAAGGGCGGCGAGCCCAGCAGCCCTATCCCGGTCCGGACCGGTCCGTCGATGGGGATCATCACTTTCGTCGCTAGCAGGCAGTTTTCTCCTACATGGGCACCGATGGGGAAGATTAGGTCGTTGCCGAGGAAGTTCCGTGAAGCGATTCGTACCTGTTTCAGTTGGAAGGACGTGCTGGAGAAGTCGGCGTTCATAAGGTTCAGGCCGTCGGAAACCATGGTTCCTGTTCCGACGGAGGACAGGTAGGGCGATTCGTGGGCCACCTCGGGGCCGAAGTTCGATCCGGTTTGTTCCACCTTGCCAAGGTTGTACCCGAGCGCGGAGAGGTAGTGAGTGATGTAGGAACTGTCCCCGAACACGTCCTTGTACAGCTTTATGTTCGAAATCCTCGCCAGGGCGCGTTGGAACGAGTAGTGCAGGCCGTAGAGCGGGTAGACGGTATCGGGTTTCAGGATGGTGTTCAACAGCCGCGGAACGGTCAGGACAACAACTAAACCGGTGATGAAACCGCCTATGAACAGCATCAAGGTCACGAGCATGGTGTCAAGGAAAAAGCCTAGGTTTCCCAGTCTCAGATGATCCAGTCCCAGGTACTCCGGCAGCAGGGCGGACAGGCCGAGCAGCCCGACCGGAAAAACGAGCAAGAGACGGTTCGCCAGTTGAAGGAGACTGTAAGTAACCCGCCTGCGGGTGCTGCAATTGGTGGGCTCTACGCGCCGGTAGTTCGTGCTGGTAAGGGCTGCGGGCGAGCCGTGCCACGTCTGCCCGGCTGGTACCGACTGCGATGTTTGCAGGGACGAGGCGTGCCCCAGCTGGGCATCGTCTCCCATCGAGCTGCCGATGTCCAGGGTTGTTTTCTCGGAGATGAGCACATTCCGTCCCAAGGTCACGGGACCCGTCTCGATGACTCCCGAGCGGGCGCGGCAGCACAGGAAGAAGGAGTTCTTATGGATGACGGTGCCATCTCCCACGGTGAACAGGTCGGTGCACACCGGGACCATGCGGGAGAAGATAACGACGCCCTTTCCGATCTTCGCACCGAGCATCCGCAGGTACAGCAGGTACAGAGGTGAGCCGGCAAACAGCACAAGAGGATTGGTCTGGATAAGGGTTTTGACCGCCCAGAACCGGACATAGGCCATACTCCAGATCTGGATTTCCGCCGCTTTCCACCGTCCGATCAGGATCCATTTCAACAGGACCGGCACTAGCGACAGCACCACGAACGTTGCAGCACCGAAAGCTATGGCGCGGGCCCACATCTGCACGAGTTCGCCGCCCGCCGAGATCCACTCATAACCTAAGACCAGCAGCAGCGAGGCCCACGTGAGGTAGCCCAAAAAGATCAGCACCTGCAGCGCCCCGCACATGACGAACTGTGTCGTGCTGGCAGTCCTCCGCGCCGGAACGGCCTCCGTGGCGGGCGCCGCTCCGCCGTCGGTCTCCGGCTGGCTCGCGCCCAGAAGCAGTGCGAGTTGCTGAACCGACGGATTCAGATAGATGTCCTTCATCGCGGGCGGAACGAGGTCTGTATGCCTTCGAACCCTGGCGCAGAAGTGCGCCATCAGCAGGGAGTTCGCACCGAGGTCATTGAAGAAGTGTGCGTCGGTGGAGACTCGATCCAGACGAAGGACCGCGCCGAGTTCCGCTGCCAGCAATTCCTCCATTGTCGTCGCAGGCGCCGTATAGGTGCCGGTAACGGCCAGACTAAGCCTGTTCGCCGGCTGCGGTAGGCGTTTCCGGTCGGCCTTGTCGCTGGCCATCATCGGAATGGCCGTGAGCTGTTCGAAGTAGGCCGGGACCATATAGCCCGGGAGTCGAACCCTGAGCATGTTGTAGATGTCATGCGGATCGAGGTCCACGGTGTCATGGCGCAGCGTGTAGTAGGCGGCCAGCTCCACCAACCCGGGCTCGGGTTCGTAGGTCGACACGACCGCCTGAGCGACGCCTGGTACCTGCAGAAGAACGGATTCAATTTCTGTCAGTTCAATACGGTAGCCACGGATCTTCACCTGGGTGTCAATGCGGCCAAAGTATTCGATTTCACCGTCGTTATTGATTCTTCCCAAGTCGCCGGTGCGGTAGATCCGGCCGGACGGGTTGTTGTCGAGCTGGAGGAAGTCCGCGATGAACGCCCGCTCAGTTAGGTCCTGCCGATTGATGTATCCGCGGGCTAGTCCGACGCCGGCCAATCCGATCTCCCCGCTTTCGCCGATCTGCAGGGCCCGGTCTTCGTCAGGGTCAAGGATCACGGCAGAGTAGGTGGGCAGGGGCACCCCCAGCGTTACTGAGCGGTCCGGGTCGGCGACGGCCACGGTCGCGGTGACAGTCGCTTCCGTGGGCCCGTAGACGTTCAGGAACCGGCGTCCGGGCCGGTGCCAGCGGGTGATCAGGTCGCGGGGGCAGGCCTCACCGGAGACCAACAGGAATCGCAGGCCGGGCAGGTCTTCATCGATGGTAGCCAGCAGGGTCGGAACGCAGCACAGGGCGGTGATACGGCGGTCCTGCAGATAATCAGCCAGTTCAGCTCCCAGAAGGCTGGAACCGCCGGGCTTGGGAACCAGAGTGGCTCCGATCATCCATGGCACCCATATTTCCTCTACAGAGAAGTCAAAGGCGATGGTCATGCCCTGGTAAACGCGGTCCTCCGGTGTGTAGCCGTAAACCTCCGCGGCAACACGGACGAAGTTGCAGATACTGGAATGCTCAACTCCAACCCCTTTAGGGCGCCCGGTCGAGCCGGAAGTGTAGATGATGTACGCCAATTCGTCGTCCACACCGCCTTCGGGAAGGGCAGACAGGCGGGACGGATCCTCGGCCGCGACATGTACGCGCACATGGTCGAGGCACACTACGGGGGCAGCGACTTCAGGGAGCAGATCCTTCAAATGCGTGAGGGACAGGACCAGGGCAGCGTCGGCATCTTCCACTATGTACTTCAGCCGGTCGGCCGGAAAACCGGGGTCAAGAGGGACGTATGCTGCGTGGATCTTCAGCACGGCCAGCATTGCGATATAGGCCTGCCACGGCTGATCGAACAGGAGGGCAATCCGGTCTCCTGGACGGGCGCCGCACACCAGCAGGTGCCGGGCGAGCTGGTTCGCCCGTCCATCGAGCTCGTCATAGCTGAGGGTGACTTCCCCCGCGTCAACGGCCAGCCGGCCTCCCTGCCCCTGGCTCCGCAGGCTGTCACAGCGGCCCTCAAACAGGTGATTGAGCCGCTCGCCCGCCCGCCAGCGGGCAGTGTGGTCGATGTCCTCCGCCTTCAGGACGGGTCCGGCTCCGGTCGATCCAAAGGACCCGACGCCGTGCAGTTGGACGGGGCGGTTCATTCCGGAATCGGTTTGGGACGTTCTGTTCATGAGTTCCCCTCTTCTTCAAGAGCCGACCAGGCTTTCCCGAGGCCGAATGCCGCTTCAACCCTTGCTACCGCGAGTGGGAGCGATTCTGCAGGGATGACCGCCGAAAGGGATAGCTCCGACGTTTCCATCAGCTGGACGGGAATGTTCGCGTCGGAAAGCTCCCGGAGAAATACGAAAAGCACCTCCGCGGACGATCGCATGCCAAGCCCGGAAACCGTGATCCGGCCCATCCGATCCTGAACCTGAACACTGCTGAATCCGATGGTCTCCTGCAGCGCGGTCAGGGTGGCAACCGCCGTAGACGCTTCGGCTGATGGAAGTGCAAACACAACGTCAGAACTGGTGTGGTCCAATGCGTGCGAGGCCTGGGAAATCGTGGTGAAAGCCACCCCCGATTTGATCAGGCCCTCGAAAATCCCCACGGTGGCCTCGGGTCTCCCCGGCACATCGGCGATCGTGACCGTGGCCGCGGAGTTGTTGCTGGTTACCATCGAGACGACAGGCTGTTCCCCTGCGGATCTCCGGCGGTTGCCGTCCAAGCACGGCAGGACAAGAGTTCCGGGATTCTGGGTGAACGACGACCGCACGTGAATGGGAATGTTCCACCGGCGAGCATACTCAACACTTCGGAGATGCAGGATACCCGCGCCGGACGCTGCCAGTTCAAGCATCGCCTCACTCGAAAGTGCATCGATCTTTCGGGCGCTTGGCACCACCCGGGGATCTGCCGTGTAAACGCCGTCAACGTCGGTATAGATTTCGCAGATACTCGCTCCCAGCGCTGCGGCGAGCGCTACGGCGGTAAGGTCGGATCCTCCTCGGCCGAGGGTGGTGATTTCTCGCTTCTTCTTCCGGACCCTGCCCTGGAATCCCGCCACGATGGCGATGCCTCCCTGATCGACCCAGTCGCGGACTCGATGGGGTTTGACCTCAACGATGTGAGCATGACCGTAGGCGTGGTCGGTCAGGACTCCCGCCTGTTTGCCAGTGAACGTGCGGGCGCTGACGCCGAGATCAGCAAGGGCCATGGCGAGGAGTGTCGTCGGAATGAGCTCGCCCGTCATCAATAGCGCATCCAGATGCGGTTGACACGGATGTTCAGAAACACAGCCCGCCAGTTTCAGCAACTGGTCCGTGGTGTCGCCCATCGCAGAAACCACGCCCACCACCTTGTATCCGGCCGAGTGCGCGCTGGCGAGCCGATGAGCCACCCGCTGGATGCACGCGGGATCCTTGACAGAAGAACCACCGAACTTTTGTACGATCAGGCTTCCCAGTGGCGGTTGGCATCCAGGTGCTCCCACTGAATGCACGTACGCGGATCCACCGGCATAAGGGACACCATCAGCCGGGGGTGCTTCAGCGCCCGCCGTCATGCGACGTCAGCTTCAGCGAAGGAATCACCGGTGACCGAGGAGGCAGCCTCCGCGAGTATGCCCAGGCCCCGCGAAAGGTCGTCCGCGGTGATGGTGAGCGGCGGCATCGTCTTCACAACCTCGCTCTGCGGGCCTGAAGTCTCCACGAGCAGGCCGGCGCGGAAAGCCTCCGCGGTGATTTTGCGGGCTGTCTCCGGGTCCTGATAGTGGATCCCGGCGATCATGCCCCGCCCGCGAACCGTCGCCCCGCAGGTGCGGGCGGCAATGGTTCCCAACCCCTCGTGCAGTTGGGCTATGCGAGCGCCGACCTCTTCCTGAAAGGCCCCGTCGCTCCAGTACTCCTCGAGTGCTGCGGTCGCCGTGACGAATGCGGGGTTATGTCCGCGAAAGGTCCCGTTATGCTCGCCCGGTTCCCAGATATCCAGTGCCGGCCGGAACAACGTCAGTGCCATAGGCAACCCGAAACCCGATATGGACTTCGACAGGCAGACAATATCGGGTGTTATCCCCGCCGCCTCGAAGCTGAAAAATGACCCCGATCGTCCGCAACCGGCCTGTACATCGTCAACGATCAGGAGAATGCCATGCACGTGGCACAGCTCGCATAGATCCTTGAGCCATGACATCCGCGCTGCCCTGAGCCCTCCCTCGCCCTGGACAGTCTCCACGATGACAGCCGCCGGCATGTCGACGCCGGACCCCTTGTCTTCCAGGACCTGCCGTAGCCACATCAGGTGATCCGCCTGATCAGGAAGGTAACCGTCGTACGGAAGGCTTGAAGCGTTGTTGAGCGGGATGCCCGCTCCCCCTCGCTTCATGGAATTACCCGTCACCGACAGCGAACCCAGTGTCATCCCATGGAACGCGTTGGTGAAACTGAGGACATGGTGCCGAGCAGTGACCTTGCGGGCGAGCTTGAGGGCGGCTTCGACGGCGTTGGTGCCGGTCGGGCCGGTGAACATCACCTTGTAGTCCAGTCCGCGCGGGATCAGGATCAGGTCACGGAAGGTTTCCAGGAATCTTCGCTTGGCCGCCGTCTTCATGTCGAGTGAGTGCACGATCGCACCGGACTGCAGGTATTGAATCAACGGTGCAAGCAGGAGGGGGTTGTTGTGGCCGTAGTTCAAGGCGCCTGCACCGGAAAAGAAATCTACATACGCCCTTCCGTCCTCGCTATGGACCGTGCTTCCCTCCGCATGGGAGAAAACCGTGTCCCAGTTTCGGCAGTAGGACCGGACATTCGATTCGAGGCTTTCGAAAACATCCATGGTGGGTCTCCCAGGCTCGCCTACCACCGGGGTCTGGTGGTGAGGACCGATATGAACAGTTCCAGCGGAGCTGGAACGTCCCGGCAATAGCTGAGCCTCGCGCCGGTTAGATGTGTGCACGTATGCACGCGTCTACTTTTATGTAGGAAGCTTCCGGCCCGCACCTTATGAAAACCTCGATACGGGGGTGTGTTGGCGGTCGCGCTACGTTGATACACATGGCATTACGCGCTCTGGCTGTCGGCCGGAAACATGAATCCTGGGTGGCCGAGGGAATTGCCCGCTACGAGAAGCGGCTCAAGAAGCCTTTCGACCTCTCGTGGCAGCTCATCCCGCATTCAGCCCGCGAGGGTGATGCTGCCCGCGATGAGGAGTCTGCCCGCCTCCTTGAACGGCTCGCAGGCAAGAACGCAAGTGACTACGTGATCCTTCTCGATGAGCGGGGCAAAGCCGTGGACTCCCCCACCCTTGCTGCGCGGCTCCAGCAACCGCTCGACAGCTCACGCAACATCACGCTGATCATCGGTGGCGCATACGGCGTCAATACGGAAGTGCACCAGCGTGCGGACTTCGTGTGGTCGCTCTCACCGCTCGTATTCCCGCACCAACTGGTGCGACTCATTCTTGCCGAGCAGCTCTATCGGTCCCAGGAAATTGCAGGGCGCCGTCCCTACCATCACGAGTGAGTACGACCGAGCCAAAGTGTCCGCAGCAGCGAATAGAGTAGGACTACACCACTTCTTCTACCGGAAGTAGAAGGAGTCGATACGGGGAGGAGGAACCATGACGAGCAGCCACGCCCGCATCCTGCGGGCCGCAGCGTGCGCCGTCGTCGTCTTCTTCCTTGCCGCAGGCGCTCACCTGGCGGGTGGAGCAGCGCTCCCCAGCCCCTTCATTTTGGGCGCACTCGCGGTCACCACGCTCCTCGCCGCCACCGTGCTGTCGCGGAGTAAGCTTTCGCTTCCGGCCGTGCTCGGCGTCCTGAGCGCAGGCCAACTCCTCCTTCATGAAGCTTTCACCATGCTTACGACGGCGGCGGCGTGCGTCCCAGCCGCCCGTGACCACTTCGGTCCGCAACAGGTGCACTGCTCGCCGACCGGCGGGCTTGAGCATGCGCATGCTTTCTCGCTGTTCGATAATCCGGTGATGTTCGGGGCGCACGCAGGAGCGGTCGTGGTCACGGCGTTGATGCTGTATCACGGGGAGTCCGCGGTTGAGCTGGCGGTGCAGTGGCTACGGCCGCTCGTCATGCTTCCCCGGCTGAGAGCCATCCTGCCGGTCACCGACCTGCCGCCCCTCCCCGACATCCCGGCGCGCAACTACCTTGCACCCCTGCTGGACTTCCGACCGCTGCGCGGTCCGCCCCTGCCCACCTCTCACTGACTCACACCGGCGGTCTTCTGACGCGCCATTTCCCTGATCCCGCTGGCCCTTGAGCCAGCACCCCTGAGAGGTAACACCATGAAGACTTCAATTCGCCGTACCCTGACAGCTGCCGCCGCGACCACCGGCTTGATGGGCCTTGGGCTCGCCGGCGCCGCCGCACACGTGACCATCGAACCCGACACCACTTCGGCCGGGGCGTTTGCCCTCCTGAACGTGTCTTTCTCCCACGGTTGCGACGGCTCGCCGACCAACAAGCTCACCATCTCCCTGCCGGAGCCGCTGGTGGACGCCAAGCCGGAGATTGTTCCCGGCTGGACCGTGGAGAAAGTGACCGAGAAGCTCGACGAACCACTGACCCTGGACAACGGGTCCAGCGTCACGGAGCGCGTCGGGCAGATTGTGTACACCGCCGAGACCCCGGTCGAGGACGGCTATCTGCAGCAGTTCGATATGTCGGTCCAGCTGCCTGATGCCGAAGGCGAGACCATCGCGTTCCCCGTGCTGCAGAGTTGCGTGGAAGGCGAGACCGACTGGGCTGAAATTCCCGCCGAAGGTGAAGACCCGCACAGCCTTGAGGCTCCGGCCCCAACCATCACCCTGACCGGTGCTGAAGAGGGCGGGCACGGCGAGGCAGAGGAAGCGGCGGTGGAGTCGGAATCCGCTGCCGAAACCGCTGACCTGGAGAGTGCGTCCGCGGGCGATGACACCTCCGGAGCTGGGACCGCGGGCTATGTCGGCCTCGGAGCAGGCGTGCTCGGGTTGATCGCCGGAGTGGCCGCCCTTCTGCGCACCCGCAAGGCCAAGGCGTAACGGAAGCGGGCTCCCTGCGTCACTCAGCCCTGCACCGCCGAGGCTGTTTGACGCGGGGAACCTTCGCCGTAAGGGTGGTTTTATGACTACCCGCCTCTCCACTCCCCGCCTGCTCGCCGCCGCCGTTCTCCTCGGAACGCTTCCCTTGGCCGGCTGCGCGTCCGGGGAGCCCGCCCAGGAATCCACCAGTCCGGCGTCGTCCGCCGCCGCTCCCACGGTGGAAGCCAGCTCCTCGCCGGAGTCTTCGGTTCCGGCATCAGCGTCACCGTCCGCCGACTCCACTGAGAGCGGCGAACCGGACCCTTCGGAGGCCGTAACCTCCAGCCCGACGGCGGCGCCCACCGACGGCGCATGCACCGCCGACATGCTCAGTGCCGCGCTCGAGACCGAAATGGGAGGAGGCGCCGCGGGCAGCGTCTACCGACAGATCATCTTCACCAACGCGTCCGACGAGGAATGCGAAATTACCGGCTACCCGGGCGTCTCCTACGTTAACGCCGCGGGCGAGCAGGTCGGGGCTCCCGCAGACCGCGAGCCGGGCGAATCCGCCGAGGTGGTTCTCGCGCCGGGAGAAATGGCCGTTGCGCCCGTCAAGCAGACCAACGCCGAGAACTACGGCGCTGAGTGCGAACCGACAGAAGTTACCGGGCTGCGGGTGTACCCACCGAACGACACTGCGTCGCTGCTCGTTGACCAGGTCGGCACGGCGTGCGCCTCGGAGGACGTGGTGCTCATGACGGTGGCGCCGACCAAGCCGCTCGCGCCATAACCGACCCCGCGCGGCTTGTCCCCCACCTGAGAAAATGTCGGAAGGGTA
Organism: Arthrobacter sp. D2-10; assembly: GCF_054161285.1. Lineage (NCBI taxonomy): Bacteria > Bacillati > Actinomycetota > Actinomycetes > Micrococcales > Micrococcaceae > Arthrobacter > Arthrobacter sp. D2-10. Next base: position 403,432 of record NZ_CP096431.1, on the reverse strand, counting down.
GGAGATGATGAGTCGATGACATCGGTGCTAGGGAAATTCACGCCCGCCACACGCCAGTGGTTTGAGGGCGCCTTCTCCGCACCCACGCCCGCACAGGAAGGCGCGTGGAACGCGGTGTCCGCCGGGTCCCACGCGCTTGTCGTTGCACCCACCGGGTCGGGGAAAACCCTCGCTGCGTTTCTCTGGGCGCTGGACAGCTTCATAGCCCGGCCGGTCGAGGGTAAACGATCAACCCGCGTCCTCTACATCTCACCGCTGAAGGCTCTCGGCGTGGACGTGGAGCGGAATCTTCGGGCGCCATTGATCGGCATCACGCAGACGGCCAAGCGGCTCGAACTTCCCGCGCCCTCCGTCACCGTCGGCGTTCGATCCGGTGACACCCCGCAGGCCGAGCGCCGTACGCTGCTCACCCGCCCTCCCGACATCCTGATCACCACACCAGAGTCACTTTTCCTGATGCTCACCTCACGGGCAAGGGAAACGCTGACGGACCTGGACACGGTCATCATCGATGAGGTCCACGCCGTCGCCGGAACAAAGCGCGGAGCGCACCTCGCCGTTTCCCTGGCGAGGCTTGACGCGATGCTCGACAAGCCCGTGCAGCGCATCGGCCTGTCGGCAACAGTCGAACCGAAGGAGACGGTCGCCCGCTTCCTCGCCGGGGACGCTCCCGTGGAGATCGTGGCACCGCCGTCCAAGAAGTCCTGGGACCTCACCGTCACCGTGCCCGTGGAGGACATGACGGAGCTGGGCGGTTCACCTGCCTCGGATGACGACGGCGGCCCTACCCCGTCGCCGAGTATCTGGCCACATGTCGAAGAGAAGATCGTGGATCTCATCAAGACCAAGCGGTCAACGATCGTCTTCGCGAATTCCCGCCGTCTGGCCGAGCGGCTGACGGCCCGGTTGAACGAGATCCACGCTGAGCGTCTCGAAGCGGCTTCATTCTGGGATTCGCCGGGTGCGGCTGCGCCTGGGGAGAAGGCCGAGCCGCAGCGCCCTCCTGCCGAGGTGATGGCGCAGGCCGGGCAGACGGAAGGTGCAGAGCCGTTGCTCGCTCGGGCACACCACGGCTCCGTGTCCAAGGATCAGCGTGCCCTGATCGAAGATGATCTGAAGTCAGGCCGCCTGCGCTGCGTCGTCGCGACGTCCTCGCTCGAGCTGGGGATCGATATGGGCGCAGTGGACCTGGTCATCCAGGTGGAGTCGCCGCACTCCGTGGCCAGCGGGCTGCAGCGTGTTGGCCGGGCTGGCCACCAGGTTGGCGAGGTGTCCGAGGGCGTGCTCTTCCCGAAGCACCGCGGCGACCTCGTGAACACCGCGGTCACGGTCGAGAAAATGCTCGCCGGTCAGATCGAACCGCTGTACATCCCTACCAACCCCCTCGATATCCTCGCGCAGCAGACCGTTGCGGCGGCGGCTCTCGATACCATCGACGTCGAGGAATGGTTCGACGTCGTCCGGAAATCAGCACCGTTCGCTACCCTCCCTCGCTCGGCCTTCGAAGCAACGCTCGATCTCCTCGCCGGACGGTACCCCTCGGACGAGTTCGCCGAACTGCGGCCCCGGATCGTCTGGGACCGCGTCGAGGGGACGATCACCGGCCGGCCGGGTGCACAGCGGCTGGCAGTCACCTCCGGTGGCACCATCCCGGACCGCGGCCTGTTCGGCGTCTACCTTGTCGGTTCCGAGGACGCCGGGTCGAACCGGGGCGGGCGTCGGGTCGGCGAGCTGGACGAGGAGATGGTCTACGAGTCACGCGTCGGTGACGTCTTCGCCCTCGGCGCCACCAGCTGGCGCATCGAGGACATCACCCACGACCGCGTGCTGGTGTCCCTTGCCTTCGGTCAACCGGGCAAGCTTCCCTTCTGGAAGGGCGACTCCCTCGGCCGCCCGGTGGAACTCGGCCGCGCCCTTGGGAAGTTCGTCCGGGAGCTGACCAACGCGTCGGATGAGGACGCCACCGCGAGGTGCACCGCAAGCGGCCTCGACGAATGGGCCTCCGGCAACCTTCTGGCCTATCTCCGGGAGCAGCAGCAGTCCACGGAGGTCGTTCCCAGCGACCGCACCCTTGTAGTCGAGCGCTTCCATGACGAGCTCGGCGACTGGCGGGTTGTCCTTCACAGCCCCTTCGGCATGCCGGTTCACGCACCCTGGGCGCTGGCCGTCGGAGCAAGGCTCGAACAGCGGTACGGGATGGACGGCTCAGCCATGGCTTCCGACGACGGCATCGTGCTGCGCGTTCCCCTCATGGAAGACGAGCCGCCCGGCGCTGACCTGTTCCTCTTCGACGCCGAAGAACTGGACGGCATCGTCACGGCGCAGGTGGGCGGTTCGGCGCTCTTCGCGTCCCGGTTCCGGGAGTGCGCGGCAAGGGCGCTGCTGCTGCCCCGCCAGAATCCCTCGAAGCGCAGCCCGCTGTGGCAGCAGCGGCAACGCTCGGCCCAGTTGCTGGACGTGGCGCGCAAATTTCCCACCTTCCCGATCATCCTCGAGACGGTGCGCGAATGCCTGCAGGACGTCTATGATCTCCCTGCGCTGAAGGACATCGCCGGGCAGATCGACCGCCGGGAACTGCGGATCGTCGAGACCACAACCTCGCAGCCCTCGCCGTTCGCCCGCACCATGCTGTTCGGTTATGTAGCCTCCTTCCTCTATGAGGGCGATTCCCCGCTGGCGGAACGCCGGGCGGCTGCTCTGTCACTCGACCCCACTCTCCTTAACGAACTCCTGGGCCGAGCCGAACTGCGCGAGCTGCTCGACGCCGGCGTTATCGCGGATACCGAGCAGGAACTGCAGCGCCTTGCTCCAGACAGGAAGGCGCGCGGACTTGAGGGCGTTGCCGATCTCCTGCGGTTGCTCGGGCTGTTGACCGCCGCCGAGATCGCCGAACGGTCCGAGGACCCGGACGCCGCCACCGATCACGTGGACGCCCTCGTCAAGGCGAATCGGGCCTTGCGCGTGAACGTAGCCGGCGCCGAGCGCATCGCTGCAGTGGAAGACGCCGCCCGGCTGCGTGACGCCCTCGGCGTGCCGCTGCCGATGGGTGTCCCGCTGGCGTTCATCGAACCGGTGCCGGACCCGCTCGGCGATCTGATCGGCCGTTATGCCCGCACCCACGGTCCCTTCACCGCCGCCGAAGCCGCAGCACGGCTGGGACTGGGTGTCGCCGTCGTCGTGACTGCCCTGCAGCGGCTTTCCGCAGACGGCCGGGTGGTGGAAGGCGAGTTCCGCCCGACCGAGTCCGCGCCCGACCATCAGGCCGCCTCAAGTGAATGGTGTGACAAGGAGGTCCTGCGGCGGCTCCGGCGCCGTTCCCTGGCGGCCCTGCGGCACGAGGTCGAGCCAGTGGACCCTGCGGCGTACGGCCGGTTCCTGCCTGCATGGCAGCACGTCGGCTCGGGTCTGCGCGGGCTCGACGGTGTCGCCACTGTCATCGACCAACTGTCCGGTGTGCCCATCCCCGCTTCCGCCTGGGAACCGCTCATCCTCCGTTCGCGCGTGTCCAACTACAGTCCGGCCATGCTCGATGAGCTGGCCGCAACAGGTGAGGTCGTGTGGTCCGGCGCCGGGTCACTTCCCGGCAACGACGGCTGGATCTCGCTTCATCTGGCGGAGAACGCTTCACTGACCCTGCGGCCGGATCCGGAATTCGAGCCCACCGCGCTGCAGCAGGAACTCCTGGAACTGCTCGCCGGCGGTGGCGCGTACTTCTTCCGCCAATTGGTGCAGGGGCTGACCAACGGCAATCAGCCCGCCGACGGCACGGTGACCGCCGCCCTGTGGGACCTGGTATGGGCCGGGCGGATCGGCAATGACACGTTCACACCTGTGCGCTCCCTGCTGGCCGGCGGGAAGACCGCCCACAAACAGCGCACCCCCACCCCGCGAGCACGGACAGCGAGGATGGGGCGATTGGGCAGGGCGCCGTCGCTCACCGGCAGCAGTCTGCGGACTGCGGGGTTGTCGGCCGCGAACGACGGCGGCACAGGCTACCAGCGCAGCACTCCTCCACAGGTGGCCGGCCGGTGGTCCCTGCTTCCTGCCGTCGAAGGTGACACCACCATCCAGGCGCACGCCACGGCTGAGCTGCTCATGGATCGCTACGGGATCCTCACCCGCGGGTCCGTCGCCAGCGAGGGTATCCCCGGCGGATTCGGGTTGATGTACAAAATGCTCTCCCGCCTGGAGGAGATGGGACGCTGCCGCCGCGGCTACTTCATCGAGCACCTCGGCGCCGCCCAATTCGCCGTGCCGTCGACGGTCGACCGGCTCCGCTCCTTCAGCGCCGATGCCCGCCCGGATGCCGCCGTGGCGAAGAAGCCGGCCGCCGTTGCCCTTGCCGCCACCGATCCGGCCAACCCGTTCGGCGCGGCGCTGGGCTGGCCTGCACACGACGGCGGTCACCGCCCGGGCCGAAAGGCCGGCGCCCTGGTGGTGCTCGTCGACGGACAGCTCGCCCTGTATGTGGAGCGCGGTGGGAAGACCATGCTGACGTACACCGAGGACACGGATGCTCTTACAGCGGCAGCGGAGGCGCTGGTCACAGCCATCCGACACGGCGCAGCAGACAAGATGGCCGTCGAGAAGATCAACGGCGAGTCCGCCCTCGATTCCCCGGCCGGACGTGCCCTTGGCGACGCCGGCTTCTACAGCACACCGCGTGGATTGAGGATCCGTGCCTGAGGGAGATACCGTCTGGCGGGCCGCCCGCGACCTCGATCGCGCACTCCGGGGCAAGGAACTCACCCGGTGCGACATCCGGGTGCCCCGTTTCGCCACGGTGGACTTCATCGGACGCACGGTGCGCAATGTCACCGCCCGCGGCAAGCACCTGCTCATCCGGGTGGAGGACGAGTGGAGTATCCACTCCCACTTGAAAATGGAGGGCCTCTGGCACGTATACCCCCGCGGCGGGAAGTGGCGCCGACCGGCCTTCAAGGCCCGGTGCATCCTCGAAACCGACACGAACGCGGTGGTGGGGTTCGAGCTCGGTTTCCTGCGGGTGATTGCCCAGGCAGAGGAGGACGACGCCGTCGGCTACCTTGGTCCTGACCTCCTCGGACCTGACTGGAACGCGGAAGAAGCGCTCCGCCGGCTGCGCTCAGATCCCGACCGTCCCATCGGCCTTGCCCTCCTCGACCAGCGGAATCTCGCAGGAATCGGTAACGTGTACCGGTGCGAGTTGTGCTTTCTTGCCGGCGAGCATCCGCTCACACCGGTGGGTGAGGTGAAGAACCTGCCGCGGATGGTGGAGCTGGCGCATCGTCTGCTTGACGTGAACAAGGAGCGGTCAACCCGCGTCACCACGGGATCAATGCTTCGCGATCCGCTGTGGGTATACGGGCGGACCGACCGGGGATGCCTTCGGTGCGGAACTCGGGTGGTCCGCAGTGAACTCGGGGACAACGAGCTCGAACAACGCGTGCTCTACCACTGCCCCCACTGCCAACCGGCACGGGTTTCAGCGTAACGCTGACACTCACCGGCACCCGTTTGACCATCCGTACCGCCTACCGAGGGAGACCATGAGCTGGTTCAGCGCGCTCCCCGGCTTCCTCGTGGCGCTAGTGGTTCTCCTTGGTCCGGGCTTGCTTTGGGGTGCGATCCTCGGCCTGCGGCGCCTCACCCTGCTGGCCCTCGCCGGCCCTCTGAGTGTGACCGCCGTCGTCGTCGCGTCGGAAGTTGCCTCCCTGGCCGGCGTGCGCTGGTCGCTGGGGCCTCTCTTCGGCGTCTCCGCCGGCGTTGCCCTGGTGTTGTGGCTGATCCGCCGGCGGTTTCGGGATGCCCTCGCAATGGACCCCGGCGGACCGCTGCGCCGGACCCTGATTGCGTGGGGTGTTGCAGCTTTACCCGTCGGTCTGATCACACTGTGGATCTTCGGGAACCCGGAGAACATCGCACAGTCGCACGACAACATCTTCCACCTCAACGCAGTTCGTTACATCGCGGAGTCGGGAAACGCGTCCTCGCCCGACCTAGGATATCTCGGCACGCGCGCCGCCGTCTTCTATCCTGCAGGCTGGCACGCCCTCGTTTCGGTTGTCATGTTGTCTTCCACTCTGTCCATCCCGGCTGCGATTAACGTCGTGAACATAGCGATTGTTCTGGCGATCTGGTGTATTGGTTGCCTCTTCCTTGTCACGAGGGTGACCGGCGAGCGTCTCGCTGCACTCTTGATCGCAGCAGTACTCGCAGGCTCCTACAGTAGCTTCCCTTACCTGCTGTACGAGTTCGGCGTTGTTTACCCCTATATGCTGTCTATCGCCTTGCTGCCGGCGGTACTCGGGCTCGTGGTGCAGCTGATGCGCGTCGGTGCACCCCTGCGTACGACGACGGCCGGCAACCTCCTGCTGCTGTTGGGAATTCTCCCCGGGCTGGCCCTGGCCCATCCGTCGACGCTGGTCGGCGCTCTGGGCCTCAGCCTGCCGATGGTCCTCGCCGCTGGCTACAGCCGTCTGCGCAGGGACAACAAGACTCCGTGGAAGACGCTGCTGCCGACCGGCGCATTCCTAGCGGTGCTTGCGGTCGCCTGGATGACCCTGCGCCCGGCACGGAGCAGTTCAGACAATTGGGACGAACTCGGCGACGCGGGCCAGGCCCTCGTAGAGGTGGTCCTACACTCGCCGCTCTACCGGCCCCCCGCGTATCTTGCCGCCGCCCTGACTCTTGCCGGAGCCGTCGTCGTTCTTCGTCGCGGGCGCCACCGCTGGACACTGGCCCTGTACGCGCTGGCGGCGATGCTGTTCGTTGTCGCCAACTGGAAGGAAGTGCCGGACCTGCGGTGGATCGTAGCCGGTGTCTGGTACAACGACTTCTTCAGAATCAGCGCCATGCTGCCGGTGGCCGGGACCATCCTCGCGTCGCTTGGAGCTGTCGCACTCGTCGACGTCGCTGCCCGACGACCGGCGGTGCGTTCCTTCCTGCGTGGGCAGGGTGGAAGCAGGACGCGTGCGGCCGCCGTCGTCGTCGTACTGTTGGTCCTCGGAGTGGCGCTGGCACCGCTCGGCGCGGTTCAGCAAGGGGTCGCGGAAGCGGCCGCAAAGTACCGCTTCACGGAGAATTCGCAGCTGCTGACCAGCCAGGAACTGGCGCTTATCCAGCGACTGCCCGAGACAGTCGAGGAAGGCGCGGTCATCGTCGGGGTGCCGCTGACCGGAGCCTCCCTGTCCTACTCCTACACAGGCATTCCCACACTGATTCCGTACGGAACGCCCGTCTCACCAGCCCGCAGTCTCGTCTACGCCGCCCTGGACGAGATGTCCACCAACCCGGAGGTTTGCCCCGCGGTCGAAGAAACGGGAGTGCGCTACGTCCTCGACTTCGGCATCAGCTCCGTGCACCCGGGCGAGACCGAAAGGGCAGCGGGGCTGGAGGACCTCACCCGGGAAAACGGGTTTGAGCGCGTGGACAGTGAGGGAACAGCAGCGCTCTACCGCGTTACCGGGTGCTGACCGGTTCATATCGAGCGCGGAAGGGTTAGCTACCCTTGATAGGTGATGCAATCTCCGCTCCCGGTCCGCAACGGCGTCAACGCCACGCGGCTGCGCCTCCCCTCGGAAGGCCCGTGGAGCACGGCCCTTGAGTACATCCTCGACCGCTGGAACCACGTGGATCCGGATGGCATTGCCGAGCGCTTCGACCGCGGCGAGGTGGTTGCGCTCGGCGGCGAGCGCCTGACGCGCCACACGCCCCTCACCGAGCACACCTTCATCTGGTACTACCGGGAACTGCCGGTTGAGAAGCGACTCCCGGTGGAATTGAGCATCCTGCACCAGGACGAGAACCTGTTGGTGGTGGACAAACCGCATTTCCTCCCCACCACACCCGGCGGCATGTATGTCGCTGAATCGGCGCTCGTGAGGCTGCGGGTCCAACTCGACCTGCCGGACCTGATTCCGATGCACCGCCTCGACCGTATGACGGCGGGAATCCTCATGTTCTCGACGAACCCCGCCACCCGCGGTGCGTACCAGCTCCTGTTCGAGAATCGGCGGATCCGCAAGGAGTATGAGGCCGCCGCACCCATCGATCCGTCGCTGCAACTCGACATCCGCCCGTGCACTGTCCACAGCCGCATCGTGAAGTCACGGGACTACCTCCTCGCTCAGGAGGTTCCCGGCGAGCCGAATGCCGAAACCCGCGTCCAGCTCCTCGAAGAACGCAACGGTATGGGCCGTTACCGGCTCCAGCCGCACACGGGCAAGACCCACCAGCTCCGGCTGCACATGGCCGGGCTGGGTCTCGGGATTCTGAACGACCCGTTCTACCCGGTGCTGCTCCCCCAGCAGGACGATGACTATTCGAAGCCGCTCCAGCTCCTCGCCCGGCACATCGAGTTCGTCGACCCGCTCTCCTTCCGGCCGACGTCGTTCACCAGCGGCCTGGAACTCTCCGCACTCGCCTGAGGCGGCACTCGCCTGCGCACCCCAAATCCTGAGGCAGACCAAACTGCGTACCGAAGGGCCGTGTGCGAACAGCGCCCTGTAAATTGGTACAGGTGGACCTGTCGACGCTCGCAGAGTGGTCCCTGATGATTCATCCGGTCACACTGCTCGTAGTTGTGGCCGACGTCTTCGCGCCCATTATGCCGTCCGAATTCCTGGTCATCGCGTCCGGTTCGCTGGCCTCCGAGGGGTCCGTGCTGCTGCCCGTGTCCCTCCTGACAGCCGCTACCGGCAGCCTGCTGGGCGACCTCGCGCTCTACCTGCTCTTCCGAAGAAAGCTGACACACTGGCTGGACCGCTTCCGCTGGGGCCGGGCCGTCCACCGCGGGATCCGAGGCGCAGTCGAGAAAGCCGGAAAGTCCCCCACCTACGCCGGCCTGGTTGCGCTCCGCTTCCTCCCCGGCGGGCGGACCGCAGGAATTGCAGCCGCCGGGATAGCTGAACTCCCCCTCCGTCCGTTCCTGGGATTCGCTGCACTCGGCGGAATCCTGTGGTCCGTCTGGCTGGTCGGCCTGGGCTACATCTCCGATGCCACAACGGGCTTCCCCATGTGGGCTAGCGCACTTCTGGGAATGGGGGTGGGTACTCTGGTGGGACTGATCATTGCAGCGTTCTTCGCGCTGAAGCAACGCCGGGAGGTCCGAAAGACACATGAGCATGCCGACTCCGTCCAACCACCGGCTGCCGCAACCCCCGCCCGTCCCGCCCCGGAAGACACCCGAAGCGGTTCCTCCACCCCCACCGAGCGAGACGACCAGCGTCATTGAGAGGCTGAAGGCAGCACGTCCGAAGACGCCCGTCCCTTCGGACGATCGCGACGCCACCAGCACGACGGCGACGGTCGCCGCACCCTCGGACGCGCCGGTCACGGCGCCCACCCCTTCCAGTCCTCCCGCCGGCGGCACGTCGGACTTGGGCCCCACCGGGCGGCCGGGCCAGGAACGTCAGGGCCAGGAACGTCAGGGCCAGGGCGCCGACGCAACACCATCAAAGGCGCGACAAGAAGAGCTGAAGGCGGCTCGCGCAGAGAAGCTCAGAACTGCTTCCAGCGCTGCCTCGGCGTGGGCGGCTCAATCCGGGAAGCGTACTGCACAGTGGACGGCGTCGGCTTCCCGGTCAGCCGCTGCGAACGTTCGCTCCTGGCCGCTGGACGTGGTCCGGCGCATTCTGGTCACTGTCGTGGTCCTCGGATCGTTGGCAGGCACAGCTTGGGCGGCGGGGTTGTTCGGCGGAACCGAGATCTGGACGGTCGATCTCTTCCGGCCCGATCTTTCGCTCCTCTCGCCCCACCGCTACGCCTTGGCTATCTGGGCGCTGATCGGGCTCGGCCTGGTGGGGTATGTGGTGCACCAATGGTTGCCCGGCGAATCAAACAGTCCCCGGCACCGCAGGCTGGGCTGGATTGTGATGGCCGCGGTACTGCTGAACTTCGGCTTGGCCCTCATGATTTCGGCCGGACTGTACCTCGAAACCCTGATCCTGCATGGCGTCCTGCTTGTCCTGCTGCTGTTCTCCCTGCGGTGGCTTAACCGCTGGCCGGCCGCCACCTCGACGGAGGGCTCACTCGTCGATGTACCGCTTGGGCTTTTCCTTGGCTGGACCGGGTTCACGGCGCTGAGCCACTGTGCTGCGGTGCTCTCCCTGAACGGCTTTTCGTGGCTGTGGGATGACGACTTCCGGTGGGCGGTTGTGGGGCTGGGGATCGTCGTCGTCATTGGAAGCGTCGTGTGCTCCACGGACCGCGGGCGCATCGCCGTCGCTCTCGCCGTGGTTTGGGGCATCGGCTGGATCGTGGTGGAACGCATCATCGGACAACCACAGTCCCTGCTCATCGCGGGCACCGCGGCACTCGCGGCATTCCTGCTCCTCATCACGTCAGGCTCGCGCCGGCACCGGGTGGATCATTCCTACCGGCGCGCCCTTCGCCGTCGGCAGACTGCGAACCTTCCGCCGCTCAACCTCGATGACGAGGACGACGACGACTTCTACGACGAGTACCCCGGACGGTTCGGCCACCCCGATGACCGTCGCTGAGCCTCGGGAACGGCTGGCGCATGTGCGCTGACCAGCCGTTCCCGCTGACTCATCCCGGACGCATCAGCCGACCGTGAGCGCGATCTTCCCGCGCGTATGGCCCGCCATATTCGCGGTAAACGCCTCCGCGGCCTGCTCCAGAGGGTAGGTGGCGGCGAGCACAGGTTTCACGTGGCCTGCCTCGATGAGGTCCGCGAGCGTAGACAAACCCTGCGCGTCCGGACGCACAAACACATACCGTCCGCCGTGTTCCTTCACCTTCGCGTCGGCGATGGATGCCACCCGTCCCTGCTGGGTGAGGACGTCGAGGGATGCCTGCCAATCGGCACCGCCAACGAAATCGACGACGGCGCTCACGCCGTCCGGGGCGATCTTCCGGACCCGGTCAGCGATCCCGTCCCCGTAGGCTACGGGCTCAGCACCCAGTTCGCGGAGGAAGTCGTGGTTGCGCTCCGACGCTGTGGCAACGACCCTGGCGCCGCGGGCCCGAGCGATCTGGATGCCGAGCGTGCCCACGCCGCCGGCGCCGTTGTGGACGAGCACCGTGTCACCGTCCGACACGTCCAGTGCATCCAGTGTCTGCAGGGCTGTGAGTCCGGTGAGTGGAATCGTGGCCGCCTCCGCCCAGGAGAGGTTCGAGGGCTTGCGTGCGAGGGTGCGGACCGGGGCGGACACCCGTTCCGCGAAGGTCCCCTGGCCGACGGTGTCCATCCGGACGTAGCCGAAGACCTCGTCGCCGGCAGCAAACTCGGGGACGGCGGGCCCTGGCTGAATGACGACGCCGGAAACGTCCCATCCGGGAATGACCGGGAAGTGCGCCGTGAGTGCGCCGTCAAGGTAACCGCCCATCACCTTCCAGTCGACGGGATTGACTGAGGTTGCCTTGATTTCGACGAGGACCGTGTCCGGGCCCACCTTCGGCTCCGGCTGCTCACCGTACTCAAGGACGCCGGGGTCGCCGTACTTCGAATAGAACACTGCCTTCACTGGGGATTTCCTTCCATCGGTTCTGCTTCCCCCAGAAGAACCGTGCGGACCCTCCCCAGCATTCCGTGGAACGGCGAGGACCTCGTCACATCTGGGGAGCGTTCGCCTCGACCACGAAGCGCAAGGAATAGTTGTCCAGCGTTCCAGGCAGCCGTCCGCCCACCTTGAGCCGCCCGGGAGACTCGAGCTTCAACGCCGATCCGCCGAGAAGGTGCGACAGGAAGGCGCTGGTGAGCATCAACACCAGGTGGCGTCCCGGGCATGCCGCAGGGCCGTCGCTGAAGGGAATGAGTGCCCAGTCGCCGTCGTCGTCATTCAGCCACCGTTCCGGAGTGTACGCATGCGGGTTCGGAACCGTGCGCTCATCCCGGTGGAAGAAGGGAGCGTAGATGAGCACACCACAGTGCGCAGGGATGGTGCCTGTCTCCCACTCGACGTCGGCGGTGGTCTGCCGGAGAACCATCGGCGTGGTGGGCCACAGCCTCAGCGACTCCAGGACACAGGCGCGAAGCCAAGGAAGGTAACTGCGTTGGCCGTGGGCCTCAGCAACCTCCTCGGCCACCCGTGAGAGCACCCCGGCGTGAGCTGTTATTGCAGCAAGGCTGCGGAACGTTGCCATCCCTGCCGGGTCGAAGGCGAACAGCCACTGCGGAATCTGTTCGCGGGGAGCGGCGTCGTCCGGCGGGTTCGCTCCCGCCATCACTGCGGCGAGGCTGCCCGGAGGTGCCGACTGCATCCGGCGTTCGACGGCGGCAAGAAACTCAGCGCGAAGCTTCCTCCTTCGGGGCTTGAGGAACGCCCAGTTGGCGTCGGCGCGCAGCTGCTGGAGCATATCCGTCAACTCGTGATCGTCGGCCGCGGCGTCGCCGAAGACGATCCGCCTCACCATTCGGTACCAGCTGCGGATGAACTCGTCCCAGGCCAGAACCCCTGTCGCCCTCGATGCGGCCAGTAGGTCTTCGGCCTCTTCGGCCACGACTCGAAGGAATGGTTCCGCAAGGTGGTGGACGGGGCTGGCGCTGTCGAGCACCTGGTCCTGCAGCGCACGTCGCACACTTCGCTCCGCCCCATGGGAGACAAGTGAGTTCCGCGGCTGAAAGTGCGCCAGGGCAGCCTTCTTTTCGCTGCTGTCAGTGGCGAACGGGTCAGGGCTCTCGGCCAGGATACGGTGGACGTCCCGCGGCTCGAGCACAATCGCCTGGCGACGCAGCGGCAACCGGAGGAGCACTGGGGACTGCGGGTATTTCTCAGACAGCGCTTTCACCGTGGCAACAGCCCGTTCATCCAGCCGCAGCTTTTCGCTGAACGCGAGCACCTTTGGCCGCCTGATGATCGGGCCTTTTGCAATATTCGGCGCGAAGACGTTCGTCAGGACCGCCGCGGTCTCCCGCACAGTAAGCATCGGGAGGGATGCATCGGTATTCATACTCCACTGTGGTGTGAAATGGTCCGCCGCGGCAACCGCAACCCAGGCATTCAAAGAATGGCCGAGACTCCCGTGACCGCCCGCCCGACAATCAGTGTGTTGATTTCAAAGGAACCTTCGTAGGTGAAGATGGCTTCGGCATCGGCGAAAATTTTCGCCATCCCGAAGTCAGTCACGATCCCGTTGCCGCCGAAGATCGATCGGCCCAAAGCCACTGTTTCCCGCATCAACGAGGAGGTGTAGGACTTGGCGAGCGCAGCCTGCGCCATGTCGGCTCCGCTGTGCGGAAGCCCCTGCGGTCCCAGGTGCTCGTCCTGCTGCAGCTGCGCCACGCGCGCCATCATGCCAAGGCTCGCCGTGGTGTTCCCGAGCATTCGCACCAGCTGCTGCTGGATGAGCTGGAAGCCTGCCAGTGGACGCCCGAACTGCTGGCGCTCGACGGCGTACGCCCGGGCCGCGTCGAACGCCGCCAACTGCTGCCCCACCGCTTGCCAGCCCACCAGTATCCTCGAACCGCGCAGCAGGTGTTTGGTATCGGTGAAACTGTTGATCCCCGCGAAACGGTCAGTTTCGGACACCCGCACGTTGTCCAGGAGGATGTCGGCGTTCTGGACGGTGCGCAGCGCGATCTTGTTCTCGATCGCCGTCCGTGTCACCCCGGGAAGGGTCGCATCCAGAATGAAGCCCCGCACGGCTCCGTCCGCAGTATCGCGGGCCCACAGCAGCATGTAGTCGCAGAAAGTGCCGTTGCCGATCCAGCGCTTTGCACCGTTCAGGATCCAGGTGTCACCGTCACGGGTGGCCGTGGTGGCCATGCCGCCGGCCACATCGGAACCGTGAAGGGGCTCCGTGAGCGCGAACGCGCCCGTGATCGTGAGATCCATGGCGTCATCCAGCAGCCGGGATTTCTGCTCCTCCGTGCCGAATTCGTGCAGCGCCTCCACAAAGAGGTCGTGGTGCACCATGAAGAACGTTGCCAGCGAGGTATCGGCGCGGGTCAGCTCGGCAATGACCATACCGCTGAAGAGGTAGCTGTACCCCTGCTGCACCGGGGTGCTCAGGTTGAGGGAGGCGAGTTTCGGGAGCACCTCCAGTGGGAACTCGGCCCTGTTCCACCAGTCGGTTGCGTACGGGGCAACCTCCTTGGCCAGGAAGTCGCGGACGTCCCGGAGCTTCGCCCGTTCGACATTGCTGAGCAGGGACTCAAAGCCGTAGAAGTCTGCGCTGGGGAGGCCGCTCTCCATTGAGCTGTCCTTTCGGGGCATAGCAGTCGAAGGGATGGTCTATTTGGGTGCCATGCGGATGGCACCGTCGAGCCGGATGGTTTCACCGTTGAGCATCTGGTTCTCCACGATGTGTGCAACCAGCGCAGCGTATTCGGTGGCCTTGCCGAGCCTGGACGGGTGCGGAACCTGCTTCCCAAGGGATTCCTGGGCTTCCTGCGGCAGCCCGGCCATCATGGGCGTCTCGAAGATGCCCGGAGCGATGGTCATGACGCGGATGAAGGAACGCGCCAGTTCCCGCGCGATCGGCAGGGTCATGGCCGCCACTGCCCCCTTCGATGCGGAGTACGCGGGTTGCCCGATCTGCCCGTCGAAGGCAGCGACAGAGGCCGTGTTGATGATGACCCCGCGCTCGCTGGTCCCCGTCTCAGTCTGAACCGGATCGGTGGCCGCCATGGCCGCCGCTGCCAGCCGCAGCACGTTGAAGGTACCGATGAGGTTGATGTTGATGACCTTGCTGAACTGCTCGAGCGGCAACACGCCCTCCCTGCCCAGCACCTTTCCGGGAGTAGCCACCCCCGCGCAGTTCACGACGATGCGCAGCGGCCCGAGCTCTGACGCCGCGTCGACAGCGGCCTGGACCTCCTCCTCGCTCGTCACGTCCGCCGGCACGAAGCGGGCGCGCTCCCCCAGCGACTCCGCGAAACCGGCTCCGTCCGAATGCGGCAGATCGAGGATCACGACCGCCGCGCCGTCGTCGTGCAGTCGCTGGGCGGTTGCCCGGCCGAGCCCGGACGCACCCCCGGTCACCAGCGCCACCGTTCCTGCACAGTCCATGACATCTCCTTTGCGTCGTGAGTGAGCGAGGCTAAACCGCTTCCTCCCGAGCCTACTGTGATGCAGCGCACTGACTCATCCGCCGTGTCCGCCACTGTGCATAGTGCTCAAAGACGGGCACGACGGCGCGGTCTAGGGTGTCTCTATGCCCACCCGAGAGCCCTCCAGCACCTTCGGCGAGGCCGCAGCCGCCGCCTCCTCCTCGATACCCGCAGCCTTCGGCCACAGGCTGTACGGCCTGCCCGGCACGCACCTCGCGCGGGTCACCCTTCCCGCCCGGCCGAAGGTGCCGTGGCACTACTGGTGGCAGGCGCACTACCTCGACTGCCTGCTCGATGCCGCGGAACGCGAGGCGCGGTCCGGAGGCGCAACCGGGAACACCGACGACGGCGCCGCCCACCGCTTGCGCGCGCGGCGCCTTCTGCGCACCATCCGACTGCGCAACGGCGGTCGCTGGACCAATCGCTACTACGACGACATGGCTTGGCTGGCCCTCGCAGCCTGGCGCTCGGCTGACATCGCAGGCACTCGCCCGCCCGGCAGCCTTACCCCCGTCCTGGCCTCCGCCCATACTCCGGACCTTGGCGGCGGCCTCTTCTGGAACATGTCCCGCGACTTCAAGAACACGCCGGCCACAGCGCCGGCGGCCCTGCATTTCGCCAGGGTCGGGCGGACGAAGGAGGCGGAGCGCCTGGTCGACTGGCTTTTCGCGCGGCTCCAGGACCCCTCGACCGGTCTGCTCCTCGACGGGATCCGCATGCCCGGCGAACGCATGGTGACCGACGTCTACACCTACAATCAGGGGCCGGTCCTCGGCGCACTTCTGGCGCTCGGAGACCCCACAAGCCTGCAGCGGGCATCCGACCTCGTTCTGGCTGTAGCGAAGCACCTCGTGCTGCCGACGGGCGCCCTGCGCACCCACGGCGGCGGCGACGGCGGCCTCTTCACCGGAATCCTCATCCGCTACCTCGGCCTCGCGGCGGAATCACCCGCGCTGCCGGAGCTCACGCGCACGCTCGCGAGAACCGTCATCACGACGACGGCGCGCGCCCTGTGGGCGGGACGCGGCGAGCGGGAAGCCGGCGGGCAGCGCCGTCGTACTGTTTGGGTTTTTCCTGCTGGACCGGGCGAATCCGCCGGCGCAGGAACGGTGGAACTGTCGACGCAACTGCAGGCGTGGATGATCTTCGAGGCTGCCTGCCGGGTGGCGGACATCGGGAACCCCGATGCGGATGGGCCTTCGCTCTGAACCTCAGACGTAAGAGTCCTTCGGCGCCTTCTTCTTCAGCCGAGCGAGGAGGAGCCCGGCGGCCAACGAGCCGAGGGTGGCAATGGCGAGGTCGCCCATGGTGTCCGGATAGGTGACGTGAATACCATCAGTCACCCACGCGTCGCCGGCCCATTCCGCGAACTCCCACAGCACGCTGAGCGCCATACCGAGCAGCACCACCTGAAGAACGACGCCGGCGCGGTCGCGTCGAGAGTTACCCGCGGCCGGCAGCAGCCCGATGTGCGTGGCGAGTACATAGGCCATTCCGGCGACGGGACCGGTGCAGACGCAGTGCACCAACAGGTCCCACCAGGAGATCACCTCGTAGAGGTTCAGGACGCTGCTCCAGCAGGCGAAAATCAGTGCGCACCCGTAGACGGCGTCAAACACCGGGTGCGGACGGGCATAACGCGACAGCGTGAGACCGCCAAGCGCGAGGAAGAAGACCCAGAAGTCCACCGGACCCCACCAGAAGACCATGGCAATAGTGCTGAGCACGGCTACGGCCCGTACGCCGTCCGCTGCCACTTCGGCATGCGTGGCCGGCCGGCGGATCAGGTCGGCGATCATGATTCCAGCCTACGTGCACGGCTAGGATCGGGGTCATGCCGTCCCTGTCAGTGGTCATCCCGTGCAAAGACGACGCCGGACCGCTGGCCCGTTGCCTTGAGGCCCTCGCCGGGCAGACACTGGCGCCGCTCGAGGTGATCGTGGTCGACAACAACTCCACAGACACCAGCGCGGCGGTGGCCGCCGGTCATGGTGCCGCCGTTGTGCATGAGTCCATTCCTGGGATCGCCGCAGCTGCCTCCACCGGGTACGACGCCGCCTCCGGTGACGTCATCGTGCGCTGCGACGCGGATACCATCCCGCCGGCGGACTGGCTGCAACGTATCTCCGCTCGCTTCGACGCCGAACCGGATCTCGCGGTGCTCACCGGCCCGGGGGTCTTCTACGACACCAGCCCGCTTCGCGCACGCGTTGCCGCCATCGCCTACATGCAGGGCTACTTCGTGTCGATGGGGCTGGCCATCGGCCATTGGCCGCCCTTCGGTTCCAATTGCGCTTTCCGCCGCTCCGACTGGCTTTCGGTCCGCGAGCGCGTCCACCGGCACGATCCGAACGTGCACGACGACGTCGACTTCGGCTTCGCGCTCAAGCCCGGCCGGCGCACGGTGTACGACAGGTCACTGCAAGTGGGAATCTCCGCGCGTGCGCTCGCCGGCGGTCGTAAGGGCTGGCTGCGTTTCACGCGCGCTGTGCACACTCTGGCGCTGCATTGGCGCACGGCCCCGCCGTGGGACCGCTGGCGCTGGACTTTGGCCGAGGTTCGGGAGCGCCGTCGTCGGGCGTCACTCGGCGGGTGAGGAGAACCGTTCGGGGTAGAGCAGCGGCAGCTGCAGGGTCAGCCACGGACTGAACGCCCAGGGTGCGGCGGCGACGGCGGTGGTGAGCTCCAGTGGGTCGGCCCACTGCCACTCCATGACCTCGTCTTCGCGGGGATCCACCGGGGACACCGCGCGGGCGGTGTAGACCGGGCAGATCTCGTTCTCGACCACGCCCGATGCGTCGACCGCCCGGTAGCGGAAGTCGGGCAAACGGAGTTCCACGGAGTCCAGTCGAAGGCCCAGTTCGTGCTCGGCGCGCCGCACCACGGCGTCCTCGGTGGCTTCATGCGGCCCTGGATGCCCGCAGAACGAGTTGGTCCAGACACCCGGCCAGGTCCGCTTGCTGAGGGCCCTACGGGTGATGAGGATGCGGCCGTCGTCGTCGTAGACGTGCGTTGAAAACGCGAGATGAAGCGGGGTTGCGGTGGTATGAACCGTTGCCTTGTCCTCGGTGCCGACGGGGGTTCCGTCGTCGTCCGCCAGGACCACAAGCTCTTCCGTGCGGTTCATTTCCCTCCAAGTGTTCGCGCGTGTTTACTTTACCTATGGACAAGGAGACCACACTGGCTGGTTCTGTCGACAGCCAGCTGGTGAACGATGTCCTGGCGGCCTTCTTCGACCGGGCGAAGAACCGGGCGGAAGGCATGCACCCCGATTACCGCACGATGTGGGAGCACCTCGAAGCCGGCACCACGGGCGGGAAGCGGTTCCGCCCCCGCCTGGTTCTGGCCGTTTACAGCCTGCTCGGCGGCACCGACCTGACGACGGCGGCAACGGTCGCCGCCTCGTTCGAACTCCTTCACACCGCGCTGATCGTGCACGACGACGTCGTGGACCGGGATTTCGCCCGCCGCGGCGTTCCGAACGTATCGGGTGTGTACCGCAACCGTGCCGCCGCGCAGGGAAACCCGCCGGCGAGAGCTGAACACGCGGGGCTCTCGGTCGGCGTCATCGCCGGCGACCTGGCCCTGTGCAACGCCTACCGTCTCCTGGGCGAGATCGACACCGACCCTGTCACCCGGCGCAAGTTGGGCGATCTTCTCGACGAAGCAATCTTTGCGTCCGCTGCCGGCGAACTACTCGATGTGCTCGCTCCCCTCGACCCCACGCCGCAACCCGTCGATGAAGTGCTCGACATGGCACGGCTGAAAACGGCGGTCTACTCCTTCGAAGCGCCGCTGCAGGCGGGCGCCGTGCTCGCGGGCGCAGAGGACCGGCTGGTGAATACGCTCGGGGAGTTCGGGCGCTGCATCGGCACGGCCTACCAGGTGGCAGATGACCTGATCGGGGTCTTTGGTGATGAGACCCGCACCGGGAAGGTGGGCTGGGGCGATCTGAGGGAGGGCAAGCGCACGGCGCTGACCTCCTACGCCGCCGAGCAGCCGCAGTGGCCGCGGATTGCCGTTCTCCTGTCCACCCCGGATCTCTCTGCCGCCGGAGCAGCGGAAGCCCGGGAACTGCTGATCGAGTCCGGCGCCCGGGACCGGTCCTTGCAGCTGGCTGCCGACCTCACCGACCGCGCGCTGCAGGCACTCCTGGACCCCTCGGTGCCGGAAGGGCTCCGGAACGGTCTGGCGCCCCTGTCCGACGTCGTCATCGATCGGGTGCGCGTATGAGCCGGGATCGCGACGCGCTGGCTGACTACACCGATGCGGCTCTGAAAGCGTCTGCGGTGGTGCTGCGCTCCTACTCCACGTCCTTCGGGCTCGCGTCACGGTTGTTCGAGCCGGGGGTCCGCCGGCAGGTCGAGTCCGTCTATGCGCTGGTGCGGGTGGCCGATGAAATCGTCGACGGCGTCACCTCCGCCGCAGGACTTGAACCTGTCGAGTCCCGGCGGCAGCTCGACGAGTTCGAGCGGGAAACCGAGCGTGCCCTGGTCAGCGGGTACAGCACCAACCTCGTGATCCATGCCTTCGCGGACACGGCCCGGCGCACCGGGATCGGCACCGACCTGACCCGGCCGTTCTTTTCCTCCATGCGTGCCGACCTCGACCGGACGGAACACACGCCGCAGTCCTTCACGGAGTACGTCTACGGTTCGGCCGAAGTCGTGGGACTCATGTGCCTGAAGTGCTTCCTCCACGGTCACCCCGTGAGTGCCGCTGAAACAGCGCGGCTGGAACGCGGCGCCCGTCACCTGGGGGCAGCATTCCAGAAGGTCAACTTCCTTCGGGACCTTGCCGAGGACTTCTCATCCCTGGGCCGCAGCTACTTTCCGGAGGTCTCTCCCGCCAGCTTCGACGAGGCCGCCAAGCTGCGGCTGCTCAAGGACATCGAGAACGACCTGCACGAATCCCGGGTAGTGCTGCGGGGGCTCCCGCCTTCGAGCCGCAGGGCCGTTGCGCTGGCCCAGGAACTGTTCGCCGAACTGGCAGACAGGATCCGTGCGACGCCCGCTTCGGAACTGATCCGTACGCGCATCAGCGTTCCCAACACGGTGAAGCTGCGGATCGCGGCCGGCGTGCTTGCCGGCCGGCGCGGCCTGGAACCGACGGGCACCCACCAAAACCGGGTCGAGGCGCAGTGAAAGCACGCATTCCCTCAGGACGGACCGTCGTCATCATCGGGGGCGGCATCAGCGGCCTGGCAACCGCGGCGCTGCTGGCCACCGAGGGCCACTCCGTGACGGTGCTCGAGAAGCAGGACGCCGTAGGCGGGCGTGCCCACTCCTTCAGCGAGGACGGATTCCGGTTCGACGCCGGTCCCTCCTGGTACCTGATGCCTGAAGTCATCGACCACTACTTCCGGTTGCTGGGTACGTCGGCGGATGAGCAGTTGGACCTGGTGAAACTCGACCCGGGGTACCGCCTTCTGTCCGAAGGCTTCAGTGATCCGGTCGATGTTCCCGCCGAGCGGCGCCGTGTGGTGGAGCTGTTCGAGAAGCTTGAGCCCGGAGCCGGTGCAAAGCTGGAGCAGTACCTCGACTCCGCGGCCGACACTTACACGATGGCCACCCGACGGTTCCTCTACGCCACGTTCGAGTCGTTCACGTCTCTGCTGACCCCCGATGTCCTCGGCCGCCTGCCGCGCCTCGGTGGACTGCTCCTCGAGCCCCTGCACCGCTACGCCAGCCGCTACGTCTCGGACCCGCGGCTGCAGCAGATTCTGGAGTACCCGGCGGTGTTCCTCGGGACCTCGCCCTTCACGGCGCCGAGTATGTACCACCTGATGAGCCACCTGGACCTCGACGACGGTGTGCTCTACCCGATGGGTGGATTCGCCCGGCTGGTAGACGCTATCGAGCGCCTTGCGCAGGATGCAGGCGTCACCATCCGCACGGGGGCCGAGGTCCTGGGCATCGAAACCGCACCGACAGGATCACGGAAACGCCCGGCTGCGGTACGCGGTGTCCGCTACCGGTCCAATGGGAGCGAATCCACTGCGGCGGCCGACGTCGTCGTCTCCGCTGCGGACCTGCACCACACCGAAACCGCACTGTTGCCCAGGCACCTGCAGACCTACCCCGAACGCTACTGGTCCCGCAGCACTGCCGGGCCGAGCGCGCTCCTGCTGTACCTGGGTGTTCGCGGCGAACTGCCGCAACTGGAACACCACACGCTGCTTTTCACCGCGGACTGGGAGGAGAACTTCCGGGCTATTTTCGGCCGGACCCCATTTGTGCCCTCGCCGGCGTCGATGTACGTGTGCAAGCCCAGCGCCACGGATCCTGACGTGGCGCCCGAGGGCCACGAGAACATATTCGTGCTCGTGCCGATCCCTGCTGATCCGGGCCTTGGAGGCAGCGGCAGCGAGCGTGTGGAGCGCGTCGCGGACGCCGTCATCACCCAGCTCAGCCAATGGGCCGGAATTCCCGACCTTGCCGAACGCATTGTCCTGCGGCGTAGCTACGGGCCCGCCGACTTCCAACGTGATTACCACTCGTGGAAGGGCACCTCGCTGGGACCGGCGCATACGTTGCAGCAGAGCGCGTTCTTCCGCGCCGGCAACATCAGCCGCAAGGTTCAGGGCCTGTACTATGCGGGCGGTTCGACCATTCCGGGCATCGGGATCCCGATGTGCCTGATCAGTGCCGAACTCGTGATCAAGCGCCTGCGCAGGGACGTGAGCACCGGCCCCCTGCCCGTGCCCCTCCGTCCCGGCCTGGTCCGCGAGAACACGGTCGCGTGATGGGGGCGGTCTATCTGCTCTTCCTCCTGGCCTCACTGGGCTGCATGATGCTTCTCGACCAGCGCCTGCGTCTGTTTTTCTGGCACGACGCCGGCCGCGCCGCCGCCGTGCTTGCCGCCGGTGTGCTCTTCTTCCTGGCCTGGGACCTCGCAGGAATCGGACTGGGCATCTTCTACCGGGGCCAGACCGAGGTGATGCTGGGCGTCAACCTGGCCCCGGAGCTGCCGCTCGAGGAGGTCGTGTTCCTCACCTTCCTCAGTTACCTCGTGATGAACCTCTTCCTCATGTTCCGCCGCGCCCTCGATGAGGCCATCCGGCGTCGTGGCCTCAGCGAGCGCACCGGCGATGCGGGGGGACGTCCATGACGTACTGGACACTCAACGCAGTCTTCCTCCTCCCCGCCCTCATGGTCGGAGCCGCCGGCGCTCTCCTGCTCAAGGGACGCCGTCGTACGGTAGCGCTGGCAGCGGCGGGCGGCGCCGCCGTCGTCGTTCTTGTCCTGACCGCTGTTTTCGACAGCCTGATGATAGCGGTGGGGCTCTTCAGCTACGCGCCGGAGCTGATCTCGGGGGTCTTCATCGGGTTGGCCCCGCTGGAGGACTTCGCCTACCCCGTGGCGGCGGTCCTTCTCCTCCCCGCGCTGTGGACAATTCTTGGCGAGCGCAAACGGAAGCGGCAGCTGTGAAGACCATCAAAACCCTCCTGGTGTCCTCGCGCCCGCTGTCCTGGGTGAACACCGCATTCCCGTTCGCGGCGGCATACCTGCTCACCGCCGGGCAGATCGACCTCGCCTGGATCATCGGCACCGTGTACTTCCTGATCCCGTACAACCTGGCGATGTATGGAATCAACGATGTGTTCGACTACGAGTCGGACCTGCGGAACCCGCGCAAGGGGGGCGTCGAGGGTGCTGTCCTTGACAGGACCATGCACACCATCACGCTCCGCGCAGCGATCGCCACCAACGTCCCGTTCCTCGCGATCCTCGTGCTGCTCGGCGGACCCTTGTCCTGGCTGGTGCTTGCCGTCAGCGTCTTCGCGGTCATCGCCTACAGCGCGCCCGGGCTCCGCTTCAAGGAACGCCCGTTCCTTGACTCCATCACCTCGAGCACGCACTTCGTCAGCCCGGCGGTATACGGACTGGTCCTGGCGCAGGCAGAATTCACGCCTGCCTTGTGGGCGCTGATCGGCTCGTTCTTCCTCTGGGGCGTCGCCAGTCAGGGGTTTGGTGCCGTGCAGGATGTCGTCGCGGATCGCACCGGCGGCATCGCTTCGATTGCCACCGTCACCGGAGGGCGCGCGACCGTCAGGTTCGCGATTGCCGCCTATCTGGTGGGAGGGGCGCTCATGCTCTTCACCCCGTGGCCGGGACCGCTCGCCTCGTTCCTGGTGCTGCCGTACGTGATCAACATTGTTCCGTTTGCGTCCCTGGATGACGACGACGCCGAACTCGCCCACCGCGGGTGGAAACGGTTTCTCTGGCTCAACTACGTGACAGGGTTCTTGGTGACGATGCTGCTAATCTGGTACGCCGCGATTCGCTGAGGTTCCGCGTTCCTTTCCCGCAGCTAAGGTTCTTTTTCCTGCAGCTCAGAAGAGCTGGGTGCCGACGAATCCGTACACGCCGAAGGCCAGCCCTGCGGCGATCAGACCCATGGTGATCACCGAGGGCACCAATCCGCTCTGGCGGAAGACTCCCAGCACGCTGAGGATGAGTGACACTGCAGCCAGGGGAAGTGTGACGTAGAGGACGAAGAAGAGGACCCCGAACCCGGTGTCGACGCCGTCTTCGACCAGAAAGAAGACGGCCGACGTAGCGAGAGCGTTGATCACAAGCAGAATCAGGGCCATGCGGCCAATCCATTTGCCCGTCGTCCGGGTCCCCCTGACTGCCATGTTCAATTGTGCAGCGAAGAGGGGCATCACCGCGAGCAGTTGCGGGCCCGGACTTGAAGGGGGCGTTAACTTTTCTCTTCGTGATGTTTTGACCGGTGGCCGGCGATTGCGGCGCGGACATCGCCCTCCGTGTGCCCGCCCTTCTTCTTCCCGAACGGCAACGCTTTGAGCAGCGGATGCACGATCGCCATGACCAGGAGACCCCAGGCGAGTCCGACGATGGCTGAGCACAGGGTGTTGACGAGCCAGGCCAGCAAGCCGCCCACCACGGCGATCCCGGCAAACGGCTCCTCGAGGCCATGGATCAGGTCATACGGCAGGTGCCAGCCCAGGTCATGAGCGCCCTGCACCATAATGTGTCCGCCAACCCAGAGCATGGCGATCGTTCCCACGAGGGTGATCGCGGTCAGCACAGCCGGCATCCCCTTCACCAGCAGTTCGCCGAAGCGCTTGGAGCCCGCGGAGTCCTTGGTGGTCAGGTGGAGTCCGATGTCGTCCATCTTCACAATGAGGCCAACGGCTCCGTACACGAGGACGGTAATGGCAATGGCGACGACGACAAGGATGAGCGCCCGGGACCAGATTGACTCAGTGGCAACCTCGTTCATCGAGATGACCATGATCTCGCAGGACAGGATGAAGTCGGTGGTGATGGCACCCTTGATGACCTTGGCCTCGGCGTCCGGCCCCCGTTCGACGGCCGGCGCCTTTTCGTCGTCGTGGTGGCCGCGCAGCTTGTGCCAGACCTTCTCAGCGCCTTCGTAACAGAGATAGGTGCCGCCCAGCATGAGGATGAAGGGGATTATCCATGGGATAAAGGCGCTGATGAGCAGCAGTGCCGGCAGGATGACCAACAGTTTGTTTCGCAGCGAGCCCCAGAAGATCCTCTTGATCATCGGTAGTTCACGGGACGGGTCCGCGCCGGATACGTACTGCGGAGTCACGGCGGCATCGTCGATCACGACGCCGGCGGCCTTGACCCCGGCCCTCGCTGCTCCGGCAGCGACGTCGTCGACCGATGCGGCCGCTATGCGTGCCAGGGCTGCAACGTCGTCCAGCAGGGCGACGAGACCGCCG
Organism: Arthrobacter sp. D2-10; assembly: GCF_054161285.1. Lineage (NCBI taxonomy): Bacteria > Bacillati > Actinomycetota > Actinomycetes > Micrococcales > Micrococcaceae > Arthrobacter > Arthrobacter sp. D2-10. The sequence continues at coordinate 378,719 of NZ_CP096431.1, read as the reverse complement.
CTCACTGGTCGCTCCCGGCGTGCTCGGGAACGGGTTGCTCGGCGTGAACGCTTCGGTCAAGGTACTTGATTGGCATGTTCGGAGTATATGGCGACTGACAACCCGTCGTCATGGACGGCTGTGCCGGAATCAGCGTTTCGAATCTCTGGCGGGCCTGGGTCTGCAGGGCTACAGTCGGTCCCGGTATGACGACGAAGGAGTAGACGTGACAAAGTATCTGATCTCGTTCCCGAGCAGCGCCATGAGATTTCCTCAAGAGGACCTGCAGTCCGTTTCGGACGCGGCGCACGCCGTCGTGCAGGAGGCCAAAGATGCCGGCGTCTGGGTTTTTGGCGGCGGCATCGATGAGAGCGTGCCGCCTGTAATGGTGGACGGCACGGGGACCGTGATTGAGGCTACCTACCCAGAGACGAAGCATCTCGAAGGCGGGTACACCGTGCTGGAAGTGCCGACCCGGGAGGAAGCGCTGGAATGGGCCGCGAAGATTGCGGTTGCCTGCCGTTGCGCGCAGGAGGTTCGAGCGTTCCAGTACGACCCCGCCAGCTGACCGTCCTCCTCCGCCCGGCTCAGCGCGGGGCCGCCGGACGCGATGACCAGACCCGGGCATGCAGCCTTTCGATACCGTCCAACAGCAGATCAAGAGCGAACTCGAATTCAAACTGGTCATCACAACCGGTTCCGACCACTGAGTCCTGCTCGTGAGCTGAAGCTGTAGCGACACGCATGATGTTGGGATAGCGCCTTGCCATCTCCTGGAGCATCGCCAACTCCGCCTCGCCCATCTCTCCGGGGGCTTCCTCCGGATGGCTGGGGGGTTCTTCGAATAGTTCCTGGGTGAACCCCCACATACGGCTTCCGATCGCGTGCATTACGTGGTGGGTGAGGTCCACCGTGAAACCGGCGCTGATGAAGATGCCGATGAAGGAATCCATGTAGGCGAGGACGCCCGGTGTCTTGGTGGTACGGGTTTCGAACACCCGACGCGCCCATTGATGCCGTTGAAGCATCCGCCTGGCCGAGAGAATGCGGTGGCGAACGGCGTCTTTCCATTCCGCTCCGATGAGCGGCGGGTCTATCTCGCCGATGAGGATGTCCACCATGCCATCGAGGAGTTCTTCTTTGTTGGCAACGTGCTTGTAGAGGGCCATGGGCACGACGCAAAGTTCAGCAGCCAGCTTCCGCATGCTCAGTGACTCCACACCGGACGAGTCAGCGAGCCCGACTGCGGACCGGAGAACGCGTTCACGATTGAGCCGCAGCCGTGAGGGCTGCGATTTCTCCCCGCTCATCGTTTCTCCGCTCTCTCAGGACGCCTATTGACTAGTGTACGGCGTACACCTACAGTCAAGGGATCGCGGGTGTACGCAGTACACCTTTATCTGATTACATCATCTCCGAAGGACAAACTATGGCAACGGTCAGCGAAGGTGTACACCCGGCAATCCGCCCTGTAGCAAGGCGGAGACGGGAGTGGCTCGTGCCCGCCGGATTGATCCTTTTGAGCCTGATTCCCGTACTCGCCGGAGCAGTCCGTCTTGGCGAACTGACGGGAGGCGCACCGATCACGGACCGCAACGCCCGCTTTTTCGATTCCCCCGTTCCCGTGGTCATCCACATCGTCGCCGTCGTGGTCTATTCGCTCCTCGGCGCATTCCAGTTCGCCCCCTCCCTTCGGAGGGGCAGGCGACAGTGGCACAGGATCGCCGGGCGGATCCTCATCCCTGCAGGTCTGCTCAGTGCGCTTTCCGGCCTGTGGATGGCGCTCTTCTACGCTCTGCCGCCCAGCGACGGACTGCTCCTGCTGGTTTTTCGCCTCATCTTTGGAATTGCCATGACGGCGAGCATTGTCCTTGGCATCCGCGCGGTCACACGGCGTGACTTCGCGGGGCACGGGGCGTGGATGACCCGCGCCTACGCGATCGCGCTCGGCGCGGGAACCCAGGCACTCATCCTCATCGTGCCGGAAGTCCTCTCTAGCCCGCCCGATGTGACTACCCGGGCAGTCCTGATGGGAGGCGCCTGGGCCATCAACCTGGCGGTGGCCGAGTACTTCATCCGCAAAAGGTGAGTGAGCAACTTCATCACAGGCGACAATGCGCTGCGGGCCCCTGACCTGTACGATGTTTCAGCACATCAACAAGGAGGAGCAGCACCCCACATGGCTACTGACTACGACGCCCCCCGCGTCCGCGAGGAAGATCAACCGGCGAACGAGTCGCTCGAGGCGCTGAAAGCCGAGCGTAGCTCAGCTGCAAAGACAGCCGTCATCGACGTCGATGAAGCCGATACCGCAGAAGGTTTCGACCTGCCCGGCGCAATGCTCGACGAGGAACTACAGATCCACGTTGTTCCCGCACAGGCGGACGAATTCACCTGCATGTCTTGTTTCCTGGTACGGCACCGCAGCCAGCTTGCAAGAGAAGATAACGGCGCCAAGTTCTGCGCCGACTGCGAGAGCTGAATACACCCGGATCCGTGGGCACACTCGGCCGGACTGGCCTAGGGTGTGAGCCATGTATCTGGAGAACCTCGTCATCGACGCAGTTGAACCGCAGCGGCTGGGTCGATTCTGGGAGGCGGCGGTCGGTGGAGAGCGCCTAACGGACGAGGACGACATCTTTGAAACCCGCCTTGCCCTCGCAGGCGGGCCCGTACTCGACCTTTGTTTCCCACGAGTTCCCGAACCCCCAGCGCGCCAACCCCGGCTCCATCTCGACCTTGAGGGCGGCGCCCATCAGGCCGAGGTGGTGGACCGGTTGCTCCGATTGGGCGCCGATCCACTCGATGTCGGGCAAGGTGACGTGCCCTCGGTGGTCCTATCCGATCCAGAGGGCAACCCCTGCTGCGTGATGGAGCAGCGGGCGGCGTACGCCAACAGCGGGCCGATCGCTGCGCTGCCCCTGGACTCAGCCGACCCGGAGCGCGACGCCGGATTCTGGTCCTGGTTGACCGGATGGATCCTCGTGGCCGGGGCTTACCCCTCCCTCCGCCACCCTTCGCTGCGAGGCCCTGTGCTCGAGCTGTGCCCCGAGCCGGCGCCGAAAGGCGAACTGAAGAACCGGTTGCACCTCGACATTCGCCTCGAGGCCGGAGAAGACCCCGACGAAGTAGCAGCAGGCATCGCGGAGCGCGGCGGCCGTGAGCTTCACCCGGACTGGGGAGATCTGCCGTGGCGCATCTACGCCGACCCGTCGGGCAACGAGCTGTGCGTGCTGCCCGCACGGGACTAAGGCCCGGCTTCAGTCGGGTGGGTCCTGACCGACCAGCCCATCGACGCGCCCCAGGCCCGCGGCATCCAGCCCCGCGAGAGTCCCCGAAGCCCGTGCACCGTCACCCTGGGATGTTCCAATTCGGCACCTTTACGGTACGGTGAGCAGAGAGGGGTACCAGTTACTCCTCAGTACGGCGTTATCAGCACTACTGTTTGACCGTTCAACGAGCCAGCTCTTAGGCCTCGTGCCGGTCCAGATCAGATACCTCCAGCGGATCTTCAGCCAGCAGGGTCCACTGCCACGCGATCGCGTTATCCCCCGCAGGGACCAGTTACTGCGCACTTCCAGGTGCGCCCTATCAAGCTCCAGCGTCACCTCCCGCCTGTCAGCGGCTTATTGGTGACCCCACACGGACACAAGAGACGTCCCGTCAAGAAAACAGGCTATGGACGTCCGGACAATCGTTTAGGACAAGAGCCATGAGCTACAACAGCAAAATCGATCCCACTGAACCGTTCCCGGAAGACCTGCGACTGCTGGACGACTGCGCACTCCACGTACTCAACAGCAAGGTCCATCGCGAGTTGGACGCCGAGTACGCACAGGGGTTTCCCGAGATGGAGACCGAATTCCGGAAGGAAGAACTCGCTCAGGAATTGAACCGGCGCGCCAGCAGCGCGATCGCGGGCAAGCGTCCACGGCTGCTGCGCGCGGTCTGAGAAGTAGGATCTGGACCCCGTCCCTGCCGGGAGGACCGCCCCCTGAGTCAGGGCTTCCGCTTCTGCGGATAGGGTGCCTCATGCCTCGCCAGCATCTCGACGAACGCAGCGATCCTTCGCTCCCGCCCGGCGACGGTCTTGAGCTGTCCAAGCCGGAAAATGAGCGCGAACCGGTTCTGTGACGTGAGCACGTCGAACATTGCCTGCGCATCCGGGTCCGCAGCTATCGCCGCTGCAAGGTCATCCGGCACGACGGCGGTCGCCGGGCCGGCATAGGCCCGCTCCCACCGCCCGTCCGCCTTGGCGCTCTCGACGGCGGCACGACCGGCGTCGCGCATCTTGCCCTCTGTTTCCAGCCGCTCGATGTGTCCCACATTGCGAAGTGACCACATGCTGCGCGGGCCGCGGGGGGTGAAGCGCTGGAGGCTGCTCTCGTCGTCCCGCTTTTTGGCCTGTCCGTCAATCCACCCGAAGCACAGCGCCTCATCCAGTGCGGTGGCCCAGGTCAGGGTGGTCACACTTCCGCCCTTCTTGTGGAGGACAAGCCAAACCCCAGGCGACGACGCGTGGTTTTCTTCCAGCCAGTCCCGCCACTGTTGCGGGTCGGGCAGCAGGAGTTCGGGCAGTTCGGCGGCCATGCGTTCAGGGTACTGGAGCGTGCAGGTCGGAAAAGTCCCCCTGAACAGTGAAATCCTGATTCAGCCAATGGCCGAAGTGCAGCGAGTCAGGGTCGAGAAGCGCCAGGTCTGCTATAAAACAGAAGGTATGAACCTGCGCACACCAGACCCTAACCCCGGCTGGCTCAACGAGGACGACCTCTACGAGGCACGCCGCCGACTGCCGATGGTCTATGTCGAGGCCATCCCGGTGCGGTGCGATGCGCTCGGATACGTCACAGAGGTGGGGCTGCTGCTCCAGGGCAGCGCGCAGGGCGAGATGGTGCGCACTTTCGTCTCCGGCCGCGTGATGTACCGCGAGACCATCCGGGCAGCCCTCCTCCGGCACCTCGAGAAGGACTTGGGGCCCTTCGCCCTGCCCCAGCTGCCCCCGTGTCCCGTGCCCTTCACCATTGCCGAGTACTTCCCCTCGCCCTCCGAAACCGGCCTGACCGATGACCGCCAGCACGCCGTCGCTCTGGCCTATCTGATCCCCGTCACCGGCGAGTGCAACCCGCGGCAGGACGCCCTCGAACTCACCTGGCTTACACCCGAAGAAGCTCTGAGCCCTACAGTGAGCGCGGAATTCTCCGGTGGCCGCGACAGCCTGCTGCGTCAGGCGCTCGCCTACGCCGGTTGGGGCCGCTAAGGCGTTACCGTTCTTTAGAGACCGGCTCCTTTCGGGGTCGGGAGCAACAGGTGCAGCGAGGTGGGACCTTCCGATGATCGACAGCGACGTGGACGCGCGGATTCAGCCGCTTGCCGCCGAGGCAGTGACCGCCGGCCGCAAGCTCCTGCTGCCGGGAGGCGAGCGCACCAGCGAAGTGGTGGACACCGCCGTCGAGCTTGATGATTTCGGTGTCCCGGCAGTGGTGGTGGCCATCCTCGAATCCGGGGAGAAGGTGCGGATAGCCACGGGCTCCACAGTGCAGGTTGAGGCGCCCGAGGAACTCGCGCAGATCGTCACGGACGAGGGGTCGCCGGAGGCACTGGTCGCCCATGTTGCTGCGATCCATGCCGAGAGCCCGCGTGTACAGGAACTCGCTGAACGGCTGACACGCGGAGTCAACTTCAAATCCGGCAGCAACCTGCAGGACATCCGCGACCTCGCGATGACCCTCTACGTAGACCTGTCGGATCCTGTGAGCGCGCTGAAGGTTTGCGACGTGCTGACGGACCAGCCGTTCGACGGGAACTTCGGCCGCTGGAACCTGATCGAAGGCTGCCTCGCGCTCGCAGCGCACCTCACCCAGAACGACGGCGATGCCTCCCGCGCCGCCGGCTACTCCACCGCACTGCGTACCGCCGACGACGCAGAGACCGACCCGCTGAAGGCAAAGCTCGCGGCGGCGGTGCGGCAGCGGCAGCTCAACGAGCCGAACCTGTACGACCGGGAGATCGCGCGGTCGGCGAATGATCCGGCGGCCGAGAAAGACTGGCGAGGCCTGCGGCTATCGGTGCTGCTGTACCTCCGGGCGCACGGCGGATCTGAGACGTTGAGCGCTGAGGCGCTGGACCGGCGTATCGCCCACGAACTGCTCTCGATCAGGGCCCTCGCCGCCAAACTGTGAACCGCTGGTGAGGGTGATGCTGCGGGAGTAGAGTGTCGCGCATGAGCGACTCGGCAGGCTCCCTCACCCAGTCCAGCACCGAACAGCATCCGGGCAGCGGCGCCCCGGCGGCGGGGGCTAACCCGCTCAGCGTGCACATCAATGCGGACGCTCGTCAGGTCTGGCTCATGCTCCGCGAACCGCGGCTCCTGCGCCAATGGCACGGGTGGGACGCCGATACCCTGGATGAGGAAATCCGATCCATCTACTTTGCGCCGTCGGTGGTCGAGGGGCCGGACCATACTTCCCTGACGGTCGACGGCGGTGACACCTTCCGGATCAAACCCGCGCGCGACGGCGTCGAGGTCACGATTGAACGGGTCGAGGCCGAACCCGACGAGATCACCGAGGGCTGGATCACGTTCCTGCAGCAACTGCGGTTCGCCCTGGAACGCCACCCCTCGGGCACCCGACGCACCGCCTTCTTCTCGGGCGAACCTGCTGACGGTGAGTCGATCATCGAGAAGTTGAACGCAGAGCAGCTGCAGCAACCCGGCGACTCCTATTCCCTCGACCTCCCCAACAGCCACGAGCTGACCGGTTCGGTCTGGTTCCGTACCGATCATCAGCTCGGGCTGACCGTGTCCGGCTACGCGGATCACGGCGAGGGTCTGGTGATCGTGGCCGACGCTCCGTCGCTGGAACGCCGATCCAGTCTCGCCGTGATTTCCACTTACGGCCTCGGAGCCCACGCGCTGCACTCGGCCTGGGAGAGCTGGGATTCCTTCCGTCAGCAGCACTACCCGTCCTCCGGCCCGCTGGAGACCTCGAAGGTGGACTAGACCTTCTTCGGATCGCGAATCACCAGAACGACGACCACGCCCACCGCCGCGCCGATCACGGTTTCCACAAGCCGGTCGGCGAGGAGACTTCCCGTGTCACCCACCGGCGCAGCGAGTTCACTCATGAGCAGCGCCAAGGGTGTGATGAAGACCAGCGCAAGGCTGTAGTGGCGGATCACGAACATCTCGGTCAGGAACTGCAGCACGATCAGCACAAGCACCAGTTGCCACGGCACGAGCGGCACGGCGAGTAGAACAGCCGTCACACCGAGGCCGCCCACCGTCCCGGAGACCCGGTCAAACGCGCGCCGAAGACGGGTGGATCGGGTCGCTGCGGCAAGCGGCACAATGGCGGACAGGATCGCCCAGTAGTTGTGGCCGATGCCGAGCAGGGTGGCTATGCCTCCGGCGACACCGGCGGCGAGAGCGTACCGGACGGCGTTGGCGCTCAGGTGCCCGGACGGCGACCGCGGGCGGAAACGGCGTCCCGGCCATCCGGATCTGCCGCCGGGCAGGAGCCAACCGGCGGTGCCGATCGCCAACGACAACAGGATGCTCAGGACGGCAGTGACAACCGCTTCGGGGATCGTTGCGGTGCTCGGGATGGACGCTGAGCCGGCGAAGGCAAAGACCGGGAAGAAGGGACCGGGAGGCCGCAGCACCCACCGGTCCGCCGCCAAAGAACCCAGTCCTCCCACCAGGACTGAACCAAGAACCACAGCCCAGGGACCGGCGTCGTACTTTGCGACCAGGACGCCTGCAGTGATCGCGGTGAGGAGGAGCACGCCGGCGCCGCTCTGGTGCTGAAGCCTGATGCCGTGAGGATCTCCGCGGCCGAAGATCCCGGTGAATGCGCCAAAGACGGCAAAAGCGGCAAGGTCGATGCGGTCGATCAGGAGGAGAACGACGAGCGGAACAGCAACACCGAGGGCTACCCGGAGGGCCGGGAGGTGGTCGTTCTGGGCCGGTCCCACCCTGAAGTATGCGGTCACCGCATGCACGAACTTTTGTTCCTTTCGGTCGCCTGCTCCGCACTCCAGACTATCCGTCGGGAGCTCCCCACCGATTGCTGAGAAGATGGGCGGGTGCCACAAACAGACTTTTCGTTCTCCATCGGTGAACGCCTCAGTGAAACCACCCAGGCCGGTGAGGGCCTGCACGGGCGGACCGGGACCATCTCCACTCCGCACGGCGAGATCCAGACGCCCGCGTTCATCGCCGTCGGAACCAAGGCCACGGTCAAGGCGGTGCTGCCCGAGTCCATGAAGGAAGCCGGCGCGCAGGCGCTGCTGGCCAACGCCTACCACCTCTACCTGCAACCCGGAGCTGACATCCTCGACGAGGCAGGCGGTCTGGGGAGGTTCATGAACTGGGACGGGCCGACCTTCACGGATTCGGGCGGCTTCCAGGTGATGAGCCTCGGGTCCGGGTTCAAGAAGGTCATCACGATGAACTCGGCTGCCGCATCCGAACACGCCGGTGACGATGACCGCGTTGCAGTGGGCAAGGAGCGCCTGGCTCACATAGACGACGACGGCGTGTGGTTCGTCTCCCACCTCAACGGCGACCGCCACCGGTTCACCCCCGAAATTTCGATGCAGGTCCAGCACCAGCTCGGAGCAGACGTCATGTTCGCGTTCGATGAGCTGACCACCCTGATGAACTCCCGGGGTTACCAGGAGGAATCGCTGGAGCGCACGCGGTTGTGGGCGGAGCGGTGCATCCTTGAGCACGAGCGGCTGACCGTCGAACGCGCCGACAAGCCGTACCAGGCGTTGTTCGGTGTGATTCAGGGTGCCCAGTATGAGGACCTGCGGCGCAAGGCCTCCCGTGACCTAGGGGCGATGAACTTCGACGGGTTCGGCGTCGGCGGTGCCCTGGAGAAGGAGAATTTGGGGACGATTCTTGGGTGGTGCGCCGACGAGCTGCCCGAAGACAAGCCGCGACACCTCCTGGGCATCTCGGAACCCGATGACCTGTTCACCGGTATCGAGAATGGGGCCGATACTTTTGACTGCGTCTCCCCCACCCGCGTTGCCCGCAACTCCGCGTTCTATACGCCCGACGGCCGGTGGAACCTGTCCAATGCCCGGTTCAAGCGTGACTTCACTCCCCTGATGGAGGGGTGTGATTGCTACACCTGCACGCACTACACCCGCGCCTACATACACCACCTCTTCAAGGCGAAGGAAATGGTCTCGGCAACGCTCATCTCGATCCACAACGAGCGGTTCGTCATCCGCATGGTCGACGACGCCCGAGCCGCTATCGAGGACGGGACCTACTTCGATCTGAAGGCGGAGGTGCTGGGGCGGTACTACGCCGCGTCCAGGTAGGCCGGCCCCCACCCCCCACCCCGCCCTCGCCTCCTCGCAAAAGTGCCGGTTTTGTGCACGGAGGCGGTGAAGTTCGTGCGATCCTGCACGTAACCGGCGCCTTTGTCTCCAGGGAGCGCCAGTTTTTCCACATAACGACGACGGCGTCCCCGCCTCTCGCCGTCAGCCGTCAGGCTGTTGCCATGACAGTAGACGCCTACTCCTGGCTGCAAGCGTCCACGAATTGCTGGCGTACCGGTGAGCTGGAGGAGATGGGCGTTTCCCGTCGGCGCATCCCGAAACTCATAGAAGACGGCGTTCTCGCCCGCATCCAGGTCAATGCTTTCGTTGCGGCCCGGTACTGGAACTCGCTGAGCGAAACACAGAAAGCGCGCTTCAGGATCACGGCGCATGATCATGCACGTCGCGCTTTACGACCAGCCACGTACAGCCACACCTCTGCAGCGCGGATTCACGGTCTCAGCCTGTGGCGTGCGGACGCGCAAGTCCATATCACCCGACCTTTTGCCGGCTCATCCCGTGAGCACATTGGCGATGTGGTCCGACACCGAGCGCCCCTGCTACCCCGGGACGTCGACATGGTTGACGGACTGCGCGTCACTTCACTCGCGCGTACGGTTGTGGATTGTGCCCGAGTTCTCTCCTACCGCCAGGGGCTCATCGTCGCAGACCATGCACTTCGCCTCGGTGTGAAGCGGGACGATCTGCATGACGTTGCGCAGCGCCAGAAGGGCTTCAAAGGCGTGCAGGTTGCCCGAAAGGTTATAGAGAACGGTAGCCCGCTATCAGAGTCCCCGGGTGAGACTCTCACCTGCCATCTGCTTGCCGGGATGCCCTTACCCATGCCGGAGCAGCAAGTGGTAGTGCGCACCCGGCTAGGTGAGCACAGGCTCGATTTTGCGTGGCTCGAACAAAAGATCGCCCTTGAGTTTGACGGCAAAACCAAGTACTTCGATTACGCTCCTACTCCCGACGTGCTGTTTCAGGAGCGCCGTCGCGAGAAGGCCCTGATGGAGGAGGGCTGGATCTTCATCCGGTTGGAATGGTCCGATCTCTTCACCGAGGCAACCCGCGCGCGCATCCGGAAGGTGTGGTGGAAGCGCACCAGAAATGCCGCTTAAGCACAGGATCGTAGGAAAGGTCCCACGATCCTGCGCGGGATCGGCACTTCTGCGAATGTTAGGCGGCGTAACTCGGCTCCCGGCGCTTCACCCAGCGAATCGCCGCAGTGGTCACGGGTAGCAGGAGTACCTCCACCAGCGTTTTGTAGAGGAAGCCGAAAAAGAGGTAATTCAGGAACGTCGGGAAGTCCGTGATGCCGATGACCGAGGCGGCGATGGCGCAGAAGATAAGTGTGTCGGCAAACTCACCGACGCCCGTCGACGCCAGCAGTCGCGCCACCACGCTGCGTTCCCCGAAGCGGGCTTTCATGCGCACCAGCACCCACGAGTTCAGGGTCTGCCCCACCAGGAAGCCCAGCAGCGACGCGAGCACAATCAACGGAACCGGGCCGAGTGCAAGCTCCAGCGCCTCCTGTTTCGCCAGACCGAAGTCGTCGTCGAATCCCGGGAGCGCGATGATGACCGCATAGGCAAGGGAAGCGAACGCCGACAGTACGAACGTGACAATGATCCCGAGGCGCGCAGCCTTGAAGCCGTACACCTCGCTGATGACGTCGCCGAGGATGTAAGCGAGCGGGAAGAGGAAGAATCCGCCGTCCGTGATGATGCTGAAGTCGCCGGCGACCGGCCCGATCAGCACGCCCTTCGAGGCGCCGATGTTGGAAAGGATGACGATGACGGATAGCACCGCCAGCATGATCGAGAAAATGGGGCTGCCTGGGGTCGCGTAACGAGCGCGGGCATGTTGCTGCAGTTGAGTCATGGGTTCGCATTCTGGAAGTGGTTCGCGCAGCCTGAACGGCCCGCTGTATTAGCACTGTCACCCGGCTGCCCCGGGGCGCCATCAATTGTCCCATGCTCCCCGGCTCCCTGAACTACAGATACAAGGGCCGGAAATTGAACGCGTTCAATTCGATTAGACTCTTTTGAACGTGTTCAAGAAGGAGACCCGTGCAGCAGAAGAAAAGCGAAGCCACGAGGGAGCGGCTCGTCGCCACCGCGTTGCGGCTCTTCAGGGAGCAGGGCTATGACAGAACCACCATGCGTGCGATCGCCGCGGAAGCGGGCGTCTCGACGGGTAACGCCTACTACTACTTCTCATCCAAAAACGACCTGGTGCAGGCTCTGTACCATTCCCTGCAGGACGAGCATCGTGCCAGGTCCCTGCCGCTCCTGCGGGATGGGCAAAACCTGGGCGAGCACCTGCGCGCCATCCTGCAGAGCGGAATCGACGTCATGGGTCCGTACCACGACTTCGGGTTCAACTTCATCGGCGTGGCCATCCAGCCGTCGTCGAATCTGGGTCCCTTCAGCGACGATTCCTCCGTAGCCCGGGCCAAGTCCATTGCCCTCTTCAACCAGGCGGTCAATACCGCCCGGCCGCAGCCTCCGCTTGCCATCCGCGCGGACCTGCCCGAACTCCTCTGGCTCGTCTATATGGGCGTCACCCTTTTCTGGGTCTACGACCGCTCCCCCGGCCAACGTCGCACACGCCGTCTGATCGACAACGCCGCCCCGTTGATCGCCAAGCTCGTCATCCTGTCCCGCTTGCCGGTTGTGCGGAAGATTGTCGACGACGTCGTGCAGCTCATCAAGAACACAAAGCAGTAAACCAGCACGACGACGGCGCGCGGCCGGCTGCGCGCCCCAGCGGCACCGGCGACACTCACTGGGGTACGTTCAGCCCGACGCCTATTTCTTGTCGTCGCCGGTCAGGCGCTGGCTGAGGTACACCGGAATCATTGAGACAAGGATCAACACGGCCGCGATCACGTTGACTACGGGAGCCTGATTCGGGCGGGCCATGTTGTTGAAGATCCAGATGGGTAGCGTCTCTGTACCCGGCGGCGCAGTGAAAGTCGTCACGACGATCTCATCGAAGCTGAGCGCGAAGGCGAGCAGGCCTCCCGCCACAAAGGCCGAACGGAAGCTGGGGAAGGTCACGCTGAAGAAGGTTTTGACGGTGTTGGCGCCCATATCCATGGCGGCTTCTTCGAGGCCCCTGTTGATCCGGCCGAGCCGTGCCTGCACGTTATTGAACACCATCACGATGCAGAACGTCGCGTGCCCCACAATGACGGAAAAGAGGCCAAGACCTATCCCGAGCGGTTCCAGCACTGTCTTGAAGGTGTTGTTCAACGCCACGCCCGTCACGATGCCGGGCAGTGCAATCGGCAGGACCACCAGCAGGTTGACGGTGTTCTTGCCGAAGAACTCGTAGCGGGAAAGCGCAAAGGCAATCATCGTTCCCAATACCAGCGCGATCACCGTTGCCGCTGCTGCTACCCGCAGGGAGGTCCAGAGAGCTTCACGCACGCCCTCATTCTGGAAGGCGGCACTCCACCAGTCGGTGGTGAACTCCGTGATGGGGAAAGCTCCGGAGGTGGTTGCGTTGAAAGAGTTGAGGACCACCAGCATCAGCGGCAGGTAGATGACAGCCATGACCAGACCGGCGAAGATCCGCAAGGTGACCTTAGCGGAGGATGAGAGTCTCATGAATCGGCTCCTAGAGCTGCTTGAGGGCGCCGGACTTGCGGGCCAGGAAGAGGTACAGGACAACCACCACAATGGGTACTGTGCCGAACGCGGCAGCGAGCGGCGGGTTCAGGTTGATGTTGGACGCAATGACTGTGCCGATCACCTGGGTCTTTCCACCGACGAACTGGGCGGCGATATAGTCACCCAAGCTCAGCGAGAACGTGAAGATAGAGCCTGCGATGAACGCGGGCTTCAGAAGCGGGATGGCTACCGTTCGCACAGTCGCCCATCCTTTTGCGCCCAGGTCGGACGAAGCGTCGAACAGGTTGTCCGGGATCTGACGGAATGCTGAATAAACCGGTACGGCCATGTAGGGGAACCAGAGGTAGGCCAGAGTCACCACCAGAGCAGCAGTACCGTATCCCGGTCCCGTGATGCCAAGGGGGGCCAATACCCAGTCGAGCGGACCGCCGTTCATGAAGGTGATGCGCCACGAGAACACTTTCACCAGGTAGCCCGCCCAGAGCGGCAAGGTGATGCCGATTGCCAGGACAGCGCGCATCCTCGGTGATGCCACTTTCGCCATGTAGAGACCAAGCGGCAGCGCCAGCAGGGCACAAAGCACGGTTACGGCGAGTGCAATCCCGACGGTCCTCAGCGCAGTCAACTGGTACGCCGGCACCGTGACAATCTCAACGAAGTTCTCGAGCGTGAAAGCCGGAATCACTTTCGATGTGAATGTGTCGGTGGTCCAAAAGGCGGTGATGAACAGGAGGATCAACGATCCGATATAGAGCACGCCGAGCCACGCGAGAGGCAGGGCAAGGAACGCAGTAAGCCTGAGTTTGGGCCGGGCGTGAAGGAGCCGGGAGATCCCATCACCTCGCCCGCTGGGTTTTCCGCCGGGTTCAGGGCCGCTGCCGGGTATGGTTTCCGGCTCAACGATTGGTACTGCCATGGCGATGTCCGGCGGGCGTGCCCGTCGTTCCTCCTTCAGGGGTGCTGAGCTTGTTCGAAGCGGTGAATGACGCTGGCGATTGCCGCGTCGAGCTGCAGTGCCTCCACGGCAGGGGTACGACGGCGGCAGCCGCCGCGCGCCGTACCCCTCCCTGGTGGAACACAGGCAGTGGGCTTGAGGCCTTAGCCCTTGACCTCAGTCCACGCCTTGGTCCATTCCTGGTAGTTGGTGCAGGTGACGTCGGTGCGGCCATCGACGCACTGCTCTACGGGAGTGGTCCACATCCAGACCTGCTTGTAGTAATCCTCGTCAGTGGCGTGGAACGTAGCGCAGTGCTCCTCGTTTTCCTTGGAACCCTCGCACGCCAGAGCGTTGGCTGGAGCCATGCCGAAGTTCTGGGCGATCTTGGCGTTCACCTCGGCGCTGGAAGCCCAGTCCATCCACTGATAGGCGCAATTCGGGTTCTTCGACTTCGCGGACAGCATCCAGGTGTCCGACCAGCCTGTGGCACCTTCCTTCGGCAGCACTGATTCGACGTTCCCGCCGTCGGCCTGCGCGATGTTCACAACCACCTGCCATCCGGTGCCCAGCGAAGCTGTGCCGGAGGAAATGGACGAGGCCGCCTTCAGTGCGTCATTCCAGTACTCGCCGGCGATTCCGTTCTGCTCCTTCAGCAGTTCGACCGCTGCGGCCAACTGGTCCTGGTCCAATGCGTAGGGGTTCTCGATTCCCAGCTCGGGCTGTGTAGCCATCAGGTAGACGGCCGCGTCGGCGATGAAAATCGGGGAGTCGTACGCCATCACCTCACCTGCGTATTCGCTGTTCGGGTCCCAGGTCGCTTCCCACGAATCCGGCGCCTCCGGCACAGCTTCCGTGTTGTACATCAAGACGTTTGCGCCGCGCCCGATCGGAACCCCGTAGCTCTTGCCGTTGAGCGTGTCGTAAATCTGGCCCTTCAGGCCGTCAACAATATTGCCGAAGTTGGGGATCAGATCGGTGTTGATAGGGGCAACATCGCCACCTGCAATCAGCCTCAGGGAGGCATCGCCCGAAGCGGAGACGAGGTCGTATTCGCCTGTACGCATCAGTTGCACCATCTCATCACTGGTGGCGCCGACCTTGCGGTTGACCGTGCAGCCCGTCTGCTCCTCAAACTCGGTGACCCAGTCAGCGTCGGGGTTGGTGGAGCCGTCTTCAACGAAACCCGCCCAGGCGACGATGTTGACCTCCCCCTCGGACTCCCCCACCTCAGTCGCCGCTGGAATATCGGGGACCTGGATGCCGCCTCCGCTCGAGGTTGCAGGGGCTGAACCGCCGCAACCGGCGAGGACCAGCGAGAGAGAGGCGAGTGCCGCAAGGGGCAAGGCTTTGGTAATTCTCATGGGGGTGTACCTTCCTTGGTGATACCGGGGTTACTGGGGATTGTGTGTAGGTCTAGACGGCGTAGTTGAAGCGGGACGACCACTGAAGACGGACCCGGTCTCCACGGTGGACGCCCGAAGCGCGGGAATCGTTCTGCTCCTGAACAATGAGGGTCTGCCCTGCGTCGGTCCGTGCAACAAATCGTGTGGTGGGTCCGGTGTAGACGATCTCCTCGATCACCGCTTCGACAGTGGAGACGTCGTCCCCGACAGGCGCGCCATCGAGAGGTCGGATATGGATGTGCTCGGGCCTGATGCTCAGTAGTGCTGGAGACCCTGTGAGCTGACGGGCAAGTTCACCCTCGACGAGGTTGGTGCTTCCCAGGAAGGATGCAACAAAGCGGCTGCGTGGCCGTTCGTAGAGGTCTTCAGGGGATCCAACCTGCTCGACGATGCCGTCATTGAAGACGGCGACCCGATCGGACAGCGTAAGCGCTTCTTCTTGGTCGTGGGTGACAAAGACGAAGGTGATTCCAACGCTTCGCTGGATCTGCTTCAACTCAACCTGCATCTGTTCACGGAGTTGTTTGTCGAGAGCACCGAGCGGTTCATCCAGCAACAACACCTGTGGACGAAGGACAAGCGCCCGAGCCAGAGCCACCCGCTGACGCTGCCCTCCCGACAGCTGAGAGGGCAGCCTGTCCGCCACCTGGGGCAGCCGGATCATTTCAAGCGCCTCGGTGACCAGCCTCCGCCGCTCGGCCCGTGGGGTCTTGCGAAGCTTCAGACCGTACTCCACGTTCTGGGCAACGGTCAGGTGCGGAAAGAGCGCGTAGTCCTGAAAGACGGTGTTCACATTGCGCTCGAATGGCGCTTTGCGCGTGACGTCATGTCCTGCGAGCCTGACAGCACCCGACGTGGGTAGCTCGAAACCGGCGATCATACGCAGGACCGTGGTCTTGCCGGAGCCGGACGGCCCGAGCAATGAGAAAAACTCGCCCTGCCTGATGTCCAGGTCCAGCCCCTTCACCGCTGTGAAGTCGCCGAACGTCTTGACGACGTCCCGCATTACGATGGCGGGGGTATCCGCTGTGCCCGTGCGGTCCTGGACAATGTCGGCGGCGGGTGCTGTGGCTTGCACGGCGGGGTCCTTTCGGAAGCAGGATGTGATGTGCGCTACGTCGGCGTTAAACATATGAAACCAGACGTTAGATGTAAAGTGGATCACACGCGGTAAATTCGCGGTTACGAATTCCTCACCCGAACAGGCAACCCGGGCAAGCGAGTCTGGAAGGATTGGATGCATGCCTCCGAACTCCTCGCCGCGTCAGCGCATGCTGGCGACTGTCTTCGCCCCGTTAGGTGAGGTCGGCAAGGCTCAGCGGGTGGAGGACCGGATAGTCGAAGGAATTGCGGCCGGTGTACTCATCGACGGCGACCGCCTACCCAGCGAAGCCGAACTGGCTTCAGCGATGGGCGTAGCCACTGTGACAGCACGCGAGGCCCTCGTTGCTCTTCGCTCCCGCGGGCTGGTTGCCACCCGCCGCGGCCGGGAGGGCGGCACCTTCATCACCGCTCCAGCCGGACGACGCGCTGAACTGGTGCGCAACCGGTTGCGGCGGATGAGCCGGGTCGAACTCCGGGACCTGGCCATCCACTACCGTGCTATCGCGGCAACGGCCGCTGAACTTGCAGCCGATTCCGCAGGGCCGGACGACGTCGAGGTCCTGCGGCGCACACTGATCGGTTCCGGCCGCGGTGGCGCGCTCGTCGGTGAATTCCTTCTCGAACTGGCTGCCCTGAGCCAGTCGGCTCGCCTCACCAGGGAGTTCGGACGCCTCCACAAGGACTTCGGCCCGTTGATGTCTTTATTGCACGAGGACAAGGACTTCGACACGGCAATGGTGAAGTTATGTGAGCGCATTGCCGATGCCATAGCAGCCGCGGATGCTGCGGCCGCTCGCGAGGCTGTCATCGCCCAGATACGCACCGGGCTGGTTGCACTTATCGATGAACATTCCCGGTTGGCAGAGCCGCCGGCCGGGTCGGAACGAGGGAGACCTCAGAGGAGGACGGGATGAGCTTCGAATCCACGGGGACCGTTGCGGCGCAGGCGGAAGCGCTCCAGCAGGTGTCCGGATTTTTCAGGGGCATTCTCGCTGAAGTTTCCGGGTGGGTTCCGGAACTGGCCAGCCTGTTCGAGGACCAGGGAAGACCCCCGCGGGCGAAGGCTGTCAATGCAGCGACCCTGCCCCTGGTGGCGGAACTGGTCAACGGCCACCGGTGGCCGGTAGTTGGGGCCGGATTCGTTGCCGCGAACTCCGCGATTGCGGACACCGTCTGGCACATGGCCTGGTGGCAGGGCGAGGCATTGGAACCACTGGTGTTGCCGTCGGTGGCCGCTGCCACCGACGCGTACGTGCGCCGGGAATGGTTCACTACTCCGATGGAGAAAGGGGAACCACACGTCACCGGGCCCTACGTCGATTTCCTCTGCACGGATGAGTACACCATGACCATGACGGTCCCGGTTACGGTCAGAGGCCGCAGTGTGGGCGTGGCCGGCGCGGATGTATTCGTCGAGTCTCTCGAACCACTGCTGCTCCCTGTCCTCCGGGAGTTGGATCCTGCAGCGGCCCTCATCAATCATGTCGGGAGGGTTGTGATCTCAGCTGACCCACAGGTCGCTGCTGGAACATTACTCGCCCCCGATGCCTTCTCGACGTTCCCGCCTTCTGATGGAGGAGGGAACCAGGCTGAGCCCTCGGTGGATACTGATACTCCTCGCACAGTGCAGCCCCGTGGAGACTGGTACGCAGGTTCGGACCGGTCCGTGCTCCGCTGCGACCGGTTGCCGTTGGCTGTCGTTCACCCAATCGCGGCGGATCGCAGTGCAGTGAGTTGATTGAGACCGTCAGACCGTTCAAGGAATAATTCACTCGCAGCACTGCCGATCATTCCGTTCACGACTCTGGAGGCACCCGTGAAGTTACGCGCTGAACTCGAATCGACCGGCAAGACCACGGCGGGCTTCGAAGTCCCGGAATCGGTCGTGGAGGCCCTGGGCGGCGGCAAACATCCGAAGATCGTGGCGACCGTCAACGGCTTCGCCTTCCGCACATCCATCGCATCCATGGGTGGGCGTTACATGTTTGGAGTGAGCGCTGACCGGCGCAAGGAAGCCGGAGTCCAGGCCGGCGAAGTTCACGACGTCGACGTTGAGCTCGACACCGCCCCGCGGGAAGTCGACCTACCCGAGGATTTTGTGACCGCACTGGATCAGAATCCGGCGGCGAAAGCGTTCTGGTACACGCTCTCCTACAGCAACAAGAGCTGGCACGCGCTGCAGATCGCAGGCGCAAAGAAACCGGAGACCCGCTCCGCCCGGATCAACAAGTCCATCAGCCTGCTGGCCGAGGGCAGGGCACGCTAGCCGTTGGCGCTAGCCCCGAACCGTCGGGCACACTGATGCAATGGCTACTGACGCACCCGCAATCACCCTGACCATCGCCGGCTCTGAGGCCACCGGAGGCGCCGGCGCGCAGGTCGATTTGAAGACGTTCCAGGAACTCGGTACCTACGGGATTGCCGCGCTCACCTGCATCGTCTCCTTCGACCCGAAGGACAGCTGGAATCACCGGTTTGTCCCGGTTGAAGCGCAGGTCATCGCCGATCAGCTTGAGGCCATCCAGTCCTGCTACACGATCGGTACCGTCAAGATTGGAATGCTCGGTACCCCGACAACCATCGACACCGTCGCAACCGCTCTCGCTGCACAGGCGTGGCAGAACGTTGTGCTGGACCCGGTTCTGATCTGCAAGGGCCAGGAGCCCGGCGCCGCACTGGACACGGACCAGGCGCTCAAGGCCAACATCCTGCCGCTTGCAACCTTTGTCACCCCGAACCACTTCGAGGCGGAGTCACTCTCGGGGATCGAGATCCGATCCGTGGAGGATCTCAAGGAAGCGGCGCGGCTCATCCATGCGGCGAGTGGCGCCGTCGTGCTCGCGAAGGGCGGCGTGCGGCTGGAAGGCAGCGACGCCGTCGACGTCTATTACGACGGCGAGACCCTGGAAGTCCTCAGTGCCCCCAAGGTGGGTGATGTCGCAGTCAGTGGTGCAGGGTGCACCCTTGCCGCAGCAGTCGCCGCGGAACTCGCCAAGGGTGCCACACCGCTGGAAGCGGCGCGCACCGCCAAGGCATTTGTCACCGAAGGGATCAAGAACCGGGTGTCCTCGAACGCACCGTTCGACGCCGTCTGGCAGGGCGGCGCGGGAGACCTTCAGGAGCAGCCCGCAGGGTGATTCCCGTCGCCCGGACTGACCGCGTCATTCCTCAGGACGATTTATCCGGTCGGGACACCAACATTCGTTGACTTGTGACCCTTCACACATGAAGCTGTAGTCGGGGAGTCCGCGGGGGCTCACCGTTCTGCTGGCACCCATCGCACCACAGGGATTCTCACTCACACCAGTCTTAGGCTGAGCCAGCAGTGCTGCGGGGGCTCGGAACGGACTCAAGCGGTATGGCCTTGACTCTTCCTTCCTAAGGAGCAGCATGAGCAAGTCATACCGCCGGAGATCAGGAAGGGCTGTGCTGGCGTCGCTGACCGGCCTCGCCCTGGCCTCCAGCATGTGGGCACCGGCATCGGCACTCGAGGCACCGGATTCCGGCGGGCCCACGGCCGAGGGGATCGCGCTTCAGCCGGCGTTCGAGGCCAAGGTCAGCCGCGAGCTCGCGGCCAGGACAGGCCCGACGGCGGCATACGTCCAGTTCTCGGGCAAGGGCGCCTTCGAACAGACTCAGCCCACAGAGGTACGAAGCAACGGATTCACCGCACCGGTCCCCCGGGCGGACCGCGTCAAGGAGATCCGCACGGGCATCCAGGCGAAGGCAAACGAGGTCGCAGCGGAAGCGAGCGCTTCCCAGCTCTACACCACCACCAACACCCTGCCCGGTGTGGCGATCAAGGGTGACGCCGACGCGATCAAAGCGCTCGCTGCGCGACCTGACGTCGTCAAGATCACCGCAATCGTCCCCAAGACCGTCGAGAACAAGGGCGCAGACATCGACACCCGCGCTCTCGAGGCATGGACGGCGCGCGACATCACCGGCGAGGGAATCACCATCGCAGTGCTGGACACCGGTCTCGACTACACCCACGCCGGCTTCGGCGGTCCTGGAACCATCGAGGCGTACGAGCAGGCCCAGGCGGATGCAGAGCCTGATCCGGCACTTTTCGATCCGGACAAGTTCAAGGGCGGCTACGACCTCGTGGGCGATGCGTACAACGCTGACGACCCCGAGAACGATGAGCCGGTACCCGACCTGAACCCGCTGGATTGCGAAAGCCATGGATCGCACGTCGCCGGCACCGCCGCCGGTTATGGCGTCAATGCGGACGGCACCACATTCGACGGCGACTACAGTGATCTCACCCCGGAGGCTGTCAACCAGATGCGCATCGGTCCGGGTTCGGCTCCCGACGCCGGCCTGGTGGCCTTGCGCGTTTTCGGCTGCACCGGTTCAAGCCTCGTTGTGGGGCAGGCGCTGGACTTCGTCCTCGACCCCAATGGTGACGGCAACTTCGACGACCGTGCTCAGGTCGTCAACATGTCGTTGGGCTCGGCCTTCCCCGCGTACGACGATCCCGAAAATGACATCGTCAACTCGCTGACCGCACAGGGCATTCTGTCCGTGGTGTCCTCAGGGAACGACGGCGACGTGTACGACATCGGCGGTTCCCCGGGAAGTGCTGAGTCGGCTCTGACTGTCGCAGCGAGCGTCGGATCACAGATCACGATGGGCCGCGCTGATGTGCTGGCTCCGGCAGATGTCGCCGGTCAGGCCGCCGGGCAGTACACCGTGAACTTCGACTACGCTGCAGCGGGTGTTACTCCCGAAACCCTTCGGGGTGAGGTGGTGATGGCTCCAGCCGGCGCGAACAATGACGGCTGCGCCGCCTTGCCTGCCGCAGGCGTGAATGAAGGAAAATGGGTCTGGCTCTTCTGGGACGACAACGACGCGACCCGCGAATGCGGATCCACCGTTCGCTGGAACAACGCAGCTGCTGCAGGCTACGCCGGCGTCGTCATCGGCACGACACTTGACATCTTCCCAGCGGGGATCGGCGGAAACGCCACGATACCGGGTATCCAGCTCTCGGCCGGTGACACCACCAGGCTGATGCCGGCCGCGGAAGCAGGAACCCTGGTCCTTCAGCTCGACCCCACCTTCCAGGCCACTGCTACCGGTCCCTCCAACGCGCAGGACAACCTCGCGGACTTCTCCTCGCGGGGCGTCCACGGTTCCAACGGCGTCGTTAAGCCCGACGTCGCGGCACCGGGAGTCCTCATCGGTTCGGTACAGGTGGGAACCGGCAACGGCGCTTCGGTGAAGAGCGGCACCTCCATGGCGGCACCCCATACGGCAGGTATCGCGGCCCTGGTGCTCTCGGCACATGAGTACAACCCGTACCAGGCCAAGAGCGTCATCATGAATACGGCTACACATGACCTGCTCACGGCCGACGGTGTTGCCTACGCACCGAACCGCGTCGGATCAGGACGTGTTGACGCCATCCAAGCCCTGGACACACCGGTATTCGCCTACGCGACCGACCAGCCCGCCCTCACCTCGGTGAACTTCGGCGTGCTGGAACTCGGCACCGAGGCCCTGTCAGTGACCAGGCAGGTCACCGTCGAGAACCGGTCCAATGCTCCCATCACGTATAACGCAGAATACCTCGAGGCATCGACCATGCCCGGCGTCACGGTGACGGTTTCCCCGGCGGCGATCACGGTGCCGGCCAATAACACGGCCGCGCTGACCGTCACGCTGGCGATTCCTGATCCGGCCGCGCTCGCCAAGACGATCGACCCAGCAGCGGAAGCAGTGCAGGCGGGCCTTCCTCGCCAGTACCTCGCCGATGTGTCCGGCCGGGTCGAACTGACCAGCACGGACGGGCAGAAACTCCGCGTTCCGGTCTACTCGGCTCCGAAGCCGACGTCGGCCATCTCGGCCGGCGCGGAGGCCGCCTTCGACGGGCCCGCGGACCTGGAAAGCACCGTGACCCTGTCAGGTCGTGGCCTTGCCCAGGGTGTACCGGGTCAATCGGCCTACCAGTCGATCGTGTCGCCGCTTGTCCTGGGTGTCGAAAGCCCTCGGGCCGAGAATCGCCCGCTGGAGTCCCTGTACTCGTTCGACCTGAAAGCAGTCGGCGCAGCCTCAACGGTTCCGGCGCTGATCGACGCGGCCGGGGACCGGACGGCAGGGGTCCTGAACTTCGGCGTCAGCACCTGGCAGAACTGGGCACAGCTCGGCGGCAATAACGGTGTCTCCATCGAAATCGATACGGACGGCGACAGCACGGTCGATTACGTGGTCAGCACCCTGCGTGCCGGGGACCTTGGGCCCGCGGCGCCGACGCTCGACATGATCCTCTTCGAGGTCATAACGATCGACGACGCGGGAGCGCCGATCTTCGACACGGACCTGTACTTCGCCAACGGGGTCGACGGAAGCGTGGACACAAACACCTTCGACACCAATGTGGTGACGTTCCCGGTTCCCGTCGCGGAACTGGGAATGGACGCTGCTGCCTTGAGTGCTTCAGCGCCCATCCAGTACCGCGTTGCAACGTCCAACGTGCTGAATGTCGATGAGAACGGTGTCAGCGGAGCTCCAGTGGATACCACGGACTGGATCAGCTTCAACGTCACCGAGCCCGCCCTGTGGTTCGAGGGCGGCGTGCCCGATGCCGCATCGTTCGTCTCCGCTGACGGCGTCACCCTCAACGTCAACCGCCAGGAAAACGTCACCGACGCCAAGGCACTCTTCCTTCACCACCACAACGCGACGGGGAAGAAGGACGAGATCGTGCCGATTGCGGTGGCAGGTGAGCAGGAGGCTACCAAGGATCTCGACGGCGACAACATCCCGGACGTTCTTGTCCGCAACTCCGCAGGGCAGTTGCTGCTCTACCCCGGCAACGGCAAGGGTGGCTTCCTGAAGAGCCGGGTGATCGGCACAGGCTGGAATTCAATGAACGCCATCCTGGTTCCCGGTGACTTCAGCGGCGACGGCAATGCCGACGTCGTGGCGCGGGACAGCGCCGGTCGGCTCTGGCTCTATACAGGAACGGGCACCGGTACGCTCACCCGGGGCAAGCAGATCGGAAACGGCTGGAGCGGCCTGGCCATCGTCACTCCAGGTGATTTCGACGGTGATGGCACCGTGGACCTGATTGCCCGCGCCGGGAACGGCGCGCTGCGTCTTTACCCGGGCAACGGGACAGGCGGGTTCCTCACGCCGGCGCAGATCGGCTCAGGCTGGAACGGCTACACCATTGTCGGGCCGGGTGACTTCAGCGGTGACGGCAACGCCGACCTGCTGGCGCGCGACTCCGCCGGTAGGCTCTTCCTCTACCCGGGCAATGGATCAGGCGGCTTCGGCGCCCGCACGCAGCCCGGCTCAGGATGGAACGGCTTCACCCTGGTGGCTCCGGGCGACTTCAGCGGAGACGGCAACGCCGACCTGCTGGCGCGTGACCCCGCCGGACGGCTCTTCCTCTACTCCGGAAACGGCACTGGCGGCTTCGCCGGCAAGGTCCAGAACGGACAGGGTTGGGGCGGCTTCACCTGGATGGTTCCGTAACCTTCACTGGTAGGTGAGCACTATCGGAAGCCCTCGGCGTAAGCCGGGGGCTTCCTCCTGTTTCCGTCCCTGCGGACAGGTGGACGTTCAGGCCGTCTGCGCCCGTTCGGCCAGCCGCGCCCGGTAGGCCGCGACAGCTGCCCGGTTCCCGCATCCCGACTCGCAGAACCGCCGGGAACGGTTCTTTGACAGGTCCACGAGCACGTTGTCGCAGTCCGGCGATGCGCATACCCTCAACCGGCTCAGCTCCTTGCTGCGCACGAGGTCAACGAACGCCATCGCCGCCTCGACCGCCATCCGAGCCGACAGCGGGGCCTCGCGCGGCGTGGCATGAATGTGATAGTCCCAGGAATCGTGGCGGACAAGCTGCGGAAGGGCATTGAACTCGCGCAGCAGGCTGTTCACCAGCTCCACAACCTGGTCTTCGTCGCCACTCCACAGCGACCGAAGCCTGGGGCGCAGCGTTCGGACTGCCTCGAGCTCGTCATCATCGAGGGCGAGGTTGCCGGTCCAGTTCCAGTCGCGGGCAAACTGCGCGAGAGCACCGACGTCGGAAAGTTGTTCACCGTCCTCGGTATTGACCAGGGCGGCGGCACTCCGCAGACCCTCTTCAGTGTCATTGGCAAAAAGCATGGAGCTCCCCGTT
The DNA here is from genome assembly GCF_054161285.1 of Arthrobacter sp. D2-10. NCBI lineage: Bacteria > Bacillati > Actinomycetota > Actinomycetes > Micrococcales > Micrococcaceae > Arthrobacter > Arthrobacter sp. D2-10. Next base: position 354,185 of record NZ_CP096431.1, on the reverse strand, counting down.
CGAGTGGGCATTCACTGTACGACGCTAGCCCGAATGCGCCTGGAGGAAGGAGTAAACCTCCGTTTCATCCACGCCGGGGAAGGCCCCCGGCGGCATAGCCGCCAACACATGGGAGTGCGCCCGCGCGCTGGGCCACGCGTAGCCGGACCACTCCTGCGCCAACGACGACGGCGGCAGCTTGCAGCACGATTCCTCCGGACAGCGGGACTCACCCCGCACGGTGGTCTCCCGTCCCCGGAACCACTTCACGTGCGCGTAGGGCACGCCGACGCTCACCGAGAACTCTCCGCTGGGGGCGTGCTCCGTTCGGGCCGTGCACCAGAAAGTGCCGCTCGGGGTGTCGGTGTACTGGCTGTAGGCGGAGAACCGGTCAGGCACGTCGAACACCATCCGGGACGTCCACTTCCGGCACGAGGGCTGCCCCTCAATGGCGCCGGTATGGTCCTGGGGGAAGGTTACGCCGTCGTTCTCGTAGGCCTTGTAAATGATGCCGCTCTGGTGTGTCTTCTGGAAGTGCGTCGGGATACCGAGATGCTCGGTGGCGAGGTTGGTGAACCGGTGGGCGGCGGTTTCGTAGGAGACGGCGAAAGCGTCCCGGATGTCCTCGACGGCGATCTCCTTCGCGGCTTTGGCAGCCTGGAGAAACTCGACCGTGGCCTCCTCGGGCAGGAGGAGGGCAGCCGCGAAGTAGTTGGTGGCCACCCGTTGCCGCAGGAACTCGTGGTAGTTCTCCGGCGTCTTGTGCTGCAGCACGTAGTGGCCCAGGGCCTGGAGGAGCACGGACCGCGGGTCATGGTCGGTCCGCTGTGACTGGGTCAGGTAGATCCGCCGGTTCTTCAGGTCCGTCACGGACCGGGTGGAATGCGGCAGGTCGCTGACATGGTGCAGCGTGAACCCGAGGTGCGCCGCAATGTCCGCGATGAGATGCTGCGAGAGAGGCCCCCGCGTATGCCCCACGGACTCCAAAACCTTCTGCGCCTCCCCCTCGATATCCGGGAAGTAGTTGTTCTGCCGGCGCATGACTCCCCGAAGTTCAGCGTTGGCGCGCCGGGCCTCTTCAGGGGTGGCCACCTGCTCGTTCATCCGCCGCTCCAGTTCAGCCTGCAACCCGACGAGCGCCTCCAGCGCCTCCATGGGCAGGCGTGCAGAGGTGCGGACCTTCGGCAGCCCCAGGGACTCGTACAGCGGTCCCCGCTGCGCCCGCTCCAGCGCGATTTCCAGTGCGGCGCGCCTGCTCGGTGGTTCCGCGCCCAGCAGTTGGTCGACGCTCACCTCCAGCGCCTTCGCGAGGGACTGCAGCATGCCCAGCCGGGGCTCACGCTTTCCGTTCTCCAGGAGGGACAGCTGGGAGGGGGCAGTTCCGACGACGGCGCCCAACTCCTCGAGCGTCATGCGACGGCTCTTGCGGAGGTGGCGGAGACGGCGGCCCAGGCTGATGGCATCTCCCCCGTCAGGGGCAGGCTCGGCGTCGGGCAGACGGGTGCGATTCCAACTGGAAGTCGTCATTTCTTGACCATACGCGAAGAATCGCATTTCTTTCCAGAGCTTTCATCTAGATGCCCGTTACAGGATGCAGAATCGTTGACTTCACCAGCACAACCGCACAGGCATTACGCCTCCCGGAAGGACAATTGCAATGACGCAGGAAGCCGCACACCCAGGTGACAACACCAACGCCTACACGGAAGCAGTCCGCGACCTCGAACTCGAGTGGGCAGCCGATCCGCGCTGGCAAGGAATCCAGCGCGACTACTCTGCTGCCGACGTCGTACGCCTTCGCGGCAGCGTGCAGGAGGAGCACACGCTCGCCCGCCGGGGAGCAGAAAAGCTCTGGCAGCAGCTCACTGACCAGGCCCGGACCGGTGAGTACACGCATGCGCTGGGCGCACTGACCGGCAACCAGGCCGTACAGCAGGTGAAGGCCGGGCTGAGGGCCATCTATCTGTCCGGCTGGCAGGTGGCAGCGGACGCCAACCTGTCCGGGCAGACCTACCCGGACCAGTCCCTTTACCCGGCGAACTCGGTCCCGCAGGTGGTTCGGCGCATCAACAACGCGCTGCAGCGGGCGGACCAGATCGAGTGGGCTGAAGGCGTTCTGAGCGGTCGCGAGGAATTCACAGACTGGCTGGTGCCGATTGTGGCCGACGCCGAAGCCGGCTTCGGCGGGCCGCTGAACGCCTTCGAGCTGATGAAGTCCATGATCGCCGCAGGAGCATCCGGGGTGCATTGGGAAGACCAGCTGGCTTCGGAGAAGAAGTGCGGCCACCTCGGCGGTAAGGTCCTCATTCCCACCCAGCAGCATGTCCGCACGCTGAACGCGGCCAGGCTGGCGGCCGACGTCGCCGGGGTCCCTTCGGTGATTGTGGCCCGCACGGATGCCGAAGCGGCAACGCTCATCACATCGGATGTCGATGAGCGGGATCGCCCATTCCTGATCCGCGCCGGATCGGAACCAGTACGGACGCCCGAGGGCTTCTACGAGGTCCGCAACGGCATTGAGCCGTGTATCGCCCGCGCTCATGCGTATGCTCCGTACGCGGACCTGATCTGGATGGAGACCGGCACGCCTGATCTGGAGCTGGCGCGGCGCTTCGCCGAAGCGGTCAAGGCCGAGTTCCCTGATCAGATGCTTGCGTACAACTGCTCCCCGTCGTTCAACTGGCGCAAGCACCTCGACGACGCCACCATCGCGACGTTCCAGCGCGAGCTCGGCGCCATGGGCTTCACCTTCCAGTTCATCACCCTCGCCGGGTTCCACGCCCTGAACTACTCGATGTTCGATCTGGCGCACGGTTATGCCACCGACGGCATGAGCGCCTATGTGGACCTCCAGCAACGCGAGTTCGACGCCGAAGAACGCGGCTACACGGCCACCAAGCATCAGCGGGAGGTTGGCACCGGCTACTTCGATCAGGTAGCCGGCGCCCTCAACCCGACCGGCAGCACCCTTGCCCTGGCCGGCTCCACCGAGACCCAGCAGTTCTCCTGAACCCTCCTCCCCCTCCCTTTCCCTTTGCATCGAGTGGGCGCTGAGGACCAGCCAGGCGCCCCGCTGCGGTCATTTCTGCCCACTCGATCTGGACATTCAGCCAGGAGCATCACCATGAACACCACCGGCATCACACTGACCGCCCCACCGATCCCCCGCCAGGATGAAATCCTTACCGCCGAAGCGCTGGACTTCCTCCGTGAACTGCATGACTTCGCAGAACCGCGCCGTCAGGAGCTGCTGCAGCGCCGCCGCGAAGCACGCAGCCGCATTGCCCAGGGCGAGGATCCCCGCTTCCTTCCCCACACCGCACACATCAGGAACGACGACGGCTGGAAGGTCGCGCCGCCGGCTCCCGGTCTAAAGGACCGGCGGGTGGAAATCACCGGCCCTGTGGACCGCAAGATGACTGTCAACGCCCTGAACTCCGGGGCGAACGTCTGGCTGGCGGATCTCGAGGATTCGTTGACTCCCACCTGGTCCAATGTCATCATCGGCCAGTTGAACCTCCACGACGCCCTGCGGCGCAGAATCGACTTCACCACCGAGGAGGGCAAGGAGTACCGGCTCGGAGAGACGCTGCCCACCGTCGTCGTGCGTCCTCGCGGGTGGCACCTGCCCGAGCAGCACATCCTGATTGAGGGCGAACCACTCTCCGGCGGCATCGCGGACTTCGGCCTGCATTTCTTCCACAACGCGCGGACTCTCATTGATCAGGGCCGGGGGCCGTACTTCTACCTGCCCAAGCTCGAAAACCACCTCGAAGCGCGGTTGTGGAACGACGTGTTCGTCCGCGCCCAGCAACTGCTCGGCATTCCCCGCGGGACCATCCGCGCCACCGTTCTGATTGAAACGATCACGGCGGCATTCGAGATGGAGGAAATCCTTTACGAACTGCGCGAACACTCCTCCGGGTTGAACGCGGGCCGATGGGACTATATCTTCTCGATCATCAAGAACTTCAGGCTGCGCGGTCCCAGGTTCGTCCTGCCGGACCGCACCATGGTCACCATGACCGCGCCGTTCATGCGCGCCTACACCGAGCAGTTGGTACGCACCTGTCACCGGCGTGGTGCGCATGCGATCGGAGGCATGTCGGCATTTATACCCAGCCGTCGCGATGAGGCGGTCAACGCCGTCGCGCTCGAGAAGGTCCACACGGACAAGATGCGTGAGGCCGGCGACGGTTTCGACGGCTCATGGGTAGCCCATCCGGACCTGGTTCCGGTTGCCCGCGCTGTCTTTGACGTCGTGCTCGGCGAGTTGCCCCACCAGTTCGACCGGCAACGCACCGACGTCGTGCCCGATGACCGCGCACTGATCGACCTCACCGGCACCCAGGGGCTCATTACGGAAGCGGGTATCCGCACCAATCTGGAGGTCGGAGTCCGCTACCTCGAGGCCTGGCTGCGGGGGAACGGTGCTGTGACGCTGAAGAACCTGATGGAGGATGCCGCCACCGCGGAAATCTCCCGGTCGCAGATCTGGCAGTGGGTACATGCCCAGGCCGTGACCGACACCGGTGAGATCGTCACCCTGGAGTGGGTCTCGCAGCTGCTGGAGGAGGAGTTCGAGCGGCTCCCACGCTTCGATGATGACCGGTTCGACGACGCCCGCCGGCTGTTCGAGAAGGTGGCTCTCGGTGACGACTTCCCTGAGTTCCTCACCCTGCCCGCCTACACCCGGCACCTCTGCGCGAGGCAGGCTCCGGCACCGGCCCTGCAGCGGTAATCTTCACGTTCCCTTGGCAGGACGGGCCCCCCAGAGGGTGCAAACGGGGAGTGTTCTGCCGACTCGGAGCGGGCTGGGACACGTGAGGCAAATGACGGCGGTGAGCGGGAATGCGCACCGCCGTCGTTCCGTTGCCCACGGTATGCATATTGAAATCTGGTCCGATGTGAAATGCCCCTGGTGCTTTGTGGGCAAGCGCCGCTTCGAGAAGGCCCTGGCCGATTTCCCGCACCGGGACAGCGTCGACGTGACGTGGAAGAGCTTTCAGCTGGACCCCAGTCTCCCCGAGCACTATGAGGGCACCGAGCAGCAGTACCTGTCCGAGCGCAAGGGCATCGCACCCGAGCAGGTCCGTCAGATGTGGAACCAGCTCACCTCATCAGCGGCCGACGTCGGCGTGAACTTTGATTTCGACGCCGTCGTGGTGGGCAACAGCTTCACTGCGCACCGGTTCCTGCACCTCGCCAAGTCGCTCGGGAAGGGCAACGACGCCAAGGAAGTGATTCTTTCGGCGCACTTCGAGCAGGGGCTCGACACCTCGGACGTGGAAGTCCTCGTGACGCTCGGCAAGGAGTTGGGGATCGATGAGCAGTCGGTGCGCGAAACCATCGCCGGCGAGGGATTCGCGGAGGACGTGCGGCACGAGATCAACGAGGCTCGGACACTGGGCATCAGCGGCGTCCCGTTCTTCGTGATCGACCGGAAGTACGGCATCTCCGGAGCGCAACCCGCCGAACTATTCCGACAGGCGCTGGATCAGGCCTGGCAGGAAAGCCACCCGCTGATCCCCATGTCGGCAACCCCCGACGGCGAGGCCTGCGGACCGGACGGCTGTTAGCCGGCCCGTCGCCGTCGTCGTTCTTTTGCCTGCGTTCGTCAGGGAGCGGACGGCGACGGCGACGGCGTGGCGCTCGCCGTTGATGCAAGCTCACACGTGAGCCCACCCGGTTCCGCGTTTACTTCCTCCGCCGGCACCAGCGATTCGAACTCAGAGCCAAGGACGACGTCGACCGTAGCGTCGGGGCGTTCGTCCTCGACGTAGACCGTTTCGGGGATGATGCGTTGCAGGGTGAATGCCTGTGCGTGCCCGTCCGGCCCGGACACGATGATGGCGGTCATGTTGGTCTGGGCGACCGAGCGGTTTCCGATGGTGCCCAGGACAAATCCGCGTTCCTCCAGTGCCGCCGATGCATTACCGGCGAGCCCGGCGATGCTGGTGCTGTTGAGGATGTTCACAGTCACCGTCGCCGGATCGACGAGGTCGAACGGCCCGAGGGGGCAGGCGCTGACGGGGGTGGGCGTTGCCTCCGGCACCGGGAGCTTGACGTCTCCCCGCGCCAGGGCGAGCGCGAAGAACACTGCTGCGGCCAGTAGCGCTACGAGCAACACCAGAACGATGCCGTGGCGCAGCCTGCGCATGTAGATGTGCGGGCGCTCTACGTTGCCGTCGTCTGCGAAAACCGTTTCGAGGTCGTTTTCAGTAACAATGCGGTGTCCGTGCCACTCGATCGGGTTCCTCTTGGACCGGACGGGCTTCCGCTTGGGCGTTCTAGCCATCGATAACCAGAACGCGGGCGTGCAGGATGGTTCGCTGGTGCAGCGCGGTGCGAACCGCGCGGTGCAGGCCATCCTCAAGGTAGAGCGTGTCGTTCCACTGCACCACGTGCGGGAACAGATCGCCGAAGAATGTGGAGTCTTCCGCCAGCAGCGCCTCAAGGTCGAGGGTGGTCTTGGTTGTGACGAGCTCGTCCAGCCGAACCTGGCGTGGGGCCACGTTTGCCCAGTCCTTGGGCGTCAGGTGTCCATGGTCGGGGTAGGGGCGTCCATCGCTCACTGCTTTAAAGATCACCAATACAGCCTAGGCAAGATATCGCCGCAAGGGAATGTGACGCCACGGCGGCGCGGCCGTCGTCGCCAAATGGTTATAGCTTCAAGCGCTCGGCTGGAGGAACCGTTCCCGATCAGGCCGCATCGATCGGCACACTTCGTTTTGCGATCACGGCGCCGGTGATCCAGTCTTCCCACTGGACGTTCAGGTAGTACCTGCCGGGTGCGGGCGGTAGAAGGAGCATGTCATAGCGTTCAGCTGCCCCGTAGGCGAGCCTGCTTGTAGTCAGCGGGTACTCTGCGTCCCTGCATGGTGGAGCCGGCGCGTTGGGCACCGAGGTGTCCCGGAAGGGGCGTCCGTCATGCGAGATGATTTCGGCAATCGGCACCTCCGCTCCTCCGGCGTCGGTAAACGTCACCAGATTGGGCAGATAGTTCGCGTTCACCGTCCGCAACAAAGTCGGCTTCTTGGGACCGCCCACCACGTTGGCGCGAAGCCTGGACAGACTCCAGACGATCTCCTTGCCTGCGGGGCGCCGGGCCAGTTCACCACCCAGGAGGTAGAAGTGGCGCGGCTCGAACCGGTTCAGACCGGCGTCCTCGCCTGAGAGCCCGTCAGCATGGTTCATTTCATGCCAGCGTGGGTCCAGGCAGTAGGGAGCGAACAGCGCTTCTGTATCAATGTCGTACTCCGGTCCGTCCACAAACGCCCGGCGGGCGCCGGGACTCACCGGGTAATCCGGGTGAACCACGGGGTCGATGACCAGCGGGCCGAACATGCCCATCTGGACGTGCAGCGGCGTGTTGACGTGGCAGTGGTAGAAGTACGTCCCCGCGGCGCCATAGTTGGGGTCACCGGGACGGCCTGCTTCCGGCTGCATCTGGTAGGTGTATTGCCCGTCGACCTCGAAGGAGGTATGGCCCACGCCGTCGTTCCGGGGGTCGGGTTCCATGCCATGCCAGTGGATGGTGTGGGGGCCCTTGCTCGGATGGACAGTGGCGTGGAAGATCTTCCCCTCCTGAACCCTGAGCGTAGGCCCGGGGAACCCGCGCTCGAACCGGTCATCTTCGAAACTCCACATCTCGAATTCGGCGCCGTCGTCCAGGACGAGGTCGCGGCTGTGAAAGTCGAAGTCAACAGAGACGGCAGCCGTCTGGAGGAACTCCGTCACCGGGTTGGAGACCTCCAGCTGGTCGGAGCTGAAGTCCACCTGGCTCTGGAACCGGTGGTGCAGTTGGGGTTCCGGTACGACGATGGGGTCAGGCGCCTCCGTCGGTACAGCGGTCGCCGAGGGAGTCGCGGAAGCGCTGGCAGTCGCGGTTTCGGTCGCTGTAGCGGTCGCAGTAGCGGTCGCGGTCTCGGTCGCCGTAGCGGTCGCCGTAGAGGTTGCGGTCGCTGTTGCGGACGCGGTCGGCTTCGCTGAAGCAGATGCCGAAGGCTTGGCGCTCGCGCTCGGCTTCACGGAGGGCTTCACCGTCGCTGTCGGCTTGGGCGATGGTGTCGGTTTACGCGTCCGCTTGGCTTTGCGCGCCTCCTCCTGACGCCGTCGTTCTTCCTCCCGACGACGGCGCTCGGCCAGCTTCTGCAGTTTCTCGGTCGTGCGAACCGAGCGCTTACGGCTGAAGATACTCACTGATTGCCTCCTGGGTTGGGACCCTTCAGGGTCCAGTGGGCAACTAGACCGCCCGGATACATTCCGCCCGCAGCAGTCTGGGACGGTTCGGCGTGGCAGTGCATGGGGTAGACCCAGTCGCCGGTACGCGCGAACCACACGGGATCAATGGCGTCCGGCGGCCGCTTGATGGGGATGATGATGTCTTTGCGGTCCATGGGTTCGAGTTCGACGACGTCCTCCCACTGCTGCAGGACCACGTGACCGTCTGAATCAACGAAGCCCTCGTGCCGCGGCCAGTCCACGCCGTTTCGGCGGACCACCCAGACGTGGTTGCCGTGGAAGTGCATCTGGTGGAAGACGATTCCGGGATTGACCAGCCGCACCAGTTGTCCGCCTCTGAGCGTGCCCGCTTCCGTGCCCTCTCCGAACTGACGGACGTCCAGCTGCCGGGGATATCCGGAGATCAGGGTTTCCTCCTCGGTGGCAAGGTTGACAGCCTCGTCGAACGTGATCCCGAGGGACTCGAATCCGCTGCGCCCGTTGAGGGTGAAATACCGCGGTACGGCCCTGGTCTGTGCGGCATTCACGGTCTGGCCCGCGGCCTCCATGGACGCCCAGCGGGGTTCCACCGCATGGGAGATCCACAGCCACTGACGCTCAAAGGTTGCGCGGTCCGCCGCGATGTCCCACTGGTGCTCCGGGTCCATCACTACAAGCACCCCAAAGAGTCCGAGCACGCGTTCGACCGGCGCATTCGTGGGATCAGCGAAGATGTACGTGCCCGGGGGCGGACAGGGGAATTCGATCATGGCCACTGCATCGGGGCCGATAGCGCCGGTGGTGTAGTCCGCACCACCGGGTGCCGCTCCAAAGACCGTCAGGGTGTGCGGCTTGTTCAGCCGGTTCTGCACCCGCATCCGAACCGTGCTTCCCAACTCCGCGATGATGGTGCGTTGGGGGAAGTAACTCGCCCAGTAGTTCCGCCGGATGAAGTACTGCCCGGGGTTGGCCGGGTCCGGACCCACCGGAGTCGGGGTGCCACGCGGCGGCAGCGGCCTCTCCAACGGGTAGGTACGGCTGGGAATCACATCGCCCCCCATGGTGATGATCGTCGGGTCCATGGTGAGGCTGGGACTCGCGTCGTCAATGTCCGTGGGCCGGCTGCCGAATCCGCGATGGTAGACGAGGGTGTCGTCGACCATCTTGAGATAGCCGTCGTTGATGTAGACGTCCAGGACGCCGGGGATCGGCGCTAGGGCCAGCGGGACGGGTGTGCGGGCAACTCGGTGCCTGGGCGCGGCCGGCTGAACCAGCGGCAGCGCTGCAAAGCCCAGTCCGGCCGCTGCTCCGAGCTTGAGGAGGTCCGCCCGGGCAAGTATGTCAGGAGGCAACTGCTCAGCCATGATGATCCTCCAGGGAGCCTGGTCGAAGGGAAATACGGGGAAGGGCCAGCACCAGCGGCGCCGGACCGCCCCAGGGATCCGTGAACTGGGCTGCGAGACCCGCGGCGCCGGTTGGAACCAGGAAGCTGATCCACAGGCTGCGTTGGGAACCGGGAGTCAGCAGGATCTTGGATACGTCGGCGGCCCGGTTGGTGACCGTCGTCGTCTTTGTCACCACGAGGCGCAGCTGCCCGGGAGCGAACAAGACGTTCCGCTCGGAGGTGTTGCGCACGTCCAGCTCGACGGCGAGATGTTCGCCCCAGGTGTGATTGAACGGTTGGGACCCCGCGCCGGGCGGAGCGGCTCCGCTCGAGGAGTGGCCACCGGCTGCGTGCCCTCCGACCCCGCCTACCAGCCGTGCCTGCCGCTCAGCCGCTGCAATCCGGACGGACCCGAACGACGTCGGAACCTCCTCGGTGCCACCGGCGGCGGAGACTATCCCCCAGCCCGCAGCGGTGCCCAGAGCACCGGTGCCTATCAGAATGCCAAAAACTCTCCGCGTAAGTCCGGTGGGATAGTCGGCTGCCTCCCCAGGCATCAGGTCAGCCGCACCCTGCTCGGCCAGCGCGATTTTTTCAATCGCCATTACTCGCCCTTAATACGTGCATGGATGCTGCAGGCTTCAATCTTCCGACCAGGACCTTGGAGAAACCCTGCTCGAGCAGTTCCGGCGATTTCGCCGTCATGGATTTCGCTGCCTTCCCCGGTTCCGCGGATACTGGGGCAGTGACTTCTTCGGTGCCTCCTTCCGCGTCCATGCCCACGCCTATGGGCCTGCTGCTCGACGTCGACGGGCCGGTTGCGAGCCCCGTCTCGCGCAGCGTCCGGTTCGAGATCATCGACGCCCTCATCCGCCTCGCGGCAGCCGGCTGGCCGGTCATCTTCAACACGGGCCGGTCTGATGACTTCATCCGCGAAGAGGTCATGAAGCCGATGCTGGCTGCGGGCATCCCGGAGGGCGTCAGGTTCCACGCCATCTGTGAGAAGGGCGCCACCTGGTTCAGTTTCGACTCCGACGGCCCCACGCCCGTCCAGGTCGACCAGACTCTGGCCCTGCCTCAGGAGTTCGGGAACGAGGTGCGGACGCTGGTGGAGCAGAAGTTCGCTGACCACATGTTCTTTGACGAGACCAAGCGCGCCATGGTGTCAATCGAGCAGCGCCTCGATGTGGAGAACGAGGACTACCTCGACCGTCAGGGACCGTTCGACGCCGCGGTCCTTGAGATCATGCAGCACTTCGACATGGGCGTGTGCCGCCTGGCGCACCACCTTCCGGACAGCGACGACAGCGTCGACTACCGGGTGGACCCCACCATCATTTCCACCGACATTGAATCGGTGCGCGTCGGCAAGGACCTCGGCGCGGAGCGCGCCCTCACCCTGATCGACGGCGCTGTTCCGCATGTCTGGCGCACCGTGGGCGATTCACGCACCGACTACGCCATGGCGGACTACCTGCACGAGCACGGCTACAGCGTCGCCCATGTGGACGTCCGGCCCGCCGACGGCATTCCGGAGAAGCCCTACCCCGTCCTCACCGAGGGTGACCTCATCCACGACGACGCGGGCGCCGCTTTCCTGCTGCACTGCGCCGAGGCTGCCGTTTCCGCCGTCTAGCCGTTCAGAGTCTTCTCGATCGCAGACACAACTTCGTCGGAGTCAGGCTCGACAGTGGGGGCAAACCGCGCAACCACGGTACCGGCGTCGTTCACCAGGAACTTCTCGAAGTTCCACTTCACCAGGCCCGGAAGCACGCCGTTCCTGAACTTGGTGAGCTCGGCATAGAGCGGGTGCTGGTCCCGGCCGCGGACATCGGTCTTCCGGGTCAGTGGGAACGTGACGTCGAAGGTGCTGGAGCAGAATGCCTGGATGTCCTCGTCGGTTCCGGGTTCCTGCCCCATGAACTGATTGCTGGGCACGCCCAACACCACGAAGCCGCGGTCCGCATACCTCCGGTAGAGCTCCTCAAGCGCCGCGTACTGGGGTGTGAAACCACATTGCGAGGCGACGTTCACCACCAGGACGGTCTTGCCCTGAAAGTCGCCGAAGGTCCGCTCGGTGCCGTCGATCATGGTCAGAGGGATGTCATGAAGTTTCTGCGCGGACACTCGTGCTCCTTGGCTGTCGTTGTCTTTGGTACTCGATTGCAGTTCGTCGACCGCCCCTCATCCGGATGGGACGTTCAGGAGGAACCTGCATACTGGAGCGATGGCGTCACCCCTCTCCCGCCTGCGGGTTGAACTCAAGAACACCTTCACCGGCACCGGTGCCGAACCGCCCGCCTGGACAGAGGAACTCGCGGAAGGGAACGACGCCGGCTACTTCGCTCCCGGTTCCGCCGTCTGGTCGGTTCACAGCTCCATGACTCCGACGGTGGGCGGCATCCGTGCACTCCTGCTTCAGGCGCTGCATCCGGGTGCCATGGCGGGGGTGTATGCCCATTCCGACTTCCGCGAGGACCCGCTGGGCAGGCTCGCGAACACCATCCGCTGGATCTTCACCGTCACGTACGGGTCCACCGACGCCGCGCAGAGCGCTTCAGGCTGGGTACGCCGCCTGCACGAGAAGGTGACCGGCACGTACGTGGACGCCGCCGGCGTCGAGCGTTCCTATGCCGCCAACGACCCTCATCTGCTGCGGTGGGTGCATCTGGCGTTCACTGACGCGTTCCTCAGCGCGCACCGGGAGTACGGGCTGAAGTTTCCCGGCGGACCGGACGAGTACGTGAAGGAGTGGGCGATCGCGGGAGAACTGATGGGCGTCACTGACCCGCCGCGCAGCGTCGCTGAACTGCGTGATCAGCTCTCCGCATACGACGGCGAACTCGCTTCCAGCCACCAGGTCCAGGACGCGCTGGCCTACATCAAGCGACCCCCGCTTCCGCGGTCCCAGCGTCTGGGCTACCGGATCCTTTTTGCCGGGGCGGTGGCCACGCTCACCCCTCGGCACCGGGAACTGCTCGGCCTGTCGTTGCCGCACATCGGGCCCTTACCGTTGCCGGTCAAGCCGGCTGTCCTGCTGGTGCTGGGAGCCATCAAGCTCGGTCTGGGCAGGCAGGGACCGAGTGAGGCAGCAGCGCTTCGGCGGATCCGGCGGGTGCAGGGGCAGCACCCGCCGGACCCGGCGACCAGCTGAAGACCGGACTAGCTGGCCGGTGCCTTACGGTCCGGCAGTGCCAGCCGGAAGACCTTCGCCCACGCGGACCCGACCTGCTTGAGCAGGGGCCCGGTGGTGTACGGCAGTCCATAGCGCTTGCAGATGTCACGGACCTTCGGGGCGATCTCGTGGTACCTGTTCGACGGGAGGTCAGGGAACAGGTGGTGCTCGATCTGGTGGGAGAGGTTTCCGGTCATCAGGTGCATGAACTTCGAGCCGGAGATGTTCGCCGAGCCGATCATCTGCCGCACATACCAGTCACCACGGGTTTCGCCGTCGACCATTTCCTCGGTGAAGGTGTCAGTGCCGGCTGGGAAGTGACCGCAGAAGATCACTGCGTGGGCCCAGACATTACGGACTGCGTTCGCGGTCAGGGTTCCCGTCAAGGCCTGCCTGCCCGAGCCGGTGAGCATTGCGACGACGGGCGTGGCGACGTAATCCTTGCCGAACTGCTTGGCGGCCTTGCGCCCAAGTGCCTGCAGGTCCCGGCGAAGGGCGTCTTTTGATTTGGTGCCGTCCTTGTATTCCGGCAACTCAAGATCGTAGAGCGCGATGCCCCACTCGAAGAGCGGCGCGAGCACGGCGTTGTACACCGGGTTGCCCAGGTTAAAGGGCCGCCAGGGCTGGTCGTCGTCCATGCGCAGGAGGTTGTAGCCGACGTCGCGGTCCTTGCCCACCACGTTGGTCCAGCGGTGGTGCAGGTCGTTATGGGTATGCTGCCAGGACCGTGTGGGCGTGACAAAGTCCCAGTCCCAGGTCGTGGAGTGGATGTCCGGATCCCGCATCCAGTCCCACTGGCCGTGCAGGATGTTGTGACCGAGCTCCATATTCTCCAGGATCTTGGCGAAGCTCAGCATGGTGGTGCCTGCCACCCACGCTGCCTTGTTCCGTCCGACAAGCAATGCTGCACGTCCACCGAACTCGAGGATGCGCTGAGCCTTGATGACGCGCCGGATGTAGGCGGCATCAGGCTTCCCCCGTCGGCCGAGCACCTCATCGCGGATGGCGTCGAGTTCACGGGCCAGTTCGGCAACCTGCTCATCGGAAAGATGCGCAGCTGCCGGCGGGCGGACAAGCGGATGCCCGGTCTCGGCGAGCGCTCCCGGCCGTCGTCGGGTTGCCGGTCTTTCAACCGCAGTGTCCTCTGACACCTGATCTACAAGGTTCGTCATATTCTCACTCCTTCGATCCGAGTTATATGTCGAGGTTTACGGGTCCGGCTGCTGCCGAAACGCACGTCTGAATCAATTGCCCGGGTTCTCCATGTACTTCGTTGGTGCGAAGGTCCCGGACTTGTCCTGCCCGAAGCGGGATGAGGCAGCTGTGGCAGATTCCCATGCGGCAGCCGCTGGGCATGAGGAGGCCTTCGTCTTCCCCGACCTCGAGCAGCGGAGTGTTGCCGTCCGCCTCAACCTCCCGGTCGGAGGCCTCGAAGGTGACCAGTCCGCCGTCGTTCCCGGTGCCTTCCGCCAAAGCGGTGCTGAAGCGTTCGATGGTGAGGCTCCCGGCCGGCAGTTTCGCCTGGCGCTCCCACAGCGACTCTGCGCTTTCCAGGAATCTCTCCGGTCCGCACGCGTAGGCCGCGCGCTCACGCCAATCGGAACACAACCGGTCAAGGACGGCGGGAGTGTTGAAATCGATGCGGCCATGCTCACCGGTGAACCAGAGCTTCACCTTGAACTGTCGGAACTGGTCGGCGAGCTCGCGGAGCTCCTCGACGAAGAGGCTTGTCTTCGGCGTGCGAGCGGAATGAATCAACACAACATCCGCGTCCGGCCGGCGGGGAACAAGCGTGCGGATCATGGACATCACCGGGGTGATGCCGCTCCCCGCTGTCAGCATCAGAAGCGGCCGCGGCCGATCAGGGAGTACGAAGGTGCCCTGAGGCGGGGCAAGGAAAAGAATGTCACCGGGTTTGGTCTCACGGACAAGGACGCCGGACACGGCACCCATGTCGGTAACGGTGATGGCGGGATCCTGACCGGCAGCTGTGCTCAGGGAATACGAGCGCCAGTGGCGGACTCCGTTCAGTTCCACGCCGATGCGCGCCCACTGCCCTGCGCGGTGTGCTTTCCAGCCCCTGCCGGGGTGGAAGTAGATCGTCACGGAGTCTGCGGTCTCCGGCACCACTTTCGTGACGATGCCGCGCAGTTGGCGTGACGAAAACACCGGGTTGAATAGCGACAGAAAATCTTCCGGCGCGAGCGGTGTGGTCAGTGCCGAGAACGCGTGTCTCAGCTTCGGTAGCCGGGTCATGCCTGCAGGTCCAATCGCAACTCCTTACAGGATGGGCACATGGCTGAAGGTATCAGGCCACACAGCCGATGCTGTATTCAGTGTGAACTCCATACTTATGCTTCGGAAGACTCATTGCACAATACACTTTACTCAGCATGCTTACGATCACTTCAAAGTCCAGTGAAATGCAGAACACCCCAGCTGTAAAGCCGGGGTGTTCTGTGTGAAGCGCGGAGGATGGGGGATTTGAACCCCCGAGGGCGTTAACCCAACACGCGTTCCAGGCGTGCGCCATAGGCCGCTAGGCGAATCCTCCTTGTTTGGAGCAGGTTCCAGAATACCCGCACATGCCTGATGTGCCGAATCGGGTGCTCTCCGGCGACCGGCGAAGCCCCTGCTCCGATTCCTGTAGACTATTTCGCGGCCCCTCATGTGGTGTCATCCTGTTGAACTCCCCCAGGACCGGAAGGTAGCAAGGGTAGGCCGGCTCTGGCAGGTGCATGAGGGGTCTTTACGTTCCCTGCCAGCCGCGTTTGGAGGATCCGTGAACGCAGGTCGCTTCGCGCCGAGCCCCACCGGTGAACTTCACGTGGGCAACCTCCGCACTGCGATCCTGGCCTGGCTCTTCGCCCGGTCCACCGGCCGCCGTTTCCTGGTGCGCGTCGAGGATCTCGACCGGGTCCGTGCCGGCGCTGAAGCGGTGCAGCTAGCCGAGCTGAGCGCCGTCGGGCTCTCCTGGGACGGTGACATCACCCGCCAGAGCGAACGCCAAAACCTCTACGACGACGCCGTTGCCCGCCTGCTGCGCGACGGGCGCCTCTTCGAGTGCTTCTGTACCCGGCGAGACATCGCGGAGGCGGCTTCGGCGCCGCATGTCCTTCCCGGCCACTACCCCGGCACCTGCCGGGACCTGTCCCAGTTCGAGCGCGAAGCCGCGCGGCGCGTCCGGCCGGCCGCGCTCCGGATCCGCACCGACGTCGACCGTTATGGTATCCGCGACGTCCTGCACGGTCCCTACACCGGACTGGTTGATGACTTCGTAGTGGTGCGCAATGACGGGGTGCCCGCCTACAACCTCGCCGTCGTCGTCGATGATGCGGAACAGGGCATCGACCAGGTGGTACGCGGCGATGACCTGCTGAGTTCCGCACCGCGGCAGGCCTATCTCGGGTCCCTGCTGGGGCTTCCCGCTGTTGAGTATGCTCACGTGCCATTGGCGCTGAACCCGGAAGGTCGACGGTTGGCCAAGCGTGACGGCGCAGTCACCCTCGAAGCCTTGGGCGCCAAGGGTTGGGATGCAGCCCAAATCCGGGCGCTTATCCTGCGTTCGCTCGGCCTTCCGGACAGCTCACTGAAGGCTGCGCTGGGGGCATTCGATCCTCGCCTGCTGCCCCGCGAGCCGTGGATTGTCGACCCTTCCCACCTCTCCTCCACCGATGCCGCTCCTGTCCCACCCAACCGATAGAGTTCTTCTGTGAGTACAGCCCTTTACCGCCGGTACCGTCCGGAGACGTTCTCCGACGTGATCGGCCAGGAGCACGTCACCGAGCCTTTGATGACGGCCATCTCCAAAAACAGGGTGAATCACGCCTATCTTTTCTCCGGTCCACGCGGCTGCGGCAAGACCACCTCGGCCCGCATCCTGGCCCGCTGCCTCAACTGTGCGCAGGGCCCCACACCGGTTCCCTGCGGCACCTGTGACAGCTGTGTTGAGCTGGCCCGGAACGGCTCCGGCAGCCTGGATGTCATCGAGATCGACGCAGCATCCCACGGTGGCGTCGATGACGCCCGTGATCTCCGTGAGCGCGCCACCTTCGCTCCGGTCCGTGACCGCTACAAGATCTTCATCATCGATGAAGCCCACATGGTCACCAGCGCCGGCTTCAACGCGCTGCTGAAGATCGTCGAAGAACCCCCGGAACACATCAAGTTCATCTTCGCGACCACGGAGCCGGACAAGGTGATCGGAACCATCCGGTCGCGCACGCACCACTACCCGTTCCGGCTGGTTCCCCCAGAACCCCTGATGGCTTACCTTGAGCTGCTGTGCAATCAGGAGAACATCCCGGTGGCGCCCGGCGTTCTGTCCCTGGTGGTGCGTGCAGGCGGCGGGTCGGTGCGCGACTCCCTGTCCGTGCTGGACCAGCTGATGGCCGGTGCCGGAACCTCCGGCCTTGACTACGAACTCGCGGTGTCGCTGCTGGGATACACGCATGCCTCGCTGCTCGACGACGTGGTCGATGCCATTGCCGCCGATGATTCCGCTACCGTTTTCGGTGCAGTTGACCGGGTCATCCAGACGGGCCATGATCCGCGGCGGTTCGTCGAGGACCTTCTCGAGCGGTTCCGCGACCTGATCATTGTCAACGCAGTTCCTGATGCGGCGGCGTCCATCCTGCGCGGTACACCTGACGATCAGCTGAACCGCATGCGCACCCAGGCTCAACAACTGGGACGCGCGGAGCTCTCGCGCGCCGCTGACATCACCAATACTGCGCTCACCGAGATGACCGGCGCCACCTCTCCGCGATTGCACCTCGAGCTGCTCTGCGCTCGCATCCTGCTGCCCGCTGCGGACCAGTCGGAGCAGGGCACCCTGGCCAGGGTCGACCGCATCGAACGCCGCCTAAGCTACGCCGATGGCCTACCTGAGGCCGGTACCGGGGCTCCCCCAGCTACTGCCGAGCGCACCGCACAGCCCTCCGCTCCGGCCGCTGCCGCACAGGTACCGGCACCGGCAGCTGCGTCGGCACAGCCTCAGGCACCGGCTGCTGCCCCTGTATCTGCAGCCTCTGCAGCGGCTGGCCCGGACAGGCAGCCGTCGGGCACGCAGGTTTCTGCCGACTCAAAGCCACAGCAGGCTCCGGCTCCGGCCGAGAAACTCGAGCGCGCCACGGAGCCTGCGCAGGAACCCGGTGCTGCCGACTGGGGCGGCGGATGGGGCGTGCCTCCTGAACCTTCGGATCCGTGGGATCAGCAGAGCACCGAATCCCGTTCAGCAGCAGCACCAAGGGCCCAGCAGCCCAGGTCCGAGCAGCCCCAGTCCGAGCAGCCCCAGTCGGAGCAGCGCCCGGTTGAGCAGCGTCCGGTTGAGCAGCGTCCGGTTGAGCAGCGTCCGGTTGAGCAGCGTCCGGTCGCGCAGCGTCCGTCGGGTCAATCCGCTCCGGCCCAGGGTTCAGGTCAGATAGAGATGATTCGCAGGGCGTGGCCCGAGATCATGGACGAACTGGCCCGGATCAAGCGCAGCACGTGGTTGAACGTCAACACCGATGCAAAGCCGCGCTCCTTCAGCGACAATCAGCTCACCCTTGCGTTTGCGTCACAGGGCAATGCGCTGGGTTTTCAACGCGGTCAGCACAGCGACAACCTGAAGCAGGCCATCAACAAGGTGCTTGGGTTGAACTGCAGCATTGAAGCCATCCATGACGGCGCCGCGGCAGCGGGTGAACCCGACCCAAAAGTACTTACTAGCCGGAACCAGCCGGCAGAGGCGCAGGGGCAACCCGGCGCCAGTGGCCCTGCATCGATAGGTGCCGGCACACCTTCCCCGGGAGAGGATTCCTGGGGGCTGCCAGCGGCCGCAACCGGAGCCCGGCCTGGCTGGGGAGAATCTGCCCGGCCGGCTGCGTCCGCCACAATCCATCAGCAGAACCAGACGCAGCAGACGCCCGCGGGCATCGAACCAACCGGTATCGTGCGCACGGAGCAGGCACCCGTGCGGAAGGCAGGTGCATCCCAGACGCCCCCGCAGCAGGCCTCCCGGCAAGATTCCGCGCAGCAGGTGCCCGCGAATGCCCTCGCGCAACAAGCGTCCACTCAGCCGGCCCCTGCCCAGCAATCACCCGCTCCGCCGGCACCCGTCCATAACGCAGCTGCACAGCCCGCACCCCGCGAGCCCGCTGCTGGACCGCGCAACCCCAATGACGTCCCTTCTTTCACGCCGGCAGAACCGGCCCGTGACCCTGATGATCCCGGTCCTCAGGAACCCTCTTTCGACGAGGAACCGCCGTCCCGCCCCAGCCGCTACCAACAGCTGCTCGATGAAGCCGCTCGGGCGGAGGCGGCCAAACCCAAGCCGCAGCCTGTAACGGGCGCCGTAGACTTGAAGTACGTCGAGGACATACCCAGCGCAGACGATGAAACCATCGAGGAATCCGGACTGGTCGGCCGGCAGGCCATCGAACGTATCCTCAACGGACGGCTTATCGAGGAACGCAGCCTCGACCAGTAACAAGGCCACCCGGTCCCGGCCGGGCCGTCGAGTCACCATCTACAGCTAAGGCAAATCCGTGTACGAAGGCGCAGTTCAGGAGCTCATTGACGAGCTGGGACGTCTACCCGGCGTGGGCCCCAAATCGGCACAGCGCATCGCGTTCCACATTCTTGAGGCAGACGGGGACGACATGAAGCGGCTCGTCAACGCCATCGTTACCGTCAAGGAGCGGGTGAAGTTCTGCACCATCTGCGGGAACGTCGCCGAACAGGAGACCTGCGGCATCTGTCGCGACCCACGTCGTGATCCGTCCGCGATCTGTGTGGTCGAAGAGTCCAAGGACGTCATCGCCGTCGAACGGACGCGGTCCTTCCGAGGCAAGTATCACGTGCTCGGCGGCTCAATCAATCCAATCGCGGGGATCGGTCCCGATCAACTGCGCATCCGGGAACTGTTGAACCGGCTCTCTGACGACCAGGTTCAGGAAATCATCATCGCCACCGATCCGAACCTCGAGGGCGAAGCCACGGCCACCTACCTCGTGCGGATGCTGAAGACCATCGGCATCAAGGTCACGCGCCTCGCTTCCGGACTGCCGGTCGGCGGTGACCTCGAATACGCGGACGAGATCACCCTCGGCCGCGCCTTCGAAGGCCGCCGCACCGTCTCCTAGGGAGCGCGAAACGTCAGTTCTCCTGCAATGATCCGTCCCTGCGGGCCACGGCACGGACAGGAGCGCCGTCCAGGTCCAGCAGGGGCAGCGGGAAGATCCCAATCCAGCAGCGGGCTGGAAGCTTGCTGACACCGCGCAGATTCTCAACGATCAAGCCGTCGCCACCCAGCACAATGTCATGTACAGGCAAGCGGAAAGAGTCCGCCTGTAGCGTGGGATCCGGGCTGAGCGTGTCAACGCCGAGGACGCGCATGCCGCGCTGTAAGAGTTCAGCAGCTGCGTCAGGGGCAAGGTAAGGGTGATCGAGGTAGGCGTCCGAGCCGATCATCCGATCCCACCCTGTGGCCAGGACCACTATCGGCGGCACCGCATCCGGAATCTGATCGGCGATCCTGGAAAAAGTGATCTCCTCCCCGGGCGCAGCGCCGGTGAGATGCAGGATCACCGCCTCCCCCGACAACTCGTCCACGCTGATATCGCTGACTGTCCGACCACCGTCGACGCTGTGGGATGGGGCGTCGATATGTGTTCCGGAGTGCGATCCGAGGTGTAGGGCAACAACTGATACGCCGTCTTCGCTGAGAGTTAGTGCAGGAGCGAAGGCCACTTCAGGATCGCCCGGGAAGACCTGCATCCCGGCGCTGATGGGGTGGGTGAGGTCAACGTACCGCGTCAACCTGTACCTCCTCGGCCAGATGGCCTGCGGATTCGCGCCCGGAACGGCGGCTCTTGTACGAGAGGGCAAGGTAGAGGACGAAACTGAGAACGAAAGCCGGCAAGGTTGCCCCGATTGGGCTAGGCCACGAGTAGGTCAGTACGTAGGAAGCTGCGGCGCCGATCACCCACACCGCGATTGCCGACCAATTGATTCCTGCCGTGTACCAGTACGAACCCTGGCCCTCGCGGAGGATGTCCCGGGTGTAACTTGCACGCTTGATGATGTAGTAGTCCACGATCATGATCGCGAACACGGGGATGAAGAACGCGCCGATCATCACCAGGAAGTCGGTGAACTGGTTCAGCAGAGCAAGCCAGGTGGAGCCGATGATGGAGATCACTCCCACGGTGAGTGCTGTCGGTAGGAAGCGGAACTTCCAGTGCGCCTGCGCATTGACCACGGAGGTCACCATTCCGTAGACGACCATGGTGTTGGTGGCCATGACCGACATGAAGATGACGACGGCCAACGGAGCCCCGAAAGCGGCAACGATGACAGTGGGATCGAACGGTGCAGCGGGATCCCCGGACAGGAGAACATAGCCGATGGCTGTGGCGCCCAGGCTCATGGCGAGCACGGTGGAAACAACGTAACCGATGCCGGAACCAAGGATGCCTGCGCGGCTTGACTTCGCGAGCCGGTTGAAGTCGGCAGAAAGCACTGTCCAGGAAACCGCCGTGGCGATCACAATGTCCAACACCACGAAGCGGGTGAATCCCAGGGACGCGTCCGCTTCAATGCCAGCGAACTCGGCCGGAGTGAAAGTGGTGAAAGCGGTGACGAAAACATACGCCATGATCGCCAGGATGACGACGGCGAGCCACGGCTCTACCTTTGCGATACCTTCGTGCCCGAGAATCGCCAATGCGACGACCAGTGTCTGGGCAAGCACTGCAAAGAGCATCGGGTTGGAAAAGCCGGTGGTTGACTCAACCAGATAATTGACGGTCACACCCGCCAGCATCGCCTGCACCCAGCTCCAGCCCATCAGGATGATGACGTTTGCGGCCACCGGCAGGAGGCTGCCTCTCGTACCGAACGCTCCACGGGTGATCGCCATGGTCGGCAGTCCTGTTCGGGTGCCGATATTACCGACCAGGGTGAGGACAACGGCGCCGACGACCGTGCCGATGAGAATCATGAGGAGAGCATCGGTGAAGCTGACAGCCGGCACGAAGAGAGTCCCCGTCAGCAGCGTAGTCACAACGAAGTTGGCTGCCAGCCAGATCATTCCTATCCGGCCGAGCGGAAGCGTACCGCGTATCGGACCGAAACCGTCGGCATTTTTCTGAAGACGCGCATCGAGGCGCTGATAGAGATTCATGAGGGCTCCTGGAAGTGAGGGCGGGAACTACGCTGTCCGGGCGGGAGAGGGCGACAGATGCTCATGAACGGCCAGGAGCGCACCGTCTGGTTCACAACGGAAGACGATGGTTTCCCGCTCTCGATACGACTCTTCACCATCGCTGGTGCGGACCGTGGTGGCTACGTCGTGGCTGAAGACGGCGCCCCCGGCGAAGACTGTGACCTGCTGGTTGGATGAGTCGCAAGCTATGACCGTCCAACCGCTTGCCACCCATTCTGACCACATCGCTTCATAAGCCGCGCGGCTCTCGAGTCGGCTCTGCTCGGAATGGAAAATAAAGCTCGCATCGGTGGCAAAACCGGAAAAATATCGTTCAGTATCCGTCGCCGCAAATGCTTCCACGATCCGGGAGGCGGCTTCGGCAACTTCACGTTCGGACGGCTGGGGAAGCGCGTGGTTGTTCATATTTTCCTTACGAAATGCCGAAAGCATGGGTGCTTTGCAGGCAATAAATGTTGACTATAGGTAACCTCGCGTGTTGTGTCAACCGTCACAACGGACGGAGGAAAGGTGCCCCTTCCGACGCTAAGGGGGAGGCGCTCAGGCTATGCGGGTGCCCTGTGAGAGCCGGCGAGCTGGGGTGACCAACTTGCGACGGCCCGCCCAGAGCACCACTGCAGCCAGCCCACCCTGCAGGGCAAGCCCGAGCGGCCAGATAGGGAACGGCTCAGACTCGATGTCCCGCGACCGCGGCCCAAAGAACTGGGCCTCGGCACAGGTGACGTTGTAGTCCGGACCCGCCTGGGCAAGACGAACCTGATCGCTGATGCTCTCCATAACCCCGGGCGCCCGGTAGGTCTCATTGAACGACCCCACCGGGAGGTCATCCGCGGCCCTGTCATAAGGCACAGCATCCGCGACAATGACGAACGGGTTGGCTGCGAGCAACCATGCTGTACGTTCGGTGTGCCAGACCGTCGTCGTGATTTCATCGGTGACGCACACGAGGTCCTCCTCCGAAGGGATCTCCTGGCTGAGCTGCACCTCCGGCGGGTAGTTGTAGTACGACTGCACTACCGGGACGTCTTCCTCCATCACCAGAGTCATGCTGAGCCCGAACGCGATCAGGGTTCCGAGACCCAGCAGGGCAACCATCATGTAGGTGGTGACGATCGAGAACAACGGCCTGGTTGCGAGGGCGGAGATCCCGACGCCGAGGGCGCACACCAACCCGAGCTCGAGGGCAAGCACCACCAGGGAGACCACGGCCTCGAGCGGGTTGACGCCACCCAGAGCCAGCGCCCAGAAGATGAACGGCGAACTCAGCGCCAGGAATCCCGACGAGGCCACCCAGGACGCGAGCCACTTACCCCACAGGATCTGGCCAGGGGTCAGGAGCGTAATTTGAAGGATGGCCAGCGTTCCGCCGGCGCGGTCACCATTGATCGCGTTTGCGGACAGGCCCGGCGCCACCAGCAGCCCGAAGAACAGCACAAAGCCGACCACGAGGTCGAACAGAAAGGGTCCCGCTCCGCCGGTGGCCGACGTCGTAAGGGTCGCCAGCAAAAACACCAGACCGATCACAAGGAACCAGACGGCCATCATGATGTACCAGGCGCGGCCCCGTAGCCTCTGCTTCATCTCAAGCCCGAAAATGGAACGCACCCCCGTCGCATATCCGAGGCTGAGGGGGCGGCTACTCTCGATCAACTGCGTGCTCATTGCCGCTCCGTATCCAGGCTCATGTAGGTCTCTTCGAGGGCGCCGCCGGCCGGCGCAAAGGCGGTCACGACGACGTTGGCCAGGACGAGCGTGCGCAGCAGCCACGCTGCCTGCTCAGTGCTACTGAGCAACACCTGATACTCGACCCGCCGGGAGTCGCCCCGCTCTTCGAAGACGACGCCGTGACTTGACAGGACGTCGGCGAGGGCCGACATCGGTTCGGCCTGGATGCAGTAGCGGCGAAGCTGACTTCCTGCCTCGTCGAGGGTCTGGGTCTTGACGGACTCCCCGCGGCTGACGAAGACGGCGCGGTCTGCTATTTCGTCCAGTTCGGACAACACGTGACTGGAGACGACGATGGTCTTGCCCTCCCCGGCGAGCCGCCGGAGCATGATGCGCAGCTCCACTCGGGAGCCCGGATCGAGTCCCGACGCCGGTTCATCCAGCAGGAGCACCTCCGGGTCATGGATCAGCGCCCGCGCCAGGCTGAGACGCTGCTGCTGACCGCGGGAGAGGACCCGGGCCGGGGCGTCAGCGTATTCCGTGAGCCGGACGGCGTCGAGCAGTTCGGCGGCTCGCGTGGAAGCAGCCGCCGTCGTTAATCCGTACAGCGCACCCACGGTGGTGAGGATCTCGCGCGCCTTGAGCGATTCCCAGACCCCGAGGGTGTCCGGCATCCAGCCGACCTTGCGGCGCACGGCTGCGGAATCGGTCGCCGGGTCCGATCCCCCGACCGTGAGCGTGCCCGCATCCGGCGCCAGCAGCGATGCGAGGATCAGCAGCAGCGTGGTCTTGCCGGATCCGTTCGGCCCGATCAGCGCTGTCACCTCTCCCGGCGGCGCCTCAAAATCGATACTGCGAACCGCATCGACGGAGCCGAAACTTCGTTTGATACCTCTGGCAATGATTCCCCCATACCCATTGGTCATGAGGCGACCCTAACAACAGGGTGAGGAAACCTGGTCTGGAAACGCTGCACAATAGGACTTGTGATTGGGTGAGTCGAAATCGAACGGTTAACATGGTGTGCGGTTACGGGCCGTTCATCGACCGTGGCCGACTTGAAGAAACCCCCTTTGTAGTTGACCTGCTACCGGCGCCGTCCATACCGCCGGACACCGTCACCCAATATCAGCGAGCGTGCGCATGGCCTTGATTGTTCAGAAGTTCGGTGGCTCGTCCGTGGCCGACGCGGAGGGCATCAAGCGCGTCGCCAAGCGCGTCGTGGAGACGCAAGCGGCCGGCAACCAGGTCGTCGTCGTCGTTTCAGCAATGGGCGACAGCACCGATGAACTGCTTGACCTCGCAGCGCAGGTCAGCAGCACCTCCAACCCCCGCGAGATGGACATGCTCCTGAGCGCCGGGGAACGCATCTCGATGGCCCTGCTTGCAATGGCCATCCACGAGGCCGGGTCCAGCGCACAGTCCTTCACGGGCAGCCAGGCCGGCATGATCACCGACGCGATCCACGGCAAGGCCAGGATCATCGCAGTGTCGCCGCACCGGATCAGGACGTCCATCGACAAGGGCGACATCGCAATCGTCGCCGGCTTCCAGGGGATGAGCCAGGACAGCAACGACATCACGACGCTGGGCCGTGGCGGGTCGGATACAACTGCCGTAGCACTCGCTGCAGCCCTGAAGGCTGACGTGTGTGAAATCTACACCGACGTTGACGGTATCTACACGGCCGATCCGCGCGTTGTCCCTTCGGCGAAGAAGATCGCAACCATTTCCAGCGAAGAGATGCTGGAGATGGCCGCGTCCGGCGCGAAAATCCTGCACCTTCGCTGCGTCGAGTACGCCCGGCGTTTCGGCGTGCCGCTGCATGTCCGCTCATCATTCAGCCAACTCGAGGGGACCTGGGTTCTTCCCAACCCCGACGACACCATCAAGATTCAAGAGGGAGAACCCTTGGAACAGCCCATCATCTCCGGTGTTGCCCATGACCGCTCCGAGGCAAAGGTTACCGTTGTCGGCGTGCCCGACATCCCCGGCAAGGCAGCTGAGATCTTCAGAATCGTTGCGGGAGCCCACTCCAACATCGACATGATCGTGCAGAACGTTTCCACGCATGGCTCAGGGCACACGGACATTTCCTTCACCCTGCCCATCGTCGAAGGCGCCGATGCGCTGACGGCGCTGAAGGCGGCACAGGACCTCGTGGGCTACGACAGCATCGAATACGACGAGCAAATCGGCAAGCTGTCCCTTATCGGTGCCGGAATGCGCTCCAACCCCGGCGTCTCCTACAAGTTCTTCCGGGCATTGTCCGACGCCGGCGTGAACATCGACATGATCTCCACCTCCGAGATTCGCATCTCGGTGGTCACCAGTGCCGATCTGCTGGACACGGCGGTTCGCGCCGTGCACGCGGCGTTTGATCTCGACGGCGACGCCGTTGCGACCGTTTACGCGGGCACGGGCCGCTAGGACGCCGTCGTCCTGCTAACTCTCGAGGCTATTCCTCCGTGTGGAGGACCGGCTTCGTGAAGTAGTCCGTGTATTTCTGGACGGGTTCGGTTCGGCGAACTGTCTGGTGGTCCGGATGCTTGCGGACGGCGTAATGATGGCCGTCGGAATCCACCTCGATGTTGAGTTCAGCGAGTTCGGCCTCTGAGGCTGTTTCGAACTCATCATGCCGGTGTACCACCGGGCCATCCAGGGCATCCCGTTCGGGCGGTCCCAGAAAGATGGTGGCGGGGTTTTTGATCCAGCGGCGCCGGGGTCTCTCAGCCATGGGTATCGCCTTCTCTCTGCGGCTGTTCGAGTACCCACATCTTAAGTCCGAATGGTCCAAAAAGCTCCGGCCTGATGCAGAAATCCCCCGCACCGGACAGACCGGTGCGGGGGATTTCGCGTAACCTGCGTACTGCTACTTACCGTTCGTCGGCGTGGTGTCCTCACGCGGTCCTGCGGGCAGCTTGTCTGCGCCGCTGACCTCGGGAACCGCGACCGCTTCGACGTCGCCCGAACCGCTGACCGTGACCGAAACGAAGGTCACGGAGGTGGATCCTGTGTAGGTGATCCGGCCGACATATGAGCCAGGCTCGAGGCCGGTCCAGTTCAGGGTCACTTCTCCGGACTGGCCGTTGTCAAGGTCAAGCGGGTTGGGCGAGATGGAGGCGTTGCCCTCGTCGGCGCCCAGGATCGCGGCGTCGAATGTTGCAGCGGTCGCCCGCCCATCGGTGCTTGCGTAAAGGTTCACGATTGCCGTGTAGGTTCCCGGAACCGGGTTCGGCAGGCTGAGTGTCTCACTCGCCGAGGCGGTGGCAACCTGGAACAGGCGGCCGTTGGGATCGAACACGAAGAGGTCGAAGTCCGCCGTGTCATCGGAGGAAAGAACCGACATCTTCGCGAACGGCGTCCCCCTGGGAACGGTGACCTCGGTGACGAAGTTCGACGCGTTGTCGCTCGTGGCCACAGGGCCGGGAACGAGGGAAAGCGCCTCGCTGTTGGCCTTGGAGAGCCCCTCAAGCTTCATCGAGACGGGAGCATTCGTTCCCGCGGTAACAGGGATGATTCCACTGCCGTCCGGACCTTCGGATGTGAAGGAGAGCTCGGACGGAGCGACCACGGACTGCGGGCGGACCGCGATCGGTGAAGCCACTACCTTCTCAGCGCCCTGCCACACCAGCGAACCCTTGGCGAATTGGCCGAGTGCGGCGTCCGCATTCTCGAAGGTCACCTGGAAGGTGCGCTTCTCCCCTGCCGCACTGAAGTTCAGGACCGAAGGGGTCACCGTGACGTTCACGCCGGGAACATTCGCCGTGGCGTTGTAAAGCCCGGGGGTGAGCGCAGTCACCGTGCGGGTGACGGTCACCTTGCCGGTCAGGTTTCCGACCGCGAAGGACGGAACGTTCATGTCCTTCGCGTTGAGGCCCTCGATGCCCGCGACATCGGCGAAGCCGGTGCCTTCAACAAACTGCAGGTAATCGCGTACACCCGCGTCGTAAATCAGTCCGGGGCTCAGCACGCTGGTGGGATCGACCTGACCTGCACCGGTCGCGAAGACGTCACCGTCCACGCCGCCTTCAGCGTTCTTCACCGGATCAGCGGTGGTCATCATGGCGGACTTCACCGCAGCCGGCGACCACGCCGGGTTCTTGGCGAGGATCAGTGCGCCCACGCCGGCGACGTGCGGCGATGCCATCGAGGTGCCTGAAAGGAATCCGAAGTCATCACCTCCGGTACCGATGGGTGAAACGCCTGCGAGGACGGCAACGCCCGGTGCAGCGATGTCCGGCTTCAACAGATCCGAGCCAGTCGCGAGGAGCGGCCCCCGAGAGGAGAAGCCCGCGATCTGCGGAACGGGCGGCAGTGCTTCGCCGGTGGTGTCCTCAGGTACCAGCGCTACCCGGATGTCGGGGTTGGCGGCAACCTTCTCCTTGAGCGCCAGGCTCTGGGGAGCGTTGACGTGCACGGTGGGAACGGCGTGCTTGTCGGTGTCCATGGAGGAGTCGGAGAGGTTCACCAGGATCATGCCGATTCCGCCGGCCCGGGCAACCTCGGCCGACTTCGCAACGCGGTCGTACACGCCGCGGTCACAGACAACGATCTTGCCTGTCACGAGGGCAGGATCCAGGGAGTTCGGTGCACACAGTGCCGGGTCCACAGCACCGGCTGCTGCCGCGTTACCGCTGAGTACTACCGGGCTCGCCGGAACGCCGGCGCTCATGATGCTGGCTCCGCGGAACTTCGTCCCATCCGAGAACTCGGCTGTACCCTGCAGGGCGTGGCTGAAGGTGCTTGCTGCGACGGTCGTCAGCCAGGGTGCGCCATGGTTGACGGTGCTGGCGGTCGGCCCGGAGTTACCGGCCGAGGTGGCGACGAAGATCCCTGCCGAAGCTGCGGACAGGAACGCGAGCGACACAGGATCCGTGGTGGTGGTTGTACTGCCCGAGATCGAGTAGTTCAGCACGTCCACGCCATCGAGGATCGCCTGGTTGATCGCGGCAACAGCGGCGGAGGAGTAGCAGCCGCCGGTGTTCGGGTCGTCGTCGGCCCAGCAGGTCTTGTAGATGGAGAGCTTGGCGGCCGGCGCGACTCCGGAGGACACCCCGAAGTCACGGCCCGCTACGGTCTGGGTGACCTTGTTGTTGCCCGCTGCCGTGCTTGCCGTGTGGGTTCCGTGGCTGTCGACGTCGACCGGCGACAGCACTTCCTCGGGTGCCCGATTCGCCTCGGGAACGAACTCGATGAAGTCCTCGGCGAAGTACTGGGCCGCGAGGACCTTCGAATTGCACTCCTCGCCGGTGAAGCCTTCACCTTCCTGGCATTCACCGATGAAGGTTGAGCCGTCTGCCTTCAGCATGGCGATCTGGCCGTCTTTGGTCAGGTAGGGCTCTCCGACACGCGCCTTCGCATTGCCCTTGAGCGGCTTGACCTGCTTGCCTGCGAAGAACGGGTTGTCCGGGGTGTAGCCGGTGTCGATGATCCCGACGACGGTTCCGGCGCCGGCGTTCTTTTCGCCGCCGAACTGCGTCTTCCAGGCACCCTTGCTTCCGGGAAGGTTGAGGATGTCCATGCTGGTGTAGTCATCGGGCGCGTTCTCGACGTCCGGAGCGACCATGCGTACGTTCGGATCCTTGGCGAGCTCAACAGCCTGCTCGGACGTCAGCGTAGCGCTGAAGCCGTTGAGCGCAGCGGTGTAGGTGCGGTTGATCTCCACACCCTCCTGGGCCGCAACGGCCTGCTGCTTCTTCTCAAGGTGGTTCTTGTACTTCTGGAAGTCCTTCTTGCCGCTGAGCTTTTCGCCCTTTTCCGGCTTGGTGGCTGCGATGCCGGGGACACCGCCGTCGTACGTTGCTGCGGGCTCCTCACTGAGCACCACAATGTAACGGCCGGCCGGGTAGTCCTTGGGATCCACTTTCTTGACCGTCTGGATCTGCTGGGTAGCAGTGGGGCCAGTCGGTGCTGCAGCGGCGGGGACCGCCGTCATGGAACCGAGAATCAACGGCAGGCCCAGCACGAGAGCTGTAGCTCTGCGCAGACCACCTGCCCGCGGATTCCTGTATTGAGGGTCTTTCACGCGAGGTTACCTTTCATCGAAAAAGCGACCGGACAATGCCGGACTGAAAGCAGCTGGTGTGGGGGTCTGTGCCCTGAATCACTACCGGAGCCTCACATAGGCTACCCCCGAGTAGGGTTCCCAAGGGGCGGTCCTGAGCAGAACCTGCCCGTAAACAGAGCTTTGGAGCAAAATCGGGTTTTGAGAACGCCCGTTCATTCAATTTCCGACGGGATAGTGGTAAAAGACCGTTGCTTCAGGCATCAGGGGATAATGGGATGGTGCCTGTGACCGTCCTTGCTCCCGAAGAGTGGGAGCCCCGTGCCACCGCCCATTCCGAGCGGGTTCGAGCGTACACCGAGCCCTACCTGCGCCGGCGGGCGGCACAGCAGAAGCATCCGGTGGAGGACTTCCTGTTCACCTACTACACGCAGAAGCCGGCTCAGCTGCTGAAGTGGCATCCGGGTGCGCATACCGTTCTCACCGGGCCCCCCGCCGTCGAACGTGCGGGCTGGAAGTTCTACCGGAACCTCACCTCCGAGGAACGGCAGCAGCTCGGACTCAAGA
The DNA here is from genome assembly GCF_054161285.1 of Arthrobacter sp. D2-10. NCBI lineage: Bacteria > Bacillati > Actinomycetota > Actinomycetes > Micrococcales > Micrococcaceae > Arthrobacter > Arthrobacter sp. D2-10. Next base: position 323,977 of record NZ_CP096431.1, on the reverse strand, counting down.
ACGACGACGGCGCCGTGACGCTCGATCTCGCTGCTTTCCTCGAGGCACGGCGGGAGGCGGTGAACTTTGCCCGCATCATCCTTTCCGGCACTGCCGCCCGCCCTGCGCAGTTCGGTTGTTTCGGTCTGCACGAGTGGGCGATGGCCTACAAGTCGGAGGAGAACTCCATCCGGCACGAATACCTGAACCTGCGGTTGGGCGCCCAGGGAACGGACGAGGTGGTGGAGGCGAACCGGATCAGATGCACCCACTTTGACGCCTTCCGTTTCTATGCCCCGCAGGCGGTTGCGCTGAATGAGCTCCAGCCGACGCGGACAGCCCAGCGGGATCTCGAGCAACCGGGTTGCCTGCACGCAAACATGGACCTCTACAAATGGGCATACAAGCTGACTCCCGCCCTGCCCAGTGATTTGGTGATGGACTGCTTCGAACTCTCGTGGCGAATCCGCGCCATGGACATGCAGGCCTCGCCGTATGACCTGGCGGAGTGGGGCTACCCTCCCATCGCCATCGAGACACCCGGCGGGCGGGCGGACTATGTGCGGGCACAGCGTGCGTTCTCGGCTGAATCCCAGCTAAAGCGTGCACAGTTGAATGAGTACATCAATCAACTGCACCTGACCGTTGACCCCTGATCCGGGCAGGAACCAGCTGGAATATCGAGGGTGACGAGGAGGTTTCCCATGGGTTTTGCACGCGGCATCGCCGCAAGAAATGTGGCTATGCTTGTCGGCACTGTGCTGGCCTTCTCCCTCAGCGGGTGCGGGTCGCCCGGCGAACCCGGCACGGAACTGGCCGCCCCTCCCAGCTCGCCCGTTTCCGAGCCGGCCGAACCATCTGCGTCGCCAACAGCCCCGGAGAGCAGTATGTCCCCAGAATCACCGAAGCCCACACCCAGCTTCCCGTCGGATCCTGCAGCAGTCGGAACCGCCATGCTGGCCATCAGTATCAAGCTCAGCCCGGAGTCCGCGCCGGTCGAGTACTTCCTTGAGTGCACGCCGGACGGCATTGGAGAAACCACTACAGTTCCTCATCCGGAAGCTGCCTGCGAGGCGGTCAAGCGGCTCGGTGCGGCCTTCTTCAATGCGCAGCCGGACCCCAACAGGATGTGCACGCAGCAGTACGGCGGCCCGCAGACCGCCACGGTGAAGGGAACCGTCGACGGGCACCGCGTGTACGCGTCGTTCTCCGCCACTGATGGCTGCGAGATTGCGCGCTGGAACGCGCTGGAAGCCATTCTCGGAACCGCCGGCGCCAGTTAGCTGCGCGCGCCAACTCCCGAGTCACGGCCCGCTGTGTTCGGCCGGTAGAATGGAACAGCAAGCTCGCGGAGCGCTGGACCATTCTTTCGAAAAATCAGGCGTGAGACGGCACCCGTCGGGCAACCGCATTTAACTGCACCTAACCAGTGTTTACACCTCACAGGAGTTGCCGGATGCCCCGGATCGTTGTTGACGTCATGCCCAAACCTGAAATCCTCGATCCGCAGGGCAAGGCTATCGCCGGCGCCCTCCCCCGTCTCGGGTTCACTGGATTCGCCGAGGTCCGGCAGGGCAAGCGTTTCGAGTTGACCGTTGAAGGCGATGTGACCGAGGAAGTGCTGGATCACGCCCGCAACGCGGCCGCCACACTGCTCTCGAACCCCGTCATCGAGGATGTGACCCGGGTCGAGGTCATCGAGGACGCACAGTGACCATCGAGACTCCCCTGATCGGCCACTCAGCGGCTGAAGTTGTCGATGAAAGCCTGTCCGGAGTCCGCGTCGGAGTCGTCACCTTCCCCGGCACGCTCGATGACCGCGACGCGCTGCGGGCGGTGCGCATCGCAGGTGGCACCGGTGTCCAGCTCTGGCACGGCGACCATGACCTCAAGGACGTTGACGCCGTCATCATTCCCGGTGGTTTCTCCTACGGCGACTACCTCCGCGCAGGCGCGATTTCGCGCTTTGCGCCGTTGATGGAACAGATCACCGCTGCGGCGTCCGGCGGTTCCCTGCCCGTACTCGGCATCTGCAACGGCTTCCAGGTCCTCACCGAGGCGCACCTGCTTCCCGGATCAATGGTCAAGAACAACCACCTCCACTTTCTCTGCAAGGACCAGCGCCTGTTGGTCGAAAACAGCTCGACGGCGTGGACTTCCTCATACGGTGAAGGCAGCGAAATTGTTGTCCCTCTGAAGAACCAGGACGGTCAGTTCGTCGCGGACGAGCGCACGCTCGACGAGCTTGAGGGCGAAGGACGCGTTGTATTCCGCTACGTGGGCGGCAACCCCAATGGATCCCGCCGCGACATCGCCGGTATCACCAATGAGCACGGCAACGTTGTGGGCCTCATGCCGCACCCCGAGCACGCGGTTGAACCCGGCTTCGGCCCGGACTCCTCCGCCTTCGGCGAGGTCGAAGTCCGCGGCGGCGTGGACGGGCTCGGTATTTTCACCTCGGTACTGCAGAAACTGGTTAACAAATGACCACAGAGACAACCTCCAAGAAGTTCAATATCGACACGGTCGAACACGCCGAGCAGACCCCCGAGCAGCCGCTTCCCTGGGCGGAACTGGGGCTGAAGGAGAACGAGTACGACCGCGTCGTCGAGATCCTCGAACGCCGTCCTACCGCTGCAGAGCTGGCCATGTACTCCGTGATGTGGAGCGAGCACTGCTCCTACAAGTCCTCGAAGGTGCATCTGCGCCAATTCGGCGACAAGGTCACCGAGGAGATGAAGGAGCACCTGCTCGTCGGCATCGGTGAGAACGCCGGCGTCGTCGATATCGGTGACGGCTGGGCGGTGACCTTCAAGGTCGAGTCCCACAACCACCCATCGTTCGTTGAGCCGTATCAGGGTGCCGCAACCGGCGTCGGCGGCATCGTCCGCGACATCATCTCGATGGGCGCCCGTCCCGTCGCGGTCATGGATCCGCTGCGCTTCGGAGCAATCGACCACCCTGACACCCCGCGACTGGTCCACGGCATCGTATCCGGCATCGGCGGGTATGGAAACTCGCTCGGCCTGCCCAACATCGGCGGCGAGGTCGTCTTCGACTCCGTCTACCAGGGCAACCCATTGGTGAACGCCCTGGCTGTCGGCGTCCTCCGCCATGAGGACATCCGCCTGGCCAACGCGTCAGGCGTCGGGAACAAGGTGGTGCTGTTCGGTGCGCGCACCGGAGGCGACGGAATCGGCGGCGCCTCGGTGCTGGCCTCGGAATCCTTCGACGACGCGAAGCCGTCCAAGCGCCCCGCTGTTCAGGTCGGTGACCCCTTCGCCGAGAAGGTACTCATCGAGTGCTGCCTCGAACTGTTCAAGAACTCGATCGTTGAGGGCATCCAGGACCTCGGTGCCGCAGGCATCTCCTGCGCCACCTCCGAACTTGCCTCGAACGGCGACGGCGGCATGCACGTCGAGCTGACAAACGTCCTCCTTCGCGACCCGTCGCTGACTCCCGGCGAGATCCTGATGTCGGAGTCGCAGGAACGCATGATGGCCGTGGTGACGCCGGAGAACGTTGCGGCGTTCGAAGCCATCATGGACAAGTGGAACGTCGAGTACTCGTGGCTGGGTGAGGTCACCGATACCGGCCGCCTGATCATCGAGTGGGACGGCGAGAAGATCGTCGATGTCGACCCCCGCACGGTTGCCCACGACGGCCCGGTCTACGAACGCCCGTACTCCCGCCCGGTGTGGTTGGACGGCGTTCAGGCTGACTCCTTCAGCGCTGAAGCGCCCACTGATCTTCGAGCCGCGGTGCTGGAGCTGATGGCCTCCCCGAACATGTGCTCGAAGGACTGGATCACCAACCAGTACGACCGCTACGTGCAGGGCAACACCGCTCTGGCGATGCCCGACGACGCCGGTGTGGTCCGCGTTGATGAGGAGACCGGTCTGGGCATCGCGCTCTCCACGGACGCCAACGGCCGCTACTCCTACCTCAACCCGTACGACGGCGCCCGGCTGGCTCTGGCTGAGGCCTACCGGAACGTTGCCACGTCCGGTGCCAAGCCGATGGCCGTCACCGATTGCCTGAACTTCGGTTCCCCCGAGGACCCAGAGGTCATGTGGCAGTTCGCCGAGTCGGTGCGCGGCCTTGCCGACGCCTGCCAGGAGCTCGGCGTTCCCGTCACCGGCGGCAACGTCTCGCTGTACAACCAGACCGGTGGCGTCGCCATCCACCCCACGCCTGTAGTCGGTGTGCTGGGCGTATTCGACGACGTCGCACGCCGGACTCCGTCCGGTTGGCGCGAGGACGGCCAGGCTATTTACCTGCTCGGCACCACACGGAATGAGCTGGACGGTTCCGAGTGGGCGAATCTTCGCGGTCACCTCGGCGGGCAACCCCCGGCGCTTGACCTCGACGCCGAGAAGACCCTCGCGGCAATCCTGGTCAACTCCTCACGTGACGGCATGATCGACGCAGCACATGACCTCTCCGAAGGCGGCCTTGCTGCGGCTCTCTCGGAAGCGGCCCTGCGCTTCGGTGTCGGTGCCCGGATCGGGATCGACGAGCTGTGTGAGCGTGACGGCATCGACCCGTTCACCGCGCTGTTCTCGGAGTCGCAGGCGCGTGCCATCGTCTCGGTTCCGCGCTCCGAGGAAGTTCGTTTCAACGACATGTGCACGGCACGGAACTTCCCGCGCATCCGGATCGGTGTGGTTGACGCCGAAAACGACGCCCTCGACGTCCAGGGGCACTTCACCCTCCCGCTGGGAGAGCTGAAAGAAGCACACGAAGCTACGCTTCCGAAGCACTTCGGCTGACCCGTATCGATCGCGCCAATTCGATCAGGTCAGTCTCCATCAGGTAGAGCACCGGTGTCATGACACCGGTGCTCTGCCATATCGTTACGTGCCCCATCCCGAGTGAAAGCAGCCCAGCAGATAGGGTTGATCCATGACATTTCCGCTTTTGAGCGCGCTTTTCGCCATGATCGCGGGTTTGTTGCACGTGTATATCTTCGTGCTTGAAAGCGTGCGCTGGCGCCACCCATCTGCGTGGCGGAAGTTCGGCATCTCCTCCCAGGAACACGCGAACATCATCCGCCCGATGGCTTTCAATCAGGGCTTCTATAACCTGTTTCTTGCTGCCGGTGTGATCGTTGGGTTGTCGCTGTCCGGCACGCTCGTCGGGTACGGCATGATCGTCCTCGCGCTCGCGATCATGGTGCTCGCCGCCGTCGTTCTGGTTGTGACCAACCGGTCACTGTGGGTGGCCGCGCTGGTTCAAGGGCTTCCGCCGCTCATTGCGCTGCTGACCCTGCCGATGGTACCGGCCTGACTGCTTTCCGGGCGATGCTCGGCATGCGCCCGCAGCTGACCGGCGCCTCAGCATGATGCGGGAGAGGCCCCTCATCACAACGCGGCTGAAGTTGCTTCCCATGCGGGCCGCGCACGCCGATCTGATCGCGCGCCAGGAGCGGGAACCCTCCTGGGCGCTGGACTATCCCCAGCCCACTGATGTGGACGCTGCGCGCCATCTCTTTGAGTCAGGACTGCTCTACGCCGACGACGGCGGACGCTTCGGTGTGTGGCTCATCGTCGAGATGGCGAATGACTCCGTGATCGGGACCATCGGGTTCGACGGCCCGCCGCAGGCGGGAGCTCTTCAGATTTTCTATGGGATCGTACCGTCCCGGCGCGGCTGCGGCATGGCCGCGGAAGCGCTGCACCGCCTGACGGAGTATGCCGGTGAGAGCCCGGAAGTGCGTTCGATCGAGGCTTACGCGCAGTCCGATGCGTCGGCCGCGGTGTTGCGGAGGGCAGGCTACGGCTCTGTCAGCGAGGAGCGTTACCCGCTCGGGGCGTCGCTCTTCGTCTGGGGAATGAATCCGTCCCGGCGGCAAGGTGACGGGCAGCCCGCAGGTAGCGGCGGGTAACCAGCTCCTGGCAGAACCGTGCAACCGGAGCTCCGAGCCGGTAGAACCAGTTGGCGTGCCGACTGTAGGCGTGCAGCTCGAAGTAGACCGCCCCGTCGGGTTCCAGGACTGCAGTGAAGCTTTCCTCCCCGCATTCCGGGTGGCCGGGCAGGGTGGCGTAACCAAACCCGGCGCGGCGGGTGCCGTCGTGGTGCTCCTCCGGGTCTTCGACCCACACCACCTCGCAGGGAGAATTCAAGCGCAGGTTTCCTATGCCGAAGCCCACTACCACCAGTCCCCCGACGGCGGCGCGAGGCTGTGAGGCGTGGATGCGCAGCCTGGAGCGGCGGTGCAGGTCGAGCGCGAGGATTCCGTCAGCGAGTTGCCGAAACTGGTTCTCCCCAGCGCCCACCCTGATGCGGTGGCGCATGGGTCTGAAACCTGATGGCCAGACACCGCCCCGGGTGAACCCGACTGCGTTGTGCGTGATCTCAGGCATTGCTTCCTCGGATCAGACGTGACCAGCCGAGCGACTCGCGGTTCCTTCTGGGAAGAGAAGCGACCACCAGGTCGTAGGAATCCTCGATCATGTCACGAAGGATGTCGTCGGGCAGCGTTCCGGTGCAGTCCACGCCGTTCCAGTGGGTTTTGTTCATGTGCCAGGCGCCGGTGATTTCCGGGTGTGCTGACCGCAGCTGTTCGGCGAGATCAGGCTCGCACTTGAGGCTGATGGACAGGGACGGGGAACCGAGATCCGAAAGCGCGAACATCTTCGCTGTTCCGCCGGGTGCGCGCACCTTGAAGACCGAGGCTTCGGGCCCGAAAGGGAAGTCCTCGTAGGTTCCCGGAAAGGAGAGACAGGTCTCGCGAAGCTGTGCTGCATCCACATAGTGAGCGTACAGCGAAGCGGTGACACACTATAAGGACCACGATCAAGGAGCGCACATGGGAGACATCGGCAGGCAGGCGCGAAAGGTCGCTGACGGGGCAGAAGACGCCACCGATTCAAAACCGTTCCTCCTTGCAGCCAGGGCAGGGTACGTCGCGGCGGGCATCCTTCACATCCTGATCGGCGTCATTGCCTTCCGGGTAGCGAGCGGCGGATCCGGAAGCGCGGACCAGAGCGGGGCCATGGCCTCACTCGCGGGTTCTCCGGGTGGTGGAATCCTGCTGTGGGTCTGTTTCCTTGGTTGTTCAGCGCTGGCGCTTTTCCTGCTCAGCGAGGTCCTCTTCACGCCGCGCAGGCTCAGCGGCAAGGAAAAGGCGACGTTCCGCTTGAAGAACGGCGGGAAGGCTGTCATCTACGCGGCGATCGGGTTGGCCTTTCTTCAGTATGCGATGGGCGGCTCCAGCGACAGCGACTCCGCCACGCAATCCACCAGCGCAGCACTCATGGCCAACCCGGCGGGAACCGCACTGCTGCTCGCTGTCGGTGTAGGTATTCTCGCCATCGGCGGCTACTTCGTTTATCGCGGCATCACCAAGAAGTTCGAGGAGAACCTGACCGGTAAGCCCTCCGGATCTGCCGGACGGGCCGTGACCATGCTGGGTACCGTTGGTTACGTCGCCAAGGGCATCGCGCTGGGTGTTCTTGGCCTTCTGCTTGCCATCGCTACCGTGAGGAATAACCCGGAGGAATCTACGGGACTCGACGGCGCCCTGAAGTCGCTTCAGGAGCAGCCGTTCGGCGTGTGGATCCTTGGCGCCGTCGCGCTCGGGCTGATCGCGTACGGGATTTTCATGATTGTGCGTTCCCGCTACCAGCGCATGTAGCGGTGAGCGCGTGTAGTAGTGAGCGCGGCTGAGCCGCATCCAGCTCAGGAGCAGTCGGCGGTCACAGCCCCATCCGTGGCGCCTCGATAGCCGGGCACGTGTCCATGACGACCTCGAGTCCGGCATCCGCAGCGCGCTTGGCTGCCGCCTCATCGATCACGCCGAGTTGCAGCCACACTGCTTTTGCACCGACGGCGATGGCGTCGTCGACCACCTTGCCCACTTTCTGGCTGTTCACGAAGCAGTCGACGACGTCAATCTTCCCCGGTACGTCAGCCAGTCGCTTATAACCCTGGCGACCGTAGACATCGTCCCCCTTCAGGCTCACGGGAACGACGTCCATCCCGAGCTGGTCGATGAGGAAGCGGGACACCCCCATCGCCACCCGCCTCGGATTATTCGAAAGCCCGACGACGGCCCAGCGGCCTGGCGTGGTCAGGAGCCGTTTGATGGTTGCCGGGTCATTCTGGTGCGACATGTATGGCTCCTGTTCAGGCAGGTTGCAGGTGGTTGGAAGGTTCGGCACGCTGTGGGTCGGCTCGATGTGGATCGGCACCGTGCACCAGCGTCGGATGACCGCGGAAGGTTCTCCTGTACGCAGCCGGTGAGGTGCCGAGCGCACGCTGGAAGTGGTGTCTCAGAAGCACCGCCTGACCGAACCCTGCCTCGCGGGCGATGGTTTCGATGCTCAGGTCGGATTCCTCCAGCAGGCTCTGCGCGCGGAGGACACGTTGGGCGGTGAGCCAGGCGGCCGGCGTCGTGCCCGTCTCTGCCTTGAAGCGCCGGGCGAAGGTGCGCTCCGACATGTGCGCGCGTGCCGCCAGGGCGCTGACGCTGTGTTCCTCGTCCAGATGTTCGTCCATCCAGACGAGGATGTCTTCCAGCGTGTCGCACTGGGTGACGGAGATGGGACGGTCGATGTATTGCGCCTGGCCTCCCGCGCGGTGCGGCGGCACAACCATCGAGCGGGCAATGCTTGTGGCGGCAGCTGCACCGAGTTCGGTACGCACGAGGTGAAGGCACGCATCGATTCCGGCAGCCGTTCCAGCGCTGGTAATGATGGTGCCGTCCTGGACGTAGAGCACGTTCTCATCGATCCGGGCGTTTGGAAACTGCTCGGCGAGCTGATGGGCATGAATCCAATGGGTCGTCGCGCGACGCCCGTCGAGAAGACCCGCTTCGGCCAGAGCGAAGGCGCCGCTGCAGACGGACAGCACCCAGGCTCCCCGCTCGTGAGCCGCCTGCAAGGCGCGGTGTACTTCGCCTTGTCCCGGTGCGTCTGCCCCGAACGGCGGCATGATGACCAGGTCTGCGGTCTTGGTAGCGCTCAGATCTTCCTCGACGGCTATGGAGAACCCCAGATTGGTGGGAACGAGTCCCGGTGTAGGAGTGCAGATTGAGAAGTCGAAGGCCGGTATGCCTACACCGCGTTTGGAGCGGTCGACACCGAACACCTCGCACGCAACTCCGAACTCGAACGGCGTTACTCCCGGCAGGGCGATGACGGCAACTCTCTTCAACATGGGTCAAGTGTGGCAGATTTCTTGCCCACAGTTAAGATACTGCCACGCTAAATCTGCGGCGCTTTCCGTGTGATGAACTGTTGGATCCAGTCGAGCGTTTGCGGATGGTCCAGGTGAAAACCGTGCCGGCCGTTGGGAACCTTCGCCAGGGTGGAACGCGGGATGAGGTTCCGCAGCACCTGGGCATTGTCGATCGGAGTGAGCACGTCGGCTGCGCCGTGGAGGATGAGTGTCGGAGCTTGAATGGATCCCAGGTGGTCCTGTGTGTTGTGCTCCTTGCTTGCCCTGAACTGCTGGCGTTTCGCCTGGGGTGATGCGCGTGAGGTGAAGAAGGTACGAACAGCTTCCTGATGGGCGGCTGCCCATCCGGCGTCGAAAAAGAGGGGTTGCAACTGGTCGGGATCACCGCTGGTGAGAGCTCGGGTAGCTTCCGGATCGCGGTCCCTGCCCAGAAAGCCGCCCGCGGATGTGGCGGCGAGAGTGAGCGCGCCGACCCTGTCCGGATAGTCGATCGCCAACCACTGGGCAATGCGTCCGCCCATTGAGTGACCATAAACATGTGCCCGCTCGATCCCGGCGGCGTCGAGCACACTAACGGCGTCGGCAGCGAAATCCCGAGTGCTCGGGTGGCCCGCTGGGCCGTCATCGCTCCCACCGACGCCGCGGTGGTCGAATCGGATCACCCGGAATGCTTCCGACAGGGTGGGGACAAGCGGATCCCACCCTGTCAGCGCTGTTGCCTGGCCGGCAATCAGCAGAAGCGGGGTTCCCGTTCCGTCGGAACGCCAAGCCAAGCGGGTTCCGTCCTTCGTGACGGCGAACTGCATCGGTGCAACCAGTCAGTCGGCGATATTCGACGGCGGCGTACCGAGCGCCTCCAGGTCCTCCCAGAACGACGCCGGCACGTCTGTCTGGCGCATGCGTTCCAACTGGTCGATGCGCCTGGCTGATGAGATGCCCACAATCGTGGAGTCCACAAGCGGTGAGCGGAGGGAGAAGTGAAGCGCCGCCGTCGGCAGTTCGATGCCGTGGTCAGCGCACAGGTGCTCGACCTTGCCGACCCACTCGAGGAGTTCCGGCGGAGAAGCGGTGTAGGCGTAGTTTGCGCCGCTTGCGGACCCGCGGGCAAGCAAACCGCCGCCGAAGGGCGCGGCATTGAACACGCCCATTCCCAGATTGACTGCGTCTTCGATCAGAGGGAGTGCACTTCGATCGACGAGCGTGTAACGGTTGTGCGTGAGGAGGACATCGAACGCTTCGGTTGCAACGTATTGCCTCATCAGGCTCACAGTTCCGGCGGCAATGCCAATCACATCAACCAGGCCCTCTTCCTTGAGCTCGATCATTCCGGCAATTGCACCACCGGGTGCTGCTGCCTCTTCAAAGGTGATGGAGTAGGGGTCGTGCAGGTGGAGCAGCCCTAACCTGTCCACACCCAGCCGCCGGCAGCTCTCCTCGAAGGATCGCCGGACGCGATCCCGGTCGAACAATCGGGTAGCTGGATCCTCGTCGACCTTGGTGACGATGGAGCGCCCTTCCGCTGCTCCCCCCGAGGAGACTGCGAGACCGAGTACCTCCTCGCTGCGTCCCTTCGCGTAGTTGTTGGACGTATCGATCAGTGCGTAAGGGCCGTGAAGCATTGTCCGCGCGAGTTCGACGGCGGCTGCCTCGTCAGCACTACCCGGGCTGGTCCCCGCACCAAGAAACGAGGTTCCGAGGGTGATCGGGCTGGCCAGAATGCCGGTAGCTCCCAAGGGACGGGGATCGATGGGACTTTGTGGCTGGTCGGGCACGGGTTCTCCACTTCTATTCGGCGTGTCAGGGTTTCGGCTTACGCGCTGGCGCGTCGCGGCTCCACTGATGGTGACGTTGAGTTCTCCCTAGGAACTTACCGCTTCACCCTCCATTGCGCTTCCGAACGGCGGATCGGGCGTCGACGTCCGTTCGGTCCCTGCGCGCGAACGAACAACGATCTTTCCTGGCTCGGGCTGGTGATACCTGAAGACGCCCTCCGACTTGTACAGGTGGTGTTTGGGACAGAGGCATGCCAGGTTGAAGTGACTGGTTGTTCCTCCTCTTGCCCAGGGCACAGTGTGGTCGATCTCGCAGGCAACCGCGGCCCGGTTGCAACCGGGATGCCTGCACGTTCGATCGCGGGCACGAACCCAATCCTGTAGATGTTTTGGCGGTCGATAAGTCTCGCGTCCGACGTCCAATACCGATCCGGTGACCGGGTGAGTGAGTATTCGAGTGAAAGACGGCGCATGTGCAGCCAGTCGAGCGGCCGTAGCAGTATCGATTGGGCCGTATCCCTCCAGCTCCGCGAACTGGTTGAGGCCGTGCGGGTCCATGTTGCCGCCCGCCCTGCCGCCGGGGGTTTCATGAACGCCCGCTGAGCCGTCTCCAGGGACGCCGGTGTCCTCCCCGAGGACATCGAGCAACGCGAGGACCGGCACGGTGACATTCACGTGTGCGGTGATACCCCGCCACGCTGAATGCTCATTGGTGGTGCAATCGTGGGTGAGCAGGTCCACGAACACGTCTGCCCGGAGTTGAGTGAGGGTACGGGGCTCGTCCGGAGTCTTCACCTTACGGGCCGTACTCGTCAACCGCTGGTAGATGCCGCATGCCTGCTCCGCCGGAAGGTAAACATGCAGCCAGGCCATCCCGTCATCATCCAGTTGCAGCTCAACGTGCCGCTCTGCTTCAGCCTTGACCTTGCGGAAGCGAAGGGTCTGCGGGTGATGCTCTTCGCGGAGGCGGCGTGCCCTGCGGGCAAGCTTGGCTACAGTCATACCCTGGGCTTGATCAAGCAGAGCCCGCTCAAAGAGCGGCACAGCGTTCGGCGGCATGCCGAGCGACTCATCCGCAATCAGGATTGCATGACGTCGGGAAATCGATCCGGCTTCAAGCGCTTCCAGGGTGGCGGAATGCTTCGCGGTCAGCTGCACGGATTCCTCAACCAGACGGTGCGCGGTGCGTTCCGGGATGTTCAGTGTGAAGGCCACCTCTGATGCTGCAACGGACTGAGCCATGTCCTCCACGCGGTTCCCACTCGGGAATCGGTGCAGAACTTCATCCCGAGTCCTGTCGGCGAGCGCAGCGACAATGCGCGCTTCTATAGCATCAATCCAGGACCGGAGCCCGGCAAGTTTTTTCAAGGCGTCTGCTGTATCGCTGTTATCAAGAGCTTCGAGCCCAGTGAGTACCACCCGCCCGCAAAGACCAGCAGGATCCGGAGAACCCAAGCCGAACCCATTGGCATGATCCGTGTCCGTTCCGGTAGCCGCGGAATGCGTGGGAGGTGCCGATTCCCACACCCGCATTGAAGGCTGAAGCTGGGCCTCTGGCCGACCGGGTGTTTGTCCGCCCGACTCCGGCTGGGCATGGGCGGTCCCTTCTGCCTGTGTACTGCCGACCCCTGGAGACCAAAGTTCACAGTCGAACTCCCAAAGATCCTCAGGGCGGAAGTCACGCTCAGTCAGAAAGTCATGCCAGGCATAGTCATCGGCATACAGCGATGATTCCTCCAGCCCCATTTCCAACGTCATGAGGAAAGCCAAACACCCGCCACTGACATTTCCGGAACCTCGAAACACGGCACCCGCGGAACGCGGTCACCGGCATCCCATATGCTCGATCACACCCCTAGTCGACAGGAGAATCATGGCGGATCTGCGCGTGTTCGTTCCCACTCCCCTGCCTGAGCAGCTGTGCGAGCTCATCGAGAAACTGGAGCCGCGGATCGAACTGGTGAGGGATCAGACGCTGCTGCCGCCACAGCTTTACCCGGGGGATCATCTGGGCGACAGGAACTTCAAGCGGACACCACAGCAGCAGGCGGCGTATGAGGCTCTCATCGACAGTGCGGACGCACTGTACGGAGTGCCGGGTCAGTCCGGCGCGGAGCTGGGGAGGGCCGCACGCGCCAATCGCCGACTGCGGTGGGTCCACACAACTCCGGCAGGTGGCGGCAACCAGGTCAGAGCGGCGAAGCTGGCCGAGGAGGAGCTGCAACGCATCACGTTCACCACATCGGGTGGAGTTCATGCCGAGCCGCTGGCCGAATTTGCTGTCTTCGGAATGCTGGCAGGCTCGCAGAATTTGCCGCAACTGCTCCGGGACCAGCGCGCACATACATGGGGAGCACGGCGTCCGGTACCGCTGATCGCGGACCAGCGCGTCGCCGTCGTCGGCTTGGGCGGGATCGGGCGGGCGGTGGCACGCAAACTCAGTGCGCTGGGAGTTGAGGTGGTCGGTGTTCACCGGCGCAGCGTTGAAGCAGAGGGGGTCTCCCGGATCGTCCCGCCGGAGCAACTCTCCAGGCTGCTTCCCGATGTCGACGCAGTGGTGCTCTGCCTTCCGGCCACCGATGCCACCCGTCACATGCTCAGCCGCACCTTGCTGGAGCAGGTCAAGGCGGGCATCACGGTCGTCAACGTCGGTCGGGGCACCACCATCGACGAGGAGGCACTCACCGAGGCGTTGATTGACGGCCGTGTCGGGTTCGCTGCTCTTGACGTATTTGAACAGGAACCGCTTCCAACGAACAGTCCGCTCTGGGAGCTTCCAAACGTCGTCGTAAGTCCTCACAACGCGGGAACCTATGAGGACGAGGAGCGGAAAATCGCAGAGTTGTTCGCAGAGAACGCGAGGCGTTTACTGGACGGGGAGCCGATGCTGAACGTTGTCGATACCGTCGAGTTCTACTGAACCGGCGCGCTACATCCACCTCTTGTGCTTGAAGGTGAGATAGAGACCGATCCCCATCAGGAGCATCAGGGCCAGCGCAAAGGGGTAGCCAAACGCCCAGCCCAGCTCCGGCATGTGTTCGAAGTTCATCCCGTACACCGTGCCCACCAGTGTGGGTGCAAAAAGAATGGCCGCCCAGGAGGATATCTTCTTCACTTCCTCGCTCTGGGCGAGACTGGCTTCCGAAAGATGACGCATCTCTTCGTTCTGCCGCTGTGTCACAAGTGTCGCGTGGACGGAGAGGGCACTCTGCAGCAGGATTCGGAAGGAATCAACGCGCTCGATCACCCGAATCACATGGTCTTGAACGTCGCGAAGGCGGCGCTGTAGCTCCAGATCCATGTCGTACTTCTCGGCCCCGCGCAGCAGGGCATCGAGCATAGGACGCAGCGGATGTGCTGCGCGCTGGAAGCCGATGACCTCGCGGGAAAGTTCGTAGATGCGGCGTGCGACGTCAGGAGCGGAGTTGAAGAGCTCATCCTCAATCTCGTCGATGTCATTCTCGAGTCCCGCAACTACCGGCGCATACTGGTCAACCACTTCATCGAGAATTGCATACAGCACCGCTTGCGGGCCGAGGGCGAGGAGCTCCGGCAGTGCTTCCAGCCGTCGTCGTACCTTCGCCAGGTCAGGCGACTCAGCCTGACGGATGGTGACGATGAAGTCGGGCCCGATGAAAACATGAAGTTCACCGAATTCGACGATCTCCTCCGCGTCCAGGTAGCGTGCAGGACGCAGGACGGCAAACAGTGTCTCACCGTAACGCTCCAACTTGGAGCGCTGGTGACCGTGAAGCGCATCCTCAACGGCCAGCTCGTGTAGGGCAAACTCTTCAGCAACCCGTTGAATCTCGGCGGCATCCGGCCGATACAACCCGATCCAGGCCATCCCGCCGTGGTCACGCTTGAGTTCGAAAGTCTCATCCAGGTTCACCGGGTTGGCAGTACGGTGGCCGTCCACGTATACGCCGTTGTCAACGATCGTCACCCGATTGTCCTTTGCTCTCGTTCCTTCCAGTGCTTGGGCGAGTCTCTCACGTGCACCCACTCCCACGGCCGAAGCCCCGCGTCAGTTTGACGTCTGCAACTGGTAGATCAGTGCTGCAGCCACATCAGCCAGACGCACATTGGTGTCCTGGGACAGCTTGCGCAGCAGGTCGAAAGCTCAATCGGTGATTTTATCCTGAATCGGCACCGCCGCCGTCGTTGTTGGCGGAAGCCGACGGCTCATCAGGTTCCCACCGCAGCACGTCACCGGGCTGGCAATTGAGGATTTCACAGATGGCTTCGAGCGTGGTGAAGCGGACCGCCTTGGCGCGGCCATTCTTCAGCACCGCCAGGTTCGCGGGAGTGATTCCGATGCGCTCCGCCAGTACACCGACGGGCATCTTGCGGCGGGCCAGCATGACGTCGATGTCTACGATGATCGGCATCAAATCACCTCGTCGAGTTCGTCGCGCAGGTGCTTGGCTTCGGCGTCACGCGCCACTGCCTGTGCCAAAAGCATTCGCAACACCAGCACAATCAATGCGACGCCACCGATCAGAAGCGACGCCCCGCAGATCAGCAGAATGATGCCTGGGGCAATTTCGCCCGGTGCGAGAAGTACGGCAAGCGCGAACACGAGCACCGAGGCAGCGGTGATGGCCCCGAAGATGATGTCGACATACCGGAAGGCACCGTGAGAGAAGACCGTGCCGCTGCGGACCATCGTGAGCAACTTCCATACGCAGACAGCGCTGACCTGCACGGTGAGGATCCCGAACACAACGATGGCGTTGAACGTAATGCGCAGCCCGGTAGGCACGCCCGCTTCCTCCAGGTCGGTAGAGATCAACGGCACCATCCAAAGCTGAATGAACAACGACCCCGCAATCACCATCGCGATAACGACCTGTAATGCGAGGATGGCCAACTTACCCATCGAGGACTCCTTCGATTGTTTTACAAGGAGAATATATCGAAAGACGATAGGTTAGACAACGCCGCCTACGAAGTCCCTACGCAAGAGCACCGCCCCTCCACGCGCATAGCGAGTCCCGCTACCCGGCCCGGACCACCAGATCCGCCCTGGCTTTCGCCTCCTCAATCAGCCGCGCGTTCGGCTCGTCAATCTGCTCTACCCACGCTTCCGCTGCAGCGCGGCTCTTCCCGAACGCGACGTGCCGCTCAATCAGCCGCTCGATCCGCACACTGCGCTCCTGCTCGCAGTACCAGACCTCAGTGCACATGCTGCGGATGTCCCGCCAACCTGGGCGTTCGAGCAGCAGGTAGTTGCCTTCGGTGAGGATGGTTCCCGCGGAGGGATAAACCGGGAGTACACCGGCAATCGGCTGTTCAATGGTCCGCTCGAAACCCGGAGCGTAAACCACCGCATCCCGAGACGCTCGAAGGCGCTCGAGCAGCGCGGCGTAACCGTGAACGTCGAAAGTCTCGGGCGCACCCTTGCAGCCCAGAAGCCCGAGCCGCCCAAGCTCCTGGTCCGAAAGATGGAACCCGTCCATGGGCACGTTTGCATACCGCTGCCTCTCCGGCTGCGGCTGGTCCCGGTTCAGCCGGGCAACCAACCGCTCGGCGAGCGTGGTCTTCCCCGATCCCGGCGGGCCGGCAATTCCGACGACGACGGCGCCACCCTCCGGTGCGGACAGCCCCGCGATGCGGTCAACCAGTTTCGAGAGATGCACCCCGCCATCCTGACAGAAAGTCCCCTCTTGATAGCTTCTCGCTGTCCGATATTGTCGGCGACCGCTCCCCGCCCACCGTCTCCGGACTAAGAAAGGCAGACGGGGAATCCCGAATCACTCAATGAGGAGAATCATGACCCTAGGGATAAGAGGGCGCAGGCGTCACCGGATATTGTCCGTGACGATCTGCGCCGTCACAGCAATCACCATGGCGACGGCGTCCGTGCCGGCCACAGCACAATCAGGGCATGGTGCTGACCGTCGGCCGCCGGCGGCAGGACCCGGAGACCGGCCGATGGAGAATCTGGACCGCGGCGTTGTGGCAGTCCGTGCCAGTAGCACCGAGGTGCTCGTTAGTTGGAGATCGCTCGGCTTGGATCCGGACGGATTGGGTTTCAATGTCTACCGGTCCACGGACGGAGGTGAATTCACAAGACTCAATGGAGACGTACTGCTCGAAGGAACGAACTTCGTGGACACCACGGCGAATACCAGTAAAGAGAACAGCTACCGCGTGCGCGCCGTCCTCGGGCAACAGGAGGAGCCACCGAGCAAGGCCTTCACCCTTGCGGCAGGCAACGCGGTCGAACCTGCGGTTCGGATTCCGCTGGAAGCCGGTGGTCCGATCAAATTTCTCTGGGTCGGGGACCTCGACGGCGACGGCGCCTACGACTACGTCATCGATCGTCAGACGGCACCCCAACAGCTGCAGGCCTACAAGAGTGACGGGTCCCTCCTGTGGGAGATGAGCATGGGGCCCAACAGTCTGGACCAGGACAACATCGAGGGAGGTTCGGCAACGCTCAATGTTGGCCACAACGACGGGGTGACCGTCTACGACTTCGACAGCGACGGGCGCTCGGAGGTGGCCGTACGCATCGCCAACGGAGTCACCTTCGGCGATGGAGAGACGTTCATGGCCGACGACGACACCCAGCAGTTCATGGCCATCCTCGACGGGCGTACCGGACGAGCGCGTGCCACTGCCCCGGTCCCTGATGACTACATTTCCGACGGTCCCATGTACGCCCGTTTGGGTGCCGGCTACCTGGACGGCAAGACCCCCAGCCTGGTCGCCTACATGAAGAACCGGACCGGTAACGGGGACTTCAATTTGATGGTTGCGGCCTGGCAGTTCGACGGAAAGTCGCTGACCCAGCAGTGGAAGTGGCTGCGCGGCGACCAGAACGCGCCTGACGGGCACAACACGCGCATCGTCGATGTCGATGGCGACGGCAAGGACGAGATCGCAGAGATCGGCTTCGTCCTGAACGGCGACGGCACGCTGCGTTACAGTCTCGGGGATAAGGGAGTGGTCCACGGGGACCGTTTCCACATCGCCGACATGGACCCGTCCCGTCCCGGCCTTGAGGGCTACGGGGTGCAGCAACGCAACCCGTCGGGCCTGCTCGAGTACTACTACGACGCTTCGGACGGCTCGATCCTCTGGCAGCACTTCGGGGAAGGCGGAGACACCGACGTCGGCCGCGGCATGGTCGGCGACGTCGATCCCCGCTTCCCGGGTATGGAGGCCTGGTCCTTCTCCGGGCTCTTCAACGCTCCGACGAACCAACTTACCGAGCCGGACCCGAGCCTCCGCCCGTGGCCGCACCTCGGGGTGTGGTGGGACGGCGACCTCCTCCTGGAACTGTTCAATGACGGCAAGATCGAGGAGTGGGATCCTGCGAAGCCGACTCGAACCGGATCCCTTCCCCGCGTCGAAAGCACCTGGCGCTACGGGGCAGTGAATGCGCTCGGCGATTCGGCCAATCCACTCTTCCTCGGTGACATTCTCGGCGACTGGCGCGAGGAAGTGGTACTTACCAGCCCCGAATTCGATGAGCTGATCATCTTCACCACCGATCAGCCGACCGACACCCGGCTCTACACCCTGGCCCACAATCCGTCCTACCGGAACGGCATGACACTCAAGGGATATGTCCAGTCGCATCACGTCGACTATTTCCTCGGTGCCGGTATGGCACAACCGCCCGAACCGAACATCAGCTACACCGGCCGCCGGCCGTAACTCGACCACTTGATGGGAAAGGAACAGGTCTCGACCATGTCAGAAGCAAGGACCATCACACGACGATCAGCCCTCGCCGCACTCGGCGCCACGGCCATCGTCGGTACGACGGCGGCATCAGCCTTTGCCACAGCCACCGTCCCGGGAAGCAAGAGGGTGTTCATCGCCGGTGATTCGACCGCCGGACAGAAGCATCAGGATGTCGCGCCGGAAACGGGCTCGGGAATGGTGTTGCCGTTCTACCTGACGCCGCGGGCCGTCGTCGACAACCGAGCGCTGAGCGGCAGGAGCTCGAAGAGCTTCATCGACGAGGGCCATCTCGCGGGGATCCTGAATGCTATCCGCCCCGGCGACGTTCTACTGGTGCAGTTCGGGCATAACGACCAGAAATCGGCAGATCCTAAGCGCTACACCGAACCGTGGACCACCTTCCAGGCCTACCTCCGGCAGTACATCGACGGTGCGCGAGCGCAGGGCGCGACGCCGGTGCTTGCGACTCCTGCTGAACGCCGCCGGTTCGACCGCAACCAGAACGCGTACACCACCCACGGAGACTACCCGGCTGCCATGCGGGCGCTTGCCGCCCAAGAAAGCGTCCCGCTCATTGACGTACAGGCACAAACACTCGCCCTGTGGCAGCAGCTCGGCCCGGAAGAAACCAAGAAATATTTCCTCTACACCGATGACGGCCGGCGGGACAACACTCATTTCAATCCCCCGGGAGCAGCAGCGATCGCCCGCATGTTCGCCGAGGGCCTGCTCAGCTCCGGCGTCCTGTCCGAAGGATACGTCCGGCGGTTGGATGAGGAAGTACCGGCGTCGTGGTTCACCTGGCCTGAGGGCACCACCCCGCCGCCGGCACCCGAGTAGAACCAGCACGCCAGAAGCGCCGGTCAGTCATTTCAACTGACCGGCGCTTCTATGATCGGCTTGACCTCCCGGTCAGCGCGGGGCGGGAAGTTCCACGGTGATGGCTGACCCGTCGTCCCAGGTCAGGGTGACCGAATCACCTACGAGTTCCGCTATTCGCGCTCTGGGCGCCGACTCCACCTGCGAACCTCTCAGCGAAACCTCACAAGCGTAGAACATCCCCTCCGCAGGCGTCTCCACTGCAAGCCACGGGATGCCGGTCTCCTGCCCGAGCGGCGTGACGTCGGTCAAAACCTCCACCCCACTCTGATCCAACCCCGCAAGATTCCTCATGGTCGAAAGCTTGCCTCCCGACTCTGCGAGTGCCCCGCGCACCTGAACGGTCTCGCCTGAGACGGCCCAGCCTCCAACACGCAAGGCAGAGCCTGTCACGTCGGCATCGTGCGCTCCGTCGAGTCGGATGATCCGCACTTCACTGCCCTGCTTCACGACGGACGCGACCGTAATCCAGGGACCCGTAGTCACTGGGCCCTCCTGTCCGAGGCCGTGATCGCGGGCCGGTAAATCTTCCACTTCCACCCAGTGTGCCCGGGACCGGGAAACACCTACGAGGACGTCCTCACGCTCCTGAACGGCCAGCGTCTGGAATCCTGTGCGATGGCTTGCCCGCCCCTGCTCGTCAAGGACGACGACTGACTGATCCAGCGGGTTCATCACTGTGTCCCCGACCAGCGGAGGAAAGGTCGCGGTCGAGTATCCGAACCGAGCGTACAAAGGCGAATCCGTTCGGAGGTCCCCCTCGGAAGCTCGGTCCGTTCCGTGATTGAAGATACGGACGACGCCGTCGTTCTGTGTTCCCGACACCAACCACCCGGCAGCGGGCATAGTCAGCGCAAAGTCCCCCTCCTCCACCGGAAGCGGCTCCTCGGCGCTTGTCCACACTGGGTGGTCGGCGGGAAGGGCCAGACCGAGCATTCCCTTGCTGGCCCAATAAGGGGAGGCTGCTCCCGAATAACCCTGTGCCATGGGATTCCACTCACCGTGCCACCCGACCGAAAGGAGGCCGCGTTCGTCAGGTACGCCATGATCGAGGAAGTACTTGAGCATGCCGGAGGAAGCGCGGCGGACGAGGCCCGGCTTCAGTTCGTTGATCTCGCAGTAGGAATCCACCCACAATGGCGCAGCGGTTGCGTAACGGTAGATCAGGCTCCTCCCCTGAATGAGCGGAGCGCCGTCGGCTCCCTGTAAGTGCGCAGCATCCTGGATGTAGGAACGGAAACGATCCGTGTAGATCGGGCGAAGCCGCCGGGCTTCCTCCGAGTCGGAGAGGTCTGTCCACAACAGCGGGTACAGTTGCAGCGCCCAGCCGCAGTAGTGGTCGTATGCCCGACGGTTGCCGTCCGAGTACCAGCCATTTTCGGCCACGAAGGACTCGTGCTGGGATAGGCGGAGGTTCAGGTCTTCCTGCGAGTACGGCGCTCCCACGGAGCGCAGGAATTCTTCGACGACGATCTGGAACCAGACCCAATTGGTGACCGGATAGCTACCTCCGATCACAGTGGACATCCAATCGGCGATCCGCTGCTGCACACCATCGTCGAGCCGGTCCCAGAGCTGTCGACGCGTCATCATGAGCACCAGGGCGATGGAAGCAGCTTCCACCTTGGCCTGCTGGGTTTCGGAAGGTACCGGCCAATACCCAGGGGAAGCGGGATCCGTGCCGTTAGCCAAACCCTCGGCGTACCATTCGGCCAGGTTGTGCGGGTCGCTCTCCGGCGAACCCTTCAACCGAAAACCTGCCGTTAGAAAGCTGCGTGCAAACCCTTCCAGGGCATCGCTTTCCGGCCCGCTGCCACTGGTGATGCCCGGCAGGGAAATGAAACTATTCCCCGGCTGCGCGTACTGGCGCACTGAGTCCAGAAGCCGATCGGCCACGTGTTCCCAGTGCTCCCTGGTCAGACCGGTGAAGGGAGAAAGGTCGAAGTTCAGCGGCGGAGCGCTGAGCACATCGCTGTGGGTCATGCGGCATTTCCTTCATCACTATGTTCGGCGTCGGCGCCGAAGGTTACAACGCTAACCAGTCTGTCGTGCAGCACACCGCTAATCGGACAAATTGCGACCGCAGGCTGCTGCACTGTCCACTGACCGGGCGGAGACTTCCCCTGAAGAGGCATGTCCGATGATGTCCGTTCTTCAGGTGCGTACGCGCGGCAGCGCCTAATCTCGGCGAAGAATCGGCACCACTGGGGTTGCCGCACGATGGGAGGACCAATGTCGCCACTCACACGTCGTACATTCCTGCACGGGACCACTGCCACCAGTGTCCTGGCCGCAGGAATCATGAACAACGCATCATCAGCGCTCGGACTCACTCCAAGAAACACCGTCCCGGCACGCCCTGCACCCACGGGCGACGGCAAAGTACCGCTCAGCTGGCTGGACGGATCTGCCGCAGGAGTAGCAGGCAGCACTTGGGGAGTCGCCTGGCCGAAGGGAACCGTCAGCGACCCCAACGAGATCGGCCTGCAGGCATCGGATGGACGTAACGTACCCCTACAATCTTGGGCTACGGCCCGCTGGCCCGACGGTTCCCTCAAGTGGACGGGACACGCCGTAGGAGCAGGCGAATCGGCAGAGTCGTACACCCTCGTACCGGGGACAGCACCAGCGCCGCCGAAGGCACCGGTGACTGTGCAGGAGAGTTCGGCGGAAGTTGTAGTTGACACCGGGGTGGCCAGGACAACGATCCCCCGTTCTGGAGACGTTTTGGTTTCAGCGATTGCCAGGGCCGGAAAGAACGTGGCCGTCAACGGCCGGCTCGTCAGCCTGCACCAGAAGGGCTACACGGAAGAGACCAACGGCCGGCCGCCGCATATCAATGAGTTCCTTGGCCAGGTCGAAGAGGTGGCCGTCGAGCAGAAAGGGCCGCTCCGCGCCGTCGTTCGCGTGAAGGGAATCCACGCCGGCAAGGGAAAGAAATGGCTTCCGTTCACTGTAAGGCTGGTCTTCATCGCGGGAGCTGAAAGCTTCCGTCTCATGCACACCTTCGTCTGGGATGGTGACCCTGCAGAGGACGTGCTGCGGGGTCTGGGGATCCGATTCGAAGTTCCGATGATCGATGCGCTGCACGACAGGCATGTTCGTGTCGCAGGCCAAGGAGGAGGATTCCTCGCGGAGGCAGTCCGCCCGATCACGGGCCTGCGCCGTGACCCAGGGGAGAACGTACGGAAGGCGCAGGTTGCAGGGCGTCCGACACCCCCTATCTCCTCATGGGACACGCGCGTATCGAGCAGGCTGGATTACATTCCCGCATTCGGGGACTACTCGCTGTCACAAGCGAACAGCGACGGCTTCACCCTCCGGAAGCGCACCAAGAAGGGCACCGGCTGGGTGCGGGTCAGCCACGGCAGCCGCTCGGATGGCTTCGCCTACGTGGGGGGAATCAGTGGCGGTCTCGGTATCGGTCTCAAGAACTTCTGGGAGCTGAACCCCACCCAGTTGGACATCAGCGGCGCTGCTGGTGAGACGGCCTCGATCACCATGTGGCTATGGTCGCCCGACGCCGGCGAAATGGATATGCGGTTCTATCATGACGGTCTCGGACTGGATACTTACGAGAAACAGCTGGATGCTCTCAACGTCACCTATGAGGATTACGAACCCGGATTCGGAACACCGTATGGGGTGGCGCGCACCAGCGAGTTGATGGTTGTTCCCGTTGAAGCTACGCCGCCCGTTGAGACTCTCGCCAACTATGCCGCTGCGGTCCGCCAGCCGCCGCTGCTCGTGGCATCTCCGGGAGCATTGCGTTCCGCCGGGGTGTTCGGCGACTGGTCAGAGCCGGTACGCGATGACAACGTCGCCCGCAACACGATCGAGGATCGACTCGACTTCCTCTTCGATTACTACGTGAAGCAAAAGGAGACCCACCGATGGTACGGATTCTGGGACTTCGGCGACGTCATGCACACCTACGACGGCGACAGGCACCAGTGGCGCTACGACATCGGGGGTTATGCCTGGGCCAACTCCGAGCTTTCACCGGATCTGTGGCTCTGGTACGCCTATCTGCGGTCAGGCCGGGCGGACATCTTCCGCTTCGCGGAGGACATGACGCGCCACACCGGCGAAGTGGACGTCTACCATCTGGGTGAATGGGCCAAGCTGGGTACCCGCCACGGCGTGCAGCACTGGGCGGATAGTGCCAAGCAACTGCGTATCAGCACGGCCGCCTACCGTCGGTTTTACTACTTCCTCACGGCGGACGAGCGCACCGGTGACCTGCTACGAGAACTGGTCGACTCGGACCAAACCTTCCTCGGGCTCGACCCTATCCGGAAGATCCGCACCGAGCCGTACGAGCCCGACCGGAATGCTTTGTCGGTTGGAACAGGTACGGATTGGAGTGGACTGGCGGCTGCCTGGCTCACTGAATGGGAGCGTGACGGCGATCCATCGGCGCGTGACCGGCTGCTCGGCACCATGGCGGACATCGCCGGCTTCACGAACGGGTTCATCCACGCCAATGGCCTGTATGACCTGGACAAGGGTCGTTACGTCGAAGAGGGACCACTGGATGTCTCGCACCTTTCAGCAGTGTTCGGCCTCGTGGAAATCAATTCGGAATTGATCTCCCTGACCAAGGGCACCGAACTCGAGGTTCCCGGTTTCGAGGATGCATGGCTACAGTACTGCCGGCTCTACAACGCCTCCCGGGCGCAGCAGAAGGAGGAGACGGGCTACGACTTCGGCAGTCTCAATCTGCAACAGCCGCACAGCCGGGTCACCGCCTATGCCGCAGAGGCACTCGATGATGATGCGCTCGCCGCACGGGCTTGGGAGGAGTTTGGTGTGGGCAGGAACGGCTATGTCCGCGGTACCAAGTGGAAGACCCAGCGAGTCGAGGCGCCTTACGTCCTTGAGCCGTTCGACGAGGCGCCCTTCGTGTCAACCAACGCGACGAGCCAGTACGCGCTGGCCGCGATCCAGAACCTTGCGTTGATCGGCGACAAGCTGCCAAGCAACCTCAGAATGTGAATGTCTTAGCCACCACGCCCGTGCGGACCCATTCCGGTCCGCACGGGCGCACACTTGTTAGTGCACGAAACAAAACGAACATTTTCGTGCACGAGGAGGTCCATTAATGAGTGAGGTATCGACGATGCTGCCGCGCACCAGGCATAAACATATCCTTCGGGAGATTGAGCTGCACGGCACGGTGCGGTCGGCAGACGTCGCCGAGAAGCTCGGTGTAAATAGCGTGACAATCCGGCGCGACATCGCTGAACTGGACGCCGCCGGGCTACTGACCAAAGTGCATGGCGGGGCTCTCGCCGTCGTGAAGGCCCGCCGCCCGCCGGAAAGCAGCCAGACGCTTGTCGGTGTTCTTGTGCCCTCCACAACGTCCTATTTCCCGGAAGTCGTGCGCGGGATGGAGTCGATGGCTGCCAGCAGGCGCGTTCGGCTGGTGCTGGGTCTCTCGCACTACGACCGGGAGATAGAAAAGGCCCGCGTCGAACGGCTTCTCGCCCTGGGCGTCGAGGGATTGATTCTGGCTCCGACGATTCCGGAAGATGTCTCGTCGCTGGTTGATTGGTTGAGTGACCTGCCCGTTCCTGTGGTCTTGCTGGAGCGGGTTGTGGACGGGTTGGTGATCGGCCACGAGTTCGAGCATGTCCGTAGCGATCATGCGCATGGGGCGTCGCTCGCCGTGCGTCATTTGGCACAGCTGGGACACCGCCGCATCAGGCTCGCACTGTACGACAGGACACCCACTGCCCGCTGGGTGAAGGCGGGGTATTTCCAGGCGGTCGAGCGTTTCGGCATCGAGGACCCCGCCGTGCACGTGCTGCCCAAGGGTGACGATGATCCGCGCGCCCTGAATGTCGCCCTTGCTGAGCTCATCGAGGAGTGCCGTACCTCCGGCACCCGGGCCGTACTCGTGCATACCGACCATCATGCGGCGCAGCTGGTCGAACTGGCCGACAGCATGGGTATCAGTGTTCCGGAGGATCTTGCCGTCGTCGCCTATGACGACGAGCTCGCAGAGTTCGCTCACGTGCCGCTCACCGCGGTCACGCCGCCGCGTCGGGAAGTCGGTCGGGGAGCGTTGCGGCTCCTGCTTGAGCGAATGGAGGCGAAAGACGCAGGCCGACCGGTCCGGCATCTTCAACTGCTGCCGCGGCTGACCGTGAGGGCCTCCTGCGGGGCAGGGAAGCCCTAGCTTTCTCGGCTTGTCCGTTTTTGTTCGGATAGACAGCCCTTGCAGTGTCGTCTGTCACAGTAGATCCCGTTGTACCGTTTCAGGCCACGAGCAAGGAGGCTCCTATGTCCGCACTGCGAAAGACTCATACCGCCGCTCCACCCAAACTCAAGTGGGCCGCCAGCGTAGCTGCCCTCGGCCTGCTGCTGTCCGGCTGCAGTGCCGGCGGCGGCTCCGAAGGTGGTGGCGGCGCAGAGGAGGTCACTCTGACGCTCTCCTTCTGGGGTGACGCAAGCCGTTCCGAGAGGTACGAGAAAGCGATCGACCTCTTTGAGGCAGAAAACGAAGGCGTCACTATCCAGACGACGTTCGCCGGCTTCGGTGACTACTGGACAGCCCGCAATACCGAAGCGGCGGGCGGCAGTCTTCCCGACGTCATCCAGATGGACCTCGCGTACATCAACCAGTACGCGTCAACCAATCAGCTGGTGCCGCTCAATGACTACATCGGCGATGTCATCGATACGTCCACCATCAACGAGACCCTTGCCGCTGCCGGCGAGGTCGAAGGTGAGACCTACGCGATCGCCTCGGCGGCAAGCACATTGTCCACCCTCATCAACGACCCGCTGCTGGCCGAGCTGGGCGTCGAAGCGCCGTCGGCCGACCTCACCTGGGACGAGTACGATGCGTTCCTTGCTGAAGTCGCCGAAGCAGGAGCATCGAAGGACCCGCAGGTCTACGGGGCCATGGATTACACCGCGATCTTCTGGGCCTTCCAGATGTGGCTGCAGCAGGAAGGCAAGCAGTTCGCGACCGCTGACGGCCAGCTGGGTTTCGCCCCTGAAGATCTGGAACGCTGGTGGTCGCGCGGGGAGGCCCTTCGCGAAGCGAATGCGGTCCTCCCGCCGGAGCGGCTCGAACAGCTCCAGGGTGTGGATGCCCTCGGATCGGGCGAGGTCGCCACGGACATCAGCTGGGACAACTTCCTTGTGCGCTTCTCTGAGGGGCCTGCAGCACCGGAACTGAGCATGCTCCCCGTCCCCGCTTCAGACAGCGGCGACCGCTCGATGTTTCTCAAGCCCGGTCTCATGATGGCGATCGGCGCCAACTCGGAACACCCGGACGAGGCCGCCGAGTTCATCGATTTCCTGATCAACTCGCCCGAGGTAGGAGAAATCTTCGGGGCTTCGCGCGGCGTGCCGTCGTCGTCTTCCGCGGTGGAAGGCATGGCAGCCGAGGGCCTGGACGCCCAGCTTGTCGAGTACGAAGCCTCCATTGAAGAGGACCTGTCCGGAGCGGCCCCGCCGCCGGTCGAGGGTCTTGGCTCCATGGAAGAAGCTTTCGTGCGGATTCACCAGGACCTCGCGTTCGACGCCGTCGACGCCGCGGACGCAGCTCAGCTGTGGTTCGACGAGGCTGAATCGGCCCTCGGACGGTCCTGACCGAAGCTGGCGGTGCCGCACGGACAAATCCAGGCCGTCCGTGCGGCACCGCTGATTTTCCTTCCCCGCACCATCCAGAAAGTAGAAGCATGACTCTCACCGATGAGAAGCTACGGGGCCGTTCAGACGGTTCCCGCGAGCCGGCGCCACGAAAGCAGCGCCGCTGGCGTCCAGAGGACGTACGCGCAGGATACATTTTCCTCTCTCCGTGGCTGCTGGGTTTCCTCGCGCTGACGGCCGGCCCCATGCTGGCATCCCTTTACCTGGCGTTCACGGACTACGACCTGTTCCGCGAACCCACCTGGGTGGGCACCGACAACTTCGTTGAACTGTTCTCCGACCCGAGGTTCCTGCAGTCGGTGAAGGTCACCGTGATCTATGTGTTGGTCGGCACGCCGATCAAGCTGGCTGCCGCCCTTGCCATCGCTACCCTCCTCAACCGCTCGCATCGCGGCCAGGGAGCCTACAGATCGATGTTCTACCTGCCCTCCCTTGTCGGCGCGAGCGTATCCGTTGCCATTGTCTGGAGGGCGATGTTCAACGATGACGGGGTCGTGGACCGGATCTCCCAGCTGTTCGGCCTCCCAGCGGGCGGCTGGGTGGGAAACCCGAACATGACCATGCCGATGCTGATCCTGCTCGCTGTATGGCAATTCGGGGCCCCGATGGTTATCTTCCTTGCAGGCCTGAAGCAGATCCCTCACGAGTTGTATGAAGCGGCCGCTATGGACGGTGCCGGGCGCATATGGACGTACCTGAAGATCACGCTGCCCATGCTGTCGCCTGTCATCTTCTTCAATCTTCTTCTGGAAACCATCTCGGCATTCCAGGTGTTCAGCTCGGCGTTCATCATTTCGGGCGGAACGGGTGGACCCGCCGGCTCCACGTTGTTCTACACGCTCTACCTCTACCTGCAGGGCTTTACCGAATTCCGCATGGGGTATGCCTCCGCCATGGCCTGGCTATTGCTGATTGTGGTCGGCATCATCACCGCGATCATGTTCCGCACCTCGCGGGGTTGGGTGCACTACGGAGGCGATTCCCGATGAAGACCAGAAGCTCAATACTCCGCAGGATCGGCTTCCACGCGGTGGCGCTGACCCTCATTGCCATCACTATGTATCCGGTCCTCTGGATGGTCTTCTCGACCGTCAAACCGTCGAATCAGATCGTCGGCAACGTCAATCTGCTGCCGGAGGAGTTCACTCTGGATAACCTGACGGCGGCCCTCGCTGGAATTGGCGGCGTCTCCTTCTGGACCTTCTTCGGCAACTCTCTCGCGCTAGCGGTTTTGAGCGTCGTCGGAATGATCCTCTCAACCACGGTGGTGGCTTATGCGTTCGCTCGTATCAATTTCCCGGGACGGAACATCTGCTTTGCCTTGATGATTGCTACGCTCCTGCTGCCCTTCCACGTGGTGATCATTCCCCAGTACGTCGTCTTCAATAACCTCGACATGATCAACACCTGGGTACCGCTGCTGGCGCCGAAGTTCCTGGCGACCGAAGCATTTTTCATCTTCCTGATGGTGCAGTTCATGCGAAATCTCCCCCCGGACCTCGACGAGGCAGCGAAAATCGATGGTGCCGGCCACGGCCGCATCTTCGCAGCAATCATGTTGCCTCTCATGCGACCGGCGATTGTCACCTCATCCATCTTCACGTTCATCGGCAGCTGGAACGACTTCCTCGGCCCACTGCTGTACCTGAAGAAGCCTGATCTCTACACCCTGCCGGTAGCGCTTCGCCTCTTCGTCGATCAGACGTCCGCGGTGAACTACGGGGCCCAGATTGCGATGGCCCTGCTGGCCCTGGTACCGGTTCTGGTTTTCTTCATCATTTTCCAGCGATTCCTGATCAGCGGTGTCGCTACCCAGGGACTGAAGGGATGAGCGCGCTGCAGAGGGATGCGACGCTTTCGCAGATTCCTGAACCAGGTGCTGCGGAGAAAGATTCACGGCGCCTGAGGGGTGCGCTCTTCATGCCCCGCAGCACTGTGAACCGAATTTTTCCAGGCTCAGTCCTGGATGAGCTGGCGGAAGTCGTAGACCTCGTCTCGCGTGAACCGCTCGAGGATTTACGGGACCCAGCGGTTCGAACAATACTTTCGGACATCGACGTACTGATCACAGGCTGGGGAAGCCCGAAGGTCGACGAGGAAGTGCTCAGCACGGCTCCGAAACTCCGCGCCGTTTTCCACACGGCGGGGACGGTGAAGGGAGTGATTAGCCAGGGATGCTGGGAACGTGGCATCGCCATCAGCTCTGCGGCTGCGGTCAATGCAATTCCCGTCGCGGAGTACACCATGGCGATGATCGTCCTGGCCAACAAGCGTGTCCTGCCGCTGGCCGATGCTGTTCGAACCAACCGTGGCCGAGTATCTCCCGAAGAGCTTTTCCCCGGACTCGGCAACTTCGGAAAGCGGGTCGGAATCATCGGGGCCTCACGCATCGGGCGGCAGGTTATCCGTTTGCTCGCCGCCTACGATCTTGAAGTCGCCGTCGCTGACCCTTTCGTCGACAAAGCGGAGGCAGACCAGCTTGGCGTGCAGTTGAAAGAGCTCGACGAACTACTCCCCTGGGCCGACGTGGTATCACTCCACGCGCCATCCATCCCGGAAACACGGGGCATGATCGATCGTCGCCGCATCGGCCTTATGCGGGCCGGCACAACCTTCATCAACACGGCGCGGGGAGAGATCGTAGATCAACAAGCGCTCACCGAGCGGCTTCAGACCGGTGACATCTTCGCCGTTCTCGATGTCACATCGCCGTCCGTGCTGCCAATGGACTCTCCGCTGTACGATTTGCCGAACGTGTTGCTCACTCCCCACATTGCGGGTTCGTTGGGGTCGGAGCTTGCCCGGCTGGCACAGTCCTCCATCGAAGAGTTACGGCGGTTCACGAACGGCGAACCGCTCGAGCACCAGATCAAGACCGACCTCCTGCCCATCACTGCCTAAGGAAAATTAGGGCGGTGGACTGGCCGCTCGAGTACCCTCGGCACGCCCTCGGGACTGGCGGAACGCGTTTTGTTACGACACATGTTGCGCCGAAGGCTCAGAAAGTCGTTTAGTTGAAGCTCACCATCCCGAGCGGCCGAGAGACCTGGATCGTTGACGCCGCAGCAACCCTTACCTGCTATTCGCAGGGGAACGGGTGCTACTGCCAGGAGCGATGGAGTGTTTCATGAGTACCCTTTTGAGTGCACAGCAGCAGGCGTCCCGGAAGACACAACCCGGCGCCGCCGGCAAGCAAGCCCTTCCCCTGACATTCTCCTCACTGGTCCGTTCCTTTGGCAGCGGCAGCGCTGAGCATGTGGTCCTGAGGGACATCAACCTCGAGGTTCGCGCCGGTGAAGTGCTGGCGATTGTCGGAGCGAGCGGCTGCGGAAAATCAACCCTGCTTCGGGCCGCGGCCGGCCTCGACTCACCTACCGGCGGCAAGGTTCTGATCGACGGCACCGCCGTCAACGGGATCGACGACCGCTGCGCCTTCGCCTTCCAGGAACCCCGCCTCCTTCCCTGGCTCTCCCTGCGTGCCAATATCGCAATCGGACTGCCCAAGGGAACCAGCGCCGCAGCCGGCAAGGCAAAAGTCACGGAGCTCCTCGGTCTCGTCGAGCTAGCCGACTTCGCCGGGCACCGCCCCCGTGAGGTCTCGGGCGGCATGGCACAGCGCGCGTCGCTGGCCCGGGCACTCGCACGCAACCCAGGTGTACTGCTGCTCGATGAGCCATTCGGTGCGCTGGACGCACTGACCCGCCTGAAGATGCAGGACCTCCTGCTCGATATCCACCGCGCGCAGCCCACAACGGTCCTGCTCGTCACGCACGACGTCGACGAAGCCCTCCAGCTTGCCGACCGCATCATCGTGCTCGGCAAATCAGCGGACCCGGCTCACCCCGGAGCATCCGTCACCGAGGTGCTCACCGTGCCGGGCGAGCGCCCCCGCGACCGCAATTCGGCTGAGCTCGGTCGAATGCGGAGCTCACTGCTCGCCACTCTCGGCGTCAAAGGCCACTAGCGCACCCACCACTTGTTCCGCCGTCGTGCCCGTCCGCGCGATGGCTGCCGTCCATGCAAAGGAAAATCATGATCCGCACCCGCTCACCCTTCACCCGCCGTGCCGTCGTCTCCGTAGCGCTCGCCGCAAGCAGCGCTTTCGCACTGACCGGCTGCCTCGCCGGCGAGAACGCCGCCTCCACCGAAGAGGCGGGATCCGGTGAATCGGCCACCGAACTGAACATCGACTTCGCCACCTACAACCCGCTGAGCCTGGTCATCAAGGACCAGGGCTGGCTGGAAGCCGAGCTGGAAGACGAAGGCGTAACCGTCAACTGGATCCAGTCCGCCGGATCCAACAAGGCCAACGAAGCGCTGCGCGCAGGAGCGGTCGACGTCGGCTCCACCGCCGGATCCGCTGCCCTCCTCGCCCGGTCCAACGGCTCGCCCATCAAGACCATCGACATCTACTCGCAGCCGGAGTGGTCGGCAATGGTGACCGTCGAGGGTACCGGCATCGAGAGCCTTGAGGACCTCCGGGGCAAGTCGATCGCAGCCACGAAGGGCACTGACCCCTACTTCTTCCTGATCCAGTCCCTTGAGTCCGCGGGCATCGACCCCTCCGAGGTCACCGTGCAGAACCTGCAGCACGCCGACGGCTGGGCTGCCCTGAACAACGGTTCGGTCGACGCGTGGGCCGGACTTGATCCGATCATGGCATCGGCCGAGCAGGAGGGCGCTGAGCTCTTCTTCCGCAACATCGACTTCAACACCTACGGATTCCTCAACGCCAACGAGGAGTTCCTGACCGAAAGCCCCGAGCTGGCTCAGACCGTGGTAAACGCGTACGAGAAGGCCCGTCAGTGGGCCAAGGAAAACCCCGAGGAGACGGCGGAGATCCTCGCCGAGGTCGCCGGCATCGACGTCGAACTTGCCAAGGCCGTGATCATCGAGCGCACCAACCTCGACGTCGATCCTGCTCCGGGCGAGGCGCAGCGTGCAGTCCTCGAGAAGGTTGGCCCGAACTTCGTCGAGACCGGCGACGTCTCCTCGCAGGAGCAGATCGATGAAGCCCTCGAGACCCTCTTCGATGACTCCTACGTCTCCAACGCCGACCCCGAAGCGATTCAGGCCTCCTCATGATCCACGAGAACGCCACCCCCATCAGCAAGGAGGGCCTGGAGGCTACCGGCCACACCCTCACCACCGCGGACGACGACGGCGTCTCACCGCTCCAGCCGGCGGACACTTCCGCCGGGTTGCTGAGCCGCCGCCCGGTCCGGCTGCTGCTGGGGCTTGTTGTTCCCGCCCTGGTGCTCGGTGCCTGGCAGCTGAATTCTGTGGTGGGCGTCTTCAGTGCGGTGCAGCTTCCCCCGCCGACGGCGGTGCTGAACGCCGCCGTCGAGCTCGCTGAGCGCGGTGAGCTGTGGATCCACATCGCCATCTCCACCCAGCGCGTACTGATCGGGTTTGCCCTCGGTGCCACGCTCGGCCTGGCTCTGGGCGCATTACTGGGGCTCTCCCGGCTGGCCGACGTGTTGCTCGCTCCCGTGATCGGCGCCCTCCGTGCTGTGCCTTCGCTGGCATGGGTTCCGCTGCTCATCCTGTGGATGAAGATTGGCGAGGACTCGAAGGTCACGCTGATCCTGATCGGCGCCTTCTTCCCGGTCTTCACCACGCTTTACCTCGCGCTGCGGCACGTCGACCGGAACCTCGTGGAGGCGGCGCGTGCCTTTGGGCTGAAGGGTTTCCGGCTGCTCACGACCGTGCAGCTTCCCGCCGTCGTTCCCGCGATCTTCTCCGGGCTGCGGTTGGCGCTCGCGCAGGCCTGGCTGTTTTTGGTGGCTGCCGAACTCATTGCCTCGTCGCTCGGTCTCGGGTTCCTCCTCACGGACTCGACGAACAACGGGCGGACAGACAGGATCTTCCTCGCAATCATCCTGCTCGCGGTGATCGGCAAGACCACCGACGCGCTGCTCGGCATCGCCGAGAGATGGGCGGTCCGGCGTTGGACCTGAGCACTGCCGAGTTGACCGAACCTGAGCTGATCGAACCGGATCTGGCCACTGAAGCCGAGCGCGTTGCGTTCTGGGAGGAGGCGGCGCGCCGGTTGCACTGGAGCTCGGAATGGCAGACGGCACATACCTTCGAGCCGGCACGCCCCGGTCCCGGCGGTGAGCTGTCTGTCCCGCGCATCGAGTGGTTCGCCGGCGGCACACTGAATGCGGCCTACAACTGCGTGGACCGGCATGTTGAGGCCGGCCTCGGTGACAAGCCTGCGCTCCTCTTCGAGGGGGAACCAGGAGACCGGCGTACTGTCACCTATTCCGAGCTTCAGGAAGAGGTCAGTCGTGCGGCGAACGCCCTGACCGCGTTGGGAATCGGCAAGGGTGACCGCGTAGTCATCTACCTGCCTGTTTTGGTGGAGACCGTCGTCGTGACCCTTGCGTGCGCGCGGATCGGAGCCGTGCATTCGCTGGTCTTCGGCGGCTTCTCGGCGGAGGCCCTGCGCTTTCGCGTTGAGGACACGGGCGCCAAGCTGCTCGTCACCACGGATGGGCAGTACCGGCGCGGAGCCGCGGTTCCGGTGAAGGCCAACGCCGATCTCGCCGTTGCCGGCAACAATGCGATCGAGCACGTTCTGGTGATCCGGAGGACGGGAAGCGAGATCGCCTGGCACGAGGGCCGCGACGTGTGGTGGCACGACGCCGTTGCCTCCGCCTCCCCCATACACGAGACCGAGGCCTTCGACGCCGAAACCCCCCTGTTCATCATGTACACCTCCGGCACCACGGGGAAGCCGAAGGGCCTGGTGCACACCACGGGCGGCTACCTGACGCAGGCGTCCTGGAGCTTCGAGTACCTCTTCAGCGACCCTGACCCGGCCAAGCGGGACAGTGACATTCACTGGTGCACGGCCGACCTCGCCTGGGTCACAGCCCACACCTACGAAATCTACGGACCGCTCTCGAACGGCGCCACCCAGGTCATCTTCGAGGGCACCCCCAACACTCCGCATCCCGGCCGCCACTTCGAGATCATCGAACGGTACGGCGTCACGAGCTACTACACGGCACCCACCCTCATCCGCTCGCTGATGGGCTGGTTCCCCGACGGCGTCCCGGCCGAGTACGACCGCTCCACCATCAAGGTCCTCGGCACGGTGGGCGAAGCCACGAACCCGGAAGCATGGCGCTGGTTCCGGGAGAACATCGGCTCCGGAAGTGCCCCTATGGTGGACACGTGGTGGCAGTCCGAGACCGGCGCGACGGTCCTCTCCCCCCGCCCCACCGATGCCTCCTTCAAACCCGGCTGTGCCTCCCGCGCGCTTCCCGGCGT
Source organism: Arthrobacter sp. D2-10 (assembly GCF_054161285.1). Classification (NCBI taxonomy): domain Bacteria; kingdom Bacillati; phylum Actinomycetota; class Actinomycetes; order Micrococcales; family Micrococcaceae; genus Arthrobacter; species Arthrobacter sp. D2-10. Next base: position 289,514 of record NZ_CP096431.1, on the reverse strand, counting down.
GAGCACCCGCATCGTGAACGACGACGGCGAACCGGTCGGTCCCGGCGAGCAGGGACTCATCGTGGTGGACCGCCACGGTCCGGCGATGGCCCGCACCGTCTGGGGAAATCCTCAGCGCTACCTCGATTCCTACTGGCGCAAGTTCGCGGAGCAGGGCTGGTTCCTTGCCGGCGACGGCGCCAAGTACGACGACGACGGCCACACCTGGATCCTCGGGCGCGTGGACGACGTCATCAACGTCTCCGGCCATCGACTCTCCACGATCGAGATCGAGTCAGCGCTCGTATCGCATCCGCGGGTGGTCGAGGCCGGAGTGTGCCCGGTAACCGATGGGGTGACCGGGCATGCGATCGCGGCGTTCGTCGTCGTGCACGGTGAGGTGGGCAACAGCGCCACACTGCAGACCGAACTCCGCAACCACGTGGCGAAGGCGATCGGCCCGATTGCCAGGCCCAGCGCCGTCGTCATTGTGGAGGATGTTCCCAAGACGCGCTCCGGGAAAATTATGCGCAGGCTGCTGACGCAGCTCTACGAGGGAACGCCGCTCGGTGACACCACCAGCCTTCAGAACGAAGGCTGCGTTCCGAAGATCACTGACGTGCTCGCCGCGCGATAGCGCAATACTTGAGAAGAACCAGATACACCCTCCAGGAAAGGTGGCCATTCCATGGCTGACCGCACTTTCGGCTTCCGCACCCGTGCCCTGCACGCCGGTGGCACCCCTGACGCCACGCACGGCGCCCGGGCGGTGCCGATTTACCAGACCACGTCCTTCGTGTTCAAGGACACGAACGACGCCGCGAACCTCTTCGCGCTGCAGAAGTACGGCAATATCTACTCCCGCATCGGCAACCCCACCGTCGCGGCGTTCGAGGAGCGCATCGCCTCCCTCGAGGGCGGCATCGGTGCGGTCGCGACGGCGTCGGGCATGAGCGCCGAGTTCATCACCTTCGCAGCGCTGTGCCAGGCCGGCGACCACATCGTCGCGGCGTCCCAGCTCTACGGCGGCACGGTGACCCAGCTCGACGTGACGCTCCGGCGCTTCGGCATCGACACCACCTTTGTCCCGGGAACTGATCCAGCGGACTACGCGGCCGCCATCCAGGAGAACACCAAGGCGGTCTACGCCGAGGTCATCGCCAATCCGAGCGGCGAGATCGCCGACATCGCCGGGCTAGCCAAGATAGCGCACGACGCCGGTGTTCCCCTGATCATCGATTCCACCCTGAGCACGCCGTACCTGATCCGTCCGCTCGAGCACGGCGCGGACATCGTGATCCACTCGGCCACCAAGTTCATCGGCGGCCACGGCACCACGCTGGGCGGCGTCATCGTCGAAAGCGGGCGGTTCAACTGGGGCAACGGCAAGTTCCCCACCATGACCGAGCCCGTCCCGTCCTACGGAAACATCCAGTGGTGGGCCAACTTCGGCGAGTACGGCTTCCTCACCAAGCTGCGTACTGAGCAGTTGCGTGACATCGGGCCGTCGCTGTCGCCGTCGTCGGCTTTCCAGCTCCTGCAGGGCGTGGAGACGCTGGCGCAGCGCGTCGATGAGCACGTCGCCAACGCGCAGGCCGTGGCCGAGTGGCTCGACAACGATCCCCGGGTCGAGTACGTGAACTACGCGGGGCTCGCCTCGCACGTGCACCATGAGCGGGCGAAGCAGTATCTACCCCAGGGACCCGGTTCGGTCTTCAGCTTCGGCGTGAGAGGCGGGCGGGAGGCCGGTCAGAAGTTCATCGAGTCGCTGCAGCTTGCCTCGCACCTGGCCAACGTTGGAGATGCCCGGACACTGGTCATCCACCCGGGCTCCACGACGCACCAGCAGCTGTCCGCGGAGCAGCTCGTGGCGGCAGGCATTCCTGAGGATCTCATCCGGATTTCCGTGGGGCTGGAGGACCTTGAGGACATCCTGTGGGACCTCGACCAGGCGCTGGACACGGCGGTGGCAGGAACGCCCGCCCACCTCGAAGAAGCGCTCGAATTCAAGAACGAGGGAGTGAAGGCATGAGTACGCAGGAACGTTCCTGGGAGGGGCCCTCTGCACCGGAGCGCCTCAACATCCTCCGCAATGCCAGATCGATCGCCATTGTCGGGGCGTCGGACAAGCCCTCGCGGGCGTCCTACTTCGTCTCGACGTACCTGCAGTCGTCCGCACCGTACCGGCTGTACTTCGTGAACCCGACCGCAACCGAAATCCTCGGGCAGCCGGTCTACAAGTCCCTGGCAGACCTGCCGGAGCAGCCGGACATCGTGGACGTCTTCCGGAAGCACGACGATCTGCCCTCGGTCCTCGAGGAAGCCAAAGCGGTCGGTGCCAAGACCCTGTGGCTCCAGCTCGGTTCCTGGCACGAGGACGTCGCCCGGGACGCCGAGGCCGCAGGGATGAACGTGGTGATGGACCGCTGCGTGAAGATCGAGCACGCGCGCTTCCATGGCGGGCTGAACCTGGCCGGCTTCAACACCGGCGTCATTTCTTCGAAGCGGCAGGTCACCGCTTAGTGGTTTAAACGGAAGGGCTTCAGCGGGAGGGCTCCGCACTCGGCGCGGGCTTCGGTGTTCCTCCGGGAACTGTGAGTCCGGGCGGATCGACTGGAAGGACGGAGCGGGGCGTCGGAACCGGGCGGGGAGCCTCGACGGGCAACTCCGGGAGCTCAACCGGCGGAACAACTCTGCGTTCCACCTCAGGCAGGTCTTTGCTGGTCCCCTTCCGGTCCGCCGGGGCGTGGTTCTCAGGCTCGGCGCTGGTCGTGGGCTCTGGGGCCGCCGGTGAGCCTTCCCCGCCCCGGGTGCCCGGCTCCACTGCGCCCGGTCCCTCAGGAGCCGGCGCGGACACCGGCGCCTGAGGGACCGGCGTTACGTCCGGAGCGGGAACCGGCGCGGGCTGAGCTGGGTCGGGCTGCTTGTCCGAGGCGGGTTCGGCAGGTTCCGACGGCGCCACCCAGCGGATCACGGACTCGATCGCGGTCTCGACGGCGTTGCCCGGACCGAGCGCGGCCACTCCCCCCATACCTGCAGCCATAGCGAGCACGACGACGCCGCCCACCGCTGCACCCCGACGCTTGGCCTTGCGAGATGGCAGCGGAATAACATTTCCGCCGGTATGGGACTCCGACGAGCGGTCACCAGGTACCGCTGCCTGACGCATGGCTTCAGCGAGCGCAGGCGAGATCGGCGGCGCCGGCCGCTGACCGACACCCCTGAGTTCAGCGAGCGCAACAGTCAGTTCTTCGGAGGCAACGACGTCGGACTCGGCAAGCAGGTTCCGCGCCGCCGCCCGGGAGCTGGGGTCATGCACCATGGTTGCTCGAATCCTTATCGACAAGAAGTTGTTTGAGTTTGTGGAGTCCGCGACGCTGCAGCTGTTTCACTGCACCGGTTGATTTCCCGAGCACGCGTGCCACCTCATCGAGCGGCAGGTCCGCGACGATCCGCAGGGCGAGCACATCGCTCTGGTCGCTGTTCAGGGAGCGGAGGTGCCCGAGGGCTCCTTCGGCGGTGAGGTTGCCCAGGGCAGAGGACTCAGCGGACGCCGTCGTCCGGTGGTCTACAGAAGGATCATAGGAAAACAGGGCGGGCCGACGGGTGCGTCTCCGGGTTTCATCGACGTGACGCGCGTGCGCCATGGAGAAGGCGAAGGTGCGCAGGCCCTGCTCGCCGCCCGTGATGGAAGGCAACCTGCTGAACAGGGCGAGAAAGACGTCCTGCGTGAGTGCTTCGGGATCCTCCGAGCCGCGGGCGGTCAGGTAGCCGAGGATCCTCGGCGAAAGTTCAGTGTAGATACGGTTCAACGCCTCAGTGTCGCCTGCCTGGGCAGCGCCCAGCAGATCGTCCGTCAGCGTGGAACTCACATGTACCTCTCGATCCGGGGGCGGGTGCGGCATTGCGCCGCACCCAAACCCCGCAATCCTAGCGACGCAGCGTTAGCGGCGCGAACCCTCAACCTTGGCTTCAGCACCAACCTCAACGCCGGCTCCTACCGCGACCTCGGGCAGGGTAACCTCAGCCGGAACAGCGGGCACGGCCGGGGTCGCGGGTGCACCGTCAACGCCAGGCACGGCGGGCGCAGCCGGAACCGCGGGGACAGCTACCCCGGAACCACGCACGTCGGCGTCGGCTTCGGCGTCGACCTCAGCCTCTGCATTGGCTTCGGCATCTTCGGCTGCTTTGACATCCGCGGCGGCCTGAGCGGAAGCGGCGGGCGATGCCGGAACAGCCGGTACGGCAGGCACGGCAGGGGTCGCCGGTACGGCCGGTACATCTTCCTCGGAAACCGTAGGAACGGCGGGCAGGGCGGGAACGGCGGGCACGGCAGCCTCGGCGGGTGCCACGACCGCAGTTACTTCAGCAGCACCGTCGGCAGCGCCTTCAACGGAGGGAGCGGCAACTGCGACGCCCGCACCGCCGACGGCGATGACGGCGGCAAGGGCGGCGCCCTTGGCGGGCAGGCTGAGGGCGCTGAAACGATCGTGCAGGTTCATGGAACTCCTTGGTCGGTCTTGATCATGAGGTTGGGGGTGCACCGCCCTCGCTGGGGGACGAAGCGGCGCACCCTCACATGCAGGTAATCGACGCAGCGATGCCGCGGGTTACGCACATTCCAAAGAACTTTCAGGCTTCGTCGAATAGTGGCTGAAAATTATTGATAGTGGTCTTTTCTGCCACTGTTGGGGCAGGGAGGCGAGGAGGACCATCGAGGTATGGAAATCATCGTCGTACTGGTTCTGCTGGCCGCACTCACCGCGGCTGTCCTCCACACCGTCCGCACGGACGGCAGGGGGCACACTCCCTCGATCTTCTCCCACACGGGCTGGGGAGATTCGGCACTGCCTAGCCGCTCCTACTCGAATCCAACGCCGGAGGGGGTGTAAGGCCATGGAGCTCCTTGTCATCCTGGGAGTACCGCTGGCGCTGTTCGCCTACATCGGCCGCACCTCGGTCCCCGCGTCCGAGCGCATACCGCTCTCCTCCTGGCGCCTGCCGGACCTCGCACGGAACGTATGGATCGGGCTGATCGTGTGCGCCGTGGAGACACCGCTCGACCGCACCATGGAAGAAACATTCAACACATACCGCTACTGAGTCGGGCGCAATATAACGTCAAACAACCGCTACACGGCGGGAATCACGCCTAGTCCGACTAGGTTAGGGATGATTACTGGCGGGCACCGTAGGTGCCCGGACACCCGGATACCTACGGAGTAAACCGATGAGTCCCAGCCCGGTTCCACCCTCACACACGGCGCTCAAACGGGCTTCGACGCCGCTGCCCGTCTCCTTCGTGAAGCTGCACGCCGAGGGCCTCCGCGATGTCAGTCTCGATATCCGCGCCGGCGAGGTGCTCGCGTTCGTGGGCACAGAGAACGACGGTGCCTCCCGCCTCCTGCGCGCGGCCGCCGGACTGGATCACCCACAGTCGGGCTCGGTGCTGGTGGGCGGGGAACCTGTCCGGCGCACGGACGACCGCTGCTCCTGGACCCCCAGGGACGCCGGCCTGCAGCCGACCCATTCATTGCAGGCCAACCTCGCACTGGGCCTCCGCAAGGGTTCCAGCGCCAGCGAGGGCAAGGCGAAAATTGCCGAGCTTCTCGATCTCGCAGGGCTTCACCGGTTCGCCAAGCTTCTTCCCACCGATGTGACCGCCGAGATCGTGCGGCGCGCGGCCCTGGCCCGGGCACTGGCGAGCGGACCCGGCGTAGTGTTGCTCGACCACCCGTTCGCGGCCGTCGAGGGCGCTGCCCGGACAGTGCTGCACAACGTGCTGCAGACCCTCCACCGAGCCCTCCCGACCACGGTCCTCCTTGCAACCAACAGCATGGAGGAAGCGGTGCGGCTTGCCGACCGGGTTGTGGTCCTCGGCCGCAGCGCCGCCGAGGAAGTATCCGGAGCGCTTTCCATCTGCGAAATCCGGGACGGGCAGCGCAAGCAGCGCTGACGTCGGAGCTCAGGTGCGTTCAGCGCCCCAGCATGGGCGGCACTGGCCAGGACAGCACCGCGGGCGGGCACTGAAACACCGGCGCAATTTCGGCTTGACCGGATACAAATCGAAAGCCGTTGTGTAAACTCGTAAGCACACTTACGGTCGGGTAGCTGGTATCCAACGAGCTAACGCGCCGGAATGTGGAGCTGCCGGCGCGTGCCGCTGGAGCAGCGTTGGGAGATACAGGTGCAACACACCAACAACTGGCTGAGATATACCGCTGCGGTAGCACTGTTCATCGGAGCGACGTTCGCCGCCGCACCGGCCGCCAATGCGGACCATGACTCCGGCGGTGACACTTCCCCGTCGGGACCGGCTACGGGTCCCAGCAACGAGCCGCCGGAGGAAGACAACCGGGGTCGGGGTGGCCGCGACGAGCCGCCCGTGGCACCCGCACCCCCTCCCGAGCCCCCCGTGGAGGAGCCGTCCCCCGAGCCCCCCGTGGAAGGGCCAGCACCTGCCCCGGCACCCGCACCGGCGCCGGCACCTGACAAACCACCGCCGCCACCGCCCGCTCCAGCGCCCGAACCTGAGCCTGCCCCCGAGCCTGAGCCCGCGCCGGCCCCCAAGCCCGCACCTGCCCCGGCGCCTCCCGTCCAACAGGCGCCGGCACCGGTCGTTCCCCAGCAGCTCATAGTCCCCGCCCCGCCCCAGGTCTATACAGTGCCGGTGGAGGTGGTTCCCGTCGAGGAACCCACCCCTGCGGAGAAAACAAAGGCAGCCAAGAAGCTGGCCCCGTTCGCGATGCCGCCCTATGCCTGGGCGCCTATGTACGAGCCACCGGAGGAAAGCGAGTCGCCTGACCCGGCGCCCGTCGCTGGAAGCGGGACACCCGGCACCGAAGCAGCCGGGTTCCCCATCCTGCCCAGTGTCAGCGCGGGGTTGATCGCGCTGTTGGCCGCGGCCATGGTTGTTCTCGCAAGGCGGTCCCAGGGACCACGGGGAATCAGCGCCCCATAACGGCGGCCGTGAACGGGTTGGTGAAGATGCCGTCAGGGTCCAAGCGCTTCGCGAGTAGCCGGAAGTCCTCGAGGCGCGGGTAGAGCCGGTCAAGGTCGTGGGCACCAGGGGTGAACAGCTTGCCCCAGTGCGGCCGTGCTGAGTACGGCTCAAGCGCCGCCTCCAGCTTCGGCAGGAGCGCTTCGACAGCAGGCTGGTCCTGAACCCAGGTGAAGTGGAGGCCCACTGCATCGGTCCTGTAGCTCGAGCTGAGCCACAGCTCGTCGGCGGCTACCGTGCGGATCTCGTTGACCTGCAGGAGCGGGACGATCTCCGCGCTGAGCTCCCGCACGGCACTGATGGCGTCAACGGCACGATCCCGGGGAACCAGGTACTCGGACTGCAGCTCCACGCCGTTGCTCGGCGTGAAGTCGAGCTTGAAGTGCGGCAGACGGTTGTACCAGGGGCCGGGCATTCCCAACTGCGGGGTGCAGCCGATGGCCGGCAGCCCGGGCAGCGGGTGCCTCTCGTCGTCGGCAGGGAGTGCACCGAACAGGGTCTCCCCCAGCGGCGCATCACGGTCAGGGCGCCGCTTCACCCACACCGAGTCGGCGACGTCAGGATCCCGCCACGTGGTAAAGACGCTGACGCTGTAAGCGGCGCCCGTCACGCCGTCGAAATCATGGAGCAGATTCTCAAGCGGCAAACGCTCGTAGACCGTCTGCTCCACCTCGAATGCCGGTTCGATCTCCAGCTCCACGCTCGTGACGATTCCCAGGGCACCCAGATTGATGACGGTACCGGCGAAGTCCGGATCACCCGCTGCAAAGCGCACCAGCTCCCCGCCTCCGCTCACCAGTTCCAGTCCGACGACGGCGGCAGCCAGGCTGCGGTTCCGGTTGCCGGAACCATGGGTCCCTGTGGCAACCGCTCCACCTACCGAGATATGCGGCAGCGAGGCGAGGTTCGCCAGCGCGAAACCTTCCTTCTCCAGCTCCCCCGCCAGCTCGCCGTATCGGATGCCGGCTCCGACGGTCACGGTGGAGCGTTCACGGTTGATGCTGACCGGACCGGTCAGGGCTGCCGTCGACAGGAGCTCCGACGTGCCGTCCGCAATGTCATTGAAGGAATGCCGCGATCCCAGCGCCCGGATGGACGGTGAAGCCGCAACGAGCCGCCGGACCTCATCAACCGTGGACGGGTGGTGCACGGTGGAAGCGCCATAGGCGAGATTTCCCGCCCAGTTGGTGCCGACGTCGTTCGCCATGTGCCTGCTCCTGATTTCGTTGAAATTGCAGGACACGCCCCTTACAGCTGGGTATAAGGGGCGTGTCCTGTGAACTGGTTGGGACGGAGCTACTTCAGCGCGTTGGATGCTTTGCGCTTGTTGAAGACGTCGAAGGCGACGGCGAGCAGGAGCACCATTCCCTTGATGAACTGCTGGTAGTCGGTGCCGACACCCATCAGGGACATACCGTTGTTCAGCACGCCCATGATCAGGCCACCGGTGATGGCCCCGACGACGGTGCCGACTCCACCGGTAACCGCAGCACCGCCGATGAACGCTGCCGCGATGGCGTCGAGTTCGAACAGGTTGCCTGCACCAGGCCCGGCCGAGTTCAGGCGTCCGGTGAAGACCAGTCCGGCGAGGGCCGCGAGCACACCCATGTTCACGAAGAGCATGAAGTCGATGCGCTTGGTGTTCACGCCTGAGAGCTGGGCTGCCTGCAGGTTACCGCCGCGGGCGTAAATGTGGCGGCCGAAGACGGCCCGGTTCATCACCAGGCTGTAGACCACCACGAGGATGCCCAGCAGAACCAGGACGATCGGGGTACCGCTGCGCGAGCTGGCAAGCAGGTAGGTCAGGCCCAGAATGACGATGACGCCGAAGGCCAGCTTGGTCATGAACCAGCCGAAAGGCTCTGTTTCAAGGTTGAGCTTGGCGCGGGTTTGCCGTCCGCGGAGCTGGCTGATGACCAACAGTGCAGCGGCGATGATCCCGAGGCCCACCGTGGTCCAGTCCAGGATGTTGGTCTCGGCCGGGAACAGACCCGGGAAGAGGAAGCCTCCGCCGAGCTGGCGGTACTCCGTGGGGAAGCCGCTGATGCGCTGGTTCTCAAGCGTGATCTGGGTCAGACCACGGAAGATGAGCATGCCGGCGAGCGTCACGATGAACGCCGGTATACCGACGTACGCCACCCAGAAGCCCTGCCAGGCACCGACGAGACCGCCGATCAGCAGGGACACGAGAATGGCTGCCCACCACGGAAAACTCCAGTCCTGGATCATCACACCGGACATCGCGCCGACGAAAGCCGCAACCGATCCGACAGACAGGTCGATATGCCCAGCGATAATGATCATCACCATACCGATGGCCAGGAGCAGGATGTAGCTGTTCTGCACGATGATGTTCGAGACGTTGTCCGGCTGCAGCAGTGCACCCCGGGTGAGGACCTGGAACAGTCCCACGATGACCAACAGTGCTACGAAGATACCGATCTGCCGCAGCCTGCTGGTGAAGAAAGCGAACCCGCCCGCGACGGTCGGAGGCGGCGCCTTCGTCAGTTCGGCGTCCTTGACGGTGGTTGCCATGGAATTAGTCCTTTTCCTTGGTCATGTGTTGCATGAGGTATTCGGGGGTAGCGTCGGCGATGGGAACCTCCGCAGTAATGACGCCTTCGGCGAGCGTGTAGATGCGGTCGCAGATGCCGAGCAGTTCGGGAAGCTCGGAGGAGATCACGATGATTGCCTTACCCTCGGCGGCGAGCCGGTTGATGATCGTGTAGATCTCGTACTTGGCTCCGACATCGATTCCGCGGGTGGGCTCGTCGAGGATGAGAACGTCCGGGTCGGCGAACATCCACTTCGAGAGCACAACCTTCTGCTGGTTGCCTCCGGAAAGTTTGCCCGTCACCGCAGCCACCGAGGGGGCCTTAATGTTCATCGACTTGCGGTAGTCGTTTGCCACGATCGTTTCGCGGGACCCATCGACCCAGCCCCGGGTGGCCAGCTTGTTCAGTGCCGCCCCGGAGATGTTCCGCTTGATGTCATCCAGCAGGTTCAGGCCGTAGCGTTTCCGGTCCTCGGTCGCATAGGCGATGCCATGCTTGATGGCATCCCCCACCGTCTTGGCCTGGATCTGCTTGCCGTTCTTGTACAGCGAGCCGCTGATGTTCGAGCCGTAACTCTGGCCGAAGACGCTCATGGCCAGCTCGGTACGCCCGGCCCCCATGAGGCCGGCGATACCCACGATCTCACCGGCACGTACCGACAGGTGTGCCTTGTCGATCACCACGCGGGAGTGCTCCTGCGGATGGTGGACGGTCCAGTCCTCGACGCGGAAGATCTCGTCGCCGATGGAGGGGGTGCGTTCGGGATAGCGGTGTTCCATGTCGCGGCCCACCATGCCCTTGATGATGCGTTCCTCGGTCACCGACCCGTCGTGCAAACTCAGGGTTTCAATAGTGCGGCCATCGCGGATGATGGTCACGGAATCGGCGATCGCCCGGATCTCGTTGAGCTTGTGGCTGATGATGATGCAGGAGATCCCCTGTTGGCGGAGGTCGCTCACCAGACCCAGCAGGTGCGCCGAATCCTCATCGTTTAGGGCCGCCGTCGGCTCATCGAGGATGAGCAGCTTGACGTCCTTGGAGAGAGCCTTGGCGATCTCCACGAGCTGCTGCTTGCCGACACCGATTTCCCCGGCCCGGACTGTCGGATTGAGGTTCAGTCCGACCCGGCGCAGCAGCTGCGCGCCCATGGTGTTGGTTTCATTCCAGTGCACCAGCCCGTTCTTCGCGCGCTCGTTGCCGAGGAAAATGTTCTCGGCAACGGACAGGAAAGGCGAGAGCGCCAGCTCCTGGTGGATGATCACCACGCCGTGCTGCTCGCTGTCCTTAATGTCCTTGAACTCGACGGTCTTGCCCTCGAGGACAATGTCGCCGTCATAAGTGCCGTGGGGGTACACGCCGGAGAGTACTTTCATCAGCGTGGACTTACCCGCGCCGTTCTCTCCGCAGATTGCGTGGACTTCACCACGGGCCACTTCGAGACTGACTTCCTGAAGCGCCTTGACGCCAGGGAATGTCTTGGTGATGCCGCGCATCTCGAGGATATGTTCTGCCATGATGCTTCCTTACATCGTGCGGGAAACTGCTGTGGCCGGCGGCGGAGGCCACCGGCCACAGCATCGGAGGGAAGGTCCTACTGGACTTCTTCGGCGGTGTAGTAGCCGCTGTCGATGAGGACTTCCTCGTAGTTGTCCACGGTCACGATCTGCGACTCGAGCAGGAAGGAAGGCACAATCTTCTCGCCGTTGTCATAGGTCTCGGTGTCGTTGACCTCAGGCTCTTCACCCTTCATGAGTGCGTCAACCATCGTGACTGCCCGCTCACCGAGTTCGCGAACGTCCTTGAAGATGGTCGAGTACTGCTCACCGGCCACGATGGACTGTACAGAACCAACCTCGGCGTCCTGGCCGGTGACCACGGGAAGGTCATCCGCCGAGTACCCGCCGGAAGTCAGCGCCGAGATGATGCCGATGGAGAGGCCGTCGTACGGAGACAGCACGCCCTCGAGGGTCTCTCCGCCGCCGACGGTCAGGAGGTCTTCCATGCGGTCCTGGGCGGTGTCGGGGAGCCAGCGGAGGATTGCTGCCTGCTCGAAGTCCGTCTGGCCGCTCGGTACGCGCAGGACGCCGCTGTCCAGGTAAGGCTGCAGCGTCTCCATTGCGCCGTCCCAGAAGAACGTGGCGTTGTTGTCGTCGGGGCTACCCGCGAACAGCTCGACGTCGAACGGGCCTTCCTCGCCGGTTTCCTCACCGTTCTCGTCCAGCACGCCGAGGCCGATCAGCAGCGAGGTTGCCTGCTGCACGCCCACCTCGAAGTTGTCGAAGGTGGTGTAGTAGTCGACAGTTTCCGAGCCGTTGATGAGACGGTCGTACGCGATGACCGGGATGTCCTGGCTTTCGGCGGTATCCAGCACGCTGGTCAGCGTGGTTCCGTCGATGGAAGCGATCACGAGCGCCTTGGCGCCGCCGTTGATCATGTTCTCGATCTGCGACACCTGGGTGGGAATGTCGTCGTTGGCGAACTGCAGGTCGACCTCGTAGCCCAGTTCCTCGAGCTTGGTCTTGATGTTCTCGCCGTCGGCGATCCAGCGTTCAGACTGCTGGGTCGGCATGGCAACGCCGATCCGTGCACCCTCGTTGGATCCTTCCTCGGCGGCTTCGCCACCACCGCCGCGGCTGCCGCCGCCGCAGGCCGAGAGGGATAGCGCCAAGGCACTGGCCGCAGCCACTCCCATAAGCATGTTCTTCTTCATGTTGTTCCTTCCCTTGCCGGGCACCGGTGCCCGGAAGATCCTTGCATCCACGGGGACGGACGGTCCCCGCAGTACTGAATGGCTATGTGAGCGGTCACAGCTAGCGCAACAATAGGCCGTCACGGCTGCGCTGGGAATGACCGATCACGATCGTTATCCTGCTGTTACTAGAGCTTCTGAGCCAGGCGGTAGTACGCAGCGTTCCACCGCAGCTCGCGCTGGAACTCACGCAGCGTCGTCGTGCTGTCGATGCGCAGCAGTTCAGTGCCGGCGATTTCTGCGAAGTCCTCGAAGACATCGAGCCCGACGGCAGTGCTCATCACGGTGTGATGAGCAGCTCCCGCGCTCAGCCATGCCGCCGCGGATGTTGCCAGATCCGGCTGGGGCTTCCAGACGGCACGGGCCACCGGCAGGTTCGGCAGGGGCGCATCGGGCAGGACAACCTCGACGGCGTTGGCCGTGAGACGGAAGCGGTCGCGCATGTCGGACATAGCGACGACGACGGCGTCCCCGGGGTCGGTGTCGAACACCAGCCGTACGGGGTCTTCCTTGCCGCCGATCCCCAGAGGGTGAACCTCAAGGGTGGGCTTCGAGGTGGTCAGGGTGGGACAGATCTCCAGCATGTGGGCGCCGAGGATCTTCTCCTCCCCAGGCACTAGATGGTAGGTGTAATCCTCCATCAACGATGCGCCGCCGGGAAGACCCGCGCCCATCACCTTGGCCGCGCGGACCAGCACCGCAGTCTTCCAGTCACCCTCTGCACCGAAGCCGTAACCGGCGGCCATGAGGCGCTGGACCGCGAGTCCCGGGAGCTGGCGCAGGCCGCCGAGGTCTTCGAACGTCGTCGTGAAGGCTCCGAACGAGCCGCCCTCGAGGAACGACTTCAGCGCCAGTTCCTGCCGCGCCCCGTACCGGAGGGATTCGTGACGGTCGCCTCCGCGCCGGAGTTCGGGCACGACGTCGTAGGCCGCCTCATACTCCTCCACCAACGCGTCGATGTCGGAGTCCTGCTGCGCCTCGACGACGTCGACCAGCTCATTGACGCCCCACGTGTTGATGGAGGTCCCGAAGCGCAGTTCCGCCTCAGTCTTGTCGCCCTCGGTGACGGCGACGTTGCGCATGTTGTCACCGAAACGGGCGACCTTGAGCTCGTGCACGGCAGCCCAGCCCGCCGCAGCACGGGACCAGGTAGCGATCTGCGCGGTCACGGCCGGGTTGGAGACGTGTCCGACGACGGTCTTCCGCGCCACGGAGAGCCGTGTCTGGATGTAACCGAACTCGCGGTCGCCGTGGGCGGCCTGGTTCAGGTTCATAAAGTCGAAATCGATGTCGGCCCAGGGCAGTTCGACGTTGATCTGCGTGTGCAGGTGCAGCAGGGGCTTGCGCAGGGTGTCGAGCCCGGCGATCCACATCTTGGCGGGGCTGAAGGTGTGCATCCACGCAATGACGCCGATGGTGTTGTCACTGGCGTTCGCCTCAAGCGCCATCCGCCGGATGGACCCCGAGTCTTTCAGCGTAGGCTTCCACACGACCTTGACCGGGACATCGGAGTCCTCGATCATTTTCACGATCTGCTGCGACTGATCCGCGACCTGGCGGAGTGTCTCGTCGCCGTAGAGGTCCTGGCTGCCGGTCAGGAACCAGATCTCGTATTCATCAAGGGAGGTCTTCAGGGTAGTCACAGTGCGGCTCCGGTTCCTGCGGGCGTCGACTGCCCGTAAACGTTCTGATAGCGGTCAAAAAGGGATTCGATGTGGCGCTGTTCGATGGGCAACGGGTCTCCCAACTGGCGGGAGATGTGAATGGTCCGGGCGACATCCTCGAGCATCACGGCTGCCTTGACGGCGTCACGGGCATCCTTGCCGATGGTGAACGGTCCGTGGTTCTGCATCAGGACCGCCCGGGAGCGGTGGCCGGTGAGAGTCTCGACGATTCCCCGGCCGATCGAGTCATCTCCGATGATCGCGAAGGGTCCCACCGGGATTTCACCGCCGAACTCATCGGCCATGGCCGTGATGACGCATGGGATGGACTCGCCGCGGGCGGCCCACGCGGTGGCATAGGTGGAGTGGGTGTGCACCACTCCGCCTACCCGCGGCATGTTGCGGTAGACGTAGGCATGCGCTGCGGTGTCGCTGGAGGGTGACCGCTCGGAGCCCGGCGATCCCGCGATGACGTTGCCTTCAAGATCGCAGAGGATCTGATTCTCCGGTGTCAGCTCGTCGTAGTCGACGCCGCTGGGCTTGATGACAAAGAGGTCCATTCCCGGCACGCGCCCGGAGACATTGCCACCGGTCCACACAACGAGGTTGTACCGGACCAGTTCGGCGTGCAGCTTGGCCACATCCCGCCGAACGGCGTTGATGGCGTCCAGTTCACGATCAGTGAAGGACTCAGTGGTGCTAGTCATGCGTTAGACCATCGCTTTCGGGTAGGCGGTCCGGTGGAGTTCCTGGGGTACCGCTTCGCGTCTTTGTCGCCACGACGGAAGCTGCCAACCTTCCCAGCACCCTGCATTGGGAACTACCCGATGTGACCGTTCACACTATATGCTGGACCCAGCGTTTGGTGTCAAGCAACCCAGGATCAGACAGTCGGTACCGTTGCGGTTGGTCCTGAACCGATAGGCCCCCACCCAGTTGGTTTCCTGCAGGCATGCGTCTGAGCATGCGTGTTCAATCGAAGGAGATTCTGTTCATGACTGACCCCAAGGACGTAATTGCCGCGGGCCGTGCCTGCCTCGGAATCGAGCTCGGATCGACACGCATCAAGGCGTGCCTGGTCGGCGAGGATCCTTCGACTGTTCTGGCTGTAGGCAGCCACGACTGGGAAAACAAGCTGGTCGACCGCCTCTGGACCTACTCCCTGGAAGACGTGTGGACGGGTATCCAGGCGGCCTACGCGGACCTGCTCGCCGACGTCGAAGGCCGTTACGGCACACGGCTGGAGAACCTGGGCGCCATCGGCGTCTCGGCAATGATGCACGGCTATCTGGCCTTCGACGATGCGGACAAACTCCTCGTCCCCTTCCGCACCTGGCGCAACACCAACACCGGACCGGCCGCAGCCGAACTCACCAAACTCTTCGGGGTCAACATTCCCCTGCGGTGGTCTATTGCACACCTGCATCAGGCAGTGCTGGACGGTGAACCGCACGTGTCGCAGATTCGCTCCATCACGACTCTCGCCGGCTATGTGCACCGCGAGTTGACCGGGCGGAAGGTTCTTGGCGTGGGCGATGCCTCCGGAATGTTCCCCATCGACTCCCGCACCAACAACTACGACGCCGAACTGCTGGCGCGCTATGACAGCCTGGCACCCCAAACAGCCCCCGGTCTGACCCTTTCCGAACTCCTTCCCGACGTACTGGTGGCAGGACAGCCTGCAGGCGAGCTCACAGCTGAAGGAGCCGCACTTCTGGACCCCACGGGCACCCTCCAGCCCGGAGCGCTGCTCTGCCCGCCGGAGGGTGACGCCGGTACCGGAATGGTGGCAACCTGCTCGGTTGCTCCCCGCACCGGGAACGTCAGCGCCGGCACAAGCATCTTCGCGATGGTGGTACTCGAACGTCCACTCCAGCAGGTGCACCACGAACTGGATCTGGTAACAACTCCTTCCGGCGATCCGGTGGCCATGGTGCACTGCAACAACGGTGCCAGCGAGCTCGCCGCATGGGTGGGACTCTTCTCCCGCTTCGCGGCGGCTTCCGGTGCGGTGTCCGCGTCCGGGGCTGCCCTGGAGCCGGATAATGTCTTCAACACACTCTTCCGTGAAGCGCTCGACGGCGCTCCAAACGCCGGCGGCCTGCTCGCCTACAATCACCTCGCCGGGGAGCCGATTGCTGAACTCTCTGAGGGCCGGCCGTTGTTCCTACGCACCCCTGACAGCGATTTCACCCTTGGCAATTTCATGCGTGCCCAGCTCTATGGAGTCTTCGGCACCCTCGCCCTGGGCATGCGCGTCCTGGCGGGCGAAGGCGTCGAGCTGGATCAGATGTTTGCACACGGAGGCATGTTCCGCACGGCAGGCGTGGCGCAGCGCTTCCTCTCCGGCGCTCTCGCCGCACCCGTCTCCGTCGCGGCGACCGCGTCCGAAGGCGGACCCTGGGGCATCGCGGTACTGGCTTCGTACGCCTCGGCCAACGCCGCCGGCAACGAGCTCGACCTGGACGCCTACCTGCGCAAGCACGTATTCGGCAGCGCGGAATTCGAAACAACTGAGCCTGACCCGGCCGACGTCGACGGCTTCGCCACCTACCTCGACCGCTACCACCGAGGCCTCCAGGTCGAACGCGCCGCAATCAGCGCCCTGCCCGTGGAATGAACGCGGACCAGCATCACGGTGGCCGTCGTGAGGCGTTCTACCTGGGTGCGGCCGCTGACCTGCGGACGATGAGTTCGGGCACCACCGTCCGGGAGGGATCCTGGACCGGAACCCCTAACTGGGTGAGCAGGTGCGCGACGCAGCGTCGTCCCAGCTCGGCGAAATCCTGGCGGACGGTGGTG
The DNA here is from genome assembly GCF_054161285.1 of Arthrobacter sp. D2-10. Lineage (NCBI taxonomy): Bacteria > Bacillati > Actinomycetota > Actinomycetes > Micrococcales > Micrococcaceae > Arthrobacter > Arthrobacter sp. D2-10. Next base: position 272,765 of record NZ_CP096431.1, on the reverse strand, counting down.
AGGGGCGGCGCATAGTGCGCTGCATCGGGCACGTCATCGAATCCAACCACGCTCACATCCTCCGGGACGCGGAAACCGCTGTCACGGCAGGCGTGGATGAGCCCGAGCGCCATCTGGTCGTTGGAGGAGAAGACGGCTGTCGGCGGGTTCTTGGCGAGGAGGTCCTCACCGATCCGGAAGCCGCTGTCTGACGTCCAGTCCCCCGCGACGATCCGCGATGCATCGAGGCCCCAGTTCGCCATCTCAATACGGAATCCGCGGATTCTTTCCTTTGATTCGACCCAGCCTTCAGGGCCCGCGATGTGAGCGACCCTGCGGTGCCCGAGTTCCAGCAGGTGCCGGGTGGCAAGCCGCGCCCCGGCCACCTGGTCCACGGAAAGCCCGTGGTCGTCGGCGGGCGAGGTCGAATGCACGGTCACCATCGGTAGCCGGACCGGCAGGTGAGCCAGCTGACGCAGCGTGGCCTCCTGCGGCGCGAGGACGATCAGCCCTTCGACCGCATGATCGACCAGGCGCTCCAAGGCCTCCTTGAAGGCGTTCTCGTTGAGAGAGGTCAGCGTCGCGGTATCGATGAGGTAACCAGCACTGGCAGCGGCGGACTCGATCGCCGCCTGGGTTGACGCCGGACCGAAGTAGGCACCGTTCGTCACCAGCACACCGATCATGCCGGAACGGCTGGTCACCAGCGAGCGGGCGGCCCGGTTGGGCCGGAACTGCAGAGCCTCCATGGCGTCCAGCACACGCTGCCGGGTACCCTCCCGCAGACTGGGATGCCCGTTGATGACGCGGGAAACCGTCTGATGAGAGACACCCGCTGCCTTCGCGACGTCCCGAATGTTCGCCGAGCGGGCGCGCACGGCGGGCTTCGGGTGTGGAGATGACGACGGCGTCGACTCCTTGTTAACGGTCACACCGGAAACGGTACTGGATGAGTCAAGTGAACCGCACCTGAGTGCCGGTATATGAAGAAAAGCGCCTACTCTGCCGATTCAATGAAATGCGGAATGGTGCACTGCCGGAAAGAAAAGACGCTCTCATGCGCTGCCCAGTCATAAAAGGAGGCACATTTCCTAAATTCGTCCGAAAATGAACATAGGGAAGCACTATCAATTAAGAGGGTCCCATCTCCGGGCAGCAGTTTCCGGATTACCCGGGTGGCCGGATTATGGCTGAGGCCAGAATCCGGCCCGACCGCCGGCAGGGACGCCCAACATGTCCGTGTCAGGCGCTCCCACGCCGACCTCTGAGAGGAACCGGGCGAGCAGGGACAGCGCTGGGTCCGGACATGTTCGGCTTCCGGTCACCGCTGGTTCTTGCGGAGCTTCACGAACAGCAGCTCGCTGGACTCAGCCTTCGCCTTCTTCTGGGCTCTTTTCTCAAGGACGGTCTTTCCTTGCTTTTTCGCACCTGCGCTCCTGGGAGACTTACCTGACACGTCGATGACCGCCTTTCCTCTTCGATACCCAGACCATACCGACTTTATGTATTTAATCCAGTCCTGGGCGGAATCACGCTCTTGTTCCCGAATTATCGGGTAATTGCAGAAAGATAGAAATGGGTTATGCCCGAGGATTGCTTACAGCGAGTCCGTGGGCGCAGCCCGGTCATCGACTGCGGCCATGGACTTGTCGATTCGCTCAATGGCCGAATCGAGCCTCGCGACGGTGTCCCAGAGGCCGGTGTGCTGGTCTCGGACTTCCTCCAGCGTGAGACCGGACGACCGCAGGGTCGCCAGGTCGAAACTGACGTTCGTGCGGGCTCCGGTCACGGCTGCGCGAAGGGCGCCGAAAGCTACGACGACGTCGGCGATCAAGGCGCGGTTGCCCTCATTGGCGAGCCAGACCAGGTCGTCGATGGCGGTGATGGCACGATCACCGAGCCTCGCCGAGGACCGCGCTGCACCGAGTGACGCCTCGCGAATCGCCCGGTCACGTTCATCCCCAGGATCCAGCCGGAACGCCGCCCCGAAGGCGCGGGAGGCGGCGGCGTCGTCGTCGGCCAGTTGCAGAGCCCGCTGCCTGAGGTCCTGGGCGCGGGTGCGCAACTCCGTGAGGTGGTGCTCCTGATCGGTCTCGGCGTCGGTGTAGCCGGCCACCATGGACGTCAGCGAGGCGGCGATCGCGAGCATCACGCCCGCGCCTGCCCCACCGCCGGGTGAGCCGATGGATTCCGCGAGGGCACGGGTCCATTCCTCGACGGTGGACTTCTGCGTTGTGATCTCATCCGAATCAGCCATGGAGCAAGTCTGTCCTACGCGCGCGTGTCCGGGAAACGCTGGTTCACTGTCGGAGCCGGGTTCTATGCTGGCGCCATGCTCACGCAGAACCCGAGAATCGTTGCTTCGTGGGTGGCGGGGACCGCCATCCGCCACGCCACCCATAGACCGTTCGACCTCACTGCAGCAGTGGAGGAAGTGAAACGTATCGAGGGCGTCACCCCTGCGATTCTCGCGGAGGTCGCAGGCTTCTACCTGGGGTCCATTGAGGGCAAGCCCAGCAGCAGTTGGTCACACCCCCTGGCAGCCCAAATCTGTTTTGAGGCCGGAGCCGACCTCGCCCTCGTACCTGGAGCGATCGAGCGTGCGCGGGCACGGTCAAAGGTCGGCTGGTCCGGGATCACGCTGCCGGATGAGTCGGTGAGGCGCGGTGCAGAGTCAGCGCCTCCCCCGTCAACGCCGGCAGGAAGAAAAAGCTCCGGATCCGGACGCTAATTGTCCGCAACGGGTCGTACGGTGTGGAGCATGGCTATTGCACGGTTTCCCACCACTGTCATCGATTGTCCCGATCCCATCGCCCTCGCACGGTTCTATGGAGCCCTCCTCGACTGGAAGGTGAAGGAGGAGCCCGACTGGGTAGAAATCCAGGCGGAGTACGGCCAGTGCATCTGCTTCCAGAAGGTGGAGGACTACTCTCCGCCGGAATGGCCCGGGCAGCGCTCACCGCAGCAGATGCATCTGGACGTGATCGTCGACGATCTCGACACCGGCGAGGCCGCTGTGCTCGAACTGGGTGCAACCAGGCACGAGCACCAGCCCGGCACAACCTTCCGGGTGTTTCTCGATCCGGCAGGGCATCCGTTCTGCCTCTGTTCGGGCTGACCCTTCGAAAGCCCGTATCCCCCTCTGGCGGCCGGCGTCGGCTCAACCCAGCAGTAACGCCACCAGAAGGGATGCGGGCAGGGCCAGCAGCGAACTCACCAGAATAATGTCGCGAACCAGCGTCACCTTCAGGCCGAACTGGGCAGAGAACAAAAACACGTTCTGCGCTGTAGGCAGGGCCGCCATGGCCACCACACCGAGCAGCGCGGTCCCCTCGATCCGGAAGAGGTAGTAGGCAACCAACCAGGCGATCACCGGCATCAGTGCCAGCTTCACCACACTGCCCAGCACGACGTCGGCGCGCACGCTCCGCTGCGCCAGCGGCTTCTGCCCGCGAAGGCTCATCCCGAAGACCACGAGCAGCAACGGGATGGATGCCTGGCCGAGCATTTCCAGGGGTGTCCAGATGATGGGCGGCAACGTCAGTGAGGTGGCCGCGAACAACGCTCCTGCAGCAGTACCGGTGGTCACCGGATTAGCTACCGATCGCAGCACGGTCCGTCCCAGCGTCGGTGTCACCCCGTCGGGACCGGGGGCCGTCGTCGTACTCTTTCTGCCGCACCAGGCGAAGATGGTGAGAAAAACCGGGGCGATGACCAGCAGTTGCGCCAGCAGCACTGAAACCACCGGGGCTGAGCTACCCACCGCGTAGAGCGCGATCGGGATGCCGATGTTGCCTGCGTTGACGTAACAGGACGCCATGGCGCCGACTGCAGTCTGTGCGGCCTGTCGCTTAAGCGCGAACCGGCTCAGCAACGCATAGATCGCGCTGGTTATGGCGGCCACAACCAGCGCGATCGGCGTATAGACGCTGAGCACTTCGCTGAGTTCAGTCTCGGCAAGCAGGATGAACATCAGCGCCGGGTTGGTGATGTAGTAGATCACCGGGGTGAGTCCCTGCTGCATCGCGGCAGTCCGGGTAGGGAGGAGGATCGAGGCGACAATACCGACGCCGATCAGCAACAGCACAATGCCGAAGCCGAAAAGAACCCCCTCCACATACCCTCCTGACGCTACGAACTCACAACAATCCCCCTATTCGGGAGGACGAGGCCTTCAACGGATCCTCTAACGGACCAGGCAAGGCCGCTTCGGATCGAAGGTCCACTCCGGAATGAGGTACTGCATCGACGTAGCGTCGTCGCGCGCGCCCAGACCGTACTCAAGGTAGAGCGCGTGCGCCTCGTCGAGGCGGGTACGGTCCAACTCGATGCCGAGGCCCGGAGCGTCCGGGACGCGGATCTCCCCGTTCCGGATCTGCAACGGATCCTTGGTGAGCCCCTGGCCGTCCTGCCAGATCCAGTGCGTGTCCAGTGCCGTGATCTCGCCCGGAGCTGCCGCACCCACGTGGGTGAACATTGCCAACGAGATGTCAAAGTGGTTGTTCGAGTGAGATCCCCAGGTGAGGCCGAACTCGTGGCACAGCTGCGCGACGCGAACCGAACCCGCCATGGTCCAGAAATGCGGGTCGGCCAGCGGGATATCGACGGCGTTGGTGCGCACCGCATGGGCCATCTCGCGCCAGTCCGTTGCAATCATGTTCGTTGCCGTCTGCAGCCCGGTGGCACGACGGAACTCGGCGACCACCTCGCGGCCGGAGAACTTGCCCTCCGCACCGCAGGGGTCCTCAGCGTAGGCAACAACACCCTGCATCCGCTTCCCGAGCCGGATGGCGTCCTCAAGCAGCCAACCGCCGTTCGGGTCGAGGGTGATGCGGGCTTCCGGGAAACGCTCCTTGAGCGCTGTGACTGCGTCCACCTCGAGGTCGCCGGCCTGGACGCCGCCCTTGAGCTTGAAGTCGGAAAACCCGTAGCGCGCCTGCGCAGCCTCGGCGAGACGAACCACAGCCTCAGGGGTCATGGCCTCCTCACGGCGGACGCGCTCCCAGTCGTCGGAGCCTTCCGGTTCCCGCAGGTATGGAAGGTCCGTCAGGTCCGGGTTGCCCACATAGAACAGGTAGCCCAGCATCGGCACGGCCATGCGCTGCTGCCCGTCACCGAGCAGCTCGGCCACAGGAACACCGAGGAACTGGCCGTGCAGGTCCAGCAGTGCCGACTCGATCGCGGTGACGGCGTGCACTGTGGTCCGCAGGTCGAAGGTCTGCAACCCGCGACCACCGGCGTCGCGGTCGGCGAACCGTGCCGCGACCTCACGCAGGAGGCTGCGGAACTGAGCCACCGGCTTACCCACGAGAAACTGGCCGGCTTCGTCGATGGTGGAGCGGATGGCCTCGCCGCCGGGCACCTCGCCCAGACCGGTACGTCCGTCGGAATCAGTGAGGATCGCGATATTACGGGTGAAGAAGGGACCGTGCGCTCCTGAAAGATTCAGCAGCATCGAGTCGTGGCCGGCGACCGGGACAACTTCGACGCCGGCGACAGTCGGCTGTGTGGTCACGCGTCCTCCCCCGTCGCTTTCACGGTGCCCTCTGCTTCACTGCCCGCTGTCGCCAGTTCGATGGCGCCGTCGATCCGGCGGTTAAGGTTCCAGGGATTCGCCTCCTGCAGAGGAGCAGGCAGCAGCGCATCCGGGATGTTCTGGTAGGCGACAGGGCGCAGGAAGCGCTCGATTGCCAGCGTGCCGACCGAGGTAGTCCGGGTGTCGGAGGTTGCGGGGAAGGGACCGCCGTGAACCATTGCGTGACCAACCTCGACGCCGGTGGGCCACCCGTTCACGAGAATACGGCCCACCTTCCGCTCCAGCACAGGAAGGACGCCGGCTGCGGTTTCGTGATCAGCCTCAGTGAGGTGCAGTGTGGCCGTCAGCTGGCCCTCCAAGCGCTTGGCCGCAGCCACGAGCTCTTCCGTGGAGGAATAACGCACTACGAGCGACGCGGCACCGAAGATCTCCTCGTGCAGCACGGGGTTGTTCAGGAAGGTCTCCGCCTGGGTACCGAACACAGCCGGCGCGGGAGCGTTCTCGGTGCTGCCCTTTGTGCCCTGTGCAACCAGCTCGACGCCCTCCTGGGAGCCGAGAGCCTCCACACCGGCGTTCCAGGAATCGGCGATTCCGCGGGTCAGCATGGTCTGTCCTGCGGAGGGCGCCAGCGCGGAATTCACTGCGGCGAGGAAGCTGTCACCGGCGTCGCCCGTCGGCACGAAGACCAGGCCGGGCGAGGTGCACAGCTGGCCGCTGGAACCCGTCACGGATGCGATGTAAGCCTTCGCCAGTCCATCGAGGTCGGATGACCGGAGCGCACCTTCGAAGAAGATGACCGGGTTGATCGAGCTCATTTCCGCGTAAACGGGAATGGGCTCGGGACGGGCTGCGGCGGTGGCCATGAGCGCCGTTCCTGCTCCCCGGGATCCAGTGAAACCAACAGCCTTGATGGCCGGGTCGGCGACCAGAGCCTGACCGATGCTCGAACCGGGACCGTAGATCAACGAGAACACGCCCGGGTGAAGTCCGGCGTCCTGCACGGCCTCGGTGATTGCACGACCGACGATCTCGCTGGTTCCGGGGTGCGCGTTGTGGGCTTTGAAGACGACGGGGCAGCCCGCGGCCAGGGCCGAAGCAGTGTCACCGCCGGCGGTGGAGAAGGCAAGCGGGAAGTTGCTCGCACCGAAAACGCCGACGGGGCCGAGGGGGACCTTGCGCTGACGGATGTCGGCACGCGGCATCGGAGTGCGTTCGGGGATCGCCGGATCGATGCGAACACCACGGTGATCGCCCTGACGAACCACTGCAGCGAAGAGGCGCAGCTGGCCGGTGGTACGGGCGAGCTCCCCGCGCAGGCGGGGCTCGGGCAACCCGGTCTCAAGCATCGCGCGGTCGACGATCTCGTCACCGGCAGCTTCGATCCGCTGGGCAATCCCGTCGAGGAAGGCTCCGTGCGTTTCCGGGTCGAGGGTACGGAAGGAATCGAAGGCTTCCTCGGCGGCGGCTGTGGCGGCCTTGAGCTGGGAGGAATCGATCAGGGAGTAGGCGGGCTCCAAAGTTTCATTGGTCGCCGGGTTGAACCCGTTGACGGTTCCCCCGTTCCCGGACAATGTCTCCCCGGCGATGATGGAGTGGCCCTGAAGGGTGGCGTGCTGTGTAGGCATGAGTGCTCCTTGCGGATCGATAACCGTCGTGTTTTCAGGCGTTGGAAAGTGCTGCAGAGGCGGGTCGGATACCCGCAGCGTCGATAAGGGCGCCGAGATCTGCGAGATCTGCCTCGGTCAGGTCCTGCAGCGGCGGGCGCACACCACCGGACGAGCGACCGATGACGGTGAGGCCTCCCTTGACGATGGAGACGCCATAACCGCGTACGCGGTCACGAATGTCCAGGTACGGGAGCACAAAACGCTGCAGCTTCTCGGTCACTGCTGCGTGGTCCTGTCGGCGGACGTCACCGTAGAACTCGAGGGCGAACTCGGGTACGAAGTTGTACAACGCCGACGAGTAGGTGCTCATTCCGAGCTGAAGCAGCGGAAGGGCAAAGGTCTCAGCGGTCGGCAGGCCGCCCAGGTAGAACAGTCGGTCGCCGTTCTTGGCGTACACCTTGGTCAGGTGCTCAATGTCGCCGATGGCGTCCTTGAAGCCGATGAAGTTCGGGTGCCGCTCGGCGAGCCGTGCAACGGTGTCCGCCGAGTAGATGGCATTGGCGCGGTTGTAGACGATCACGCCAATGTTCGTTGCGGCGCATACGGCGCTGACATGTGCGAGGAGACCGTCCTGATCGCATTCGGTCAGGTAGGGAGGAAGGAGCAGAAGGCCCTCGGCCCCGGCGGCCTCAGCATCCTGAGCGTTCTGTACAGCGTTCGCGGTGGAGCCACCGGCCGAGGCAAGGACGGGGACCTTGGCGCCGACTTCATCGACGGCGACCCGGATGACCTGCGCGGCTTCTGCCGGAGTCAGGCTGAAGCCCTCGCCTGTGCCACCGGCAGCGAACAGGCCGGCGACGTCGAAGCTGGTCTGCCACGACAGATGCTTGCGGTAGGTCTCTTCGTCGAAGGCCAGCTCCGGCGTGAACGCGGTCACCGGGAAGGACAGCAATCCGTCCTTGAGCTTCTGGGCAAGTTCTTGTGGTGCGTACTGGGCCACGGTGCATCTTCCTTAGGGCAGTCCGCCGCGGGGCGGGATGGGGTGCTCGATTGGTGGGTGTACTTCCAGAGTAGAAAGCCAATCGATGCGTGTCTAAGCCCACTTTTGTATGGATTGATGCTCGAAAGCTATCACCAGCATCTACTGCCCTTTCATCTGGATAATCTCGAGCAACCTCACGAGGGCGGGGTTACGTATCTCCCTACTCCAGATGGCATAGAGTTCGACGGCGTCCGGCTCGATGTCCGCCAGCCGCAGGTAGGACACGCCGGCGATCCCGAGCATCCTGGCCGACTCCGGCACGAACGCAACTCCCCTGCCCGCGGCAACAAGAGCCACCATGGTCACGATCTGACTCACCGTGTGGACAACGTTCCCATGCTCAACGGGTACGTTCCGCACGACGAGATCGTAGAAGTAACTGGCCTTGGTGGGTGAGTGCATGATCAGCGGGGCGCCCTTGAGGTCTGCCACTCTCAGCGAACGATTGAATCTGTCCAGGGGATGGCCCACAGGCACAGCGAGCTGAAGATCCTCGGTGAACAGCAGGTGGGATTGGAAGATGTCCTCATCGAACGCGGGCCGCGCAAGACCGAGGTCGAGGTCGCCGTCGATGATGGCTGCCACCTGCTCACCTGTGACGAGTTCCTGCAGCTCAACGTCGACGTCCGGTAGTCCCTCGGCAATCTCGGACAGCAGGGAACCCAGAATGCTGAATCCGGAAGCCGCAGTGAAGCCGACCCGAAGCTGGCCGGACATCCCCGATGCAATGCGTTGGGCAGTTTTGGGTGCACGCTCTGCGGCGACGACGATCTTACGGGCCTCGGCCAGGAAGGCGCGGCCCGCGGCTGTGAGGGAAACCTTTCGGTTGTCCCGCTCCAGAAGTTCGACGCCGACGCTCCGTTCCAGCTTCTGGATCTGCCGGCTCAGTGGAGGCTGGGTCATGTTCAGACGCTCCGCTGCCCGCCCGAAGTGCAGTTCCTCGGATACCGCGATGAAGCTACGAGCTTGATCCAGGGTGAACATTGATGCCTCGCAGGTATGACCGAGCCGTTCAGGCTATGACGTGCAACATCGTATCGCTGTGGGTACAGCTCCCCGGGCCGCATACCTGTGGACGGTTATTCCGGACGAGGGCTAGATGGGCGTGACCAGCGTTGAGTCCTGCAGGTAGCTGCGCAGGTTCTGAAGCGTCAGTTCAGCCATGGCCGCACGTGTCTCGCGGGTACCGCTTCCCACATGCGGCAGCAGGACGACATTTTCGAGTTGCCTCAGTTCGGCAGGAACATGCGGTTCGGACTCGAACACATCCAATCCCGCTCCTGCCAGGCGACCTTCGGAAAGCGCGGAGACCAGCGCCCGCTCATCGACAACGGTTCCGCGGGCGATATTGATCAGGAAACCACCCTGCCCCAGCTCAGCCAGGACCTCGGCGTCCACGAGGCCTACGGAGTCTGGTCCGCCCGCCGCAGCAATCACCAGAACCTCTACCGCCCCGGCCAGCTCGCTGGGCGACGGATGGTACGTGTAGTCCAGTCCCTCGACAGGTCGCCGGTTGTGGTAGTGGATTTCGCAGCCGAAGGCTTCGAGTCGCGCCGCGATTGCCTTGCCGATACGACCCAGTCCGAGAATGCCGACCTTCTTGCCGGAGGCTCTCGTCGTCAGTGGGTAGGACGAGCCGGACTCCCAACCGCCGCCTCGCACGAAGCGGTCGGCGGCGCTCGTCTGTCGCAACACGTCCAGGTAGAGGGCCAGGGCGGTGTCTGCCACGCATTCGGTCAGTACGTCCGGAGTATTACTGATGGAGATGCCGCGTTCCTTGGCTTGGGCGACGTCGGTGGCGTCGTAGCCCACGCCGAAGTTCACCACCACTTCGAGGTTCGGAAGTCTGCGCATGAGGTCCGAGTCCACACCATAGCGGCCGGAGCACACTGCAATGCGGATTCCCTCGGCGTAGTCGGCCAGAAAGGCGTCGCGCTGGGGACCATCCGGCAGGCGCAACGCACCAAACTCCTCGGCGAGCGCCGAGGCAACGGTCGGGTTTACCGGCCCTACCTGAAGGATGTGCTCGCCGTTGGCTGCGGGGGGATGCTCAGACTGCTCGGCTGTGTCGGTGGTCATGCAGTGACAGTAGGGAAACCGTTCATTCCGGTCCAACACGCAATTTGGATGGATCGATACCTCTGAGGCATGGATCCCTATTTCCCGCGTACTGGTGCGGTTCTGCGGTCCTGCACCGTCCATTTCCCTTCGTGGAGGGGCTCTTCACATAGGTATCACTGCTTGACGGCCCGTGATGCCAATCACATGCTGAGTCTGCCGGCTACGTTCGAGCACTCGCTCCGGTATTCATCACTCGCTCCTGCGGAGGAAACAATGACGTTTGAACCCACCTTCGGGTCCACTGACAAGACAGGCTCAACCAGGCGCCGTCTGGCCCTCGCCCTGACATCTGCAACAGTAGGCAGCACCATGCTGCTGAGCGGATGTGCGGTGGCCAACTCCGACAACGCCGAAGGAGACGCCAATGCAGCCTCGGATACCCTGCGGGTCGTCCTACAGCAGGAGCCGCCCACGCTGGAGCCCTGCGAATCGAACCTGACGAGCACCGGCGTCGTCGATCGCTCCACCATCACCGAGCCCCTGGTGGAACGCAACCCCAGCTCCGGTGAGCTTGAGCCGAAGCTGGCCACCGAGTGGAGCTCGGAGGATGACACCACCTGGACTTTCAAGCTGCGGGAAGGCGTGACCTTCCACGACGGCAGCGACTTCACCGCCGAGGATGCTGCGCACACCATCGAACGCGCCGTTAACTCAGAGCTCGGCTGCAACGTCGAGGGTTACGTGTTCGGTGATGACGACCTCACCGTCGAGGTTGTCGACGACACCACGCTGACGGTCACCACCGCCGGCGCCGACCCCATCCTGCCCCTGCGAATCTCCTTCCTGGAGGTCGTCCCGAGTGAGACCTCGGATACCGAGAAGGTCCGCGAGCCGATCGGCACCGGCCCATACAAGCTGGACGAGTGGCAGGCCGGCCAGAAGATCACAGTGTCGGCGTATGACGGCTACTGGGGTGAGAAGCCTGCCTTCCCCAAGGCTGAGTACCAGTGGCGTGACGAGGGCACGGTCCGCGCGGCGATGATTACGTCCGGCGAGGCAGATATCGCCATGGGCCTCGCCCCCGAGGACCAGATCGGCGACCTCGGCGTCCCCTACCCCAACAACGAAACAGTCGCGCTGCGCATGCACACCGACAAGCCGCCCTTTGACGACATCCGGGTACGTCAGGCTGTCAACTACGCAATCGACAAGGAAGGCATCGTGGCGAGCCTGTACGCAGGCAGGGAGAAGGTTGCAGCACAGCTGGTGCCCGAAGGCATCGTTGGCCACAACACCGGGCTTGAGGGCTGGCCGTTCGATCTGGAACAGGCGAAGTCCCTGGTCGAGGAAGCGAAGGCCGACGGCGTCGACACCAGTGCACCGATCAGCCTGATCGTCCGCAACGCACAGTTCCCGAAGATCGAGGAACTCGGCCAGGTGCTCCAGGAGCAGCTGACCCAGGCCGGGCTCAATGTCGAGTTGAAGCTGCTGGAAACCAGCCAGCACCTGCAGTACCAGGTCCGTCCGTTCGTCGAGGACGAAGGCGCCATCCTGCACATGACCCAGCACGGCAACCAGGCCGGTGACGCCGCCTTCACCGTGGGCCAGTACATGGAAACCGACGGCGCGCAAAGCGCATTCGGCACCCCTGAGTTGGACGCCATGATCGAAGAGGCGAACGCCGCTACCGGTGACGAACGCCAGAGTGCCTTCGAGGAAATCTTCGCCTACCAGAACGAAGAGATCGTCCAGTTCGCGCACATCATGCATCAGACCGGCATGATCGGGAAGGCCGAGAACATCAACTACGAGCCGAATTCGTCCACCGGCGACGAGCTTCGACTGGCCGAGATCAAGCCTGCTCAGTAGCGCCCAATCCGAAGAGTGGAATAGGAGAGGGAGCCATGCTGACCTATCTCAGGAAACGAATCGTTTCCAGTGCACTGCCGCTGGTGGTCGTCGTCATCGGAGTCTTCGCCCTGGCGAGAATGACCGGCAACCCGGCGAGCCTGTACCTGCCGCTGAATGCAACCGAGCAGATGCGGGAGGACTTCGCTACCCGAAACGGCCTCGACCAACCGCTGTGGGCCCAGATGGTCGATTACTTCGGCGGAGTCCTGCAACTGGACTTCGGCACCTCCCTCCGGACGGGAGAGTCCGCGGCCGCCATGGCGCTGCGGGCTTTCCCGGCCACTCTCCAGCTGGCCTTGACCACAATGATCCTGGCCATCGTCCTGGCCGTCATTGTCGGCAGCTGGGCAGCGCTCAAGCCCAACGGCATAGCGGACCGTATCGCCAGCTTCGTGTCTATGGCCGCGGCGTCGATCCCGGACTTCTGGTTGGCGATCGTCGGCATCTGGATCTTCGCAATCAGCCTCGGTTGGTTGCCCACCTCCGGCGTCGGCAGTTCGGCGTCCTGGATACTGCCCATAGCTACGCTGATGATGCGCCCCTTCGGAGCGCTCGTTCAGGTAGTCCGCGGCGCGATGGTCTCCGCCCTGTCCGAGCCCTACATCAAACTGGCCCGCAGCAAGGGAGCGTCGCAGAAGAGGGTGATCACGCGGCATGCCCTGCGCAACGCGGCCGCCCCGGCCTTGACTGTGGCCGGCGACCTGACGGTCGGTCTGATCAACGGCGCCGTCGTCGTCGAAACCATTTTCGGCTGGCCCGGAATCGGAAAGCTGATGATCGACTCGATCCTGCAGCGCGACTTTGCGGTCCTGCAGGCTGCGGTCCTGCTGACCGCGATCGCCATCTTCGTGCTGAACATCCTGATCGATCTGGCCTATGCGCTGCTTGACCCTCGAGTCCGCCCAGCGAGCGCGAGGTTCCGGCGGAAGAGAACACCCGAGAAGCCGGTCACCCCCGCTGATCCAACACCAACCGCGACCGCCCAGGCCTAGGAGAATCCGATGATCGATACTTCGCACACCGGGCCCGGTCCCGACGGCGGCCGGCAGGCCAAGCGCAGGCCCACGGCCGCCAAGAACAACCACCCGAGCATGCTGCGCATGCTGCTGCGCGACAAATTCGCTTCCGTGGGTGCCGTCATCCTGTTGATCGTGCTGGCTACGGCAGTCTTCGGGCCGATGCTGATGGGGGAACTGGCCACGCGCCAGAACCTGTTGTTCGCCAACAAGGCTCCGTTCGTCCCGGCCAACGGTTGGGAGTACATCCTCGGCTCAGACTCGTTGGGACGTTCCGTTCTGGCCCGGCTGGTTGTCGCGACGAGGACCACCATGCTGGTCGCGATTCCCGCCGTGGCTGTCGCCCTGCTGATCGGTTCGCTGTGGGGTATCTGGGCGGGATATCACCGGGGCTGGCGGGAGAACGTCTCAATGCGCATTGCCGATGTGATCATGAGCTTCCCCTCGCTGCTGCTGGCCGTCGTCGTGCTCTATGTCTTCAACCCCTCCATCGCTAACATCGTCCTGATCCTGGCGCTAACCCGAATCCCGATCTACCTCAGGACCGCCCGGGCGGAATCGGCTGAGCTGCAGAGCCGAACCTTCGTCGACGCGGCACGGACCTTCGGTGCAAAGCCGAACGCGATCATCCGTCGCCACGTCATTCCGGTGGTCACTCCCACCCTGCTCACGCTGGCCACGCTCGAGTTCTGCTACGTGATGCTTGCCGAGTCGTCGTTGTCCTTCCTGGGCATCGGCATCCAACCGCCGGATGTCAGCTGGGGCCTGATGGTGGCCCAGGGCCGGCAGTACCTGCAGACGGCCTGGTGGCTGTCCATCTTCCCGGGCGTTGCCATCGTGATCACCGCGATCGCAGCCAACATGCTCGCCGCCTGGCTGCGCATCGCAACCGATCCGGGACAGCGCTGGCGGCTTGCACTGCCGGGACGTAGAAAATTCGTGACCCGCCTTGCTGCCAAGGAGTCCAAGTGACCATGACTGAAACTACACAAGCAGTCCCCCCATCCGAGAATTCCCATCCCGTAGTGCTGCGGGTGGAAGGACTCGACGTTGACATCCGCACCCCCTTCGGAACTGTGCGGGCCGTCAGTTCGGCCGGATTCGTTGCCCGGGCTGGACAGACCCTGGCACTGCTCGGTGAATCAGGCTGCGGCAAGTCGATGACCGCCAAGGCCATTGCCGGACTTTTGGACCCCGTGGCGCACGTCGCGGGAGGCTCCATGCAGTTGGAAGGCAAGGAACTTGCCGGCATGGGCGCCAAGCAGCGGCGCAAGATCGCCGGTGCTGAGCTGGGCATTGTGTTCCAGGACGCTCTCACGGCATTGAACCCGGTCTACCCGGTGGGAGTGCAGATCGGTGAATCGTTCAGGATTCACCGCGGTCTCTCCGCCGCCGATGCGCGGAAGGAGGCTATCGCGCTGATGGAGCGGGTGGGCATCCCCCGGCCGGAGTCGCGAGTCGATTCTTACCCGCACCAGTTCTCGGGCGGCATGCGCCAGCGCATCCTCATTGCGACGGCGGTAGCGCTCAGTCCTCGCTTGCTCATCGCGGATGAGCCGACGACGGCGCTCGACGTCACCGTGCAGGCACAGATCATGGACCTGCTGCGCCGATTGCGCGAAGAAGAGGACATGGCAGTTGTGCTCATCACCCACGATCTGGCCGTGGTCGCCGAGGAAGCCGACACCGTCTGCGTCATGTACGCGGGCAACGTGGTGGAATCTGGTGCAGTGGAGGAAGTTTTCGCGAACCCTCGTCACCCATACACGAAGGGCTTGCTCGAGTCTGTTCCTACCGACGCGGAACGCGGTGCCACGCTCTCCTCGATCCCGGGAAGTCCGCCCGAACTGAAGAACATCCCACCGGGCTGCGTCTACCAGGATCGTTGCCCGCTGGCCCGGGAGATCTGCCGCGCCGAACGGCCCGCTCTTCGTGAAACCGGCCCCGGCCGCGCCGCAGCGTGCCATTTCTCGGAGCTCCTCGATTCCCGGATACCCCTACAGGAGACCAAGTCATGACCGCACAGCTTGAGCGGACACACGAACACGGCACCACTGCCCTTGAGGTCCGCGACGTCACCAAGATCTTCCACGTTCCCGGCAGCGGTTCAGGCAGCAACGAGCTGAGGGCGCTGGACGGCATCAACCTCTCCGTCGGCCGCGGTGAAACGCTTGGTCTGGTGGGCGAGTCCGGCTGTGGGAAGTCCACCCTGGCGCGGACACTGATGCTGCTCGAAAAGCCCGACGGCGGCACCGTGACTTTCGATGGCAAGGACCCGTTCAGCCTTCGAGGCAAAGAGCTGCTGGCCTGGCGCCGCCGGGTCCAGATGGTGTTCCAGGACCCCTTCGCATCACTGAATGCACGGATGACGGCCGGCGACATCATCGCTGAGCCGTGGGCCACGCACCGCGATCTGTTCCGCTCGCCGCGGGAACGTGAGGCTCGCCTGCATGAGCTGTTGGAACTCGTCGGCCTGCGGGTCTCCGATGCGAAGAAGTCTCCGCAGGAATTCTCCGGCGGGCAGCGTCAGCGGATCGGCATTGCCCGCGCGCTTGCCCTGAATCCTGAGCTGGTCATTCTGGACGAACCGGTATCGGCTTTGGACCTGTCGGTACAGGCGCAGGTCCTGAACCTGCTCAATGAGCTGCAGGACAAACTCGGTGTCAGCTATATCTTCATCTCCCACGATCTGTCAGTGGTACGCCACGTCACCGACCGGGTCGCTGTCATGTATCTGGGCAGGATCATCGAAACGGGCATTACCAGCGATGTCTTCGAACGACCGCTGCATCCGTACACCGCAGCGCTGATGTCGGCGTCGCCCAAGTTGAACCCCGCGGACCGTCCCGCCGAGCGGATCGTCCTCAGGGGAGAGCTCCCGTCCCCGTTGGATCCGCCGTCGGGCTGCCGTTTCCGTACCCGCTGCTGGAAGGCACAGGACATCTGTGCCCGCGAGGCGCCGCCGGCACAGACTGCGGCGGATGCCGGGCGGGTGTCCCTTGGCCTGCCGCAGCGGCGGACAGGCACCGACGCCCTGCACGCTGCCGAGTGCCATTTTCCCCTTGCTGACACAGCCGAAGCTGGACTGACGCCTGCCCCGGCCGGTAAGTGAGTCCTGCGGATTATGTGATCCTGGCGGTGGCGGTCTGTGCCGCCACCGCCATCCAGGGATCCATAGGCTTCGGCGCCGGCCTGATCGCCGCTCCAGTCATCGCCCTCATTGCTCCGGATCTGCTGCCGGCGCTGGTAGTCCTCCTGGCGTGCCTGGCGACCCTGTTGGTGACCATCCGCGACCGGGCTTCGCTCGACCTTCGGGGCGCGGCGTGGGCGCTCGTCGGCAGGATTCCTGGAAGTGTTCTCGGGGCGTGGCTGGCCGTCGCCATGTCCACGGCCGCCCTGTCCTGGCTGGTTGCAGCCAGCGTCCTGATCGGCGTCGGGTCGGCCTACCTGGGCTGGCGCCCGGCTCCCACCCGCCCGGCTCTGATCACCGCAGGCGGCCTCTCCGGCATCATGGGCACTGCAACCGCGATCGGCGGAGCGCCGATGGCCATTGTCTGGCAGGGCCAGCCACCGGCCCGCCTGCGCGCAACCATGAGCGCCTTTTTCCTCGTCGGGTCGATCGTGTCGGTCCTTCTGCTCACTGTGGCCGGCGCCGTGACCACGACAACCCTGACTGCTTTCCTCTGGCTCGCACCGGTCGTGCTCCTGGGCTTTGCAGTTTCACGGCTACTCAACCGGTTTCTGGACGCCAGGCGGCTGCGGCGTGTAGCACTGGCGGCCGCTTCCGGCGGGGCCGTGCTTCTGATCGTCCGTCTCGCGGTCGGCGGCTGATCCTGGGCTAACGGACCCGATTGCTCAAGGCTTGGCCCTGAGCCAGCCGGTTCACGTTCTCGGCGATGTCATCGGCTCGCAGTTCGAATGTGGAGCGCGCGTGCCCCGAGTAGTGCGGCGTGGCCAGGACGTTGGGAAGGTCCGCGAAAGGGAAATCCGCGGGCGGGGTGCGTCCGCTCTCCGGAGCGCCCCACCATACGTCGATTGCGGCGCCTCCGATGCTGCCATCCCTCAGAGCCGCGTACAGCGCGGACTGGTCTACCACCGGGCCGCGCGCGACGTTGATCAGCAGTGCATCCTCCCGCATCGCCGCCAGTTCGGCAGATCCGATCATCCCCTCAGTCGCGGGCGAGAGCGGAACGGTGATGACAACGACGTCGGACTCCGCCAGCAGGCGCGGCAGTTCCGAGATTCCCCCTACCCAGCGCGGGCAGGTGCCGTCCGGCACAGGGACGTCCGGGCGGTTGCGAACCGCCACCACCTCCATTCCCACAGCATGGGCCAGGCTCGCGGTAGCACTGCCGATTCCGCCGAATCCCACGAGGCCAAGCGTCATGGTGTCCAGTGTGCGGTGCAACGGCACATGCCCATCAGTGGCGATGGTCCGCCAGGTCCCGTGCCGCAACTCACCGCTGACACTTGGAAGCCTGCGGGTGAGCGCGAGGATACACATGAGCACGTGCTCCGCGATGGGCCGTTCGTGGTGGAAGGTGTTCGTGACCGCCGTCTCCGCCGGCAGAGCGCCGACAGCAACCCGGTCGAGTCCCGCACCGGTGACCTGAACCAGGCGAGCGCCGCAGGCTGCGGCCTGCCGGGAGTCCAGCCGTGAACAAACAACGACGTCGGCGGTGGTCATTGCGGGAAGGCTTTCCTCCGGAGCCGCATCAGCTACGAAATGCCAGCGGTGATCCGGTGCACCAGTCATCAATCTGTCGGCGAAGCGCGAGATGATCGGGTCAGTGACCACCACGTCCAATACGGGAAGGCGCTGAAGCTGGTTGCACTCCCCCGCTTCGGTCGTCACCACCGCGGGCTCTTGAACTCGTACCCGGGGTGGATCCGCCGCATGTACCCGGTGTCGTCGCGTTCGGTGAGGCCGCTGTCCAGGTACTGCCGGTGCAGCCGTTCCAGGGCATCCGGGTCAAGTTCCACGCCGAGGCCGGGCGCCGTCGGCACAGCAACCGCGCCGTCCTCGAACGAGAGGGATCCGGGAAGGACGACGTCCTCGTCGTCACGTTTCCACGGCCAGTGTGTGTCACACGCATAATCCAGATTCGGAGTAGCCGAAGCGAGGTGCACCATCGCCGCGAGGCTGATGCCGAGATGCGAGTTGGAGTGCATGGAGAGCCCCAGTCCGAAAGTCTCCGCGATTCCAGCCAGGGCCTGTGACCGGCGCAGCCCGCCCCAGAAATGGTGGTCCGACAGCACGACGTCAACGGCTCCGGCCGCAACCGCCGGAGGAACGTCATTAAAGCTGACTACGCACATATTGGTGGCGAGCGGCAGGTCTACACCGCGGCGGACCTCGGCCATGCCTTCGATTCCGGGAGTGGGGTCTTCGAGATACTCAAGGACGCCCTCCAATCTTCGACCTATCCGGACTGACGTCTCCACGGTCCACGCGCCGTTGGGGTCGATGCGCAGCGGCATATCGGGGAATTCAGCGCGGAGTGCCTCGATAGCGGCGGCTTCCTCGTCCGGGGCAAACACTCCGCCTTTGAGCTTGAGTGCACCGAACCGGTAGTCGGCCACCATGCGCTGTGCCTGCGCAACGATGCCGTCGGCATCCAGCGCCGGACCCCAGCCGTCGTCGGACTGTCCTGGATGCCCCGCCCACTTGTAGAACAGGTAGCCGCTGAACGGGACAGTATCGCGGACTGCACCTCCCAGCAGTGCACTGACCGGTAATCCGAGGGCTTTGCCCTGGATATCGAGTGCAGCAACGTCGAACGGGGAAAGCACTCGGTCCGCTGTGGAGGAGCCGGTGACCATACCGCTCATCCCGTGGCCGCCCTGCGTCTTGTCGGTTGCCAGCGCTCGGGTGATCCGGATGCGAAGGTCGTTGATATTGAAAGGATCAGCTCCGGTGACCGCTGCTGCGGCCCTACTGAGACGGGCCAGGTGGCCAGCGTCGCCATAGGTCTCACCAAGACCGGTGATACCGGCGTCGGTATGTACTTGGAGGATCGCCCTCAGCGCGAAGGGTTCGTGGACACCCACCGTATTGAGGAGTGGCGGATCGACGAAGGCAACCGGCGTGACCGTCACACCTGTGATGGTCATCTGACCGGTGTGTGTGGAGATGTGCTGAAGCTGGGTTTCTGGAGAGGCCGACATAGGGGTCCTTTCAGAGCGGCCGTGAATTCCTCTCACGCTAGACGGCAGCATTCATGCTGTCCAAGCTAAAATGTGCACGAAACCATGCAAGGAGTGAATCCATGTTCTCCCTGATTCAGCTGGAGTCGTTCGTTGCAGTTGCTGAGGAGTTGCACTTCGGCGCTGCCGCCGCACGCCTCAATATGACCCAGCCTCCACTTAGCCGGCAGATTCAGCTGCTTGAGCGGGAACTCGACGCGCAGTTGTTCGAGCGCAGCAGCAGGAAAGTTGAGCTGACGGCCGCCGGGAAGGTCCTACTGCCCGCTGCCCGTAGCGTGCTCGACCTCTGCAACAAGACATCTCTCGAAGTTCGGCGCGTGTCCTCGGGCGATGCCGGCACGATTGTGATTGGCTACACCGCAATCGCGGGTCAGGTAGCCCTGCCTGGAATCCTTCGGAAGGCCGGAGCGCACATGGCTGGAGTCTCCTTTGTCCTACGTGAAGCGGTCTCAGTCGACCAGTTGGACTCGATCACGAGGGGATCGATAGATATTGGACTGCTTCGCCCCATCGTCGCCCGTCCCGGCGTGGTTACCCGTCCTTTTCTGGAAGACCGACTGGTGGCGGCGTTGCCGGAGGGCCATGAACTCGCGACGGGTAACGGAGTCTCCCTGAAGCAGCTGGACGGGCTTCCGCTCATGATGTATTCCACCGCCGAAGCCCGTTACTTCTACGACCTGGTGATGCGGCTCTATGAGAGTGCATCGATCCACCCCAAAGTCACTCAGTTTGCCAGTCAGGTGCCCGCCCTACTCGCTTTCGTGGCAGCGGGACTGGGAGTCACTCTGGTGCCGGCATCCTCGAAGGAGTTTGCCCCCTCCGGGGTGCAGTTCGAGGAGCTCCGAGGTCAGGCCGGCCTTGCTGATCTGAACCGGGCAGACTTGCACGTGGCCTGGGGCGAGTCCAGCACCAACCCCGCGGTGCTCCGGCTGCTACGGGTAATTCTTGAGGATTCGGACCAGGAGACCCGGGCGGACGCCTAGGGCATCTCCCATCTCGCCCTCCTGAAGTTGATGCTCTGGGAGCATCACTCCATGCATTAGTGGGCTTGGACATGCATCACTGCCCCTCCGTAAAGTCTTCTCAGGGTCGGGACGTGAGTGCCATCACATCCCGCACAAACCCCACTGAGTCGAACATCGCCGTTCCTGAATGAGGAGTACCAACTCGTGAAAGCATCCTTTACCCGCCGCGTGCTGACCGCAACCACTGCAGCTGTCGGTGTACTTGCCCTGTCGGCCTGCGGTGGAAACGTCGGCGGCGGCAGCGCTGAATCCACCGAAGAATTCCCCAGCGGCCCCGTCACCATCACCGTTGGTCAGGACGCCGGTGGTTCTACTGACCGGATCGCCCGCGCTATGGCCGAAGGCATGGCAGAAGACCTCGGGGTTGCAGTACCGGTGGTCAATAAGGCCGGCGCCAATGGCGCCCTGGCTACACAGGAAGTCGCCGGCATGGAGCCGGACGGACAGAACCTTATTCTCCTGAACGCATCTCTGATCACCATTACGCCGCTCGCCGTCGGCGAAGATGAAGCCGTGAACCTCGACAACCTCGATGTGATCGCGGGGCTTTCCCAGGATGACTACGTACTCGTCGCCAGCAAGGAGTCCGGCTATGAGTCGCTCGAGGACATCAAGGGAGCCAGCGGCAACCTGAACTTCGGCACGACCGGCGTCGGCACCGGCTCCCAGCTCGCGCAGGCAGTACTGTTCGCGCAGGCTGAGATCGAGGGAACCGCTGTACCTTTCGATTCGGGATCACCGGCCCTGACCGCCGTCATGGGCAACCAGGTCGACGTCGCTACCATCCAGCTCGGCGAGGCTCTCCCGCAGATCGAAGCCGGCACCGTTACCCCCATCGTCACGTTCGCCAAGGAGCGCAGCGAGTTCCTGTCTGACGTACCCACCGCTATCGAAGAGGGCTACGAGGTTCCGGTCTCGCAGTACCGCGCCCTCGCCGCACCAAAGGGATTGTCGGAGGACGCAAAGGCCCGTCTGGTGGAGTCCGTCGAGGCAACCCAGGGCACCGAGGCTTACCAGACCTTCAACGAGGAGAACATCCTCGCGCCGTGGGAAGTCTCCGGTGAAGAGGTCGTCGAAGAGTGGAACGCCCTCGCTGAGCAGTACAAGGCGCTGGTAGAGGAATACGACATCTCGCTCGCAGGCGAGTAATAGGTCATCCTGCCCGGTCGAGAACATCAGTCGAAATGAGCACTGCCATGAATCGGAAGCGTGACGATCAGGCCCACACGGCCCCGACGGATTTCGAAAGCGCCATCGATCTGCCGGACCTGACGCCGGAAGAACTAGCCGCCGAATGGGCGGCCGACGCTGCGCCGCCTTCCGGTGCAATCGCCAATCTGGCCGCCTCACTGGTGGCGGCCGGCGTCGGCGTTGCAGGCATGCTGATCGCTCTTGGTCTCGGCCTCGGGACGCCCGGGCAGCCACGCCCCGGCACATGGCCGTTCATCATCAGCCTGATCATCGCCGTCCTCGCCCTCGCGCAGCTGGTTATCGGCCGCCGCGGGGGCCTGGACGGCGAGAAGTTCTCGCCCCTGTCCCGCATGGCAGGCTTTGGCTTCGTGACCCTGCTGGGCATGGTCTGGCTGATGCCGGTCATCGGCTTCGAGATTCCGGCACTGCTCCTGTGCTTCATCTGGATGAAGTTCCTCGGCGGTGAAACCTGGCGGGCGGCAACGCTCTATTCGGTGCTCGTCGTCGTTGCCTTCTACGCCATCTTCATCCTGGGTCTGGGGACATCGATCCCCCACCTGCTCTAAGCGCCACCAGGCACAAAGGATTCGCCATGGAATTTTTGAACCCGGTCCTCGACGGTTTCGGCGTCGTACTGGTCCCGCAAAACCTTCTCTACTGCCTGATGGGCGTGGTCATTGGCATGCTCATCGGCGTGCTGCCGGGCCTCGGGCCCGCAGCCACCATAGCCATACTGCTCCCGCTGACCTATGGCATTGAGCCCGTGACCGCGATCATCATGCTTGCCGGCATCTTCTACGGCGCGCAGTACGGCGGCACGATCACCTCAGTCCTGTTGCGCCTGCCCGGTGAGGCAAGCTCGGTAGTCACCGTGTTCGACGGCTATGTTCTGGCCAAGCAGGGCCGGGCCGGCACCGCTCTGGGCATCGCGGCCATAGGCTCATTCATCGGCGGCACTGTCGCCATCATCGGCCTCACTTTCCTCGCTCCCCTGGTTGCAAGCTTCGCACTCGACTTCGGCCCACCGGAGTACACCGCACTGGCGCTCGTGGGTATCCTGCTGGTCTCAACCATCAGCGGCGGAACCAAGATCAAGGCGCTCATCGCCGCCGCCGTCGGGCTTCTGTTGGCGACTGTGGGCCGCGATGTCTTCACCGGTGCTGAACGGTTCACCTTCGGCAACCTGAGCCTTGCGGACGGCATCGACTTCGTCCCCATCGCGATGGGTCTCTTCGGCGTCGGCGAGATCCTGTACAACCTCGAAGAGCGCCACCGCGCGGCAAGCGCACCAGCCAAGGTCGCGAATGTCTGGCCTTCCCGCAAGGACCTCCGTCAGTCCTCCGGAGCGATCGCCCGCGGTTCTGTCCTCGGGTTCTTCCTCGGCATCCTGCCCGGCGGCGGTGCGACGATCTCCTCGATGGTTTCCTACGCTGTCGAGAAGAAGCGCGCCAAGCGGCCGGGACGGTTCGGAAAGGGTGCGGTGGAAGGCGTCGCCGGCCCCGAAACCGCCAACAACGCCGCGGCCACGAGCTCTTTCATTCCACTGCTGACCCTGGGCATTCCGGCCAACGCCACCATGGCAATCATCTTCGGAGCGCTGCTCATCCAGGGCGTCACCCCCGGTCCGCAGCTGATTTCCGAGGACCCGGAACTGTTCTGGGGCGTCGTGAACTCGATGTACATCGGCAACATCCTGCTGCTGATCATGTCCATTCCGCTCGTCGGCCTGTTCGTTAAAATCCTGCGGGTGCGGGGGGCCATCCTGGCGCCCATTACTGCGCTCATCACCATCCTCGGCGCTTTCACCATCCGCAACTCCATGTTTGACGTCCTGCTCGTGGTGCTCTTCGGCGCACTCGGCTACCTCATGAAGAAGTTTGGCTTCGAGCCCGGTCCCCTGGTGCTGGCGTTTGTACTGGGTGAGCTGCTGGAGTCGAACCTGCGCCGTTCGCTTCTCGTTCTTGAAGGCGACGTCTCCGGATTCTTCACCCGTCCCATTACAGCCGTGCTGCTGGCGATCTTCGTCCTCGTAGCAGTGGGCCCCATGATCCAGTCCGCTCTGGCAAAGCGCCAGCAGCGCCACAACGCCCGCGTCAGCGCCGATTCCTAGGAGAAGTTATGAGCATCATGGTTGGCTACGTTCCCACCCCCGTCGGTGAGGCGGCTGTTGCAGCAGCCATCAGCGAAGCGAAACTCCGCCAGGAGGAGCTCCTGATCGTGAACTCCGTGCGCGAAGGTTCGCGCGTGGACAAGTCCGTGGCGAGCGATGAGGACCTGCAGCGCCTGCAGGCAACCGCCGACGACGCCGGCATCCCCTCACGCGTGCTGCGCCCCTCCCACAGGGACGACCTCGCGGAAGAGATCCTGGAGCTTGCCACAGAGCACAACGTCTCCCTGATCGTCATCGGACTCCGTCAACGGTCACAGGTGGGCAAGTTCATCATGGGCTCACACGCCCAGCGGATCCTCCTGCAGGCCGACCGCCCGGTTCTTGCCGTCAAGCCTTCCGCACAGGACTAGTACTACGCCAGCAGATTCAGCTCGCGGAGCTTTGCCTCAACCTCGGGATTGGTCGGCTCGACCTGGTGGGCGCCGTCGGGGTACACCACCACCGGGATGTTCGTCCGGCCAGAGATCTTCCGGGCGTCCTCCGCCGCATCCGGGGTGTCGACCAGGTTGATGTACTGGTAGTCGATGCCGAGCTCGTCGAGCTGTCGCTTGGTCCGGATGCAGTCGCGGCACCAGTCAGCACCGTACATGCGGATAATCTCTGGGTTCGCAGTCATGCAACAATCCTACGTCCGGCGCTTGAACTGCTCTCGGGAGATTGTGCCCTCCAGCCGGTCACGCGAGTTGGCCAGGTGCAGGCGCATGGCCGCTGCGGCTGTGAACGGATCCTTCGCCGCAATGGCGTTGCGCACGGCAGCATGCTCAAGGGCGACGCGTCGCAGCCGCTCGGGCCGCCCGCCGTCGTCGGCTGGTTCCAAACGCTCCGGAGGCATGGCGATCATCGCCGGGCCCAGGGACAGCAGCGCGTCGACGAAGTAGAAGTTCCCACTGGCCTCCGCCACTGCCCGGTGGAACGCGAAGTCGCAGGAGACCGCCGTGGCCGCGTGGTTTCCGGCCGCGTCGAAGGCGGCAAGGGCATCATCCAGGGCAGCAACAGCTCCCGCCCCGGCGTTGGTCGCGGCAAGCGCGGCGGCCTCGCTCTCGACGCCGGTGCGGAACGCCAGTAGCGCACGCCGCTCCTCGAGAGTACGAGGCCGGCGCATGCCACCGGCTGGTTCCTCATCAGCCGACGGCGGCGTCAGGGCGAAGCTGCCGCTCCCCCGACGCGTGTGCACCAGCCCCTCGGCCTGCAAGCGGGACACCGCCTCGCGGACAACGGTGCGGCTGACGCCGAACTCGCTGATCAGCGCGCTTTCGCTGGGCAGCTTCTCGCCGGAGGGAATGGTGCCGTCGACGATACGACGGCGGAGGCTGTCGACAAGTGAGACGGCCAGCGTTTGTTTCATGCTCTTAATGCTGGCACGGCGATGACAGCGTGAGGCCGGTACGCACGCCTCAGCGCGTGCCGAATTCGACGGTGTCCGTGGTCCACGCCCGTGCCTGGTCACTGAACGTGACGCCGAGGCCGGGGCGGTCCGGAACGATCATGCGGCCCTCGCGGGTCTCAAGGCGTTCGTTGAACAGCGGGTCGAGCCAGTCGAAGTGCTCCACCCAGGGCTCCCTGGGGTAAGCCGCGGCGAGGTGGAGGTGGATTTCCATGGCGAAGTGCGGCGCGAGGTCCAGACCGGCCTGGTCCGCGAGCGTGGCGAGGCGGAGGAACTGGGTGATGCCGCCGACGCGCGGGGCGTCAGGCTGGATGATGTCGCAGGCGCGAGTGGCGATGAGGCGCTCGTGCTCGGCAACCGAGGCGAGCATCTCACCCGTGGCGATGGGCGTATCAAGTGCCAATGCCAGCGCGGCGTGCCCCTCGGCGTCGTACGCGTCGAGGGGTTCCTCAATCCAGACGAGGTCGAACTGCTCAAGCTTGCGGCCCATGCGCAGTGCGGTGGCTCGGTCCCACTGCTGGTTCGCGTCCACCATGAGGGGCACATCCGGGCCGATGTGTTCCCGAACGGCTGCCACACGGCGCAGGTCCTCAGCCGAATCGGGCAGGCCCACCTTGATTTTGATGCCCCCGATGCCCTCGGCCAGGGACTGGGTTGCGCGCTCCTTCACCTCGTCGATCGAGGCGTTGAGGAAGCCGCCGGAGGTGTTGTAGGTGCGCACGGAGTCCCGGTAAGCGCCGAGCAGCTTGGCCAGCGGAAGGTCCGCCCGCTTGGCCTTCAGGTCATACAGCGCGATGTCGAGCGCGGCGAGCGCCTGCGTGGCGACACCGGAGCGGCCCACCGAAGCACCGGCCCACAGCAACTTGTTATACAGCTTCGCAATATCGTTGGGGTCCTCGCCGATCATAGCCTGGGCCACTTCTCGTGCGTGGGCGTACTGCGCCGGACCGCCTGCCCGCTTGGAGTAGGAGAATCCGAGGCCGGAAACTCCCTGCTCCGTCACGATCTCGGCGAAGAGGAACGCCACTTCGGTCATCGGTTTCTGGCGGCCGGTGAAAACCTTCGCATCGGAGATCGGCGTAGCCAGCGGCAGCGTTGCCGTCGAGAGCTTGACGTGGCGGATTGCGTCGGGGGAATAAGTCATCGCGGAACCTTCGGGAGAGCGAACTGGATAACTTATCGTATAACTTGCTTACTTATCATACAAGCTACTCGGCTTCGACGATCTCCTCGTTCGCCGCAAACCGGCGGTTGCGCAGCACCGGCAGGAACTCCCGCACTTCTTCGATGCGCTTCCTGTTGACGTCCGTGGTGACAACGCCCTGCGGCTCGTCATTGAGGAAGACCTGCGGAACCCCCATCGGGTCCAGGATCGCCGAGTGTCCGATGGTGTGCGACGACGACGTTCCCGCAGCCGCAATCCACACGGTGTTCTCGATCGCCCGAGCACGCAGGAGCGTCTCCCAGTGCTCGATCTTGTGGTCCCCCTTGAACCAGGAGGCCGGCACCAGCACGACGTCGGCGCCACGGTCCGCGAGGGCCCTCGCCTGTTCCGGGAAACGGAGGTCGTAACAGGTCATCAGCCCGACCCTCAGGTCCCCCACCGGCACCACGGTGATGCCCCCGTCGCCCGGTTTGATCCGCTGCGACTCCTGATAGCTGAAGGCGTCATACAGGTGCAGTTTCCGGTACGTGTCCACGATTCTGCCGGTGGCGTCGATGAGCACCAGGGAGTTGTACGGCCGCTCCTCGCCGCTGGACTCATAGCCACCGGCGACGACGGCGATGTTGAGTTCTGCAGCCAGAAAGGACAGCTGCTGGACAAAGACGGACCATCCGGCAGCCACCGCTTCGGCGAGGACACCCTCGACCTTCCCGACGGCGAACATCGACTCTTCGGGGAAGACGATCAATTCGGAGCCCTCAGCAGCAGCCTCGCGCGCGAGCTCCCGCATGGTCACAACGTTGGCAGCGACGTCGCCGCCCGGCCTGAACTGTCCAACACTGACCTTCATCACGCGGCCCTTTCGAGTAGGAACTGGGGCTGCTTCAAGGGTACAGAAGAGTAGCGTGGCGCCCATGGGTATCAACAGGGTGAAGCGTGAGCAGCCGGAGCGGGGCCAGGAGTCGGTGTGGGATCACCCGCGCCCACCACGCGTCGAGACGTATCCGGGCGTCGTCATCGAATTCGGTGGGCGCGAGATTGCCCGGTCCAGCGGCGCGCTGCGGGTGTTGGAGACGAGCCACCCACCCGGCTTCTACCTCCCGGCAGCCGATCTCGCGCCGGACAGTCTGCGGCCCGTGGAGGGAACCACCTGGTGTGAATTCAAGGGTGAGGCCACCTATTACGACGTCGTTGCCGGCTCCGCACGCGCCGAACGCGCCGCGTGGACCTACCCCAACCCGACGGCCGGCTACGAACGGCTGGCCGGCACGGTCGCCGTCTATCCCGGCAGGATGGACCGCTGCCTTGTTGACGGCGAGGAGGTTCAGGCGCAGCCCGGCGACTTCTACGGCGGGTGGATCACTTCCAGGGTGGTGGGCCCGTTCAAGGGAGCACCGGGTACCTGGGGCTGGTAGGGCTCAGAACTGCGGGTGCCACACCTCGGTGGCATTACCGTGCACCGCAAGGGCAGTCCGCCACCGGTCGAACACGGAGCACGGGTGCGAAATGCCCAGGTCCACGAGATCCCCGACGCGTAGGTCACCGGCGTCCTCCACCACAGCGTGGTGGTCGAAAAGCCGAACGACGACGCCGGTCGGCTCCCCGAGCGTGATGCCGTCCCGGTGGTGCGCGGTGAGTCTGGGCAGGCCGGCGTCGTACGCCAGCTCCCGTTTACCCGCTCCCAGGATTGCCCGCCCCTCCTCCGGCACCGAAACGACGACGGTGCGCACCACCGCAGCGGCGCGCAGGCCCCGCAGCGGCGAGACTTCCGCATACGTACCCGAGTCATGGATGACATAGCAGCCCGAGTGAAGGACATTCACAGACCCTTCTGGCAAAAACTGCGCCGCGCGGTCCTGGAACGCCGAGCCGCCCACCGAGTAGACGGGTTGTTCGACGTCGAACCCGCCGCGAAGTCCGGCAAAGATTCGCACCGCCGCCTCACAGTGCGCGTCGATCGCTGCAAGATTCTCGGGTGTGCGGAGGTTCGGCGCGATTCCCTCGTAGGCGCTGACACCGGCGAAGAGGAGTCCGGGTGCCTTCCGTATCGCTGCGGCCAGGACCGAAGCATCCGCAGCATTCCGAATGCCGGTGCGGCCGCCGGCCACTCCGACGTCGAGCAGTACATGGAGGGGTCGTTCCGCGTCCTCGAAGCCCCGGCTCAGGGCGGCGACGCCTGCGTGGGAGTCGGCGAGGCAGTACAGGCTGACCGAAGGGTTCCGCTCCAGGAGCCGGCGCAGCTCGGAAACCAGCGGCGGGAAGACCACCTCGTTGGCGATCAGGATTCGCCGTGCTCCCCAGGCGACAGCGTGAGCCGCCTGCGCCGGCGTTGCCACCGTTACTCCCCAGGACCCGGGAAGCTGCCGCTGGACTATCTCACGCGTCATCGTCGTCTTGATGTGGGGTGCGAGCACCATCGAGTGCTCAGCCGCCCACTGCTCCTTGAGGGCAATATTGGCGTCGATGGCATCGACATCGAGCAGCAGTTGCGGGAGGCTTAAGAGAGAAATATCCGCATTGAAGTTCTGCATTGCCGCCATTCCGGCATCCTACCGTCCAGCTTCCGCCCAGCGAGCGTCAAGCCGTCGCACATAGGTCGCTGCTAGAGTCTCAGGTCGGTAATCAACAGTAGGAGTGTCTGTGAAGAAGAAGTGGCTGATGAGTGCGGTTCTGGCGGGTTCGCTGGCGTTCGCCACCGGCTGCGCCGGCAACACCGAGGCTGAGCCTGCCCCGAGTGAGAGCGCGGCAAGCACCCCGGCGGAAGCGCCGACGCCCGATCTTGAGGGAGTGCCCGACGTCGTCGCCACCGTGAATGGCGTGGACATCACCAAGGAGGAGTTCAGCACCTCCTATGAGGGCGCGTTCCAGCAAATGGCCATGCAGTCCCAGATGACGGGGCAGGAGGTCGACCAGGAGCAGCTCAAGACCCAGACCCTCGACAACCTCATCGGCAACAAACTCCTCATTCAGGAAGCCGACAAGCGTGAAATCGAGGCGAGCGAGGAGGATATCACGGCGACAACCGACGAGTTGGTCGCGTCAAACCAGTTCGCCTCGGCTGATGAGCTCTTCGCTGCCCTTGAGGAGCAGGGCATTGCGAAGGAAGAGGCCACGGAGCAGATCAAGCAGCAGGTTCGCCTTGATGCGCTTCTCGCCGAGGAAGGAGCAGACGCCGCTCCCTCCGAAGAGGAATTGAAGGCAGCGTATGAGGAAGCCAAAGCCTCAGGCGCCGCCGCGCAGCAGGGCGGCGAGCTTCCGCCGTATGAGGAGTTGAAGCCGCAGCTTGAACAGCAGGTCAAGCAGCAGAAGAAATCCGACGTGGCAGTCGCCCTGGTGGAAGAGCTTCGGGAAAGCGCCGACGTCGTCAACAATCTGTAGACAGCAAGCTAAACAAGAAACGGCTAGGTTCCTTTGCGGGAACCTAGCCGTTTCTGTTGCAGCGGACCTAGCCGCCGATGAGGTCGTTGATCACGATCGTCTGGTCGCGGTCCGGCCCGACGCCGATCGCGGAGAACCGTGTACCGGACATTTTCTCCAACGCGCGCACGTACGTCTGCGCATTCTCGGGCAGGTCCTCGAGGGTGCGCGCTCCGGTGATGTCCTCGGTCCAGCCTTCGAAGTACTCAAAGATCGGCTTCGCATGGTGGAATTCGGTCTGGGTCATGGGCATCTCATCGTGGCGGACGCCGTCGACGTCGTACGCCACGCACACCGGGATCCGCTCGATACCGGTCAGGACATCCAGCTTGGTCACGAAGTAGTCGGTGAACCCGTTGACGCGGGAAGCATGGCGCGCCAGCACGGCGTCGTACCAGCCACAGCGCCGTGGACGTCCGGTGTTCACACCGAACTCACCGCCGGTTTTCTGCAGGTAGATGCCCATCTCGTCGAACAGTTCGGTGGGAAACGGCCCGGCACCGACGCGGGTGGTGTACGCCTTGATGATGCCCACGGCGCGGTTGATGCGCGTAGGCCCGATGCCGGATCCGACGGACGCCCCACCGGCGGTGGGGTTCGACGACGTCACGAACGGGTAGGTGCCGTGGTCGACGTCGAGGAAGGTCGCCTGCCCGCCCTCCATGAGGACCACCTTGCCGGCGTCGAGCGCTTCGTTCAGCACGTAGGTCGAGTCGATGACCAGCGGCCGGAGCCTTTCGGCGAAGGAGGTGAAGTACTGGACAATCTCCTCGACCTCAACGTCGCGGCGGTTGTAAACCTTGACCAGGAGTTCGTTCTTCTGCTTCAGCGATCCCTCGACCTTCTGGCGGAGAATCGATTCATCGAAGACGTCCTGCACCCGGATGCCCAAGCGTGCGACCTTGTCCATGTACGCCGGGCCGATGCCGCGCCCGGTGGTGCCGATGGCACGCTTGCCGAGGAAGCGTTCGGTGACTTTGTCGAGGACCTGGTGGTAGGGGGCGACCAGGTGCGCGTTCGCAGAGACGCGCAGCTTCGAGGTGTCCGCCCCGCGGGCCTCGAGCCCCTCGATCTCCTGAAAGAGCGCCTCGAGGTTGATGACGCAGCCGTTGCCGATGATCGGTACGGCGTTGGGGCTGAGAATGCCGGCGGGAAGGAGCTTGAGCTCGTACTTCTCACCGCCGACGACGACGGTATGCCCGGCGTTGTTGCCGCCGTTCGGCTTCACGACGTAGTCCACGCGCCCGCCTAGCAGGTCTGTGGCCTTGCCTTTGCCTTCATCGCCCCATTGGGCTCCGACAATCACAATTGCTGGCATGGGATCCTCCCCCATTGTTTGGCGGCAACTTCAGGCGCGCCGCGAGCCGCGCCAAGTGTGCCGCCGTGCATGAGAATGCCCCAAGGCTTCCGCAAGCGTTCTCCGCTTCGAAGTCCGGGGCTCTTACCACGCAAGTTTAGCGGACTTCGGTTTGGGGATGCTGTCGGCACAAAGCAGTTGTTCATACAACGCCGCCGCCGCGACCTGACGTCAGAACAGGTCGGAGCTGTTGATGAATCCGACCACCATGGCCGTCCACCAGCAGGTCTGTGAGATTGCGAGGCAGATGAGCAGGTGAATCCGCATACCGGACGGCACGTCACCGAACCTGGTTCCCGCCGGCATGGAATTCAACCGGCGCATGCACGGAATCAGGAGAATCCCGTTGAGCATCAGCACCAGGACGGCCGAGACCTTGACGATGGTCAGCGGATTCTCCATGGCCGGGTTGACCAGGGCGCCGGTGACCAGCAGGCCGGCCAGCCCACCCCAGATGATCGGCATGGCGGCTGACTCGATTCGGCTGGTTTCTACGAGCTTGCGTCGTGAGATCAGCCAGAGGAATCCCACCCAGTCGACGAGGAGGACGGCACCGAATGCGGCTACCAGGGAGATGGTGTGCGCAATCAA
This sequence comes from Arthrobacter sp. D2-10, assembly GCF_054161285.1. Classification (NCBI taxonomy): domain Bacteria; kingdom Bacillati; phylum Actinomycetota; class Actinomycetes; order Micrococcales; family Micrococcaceae; genus Arthrobacter; species Arthrobacter sp. D2-10. Next base: position 241,106 of record NZ_CP096431.1, on the reverse strand, counting down.
GGCAATCTTCGCCACGCCCGGATCCACACGCAGGGCGGCGCCAATCGATACGGAAAGGATCCAGGCCGCGGTGGCTCCCACGGCCAGAAGGGCGATTCGCGGGGGCGAATACGTTGTACGCAGCGCAACGCGGGGAAGAGCGGAATCCATGATCTTCAGCTTCTGTCGTGAGCGACCTTGTCGCAGTGGAGGTAGAGGAAAGTGTGTCTCCGGCTCCTTGTCTGTTGTCCCCCAACAGCGGCTGAGGACTGCATTTTACGCCCGTGCTGACCCGCCAACAAGGAAAATTACCTTCACCAACTAGGTAGTGCACTGGTGCCGATACTGCTCTGCGCGATAGCGTTCGGCCATGCCAGATTCCCAGCCCCGAGCCCGGATCGGCATCTCCGGCTGGCGCTACGCACCGTGGCGCAAGTCCTTCTACCCGAGCGGCCTTCCGCAGCGGCTCGAGCTTGAGTACGCCGCATCGCAGTTGGACACCATTGAGATCAACGGGACCTTCTACTCGCTGCAGCACCGGGACAGCTTCCTCCGCTGGCGTGACAGCGTGCCCGCCGATTTCAGGTTCTCCGTCAAGGGCCCGCGCTACATCACGCACATGCTCGGGCTGCGAAACGCCGACACGGCGCTGGCCAATTTTTTCGCGTCGGGCTTGCTGGCCCTGGGCCCGCGCCTGGGGCCGGTTCTCTGGCAACTGCCGGCCACCCGCCGCTTCGATCCTGAGCTGCTGGAGAACTTCCTCTCCCTACTGCCAACAACGACGACGGCGGCCGCCAAGCTCGCGCGCGGCCACGACGAGCGGCTCAAGGACCGCGATTGGGTCACCACGGACGCGGAACGGCGCATTCACCACGTACTCGAGCCCCGCCACGAGAGCTTCGGCAGCGAGGAGAGCCTGGAGATCCTGCGCCGCCACGCCGTCGGGCTGGTGGTGGCCGACTCGGCAGGAAAGTGGCCCCAGTTCCGTGAGGTGACCGGCGACGTCGTCTATGTCCGGCTGCATGGCAGCACCGAGCTCTACACGAGCGGTTACACGGATGCGGAACTGGACGAGTGGGCTGCGCTGTGCGGCGGCTGGCTGTCCGGCAAAACCTGCCCGGACGGCCGCGGGCGCGAGGTCTACGTGTATTTCGACAATGACGTGAAGGTGCACGCCCCGTTCAACGCGATCGGCCTCGCGGAGCGGTTTGGGCGTCGGTGAAGCCTGCGGCCGAACTGGCGGCGCCGAGCTTGTCAGGGTTTCTGACCAGGTATACGCCCGTCACGCAGTCATTACTCGACTGAATCAGTGCGACGACGTCAATCCTCGTTCCGCTGAAGACAACGAGGGCGGGCATGCCGTTCAGCAGTGTGGCCTCCACCCGCATCTCCGGAACGGGAGTCTTGGCAATTCCCAGAAGGAAACGAGCGATGTTGTCCGCACCGACCACAGGCTTGCGGGCCGCCGAGACCTTCCCTCCGCCGTCGGAAAGAAGGACCGCTCCCGGGGCGAGAACATCCATCAGGGACTGCATATCGCCGCCCAGAAGGGCCGTAAGGAACCGGTCAGAGACCGCTTTCTGCCTTTGCGCATCCACGTCGAACCGGGGTTGCCGCGCGCGAACGTGGGCCTTCGCCCGGCTCGCGATCTGGCGGACGGCTGCATGCGTCTTTCCGGTGGCCTCAGCGATTTCCGCGTAGGGAAAATCGAAAACCTCACGCAAGACGAACACAGCGCGCTCATCCGGGGACAAGGTCTCCAGCACCACGAGCATCGCGAAGGACAGGGACTCGCTCAGTACAGCGTTATCGGCGACATCAGGAGCGACGACGATGGGCTCAGGAAGCCAGGGGCCTACGTAATCCTCGCGTCTGCGCTGAGCCGTGCGCAGGGAATTCAAAGCTTGCCGCGTCACGGTCTTGGCAAGATAGGCGCGCGGATTCTGGACCGTTGCGGCGTCAACGTCGGTCCACCTGAGGAAACTGTCCTGAAGGACATCCTCGGCATCCGTCGCCGTACCGGTGATCTCGTAGGCAATGGTGAAGAGCAGCGAACGGTGTTCCTCGAAAAGACCAGCGGCGCCCACAGTTCTACCTCGCCTCCGCTGGCTGGGGGCCTTTCGGCCAACTGTACGAACCGCTTCGACGAAGCTCACTCCTGATCCAGGACAACGTCATCCTGCACACCTGCGCCTTCGTCATCCCTGCCAGCCGACCCTTCAGTACGACGCCGCGGGGGCGGTCATCCGCCCGAACGGCCTGAACGAGTCCTGACCGGCGCCCCAAGCTGATGCACGTGAGCATATACCCTGCCGAGAGCGGCACCGGCGTTCGCCCGTCGAGCCGAGCCAGGATGCTGTCGGCCGCGTGGGCACCCAACGGCAGGGCTGTCGCACAACTCATACGCAGGTGACCAGCGACGGCTTCCGGGGCTCGGATCGCGTCGCCCGCGCCGAAGATGTCGGGGTATCGCAGACACCTTAAAGATTCGTCGACCAGGAGACGCTCGCGGGAATCGGTAGGCAGCCCGCTGTCTCGGGCCAGGCTGGGCGCGCTGAGCCCTACAGTCCACACAGTGCAGGCCGATCCCAGGGAGGTGCCGTCCGACCTTTGAATCGAAGAAGTATCGCACCGTTGCACGTCCGTATTCTCCATCATCTCGACGCGGAGAGCTGACAGCCGTTGTGTGATCGCGCGGCGCCCTGGTTCTGACAGATGTTCGGCGATGCGCCCGCGGGAAAGGAGCCGCACGGCCAACCGGGGGTGCTGTTCAGCGATCTCGGCCGCCACCTCGATCCCCGTCAGGCCTGCCCCAACCACGCTGACCACTGAACCCGGATCCAACCGGAAGAGCCGGGCCCGTAACCGATCGGCGTCGTCGTGGCTGGTAAGGGCGAACGCCCCGGTGGGGACGTTCGACTGTTCGTGCGTGCTGCCCACCGCATACAGCAGCAGATCGTATTCGAGCGGCATGGGGTCACCGGTCAGATGCACCCTGCGACGCTCAGGATCGACACGGGAAGCAGTACCTTCAACCATTACCACGCGCTCATGGAGGAGCGAGCGCATCGGCACAGACGCTGACTCCCGGCTTCCTGCTGCGACCTCATGCAGGCGGATCTTCTCCACGAAATCGGCCACCGGATTGAGTACGGTCACGCTGACAGATCCTTGCATCCGCTGATCTCCAGCGATCCTGTTGGCGGCCATCACTCCTGCGTACCCCGCACCGATGATGACCACACGACTGCATGTTGACACTTGGTCCTCCCAGATTGAATTGCTTCTACGCACATGAGACACCGCCGACGTCCCCGATGTGACAGCTACCGTGACGCCCTGCAGACGCCGGTGGCGATGACCGAACAAGTTGCACCCGCGGAAACCGTCAGCTGACGGATTAGACACCCATCCTTTGACTCCCGTTCATTCCGCCGGGAAAGAGTCGATAGTGCTCTCCGCCCAACAGGGCAACCCCCAACAGGAAGTTCAGTTTCGTGCGCCAATCGCCTCTTCCCGAAAGATTCCGCTTATCCCGGCCGTTATGCCTGACCGCCGGCACTATGGTTCTGCTGGCCATCAGCTCCATGGTTGGCCCTGCCGCCACTGCCGCTCCAGCACCGGCCCTGCAGCCCGACCCGACGCTGAAAACAGCACCGCTGCAGATTACGGAGGTCACACCCGACACCTCCAACATGGGCGGCGCCGACGCCTTTGAGTTCATCGAGGTCTACAACGCCTCGTCGGAGTCCGTCGATTTCAGTGACTACACCTTGCGCTACCTCTACCCTCGCGTGGACCTCAGCAACTCCAACGTGGTGGACTGGCCCGCCAAGCAGCGGAATGTTTCCATCGCTCCCGGAGCCACACTGGTCTTCTGGATCAAGAACGGTCGTAACGACTCACTGACTGACGTGGACTTCAATGCCAAATTCGGCACTTCCCTCGTCATGAACGAGAACCTCGTGGAGATCTTCACCGGTGGCATGGCTAACGGCTCGCCGCGCGGTCTGGAAATTTCAACCAACACGGGCTTCGGCCTCAACCGTGCCTATTACAACCTCGACGGCGCCGACAACACCGTCCCTGATCAGGGCATCCACTACGCGGTCAACCCTGATGATCCGACCCGCCAGACGCTGATCACGACAGCTCCAGCTACGCCCGGCGAGGTTACCCCGGATCAGGTTCCTTCCGGGCTCGTGGTGCTTCCGCCGGACTCGATTGCCCCGTCGGTGACCGATACGACCGCTGGAAGCATCGATCCCATGGCTCCTCCCGGCGTGCTGACGCTGGACATCAAGAACACTGAGGTTCGGGAACGTTTCACCGCCACCGGCGACGACGGCACCGACCAGATGGCGCTCGGCATCAACTCCCCGACCTACCGCGCCTGGTTCGACCAGTACAAGGGTCTGCCTGGTCGGGCCCCAGCTCCAGAGAATCCACACGCCGTGACCGTAGCGGAGCTCGGTGAAACCTGGTTGACCACCAACTTCTGGATGGGTGCCACCGGCTCTACTGTGCAGGTGTCCATTGATGGCGGGAAATCTGCGGACGCTACACGCACCCAGTCAATGACGGCAGGCGATGTACCGCTGATCGGAGCAGAGTACACCGATCCAGTAGCCACTCTGGAACAGCTGGTGCACGGCGGCGGCGTCCACGACCGCACGTCTCATCTGTGGCGCCTCAAGCTACCCAGCGACTTGGCCATCGGCAAGCACACCGCCACGGTGACCGCGACCGACGTTCACGGCCGGGAGTTCACTGAGATGATCACCTTCGAGGTCACCGAGTAATCTCTCGCTCGATACGACATCGGGTGGTTGTCTCCGCGGCAACCACCCGATGTGCGTCTCGGCACCGGCGGCTCCCATCTACGGTCCAGAAGACGGAACACACGGGGCCTCCGCGTTGTTGTACAGAGTGATGACAACGGCATACCAGGACCTGGATCTGACCGCTATTTCCCCTACCCGCCTGTGGGTTCCCAAGCACGTGATGATCACGCGGGCCGCAGCCGATCTACCCCACACAGCCGAGATCATTCGCCGATGCGAAGGTGCCGGCGTCGACGACATTCGATTCATGCCCGGGAATGCCCTGACCGGCCTTCGCGGTGAGAGTGACCGCGAGACCTACGCATCGGCGAAGAACACCCTCGCCGTAGTGGTTGCCCCTCCCAGCACCCTCAAGCCGCAGCCCATCCCGCCGAGCGCCGACTGGCGGATTGATCTTGCCAAAGGTTGCCCTGCGCACTGCCAGTACTGTTATCTCGCCGGCTCCCTACAGGGCCCGCCCATCACCCGGGTGTACGCCAACATCGACGATGTGCTGAACGGGATCTCCACCCACGCCGGCAGAGGCTCAGTCACGCGGGGAACCCCTGAGCGCGGCGTCGAGGGTACGACTTTCGAGCTGTCCTGCTACACCGATCCACTGGGAATCGAGAGCGTGACCGGCTCGCTTGCCGCCGCAATCTCCCGCGTCGGGTCGGGTGAGTTTGGAAGCGACGTGTCGTTGCGCTTCACGACGAAGTTCGACGACGTCGGTGAGTTGGTGGCGCTCGACCACGCCCGTAGGACGCGGGTCCGGTTCTCGGTGAACGCTGCAGAGGTAGCGAACCGTTTCGAAGGTGGGACCGCACGCATGCCCGCGCGGCTCGCGGCGCTGCGCACCATGGCGAGTGCGGGTTACCGGGTTGGCCTCACAATCGCGCCCATCATGCCGATACCTGGTTGGCAGGAGCAGTATGGCGCCCTGTTGGATGACGTTTCCGACGCAGTCGCCGGCATCGCCGACCTCGATCTCACGGCTGAAATCATCACGCACCGCTTCACCCCCGCAAGCAAGGAGGTGCTGCTGGGGTGGTATCCCCGGACCAAACTGGAGATGGATGAAGATCTCCGCAGTCAGAAGCGTTCCAAGTTCGGCGGAATCAAATACGTGTATCCGAAACAGACCATGACGGAAATGCGCGAGTGGTTCACCGACGAGCTGCAGCGGCGCCTGCCGGCTGCGCGGCTTCTTTACTGGACTTGAGCTGAGCTTTCACATAAGCAGTTGATTCTTCGCTGTGGCGATCCTCGGCGAGATGGTCAAGGATGAAGTTATGGACATCACTGACAACGGACCGAAGCCGAATTCTTTCAACATCGAGAGCGCCACGACGGAAAACTCTGCCTACCGCCGCGTCGCCTGGACGGGCAAGCATCTGCAGGTGACGCTCATGTCGATCGAGCCGGGCGGTGCGATCGGCCTGGAAGTGCATCACGGCACGGACCAGTTCCTGCGCATCGACGCCGGAAAGGGTCGCGTGAAGATGGGACCCTCGAAAGACGACCTCTCCTACCAGCAGGAAGTCGAGGACGGCTGGAGCATCCAGGTGCCCGCCGGAACCTGGCATGACGTCGAGAACACCGGGGATGAGGCACTCCGTCTCTACACCATCTACGCGCCCACGCACCATGCGCAGGGCATTGTGCAGGACACCCCCGAAGACGCCGAGAAGGACGAGGACGAGGGCCGCGACGAGCCGCCGAGCTGGGTAGAAGAAGTCGACGACAAGGGTGAAGAGTCTGCTTAAGTATCCGCAGTCATAACAAACGACGACGGCGCCGCACCCCTGATGGGGCACGGCGCCGTTTCGTTGGATCGGCAGAACCTAGACCAACGCTGTCTGACGTTCTTCCACGAGCTTGCGCACGTCCGAGAACAGCGGATGCTCAGACGTAAGACCGGTGATCCGCTCGGTTGCTTCCGTTGCCTCCGACGACTTCAGCATCTGCTGCAACTCGACCGCTTCAGCGTCCGCGGGATCGTCGAAACGCAGTGCGGAAGAGATCGCTCTCAGCAGCGCCTCCGGGGTGGTGCCCCGTTCGGCGAGCTCCGCAGCCGGACCGATGAACCTTTCGTGGCGACTGAGTTTGCGCAGCGGCGCCCTGCCCACCCGGTTCACCGTGTCCGGCAGGTGCGGATTGGTGAAGCGGCCCAGAATCTTCTGGACGTAGGCTTCCTGCTCACCCGCGTCGAAACCGTGTTTGGCAACCAGCAGCTGCTTGGTCTCATCGAGTACAGCGCGAACGTCGGCGGCAACCTGCGGATCAGCCATGGCATCGGAGATCTTTTCCAACCCAGCCTGATAGCCGAAGTAGGCCGTCGTCGCGTGGCCGGTGTTGACCGTGAACAGTTTTCGCTCAATGTATGGGCCGAGCTTGTCAACGAACAGTGCACCCGGAATCACCGGCGCACTGTCGCCGAACGGAGTCCGGTCGATGACCCATTCGTAGAACGTTTCCACCGTGACATCGAGGCCCTGCCCCGCCTCCTGGTTCGGGACGATCCGGTCCACCGCCGTGTTGGCGAAGACCGCGCGGTCAGCGAGCTGGCCGGTGCCGGAGTCCCACGAGCCCTCGATCGCCTCGCGCAGGATGTCCGTTGCATTGATTGCGTTTTCACACGCCATCACCTGCAGCGGAGCGGAGGCTGCGGCCCGGGCGGCCAACCCTCTGGCGATCACCGGAGCAACGAACTTCAGGATGTGCGGCCCCACCGCCGTGGTGACGATGTCAGCGGTGCTGATCTCCTCAATCAGTCGGCTCTCCTCGGTGTTTGAGTTCACCGCCCTGAAGTTGTCGACCGAGTGCACTGCGGGCTGGTCCCCCACCTCGTGGACACGGTAGCTGTCCGCGCCGGCCAGGTCATTGATCAGCGCGTCCGCCACATCTGCGAACACCACCTCATAGCCCGCCTGGTGGAGGAGCAGCCCGACAAAGCCGCGCCCGATATTGCCTGCTCCGAAGTGGACTGCCTTCACTATGCGTTGACCTTCCTGAAGATTTCGAGGATCTCCTCTGCCGAAGTTGCGGCCTCCAACTGCGCCACCTGCGCCTTGTCTGTGAATACCTTCGCGATGGAGGACAGGATGTGCAGGTGCTCGTTGTTCACGCCTGCGACGCCGACCACGAACTTGACCTCCTTGCCGTTCCAGCTCAGGCCCTCAGGGTAACGAACCACGGAAACTGCCGACTTGCGGATGTGGTCCTTTGCCGCGTTGGTGCCGTGCGGGATAGCCAGGAAGCTTCCCATGTACGTCGAGACGGATTCCTCGCGCTCATGCATCGCGCGGATGTAGTCCTCATCCACAGCACCGCGGGCCAGCAGCAGCTGCCCCGCCTCATCGATGGCCGCGTCACGGGAGGTAGCGGAACCGCTGAGCACAACGCTCTCTGCCACCAGGATGTCCGACGGCGACTCCTCGCTCTGCGCCGAAGCTCCGGCGGCATGCCGGGCAGACGTAGCGGCGGCATCCTCATCGGCGACGGCGCCGGCCGGATGGGCTTCGGACGCGTGCGCTCCACCGAAGGAACCGGCATCCGCATCAGGGCCGGCTGACGCAGCGGCGCCAGTTGCAGCCTTCTCGCTGCGGCTCTCCTTGACCAACTCCACGATTTCTTCGTACCGGGGGCTGTTCATGAAGTTGTCCACCGAGACATGGACGGCGCTCGACGTCGCGGGCTTGGCCCGGTCGGTCAGGTCCTGGTGTGTGACCACGACGTCGTAATCGTCGCGAAGGTTGGCGATCGATGCGTTGGTGACCTTCACGTCCGGGTAACCGGCAGCCTTGATCTTGTTCCGGAGTACCGAGGCGCCCATGGCGCTCGAGCCCATGCCGGCGTCGCAGGCGAAAACAATGTTCTGGATCGGTCCGGCCATCACCGCGACGTTGCCGGCGCCGGTCAGGGACGAGGCAACCGAGCTCTTCTTGCCTTTCATCGATTCCATCCGGGAAGTGGCGGCGGCGAGGTCGTCGTCGTCGCCCTCCTTGCGCTTCGCGGTCTTCAGGATGACAGAGGCCACCAGGAAGGACACTGCCGCTGCGAGGACGACCGAGAGGACCACTCCGAAGTAGCTGTCGCGGGCGGTCTGTGCGAGGACAGCGATGATGGACCCCGGAGCAGCCGGGGCCACCAGGCCGGAGTTGGTGACGGCGAGCGTGGCGATTCCGGTCATGCCGCCGGCAATGGCGGCAAGGATCAGCAGCGGACGCATCAGGACGTACGGGAAGTAGATTTCGTGGATGCCGCCGAGGAAGTGGATGATCGCCGCACCGGGAGCCGAGGCTTTGGCAGCACCACGGCCGAAGAACATGTAGGCCAGGAGGATGCCGAGGCCCGGGCCGGGATTGGCCTCGAGCAGGAAGAGGATCGACTTGCCCTCTTCCAGCGACTGCTGGACGCCCAACGGGGTGAGCACGCCGTGGTTGATGGCGTTGTTCAGGAACAGCACCTTCGCGGGTTCAATGAAGATGCTGGTGAGCGGCAGAAGGCCGTTGTTGACCAGGAACTGAACAACGTTTCCGGCGGCCGTGCTGAACGCCTCGACCAGGGGCGAGATCGCATAGAAGCCGAGCAGGGCGAGCAGCGCTCCCCAGATACCGGCCGAAAAGTTGTTGACCAGCATCTCGAAGCCGGGCTTGATCTTGCCGTCCCAGATCTTATCGATTTTCTTCATGGTCCAGCCGCCGAGCGGGCCCATGATCATGGCGCCGATGAACATCGGGATGCCGGCACCCACGATGACGCCCATGGTGCCGATGGCGCCGACGACGCCGCCACGGACGTCGTAAACCATTCGGCCGCCGGTGTAGGCAATCAGGAGCGGCAACAGGTAGGTGATCATGGGACCGACGAGGCCGGTGTTCGGATCACCTTCCGCGTTGGTGCCGAAGCCGCCGAGCTCGGGTACCGGTAGCCAGCCCTTCTCGATGAAGAGCGCGGTGATGATGCCCCACGCAATGAACGCACCGATATTGGGCATGATCATGCCGGACAGGAACGTCCCGAATTTCTGGACGCCAACCCTCATACCGCCGCGGGGCTTTGCAACTGTTTCTGTTGCCATGTGATTTCCTAACCGTGATTCCTGCGCCTGCGCAGGATGGTCCGATAGATGTGGAACTAGCGCTTCGCGGCTCCCCCGAACTCCGCTCGTTCGTCCGGTGACCCGCTGTGGTTGCTTAAGTGGGACTGGTGGAGATCCGGTGGAGCCACTCAAGGAAGAGCTTGAGTTCGGAACTGGACAATTGATCGGAGTGCGAAGCCTGCAACGCAGCATTCAACGCGATCGCGGCCACCACAACCGACGATCTTCCGGAATCCCCGCCCCCATTCTGCTCTGCCTGGTCCGAGGACACCGCGTAGATCATGGCGTCCCTGGTCATTGTGGAGAGGTCGAGGTTCCGGTCAACAACAGGCTCTGCGATCAGCATGAGTGTTACTCCCACGTTCGCGGCCAGGATGCTCCTGGCCGCCTCCCGCGGTTGAACGCTCAACTGGCCGGCAGCAGCAGCCTTGTTCAGCATCTCCTCCATGAGCGCCTCAGCATCCGCGACGATCGCAGGGCGGCTTTCCGGACGGATATTGCCGAACATCACCAGGTAGAGCTCAGGCTGGTTGAGCCCGAACTGCACGTGGTTATCCCACATCCGCCGGATGTCCTCCAGCGGCTGACCGGACGGGGCGAAGTCCCGCTCGCCCGCAACGTACTCTTCGAACCCTGCCGAAACCACCGCATCGAACAGCCCCTCCTTGTCACCGAAATGGTGATAAAGGGTGGGCGCACTGACTCCCGCCAGCTGAGTTATCTGGCGGGTTGACACGGGAGCTCCGGCGGAATTAGCCAGCAGTTCTGCGGCTGCCCGGAGCAGTCTCATCTTCGCCGGTGGCTGGCCTTCGAAACTCATGGCCGCTAGCCTAGCACCTATAGCAACGCTATATGAACTGCGTCACAGGCTGATTTCGTTAGAGTAAATTCTTGCGGGGCGACACATATCGGTAGGAAACGAGGACCTTCAGTGCAGAACTTTCAAGGAGTAGGCGTCAGCCCGGGCCGAGTGATCGGACCGGTTCGCCAGATGCCCAAACCCGTCAGCGAGCCTCCCTCGGGTGAGCAGTTGAGCTCCGGTACAACGGCCGAGGAGGCGACGGCGGAACTCAAACAAGCCGCGTCCGCGGTCCATGATGAGCTCAAGGCACGCGCTGAGCGCGCCTCCGGGGACGGAAAGGCCGTCCTTGAGGCGACGGCGCTGATGGCCAAGGACACCATGCTGCTGAAGGGCGCTGCAAAGCTGATCGCCAAGGGGACCTCCAATCAGCGGGCGGTCTGGGAATCCGCTGCCTCCGTGGCCGAGATGCTGCACAACCTCGGCGGGTACATGGCCGAGCGCGCTACCGACGTGCTCGACGTCCGGTCCCGCATCGTCGCGCAGCTGCGCGGGCAGGCGGCTCCCGGCATACCCGCCTCTTCGACGCCGTTCGTGCTTGTTGCCGAGGACCTTGCCCCTGCTGATACAGCGACGCTCGATCCGGGACTCGTCCTTGCCCTCGTGACCTCCGGCGGCGGACCCCAATCCCACACCGCCATCATCGCCCGCTCCCTCGGCCTTCCCGCCGTGGTGGCGGCGCGCGGGGTGGACGACCTGCCGGACGGCGCCGAGGTCTACGTTGATGGCGCGGCGGGCGCCGTCGTCGTCGAACCCGGCGAGACCGAACGGGCCGCTGCAGTCGCGTGGACAGAAACGGCGTCGCTGCTGGCAGACTTCGACGGCCAGGGCACGACGGCGGACGGCCACCTGGTCCCGCTCCTTGCCAATGTGGGCGGCGCCAAGGACGCAGTTGCGGCCGCAGGGCTCGGCGCCGAGGGCATTGGGCTGTTCCGTACGGAATTCTGCTTCCTGGAGCGGGACAGCGAACCCAGCGTGGACGAGCAGGCGGACGCTTACCTGGGCGTCTTCGCAGCGTTCCCGGGCAAGAAGGTGGTCCTTCGCACGCTGGACGCCGGCGCTGACAAGCCGCTCCCCTTCCTGACCGACGCAACCGAGCCCAATCCCGCCCTCGGCGTCCGCGGTTACCGGACCGACCTCACGTCTCCTGGAGTACTCAAGCGGCAGCTTGTTGCGATCGCGCGTGCCGAACAGCAGTCAGAGGCCGATGTCTGGGTCATGGCGCCGATGATCTCCACGGCTGACGAAGCTGCGGACTTCAGCTCCATGTGCGCTGAAGCCGGGCTGAAGACACCGGGTGTCATGGTTGAGGTACCGTCCGCGGCACTTACGGCGGATACCATCCTGAGCGAGGTGTCCTTTGCGAGCCTCGGAACCAACGACCTCACCCAGTACGCCATGGCAGCGGACCGCCAGCTCGGCCCGCTTGCCGCGCTCAACACTCCGTGGCAGCCGGCCGTGCTGCGGCTGGTACGACTCTCGGTGGAAGGTGCCGCCGCGGAAGGCAACTCAAAGCCGGTGGGCGTCTGCGGTGAGGCAGCTGCTGATCCGGCTCTCGCCGTCGTTCTGGTGGGTCTGGGGGTCAGCACACTGTCGATGACGGCGCGTTCACTGGCCGCAGTCGCAGCGGTGCTCAAGACCGTGACCCTGGAGCAGGCGCAGGAGCTCGCGCAGCTGGCGCTGGCCGCGCGAACCGCGGACGAGGCCCGGAGCCGGGTGCGCGAAAAGCTGCCGGTGCTTGAGGAACTGGGGCTCTGAGCTTGACGCGCCCTGCCCGCCGGGCATGGAATCGGGTATCGAGTACGCCAGCACCTATGTGAGGAGACCCATGAGCGAGAGCACCTCGGACGAACCCCAGAAGGTTCAGGAAGACCTTCCCGGGAAGCCGTCGGTCGAACCGGATGTTCAGTCAGATCCCGCGAACGATGCCAGTAACCAGGGCGACTGGACCGGCGAGGGCGGCGCCACGCCGTCGGGCGCTGCAACCGACCCGGCCGACGGCGACAGGCCGGTCAACGAGGAAGACGAGCAGCGCGGGTAGGGCTAGGGCACTTCGGCGCCTGCACTTGCCTGTTCCGGTCGACAATCTCCGCCAGCTCGGCCAGCCGGTGTGCCCGGGCCGATTCGACAGGCGTGAACGGGTTCCCCTCGCGGTGAATGACGAGGGGTCCCGTCCATGCGGTCGGCACCTTCAGGACATCCGGCCCGGACGGTAGAGCGCCTTGCTGGTGCGGAACGATGCTTCCCCCCAGCATTTCGGCCAGGGATTCGGGGAGCGCATCGGGATCCCTGGCGATACACGTGGCAAGGCTGAGAGCCCGTGTCTGCCCGTCAACCAGGGCGAGAGGCGTGGTGGGCCATACTCCCACCACCGCGTTCCCGGGTGCGGAGAGGGCATCGACGATGTCGCGTTCTGCGAGCCCGCCGGGGGCGGCAAGCACCAGTTCATCGAGGCTGCCGGTGGACACCGTGTGCACGTGAATAGCAAGGATATTCACATTCAACCCGGCCAGCCGGTGCGTGATTTTCTCCAACGCACCGGGCCTGTCCGCAAGGATCACCCGTGCCCTCCACAGTGCCGGCGCCTCGACAAGTCTGTTGCGATGACGGAGGGCCGACGCGTGAAGCCACGAACGGAGAAGGTGCATCACTGACGGCTCTGCAACCCAGATGACAAGGGCTGTTGCAGTAACAGCGAGCACAACTACTTTGAGGAAATAGGAGAGCTCGGTACCGATGACGAGCGCGTGCACCACCAGTTCGATCGGGAGCATCACCGCCACGTTCGCCAGAGTCAACCGTCCTCTCCCTGGATGGGGGAAGGCACCGCAGGAGTCACATCGAAGGTCAGCTGCGGCCGAGTTATGCGTTCTGCGCCTCATGGAACGACTATGGTCGACCCCGGTTGCCGGTACGTTACGGCCGGGTCAACTATTGTCACTTCGCCGGCCCGGTGGCGCGCGTCAGCCCACCGTACATAATGGAAACCATGAGCGCCGACACTGAACAGTTCGTAGGACATATCGCCAGCCTCGGCACCACCTCGGGGGTCCGCATAGTCATCGGTATGTGGGAAACATCCCGCTTCGGAGCCTTCACCGATGTCATGGTCGAAAGCCTGGAGGGAACGCGGACTCTCCTCGCGCCGTCGGCCGCGGTGGCCGACTATGTGTCCGGCGCATATTCATTCGATATTGTCCGGACAGTCCCGCTCACGGTGAGCATGGACGAAGAACGGTTGTCCCTCAATGCCGGTCCGCTCACTGTGCGCGCGGAACTCGGCGAATCAACTGGACTGGGCAGGCTGCTCGGTCTCATTCCGCCGGCAATCGGCACCCATCCCCGCTGGCTTTCGGCCATCAATCCCGCCGCGAAAATCCTCATGCCGGGCGTCCGTACCGCCGGAACGATCAAGGACGGCAGAAGGCAGTACTACGGAGTCACGGGAGCGCGATCCATTACAGCCGCGACGGCTTCCTGGGCGGGCGAATCGCTCGGCTCGCTGTCGAACGTCCGGCCGCGGGTCCGCTTCGGCTTCAGCTCTGCCCCGAAGAAACCACAGCTCGTGAACGTTACGACGACGCTGCTTCCGGCCGCGGAAACCGAATCGTCCTCCCAACAAACTACTGCGGACGACCGGCTTTAGCCGGGGCCTATTTCTTCTGCGCGACCCGGCTTTTTCGGCCTGGTGCTTCGCGGCCGCGCAGGGACAGCCCCGCAGTTTCCGGTATACCCCGCATTGCCACCATGCCGACGGCACAGGCGGCCATCATGTACATGGCCGGAATTAACGAGTTGCCGGTGGCTCCGATAATTGCCTCGTTGACTGCGGGGGCGGTGCCCCCGAACAGAGCCGTTGACGTGTTGTAGGTGATGGCGAATCCCGCGTACCGGACGTGCGTAGGGAAGAGCGACGGGAAAGTCGCTGAAATGGTGGCCAGCTGCGGAATGTAGAGCAGACCGAGAATAGCGAATGCAAGCATGGCCAGCCAGAAATTGACGGACATCAGCATGTAGAGGGGCAACGCCAGGATGAACAAGCCCACCAACGAAGTCCACCAGAGGGGCTTTCGTCCCACGCGGTCAGAGAGCCTGCCGAAGAACGGAATGAGCACCATCATCACGAGCTGACCGATCAGGACCACCGTCAGGGTCGCATCGGCATCCATGTCGATGGTGTCCTGCAGATAAGTGGGCATGTAGGCAAGGAGCGTGTAGTTCACGACGTTGAGAGCTACGACGAGACCTGCCATGGCAAGCATCGGACGCCAAAACTTGGTCAGTAGGTCCTTTAGCGCCAGCCCGGCGCTGGGCTCGGTTTCGCCCTTTTCCTCCGCTTCGCGGAAGACCGGCGTGTCTTCGAGCTTTGTTCGGAGATACCAGCCGATAATGCCGAGTGGACCGGCAATAAGGAACGGGATCCGCCAGCCCCAGTCAGCCATAGTCTCTGCGCCCAGAGTGAGTTGGCAGATGAGCGCAATCAACGTTCCGAGAGCAAAGCCCGCGAGGGTGCCGAATTCAAGGAAGCTGCCGTAGAAACCTCGCTTGCGGTCCGGCGCGTATTCGGCCATGAAAGTGGCGGCCCCGCCGTACTCGCCACCGGTCGAGAATCCCTGGATAAGCCGGAGAAGGATGAGCAGCGCCGGGGCGAACCAGCCGATCGCGTCGTAGGAGGGAAGCAGTCCAATCACGAAGGTCGCTGCGGCCATGAGCAGGATGGTGATCGCGAGGACGGCCTTCCGACCGATCCGGTCCCCAAGCGGCCCCCAGAAAAGTCCGCCAAGCGGCCGGACCAGGAAGGAGACTGCGAAAGTTCCCAGCGCCCAGACGGTGGCCTGGTCACCGGGGAAGAACACCGAGCTGATGTAGACCACCATGACGCCATAGACGCCGTAATCGAACCACTCGACGGCGTTCCCCATTGCTGAGGCGCCGATGGCCCTCCGGAGCGTCCGTTTCCCTTGCGGCGTTTCCGAATCCGGGGTGGCGAACTCCCCTTCCCTCGGAGTAGGCGGTCCGGTTGTTCTCTCCTGCTCAGTCATACGTCTCCTTCGCGTGGAGGCGCGCTTCCGCGCCCAGGACATTCATACGAAGCTATGAGCTGCAACGAAGGAGTGTCAAAACTGAACGGTCGGCAAACGGCTGAGGGCCGCCCTGGGAAGGACGGCCCTCAACTCCGTTCGGCCGAATCAGGATCCCGAGAGCTTCTCGCTAGCCTCAGGATCGGATTCCCGCAGGAACTTGGCGATGCGTTCCGCCTCGTCGATCTCGCCGATTGATGCCGCCGCACGGCCGAGTGCGTTCAGCGCCCGCAGGAAGCCACGGTTCGGTTCATGGGAGTAGGGCACCGGTCCGGCGCCGCGCCACCCGTTGCGCCGGAGCGCGTCGAGCCCGCGGTGGTAGCCGGTGCGCGCGTAGGCGTAGGACTCGATGGTCCGGCCTTCGCGGTACGCCTCGTCGGCGAGGATGGCCCACACCAACGACGACGTCGGGTGCTTGGCTGCCAGGTCGACAGCCTCCTCCCCTGCTTCCAACCGCGAAACGACATCCGGCTCCTCGGGGAGCAGCGTGGGCTCCGGACCGAGCAGGTTCTTGCGGAATTCGTCAGACATTAGAGCTTCTTACCGGCTGATCCGAGTGACTGGGCAGCCTCGACAACGCGGGCAGCCAGGCCGGCCTCGGCAGAAGCACCCCACACGCGGGGATCGTAGGTCTTCTTGTTTCCGACCTCGCCGTCGACCTTCAGCACACCGTCGTAGTTCTTGAACATGTGATCTGCAACCGGGCGGGTGAACGCGTACTGGGTGTCAGTGTCGATGTTCATTTTGATCACTCCGTAGGAGACCGCGTCGGCAATTTCCTGGTCCGAGGAGCCGGAGCCGCCGTGGAACACGAGATCAAACGGCTTGTCCTTGCCGATCTTGGCGCCCACCTGCGCCTGGATGTCCTTGAGGATCTCAGGGCGCAGTTTCACGCCGCCGGGCTTGTAGACGCCGTGCACGTTGCCGAAGGTCAGCGCGGTGATGTAGCGGCCGTTCTCACCTGCACCGAGGGCATCAACGGTGGCGAGGGCATCTTCCACCGTGGTGTAGAGCTTGTCATTGATGGCGTTCTCGACGCCGTCTTCCTCGCCGCCGACGGTGCCGATCTCAACTTCGAGGATGATCTTGGCAGCAGCAGCGCGGGGCAGGATTTCCTGGGCGATCCGCAGGTTCTCTTCGAGGGTCTCAGCGGAACCGTCCCACATGTGGGACTGGAACAGCGGGTCCTCACCACGCTTGACGGCCTCCTCGGATGCGGCCAACAGCGGCAACACAAACCCGTCGAGCTTGTCCTTGGGGCAGTGGTCCGTGTGGAGGGCGATGTTCACGTCATAGCTCTTGGCAACCTCGCGCGCGAAGGCGGCGAATCCGAGGGAACCGGCCACCATGTCCTTCACCGAGGCGCCGGACCAGTACGCTGCACCACCGGTGGAGACCTGCACGATGCCGTCAGAACCGGCCTCAGCGAAGCCGCGGATGGCTGCGTTGAGCGTCTGCGAGGACGTCACGTTGACCGCGGGGTAGGCAAAGCCGCCTGCCTTCGCGCGATCGATCATTTCAGCGTAAATGTCCGGTGTGGCGATGGGCATGACAACTCCTCGTGTGGGTTCTGGACGACCGAAGGCTCGTGTGGCAGGACGCCGCACTCCCGTCCCATCCTAACGACGGCTCTAATCGCGCGGAAACCTTATGACATCAGGGGTGATTCCAGTTCGAGGACGCTCCTCAACCGTCCAAGCCCGTCACGGATGCGGCCCTTGACCGTGCCCAGCGGGGCCTCCAGGACCTCCGCCACCTGCGCGTAGGTGAGACCCCTGTAGTAGGCCATCTCGATGGCCTGCCGCTGCTTGTCGCTTAACGCGGCGAATGCTGCCCGAACCGCCATGGTCTCAGCCCGCGCAAGAACCGTTTCCATCACCTCGTCGAACGGTGTCTGGACTTCCGATGCGGACCAGCGGGCAAGCCTGTTCCGGGAAGCCTGCTCCGACCGGATCCGGTCCACCGCCCGACGGTGCGCGAGGGTCATGATCCATGCCATCGGCGAGCCGAGTTCCGGCGTAAAGTCCGCGGCTCGGTCCCAAATCTGCAGGAATACCTCTTGCGTCACTTCCTCGGAAATTGTCGAATCCACGACGATTCTGCGCACCAGGCCGAAAACGCGTGCGCTGGTATGGCGATAGAGCGTGGCGAAGGATTGCTCGTCACCGTTTCCTGCCCGCATGAGCAGACCTGCGAGGTCCGGTTCCGCAGCTGGAGCGACGGGGGCGGAATCCTCAAGGACACTCATCGGGAGACCAGCGACTGCACCTCATCAGGGCCTAGATCAATAGCGGAAGCGATGTCAGCCGGCGATGCTCCCCGCTGTATTGCGTCCTCCACGGCTATGCGAAGGTCGAAGGTCGCGATGTCGAGTTCCCACCGCAGCCGTTCCACCTGGGACAGTGCTGCAACCAGTCTGGTCTCATCTATGCGCGGTTCCGCAACTGCTCGCAGCTTCCCTGCTGCGCTCAGCACGGGAGCGTCCTGCTGAAAGCCGCAGGAGCAACGCCAGGTCGTGTATCCCGCAATAGGTCCGAAGGGGTTGCGTGCCGGCGGTGTCTCGAACATGCTTTCACCGCAATGGAAAGGGGTGTCATGATTCGTGCTGATCGGGTGGGCGGCGATCGTCATTGCGGGTTCTTCCGTTCCTGATGACTAGACAAACTAGTAATTCAAACGCTGTTTCACTAGGTAACCTATCTACAAGGAGACCGTCCTGCAAGGGCGACTAGGAAAAATGCTAGAATCGCATCATGAGCACCAGTCCGCAGGCCCTTCCCACTCCCCCGGGCTACTGGTATGGGCAGACAGCAGAAGGAATGAACGTGCTCAACGCCCTTCGGGACTATCGGGCCGCAGAGACTGCAATGCGCCGTCGCACCCGCTCATCAATGGGCATAAACGAAACCGATCTACAGGCGCTGCGCTATCTCTTTGAGGCGCAAAAGGACGGACACGAGGTCAGTCCCAAGGAGCTGGCGGCCAAGCTCGGCATCTCCTCGGCGTCGACGACGACCCTGGTCGACCGCCTCGCCCGGACCGGGCACGTCCGTCGAAAGCCCCACCCACGGGACCGCCGGGCACTGGTGCTGGAGGCGACCACGGAATCCGACTGCGAAGTGCGCCAGACCATGGGCGACATGCACAGAAGGATGATGGAAGTGGCCACGACCCTTTCCCCCGAAGATGCCGCCGTCGTCGTCGATTTCCTCAGGCGCATGCGCGAGGCCCTCGACACGATCGATGCCGGACACCGGGGCTAGCTCCCAGGGACCACCGACTGTCCGAACACATGACGGCGTACCCAGCCGTGCATGGCGATAGCTGCGGCAGCGGACGCATTGATTGACCGCGTGGAGCCGAACTGTGCGATGGACAGTGTGGCATCTGCGGCGGCATGCACTTCGGGCGTGAGCCCCGGCCCCTCCTGACCGAAGACGAGGACACAGTTACGGGGCAACTCGTACGTCTCCAGCGGAACCGAGTCGGGGAAGTTGTCGATACCGATCACCCTGAGGCCGGCCGACTCGGCCCACTCGACGAATTCCTCGACTGTGGGATGGTGGCGGACGTGCTGGTAGCGGTCGGTGACCATCGCGCCGCGCCGGTTCCACCGGCGTCGTCCGATGATGTGGACCTCACGGGCGAGGAAGGCGTTGGCCGTCCGGACAACAGAGCCGATATTGAGGTCGTGCTGCCAGTTCTCGATGGCGACATGGAATTCGTGCCTCTTGGAATCGAGGTCGGCCACAATTGCGTCGTGCCGCCAGTACCGGTACTCGTCAACGACGTTGCGGGCATCCCCGTGGGCCAGCAGTTCCGGGTCCCACTGGGGACCCGACGGCCAGACACCTTCCCAGGGCCCAACGCCCACCGGTGCCGACGGGTTATCCACGGTTTCTTTCACCCCTCAAGACTAAGGTGAAAGACTGACCCGAGATTTATGCCCTGTCCTGCCGTCACGGAAGAAGCGAATGCGCGAAAACGAACACATTGAGTGCTGGCTGACTGACATGGATGGTGTCCTTGTTCATGAAAACCAGGCCATCCCCGGAGCCGCCGAGCTGATCGACCGCTGGGTAGCGACCTCCCGCAGGTTCCTGGTCCTCACAAACAACTCCATCTACACCCCGCGTGACCTCGCCGCCCGGCTGAAGGCCTCCGGGCTTGAGGTTCCGGAGGAAAACCTATGGACCTCGGCCCTAGCCACTGCGCAGTTCCTGCGGGACCAACTGCGGTCTTCTCCTAACGCGGGCCGCGCCTACGTCATCGGCGAGGCCGGACTGACGACGGCGTTACACGAGGCGGGCTTTGTCCTCACCGACCAGAATCCGGACTACGTGGTGCTCGGCGAGACGCGCACGTACTCGTTCGAAGCGATCACCAAGGCCATCCGCCTCATTATCGACGGGGCACGGTTCATCGCCACGAACCCGGACACAACCGGCCCGTCGAAGGAGGGACCGCTGCCCGCCACCGGCGCAATAGCGGCTCTCATCACAGCGGCAACCAACCGCGAGCCCTACATCGTTGGCAAGCCGAACCCCATGATGTTCCGTTCGGCCATGAACCAGATCGACGCGCATTCGGAAACCACGGCGATGGTCGGCGACCGCATGGACACCGACATCATCGCGGGAATGGAGGCTGGGCTGCATACCGTTCTGGTGCTGACGGGAATCACCCAACGGGCCGATATCGATGCCTATCCGTTCCGCCCGGCCCAGATTGTGGACTCCGTACAGGACCTCATCGAGCAGATCTGATGACCGGCATCCTCAACCTGCGGGACATCGCCGAGCTCACGGCGGCCAGTCCCCACGCGCCGGTGCAGGGCAGGGTGTTCCGTTCCAGCCAGCCCTTCGGATGGGACGCCGAGGCCACGATGGACTTCCTCCACCGCCAGGGCATTGAGACCATCGTTGACCTGCGCAGTGAACGCGAGGCCGGCCGGGTCCCCTGGCAGGTTGCACATGACGCCGGCATCGATGTGGTGGCCGCGCCCCTTGACCCGTCCGAGGCGGACCCCACCGCCACCCTGCGCCTGAAGACGCCGGAGGACCTTGGTAACTACTACCTCAGCTGGCTGACCGCGCGGCCGGGCGCGGTACTCGCTGCGCTGCGGCCCATCATTGATGGCCGCACCACACTGGTGCACTGCGCGGCAGGCAAGGACCGCACCGGGGTGGTCACCGCCGTCGTACTTCTGGTTGCAGGGGTGGAGGACGAGCTGATCATCGAGGACTACGCCCACACCACTGGAGCGCTTCCGCAGATTCTGCCCGCGCTCGCAGAATTGTGGGCGGGTCAGCTGCCCGCGCATGACGTCCCGAAGGACCTGCCGGTCATCCTTACCGCGCCGGCGGAAGCGATGGCGACCTTCCTGAGAGGGCTGCGCCGCGACCACGGTTCCGTGGACGACTACCTGCTCGGCGCGGGAATGAGTGCTTCTGACCTGCGGTCGCTGAGGAAATCCCTGCGGAGCTAGGACCGTACTGCGTCCCGCGCCGTCTGGAGGTCGTCGACGAGCTGGGCGAATGCGGGCGCGCGGTCCTTGGAGCTACGCAGTCGAAGCAGCGCGGAGGGATGCGTGGTGAGCAGCACCTGCGCCGGTGCCAGCTTCTCCGGCCCCGGCAGCAGCGTGCCGCGTTCGGCGCCCACCCGCACGGGCCTGCCCAGCACGGCCCGCCCGGCGGTAGCACCCAGACAGACGACTACGGCTGGACGGACCGTCTTCAGTTCAGCTTCCAGCCACGGCATGCAGGCGGTGATGTGGCCGACGTCGGGCGTCTTGTGGATGCGGGCCTTGCCGCGGCGTTCGAAACGGAAGTGCTTGACGGCGTTAGTGAGGTAGACCGATGTCGTCTCGATCGATGCGGCGGTGAGCGCTTCCGCAAGCAATCGGCCTGCCGGACCAACGAAGGGGCGTCCGCGCTGGTCCTCCTGGTCTCCCGGCTGCTCCCCCACCAGCATCAGTCCGGAGCTGCTCGGACCAGCCGAAAAAACAACCTGCGTGGCGTCCCGGTAGAGCTCACATCCCCGGCAGTGGGCGGCAGCGCCGGCAAGCTCGGCTATGTCGGCCTTGTCCGGCACCCACTGCTGAGCACCGGGACGTTCCTCATCGACCACGTCAGCCTCCTCGGCAAAGTGAACCTGAGGGAACTATAGGCAGGCGGCCGTTCAGAATGCACGGGCCTGTTCCGTCAGCGGACGCTCTTCGTCTTGCCGCCGCGCGGAAGTGGAAGGAAGTCCTGCTGCACGTCGCGCACCACGGCCTGGTAGATCAGCGGGTTCCACTGCGGGCTGGCATGCGCCGGCAGCGCCCCTTCCGTCACCGAGTCAGCGGAGACCATATTGTCGGGGAAGGCCGAAGCCCAGCCTGGTCTCGCCGTCGCGTAATTGACCGTGCCGTCATTGGGGTTGCCGATGAACGCCATCTCCGTGTCACCGAGACTGAACCGCGTGACGTTGAAGTGGAAGATGTACGACGCCTGGGACTGGATCAGCACGCTCGATGGAGCCAGCGGCGAGACCTGCTCTAAAGTCTGGTCGAGGATCTGTGACCAGGAGCGCTCGTTCTTGTGCACGATGCGCTCAGCGAGCTCGTAGCCGCCCCGAAGTACCGTCGGAACCCGGTACCCGGCCTCATAGAGGTAGACAACGCCGTCGAACATTGCCTTGTCGATGACGTCGAACCGGTCGTGGGGGCTGGAATCGAGCATGATGAAACGTACGTTGACACCGACCTCGCGCAGCCGGGACGCGACTTCAACCGCCACCATTCCGCCGAAGCTGTGGCCGTAGAAGTACAGCGTCTCGATCTGCTGCGTACGGACGTACCGTCGCAAGGCGCTCACGATGGTGGACACGTCGAGACCGCGGTTGGAGTAGCCCATCACGGCAAGCCGCGCCCTCCGGCTCAATACGGGGCGCAGGGAGTTCATGATCCAGACCCCCTCCTCCCAGCTGGTCTTGTAACCGGGAAAGAGGATCCAGCGGGCGTTGGGGAAAGCGGAGTCGGCGTACTCGTCCGCCACCGGAAGTATGGTGAACTCCTCGCGGGCTTCCTGGATCTGCCGTGTGACGAAGAGGTCAGCGGCCAGCGCCAGTCCAAGCGCGGAACCGGTGAGGAACCGCCGGCGCGACATGCCCTTCAGGCCATGCGCGTATTCCAGTAGCCGCTCTGGATCGTTCGCCATTACTCCAGACCGAGTTCGTCCTTGCTGTACGCGAAGAGGTAGGGAACGCCCGCCTCGGCCTCGATCCGTTCCTTGGAACCGGTGTCGCGATCCACGATCACCGCTACGGCGACGACGTTTCCTCCGGCCTTTCGGACACCCTCCACCGCCGTCAGGGCGGACCCACCGGTTGTTGAGGTGTCTTCCAGAACGACGACGTCGCGGCCGGCTACATCCGGACCCTCCACCTGGCGGCCCATGCCGTAGGTCTTTTGGGCCTTGCGGACTACGAAGGCGTCGATGGCGCGTGCGTCGCGTGCCGCGGCGTGCATGAGGGCGGTTCCGACCGGGTCAGCGCCCATCGTCAGGCCGCCGGCGCTCTGGAAGGTGATGCCGGCGTCGTCGAGCATTTTCAGCATGACCTCGCCAACCAGGCCTGAAGCCTCGTGGTGCAGGGTGACTCTGCGTAGGTCGATGTAGTAGTCGGCTTCCTTGCCGCTGGAAAGGGTTACTCTTCCCCTTACCACCGCCAATTCCAGGATGAGATCGCGGAGTCGGTCACGGGCGGAGGGGATATCGGTCATGAGCAACAGTTTAGTAGGGGCGAAGCGGTGACCCGATTCGCAAAGCACGCGCCCGCCGCGTCGGTCCCACGCAGGCCGACGACGGCGAAAGCCGGGTGGGCGCCTTCTGATGGAAGGTGCCAACCCGGCTTTCGCTTCGGTAGTGCGGGGAACGGCTCTTAGAAGCGGAGCGTCCGCAGGTAGTTGTAGCCGACCTCGGCCGTCTGCAGCGGCGTGACGTCCGGCTGGTCGTTCTCGACGATGAATTCCTTCGGCGTGTGCGCACGGAAGATGCGCGCGAAGTCGATGGTGCCGGTACCCAGGTCGGCGAAGCCGCCCGAAGTATCACGGTCCTTCACGTGGTACTGCAGCACCTTCTGGGGAGCCTGCTGGATGGTGTCGATGGCGAACTGGATGGGGTCTGCTGCGCCCACTCCGACGCCGCCGGTCACTGCCCAGTAGAGATCAACCTCGAGGTGAACCAGCTTCGGGTCGAGGCGGGTGGTGAAGATGTCCCACGGCGTGACGCCGCCGCCGAGATCGGTGGTGAACTCGTGCGCATGGTTGTGGTAGCCGTACTTAAGGCCTGCCTCGCGGGCAACGGCAGCCTCGGCGTTCATCTGGTCGGCCCAGCGGCGCCAGTCGTCCGCCGAGTTGGAAACAAGGAACGGCACATTGATGTGGGTCTGGCCCAACGTCACAGCATTGGCGATCTTGGTCTCCAGCGCCGCGGGAGTGGCGCTGATTCCGTCGTGGCTCGAGGAGGGTGTGATTCCCAGGGAATCCAGAGTCGACCGCATCGCTTCGGCAGTGCGTCCGTACAGCCCAGCCAGCTCCACCTTGGTGTAACCGAAGTCGGCGAGGGTCGCGAGCGTAGCATCGACCCCTTCACCCCGCATGATCGAACGCAGCGTGTACAGCTGGATGCTGATGAGTCCCGGAGGAACCGGGCGGCCTGCACCCTTCGCCGCGGGAGCTGCGATGGCAGCCGTCCCGCCGAGCCCGGCGAGACCGACACCCACACCCGCCGCCATTGCTCCCCTCAGGAAGCTGCGCCGGTCGACGCCCTTCTCTTCCAGTGAACGACGAAGGGCGCCTGGGGCATTGAATCCGAAGCACATATTGTTTGCCTTTCTGGCAGGAAATGACGCACGCCGCCGGCTTTGGTGGAAGCGCGTCTGCTGCTGCATTGCAGCGGGTTGGTAACTTGGGGGACTCACGGCAGACGCCGTTGACGGCCGGACGACGGCGTCGCCCACGATTGGTTGCTTGACGCGCAGCGTCTTCGCCGCGCGCTCGGCACTCCACCGTTGCCGTCAACATGCGCAGACGCGATGGTGGCAGGAAGTCACGGCGCCGACGTTTGTGCACGGCGGAACGGTCATGAATTCCCTGATTTCACGTGTTGCTCCCACGTGAAATCCAAGCTGAAAGTAGTAGCTCTCGTGCTTGGCCGGATACCGGTGCGCGTACTCAGGGGCAGCGTCGCCGTCGTCCGGGCTGTGTGATCTGAGACTAATTTGGGGTTTTGTTGTCTGTCAAGCAAAAGTCGCCGACAGCTGTAGAACCTTCTAGCCCGCCATGGATCCGGACAGGCCCATCACCATTGCGTCAATGCGCTGCGGCGACATGGCGTGGTGAATGGCGAGCATGCTGGCGCCGAGGACGCCCGCGTCGAGTCCGGAACTGGACTGGACGATCTGCAGGTGCTGCGTGGCAAGCGGGATCGTGCGCGAGTAGACGACCTCACGGATCCCCGCGATGAAGTGTTCGCCCGTGAGGGCCATCGAGCCACCGATGACGATTACCGAGGGGTTGATCAGGCTCACGCAGGCGGAGAGCACCTCGCCCACATCCCTACCGGCCTGACGCACAGCATGCACAGCTTCCGTGGTGCCTGATCCGACAAGCCGGACCACATCTTCACTCGAGTTCGCCTCCAGGCCCAGTGCACGCAGCTTTGTGGCGACCGCCGGCCCTGACGCCACCGCTTCCAGGCAGTCCTTGTTCCCGCAGTGGCAGGGAACGCCGCCGCCGTTATGGACCCGGATGTGGCCAATATCGCCGGCGACGCCGTCGGCGCCTCTCTGCAGCATGCCGCTCGAGACGATGCCCGAACCGATGCCGGTCGCAACTTTCACGAAGATGAGGTTGTCCACATTGGGCCAGGCGACGTTGCGCTCACCCAAAGCCATGATGTTCACATCGTTGTCGACGAGAACGGGCACGTGGAAGTGCGCCTGCAGGTAACCCGGGACATCGAATCCGTTCCACCCGGGCATGATCGGGGGATTGATCGGCCTGCCGGTCCTGTGCTCAACCGGCCCTGGAACTCCGATGCCGATGGCCAGGAGGTCCGTCATCGCCCGCCCAGAATCTTCCAGCAGTTCGGTTGCCAACTCGACGACGGCATGCAGCACGACGTCGGGCCCCTGCGTCACCTCGATCGTCTGGGTAGCCTCTCGCAGGCGATGGCCGGTCAGGTCCGTGACCGCAACGCGAAGGTGTGATGCTCCAATGTCAACGCCAAGCACAATCTTGCTGCCCGCTTTGAGGGCGATACGGGATGAGGGGCGGCCACCGGTGGACACAGCATCGTCGACGAAACCGACGAGCCCAAGCTCCATGAGCGCCTCTATGCGCAGCGTAATGGTCGAGCGCGCCAGCCCCATCTGCTCCGCGAGCTCTGTGCGGGTGCGGGGACGACCGTCTCGCAGGATCTGGAAGAGCTCGCTCGCTCCAGAAGAACCGAGGCCGTTGAAGCTACTTATGTCACTCATCGACCAATTACAGCACACCTTTCGACGAAACGGGGGTGCCCTGGTGGTCACCGCCAGCGCCCCGGCTTCGGGATCACGGGCGGGCAGAAATACCAGCCGGGAGGACAGGCGTTTAGCGCTTTTGTCGAGATCAAATACTGAAGGACTAGCGCTTCTGGCCTGATCGATCTAACACTTGCATACGGTTACGTCAATATATCGACAGGAGCGATACATTCGTTGTTCGTCGTCATTAGTCGTGTTAGGTTCATTGTGATCGAGGTCTCTTCTGCTCTCTGACTAGGCCGCCCGGGGCAGGAGAGTCAGATTTGCTCGGACTGAATCTCGGAACAGATCACGGATTGAACTCGGCATCAGATGCAGCATCACTTCAAGGAGGAAGCTTTGATCAAGGACATCCATTCCGGCGGCACCCGCTCACGTCGGGGATCAACCCGCAGACTGGCAGCAGCGGCATCACTTGCCATCGCAACAACAGCTGTCTTGACCGGCCCCGCAGTCGCCGCCCCAGCATCATCGAACGCCAACTCAGCCTCCGAATGCTCGGGCAGAAGCATCCCTGCGAGCAAGATCTCCATCCAGATGTTCAGCTATGCAGGCTGGACCCGTTCAGTTGGCACAGAGGCTGTACTCGCAGAGCTCAGCGACATCGGATACAAGAACGTCGAGCCTTTCGGTGGGACCTATGAGGGCCGCACTGCCGAGCAGTTCGCCGAACTGCTCGGTGAATACGGATTGAAGGCTCCCACGTCGCACGGCAGCACGAACGAGGCACAGTTCGATGCGACGATCGCCTATGCAAAGACCATCGGACAGAAGTACATGGGCTCCGGTGGATCTGCATCGCCTGGGATCAGCACGCTCGAGAACACGCTGGCCACGGCAGATGCTCTCAACCGGCTGGGCGAGCGCTCGAAGAAGGCCGGCACCGGCAAGATCTTCGTTCACAACCATCAGGGCGAATTCACCACGCGGTTCGCTGACCCGGAGACCGGTGAGATCAAGAGCGCTTGGGAAATCCTCGTCGAGAACACCGACCCGCGCTATGTGACCTTCCAGCTGGATGTCCTCTGGGCTGCTGACGCAGGAATCGACGTCGTTCAGCTGATCGAAGAGCACGGCGACCGGATCGAGCTCCTGCATGTGAAGGACGGCCTGCTCAACGGTGACGCGCGGGCCATCCCCACCGACGTGGGAGAAGGCGAAATCGACTGGGCACCTATCCTCGATGCCGCACAGGGATCGGTGAAGTACTACGTGGTGGAGCGCGACGGCGCCCCGGCAACCCGAGAATTTGCCGAGGACAGCTTCAACTTCCTTACCTGCTACTCCTTCTGACGCGTAGTTTTCTCCGGGCGGCTCCGTGGAGCCGCCCGGAGAAACTTCGCGCTACTGCACTTTGAAAGGACCTCGACTTGGGTACATCACCGGAAGGGACGCCGGGCGTCACTACACGCACGGAACAAACGTCCTACCCCTATGGGAAGACCGGCATCTGGCTCATTGGTGCCCGCGGCTCCGTGGCAACGACCGCCGCAGTTGGCCTGGCTGCCATCTCCGCCGGACTTACTCCGGCCACGGGCTGCGTAACCGAACAGGAGCCCTTCAGAGGTGTAGCCCTTCCTGACTTCAGCGACCTCGTGGTGGGTGGCCATGACATCAGTGGTGTCGGCATGGCGAAGCGCGCCGAGGCACTCGTTGAATCGGGGATGCTCCCGTTGCACCTGTTCGAGTCCGTCCGCGCACAGCTTGTGGAGGCCGACCAGCGGGTGCGGCCGGGTTACGATCCAGCACAACAATCGGAGTCACAGGCCGACGTCGCTCGCCGGCTGGCCCACGACATCTCGGAGTTCCGGCAAGCCAACGCGCTGGCCCGCGTGATTGTCCTGGATGTCGCGTCCACCGAGGCGCCGGTTGAGCCGATCGCGGAACATTCTGACGTAGACCTGTTGCTGGCTGCTCTTGAGGATCCGACCCGTGCCGTGCTGCCGCCAAGTTCGGTCGCCGCCTACGCCGCCATTCTGGCAGGCTCCCCCTACATCTGTTTCACGCCCTCCACCGCGCTGAACGTGCCCGCTCTGCGTGAGCTTGCCACGCACCATCGCGTTCCGACCGCCGGGCAGGACGGCAAGACCGGCCAGACCTGGCTTCGCTCGGTCCTTGCTCCCGCGCTCGCCGCCCGAGGGCTCCGTGTCCTTTCCTGGGCAGGGACCAACCTGCTCGGCGGCGGTGACGGAGCGACCCTCGCCGACCCGCAGGCGGTCTCGGGAAAGCTTCAGTCCAAGAACCGCGGGCTCCAGGAGTTGACCGGAGGCGCTGTCACTCCGCTGCACATCGATAACGTCCAGGATCTGGGTGAAACAAAGGTGGCGTGGGATCACATCAATATTGAGGGATTCCTCGGCTCCCGTCTCACCCTGCAGACCACCTGGAGCGCATATGACTCCATGCTGGCTGCGCCGATGGTGCTGGATCTCTCACGTCTGATGGCCCTTGCCCACGCAGCCGGAGAGTACGGTCACGTTGAAGCACTGGGGTTCTTCTTCAAGGATCCCTGGGGCAGTGATGAGCACGCGTTCGCATACCAGACCCGCAACCTCGTCGAGTGGACAACAGCGGCCACCACTAAGCTCACCGCCGGCGCAGGGAGCTCCGATCAACTGTGAGCACGATCCACAACTACCTTGAACTGGTGCGTGCACCGGCCATCCTGACCGTCCTTGGCGACACCCTTGCAGGCGGGTCTGCCGCAGGGCACCCGCTCAGCGGCCGGCGATTTGCCCTTCCACTCGCAAGCGCCTGCCTCTACGCCGGCGGCATGGCGCTCAACGACTATGCCGACCGGGAGATCGACTCCCGCGAGCGGCCGGAGCGACCCATTCCGTCCGGGAGGATCCGCGCGCGCAATGCACTTGCTGCTGCGGCAACTCTCACTGTTGCCGGGCTGGGTTTGAGCGCTGTCGGCGGAGGCAGGCGCGCCCTGGCAGTGGGAGCGCCCCTCGCCGTCTCGATCTGGACCTATGATCTGCTGGCGAAAAACCACCCCGTGTTCGGCTCACTCACCATGGGCTCCTGCCGTGCGCTCGACGTCCTCATGGGCGCCGGGTCCGCCCATCTTCGCCCTGCCCTTGGCGCTGCGGGCATCATGGGTGGCCACACGGTGGCTGTCACCCTCCTTTCGCGCGGCGAAGTCAACGGAACAACGACGACGACGGCCTCCGGGGTCGCTGCCGGCACCGCCCTGTTAGCCGGCTCGGTAGCCACCGGTGCCCTGAAAGCCGGCGCCGGTCGCCCTACTTGGGTCCTTTCCGTGCTTGCTGCGGTGGCAGCGTACGCCGCCCGGTGTGCACCCGCACAGCTCCGGGCAGCCGGCAATCCGGACGCGATGAACGCGCTTGTCGCCACCAAGGCCGGCATTCGCGCGATGATCCCGCTGCAGGCGGCACTCACGCTGCGCCACGGGAACTCTGCTGCTGCCGCGGTCCTGGCGGCGGTGGATCTGGGCGGGAAGATCCTGCGTTCGGGTCCCCGAAGCCGGAGGATCAGCGAGTCATGACAGCAGCGCCACCGCTGCCCCCGATGCCTTTCAGCCTGGGGTACGGAACCAACGGCTTCACAGACCATCCCCTCCCCATCGCGCTCGAGCTGCTCGCCGAGCAGGGTTACGGCGCCGTAGCGCTGACCCTGGGACATCCACACCTTGATCCGTTCGCCGAGGACCTTGACGGGCAACTGCAGGCGCTGCGGGAGACGCTTAGGGAGCTAGGGCTGCGCGTCGTCATCGAAACAGGCACGCGCTTCCTGCTTGATCCCCGCCACAAGCACAAGCCGGCTCTCGTCGACGAAGAGGCGGCCACCAGAGTCTCGTTCCTCTGCCGCGCGGTCGACATCGCGGCCGCTCTGGATGCAGAGTGCGTCTCCTTCTTCTCCGGCGTACTTCCGGACGGAGCTTCCCCGGAAACCGGGTGGCAGCGGCTCATTCCCAGGGTCGCTGAGATCGTGGAATATGCACGCGGCCGAAACGTGCTGGTGGCCGTCGAGCCCGAACCGGGAATGCTCGTTGAAACGGTGTCCGACGCGCTGCGCCTCCGTGCCGAGCTCGATGAGCCGGACAATCTGCGCGTCACCGTGGACATTGGCCACTGTGTTGTGGTGGAGCCGGACGGCGTCCGCGGAGCCCTCCTTCAGGCGGGCCCGCTGCTGGCCAACATCCAGCTCGACGACATGCGCCCTCACGCCCACGAACACCTGCCCTTCGGAGAGGGCACAGTGGACCTCACTTCGGCGCTCGCCACCCTGGCCGAGCTCGACTACCGGGGAGTTGCCGCCGTCGAGCTGCCGCGGCATTCCTACGACGGTCCAGGCCTCGCGGTGCGAAGCATGGGAGCACTGCGTTCCGCCTGGGAGGAAGTACACGCCATGAAGGAAAGAGAACGGTGGCTGGAAGAAAGCACGACGGCGGTCGCCGCCGATCCTGCCAGCCTTCCGCGGATCTTCGCCCTTGCGGCCCGCCGTGTGGGTCGGAAGCCGCTTCATCCGGACACAGATCCCACCGGTGTCCTGTTCGGTGCTGTAAGTGACCACGCCCGGGGAGAGCTGATCGGCAGACTCGGCGGGCTCCTGCCGCCGGACCAACTCGCCGAAACCCTGCTCGGGCTCTACAACCGCGGCGACTCGTCCGAGCGCCGCGGCGTATTGAGGGGACTGTCTGCCCTGGCAACCGCATCGCCGGCCCCTCCCGGCGTCGTCGTCGGCGTGGGGTTGCGTCTGACGGAGGAGGCACTCCGAACGAATGAAACCAGCCTGGTCGCGGCAGCCGTAGGACCCTTCGCGGCAGCCCATCTGGATCAGCACAGCTGGCGCCATGCGGTGCTGAAGCTGGTGTTCATGGGGATCAGCCTCCGGGCGGTCACAGACCTGGACGAGCGTGCAGACACCGAACTTGCCCGAATGGCAAGCGACTACGCGGCCGAACGCACTGCCGCGGGACGCTCCATTCCGGATGATGTCCACCTGCTCCTGCGGTCCTCCTCCAGCTACTCCACCTCTTCTTAAGGGAAGCCAGCCATGCGCATCTTCGACCCGCACATCCACATGACCAGCCGCACCACGAACGACTACGAGGCCCTGTACGCGAGCGGAGTACGCGCGCTGGTGGAACCGGCGTTCTGGCTGGGGCAGCCCCGCACGAACGTGGGTTCGTTCATCGACTATTTCGACTCCCTGCTGGGTTGGGAGCGGTTTCGCGCAGCGCAATTCGGTATCCGGCACCACGCCACCATTGCGCTCAACCCCAAGGAGGCGAATGATCCCCGCTGCGTGCCCGTTCTGGAGGAGCTCCCCCGCTACCTGGTGAAGGAGGGGGTGGTGGCCGTCGGTGAGATCGGCTATGACTCCATGACTCCCGCCGAAGATGAGGCCTTCAGCCGGCAGCTGGAACTGGCGCGTGAGTACTCCCTGCCGGTGATGGTACATACCCCGCATCGGGAAAAGCTCGCGGGCACTCACCGGACACTCGATGTTGTCCGGGAATCCGGCGTCGCACCCGGCATGGTGGTGGTCGACCACCTCAACGAGACCAACGTGGAGCTCGTCAAGGAAGCAGGCGCCTGGATGGGTTTCTCAATCTATCCGGATACCAAGATGGACGAACAGCGGATGGTAGCCATCCTCAGCCGCTACGGAACCGAGCGCGTTCTGGTCAACTCTGCGGCTGACTGGGGACGGTCGGATCCCCTGAAGACCCGCCGCACCGGAGAGGCGATGCTCGCGGCTGGCTTCACAGCGGACGACGTCGACCAGGTCCTCTGGCGCAACCCCGTCGAATTCTACGGACAGAGCGGCCAGCTGATCCTCGACCCCATCCCGGGCTTCGACGCGGCGGAGCTGCCAGACGCCGCTGCGGGGTTCGAGGGGAATTCCGTTCTAAGGGGAGCGCGCGTCTGATGCTCCTTTCCTATTGCACGAACGTCCATCCTGCCGAAGATCTCGACGGCGTCATCCGGCAGCTGCGCGGATACTCCGGGCCCATCCGCCGCAGTGCGGGACGTGATGTACTTGGCGTCGGCCTCTGGATTCCCGCGGAGCTGGCGCGCCGGCTGGCCGGCAGCCCCGATGATCTCGCTGCACTTGGTGAGGTGTTGACGGCGGAGGGGCTGCAGCTGCATACGATCAATGCATTTCCCTACGGCGGCTTCCATAACGACGTCGTCAAGCATGATGTCTATAAGCCCACCTGGGCGGAGGCCGCAAGGCTCGAGTACACCATGGACTGCGCCGAGATTCTTGCGGCGCTGCTGCCCGAGGGCGTGGCCGGATCAATTTCGACCTTGCCGCTCGCCTGGCGGGAACCCTGGACGCAGCACGACGACGACGCCGCCTCCACCGCACTCGCCGAGGCTAGTACCCGCCTGCGAAAGCTGCGGGACCGCACGGGGAGAACGGTCCGTATCGCGGTGGAACCGGAGCCCGGGTGTGTGCTTGACACAGTGTCCGACGTGGTCGGTTGGCTAAGCGCACGCGTGGTTTCAGGCATCGACCCGGAATTCATTGGCCTGTGCGTGGACACCTGCCATCTCGCGGTGTCCTTCGCGGACCCGGCGGAAGCCATCGACCAGATCGATGCAGCCGGCCTGCGGGTCGTGAAGGTCCAGGCGTCATCTGCCCTGCACGTCAGCGACCCTTCCAGCCCTGCCGCGCGTGCAGCGCTGTCCACCTTCGCGGAACCGCGCTATCTCCATCAGGTACGGGAATCCGGAACATCCGGTGTACTCACCGCCGACGACCTGACAGAAGCGCTGATCTACCTGCCCGGCGAGAGCCCCTGGCGCGTGCACTTTCACATTCCGCTCCACCACATTCCGTCAGCTCCGCTGGAGACAACCGCCGACGTTCTGCGGGAAACGGTCGCCGAAGTCGGACGACTGCCCTATAACGAACAGATCCATCTCGACATCGAGACCTACACCTGGAACGTCCTGCCCGAACCACCCGCCGGGATCGTGGAGGGAATCGCTGCCGAGATCGCGTGGGCACAGACCCACCTCCTCCGGGCAACGTCCCTTACCTGACCCTGCAGGAGTTCCCCATTCAGCGCCCGATCAAAGTGAGTTAGGAAACACATAGTGAAACCGGTTCTGCTGCTAGACGTGGTCGGGCTGACAGCCAAGGCTTTGCGGGACATGCCGCGCCTGTCGAATCTTGCTGCGCAGGGATGGTCGTCCGAATTGGCGACCGTCCTTCCGGCAGTAACCTGCACAGTGCAGTCGACCATGTTGACCGGTCTGATGCCTTCCCAGCATGGCGTCGTCGGGAACGGCTGGTATTTCCGGGAGCTCGGGGACGTGTACCTGTGGCGCCAGCACAACAAGCTCGTGACCGGAGAGAAGCTCTGGGAAGCCGCCCGACGGCAGGATGCTTCGTATCGGTCGGCAAATATCTGCTGGTGGTACGCCATGGGAATGTCTACGGACATCACCGTCACTCCGCGGCCGATCTACCATGCCGACGGGCGAAAGTCTCCGGATGCGTATGTTCGCCCAGCCGAACTGCACGATGAACTGGTGGCACATTACGGAGACTTCCCGTTGTTCCAGTACTGGGGTCCAACCGCTGCCATCAAGTCAACCCAGTGGCTCGTGGATTCCACCCGGCACGTCATGCGCAACCAGTCACCGAATCTTCTGACGACGTACCTGCCTCACCTCGACTACGATCTGCAACGGTTCGGCCCCGATTCGCCCCAGGCAGCACGAGCCGCTGCGGAACTCGATGCAGTCATTGCCCCGCTGCTGGACGAGGCGGAATCCCGGGGGTACGCAGTGATCGTGGTCTCCGAGTATGGCATCGAAGAGGCACATACTCCGGTGGACATCAACCGGGTCCTCCGGCGCGAAGGCCTGCTCGAGGTTTACGTCCAGGACGGCAGGGAACAACTTGACCCATGGACGTCGCGGGCTTTCGCAGTCGCCGACCATCAGGTGGCGCACGTCTATGTCGCCGACCCCGCGGACGTGCAGCGCGTAGCCGCACTTCTTCAGGAGGTTCAAGGCGTGGATGAGGTGCTCGATCGTGAGGCTCAGGGCCGTTATGGACTGGATCATGACAGGTCTGGCGAGTTGGTAGTCACTGCAGAACCAGGTGCGTGGTTCACGTACTACTTCTGGCTGGACGACGACCGGGCACCGGAGTACGCCCGCGGCGTCGACATTCACCGAAAGCCCGGGTACGACCCCGCGGAGCTCTTTTTCGATCCTGCGGACAAATTCGCCAAGGCGAAGGCGGGGCTCAACCTTCTGAAGAAGAAACTGGGCCTGCGGTACGCCATGAGTACTGTCCCCCTGGACCCCACTCACGTACGCGGCACCCATGGCAGGCTGCCCGACTCGTCAGCCGGCACACCGCTGATCATCGCTTCACAGGCCGAGATCCCAGCCTCCGTCAACAACCTGGTCGCCACGGGCCGACAGGTGCCGGCAGCTGCCGTGAAGGGCTTGGTTCTCGAGACCCAGGGGATGCTGAACTAGCACTAGTGCCGACTTAAGCAACTACTCCAACAAAATAGAACCCTTGCCGCTTTGCCTTTACTGCCCCGGCAAAGCGGGATTCGACATGCCAAACGGATGCTCCGGCCCAAAAGAAATATGTACTTTGTTTATTCAAACCACTAGCTAAACTCGCACCCCTCTACTAGCGTTTTAGGTGACCTGACTCCGGCTGGTCCGGGTCCTCAAAGGCGAGAAGAAAGTGAACGATGACAGTCAATCGACACGGGATAGCGCAAGCTTCCGGGCGTCCAGGAGATGCCACCAGATTTTCCATGAAGCGTGCTGCACGAGCAGGTGCCGGTCTGGCGATGGTGGCCCTGATGGCTACTTCCTTCGCGGTTGTGCCGGCGCAGGCCAAGAACGCTCCCGCCGCTCCTGCAGTCGCTCCGGCCGACTCCAGCTTCCAGAAGGTAACACTCAACGACACGCCGGGTGAGCCGGTGGACCTTGCAGTCCTTCCCAACAACGATGTCCTGCACACCACCCGCGACGGTCAGGTCTGGCTCAACAGTGCCGAAACCGGACTGAACACGCTGGCAGCCGCTCTCGACGTCTATGAGCATGATGAGGAGGGCCTGCAGAGCGTCGCACTCGATCCGAAGTTCGGCACGAAGGGGAACAACTGGGTTTACCTCTACTACTCACCGCCGCAGAACACTCCGGTTGACGATCCGGCAACGCCGGGGATCAACGAGGGCGATGCCCCCAGCACCGGAACCGCCGCCGACTTCGAGCCGTTCAAGGGATCCCTCGTTCTTTCACGCTTCCAGTTCGACGGCTCCTCGATCGACCTGGCCAGCGAACAGCAGATTATTGAGGTTCCGGTCGATCGTGGCATCTGCTGCCACGTCGGCGGCGACATCGTCTTCGACGCCGAGGGCAACCTCTACCTGTCTACGGGTGACGACACAAACCCGTTCGCGTCAGGCGGTTACACTCCGATCGATGAGCGCCCGAACAGCAACCCTGCCTTCGACGCACAGCGAACCTCGAGCAACACGAATGACCTGCGCGGCAAGATCCTGCGCATCACCCCCACCGAGGGTGGCGGCTACACCATTCCTGAGGGCAACCTCTTCGAGCCTGGAACCGCTCAGACCCGGCCCGAAATCTACGCGATGGGCCTGCGCAACCCCTTCCGGATTGAGCTCAACCAGAACACGGGCGAACTGTTCGTAGCTGATTACTCCCCTGACGCACGCTCCGCCAATCCCCTGCGCGGGCCTGCGGGAACGGGCAAGTGGGCCGTCATCACCGAGCCCTCGAATTACGGGTGGCCTTACTGCGCTACTGCTGAGCTGCCCTACGTGGATTACGACTTCGCCACCGGCGTGTCCGGGGAACCGTTCAACTGCTCCGCACCAGTCAACGAGTCCCCCAACAACACAGGTCTCCGCGAACTGCCGCCGGTAGCCCAGCCGGAGGTTTGGTACTCCTACGGCGTTTCCTCTGAGTTCCCCGAACTTGAACGGGGCGGCATCGGTCCCATGGCCGGGCCTGCCTACAACTTCGATGAGAAGGCAACCAAGGGCCGTGCACCGGTTGCCTGGCCCGAGCACTACGACGGCAAGTCCTTCTTCTACGAGTGGACCCGCGATTACATCAAGGCCATGACCATGGAGAACGGCGAACTCGCCTCTATCGAGAACGTCGTTGACTCGATCGTCACCGACAACCCGATTGACATGGAGTTCGGCCCCAATGGCGCCCTCTACGTGCTCGAGTACGGCGACGGCTACTTCGGCGAGAACCCGGACGCACAGCTGTCCCGGATCGATTACATCGGCGAGAACGGCAACCACAGCCCTACCGCCGTGGCATCCGGAACGCCCACCGTCGGTGCTTCACCGCTGACAGTCCAGTTCTCCAGTGAAGGAACCAACGACGCCGACGGCGACAAGCTCCGCTACGCCTGGGACTTCAACTCGGATGGCGTAGTCGACTCAGAGGAAGCGAACCCCACCTTCACCTACGAAGAGATCGGCACCTACACAGCAACCCTCACGGTCACCGACCAGGGCGGCAAGCACCGCGGCAAGCACACCTCCGCTGAGGTGAGCATCGAGGTCGGCAACCAGGCACCCGTGGTCGAGTTCATCAGCCCTGTTGCAGGACAGGACTTCCAGTTCGGTGACACCGTTTCCTTCGAGGTCCGCGTGACCGATGATCAGCCCGTCGACTGTGCCCGAGTCCAGGTCTCCTACATTCTCGGCCACCATACCCACGGCCACCCGCAGACCACCACAACGGGCTGCACGGGCACCATCACGACCACCGTCCCTGAGGGGCATGACCCGGCCGTGGATGATCTCTCGGCAGTGTTCAACGCCTCCTACACGGACGCCGGCGATGAGGCATCCGCGCCGCTGACCAGCACGGCGGAGGTCGTCATCATTCCTAACTGATACCGGCTAACACCGGTTACCGGTTAGGGAAGCAGAACCTGTTGAACCAAGCGGACCCGGTACCAGCACTTGCTGGTACCGGGTCCGCTTTTTCTGTGGTGAGAAGTATGCGCCTTACACGGAATCGACCGGAGTCGCGGCGTCGTCGTGCTGTGGGCGCAGGAAACCGGCAGGGTCCCGGATCAGGGGCTCGAAGGCCAGCTCCGCGGCGCCAATCAGGATGGAGTCCTCGCCGAGGGGGGCCAGCTCGATGGTCACCCTCTCCCGGGGACCGCGCGTCCCAGGCGTGATCAGAGCTTCGCTGAGAGCGTCGGGCGCAGCACGAACCAGGATCCTCAGGAATCCGCCCAGCACAATCATCGATGGATTAAGCAGGTTCACCACGCTCTTCAGCCCGATTGCCAGCAGTTGAGCCTGCCGCTCGATCAACTTCCGGAGCTCCGGTGAACCCGATTCGTCCTGAA
This sequence comes from Arthrobacter sp. D2-10, assembly GCF_054161285.1. NCBI lineage: Bacteria > Bacillati > Actinomycetota > Actinomycetes > Micrococcales > Micrococcaceae > Arthrobacter > Arthrobacter sp. D2-10. Next base: position 203,324 of record NZ_CP096431.1, on the reverse strand, counting down.
GGTTCTCCAGTACGGCGTCTTCGAGATTCTCCGTTTCGCCCGCGGGGAGGCCGACCGCTGCGATCAGTGCTTCCCGGGTAATCTCCGCTTCGAGGCAACCGCGGGACCCGCAGGTGCATTCAGCGCCGCCTGAAAGCACGTGGGTGTGCCCCAGCTGACCGGCGAATCCGGTGGCGCCGCGAACCAGGCGCCCGCCACTGATGACACCGCCGCCGATACCACTGGCGCCGCCGTACAGGTAGATGAGGTCGGACATGTCCCGTCCTGCTCCGAAAGTGGCCTGGGCGCGCGCTCCGACGACGGCGTCATTGGCAGCAATCACCGGAAGTTTCAGAGTGTCGCTGAGGAGGGCAGCGAGCGGCTGGTCGCGCCAGCCGAGGTGCGGAGCTTCGATCACGGTGCCGTCTCCGGGATCCACCAGACCCGGAATGGCGAGCCCCACCCCCATGATCCGGTGGCCCACCGGCAGAGAGGTGCGCATGCCGGAATAGATCGCGCTGACGATATTCACGACCTCGGGAACGGACGGTGCTCTGACGGTATGGAATCGGACCGGATTGACGATGTGGCCGCCGAGGGAGACAAGCGCGACGCTCACGACGTCGATGTCAGGATTGACGGCCAGGGCCAGCGCTGAGGGACTCGGCTCGATCATGATGCTTGGACGACCGTGCTGCTGGGCCTGGTCCAGATCGCTTTCGACGACGAGGCCGAGCTGGACGAGCTCACCGACCAGAGCGCCGATGGTGGACCTGTTCAGCCCGGTGGCTCGGGTGAGTTGTGCGCGGGAGACACCAGCCATGGAATGCACAAGCCGCAGCACCGTGGACAGGTTATGCTGCCGGGTCGAGTCGCGGTTGTTGCCTAGGTTGGTGCCCGCGACGGAGCGCCGGATTCGTTCGTCCTGCGGTGGTGCGGTCATGTTCGGGCAACTTGTCCGGCTGCAATCGCGCCTGGAACTGAACGGCTGAGGGAGAGCACCATGGCAGGCGCCGACGTCTTCCCTTCCACCCCGGTTCAGGTCCTTCCTGGCAGCTTGCCTTGGTGCCGGATTTGTACCCTCATGATAACGGCAGAAAGCGCACGATCCGTGAAAGAAGACCGGTGCCGACGCGGCTAATGCGAAGTGACGTCCGAAATGACCGAGAAGAGGAGGCGTTCGAGGCTGTTGCGCAGGGACGGCGGCACCCCGTCGGATTCAAGCTGCGCCACAGCGCGGTGTGCGTTTTCGGTGGCCAGGTTGACGGCATAGTCCTTGGCACCGCAGGTCACGAGCACAGACCGGACGTACTGCGCTTTCGCCGCTGTCATGTCGCGGGACCCGATGAGGGAAGCGATGCTATTCCATTCCGGCCTGGTGGCGGCATAAGACAGCAGGGCAGTCCGCTTGCCCTCCCGGAGGTCGCCCCAGGTCGTCTTTCCCGTGCGACTTTCGGTGCCGAAGACGCCGAGAACGTCGTCGGCGACCTGGTAGGCGATTCCCGCATAACGCCCGAAAGAGGTAAGGGCCGCCACCACTGACTCGGCGGCACCCGCGAGCACGGCGCCTGCGTGCAGCGGTGCCTCGAATGAGTACACCGACGTTTTTTGATGGGCCGTCTTGGTGATGTCCTCGAGCGGCGGCATCTCGGGCGTCCGGCTGAACTCGATGTCCAAGACCTCCCCGCCCACGGAGGAGAAGATTGCGTCGTCGAGAATCTCGTTGAGGCGCCGGCGCTTCGCGTCCGGCACTTCCAGGGACCTCAACAAACGGAAGGCGCCGGAAAGGGCGAGGTCTCCGGCGAGCACCCCGGCCGACACCCCCGCATGCTCGGCGGCGGAAGCGCAAGAGCCTGCCCGCAGCGCCCGGTTCCGATAGTGCCCGGACACATTGGGGCTGCCCCGCCGCACGAAATCGCGGTCGATGACGTCGTCGTGAATGATGAGAGCGCTGTGCAGGAGCTCATAGGATGCGGCGAGCCGGGCAGCACTGGCGGCATCGGTTCCGCCGAGCTGCCGGTAGGCGAGCAGAACCAGCCGTGGGCGGGAACGCTTGCCGCCCGCGGCTGCCCGCTCCAGGGCCTCCCAGAGGCCGAGGTAGGTCACGTTGACCGAAACGGCGCGCAGTTTGGCCTCCGCGAAGAAGTCCTGCAGCACGTCCTCGACCAGGTCGAGGTCCTCGTCGCCGTGCAGCGCATGATCCACATTTACAGAATTCACTGCCTGCCCTCCGGTGCTGTTCCCCCGGCTCCCGGAGTCCGGGAACCGGGGGGTACTGTGCCTTGGTTCGGCTAGACCTTCGCCGGCTTGAGTTTCGCCTTTCGTGTCCGGCCGCCACGGGTCGCGAAACGCTGCTGCAGGAGAACAGCAACCACGAGGATCAGGCCCCTGGCGAGCGCCTGAACGGAGGTGTCCAGGTTGTTCTGGGTGAAGACGTTGACCAAAGTACTGAAGATCAGCACACCCAGGACCGTTCCCATGATGGTTCCGCGTCCGCCGATGAGCAGGGTTCCACCGACAACGACGGCGGCGATCACATCGAGTTCGAGGAGCAGGCCGTGGGTGGACGTACCGGCAGTAGTTCGCCCGAGGAACATGACACCGCCGATGCCGGCCGTCACGCCCGCAAGAACGTAAAGGGAAACCATGTGGCGCTTGACCTTGATGCCAGCCAGCCGTGCGGCTTCGAGGTTTCCACCGATGGCCACGGTGCGGCGGCCGAAGGTGGTGCGGTTCAGGAGGAACCAGCCCGCCACTGCCACGATCACGAAGATCCAGATCAGGACTGAAACACCAAGGAAATCAGCACGCAGGACCTGCAGGAAGTCGCGGTTGTTCACGATCTGCGTGCTGCGGCCGGAGATCAATTCGGCGAGTCCACGGGCTCCGACGAGCATGGCCAGGGTGGCAATGAAGGAGACGACGTTGCCGTAGGCGACCACCAACCCGTTGATAAGCCCCGCAAGGGCGCCGACTCCAAGGGCCACGACCACCATGAGGATCCAGGAAGACTGGGTTGCTGCCAACTGCACGCTGGTAAGGCTGGCCACCACGGTCGTAAGGCCCAGGACGGAACCGACAGAGAGGTCGATACCGCCGGCGGTGATGACAAACGTGACGCCGATGCTCACGACGCCGATGATCGAGGCGTACCGCAGGATGGTGAGCATGTTCTCGAGGTTCAGGAACCGGTCACCACTGGTGACCGCGCCCACCACGAGGAGCAGCACAAGCGCGATGACCAGGCCCAGGTTGCGTCCCGCGGATCCCTTGAGGAAGTTCTGGAAGGGGTTGGTTGCGGGGGTACTGTGGTCAGCCGGCGCATCCACGCGCGGTTCAGCCACCTTGGTTTTCTGCTCGCTCACGCGGCACTTCCCTTCATGACGAGGTCGAGCACGCCGTGCTCGTCTATGTCGCTTGCTTTGATGTTGGTGAGTACTGTGCCGTCATCGATCACGAGGACGTTGTCAGCGAGGCCGAGCACTTCCTCGATTTCACTGGAGACGACGATGATTGCAGTCCCGGCTGCCGCCAGTCTGCGGATGAGGGCGTAAATCTCAGCGCGCGCTCCGACGTCGACGCCGCGGGTTGGTTCATCCAGCAGCAGGACCGGAGTTCCGTGCACCAGCCAGCGGGCCAGAAGAATCTTTTGTTGATTTCCGCCGGATAGGGTCCGGGCCGGACGGTCCGGATCGGCCGGACGCAGCTCGAGCGCAGCAATCTGCTCGCGGGCTGCCTCCCGTTCGGAGCGTTCGTTGAGGTGCCCTCCGCGGGCGAACCGCTCGAAGGTCGAGAGCGTTACGTTCTTGAAGATCGGCTCATCGAGGATCAGGCCCTGGCTCTTCCGTTCCTCGGGTGAAAGCCCGATTCCGGCGTTCACTGCGGCAGGAACGGATCCGGGACGCAGCACCTTGCCTTTTACGGACACCTTGCCTGAGGACGCCTTGCGGGCACCGTAGATCGTCTCGAGGATTTCGGACCGCTTCGATCCCACCAGGCCGGCGAACCCGAGGATCTCCCCGGCCCGCACTGTGAAACTGACCGGATCGAAGTGCCCGGCGAGCTCGAGGTTGTCCACTTCCAGGACCACCGGGGCGTCCGGGGCTATGGGTGTGGGCTCAGGGAAGACGTTTGCGACGTCGCGACCGGTCATCAGGCGAATGAGTTCCGCCTTCGACGTATCGGTGACGCTCAGCCCGTTGGCTGTGCTGCGTCCGTCCTTGATGACCGAGATGCGGTCACCGATCTGGCGGATCTCCTCGAGGCGATGAGAGATGTACACGACGGCGATGCCCTGGGCGGTGAGCTCCCTGACCACGCGGAACAGGTTCGCGACCTCACCCGAGTCCAGGATGGCACTGGGCTCGTCCATGATGATCATCTTCGTGTCCCGGGACAGCGCCCGGGCCATGCTCACGATCTGCTTGTTCGCGGCGGAGAGAGTGCCGACCTCGGTGGACGGCGAAAGACTGCCGTGGCCGAGACGCTTCAGCAGCGTACGGGCAACCGCATTGGTCTTCTTGACGTGCAGCACGCCTCCACTGGCACGTTCGTGCCCGAGGAAGATGTTCTCCGCGACGGACAGCCCGTCCACGACGTCGAGTTCCTGATACATGGTTGCGATGCCGAGGTCGAGGGCGGCGGTGGGACCCGGAAGGGAAATAGGCTCACCCTCCCACCGGATTTCTCCGCTGTCGGGCTGATGCACTCCGGAGAGCGTCTTGATGAGCGTGGATTTGCCGGCCCCGTTCTGGCCCATAACGCAGTGCACTTCTCCCGGAAGTACCTGCAGGTCGACGCCCTTGAGCGCCTGAACACCAGCAAATTGCTTGGTGATTCCCCGAACTTCGAGCAACGGCTGGAGGTGATCTTCTTCGAACATGAGACGAAGCTAACACATTATGTCGGTGATCGGTATAAAGTCGTCGATTTCTTTCAAACTTCTGTTATTGTGATTGCAGTCACGCAAAGAGGCTGGCATCAGAGGCATCCGCACTCTTGCGAAGACGCACCTAACTCACTGAGGAGATACACATGCTTGCTGTTCGTACGGGCCGGAAGATGCTCGTCACCACCGGTGCCTTTCTTGCAGTCGGTGCCCTTGTTACCGGGTGTACAGCGGGGGCCGAGGGAACCAACACCCAGCCCACCAACGCATCCGTTGAAGGCAACCAGGCTGAAGGCGACACCGTAGTAATCGGCTTCTCGGGCCCCGCGGCCGACCACGGCTGGCTCGGAGCCATCAACTCTGCCGCTACGGCTGAGGCGGAGAAGTACGGTGACATCGACCTTCGCGTCGCCGAGGGAACCAATGATGCGAACCTGCAGATCAGCCAGGTCGAGCAGTTCATCAACGACGGCGTGGATGCCATCGTCCTGCTGCCGACCGACGGCGCAGCGCTGACCGAGGTCGCCATCCAGGCCATGGAAGCCGGTATTCCCGTCATCAACGTCGACCGCGAATTCTCCAGCCCGTTCGCCGCACGCACCACGATCCTCGGCGACAACTACGGCATGGGTGTGAGCGCCGGCACCTACATCTGCGAGCAGCTTGACGGCAACGAAGACGCAGTCGTCGCCGAGGTTGCGGGAATCGATTCCCTGCCGCTGACGCAGGACCGCAGCCGTGGTTTCGCGGACGCACTGGAATCATGCGGCCTCGACGTGGACAACCGCGTTGCAGCTGACTTCACCGTCCAGGGCGGTGAGGCAGCAACCTCCCAGCTGCTCTCCGCCGCACCGCAGATCGACGCCCTCTGGAACCATGACGACGATCAGGGCATCGGCGTTCTCGCCGCCATCGACAATGCGGGCCGCGATGAATTCATCATGGTCGGCGGCGCCGGTTCGGCCAACGCCATGCGCGAAATCGAGGCCGGGGAAAGCGTCCTCGAAGCTACGGTCATCTACCCCTCCACCCAGGCAGCTGACGGCATCCGCCTCGCCCGCCTCATCGCCCAGAACAAGGCCATGAGCGATCTCGTTGAGGTTGAAGTTCCCAAGCGCATCGTTCTGAACGCGCCGGTTGTCACCAGCGAGAACGTTGAGCAGTACCTGCCGACGGCCTTCGAGTCGTAGAACCGTGAGAGGTGGGGTGCTCTGTCGCTGGCAAGAGCACCCCACCTCGATCCACCTGTTTTTACATCTGCCGCCGGATAAAGAGGAAACATGCTGAACGACGTACCACCCCTGAAGGTCGCCCTGATCGGACACGGATTCATGGGGGCTGCCCATTCACAGGGATGGCGGGTTGCACCGCGGTTCTACGACCTGCCGTCCCAGCCGGAGATGACTCTCCTCGTGGGGCGCAACGCTCAGGGAGTGGAGGCATCGGCTCGAAAATGGGGTTGGGAATCCACCGACACCGATTGGCGTGCGGCCATCGCCCGCGACGACATCGACGTCATCGACATTGTCACTCCCGGCGGCTCGCACGCCGAGATCGCCATCGCAGCCCTCGAAGCAGGCAAGCATGTCCTGTGTGAGAAGCCGCTCGCGAACACCCTAGAAGAGGCTGAGGCAATGGCTGCCGCTGCCGATCGTGCCGGCAAGGACGTTTTCGCCATGGTCGGCTTCACCTACCGGCGGGTGCCCGCGGCGGCCTTCGCACGGGACCTGGTGCAGTCCGGCGCGATCGGCGAAGTGCGCCAGGTCCGTGCCAACTACCTGCAGGACTGGCTGGTTGACGATCAGGCGCCGTTGACCTGGCGCCTGCAGAAGGATTCCGCCGGTTCGGGAGCTCTGGGCGATCTCGGCGCCCACGCCGTCGACCTCGCACAGTTCATCACCGGCCAGAAGATCACCGGCGTCAGCGGCATCCTGAACACCTTTGTGCACGAGCGGCCCCTGCTCGGAGAGGCCTCGGGGTTGGCCGGCACCGCCACCGACGGCCGCGGCAAGGTCACCGTGGACGACCTCGCGCTGTTCAGCGGCCGCTTCGACGGCGGAGCAGTCGGCTCGTTCGAGGCGACCCGCATGTCCACCGGCCGGAAGAACGCGTTGCGCATTGAAGTGGCCGGCTCCACCGGCGCCGTCTCCTTCGACCTTGAGAACCTCAACTCCCTCGGTTTCTACGATGCAACGGCCCCGGACACCCGACAGGGCTTCACCAACATCATGGTCACTGAACCTGCGCACCCCTACCTGTCCGCGTGGTGGCCCACCGGCCACGCCCTGGGCTACGAGCACGGCTTCACCCACCAGGCAAAGGACTTCGTTGAAGCCATCGCCGAGAAGCGCCAGCCTGAACCGTCCTTCGCTGACGGCCTGCAGGTGCAGAAAGTGCTCAACGGTGTCGAGCGCAGCGCCGAAGCGGACAGCATCTGGACTAAAACTATCTAGTACAGGCGTTCATCCGGCCTGCGTCAGCCAGCGAAAGGATCCGATATGCCCGTTCCTCCCCTGTCAGTACAGCTGTATACAGTCCGCGAAGCCCTGGAAACCGACCTGGACGGCACCATCGGCCGGCTCGCGTCAATGGGGTTCGAACGGGTCGAGCCATACAATTTCGCAGCCAACACCGACGCACTGCAGACGGCTTTGTCTCGCCACGGGGTAAGCGCGCCAACGGGCCACGCTCCCCTGCTCGACGGCGATCGCGACCTCATTTTCGAGGCCGCCCGCACGCTGGGCATCGGAACCGTCATCGAACCCATGGTGGACCCGGTTCGCTGGACCACGGAGGAGTCGGTCGTCCGGACCGCGGAGGCACTCAACGAAACGGCGGGCCTGGGTGCCGAATACGGCATCTCGGTGGGCTATCACAACCACTGGTGGGAGTTGGAAACCGACTTCGGCGGGCGCACCGGACTGGAGGTCCTCGCGGAGGCACTGGATCCCGCCGTCGTACTCGAAGTGGACACCTACTGGGTGGCTGTCGGCGGACAGGACCCTGCTGAGCTGCTCTCAAAACTGGGCGACCGGGTTCGGTTCATCCATATCAAGGACGGCCAAGTGGACAGGGATAACAAGTCCCAGGTGGCGGTTGGTTCCGGCCGGATGAACATCCCCGCTGTCCTGGAGGCAGCCGGGTCGGTGGAGGTCGGCGTCGTCGAACTGGATGACTCTGCCGGTGACCTCTTCCGTGCCCTCGAGGACAGTCTGCGCTTCCTGCAGCACGACTTCGGGAAGGGTGGAGCATGAGCGGCCCGGTAGGCGTCGGTATCATCGGTGCCGGTGTGATCAGCAAGGAGTACCTCACCAACCTCACTGCGTTCCCTGACGTGCAGGTCCACATTGTGGCGGACCTCTTCCCCGAGGCGGCAAGCGCCCGCGCGGACGAGTTCGGCGTCGCAGCCTTCGGGACGGTCGAGGATGCGCTGCAGCACCCCGATGTCGAGATCATCGTCAACCTCACGACGCCGGCCGCCCATGTTCCGGTTGCCCTCGACGCGGTCGCAGCCGGCAAGCATGTCTGGAGTGAAAAGCCGTTTTCCCTTGACCGTGAGTCGGGGCAGTCCCTCCTGGACGCCGCGTCCGACGCCGGCCTCCACCTGGGGTGCGCGCCTGACACTTTCCTGGGTGCTGGTCTGCAGACCGGCCTGCGCATGATTCAGCGCGGCGACATCGGCGTGCCGCTGACGGCGCTGACCCTGATGCAGTCGCCCGGCCCCGAAGCCTGGCATCCCAACCCGGCATTCCTGTTCCAGGAAGGCGCCGGTCCCCTGTTCGACATGGGCCCCTATTACCTGACCACCCTGATTCAGACTTTCGGTGCGGCGCAAACCGTCGCGGCGCTCGGATCCCGCTCGCGTGAGACGCGGGTGATCGGTTCCGGTCCGCGCGCGGGCGAGGAGTTTGAGGTCACCGTCCCGACCCACGTCAGCGCCCTCGTCCAGTTCGAGAACGGCGCCTCCTCCACCAGCAACTTCAGTTTCGATTCGCCGCTTCCCCGGCACGGTTTTGTGGAGATCACGGGATCGGAAGCCACCATCGCCTTCCCGGACCCGAACAGATTCGACGGTGAGATCCGGCTTCACCGCCACGGCGCCGAGGAGTGGGAGACCTTCCCGGCGGCGGGTTCCACCTTCGGGCGGGGCGTCGGCGTGCTGGACATGGCACGTTCCATCCGCGCCGGCGCGCCGCACCGAGCACAGGGCGCCACCGCGTTCCACGTGCTGGACGTCATGGCCTCGATCGCCGAGTCAGTCGAGACCCGCTCCTTCGTTGACATCGCCAGCTCCGCGGCGGCAGCAGAGCCGCTGCCCGAGGGCTGGGACCCCACTGCCCGGACCCTTTCCTGACCACGCGCTTTTCGACCCCTCAATCAAAGGAGATATCTATGGCACGCAATTACACTCTGTTCACCGGCCAGTGGGCGGATCTGCCGTTCGAAAAGGTCGCCGAGCTCGCCGGCCAGTGGGGCTATGACGGCCTGGAAATCGCGGTTTCCGGTGATCACCTCGATGCCTGGCGCTGGGATGATGACGATTACATCCAGGAGCGGCTCGACATCCTCAAGCGCAACAACCTGAAGGTGTGGACCATCTCCAACCACCTCAAGGGTCAGGCTGTCTGCGACAACCCGATCGACTTCCGCCACGAGGCGATCGTCGGCCCCAAAGTCTGGGGTGACGGTGATCCCGAGGGCGTCCGGCAGCGCGCCGCGGAGGAGATGAAGCTTACGGCGAAGCTCGCCCAGAAGCTCGGCGTGAAGACCGTTGTCGGCTTCACCGGCTCGTCCATCTGGCAGTATGTAGCGATGTTCCCGCCGGTCAGCCAAGACGTGATCGACGCCGGTTACCAGGACTTCGCTGACCGCTGGAACCCTATCCTCGACGTCTTCGACGAGTGCGGCGTGCGCTTCGCCCACGAGGTGCATCCGTCGGAGATCGCCTACGACTACTGGTCCACCCGCCGCACGCTCGAAGCGGTCGGCAACCGGCCCGCTTTCGGCCTCAACTGGGACCCCAGCCACTTCATGTGGCAGCAAATCGACCCCGTGGCCTTCATCTCCGACTTCGCTGACCGGATCTACCACGTGGACTGCAAGGACACGAAGATGCGCATGGGCGGTGGCCGTAACGGCATCCTCTCCTCGCACCTGCCGTGGGGTGATCCGCGCCGCGGCTGGGACTTTGTCTCGACCGGCCGGGGTGATGTGCCCTGGGAAGACAGCTTCCGTGCGCTCAACGCGATCGGCTATGACGGTCCCGTCTCCGTTGAGTGGGAAGACGCCGGTATGGATCGCCTCGACGGGGCACCCGAGGCGTTGGCGTTTCTGAAGAAGTTCGACTTCGCGCCGTCGTCGTTGTCTTTCGACGCTGCGTTCAAGCAGTAGTCCGAGCAGACTTTGGTGCCTATCTGCTGCCTGATGCGATTCGGGCAACAGATAGGCAACAAAAGCTTAGTAACCTGTCCCCATGCGTGAACTCCAGGCGAAAATCATTGACGAAATGGGCGTACGCCCCTCCATCGACCCTGCAGAGGAGATCCGCCGCAGGGTGGACTTCCTGAAGGACTATGTGCGTGCCACGGGGACCAAGGGCTTCGTGCTCGGAATCAGCGGTGGGCTGGACTCCACGCTTGCGGGCAAACTGGCGCAGCTGGCCACGGATGAGTTGCGGGCCGACGGCGTTGACGCCACCTTCGTCGCTGCGCGCCTGCCCTACAACGTGCAGCATGACGAGGAAGACGCGCAGGCCGCTCTGGCCTTCATCTCGCCTGACCGTTCCGTCGTCTACAACGTCGCTCCCGCCGTCGACGGTTTCCAGGCGGGCTTCGCCGGTGCTGCCGGCAACGAAATGTCCGACTTCAACAAAGGCAACGTGAAGGCGCGCGTCCGGATGGTGGCGCAGTACGCCCTGGCCGGAGATGACAACCTGCTGGTCATCGGCACGGATCACGGCGCCGAGTCAGTCACCGGTTTCTTCACCAAGTACGGCGACGGCGGTGCGGACATCCTGCCCCTGTTCGGCCTGAACAAGCGGCAGAACCGCCAGCTCCTCAAGGAGCTCGGCGCGGAGGAACGCCTCTGCAACAAGATCCCTACCGCGGATCTCCTCGACGAGAACCCGGGTCAGACCGATGAGCATGAGCTCGGTCTCACCTACGAGCAGATCGACGACTACCTTGAAGGCCGCGACGTCGCAGATGAGGCAGCGCAGTCCATCGAGCGCCGCTACCTGCTGACCCGGCACAAGCGCACCGTTCCCGTGTCCATCCATGATTCGTGGTGGCGCGCTAAGCCGTAGTCGTTATGGGCGGACGCCCGCCGCGAGTGGGCGCAACTCAAGGACCGGGTACCAAGCAACACCGGCCGATTGGGTAACGTAGCCACTGTGAAGATTGCGACCTGGAACGTCAATTCCCTGCGAGCCCGTGCCGACCGTGTGGAAGCTTGGCTCGACCGATCCGATGTGGACGTCCTTGCCATCCAGGAAACCAAGTGCAAGGACGACAACTTCCCGTGGGACATGTTCGAGAAGAGCGGCTACGAGGTGGCCCACTTCGGTCTGAGCCAGTGGAACGGCGTTGCCATCGCGTCCCGCGTTGGGCTCTCCGATGTTGAGCGCACTTTCCCGGGACAGCCCGTGTTCGGGAAAGACGCCGATCCCATCCAGGAAGCCCGCGCGATCGGCGCCACGTGCGGGGGCGTTCGGGTGTGGAGCCTCTACGTCCCGAACGGCCGCGCGTTGGGAGATCCGCACATGGCCTACAAGATCGAGTGGCTCGAACTGTTGCGAAAACACGCTGTTGGTTTACTGGAACAGGACCCCACGGCCCAGGTGGCGCTGACGGGTGACTGGAACATCGCGCCGCAGGATGAGGATGTCTGGGATATCGACCTGTTCCTGAATAACGGCTACACCCACGTCAGCCCTCCCGAGCGTGCTGCGTTCCATGCCTTCGAGGACTCCGGCTTCACCGACGTCGTTCGTCCCCACACCCCCGGACCGGGCGTGTACACCTACTGGGACTACAAGCAGCTAAGTTTCCCGAAGCGTATGGGCATGCGCATCGACTTTGTCCTGGCATCGCCCGCTCTCGCCCAGCGTGTCAGCGGGGCATCGATTGACCGTGAGGAACGCAAGGGCAAAGGCGCGTCGGATCATGCGCCCGTCATCGTGGAGCTGACCTGACCCATGGCTCATGTGCCGGGCACGGGGCGAAGCTTCCCCTACGTATCCTTCCTGCGGATCTATGAACCGCTTGATGCCTTCAGCGATGCCCAGCAGCTTGCCATCCTCGAACAGCGGACCCGCGAGCGCCGGACCACCGAGGCCATGGACCGCCTCGACGCGATGCGGCGCATCACCCGGGTGGTCTCCGACCCCTTCCCGCACCATACCCAGGACCTCGTAAGGGTTCTCCACTTCCCCCGCAGCAACGGGACTACGGCGCCGTTCTACTGCCCGAATCAGTTGGCCGTGCGCACCTACCTTGCCGCGGAGTCCCTTGAGCAGACCATTCGGGGGCCCCTGATGGACGTGCTTCTTCCCGAAGTAGCGCGCGAGGCCCACCAAGCCAGGCTGGATCCGGAGACCCTGGCCGCGTCCACGGCCAAGCTGCATACCCGATCCGCAACGTGGGGCGTGCCCTTCGCCTGGTTTGTCCTCATTCACGAGGACGACCTCACCGAGGTCGTTGACGACGACGGCGAGGTCCACACAGTCCGGGTATCCGTGACCATCAGCGAGTGCATCGACCGTGCCCGGCGGGCGGTAGCCAACCTTGCCATTGCCGCACCGGAACTCGACCTCCTCGAGGAGTTGACCGAGATCACCGAGTGGCTGGAGACCTTCCGCCGTGACGCCGTCGTCGAATTGGACTACGGCCCGGTAGCGGATCTCGTGTTCCCCGACGAGTCGCCCATGGACGTTCGGATGGGCATCGAGTGCCTCGCCGAGGCGGATATGACGGGGGCGGCCGCGGCGTACCGGCGTCTGGCCTCACGGTGGGTTCCCATCCGGCAGCTCGCCCGCGCCTCCTGACCGGGTCTCGAATTTCCTGACCAGGTAGGGCCCGGCCGGGCAGGGGCCTCCGCCGGGACCGCGACTCTGCGCCCTCCGGGCCAACTGCCTAATTCACGCCGTCAACCGCGTACGACACCTTCGTGACGCCCTTTTTCGACTTGATCTTGGTGATGCTCAACGTCCCGACGTCGGCAACGTCCCGCACGTGAGTGCCGCCGCAGGGCACTCCGAAGGTCCGGTTGTAGAGTACGATCCGCGCTGGCTTGTTGGTCGGGATATTCTCCGGCACGTGCCGGCAGTATTCCGCCATTTCCGCCACAGGCATGAAGCGGATCTCGTTGGTGCTGCCCTCGCCGATGACCTGTGCGACCTCGGCTTCGATCTGCCGGCGTGTTTGCTCCGCGTCCCCCGGCACCTCCCCGTTGTACTCGACGAAGGACATGTGCGGATAATGCGCGCCTCTCCCAGGAACCCAGGGCAAACCCAGCCGCTCCACGGCGAGGTCGACGATGTGGCCAGCCGAGTGAAGCCGCGTGTTCACTGCCCTGCGGTGGGCATCCACCTCAAGCACGACGCCGGCGCCCTCCGGCACGGTACCCCGCCCGAGGTGGTGGACCACCCCGTGCTCGTCCAGGCGCACTTCCTCCACCGTAAACACGGAGTCTCCGGCGCGGATGATTCCGGTGTCCCAATCCTGTCCGCCGCCTCGCGGATAAAAGCAGGTACGGTCGAGTTCGACGTCCGTTCGGCCGTCGTCGAGCGCGGTCACCGCCGTCACTGCGGCGGGAGCGGTCAACACGTCGAAATCGTCAAGGTAGAGGAGTTCGGTAGCCATGCGTACCAGCGTAGCGACCGGGTGAGGCTACCGGGGCACGGGGCCTGTTGAGGAGCGTTCCACCAGCTCGTGCGGCTGCACAGGAGGCGTGCGGAGCGGCGTCTCCCCCTCCAATTCACCCAGCAGGAGGTCCACGGCAAACGCACCCTGCTCCTCGGGCATCTGACGAACGGTCGTCAGGCCCATGGGCTCAGCGAACTCATGGTCGTCAATCCCCACGATGGACAGCTCATGCGGTACGCGGATGCCGAGCTCCGAGGCGGCAAGCAACGCACCGAACGCCATCTCATCCGAGGAGCAAAAGAGCGCGGTGGGCCGCTCCTTCACCGTGGACAGCATGTGCTTGACTGCCAGCTTCGCTTCGCTGAAGCGGAAGTCGCCGAAGACAGACCACTCGTCCCGCACCGGCAGGTCATGGGCAACCATGGTGGCGACATAGGACTCCTCGCGGATGCGCGGCACCTCGAAGTAGAGCCCGTAGGAGCCCCCGCCCCGGACGTGACCAATGCGGGTGTGGCCGAGCGAGACAAGGTGCTCGACGGCGTCGCGCACCGCGGCGGCGTCGTCGATACTGACGTGCCGGACCCCCTGCACGGACCCGCCTACGACGATCGTTGGAGACTCAAGCTCCTTCAGGGAGCGGTGTTCATCTTCGGTGAGCTCCATGCACATCACCAGCAGGGCATCGATCCGCTTCCGCAGGATCGAGCGGTGAAAGACCCTCTCCCGGTTGGTCCCGGTGCCGCCCAGGCTGAACACGATGAGGTCATAACCGGCTGCGCGGAGCTGCCGGTCGACTCCCTCGAGGACCGCCGAAAAGTACCAGCGTTCAATGAGCGGCAGCAGTACTCCCATGGCCATTGTGCGGCCGGAAGCCAACCCGGAAGCAGCCGACGACGGCACGTACCCCAGATCCTTCGCAGCCCTGAGGACGCGGGCACGTGTTCCGGCCGACACACCCGTCAGGCCGCGTAGGGCGCGGGAAACCGTGGCCGTGGAAACGCCCGTGGCTACGGCAACATCCTCGATGATGACCACGGGGTGCAACCTCTTTCTCTAGTGCCTTGATCTAAGGCGACGGCGACCGCGCTGTCCGGGCGGCAGCTACTCGCGCTGCCGGACCTTGTACAGGCCCCACATCCCAAGAACGATTGCCAGCAACAGGACCGACCACATGGCGGCGTTGTCTCCCCGGAGCTGGATGGCGATGATGACAACCACCAGCACGACGGCGAAGAACCCCAGAAACCCAATCAGGATATCGAGGTTCTCCGCCAATCGCTCTTTGCGTCTATTGGTCATGATCGACGCGTTACTTCACCGCGCCGGCGGTCAGGCCGGCAACAATGCGCTTCTGCAGGATCAGGACCAGCAGGACCAAGGGGATGGTGACAATGGTGCCCGCGGCCATCACCGCGGTGTACGGTTCCTGCTGCGGCTGGCTGCCCGCGAAGGACGCGATGGCAACCGTCACCGGTGCCGTCGCATCACTGGACAGCTGGCTCGCGATCAGGAATTCGTTCCAGGCGGAGATGAAGGCAAGGATCGCCGTCGTGAATACCGCCGGTGCCGCAAGCGGCATGATCACCTTCCGGAAGGCCTGACCCGGTGTGCAGCCATCGATCCTGGCGGCTTCCTCCAGTTCCCACGGCATCTCACGGAAGAACGCCGTCAACGTGTAGACCGTGAGCGGCAGGACGAACGAGATGTTGGGGATGATCAGCGCCTGGTAGGAGCCGATCCACCCGATGTCCGTGAACAGCTGGAACAGCGGAGTAATCAGAGCGACGCCCGGGAACATTGACGCGCCCAGGATGACTCCAAGGATGACGAACTTGAACTTGAAGTCGATCCTGGCCAGGGCATAGGCGGCAAACACTCCGACCACAAGCGCGATCAGGGTGGTGGTTGCTCCAATGAAGAAGCTGTTGAACAACGCCAACGTGAAGTTGTTGCCCGCATCCGTTGCGAATGCGGTGCGGAAGTTGTCCAACGTGACGTGGGTCGGATAGAACGCCGTGTCGTAGGTGAAGGCCACATCACGGAACGCAGTGATGATCATCCAGTAGAACGGAAGCAGACACCAGGTAACGATGATCGCTGCACTGATGTACGTCCGGATGGACGCCCACCGCTCGCGCGAAGCAGCTGCGCGGCGGCCCGGCGTCGACTCGGTCGGGCGGCCGGAGGAGGTTGCTACTGCCTGTGTCATTTGATGACCTTCGCCTTCTTGATCACTCCGGAGCCCTCGGAGACATTGGCTCCGAGGAATCTGACGAAGATGAACGCCACGATGAAGATGATGATGAACGTCAACGTCGATAGAGCCGCCGCGCTGTTGAAGCCTTGCCGGATCTGGTTCACCACCAGGATGGAAAGGGTGGTGGTGCCGTTCGCGCCGCCGGTGAGGATCGCCGGCAGGTCGTACATGCGCAGGGCGTCGAGAACACGGAACAGGACAGCCACCATCAGCGCCGGCTTCACCAGCGGCAGCGTGATGTAGCGGAAGCGCTGCCAAGTGCTGGCACCGTCAACCTTGGCAGCTTCGTAGACATCCCCCGGGATCATCTGCAGGCCGGCGAGGATGAGGAGGGCCATGAACGGAGTGGTCTTCCAGACGTCCGCAATGATGATGGCCCACTTGGCGGGCCACTCGGACCCCGTCCAGAGAATCGACGTATTGAACAGTTCATTCGCGATGCCCTGGAAGGCAAAGATGAAGAACCAGAGCTTCGCGGTGACCGCGGTCGGGATTGCCCACGGCACCAGCACAGCTGCGCGAACCAACCCGCGACCCCTGAACGTGCGTGCCATGATCAGTGCCATCCAGAAGCCGATGATGGTCTCGAGGGTGACTGTGACGGCGGCGAAGAAGAACGTGATGCCGGTTGCGTTCCAGAACTGCGATTCGAGGGTCCCGGGCGGGCAGGCGACGGTGCCCCCGCCGGGTGCCGGACACTGCTGGAGGATCCAACCGGTGTAGTTGCCGAAGCCTGCGAATCCGCCATCAGTGAAAAGCCCGGTGTCCGGGTCCAGCCCCGAATCATTCTGGAACGACATGACGATGCCGCTGATAATGGGATAAACGATCACAATCCCCAGCAGGATCAGAGTCGGCGCAATCAGAATGGACGCCCATTTATTCTTCGCAGCCGCCCGACGGTCGGCGCTCTCCGCCGCCTGGTGGTGAAGCTTTGAATTGGGGTCCTTTTTACCCTTGGGTGGCACTGCCAGACGTGTGGCCATGACCCGTCCTTTCGATACCGGCAACGACGCCGGTGAGAGCAAGCAGGTGCCGGTGGTGGGAACGCCGCGCGCTCCCACCACCGAATGGTGTGGTTAGGACCCGGCCTGGCTGATCGACGCAGCCATGTCGGTCAACGCCTGATCAACGGTCTTCTGGCCTTGCAGTGCCGCGTAGGCATTCTCCTGGATCGCGGTGGTGACCGCGGGGTAGAACGGCGTCACGGGACGGGGAACAGCAGTCTCGATGGATTCCCTCAGGACGGGCAGGTACGGCAGCTGTTCGACGAGCTCGGGATCTTCGTACAGGCTCTCCAGAACCGGGGCGAGCGAGCCCTGAGTCACGTAGAAACGCTGCTGCTCTTCCTGGGTGATGAACTCGAGGAAGTCACGTGCGGTTGCCTTGTTGTCCGAGTAGACGCTGATGGCGAGGCTGTGACCGCCCAGCGAGGATGCACCCGAGCCGTCGGCGCCCGGAAGGGGAGCCATGCCGAGTGAGTCCTTGACCTGGGACGATTCCTCAGTGGTGGCGAGGTTGTATACGTAAGGCCAGTTGCGGTGGAAGAGCAGGTTCCCTTCCTGGAACGCAATGCGTCCTTCTTCCTCGGTATACGTAATCGCCTCCTGCGGGATGTTGCCGGATTCGAAGGCGGATACGAGGTTCTCCAGGCCGGCCTTTGCCTCCGGGGTGTCCAGTGTGGGCTCGCCTGCCTCGTTGATCACGGTGCCGCCGGCGCCGTTGATGGCTTCGGAAGCGTTGACGGTGAGGCCCTCGTACTGCGCGAACTGGCCCGCATAGCAGCCCATGTCGTTCTCTTCAGCGATGGAGCACATCTCCATCATCTCGTCCCACGTGGTGGGGGGTTCCTCGATGAGGTCCGAACGGTAGTAAAGGATGCCGCCGTCGGAGTGCTGGGGAGCTGCGTAAAGCGTGTCCTGGTACGTCGCGGACGCTACGGTCGCCGGCAGCATTCCCTCGGTGTCGATCGCCATCTCGTCCTCGAGCGGCTGGATCCAGCCCTGTGCCGCGAACTCAGCGGTCCAGACGACATCGACAGACACGACGTCGTAGTCTGCGTTCTGTGCCTGGAAGTTCTGGACCAGGTCATCGTGCTGCTGGTCGGCCTCGTCGGTCTGTTCCTTGAAAGTCACTTCCTCGTCGGGATGCTCCTCGTTCCACTTCTCGATCAGGGGACGAACCACGCCGCTGTTGTCCTTGCCCTGTACGTACGTGATGGGGCCGCGGTCTTCGAGGCCTTCATCGGCCGCACCGCCGCCGCCACCTTCAGACGAGCCACCGCCACCGCAGGCCGAGAGCAGAAGAGTGAGAGTTGCCACCGATGCTGCGGCGGCCAGTGATTTCTTGTTCTTCATGTGCGTCTTCTCTCCAATGAGAAATAAGGCGGAGATTCAACCGCCCCATTGAGTGATGCCTGTCACTCTAGTAAGGTCGATTCTGTTACGCAAGCGCTTACGTCTTGCGCCCAGTGAGTTTATCGAAAGGTTATACGTGTCCCTCCAAGCCGCTCCTGCGCCGGGCAAAGAAGCAACTGCCTGGTGGGCTGACGCCGTCATCTACCAGATTTATCCGCGTTCCTTCGCCGACGGAAACGGCGACGGCATGGGTGACCTGCACGGCATCACCAGCAAACTCCCGTACCTGCAGAATCTTGGCGTCAATGCCGTCTGGCTGTCGCCGTTCTATGTCTCGCCGCAGGCCGACGCCGGTTACGACGTCGCGGATTACCGCGACGTCGACCCCCGCTTCGGCACTCTGGCCGATTTTGACGCGATGCTTGCAGAAGCGCACGAGCGCGGGCTCAAGGTGATCGTCGACCTCGTGCCCAACCACACCTCCGATGAGCACGAGTGGTTCCAGGAAGCTTTGCGATCACCGAAGGGGTCGCCCGAACGCGAGCGTTATATGTTCCGCGACGGCCGGGGCCAGGACGGCGAACTGCCGCCGAACAACTGGCAGTCCATCTTCGGCGGGAATGCCTGGACCAGGGTCGAGGACGGCCAGTGGTATCTGCATCTGTTCGACACCAAGCAGCCGGACCTGAACTGGGAGAACCCCGAAGTTCACGAGGAAATGATCTCCGTCCTGCGATTCTGGCTGGATCGAGGCGTAGACGGCTTCCGCATCGACGTCGCGCACGGCCTGGTCAAGGCCGAGGGACTCCCGGACTGGGCAGGCCGCGAAAGCATGGTCGGGGATGTGCACAATCCCGACGCCGCCGAGGAAGCAGCGGCAACCGAACCGACACCTCCGTACTTCGACCAGCCAGGCGTCCATGCAATCTACCGGGACTGGAACCGGGTCCTCGCAGAGTACCCGGGCAACCGCATGCTCGTGGCTGAGGCATGGGTTGAACCGGCCGAACGGCTCTTCCACTACGTCCGTCCCGATGAAATGCAGCAGGCGTTCAATTTCGACTTCCTGCGCGCAGGCTGGGACGCCAAGCGCCTGAGCGCGAGCATTACGGAATCCCTTGCCCAGGCGGGGAACGTCGGAGCACCCAGCACCTGGGTGCTGTCCAACCATGACACCGTCCGGCACACCACGCGCTTCGGGCTGGCGGACCCGACGCAGCTACCCAAGGGCGTCGGCGCCAAGGACGAACAGCCGAATGAGGCGCTCGGCCTGCGCCGCGGCCGGGCGGGAATCCTCACCATGCTCGCACTGCCCGGGTCGGCCTACCTCTACCAGGGAGACGAGCTCGGCCTGCCTGAGCACACCCTCCTTGACGACGCCGTACGTCAGGACCCCGCCTTCTTCCGGACAGAGGGGGTGGAGCGCGGCCGGGACGGCTGCCGGGTCCCTCTGCCCTGGAAAGCTGAGGCACCGGGCTTCGGTTTCACCACCACCGAGGGCAGCAGCGCTGCGCCCTGGTTGCCCCAGCCTGCGGGCTTCGCCGGGTACGCCGCGGATCAGCAGGTAGGCCGGTCGGGTTCGGTATACGAACTCGTGCGTAAGGCCTTGTCCGAACGCTCGTCGCGGCAGCTTGGCCGCGGTTCTCTGGAGTGGGCAGCGGAACATCGTCCTGAGGACGGAGTGGTCGCCTTCACCAACGGCTCCGTGCTGCTGGTGGCGAACATGGGCGAGGAGCCGATCGAACTGCCTGCCGGCGTCGTCGTGGTAGCAAGCGCGGAGGACGCAGTGGCTGACAACGCTCTGCAGCCCAACAGTGCAGTCTGGATCGAACGCGACTGACAGCACCTGCCTGCTGAGGTGGACAGCGTCGGAAGGAGCCCGAAGCAATTCGGGCTCCTTCGTTCCGTTCAGGACACGTGGCTGAAAGATGGCGATGACTTCAAACATCCGCGGTGGGCGCAGACATCCGACCAATAGGATGGGCTCATGGCCGTAACAGACGAAGCAATCATCCGGATCAAGGAGATGCTCCTTGCGGGAGAGTTGAAGGCGGGCGACCGGCTTCCCCCGGAGAAAGAATTGAGCGAACGTCTGGGCCTCTCCCGCAGTTCATTGCGTGAAGCGGTCAAAGCGCTGGATCTCATCCGGGTGCTTGACGTGCGGAGAGGTGATGGAACCTATGTCACCAGCCTCGAGCCGAACCTTCTGACCGAGGCGATTGCGTTCGTCGTCGATCTTCATCAGGACAGTTCCGTGCTCGAATTGTTCGAAGTCCGACGGATTCTCGAGCCTGCTTCCGCCGGACTGGCAGCTGCCCGCATGAGTCCCGACCAGCTGGAAGCACTACGGCAGTCCATTGCTTCGGCGCACGACGAAACGTCGGTGGAAGACCTGGTTGCGCACGATCTGGAGTTTCACGGACTGATTGCCGCTGCGGCAGGCAATACTTATCTCTGCAGCTTGCTGGAGGGGCTCTCCAGCAGCACAGTACGCGCCCGAGTCTGGCGGGGCATCACCCAGGATCGTGCCGTGTCCCGCACGTTGTCAGAGCATCACGCCATCGCCGACGCGCTTGCTCGCGGAGACGCAGAGCTGGCCAGGGCACTCATGACTGTGCACATCAGCGGTGTTGAGCAGTGGTTGCGCGAGGCTACCGGCACCCGGGACGCAGGCTGAGCGAATAAACCGCGGACGCCGTTCCGCCCATGAACGCTTCCCGCTCTTCAGCGGAGAGCTGGGATGCCAACTCCTGAAGCGCACCGCTTGTTTCGGCGTAGGTCGCGCCGAGCAACGAAACCGGCCAATCTCCGCCGTACATCAACCGGTGCGGCCCGAATACTTCCAGTGCAAGGTCCCACACCGGTTGAAGCCCGTCTGCTGTCAGTGGTTGACCGGTAACCGCCAGACCCGACACCTTCGCCGTGACGTTGGGCAGGTCCGTGAATCGCCTGAGTTGCCGGCTCCACAACTCGTACGTTTCGGCCTCTCCCCGCGGTGGTTTGCCGAGATGGTCGATGACCACGTGGAGTTCGGGGAGGCATCTCGCAAGGTCCAGCGCCGCTTCGAGGTGGCGCGGAAACGCATTCGGCACATCAAACGGCAGGTTCGAGGAGGCAAGGAGTTTCAGTGACGTCCGTACATTCGGCATAGACAGGAAATCGTCACGCGGGTCGTCATGCACGAGGTGCCGTACACCAACGAAGGTTGGCTCTTCTGAGTAGCCGGCGAGCGCTTGCTCGGCGGCTGCGGGATTCTCCAGCTCAATCCAACCTACGACGCCGGTTATCCAGGCGTGTTCGGAAGCTTGACTGAGCATGAACTGCGTATCGGCGACCGAATCCTCCGCCTGAATCAGTATCGCGTCATCGATACCTGCCCCATCCAATTCCCCCCGCGCTTCCTTGGCGGTGTAGGTCCTGTAGATTTCCCCCGCCGCAGGGGTGAGCCACGAGTAGCGGCCTGCCGCCAGGTCCCACAGGTGCAGGTGCGAATCAACAGTGCGCATTACGCCGGCACCAGACCTTCACTCATCAGCGCTTCCCAGAGCTGATCAGGAATTTCCGTAGCCATATGTGCCATGTTCTGTCGGATCTGGTCACGCGTTCGCGCGCCGACGACGACCGTCCTTACGGCCGGGTGCCGCAGACTGAACTGGATCGCAGCAGACGGTAGTTCGACGTCGTACTCCCTGCACACGTCAGCGAGGCGACGTGCACGATCAATGACAGGCCGTGGTGCCGGCCGGTAGTTGTAGTGTGCGTCATCACGGACGGAGTGCGAGGCAAGCAGGCCCGAGTTGAAGACGCCCACATTGACCACACCCACACCTCGGCGCGTGCAGACTGGCAGCAACCCGTTCAGGGCCGGTTGTTCAAGCAGGGTGTAGCGGCCGGCAAGCATGATGAGGTCGAGATCAGCATTCTCGACGCAGGCGAGTAATGCGTCGGCGGAGTTTGCACCCACCCCGATGGCTCTCGCCATACCCTCCCGGCGCAACTTCTCGAGCGCGGGAAGTGCTGTGCGGATTCCTTCATCCAGATCATAGACATCGGGATCATGCAGGTAGAGGATGTCGACGCTGTCGAGTCCCATGCGATCGAGGGACTCCTCGACGCTGGCCCTTACCCCCACTTCATCAGGCGCCCACCTCCGCGTGGTGCGGGCGGGAACTGCAAACCCCTCGTCGTCGCTCTGGCCGATGAAGCGGTTGTTGGGCCGGAGCAGCCTGCCGACCTTGGTGGAGACAAGAAACTCTTCCCGTGGTTTAGTCCTCAGGAACTCGCCGAGTCTGCGTTCGGAGAGCCCCAGTCCGTAGTGCGGGGCAGTGTCGAAATAGCGGATTCCCCCATCCCATGCCGCCTCCAGCGTCTCCCACGCGACCTCGTCGGGCACCTCGCGATACAGGTTTCCTATCCCGGCTGCGCCGAAGCCCAATGGGCCGGGGAACATGTTCGTACCCCGCTTTACCTGTTCCACTGCGACCCCCGCCTTATCTCGCCATATCCGATGTTTCGGGCAGCCATGCCGGACCGCCTGGGTAGGAGTATTCCCGAAGTGACGCCATGCACATCTCCTCTCCCGCGCCCGGCGCCAGCGGAGGCCAGTAACGCCCCTGACGTACGTCGATCGGCGTAACGAAATGGTCGTGCAGGTGGTCGACAAACTCAATGACGCGGCCTCTCCGCGAACCGGACACCGCGACGAAGTCCACCATGGAAAGGTGCTGGACCACTTCGCACAGACCGACCCCTCCGGCATGCGGACAGACGGGCACGCCGAATTTGGCCGCAAGCAGGAGAATGACGAGGTTCTCATTCACTCCGGCCACGCGGGCGGCGTCAATCTGCAGCACCTGCAGCGCTCCGGCCTGCAGCATCTGCTTGAACACCACCCGGTTCTGCACGTGCTCGCCCGTGGCCACGGGGATGGGTGCAATAGCCCGGGAGATGGCGGCATGGCCCAGTATGTCGTCCGGGCTGGTGGGCTCTTCTATCCACGCGATATCGAACTCGGCCAGCTCCGCCATCCATCGGACCGCCTCGGCCACGTCCCAGCGCTGGTTCGCATCTACGGCGATGAGAATATCCGGACCCACTGTCCCGCGTGCAATTTTCAGACGACGACGGTCATCCGCCAGGTCGCCTCCGACTTTGAGCTTGATCTGGAGGAAGCCGTCCTCCACCGCTTCCCGGCACAGCCTGGCGAGTTTCTCGTCCGAATACCCGAGCCAACCCGGGGTCGTTGTATAGGCCGGATAACCCTCGGCGACAAGTTCCTGTTCGCGTTGCTTGCGTCCCGGTTCTGCGCTGCGCAGTATCTCGCGCGCCTCGTCACGAGTGAGGGCATCCGTCAGATACCGGAAGTCCAGCAGGTCGACCAGTTCTTCCGGAGACATGCGGCTCAGTAGCTGCCAGAGAGGGAGCCCCGCCCTCTTTGCTTTGAGGTCCCACAGCGCGTTGATCACGGCACCGATGGCCATGTGCATGACCCCCTTCTCGGGCCCCAGCCAACGCAGTTGTGAATCATGAACCAGTTCGCGCCAGGTGGCCCCCATGTCATCGAGCAGCTCCTCGGCGCTGCGCCCAATGAACCTGTCCTTCAGCGCTTCGATTGCGGCAGCCTCAACATCATTTCCCCGGCCGATGGTGAAGACGAATCCGTGGCCCTCATGGCCGTCCCCGGCATCCGTGAGGATCTTGAGGTACGCGGCGGAATAGTCCGGATCAGTGTTCATGGCGTCCGAGCCATCGAGCTGCTTTGATGTGGGGAAACGGACGTCGAAGATCTCGACAGCTGTAATCGTGCTCAATGCCTGGCTCCTGTTGTCTCGGCCTGTGGCGACCGCACCGAGTCGATCGGGGGTCGGACTAAGCTGACCATAGACATCCGATGTCTGGGTGTCAACGACGGCGCTTTTGGGCTACGCTGGGTCACCAACCACTGCATAGTCCAGATGTAAGCGAGGATCCACATGCATTTCCTTCGACTGGGCGAGTTCCGCCGGGAAATACCTGCAGTCTTCAGTGCCGGCATCACCTACGATCTCCGAGGGCTGACAAAGGACATCGACGGTACCTTCCTGACCAACGACGGGATTGCACGGACGCGAGAGGCGCTTGCCGCCGGTTCCCTGCCGGCATTGCCCGGTGCCGAATCGCTCAGAGTCGGCGCGCCTATAGCCCGTCCAGCCGCCGTCGTCTGCGTCGGTATGAACTATGCAGCCCACGCCGTCGAATCCGGGGCGGCCCCGCCCAGCCGACCGGTCATTTTCCTCAAGCCTTCCAATACAGTTGCCGGCCCGTTCGACGCCGCTCCTATCCCACCAGACTCGAGTAAATACGACTGGGAGGTGGAACTCGGAATCATCATCGGCAGGGAAGCCAGCTACCTGCCCGGCGTCGAGGAGGCCACAGCAGCGATTGCCGGGTATGTGGTCGTCAATGACCTGTCGGAGCGGGAGTATCAGATTCCGGGCGATGCAGGCCAGTGGACGAAGGGCAAATCCCTCCCCGCTTCGACACCGCTGGGGCCCTGGCTGATTCCGGCGGATGAGGTTGATGCAGGTTCTTTGCGCTTACGTAGCTGGGTGAACGGTGAGATCCGCCAGGATTCGAAGACATCGGACCTTATCTTCGACTGCGCCACCGTCGTACACCACATCAGTCAGTACATGGCCCTCGAGCCGGGGGACGTGATCCTTACCGGTACGCCTGAGGGCGTCGCGTTGTCCGGCCGTTTCCCCTACATCCAACCGGGTGACGTCGTAGAGCTTGAGATTGAAGGGCTGGGCCGGCAACGGCAGGAATTCTTCCGCCAGGAACGCGCATGAGCACTCGCACCGGGCAGGGCGATCTCGACGGACTCGTCGCGGTGGTCACCGGCGGGGCATCCGGAATCGGAGCAGCAGTCGCCAGGCGGCTGAGCGCAGCGGGAGCATTCGTGGTTGCCCTCGACCTTGAGCCGGATGCCGCGCCGTCCGGCATCACCGGCCTGCTGTGTGATGTCTGCGACGACAGCTCGGTCCGAGCAGCCATCGAGGATGTCATCACTACTTACGGCCGGATCGACATCGTGGTCAACAACGCCGGCATCGGCGCGCAGGGCACGGTGGAAACCAACGACGACGACGAATGGCACCGCGTCTGGGACATCAACGTTGTGGGTTTGGTACGCGTGACCCGCGCCGCGCTCCCCTATCTCCGCCGGTCACCGGCGGCCGCGATCGTGAACACCTGCTCCATCGCCGCAACAGCCGGACTACCGCAGCGCGCGCTTTACAGCGCCACCAAGGGGGCAGTACTGTCGCTGACCCGCGCAATGGCGGCGGACCATCTGGGCGAAGGAATCCGCGTCAACGCCGTCAACCCAGGCACCGCTGACACCCCATGGATATCCCGTCTACTGGAGTCGGCGCCAGACCCCGCAGCCGAGAGGTCAGCGCTGGAAGGGCGCCAGCCCCACGGTCGCTTGGTGACCGCCGACGAGGTGGCGGGTGCTGTCCACTACCTT
Source organism: Arthrobacter sp. D2-10 (assembly GCF_054161285.1). NCBI lineage: Bacteria > Bacillati > Actinomycetota > Actinomycetes > Micrococcales > Micrococcaceae > Arthrobacter > Arthrobacter sp. D2-10. Next base: position 177,469 of record NZ_CP096431.1, on the reverse strand, counting down.
GCATCCGCGTCCTCGGGCTCCACCACCGGAACGTCCATCGCCGTGGACGGCGGTATGCAGGAACTGCGCCTGCGTCCGCAGGTCCAGGCACCGGCTGCGATCCGCTAGCGCACCCTCTCCGCGCGCGTGAACCGCGAACGGGCGCCTGAGCTGACGCTGATCAGCACCGGCGTCTGGACGCCGAGTACCTCATCGAGCGCTGCCACCAGCGTCGATACTTCCTCCGCCACCACGTAGGGAGCGACGCCCTGCCGCGGGAAAACCCTCACTTTCAGCGCGGGCTTTCCCCGGAACTCGTAGGTGGATACCGCCGAGTTCACGAGGTCCACGCGCTCACTCAGTGCCGCCTTGAGCGCTTGCTCCGCCACTGCGGCGTTGATGGTGACGCTGCCCGGTACCGGATCGGCGTCATCGTCATAGGCCAGCGTTCCGGAGCGGCCCTTCCCCTGGTTCGCCACCCAGGCGAGCATGAGGATCACCAGCAGCACCATCAGGAGCGCCACAACAATCCAGAGCCAGCTGTCTCGCTGCCCGGCAAGGGTGGTCGCGTCGAGGACGCCGTCGATCGCCTCACCGGCCTGCGCCGCCGTCGTCTGCCACCAGCGGGCAACTGCTGGTACGCCCAGCGCCATCGACAGTCCACCGGCCAGCATCAGGATGAGTCCGAACAGCCCGAGCAGTATGCGGTTGACGGTGCGGGGAGTCTGGTTCACTGCCCGATCACCCCTGACTTCGCCACGATCACGTGCACCTCCGGTACCGGTTCGACGGCGGTACGGCGGAGTTCATCCTCCACCGCCGCCCGTACAGCCCCGTCATTGACCGGAATGCCCGACGTCGGCCGTACCTGCACGTCGACCAGTCGCCGCCCGATGGTCACCAGGACCTGCTCCGGCGCCACACCCGCGGCGATCCGCGCACGGCGCGCCAGTGAGGAGGCCAGAACTTCCGCGTCCACAACGACGGCGGCGCGCTCGTTGGGAATGCTCAGCCGCGCCCTCCTGCCGGGCAGGACGGCGGCGAGAAAGAAAAAGAGACCGACAAGGAAAAGCAGGGCACCGGCTGCGGCAAGCACAGTGGGCGACACTCCCTCCGGGAGGGATCCAACCCAACCGGCGGCGGTCTCCGGGCCAAGCAGCCACGGCTCCTGGCCGAGCGCCTTCAGCGCCGCCTCGAGCATCACATACAGGCAGACCAGGATGACCAGCACTGCGGCGATGGTGGCGGGAACAGCCCGTGATGAGTGCATCTCGCGTCGGATGACCTCCGAGGTCAGGCGCGTGGTGTCGTCCGTCACCTGGTCCTCCCGCCATCGGTGACGCGGGCACCCGTTACCCGGATGTCCACACGGCTCAACCGTGATCCCGTCAGCTCGGTCACCCGCGTCAGGATTTCTCCCTTGGCCCGGTGCACCCGATCCTCAACCGAGCCGCCGAACACCGCAACGGTCGAGGGGTCCGACGCTACCCTGTGCAGCGAAGGCACCGCGATAGGCAGGGCGAGGTTGAGGGCAAGCAAACCGGCGTCGTCGAACCAGCTGGCACGCACGTCCCTGACGGGGACGTGGAGCACCTCGGCAGCAACGGCGCAGGCCGTGCTGGTGAGCGCCTGCGTGCTGATCCGGTTGTGGCCGGAGAGCCGCTCATCAGCGGCAGGTGCGGCGGTCACGAGGATGAACGGCGTCCGGCCAGGGCGTCACGCACGCTGCGCAGGTCGAGTTTGCCCTCGGCGACCCTCCCGACGAACGCGCCGATGGCCATGAAGAGCGCTACGAGGAGAAAGCCCCAGAAGTGAAAGATCAGCGCAGCGAAAGCCAGAATGGTACCCACCAGGATCCCGACGACAGTGAGGTTCATGGTGTCTCCTTAGCTCGCCGCGGGGCGTGGCTTGTCGGGGCTCTTCGGATCGTTCAGGCCGGGCACGTGCACATCGTTGATCTCAACGTTGACTTCGATGACGTGCAGGCCCACCAACTCGCCGACGGAGGCGAACACTGCCGCCCTCACCTGATCGGCTACTGCGGTCAGCGGATATCCGTATTCGGCAACAAGATTGAGGTCCACTGCCGCCTGGATTTCCCCGACTTCAACGTGCACTCCCTGCGCCAGATCGCTGGCCCCGACGACGTCGCGAAGCGCTCCGAGTGCACGGCCGGTTCCACTACCCAGCGCATAGACGCCCGGAACCTTCCGGGCTGCGATCGCGGCGACCTTGGCTACAGCGGTCTCCGAGATGGTTGTCCGTCCGGACGCGGCCGGAGCAGCAACTGCCGAGGAACCTGAGGGACGCACTTCCTGCTCGTTCTCCATGCTGAGACCCTTTCTCTCCAGCCCAGCCTAACCCTTCCGCTGAACCTTTGACACGCGCTCGAAAGGCTCAGCCTGCGGGTTCATTGCAGTGGTCCCTGAGCCACTGCTGCACGGGCTTGAGAGCCTCCCGGAAGGCGGGTTCATCGAAGTCGCCGGCGCCGTCGTGGCCGCGCTCTGCAGCGTCTGCCACCTCGACGAAGTGGGGCTTGAGCTCCACGGGTACCTTCCCGTGCAGGTGATGCAGTTGGTCTTCCAGCTTGGCCATGGTCTCAGCGTCTTCATCGCCCATGAAGCTCAGCGGCGCGAGCAGTACGGATGAAACACCTGCAGCTACGACGAGGCAATCCTCCATGGCGGCAGCGGTTCCCGGTTCTTCCCCGGCGTAGCGCGGGGAGGGAGGCTCAATCGGAGAAGGAGAGGGCTGTGGCGTTAGTGGTTCCTGTGCCGGCATGCTCAGGCTGCTCGTCGCTTCGGGAACGGTGCCGGCGCACCCGGACAGGACCAGCGCGAAGGCGCCGATGAAGGCCCCGGGTAGCAAGGATTTCACGCCTGAGGATCCTTCCGTGTGTGTGGGTGCCGGATGAGCTGACGTGCCTGACGGCGACGCTTCACGATATTAACGGACAACCCGGTGACTCTTCTCCCGGGCACAATCAAGAGCCCCAAACGTTAGACTTCCACAGAAGCTGGTCCGGATAGTGATCCTGACGCTGGGCCATCACGCCACTATCTTGGCCGGCGCGACAGGGGAATAGCAGGGGGAAGTGGTGCAACAGGCATCGGTCATGAAGGAGCAAGAGTACTTTCTACGGGGAGGCGCTGCACTGTGTCGATAGATGTAACCCGCGGAACCGAGGAGCAGCGGCTCGCCGCACTACAGGAGTACTCCCTTACCCAAGGCCTGACGGACAGGGAAGGCACCTACTATGAGAATCTCGACAATCTCGTGGCTCTGGCCGCCGAGGTGTGTGGAGTTCCCTACGGTGTCATTAACATCATCACGGCTGATGAGCAGCACCAGATAGCCGCGCGGGGCATTTCAGCCAGCGCGTGCTCCCGCGAGGATTCGATGTGCGCAGTGGTCTTCCGTTATGGCCAGACGATCACTGTTGAGGATTGCCTCGAGGACCCTCGGTTCCGCGACAATCCCTTCGTCACCGGGGAGATCGCGAACGTTCGGTTCTACGCTTCCACCCCTCTGGTCACCGGTGAAGGGCATCCGCTGGGAACCCTGTGCGTGTTCGACGAGGTGCCCCGGTCCATCTCGGAGCAACAGACGCGCAGCCTCGAAACCCTGGCGCACCAGATCATGGACATCCTGAATCTGCAGCTGCGCACGCGGCAGTTGAGCACGGCGCTGCAGGAGCTGAATCGCAGCAACGAACTGCTGGCAGAGTTCGCCGGCCGCGTGAGTCACGACCTCCAGGGACCGCTGACCAGCATCCAGGGATTCGCCGAGCTCGTTCAAGGTGAACCGGCCATACCGCCGGAGAGCGAAACCCGGATTTATTTGGAGCGTATTGGCGCAAGTGCGCGCAGAATGGCCTCGATGATTGGTGATCTACTTGATTTTGCCCGTTCCAACGGAGCGCTGCGGGTTCAACCGGTCAGCCTCGCGCGGGCGGTGAGTGCGGTACAGGAGGACCTCGCTCCGGCGATCGCTGCGGCCGGGGCGCACGTAGAGGTTCAGGACTTCGTCGGTGAAGCCGATCCCTCACAACTGCACGCGCTGCTGCAGAATTTCCTACAGAACTCCCTCAACTACCGGCACCCGGACAGGTCTCCATCGATACGGATCAGTGGCACCCGCCCTGCCGGTTCCTGGTGCCTGGAGTTCGCCGACAACGGCATCGGGATCGCGCCCGAGAACCGCCAGCGAGCGCTTGAACCGCTTGTACGGCTGGAGAGCGACGTTGCCGGCACCGGCCTTGGCCTTGCAACGTGCAACCGGATCGCGCAGGCGCACGGCGGCCACCTCGAGCTCGACGAGACCGACGGCGGTGGCCTCACCGTGCGCGTCTGGTTCGGCGGCGACGGGGTGGACCAGGCCGAGCTACTATGAGGCGTTCTCGAAGCCTGTCCGGGTCATGGTGCCCCACACCTGCTTCTTACCGCGAAGCGCTGCCCACCAGCCCTGGATGCGCCACACGGCGGTGAGCTGCCGGTATCCGATGTTCTCCTGCACTGAAACCCACAGCGCTGTTCCGAGGTCGCGCCACCGGCTGTAGCGGTGGAAGGAAGCTTCCTCGACCAGCAGCGCCATCAGGGACACGAAGATCGCGTAGAGATAGGCAACCGCGATGAAGGCGAGCGCATACGGGACATTCACCACGCCGAGCAGGAGTCCCAACGGGACAATGATGATTCCGAAGAGTTCGATGGCGGGGGCAATGAGCTCGAAGATCCAGTAATAGGGCAAGGCGACCATGCCCACTGATCCATATCGGGGGTTGAAGGTCATGCTCCGGTACTTGGTGAGCACTTCCCACAGACCGCGGTGCCACCGCCGTCGTTGTCGGGCCAGGACCGCCGCGGTGGATGGAACCTCCGTCCAGCACACAGGTTCGGCGATGAAGATGACGCGGTATTTTCGCTTTTCGTCACGCATCATCTTGTGGAGCCGCATGACCAATTCGAAGTCTTCACCGATGCTGTCAGCATCCAGCCCGCCCGCCCGGATGATCAGGTCCCGGCGGAACATCCCGAAAGCGCCCGAGATCAGGATGAGCGAGTTGAGTTGTGACCACCCTGCCCTGCCCAGGAGGAAGGAGCGGAGATACTCGACGATCTGGATCCGGGCGTAGTAGTTCTTGGGCATGTTCACGTCGACGACCCGGCCGGCAACAACGTTGCAGCCGTTCGCCACGCGCACCACACCGCCGGTGGCGATGACGTGCTCGGGATCGTCGGTGAAGGGCTTGGACACCACAAGCAGGGAATCGGGGTCCAGCAGGCTGTCGGCGTCGACCATCACCACCAGGTCCTTCGATGCCACGTTCAAACCCATGTTCAGTGAGTCGGACCGCCCGGAATTCTCCTTGTCGATCACAACAATGGGCAGTGCCGTATCCCGTGCCCTGTAGATCGCTCGGATCTTACCGCGCACGGGCACCTTGATGGCGACGTCCCGCCGATCCTCAACGAGGTCGTACACGTCGATCAGCGTCTGCAGGGTTTCGTCGGAACTGCCGTCGTTGATAACCACGACCTCATGGTCGGGATAACGGAGGTCAAGCACCGCACGGACTGAAGCGGCAATGACTGCGCCCTCGTTGAAGGCGGGCATCAGGACCGAGATCCCCGGGCTCAACGGAGATGCGGCAGTGATCCGGGCACCTGCGAACGACTGCCTCCGCAGGTGCGCCGTGAAGTTGACGCTGGCGAGGATGATCAGGAGCAGGAGCGACGTGTTGATCACGATGAAATAGGCGAGCACGGGATAAGCCGTCAGTTCAAACAGCCATTGGATTCCAGACCTCAACGACTCCAGTACCTGGTTCATCCCTCCCCCTATGCGTCCACGAGGATGCGGCGGACGTCCGCATCAGCCTGTTCGATGACCCGGCGGCGGACTTCACGCGCCTCGGAGCCCGGCATCGCCTTCAGAGCTTCACCGGCTGCCTGCCTCACTGACGACGGCGCTTCAGCGGAGCACGAGAGCTCCGCGAGCGCGTCGGTAGCGGGCTTGTAGCCCAGTCTTCCGAGGGATCGGGCGCACGTCGAAATAACGACGTCGGACGGGTCCTGGCGGCCGCCTTCCGTGACCATGCACTGGAAGAGGGCCTCGGCTGCTTCGGACATGAGGAGCAGTCCGACGACGGCTGCGGACCCATAGCGGATACCCGGGTCCCGGTCCAGGAGTCCCTCGATGTACACGGCCGGATCCTGTTCGGGAAGGTTCAGCAGGGCGGTCGCCGCGACGGAATGCGGAATACCGCTGCTGAGTGAGAGCGCGTCGACGAGATGCCCCCCGGCTTCTGGTCTGGCGGCGACACCCAACGCGCGGGCAGCTACCAGCCGGACTTCCAGGCTCTTGTCGTGCAGGGCTGCAGTCAGTGGATCAACCACCTCGCGTCCGCCCAGAATGCCAAGGAGCTCAGCGGCGGCTGCGCGTTGGATGGGGCTGCGGGAAGTGATTCGGTCGAGGGACCGGCGCAGCAGTCCGCGCCCGGCAAGGACGCGGATCATCGCCTCGCGGACGTCACCGCGTACCTCCGGGATCATCCTGAGGAGGGTCTGCTCCACGTGGTCGCCGACCGCGCCGGGTACTGACGAGAGCTCGTCGATCAACGCGTCCAGTTCGGCGTCCTCGGCCACCGCCAGCGCCATGATCCGACGGCGGATGGCCGCGTCGTGCACCGTCCTGCTGCGTTCGCGGGCGTGGCGTGAGCCCTTCACGACCACCACGGCGGCGAGCGCGAGAAGGCACGCAATACTCAGTACGACGACGGCAGCCGCCAGTACATCCCAGGAGACCAGCACCCTCGGTCAGCGGGCGAGGATGCCGGCAACGCGGGCTGCGAGCTCGCGTGGGCTGAAGGGCTTGACGACGTAATCGGTAATGCCGGCCGCGAAGCCGTTCTCGATGTCGCGCTCCTGGTTCTTCGCCGTCAGGAGGATGACAGGGACCGTGACCGGAGGTTCAGCCGCACGCATCATCCGCACCATGTCTACACCGGACATCCCGGGCATCATGACGTCAGAGATCACGAGGCTGTAGCTGTTGTTCGTTGCGAGTTCCAACCCGGTGACGCCGTCACCGGCCGTCTCTACGTCGTAGCCACTGGACTCGAGCTTGGTTGCGACCAGGTCGCGAATATCTGCGTCGTCGTCGACCACCAGAATCTTGTGCTGCATTACGCCCCTCCCAGCATTTACTTGCACCTTGCCCGTTCCCGAGTCAAGCCTAATCGACAGGGCGCGGGCACCTTGATTCTTCGGTGCAGAAGGTCTTGCGGATGGGTGGAAACCTGACCGGTTCACAAAAGCACAAGCCTTGATTTTGTGCGTACACGCTTTGCAATCTGTCCGGTGAGGGATCGGCGGTCGTACTGTCCTCATGTTCGAGGGAATGCGGCGACAGGACGCGTGAATTTGGTTAGGTGGGCAGCATTGAAAGTCGCGACTTATCTGAGGTTTTTCGCCCCACGGCCAGTGCTGCCAACCAAACGGCTAATGCGCCGATGACGAATCCGGCAGGGACGTCGACTATGTAGTGCCATCCGAAATAGACGGTAGCTACGGACGTGAGCGCGGTGAATGTCCATAAGGACCAGCGCAGGAGCTTGGGCAGGCGCGCTAGATGTGCGATCAAAGCTGCTGTAAAGACTACGGAAGCGTGAAGGGAAGCGAACGCCGCAATCCCATGAACGTCAGCCGTCCCGTGAGGGTCGGCGAGCACTTCGAGGCGATTGCGCCACAGTCCCCCCTGCAGCCCGTCGACGGGGGTGTCGGGCAGATCAGCAAACGTCGTGGGGTGTATGTAAATCGGTCCCAGGGAGGGGAGCGCATAGTAGCTCAGAGCGCCAAGGAGCCAGTTGAAGCTCAGAGCAGTGACATACCAGGCTCCCATTGAGACGTTGTCGAACCAGATAAGGGCTGCGGCCAGTGAGAGTGGTACGAAAAGCATGTAGAACATGTAGACGGCAGACAGGACTGTGGCGCTGGCACCTGTTCCGAGAATTTCCTGGATGATGTCCGCCGGGTACTGTCCTCCGCCGAGCCAGCGGTCGGTATTGAGCAGCAACTCATCCTCCCGACGTTCCTGCATGAAGGGGAGAAAGCTTTTAAAATTTCGGTACGTGATGTAAGACAAATAGAAAACTGCAAGTCCCGCAGCGGTCACCGCCAGACGGGGTCCGCTCCAACGCTCTCGGAGAACACGAACCAGCGTCCCGTAGAGTTGCCGCCGTGCCGGCCGTAGGATGATCACCCGCGGGAGGACGTCTGCGGCCAGGAACACGAGAGCAATCAGCGGCAGGCGCACGTAGGTCGGCCCGAGAAATCCTTCAGGGTCCCGTATTGGCAGTCCTGCGAGGCTGGCCATCACTACCATGAGCAGCGCGCAAGAAACGACAACGATGAGCGGAGCGCCATACAGGCGGCGCCACAGAGAAGGTTCATATGCCGTTTCGCTGGTCATCAGTCATTATTACCGTTTCTCGGCTGGTCTTGCGCATAGCTCGATGGTCTAGGCCCATGGGCCACACCACACTCGACCATTCATTCGAGCAGTGAACACGCTGCAGGGGCAATCGCCCTGGACGCAGCGGCGGCGCGGGGGAGCCTGATGCAGCGTCTCTCAGTATTGATCAGCTAGCTGATCATTGCTAAGATCAGAGCCAGCTTAAGCAATGGGCCAGTTCCTCCTGATTGAGGGAGACTCCCATGGATCACAAGCTTCGTATTCTGGTTCGACTGGACATCGACCGCAATTCGGCAGTTCTTGCCGTCACCGGTTGCCTCACCACGGAAAGCTATCGGGCCTTTCTTCCCGTCATCCGACGTGCCAACGCACTGGTGGACGGCGTGGCCGTGATTGTGGATCTGCGCAATGCCATCCACGTTGACGCAGCAGCGGCAGAAGCACTCAACGACAGCATTCGGCTGGAACATCACCACCACGAACTTGGTGCTGTCACGTTGCAGCTTCCCGATATGTACCCAGCATGCGGGCTACTGGCGAGCCTGCCCCCCGTACCGCGTCTGATTGCTGCGTCATGACCCGCGCACAAGGCACCGGCGCCTTAGGCTTGACGGCCGATGACCTCCCACCAGCCAAGGCGGGGATAGCAGCTTTGAGCACGAGACAGCTCAAACGCATGTGCGACGAGTACTTCACCCTGCTCGACCAGGTGAATCCTCCGGAATGCCTCCTGGCCGACTATGGAGACGCCTGTGATGAGCTGGCACAGCGGCTCACCCTGAAACGAAATGCCCGCACTACCCTCTAGATTCGCCGCCCCGCCGATCTTGACCCCTGTGGGTTATCCGTCTCGGCCCTGGAGCCATCACAATCGTCAAACCTGGAGACAACATGTTCATTGAGAATCGTCAATCAACGCACACGGGCCTGAGCCTTCCACACTACGACCAGGAGGGGCAGGTCGCACTAGGCTGGCGCACACAACAGCTTGCCGGAATTTCAGAAGGCGCACTGGGGCTCAATATAGCCACCGGCCCAGCCGAGGAGCTCGACAGGGAAACAGAGGATGATCGTTGCCTAACCACCGACATCAGTCCCACCGACTAGCACGTCCCGTCGGAACCGACTGGTCCTTCTGGCAGCTTTCGGTGCAGGGCTCGGTCTGCGTACCCTGCACATCAACGCGGATCGCGGCGATGACTTCGGTTCCGGCACAAACGGAACGGGTTCGCTTCTGCCGCTCGAATGACACACAGTTCCGCCCGAGCACACGGGCGACGTGGCGTGATTCAAACTCAAACACGGCCCTACGCGGAAACGAAGAAACCCCGCAGTTTCCGTGTAAACACTGGGAACTGCGGGGTTCTGGCTGGTGGCTCCGACCGGCGTCGATCCGGTGACCTTTCGATTTTCAGTCGAACGCTCTACCAACTGAGCTACAGAGCCTTGCAACCACCTGACGATGATCACCGTCGACGTCCGGATTTCTCCGACCATCTCAGCGACCCTGACGGGACTTGAACCCGCGACCTCCGCCGTGACAGGGCGGCGCGCTAACCAACTGCGCTACAGGGCCTTGCGATTTTGCAAGAGTTTCATCCTACCAGCACCGTGACGGTGCTTAGGACCACTCCCTTGCGTACCCCCAACGGGATTCGAACCCGTGCCGCCGCCGTGAAAGGGCGGTGTCCTAGGCCGCTAGACGATGGGGGCCAGGACCACACAAGTGCTTTACTCCTCGTTGTGGACCTCTAAAACTATAGGGCCTCGATCTCGATTACACAAAACCGGCTCTCACGCGCCGGAAAGTAACGTCCGGGCTACGGCAGTAGAGTTTCCTGCGTGCCCATTGACATGAGCCTCGAGGACTTCGAATCAGCCGTCGACGACGCCATCGACCAGATCCCCGACAGGTTGGCGCGGGCCATGAATAACGTCGCGATCTTCGTCAAGGAGGAGTTTGAGCCGGGGCCCGGTGAAGAACCTGACCCTGACCTGCTCGGACTTTACGAGGGAACTCCATTGACCGAGCGGGACTCGTGGTGGGACGCCGGGTCCCTGCCGGACCGGATCAGCATCTTTCGTCAACCGCTCCTGCGCATGTGCGAAAGCCGGGAGGAGCTGGTGGAAGAAATCCTCGTCACGGTGATCCATGAGGTGGCGCACCACTTCGGAATCGACGACGAACGCCTTCACGAGCTCGGCTGGGGGTAACCTGACCCTGCGCCAGATGGGGCTTCATACTTGTCATATGGGCGCACATACTCACGGGCACGCCGTCACAGCGACCGGCAAGCACCGCAAATCGCTGGTCCTGGTTGTTGCGATCACGCTCGCCGTCGTCGTTATCCAGGTGATCGGTGCGGCACTGTCTGGCTCGCTGGCCCTCCTTGCCGATGCGGGCCACATGCTTTCCGACGCCGCCGGCGTCTTCATCGCGCTGCTGGCTTCGTGGATCGCGGCGCGTCCCGCCACTGCTCGAAGCACTTACGGATACCAGCGGGCGGAGGTCCTGGCCGCCCTGGCGAACGCCATCATCCTGGTGGTAATCGCCTTCGTTATCACCATTGAGGCGATTCGCAGGCTGGGTGACGTGACAGAGGTTCGGACGGACATCATGCTCGTCGCCGCGGTCCTGGGCGGGGCAGCGAACCTGGTATGCCTGCTGATACTCCATGGCGGCCACAAGGAAAGCCTCAACATTCGAGGTGCCTACCTGGAGGTGCTGGGCGACCTGCTCGGCTCCATCGCCGTGGTGGTCGCCGCCGTCGTGATTGCGATGACGGGATTTCAGCAAGCGGATGCCATCGCTTCGATCCTCATCGCGCTCATGATCCTGCCGCGGGCGTGGAGCTTGTTAAGCGACGTGATCAACGTCCTTCTGGAATCAGCACCGAAGGGCGTCGACCCGGCAACGATCCGCGAACACATCTTGAAGGTAGAGGGCGTGGTTGATGCCCATGACATCCACGCCTGGACCATCACTTCCGGCGTGCCGGTGTTTTCGGCGCATGTCGTCGTGGATTCGGAGAGCCTGAATGCGGAAGGGGTGGACCGAATGCTGGACCGCCTCGCGCATTGCCTGAGCAATCACTTCGACACTGAGCACTGCACGTTTCAGGTCGAACCGCTTGAGCATGCGGTCCATGAGAGTCATCAGCACGCCTGAATCCTCCCGATCCACCGGCGCGACACGCCATGCCAAGTTCTCGATAATGGTGCTGTTGTTACTTAAGATACTCGTGTGCCTAATGTTGCCAATGTGACGATTGGGCCATACCCTCGGATGTGTTTGGATGTCGTCCGAGGATCGAGTCATGCTGCCAACCTTCCCTGCACGCAGGTTCCCCGTGCTCGCTGCCGTGCTTTCCGGAGCTCTACTCACCGTCGGGCTGACGCCGTCACCCGCGGTGGGCGCGCCGGACCTGCCCAGTGCCAGCGAGATCTCTGCGGCGAAGGACAACACTGCCCGGACCTCCCAGCTGGTCGACGAGATCGAGGCAATCCTTAAGACCGCTGCGACAGAACTGCAGGACGCGCAGGTTGAGGCGATGAAATCCCAGGGCGCGTACACCGACGCACTGGCCGAACTGGATGAACGCCGCGCCGCCGCAGAGCGACTCTCCGCGCAGACGCAGCAGGCAGAAGACGCGCACCGCGCGGCAACCACGGAGCTCGGGGAACTGGCGGCGGACATCTATCGCGCCGGGGGCATCATGCCGGACAGCAGCCTCCTCGCCTTCGCCCAGGATCCCCGAAACATCATGTACCAGGCATCAACGGTAGAAGGCATGGCGGCTTCGCAATCCCGAACTGTCAACCAGGCCGAAACCGCCGCGAGTTCGCTCGAGTCCCTGCGCGCCGACGCGAGAGAAGCCCAAACAGCCGCCGCCGACGCGGCCGAAGAGGCCACCCGCGCAGGTGCGGCTACCGAATCCGCCATGGCGGCAGCCGCCAGCCTGGTCGAACAAAAGCAGGCAGAGCGGGAAACCCTCGTTGCCCAGTTGGCACAGTTGCGCGACACCACTGCAGCCCTGGAGGAGCAGCGGATCGCGGGCCTCGAACAGGAACGCCGCGAAGCTGAACTTGCGCGTGTCCTCGCCGCATCCGCCGAGGTCACCCGGGCAGCTTCCACCGGGCAGTCAGCAACGCCTGCACAGTCTGCACAGACTACTCCGGAGACTCCCGCCGCACCGGCGCCGGCTCCCTCGCCACTTCCCGCACCGGCACCAGAGCCCGTGCAGCCGCCCACCGCACAGCGGCCTGTTCCGGCCCCGCGCCCGACAACACCTGCTCCCGCACCGGCACCTGCTCCGGTGGCGCCCGCACCTGCTCCGGTGGCGCCGAAGCCAACTCCTCAGCCGACTCCGCCGCCCTCACCGGTTCCGGCACCTCCCGCGACCAATCCGGGCGGCGTGGCCGCAGCCGTCAATTACGCCCGCGCGCGAGTCGGTGCACCCTACTTCTATCAGTGGGGCGGGAACGGCCCCCGGGGCTACGACTGCTCCGGTCTGGTTCAGCAGGCCTTCGCCGCAGGCGGTATCTCGCTACCGCGGACAGCTTCTGCTCAGTTCTACGCTGCCCGCACCCACGTTCCGCTCTCCCAGGTGCAGTTCGGGGACCTGGTCTTCTGGGGGGAAGGTGCCGGAATCTGGCACGTTGCGATCTACGTCGGCAACAACACGGTCGTGAACGCCCTCAATCCCTCTCAGGGCATCCTCGAAGTGAACCTGGCGAACATGAGCGGAATGGGCGCGCTCAATCCGATGGCTGCCCGATTCTAGGCGCCACCGCGTCCTAGGCGGCCATTGGTCCGAAACTGGCGCGGTCCGCCAGCCGTGGGTCCTCGCGGTCAGGAACCACAAGCACCGGGCCCTTCGCATGATGCAGCACGCCCTGGCTGGTGGAGCCCAGCAACATGCCGGCGAATCCACCGCGCCCCCGGGTTCCCAGCACAACCAGCTCGGCCGTGCGTGACGCTTCGATCAGTATCTCAACGGGCGGACCGTCCAGCAGTTCGATCGAAATCTCCAACCGGGGAAAGTGGCTCTGCAGCCATGCCTTTCCGGCGTTCAGCTGAACCATGATCTCGCTATGGAGCGCGTCCCGGTCAACCGGAGTCGGCATCCATGCGAGCGAGCCGGTGAACGGCGGCAGCGAACACACCACTCGCAACGGCAGTCCGCGGGACTCCGCCTGCTCAGCCGCGAGCAGCGACGCCATCCGTGCCTGTTCCGAGCCGTCGACGCCCACCACGACGACCTTTTCGACGTCCTCCGCCTTGGGGCAGGGCTCTCCCTTCGTCCTCGGCGCCGACACCCCGGCCTCGTTCAAACGGGGAGCGCAAAAGAGCGGCACGACGACGGTCGGACACTTCGCGTGCGCGGGAAGCGCTGAGCTGACTGATCCAAGCAGCCGGCCCACGAAGCCACCCCGTCCACGTGACCCGACCACCATCAGTTCGGCCTCCTCGGAGAGCTCAAGAAGCACCCCTGCGGCGTCCCCGCTCTCCACGCGCGGCACTATCTCAATGTCGTGTCGACTGGCGAGCCTGCCGATGGACTGGTCCAGAACCGACTGAGCACCCTCCCGGATAACCGTGTCGTCCACGGTTGCGTACCCTGCATCCATACTCGACGCCGCGAACACCGGTACCGTGTATGCCGTCACTACGTGCAGCGGCGACCGGCGGCGTTTGGCCTCGTGTGCTGCCCATACAAGGGCACACATGCTCTGGTCAGAACCGTCCACACCAACAACTATTCCGCGCCCCTGTGAATGCCTTGGCGCGCCCGGCTCGTGAGTCTCAAACATGTCCCGCCTCCTTGCGGTTGAACCGTTACTGACACCTTTGCTCAGCCGTCGAGTTATTTCTAGCCTACTCACCAGTAGGGGGTCTATTCAGCGCCCAAAAAGTTATATAGGCTTCGAGAATCGTTATCGGGCGGATGGTCTCCCTTGGGGTTCCCGCCCGCTTTAAGTGCGCTTGGTTGACCCGTTCGCAGCCAAGTGTCCGCACAGCCCGGAAGAGGCGCCGGGCTGTGCGGAGTTCTCCTTCCCCTCAGGAGGTTTTCATCGATGGTGCCGGAACCCGCCACCCGCGCGGCCGCAGAGTCTTCCGCGCCTGCCGCGGCAGAGATGACAACCACAGTGGTGATCGGTTCCGGACTGTCGGGTCTTGCCGTCGCCAGCGAGCTGAGTCGCCGCGGAGTCAAGTCCATCGTCGTTGAAAGCATGGAGTGCCTGAATTCGGGTGCCAATCGGACCGTCATGACGGACTCAGTGTCGCTCTCAGAGCGCACTGAGCTATTGCGCCTGCTGCGCTGTTATGCGTCCAGCCACTCGCTGGACATCCGGCAGGAGACGGTGGCGGAGGGCCTGTGCATGGTGGGCTATTCGCAACTGCTCCCGGCGCCCGTGCTCGGCTCCAAGAAGTGGGCTGTCCAGACCCGGAACGGCGTACTCCTCGCAGACCACGTGGTTCTGACGAAGTATCCCCAGAACCAGCTGCGGCGGTTCGTCCAGTCCCTCGGCCTGGCCGTGGGGATAGACATCAAGGCCGCCCTCCGCGCCATCGGGCTGTACCTTATCGGCGTAGGCGAGGTGCTAACGCCTACAACACGGGAGATAGTCCGGCAGGCCAAGGTCATCAGCGACGCGATCGTCTCGAAGGGCGCACTGGCCGCCCAGCTGGTCCAGCCCGTGAAGGCCTCTGTCCTGGCGGCCGGCCTTCCGCGCCCCGGACAGCCACCGGCCCTTAGCGCTTAAGCCCTTTATCCCGCGTCGTTATTGCCCTGCTTGAGGCGGCGCCGGGCTCCCAGCGCCAGAACTGTGGCAAGAGCAATCAACACCGCGATCATCAGGATGACGGCCCAGGACACGCCTGAGTCCGCTGCGGGCTCCTGATCGAGTGCGCCCGGCTCGGCGGTTTCGATGGGACCGGACGTACCTGCCGATGCCCCCGGCGTTTCCGAAGCAGCAGGGGAATCAGCACTGCCGCCGCCTGCGGCCGTGAACTCGAACGTCCCCTCGATGGGGTGCGAGTCGGAAGAAACCACACGCCAGTTCACCGTGTACGTACCGGCCGGGGCTCCATCCCGCAGTGCCTGGGTGGCCACCGTGTCCGTAATGGACACCTCGCCCTCGGCCCAGTCCTCGCCTGCCTCGTCAAGCACCTGCACTTCTGAACCGATCGTCGCCGGCACGTTACTGAACGTGAGCTCGATCATCTCGGGAGCGGCATCGAGCGTCGCGCCCGCCTCCGGGTTCGATGAGCTCAACTCGTCATGGGCGGTTGCCCCGTTCGCGGTGCCAAGGACCAGTGCCAGCGCCATCATCAACGCGCTCACCAGCAGAACGGCTATGCGCTGGACGGAATGTGCCCCCGGGAGCGCCGACGGGCTTGCTGCAACTACTGAGGAATGCTGCTTCATACCCCCAGCGTACGGGAGGCGGCTGGCAGGATCCTGAGCCGCTCATTGGATAGACTTTCGAGCGAACTCCCCCACCAGCAGAGGAATACCCGTGCCTGCACTGCGTACCGCGATGGACAGCTACTTTCAGGTAACCGCCCGCGGATCAACCTATTCACGAGAGATCAGGGGCGGGCTCGCCACGTTCTTCGCCATGAGCTACATCGTGGTGCTCAATCCGCTGATCCTTGCCGGAGCTGATGCCAGCGGCGAGAGCCTTGGCATCGAGCGCGTCGCCGCAGTAACCGCTCTCATAGCGGGTGTGCTGACGATTCTCATGGGCGCCTGGGCAAAGTATCCCTTCGCGCTGGCCACAGGACTGGGCGTCAACGCATTTGTGGCAATTACTGTCGCGACCAACCCGGAGCTGACGTGGCCGGAGGTGATGGGACTGGTGATGCTCGCCGGCCTCACCATGCTGGTTCTGGTGCTCACCGGCTTCCGTACTGCGGTTTTCAACGCGGTTCCCGAAAGCCTCAAGACGGCCATCGTCGTCGGGATCGGGCTCTTCATCGCCCTCATCGGTCTGGTGAATGCCGGCTTCGTCCGACGAATTCCTGACGTTGCACAGACCACCGTCCCGGTCGGGCTGGGTTTCGATGGGGTACTCCTCGGTTGGCCTACGCTCGTCTTTGTTTTCGGCCTGATTCTCACCATCGCACTGGTGGTCCGGAAGGTCCGCGGCGGCATTTTGATCGGCGTCATCGCGTCCACCATCCTTGCCGTCATGATCGAGGCTGTGGCTAACGTTGGGCCAAGCGTAGGGCCGGAGGGCGCCAATCCGCAGGGCTGGTCGCTGGTGGTGCCTGAACTGCCCTCCGGATCCTGGGTAGGCATCCCCGACCTCAGCCTCGTGGGCAGCGTCAGCGTCTTCGGTGCGTTCGGCACCCTGGGAGCAACAGCTGCCCTGCTGCTGACGTTCACCATCCTGCTGAGCATCTTCTTCGACGCCATGGGCACAATGGTGGGCCTGGCCAACGAAGCGAAGCTCGTTGACAGGCAGGGCAACATTCCAGGCGTTGACCGCGTTCTCATCGTGGACGCACTTGGGGCCGTGGCCGGCGGCGCGGGCTCTGTGTCGTCGAATCAGATCTATGTTGAATCGGGCGCCGGCATCGGTGAAGGAGCACGTACCGGTATCGCCAACATCGTGACCGGGCTGCTGTTCCTGGTGGCGATGTTCTTCACACCGCTGATCTCGCTGGTTCCGTTCGAGGCCGTTGCTCCTGCCCTCGTCATCGTCGGTTTCATGATGGTGTCCCAGGTGGGCAGGATCGACTGGCAAGACTGGGGTATCGCCATCCCGGCGTTCCTCACCTTCACGTTGATGCCATTCACATACTCCATCGCCAACGGGCTCGGTGCAGGCTTCGTCGCTTATGTGCTGGTGCGCACATTCCAGGGCAGGGCGAAGGAAATCCACCCGCTCATGTGGGCCGTCGCTGGCGCGTTCGTCATCTTCTTCGGGATCGGACCCATCGAGCAACTGCTCGGCGTCGGCTAGCCAACACCGAATTGGCAGGACACGCCCCGAGTGCGGGAGCAAACGGGGTGTGTCCTGCCAACTCACGGCGAAGACCGGTCAGCGTGCCGACCACCCGCCGTCCATCGTGTAGGAGGCACCGGTCACCATCCCGGCGTGATCGGAGGCCAGCCAGGCCACAAGCGAGGCCACCTCAGTGGGCTCCACCAGACGTTTGACTGCGCTTTCGGTGAGCATGATCTGCTCGAGCACCTCGTCCTCGCTGATGCCGTGCAGGCGGGCCTGGTCCGCGATCTGGTTCTCGACCAACGGAGTCCGCACGTACCCGGGGTTGATGCAGTTGCTGGTGACTCCGTGCGGTCCGCCTTCCAAAGCCGCCACTTTCGACAGGCCTTCCAGCCCGTGCTTGGCGGACACATAGGCAGACTTGAAGGCTGATGCCCTCAACCCGTGCACTGAAGACACGTTGATGATTCGGCCGAACTTCTTGGCGTACATCGACGGCAGGGCGGCCCGCATCAGCAGGAACGGCACCTCGAACATGAGCGTATGAATTCGCCGGAAGTCGGCAGGATCGAACTCCTCGATGGGTCGCACCACCTGGATGCCGGCGTTGTTGATCAGAATGTCGGCCTCGAGCGAGAGGGTCTCCAGCGCCTCGGTGTCGAGCAGATCAACCGCCCACGCCTCGCCTTTCACCTCCTTGGCGATGACGCCGGCTCCCTCCGCATCGCGATGGGCGACGACGACGGATGCCCCCTGCGTCGCCAGTTCACGGGCGCAGGCCGCTCCGATTCCGCTCGCGCCGCCGGTGACGACAGCGCGACGGCCGGCGAGCGCGAGGGGAAAAGGCGTGAGGGACGACGGCGGCTGTGCGGTGGGGCGCAAGCCGCCGTCGTCGTTCCGCGGTTCGGCAGGCATGGTTAGCGGTCCCTGCCGGCGACCGGGATTCCATGGCGCTCCGCGTCCGCCGCATCAATGTCCCGAAGCGAGGTTCCGCGTGTCTCGCGCAGGGTGATGACGGCGATGGCCGTCACCACGCTGGCGCCGAGGACGTAGAGCGCCACTCCCACCCAGGAGCCGGTTTCCTGCAGGATCGCCGTGGCGATGATCGGTGCGAGGGATCCCGCGAGGATGGAGGTCACCTGGTAGCCGAGCGAGACGCCGGAATAACGCATGCGGGTGGGGAACATCTCGGCCATCATCGCCGGCTGGCCCGCATACATGAGTGCGTGGAAGCAGAGGCCGATGGTCACGGCGAGGATGATGATCACCGGGTTCAGGGTGTCGAACATCGGGAAGGCGAAGAATGCCCAGCTCGCGCCGAGGATGGCGCCGGCGAGGTACACGGGCTTGCGTCCGAAGCGGTCGGACAGCCGGCCGACCTGCGGGATCACCAGGAAGTGCACAACGTGTGCGATCAGCAGCGCAAGGAGCAGCGAGCTGGTGTTGTACTGGTGGACCTGCGAGAGGTACACGATCGAGAAGCTCACGATGATGTAGTACAGGATGTTCTCCGCGAACCGCAGACCCATGGCTCCGAGGATGCCGCGGGGGTACTTCTTCACAACCTCGAAGACGCCGTAGCTGATGGCCTTCTCGCGCTCCACCTGCTCACGGGCTTCGAGGAAGATCGGCGATTCGCTGACGTGGGTACGGATGTAGTAACCGATCACCACGATGATCGCGGACAGCCAGAACGCTACGCGCCAGCCCCAGCTGAGGAACTCGTCCTCGGGCAGGATGGAGGACATCGTCAGCAGCACAACGGTGGCGAGCAGGTTGCCGACCGGTACCGCAGACTGCGGCCAGCTCGACCAGAAGCCGCGCGACTTGTTGGGGCTATGCTCTGCAACCAACAGGACCGCACCACCCCATTCGCCGCCCACTGCAAAGCCCTGGACGAAGCGGAGGATGACCAGTAGAGCCGGCGCCCAGTAGCCGATGGAATCGAATCCGGGCAGGCAGCCCATCAGGAACGTGGCCACGCCGACGAGGATGATGGTGACCTGCAGCGTGTGCTTACGGCCCAATTTGTCGCCGATCTGGCCGAAGAAGATTCCGCCAAGGGGACGGGCAACAAAGCCGACGGCGTAGGTCAGGAACGCTGCGATGATTGCGTCGAGCGGGGTGTCCGCGTTGGGGAAGAACACAATGCCGAAGACCAGGGACGCCGCCGTGGCGTAGAGGAAGAACTCGTACCACTCGACGACGGTGCCCACCATCGAGGCTGCGACGATCTTCTTGAGGCCGTGGGGCTGCATCGGCCTCTCCTGCCGGACCCCTTCCCGGTTTGGCTGGGCGCGAACTGACGCTCATGGACTGCTCCTTCTGTGTCGGCTCTGACACTCTTTGCTCGGTGGGTGAATCCAGGGGTTTTTGATTCGGGTGGTGCGCGCTTGTGACGCCTGTCACCCAGGTGGGCCTCATTGAGTATGTGTGCACATGCCGGGGCACTTCAATGGCCAGTTAAGCAGGAGCGATCTGCGAAAATGCAGATGTGCCCCTTCAGCCGGACGACCTGCTCATCCTCCTCGCCGTGTCCAACTCCGGCCGCTTCACCTCCGCCGCTGAGAGCCTCGGCCTGAACCACACCACGGTCTCGCGTCGGATTGCGGCACTGGAGCGAGCGCTCGGCGGGCACGTCCTGGTACGGGCGAGCGGTGGTTGGGAACTGACGGACCTCGGCCTGCGCGCGGTGGCCGCTGCCGAGGAGGTCCAGCGGGCACTTTCGGAGCTGGAAACCGACGACGACGGCGCGAGCCGCCTTTCCGGCGTCGTGCGCATGAGTGCCACGGACGGTTTCAGCGCGTACATCGCCGCTCCGGCGTTCGCAAGGCTGCGGCGCGAGCATCCACGGCTAAGCGTCGAGATTGTGGCAGCAACGCGGCGGGCGTCGCAGACGAGGAGCGGCCTCGACCTTGAGGTGGTCGTTGGCAGGCCGCAGGTGCATCGGGCGGAAGCCATCCGGTTGGGTGAATACGTGTTGGGGCTCTACGCCTCGCGGGAGTACCTGGCCGAGTTCGGCACCCCGTCCAGCATCAATGAAGTACTGAAGCACCCACTGGTGTACTTCATTGACTCGATGCTGCAGGTGGACAGCCTTGACGCGCCTCGGCGCTTGCTGCCAAGCATGAAGGACTCTTTGAGCTCGACGAATGTCTTCGTTCATGTGGAAGCCACCCGGGCGGGAGCGGGCATTGGCCTGCTCCCCTGCTTCATGGCGAACCTGCACAGCGACCTCGTGCGGCTGTTGCCTGAGGAGGTCGCGGAGCGGTTGGGTTATTGGCTCGTGGCACGCCCGGATTCGCTGCGGCAACCGGCTGTTGCCGCCGTCGTCGGCGCTTTGCGGAGGGCCACCGACGAGTATGAGGACCGGCTGCTCGGCAAGACCTGACCGCTTGAGTTGGCTTAGGCTGTGAGGACTCAGTCTGTGAGGATTCAGTCGGTGAGAACTCAGTCTGTGAGAACTCAGTCTGTGAGGACTCAGTCGGTGAGGATTCAGTCGGTGAGAACCGGGGCGCCGCTGATGAATCGGGTGAGCTGGTCGCCTTGCCACAGGTGCGCGGGCACACCGCCGCCCAGCAGTTCCCGGGCCAGGCCCGGATCCTCCCCGAGCGGTGCATCACTCGCGGCGATGATGACGTTTCCATAGCGCCGCCCCTTCAGCATGGCCGGGTCCGCGATGATCACCGTGTGCGTGAAGGCCGAGGAGATGGTGGCCGCCTCCCGCCGCGCCATGGCGAGGTCCGGGGAGTCACCGCAGTTGACGATGTAAACACCGGCGGGATCCAGGACGCGTTTCGCGTGTTCCACGAATTCGTGGGTCGTCAGTGCGCTCGGAGTGCGGCTGCCGGCGAAGACGTCACGGATGATGACGTCGCGGCTGCTGGCGGAGAGAGACTCGGTGACTTCCCGCGCCTCTCCGACGCGGATCCGCAGCAGCGGCGCACGCGGTAGGTCGAACCACTCGCGCACCAGCACAGCGAGTGCACCGTCGAGTTCGACGACGACCTGCCGCGCGTCGGGGAAGGTTGCTGCGAAGCTTCGCGCCAGTGAACATGCGCCGCCGCCCAGGTGAAGTGCGCGGAGGCGGAACGTTGAGGGCCACTGCGAGGTCACCAGTGAATTGATCCATC
The DNA here is from genome assembly GCF_054161285.1 of Arthrobacter sp. D2-10. Taxonomy (NCBI): domain Bacteria; kingdom Bacillati; phylum Actinomycetota; class Actinomycetes; order Micrococcales; family Micrococcaceae; genus Arthrobacter; species Arthrobacter sp. D2-10. The sequence continues at coordinate 155,921 of NZ_CP096431.1, read as the reverse complement.
GCATGTATTCGAAGTCGAGCCGCGCCGGGTCCGCGAGATCGATGTGCGAACTCGGGACCCCGTTGATGTGCAGCACCCAGCCGTTGGGGTTGAAGCGGTCGGGCACGAGCTCACAATTACCGGTGTCGATGGTGTGAATTCCGGGGACCGGACCACCGTCGGCGGCAGCCGTTTCCTTGTTTTCCCGCTTCCGTCCCACGAATCCTTACTCTCTCGCCCGATGCCGGTCAGTAAGGACGGACAGCGCCCTGATGATGCAGATACCCGTTGACCTGCCGAACGCGGCCGGGGATGGTGAAGAGGGTCGATGATCATGAGAATCCACAGCGGTATCAGGAAGAGGAAACCGAGCAGGAACCAGGCCGTGGCGTAACCGACCAGCCCGAGTGCCAGGTACAGAAAACCCATCCCGTTCTGGCGCAGATAGAACTTGTGTGCGCCGAAGTTTCCGAGGAGGAACCAGAGCAGGTACGCGAGCCAGCTTTCTTTGGCGGCATAGACCACCACGTGCTGTTGGGGCTGATTCCCATAGTAGTTGGACATGTCATTTCCCTGTCTGTTGTAAGACTGATGCGGACCCGCCGGTCGCGGGCGGACGCGGTGTCTGCGCCGAACGTACAAACCGGATCTCGTAGAGCCCGTTCCACCGCTCGGAGAGCTGTTCCCTTTCGCCGTCCGGCGTGAATCCCAGTTTGCGGTAGAAAGCGATGGCGCGCTCGTTCCCCTCAAGAACCCAGACGCACGCCGCGGCATCACCGATGGCTGCATCGGCGAGCGCACGACCCAGGCCGGTGCCGTAGTACTGCTTCAGTACGTACAGCATGAAAAGTTCGACGGCGGCGGGCGGACTCTCACCCCGGGCGTCACCGCCCGCCGCGATCCCGACAATCTTCCCCAGTTCATCCACTGCAACGAAGGGAACGCTGTCCTGGGTGTCAAACCCCATCCGCCAGGCTTCGGCCTGCGCCTCCACCGTGTCGTCCAGCCCTGCCAGGACCCCGGATTCGAGCCGACCTTCGTAGGCCTGGCGCCAACCCTCGTTCTTCATCCGCAGCGCAGCCTCAAGCTCGTCGATACGCAACGGACGGATGGTGACCATGCCGTTCATGCTATCGTCCGGCAGCGACAACCCTGGGTCCTGCGCCCTGGAGAATGACGGCGGCTAGGTTCGGTGCATGCGGAACATGGGCCTGGAATGCCAGACCGGTCCGCAGAGGGCGGTCGTTCCATCGGGGACGAACCCGTTGCGAACGTAGAAACGCTCCGCCCTCGGGTTGTCATTGAGGATCCAGAGATAGGCCGAAGAATCACCGATTGATGCATCAAGCAGCTGCTGGCCCAGACCGCACCCGTGCGTCGAGGCCAGCGTATAGATGTGGTGCAACTCGAAATCGGGGCGATCGTCGTCCCTGCCCGGCCCCGAGGAAGCAATCCCTACCGCCCGACCCCGGCCGTCGAAGGCAATCCAGCCGGTGACGCCGTCGTCACGCGAAAGTGCGGCCCGACGTCGGCTGATGATGTTCGGCAGGTCCGCATCGTAGTGGTCGTGGAACTCGCGCGGCATGATGTTCGCGTAGGTTTCATGCAGCGCGGCGACATGCGTGCGCGCGTAGGCTTCCGCGTCGTCGACGGTGGCCGTACGGATCGAGAATTGAGTTCTAGTTGACGACGGCGACCGCAAACCCGTCCCAGTCCTTGGTTCCTACGGTTTGAAGCGCGGTTGCCTCCAGGCGAGGATGGCCGCCGAGAATCTCAAGGGCCGTCCGGGTGCCGCGCGTGTGCTCGTCGCCGTCCGCATCCAGGACGGTGCCGCCGCGCACCACATTGTCCAGCACAATCACCGAGCCCGGGCGGGACAACTTCACCGCCCATTCAAGGTAATGGGGATTATTGACCTTGTCTGCGTCGATGAAGAACAGGTCGTAGGGTGCGGCAAGAGTGGGAAGCGTCTCAAGAGCAGCACCCACATGCACGGTGACTTTGTGCCCGACGCCGGCTGCATCCAGGTTGCGGCGCGCCACCTCCGCGTGTGCCGGCTCATACTCGCACGTGTCCACGGTGCCGTCCTCGGGAAGGCCCCGGGCCAGCCAGATGGTGCTGAAACCGCCCAGCGTGCCGATCTCCAACACACGACGCGCTCCGTGAATCCGGGCCAGCAGCATCAGGAATTTCCCCTGCCCAGCGGTCACCTCGATGGCGGGCATTCCGGCGCTGCGCGTGTTCTCCACAGCGGCGAGGAGTGCGTCATCGGGCCGGACGACCGTGCTGTTGAGGTACGCGTCCACCTCAGCCCAAGTGCTCATGAATGCCCCTGGTACTCGTCCATCTCGTCAATGGCGCGTTCCAGGCGTTCCACTTTCCCGGTCAGCTCACCGGTGCGTCCGGGACGGATGTCTGCCTTGAGTACGAGGGAGACGCGGCTGCCGTACTTCGCTACCGCCTCGGTGGCGCGTTTGACGACGTCCATTACCTCGTCCCACTCACCCTCGATCTCGGTGAACATGGAGCTGGTGGAGTTCGGAAGTCCTGAATCACGCACGATCTTCACGGCCTCAGCCACGGCGGCGTGAACAGACCCCTCAGCATTGCCGGAGGTGTCCTCGTGTGCGCCGCTGGGCCGGCCGGAAGGTGCAACTGAGAAGGCTACGAGCATGGGGACAGTCTGTCAGGTTTGGTCCCGCTGGTCACCCGTTTGTGCAGATGCCTCCGTGTCGAATGGATAGCCCGGAAGGTAAGGCAGCCAACACTGACGGACAGTGACTAAGCATCTGTGATCGTGCAGGATGAAGTAATGACCACCCGCGGAATTTACGTCAGCGCAATGGCTCCCGGCTCGGGAAAGTCCCTCATTTCACTGGGTCTTGCCAGCATGCTGCAGGGGCACGCTGACCGCATCGGATTCCTCCGGCCGATCTCCGAAGCGGAGGACGGCGCGGACGATCCGATGGTCCTCCTGATGCGCCGTGCGTTCGGGCTGGATGCGCGAACCGCCCGGAGCGGCATGACGCGCGCAGAAGCACGGGCGCTGCTCGTCGCAGGTGAGCGCGAGGAGATCGATGCCCGCTGCGTCGCGGTCTACAGCGAAATGGCGCAGTCCTGCGACGTCATCATCGTGGAGGGCACCGACCTGAGCGGGCAGGACGCCGCGGTTGAATTCGACCTCAACGCACGGTTGGCGAACAATCTGGGCGCCATGGTTCTCGCCGTCGTGAGCGCGAAGGACATGAGCGCGGCCGAGGCTGCCGACGCCGTCGACGTCGCCCGGCGGGAGCTGGACGCTGCGCAAGTGTCCCTGCTGGCCATGATGGTGAACCGCGCGGCGGAAGACGCCGTCGGCACCATCCGGGAACAGGTACGCCCCGGAAAGTCGGGCCGTCCGGTCTACGTCATCCCCGAGCTGAGCGAAATCTCGCAGCCCACCATGGCTGAGGTCGCGAGCGCCCTTGACGCCCGGCATATCGCCGGTGGGGCCACGCTTGAACGGGACGTTTCCTCCATCCGCGTCGCTGCCATGAATGTAGGGCACTTCCTCGAACTGCTCCGGGACGGCGCGCTCGTAATTGTGCCCGGTGACCGGGCGGACGTGCTGGTGGCCACGGTGGCGTCGTCGTTCTCGCCTGAGTTCCCCGTACCTTCCGGCATGATCCTCACCGGGGGCCTCACGCCCGATCCCAATATCCTTGCCCTGCTTGCCCACGCAACCTTCCCGGTGTTCGCGGTCGACGACGACACCTACACCGCCGCCAAACGCGTCAGTGAGGTGCGCGGCGAGATCGCGACCGGCCTGCGCCGGAAGGCAGCAGCGGCGCTGGGCGTATGGTCCAGGCAGGTGGACGCGGTGGAGCTGCTCGAACGGCTGGAGTTGCCGCGGCCGGTGAAGATGACCCCGCTGCGGTTTCTGCACGAGCTCATCGAGAAGGCGCGCAGCGACCGCAAGCACATTGTCCTTCCCGAGGGCACGGACGAGCGGATCCTGCGCGCAGCGGAGATCCTGCGCCGCAGGGATGTCTGCGACCTGACAATCCTCGGCTCGGAGTCACAGGTCCGGGAGATCGCGGCGAGTCAGGGCATCGACCTCGCAGGCCTGACCCTGCTCGATCCTGCCACCTCCGAGCTGCGTGAGGAGTTCGCTGCGGAATACGCGCGGCTGCGCTCACACAAGAACGTATCCCTCGAGGATGCCCGGGAACGCATGCTCGACGGCTCCTACTTCGGGACCATGATGGTACAGCTCGGCCATGTGGACGGCATGGTCTCGGGCGCCGCGCACACGACGGCCAACACCATCCGCCCGGCGCTGGAGTTCGTGAAGACCAAGGAGGGCGTGAAGATTGTGTCCTCAGTGTTCCTCATGCTCCTTCGGGATCGGGTTCTGGTGTACGGCGACTGCGCGGTCAATCCTGATCCCACCGAGGAACAGCTTGCTGACATCGCCGTTGCGTCGGCGGAGACCGCTGCCCAGTTCGGAGTTGAACCGCGGGTGGCCATGCTGTCCTACTCCACGGGAGAATCCGGATACGGCGGGGCCGTGGACGAGGTCCGGCGTGCAACTGAGTTGGTGCGGTCCATCCGGCCGGACCTTCCCGTTGAAGGACCCATCCAGTACGACGCCGCGGTGGACGCGTCGATTGCGCAGTCCAAGCTGCCCGGGTCCACGGTCGCCGGGCAGGCAACCGTCTTCATATTTCCCGATTTGAATACGGGCAACAACACGTACAAGGCGGTGCAGCAGTCGGCCGGTGCCGTCGCCGTCGGGCCGGTTCTGCAGGGCCTGCGCAAGCCGGTGAACGACCTCTCGCGGGGCTGCACCATCGAAGACATCGTGAACACCGTAGCCATAACGGCCGTCCAGGCACAGGGCACCACATCCCAGGAGGCGTAATGATCATCCTTGTCATCAACTCAGGCTCGTCCTCACTCAAGTACCAGGTGCGGGACTCCGCTACCGGGGAGCGTCTGGCCAACGGACTGATCGAGCGCATCGGGGATTCTGCCCATGGCGGGCCCAGAGACCACGCAGAAGCACTCGATCGGGTCACACAGGAACTCGAATCAACGCTGCAGGGCCGATCGATCGACGCCGTCGGTCACCGTGTGGTCCACGGCGGGGAGCGCTTCAGCGAGCCGGTGCTGGTCACCAACGAGATCATCCGCGCCATCGAACGCCTCAACCCGCTGGCCCCGCTACACAATCCCGCGAATGTCCAGGGCATCCGCGCCATCGCCGACCGGTGGCCGAGCATGAAGCAGGTCGCCGTCTTCGACACCGCCTTCCACCGCACCCTGCCCGAACACGCGTGGCGGTATGCCGTGCCCGACGACCTGTACAAGAAGTTCGGCATCCGTCGGTACGGCTTCCATGGCACGTCCTTCGAGTACGTGACACGGCACGCGGCCGGGCTGCTCGGCCTGCCGGCGCAGGAATTCACCGGGATCATCGCGCACCTGGGAAACGGTGCGTCCATCACGGCCGTCCAGGGTGGACGCAGCATCGATACCTCGATGGGTTTCACACCTCTGGAGGGCCTGGTCATGGGCACCCGATCCGGTGACATCGACCCGTCCATCCTGCTGTTCCTCAGTCGCGAAGGCTATACGGAGAAGGATCTCGATCGACTCCTGAACCGCGAGTCAGGGCTCGTGGGCCTCACTGGCCACAATGACATGCGGTCGGTCGAGGAATCAGGCGACGCCGGGACGGTCGCCCTCGACATTGCTTCCTACCGGCTCGCCAAGTACATCGGCGGCTACCACGTTGCCGTCGGCGGCGCGCAGGCGCTCGTCTTCACCGCCGGAATCGGAGAGAACTCGTGGCGGTTCAGGGAGCGCGTGGTGAATCGACTCAGTGCGCTGGGCATCTTCATTGACGACGCCGAGAACCAGAAGCCGGGCGGGTCCCCACGCGAGATCAGCACCGAAGAATCGGCGTTCCCGGTGTTGGTGGTGCCCACAGACGAAGAGGCGGCGATCGCAGAGGCGACTGCCGCCGTCGTCGGCTCCGCTTAGGTTCTGCTGTTCAATCGCTCGTCAGGCGGCACCGAGGAAGCGCGCCAGCGCGGCCGCAGCGGCGCCGGCCAGCACAACGACGAGGAACGGTGCCCGCAGCCACAGTGCCACCGCGGCGGCCAGGAGCGCGGCGAGGCGCGCATCAACCACCAGAGCCTGACCGCTCGAGAAGGTGTTGACGGCCGTCAGCGAGGCGAGCAGGCCGATGGTCAGAGTGCCTGCCACGCGGGTCATCCGCGGGTTCTCCATCAGCCGCGCGGGCACAAGGTATCCGGCGAGCTTCGTGAGGTAGCTGAGCAAGCAGGCAACAAGGATCCAGATCCAGAGGTTCACGGCCGCCCTTCCGAGGGATACGGCTCGACATCGGGTTCGAGCCCTTCACGTGAGGGACCGAAACTGAACCAGCCGAGCAGGCCGGCGACGAGTGCGGCCACGAGAATGGGGACGCCCGGCGGCACGAAAGGAACCGCCAGCAGGGTGACGAGGGCGCAGACCACGGCGATGGCCGCGGGTTCCCGCGCCTTCAGCCGGGGCCACAGCAACCCGAGGAAGGCGGCCACCGCAGCGCCGTCGAGACCCCATTGCGCCGGATCACCGAGGGCGTTTCCGAGCAAGGCGCCCACCAGGGTGAACACGTTCCACAGCACGTAGATGCCGATTCCGGCCACCCAGAAGCCCCGGCTTTGCTCCAGTGGATCGCTCTGCCCGGTGGCGGTTGCGGTTGATTCGTCGATGGTGACCTGTGCCGCGGCGAAGCGGCGCCAGCGGCGCGGGCGGAGCATCGCGTTCATCTGCATGCCATAGACGGCGTTGCGGATGCCCAGCAACCCCGACGCCGACATGGCCGCCGCACCGCTTCCGCCGCCACCCACCACTCCAATGAACGCGAACTGTGAGCCGCCGCTGAACAACAGGAGACTCAGCGCCATCGTCTGCAGGAGGTCAAGCCCGGACGCCACCGAGAGGGCGCCAAAGGACACCCCGTAGAGCCCCGTCGCTACGGCAATAGACAGACCAACCCGCGCAGCCGGGGATTTCGAAAACTCCACCGGCCAAGCCTATGCGGAACCCCGGCCTCGCTTCACTTCGGGTCCGATGGCGGCAATACTGAGAAAGGTCAGCATACTTACGAATCTGTGGAGGAGTATCGATGAAGGCACTTACCTGGCAGGGCAAACGATCGGTCAGCGTCGAGGAAGTTCCCGACCCGCGAATCGAAGATCCCTCGGACGCGATAGTCCGGATTACCTCGACGGCCATCTGCGGCTCCGATCTCCATCTGTACGAAGTTCTGGGCCCGTACATGAAAAAGGGGGACGTGCTGGGCCACGAACCGATGGGCATTGTCGAAGCCGTGGGGAGCAGCGTCACCAACCTGAAGCCCGGCGACCGCGTCGTCATCCCGTTCAACATTGCCTGCGGCCACTGCTGGATGTGCAACAACGGGCTGCAATCCCAGTGCGAAACCACGCAGAACCACGATCAGGGTACGGGAGCGCGCATCTTCGGCTACTCGGAGCTGTACGGTTCCGTTCCCGGCGGCCAGGCCGAATACCTCCGGGTTCCCCATGCCGACTACGGCCCCGTCAAGGTGGGCGATGACCTCCCCGATGAGCGTTACCTGTACCTCTCGGACATCCTTCCCACCGCCTGGCAGGCGGTGCAGTACGCGGACGTGCCCGACGGCGGCACCCTCGCCGTTTTCGGACTTGGTCCCGTCGGTCAATTCGTTGCCCGCAGCGCACGGCATCTGGGTTACCGCGTGATCGCCGTGGAGCCGGTCGCTGAGCGGCGTGCAATGGCCGAGCGGCACGGCATCGAGACAGTGGACTTCACCAAGGAGGTCGGCGATGTGCTCCGCGAGATGACCAATGGCCGCGGACCTGACTCCGTGGTGGACGCCGTCGGCATGGAAGCCCACAACTCACCGCTGGGGGCCTTCGCACAGAACGCAGTGGGGCTGCTCCCGGACCCCATCGCCAGAAAGGCCATAGAAACCGCCGGCGTAGATCGGCTGACGGTCCTCCATGCATCAATCGACGCCGTCCGACGCGGCGGAACGGTCTCCCTCAGCGGCGTCTACGGCGGCACCGCCAGCCCCATGCCACTGCTGACCATGTTCGACAAGCAGATCCAGACCCGGATGGGCCAGTGCAACGTACGCCGATGGACCGATGAGCTGCTGCCGCTCGTCGAAGACCCCTCGGACCCGCTGGGCGTGATGGACCTCAAGACACACGAGGTGTCGCTGGAGGAAGCACCGAACGCCTACAAGATCTTCCAGAAGAAGCAGGACGGCTGCATCAAGGTGATTCTCAAACCATGACGGTCTGAACGGCGTGGATCGCGTCCGCGGCCCGCACCAGCGCAAGATGCGAGAACGCCTGGGGGAAGTTTCCAGCCATCCGGGCGTTCTCGGCGTCGTACTCCTCAGACAGCAGGCCGAGTTCGTTCGCGTAGCCCACCAGCTGATCCATGAGGCGCTTGGCATCCTCGAGACGGCCCGTGTGCGCGTACTGCTCAACGAGCCAGAACGAGCAGGCGAGGAAGGGGTGCTCCCCAGGGGCAAGACCGTCGATGGCCGATTCAGTGCGGTACCGCAGCAGCAGCCCATGACGATCCAGGAGCTGCTCCTCAAGCCGCGCCACCGTGCCCAACATCATCGGATCGTCGTAGTCGATGAAACCGACCTGCGGCAGCTGCAGTAGTGACGCATCGACAAGCGTGGTGCCGTAGTACTGGGTGAAGGAATTCACCTGGCTGTCGTAACCCTGTGCCAGGATCTCCTGCCGGAGGGTGTCGCGCAGCTCCTCCCAGCGATCGGCCTCGCCCTTCAGCCCGTACTCCCGTACAGCGCGGGCACCGCGGTCAAACGCAGCCCACATCATCACGCGGGAGTGCGTGAAGTAGGCCGGTTCGCCGCGCATTTCCCAGATGCCGTGATCCTTCGAATCGAAGTGCTTCTCGAGGAAACCGAGCAGGGCGTGCTGGAGGGGCCACGAGAATTCATCCTCGTTCACACCCCGCTCACGCAGCTTCTCCAGGGCGACCATCACTTCACCGACGACGTCGGCCTGATATTGATTCACAGCCCCGTTGCCGATTCGTACGGGAGCGGAATCCGCGTAGCCCGGCAGGTGGCCGAGCACCTTCTCCGGAAGCTGCCGCTCACCGGAGACGCTGTACATGATCTGCAGGTCCTCCGGGTCCCCGGCGACGGCCCGCAGCAGCCAATTCCGCCACCCGGACGCCTCATCCTCATAGCCGTGCGTCATCATCGCCTCGAGGGTCAGCGCTGCGTCGCGTAGCCAGCAGAACCGATAGTCCCAGTTCCGTTCGCCGCCGAAGGCTTCCGGCAGCGAAGTGGTGGGTGCTGCCACAATGCCGCCGGTATCTTCATGAGTCAGCGCCCGAAGAACCAGAAGGGAGCGCTTGACGATGTCGTCGTATTCGCCCTGCTTCTCGCAGCTTTCCGCCCAGTTCTGCCAGTAGTCGATGGTTGACTGGAGCGTCACGTCGAAGTCGAGGGGCGTCGGCTGCTCCCGGTGCGAGGGGTACCAGACCAGCTCGAGGTCGACCTTCTCCCCGGCTTCGACCGTGAACTCGCCCGCGTGACGGTGGTCAGCAGCGTGGGGAAGATGGGTGCCGCGCAACAGCAGTGCATCCGGACCGGCCATCGCCAGGATCCCGGGACCACCTTCTTCATGGGTTCGCCGCACCCACGGCAGGACGTCACCGTAACCGAACCGGACCACCAGCTCCTGACGCATCGGCACGGAGCCCGCGATGCCCTCGATACGGCGCGCCAATGACGCCCGTCGGTCGTGCATGGGCATGAAATCGGTTACGAGCACTTCTCCGGCCTCAGTCCGCCACCGGGACTGGAGAACAAAAGTGGACTCGACGTACTTCCACTCAACAAGCTCCGCCACCCCGGCGTCATGGGCAGGAGCAATAAGCCATCTCCCGTGGTTCTCGTTGCCCAGCAGAGCGGCAAAGACCGACGCCGAGTCGAACCTCGGGTAGCAGAGCCAGTCGACGCTCCCACCCCTGGACACCAGGGCCCCGGTGTGGAGGTCGGAGATCAGTGCATAGTCCTCAATCGGCATAGCCATGCGTTAACTCAATCACAAACGCCCGGTGGTGGGCTCCCCCTTCAATCTGCGAAGGACATGAGCGGGCCGGTTCGTGGTGATCTCCTGGACGCCGAGCTCGCGAAGGAAGTCGACGTCGTCGTCCGTGTCCACCGTCCACACCCTCACGCGCAGCCCCGCGGCGAGCCACCGCTTTACCCGCTCGGGGTGCGCCCGCACGTACTCGATACCGGGCCCGGCGATCCCGACTGCACCGCTCGCGATGATCCGCTCTCCCTCATGGAGGGCACGGCGCAGGAGATTCATGACGGCGGCGGCTGTAAGCGGCCCCAGGGTCTCCCTCACATCCTCGGGGTGGACATCGGCAACCAGCTGGCAGACGACGTCGGACGGGACCCGTTCCAGAAGATGCCTCACCGAGTCCGGGTTGAAGCTCATGAAGGAGATGTGCAGGTTAGCCAGCCGGGAGGTCTCCGGATCGTATCCCTCCCGCATCAGGAAGGCGATCAGCCTTTCCTCGAGCTTGAGCCCGAAGGGGCTTGGGTGCTTCAGTTCGATGGCTAGTTCCAGCTCCCGGCCATCCCCGCGGAGAAGTTCGATCAGCTCCTCGAGGGTAAGCAACTGATCCGCCACGCCACCGTACTGCGGCGGGATGTTGGCGCCCTTCCAGGACGCGAAATCCAGTTCGCGCAACTGCCGCAGCGTGTGGTCACCGACATCACCCGTGCCGCTGGACGTCCGGTCAAGCGTGGGGTCGTGAATACAAACAAGTTCCAGGTCTTCTGTGAGATGGACATCGCATTCAACGCCGTCGGTCCCCTCGGCGAGCGCCTGGAGGAACGCGGCGCGTGTATGTTCGGCGTATTGCTTGCTGGCGCCCCGGTGGGCGAAAACCAGATGCTTCACTCCTTGTTGTTCTGCCACAGGCCTTACGCTAGCGAATGCGGCAGGAACTGACCTAAGAGCGGCTGATGAGATGGGGAATTCAGCACCGATGCGGAGGACCAAGTGAGCATTGCGTTGACCGATACGGAGCGCGCAGCAGGACTGAGGCGGATGAAGACCGTCGCAACGGGCCTGCTTGGCGTCATGGCGGTGATCTTCCTGGTCGCGTTCGCGCTGCAGGAGCAGTACCCGTGGCTGCAGTATGTCCGGGCGGCCGCCGAGGGTGGCATGGTGGGCGCGCTGGCCGACTGGTTTGCAGTGACAGCCCTGTTCAAGTACCCCATGGGGTTGAAGATTCCGCACACGGCGATCATCCCCCGCAAGAAGGACCAGATCGGAGCCTCCCTCGGGCAGTTTGTGGAGGAAAACTTCCTCGCCGAGGACGTTGTCCAACAGAAGTTGACCTCCCTCAACGTTGCGCAGCGCGCCGGCACGTGGCTCGCCCGCCCGGAGGGTGCGGACCGGGTAGCAGTGGAAGGCGCGGCACTGATCCGTGGCGCGTTCACGGTGCTGGATGACGACGCCGTCCAGCAGGTCATCGAGTCAATGGTGCGCAAGCACGTGGTGGACCCACCGTGGGGCCCGCCGGTTGGGCGGATGGCAGCCCGGATCTTCGAGGAAGGTCACCACCACCGGCTGGTAGACCTTCTGGTGGACCGCGCAGCCGAGTGGGTCGACGCGAATTACGACGTCGTCTCGCGCGTGGTGTCGCAACGATCCCCCACCTGGGTTCCGCATTTCGTGGACGGGCTGGTGGGCGACAAGGTCTATACCGAGTTTCTCAAGTTCGTGCGCGCCGTCCAGGCCGATCCGCAGCACGATGTCCGGCTCTCGATCGACAAGTACCTCACGGACCTGGCACAGGACCTGCAGTATGACCCGGCGGTCATTGCGAAAGCCGAGGAGATCAAGGCCGGCATCCTGGATGACCCACGTGTTCACGATGTCGCTGCGCGGGCATGGAAGACCGTCAAGACGGCGCTGCTCGAGGCGGTGAACGACCCCGACAGCGAACTGACCCGGAACTTCAAGTCAGCTGTCCGGGATTTCGGACGCCGGCTGACCACCGACGAGGAGCTCGCGGGCAAGATCAACCGCTGGATCTCCGACGGCGCCGGCTACCTCGTACGGACTTACCGCAGCGACATTGCCGGAATCATTTCGGAGACCGTGGAACGCTGGGATGCAGAGGAGACCTCACGGAAGATCGAACTCCAGGTAGGTAAGGATCTTCAGTTCATCCGAATCAACGGCACCGTGGTGGGTTCACTCGCAGGCCTGGCGATCTTCACGATCGCTCACGCGCTGTTCGGCTGACCTCCGCCGGACTCAGGGGTGGCCGTAATCCTTTGTCGCCGCAGGCAGCTTCTCGAGTTCGGTGAGCAGTTCACCGGGAATCACGGTGGGCGGAGGGCCGAACGCTTCGCGCGTGGCATTGATGACCGTACGGCCCATCATGTGGTTGCCGGCTCCGCCCACGGCAGCGCCCACCCCGAATGGCAGTGCACGTCCCAGCAGTGCCCCGCCCTGACGGGCCAGCATGCGCCGGATGAACCGCTTGCGGATACTCGCGCCGATTCCGCGTACCGCTGATGAAGACATCGATCCACCGACCACGTTGCCCCAGTGACGCGTTACACCGCCCGCTGAGGAACCCATTGTGGCCTGTATCAGCGCTGACCCCTCTTCGCCCATCAGGATGCCCATGACGAGCGTTCGTGCGCGTTCCGGATCATCGGTGGAGATCCCGTGAAGCTCCGCGACTGATTGGGCGTAGAGGGCTGTTGCCTCCAGGAAGCCGACCGTGGCTGCGGCTGAAAGCCCCAGGGAAACGACGGTGCCGATCGCCGGCACGACGGCGGTACCTCCGACGGCCGCTCCCGCCGTCGTGATCGCGACAAGGTAGTCCCGCTCCAGTTTTGCGTTCAACTCGGCGGCGGTAGCTGTTGGGTCTTTCTTGCGTAGCCGCCGCAGGTTTGCAAGCACCAACGGCCGCTGAACGTCGATAGCCCGTTCCACTGCACGCTGGATACCCGGCTTCGGTCGGCCGTGGCGATCGAAAACTGCCCCACTCGCGAATTTGCCCGCTGGGTTGAAGGGTGCCATTGCTGATCCTTCCGTCGAGTTGTTCAAGTCTGGCTTAGTTGGCTTCGCAAAGCCATGCAAAACGCCCCGTCGGATGGGGCCGACGGGGCGCTTTAGTAGATGTCGCCCAGATTATGCGTGCGAGCGATTCTTGGTGATGGCACCGTACACGAGGAGAACGATGATCGCTCCACCGATGGCCAGCAGCCATGAAGAAAGCGAGAAGAATTCGTTCACGCCGACGTTGAAGAGGAGGTTGCCAAGGAAACCTCCGAGCAGGGCGCCGATCACGCCGAGAATAAGCGTCATTACCCAGCCGCCACCCTGCCGTCCAGGGAGAATCAGTTTGGCGATGGCGCCTGCAATAAGACCGAGAAGAAGAAATGCTAGGAAATTCATGAAGTACTCCTTAATCGAACTTCTATCCACGCAACTTGTTTGTCGATTTCGACCGTGCACCGAAGTGCAACTGCACACCACCCTACTTCATCAGTGAGCTTAGTAATAGCTTATGGTCCTGCTGGTGCAACCATTAAACTCCTGCCTGCCCGCATTGCAACCCCCCGTAATCAAAACTTTCACCGGGGGCAGGATTGATCCGCAGAAAAAGGGCTCGTTCAATTTCTGCGCGATGCTCGGAGCCACACCAACCAGAAGACAGTATGCTGATTACATAGCGTGTTATTCGCCACCCGCTTCTGCTGCTGCAACAAGCAGCGAACAAACAGAAAAATTGCCAAGCGGGTCAAATCAAGGAGTAGTTGGTATGAGAATCGGTTCCTCCATCGTCCTGATTGCACTCGGGGCAATCCTGGCCTTCGCCGTTGCAGACAATCTGGTGAACTTCATCGACCTCACCCTCGTGGGCTACATCCTCATGGGAGTCGGTGTTCTGGGACTCATCATCTCGCTCCTGATGAATGCGCCGCGCAACCAGAAGCGAGTGAGCGAATCGCGCACTGTGCAGGATCCGAACACCGGTGAGCGGATCACCCGCAATGAAACCCGCGACGGCGGGATCTAACCCCTACACGAATCGACCTGGGCCGGCGGCCCGGATCAGCGAAGAAGCCACCTGCCTCTCGGCGCGGGTGGCTTCTTCATTTAAGCCGACACCTCCCGTCCGGGAACAGGACTACGTGTACGACCGCCAGGCCCCCTATCTGCTTTTTCTTCCGTTTTCCATTGACATCCAAACATAAACACAGATAGAGTCACTGAAACAGAAATACCTGTGACCCTGGTCACCAGTCGAGGAGGCGCTGTGTTCGCCGAGGAACGCTATAACAGGATCGCCGCGTTGGTGGCGTCCGAAGGCCGCGTTACCGTGGCGCAACTCGCCGCCCGCTTCAACATCACCAAGGAGACCGTCCGGCGGGACCTCGCGCTTCTGGAAAAGGACGGAATTCTCCGCCGCGTACACGGAGGTGCCGTCCCGGCCACCAACGCCAGCACCAGCGAGCTCAGCCTGTCCAGCCGCGAAGGTCGGAATCAGGCGGAGAAAGCCCGCATAGCCAAGGCTGCGCTGGCCATGGTGCCAGCTGAGGGATCGATTGTGCTGGACGGCGGAACCACCACCGGAAGCCTCGCAGCCCTCCTCGTTCAGGAAGCGGCGGATCAGCTCCTGATCATCACCCACTCCGTCCCTGTCGCCCACACTCTCATCGGCTCGTCCCTCCAGCTCGAGTTCATCGGAGGGCGAGTCCGCAGCCTTACCAGTGCCTGCGTGGGAAGCGGCACCGTAGCGCGTTACAACGGCTTCCGACCGGATGTCGTTTTCATCGGCACAAACGGTGTGCACCCGGAATTCGGGCTCAGCACTCCAGACCCAGAGGAGGCCTCCGTGAAGGCGGCGATTGTTCGATCGGCGCGCCGCGTCGTCGTACTGGCAGATGCATCGAAACTGAACGCGGAGACCCTTGTGGGCTTCGCCGGTCTCAACGAGATCGACGCACTCATCACCGACGTCCAGCCGGACGCTGCGCTCTGCGAAGCACTGGCTGACGCGGATGTCGAGCTGGTGGTCGCATGATCATCACGCTCACGGCCAATCCCAGCCTTGACCGCACCATCGAGTTGGCCGCTCCCCTCGCCCGCGGTGCGGTGCAAAGGGCAGTGGCCAACCGGCAGGAATCGGGAGGCAAGGGCGTTAACGTCTGCCGTGCACTGTCAGCAGGTGGAACCGAAGCCCTCGCGATCCTTCCGGGTCAGGACGGTGATCCGGTACTTGCCGGCCTGCTCGCCGCAGGTGTCGCCTACCGCAACCTGCCGATTCGGGCGGCCCTGCGCTCCAACGTCACCATCACGGAACCGGACGGCACCACCACCAAGATCAACGAGCCCGGTCCAGCGTTGAGCGAGCAGGAAGCCGCCACGCTCATCGACCTGGTGGTGGACTTGTCCGACGGCGCGCGCTGGCTGGTTCTTGCAGGGTCACTTCCGCCGGGCCTGCAGCAGGACTTCTATGCAGCAACCGTGCGGGCAGTCCGTACCCGGCACGGGAACCGCGCACCACTGATCGCCCTTGACGCATCCGAAGCGGCGCTCATCGCCGCGATAGAAGGAAATGCCGCTCCGGACCTGCTCAAGCCCAACGCCGAGGAACTGTCGCAGCTCACCG
Organism: Arthrobacter sp. D2-10; assembly: GCF_054161285.1. NCBI lineage: Bacteria > Bacillati > Actinomycetota > Actinomycetes > Micrococcales > Micrococcaceae > Arthrobacter > Arthrobacter sp. D2-10. The sequence continues at coordinate 140,171 of NZ_CP096431.1, read as the reverse complement.
GAATCGGTCATGGTGACGAACTGGAGGACCAGCAGGACCTCGCCGTGGAGGCAGCAACCCGCCTGCTTGCCCGCGGCGTCCGCGCAGTACTGGCAACGCTCGGATCCAAGGGTGCGCTGCTGGTAACCCCCGACGGCGCCTTGCACGCACAGCACCCCCCAATCACAGCAATTTCCACTGTCGGCGCGGGTGACTCCGCCCTTGCCGGCTATCTCCTGGCGCATACCCGCGGCGCCAGCGCTCCCGACTGCCTACGCCAGGCAGTCGCGCACGGTTCAGCGGCGGCCTCGCTGCCCGGGTCGACCGTGCCCGCCCTGCACCAGACCACGCCCGACGCCGTCACGGTCCGGGCTCTGACTCCGGCTACTTCCCCCAACCACCCATAACCTCCGAAGGAAATCCCATGTCCGCAATGATTACGCCTGAACTTGTCGTCCTCGACAAGTCCCTGGGCAACGACCGCGCCGACGTTATTCGTCGGCTCGCTGAACTTGTGGTGGCGCAGGGCCGCGCCGATCAGGTGGAAGGGCTGTTCGCTGATGCACTGGCCCGCGAGGAAAAGACGGCAACCGGAATCCCCGGTGGAATTGCCATTCCGCACTGCCGATCCACCTCCGTCCTTGAGCCGACTCTGGCCATGGCCCGTCTCGAACCGAAGGTCGACTTCGGCGCCAAGGACGGACCGGCAGACCTCGTGTTCTTCATCGCCGCTCCCGAGGGCGCCGACCAGCAGCACCTCAAGCTGCTGTCGAAGCTGGCCCGTTCCCTGATCAAGAAGGACTTCACCGCGTCGCTGCGCTCTGCTGCTTCTGAGCAGGAAATCGTGGCGCTGGTCGAGGAAGCAATCGAAACGGCACCTGCCAAGAAGGAGGGCGGCGCCACCTCGGTCACCCCGTCCGCAGCCGACCCCGGCACCGCCACCCCTCCGGAAGCAGCCCGCACCAAACGCCTGGTGGCTGTAACGGCTTGCCCCACCGGTATCGCCCACACTTACATGGCGGCCGACTCGCTGGTGGCGGCGGCGAAGGAAAAGGGCGTTGACCTCCAGGTTGAGACCCAGGGATCCTCTGCATCGACTCCCCTGGATCCTTCCGTGATTGCAGCGGCAGATGCGGTGATCTTCGCGGTCGACGTCGATGTCCGGGACAAGCACCGGTTCGCCGGCAAGCCGGTTATCAACGCTCCCGTCAAGCGCGGGATCGATGAGCCCGGCGTCATGGTGGATGAGGCGCTCGCGGCGGCGGATAACCCGAACGCCCGCCGAGTCGCCGACTCATCCATGCCGGGAGCCGACGACGACGGGCCGCGTGAGGGTGTCGGCGGACAGTTGAAGCGCGCGCTACTTACCGGCGTGAGCTACATGATCCCGTTCGTCGCCGGCGGCGGTCTGCTGATCGCCCTCGGATTCTTCCTCGGCGGCTATGACATCACCGGTTTCGCCGACGACATGGTTGTCAACAACAGCCTGTGGAACCTCCCAGCCGAGTTCCCGGAAACAGCAAAGGGAGCGCTGGGTGCCTATCTGGGTGCGGTGCTCTTCAAGATCGGTGCCCTGTCCATGGGCTTCCTGGTTCCCGCTCTTGCCGGGTACATCGCATACGCTCTGGCCGATCGTCCCGGTATCGCACCGGGCTTCGTCGCCGGCGCAGTTGCCGGATTCATGGGCGCCGGCTTCCTCGGCGCGATTGTTGGCGGTCTCCTCGCGGGTTACGTTGCCATGAGGATCGGAAAACTGTCCGTGCCGCGCTGGCTCCGCGGCCTGATGCCGGTAGTCATCATCCCGTTGGTCGCCTCGATTGTGGCCTCCGGACTCATGATCCTGATTCTCGGCGGGCCCATCGCCGGACTCACCGTTGCGCTCAATGATTGGCTGTCCGGTCTCACCGGCACGGGGGCTGTTCTCCTCGGCGTCATCCTTGGACTCATGATGGCGGTGGACCTCGGCGGGCCTATCAACAAGGTCGCCTACGCCTTCGCGGTTGCCGGACTTGGCGCCGGAGCGGTGGATAACCAGGCACCGTGGCAGATCATGGCGGCAGTCATGGCCGCAGGCATGGTCCCGCCGCTGGCTCTGGCTCTGGCGACGGTGATCGACCGCCGTCGTTTCTCCCTGGCCGAGCGCGAGAACGGCAAGGCGGCCTGGCTCCTTGGATCGGCATTTATCTCCGAAGGAGCGATTCCTTTCGCGGCCGCCGATCCGCTGCGCGTCATCCCGGCGGGGATGGTGGGATCCGCCATCACGGGTGCAATGATCATGGGCACCGGTGTGACCTCCCAGGCACCCCATGGCGGCATCTTCGTATTCTTCGCGATCGGCAATGTCGCTATGTTTGTTCTATCGATCCTCGTAGGCATGGTCGTCTCGGCCCTCGCGGTGGTGGCCCTGAAGCGGTTCGCTGTACGTAAGCCGCAACCAGCTGAGGCCCCCGAGCCGGTCGCCGCCTAGTCTTTCATCGAGGAGTTGGACCATTGAGCGTTTTCGCGGCCGTGGTCCAACCCCACGGTGGATGAGGAAACAGCCCTGCTGAAGGCCGCCGCGAAAGGCCTCGTTGCCGATTCTGCAAACCCTGGGCCTGTAGGCTCACAACCAAACGCAACCGGAAGGAAAATCATGATCGAACGCAAAGCAACCGTAGCCAGCCGGGTGGGGCTCCATGCTCGTCCTGCCGCCATCTTCGCCGAGGCGGCGGGTGAACTCCCGGTTGAGGTGACCATCGCGCTGGAAAGCAGTCCGGCAGACGAGGCCATGGACGCGTCGAGCATCCTTTCCCTGATGAGCCTCGGAGCCGAACACGGCGATGTGGTGGTGCTCCGGTCGGAGGACGACGGCGCTGAAGAGGCTCTGGACTCATTGGTGCGGATCCTCGAGACGGATCACGACGCCTAGCAGGCGGGAGACTTCGGGCGCCGATATAAGTGCCTAAAGCAAAATAGGTGCGTCCACCCGTTCTAATGGACGCACCTATTGCTGTGTAACCCGAGGACCCCCCACGGTCGCCGGGAGTTACATAATCATAATTTTGACACAGCTTGATGAAAACGTGAATAGTGTTTCTTCTATAAGACGAAAAATCATCCAAAAGGACTAATGGGTCCCCTAGAGCTTCCGGTCCTCGCTCGCCAGGAAGTTGGATGCTCTGCCGCTTGTAGCGCGTCTGCCTGACAGCCAGATCATGGCGAGACCCATGGTCACCAGGACGATTGCGCCGAACGGCAGGATAAGGTCAGCCGCGCCGGTGGGCAGGCCGGTGAGTTGGAGAGTAGCGTGCGCGAGCACCATAGCGAAGCCGACGGCCATCAATCCCGCGGCACTCCGATGGAGGCGCAGTGCGGAAGTGTCACGTGCCCGCGCAACCGCAGAACCTATGAGACAGGCGCCGATGTAGGCCGGGTATAGCCGTCCCAGATGGGCGTACCACTGCACTGACGTCTGGCCGGCATAGGCCCTCAGGCCTGTCGAGGACTCGGGCAGGTCGCTGAGTGCGAAGAGAAGTACCGTGCCCACCACCGTGACGGTAAGCGCCGTCACGCCGAGAGGGCCCCGGATCAGCCGAAGGGCGCGCTCAGACCCGAAAGCGGCTGCACCGCGCATGCCGAGCAGCAGCATGATGGCATAGAGGCTGAGCCTGATGACCAGGTTGGCGATATTGACTCCGCCAAGCAGACTGTCAACAGCGAGGTAGATGTGCGGCAGGCTCAGCGCCACTGCGACGCACAGCAGGACCAGCACAGCAAAGACACTGCGGCCCCGTCCCCGCAGGGCATCCGGCAGCCTTATGGCAGCGAACAGCAGACACAGTCCGAGGGCCAGCCACTGGATAACCACTCCCACGCTCATCCCAGGTTCTCCCATAACGCCTTGTCGCGTGTGCTGTCCTGCTCCTGCTTGCGCAACCTTTTGCCCAGACCGTCCAATCTGTCCCGCGCGATCAGGATGAGTTCGGAATCGGGCAGGGAGCTCAGGACCTGCTCACGGCCATCCTCGGCCCACCCCCCTTCTTCCGGAGTGAGGAGCCCGGTTACCACCAGGCCGTTGGCAAGGGAAACCCCGGAGACACGGGCAACTTCCACGCATAGCTGCGTGCTCAATCTGCCGGCGCTGAGCTGGGCAGAAAGGTTTTGGGGTGCAATCCCTGTTCGCGCCGTCAGCGCCTGACGCAGTTCGCCACGGTCGACGGCGTCGAACCAGGTCCTGACCGAGTACCGGTGCGGGAGCGGCGCAAGTCGGAAACTCACTGGTCGGCCCACACAGTCCGCATCTTCGCTGCGGCCGAGAATCAGCCTCAGCAGATCCATCGGTGAGACCTGGCTGAGGTATTCCGCCGGTGTAGGCGGCAGTATCCCATCTGCGAGATCAAAATAGCCGTCGAACTGACTGAGCGCTTGCACCGGAGGAACGCCATAAGCGCGGGCAATGCTGACGACGGTCTCCACCGAGACCTTCCCGCGCACCAGCTGCTGGGCAAGGGTAGACCGCTTGATGTCGGCCTTGCGGCAAAGATCTGACACCGTTGCGTCAGGGGCAATCTGGTTGCGCCACAGCTGAAAGGCTTTAGCTGTGACCGTCATTGTTGCCCTTCACGTTGAGATTGACGGGATTGAAGTCAGCTGGACTTTCCACCCCTACTGTGAAGTATAGTTGGAGAGCTGGCTCCCCATTCTGCGATTCCCCCATACGCAGAACGCGGAGCCAGTCTCACGTTAAAGGCACATACGCGTGCGCTCCCCTACCGGGTTACCAGCGCACCTTCTTCTCGGGCTTTCCCTGCTTGCCGCTGGCGTGAAGGGATTTGTTCCTCCGACCGGTGCTATGGGCACTGTCAAGCTCCCCGAAGGCTGGATTCTTTTTGGCAAGCGCCTCGCGGGCGCGCGGATCGTCCACGAGCTTCTTGGCCGCGGCTTCAGTAACGCGCACGCTCAGGGGCTGTTGGTTGTCTTGCTGGGTCATGACTCTCCTCATTGTGACTGAGACCGCAGGCTGCCAGGCCTACAGGAGACGGCAGGGCAACAGCGTTTTCGTCAGCTGTTGGCTACCGGTTCCGCGAGGTCACCTCTACGACACGAGGCCCTGATCAGCACTTTGATCGACGCGTAGGGGGAGCGGGATACAACCTGGAGGCGAAAGCCTCAACACGGTCTATTTCGAATCTGTTGATGTGATGCGATGAGTGCTCAGCGCACTCAACCGGCACGATTTACTCGAAAATTAGTGTTCCCATGCGCTTCAACGTACACGAGGCTTCCGGCCTTGGCCAGAGGGTTAAGCAGTATTCGCCGGCCTAGCCGGCGCATACTTATATTCCACTGCTGCAGAACCGGTAGATTCTTCGGACAGCCAAGGGAGGCAGAATGGGCGAGAATACGCCGAACATCGACAGCCGTTACAGCCCCATTTATCAGCGCGGCGGCACCGGCGTGCCCACCGCGCATGGCAGCCGCTGGGCGTCCCCGGGTGAACCACCGCAGCAGCGGCGGGACGCCCCAGCGGAACCTGACCTTCCCCCGGCGCCCGACGCTGGAGCGAACGTCGTGGAAGTGGTCCCTGAAGGTGTTCCGCACAACGACGCAGCTGTGTCGACCGGCCGGCGGTTCAACCCGTTCCTGCTCGCGCTCTGGTTGCTCGGTGCGGCGCTCCTGGCGTTGGGCCTCTGGGCTGTTTTCGCGCCCCTGCAGGTGGATGAAACCGCGGTCAACGGCCCGTTCCCCCAGTGGATCTTCATCATCAGCCAATCAGCCGGAGGGATCGTTGTCAGCGGCAGCATCCTGCTCGCTGCGGCCGGCGCGCTCAGCGCAGTTCGCTGGGACCGGCAGCGGGGCAGTGCTCAGCAGAGGTAGAAGCGTTGCGCCGCTGCGGCTAGTGCTTTCTGACGTCGACGTCCGCGTACACCAGTCGATGGTCACTCGTCGGAAACGGGAAGACACCCGTCAGCTCCGAACCCGGAGTGCCGGCACGCGGCCAGAACATTCCTGCTCCGCGCACCTTCAGCGTCTTCGAGGGCAGAACGTAATCGGAGCGGAGGTTGCCTGCCGCGGCGTCCTCGAAATCTGCGGTGTCGAGGGCCGGGTCTCCCCGGTGTTCCAGGTTCACCCGTCCCTGCAGGACCGATGCTTCAGCAGCACCGTCTGCGGCTGGCTTCGGATCCTGCACTTCCTTCAACGCAAGCAACTGGCCGATCGAGCCCGGCCGGGAATCGCCGTCTACAGGATCACTGTTGAGATCGCCTAACACCACGAAGTTGGCGCGCCGATCAAGTCCGCCTTTGCCGCCGTCGTCGTCATAGATGTAGCGGGCGTGCAGGCCGCCGCGGACGTAGTCCGCCCAGAACCGGATCTCATCGCTGTTTCGACGGCCGTTGCGGTCTTCATCGGTGTCGAAGACCGGAGGAGTCGGATGGCTTGCAAGCACGTGTACCGTCGAGTCCCCAACGAGGACCGGAACGTCCCAGTGGGATTTGCTGGAGAGCCTGACGATCGCCAGTTCATCGTCGGTGAACCAGTCGTTGGACCTGGTTGTGGCCGGGTCATCGGGCAGGAGTGCACCGCGCATGTCTTTCCAGAGAAAGTTTTGGAAGGTTCGAACGTTCTTCGTATCGATGGGGTACTTCGAGTAGAGCACCATCCCGTACTGCCCCTCGAACTGGCCGAATCCGAGCGCATCGTCCGGGCCGCCCACAATGCCGTCGTTGTTGAGGTCCATCCCGCTTGGGACGCCGGTGTTGGAGGGCGCGGTGTACATGTAGGGGTAGCGCACCGGCGCCTTGCCGTTCTGACTGACCTCAAGGTAGTTGGTCCGGAAGAGGTTCGCAGCCAGATGATCAGCGTCGTAGTCGAACTCATTGATCAGCACCACATCGGGGTTATTGATCTGAATGACCTCGGCGATTTTTTGCGCCTGCCCATTGTCCCGGGTGCGAAGGTCCGTGACGAGGGCACCCTCCGCGGACCGGTTGAGACTCGCGTTGTAGGTTGCGAAGCGAACGGTCTGCTGGGCCTGCCGCTGTTGCTGTTCGGCATCGCGGGGCTTGTCCGGACCGGCAACCGCCGACGGCACTGAGATACCCAGGGCGGCGACGGCGAGCGCTCCCGCGAGGAGGACGGTGGACGCCGTGCGGCGTGGTGAACGTGCGGAAACCACGGGACTCCCCCTTCAATCCGGACTGTCCGATACAGCCTAACCGTCCCGTCCGCGAGGGGTCGAATGGGCACCGGCGGCCCGCTCGGCAGCGAAGAAAGCCGCCTCCAGCTCGGCGACGGCGGACTCATAAGCCGGTGCGGCGGTGTCGTCTGTGTCTATCTTCTCGCGCAATAACGCGGCTTTTCGCATGGTGCGCACCAGGTGCGCCGTCTCGGGCTGCCGCAAATCGGTCATACCCGGAAAGTCGATGGCGACGGCAGGGTCCAATTCGTAACTCACCCACCGCTGCACAACAGATTCATGCCGTGCCCGCAACGCTGTCCTTGCCTCTTCCGCGCTTCGACGACGACGCCGTGCCGCCCGCTCCTGCTCCCCGCGCCACAACCAGCCGGCAGCCAACCCGAACCCCAGCACGCCGGTCAGCCCGGTCATCGCTGCGGTCTCCGGGATGAGGACCATGGCGCCGGTGATTGCCCCGAGACTGGCGAAACCACCGGTGAAGCCGTACCAAAAAACCCCGTCGCGGTCTTCATCCGCTGCCAGGCCGCGCGACACTGCCAGCGCTGTCATCGCCGTCAGCGCACAAATCACGACGACGGCGAGCACCGTCTGGGCGGGAATCGCCATGAGGGCGGGCATCGGGCTTCCTCTCGGCACCACCGTGCCGTTGTACTGGAAAGGTGCTGCACTTCCAGTACAGGCTTCCACAGCGCGGGAGTCAATGGTTGTGGAGGAAAGGAGCCGACTGAGGATCACGGGCACACTTAACCGGCTCATCCCCGCCGCTAGGCGACGGGGATGAGCTGCGATATTCAGGGTGGGCCCTGTGGGACTCGAACCCACGACCCACGGATTAAAAGTCCGATGCTCTACCAACTGAGCTAAAGGCCCACACCGCCCGGTCAGCCCAGACGACGTGTCTACTTTATCGCACCCGATCGGGCGTTGTTGCAACCGTGTTCCGGGCTGCCTGGGCCGACGATCACAGCGTGCCTAGCCCCTCAATAGGCGCAGGAGTATTCTCGACCCATGGACGGCGAATATATAAACAACAGCCCTCGGCATCACAAACCCAAGCCGTTCGCGCCTGCAGACTTCGAGATCTTTGCTGGAGGAGCTGACCCCTCCAGGGTTTCCGAGGCGGCCCACCTTGCAGCGCACGCCCTGGTCCATCATGGTCGGGAGGCCGATGACCCGCAGGTGACGCAGCGTCTGGTGCAACTGGCCGATCAACAGGGCCTGGAGGCGATCGCCGAGCTGTGGGCGGAGAGCCCCGCGCGCTCGCTACCCGGAGCTCTTTGGCGGCTCTATGCACTTCGTGCAGCCACGCAACAGAATCCCGAGCGGATCGCCTCCTACTTTAAGGCCGGCAAGGAAGTTGCCCAGGTCTCCAAGGTTGTCGCCGGAGTTGCGGAGCCCCCGGGCGCCGATGAGGTCCAACAGATGGCGGACACCATTCTTTCCGGCGCTTTTGACGGCGAGTTTGATGTGGCACTCGAGCGTTTTGCCGCATTCTGCCGGGTAGTTGCTCTTGGCCAGACCAATCATGCGGACGACGCGGAGCCCTCCAACGGCGCTCACGCCAGTAAGCTGACCCGCAGCTCACACCAGCTGATCAAGACCGCCGAAGACCTTGAGCACGCCGCCGCGTCCTGGCGTCGCGGCGAACTCGACTGACAATCCCGGACGCCGCGTTGACATGGGGGCGGGTCAGTAGCAGACTGAAACTGGTGTCGGACCGTGGAACCCCCGGGCTTCAACATTAAGCCGCTTCGAGCGGCCTTCCGCCGAGAGGCGCTCCCGGTTCGGCGCCACTTTTATGTCCGCGTGGCAGGCTGTACGCGCCGATAAACCCATGCCGGGGCACAGGTATTCTTAGGTGGCAACCGTCCGTGCAACCCCTAGGTGACTTTAGTGAAGCTCCGCCTCTTCCCTCAGGAGAATGCAGGACTGGAACTACTTTCCAGCATGGCTCAGCAACTGGTAATCGGCGTTCGCACCATGTCCCGCATCCTTGGTGCCCCGCCTGAGGATTACGACGCCCTAGCAGAGGAGCTGCACCAGGCCGAGGGCACCTCCACCGAGATGCACTTCGCGCTCCTGACATCCATGCGCACCAGCTTCATCAATCCGCTGCCGCGCGAAGACCTGTACGCCATCTCGCGTTTGCTGGGTGAAGCAATGGAGAAGCTCGACGGCGCTGCTGAGCTGATCGCTCTGTATAGGCTCAGCAAGCTCAGCCGCAGGGCGTCGGAGCAACTCGAAGTAATCACCCGCCAGGCTGAGCTCACTGCGGAAGCGATGCGGCAGCTCACGGACCTGGATGAGCTCGAAGATTACTGGATCGAGATCGTCCGCCTCTCCAAGCGCGCCGAGCGCACCCACCGGATCTGGTGCTCGGAACTGATGCACGACCATAAACCGCTGGTCTACGCCCGGCACCGGGACGTCGCGGAACAACTCATCGATGCCACCAAGGACATCCGCAAGGTCGCCACCCACGTCGGCGCGATCATCGTGAAGGAATCGTAGGTGGAGTTGTTCCTCCTTGGTACAGCCGTGGTGCTCGCCGGAGGTTTTGCCTTCATCAACGGGTTTCACGACGTATCCAATTCCGTTGCAACCTCCGTCCGTACCCGCGCACTGACGCCGACGGTGGCCGTGCTCCTTGCCGCCCTGTTCAACCTCGTCGGTGCCTTGATGAGCGTCAGCCTTGCCGACCTGTTCACCGGTGACCGGATCGCCCTTCCCAGCGGTCAGACCGGGCTCGGCATCATCATCGCCGGGCTCCTCGCCGCATCCTCCTGGGGCCTATTCACCTGGTACCGGGGAAAGCCGTCGTCGTCGACCCACGCGCTCCTCGGCGGCCTGGTGGGTGCCGGCCTCGCCTCGGCCTTCCTGAGCGATCAGTCGATCGCGTGGTCCGGAAGAGTGTTCCTCCTGGAAATCGGCCTGCCGCTGCTCCTCTCCCCGGTCATAGCCTTCCTGCTGGCCTACCTGGCGGTTTTTCCCGCTACCTGGTTCCTGCGGAACAACTCCCCGCGCAAGGTCAACGAGGGCAACCGCATGGCGCAGGCGGTCCTGACGGGGGCCTTTGCTCTGGGGCACGGGCTGCAGGACGGTCAAAGGACCATGGTCGTGATCGTGCTGGCGATGGTGGGAGCCGGAGTCTACACGGGCAGCACGGTACCGATCTGGGTACAGGTGTTCGCCGCCGTCGTGCTGGCTGCAGGGTCCCTGCTGGGCGGCTGGCGGATCACCCACACCCTTTCGCACAGACTTGTGCGCATCGACCCGCTTCACGGCATGGCAGCCCAGGGCGTCAGCGCGGTGATGCTTTTCGTCGGAGCTATCGGCTTCCATATGCCGCTTTCAAGCACCCATACGATGACCTCTGCCATCGTGGGCGCCGGCACCAACCACCGCTACAGCACGGTGCATCGTCGCGTGGTCAGGACGGTGCTGCTTGTCTGGATTACGACGGCGCCGGTCGCCGCGCTGCTCGGCGCCACCCTGTATCTGGCAATCAGCCCGTTGCTTTAGCTGGGCGTCCGCTCGCCCGCCTCGAAGGTTGAGGGTTGGAAAGCCCTGCGGGCGCCCACCACACGATGTGTTGAGCGCCCGCAGTCTTCGACCTGATTCGTTCTATCCGAACCGCCCGGAGACGTAGTCCTCGGTTGCCTTCTGGGAGGGCATATTGAAGATGTTGGTGGTGTCCCCGTATTCGATGAGCTTGCCGGGCTTGCCGGTGCCCGCGATGTTGAAGAAAGCGGTCTTGTCGGAGACCCGCGCCGCCTGCTGCATGTTGTGGGTCACGATGACCACCGTGTACTCGCTCTTGAGCTCGTTGATGAGGTCCTCGATCGCAAGGGTGGAGATAGGATCCAGCGCCGAGCAGGGCTCATCCATCAGAATGACCTCGGGCGAGACCGCGATGGCGCGAGCGATGCACAGGCGCTGCTGCTGGCCGCCGGACAGACCGGAACCCGGACGGCCGAGGCGGTCCTTGACCTCATTCCAGAGGTTGGCCCCGCGGAGGGACTTCTCGACCAGCGCGTCGGCATCCGCCTTGGAGATCCGCTTGTTGTTCAGCTTCACACCGGCCAGCACGTTGTCGCGGATTGACATGGTGGGGAACGGGTTGGGCCGCTGGAAGACCATGCCCACCTGGCTGCGCACCGTTACCGGGTCAACTGCAGAGTCATACAGGTTGTCGCCGTCGAGCAGAACTTCACCCTCGACACGAGCACCGGGAATGACCTCGTGCATGCGGTTCAGCGTCCGCAGGAACGTCGACTTGCCACAACCGGACGGGCCGATGAACGCAGTGACGGAGCGTGCCTCGATGCTGATGTTCACATCTTCCACCGCAAGGAACTTGCTGTAGTAGACGTTCAGGTCCTTGACGTCGATTCGCTTGGACAATGGTGATCCTTCTGGTTGTGCCGGCGGGTCAGCGGCTGGTCTTGGGAGCGAAGAGGCGGGCGATCAGGCGCGCCACGAGGTTCAGGAGCATGACCATGATGATCAGCACCAGCGCGGCCGCCCACGCACGCTGCGTGCTGGGGTCGGTGGCCGTTGGGGAGGTCGGGGTGAGGATCTGGTAGTAGATGAACGTGGGCAGGGTGCTCATCCAGTCACCGAACACGTTCCAGTTGATCGCGCTGGCGAATCCGGCAGTCACCAGAATCGGAGCGGTCTCTCCGATCACGCGGGCGATCGCGAGCGTGACACCGGACGCGATGCCGGAGATCGCCGTCGGAATGACCACCCGGGTGATGGTTCGCCATTTGCGCACGCCCAACGCATAAGAGGCTTCCCGAAGCTCATTCGGGACGATCTTCAGCATTTCCTCAGTGGAGCGCACCACTACCGGGATCATCAGGACGGACAGCGCCACCGCGGCAACGAACCCCGTACGGGTTCCAGGGCCGAACAACTGGCCGAACAGTGCCGCCGCGAAGAGGCCGGCGACGATGGAAGGGATACCGGTCATGACGTCGACAAAGAAGGTGATGGCCCTTGCGAGCCTGCCGCCCGTTGAGTACTCGATCAGATACACGGCCGCGAGCAGGCCGATCGGTACGGAGATGAGGGTCGCCCACAGGGTGATCTGAAGCGTACCGATGATGGCGTGGTAGGCACCGCCAAGAACCGGCGTGCCCTCTTCGACAGTCTGGTTGTCGATCGCTCCGGTAACGCCGTTCATCGAAGTGAACAGGAAGTTGTAGGTCAGCCCGGGCAGCCCCCGCTCCAGCACGGTCCAGATCACCGACAACAGGGGAAGCAGCGCCACCAGGAATGCACCGTAAACCAGGAACATCGCCAGACGGTTGCGCGCTTTGCGCGCCCCTTCGATAACGCCGGTGGCAGCAGTTCCTGCAACGATGAAGATCAGTGCGCTGAACAGGGCCCAGGGCACCAGGCTGAAGCCGACCAGGGCGGCCAGCGCAGCACCCAGCACGAGTGATCCTGCCAGCACCACCCAGAGGGTGTAGGAGGGCATCTTGCCCTTGGTCAGTTGGGAGCGACGCGGAGTCAGAGTGGCGTTGGCCATTAGTTAGCCCCTGAGAATTCTTTGTGCCGGCTGATGATCCACCGTGCGATGACGTTGACGGCAAGCGTGATGACGAAAAGCACCAGGCCGGCTGCGATGAGTTCGGCCAGCCGCAGGCCATATGCCTCCGGGAAGTTGAGCGCAATTTCCGCAGCGATTGTCTGATTTCCGGACGTGATCAGGCTCGCGGTCAACCCACCTCCCGAGAGAACCAGGGCCACAGCCATCGTCTCGCCGAGCGCGCGGCCCAGACCCAGCATTGCGGCGCTGATGATGCCCGGACGGGCGAACGGCAGAACCGCCATGCTGATCATTTCCCACCGTGTGGCTCCCATGGCGAGGGCTGCTTCTTCGTGAAGCTTCGGCGTTTGAAGGAAGATTTCACGGCTCAGCGAGGTGATGATCGGCAGGACCATGACTGCGAGGACGATGCCGGCGGTAAGAATGGTGCGTCCGGTCTGGCTTGCGGGGCCTTCGAACAGTGGAACCCACCCGGCATTCTCTGCCAGCCATGCGTAAGCAAGGGCCAACTGCGGAGCCAGGACGGCGTAACCCCAGGCACCGTAAACCACCGACGGGATGGCGGCGAGAAGATCGATCACATATCCGAGGCCCTGGGCGAACCTGCGGGGCGCATAGTGTGAGATGAACAGCGCAACGCCGATGCCGAGCGGTGTCGCGATGAGGAGAGCAATCGCTGCCGCAATGATGGTGCCGATGACGATCGGGAAGATGTAGGAGAAGAAGCCCTGACCACCGGTGATCTCCGCTGGGTCTTCACCGAGGACCGGAAGGGCTTCGATGATGAGGAACACGGCGACGCTGAAGAGGGCTGCCAGGATCAAACAGCCGGCTAGCAGGCTGGCGCCGGAGAAGATCTTGTCTCCGGATTGACCTGCACCACCCGTTCGTTTCACTGCATTGGTGGACACGTGTGGACCTTTCGGCGCTGCGCGGAATCAAATGGGACAGCGCTCACGCTACTGTCTCGCTCTTACAAGGTACCCGCAACCCGCTTGGGTTGCAGACAGCCAATTGCCCCGCCGGGCCGGGATCGGCCAGGCGGGGCATTGTCGGCTGATTAGGAAGCAACCGTGATGGAATCGATGGCTTCCATTGCCTGCTCGCGCAGGGTCTCGGAGATCGGGGCGTTGCCCGCCGAACCCTCTGCGTCTGCCTGGCCATCTTCGCTGACTGCGTAGGTGGCGAAGGCCTTGACGAGGTCCACGGTCTCCTGGTCCTCATACGTGGTGCAGTACACGTGGTAGGAGATCAGAACGATGGGGTAGGCACCGGATTCAGTGGTATCACGCTCAAGGTCGAGGGACATGTCGAGGTCTCCACGGCCCTCAACAGGAGTAGCTACCTCAACTGCACGCGAAGCAGCCTCGGCGCTCAGCTCTACATACTCTTCGCCAACCTGCACGTGCACCTGTCCAAGGTCGCCCACAGCTGAAGCATCAGCGTAGGTGATAGCGCCCTCGGTTGCCGAGGTCGTGGAAACGACGCCGTTGGTTCCCTGGGCATTCTCTGCGACGATGTCGGAAGGCCAGTCACCGGACACCTCGTAGGTCCACTGCTCAGGTGCAGCGGCAGCAAGGTACTCGACGAAGTTTTCAGTGGTGCCCGACTCGTCGGCGCGGTGAACTACGGTGATCGCGAGGTCGGGCAGATCGACGTCCTCGTTCTGGGCGACGATTGCCTCGTCGTTCCAGTTGGTGATTTCGCCCTTGAAGATGGACGCAATGGTTTCTGCATCGAGGTTGACTGCCTCAACGCCCGGCAGGTTGAAGGCTACGGCGATCGGCGACACGTAGGCAGGGATGCTGATCGCGCCGTCAGGTCCGCAGATCTCCTTGGAGGCTTCGTACTCCTCGTCCTTCAGGTATGCGTCGGAACCGGCGAACTGCACGGCCTGGGCGAGGAATGCTTCACGTCCCGCGCCGGAGCCGTCCGGGGAGTACTGGACTGTTGCATCAGTGTTCAGTTCCTCGAAACCGGCCTTCCATGCGGTCATTGCTGCCTGCTGCGATGAGGCGCCGGCGCCGGTCAGGGTTCCGGAAACGGTGCTTTCGGGGGCTGCGCTTGACTCGCCCTCCGACGCCGGAGTGACGGCGTTGTCCGAGCCACACGCCGTGAGGGCCAGAGCGGCCACAGAGATTACTGCCGCAGCGCGGCCAAAGCGAAGAGCCTTCACTTGAATATTGCCCCTTCCAGGGTTTTTGAACAGTCGGTGCTCACAAAAGGCACGGATCCTGTCTTCGACAGTTGTCTGTACGAGATTCGGTACGCATGACACGCTAGGCACCGCAGGTAACGAGACTGACCGGTGAAAGTGAACGGAAAGTGAACGCTGGGAGGATATTTACCCCAACTTCGTCCGCGGCCCTTGTGCTTTGGATTGAATGGGTTATTTAGGTCTCATCCTTTTCCCCAGGAGACGGACTAGCGTTAAACGCATGACCACCGAAAACCGGCCGGAGCATCCGGAGACGGGTGAAAGGTCCTCGGTCGGAGGGCATGACCACCCGCTGCGCTGGCGCCGCCTGTTGTTCCCGCTCGGGGTGGTTCACGTCCTGGTTGTGACACTCAGTCTCATCTCCCCCTTGCTCACCGGCGAGGAGCGAGGAGCAACTCCCTTCAGCGCTTACTTCGATGTGAACGGCGAGGGCAACTTCCCCACCTGGTGGTCGGTTGCGCAGCTTGCCGCAGCAAGCACCAGCCTTGTGTTCGTCGCGGTCTTGGCCCAACACCAAAAAATCAGGGGCGCCGCTGCCTGGTGGATTCTTGGCGGAATAGTCTTCCTCTTTTCCCTGGATGAAGGCACCGAGCTCCATGAACGCCTCGACGGCCTCGTCCTGCAGTTTGCAGAGGTACCGGATTTCACCTTCGTCTGGTTGATCCTCGGCGTTCCGCTGGCGGCGGTCGTCCTGATCATGGCAATCATCAGCACCCGTCGCCTGCCCGAAAAATCGACCCGGCTGATAGTGCTTGGCATAGCGACACTGCTCTTTGCCGCCGTCGGGCTGGAGTTCGTCGCCGGTGAGTTGATTCGCCTCGGGGCGCCGGTGATCGCGCTGGAGCTGCTCTCCCATCTCGAGGAGTTCATGGAGCTGATTGCCGGTTCACTCCTGCTGGTAGCTCCGCTCGCCGCCGTCCGGACGCGGACCAGCGGCAGGGCAACCAGCTTCACCCTCGTGGACCGCGACCGGCGGTAGGGTCAGGCGTATGACCCGGCGATCCAGAGTGGACCGTGCACGTTCCTTCGTGCGCAACCGATCCCGCGTCGGTCTGCGCCGCAGCCGATCCTCTCTGCTCCCGGCCGTCCAGATCACCGTCGGCGCCGTGGGCGCATACGCGTTCGCCGAGCAGGTACTGGGCCATGAGGGTCCCCTCTTCGCCGCCACCTCATCCCTCATCGCCCTGGGCTTCTCCCGCGATCCGCGGTTGCGCCGCGTGCTCGAGGTCGGTTTCGGCTGCACACTGGGAATCGCCGTGGGCGATGTTCTGCTTGCCGTGCTGGGCACGGGACTGTGGCAGGCCGCCGTCGTGCTTTTTATCTCTGTACTTTTGGCCCGCTTTCTGGACAGCGGCACCATCTTCACCACCCAACTTGCCCTGCAGTCCCTCCTGGTTGTGCTGCTGCCCGCTCCGGACGGCGGGCCGTTCACGCGCAGTGTGGATGCCATCGTCGGTGGCGTCTTCGCCCTGCTGATCACCATGGTGATGCCGCGCGACCCGCGCCGCGAACCGAAGGGTGATGTGCGCAAACTGCTCGGCGAGCTCTCGGGCGTGCTCCGCGAGAACTCGCGGGCGCTCTCCGCGAGCGACTCGACTCAGGCCTGGCACGCGCTGGTGAGGGCACGGAACTGTCAGCCGCTCATGGACGGCCTGTCCGGTTCGATGCGCGCGGCTGCCGAGGTCGCCCGGATATCACCGGCATACCGGAGGCATCGGGGTGAGCTCGGTGAGCTTCGGGGGTCGATTGGTTTCATTGACCTTGCCATCCGCAACAGCCGGGTGTTCTCCCGACGCCTGACGTCCGTGATCAACCACGCCGCCCTCTCGGACGAGGCGGTGCAGTCACTCGCGCAGGTGATCGAGGAGACCGCCGACGCCGTGGATGTCCTCGCGCTGGCACTTCACTCGTCCTCCGCCTCCGAAAGGGATCAGCACCTGCGAAGGGCCCGTGAGGATCTGGCGGCCGTCGCCACGGTCCTGCATCCTGCCCGGCTCAACGTGACGCGCCTCGAGGGTGAGGGCCTCGTCATCCTGTACCGGCCCCTCGTCGTCGACCTGCTCGAAGCCACCGGCCTTTCGCACGAGGATGCCGCCGGCTACCTGCCGAAGCTGTGAGCTTCGACAGGACTGTCAGAAGCACCCGGTACGTTTGAGTCATGGCAACAAAGACCGCGCGCTCGCGCGCCCAATCCCCCGCCTATCGCTGTGGAGAGTGCGGCTGGACCACCGCCAAATGGGTCGGCAGGTGTGGCGAGTGCCAGGCCTGGGGAACAGTGGAGGAAACCGCCGCAGCAGGCGTTGCCCGTACGACGGCGGCTACTACCGTTGCGCGGCCGGCCCTCCGCATCGCCGATGTGGACGCCACCACCGCTTCCTACCAGCCCACTGAAGTAGGTGAACTGGACAGGGTCCTCGGCGGTGGGCTGGTGCCGGGAGCAGTCATCCTTGTCGCCGGTGAACCCGGCGTCGGCAAGTCCACCCTGCTCCTGGATGTCGCGGCACGGGTGGCACGGCTGGGACGTACGGTCCTCTACGTCACCGGTGAGGAGTCCTCGGCGCAGGTGAAACTCCGGGCGGAGCGCATCGGTGCCCTCGCGGACACGCTCTATCTGACCGCGGAGTCAGACCTCAGCCAGGCGCTCGGCCAGGTCGAGAAGGTGGATCCCGCATTGCTCATTGTGGACTCGGTGCAGACCCTCAGCAGCCCGGCGGTGGACGGTAGCGCCGGCGGGGTTACCCAGGTACGGGAAGTGGCTGCGTCCCTGATTAATGCTGCCAAGACCCGGGGCATGACCACGCTGCTGGTTGGGCATGTCACCAAGGACGGCTCCATCGCGGGACCCCGGCTGCTGGAACACCTGGTGGATGTCGTCTGCCAGTTTGAGGGCGAACGGCATTCACGCCTCCGTCTCATGCGCGCAGTCAAGAACCGATACGGTCCCACGGATGAGGTGGGGTGCTTCGACCTGACGGACACCGGCATCGAGGGTCTTGCTGATCCCAGCGGGCTGTTCGTCTCCCGCACCAAGGAACCCGTCGCGGGAACCTGCATCACCGTCACGCTGGAGGGCAGGCGGCCGTTGCTGGCGGAGGTTCAGGCCCTCCTTGCCGAGTCAGCGAACGCACAGCCGCGCCGCGCCACCAGCGGCCTGGATGGCTCCCGGGTGTCCATGCTCCTTGCCGTCCTGCAGCGGCGTGCGTCGCTGCAACTTCACAAGGACGACAGCTACGTCGCGACGGTAGGTGGAGTGAAGCTGAGCGAACCGGCAACGGACCTCTCGGTGGCGCTGGCAATTGCGTCCGCCAAGACCAACCAGGCGCTGCCCTCCCGCATGATTGCGTTCGGCGAGGTGGGCCTTGCCGGGGAAGTACGTCCCGTTCCGGGCATCTCCCGGCGCATCCAGGAGGCTGAGCGCCTGGGCTTCACCCACGCCGTCGTACCGGAGTCGCCGAACGGGCCCGGCCGCATACCGGCCGGATTCACCGTGAAGCAGATCAGCACCCTCACGGAGGCTTTGGAACTGCTCTTCTGACGCTGCCGTTGGTCGTTTCGGGGCGTAACAGATCCGAACGTTATGGATTTGAGCAGAAACGGGGCCAACAGCCGATTGCGCGCTCCCATAGGATTAGGAACTGCCGGATCGTGCATTCGCCCGTCCGGCA
This sequence comes from Arthrobacter sp. D2-10, assembly GCF_054161285.1. Lineage (NCBI taxonomy): Bacteria > Bacillati > Actinomycetota > Actinomycetes > Micrococcales > Micrococcaceae > Arthrobacter > Arthrobacter sp. D2-10. The sequence continues at coordinate 121,575 of NZ_CP096431.1, read as the reverse complement.
GGAAGAGGGAGTGAGATGGCACGCAGTCCGGAGGACGCGCTGAAGGCAACCCTTGCGCGGGTAGCGCCGGGTACGCAGCTGCGCGACGGCCTTGAGCGAATCCTGCGCGGCCGCACCGGCGCCCTGATTGTTCTGGGGTTCGACCGCACGGTGGATTCAATTTGTTCGGGCGGCTTTGACATCGGAATCGACTTCTCGCCGACGCGCCTGCGGGAGCTCGCCAAGATGGACGGTGCAATAGTCTGTGACCGGGACGCGAGCAACATCCTCCGCGCCGGCGTGCAGCTGGTGCCGGACCACCGCATCGAAACGCAGGAATCAGGCACCCGGCACCGAACCGCCGAACGCGTGGCAATCCAGACCGGTTTCCCCGTTATTTCTGTCAGCCAGTCCATGCAGATCATTGCGCTTTACGTTGACGGCCTGCGGCACGTCCTCGAGGGTTCCGAGCCGGTGCTGGCGCGCGCCAATCAGGCGCTGGCCACCCTTGAGCGGTACCGTGCGCGGTTGGACCAGGTCACGGGGTCGCTCTCGGCTCTTGAGATTGAAGCGATGGTCACTGTTCGGGACGTAGCAGTCACCCTGCAGCGCCAGGAAATGGTGCGTCGCATCTCCGAGGAGATTTCCCAGTACGTACTCGAGCTGGGCATCGACGGCCGTCTCCTGTCGCTACAGGTGGAAGAGCTCACCACGGGCCTGGGCCCGGGCAGCGAGATGGTGCTGCGTGACTACTCAGGGCTGGATGGAAACGCGGCGCCTGTCGAGGAACAGCTGGCACGCCTCCAGGGGTTCAGCTCAACGGACCTGATCGACCTCGGAACCATTGCCAGTGTCCTTGGTTTCAACCCGTCGTCGGATTCGCTGGATGCCGTAGTGCAACCCAAGGGCTACCGGTTGCTCTCCGGTATCAAGGCGGTTCCTCCCACGGTCGCCAACCGGCTGGTCGATCATTTTGACGGGCTGCAGAACCTCATGGCCGCCAATATCGATGACCTGATGGCCGTGGACGGCATCGGTGATCAGCGCGCCCGCACCGTCCGTGAAGGTCTCTCAAGAATCGCGGAAACCAGCCTGCTCGACCGCTTCATGTAGCCGCGCCTGAGACCAACCCTCACTCAAGGCTGAACGAGACCTCGTCGCTGACGCGCTCGCCCAGGCGGGTCTGGAACACGTACTGGCCGGCTCCGGGCACTGCGTCGACTGCGGCGCACTCGGGCGTGCTGCGGATCCTCCCCCATGTGAACCGCGCCGTCTCCGAATCTCCCGGTTCGATGGTCACCTCCAGGTCCTCCGCGCCCTCCTGGCAGTCCCTGGACGAGAAGATGCGGTCATCGCCGCTGGTGATGAGGAATTCCATCTGGGAAGTGCCGACGTTGATCGGGCAAGGAACATCACCGGTGTTGCTGACAGTCAGGGACAGGACCGGCGATTGGTCCTCTGCGTAGCTCTCCGAGTCGGTGCTGCCGGTGACTTTGACAGCGGCCGGGTTGCAGCTCTCACTGGCGGTTGCGGACGGTGTCGGAGACGGTGAAGCGGTAGTCGGGGCGGACGCGGTAGCTTCGGGAACAGCACCTGGGGAGTTTGCCGCGACGGGAGTAGGCTCCGGATCACCACGGAACAGGCCCGCGATGGCGATGGCCGCCCACACCAGAGCGCCTACAAGCAAGAGCGCCAACACCGCGGCCACCTGGCGTCGACGCCGGTACACCTGTGGGCTCGGTTTCCGCCGGGGGATTTTCACCCGGCTGCTGCCTGTACCTCCTGCCGAGCTCATGATTCAAGGCTAAGAGACACGGGGGCAGCAGCAGTGCGCACCACGCCGCAAAGCCTCCACTTCCGACCGAGCTTCGATAAGGTGGATCCTGCCCTTTTACCGAACACCTGGAGCTCACCGTGGACACTGCAGTGCTGCATGCCCGCCTGAGCGACTGGTTCGATAATGCTGCCCGCGACCTACCGTGGCGTTTACCCTCCCGGACGCCGTGGGGCGTATTGGTCAGCGAGATCATGCTTCAACAGACACCGGTCTCCCGGGTGCTGCCCGTGTGGGAGGAGTGGGTGACCCGCTGGCCGACGCCGGCCGACCTGGCCGCCGTTCCGTCAGGCGAGGCAGTTCGGCACTGGGGTCGACTGGGCTACCCGCGAAGGGCGCTCCGCCTGCACGCTGCGGCGACCGCCGTCGTCGTCCGTCATAACGGTGAGGTGCCCAGCTCGTATGATGCCCTGTTGGCGTTGCCAGGTGTCGGCACCTACACCGCTGCCGCCGTCGCCGCCTTCGCTTTCGGGCGCAGGGAGACCGTTGTGGATACCAATATCCGGCGGGTGCAGGCCCGCCTGGTGGGCGGCGCGGCACTGCCCTCGCCCTCGTTGACCGCGGCTGAGATGAAGCGGGCCGCGAACCTCATGCCCGACGACGACGACGCTTCCGTGCGATGGAACGTCGCCGTGATGGAGTTGGGTGCGCTCATCTGCACCGCCCGGACACCTGCCTGCGAACGTTGTCCTGTCCTCGACCTTTGTGCCTGGGTCGCGGCGGGGAGACCTGCCCCCACCTACGTGCCGAAGGGCCAGTCCTGGGCGGGCACGGACCGGCAGGTGCGCGGCGCCATCATGCACGTCCTGCGCCACGCGGAGACCCCCGTTCCGCGGTCGTTGATTCATGAGCGCCCTGTCGAGCTGACACACGGCACCCCCGCGACCCTGGAGAAACTGTACGGGCTGAACGCACCACTCGAGCAGCTGGAGCGCGCGCTCGACGGCCTCCTGTCTGACGGGCTTGCTGAAGAGACATTGCACGGACTGCAGTTACCCGCTCGCTGAATGGCGCGGCGGGATTGGTACCGGATCGTATCCGCCGGCTCTCCCGCTGAGGCCTATCCTGCTTCCATGGGATTCATCCGGGCAGCCCCGGCACTCACCGCCGCTGTGCTCTGCACCGCGTGTGCCGGCGGCGGAGCGAGCCCGCTTGTGTGCACGGAGATCGGCGCCGAGCCCGGCGTATCAGTCACTGTCGGGGAGGACATGGCGGACGCGATCGAGAACCCTGTGCTCGAGGTCTGCATTGACGGCTGCCGGACCTATCAGCTGGAGCTTCACCCCGGAAGTGAGACGGTCGATCTCGGCTGCGACTCTGACGAGCCGGACGGCAGCTGCGCAGGGAGTGCGCGGCCGAACGGCACCCTGGTGGGCTTCGTCAGCGTTGATGGGCTGACCGCCGAAGAGATTGGCGTGACGGTGATATCCGGCGGACAGTATTACCGCACTGCTGCCACTCCCGAAGTGGTCTATCCCAACGGTCGCGGTTGCCCTGGCGAGGCGCTCCAGCTTTCCCTCACCCTGGACCGTGGCGCTTTGTCCGCCTGACGCGGGACCGGTCTGACCCGGGATTCCGGACTAGAGTTCGCCGAACCCTGCCTTGACCGCACCCGCGATGTACTCGATGGCTTCCTGCGCCTGCGGGCCGGTTGCTTCGGCGCGAAGCTCCTGCCCCTCGCCGAGCGCGAGCGACATCAGCAGCATCACCGATTTTCCGTCGACGCCGTTGATGGTCACCTCGGCGTCCAGATCGGTGAGCGCCCTGGCGAGCACGGCAGCAGGCCGCGCATGCAATCCCATTTTATTCGGCAGCGTCCAGGCGCCGGTCACCGGGATTCCGGCGGGTTCGTCCAGCGGTAACGAGTGGCCAGGAGCGGCCGCCCCGTGGGACACAAACGGCTCAAGTGACTCGGGGTCAATTGAAACGACGGCACCCTCGGCTGCCGTTGCAACCTCGTCGACCGTACTGCCGGACTCCGCCTGCACCGCCGCCGCTACCGAGCCTTCCACCAGGGCAGCCCGGGGCAGCCGGATCCTCGAGCGGGCGTCGGGAGCGAGAAATTCCAGTGTCATCTCCGCAGTCATGACCGCGGAGCCGAGGTCAGTGAGCACAACCACCCCGTCACCCTGATCTGCCTCTTCGAGCGCCGACTGCACCTTCTCAAGGCTCGTACCGATTCGCGGCGGGGAGTCACTGGTGCCGCCGGCGGCGACCATCTGAACGTTCGGCGCCATCTGTGCAGCGAGCTCAATCACGCCCTCGGCGATTTTGCTGCTGTGGGAAACGATGACCAGCCCGACGGTCACTGCTCCCGCCCCGCGGTGTCTGCTGCTGCCTGAAGAATCAGGGCCGTGGACTGCGCACCCGGGTCGCGGTGGCCCGCACTGCGCTCACCCAGGTAACTTGCCCTGCCTTTCCGTGCGATGAGCGGTTCAGTTGCCAGAGCGCCGGCCTGCGCGGCGTTGGCGGCGGCCTCGAGCACCTCCGTACTCGAGGCACCCGCCGACTTCGCCGTTTCGGCGGCCTCCACCGCGGGAGTCCAGGCGTCGATCATGGTCTTGTCCCCCGGCTCCGCCTTGCCGCGTGCCACCACGCCGTCGCGTGCTGCCGCCAGAAAAGCGACGACGGCGGCAGGATCGATCTCCGCTGCGTCACCAAGCGCGGTGGCCGCGCGAAGAAACGCCGTGCCGTACAAGGGTCCGGCCGCTCCGCCGACGGTGGACATCAGGGTCATGGCCGTGAGCTTGAAGACCGCCGCCGGTGTGTCCTGTCCGCCGCCGTCGAGCTTTGCCGTTACGGCCGCGAAACCGCGCTGCATGTTCTCGCCGTGGTCTGCATCGCCGATGACGCGGTCAAGTTCGATCAATTCAGCGCGATGCTCTGTGAGGACCTTGGAGGACTCACGGATCCAGGCTTCGGCCCAGTGTGCAGTCAAACCCATTTACACTCCCCATCGCAGGGCCGGCGTCCACACCGGCGTGTCCCAAAGTTCCACCATTTCATCGTCCAGCTTCAGCACTGAAATCGACGCGCCTTCCATCTCCAATGCCGTGATGTAGTTGCCCACGAGGGACCGCTCGACGGAGACGCCGCGTTCAGCAAGAACCTGGCGAGCCCGGCGGTACACGATGTAGAGCTCGCTGGCAGGGGTTCCGCCCATACCGTTGACGAACAACAGAACACGGTCGCCTTCCGCCGACTTCAGGTCACTGAGGATCGGCTCCAGAAGGCGGTCCGTTATACCGTCAGCCTTCTCCATCGAGATGCGATGCCGGCCCGGTTCTCCATGAATGCCGATGCCGATTTCAATTTCTTCCTCGGTCAGCTCGAAGCTGGGTACACCGGCATGCGGCACGGTGCAGGCGGACAACGCCACGCCCATCGAGCGGACGTTGTCGTTGACGCGCTGGGCAATCTCCGCGACGGCGTCGAGGGAATCACCACGCTCCGCTGCCGCGCCGGCGATACGTTCCACAAGCACCGTCCCGCCAACGCCACGACGGCCGGCAGTGTACAGCGAGTCCTCCACCGCGACGTCGTCATTGATCAGGACGGAGCGGACCTCAACCCCCTCCGCTTGCGCCATCTCTGCGGCCGTTTCGAAATTCAGCACATCGCCGGTGTAGTTCTTCACAATGTGAAGAACGCCGGCGCCGCCGTCCACAGCGAGGGTGGCAGGGATGATCTGGTCCGGGGTGGGCGAGGTGAAGACAGCACCGGGCACCGCAGCATCAAGCATTCCCCGGCCCACAAATCCGGCGTGAAGGGGTTCATGGCCGCTTCCGCCGCCGGATACCAAACCCACCTTGCCCTGAACCGGCGCGCCCGTTCGGGTGATGAACAGTGGATCGGAATGAACCTCGACCAGGTCAGCGTGCGCGGCACCGAATCCCTCGACGGATTCGGTGACTACTGCCTGCGGGTCGTTGATCAGCTTCTTCATGCGAGTCTCCTTGACGGTGATCGACGGGTGAAAACCGGTTCGCCACTGATCGACCCGCTGTGTGTCCGCTACAGCAAGAAGCCTCACCCGGCGGGTCGCGAGGGTATTTGAACAGTACTCTGCGGCAGTGACGGTTGCCCAGACCCTATCCGTCCGACCCTGCGCCGCCAGCCCCCGGAAACAACTGTGGGAAGGACCAATTGGTCCTTCCCACAGGTGACGGGCTGGTGCCGCCGTAGTCAGTGCCGCCTATTTCTTGAACGCGTCCTTGATGTTCTCGCCGGCGTTCTTGAGGTTGGCCTTGCTCTGGTCTTTCTGACCTTCGGCTTCCATGTCCCTGTTGCCGGTAGCCTTACCCAGGCCTTCCTGGATTTTTCCACCCAGCTTCTCGGCGTTGTTCTGCGCTTTCTCGTCTGCACCCATGGCGTTCCGCCTTTCGTCGACGTGTCCGTCCTCCAGTCGGGAGGACTCACCCGATATCCGAACTTTCGACTCAAATACCAAGCACCCTTATTATATCGGCGGGAAGAGTCTCTGGCTAGGCAGAGGTCACAACTCCCGGATCATCCTTGTGTTGCCGAGCGTATTCGGCTTCACCCGCGCCAGGTCCAGAAACTCCGCCACACCCTCGTCGTGCGAGCGCAGCAGCTCCGAGTACACGACCGGATCAACCGCCGACTGATCCTCCATTACCCGGAACCCATGCCGGCGGAAGAACGCCTCCTCGAAGGTCAGGCAGAAAACCCGCCGCACTCCGATTGCGCGCGCTTCCTCCAGTAGAGAATTGACGACGGCGCTGCCTACTCCCCTGCCTCGTGCTCCCTCTGCGGTGGCAAGGGTACGGATTTCCGCGAGGTCCTCCCACATCACATGCAGTGCTCCACACCCCAGCACACCGCCGTCGTCGTCTTCGGCGATCTTGAACTCCTGGAGACCCTCGTAGTAGGCGACCGTTTCCTTCGCAATCAGGATGCGCTCTTCCGCGAGCGGGGCCACGAGCTGCTTGATGATCGGCACATCAGCGGTAGTTGCGCGACGGATTCGAAAGGAGTGGCTCATTTGATCCAGTCTAGGGACCTGCGCGCCCGCTAGATTCCCAGCTCGGCGGGCAGGTCGACCTTCTCACCGAGTACGTGCCGCGCGAGGAAGTGCTCGACGACGGAGTACCAGATCTTCGCGTGCTGCGGTTTGAGGATCCAGTGATTCTCGTCAGGGAAGTAAAGAAATCGGTGCTCGGTCTCCCCGTTGGGGCCTGCCGGCAGCGCAGACTTGGACAGCAATTCGTACCAGAGTCGCAGTCCCTCGCCGATCGGCACCCGATAGTCCTTGTCTCCATGGATGACGAGCATCGGGGTGCTGATCTTCCCCACGTGGGCGTGCGGGGAGTTAGCCAGCGCCATCTCCGGCGTCATTTCCTTCTCCCAGTAGAAGGAGGCGTCGGTGGTTGGGCCGAACTGATCCAACGCCCAGAGGCTCGCGTGGGTGACGATTGCGTTGAAACGGTCAGTGTGGCCGGCTACCCAGTTGGCCATGTAGCCGCCGAAGGAGCCGCCCATCGCGGCAGTCCGGTTCTCATCGATGTCCGAGCGGGCTACCACGGCGTCCGTCGCCGCCATCAGGTCCGTGTACGGCGCGTCTCCCCAGGCACCCCAGCCACGCTCGACCATCTTTTGGCCGTACCCGGTCGAAAGAGCGGGATCCGGCAGAAGCACGGCGTACCCCTTTGCTGCCAGCAGCCAGGGCGACCACCGCCACGTCCAGGCGTTCCACGATCCAAGCGGTCCGCCGTGAATCCAGAGCAGGAGGGGCGCCGGCTTTGATCCGTCCGCTCCTTCCGGCAGGACGAGGTAGGACTTCACGGGGTGCCCGTCCGCTCCGACAGTCTCCACGCGTTCGAGCCGGCCCGGGAGCTCAGGCCGCGCACTCGGAGCGGGCAACGGCACGACCGTCCCGGTAGCAAGGTCAATACGAACCGGCTCGGCAGGGAACTCGTACGAGCTGCGCAGGGCGTAGGCAGTGTCACCGTCGGGTGAGACCACGACGTCGGTGTACGCCGCAGCGTCCATGGTCACTCTGCGGACCTGGCCGGAGGTCACGTCCACCGAGAAGACCGGGCAGGCGCCGTCGTCGTCGGCTGTAGCGAGCAGGGCGCTGCCGTCCGGCAGCCAGGCGGCAGGAGAGGGCCAGCGGTCCCAGGCGTCCGCCAGCGGTGTCAGGTGCCCACCCAGGGCGGGAAGAAGACCAAGCTCCACGTTGGGCGGCACATCAGCACCGGTCCGGCGGCGCACCACCGCGACGATCGTTGAACTGTCCGGACTGATGGGGCCGGCGTCGTAATCGAAATCCGGGTGGTCCAGCAGGACAGTGCGTTCCCCCGTCGCAGCCTCAACCCGCACAAGAACCGACCGCTGATCACCGCCGGCGAGAGGCACGGTGTGGGAGGTGACCAGGAACGTGCCGTCCGGGCTGAACCGGGGAGTGGCGTTTCGCAGGCCCGGACCGAAGTCGGCGGTGACGTTGCGAAGTGTGAGGCGGGGTTCATCGTCGACTGTGACCGGTTCAGCCTCGCGCTGGACGTCCTCCTCAACCAGGAAGTAGCGGGGCTCCGCCGGCCCCAGATCGACGTCCCAGTGGCGCACGGGGTAGCCGCTGTGCAGAATCGCAGCGACCCCGGCTTCCTTGCGCGTCTTACGGCGCACCTCATCGTCCGCCTCATCGGTAGATCCCGCCAGCACCTCCGCTACTGCGACGACGGCGTCCGCTTTCGCTGCAGCGATGACCGACTGGATACCTCCTGGCCGGGAATGAACTATGCGGGCCTCGCCCCCGGCTGCGGGGAGTTTCCACAGCGCTGCGACGGGATCCTCATCGGATCCGTCCGGGTCCGGCCTTGAGGAGGTGAAGAGCAGGTCACCGCTGGGCACGAACGCGGCGCCTGACTCCCCCTTCGAACTGCGGGTAATGCGCCGAGCGGGTTCCTGTCCCGTGGGATCCAGTTCCCATAGCGCTGTGGCGTATGCGGTGCCCTTGGGGTTGAGGGTGGCTACCGAGGTAACAAGCCGTGTGCCGTCAATACTCAGGGTCAGACCGCTCAATCGCGGGAGGGAAACGAAGCGGTCCAGGTCGTGGAAGGCAGAGGCAGATTCAGCGGGGGTGGGCGAATCGGATGCAGATGTCATGCATCAATCTTTATCACCGGATGTGTCCTGCTTCACAGTCAGCGCCGGCCGCACCTGACGAAAATGCCCGCACCGGCGATGCGGTGCGGGCATTTTCGATCAGGCAGTTACAGTCACTCGGGAACGACAGCCTCGATCGCGGGCGGTGCATCCTCGATCTCCTTGGGTGCGCCGTGTCCGACGAAGGTGAAGCGAGCATCGTCGCCTTCGCCCTCGACGTCTACCGAGACGGTTTCGCCCGACTTCAGGTCTCCGAAGAGGATCTTCTCGGACAGCTGGTCCTCGATCTCGCGCTGGATGGTGCGGCGAAGCGGCCGTGCGCCCATCGCCGGATCGTAGCCGCGCGTGGCGAGCAGCACCTTGGCTGCGGGAGTGAGCTCGATGCTCATGCCCTTGTCCGCCATGCGCTTGCTCAGGCGCTCCAGGAACAGGTCGACGATCTGGATGATCTCGTCCTGTGTCAGCTGCGGGAACACCACGGTGTCATCAACACGGTTCAGGAACTCGGGGCGGAAGTGCTGCTTGAGCTCTTCCGTGACCTTCGCCTTGATGCGTGTGTAGCTCGTGTTGGTGTCGGTGCCCGACTGGAAGCCGGTCATGACGCCCTTCGAGATGTCCCGCGTACCCAGGTTGGTGGTCATGATGATCACGGTGTTCTTGAAGTCCACCACGCGGCCCTGGCTGTCGGTCAGGCGACCATCCTCAAGGATCTGCAGCAGCGAGTTGAAGAGGTCGGCGTGCGCCTTCTCCACCTCGTCGAACAGCACCACGGAGAACGGACGACGACGGACCTTTTCGGTGAGCTGTCCGCCTTCCTCGTAGCCCACGTACCCCGGGGGCGCTCCGAAGAGACGGGAAACCGTGTGCTTCTCGGAGTATTCCGACATGTCGAGCGTGATCAGGGCGTCTTCGTCGCCGAAGAGGAATTCCGCCAGCGCCTTGGCCAGCTCGGTCTTACCCACACCGGTAGGGCCGGCGAAGATGAACGAGCCACCCGGGCGCTTCGGATCCTTGAGGCCGGCACGAGTACGACGGATTGCCTGGGAGATTGCCTTGATGGCGTCGTCCTGGCCGATAACCCGCTTGTGCAGCTCCTCTTCCATCTTGAGCAGCCGGGAAGACTCTTCCTCGGTGAGCTTGAAGACCGGGATGCCGGTGGAGTTGGCGAGAACCTCGGCGATCAGTTCCTCATCAACCTCGGCGATGTCATCGAGACCACCGGACTTCCAGCGGCGCTCCTTGTCCATGCGCTCGTCGTGAAGCTTCTGCTCACGATCCCGCAGGCGGGCGGCGCCCTCGAAGTCCTGGGCGTCAATAGCGGATTCCTTCTCCCGCTTTACCGAGGCGATGCGCTCATCGATCTCCTTGAGCTCCGGCGGCGCGGTCATGCGGCGGATACGGAGACGCGCTCCGGCTTCGTCGATGAGGTCAATTGCCTTGTCCGGGAGGAACCGGTCGGAGATGTAGCGCTCGGCAAGGTTCGCGGCCGAGGCGAGTGCCGCATCGGTGATGGACACGCGGTGGTGCGCCTCATAGCGGTCGCGCAGCCCCTTCAGAATCTCGATGGCGTGCGCCACCGAAGGCTCCTGAACCTGGATGGGCTGGAAGCGGCGTTCCAGCGCGGCATCCTTCTCAATGTGCTTGCGGTACTCATCCAGCGTGGTTGCGCCGATGGTCTGCAGCTCGCCGCGGGCGAGCATGGGCTTCAGGATGGAAGCCGCATCGATTGCGCCCTCGGCGGCACCGGCACCGACGAGCGTGTGGATCTCGTCGATGAAGAGGATGATGTCACCGCGGGTGCGGATCTCCTTCAGAACCTTCTTGAGGCGTTCCTCGAAGTCACCGCGGTAGCGGGAACCGGCAACCAGCGAGCCGAGATCCAGGGTGTACAGCTGCTTGTCGCGGATGGTCTCAGGGACGTCTCCGCGGACAATTGCCTGTGCCAGACCCTCGACGACGGCGGTCTTGCCGACGCCGGGCTCACCGATGAGCACCGGGTTGTTCTTGGTGCGGCGCGAGAGGACCTGCATCACTCGTTCCATCTCGAGCTCGCGGCCGATGACCGGATCCAGCTTGCCCTCGCGGGCGGCCTGCGTGAGGTTGCGGCCAAACTGGTCCAGCACCACGGAACCTGCAGGAGTGCCCTCCTGCTGCTGACCCCCGGACGCCACGGGCTCTTTGCCCTGGTAGCCGGAAAGCAGTTGGATGACCTGCTGGCGGACACGGTTCAGGTCAGCGCCGAGCTTGACCAGGACCTGCGCCGCAACGCCCTCACCCTCGCGGATGAGGCCGAGCAGGATGTGCTCGGTTCCGATGTAGTTGTGACCGAGCTGGAGCGCCTCACGGAGAGACAGCTCAAGCACCTTCTTGGCACGCGGAGTGAAGGGGATGTGACCGGAGGGAGCCTGCTGGCCCTGCCCGATGATCTCCTGCACCTGCTCGCGCACCGCGCCCAGGGAAATGCTGAGAGATTCAAGCGCCTTCGCAGCGACGCCCTCACCCTCATGAATTAGCCCAAGCAGGATGTGCTCGGTGCCGATGTAATTGTGGTTGAGCATGCGGGCCTCTTCCTGGGCCAGCACTACAACTCGACGGGCACGATCCGTAAATCTCTCAAACATGAGACACACTCCTAGCTAACGCGTAATTCGATGCTACGTGCCGATGGAAGGCTTGTGGGGCGTGTTCGCCACAGGCGAGATAGCCCGGTGAGGCAGGAGTGCGTGCCCCGAGACCCAGCTAGCGCTGTGCGGCGCGGTATGCCTCGATGATTTCCGAATTGACCCGTCCCCGCGAGGAAACGTTGTAGCCGTTCGCTTTGGCCCATTCACGGATTTGCGAGGCTTCCTGGTTTCTGGAAGCCGGTGCGCTCTGGCGCTGTTTCGGCTGGCTTTCACGCCGGCCTGCCGAGACATAGCTGGAAAGAGCGCTTCGAAGCTCCTCGGCGTGTGCCGCCGAAAGGTCTATTTCATACTGCGTACCGTCGAGGCCGAACCTCACGGTTTCATCTGCCTCGCCGCCGTCGAGGTCGTCAATCAGGATGATTTTGACTTTCTGCGCCACGATAATCTCCTCAATCGGCCCCGGATCAGTATTCCAGAATAATCATCCTCCGCAATAAAGCCAAACGTCAAAGAGAAAGAATCGAACCTGAGTTCTTACTTCTCCTCCGCTGCGGCATCCTCTTCCGGTGGAAGTTTTGTTATTGCATTCTCCCGATTGGTCCGCTCCACCGATTCCGCTTCCCGCTCGGCCCGGTCCGCATTGAAGATCGCCTTCATGACGAAGTAAAAGATGAGCCCCACTGCGAGGGATGGGAGGAGAACTGTCAAATACTCCATGAATTAACCAAGCTCCGGCTTCAGCAGCGGGAATAGGATCGTTTCCCGGATACCGGCGGAAGTGAAAAGCATGACGAGTCGATCGATTCCCAGGCCGATTCCACCCATCGGCGGGGCTCCGTATTCGAGTGCACGAAGGAAGTCCTCGTCCAGTTGCATGGCTTCCTCGTCCCCGGCAGCCGCGCGCAGCGACTGCTCGGTGAGGCGCTCGCGCTGGATCACCGGGTCAATGAGCTCGGAGAACGCGGTTCCCCTTTCCATCCCTCCGATAATCAGGTCCCAGGCTTCGATCAACTGAGGCTGATCCCGGTGAGGGCGGGCCAACGGCTGGGCAGAGGGCGGGTAATCGTAAACGAACGTCGGCTGCAACAAAGTGGGTTCGACAATTTCACTGAAAAGTTCGAGGACGAGTTTTTCCTCGCCCCACGCGGGATCCACCGAAATTTCCCGTTCGGCTGCGACCGCGAGGAGCGTTTGCTTCGGGGTTTGGGGCGTGATCTCCCGGCCGACGGCTTCCGAGAGTCCGGGATAAACGCCCAACCAGCGCCATTCACCGTCGAGATCAATGGTGCCGGCCGGAGTCTCGATCTGCCTCGAGCCAAGGAGATCCGCGCAATTGAGGATGATCTCCTTCATTCGCTCGGCCATGACGAACTGGTCGGCATAAGCCTCGTAGCACTCGAGCATCGTGAATTCAGGGCTGTGCGTCGAATCAACACCCTCATTGCGGAAAATCCGGCCAATTTCGTAGACTCGGTCGATTCCACCGACGACGGCGCGCTTGAGATAGAGCTCCAGCGCGATGCGCAGAGTCATCTTCTGGTCAAAAGCGTTGACGTGCGTCTCGAATGGACGCGCCGCCGCCCCTCCATGGACGAGCTGCAGAATAGGGGTTTCAACTTCGATGTATTCACGCTGATGCAGGGTCTCCCGGATACTGCGCGTGATCATCGCGCGCGTCCGGACCATCTGCCGCGCTTCCTCCCGCACCAGCAGGTCGACGTAGCGCTGGCGGACCCGGGTCTCCTCATTGACGCCTGCGTGCAGTGTCGGCAGTGGGCGCAGGGCCTTGGACGCCATCATCCAGCCGGAAGCCATGACGGAGAGTTCACCGCGCCGTGAGCTGATGACCTCGCCGGTGACCTGCACATGGTCGCCCAGGTCGACGGTCGCTTTCCAGTCTGCGAGCGCTTCCTCACCCACAGCGGCAAGGCTCAACATGGCCTGCAGACGGGTACCGTCACCCTCCTGCAGGGTTGCGAAGCAGAGCTTTCCCGTGTTGCGCAGGAAGACCACACGCCCGACGACGCTGACGTTCTCCCCCGTCGACTCACCGGCTTCCAGGTCAGCGAAGCGTTCGCGGATCTCAGCCAGCGACGAACTCCGCTCCGGCTTGACGGGATACGGCTCATCACCGCGCTCCAGCAGTCGGGCACGCTTCTCCATGCGGATGCGCATCTGCTCATTGAATTCTTCGGTGGAGAGGATTGGCTCAGTGGTCACGATATCCAAGGTTACCGGTTCAGCTCTGGACGCCCACCGGATCAGCCGCGAGCGGCTGGTTGTCGATGAGCCGAACACTCCCTACGCGGGCGGCGATAAGTGCCAGTCCGTCACCTGTGAAGGGCGTGTCCCGGCAGTTGAAGGCGAGCGGCTCCAGTGTTTCCGGATCCACCACCTCGAAATATTCCAGCTTCACCAGTGGCTGGCTTTCAACCAGCGCGACGGCGGAGTCCAGGTCGAGCGGCTCACACCGGGAGGCTCGCTCGGCCAGGAGCCGCAACGCGCGAGACAGGACGAGGGCGGCCTCTGATTCTGCCGTACTCAGGAACCGGTTACGGCTTGAGAGCGCCAGCCCTTCCGCGGAGCGGACGGTAGGGACCGCCCGGATCTCCGCGGCGAAGTTGAGGTCACGTGCCATCCTGCGGATCAGGGCTAGCTGCTGGGCATCCTTCTGCCCGAAGTACGCGCGATATCGGACATCAGCCGCGGGCCATGCCAGATGCAGCAATTTGGCGACAACAGTCAGCATGCCGTCGAAATGTCCCGGCCGGAACTCGCCCTCGAATCTCTCACCGAGCAGACCGGCAGACAGCCGGACCAGCGGCTGGCCGCCGGGATACATCTCTTCCGGTGATGGAGCGAAGATCAGGTCAACCCCGCAGTCTCCCAAAAGTTCGGCATCGGCTTCAAGCGTCCGCGGGTAGCGGTCAAGGTCGTTCGGATCACCGAACTGCAGCGGGTTCACGAAAATGGTGGCCACAACGACGTCGTTTTCTTCCCGCGCGGCGCGGGCAAGCGCCGCGTGACCCTCATGCAGGGCGCCCATGGTGGGAACGAGTCCAAGGCTGCGGCCGCCGGACGTCAGCAACTCGATGGTCGCCGCACGGAGTTCGGCTGCGGTGGAGATGATTCGTGGGCTCATTCGGTTCCTTTCTGCCAGGACGATGTGAGGGCGTCGGTGATCGCCCGTGCCTGGTCGGCGCTGAGCAGGCCTCGATCAACCGCGCGGCGGGCGGTCACCTCGGCGAGCCTGATGTATGCGAGATGGATGTCTTCCGGCACGTCTGTGAGGGCTGCCGCGTGGGCTGCGACCGTTCCGGCGTCACCGCGCGCGACAGGTCCGGTCAGCGCACCCTCACCGCCGGCGAGGGCGTTCTCGAGCGAGGCCCGCATCAGGGGTCCGAGGAGCCGGTCCGGCCGCTCCACTCCTATGCTCGTGAGCAACTGGGTGGACTGCGCGGCGAGGGTTACCAGGTGGTTCGAGGCGTGCGCCAGCGCAGCGTGGTACACAACCCGGTCCTCCTCCTCGATGACCACAGGCTCTGCTCCCATCTCAACCACGAGCGCCTGCGCCACCGGGAGTATCGCGGCCGGTGCCGTGACGCCGAACGTGCAGTCAGGCAACCGTGTGAGGTCCAGGCTCATACCGGTGAAAGTCATCGCCGGATGGAGGGCGAGCGGGATGGCGCCCAGGGCGCGCGCAGATTCCAGGACGGCCGTGCCGAACCGGCCGGAGGTGTGAGCGACGAGCTGCCCCGGCTGCCAGGCATCGACCGCGGCGAGGCCGGAAACGAGTTCCGGGAGGGCGTCGTCGGGCACTGCCAGCAAAACGAGTTCAGCGCGCTCCACGATCGCTGGAATCTCAAGCACCGGGACGCCGGGAAGCAGGTTCTCCGCCCGCTCGCGGCTGGCTTCCGAGACTGCGGAAACGCCGACGACGGCGTGCTCAGCCGCGCGGAGAGCAGCCCCCAGTACTGCTCCCACCCGGCCTGCGCCGATGACCCCGACCCCGAGGCGGCCTGGCTTCCGGCGCGGCTTCTGCGAGCGGGAATCGGGACGGCCCGGAAATTCAGGAACGCTCATGTGCTGGACCCTCCTGGTAGGTCGGCGGCGGAGGCATGACGGGAGTTTCGGGTGGAACGTTCGGTTCTTCGGCGATCTCCTCAGCCGGCACCGGCCGCATCCACTGCTCCGGGACACTGCGCCTGCGGGCCTCCGCGGCCCGGGACGCCTGCTCATGGAAGAGTCGCCAGGCATCCTCCGCGGCGATCTGCTGCACACGGGGAGCTACCGGTCCCGGCGTGGTGTGGAAGATGAGGTCAGCGACGCCGAACCTGCGTGCCAGCGGTCCCTGGTGCAGTGCCAGCGACTGGGTCCGTTCATGAGGTACGACGGCGAGCTGCCGCCACCAGGCGCCGGACCGGGCCAACAACGCGGTGTCCGTCACGGCCACACCATTTCGCCGCCAGGCCAGCGGGGCAATCAGGCGGGCCCGCTGGGGAGTGGTGATGAAACCGGCGTCGGAATCCCGTCCGGCGAGACCGGCGGAAAAGACCTCAACCGGAGAACCCGTTCCGGGATCGGGGAGCACAAGCGCCATCACCTGGAGGACCTCGTCGAGCGTCCCCACTGGCAGGAGCGTTGCCCGTGCCTGCGCCTCGCCACTGACGGAAGCACCATACCCGGCGACGTTCACCGTGACCTTGTACCAACCCTTGAGGCGCCATAGCGGTGATTGCACCACGCCTACCGCCTGCACACGCCCGGGCGGCACGGTTTGGGTCCGCGTGTCGAGGAGACCGTAGCGGATCCGGATCCCGTCCGGCGAGATGGCCGCCCGGAAGTTGAAGCCGGTGTTCAGGACGTTCCAGTAGCCGCCAACGACACCGATGAGGATGGGTACGAGAGCTGCAAGCAGTGCGCCCGTATCAAGCACAACGGCGAAGACCACCACGCCGACCAGTCCGAGCAACACCGCCACCGTATTGCCCGAGAGGACCGCCGACCCGATGACCCGCGCCGGCGTGAGGGCGAGCACCTCCCGTTCCGGCGCTTCGGGAATGTCCTGCGGATGCTCGGGGTCCACGACAATTCCTGCCGCACGGGCAAGGATCGTGGCGCGGAGTTTCTCGGCCTCAGCCAATCTGAGGAAGGAGAGCCGCACTGCCGATTCGCCGGCGTCGGCCACATCGAACTTCAGCTCCGCGAGCCCGAAAACCCGCGCGAGAAAGGGCTGGACGACGTCGATGGCCTGGACCCTGTCCAGGCGCGCCTGCCGGTGCTGGCGGAAGATGACGCCGGAATTGACCCTCACATGTTCCTCGGTGACCTGATACCGGGTGTAGAACCAGGAGAGGAAGAAACCCGCAGCGATCAGCAGTACAACGCCGGCCCCGATTGCAACAGCAATGGCCAGGTTGTCGACCGATTCTCCCCGGAACCCCCTCGGTTCCCCGATCAGGAGTCCCTCGAACCAGTCCCTTCCCCCGAAAAAGATGAGCGCCGCGATGGCGATCCAGCCGCGCACCAGCGGCGAGATGATGTGCACCCGCTTCCATTCATCCGGCGAGCCGGACAAGATTGCCGGGTCGGGTTCTGCGTTGCTCACAGTCCAGCCAGTTTCGCTTCACCGCGTGCTGAGAGCTGCTCGCGCAGACGTGCTCCCTCGCTTGAAGGAAGCCCGGGGATCTCAGCGTTGGTGCCCGGGGATGCGGTGTGCAGCTTGAGGGTGCACAGCCCGAGGGCGCGTTCGATCGGCCCGACCGCGACATCCACGTACTGCATGCGGCCGTAGGGAACGACCATGGTGCGCTGGAAGAAGATTCCGCTGCGGATCAACAGATCCTCGTTGCGCTCGGCGTAACCGATGGCCCGCACCTGCCTCGGCAGCAGGAGTCCGCGCCAGGCGGCAAAGATGACGACGACGGCAGGCAGCAGCCATGCGAGCAGCAACGGAAGCCGCGGGAGGACACCGGTCAGCAACAGGATGAGCGGCACTGAGAAAATAGCCAGGAAAATGAAGCTGCCGATTGCCCACCCCGCGAGGCGCACCTTCAGATACTTCGGCGACACCCGCGTCCATTCAATGCCCGCCGGATCTATCGGTTCCCTACGCATACTCCCCCTCGCCGCTCTCCCGGGACGTGCCTGATCCGGCCTCGTCATCCGGGGGCAGCTTGCAGAAACTCTCTACGATCAATCCTGTTCCGATCATGACTATGCCACCGGCGATCAACGCCAGCGAACCCCACACCGGACCGAGGTTGCTTCGCACGCCTACCAGGATCAGCTGGTCTGCGAGGATGCCGACGTGCCATCCCGTGGTCAGCGCTCCCGCATAGGCGGTTGCCTGGGCCAGCACCACCGTGCGGGCCGCCAGAATCGGGTTTAGTACCCGGTTGCGGTTGCCCGAGCGCCAACGCCTCACCCTGAACCCGAACACCAGCGTCACGGCGACGACTGCGGCGATTGTGAGGAGGGAGCTGAGCGGAAGCGACGGCGTGGGATAGCCGTTCCTGGTGGCCCACCAGTTGATCAGCCACCCCGCGGCGCCGAACACGAGGCCGATAAGAAAAAGCCAACCTATTCGGATTGATCCCACTGGTTTGTTCAGGCCCCCTCGAACGGTATGAGCCCGGGGAGGTCCTCCGCCTGTTCCGCCAACTCGGTGACAGGCCGCCCGGAAAGGGTTGCGGTTCCGTCCATCCACGCCCAGGGTTGCAGGACGAACGCCCGCTCAGCCGCCCGGGGATGCGGCAGCGTCAGCCTCTCATCTTCCAGCACGAGGTCACCGTAGGTGATGATGTCCACGTCGAGCGTCCTGGGACCCCACCGTACGATTCGCACCCGGTGGTGTTTGTTTTCCACTGCCTGGCAGTGGTCGAGCAGTTCATATGGCCCGAGATCGGTTTCGATCTCGACCACCATGTTGAGGTAGTCGGGCTGCTCCGGACCGCCGACCGCTTTGGTCTGCACGATCGGCGAGACTTCCCGCAACCGGACGTTCGGGGAATCGACAAGGTCAGCAACGGCGAGGGAGAGGGTGTCCCGGCTTTCCCCGAGGTTGCTGCCCAGCGCGAGTATTGCCCGCACCGTACCGCTCATGTGCGCTCCCGATAGATCGAGACCGCAACGTCCCCGAACGGAACCTCGATGGGTGCCTTCGGCTTGTGAACGGTGACTTCAACGGCTTCCACGGCGAACGTTGCCAGAACGGAGGAAGCGATGCGCTCTGCAAGAGACTCGATCAAATCGAGCGGCTCGCCGGTGATGAGCTCCACGATCTGCTCGGCCAGCTCCCCGTAATGAGCGGTTTTGGTGAGGTCATCGCTCTGCCCCGCGGGCCGCAGGTCAAGATGAAGTACGACGTCGACAACGAAGGGCTGCCCATCGCGCCGCTCATGCTCGAAAACGCCATGATGGCCGACGGCGGTGATACCCGTCAGGGTGATTGTGTCCTGCCGCGCGGGCAGGCTGGGCGCCATAGCCGCCTACCTGGTCCAGGCTGCGGCGACCTTGACCGCATCCAGGTTCGCCGCGACGTCGTGCACGCGGACGCACCATGCGCCGTGGGCGGCAGCGAGGGCGGTGACCGCAATGCTGGCGCTGTCGCGTTCCGACGGAGGGGCCGCTTTGCCCGCCGAACTGAGCAGCGAGCCGAGGAAGCGCTTGCGGGAGGCGCCTACGAGGATGCGATGGCCGAGGACTTCCAACCGTTCCAGCGAACCCAGCAGCGCCCAGTTGTGGCTGTCGTTCTTGGCGAAGCCGATTCCGGGATCGACGATGATCTGCTCCTGCGATACTCCGGCGGCGTAGAACTTCTCCCGGATGTTGGTGAGCTCTGTAATCACGTCGTCAACGACGTCGTCGTAGTTGGCGAATGTCGCCATGGTCTGCGGGTTGCCGCGCTGGTGCATCAGGACGTAGTGGACACCGCGTTCGGCCACGAGGTCGGGCATCTCCGGATCGAATTCCAGCCCGGAGACGTCGTTGATGATGGCCGCGCCGGCCTCGATTGCCTTCGCTGCGGTGGACGCGTTCATAGTGTCGACGCTGACGAGCGCGCCGGCCTTCACGAGGGTTGAGATGACAGGGATGATGCGCTTCTGTTCGTCTTCGGCCGAGATGCGATCAGCGTTCGGACGGGTGGATTCCCCACCAACGTCCACGATGTCGGCTCCCGCGTAGTGCATGCGGAGACCCTCTGCAATGGCGTCATCCGCAGTCGCGAACTTGCCTCCGTCACTGAAGGAATCGGGGGTGACATTGAGAATCCCCATCACCAGCGACCGATCGGTAGGCAGATCCGCGAAGGACTTGCGGACCCGGGTCGGACGCAGGACTGGAATGGGCGAAGTTGCCGGTCCGGTTCCTGGAGCTGCCGCGAGTGAATCCATAAAGTTGCTGTGTCCTATCTTCCGAGTATCAGGCTCATGGCCTCGGCCCGTGTGGCGGCGTCCCGCACCTGCCCACGCACCGCCGAGGTGACCGTTTTTGCTCCTGGCTTGCGGATCCCCCGCATTGACATGCACATGTGCTCGCACTCGATGACTACTATGGCGCCCTTTGGTTGCAGGTACTCCATCAGCGCATCAACGATCTGCGTGGTGAGGCGTTCCTGAACCTGCGGCCGCCTCGCGAAGATTTCCACCAGTCGCGCCAGCTTGCTCAGACCGGTGACCTTGCCGTCATCAGAGGGGATGTACCCGATGTGGGCTGACCCGTGGAATGGTACTAGGTGATGCTCGCAGGTCGAGTAGAACGGGATGTCCTTGACCAGGACAAGTTCTTCGTGATCGATGTCGAAGGTTGTCGACAGGATGTCTTTCGGGTCCTGATGGATACCGGCGAAAAACTCGGCGTAAGCCCGGGCCACCCGCTTCGGGGTGTCCAGCAGTCCATCCCGAAGCGGATCCTCACCGATCGCCGCAAGGATCTCACGGACCGCTCGCTCGATTCTCGGCTGATCTACCGTGGAACCACTGGCCGCCAGCGCGGCATCAACCATCTCATCGTCAAAATCGGTCACGCCAAGAATCCTATCCCGGCCCGTGTGGCCGTCCCGCTAGTCGTTACGAGGCTTGACCGGGCCCCTGTGGGCGGTCGGCACCGGTATTTCCGGTTGTTCCGCCCTTGTCCTGCGGTTCGGTTTCGGGTTCCGGCAGCCCATCACCGGTGACGTCGAAGTCAGCCGGGAGGTTTGCGTCGGCGATCTGGTCCTGCGGTGACACGCTCTCCGGATCCGGTTCGCCGGCAGCCTCGGCTTCCTCACGCTCGCGGGGGGTGACCACCGGGGGCAGCGAATGCACGGGCCGACTGTCCTTCGACAGCCAGATGCTGCGTGCGTCCCGCTTGCGGATGTCGGCGAAGACCTCTGCGATTTCTGCCTGATTCAGCGTCTCCCGTTCAAGCAGTTCGAGAGCCAGCCGGTCCAGGACGTCACGGTTCTCGGTGAGGATCGCGTACGCCTCGTCGTGAGCATTGTCGACGAGGCGGCGCACCTCTTCGTCGACGATGTAGGCGATGTGGTCGGAGTAGTTGCGCTCGTGACTCATGTCGCGGCCCAGGAACGGCTCGCCGCCGCCCTGCCCGAGCTTCACAGCACCGATGCGCTCGCTCATGCCGTACTGCGTGACCATTTTCCGGGCCGTCGCTGTAGCCTTCTCGATGTCATTGGAAGCACCGGTGGAGGGATCGTGGAAGACGATCTCCTCGGCCACGCGGCCGCCCATGGCGTACGCCAGCTGGTCGAGCAGCTCATTTCGCGTGATCGAGTACTTGTCATCGGCGGGCAGCACCATGGTGTAGCCGAGCGCGCGACCGCGGGGCAGGATGGTCACCTTGGTGACCGGATCCGTGTTGCGCAGGGCGGCAGCAACAAGCGCGTGACCGCCCTCGTGGTAGGCCGTGATCTTCCGCTCCAGCTCCTTCATGACGCGGCTGCGCTTCTGCGGTCCGGCAATCACCCGGTCAATAGCCTCGTCAAGAGCACGGTCATCGATGAGCTGGGCGTTGGACCGCGCTGTGAGCAGGGCGGCCTCGTTCAACACGTTCGCAAGGTCGGCACCGGTGAAGCCGGGTGTCTTCTTCGCGACGGACTGAAGGTCGACGCCGGGCGCCATCGGCTTACCCTTTGAATGAACCTGCAGGATGCGGTGGCGCCCGCCCATGTCCGGAGCCTCGACGCCGATCTGCCGGTCGAACCGGCCCGGTCGCAGCAGCGCCGGGTCAAGCACGTCGGGGCGGTTGGTCGCCGCGATAAGGATGACGTTGGTGGTCGCGTCGAATCCGTCCATCTCGACCAGGAGCTGGTTCAGGGTCTGCTCGCGTTCGTCATTGCCGCCGCCCACGCCCGCACCGCGGTGGCGGCCGACGGCGTCGATCTCGTCCACGAAGATGATCGCGGGAGCGTTCGACTTGGCCTGCTCGAACAGGTCACGGACACGGGAGGCACCGACGCCGACGAACATCTCCACGAAGTCCGAACCGGAAATCGAATAGAAAGGCACTCCTGCCTCACCGGCAACCGCGCGGGCAAGAAGGGTCTTACCGGTTCCCGGAGGACCGTACAGAAGGACGCCTTTGGGAATCTTTGCGCCGAGGGCCTGGAACTTTGCAGGCTCCTGCAGGAATTCCTTGATTTCGTGAAGTTCTTCGACCGCCTCGTCCGCACCGGCTACGTCGTTGAACGTCACCTGCGGCATGTCCTTATTGATGAGCTTGGCCTTTGACTTGCCGAACTGCATCACCTTGGAGCCACCGCCCTGCATCCTGCTGAGCAGGAACCAGAAGATCACACCAAGGATCAGAATGGGCAGGATCAGTCCGAGGATGCTGGTGAACCAGTTGTTCTCGACAGGCTGGTCGGTGAAGCCGTCAACCTCGGAGCTGTTGATGGCGTCGACCACATCTTCAGCACGGGCAGCGCTGAAGAAGAAGGAGATGTTCCGGCCGAGGTCTTCATACTCATCGCGCAGGGTGAGGTCGACGCGCTGTTCGCCGTCGTAAATCTTGGCCTGCTCCACTTCATTGCTGGAAAGGAGTTCCAGGCCGACATTGGTGTCGACGCGGGCGCCGCTGGTGTTGAACACGGAAGGCAGGATGACCAGGAGTGCAGCGACAGCCAGCACGATCCAAAAGATCGGTCCTTTGATAATGTTCTTGAATTTCATTCAACTCAGGGCTGAGTGCCCTGTCCCTCCTGCTTAACGGCCACGATGGCGCCCGGTTGTCACGCTGCGCATCCCCAGTGAGGTGCACCCAACGTGCTACCAGCTTTACATTCCCTGCAGAATCCACGCGCATGCAGGGCGGAAAGTTCCCTCTGGGCGTACAGGACCGCCGTTTTACTCGTAGACGTGGGGCGCAAGCGTACCGATGAAGTCCAGGTTGCGGTACTTCTCCGCGAAGTCCAGGCCGTACCCGACCACGAACTCGTTGGGGATGTCGTAGCCGACGTACTTCACGTCGATGGCAACCTTCGCAGCATCCGGCTTGCGCAGCAGGGTGCAAATTTCCACCGAGGCGGGCCCACGCGAGAGCAGGTTCGCCTTGAGCCAGGAAAGCGTAAGCCCGGAGTCGATGATGTCCTCGACGATCAGGACATGCTTGCCCATCAGGTCCGTCTCGAGGTCCTTGAGGATCCGTACGACGCCCGAGGACTGGGTTCCCGAGCCATAGGAGGACACCGCCATCCAGTCCATGGTGATGTGGGAGTGCATGGCGCGGGCGAGGTCCGCCATGATCATTACGGCGCCCTTCAGCACGCCGACGATGAGCACGTCCCGGTCGGAGTAATCGCGGTCAATCTCCGCGGCCAGCTCCTGCACGCGTTGCTGAATCTCTTCCTTGGTGTAGAGAACGTGCTTGAGGTCCGACTGAACGTCGTTTGAATCCACCAATTGCTCCCGGATTTAGAGGTTTTTTCTAAGGACAAGACTGCCATAGCTTGGGTCCCCTTGGGGAACCCGGGAACCCCTCACCTGACGGTAGGCGCTCACCTTCCCGCCGAGCTGCACCGGACCCGCCGAACCGGTGCGCCGCAGCAGGTTTTCGGCGGCCAGCAGCCGCTCGAAACTCGGTTGCACGCCGCCCAGTTCGACGACGGCGAGCGCCAGGACCCGCTGCCGGATCGCAGGCGGCAGGGCACGCAGGGCGTCCTCGGACAGCAAGAGCTGCGCACCGTCGTCGTGCTCTGTGTTGTCAGCCTCCGCGCTGACCGCCGGCTTTCTGAGCCGTTCATACTCCGACGCGGCGAGTTCGTCCAGATAGGCGGCGTCCTGGGCGAGGATGCGGGACGTGCGGTAGAGCGATTCGGCGATGCCGGGACCGAGCGCGTCCTCCAGATATGGCAGCACCTGCGTGCGTACGCGTGAGCGGGTCAGTGCGGGATCGGTGTTGGTGGGGTCATGCCACGGCATCAGCCCCATGAACCGGCAGATTTCTTCTGTCTCCATCCGCCGCAGGCCAAGGAACGGTCGCAGATAGACTCCCCGCCGGGCCGGCATCCCGCTGAGCGAACGCGTCCCGGAGCCGCGCGCCAGGCCGAGCAGTACCTGCTCCGCCTGGTCGTCAAGCGTGTGGCCGAGCAGGACGGCCGCGGCTCCCTGCTGTTCCACAGCTGCGTCAAGGGCTTCGTAGCGTGCTGTCCTGGCTGCCGCCTCGGGACCCATCCCGGTAGTGGCCACCCGGACCCGACGCACCTCCACCCCGTCGAGGCCCAGTCCGGCGAGTTGAGTCCGTGCCGATTCTGCGACGTCAGCACTGTCCGGCTGCAGCCCATGATCGACGACGACGGCACCCACCCGGTACTGCCCGCTGTGCTCGAAGTAGGCGGCAGTGGCCGCCAGCGCCAGCGAATCCGTGCCGCCGCTGCAGGCCACCAGGATGTGGGATCCCAGGGCGATCCGTGCTTCGTCAAGCGCAGCACGGATGAGATTCCTCGCCGTGCCAACGGTAGGGCTGAGTCGTGGTCGCCGGGTCACAGCCCCATCCGGCGGATCCACTCTGTGGGGGCGTGGATCTCCTTCTCCGTGGGAAGGTTCTCCGCCCGCTCCCAGACCCTGTTGAAGCCTTCCATGCCGGCTGCGTCAACCACCGCGCGGACAAAGCGGGCACCGTCGCTGTACTGGCGCATCTTGGCATCCAGGCCCAGGAGGCGGCGAATGAACTTCTCCACCGGTCCCCTGGTCTTCCCGCGGGCATTGAACCGGCGGCGAATGGTCTTGACTGTGGGCACGATGCTGGAGTCGACGGCGTCCATCACCACGTTGGCGTGCCCTTCCAACAAACTCATGACGGCGGTGAGGTGTGAGAGGCGCGCCTTGTCTTCCGGGTCCTGGAGCAGGGACAGGATGCCGCCGTCGCCGGGCGGCACGCCGTCGTCGTCGTGCTGTTCCTGATTGTTCTGCTGACCGCGGGAGGGCAGCGACTTCAGCGCGTTGGCTAGGCGCTCGGCCAGTGTGTCGGCCTTGTCTGCCAGCCCGACCGTGAGCTTTGATATGTGCTCCATCATGTGGTCTTTCAGCCACGGAGCAGCGGCGAACTGCACCCGGTGCGTCTGCTCATGGAGGCACACCCAGAGCCGGAAATCAGCCGGTTCGACGTTCAGTTCCCGCTCCACGGACACGATGTTCGGTGCCACGAGCATGAGGCGACCGCCCGGACCGCGTGCAGAGGCGACAAAGGGATCGTACTGGCCAAGCACCTTGCTCGAGAGGAAGGCCAGGATGGCGCCCATCTGCGCGCCCGTGACCGTGCCGCCCAGTGCGGCGTTCGCGGCTTTCAGCTGCTCGGCCTTGGTGTGTGCGAGGTGGTCGATGGCCGGTGCCATCAGCGTCTTAAAGCTCTGGGTGTTGGCCTTGGCCCAGGATGCACGGTCCACGATGATCAGGTCCGAATCCCGAAGGTCCCGTGCTGCCTCCAGCCCGGTGATGCGGTGGACGTGCTCAACCGAGAGATCAGCCAGCTCCCGCAGATTGTCGACGACGGAGCGGACCTCCCGGGCACTCAGCTTCGGACCCGGAGGCGTAAGTTTCGCTGCCGTGGTCGCGGCGAGATCCCAGTTGACGAGCTGAAGAGGGGCGTTGCTGTCCATGGTGGCCATTCGACCACATTAGTCTGGGAAGCCGCTTGGGGGGCGTCCGTCTGCACCCGCCCCGTCGGTCGGGACTGGTTACCGGCACCCGCAGGTGGCGAGGACCGCCGCCGCCGCATCGACCGCTGCACGCGCGGGATCAGTGGTTCCGTTCAGGCCGCTGGCGATGAAAGAGAACACGAGCAGTCGCCCGTCGGCGGACACCACGTGGCCACTCAGGGCAGTCACGGCGTTGAGGGTACCTGTCTTGGCGCGCACCAGGCCTGCTCCGGCGAAAACCGGAGAGTCGGCGTCGTCGTAGCGGTCTGCCAGGGTCCCCGAGAGGCTTGCCACCGGGAGGCCGTGGAGCACGTGCCGCAGCGCGCGGCTGTCCGAGCGGAGCAACGTGCGCATCACGTCGGCCAGCTGCCGGGGCGCAACGCGGTTGCGGGGCGAAAGGCCGGCAGCGTCACCGAGCACCATGCCTTCCGTCGGAACCTCGAGCTCGGTGATGACTTCACCGATCGTTTCCAGACCGCCGCCGAAAGACGCCGGCCTCCCACTGGCGTCCGCAGCGAGGCGGGCGAGCACCTCTGCGAGGTAGTTATCCGACGTCAGCAACATGTGCTCCACCTGCGCCTCGACGGTGGCCGACTCGACGGACGCCAACACCACGGCGTTTTCAGCTGCGGGCTGCCGCTCGATGCCTTCCTCCACCTCCACTCCGGCGGCGATCAGCGCCTCCCGGAACACCGTCGCGGCGGCCATCGCTGCATCCGGGTTTCGGGCGCCGGACTGCTGCGACTCGTCGGCCCACGAGGAATTGATTGCGAGGGGATAGACCGGCGCGATCTCGCCCGCTTCGATGTCACCGGGCTGCCAGGTGGGATTCAGCGGATCGCCGACGAAGAACGTGTCGTCCAGGACGAGCCGGTAGGGTTCGCCGCTGCCGACTGCCGACGCGGTGCGCTCGGCAAGCGTTGCCAGACCGGCGTGGCCGCGAACGTTATCCGGGTCCGATTCCCCTGAACCTAGGAGGACGTCCCCTCCCCCGCGCAACACCAGAACGCCCTCGGCGCCGGTGCCTCCGGCGAGTACGGAGGTGGTCATGCGGTGGTCCGGAGCCAGTTTCGCGAGCACCGCCGTGGCGGTCAGGACCTTGATGTTCGACGCCGGCAGCTGCGGTTCGCTTCCTTGTTGGTCAAAGAGAACGTCACCGGTTTGCGCATCGAGGACGACGCCGCTCACCGGCGTATCGCCTGGTACCTGCAGCGCCGCCGTCAGCAGGGGCGCGAGCACCGCGGGGTCGGGTGTCGGCGCGTGGGCGTCAAGCTGGTCCACGACCGTTGGGGCCGTGACGTCGCGGGGGGTCTGCTGGATTGCGGGAATGTCCGGTTCTGCGTCGGCCGGTGGAGCGGTGAGGAGCTGAGCGACCTGGGGTCCGTAATGGAGGCCGAAAGGCACTGCGAGCGCGCCCAGAACGAGGGCAAGCAGGAGGGCAGTGAATACCCTTGCACTGCGCGTCATTGTGACCCCCCTTCCGAACATTCATGGAACTGCGTGAATCGGCGCTCCGGTCATGAATCGATGATGTCGGCGGCGGCCTATATCTTTAACAGTAGATCGGGGCCATGGGTAGATGGGTCACGCTGGATTGACACGTTTGAGTCACATTCCAGACGCGTCGCGTCGCCCTGCCACGGCCCGTCGAAGTTGCCCGTTTCTTCCCCGCTGACCGCAGGAGTTCCACATGGCCATGAAGCTCGACGTCACCATCGAGATCCCCAAGGGGTCTCGCGTCAAGTACGAGATCGACCACGAAACACACCGTCTCCGCCTGGACCGGGTGCTTTTCACCTCCATGCAGTACCCCACGCATTACGGCTACTTCGAGAACACCCTCGGAGAAGACGGCGATCCCCTGGATGCTTTGGTGCTGCTGCAGGACTTCGACCTCATTCCGGGCGTGCTGGTTGAATCCCGCCCCATCGGAGTCTTCAACATGGTTGACGACGGCGGCGGCGACGCCAAGGTGCTGTGCGTTCCCGTCGATCCGCGTTTCGATGACATCCAGGACCTCGGCGATGTCTCGAAGTTCCTGCTGGATGAAATCGAGCACTTCTTCCGCAAGTACAAGGACCTGGAGCCAGGCAAGTGGGTAGAAGCAGCTGACTGGCAGGGCCGCGAGGCTGCCGAGGCAGAGGTCGAGGCATCGCTGAAGCGCTTCGAGGCTCTCGGTGAGGCCAGCGAAGAGGACGAACCGCAGGGCCGCTCAGTGGACACCGACGCTGACAATGCCGACGTGCAGCCGCAGGGCCGCTAAATCAACCAGCACGGCGGCGCGCCACCCAGGCGGTGCGCGCCGCCGTCGTTCTCGAAAATCACAGGGGGAGCATGAGCCAGTCGACCCAGCAGAAGCCGTTACCGCCGTGGCGTGAAGGAACGTTCAAGGACGGACGGCCTTTCGTCGAGGCGACCAGTGGTCAACGCGTCGGTAAGTACGCCCTGGATGTGCTCATCGTCCTGGTGCTGTTCGTGATCCTCTTCTTCATCCTGGCGGCGGTCACGGCCGGAGCCGGCCTGTCCCGGGATGTTGGGGCCGCGATCGCGCTCGGCGGTGGATATGCGCTGAGTGCGCTCGGCTACGGTTTCGTTGCCGGCTTCTCACGCAGCCTCGGCGCAAAAGCCGCTGGTGTCCGTAATCTCCGCTACCGCGACGGCAAGCCCATGGGCCCTCTTCAGAGCTCCTGGCGGATGCTTGCGCTTGCGCTGTTGTGGCCCTTCATTTTCCTTGGCGTAGTGGTGAGCCCACTGACCGGCTCACCTGGGATCAACGCCAACAAGACCCGCTTCCGCAGCTACGTGGTTGCGGATGTGCGCCGCCGCTGAATCGGCCTTTCCGCGCTCATGGGGAGCTCTGCCCATGGCAGCACGCGACGGGTTGCCGATAGGTTCGGAACCTGATCCCTTAGTCTCAGCAGAAGGCCCTCATGTCGGAAACCCTTGGCGCCAACCTCGAGCAGCTTGAATCGCTGGCCGAGTGCTTCTCGCAATCCGCCGAGACCCTGCGCGGCATTCGATCAACGCTCACCGTAGGCGTCATCAATAACACGGGCTGGCTAGGACCGGACGCTGAATC
This sequence comes from Arthrobacter sp. D2-10, assembly GCF_054161285.1. Classification (NCBI taxonomy): domain Bacteria; kingdom Bacillati; phylum Actinomycetota; class Actinomycetes; order Micrococcales; family Micrococcaceae; genus Arthrobacter; species Arthrobacter sp. D2-10. The sequence goes on along the minus strand of NZ_CP096431.1, from coordinate 92,800 downwards.
ACTGCGGGCGTCCTGGGACAGCCACCAAATGGCGATCATGTTGGCTGCCAACACCCTCGACCGCGGTTCCCGGGACCTCCTCGAACAAGCGCGTCAGCAGGAAGCCACCAGCGACGCCGGCTCCGGAGCCATCGGCGGCTCCCCCGACGGAACCGGGTTGCCCGGAACGCCGGCAGTCACCACTGAGGACGACTTCAGTATCTGGGAGGCCCTCGGTCAGGTCGTCGGTTTTGGACTCGACGTCAACAAGGTCTTCAAACTGGCCGACATTCAGAAGTTCCTGGCGAACACCCGGATACTCGACGTCACCGACCTGCGGAACATCTCACTCGCGAGCGAGTTCCTCGAAGAAACCTCGAAGATCACCAAGTTCTCCCGTTTCGCGGGCCCACTCCTGGCACCGCTCGGGATCTACGGCGGAATTCACGACATGATCAATCCGGAGCACGAGGGCTGGCGCGGAGCCGGCGACCGCGCAGCCGGTGGGCTCGGCGTCGTGGCTTCCGGCGGCACCCTGCTCCTTGCCGCAGGCATGCTGGGGCCGGTAGGTGCCGGTATCGTGGTCGGAGCCGGGCTTGTTGCGGGAGCGTGGGCTCTGGGAAATTACGTCTACGACAACTGGGACGGCATCACCGAGTGGACCTCCAACGCCTGGGACGCCACCACCGATTTCGTCGGCGACGCCTACGAGGGCGCTACCGACCTGGCGGGTGACGCCTGGGAGGGCGCGACGGATCTGGCGGATAGTGTGACAGAGGGTGTCGGAGATTTCGTTGAGGATCCGATCGGATCAATTGGAGGACTGTTCTCGTGACCACGCAGCCGATCGAGTGGACCACCCGAGACCTGGAAAGTGCACGTAAGGTCCTTGCTCTCTCCTTCGAGGAGAGTGAAGACCTACCCACCCTGACCGATGAAGAGATCGTGGCGCTCGACGGGATCGAACGCGAGCAATTCGTTGCGCTGCCGTTCCTCGAAAAGCACGAGGACCAGAAATACCTGGCCGCAACCGTTGCGCTGCGCAGCCTGATGTCCAAAGGGCTCGCATTTCCCGTTGTGGAAGAGGGTTATAACGAGCCCACCAGGCTCAACGCCACCGAACGCGTTACCGGCATCATGACGCTCCGCCGGACCGCCAGCCGCATCGTTACGGGTCAGCGGACGTCGCAGGTCGGAAGACACTGGCTGTTTGCCTACATCCACGACGACATCGTGCTGGAGGAAGAAGTGAACGACGGCGGCATCCACGCCTTCGTTGTCTACCCCACCTCGCGCCTCGCCGAACGGCTTGCCGTCCTGGCAGATCCGGAGAACAGCGCGTCAGTCGATGGGGAGCCCGTGATTCTCCCGCAGTCCGAGTTCGAAGCACAAGGAGCGCCGCTGCTGGCCGAGAGCCGTGCGGTAACGGTTTTCACCGGCGCATCGGGGGGTGCGGAGACGTTCACCAACCTCACGGTGTACACCGCTCCCTCGACTGTGAAGACGCTTCTGGCCGCCGAGCATGAGGGCTCTGTGACCTTCAGCATTACCGAGGTCTCACCCGCCTCCTTGCGCTCCTCGCTGCAGTCCGTGGTCGACGACCCGTCGGAATCAACGCAAATCGGTTGATTCCGCGCCTGACTCAGTCATACTGAGGTCATGCTGTTCGTGGTGACGATCAACCAGCGCGATTCCCGCGAAGTCGGCGACCTGGTTCCGGAGCTGCTGCGGGAATTCCGGTTCGTCGACGCCGTCATCCCCTTTCAGCGCTCCGTCGGAGACGAACTTCAGGGCGTCGTCGGGAGCGCAAAGCTGGCCGTCGATGTAGCGCTCAAGGCAATCCGGTTCCGCCGCTGGCACGTCGGTATCGGGGTCGGCGAAGTCCATTCGCCTCTTCCGGAACGGATCACCGACGCTGAGGGTTACGGCCTGGTGTACTCGCGCAGAGCTGTGAACCGTGCCCAGAAAACCGGCGAGCGTATACCGCTGGCCATCGAGGGGCCGGACTCGGAAGTCGCTGCCGAAGCAGAAGCGGTCCTGCGGCTGCTCGGGCAGATTGTCTATACCCGCACGGATGCCGAGTGGAACGTGCTGGATCTCATGACGCCCGGGGCACGCGGGCAGCAAAAGCTGATCGCAGTTGAGCTGGGTATTACCACCCAGGCCGTGAGCAAGGCCGTTATACGGTCGCACTGGGTAGAAGAGTGGGCCACGCGTCCCGCTGCCGCCCGGCTCCTCGATCTGACCTACGGTCCGGCGGCGCTGCCGCCGGCAGCGCTGGCCTACTAACGCTCCTCTTGCGCCCCGCGGGCGAGCGAACGCAGGATCTTGGCCGCGCCGTCGTCGTACACCGACGCCGTCACCTCGGAAGCGGCAGCCAGAACCTCTTCTGGCGCCTGCCCCATGGCCACGCCGCGCGCCGCCCATGAAAGCATCTCGATGTCATTGCGGCCGTCCCCGATAGCCACCGTCTCCGAGGGGTCGATGTCCAATCGCCGCCGAACCAGCTCAAGGGCGCTGGCCTTGGTGACCCCAGCGGCAGCAATGTCCAGCCATGCGGTCCAGCCCACTGAATAGGTCACGCCGTGGAGGCCGATTGACTCGACGGCATCGCCGAATTCCTCGGCGGTGCTGTCCGTGCTGAAGACCACCACGCGGACAGCGCGAGCCTTTAGCATGCGTTCGAAATCGACGCTTTCGGCTTCTGCACCGAAGCTCGCGTCCTGGAACCGCTCGGTGGAGAGGAAACGTCCCTCATCGTCCTCGAGGGCGAACTTTGCGGTGGGAAGACTTTTTCTCAGGGCAACGAGGGCCGGCCGCGGGTCGAAGATTACGCGGTTGATGATTTCGTAGCCGTCCTCGAACTCATCGACCCCGATGCGCAGGGTGACGCCGCCGTTCGAGCACACAGCATGCCCGCGGGTGAGTCCGATTTTCTGGATGATTGGAAGAGTGGCACCCAAAGACCTGCCGGTGGCGATCACCACTTCGTGGCCGGCGTCGACTACGGCGCTGGCCGATGTCCGAACTTCGTCCGACATCTGTCCCTCGTGATCGACCAGGGTTCCGTCGACATCGAGGGCAATGAGTTTCCGTGTTGTCTGCTGCTGGTCATCGATGCCAGCTGGATACGTGGTTGTCATCGTTAAAGTGAACCAGAAACCCGGTAATCGCGGGTAGGTTTTTGATCACAACTGGGCAAATGCGCGGTTACGGAACGGGGTGCCGGCATGCAGGTCGATGAACAGATACTCGACGAGGCGGTGGCGAAGAAGGCATTCACCAGCGAGCGTTTCGAGTACTGCAACGGTAGCTACATGGTGCTGGCGCTCATCCTGGAACGGATCACCGGCCAAACCTTCCACGAGGTCGTGCGCCAGCACGTTCTGGAACCGGCCGGCTTGGAGGACACCGGCTTCCTGCGCAGGGGCCTCGTTCCGGTCAACGCACCTCACCGAAACGAGCACTACGGTAAGCGTGCTGGGCAACAGCTCTGAGGGCGCGTGGCCGGTGATCTCGGCGCCGGCCGCACTGATTGATGCCGAGCTGGGTTGAGTCCGGCCTACAGGACCGGCAGGACCTCGAGTCCGCCGAGGTAAGGACGCAGCGCTGCGGGCACTGTCACCGACCCGTCCGGGTTCTGGTGGTGCTCAAGGATGGCAACGATCCACCGCGTGGTTGCGAGCGTACCGTTCAGCGTCGCCACGGCACGCGTGGACTTCGCGCCCGGAACTCGTTCGCGGATGTTCAGCCGCCGCGCCTGGAAGCTCGTGCAGTTGGACGTGGACGTCAACTCGCGGTAGGCATTCTGCGTCGGCACCCACGCTTCACAGTCGAACTTCCGGGCCGCTGACATCCCGAGATCGCCGGCGGCGGTGTCGATGACCCGATAGGGCAGCTCGACCTTGGCGAGCATCTCCTCCTCCCAGGCGAGCATGCGCTCGTGCTCCGCGTGCGACTCCTCGACGGTGGTGTAGGAGAACATCTCCACCTTGTTGAACTGATGCACCCGGATGATCCCACGGGTGTCCTTGCCATGCGATCCCGCTTCCCTGCGGTAGCAGGATGACCAACCGGCATAGCGCAGCGGTCCTGCCGAAAGGTCGAGGATCTCGTCCGAGTGGTATCCGGCCAGCGCTACCTCGGAAGTCCCGGTGAGGTAAAGGTCATCTTCCGGCAGCCGGTAGATCTCGGCGTCGTGGGCGACGTCGAACCCGGTGCCCTGCATCGTCTCCGGACGCACCAGCGTGGGTGTGATCATCGGCGTGAATCCGGCTGCAACCGCCTGGTCCATGGCCATGTTCAGGAGGGCGAGCTCAAGCCGCGCGCCTACGCCTTTGAGGAAGTAGAACCGCGAGCCTGAGACCTTGGCGCCCCGTTCCATGTCGATGGCGCCGATGAGCTCACCGATCTCGAGGTGGTCCCGGGGTTCGAAGTCGAACTCCCGCTTCTCCCCCACCGTCTTCACGACGACGAAATCGTCCTCGCCGCCGGCCGGCACGCCGTCGAGAATGGCGTTGGGAAGCCGGCGAAGCAGGGACTCGGCCTCCGACTTCGCCGCTTCAGCCTCTGCGGCTGCAGCTTTCACCGATGCTGCCAATTCCTTGACCTCTGCGAGGAGAGCCTGCTTCTCATCGCCCTGTGCCTTCGCGACCCGCTTACTGAAGGTGTTCTGTTCGGCGCGAAGCGACTCCGCGCTGGTGACTGCCTCTCGGCGGCGGGAATCTGCCGCGATCAGAGCATCCACCAGAGACTCATCCGCCTTTCGCGAACGCTGCGAAAGGCGGAACTTTTCGGGATTGTCGCGGAGTTCGTTTACGTCGATCACCACCCAAGAGTACCGAACGCCACCCGGGCGCCCGCACCCGGGCGCTGAAGGATAGTCTGGGGAATCATGCCCCTCGAGTGGATCATCGTCGCCCTTGCGGTTGTTGCCGCGGCCGCGTCAGCTTTCAGCTGGTGGGGAGTAGGAAAACTGCGCCGCGAACGGGCGCCTCACTGGGACGAGCCGCGTGCGGCGGTCCAGCCGACCGGTGAGCGTCAGCGGGTGGCGCTGGTCCTCAACCCGGTGAAGCTGAGCGCGCCCCTTGCACGCGAACAGGTCGAGCAGGCCTGTTCCGATGCGGGCTGGGATCCGCCCCTGATCCTGGAGACCACGGTGGAGGAGCCCGGTGAAGCCCAGGCGAGACGCGCGGTCGAGGAGGGGTGCGACGTCGTGATCGCCGGAGGTGGGGACGGCACAGTTCGTGCCGTGGCGTCCGCCCTGGTGCACAGCGGTGCCGCATTGGGACTGCTGCCGCTGGGGACCGGAAACCTGCTGGCGCGCAACCTCGGCATCGCCGTCAACGATGTCCCCCGCAGCGTACGGCAGGCACTCCACGGGGCGGTGCGGCGGATCGACATGGGCCGCGTGCAGCTGCACAACGAGCGGACCGGAGTCAGCGGCGACCATACGTTCCTGGTGATGGGCGGCGTCGGCCTCGACGCCGTAGTCGTCGCGGCGACCAAGGACACCCTGAAGCGGAAATTCGGCTGGCTGGCTTACAGCGAGGCAGGGGTACGGAGCCTGCCCGGCAAGCGTCAGCGCATGTCGATCAGCCTTGATGGAGAACCTGCGCAGACACGCAAGGTCCACAGCGTCCTCTTCGCCAATTGTGCCCGGCTCCCGGGCGGGATCACGTTCATACCGGATGCCACGATCGACGACGGCTACTTGGACATAGTGATCACCAGTCCGCGCAGCATGCTCGGATGGCTATGGGTGGCCGGGAAAATCCTGTTCCGCCATCCGGGCCCCATCCCCGTTATCAGCTACCACCGGGTGAAGCACGTGGAGGTCCGCGTATCCGAGGCAACAGGCACGCAGCTGGACGGAGACACCTCCGGTGATGTCACGTCGCTCAGCGTCGGAGTCGTCCCAGGCGCACTGATGGTCCGGGTCCCCGGGAGGGCAACCGGACCATCAGCAGGAATGTTCAGCGATTCCCTGAAGGAGTAGCGGGTCCGCTAGCGGCGGTCAGTGCCTTCTGCGTCGTCCCCGCCCTCCTGAAGGGATGGCACGGAGTCGACATCCGTGTATTCGCCCTCGAGGTCGGAGCCGGCGTCTGTAGTGCCGTCGACGTCGGTGTACTCACCCTCATCGAGCTGGTCCCCGCCCTCGGTGTACTCCCCCACGCCGTCCGCACGCTGGGCGCCGGTGTAGCCTCCGGTAACCCCCGCTGAGGCATCTCCGACAGCATCGGCGTTCTGCGCCTGACTGTTGATCAACTGCTGTTCCTCCGCGAAGCGAAGGTCATTCCCCTGGTCTCCGGCGTCGCCGTGCCAGTTCGGGTCGGAGGTTGCTCCGTCACCCTCGTTCGGGTTGACCTCGCTGTTGTGTGGCTGCTCGCTCATGGTGCCTGCCTTTCATCAAGGGTCGCGCCCCTGGCCGGGCGCTCACCATCAGCCTACTTAGCATCTGGGCGTGGCGAAAGGATTCCTAGTCATTAAGCAGCTCGCGAACAGCCTTCTCCGACGCTGAGTAGCTCGCCACAGGGATGACCTCCCCTGACATGAAGCGGTCCACGATGCGGGGATCAACGTACGAGCTCCGCGCGACCGCCGGAGTGTTGCCCAAATGGTCCGCGACTGAGCGCATGGTCGCTGCAACAGCCTTCTGCCGCGCAGTGCGGCTGGTGGCGCCCAGGTCCATCCGGGCGAGTTCCATGGAAGCCACGACGGTTGCCTGCCAGGTGCGGAAATCCTTCGCCGTGAAGCCCCCGCCCGTGACCTGGCGGAGGAACTCGTTGAGCTGGGAGGCATCGACTGAATGCCAGGATCCGTCCGGCATTCGATACGCCAGCATGGTGTCTGCGTCCTCCCTGGACATCATCGGTTCCAGCGCCGCGGCGAGGTCCGGGTCTTCTATCGTCGTATCCCACTGCTGTCCGCTCTTGCCCGGAAACTGCAGGGTGATCAGCGGACCGCTGATGGTTACGTGGTCCACTCGTAGGGTCGTTACCCCGAAGGAGCCGTTCTCGGCAGCGTACTGCGCCGAGCCGATGCGCAGCGCACCGGAGTCCACGATTCGCAGTGCAGCCGCGAACGCGCGTTCCTTGCCGCTACCATCGCTCCGAAGATGCTGGGTGATGACCCGACGTGCGCTGGGCAACCGCTCGCCGAAGTTCAGGGCACGGTCAAACTTTTCCCGGTCCTTTTTCTCACGCCAGGCGGGATGGTAGATGTACTGGCGCCTCCCGGCGTCGTCCGTTCCCACCGCCTGTATATGCCCATTGGGGTATGGACTGATCCAGACGTCCCGCCAAGCCGGGGGAATGACAAGCTCCCGGATCCGGGCCAGATCATCAGGAGTCAACGGCTCCCCGTGCTGGTCCCGGTAGCTGAAGCCCTTCCCATGACGACGGCGCGTATAGCCGGGCTTGTTACAGTCACTGCGTCTGAGTCGCGGCACGCCGTCTCCTCTTGTTGCCCGGAAAGAATGCCCTAGCCTATGTCCTCGGAGCCTGCTGCGGGGGAGACCAGGATGGATCGGACCCAGCCTTGCGCCGCCTCGAACGCCTGATCGGAGGTGTGTCTGGCCACCTCGTACTCTCTGCGGTCCGCACGGGCATAAGAACCGAGGAAACGAAGACCCGGACTGATCCGGTGTAGGCCCTGAAGTGCATCAGCCACCCGGGCGTCGGCGATATGGCCGTCCGCGTCGATGCTGAAGAAATAGTCGCCCAGGAAGAGCCCCGTGGGTCGGGACTCGATCCTGCTGAGGTTGACGCCGCGGGCGGCGAACTGGTCGAGGATTTCCATCAGGGCGCCGGGATGGTCCTCCGGCAGGGGGATAACCAGCGTCGTTTTGTCCGCCCCGGTCCGCTCAGGCAGGAAGTCAGGCTTGCTGACCAGGATGAAGCGGGTCACGGCGTCGGCAACGTCGCCGATGTGCTCAGCGAGCACCGTCAATCCAAGGCGGCTGGCAACCAGTGGAGAGCAGATCGCTGCATCATGGTCGGCGCCGTCGTCAAGCAGCTCGTGTGCTGCTGCAGCGGTGGAGGATGCGGGTATGTATTCCGCCGCGGGAATGTTCTTCTCCGTCCACCCCCTGCACTGCGCCCAGGCATGGCCGTGGGTTGCGACGAACCGGATGGCAGCGAGTTCCATGCCGGGCTTGCCGACCAGGACGAAGGAAATCGGTACGAGCACCTCACGGATGATGCGAAGCTGCTCGCCCTGCGCAATGGCGTCCAGCGTTGCCGAAACTCCGCCCTCCACGGAGTTTTCGATCGGAACCATTGCAGCTTTTACCCGACCGGAGCGCACCATGTCGAGGGCCGCATTCACCGTGGTCGCGGGGACCCGTTCCGCGTTCTCCGCGCCGGGAACCTGAAGCAGTGCGGCCTCTGTGAACGTTCCCTCAGGGCCTAGATAGGCGTACGAACTCATAGGACGCGCGGCTCCTTGCCCGTCTCGGAAACCATCGGCCTGGATGCCTCAATCCACGCATCCATACCGCCGACGACGTTCACCGCCGAGTAGCCGTTGGCGACCAGCCATTCCGTCACCCGGTAGGAGCGGCCGCCCGTGCGGCAAATGACATGCAGGTCCTCGTCAGGGTCCAGCTCGTCGATCCGTGCGGGGAGATCATTCACCGGGATGTGCCGCGCACCCTCGATGTGCCCGGCTTCCCACTCGTAGTCCTCCCGGACGTCCAGAACGACGGTGTCCTCGCTGATTGCCTCGATGGACACATTCTCACTGTTGGTCATACCGCCCCGCTCCTGTCGCTCACCCGATTCTGCGGACTGCATCCAAGCCTATAGTGGGACCGGACTCATCCCACAGCTAACGAAAGGTGCCCATGAGCTCCCTCCACGAGCTGACCGCCCTCGAGCAAGTCAGCCATCTTCGACAGGGGAAGTTGAGCTCGCGGGAACTGACAGAGCACTACCTGGACCGGATCGAGGCACTGAATCCCGCTCTGGGAGCTTTCATCACCGTGACCGCCGATGCGGCGCTGGCCGAAGCTGCCGCAGCTGACCGGCGGCAGGCCGCAGGTCATGACCTGCCCCTGCTTCACGGCCTGCCTCTCGCCCATAAGGATCTTGCCGACGTCGTCGGTGTGGTGACCACCCACGGAAGTGCGGCGCTGCAGCATTCGGTCGCCGCTACGGACTCCCCGCTCGTGTCCGTGCTGCGCCGCGCGGGCGCCATCTGCGTGGGGAAGACGCAGGTGCCCGAGTTCGGACTGAGCTGTTACAGCGAGAACCTGATCGCGCCGCCGTCGCGGAACCCGCTGGATCCCGCATTGAGCTCGGGGGGCTCGTCGGGTGGAAGTGCCGCGGCCGTCGCAGCCGGCATGATCCCGCTGGCGCCGGGCACCGACGGCGGCGGCTCAGTACGGATCCCCGCTGCGGCAACGGGGCTGATCGGCCTCAAGCCCAACCGCGGCCGGGTTCCGTCCGGGTCCGGTCAGAGCGATCTGGGACAGTTTGTGGTTGCCGGACCGCTTGCGCGCACGACGACGGACGCCGCCCTGCTGCTCGATGCGATGGTTGATGAGCCGAACTACCACGCGACGAGCGCAGCCGCCCATGGCCCCTTCCTCGATGCGGCCCTCCGTGCTGAGGGGAAGTTCCGCATCGGTGTGAGCGATCTCTCACCCTTCGCGGCGGCCTTCCCGATTGAGCTCGACGACGATGCGCGTGCCGCCTTCGACGCGGGCGTGCGAGCACTGGTCGCTGTGGGACACGACGTCGTTGAAGCGGACCTGCACTACGACGGGCGCTATCACGAGGCTTTCCAGTCGGTATGGACCGCCGGTCTCGCCGTCGCGCGCATCCCCGCTGCCCGTGAGAAGGACCTCACAACACTTGCACGGACGCTGCGGCACCGTGCACAGGGCAGATCGGCAGCGGACCTGGCCGCCGCCGTCGATATCCTCAGGCAGTTCGAGCAGGACACGATCGAGCAGTATTCGGCATTTGACTTCATCGCCACACCGGCGCTGGGCATGACTCCCCGGCCCATCGGCTGGTACACCGATGCCGATGCGGACACCGACTACATGCGCCAGTGCCAGTATTCGCCGTATACCTCGATGGTGAACGTGTGCGGGTTGCCCGCCATCTCGGTGCCGGTTTACACCACTGCCGGCGGGTTATCAATGAGTATCCAGCTCATCGGCGGGCCAAGCGCCGAGGCGTATCTGCTTAACGTCTCCGCCCAGCTGGAGCACCATTTCCGCACCCATCCAAAACCGATCAGCATAACTGGTTAAGGACGCTTTGAATATGACAGTCCGAAATGTGACTGGCACTATGGAGTAAATGAGCACAACTCACAACCAAACAGCCACAGTGGCGGACAAGACGTTCCTGGGTCATCCCCGGATGCTTGCAAACCTGTTCAGCGTAGAACTCTGGGAGCGCTTTTCCTTCTACGGCATGCAGGGCATTCTCCTCTACTACATGTACTACTCGGTGGCCGACGGCGGCCTCGGGATTGACCAGGGAATCGCCACCGGCCTGGTCGGCGCCTACGGCGGTGGCGTCTATCTCTCCACCATCCTGGGAGCGTGGCTTGCAGACCGCGTCCTGGGTTCCGAGAAGGTCCTCTTCTATTCGGCGATCATGATCATGTGCGGTCACATCGCCCTGGCCCTGCTTCCGGGCGGGCTCGGCCTGGCCGTCGGCCTGGTCCTCGTCGGAGTGGGCTCCGGTGGACTGAAAGCCAATGCAACCTCGCTGGTCGGGACCCTGTATGCCGAGGGCGACGAACGACGTGATGCCGGCTTCTCCATCTTCTACATGGGCATCAACATCGGCGCCCTCATCGGCCCGCTGCTGACGGGGCTCGCCTGGACGGAACTCGGCTTCCACTACGGATTCGGTCTGGCAGCCATCGGCATGGCCATCGGTCTGGTGCAGTACGCGCTGACCCGGAAGAACCTGCCGGACACGGCCCACGCGGTGACCAATCCGCTGCCGTCCGGGCGGCTGGGCCGGTTCGGCCTGATCGCCGTTGGCGCGGTCGTCGTTATTGTTCTGGCCTTCGCGACCGGCCTCGTCACCCCGGCCAACCTCGCCCAGACCATGGCATATCTGGCAATTGCGGCATCGATCGCCTACTTCGTGGTGATCCTGCGCAGCAAGCGCGTCACGGCCATCGAGCGCAAGCGGGTGTACTCCTTCATCCCCCTGTTCATCGCGAGTGCTGCCTTTTGGGCGCTCTTCCAGCAGCAGTTCACCGTCGTCGCGATCTACGCGGACCGCAGCCTCGACCGCAATCTGTTCGGGTGGACCATGCCCCCGAGCTTCGTGCAGTCGATCAACCCGATCTTCATCATCATCTTCGCCGCAGTTTTCGCTGCGCTGTGGACCAAGCTCGGCAGCCGTCAGCCGTCCTCGCCGCTGAAGTTCGCGCTCGGCCTCGTGTTCATGGGCGTTGCGTTCCTGCTCTTCATCCCGTTCTCCGGTGGTGGTCCCAACAGCACCCCGCTGATCGCGCTCGTGGTCATTCTGCTGTTCTTCACTTGGGCGGAACTGTTCCTGTCGCCGATCGGCCTGTCCGTGGCGACTAAGCTGGCCCCCAGCGTCTTCCGGACGCAGATGGTGGCGCTGTTCTTCCTCTCGATCTCATTGGGAACGACCCTCGCCGGCATCCTCGCCGGGTACTACAACCAGGACAATGAGGTGCCGTACTTCTCCTTCAGCGGCATCACTGCGATCGTGCTTGGCATTGCCCTTGCCCTCGCGACTCCCGCCATCAAGAAGATGATGAGCGGCGTCCGCTAACCCCTACCCATAACGACGACGGCGCCCCCCTTCGCGGGAGGGCGCCGTCGTCGTAATGGATGAGAAGTATCAGGTGCCGTCGTCGTCGCCTGTCTCGCTTTCGGGACCGGGACCGCCATAGCCGCCCTCATCGAGGGAACTTGACGTGCCGGCGGCGCGCTCGGCGTCCTTTTCCAGAACTTCGTCGTCGGTTTCGTCGAGCTCGTCGCTTGTGGGGTTATCGCTCATGTCACAACCTTTCGTTGACGGGTCTTCCCAACGTACCGCCCGGCAGGCGCAGGCACTAGGGCGCCTCTGACCATCCTCCCCATCGAGTGGGCGCTGAGAACCACCCCGCCCCCACCCCGATCCTCCTCATCGAGTGGGCGCTGGGAACCACCCCATCCTCACCCCGATCCTCCTCATCGGGTGGGCGCTGGGAACCACGTCGTTCGCTGAAATCCGTTATGGGCGCCCGGTCGATGCACCGGCTCTGGTCATCGTGGCCCTGATTCGGGCAACCGTTGACCGCTCCCTGCCCGGCTCAAGGTCCTTCTTCGTGAAGCGCAGCACTGTCCATCCCATCTCGCGCAGTCGTTCGTCCCGGCGGATATCGCGGTGCCATTGGTCGGCGTCCACCAGATGGTGCTCGCCCTCGTACTCGATAGCAATGCGCAGTTCCCGGTACATCTGATCGGGTCTTGAGACGCGCTGTCCGTTCTGGTCGAGTACCCATTGGTTGACCTCCGGCTCGGGTAGTCCCGCCTCCACGATCAGTAGCCGCAGACGGGACTCGGGTCCTGAATCCACACCGCGTCGGAGAAGAGGCATCGCTTCCCGTGCACGCCGTATCCCCCGCGAGCCTCGACGCCGATCCACGACATCGGCGATCTGGGCCGGGGTGGCAAGTGGATCTGGAATGTTGAGACTGCACTGGCGACGCGGGGCGTCGGGCCGCCGCAAAAGAGAATCGCCTGCGATGACCAGTTCCTCTAGAGACAGGACAGCGGCCAGGTCGGTCCACGTCCAGGCAGGGGAGGTTACTGAGGCACCGTAAATTTCGACGACGTCCTTCGGCATCAGCGGTGCGCGATGCCCGACTACGCCGGGCCGCCTCACCCGGTTTGTGCCCTTCCACCGGGTGAGGTGAAGTCGCTCGTCCTCCTCGAGACGGAACGGAAGCAAAATTCCCCAGAGTCCCGCGGCGGTCGCGTGACTGGCGGCATCCGGGCAGCCGAGCCGGGTCAGGGGCGCCACCCTGTCGAGCAGCGATGGGTCGGATCCGTTGACGGATCTGATGCCCCGGCTCGGAATGGTGAGGTCCGAGCGCCGAAGCCGGCTGTATGGCAACCCACGCTCGAGGGCCTCGTCGACCGTGAAGGAAAACGGACCGGGGAGGGGAATGGATGCGGAGTTCACCCGTTCCATGTTGCCGTCGAGGCAGGGCGCGCAGACGTTGTCCACAGGACGCATTCCACCCTCTCGAGCACTCCATGAATCGAGTGGGCGCTGGCGACCACGTCCGCTGTGGAAAGGCGTCACACGCGCCCACTCGACGCGGGCCCTCATTCTTCACCGAACGCCCATCCCATCGAGTGGGCGCTGGCGACCACGTCCGCTGCGCAAAGCCGTCATACGCGCCCACTCGACGCGGGCCCTCATCCTTCACCGAACGCCCAGCCCATCGAGTGGGCGCTGGCGACCACGTCCGCTGCGGTAAGCCGTCATACGCGCCCACTCGACGCAACCAGCGCGCACTCGATGCGGAAGGAACAAGGACGGCCCACCACTCTGACACGTATTAGTTAGACTGGCTGCACCGATCCGGCGAAGGAGATCCATGGCAGCACGCAAAGCGACGGCGCTCGATGTCGCCAAGGTCGCCGGCGTATCCCGGACCGCCGTGTCGATGGTGCTCAACGGCAACATCAAGGGCAACGTCTCGAAGGATGCGCAGGAGCGAATCCGTGCTGCAGCCAAGGAGCTCAACTACCTACCCAATCCGGTGGCGGTGAGTTTGAGAAACCAGCGGACGGCCACCCTGGGGATCGTCACGGACGAGATCGTCACCAGCCCCTTCGCCGGCCGGTTGGTCAGCGGTGCCACCAACGCCGCCCTGGCTCGTGGGTACATGATCCTCGTCGTGGATACCGAACACATCCCGGGCCGTGATGAACTCGCCATCGAAGCACTGCAGCACCGCCGCGTGGACGGATTGATTCATGCCACCGGCGGCCTCAAGCCCTACGTCCCGTCTGAACTGTTCCGCTCGCAGCCAAGTGCGCTGGCCAACTGCTTCGACCCGGAGGACACTCTTCCCGCGGTGGTCCCCGACGAAGTCACCGGGAGCCGACGGGCGACAGAACTCCTCCTCGGCCTCGGGCACAGGCGCATCGCCCTTCTGGGCGGCGATGACCAGAATGCGGCCGTCCTTCGTGAGCAGGGTTACCGCGCCGCTATGACGGTCGCCGGATTGGATCGCCACCACCAGCGAGTGGTGGTCACCGGGTGGGACATTGACCAGGGATACCGCGCAGCCGAGTCCGTACTCCAGGGACCTGACCGACCCACCGCAATCCTCGCCGCAAACGATCGCGTCGCCACGGGCGTCCTGCTGCACGCCGCCGCTGCGGGCATCAAGGTGCCGGAACAGCTGTCGGTAGTGGGCTACGACGACCAGCAGTACGTGGCCGCGAATCTTGTGCCGGCTCTGACCACGGTCGCCCTGCCCCATGCCGAGATCGGCGCCATCGCTGTGAACAGCGTGCTTGATGAGCTCGAGGGCGGGGATCGCCGGACCGAACGCGTCCTGGTGCCCTGTCCGCTCATCACGCGCCAGTCCACAGCCCCGGCAGGCTGACTACTTCCAGTCGAGAGCGGCGCTGCCGTAACGCTGCGGCGGATCAGGATACTCAACCTTCCGCCCATCAATCATCAACGGCGGCGGCACGAAAATCAGTTCCCCGTAGTCGCTCATCATGCGTTGCAGCGGCGGGTCAAGCTCCACCGGCAGCAGACCCGCGGTCGCCGGCATCCGCAGCAGCTCGGCAGCCGTACGCGCCAGTGAGAGGTGGGCGGATCCGGTCACTCCCCTACGGCGTGCAGTCATGAGTACGACGGCGGCGGCCGCCATCCCGAGCCCGGTTGCGTAATCGAGTGCCTGGACGGGAAGAGCACCGGGTGCGAACTTGCGCCCTTCCCCGGTGCCGTAGACATGGGCCAGTCCGGTTGCCGCCTGCACAATACTGTCGAACCCGCGGCGGCCCGCCCACGGGCCGTGATCGCCCCAGGCATCGAGGCAGACCACCGCCAGGTCCGGGAAGTCGGTGCGCAAGGCCTCCACGCCGAGTCCAAAACGGTCCAGGGCTCCCGGGCGATAAGCGTTGAGCACCACGTCGGCCGTAGGAAGGAGCATTCGCACGCGAGCCAGCTGTTCCCGGTTTCCGAAATCCGCTACGGCGCTCCGCTTGGCAAACCCGGTTTCGACATGCTGGTGCTCCAGCTCGGGAAGGGCGGTCGGATCCACGCGGAGAACATCGGCGCCCAGCGCACCCAGGAGCCTGCTGGCCGACGGTCCGGCGATGACCCGGGTGAGGTCCAGGATACGCAAACCTTCCAGAAGGCTGCCCTCGCGGCGTTCCTCCGCTACCTGAGCGGGGTCGGTGGAGAAACGTATCCACGGCTCATTCGCAACAGCCTGCGCCGCCGGCATCGCGGCCCACTCCTGCGGGGTACGGACAGCTGTAGCCAGCCCTCCCCGGCCGGTAACTGCGTCCTCAATGACGGCGACCGGCAGCTCACGTAGAGCCGCCTCAACCTCTGAGGCCCGGGTCACCGCGAGTGCATCCAGCAGCGCACGTTCATGGTGCGGGTAGTTCCCGTGAATGCGGACCCACCCGTCGGCGCCCCGGCGAAATCCCGACAGCGGACCGAAGCCCTGGATCGGCGAACCCGCAATGCGAAGGTGGGAGAAGGAGTCGAACCATGCGGCCACCGCCGCTGAGGTGAAGGTGACGTCGCGGCCTGGGGAACACACGGCGAGCGCGGTGGCCGCCGCCTGCATGGAACCGAGGGCGAGTCCTTCCACGTCCAACGGCCCTCCCCACCAGCGGCGGGGACCGGTCCAGGACACCGGCTCAATCCCATCGGGCAGCAGTTGGCAGAACGAATGCCAGAGGGCGGGTATCGGCTCCGCTTCCGGCGAAGTTGAGGCTGCATCCATGCCTGCATTATGGATGCAGCCCTGCTCGGCGGCTACGGCAAACCGAGTTCCCATGCTTCGATCCCGGCATCGCCGGAGACGGTCAGCTGCCACTCCTCATCCGGCGCGGGATAGGCGCGGAACGTCACAGCGGTGGAACCTTCCCGGTAGACCTCCACGATCGACGCATCGATCAGGATCCGTAGGCCACGTTCGGTTTCCGCCGCATACACCTCACGGAGGCCCGACGGCGACACCAGGTTCAGCGCCACCCGCACGGCCCCGCGCGGCGAGACGACAGCCTCTGCTGCCGACGGCAGATCCGTCACGGCACTGGACTCAAGCACACGACGGCGGTAACCCACCAGTTCCCGCGCGGGTTCCACAACCAATGAGTCACCGACAATCCGCAGCTCCCGCGGCAGGGTGAGCATTCCGGCCCACCCCGCAGCGTCGACCTCCTCGGGAGTCCGCGATTCCCAGGACCAACCCCACAGCAGAACACGGTCCTCGGTCTGGACGGCCTGCGGAGCGTAGAAGTCGGGCCCATCATCGGTCGATGCGCAAGAGTCCGGTTCGAAGATGGGGCGACCTGCGCCGTCGTCGTTCATGGAACCGATCAGATGCGCCACACCGGAAAGGTGATGTGCTCCGTTCTGCCGCTTCCAGAGGGAGACGATCAGAACCCAGCGACCGTCGATTTGAACCAGCTGGGGGCATTCCCAGATGTTCGCCTGCGCTCGGGCCGCGGCGGGATGTCCGGTGGTCAACCAGATGTCCAGGTACGTCCAGGCTGAGAGGTTCGTGGCGTCGTAGAGCAACAGGGCGCCGCGGCCGTCCGAGAGGCCGGCACCTTGAATGGCATACCGGGTACCACCCCAGTTGAAGAGGAAAGGATCGCGAACGTCGGTGACCGAAGGATCAGCCGGCATGCCGGCAGCCACCTCTCCGCCCTGCGTCCAGGTGCGCAGGTCAGCGGAACCACGTGCGAGGGTGACCTGTGACTTTCCGCTGTGGTCCTGAACGCCGCTGTATACGGCTGTGGGGACGCCGTCGTCGTCGGCCATGACACCGGACCAGCAGCCGGCCGCGTCGGGACCGCCGGCCTGCGGCCGAAGCGCAATAGGCTCGATGTCCCAGCTCAGCAGGTCCGATGAGCTGACGTGGCCCCACGCGATAGCGGAATGCCGGGCAGAGTCCGGATTGTGCTGGAAGAAGACATGCCAGCGCCCATTGCGGTAGCAGATGCCGTTCGGGTCATTGAGCCAGCCCTGACGGGGTCGGGGATGAAGGGCCGGAAAGGCCCGATCGACGGCGACGGCGGGAGGTACGAGGGAGTTCACAGAGTTCCTTTGCGTGTGTTTTCGTTACTACTTGCTGGCGCCGGCGGTCAGGCCTTCGCGAAGGGTTCGCTGGCCGAAGATGAAGACCACCAGCGCGGGGATCATGGAGAGGATGACGCCGGCAAGCACAACGGAGATGCTGCCGGTGCCGAGGTTGCCCTGCAGCGTGACCAGCCCAAGCGGGAGGGTGTAGTTCTCCTGGGAGATGGTCAGGATCAGTGGCCGGAAGAACTCGTTCCAGTGGAAGTTGAAGGCCAGGATGCCCACGATCGCCATCCCGGGCACTGCCAGCGGTGCGTAGACGGAACGGAACGTGCGCCACGGGGAAGCGCCGTCAAGGGATGCCGCCTCCGCGAAATCATTCGGCAGTCCCAGAAAGTACTGCCGCATCAGGAAGGTACCGAACGCGGTGGGGATGGCGGGAAGGATCAGCGCCAGGAGGGTATCGGACAGTCCCATGCCGCGGATCAGCATGAAAACCGGCACGATCGTCACCTGTACCGGAACCATCATGGTGGCCAGCACAATCGAGAACAGTGCGTTCTTGCCCTTGAAGCTCAGGCGGGCGAAGGCGTAGCCGGCGAGCGCCGCCGTCGTCATCTGCCCTACGGCGATCAGGAGGGTCACCAGGGCGCTGTTCAGCACCAGGAGGATCATGTTTACCTGCTGGAAGACCTGGGCGTAGGAGGAGAAGTCGGGGTTGAGCGGCAGGAACTGCGGGGGGAGGTTGAAGGACTCCGACGGCGTCCGGAGCGACGTGGACAGTGTCCACAGGACCGGGCCGAGCGTCAGTGCTGCGGCCACCAGGAGGACGGCGATCCGGACGGCGGTGCCGGGACGGGGCAGGCGGGTCTTGCGGGGTTGGATCAGGGTGCTCATGCTCGGGTTCCTCACTGGTAAAAGACGAATCGGCGGCTGAGCCGGAACTGGAGAGCTGTGATGGCCATGATGAGCATCATGAGCACCAGCTCGATGGCGGAGGCCCGTCCGAACTCGAGCTGCTGAAACGCCGACTCGAAGATGACCATCACCGCAGTCCGCGTGCTGTCGCCAGGTCCGCCGCGGGTCAGGACGTATGGCTGGTCGAACACCTGCAGGGCGCTGATGATCGCCATGACGGAAGCCACCAGAACGGTGGGGCTCAGGAGCGGCAGGGTGACATTGACGAACTGCCGCCACCCGGTGGCTCCGTCGAGGGCTGAGGCCTCGTGAAGCTCCTTGGGTATTGAAGCCAGCCCACCGACAAAAAGCAGGAACGAGAACCCGAAGTTCTGCCACACATACACCAGCACGACGACGGCGGCGGCCCCAGCTGAGGTGGTCAGCCACGGAACCGCCGGAACGCCGACCACGGAGAGCATCCAGTTCACGACGCCGAACTGCTCATTGAACAGGTAGCCCATGAAGATGGACACGGATGCTGCCGAGAGGATCAGTGGGAAGAAGAAGGCCGAACGGAAGAAGACCCGCAGCCAGTTGGGCATCCTGCCCTGGATTGCGACGGCGAGCACCATGGCAATTCCGAGCTGCAGCGTCACCGCCACAATCACGAAGACGATCGTGTTGAGGAAGGAGACCCGGACGGTTGGGTCGCTCACGATGTCAGCGAAGTTGCTGAATCCCACGAACTCGGGGGCGGAGATGATGTTCCAGCGGAAGAAGGCCAGCAGGACTGAGGCGAGGATGGGCACGATCGTGAAGATGGCCATGCCGATCACGGTGGGGGCGAGGAAAAGCGGTGCAATCAGGCGTTCCGCCATGGACTTGTTCTGCCGTGCGGACCGTTTTCGTGCCGCGGGTGCCGCCGTCGTCGTCGGGTTGGATGGGGTTTTGAGTGTTGGGGCGCTCATTGGTTGCTCCTCAGTGCCAGTTCGAGGTCACGCTGCAGGCTTCCCATCGCGGAGCGCACCTGGGCGGACGACCCACTGACAGCAACCGAGACGTTCTTCATAAGGGCGGTTTCCACAGCGGCCTGCTGGGGTGGGGCGGGAATGGGTCCGGAGGTCGGGAAGCGGTCGAGGGTGTCGTAGAAGACCTTCCAGTGCTCCGGTCCAGTCGATGCGTACAGGAACTGGTTCACCATTGAGCGCCGCGTAGGCGTGGTGTTAGGTGTCGGGAACGCAAGCTCCATGGCGGGCTTGGACGCGCAGAACTTCACCCATTCCCAGGCTGCGTCCTTGTCCTTGGCGGTACGCATGATCGCGTAGCCCGCAGCACCGAACTGGTGCCTCTGGGTGCGCCAGCGGGGGAAGAACTGGACGTCGAAGTCATCGGCACCCATGCCGGCCTCATGAAGACCCTGCACCCAGTAGCCTCCGGCGGGGGTTGCGCCGATACGGCTGCTGGCGAAGAGGCCAACCAGTGCGTTGCCGCCGCCTCCCTCAGGCCGCACACCCAGGCCTTCCGCGACGAGTTCCCGGAGGTAATCGAAGGTCTCGATGACCCGGGGGTCCTCTGCGTTCGGTGTCTCCCAGAGATAGCCGCCGCTGCGAAGGGATCGGGTGGGGTCTTTCGAGTAGAAGCGGTCCCAAAACCAGTCGCCTCCGGTCGCCTTCTCCTCCGCGAGGAAGCTGGTGTCATTCGCGTACAGCCATGGGACCACTCCGCCGAAGAGGCGGTTGGTCCAGTAGTAGGGAGTGAAGCTGCCGTCCGTCGTCGACTTCATGGCGCGCATGACCGCCGTGAAGTCCTCGTTGGTCCAGTCGTCGGCTGGCCTGTCGAGCCCTGCGCGCTGGAGGGCGCTGGTGTTCAGGTACATGTTGGCGGCGTTCCAGTCCAGCGGCAGCTGGTAGAGGCTGCCGCGGTACATGAACGCCTCGATGAGGCTGGGGTGGACGTCCTGGAAGTACTCCTGAATGTCCGCGGCGTCGCGCGTCAGATAGGGATCGAGCGGTTCGGCCAGTTTCTTGGCGAACAGCTGGGCGCCCTCGGTAGCGACGTAGACGACGTCGGGCGGGTTCCCGGCAGCGACCATGGTGAGGATCTTGGAGAAGAAGTCACGCCAGTCAGCGCCCTGGATTGCCTGGATGCGAACCGGGATATCCGGATGCAGGCTCGTGAACTCGTCGACAAGGGCCTGGCGGGCAGCGGCGTCGGCCGAGGTACCCAGGATCGCCACGTTGAGTGCTGTGCTGTTTCGGCCGGGGATATCGGCGCCGGTGAGCCTCGGCCAGGCGCCAACCGTTGCCCCAACGGCGCCGATGCCGAGGGCTCCGAGGAGGGTGCGCCGTGACAGGTCGCCGGCTCGGGCGAGAGTGGAGTTGCCCTGCCCGGATGATTGCGTGGACGTCATCGTCGATCCTTTCTAACACGTGTTAGGAACGCTACTCGCCGCACCTGACACGTGTCAAGGGTCACATTTGAAGGACTTCGCCGAGCTGATGGCCACCCCGCATCGAGTGGGCGCCGAGGACAACTCTCAAGCCGAACGAAGGTTGCCAGCGCCCACTCGATGCTCGAAAGGACGGGATAACCGCGCGAGGTGACGAAATTTGCGGTCATCCCACCCAGCAGATGGCACACGATGGCATGCTTGGTCCCATGGCTAATCGAGCAGGCACCGTTGCCCAACCCAGCGACCTCGTTGATGTAGGCGCCCTTCTGGACGCGTACTTTGATTCCAAACCCGATCTGACGGATCCGGCCCAGAGGGTAGCCTTCGGGACGTCCGGCCACCGCGGGTCGTCCCTGAAGTCATCCTTCAACGAAGGCCACATCGCCGCGATCACACAGGCGATAGTTGAGTATCGGGCAGGCCAAGGAATCACCGGCCCGCTGTTCATGGGCAAGGACACGCACGCCCTGTCAGAACCCGCCCAGAACACGGCCCTCGAGGTGCTCGCTGCCAACAACGTGGCCGTTCGCATCGACGCACGCGGCGCTTACACGCCCACCCCGGCTCTCTCGCACGCCATCCTTGCCTACAACGGTTCACGAACGGACCGGGCAGACGGCATTGTCATCACTCCTTCGCACAATCCCCCTGCCGACGGCGGCTTCAAGTACAACCCACCTCACGGCGGGCCCGCGGACTCCGACGCCACCAACTGGATCGCAGCCCGCGCCAATGAACTGCTCGAGAATGACCTGCGTGATGTCAAGCGCCTCCCCACCGCCCAGGCCCAGCAGGCGGACTCCATCGGTACGTATGACTTCCTCCAGCATTACGTCGAAGATCTGCCGAATGTGTTGAACCTTGAAGCGATCCGAAGTGCGGGCGTGCGCATCGGTGCTGATCCCATGGGCGGGGCATCGGTCGATTACTGGGGTGCCATCGGCGAGCGGCACAACCTCGACCTCACCGTGGTGAACCCAACCGTCGACCCGCAATGGGCGTTCATGACCCTCGATTGGGACGAGAAAATCCGCATGGACTGCTCTTCCCCCCACGCCATGGCCTCGCTGATCAAGCGGGCAACGGACTACGACATCTCCACAGGCAACGACGCCGACGCGGACCGCCACGGCATCGTCACCCCGGATTCCGGCCTGATGAATCCCAACCACTACCTCGCCGTCGCCATCGACTACCTGTACCGGAACCGCCCGCAGTGGCGACAGGACGCGATGATCGGCAAGACACTGGTCTCCTCGTCGATCATTGACCGAGTCGCCGCTGATCTTGGCCGGGTGCTCGAGGAAGTTCCGGTCGGCTTCAAGTGGTTTGTTCCCGGGCTCGTGTCCGGTGAAGTGGGCTTCGGCGGAGAGGAGTCGGCCGGCGCGTCCTTCCTCCGCCATGATGGTTCAGCCTGGAGTACCGACAAGGACGGCATTCTCCTCGCGCTCCTTGCGGCGGAGATCACGGCTGTCTCCGGGCGCACCCCGTCGCAGCACTATGAGGGTCTTACCCAGCGATTCGGTTCCCCCGTGTACGCGCGAATTGATGCCGCCGCTACGCGGGAACAGAAGTCGGCGCTGGGCAAGCTGTCGCCGTCGGACGTGGCAGCGACCACCCTGGCGGGGGAAGAAATCACCGCACGCCTGACTGAAGCGCCCGGCAATGGTGCGCCGATCGGCGGGCTCAAGGTCACCACCGAGAATGCCTGGTTCGCTGCGCGCCCCTCAGGAACAGAGGACGTCTACAAAATCTACGCAGAGTCTTTCCTTGGCGCGGACCATTTAAGGCGCGTGCAGGAGGAAGCCAAAGCCCTGGTGGACGGTGTAATCGCCTGACCTCCCGGGGGCCTTTCTCGCGTAGGATTTCCGGAGATCCCCCAATCCCCGGAAGGCACCGCCATGAGCAGACTCGGAACGAACTGGACGCTGCACGGAGACGGTCGCAACGTGCAGCCAGGGCGGTTCGTCGCACCCGATGAGAGGCTGAGCTGGCCTCGGACCGTCGGCATCGGCGCACAGCACGTTGTTGCGATGTTCGGTGCAACGTTCCTGGTGCCGCTGTTGACCGGCTTCCCGCCGTCCACCACCCTGCTCTTCTCGGGGCTGGGGACCCTGCTTTTCCTGGTCATCACGGCAGGCAGGGTCCCCAGTTACCTCGGGTCGAGCTTCGCATTCATCGCGCCGATCGCTGCGGCTCAGAGTCAACACGGTCCGGCGGGCGCACTGGGTGGCGTTGTCATGGCAGGTGTCGTCCTGGCCCTGATCGGATTGGTGGTCCACTGGGCCGGCGCGCGGTGGATTCAGGTCTTGATGCCGCCAATCGTCACGGGTGCGATCGTCGCCCTGATCGGCCTCAACCTTGCTCCGACCGCGAAAGCCAGCTTCGAGCAGGCTCCCGTGACCGCTCTCGTCACGGTCGCCTCGATCCTGTTGGTCACCGTGCTCTTCAAGGGGATCTTGGGCCGCCTGTCCATCCTCATCGGCGTGCTGGTCGGGTACCTCGTAGCCGTACTGCGCGGTGAAGTGGACTTCACCGCGATCAACGATGCCGCGTGGTTCGGCCTGCCGGCGTTCATGACGCCGGAATTCCACCTTTCCGTGGTCGGGCTGTTCGTGCCGGTGGTCCTTGTTCTGGTGGCTGAGAATATTGGCCACGTGAAGTCGGTTGCCGCAATGACAAACCGCGACCTGGATCCGATCACAGGTCGCGCACTCATGGCGGACGGCCTGGCTACCGTCCTCGCGGGGTCCGGCGGAGGGTCCGGCACCACCACGTACGCCGAGAATATCGGCGTCATGGCCGCGTCACGCGTGTACTCAACCGCCGCCTACTGGGTCGCCGGAATCATCGCTGTGCTCCTCAGCCTCTTCCCTAAGTTCGGGGCGCTCATCGCAACGGTTCCTGCCGGCGTACTGGGGGGTGCCGGCGTCGTGCTCTACGGCATGATCGGCATCCTCGGGGTGCGCATCTGGGTCCAGAACAGGGTCGATTTTTCGAATCCAATCAACCTATCGACGGCGGGCGTCGCGTTGGTGGTGGGCATTGCCAACTTCACCTGGACTGTCGGTGCGCTGACCTTCGAGGGAATTGCGCTGGGGACTGCGGCGACGCTCCTTATTTTCCACGGAATGAGCGCAATTGCGCGGGTACGGGGTAGCGAACACGTCGCCGGGCCCGACGAGATTGAGGCGGAAGACCACGGCACGCGGCCGTCCAAACTCGGGTAAATTCTCACAAGCTCCGAAGGGTATACCACGGCAACCTAGTAATCAGTACGCTTCCTATTACCCGTTTTTGTGGCTAGTGTGTGAACACCAGATCGGCATGTTGTCTCCCCGGGGCTCGGCCGATGTTCCCCACCTCGGAGGCATTGATGGAAGAAAACCTCAGAAGCGGCCTGGCCACGGTCGTGGAATTCGTTCCAAAGCTGCTGCTGTTCCTGGTCATCCTGATTGTCGGGCTGCTGATCGCCAAGGCAATCTCCAAGGCACTGTCCAAGCTCCTCGAGCGGGTCGGCTTCGACCGGGCCGTCGAGCGCGGCGGAGTCAAGAAGGCGCTTGCGAAGTCCTCACTGGACGCGAGCGACATCATCGCCAAGATCGTCTACTACACGCTCGTTCTGTTCGTCCTGCAGTTCGCCTTCGGGGTCTTCGGACCGAATCCGGTCAGCGACCTGCTGCGTGGCATCATTGCCTTCCTGCCGAAGATCATCGTTGCAATCATCATCGTGATCATTGCTGCAGCCATCGCTGCAGCGGTCAAGAGCCTCATCCAGAACACCCTCGGCGGGCTCTCCTACGGCAAAGTTCTGGCGAACATCGCTAGCATCTTCATCCTCGGTCTGGGCATCATCGCCGCCCTGAACCAGGTGGAAATCGCTACCACCGTCACCACCCCTATCCTCATCGCCGTCCTTTCGGCGGTTGTCGGAGTGATCATCGTCGGCGTCGGCGGTGGCCTGATCAAGCCGATGTCCCAGCGCTGGGAGCACTACCTCAACAAGGCAGAAGAGGAAGCGCCCCGCCTCAAGGCCGAGGCCCAGAACTCACCCTCGGCCTCGCAGCAGCTCAAGGGAGCTACCGAGAAGGCCAAGGCCACGAACCAACCCAATAAATCCGGCGCACACCGCGTCTGATCGCAGAACTCCCATCGCAGTACCCATGCACCACCACTGAAAAGGAGAAAAACATGATTTCCCAGGACAACATCTCGCAGATCCTCGAATCCGGCGGCAAGGTCATCGATAACGACGGCGACAAGATCGGCTCAGTCGGGCAGATCTACGTCGACGATCACACCGGAAACCCGAGCTGGGTCACAGTCAACACCGGCCTCTTCGGCTCGAACGAATCCTTCGCACCCCTCGAAGGAGCCTCGCTCGAGGGTCACGACGTTCGCATCGGTTACTCCAAAGCCAAGGTGAAGGATGCCCCCAACGTGGCACCGGACGGCCACCTGAGCGAGCAGGAGGAGAGTGAGCTCTACCGCTACTACGGCATCTCGGCCGGTGGAGCCGACGGATACGACGGTGACAGCGCCAACTACACCACCGGCACCACCGGTGACTACGACTCCAGCCGCACTGACTACGAGTCCGACCGTGCCACCGTTGGACACGACACGTCCGGTCCCACCACCGACGACGCGATGACCCGTTCCGAGGAGCAGCTCCACGTCGGTACGGAGCGCCGTGAGGCCGGCCGTGCACGCCTGCGCAAGTACGTCGTCACGGAGAACGTCACCAAGACGGTTCCCGTGCAGCGCGAAGAGGTCCGCATCGAACGCGAGCCGATCACTGACGCCAACCGGGACGAAGCCTACGCCGGCCCCGCCATCAGCGAGGAAGAGCACGAAGTTGTTCTCCACGAGGAGCGCCCGGTCGTCGAGAAGGAAGCCGTTCCTGTGGAGCGGGTTCGCCTCGACAAGGAAACCGTCACTGAGCAGCACACCGTCAATGAGGAAGTTCGCAAGGAGCAGATCGACACCGACGACGTCGATGGCATCCGTGACGGTCGCTAGCTAGCACCCCACGACAGGCAAACGGCCCACCTCCTTCGGGAGGTGGGCCGTTGCTGTGACGGGCCATCCTCGCCTACCGTGGTCCCGCGCCGGACCCGCCTGTCAGAATGGGATGATGTTGCGCATCGGCATGCTTGGGGGCATGAGCTGGGAAAGCACGGCGGAGTACTACCGCCTGGTCAACGAGATGGTCAGGGACCGACTCGGCGGACTCCATTCTGCCGACTGCCTCGTGAGGTCGGTTGACTTCGCCCCCATCGAGGAGAAACAGGTCAGCGGTCGCTGGGAAGAGGCCGGTGCTGCCCTGGCAGCGGCTGCCGTTGAACTCGAACGTGGCGGCGCCGAACTGCTCGTGCTGTGCACCAACACCATGCACAAGGTGGCTCCTGCGATTGAGCAGGCGATCAGTATTCCGTTCATCAACCTGCTCGACGCGACGGCGAGCGCGGTGAAGAAGACAGGCACGACGACGGTGGGCCTGCTGGGAACGGCCTTCACCATGGATCAGGACTTTTATCGTGACGGACTGTCCGCCCATGGGCTGCAGGTGCTCGTTCCTGACCAGGAGGACCGCGCACTCATACACCGGGTTATTTATGACGAACTCTGCGTGGGAACTGTATCCGACGATTCCCGGAAGGAGTACCAGCGAATCATCGCCGACCTGGCGTCGCGCGGCGCAGAGGGGGTAATCCTGGGCTGTACCGAGATCGAACTGCTGATCTCGCAGGAAGACGCCAACGTCCCACTGTTTCCAACGACGGCGATTCACGCCGAAGCGGCCGTGGACGCCGCGCTGAGTGGCACAATAATCCGGTGACTACCCCCGCCGCGCACCCGGTCGATCTCTGGAGAAGTGCTGACTGGCAGTCGAAGGCGCAGTCGTGGGTCTCGCAGGTCCTGGCCACCCTCAATATCGAGCAAACGGGTCCGATGAGTAAGCCGCGGATCCGCTTCTGGTCAGTGCAACTCACCTTTCCCACGGACCACGGAAAGCTTTGGTTCAAGGAGAATAATCCGGGTCAGTTCCAGGAAGCGTCGATTGTTGCGGCGCTGGCCGAGCTGGCGCCGGAGCGCGTCGTGGCGCCCCTGGCCATCGAGCCGACCAGGGGTTGGATGCTCACCGCGGATCATGGGGCCACCCTCGCCACCCTGAAGTCCTCGGATTACGCCCTGTGGGCGCGGGTGGTCACAGATTTCGCGGAGCTGCAGCAGCAGGTGGCTCCGCACAGGGAACGTTTGGCGGGAGCAGGGCTTGCTTCACTGGAGCCCGGAATTGCGGGCAACTTCGTCAGTAACCAGCTACTCCTCCACAGCGGACTTCCCGAGAACCATCCGCTGTACCTGAGCGCCGAACAGGCGGATCGTGTCTACGCCAGCGTGCCCGCCATCGAAAACGCAGCCGCCGTGCTGAACGGACTGGGTGTGCCCCTGTCCCTGGAGCACAACGACCTGCACCCCAACAACGCCTTCATACCGGGTTCAAGCACGGACCCCTTGCGGTTCTGCGACTTCGGGGATTCCTACTGGGCCCATCCGTTCAGCTCGCTCTACGTCCCCCTTGGAATCATGATGGAGGACTGGGAGGCCGGGACCGACGACGCCCGCGTCCGCAGGGTACTGACCGCCTACCTCGAGCGGTGGACAGCTTACGCGCCGCTCCCCGCCCTGAGGGAGGCGCTTGTTCCGGCCCTCCAGCTTGGCCGCCTCAACCGGTACGCCTCCTGGCTGCGCCTGCTCATCCACGCCGATGACGAATCAATGCGCGAGTACGGCCCGCATGCCCTGAACTACCTGCAGTCGATCTCGGATCCTGTCCTCTAGTCTCAGGCGCCGTGCGCAGCGTCGATGACTTCGCGCATCATCCGGTTGAGGTCTTCTGCCTGCTGCCGTGACAACCCAAGCCTGGCCATCATGGTGCCGGGAACGGACAGCGCACGCTCCCGCAGTGCCCTGCCCTCTCCGGTGAGGCCGACGGCGAGCGCCCGCTCATTGCCGACCACCCGCTGGCGCGTCACAAGCCCATTCGCCTCAAGACGCTTGAGCATCGGCGAGAGGGTAGCCGGCTCCATCGCGAGCGCCTCTCCTATTCCGCGCACGCTTCGTGGGCTGCTCTCCCAAAGCGCGAGCATCACGAGATACTGCGGATGGGTGAGGTTTAGTTCCTCCAGTACCGGGCGGTACGCGCCGATAACGCTCCTCGATGCGACCGACAGGGCGAAACACAGCTGTCGCTCAAGGAGCAGGTCATCATCCGTCGGCACATTCTCGGAGGATCCCTCCGACGACTTACGGGGCGACTGCGTGATGGTGTCAGTCAACCTTGTCCTCCCCGCGCTTCACCAGGTAGGTCGAGCCATCAGCATTCCGAACCACGTCCCATTGCTGCAGTTCCTGCTGGCGCTGCTGATGGGCGGCACCATCGGCATATTTGATCGGACCGTCCAACCCGCCCTGATCTGCTGGACCGAAGAACATTCGCAGTCGACCCGTCGCCCGCATAAACCGATGCGACAACGGCATTTTCTCCGCCATGTGTGATGCCTTCCTGATGGTGGGCTCGATCGCCTTCATCAAGTATATGCCTAACAGTTAGTGCACTAACTGTTAGGCCAATACCCCCGACGCCGCATTACTCCCGCCAGTACATCGGCCCGGTCGGAAACCAGTCCTCCGGCCCCCAGATCCAGCAATTCTTCCATTTCGGAACGATCGTTGATCGTCCAGACATGGACGGGAATGCCCGCGGCACGGCAACGTGCAACGAAGGCGCGCGTCACCACCGGCAGCCCTCGGTATCGACGCGGAACTTGTAGGCAGTCAACACGCGTCAGCCTCGCCACCCACTGCGCGAGACCGAGCGGAGAGAGAACCTTGATCACCGCATTGACAGCCATCCCGGCCGACGACGCTGTCGGCCGACTCAGCCGCTTGAGCACCCTGAGTCGACGCCGATCCGAGAACGACGCAACCAGCACGCGGTCATGGGCGCCGGCCGCTTCGATGACCTCCGCAAACGGCTGCACAGAGAAGTCATCTTTGACATCGATATTCAACCGCGCGTGCGGCCACCGCTCAAGCACTTCGGCCAGCGTGGGAATCCTTTCGCGACCGCGGACCCGTACTGCATCCAGTTCAGCGAAGGTATGGTCTGCTACCCGCCCGGTCCCGTCCGTCACCCGGTCGAGGCGCTCGTCGTGGAAGACGACGACGACACCGTCGCGTGTAGTGCGTACGTCCAGCTCCAAGTACCGGAAACCAAGGTCGATGGCCGCTTCCATAGCGACCAGGGTGTTCTCACAGCCATCGCGTGAGAAGCCGCGGTGTGACAGGGCAAGAGGGCCGTCAGCATCGAAGTACGGCTTCACCACGGCGTTTCAGGCTGACTTCAGCGCTGAGAGCCGCTCCTCAAGCACCTGCGCCACGCCGTCGTCGTCGAACGCCGGCGCACGGAAGTTCGCCGCCGCAAGTGCTGCGGGGTGGCCGGACGCCATCGCATAGCCGTGGCCGGCCCAGTCCAGCATCTGAATGTCGTTGGGCATGTCCCCGAAGGCGATGACATCCGCCTGGTCGATCCCAAGGGAGGCGGCGTACCGGGCGAGAGTGACCGACTTGTTGATCCCCGGCACGCTCATTTCCAGCATGGGGACGCTCGGCGCTGAATGCGTCGTGGCGACGAGGTGTTCTACGGCGGGAGCCACCCGGTGCAGGAACTCGTCCGGGGTGATGCCGTTCTCCCGCGCGAGGAATTTGATGACCCCGGCCCCGTTGAGGGAGTCGCGGAGTGGCCGCGGCTCGGTCGCGCCGAGCAGCTCAACAGATCCCGGATCAGCGAAGCCCGGCTCAATGAGAAAGCTCTCCACAGTCTCGGCCGCGAAACGCGCCGCCGGGTAGAGGTCGCGGATGATCCTTTGCGCTTCGAAGATGCTCTCCCCGTCGAGGAGATGAGAGGCAAGTACTTCCTCACGACGAAGGTCATAGGTCAGCGCGCCGTTGGAGCAGATGACGGTGCCCTTGAACCCGAGTTCCCGGAGGGGTTGCAGCCACCGCGGCGGACGTCCGGTCACGAACACCACCTCGACGCCCGAATCCAGGCATGCCTCGAACGCACGCACCGTCCGGTCCGAGATCCGGCCATTATGGCCAACAATCGTGCCGTCCATGTCGCTGGCGACCAAACGCATGCTCAAACTCCTAGCCTGGGTAGGTATCAAGCCTACCCAAGCCGAACGAACGGGTGGGCTCCCCGTCAGGCAATCGCATTCATCTCACTCTTCGACACCTGTGCTGTTATGCCGCAATAGGAACACGTCCGAAAGTAGCGGCGGCTGGTGGTGAAGAGCGGAATGAAGAACAGCGTGAACTTCGACGCGCGCTCGTCGACGCGCTGGGAGGCATGCTGCCCGCAGTTTGGGCAGACAGCCTGCCGACGGAAAAGTTCCTTCACAGCGGTCTTGAATCCAAACAGAATCAACATGTCATGCCTCCCGGCGTCGGCTGCCTATTGTTCGTAGGTGCCCACGATACGCGCGCGGCCGAGCGTGTGGGAGAACAAATTGAAGCCGAGGTAGGCGTTCGACGCATCGGCGGGTACGTCGAGGCGCTCGACATCAACCGCGTGCACCACCACGTGATAGTGGTGCGGACCGTGTCCGGCAGGAGGTGCTGCGCCCACAAAACCGGGGAAACCGCCGTCGTTCTTCAACTGCACTGCCCCGTCCGGCAAGCCTGCACCGTCCTCGGTACCGGATCCGGAAGGTATCGACGTGGTGGTGACCGGAATATTGAAAACCGCCCAGTGCCAGAAGCCGCTGGCCGTGGGGGCATCGGGATCGTACACAGTGACCGCGAAGCTCTTGGTGCCCTCCGGGAACCCACTCCAGCTCAGCTGCGGCGAGACGTCATGGCCTCCCGCGCCCATCCGCCCCGATGCGTGCTTGATATCGAGTGGCTGGTTATCAGCTATGTCGCTGCTCGTGAGCGTGAAGGACGGTACCTCAGGAAGATCTGCGTAAGGATCGCGGGTCATGCGTACACTCCTCGTGTTCTCAGTTCATCTCGGGTGGGCGGGTTGGCACCTGCGCGTGACACCGTTACGGCCGCTGCAGCGGCGGCGAACGCCAGGACACCTTGTGTCTGCTCAACGGACAGGGTTCGCAACTCATTCCGCCGTTGTGCACCGTCCAGCTCGTGGTCCACCAGGGCGCTGAGCAGGGCCGCCATGAAGGAGTCCCCCGCACCGACGGTGTCCACCACGGAGGTCACCGGTGCGGGAACCTCACATTCCCCTCGGTCCACCACGGCCCACGGTCCTTTGGACCCGCGGGTTACGACGACGACGGCGGGCCCCAGTTCCAGCCAGTGGCGTGCGGATTCACGGTGATCCTGTCCGGGATACAACCACTCGAGGTCCTCGTCGGAGGCCTTCACCACATCGGCGAGGGCAACGAACTTCTCTGCCTGCTCGCGCGCGTAAGCGGCGTCCGTGATGATGGTCGGCCGGCAGTTCGGGTCGTAGGAAATCGTCGCGAAAGGACGTGCGTGACGGATTGCTGTCAGGACATCCCTGGCCCCGGGCTCCAGCATCGCGGCGATTGAACCGGTGTGCACAAGGGTGGTGCCGTTGAAAAGATCATCGCGGGCCGCGAGTCCCGGAAGTTCCCAGGAGAGCTGGAAGTCGTAGCTGGCGCCCCCGGCGGGGTCGAGGCGTGCAGAAGCGACGCTCGTCGGGTGGGAGTCGGCGGGTAAGGGTGCCAGGACGGCGTTGTCTGCAAGGTGCCGGTGGATCCGGCGGCCGAATTCGTCGTCTCCGAAACGTCCAAGGAACTGGGTGGCGTGACCAAGACGCGCCAATCCCACGGCCACGTTGAGGGGACTGCCGCCGACATGGGCACGCGGTGGTGCTGTGTCGCTGAGAACTTCGTCGATAAGGGCTTCGCCGATTACTGTGAGCACCGTCTCAACCTAGCATTTCGCCCGATGGCGGGATTCGGGAGAACCTACCGGAAACGACGGATGCTGTAGACGAGCAGGGTCAGCGCGATGATGGCGGAGAGCACAAGGCTGAGCCCCGCGCCCC
Source organism: Arthrobacter sp. D2-10 (assembly GCF_054161285.1). Classification (NCBI taxonomy): domain Bacteria; kingdom Bacillati; phylum Actinomycetota; class Actinomycetes; order Micrococcales; family Micrococcaceae; genus Arthrobacter; species Arthrobacter sp. D2-10. The sequence continues at coordinate 61,083 of NZ_CP096431.1, read as the reverse complement.
ATCCACCGAAGAGCCACCAGCGTTCCTCCAGCGGCCACCAGCTAGGCGCCGGCGGCTGCAGCATCCAGAGGATCCCGAGCCCCATGAAGAAGAAGGCACCCAGAGCGCTGAAGGCGATCCGCGGCCAGGTCTTCACGCCGACCCGCGCAGCCTTGTACGCCTGTTTCTTGATCGGGTGCAGCTTCCGCTCTGCCCACTCGTACTGCTGGGACAGCACGGCTAGGCCACCAACCAGCATCAGCAGCCCCGGTCCGGGCAGCACGAGCGCGGCGATTCCGAGCACCACAAGGGTCCAGCCAAGAATTTCGAGGCCGGTACGGTGGGCAGCCCGATGGAGCCGGGATCGTGCATTCATTGGTGCAGGATCCCACACTTCCCTGAATTCCCCATGAACACCGTTACGTGAGACGTTCTATGGCGGTAACGACGCTTGCCCATGCGTCCGTTCCAGGCGTGATCATCGCGTAATGGTCACCCGGAATGCGGATAACCTCCGCCGTCGCTCCCTCCGCGACCGCGGCATCCACGTACGACTGCGACTGACTCAACGGAACTGTGGAATCCTCCTCGCCGTGCAGGGCCAGCACCGGCACCGATAGCGGGACAACCGACATCGGGTCGGCAAGCCGGTACTTTTCGCCATCGGGCTCACCGAGGAAATCCTGAACGGCGCCGTTGCCCAGCCTCTCCTCGCGGGCTCGTTGCAGGTTCAGCACGCCGGACTGACTGACGACGCCGGTGATCGGGACGGTCGGCACGCCGCCTCCCGGAGCATCCGGGGGCAAAGACGGCCGCCCCGCCGCCCATACCGCAAGGTGACCGCCCGCGGAGTGGCCGAGTGCCGTCGTCGTACTGGCGTTGAGGCCGTGTTCCCTGGCCGCGAAGGCGAGCAGGTCTATGCCGGCGGCTACGTCCTGGAAGGATTCCGGCCAGCCTCCTCCGTCGCCCACGCGCCGGTATTCGAGGTTCCAGCAGGCGAAACCGCGTGAGCTGAGGTCTTCGGCGAGCGGGGTGCCCAGTTCTAATGTGTAGCGGCTCCGCCAGAACCCCCCATGAACAATGACGACGACGCCCGGCCGTTGCTGCCCGACCGGCAGGTGAAGTTCGGCAAACTGGTTCGGATCGCTGCCGTAGGTGTAGCGCTGGGGGCCAGTCACCTTCGACAGCGTAGCCGGTGTCGGTGACGGGTGTTTAGATGGGTTGGTGAGTGCATGGGATGAGTTGGACGAGAGGCTGCGGCCTGCCGTCGAGGAGAGCGTTCGGGAGTTTGAGCGCGTCCGGCCTGCGCTGGTGGCCGTCACGGCGGATGCCCGGGAGCGGATCGAGGGCATGTTCAACGGCACGGAGTTACGGCCGCTGTTCATCACGGCGCGCACCAAGACGGTTGAGTCGTTCCGGGACAAGGCCTCGCGGATGCTGGTGGACGGTGACGGACCGCCCAGCCTGGTGTTCCCCGACCCTCTCCGGAACCTGACGGACCTGGTCGGCGTGCGCGTGATCACGACCCTCCCCCACGAAGTTGACGACGCCGCCAACCTCATCAAGCGTCAGCGGCATGAGTTCGACTGCCGCGGGGACCGGGAGAAGGACATCGGTTCCATTGAATCGGGAACGTACGGTTACTCCAGCCGGCACCTGATCCTGCGCACCATCCAGAACGACGCCGTCCGTGCCTACCAGCAACTGCTCGGTTCAGATTCCGGCAGCTACCTCTTCGAGACCCAGATCCGCACCGTCCTTGCCCACGCCTGGTCGGAAATCGAGCATGACATCCGGTTCAAGTCGTTCAACCCGAAGGCGTGGAGCCCCTACTTCGACCGGCAATTCACCGCCACCGCGGCGATGCTGGAGAGCGTCGAGTCGACCTTCGCCGACCTACATTCCCGGTACCAGAAAGTCACCGGCTTCTGGGATCCGAACGGCGAGGGCGGCGTCGAACTGACGCCGGACCGCATCCGCGAGGTGTGGCAGACGCTGCTGCCGCATGTGGACCGCAAGTCCGACGACGACTGGCGCTGGGCGGCGGAGCTGCTGTCCGCGCACCGGCTCACCACCACCACGGCCCTCGTTTCGCTGCTGCAGGCTGACACCATCACCTCGGTCCGGCGCGCGCTGGACCACCGTTACTCGCCGGGGCCTGACCGGCTGCTCGACGACGTGCTGCTCTGGAACTTCGGTGAACGGCATATCGAACTGACGGCGGATCCGTCGTCGGAATCCGGTGCTTCGCGACGCGACAGCCTGGTACGACGGTTCCGCCAGATCCGTACGTTCCGCTCACTCAACGCGAGCTGACACGCCCAAACAACCCCGCGAGGGGGGCCAACACCACTGGTCGCGCCGCGATCCAGGCACCGATGACCAGCAGGAGCGATCCAAAGAAGATCCAGAACCCGGTCCAGTTCACTGCGTCCTGGCCGCCGTACATGTGATTGAGGTTCCGGAGGGCACCCGTCGCGAACACCAGTGCAACGTGACCGATGATGAACACCACGAAATAAAGCATCACGGGAAAGTGGATGGCCCTTGCCCACTCGATCGGATAGAGGCGGTTCAGGGTTTTGGCGTCCTTCGGCCAGATTCCGGACATGCGCGCGCCGGATATCGCTGCCAGCGGGGCGGCGATGAAGACGGTGACGAAGTAGGCGAGCATCTGGAGGCTGTTGTAATTCACCCAGCCGTTCTCGGTGGGCCAATCCAGCGAAACATACTGGATCAGGGCTGACAGCGCGTTCGGGATCACCTCCCAGGTGATGGGCACCAGGCGTGCCCAATGGCCCGTGACAAACAGGAGCACCACAAATATCAGCCCATTCAGGAGCCACAGGACATCGAGCGTCTGATGGAACCAGGAAGTGATGCTGATTTTCCCGTCGCTGCCCTTGGACCACTTCGGCGTCCAGTATCCCGGCGGTCGTGTTTCCCTGCGAACCTGCAGGCCCGACCGGATGATCAGGACAATCAGGAAGAAGTTGAAGAAGTGCTGCCATTGGGCCCATGCCGGGAACCCTGGATCCGTGCCGGCCGGCAGGGCGGTTTCACCCGGATACGCCGTCAGGAAGTCCCGCATGAAGTCGAGCGTGACCAGCCACCGCGTGAAGAACACCGCTGCCCATGCGACCCCCAGAAGCCCGAGCGCGCCGAACACCAGTATGGCTGTGCGGCTTCGCGGTTTCTTCGGGTTCGTGGGTTTCGTGGGTTTCGGGTCCGCCCGGCTTGCGGGAGGCTGGGGAAGCGGCGCGGATGCTTTCGCCTCTTCCTGTGCTCCTGACGTTTCCGTCCCCTCCTGAGTCGTAGGTGCCGCTACCCGTTTACGCTCAATTAGGGATTCGATGACGACGGCGGTCTCCGGGGGCCAGGGATCGCCGCCTGACACCCGGGGCAACCCGCGACGCAGCAGCGTGGACCCCACCGCCGCTGTTGCTGCGGGCGCCGACGCGATGTCTTTGGGCCGTGATGGCGCTTCGTCAGCCGGTGCTGGAACCGTTGGTTTCCCTGGCAGCTCGACGGAATCAGTCGCCGGAGCTGCCGTCGTCGCAACTTCTGCCTGATCCTCCTTTACAGGGGCAGAGGATGCAGCCGCAGGCAGCTTGACAGCAGGAGGCCAAGGATCACCTCCCACGGCCCTGGGAAGGCCGCAGCGCATGGTGCGTGCAGTCGCCCCTGCCGGCGTCACGGGCTGCGGAGAAAGCGCCGTCGTCGTCTTCTCGGGAGGTGGCGCCGGCGTCGGGGGCTGCGGAGGAAACGCCGTCGTCGTCTCCTCGGGAGGTGGCGCCGTCAGCGTGCTCACGCGGTCGCTGCTGACAGCACCGGGTCTGGGAGAGGGTTCGCGGCGGGCGTCATCGCTCTGGTCCACCACTGCGGTGCCCGCGGGAGGCCACGGTTCGCCGCCGCTCTGCCGGGGCAGTCCCCTGCGCATCGTGCGGCCGTACGTCGCCATGGCCTACTCCTTCCGGGCGGACAGCGAATTGATCAGCTGCGGCACTACCTGGAATAGATCTCCGACGACGCCGAAGTCGGCGATCTCGAAGATCGGTGCGTCCGGATCCTTGTTGATCGCCACGATGGTTTTGGCGGTTTGCATGCCGGCACGGTGCTGGATGGCGCCGGAGACCCCGATCGCCACGTAGAGCTGCGGCGAGACGGAGATCCCGGTCTGACCGATCTGGTAGTTGTTCGGCACCCATCCGGCATCGACTGCGGCGCGTGAGGCGCCGACGGCCGCCCCCAGGACATCGGCCAGCTGGTCAACGAGGGCGAACTGCTCCTGGGACGTAAGACCCCGTCCTCCCGCCACGACCTTGACGGCACCGCGCAATTCGGGGCGGGTTGAGGTCACAGTGCGCGCTTCGAACGACTCAATGGATGCTGCAGCGATTCCGGACGAAGGGACATCGAGTGACTCTATCTGCGGTGTCCGGGCTTCGGCGCGGGAGTCGACTGCACCTTCGCGAAGAGTGATGACGGGGGCACCGAACGTGGGCGCGCAGTCGACGCTGTAGGCGCCGCCGTACACCGAGTGGTGGGCAACGATTCCCTCTGGATCCCGCCCGACTCCCACGGCGTCGACGGCCAAGGCGGATCGCGTGCGCGCCGCGAATCGTCCGGCTGCATCCCGCCCGTCAACGGAGTTGGAGATCAGGATCGCGTCAGGCCGAACCAGTCCTGCGGCGGCGGCGAGGGCGTCGACAGTCGGCACAGCCAGCAGGGAGCACACTGACTCAGGCTGGGCAATGAGCACATAGGCGGCACCGAGGTCACCGGCCGCGGCAGCGATATCCGCTGCCCCGTCCGGTCCTGCCACGATAAGCGCTACGGGCGTGCCGACCTCAGCCGCGGCGCCCAGGAGTCCCGCTGCGCTCCTGGCCGGCGTGCCTGAGGGGGTGGTCTCAAGCAGGACAAGAATTGAGTCTTCGGGAAAGGTAGTCATGCTCGTTCCTTAGGCCAGTCGGTTCTGAATCAGGAACTCGGCAAGTTTCTCGCCGGCGTCTCCCTCATCGACGATCTTCATACCGGCGGATCGTGCGGGCCGCTCTGACACTGCAAGCATGATGGAACGAGGGACGTCCAGCGCCTCCGGATCAACCTCGAGGTCAGCGGCGGTCAGCTTCTCAACGGGCTTCTTCTTCGCCGCCATGATGCCCTTGAAGTTGGGGAAGCGTCCGGCGGGGAACCGCTCGGTGATCGAGATGACCGCCGGCAGTGCCGCCGCTACCTCCATGATCCCGCCGTCCGTTTCACGTGTTCCGTGCACACGCTCGGCAGACACCTCGACGGAGGTCAGGGAACTTGCGTGCGGCACCCCCAGCAACTCGGCGAGCATGGCGGGGATTACCCCGCCCTGCCCATCGGTCGAAAGGTTGCCGGCAATCACGAGGTCAAACGCGGTACGCCGGATTGCCGCAGCCAACACCTCAGCTGTGAGACCAAGATCGGCACCGACCAGTTTCTCGTCGGCGATGTGGACCAGCTTGTCCGCACCCATGGCCAACGCCTTGCGCAGTGTCGTCGTCGCCGATTCAGGGGTCATGGAGACGACCGTGATCTCCGGGCTGTCGAGTGAGCCGGCAAGGGACAACGCCAACTCAAGTGCCCGCTCGCCGATCTCGTCGAGCACAGCTTCGCTGTCGCTGCGCTCGGCGAGGCCCGTCTCGAGATTCAGCTTGCGTTCCCCGTAGGTGTCCGGCACCTCTTTCATGAGAACGACGATCTTCATTGACCCTCCTCAGTGTCTGATGGCTCCGGCAGCGCCTCACCAATTCAGTGAGGGAGCGTTAACCGAAAACCATCTGCACAGAGGATACCGCGAGACCGCTACGAATGCGGTTCGGACGGCGCGGCAGGTGAGGGCTTTGTGCCGTTGCTCCCCCAATTGCGGAGCATCTCAACCGCATCGAGACCAGTGGTGTCTTTCAACAACTGGAACGTCTGGTGCAGACCGCCGCTCACGTTCCTGCTGAGCTGGCTGGCGCCGTCGTTGGAAATCACTGTCATGTTATCTATCGCGGACATAGGTGCTGCGATCTCGCGTGCCACGAGCGGCAGCATCTCCATAACCTTGTTGAGCACCGCAGCGTCGTTGAATTGCTCGTACGCGCGAGCCTGCGCCTCGATGCCCTGCGCTTCGGCGATGCCCTTTTGGCGGACCACGTCTGCTTCGGCCTCACCACGAACCTTGATCACCTCGGCTTCGGCTGCGCCGTTTGCCCGCGTGACTGCTGCGGCGGCATTGCCTCGCGCTGTGCTCGCGGCGGCTTCTGCCTCGGCGGCCACCTTGTCGCCCTCTGCGGTGAGGCGTCGCTTGGTCAACAGGACCTCCGCCTCCACCTGGTCGGCCTCGGACTGGCGCTTGCGCTGCTCGAGCTTGCCGGCCGCTTCCTGCTCCACCCGGTACTTTTCGGCGTCGGCCGGCTTGCGGATCTCAATGTCGAGTTCACGTTCGCGGAGTTCTGCCTGGCGGGAGGTGACCTGCTGTTCCTTGAGCAGGATCGCTTGCCTCTGCTCCGCGGCTGCAAGGGGCCCCGCGGCGTCGGCCTGCGCCTGGCGGGCGTCGGCAACTTCCTTCAGCTCGGCGCGGCGGATGGCAAGACGCTGTTCTGCGAGCGCCACCTGCTCGTCCGCGATGGCCGCGGCTTCCGCGGCTTCCTGGGCGGCATTCGCTTCAGCGATTTTTGCGAGCTTCTCGGCCAGGGCAGCCTCCGGACGCCCAAGGTTTTTCAGATAGCTCGAGTCGTCATTGACGGACTGGATCTGGAAGGTGTCGATCACGAGGCCCTGGTTGTGCATCGAGTGCTCGGCCTCTTCCTTCACGCTCTTTGCGAAGGAAGCACGGTCCTTGATGATGGAATCGACCGTGAGCGTACCGACGATGGAGCGCAGCGAGCCCGAGAGTGTTTCCTGCGTGTAGTGGTCGATCTGGTCCTGCTGGTTGAGGAAGCGCTGCGCAGCCCGGCGGACGGCTTCTTCGTCGCCGCCGACCTTGATCTGGGCTACACCGGTAAGGTGCAGCTTGATGCCGTTCTTGGAGATGCCCTCGATCTGCAGGGTGACCTGTCGCGACGCCAGCGAGATCGAGAAGGCCCGCTGGCTGAACGGGTTGATGAAGGTGCGCCCGAAGACAACCCGTTGGCCCTCCTGGTTGCCCTTGCCGGTGATGATGAGCGCTTCCGCAGGACTCGCAATCCGCAAGGCCATCCGTGCGATGATCACAGCGACCAGACCCAGAACGATAAGGACGCCGACAATCACCCCCAGTGTGACCAACAGGCCAATATCCACAGTGTTCCCCCATTTTGATAAGACTGATGTGACGGCGGTTACCGCCAGCACAGACGCTACACGATGGGGTTACCCGATCCTCACCCCGCGTTGTGCGCCTTCGGTCAGGCGCCTTCACGCCGTGCGTCAGCCCAACTCTCGGCAGCTGCAAGCTGGCGTCGGGCGGCTGCAACCACGGCATCCGGCCGCGGGTTACGCCAGACCTGCTCGAGCTCCGAGAGTGCATCCGCGACAGCGCGGCTGGCAGCAGCCAGGACCGTCGACTCGTTCGCTGTATGAATTACCGGAATGGTGCTCATAACACTTATTCGTACTCGCGTGACCTTGGGATTTCTGTGTGTTCAAGTTGATTTCCCGGTCGGGGAAGTTCGTCACCGAAGCCCTATGCGTCGTCGTCGTCGTCATTGGGTGCCGCAGCCAACAGGGTGAGCCGCCGGGAGGCGCTCCTCAACCGGCGTCGTCGGGCGATGCCTCTTCCAGCAGCCAGCCGGTGACCTCAGCGATGTCCTTACCGGCGTCGCGCGTGTGCTGCCACGCCCGCTGCCGCTCATCCTGCAGATATTGCCGGAGACCGGCCTGTGTGGAGCGCAGCGACGGCACTCGATCGATCACGTCCATTGCCAGCTGATACCGGTCAATCTGGTTCAGCATCGCCATGTCGAACGGCGTGGTAGTAGTCCCTTCCTCCTTGTAGCCGCGTACGTGGATGTTGTCGTGGTTGGTCCGCCGGTACGTCAGCCGGTGAATCAGCCAGGGGTAGCCGTGATAGGCGAAGATCACCGGCCGGTCGCGGGTGAAGAGCGTGTCAAAGTCCCGTGCCCGCATTCCGTGCGGATGCTCGGCGTCGTCTTGCAGTCGCATCAGATCGACCACGTTCACCACACGCACCTTCAGCTTGGGCAGTGCCTCCTTGAGCAGACCCGCCGCTGCCACCACCTCGACGGTAGGCACATCCCCTGCACAACCCAGGACGACGTCGGGATCCTCCCCGCCGCCCGGGTCCTCACTTCCCGCGAAGTCCCATACCCCGATGCCCCGTTCTGCGTGGAGACGCGCATCTTCCGGTCCGAGCCACGTCATGGTCGGCTGCTTGCCGGTGACGATCACGTTCACACGGTCCCTGGTCTGCAGGCAGTGTTCCGTGACGGCGAGCATCGTGTTCGCGTCCGGCGGCAGGTAGACCCGAATGACGTCGGCCTTCTTGTTGACCACATGGTCGATGAAGCCGGGGTCCTGATGCGAGAACCCGTTGTGGTCCTGCTGCCAGACATGGCTGGACAGCATGTAGTTCAGTGAGGCGATCGGTTGCCGCCACGGCAGATCCTGGTGCACTTTTAGCCACTTGGCATGCTGATTGAACATCGAATCCACAATGTGCACGAACGCCTCGTAGCAGTTGAACACCCCGTGCCGCCCTGTGAGAAGGTACCCTTCCAGCCAGCCCTGGCACAGGTGCTCACTCAGCACCTCCAGTACGCGGCCGGACCGTGCGAGGTGCTCATCGACGTCGTCAATCCGGTGCTGCCACGCCTTATCGGTGGCCTCGTAGACGTCCTGCAGGCGGTTAGATGCCGTCTCGTCCGGACCGAAGATCCGGAAATTCTCCGGATTCAGCCGAATGATGTCCCGCAGATACCCGCCCACGGCGAGCATGGGGCTCACCTTTTCCTTGCCGGGTCGCTCGACGACGACGGCGTGGTCACCATAGGCGGGCAGTCGGAGGTCACGCAGCAGCCGGCCGCCGTTCGCATAGGGCGTTGCGCTCATGCGGAGGTCTCCGGCTGGAGCACCAGCAGCTATCTCGTCCCGAAGGCTGCCGTCCTCCATGAACAGCTCCTCGGGCCGGTAGGAGCGCATCCATTCCTCGAGCTGCGCGAGATGCGCGTCGTCGTCGTGAACCCCTGACAGCGGGACCTGATGTGCCCGCCAGGTTCCCTCGACCTGCTTGCCGTCCACCGCGGCGGGGCCGGTCCAGCCTTTCGGCGAGCGCAGCACGATCATGGGCCAGGGCGCGTACCCTTCAGTCCCCCGAGGTTCCGTCCGGGCCTCGGCCTGCAGTGCTGCAATCCGTTCCAGGCAGGTGTCGAGGGCGGAGGCGAAATCGCGGTGTGCCTGCTCGGTGGCGTGCGGATCTGTCACCGTGACGAAGTGGGGCTCGTAGCCGTAGCCCCGCATCAGGTGTTCGAGTTGAGCCTCGGGCATTCGGGAAAGCACGGTCGGATTGGCGATCTTGTACCCGTTGAGGTGCAGGATCGGCAGGACCGCGCCGTCGTGCTTTGCGTCGAGGAAGCTGTTCGAGTGCCAACTGGCCGCCAGCGGCCCCGTCTCTGCTTCGCCGTCGCCGATCACACAGGCTGCAACCAGGTTCGGGTTATCGAAGACCGCCCCGAACGCGTGGGCAAGCGAGTAGCCGAGCTCGCCGCCCTCGTTGATGGAGCCGGGGGTTTCCGGAGCCGCATGGGACGGTATGCCGCCCGGATAGCTGAACTGTTTGAAGAGCTCCTTCAGGCCGGCAGCATCGCGACCCACATGGCTGTAGGTTTCCGTGTACGTTCCTTCCAGCCAGGCGTTGGCCACATTCGCGGGACCGCCATGGCCGGGTCCGGTGATGAAAAGCATCTCCTGGCCGCGTTCCACGATCGCCCGGTTGAGATGCGCGTAGACGAAGTTGAGGCCGGGGGTGGTCCCCCAGTGCCCGAGCAGCCGCTCCTTGACGTCGTCGCGCCGTAGCGGCCGCCGCAGCAAGGGGTTGTCCCTCAGATAGATCTGCCCCACCGACAGGTAGTTGGCAGCCCTCCACCAGGCGTCGAGCTGTTCAAACTGCATAGGCTCCTACTCCCCTTGTTCCTGTTGAGTCAGATTCCGGAGTCAGATGTCGACGACGACGTCGGACGGCTTCTTGTCCGGCCGCCACCCCCGCCAGACCGGATGGCGCAGCTTGCCGCCGGACGTGCGTTCGCTGAACTGGACCTCCCCTACGAGTGCCGGCCGGACCCAGCGGGCATCGGACGCATCGGGGGCCGGCACATCGTCGAGCGGTGCCGTCTTGCGGGCCATCTTCTTCAGCCTTGAACCGATCTCCGCGAGCTCCCGCTCAGTCAGCCCGGAGCCCACGCGCCCGATGTACTTCAAGTCAACGCCGTCGGGAATCGCCACCAACAGTGAGCCGACCTTGTGTGCGCGGCTGCCCTTGCCCGGACGCCAACCGACGACGACGACCTCCTGGGTGAGCGCGTGCTTGATCTTCACCCACGATTCGGACCGCCGGCCCGGCGAATAGGTGCTGCTGACCCGCTTGGCCATGATGCCTTCGAGGCCCAGTTCCTTGCTGGCCTCGATCGCTTCGTCGAGCGTCGCATCAAGGGCGGGAGGTACCTGGATGTGACCGTCCTCGGGACCGTCCACGGCCTGCTCGAGTACCTCGCGGCGTTGTGAGTATCCGAGGTCCAGCAGGGAGTTTCCGTCGAGATGCAGCAGGTCGAAGAGCAGGAAATGGACCGGGGTGCGTCTTCGCGCCGCTTCGATGTCTGAGTGTTTGGTGAGGTTCATGCGCCCCTGCAGCAGGCCGAAATCCGGGCGGCCCGCCTTATTGATCGCGACGATCTCCCCGTCCAGCACCGCCTGCTCACCGTTAACGTAGCTGCCGAGGTCAGCAAGCTCGGGATACGCCTTGGTCAGGTCGTTGCCGTTGCGGCTCAGGAGCCGGGTTCCCTCCGGGGTGACCGTCGCGACAGCCCGGATACCGTCCCACTTCATCTCGAAGGCCCAGCCGTCTTCCGAGCGCAGCAGCCCGGGATTTCCCGTTGTGGCCAACATAGGTCTCAGCGTGGGAAGTTCTTCGGTGGTGCGCGGCCTGAAGGCGGGAGGTGAGGGCTGGCCGGGCTGTTCCTTCATCAGGTGGATCAGCCAGTTCTTCTCGGCCGCGTCGGTGGGCCCGCCGGTATGGATCAGGGCGAATCTGCGCACTGCGTTGCCGCCTCTGGCAAGGCCCCCATCCTCACGGCCCTGCAGCGTACAGATGACCTCCTTGCCCGGCCGCCACTTCTCCGCCTCATACGTGCCGGAGTCCCAGATGTACACCTCGCCGGCCCCGTATTCGCCCCTGGGGATGGTGCCCTCAAACGAGCCGTAGTCGAGCGGGTGGTCCTCGGTCTGGACAGCGAGGTGGTTTTCCCCCGTGGAGGTGGGCGGTCCCTTGGGGATGGCCCAGGAGACCAGTACGCCGTCGCGCTCCAGCCGGAAGTCATAGTGGAGGCGCCGCGCGTGGTGTTCCTGAATGACGAAGCTGTTGCCGCCCGGCTCGCCCACCGTGTCCGGAACGGGCTCCGGTGTTTTGGAGGCATCCCGCATGGAGCGGTAGGTGTGCAGGCGGTCCGGGCCGCCGTCGTCGTTGTCGGGGCCTCCGTTGTCCTCTGCGCCATCCCGGTCCATGTCCCCGAGCAAATCGCCGTACTCGGAGATCCGCGCGATCACCTGCTCATAGTTGAGGTGGTCAAGATCCGGATCGTCGAGCTCCTCCCAGGTCCGCGGCGCCGCAACCATTGGATGCGCTTTCCCGCGGAGTGAATATGGCGTGATGGTGGTCTTGTTGCGGTTGTTCTGGCTCCAGTCCAGCAGCACCTTGCCCCCGCGCAGCGACTTCTTCATGTCGCTGACCACCAGGTCCGGGTGGTCGGCCTCCAGAATGCGCGCCAATTCCTTCGCGACGGCGGACACCTGGTCCGAGGTCTGCTTCCGGTCCAGCGGGGCATACAGGTGGATCCCCTTCGATCCGCTGGTTACCGGCCTCGGGTCCAGGCCCATGTCGTTCAGGATCTCACGGGCCAGCCGGGCCACTTCGGCGCATTCAAGCAGCGTTGCGCCCGGTCCCGGGTCAAGGTCGAGGACCATTCGGTCCGGGTTGCCTACCTCTCCATTGGGACCGAACTGCCACTGCGGCACGTGGATCTCAAGGGCTGAGATCTGCCCCAGCCAGGTCAGCGTCGCGAGGTCATTGAGCAGCGGGTACACGTTGGTGTGGTCGCTGTGCTCGATACCGTGGCGCTCAATCCACGACGGCGCGGATTTGTCGAGGTTCTTCTGGAAGAACACCTCGCCTGGTTTTTCTTCGGTGCCGACGCCGTTGACCCACCGTTTGCGCGTCACCGGCCGGTTACGGGCGTGTGGGATGAGGCAGTCAGCGACGGCCGCGTAGTAGGCGAGGACATCGGCCTTGGTGGTGCCCGTCTCGGGATACATCACCCGGTCCAGGCTGGTCAGCTTCAGACGGCGTCCACCGACGGTAACCGTCTGCTGTGCGCTGCCTGGAGCCATTTCCCCAGTCTTGTAGGGATGCTCCGATTACGCCAGTGCGGTCGGCGGCACAGAGATCTGATTCAGTCGCCGAGCTCCGCCTCATACCGGGCCACGTACTGGTCCCACAGTGCCGGATCCTGTCCGAGCGGGCGTTCGTTCAGGAAGTCGTCGAGGCCCATGAGGGTCAGGTGCCAGCCTGCCGCCGAGCGGGCGATATCCTGGCCCTCCTGGACCGTGTTGGTCAGCGTGAGGAGGCTGCCGCCGTCGTCGTCGTCCTCGATTTCCCAGCGCAGGACTTCCTCATCCCACGTATAGGCGAGCAGCCGCGGCTTCTCTGCCTCCAGAACTGTCCCTTCCATGGCTTTCTGGCCCGGGAACTTGAAGGTGACCACGGCACCGGGACGCGGCAGGATGTCCAGCTCGCATGGGAACCAGTACTTGAGCTTCTCGGGATCAGTGAGGTGCTTCCACAGCACCCTGGCCGGCGCATTGAAGCGCATCTCGAACCAGAGGGCGGGTTCTCCATCGGCGAGCGTCTTGGTAACCATCGGTTCGGAGTTCACCTAAGCAATCGTAGACCGGCACGGGCAACACTGGTTCACTAGGAACATGAGAGCGATCTGGAAAGGCGCAGTGGCGTTTGGGCTGGTCAACGTGCCCGTGAAGGTTTACAGCGCCACCGAAGACCATGACATCAGCCTTCACCAGGTGCATGACAAGGACGGTGGCCGGATCCGCTACCAGCGGCGGTGCGAGATCTGCGGCGAGATCGTCGAATACAAGAACATCGACAAGGCGTACGACGACGGCGAGCGCACCGTCGTTCTCACCAGCGAAGACCTCGCTTCGCTCCCGGTAGAGAAGAGCCGGGAGATCGAGGTGGTCGAGTTCGTTCCGAGCGACCAGATCGACCCGATCATGTTCGACCGCGCCTACTACCTGGAGCCCGATTCGAAGTCCACAAAAGCCTACGTACTGCTTCGTCGGACCCTGGAGGAGACGGACCGCACCGCGATCGTCCAGTTCTCGCTTCGGCAGAAGTCGCGGCTGGCCGCCCTGCGCGTCCGCGGGGATGTACTCATGATTCAGACGCTCCTCTGGCAGGACGAGGTCCGCGAAGCCACCTTCCCCTCCCTCGATGAGAAGGTTCGTATTTCCGCCAAGGAGAAGGAAATGTCCGCGGCACTGGTGGAATCCTTCTCCTCCGACTTCGATCCCGAGAACTTCAAGGACGACTACCAGGAGCAGCTCCGCACGCTGATCGAAGCGAAACTCGAGAAGGGCGAGGCGCTGGACACCGACGAGACGTTCGGAGAGACGGGCGACCAGGAGGGCGGCAACGTCCTCGATCTTATGGAAGCGCTCCGCCGCAGCGTGGAGAAAAACCGCGAGAAGAAGAGCGCGGCGGGAACGAAGAAAACCGCGAAAGCCACCTCGAAGAAAGGCGCATGATGGGATTCATCCGGAACGACCTGGGGCAGCAGACAATCGCGCAGAAGCCGAACGCGCCCATCGTCGGGTGGGCACTGCTTGGCGTGGCATCCATGATGGCGCTGGAGGAGAAAAACCGGATGGCACTCGCCGCCGCGAGCACAGCCTGCCTGATGGTATGGGCAGCGCTTGAGGTGACGCGAGGCGAGAGCGGCTTCCGCAGGACCATGGGCAGCCTGACACTCGGCTGGCTGGCCCGGAAGAGCTAGCTGGAGGCAGTAGTGGGATCCACGGGCGCCTCTTTCCGTTCGCGCTCCACGAGCTTTCGGTCGCGCACCAGCCGCAGCGCCGTCACCAGCAGAATCCCGCCGGCGATATTGAACACCACTGTGTAGCTGAACCAGCCCAGCCAATCCAGGTAACTGATCTCGGCGCCCACCTGGATGCCGCCGAAAATCAGCAGCGAGTCGAGGATTGAATGGAAGAGCTGCAGACCTGACAGCAGAAAACCGCCGACGACCGCTGCCGCGAGCTTGCCGCTCATTGCCTCGGTTCCATGCTGCATCCGCGTCATCAGCGTGATCGTGCTTCCTCCCAGCACTGCGAGACATATCGTCTGCCAGCTCAGGTCGGCGTGGACGTAGTGTTCAGCGGAGCTTGTGATGGTCCCTGTCCACTGCGGGAAAGCCGTCACCACGAGCATCATGAAAATCCACCCGCCGACGAGATTGGCGGCCAGCGTGCCGGCCCACAACTTGCCCAGTTGCCCGAGTGTGGCCTGCTTGGCTGTTACTGCAGCGATCGGAACGAGGAAACCCTCGGTGAACAATTCGCTCTTCGCGAGCAGCAGCGCTATGAGTCCGGCACTGAAAGCCAGTCCTGCCAGTAAATGGTTCCCGGTTTCATGGAGCACTGCCAAGTACGCCAGGACGCCGATTCCGATCTCGAAACCACCAAACAGTCCGGTGATGAGGACGTCGGCGAACGTTCGATGCAACCGCTGGGCACCCTCGTCAACGGTGCGGTCGAACGACTTCTCGATCTCATCCTCCACCGGCCCGGCAGTGCTGCCGAGTTCGCTCCGCCGCGCGTCGCCATCATTCTTGTGCTCGCTCAAGCGCTTACCTTTTTCCCTTGAAGGATTCGTGAGTTCGCAGGGAGCACCCTCTGCCAGGGTGCTCCCTGCGAACTCACTTGAGCTGTGGCTTACGGGGCGGGGTAGGACGCCACCTTCAACGACTTCGCGAGGTGCACTGCGTTCGCCGTCATCGCTGAGATGGTCGACGCGACCACGTCGGGCATTTCGTCCAAATCCTTGAAGTCCACCGTCTGCATCGCCTCGCCCACCCAGTACACGCCGCCCTGTGCGGGGACGGTGAACCCGATGTCGTTCAGCCCCTGGTGCATCTCGGCGGTGACGTGGTGAGCGCCGTCTTCATTTCCGACGACGGCCGTCAGGGCCACCTTGTCGTACATGATCGGTCTGCCCGCATCATCCGTGGAGGAGATGTCGGCATCCAACCGTTCGAACACCCGCTGACCGAGGCTGCTCATGTGTCCCACCCAGATCGGGGCGCTAAGGAGGAAAATGTCCGCATCGAGGATCTGCTGCCGTAGCTGCGGCCACTGGTCCCCGTTGCCCATGTCGGTTTCGACGCCGGGCGCCACGTTGTAGTCCACTACCCTGGCCGACGATGTCGTTACCCCCTGCTCCTCCAGCTTCCCGAGGATACGGTTCGCCATGAGGTCGCTGCTCGAGTCCGCCGGCGATGGTGTCAGAGTGCAGATCAGCGCAAAAGCCTTGAGATTATCCATGGGTTCCTTTCGGTCTTTGTACACCGTGTTCGTCGCCGCCCGTGTCATGGACGGGCTGAGCTACTGGCGGTACCCCTCGACTTGATCAATAGGCCTGGCCTCTGCCTCCTGGGGGCTTTCCCCTGCGTCTTCCTTGGCGCGGCGTTGACGGAGCAGGTCCCAGCATTGGTCCAGTTGTTCCTCCACCCGCCGCAGCCGGCTTTGGCGGTCACCGCCCTGGTCGCCCTCGCCCGGAGCGGCGTCCCGCAGGGTGTGTTCTTCCTCCACAAGCGCCTGGATACGCGCCAAAATGTCCTGATCGTTCATGACAACTCCTTCGCTGGCTTTCAGAGGCGGGGCTTCAGCTGGAACAGCCCGGGTTAGTCAGGCTACTTAGTAGCAGCCTGGATATCTACCGCTTCCCGCATTTGCGTGATCCGTCTGTGGATGCCCTAAACTAACGGGGAACTATTTGCCTGTGTAGCTCAGTCTGGTAGAGCATCCGCTTCACACGCGGAAGGCCCGGGGATCGAGGCCCCGCGCAGGCACCGTTCGAAGCCCGTCCCGCTCCATCGGGGCGGGCTTTTTGGTGTCTGTGAGCGTTCGTTGTGGGCGAACAAAAAGTGTTAGCACTCTCAAGGTTCGAGTGCTAATTTAATGACTGGGTTGAGCGAACGTGACTCAACTCGAACCAGCTAGACCACACAGGGAGTGAACCACCATGGCTATGAAATTCGACCCATTCCGCGAACTGGACCGTATGGCCGGCGCACTTCTGGATCCCCGCCAAGGCCTGCGCCTGATGCCCATGGACCTCTATCGCGAGGGTGACCACTACATCTTGAACGCTGACCTTCCGGGCATTGACCCGGGCTCTGTCGACATCGACGTGGACGGCCAGCTCCTGACCATCCGCGCGGAGCGCACCCTGCGCAATGCCGAGGGGGTCAAGTGGCTTACCCGCGAGCGTGAAAGCGGATCCTTCCTCCGCCAGCTCAACCTCGGCCAAGGCATCGACATTGACGCCATCTCTGCCCGGTATGAGAACGGTGTCCTCAGTGTCACCATTCCGGTCAGCGAGCGCGCAAAGCCTCGCAAGATCGAGATTGTCTCCGGCGAGGACGCGCAGCCGGTCCGAGGCGACAAGGCAGTGGAGGCCTAAACCCCTCCTGTCGCGGACCACAACGCACAGAACGACGACGGCGGGTTGCGACCCGCCGTCGTCGTTCTGTTTTCAGTCGATCAGTTTCTATGCCGGGAAGGGTTACCGCGCCCCGGCTGTACGGTGCTTGTCCCGCAGCGCGAGCGCAAGGGCGATCATCGCGATAGCGAGGACAAGGTGCAGAATGTTGTCGGCCGCATTCACGGGAACGAAGTTG
This sequence comes from Arthrobacter sp. D2-10, assembly GCF_054161285.1. Lineage (NCBI taxonomy): Bacteria > Bacillati > Actinomycetota > Actinomycetes > Micrococcales > Micrococcaceae > Arthrobacter > Arthrobacter sp. D2-10. The sequence goes on along the minus strand of NZ_CP096431.1, from coordinate 43,906 downwards.
GCCGCCGAATCCTGCGGAATGATGAGGCCGTAGATGAACAGAACGGCGTAGATTACCCCTCCCCAAAGGAGGAAGTTATAGGCTCCGGTGGCGGTCTTCGCCATCACTATGCCTGCTATCCCGAACAGAAGATGCACGATGTTGTGCAGGATAGAGACCTGGAAGATGCCGAGCAGTAACGCGTTCGACTCAGAGCCCGCGAAGGCAAGCTCGTCCATGCCGCTGGTTATCCCGGGAATGAAGCCCAGTATGCCGACGAGCAGGAAAACAACTCCAACAGCGAGCGCAGCCTTTTGAATATTGGTACGGGTCCCGACGCCCGAGCCCGGTGAGTGTGTCGATGCCATTGAACTATCCCCTCTAGTTGCCGGCGGGGCGGGGCGCCGACCTGTGATCTCGCGAGTTGATGAACAGCATTTCCCGCCACTGGTATTCAAAGAATCCCACAGTACCGCGCAAATAGAAAGCAAGCTTAGTTAACTTTTCGATAAACCTCCGTCTGAGGTTGTGGGAATGACTCTTTCCCCAGCTGTTAGGGATTCACCCAGTTTTCGTTCACCGAACATTCAGACAGACACCTTACTGTGGCGGTAATCACACGTCGAAAGGTCCTCCATGAGCATTGAACCTGCCTCCCTGACTGACTTCTCCGCCCTCAAGCGCGGTCAGCGGATTACCCTGCGATCTACCTCAGGGCACCAGGTCACGGGTGTCCTCGAGGACCGCGCCGAGGACGCGTCAGTGGTCTGGGTGCGCATGGATGATGGGGCCGGGCGACGACTCTTCCACCGGGAGGATGGTTACAGCGTCGCTTTCTGATCACGCCGTATAACCGGCACGGTCCAGGAACAATTGCTTGATCACCTCCGCGCCCATGAGCCGCTGGCGGTATTCATCAGTCAGCACGCCCAAGACGTTCTGCGCATACTCCTCGTTGGTTGAGGCGATAGCGTCCTCGGCGTACACCACCCGCAAGTTATTGGCGTAGGCATCCGCCGCAGTCTGAGCCACACAGTTATGCGTTGCCACCCCCGCAAGCACAACGGTATCCACGCTCAAGTTCCGTAGACGCTGCAGTAAATCCGTTCCGAAGAATGCGCTGTCGCGGGTCTTGACCATCTCTGGAAGCCCCTCAATCTGCAATCCCTCGACCGGTTCGGCTTGCTCCGTCCCGCTGAAGAGGAAACCCTGGTCGTCGTCGAGCATGCTCAACGTCCAGGTCGATTTATCCCGCTGGTGCTCGGTCCGGATCACATACACGGGCGTACCGGCTTCACGAGCATCCGCGATGGCTGCGTTGCACGCCCGAACCAGCGGTTCTTTCTGCTTCCCGAGGATCTCGTCCTCAAAGAATGCGTTCTGCATGTCGATGACCAGTAGCGCAGCCGTCATGTCCGAAATCCTTCCCGAATGGGTCCTCCAACTTCAGACAGCATACTTAGTTGTCGTCCTCAGATCAGGACGGAGCAGTTTCATGCCCACCGGCCCTTGAGGGGTTGGATCACGGGGTCTAGCGTTGGTCGCACGGAGGTGGTCAATCGTGCGACCGACGCGACAGGGGGGCCTAGCGGTGCTGCTCGCCGTCGTCGTTATTCCCGGCTGCAGTTCCGAGGCTGCCTCCCCGCCCTACTTCCAACCGCTGCCGGTCGCGGTGGAACCGGGAGACGTGTTTCCTCTGCGGACCCTCTACAGCGGATGGTGGAGCACTCCCGCATTCACGCCCGGTACCGCCGGGTTGCCGTTGAGGGTAGGGCTTGTCCGGGCGGATACCGGCGAGCTTCTGGCCGGTTACGACCGACCGGCCGGACGCCAGGTTCCGGCACCCAACCGCACTCCTGCACGGGGCTGGCCAGCGGGGGCAATACTTGCCGTCGACCTGGCCACGGGTGCGGTGTGGGACTGGTTCACTGTGGATGCTGAAGGCCTGCCTACCCCCGGATTCAAGGCAGAAGTTTCCGCCGAACAAGGCTTTCCCCCCATCGCCGGAAGGACCCCTCCCGGCACTTTCCACACTTTCCTGCGTGATCTGGACAGCGGTGAAGTGATCTATCTCGGCACCGCTCCGGCAGACCTACCCGACAACATTCACATCGAATTGGACTGGTAAGAAACCGCACTACAGAAGGAGAACTGGCCGTGAAATCCCTTTGGCTCGAATCAGCGCCGCGCATACCCACCGATGCCTTCAAGGAGGGTGGCCAGTACGACTCGGTGGTGGTTGGGGCCGGTATCACCGGCCTCACCGTCGCCACACTGCTCGCGCGATCCGGCCAGCGGGTGGCAGTCCTGGAAGCCCGCTCTGCCGGCGCAGTCACAACCGGAAACAGCACCGCGAAGGTGTCCCTCCTGCAGGGCACACAGTTGTCCTCCATCATCAAACATCACGGCGCCGCCCTGGCTCGCCATTACGTGACCGGCAACCGGGAAGGCCAGAGCTGGCTCCTTCGGTTCTGCGATGAGAACGGCATCAGTTATGACGTCCGGGATGCAGTCAACTACGCAGTAACAGACGACGGCGCCCGTCTCCTCAGCGAAGAGCGTGACGCATGCGCCAATTCCGGGCTCACTGCAGTACTGGAGGACTCCTCGTCGGACCTTCCTTTTCCCGTGACGCGCACACTGCGCGCGGCCGGCCAGGCTCAGGTCCATCCGATGGAAGTTCTCTCCGCGCTGGCGGCCGACCTGCGTAAACATTCCGGCGAACTGGTCGAGGACGTGCGCGTCACCGGAGTGAAGGCCGGAAGCACAAAGGGGGAACGAACTACGCTTCAAACGTCGCGCGGCGAGGTAACCGCGGCGAATGTCATCGTCGCCACCGGGACGCCGATCCTGGACCGCGGCGGACACTTCTCCGTCCTGCAACCGCACCGGTCCTACGCTGTCGCCTTCACTGTGCAGGATGAAATTCCCGGTGCCATGTACCTGTCAGTTGATTCGCCCTCGCGAACCCTGCGTAACGCCACTGTCGAGGGACGCCCGTACCTCATCGTGGGCGGCAACGGACACACAGTCGGACGTCAGGCCCATACCCAGTCCCTGGTCGACGACATCATCCGCTGGACACAGGAGCACTTCCCCACCGCGCAACCATCCTTCAGTTGGTCCGCGCAGGACTACACTCCGGCGTCGTCCGTCCCTTATGTCGGCAGGATGCCCATCGGTGGGCAGGCCATCTATGCCGCCACCGGCTTCAACAAGTGGGGTTTCACCAATGGCGTCGCTGCCGCCCTGGCCCTCTCCGCAGAGATCCTTGGGGGCAACATGCCGTGGGCCAAGGAACTCTACAAAACCCGAGTAGGCAAGCAGGACGCACTGAGCACCGCCAAAACCAATGCGGGCGTCGGAGTAGAGATGGTGAGCGGCTGGCTCGGTGGACTGGTGCGCGCATCCCATGCGCAACCGCCCGAGGGCCAGGGCGTGGTGGTGCGGGAGGGTGCCCGACCGGTTGGTATCTGCCAGATCGCGGGAATCACCCACCGGGTCTCCGCGGTCTGTACCCATCTTGGCGGGGTGTTGAGTTGGAACGACGCGGAACAGTCGTGGGACTGCCCCCTTCACGGCTCGCGCTTCACCCATGACGGCGTACGGCTTGAGGGACCGGCCACGCGCGACCTGCAGTCGCCGTGAAGCCCTTCACCTGTTGTTCAACGTGAGTTCACGCTGCATTCACCTGTATCGTGAGCGTGTGATTTCGCGTCGCATGACAACCATCGTCCTTACCTGTGCCGCAGCCCTTACCCTGGTGTCCTGCGGCTCCGATTACCCGCTGGGCCCGGAACAGGAAGCAGCGGCGCAAAATGCCGACTCCACTCTCAGCGGAACAACAACCGGCGCAGGGTCCTCAGCCCAGGGCCCCGCCATGAACGCCTGGCAGTCGGAATTCGCCACCCTTCACCCTGACGTTCGGGTGCAATACTCCCCCGACGGCTCCGGCGCCGGTCGCGGTGCCCTCCTGGCTGGAGCAGTGGACTTCGCCGGGTCGGATGCCTACCTCAGCGAGGAAGAACTCGAGGAATCGCGTGAAGTCTGCGGTCCCGACGGAGCTTTCAACATCCCCGCCTATGTGGCGCCGATCAGCATCGCATTCAACTTGCCCGGCCTTGAGGAGTTGAACCTCGACGCGGAAACGATCGCCCGCATCTTCCGTGGAGAAGTCGCGCGCTGGAATGACCCGTCCATCGCCGCTCAGAACGAGGGTGCTGACCTGCCGGACACCCCAATCACCCCGGTCAGCCGCTCGGACGATTCCGGAACGACGGAAAACTTCACCGACTACCTCCACTCAGTAGCGCCCGACGTGTGGACCGACGAGGCGGACGGCACCTTCCCGGCTGACCTTGCCGGAGAAAACGCCAAGGGCAATGCGGGCGTCGTCAGCACTGTGTCCGGCACCGAGGGAGCTGTAACCTACGCCGATGACTCCGCCGTCGGACCGCCGCTGGGCCGGGCCAAGCTGCTTGTCGGAACTGAATACGTTGCGGTCAGCCCGGAAGCGGCAGCGGCCGCGGTCGATGTAGCCGAACCTGTGGAAGGCCGCGCCGAGTTCGACATTGCACTGGACCTGGACCGGGAAACAACAGAGCCAGGTGCCTACCCGCTGGTGCTGGTTTCCTATCACATCTACTGCACTACGTATGAGGACGAGGAAACGGCGAACCTTGCCCGGACCTTCGGCACGTTCGTGGTGAGCGAAGAGGGTCAACAGGCCGCAGCGGAAGCCGCCGGCAGTGCGCCGATTTCGGCTGGCCTCTCCGAGCGTGCTAGTAAAGCCATCGAGACAATCAGCGTCGGAAGCTGACGCGTACAGAGGCGCAAAGGGAGAGCCCTCCTATGGAGAGCCCTCCCTTCAACCCGTGAGGGCTAAGCCGGGTTGGCGGCTCGGGGTCCGCCTGACTCCGGGTCGTCGAGGGACGGATCGACCAGGCCGACTCCGCCCGCGAGCGGATCCGCCGTCTGGCTCGTTGTAGCCGAACCCGATCCGGGTGCATCGACGTTGCCTCGCCAAGCGCCGGTCTCATTGCCCGTGTTCTCGATGAACTCCTTGAACCGTGCAAGGTCCGACTTCACCTGCCGGTCATCGGCACCCACTGCTGCGCCCACCTTCTCCGTGAAGCTTTCCGGATCCCAGTCCAACTGGACGGTCACCCGGGTGGTGGTGTCATCCAGTCGGTGGAAGGTCACAACGCCGGCATGGGATTTACCGTCGGTGCTCTTCCATGCGATGCGCTCGTCTGGATGCTGCTCGGTGATCTCGGTGTCGAACTCCCGCTCAACTCCGCCCACCTTGGTGACCCAGTGATTGCGGGTGTCGGAAATCTGGGTGATGGACTCCACGCCCCCCATGAACTCAGGGAAGGTTTCGAACTGCGTCCACTGGTTGTAGGCCGTGGACACGGGCACCGATACGTCGATGAATTCCTGAACTGTTGCCATTGTCTGTTCCTCCTCTTTTACTGGAACTTCACGTGGAACAAGTCGCGGACTGATGACCGCTTGATCGCCACGCTAACCCACGGTGAACCATGGATCAATGAAATGCTAAGTTTACTTAGGGTTTTCCCAGTAATAGTCTCCGGGCCCAGTCCGGACTTCGACTGGGAGCCCAATGCTGGCAGCGTTCAGCGTCCGAATTTCCGTCAAGAGTGGAGGATTTATGAAGGCGTCAAAGACCCTGACCGACAACATGCAGTCCGTTCTGGTTGACCTGGTGGAACTCCATCTGCAGGGCAAGCAGGCCCACTGGAACGTTGTCGGCAAAAATTTCCGCGACCTGCACCTGCAACTGGACGAGATCATTGAGGATGCGCGCCTGTTCGCCGATCAGATGGCGGAGCGGATGCGCGCACTGCACGCTGTTCCGGACGGACGGAGCGCCGTCGTCGCCAAGGGCACGTCACTGGATGAGTTCCCCTCCGGCCTGGTGGACACCAAGGACACCGTGACCATGGTGGTCGCCATGCTTGAGGCGGCCGTCGGCAGGATGCGTGAGGTCCATGACCAGGTGGACGAGGAAGATCCGACGACCGCGGATATCCTCCACGGCATGATCGAGAGATTTGAGCAGTATGCCTGGATGGTCAACGCCGAAAACATGCAACCGACGGCCAACGTGGTGAAGCCCGCTCAGAAGTAGTACAGGAAGCGGTTGGGGTGCTGGCCGCTAGGCCGCCACCCTGACTCCTTTCTAGCGGTACTCCCCTCCGCCCTGTGTCAGGCCGGGCAGGAACTCCTCGGGTAGCACCGTAACCGGCACGATCACCATGTCCTGAGCCTTCCAGTCCATCTCGACGCAGGCCTCCCTGGCTTTTTCAATCCTGCGAAGCGTTGCACCGGGCCATTTCCTGGGCACCACAAACGACTCGATGTGGAAGACGTGCCCCTCATCCCGGACCCGTGATCTGGCTTCCCTGACCCAGGGCAGGCTCTGGAGGTACGCATCAATCCGCTCGCCGAGTGGGTGAGGCTCGGAGTCGTCATAAGTCCTGGCCCGCGTGTCAGTCAGACCTCCGATAGCTCCTCGCAGATTCTTGATCCCGTCGTGCAGGATGCTCGTGGAGATGATGAGCGCGGCCACGGAGTCAGCCCACCACAGACCCATACCGATGCCCAGTACGCCCACGGCTGCGGAGAGTGCTGTCATCCAGTCCGCCTTATTCATGTCGGCGTCGGCGTAGAGCACCTTGTCATGCAGCGTCTTGGCGAGTTTCATCTTGATGATGCCAAGGACCACCGGCGGTCCTGCTGTCAGCAGCATCGCCAGCACCATCAGCCATCCCAGCCAGAAGGTATTGCCCAACAGGGTGATTCCGCCAATTGTGGGATGTTCGGCTGTCACAAGCTTCAACCCTGAGTCGACAAGAAGGTACCCGCCCATGACCACCAGCGCCACTGCTGCCACCAGGTGGGCCACGCCGACCGCCCGGTGATACCCGTAGGGATGGGACTCAGATGGACGACGGCGGATCACCCTGGTTGCGACAAGGAAGGAGATTGGAGGCAGGAAGGACAACATGTCTTCGATCCACGCGGCCTTCATGGCCTGCGAGTTCCCCAGCACCAGATACACCAGAAATGTGGAGACGGCCAGGAAGATTATGGTGATCCATTCCCACTTGACCGCCTTCCGGAGTGCGCGTTGCTGCTCCGGCGGCAATTCGGTGTGGCCAAAACGGGCTGCGTCTTTCTCACCGTTGTTCACAGTTGAACCTCCTGCGCCTGAAGGAACTGGTCAAGCTTCAGCAGGAAGGCGTTTTCGCCAAGCGGCACGAGCATGACGTGCTTGACGGTTTTGTCGCGCTCATCAGTGGTTTCCGTGTACGGCCTGGTGATCCCAGCGTCCTTGATCCACGGGGTGTCCGCGCCGAATCCGCCGATGGCCAGATCGAGCTCACCATGGTGGAGGTCGTCCGCTAGTTCGTGTTCGGTGCCCTGCACCCACTCGATGCCGGCGTCCAGCGTGTCTGCAAATTCCTCGACCAGCTCCGGTTCAATGCCCTCCGGATCTCCCGACGCAGGCAGCTGGACCCACTCGGCGTTCTCGCTGACGCCTACCCTGAGTGTCCCTCCCGATACCCTTTCGAGCGTTCCTTCCGGGTCCTGTGGAATGGCGATGCCGCAGGATGAGAGGCCCAGCAGGAGCAGCAGCCACGGCACCACCTCGTGAATTCTCAGCATGCTTAGCAAGATACCCCTTCACTAGCTTTTACGCAGGTCAGGGCCGGAATTGTCAGCGTCCGGGGAAGTTGGGGCGCTCCTTTGCGAGGAAGGCACGAGTTCCTTCTACCTTGTCTTCCGTAGCGAAAGCGGCGCGGAATGACTCCGCTTCCACAGCAAGGCCGTCGGCGGTGGTCATACCCTGCGTGGCTGAAAGCGTCTGCTTGACCAGTGCGACGGCGGCGGGAGACTGGCGCCCTACGAGGACGACGGTGCTGTGTGCGCCGCCGAGCAGTTCCTCGACCGTGTCGAAAAGCGCTGTGACAAGGCCTGCCCTCTGTGCTTCCTCGGCATTCAGACGGCGTCCGGTGAAGAGGAGCTCGCGGGCCAAACCCTGGCCCACGTACCGCGGCAGCCGTACAGACCCACCGAAACCGGGAACGAGGCCGAGGCTGACTTCCGGCTGCCCGAACGATGCCGTCGAAACCGCGTAGATCAGGTCACACGCCATAGCGAGCTCACATCCGCCGCCCAGGGCGAACCCGTTCACTGCAGCGATGACCGGAACCGGCAGCTGCTCAATCGCTAGGGTCACTCCGTGCATGCGGGAGCTGTAGGCATGCGCTTCATCGGGACTCATCGCGGTCATCTCGCGGATGTCCGCACCGGCGACGAAGGCCTTCCCCGCGCCGGTGATGATGACTCCGCGGACCGGCCACGCGCCGTCGTCGTTCGTCAGGACCTCAGACACCGCAGCAAGGCAATGCTCAAGATCTTCGATTACTCGTGAGGACAGGGCGTTCAGGGCATCTGGCCGATTGACCGTGATGGTCAGCACGGTGTCACGAATGTCGGTGAGAAGAGTGGCGTAGACAGGAAACTGCATGCGGCCAAGCGTAGCCCCCGGCGAAATGTCGGAGGGGGATGACACCTTCGAATCAGTGACACCGAAGGAGAGCACCATGACCGACCTCATCTTTCATCGCCCCTGTTCTTCACTTGAATTCTCGAGCCTGCGACGCGAAGAGGACTTCAACCAGGAACACATCCAGGCCCAGATGAGGCAGGAGGGGGTGCAGCTGCGCGTCAGCCAGGACCATGGCGGCCTGCCGTGCGCCTACACAGTGGGCCGCACTGAGCAGGGGCTGCCAGAGCTGATTCTCTATGGCCAAAGTTCCGGCCACGTGCGGCATGCCTGGTCACAGCTTGAACCGGAGCTCGCGCGGCTTACCCGGTCGGGAAGCCGGGTGTTTCACGGGCAGTTCGACGGCCACGCCATCGAGGTGCGGCAGGCTTCACTGGGAAGACTCCGCGACGCTTTTTCCTTGTACGGCCGAAACGGTTTTACGGCGCTACAGGTCTACTGGGTAGTCGGTTCAGACAACCATCTTCCGCAGCAGTGGGAGATCCGCTTCCTTGCTGCACAACCCTTCCTCGGCGGCGGAACATTAGGTGATCTCCTGGAGGGTACGAACGGTTCTTGATCAGGGCAACAGCTCCGGCGGAATCAGCAGCAGCAGTGCAACGCCGGTGCCGTTGAACACTACGTGAGTCACAATTGCAGCACCCAAGCGGCCCGTGATGACCGTCAGAACCCCGCACATCAAACCAACGGTGAACGTACTGACCAGCAGGTAGACGGATGAACGGAGGTCCGGAACTGCACCGGTATGCAACAGGCCGAAGGCAAGGGAACTCACCAGGAGGGCAATGACCGTGGACGTGACAATGGACCTTCTCTGTACGGCGGGGGCCACGGCATCACGCCGGTCCCCGGTGCGCCGAAGCCACAGTGCATTCTGCACCCCGCGCAGCACCAGCCCCCTGTTGAACAGCTCCTCCAGGAAAGGTGCCATCAGGACACCACCGAACACGCCGTTGATAATCAGCCAGACAGTGTCACCGGTGAGAAACAATTCTGCATTGCCCTGGATCACCTCACCGTCCTGCAGCGGCCACAGCAGCGTGAGGATCGCAAGAATGATCGCCAGCACAATACGGGCGGCGATGCCCACGCCAATGCCCACCGCCAGGTCGATCCACCGGAACCGGAGGCCGAAGTCGCGCGTAAAAGAACGGAAGCCATGGCGCCGCGAAGCGTACAGGGTAACGCCGAACATCGCCGTCCACGTCAGCAGCAAAGACGCGAAGATCAGCTGTGGGCCGAAGGGCAGCACCCCGGCAAGTGCAAGCGTTCCTCCCAGCGGCACCAACACCACCAGCACCAACCCAGTCATCGCGAGGCCGGCCCCCCAACGCGGTGCGAGCGGGCCGTCCGGGGTCAACTGAGAAGGATTGGCCAGGCGAAGCGGCATGCGCTGACCAGGAAGAAACTGGCCAAGAGGGGAAGGAGTGGATCGGGCCATGCAAGCACCATATCGGTCTATCCCGAGAAGAAACTGGGCAATGCAGTTGACGGGTGGGGGTGGGGAGTTCTTTAGTGAAGTGATATCGAGACCAGGGAGTGCTGATGAGCGAGTTTGGACTACCCGAGGGGTTTGTATTCGGGACTTCGACGGCAGCGGCGCAGATTGAAGGCGCGGTCAACGAGGGCGGGCGCGGGCCGAGCATCTGGGACGAATACGCGAGCCAGCACAGCAACATCCTGGATGCCTCAAGTCCAGCAATAGCCTGCGACCACTACAACCGGTATGAGGAAGACTTCGATCTCCTCAAGCAGTTGGGCGGGAAAGCCTACCGGATGTCCATCGCGTGGCCGCGCATCCAACCCACCGGGACGGGACCCGCAAATCCTGAGGGGATCGCGTTCTACCACCGTCTACTCGATGCCTTGCTGGAGCGGGGCATCGAACCATGGGTAACCCTGTATCACTGGGACCTCCCACTGGCCCTGCAGGATGCCGGGGGTTGGCAGAACCGGGACACCATCGACGCCTTCGTCAATTACACCCGGATTGTCCGCGATGAGTTCGGGAGCAAGGTTGCCGCCTGGATGACGGTGAATGAGCCCGTGGTGCATACCGGCGTGGGGCACGCCATAGGCAGGGCCGCGCCGGGGCTCATGCTGCTGGGCAGCGCATTCTCGGTAGCGCATCACCTGTTGCTGGCCCATGGGCGGGCCGTACGGGTGCTGCGCGAAACGCTGGACGCGCCCATAGGCGTCGTCAATAACCATTCGCCGGTGGAACCGGCCAGTGACTCTGAGAAAGAGCGGGGACTCGCTCTCCTCTATGACCACTACCACAACGGACAATTTGCGGCACCGCTGCTCACCGGTGAATACCCGCCCGACCTCGCAGGGATTGAAGGCATCTCCTTCGAGGTCATCCAGGAGGGCGACATGGAGATCATTTCCACGCCCCTTGATTTCTATGGGATCAATTACTACTTCCCCACGAAGGTCGGCGCATCTCCGCCGCTGTTCCCGGTTCCCTTCATGCAGCGGGATTACTCGGACGTACCGAAAACCGACTTCGACTGGCCGGTCATCCCCAGCGGTTTGACCACCATCCTCAAGCAGCTCAAGGAGCAGTACCCAAACATTCCGCCGATCTACATCACCGAGAACGGCTGCGCGTACGACGACGGCCCCGGCGGAGACGTGAAAGACACCCGACGGATCGAGTTTTTGGAAAAGCACCTGGCGGCACTCGGTGATGCTATTGCCGAGGGCGTGGACGTCCGAGGGTATTTCCACTGGACCCTCGTGGACAACTGGGAATGGCAGGAGGGCTACACGAAAAAGTTCGGCCTGGTGCGTATGGAACCGGCCACGCTCGACCGGGTACCGCGTGCATCCTTCCACCGATACGCCGAGATCATCGCCCAGCACGGTAGGCAGGGCGTCAACACCGGCGCAGTCATTCCGCCAGTGGCTGCAGAAGCTTCCTGAACCGCTGGTTCGACGCTAACGACGGCGTCCTCGACCACGTGCCCCTGAGGCGCCCTTGGATGTTCCCGGCTTACGGGTGGTGTTCCTCCCGGAAGCGGGTTTGCCTTTTGCGGGTTTGGCTGTCTTTTTCGGTTCTTTGGGGGTTTCCTTCTGCGCCGAGGGCTGCCTTGAGCTACGGGCTGTCCTCCCCCGGACTATGCCGATGAACTCCTCGATGTCGTCCGTGGTGTTGTCGGCAATCCAGGCGACCGCAATGGTCGTTGAAGGTGCGTCCGGAACGACTGGCGCAATCACATCCCGCCGGTTGTAGTGGCGGGCAACGGACATGGGCAGCACAACGACGCCCGCACCTGACGCCGCAACCTCGATGGCCGTTCGGGCGCCACCACATTCCTGGACATCAAGGACGTTTTCGTCGGCCAGTTCGCTGAGTGCCACCTCGTCCAGCAGGGAGAGCTCATTGTCCTTCGACACCACTACTACTGCCAGTTCCTCATAGAGCGGGATAACGCTGAGGGCGTCCCGATCAATGGGCAGACGGACAAAGGCGATGTCCACTGAACCGTTCCGAAGCGCTGAAGCCAGCGCGTCGTCGTCGTACTCGGTCGCTTCGATCGGAAGATCCGGGTTCCTTTCGCGCCAACGTCCCACCCACTTCCCCGGAGTTACCCCAGGGACAAAGCCGATGTTCAGGACGGAGGGCTGGAACGCGGGCACGTCCTCACAGTAACGCAGTCAGCTATACCGCGTTCCTGGCTTCCACCCCTCGCTACGCTCGGCGCGGGGCCCTCGCCCAGTACGCGCTTCCGGGCTCCCACCCCTCGCTACGCTCGGCGCGGGGCCCTCGCCCAGTACGCTTAGGAGAATGACCCCACCGAAGTCCCCGCAGACCATGAAGCCGGCTACAGCCGCGAAGAAACTTGGCATTTACCTGCCCGCAACGCCACAGGAATTCCAGGACAACGACATCACCCGCGGCGGCTTCAACGAGCTTCAGGAGAACCCGCCCGAATGGCTCGCGGAGCTGCGCCGTAACGGTCCGCATCCCCGTCCCGTGGTGGCGCACAAGCTTGGCGTCTCGATCAGCGGCCTTGCCCGCGGTGGGATCACAGACCCGCTGACGACGGCGGAAATCACCGCGCTGCTGCAGTCGCCGCCCGAGTGGCTGGTGGCCGAACGCTCCACAATGGCTCGGGTGCGTGCGGAGGAAAAGCGCGCCAAGGAAGCACGGCGCGCGAAGGACTAGCTCCTAGGCCGGATTCAGCGGTTCGATCAGAAGAGGGCTGTCGTCCCGGACCGGCCCAACCTCATGGAACTGTAGCCGTTCGGCAACGGGAGTGGAGGCGGCAACCGCTTCATCTGCCAGTTCCTGTGTCCCCTTGGTGGCTGGGTTCAGCCACTCGTTCCAGAACTCACGGGGAAGCGTCACCGGTGTGCGGTCATGGATTTCCGCCACTCCACCCACTGCTTCGCGCGTCAGGATGGTTGAAGAAAGAACCCACCGGTTGGGGTGGTCATCCGGCAGTTCACGATTACGCCACCATGCATACAGACCCGCGAAGACCACCGGCTCGCCGGGTAAGTGAATGTAGAACGGGATTTTGGTTTTGCCTTCGGTTCGCCACTCGTAGTATCCACTGGCCGGAATCAGGGCCCGGCGCCTCTCAAGGGAAGGTTTGAAAGTGGGTTTGCTTCCCACTGTCTCGGCTCTGGCGTTGAAGGTGGGTCCCTTGGTTTTCAATTCCTTCGAGAACGACGGCGTCAGCCACCATCGCGCTGCTTCCATCCGCCGGGTGACCTTGTCATCCTTGAGGGATTCCAGCACCACACGAATGGGGTCGGTGGGACTGATATTCCACGACGGTTCGGGAAGGTTTTCACCCACTGCATCGACGTCGAAAAGATCCACCAGGTCCTTGTTTGAGCCTGCCACCACAAAGCGTCCACACATGGTGACAGGCTACTCTGTAGGGCCTATCCACAGGGCCACGGGTCAATTGACTTAATCGAACACGCGTTCGAATATTAAGTGTGAGTTCATCAGCAGCAACCGTGGTTCAGGCGGCACCCACGGGTCAGTCCCCGCAGGGTGCACGCCGGGTGCTTTCTGCTGTGGATCACTCTGCTGATAAAGCCCGGCTCAAGGCGGAACTGCAATCCAAAATCAACGGCATGCAGAGCAGTCGGCCCTCTTCCCGGCGGTTGCCCACCGTGCCGGTGCTGGCAGGGGTCCTTCCGGGTGGCGGCCTGCAGGCAGGTTCAGCGTATTCGGTGACCAACTCCACCACTCTCGCCATGGCTTTGTTAGCCGGGCCCTCAGGCGCCGGAGCCTGGTGCAGTGTCATTGGCATGCCTACTTTCAGTGTGGAAGCCGCTGCAGGTTTCGGCATCGCACTGGACAGGCTGGTTTTGGTACCTCACCCCGGTGATCAATGGCTCACAGTGACTGCAGCAATGGTGGATGTCGTGTCGATTGTCCTGACCTGTGCACCAAAACACGTCGCTCCGTCCGATGCTTCACGCCTCATGGCCCGCCTGCGTCAGCGAGGGGCTGCGCTGGTGACCATGGGCCCCTGGCCGCACAGTGATGCCACACTGAGCGTGACCGGAAGCGATTGGCAGGGCCTGGGTGCGGGTACCGGACACCTTCGCAGCCGCAGGATGAGAATTACTGCGCGTGCTGCCACCGGCCGTGCCCGCACAGCAGACCTGTGGCTTCCCGGTCTTCAGCGCGGGCCGTGGTCAACATCCACGGCAGCCCCCGCTCAGGCAGAACCCGGACAACAGGAATTTTCCTACCGGTCAGCCCGCGCCTCATGAATCCCACTTCCTTGGGTGAACCCGTACCCGCTTCCCCTACCTCTACCCGCACCATGGTTCTCTGGTGTCCTGACTGGCCCATTACCGCGGCGCTCAGGGAATACCTCCTGCCTGCGGAACATCCCGTGGCATTAATCGAGAAGGGCGAGGTCTTCGCCTGCTCGCCCGCTGCCCGGGAACAGGGCGTCAAACGAGGACTCCGCCTGCGGGAAGCCCAGGCCCGGTGCACCACCCTCACTGTTCTTCCCTATGATCCAGCTCTTGATGCAAGAAGTTTTGAACCCGTAATTGCCGCTGTCGAGGAAATCATGCCCGGGGTGCAGGTCCTCCGTCCCGGACTATGTGCCCTCCATGCCAAGGGTCCCGCCAGGTATTACGGCAGCGAGGAGCATGCTTCAGCTGTGCTGCTCAAAGCCCTCGCCTCCATTGGTCTCACTGCAACCAGGGTTGGAGTAGCAGACAGTCCTTTTGCTGCTGAGCATGCAGCCCGGGCAACCGAGTTCCTGGATGATCCGGGGACGGATCCCGCGTGGATCATTCCACCCGGAGAGTCCGCATCCTTTCTCAGCAGCTTCCCTCTGGAAGTTCTGGAGGAACCGGCACTCGCGGTGGTCCTACGCCGGTTGGGAATACGGACCCTGGGCGATTTCGCTGCTCTTACCCGCGCCGATGTGCGGAACCGGTTTGGGGCGGAAGGCGCACTGGCCCACCTTAAGGCAAGCGGTCTTGACCACCACAGTGTGGTGGAAAGAAAACCACCGGCGGAACTCGACGTCGTCGTTCACTGTGAACCGCCGCTGGCACGCATCGATGAACTGACGTTCACCCTGCGCCTGTCCGCTGAGGAGTTCGTGAACCGGCTACGTGAGGCGGGGTTGGTGTGCACCGTTCTGGTAGTGCGGCTCCACTCGGAATCCGGTGAGGAATCAGCCCGCCTCTGGCGTCATCCACGGTGGTTCGACGCCGACGATGTCCTTGACCGGGTCCGGTGGCAGCTCCAGGGTAGCGGGAATGTAGAACATGGACTGAGCTCAGGGATCAGCAGGGTCGAACTTTCACCCGAGACCGTCGAGGACCTTAGTGACCATGCGGATGGCCTATGGGGAACGGGACCCGATGAGAATATCCATCACGGTCTTGCCAGGGTGCAGAGCATGCTGGGGCATGGTGCGGTGCTGACCGCCATGGTTGCCGGTGGACGAATGCTCACCGACCGGCAGGTTTTCATTCCCTGGGGAGATCCCCCATCGGAAGCGGCGGCGAAAAGTCGGGATCTCCCGTGGCCCGGCCAGCTTCCCGGCCCTGCTCCTGCCACCGTTTTTGATGAGCCTCGTCCCGTTGAAGTTCTAGATGGGACTGGTAGTGCTGTGGATGTTGATGAGCGCGGCCTGCTGACAGCTGCTCCTGCCGTATTGGTCGCGATGCCTCCCCGACAATCCGTCATTTCCTCCTGGGCCGGGCCTTGGCCTATCGTCGAGCGCTGGTGGGATTCGAACGGCCGAGCCCTCAACCGGTTTCAGGTGGTGGATGAATCCGGAACAGCCTGGCTGCTGCTTCTTGAGGATCACCGCTGGTGGGCGGAGGCAAGCTATGACTGAGTCGCAAGGATCCGTACCCTTACGGCTGGGGGAGCCCTGATGGGTTTCAATAATCCCCCTATTTCCTGGTCGGAGTTCGAACGAACCCTTTCCGACCGCCGCCGCCCCGGTTCCCCTCCCTTGGGAGCAGACGGGGGTGATAGCCCTGCGTGGTCACTTAAACGGCATCCATATTCGCCGCCGGAGGAACCCGAGCCTGTAGCGGCGGGTCCCGTGGTGCCCTACGCCGAGCTGCATGCACACTCAAACTTCAGTTTCCTTGACGGCGCAGCTAGCCCCGAGCAGCTCGTTGAGGAAGCCCACCGCCTGCGACTCCATGGGCTGGCGCTGACCGATCATGACGGCCTCTACGGTGTGGTGCACCTCGCTGAAGCGGCGGAGAAACACCCCGGGCTATCCACGGTCTACGGCACCGAGCTATCACTGGAACTGAGCAAACCCCAGAATGGGGAACCAGATCCGGAAGGTCGGCATCTGCTCGTTCTGGCCCGCGGCGCTGAAGGCTACCATCGGCTCGCCGCGGCGATCACCGAAGCACAGCTGAAACCGGAGGCAGAGAAGGGAAAGCCCCGGTACAACCTTTCCGAACTCGCCGGCAGGGCAGATAACAATTGGATGATCCTGACGGGTTGCCGTAAAGGATCCGTTCGGCACGCGCTCCTCAATGGAAGCGTCGAGGATGCGGAACAGGAAACCCGGCTCCTGGTGGACCTGTTCGGCGCGGGTAATGTCGCCGTTGAACTCTACGACCACGGCAACCCACTGGACAGTGCGCACAATGACGCCCTTTGGGATATAGCTTCCCGGCTTAGATTGCCTGTCGTCGCCACCAACAATGTGCATTTTGCGGTGCCGGAACAGCACCGGCTTGCTACCGCCGTCGCCGCCGTCCGCGCACGCAGGTCACTTGATGACATGAATGGGTGGCTGCCGGCGTCGGGCTCTGCCCACCTTCGTAGCGGCGCGGAAATGGCCGCCCGCTTCGCCGCCTACCCGGGAGCGGTGGCGCGGACGGTGGATCTTGCCGATGACCTTTCGTTCCGGCTCAGCAGCGTCAAGCCAGGATTGCCCAAACTGAACCTGCCGGAAGGCCACACCCAGATGAGCTGGCTGAGGAAACTTGTCTGGGAAGGGGCCGCGAAGTTTTACGCCGGCCGCACCGATGTTCACGAGCGCATTGAGAAGGAACTGCGCGTTATTGAAGAGAAGGACTTCCCGGGCTATTTCCTGATCGTGCACGACCTGGTCCAGTTTGCCCGCGGGCGGGGAATTCTCTGCCAGGGCCGCGGCTCGGCGGCGAATTCAGCTGTGTGCTACCTCCTGGAGATCACAGCGGTGGATTCCATCCTGTATGACCTCCCGTTCGAACGTTTCCTTTCCAGCTTGCGGGATGAGGAACCGGACATCGACGTTGACTTCGACTCCGACCGCCGCGAGGAGGTCATCCAGTACGTCTATAACAAGTACGGCCGGTTCAATGCGGCACAGGTCGCCAATGTCATCACGTACAGGCCCAAGTTCGCGGTCCGCGACATGGCCAAAGCACTCGGACACAGCCCCGGGCAGCAGGACGCGTGGTCCAAACAGGTGGAGCGCTGGGGCGCTCTGGTGTCCAGCGATGACCATGACATTCCACAGCCGGTGGTGGAGCTGGCACAGGGCGTGCTGAAGTTCCCCCGCCACATGGGGATTCACTCCGGAGGCATGGTGCTCACTGACCGCCCTATCGGCGAGGTCTGTCCCATTGAGCATGGGCGTATGGACGGGCGCACCGTCCTGCAGTGGGACAAGGATGACTGCGCCTGGATGGGTTTGGTGAAGTTCGACCTGTTGGGGCTCGGCATCATGGCTGCCATTCAGTACAACTTCGACCTGGTCAAAAAACACTTCGGTGAGGCATGGACACTGCACACCCTGCCGCGGGAAGAGCAGGGTGTGTACGACCAGCTGTGCTTCGCGGATTCCATCGGAGTGTTCCAGGTGGAAAGCCGCGCCCAGATGGGGATGCTGCCGCGGCTGCAACCCCGGCGCTTCTACGACCTGGTGATCGAAGTTGCACTGGTTCGCCCCGGTCCCATTCAGGGCGGCGCAGTTCACCCTTATATCAAGCGGAAACTGGGCGAGGAGGAAGAGAGTTATCTCCATCCCAAGCTGATACCGGTTCTGAAACGCACACTCGGCGTGCCGCTCTTCCAGGAACAGCTCATGCAAATGGCGATGGTGGTCGGCAACTGCTCGGGTGCCGACGCAGACCAGCTGCGTCGCGCGATGGGTTCCAAACGTGGGCTTGAGCGGATCGACTCCCTGAAGGAGAAGTTGTACGTGGGTATGAAGTCCAATGGGATCACCGGGGAGGTTGCCGACTCCGTGTATCGGAAGATCCAGGCGTTCGCCAACTTCGGGTTCGCAGAGAGCCACTCAATCAGCTTCGCTCTGCTGGTCTACGCCAGCGCCTGGCTAAGGCTTCACTATCCGGGGGCTTTCCTGGCCTCCCTCCTCCGGGCGCAACCGATGGGCTTCTACTCTCCCCAGACCCTGGTGGCCGATGCCCGCCGGCACGGCGTCACGGTACTTCGTCCGGACATTCTGCTCTCCGGAACCCATGCGGATCTTGAACATGACTCCACCGGCACGGGGACCACAGGCACGGACGAGTGCCTTGCGTTTCATCAACCTCCCGTAGGTAAGTTCGATCGCTCTGTTCCCTTTGATTCGACTGCCCATCGCCGGGACGGAAACTATGCCGTTCGGCTGGGGCTGGACAGCGTCCAGTCAATCGGCAAGAAGCTTGCGCAAGCCATCGTCGAGGAGCGCGAAGCCAACGGCCCGTTCAAGAATATGGGCGACCTGGCACGCCGAACCGAGCTGAACTCCAACCAGCTTGAAGCATTGGCAGCAGCCGGAGCTTTTGACTCAATGGGGCTCTCCCAGCGGGAGGCTCTTTGGCATGCCGGACCAGCCTCCACCGAACGCGAAGGCCAGATCAACGGCACCACGGTGTACATTCAGCCGCCCCTGTTTCCGGATCTAACGGACGTCGACCGCGTTGCAGCGGACCTGTGGTCCACCGGAATCACCACAGATGACCACCCGGTGCGCCACGTCCGGCCCACATTACGACGCCGGGGAGCACTGACAGCCGCGGACCTCCTTTCCGCGGAGTCCGGTCGGCGGGTTGAGGTTGGTGGGGTTGTCACACACCGCCAGCGCCCTGCCACGGCCAGCGGCATCACCTTCATGAACCTTGAAGACGAAACCGGTCTGGTGAATGTCATCTGCTCGGTGGGGGTGTGGCAACGGTATCGGCGGATCGCCCGGGAGGCCAGCAGCGTGCTCGTTCGGGGTGTGCTGGAACGGTCAAACGAAGGAGTCGTGAACCTGGTCGCCGACAAGTTCGAGGTCCTACGGCTCAAAGCCACAACCAAGTCCCGGGACTTTCGCTGACTTGCGTTGAGGCGCCCGACTGGCAACCGCCGCTACCCAGGATGGGCCACCGAAGAGGACAAAGAAAATGCCCCGACCTGAGGCCGGGGCATTCACTCTGGTGCGCGAGGGGGGATTTGAACCCCCACACCCTTTCGGATACTGGCACCTGAAGCCAGCGCGTCTGCCGTTCCGCCACTCGCGCATATTGAGCAAGGACCGTTACAAGAATCCTTCGAATCAGCAGAAACAAGCATAACGGAGCCGTGCCGAAACACCTAAACGTGTGAGCTGCGGCACCCACCGCAACTTTGCAGCCGAACAAAACGTTGAATGTTATCGACGGGCAGGATGCCCGGTTAAGGCCATTTAGGGGACGTCCCAGTAGTATCGAAACAAGACAGCAGCCGCCCGGCTCGCCTCCGCGCGCTTTCGTGCGAGCGCATTCGGGCAATCAAAAACGCAGGTGAGGAGGTAGAACATGGGCATTTTGGATAACGTCGAGCGCGGACTCGAAAAGATGGTCCGTGGTGCCTTCTCCACCGGTTCGCGCTCACAGGTACAACCCGTCGAAATTGCCAGTGCACTCCGCCGGGAGTTGGACAACAAGTCGTTGACGCTTGCCCAGGGACGCACCCTTGCACCGAATGTTTTCACCGCGCGTCTGTCGGATCCCGACTTCGCACTAGCCCAGGAGTGGGGAGCGCCGCTGGCCGAGGAACTGTGTGACGTCGTCATCAAGCACGTCAACAGCCAGCATTACACCCTGCACGGCCCGGTCCGCGTTTCATTCACCCGCGACTCGAACCTGAAGCCCGGGGTGTTTGAAATTGATTCCGCCACCGAGAAGCAGTCATCCCAGCGCCCGGCCGCTCCCAATGCGCCCCGACGTCAGCCCACGCGCTACCAGCCGGTGCTTGAACTCGACGGTCAACGTTATTCCCTACACGCCGGATCGATACTGCTCGGCCGCTCGTCAGAGGCGGACATCCTGATCGATGACACTGGCGTGTCCCGACGCCACCTCGAGATCCACACCGACCAGGGACAGTCGCGCGCGGTGGACCTGGGCTCGACGAACGGCAGCTACGTGAACGGCCAGCGGGTTCAGGGCGAGGCTGAGCTGACTGACGGGTCCGTGATCACCATGGGCCGCACACGCATGACTTTCCGACTTGTTCCCGTGCAGAACGGTGGCCGCCAAGCATGAGTGATTTGACCGTAACGCTGTTGAGATACGGCTTTCTCCTGCTGATCTGGATTCTCGTGCTTAGCGTCGTCAGCGCGCTCCGTCGCGACCTCGTCGTCGGTCTCCGCAACCGGACCGGCGCCCCTTCGGCCCGGGAAGCGCGCAAAAACCCGGAACTTGTTGACGAGCCTCCCGCCAAGGCCCAGGCACGACGCCTCGTTGTCACGGAAGGTCCCCTGAGGGGCACCTCCCTGGACCTGACCTCCAGCCCCATCCTCCTTGGTCGCGCACAAGAAGCGACCCTCGTCCTGGAGGACGACTATGCCTCCGGCCGCCACGCCCGACTGTTCCCGCAAGGCAGCCGGTGGTTCATAGAAGATTTGGGATCAACAAACGGGACTTACCTCGCCGGGAACCAACTGACCCGCGCGCTGCCGGTAGAACCCGGAGTACCAGTTCGGATCGGTAAGACGGTCATTGAATTGAGGCCATAGACCCATGGCCCTGGTTTTTCGTTTCGCGGCCCGCTCGGATGTGGGAAAGGTCCGCGCCAAGAATGACGACTCCGCCTATGCTGGGCGCTACCTGGCAGTAGTTGCCGACGGCATGGGCGGTCATGCGGGCGGGAACATTGCTTCAGCGTCAACGGTCCTTGATCTCGTGCATCTTGACCGCAAGGATTACGACGACGACGCCGGCACCCACCTGGCGGACGAAATTCAGACTGCCAACTCCCTCCTGTCCGAACTGGTGAGCACCAACCCACAGTTGGCAGGCATGGGAACTACAGTCACCGCGATGCTCCTGAACGGTGAGCAGATCTCGTTTGCCCACATCGGCGATTCCCGTGCCTACCGCCTGAAGGACGACGTCTTCGAGCAGGTCAGCGTCGACCACACCTTTGTGCAACGGCTCATCGATGAGGGCCGGCTCAAGCCGGAGGAAGCGGACATCCACCCGCACAAGAACGTCCTGATGCGAGTTCTCGGAGACGTCGATGCCAGTCCGGAACTGGATCTGACAACCTTCGACGCAACACCCGGTGAACGATGGCTCCTCTGCTCGGACGGGCTGAATGCCGTGCTGAGCGACGCCGCGATCGAACGGGTGGTGAGGGAGACAAAGGACCTGACCGCCTGCGTCACTACCCTCGTCGACCTCACCCTTGCTGGAGGTTCTCCGGATAACGTGACCGTTGTCGTCGTTGATGTGGACACGGCCACCGACGACGATCTCCGTGCCGCTGCCCTGACTGCGATACCGCCCGCTCGGGAAGCTGCGGGAGAAAAAGACACTGCCGCCTCTCCAGTTGAGAAAGAAGCCCCTGGAGCCGCGATCAGGGCGGACGTCATCCGGGAAGACCTCTCCTCCCGACCCCACACGCTCGTTGGCTCAGCGGCACTCGCGACCGAGACCGGACAAATCCCGATCGTTACGCAACGATCCACCGAACGGCGCGCGGCGATGATGCTGACGCACAAGGCTGCCCCTGCAGAGACGACCGACGACGACACTGCAGACGAGGAACCCGCACCGCGTCGCCGCCGATGGCTGCTGCCGGCCGCCTTGGCGCTGATGGCGCTGATCCTCGCCGCGGTTCTCGCCCTGGGGTACATGTGGACCCAAACGCGGTATTACGTCGCAGCCGCCGATAACAAGGTAGTCATCTATAACGGAGTTGCGCAGACTCTGGGACCGATACCCCTCAGCCACGTCGACCAGACAACTGACATCCCGGTCTCAAGCCTTCCCGAGTTCCAGCGCAACCGTCTGGAGAACACTCTTGCGGCGAGTGATCTGCAGCATGCCCAAGAGATCGTCGCGGACCTCCGCGAGTCATTGCGCGCGCTTCCCTGCCCTCCTGCGAGCGAACCCAGTCCTTCCCCAAGTCCCTCGCCGACTAGCTCAGCATCGCCTGCGACGGCCTCTCCGTCACCCTCGCCCTCACCGAGCGCGCGCGCGTCTGCTACGGCGAGTGCTGAGCCAAGCGCCAGCTCGTCCGCGAGCGCAGAAGCCGATTCAGGGGAACCTGCCCTGTGCGGAGGGAGAATCGAATGAGTGACGTCCTGACAATTCCCAAATCGCGGCGGAATGTCGAAGCTCTCCTATTATTTGTGGCCCTCACCGTTGCCATCGGAGCCAACTGGCTTGTCGGCCTCGACAAAGAGAATCCATTCGACTCCGCCTTTTGGTCCCAAGGAGGGACGCTGGCGGCGCTTGCGCTGATCTTCCACGTGGTTCTGCGCTTCCGGGCTAAATATGCCGACCCAGTAATGCTTCCAATCGTCATCGCCCTGAACGGAATCGGGCTGGCGATGATTTACCGCCTGGATCTCGCTCTGCCTGCCGACTCTCGGGCGGTGGCGCCCAGCCAGTTCCTGTGGACCACAGTGGCGATGGCCGTATCGATTGCCACGCTCCTGGTGATTCGTGACCATCGCATCCTGCGCCGGTTCACCTACATCTCTCTGATCGTGAGCGCCGGTCTACTGTTGCTCCCTCTGACACCCCTGGGAGTGGAGATCAATGGTGCCCGCATCTGGATAAACGTTGGGGTCGGGACATTCCAGCCAGGAGAGATTGCGAAGATTACGCTTGCTATATTCTTTGCCGGGTATCTTTCGACCAACCGCGACCTGATCCTGCTTGCGGGCAAGAAACTGGGTCCGCTGCAGCTTCCCCGATTCCGGGACCTTGCGCCTATGGTCGCCGCTTGGCTGGTGAGCATAGGTGTCCTGATTTTCCAGCGCGACCTCGGCTCGTCCATCCTGTTCTTCGGCCTATTCATGGCCATGATCTACGTCGCCACGTCCCGGGTCAGCTGGGTGCTGATCGGCCTGGCAATGATCGCGGTTGGCGGATTCGTAGCGCTCCAACTCTTCAGCCACGTAGCGCTACGCATCGACAGCTGGATCAACGCCTTCGAACCCGAGGTCTTCAATCGAAACCCGGGCGGTAGCGGCCAAGTCATTCAGGGCCTGTTCGGGCTCGCGAATGGCGGGCTCGCAGGCACCGGACTCGGTCAGGGCAGGCCAGACCTGGTGACATACGCGAACAGCGACATGATTATCGCCGCGCTCGGTGAGGAACTGGGTCTGATCGGTCTGTTCGCGATTGTGCTGCTTTACGTCCTACTCATCTCGCGCGGTTTCCGGGCCGCGCTCGGAACACGAGATGGTTTCGGAAAGCTTCTCGCCTGCGGCCTGTCATTCACCATCGCGCTGCAGTGCTTCGTCGTCATCGGCGGAGTGACCCGGCTTATTCCACTCACCGGCCTCACAACTCCTTTCATGTCAGCCGGCGGTTCGTCCCTTCTGGCGAACTGGATCATCGTCGCCCTGCTCCTTCTCATTTCCGAGACAGCTCGTCGACCGGCAGTCAAGGGACCGATTCGCGAGACATTCCCGGAAGGCAAAGAACACCGTAATTCGCCGATAACGGATAACACCAGGGAGGTCAGCGCATGAACCAGGCCATTCGACGCTCGTGGATCGTAGCCATCAGCATGTTCGCGCTGGTCCTCGGATCACTTACCTACGTTCAGTTCTTCCAGGCCAGCGCCCTGGAGAACAACGATTGGAACACCCGGACGATTCTTCAGGACTACGGCAAGAACCGCGGCGCGATCCTCGTCGATGGTCGCCCTATCGCCGAATCGGTGCCCTCCGACGACCAGTTCAATTACCAGCGCACGTACAACCAACCGGAAATGTACGCGCACCTGACGGGATTCTTCTCGCTCGTCAATGGCTCCACCCAGTTGGAGAACGTCATGAATGAGGAACTGTCCGGCAGTAGCGACGACCTCTTCATTGATCAGATGGTGCGGCTCTTCTCGGGTGCCGAAGCACAGGGAGCCTCTGTCGAGCTGACCATCGACCCGCAGATACAGCAGCTGGCGTGGGAGATGATCCCGGAGGGCCAGACCGGATCGATCATGGTGCTGGAGCCGGCAACGGGAAACGTTCTCGCGATGGTATCCAAGCCGTCCTACGATCCGAACCTTCTTGCTGCACATGACACCTCCTTGGTCGTCGAAAATATCGACCAACTCTCGCAGGTTCCCGGGCTGTCCATCTACTTCAACCCGGCCACCCAGTCGCTGGTTGCTCCAGGTTCTGTCTTCAAGCTGGTCGTTGCGGCAGCGGCTCTCGAGTCCGGGCAGTTCGATGCGGAATCGACCATCCCGAATCCTCCGGTCCTTCCTCTTCCGGGAACCGACGTTGGACTCCCCAACTTCACAACCGGCGGGTGCGCTGCCCGGGATACCGCGGACCTCCGATTCGCACTTGAACAGTCCTGCAACACGCCCTTCGCCCAGATTGCATGGGAACTTGGCGAGGAAACCGTCCTGGAACAAGCGCAGGCCTTCGGATTCGGTGAATCTTTCACGATGCCGGTCGACGTGGCCAGCAGTCAGTTTCCGACCGAATTGGACGACGCACAGTTGGCTCAGTCTGCCATTGGCCAGTTCAGTGTGGCGGTCACGCCGCTACAGATGGCAATGGTCAGTGCAGCGATCGCGAACGACGGCGTTCTCATGAAGCCGAATCTGGTGAAGGCCGTCCGCGCTCCGGATCTTTCCATCATCAACGAACCGGAGCCTGAGGTTTATCGGGAATCGCTCAGCGCTGAGAACGCGGACCAAATCACCGAGTGGATGGTCAACGTGGTTGAGAACGGGACGGCGCGGAATGCCGCCGTCCCCGGCGTACAGGTAGCCGGCAAGACCGGCACCGCCGAAGTAGCCGAGCAGGGCGACAATGCCTGGTTCACCGGCTTCGCGCCGGCCGATAACCCCGAAGTAGTGGTTTCCATCGTTATGCAGGACGTCGACATCGCGACGGGTGCCCAGCTAACAAGTCCAAACGCTAAGAGACTCATAGAGGCGGTGTTGAATAGGTGAGACCTACTTCAGGTATCACATTAGGCGGCAGGTTCCAGCTAACTGATCGCATCGCCATCGGAGGCATGGGTGAGGTTTGGAAAGCGCGCGACCAGGTACTGGGTCGCATTGTCGCCATCAAAATTCTGAAAGAGGAATACACGGGAGACCCCGGCTTCCTCAATCGGTTCCGCGCCGAAGCCCGCCACACCGCTCTGCTGAACCACGAGGGTATTGCAAACGTCTTCGACTATGGCGAAGAAGGCGGGTCCGCCTACCTGGTGATGGAACTCGTCCCGGGGCAGCCCCTGTCCACGATCATTGAGCGCGAGCAGGTTCTTGCGCCGGATCGTGCCCTTTCGATCATTGGACAGACCGCCACAGCACTCAGCGTGGCGCACCGGCAGGGGCTGGTGCACCGGGATGTCAAACCTGGAAACCTCCTGATCATGCCCGACGGCCGAGTGAAAATTACTGACTTCGGTATCGCGCGGCTCGCTGATCAAGTGCCTCTGACCGCCACGGGCCAGGTAATGGGTACGGCCCAGTACCTGGCCCCCGAACAGGCCACCGGCCAGCCTGCCACCGGTTCCAGTGATATCTATGCTCTTGGCGTCATCGGATATGAGTTGCTGGCCGGCCGCCGTCCGTTCTCCGGCGAGTCGCAAATTGCCATTGCCCTCGCACAGGTCAATGACGCTCCGCCTGATCTCCCGGAGAGCATTCCCCACCCGGTCCGCGCGCTCATCGCCAGCATGCTGGCGAAGGACCCGGCTGATCGTCCCGCCAATGCCGAAGCCCTTGCCGAAGCGGTCGATGCCATCCGACGCAACGACATTCGTGCAGCAGAGGCCGCCGTGCCCGGCATGTTGCTGTTCACTGATTCGACCGGCCCGCTGACCACCCCCGTGCCGGCGCCGACCAGCGCCACCCGCGTTGTGCCCGCCCCGACTACCTCGGCGCTGCCCACCGTTGCCGGCGTGGGAGCAGGTGCCGGAGCGGTCGCCGCTTCACGTGAATGGAGCGAGGAAGACGACATTGACCAGGAGATCCCGCGTGAGGAGGAATCACGGGGGCGCAGTCCGTGGCTGATCGCACTCGTCGTCCTGCTTGTCCTCGCGGCGCTTGCGGCGGCTGCGTTCCTTCTGACGCCGCTGCTCACCGCCGACGACGACGAGCCCTCCGCCGCGCCGAGCACTTCGTCGTCGCCATCTCCGTCGGAAACGGAAAGTGAAAGCCCGACGCCGGAGGAAACCACGCCCGAGCCGACAACCCCTGAACCGACGACGCCGGAGGCCATCATCATCGATGCGGCCGCCTACCAGGGACGTCCCATCGAACAGGTTGTGGCCGAGCTGAATCAACTTGGATTCTCCGTCAATCAGCAACCCGAAACCACAGATGAGTTCGAACCAGGCATCGTGCTGTCGCTGAATCCCGTGGGTCCGCTTCCACCGGGTTCTCAAATCACCGTCACCTTCGCCGAGGCACCTGACACCGTGACGATTCCAGCCGGGCTGGAAGGCGCGACCGAGGAACAGTTGCAGCAAACCCTCGCTGATCTGGGATTGAGCGCTGTGCGTTCCAGCACTGAACCTTCGGATGAAGCCGCCGGCACCGTCCTGTCGGTAGATCCGGCGGAGGGCACCGAGGTAGAACCCGGCAGCACTGTACGCTACGTTGTCTCATCCGGCCCGGATGAGACTGAAGCGCCGCCGGCGATTGGTCCCGGCCAGACCCCGCCGCCGAACCAGGATCAGCCTTAGGGACATGTGAAGGGGCACCAGGTGAGCAGCGAGAGAATCCTTAACCGGCGTTACGAAGTGGGTGAACTGATCGGCCGTGGCGGTATGGCCGACGTTCACCTCGGGCGCGACGTCCGGCTCGGGCGCACGGTCGCGATCAAGATGCTGCGGCAGGACCTGGCCCGGGACCCGCTGTTCCAGTCGCGTTTCCGGCGTGAAGCTCAGGCAGTCGCCGGATTGAATCATCCAACCATCGTCTCCGTGTATGACACCGGGGAGGAGGAGATCGACGGCCAACATCACGACGACGTCCGCGTTCCCTTCATCGTGATGGAGTACGTTGCCGGACGGACTCTGCGCGACCTTCTCAAAGCCGGTGACCTGACACCGGAGACGTCCGTCGACTACCTCCTGGGAGTGCTCTCGGCCCTGGAGTACAGCCACCGCGCGGGAATTGTCCACAGGGACATCAAGCCTGCCAATGTGATGATTACCCCGGAGGGCCAGGTAAAGGTCATGGACTTCGGCATCGCACGCGCGATTGCCGATTCCGCGGCCACCATGACACAGACTCAGGCAGTGATCGGCACTGCGCAGTACCTCTCCCCGGAACAGGCACGCGGGGAGACCGTCGACGCCCGTAGTGACCTGTATTCCGCGGGTTGCCTTTTGTACGAACTGCTCACCGGAAGACCGCCCTTCATTGGGGACAGCCCTGTTTCGGTTGCCTACCAGCACGTCAGGGAGAAGCCCACTCCTGCCCGGGAAATCAACGGAAGCATCCCGCCGGCAATCGAAGCCGTGCTGCACATTGCGCTTGAGAAAGACCGAGCACATCGCTTCCAAACCGCAGCCGATTTCCGATCGGCGTTGCTTGATGCGCGCAAGGGCATTCGGCCCGGTGCACAAGCCGCTCCGACTGAAGCAATGGCCGCGGTCGCGCCACGCGCGGACGACGACGACGCCCCACAGACAAGGGCCTTGGCGAAGGTGCCGGCGGGCGGCAGCATCGCAGCGGATTCCCTGGCAGTGAACGAAGAAACCGGCTCGCTCCCGGCGGCTCATGCGGCGCAGAGTCGTCATGACGCCGATGATCGGCGGCGCTCGCGGCGTCGAGGCTGGATTGCAGTGTTGCTCGTGCTGCTGGCTCTGCTGCTGACTGCCGGCGGCGTTGCTTACTTCGGAATCCTCAATGCCCAACCGGAAGAGCCGGTACTCACGTCAGTGCCGGATGTTGATTCCATGACCGAAACCGATGCGAGTAACGCGCTTACCGCTGTGGGCCTGCGCCCGCAGGTCGAACAGACCTTTCACGATGAGGTCGAATCCGGCCTTGCAATCGGCACCGACCCCAGCGCGGGCAGTGAAGTGGAACCTGATTCGCTGGTGACGCTGCAGATATCCAAGGGCCCTGCCAACCGAACCATCCCGGAAGAGATCTTCCAGATGACGGAGTCCTCCGCCAGGGACGCGC
The DNA here is from genome assembly GCF_054161285.1 of Arthrobacter sp. D2-10. NCBI lineage: Bacteria > Bacillati > Actinomycetota > Actinomycetes > Micrococcales > Micrococcaceae > Arthrobacter > Arthrobacter sp. D2-10. The sequence continues at coordinate 15,266 of NZ_CP096431.1, read as the reverse complement.
TCGAGTCGGTCGGTCTGCGCGGGGGGAGTGTCAGCGAAACCAATAGCGCCACGGTTCCGGTCGGTCGGGTCATCGCAACCGAGCCGGCACTGGGTTCTTCGGTCCCTGCCGACTCGGAAGTGAACCTGGTGCTCTCCACTGGCCAGGTGACGGTTCCGCGAGTCGTCGGTCTCACGAGAGATGAAGCCGTGGCTATTCTCGAAGATCCCACCCGGGCGCTGGTGCCGCGCATCGAAGAGGAGCCGAACGCCGTCGTCGAGCCTGGGCTTGTAGTGCGGCAAGAACCGGACGAGAACACCAACGTCGCACCGGGCAGTGAGGTAGTGATCTACGTAGCCGTTGAGCCTCCCGCCGCAGAGCCTGCGGCACCTGCCGCTCCCACCACCGCTGCGCCGCCTCCCCCTGAGGAGGAAGAAGAACCCGGGAACCAGGGACGCGGGCGTGGTCAGGGGCAGGGGAATAACGACCCGTAAAATGCCAACTCCGGAAGGGTCAGGATCCGACCTGCTGGTGAATAAGCGGGCTCAGGGTAGCTGACCGCTCCGCCGCGCCGGCGAGACCAGTCTGCTCAAGCCAGTTGCCCAGCATCCTATAGCCACCCTCGGTCAGCACGGACTCCGGGTGGAATTGCACGCCGCACAGGGGAGCGGAGCGGTGCTCCAGACCCATGATGACCCCGCTGGCCGTTTGCGCTGTGACACGCAGTTCACCAGGGACGTCACCGACCGCGGCCAGCGAGTGATAGCGGGTCGCCGTAAGGGGGGAGTTCAGCCCCTGGAAGACATTGGTCGAATCGTGCTCAACCAGGGACGTCTTGCCGTGCATCAGTTCCGGCGCGTGCGTAACCGAACCACCGTACGCTTCGGCGAGTGCCTGATGACCCAGGCAGACCCCGAGCATCGGCTTGTTGTTCTCACCGCACCACTTGATCAGGTCAATACAAACACCGGCTTCTTCTGGAGCGCCCGGCCCGGGAGAAATCAGCACGCCGTCGCGCACTTCCGCCAGGGCGATCGCCTCCTCAAGGGTGACGTCGTCATTCCGTACAACCGTTGTTTCCGCGCCGAGCTCCTGCAGGTAGCCGACAAGGGTGTACACAAAGCTGTCGTAATTATCCACAACCAGGATGCGGGTGGGGCTGTTCATGATCAGGAACCAATCGTTGAATCTGTCAGTGGGCTGAACTGGGAGAGCCAGGGGAATACCCAATTCACAAGTGCCGTCAGGGCCGCGGCGAAAAGCAGGATGGACCAGATGACCCGCAGCCAGAGCGGACCGGGGAGGTGGCGGAAGATGAAGGCGTACATCAGGCGGCTCCTTCGGCAATTTTAGCGACTTGTGCCGCGATCTCTGTCGGCGGTCCTGCGTCCAGGGACTGGAAGGTCTCCATCACCGCATAGGCGATGATCCTTTCCTCTGCACCGAAGCGGGGGTTGCAGCTCGTGAGAGTGAGAACCCGTTCTGCAGGCTCATTCTCCGGTCGGGTGGGTACGGGCGCAAGCACATCAACGCGGTCAGGCAGCACGATCTGCGTGTTCCGATAGATGTAGGTGTAGTAACCGTCCTGCGTCTGGACATAAATCCGGTCGCCCGGGACCAGAGTGTGGATGTTGTCCAGCACCGCCCCGTTCGTCTGCCTGTGGCCGGCCAGCGCGAAGTTGCCAACGACGCCCGGCATACCTGTTTCCGGGTAGTGTCCGAGACCGAGATTGTCGAGAACCGCCGTCGTTACGCCGCTGGTTATCGGCCGGGTGAAATTGTCCCCGAAACGCGGAATGTAGATGACCGCAAACGTCTCACCCTGCGCTCGACCATCCATCACCGGCACCTGCTCAGGTGCCACGGGTTCCTGCCCCTGGGCTGGCTCCGGACGAGTGCTTCCCTCACCGAGATCTGAGAAGAATTGCTCTACCGCTTGATCCTGCTTTGCATTGGATTCGACGTTGGTCCACCACAGTTGCCAAGCCACGAAAAGCAGAAGGACCACACCTGCGGTAATGAGAAGCTCACCGAAGACCTGGGCTGCGATGTGAAGGAATCCACGACGCCGGTGCCGGTCCGCGGGCATGCGATGGGAACGGTCACGGAGGGTCACCGCGATACCGCCGCCGAGGTTGCTCAAACCTTCTCCCTGCTTACGGATCTACTGCCGGGCGTTGTGGCCTCGGTTCATTAGCTAGAATGGGCAGCTAGAACGGTGCCGATGACAATAGCCTCATTTCAGGATAACCGGTGTCATCGTCGCTTTCCGAGCCTGTATGACCGCAAACACAGTGGTTGGGTTAGCAGCCCACCGTCTAGGAGGATCCGTGCCCGAGTCGAAGTCCCGCAAGAAGCAGGTCGAGTCACAGACGCGTGCCGCTGCGGAGCCGAAGCCGAACCCTGTCTGGTTCAAGCCGGTGATGTTCGGGCTGATGATTCTCGGCCTGCTGTGGATTCTGGTGTACTACATCTCCGAAGGACGGTTCCCGATCCCCGAGATTGCGTCCTGGAACATCCTCATCGGCTTCGGAATTGCGATTGTCGGGTTCCTGATGACGACGCGCTGGCGGTAGCACCCAGGGAGACGAGACCCACAAGAGGCGCCCTCTAAGGGCGCCTCTTTGCGTTTAACTGCCCGCTCTTCGTACTGGCTAGTCACATCGGTACGCGCACGCGTGGGACATCCTGGCAACCTCCATGGCGAATGGAATTCATCCGCTGGGTAATACACACGTTGTGCACCGAGTTTTCCACAGCTGTGCGTAACTTCGACTCCACGCTCAGTGTTTTTCGTGTGAATTCGGGAGTCTGCTTATCCACACCTGTGGAATTACATGTGTGTAAGTTTTCCCCGATGTGGATAAGCCCTGTGGAAAACTAGAACGGCGAGGCCACCAGATTGGCTCCTACAACGGTCAATGCAACCAGCACGAGTGTCAGGCCGGTCAGACCGGCCCACTGAATCAGGGAACGCCTAGGACTGCGCGGCGTGTAGGCGATGATGGCTGCGGCGGCGCCTCCTGCGAGAAGACCACCCAGGTGGGCCTGCCAGGAAATGCCTGGCACCACAAAACCTAAAACGGTGTTGATTGCTATCAACACGACCAACTGCCGGACGTCACCACCGCGTCGCCGCTGCACGATCAGCATGGCGCCGAACAGCCCAAAGACGGCTCCTGAGGCCCCTACAACGCCTTGGAGAGGGTTGGTGAGCAGAAGCACTGCAACCGAGCCGCCGAACGCTGCGATCAAGTACAGGGCGAGAAATCTGGCTCTGCCCAACAGCGGTTCCAGGGCCTGTCCCATAATCCACAAGGCGTACATGTTGAAACCGATATGAAGCAGGAATCCCGTGGAGTGCAGGAAGGCAGCCGTGACCATGCGCCACGGCTCCGGCGATACAAATTCCGAGGTGTAGATGCCCGCGTACGCGAGCGCATCGGTCACCCCTGGTAGCGCCATTTGGGCCACGAAGAGCGCCACACAGGCGCCGATGATCGAGAACGTGACGAGGGGGCGTCCTTGCCGGACGGTTCCGCCGAAGAGTGTCCTGGAAACCGGAGCGTTTCGCTGCGCCTCCCGAACGCAGTCAACGCACTGGATCCCGACGGCCGCCGGACGCTGACACTCCGGGCAGGCAGGCCTGCCGCACCGTTGGCACCGCACATAGCTCACCCTGTCGGGGTGACGTGGGCATACGGGAACGTCCTGGTCCGGCTGGTCCGCCGGGAGTCCATAGGTCATGCGGTGTTAGACCTGCTCAATGGTGATGCTGCTGATGACGACGTCTTCGAGCGGTCGGTCACGACCGTCGGTTGGGATGGCGTTGAGCTGATCGACGACGGCTCGTGACGCTTCATCTTTCACCTCACCGAAGATGGTGTGCTTGCCCTGCAGCCACGTGGTGGGAACCGAGGTGATGAAGAACTGCGAGCCGTTGGTACCACGTCCACCCTGAATTCCAGCGTTGGCCATCGCCAATTTGTAAGGAGTGGTGAAGTCGAGATCGGGGTTGATCTCGTCATCGAACTGGTAGCCCGGGCCACCGATTCCCTGGCCCAGCGGATCGCCGCCCTGAATCATGAAGTCCTGGATAACACGGTGAAAGACTGTCCCGTTGTACAGGGGGGCGTTGGTCTCCTCACCCGTCGCCGGGTGAGTCCAGGTGATGTCACCGGTGGCAAGCCCAACAAAGTTCTTGACGGTCTTCGGCGCATGGTTGCCGTAAAGCTCTACCTTGATGTCACCGAGGCTGGTATGGATAGTTGCGTGTGCAGTAGCGATTGCTGTCATGGGCTCCATTGTTCCACGCAGGGCTAGCGGTTTAGCTGGAAGTACCGCGTTCCGCGCACAGTGAAAATGCTGTGAAATGAATGAGCGGATAGCACGTAACTCCAGATAACACGTAGGCTGACTAAGAACAGTCACTATCCCTGGGAGGTAGTTGTGAAGAAATCCGAACACGTTGTCCGAACGCTCGAGAACAACGTTCTGATGGGCGTCGGCACGGCACGGGATTGGGCCGCTCCGCGTGTGGATGCAGCCAGGGTCTGGGTTGCTCCACGCATCGAGCGAGGGATTGAAACCGCCGCACCGAAGATTCAGCAAGGCGTGAACCGGGCGGCACAGAGCCTGAATGAGGGCATCGCGGTCGTTACACCTCGGATCCAGGAGAGCCTAGATCGTGTAGGGCCGCGCTTCAACCAGATCGTCGACGGAACCGGTCCACGAATCCAGGAGACTCTGGACCGTGCCACCCCTGCAATCAATCAGGCACGTGACCGCGTAGTCACCGAGTACATCCCGGCCGTCTCGTACCGCCTGGGGGATGTTGCGGACTCTGCGTCCCGCTCTCTTGCCGCTGCAACCGTCCCGGCAGGTGTGGCGGGTGTGGTCACCAGGGTTACCGGTGACAAGAAGGCCGTGAAGAAGTATCAGAAGGCCGCCGTCGTTGCAGCTCAGCGTGCTGCGAAGGACCTCCGGCGCAGCAAGAAGAGTCAAGGCAACAAGGGCTGGTTGATCGTCGGCATCATCGCCGCTGCTGTGACAGCCGGCATCGCCGTCTGGCGTGCTTCGCAGCCGGTGGAAGACCCGTGGAAGACGCCGGCCCCGGTTGAACCGAAACCAGTGGCCGACGTCGCTCACAATGACGAAGCGAAACAAGCGGTCGTCGACATGAAGGAAGCCGCTGATCGCGCCGCGGAGAAGTCCAACGACGACGCCGCGGGCGCACCGAAGGGACCTGCTGTCTAGGTCGCACCGACCCACTTTCAAGCGGGAAAGATCCACCGATGGGCGGATCTTTCCCGCTTTTTCGTTGCTTCCCGCCTGACGTCGGCTGGCTGGTGATAGATTTACGGCCGTGCACCCCGCGAAGCCGTCCGTGTCGATTGTGATTCCGGCGTACAACGAGGAAGGCGTTATTCGCCAGTGCCTCATTGCCGCTATCTACCAGTCCCTCCCGGCTCACGAGATTGTGGTCGTGAATAACCGCTCCACCGACCGCACCGCGGAGATCGTCCGCCAGATGCAGCTGGAGTATCCGGAGAGTCCCATCCGCCTGCTGGAGCAGAACGAGATTCAGGGGCTGATCCCCACCCGGAACTTCGGTCTGGATCATGCAACCGGAGATGTGCTGGGCAGAATCGACGCTGACTCTGTCCTTGAGCCGGACTGGGTGGAAACGGTACAGGCAGGGTTCTGCGACCCGAAAGTGGCGGCCGCAACGGGACCAGTGGTCTATTACGACATGCCGATGCGGCGTTGGGGTCTTAAGGCGGACGACAAGATGCGCCAGCTTGTTCTGAAGCTCGCGCGCAACCAGTACCATTTCCTGTTCGGTTCCAACATGGCGCTTCGCCGCACGGCCTGGGAACAGATCCGCGGCCATACCTGCCTCGACGAGCAGGATGAGATGCATGAGGACATCGATATCTCCCTGCATCTGGCGGAACGGGACCTGGTCATCCGATACATACCCGGGATGATCAGTGGTATGTCCGCCCGACGCCTTGAGAACTCTCCCAAGGACTACCGGTACTACGTAACGCGCTTCGACCGTACCTACCGCGCACATCAGATCGACAAGAGAGTGCTGAAGATCCCCATGTTGATCTTCATGTCCATCTACTACCCGGCGAAGGTCCTGCGCGCCGTACACACCGCGCGCGCTGCGAGGTCGGCTACGGCGCATCGCTAGCGGCGGATGCGAGGCTACTCGAGCCGGTGAGAGCGGGTCCTGAAAGTACAACTTCAGATAAAAAGGAAGGGACCCCAGCCAGTTAGCTGGGGTCCCTTCCTCTTACGGTGGAGGCACGGGGACTCGAACCCCGAACCCCCTGCTTGCAAAGCAGGTGCGCTACCAATTGCGCCATGCCCCCGTAAAACGGAACCTGATCAGTATACCTGATCCGTGAAGCGAAACTTCACTCGACCGGATCGGTCGCCTCGCTCCACACTTCTTTTTCCTTCTCGGATTCCTGCCACCGCTTGTAAGCGAAGATTCCTGCGACAGCGGCTGCCGCTACCAGCAACTTCTTCACAGTGCTCCTCACTTGCAGTTTCCTGCCGGTTTCAGGATCCGTGGGCGTACCAGGACTTGAACCTGGGACCTCTTCGTTATCAGCGAAGCGCTCTAACCGCCTGAGCTATACGCCCCCGTACCTCATCGGGCCGAGATACGACTTTACAGCAGGCCCTCAGCGATCCACAAATTGAGGACCTGTGTGCACTCAGTCGTCCGTAAGGGTCACACCGATACCGCCCACAAGAGTGGACGAAATGTTGTACAGCACGGACGCCAGCATTGCCAGGGCGGTCAACAGAACAACGTTCACCACAGCGATAATCGTCGCGAAGGAGACAACCTGTCCAAGGGACGCGAACTGTCGAAGGTCGAAGCCGGCTCCCTCGGATCCGGCGATCTCACCAAGCAGCTGATTAACCCGATCGAAAATTCCCGTCAGATCCAGCACTGTCCAAATCACAATCGCGGCGACGACTGTGACAATGCCCAGCGCCACGGACAGGAGGAACGCCATCTTCAGAACCGACCAGGGGTCGATTTTGCTGACAAGCAACCGCGCTTTACGGGCTTTCGCCTTCGGGGCAGGTTTCACCAGTCCCGGTCTGTTGCCGGTAGGCCGTGCTCCTGAAGATGCCGGCCGCTGAGGTGGCCGAGCCGGTGGATTGACCCGAGGTCCTCCGCCTGATGACCGCACGGCACTGCCCGCAGCAGCGCGCGGATTTGAGTTGGCAGAACTCACTCGGAACCTCCAATATCGCTTGGCTCAGCCGCCGGCTGAGCCGTTTCTTCTGACGACAACGGTACTTCATCTCCGCCATCCGGCGCAGGTGACGCGTCATCCACTCCCATGACTGGAAACTCGTCGTCTGTCGTCAGCCCCCGCTCGGTGTTGCGGGCGACAGCGATGATCCTGTCGGACTTATCCGGCTTTGCGAAGATGACACCCATGGTGTCGCGTCCCTTTGCCGGAACGCCCGCCACGGCGGAGCGCACAACCTTACCGCCGCCCATGACGACGAGGACCTCATCCTCTTCCTGGACGACGAGCGCCCCCACGAGGTCTCCACGCACTTCGGCGAGCTTCGCAACCTTAATACCAAGACCGCCCCGGCCCTGGACACGGTACTCGTCAACCTTGGTTCGCTTCGCGAAGCCACCCTCGGTCACGATAAAGACATAGGAGTCGTCGCTCACGACATTGGCTGCCAGGAGCTCGTCGTCCGGCCGGAACTTCATTCCGGTCACGCCTGACGTCGCTCTTCCCATTGGACGCAGCGCCTCGTCCGTGGCGCTGAAGCGCAGCGACTGTCCCTTCCGGGACACGAGCATCATGTCGTCGTTCTCCGAAACCAGCTGGGCCGACACCAGTTCATCACCGTCACGCAGGTTGATGGCGATCACGCCGGCGGATCGGTTGGTGTCGTAGTCCTCCAACCGTGTCTTTTTGACCAGTCCCCGCTTAGTCGCAAGCACCAGATACGGAGACTGCTGATAGTCCCGGAGGTCGAGTACCTGAGCGATGGTCTCGTCAGGCTGGAATGCCAACAGGTTCGCTACATGCTGGCCCTTCGCATCACGAGCTGCCTCGACGAGCTCGTAGGCCTTCGCCCTGTACACACGCCCCAGGTTCGTGAAGAAGAGGAGCCAGTGGTGCGTGGTGGTGACGAAGAAGTGCTCGACGACGTCGTCCCCGCGCAGCTGCGCGCCGCGTATGCCCTTGCCGCCGCGGGCCTGCTGGCGGTAGTTGTCGCTCCGTGTGCGCTTGACGTATCCGCCGCGGGTAATGGTGACAACCATTTCCTCTTCAGGGATGAGATCTTCCATGCTCATGTCGGAGTCATAGCCCATGAGAATCTCGGTCCGGCGGTCATCGCCGTGCTTGTCGACGATTTCCTGCAGTTCCGTCGAGACGATCTCGCGCTGCTGCACCTCGGAGGCGAGGATCTTCTTGTATTCGGTGATTTCAGCTTCGAGCTTGGCGTGCTGATCCTGAATCCTCTGGCGTTCCAGAGCCGCCAGGCGGCGAAGCTGCATGTCCAGGATTGCCTGCGCCTGGATCTCGTCGATGTCCAACAGGCCGATAAGACCGTTGCGTGCGTCCTCCACGGTGGAGGACCGGCGGATGAGCGCGATCACTTCATCCAGCGCGTCGAGCGCCTTGAGCAACCCACGCAGGATGTGGGCGGCTTCTTCAGCCTTGCGGAGCCGGTACTGGGTCCTGCGGACAATGACTTCAAGCTGATGGGTAACCCAGTGACGGATAAACGCATCGAGGCTGAGCGTACGGGGAACATCGTCAACGATGGCGAGCATGTTAGCGCTGAAGTTTTCCTGCAGCTGCGTGTGCTTGTAGAGGTTATTCAGCACAACCTTGGCGACGGCGTCGCGCTTCAGGACAATCACCAGACGCTGTCCCGTACGTCCGGACGTTTCATCCCGAAGGTCCGCAATCCCCGAAACCTTGCCGTCCTTAACGAGGTCGGCGATCTTGATTGCCAGGTTGTCGGGGTTCGCCTGGTAGGGCAGTTCAGTGACCACCAGGCAGGTGCGGCCCTGAATCTCCTCGACGTTGACCACGGCACGCATGGTAATGGATCCACGGCCGGTTCTGTAAGCATCCTCGATGCCCTTGTGCCCCAGAATTTGTGCACCGGTGGGAAAATCCGGACCCTTGATGCGCTGAATCAGAGCTTCAAGCAGCTCTTCCTTGCTCGCTTGCGGGTTCTGCAAGTACCACTGCACACCGTCCGCCACCTCACGCAGGTTGTGCGGCGGAATATTGGTGGCCATGCCTACGGCAATACCTGAAGAGCCGTTGACCAACAGGTTCGGGAACCGCGACGGCAGGATAGTGGGTTCCTGGTTCTTGCCGTCGTAGTTGTCCTGGAAATCAACTGTTTCTTCGTCGATATCACGGACCATCTCCATGGCCAGCGGAGCCATCTTGGTCTCGGTGTACCGGGGTGCGGCCGCGCCGTCGTTTCCGGGAGACCCGAAGTTTCCCTGACCAAGCGCAAGCGGGTACCGCATAGTCCAGTCCTGGATCAGACGAACCAGCGCATCGTAGATCGCGGTGTCACCGTGCGGGTGGTATTGACCCATGACTTCGCCAACCACGCGCGCACATTTATTGAATGAGCGGTCGGGCCGGTAACCGCCGTCGAACATGGCGTACAGGACGCGGCGGTGAACCGGCTTCAAGCCGTCCCTGACATCAGGCAACGCCCGACCGACAATGACCGCCATGGCGTAATCGAGGTAGGACCGCTGCATCTCTGTCTGCAGGTCCACCTGCTCGATGCGGTCAGTCAACACCGCACCCTCGACGGGTGTTTCGTCCCCGGGAACCTCAGGCGTTACTTCGTCACTCATCTAGTTCGTTCCATTTCGTGAAGGCGTGTCAGGAACCGGTCATTGAGAGGTGCTCGACCGGCCATGTCAGTTCGGCATCGATCAGATGTCGAGGAACCGTACGTCTTTAGCGTTCTGCTGAATGAAGTTGCGGCGCGACTCGACGTCCTCGCCCATCAGCACCGAGAAGATCTGGTCAGCTGCGGCGGCGTCGTCCATGGTGACCTGCAGAAGGGTCCGGTTATCCGGATCCATGGTGGTTTCCCACAGCTCGGTGTAATCCATCTCGCCAAGGCCCTTGTAGCGCTGGATGCCGTTTTCCTTGGGCAACCGCTGGTTGTTGGCCAGACCCATCTTGATGGTCTCGTCCCGCTCGCGGTCGCTGTACACATAGGAGTGCGGAGCGTTGGACCATTTGATGCGGTACAGCGGCGGCTGCGCCAAATAGACATAGCCGTTCTCGATGAGCGGACGCATGTAGCGGAAGAGCAGCGTGAGGAGCAGCGTGGTGATGTGCTGCCCGTCGACGTCGGCATCCGCCATCAGGACGATCTTGTGATACCTGGCCTTCTCGACATCGAAATCCTCGCCGATACCCGCGCCGAACGCGGTGATCATCGCCTGGACTTCTGCGTTGCTGAGTGCGCGGTCGAGCCGGGCACGCTCAACATTCAGGATTTTTCCGCGCAACGGCAGGATTGCCTGTGTTTCCGGGTTACGACCACGCACAGCCGACCCACCCGCAGAGTCACCCTCCACAATGTAGATCTCCGATTTCGAAGGATCCTTGGACTGGCAATCCTTCAACTTGCCCGGCATGCCGCCGGACTCCAGCAGGCCCTTGCGCCTGGTGGACTCGCGCGCCTTGCGCGCAGCCAAGCGGGCCTGCGCGGCCTGGATCGACTTGCGGATGACGTCGCGGGCAGGACCGGGGTTCCGCTCCAGCCAGTCACCCAACTGGTCGGTGACAACGCGCTGCACGAAGCCCTTGGCTTCGGAATTACCCAGCTTGGTCTTGGTCTGACCCTCAAACTGGGGCTCGGACAGTTTGACCGAGATGACGGCGGTGAGCCCTTCGCGGATGTCATCACCCGTAAGGTTGTCGTCCTTCTCCTTGATGATGTTCTTTTCGCGTGCGTAACGGTTGATCAGGGACGTCATTGCGGCACGGAACCCCTCTTCGTGGGTGCCGCCCTCATGCGTGTTGATCGTGTTCGCGTAGGTGTGCACGCTCTCGGAGTATGCGGTAGTCCACTGCATGGCCACTTCCACAGCGATGGAGCGGTCGGAGTCCTCCGTCTCGAACGCAATGACGTCTTCATGAATGACGTCCACGCGCTTCGACGAATTCAGGTGCTTGACGTAGTCCAGCAGGCCGTTCTCGTAGAGGTACTCAACGTGCCTGTGCTTGTTCTCTTCGGACTTCTCCGCCTCGGCATGCGCGGCGTCCGTGATCTCTTCGGTTTCCACCTCGGGAACGCGCTCGTCCACAAGGCTTATCCTCAGGCCCTTGTTGAGGAATGCCATCTGCTGAAAGCGTGCCCGAAGGGTTTCGAAGTCGAATTCAACGGTCTCGAAGATCGACGCGTCCGGGTAGAACGTCTGGGTGGTTCCGGTCTCACCGGTTTCTTCGCCCTTTTCCAGCTGACCGACCGGTTTGCCGCCCTCTTCGAAGGACTGCCGCCAGACATGTCCCTGACGCCGGATTTCCGTGTCAACCCTGGAGGAAAGCGCATTCACGACGGAGATACCCACACCGTGGAGGCCACCGGAAACGGCGTATCCACCCCCACCGAACTTGCCGCCCGCGTGGAGGATGGTCATGACCACTTCCACGGTGGGCTTACCCTCGGTGGGATGCATGTCGACGGGGATGCCGCGCCCGTTGTCTATGACCCGTACACCACCATCGGCAAGCAGCGTGACCTTGATATGGTCACAGTAGCCTGCCAGGGCTTCGTCCACAGAATTATCCACAACCTCGTATACGAGGTGGTGCAAACCGCGCGGACCGGTGGACCCGATATACATACCGGGCCTCTTGCGAACCGCTTCAAGTCCTTCCAGGACCGTGATGTCGCTCGCGCCGTAACCCTTTGGTGCGCCGGAACCACTTTCCGGCATGCCGGCAGATTCCACTTCGTTGTCGTTAGCCACGGACGCTGTCGACTCCTTGTTGTCCTAGTGTTGCCTAGTCTCAGAATGAAGGCATCCCGGAAAGGAATGCCCACGGCTCCCATTCTACCGTGCACGCTGCCACAACACCGCGCCAATTGCCCCCTGGCGGTGAATAAACCGCCATTTAAGCTCACAGCAGGGGGTCGCGTGGGGGCGTATACGTCCACTGGGGTCCGCTGGGCGCTGTACGGCATTCATCGAAGACCCAAAGCAGCCCGATCAGGAGGGTTACCCGTAGGTGTCCCGGGGCCCACGCCCACGAACCGATCGACCACCCTTTCGCCAGGATGGAGCGGACGGGCCGACGACCTTCATTGCCGTGACTACTCCGGGTCCGAGCTCGCTCTCAAACCGTTTGAGGAGGTCGGGGCTGATCAGCCGGAGCTGTGTCGCCCAGGCGGTCGAATCACACCGCACCAGCAGCGTGGTCTCGTGAAAACTCTCCGGGGTGCAGTGCGTGGAGATGTCCGGGCCCACCAACTCCGCCCATCGCGCCATCACTGATCCTACGGCCACCGGAGAATTCCACCCGCGTTCGCTCAGGAGACGCCCGAAGACCGCGCCGACCCCCTGCGGATCGCGTCCGGAATAGGAATCCTGGATCGTGGAGCGACGCGATGTGCTCTCAGTACGACGGCGGCGCGCGGCCGGAATTCTAAGATCGCCTCGCGCTGCGGACGCGTTTCGTAGCCGGTTCAGCAGTAACCGCGGTGCGTCCTGACCAGAAGTGTCGGATCCATCGGGAGGCGACACGCTGCCGGCGTCGTTGTCTGTCGGTCTACCGTGGGCTTTGGCGGCTTCGTCTTCAGGCCGGTATTTCACGGAACCCTCCCGGGACGACCGAGAATTGCCGTCCGTCAAGCGCACTTGGCACGTCGTCACCTACCGCTGCTGTCACGAGGACCTGTTCAGCACCGGCCACCACCGACGCCAACCGTTCCCGGCGGTCAGCGTCGAGTTCAGCGAAGACATCGTCAAGGATGAGCACCGGCGAAGAACCCGGCGTCTGGTCGTCATCGTTGAGGAGGTAGTACGAACCGAGACGGAGCGCGAGAGCCATGGACCAGGTTTCGCCGTGGGAGGCGTATCCCTTGACGAGCGCTCGACCGAGCATCAACTCGACCTCGTCGCGATGCGGGCCGACAAGGGAAATCCCGCGTTCCGTCTCGCGTCGGCGCTGTTCAGCGATCGCTGCCAAAAACCGTTCGGTAATCTCATCGACGGAGAGAGTACTCAGATCTTCCGCAGTCGGCGCCGACTCGCCGTCGTCGTCGGGCAAGGGGCCGATGAGGGACGAACGATACACTGCGTTGGCAACCTTGGTGCCGTCGGTCAGCTCGCGGTAGGCCTTCTGGACGTGCGGCAGAAGTCTGGTCAAAACCGCGAGGCGCGCGTGCAGAAGCTGGGATCCGACCGTCGCCAGATGTTGGTCCCATACCTCGAGCGTCGCTTGATGGGCAGTGGACAGTCTGCCTCCGCGGAGGGACTTTAGCAGGGCGTTGCGTTGTTTCAACACACGCTCATAATCTGCCCTGATGCCCGCGTGGTGCGGAACCAACTGCACCATGAGGTCATCCAGGAACCGCCGACGATTGGAGGGATCTCCCTTCACCAATGCGAGGTCCTCGGGCGCGAACAGAACCGTCCGGAGAATGCCGGCAGCATCGCGCGCGCGCACGGGGTTCGCACGATTGATCCGCGCACGATTACCGCGGTCTCCGTTAATCTCCAGTTCGACGCTCGTAGCCTGCGCCCCACGCACCAACCGCCCACGAACCAGCGCCCGTTCGGCATCGAAGGCGATGAGCGGCTTGTCCGTACTTACGCGATGCGACGACAGGGACCCCAGGTATCCGATGGCCTCGACGATATTGGTCTTGCCGACTCCATTTGGGCCTACGAACACCGTCACGCCGGGTTCGAGCGCCACGTCAAGCTGCGAATAACTGCGGAAATCTGTCAGAGAGAGATGCTGGACGTACACCGCGACTCAATCATGCGGAATTCCGGGGCGGTCGCACCGCGTGGCCGCCGAACTGGTTCCGCAGCGCGGCCACCATCTTCAACGAGGGTGCATCTTCCTGGCGTGAACTGAAGCGTGCAAAGAGCGCTGCTGTGATCGCGGGCGCTGCCACTTCGTTGGCGATAGCCTGCTCAACGGTCCAACGGCCCTCACCGGAATCTTCGATGTACGCACCGACATTGCTGAGTTTGGGATCTTCCTCGAGTGCCTTGACCAGCAGGTCCAGTAGCCAGGATCGTACGACGGTGCCTTTTTGCCATGCCCGGAAGGTACCGGGGACGTCCTTAATGATGTCTTTCGCTTCGAGCAGTTCATACCCTTCCGCGTAAGCCTGCATCAGGCCATACTCGATGCCGTTGTGCACCATCTTCGCGTAGTGCCCGGCGCCTGTCTCACCTACGTGAACAAAGCTTTCTTCGCGTGCTCCGTCGGGGCGTAGCGCGTCAAACACTGGCATAAGACGTTCGACGTCGGCCTCAGCGCCGCCGACCATCAGGCCATACCCGTTCTCGAGTCCCCAGACACCACCGGAAACCCCGCAGTCGACAAAGTGAATGCCTTTCGGGGCGAGCGCTTCGCTGTGTTCCTGGTCGCTGCTGAACTTCGTGTTTCCACCATCGATGACGAGGTCGCCTTCAGCCAGCTTCTCTCCGAGCTCACTGATGACCTGGTCCGTGATGCTGCCCGCCGGCACCATGACCCAGACAACACGTGGCGTAGGCAGAGCAGCGATGAGGTCATCGACGGTGGCGACGTCGGAGACATCCGGATTCCGGTCATACCCGGTTACTTCAACACCGCATGAGCGAAGCCGCTCCCGCATGTTGTACCCCATTTTTCCGAGACCGATCAGGCCGATGTGCATAGTGTCCTCCATGGTTCGGTTGACTGGGGGCGGGCACGACTCTACTGGTTGGGTAGCCTCACCGGCATGAGCAGGTATCGGTAGTCTTCGCGGTCCTCACCGGTAGCTTCTTCCTGAGCTGAGATAACAGCGGGCTTCGGCGGAGTCGTGAAGGAGAAACGTACGAATTTGCTGCTGAAGGCGCCGAGACCCTCGCTCAGGTAGTGCGGATTGAAAGCGACGGTGATGTCGTCCCCATCCAGCGTTGCTTCAATCGCTTCCGAAGCCTGCGCGTCTTCGCCTGTACCAGCATCGAGCACTACCTGGCCTGCGCTGAACGCAAGCCTTACAGGCGTATTGCG